>JADJAC010000001.1 GCA_016704425.1 Sphingomonadales bacterium
CCCGGCCCACCTCAGGGACAGAGCCCTGCAACTGGGCAGTCACAACCCCGATTGCATGGCCAGCGTCCCGCTGGGCTTCCGTCTCTCCGACGCAAAACGCGTGCGACGAGGCCGCCCGCAATGGCTGCGCTTGCCTTCGCCTTCACTTCTGCATCTGTCTCGTGATTGTCGGTGCGACGCTCGCTCCAGCGCCCGACGATGACGAGAGGTTTGCCCCGGCTCCGGCCAGCATGGCGACAGACAGACAACCGTATGCGCCCCAGAGGCATTCCAGTGGCGATCCTGTGCCCCGATAGGCAAAGAGGACTGCCAGGAAACGACCGCCAAAGGCTCAGCGTTGCTGGCGGGCGGATGGCAAGCATCCCACAGCATCGGATGCTGCGCCTGCGCATTGCATCGAAGGCTCCGTCAGGCCAGCGAGCGACCCGTTCACTTTCCAATTCCCGGCGACCAGTTTGCGCAATGCCATTGCCCCTATGCCCTTTCCCAAAGCCTGCTTGAAGCGGGAACCCGCGCCGCCCTGGCGAGCCGCAATCAGCTTCCAGAGCCGGAAGCCCGTTCATGATTTCCTTTTTCGCCGCGCTTTCTCATCATGGGTCGTCTCGTTCGCCTGCTTGCGCTGATCATGATTGCCTTCATCGTGACCGGTGTCGGCACGCCGTCCGCCTGGACAATCTGTCGGCGGGGGCTCCAATGTGGCGAAGGTTGGGGGTAGACTTTAATCAGTTCAACGCCGATGCTGCAGCGCGGGTTCAGGCAACTCGACGGCGCCCGTCAGTAAATCCGAGCCTCGAGATCGGCACTTTTTCACGTGCGCTCGGCGGAGTGGACGAGGTCGTCGATCAAATGGTAAATGAGCGCATTCGAACAGTTCGGCCTGAAAATGGCATGACGGTCAGCAGTCGCCTCGTGGATGGCGAGATTGCGGCCATCCCGGCGTTTCGTGGGCCTTCGGTTTCGTTTGACCGGAACACCTTCCTCGGAGTTCTGGCGCAACGCAAATTGAATGAGCGCATCGTCAGGAAGATTTCGCCCGCGACAAGATGACGAACGCCTCGATCCTTCCGGCAGCGGGCGTTGCCAGCGTTCCTGTCGGGTTGGTTTCATCCAATAGCGGCGCTGCTGCTTGAGGCGCGCACCGGCCAGATTGGATTGGCCCCGACTGCAGCAATCGCTAGTGGTGCGCCAGCGTCCGACGCCGAATTGCAGAAATTCTACCAGCGTCAACTAACTCGCTACACCGTGCCGGAAACGCGGATCATTCGCTATGCGCTGTTTGACCGAAGCCGGTTCGAAGGCAAGGCTAGCGCCACAGAGGCAGAAATTGCGCAAGCCTCCAAGGCCACTTCGGCACAATATGCGGCCAAGGAACCCGGGTCCTTAGCCAGGTCGTCGCCAACACAGGCTGTGGCAGCACAGGATCGCTGCCAGGGCCCGCTCTGGCATTGCCCTCTCTGCGGCGGCAAAGGCGTCGGGAGCGGAAGCCACAACTCTGGCCGCGCAGGACCAGTCGGCTTATGCGGGATTGGCTGCGTCTCCCGCTATTGCCAAGGCGGCATTTGCAGCGGCCAAGGGCGCGATCCTCGATCCCCAGAAATCGCCGCTTGGCTGGCTTGTGGTCCAAGTCGACGCTATTAACCGGACTGGCGGCAAATCGCTCTCTGATGAGCGTGCGGCACTGTCAGCGCAAATCGTGAAGCAGAAGGTTGACGTTGCCCTTGCTGATTTGGTCACCAAGCTAGAAGATGCGGTTGCGGATGGATCGACCTTCGATGACGTCATCAAGGCCGAGGGACTGAGCGTTGAGACCACTCCGGCATTGACCGCTAGCGGAATTGCGCCAGATGTACCTGGCTTCAAGGCTGCGGCGGAACTTCAATCGATATTGCACGACGGCTTTCAGGCCGAAGTCAATGACGATGCGGCCGCTGACCATTACTCCGGGCCAAAGCTGGGCTTTACGATCTCGACCGGATCAATCCTGCAGCGCCCAGGCCGCTCACCAGCATTCGTCCGCAGGTCTTGGCCGATTTCCAGCAAGACCGTGCGTTGCGCGAAGCAAAGCGGCTCGCCGACGCCATCGCGCTGAAGGTCAATCAGGGAGCTCCGCTGGCGAGCGCAATTGCAAGCACGGGAGTATCCCTTCCTGCGCCGAGGCCGATCGGGGCCCGCAGGATCGACCTGGCACAATCCCAGCAGAAAGTCCGCCGGCACTCGCCCTGCTGTTCAGCATCCCCGCCCGTCATGCGCGGGTTCTTTGAGGCGGAAGACAAGAAGGGCTGGTATGTAATCTGGCTCGACAAGATCGAGCCGGGCAATATCGCCGCGGAGCCAAATCTGATAAAGGTAACACAAGGCGAGCTTTCCCGCTCCTTGGGTGACGAATATGCCCAACAATTTGCCGCTGCGATCAAGGTCGATGTCGGGGTGAAGAAGAATGACTCGGCCATTGCCGCCCTCAAGCGCAGCTTGACGGGTGCCACGTCGAGCCAGTGACTCAAGCTGTTTGAAGCGGAGCGCGGCGATTTCCTGCTCGAATCTGTCGAGGGCGGATCGGTGCGCGGGCGTTACAGTCTATTGGGGCTGGCGCCGGATCTCGTCTTTCGGGCGCGCGGCAAAGTCGCGGAAATCAACTCCGCATGGCTGACAGATCGAGAGGCATTCCACCCGCTTGACGAGCCGACGCTGCCTGCACTGCGCCAGCTTGTGAATTCCTGGCGCATCGATGTTCCCCCAGGACTGCCCAGCGCACTGGCCTGCCTCGTCGGCTATTTCGCCTATGAAACGATCCGGGCTTGTCGAGGAACTGCCGCGGCCCGCGCCCAATCCCCTCGACCTGCCGGATATGCTCTTCGTGCGGCCGACGCTGGTTCTGGTGTTCGACCGCTTGTCAGACCAGCTGTTTCTCGTTGCACCCATATGGCCGGATGGCAGCAATGCAGGCCGACAGGTCGCGCAGGCCATAGACCGGATCGAATCGGCAGCTGCCCGCTTGGCCCGGCCATTGCCCGCACAATCCCGGCAGCCGGATCTGGAAGCGCTCGAGCCACCAAAGCCAGTCCTCGCGCCGGGAAAGTATGAGGAGATGGTGCTGACGGCGAAGGACTATATCGCTGCGGGAGACATCTTCCAGGTCGTGCTCGCCCAACGCTTCACCCAGCCCTTCCCTCTCCCCACCGTTCGACCTTTACCGCGCGCTGAGGCGGATCACCCTTCGCCCTTTTCTTTATCATCTCGACCTTCCAGGCTTTACCTGACCGGGTCGAGCCCAGAAATCCTTGTCCGGGCGCGAAACGGTGAAGTGACAATCCGCCCGATTGCGGGAACACGTCCACGCGGGAAGACGGCAGTCGAAGACGCCGAAAATCGCGCGTCATTGCTCGCCGACCCCAAGGAGCGCGCCGAGCATCTTATGCTTCTCGATTTGGGCCGCAACGATGTCGGTCGCGTCGCAGCAGCCGGAAGCGTGACAGTGACAGACAGCTATAATGTTGAGGTTCTACAGTCACGTCATGCACATCGTCTCGAACGTGGTCGGTCAATTGGCACCGGGGAAGGATGCACTCGATGCGTTGTTTGCCGGCTTCCCCGCCGGGACCGTCTCCGGCGCCCCTAAAGTCCGCGCATGCGAGATCATTGCCGAACTGGAGCCCGGAAACCCGCGGTGCCTATGCAGGCGGCGTCGGCTATTTCAGCCCGGACGGCAATAGGGACAGCTGCATTGTCCTGCGGACCGCCGTTCTCAGGACGGCGTCATGCGTATGCAGGCAGGTGCCGGGATCGTGACGGACAGCAACCCTGACTATGAACAACGCGAATGCGAAGCCAAGGCAGGCGCCCTGATGGCAGCGGCAAAGGAAGCGTTGAAAGTCGCGAACGAGGCCGGGTTCGGGCAATAGAACCTCGTCGCCCCTGTACGGCAAGGGCCTTTGTGAGAGCCTGACGTTCCTGCGCCAAACTGGCCTCTGCCTTCGCAGGGATGACGAGCGGTTTCCTTTCGCTCTGACAGCCGGTAGCATGTCCCTATGCGCACGATCTTCACGCCCCTGATTGCGGCTTTCGCCCTTTCCACAACTCCTGCCCTTGCGGAGACCTGGCCATCGCAGGATGGTGCGGCAGTCCTCAAGAATTTCGCCTTCGTTTCTGGCGAAACACTCCCTGAAGTCCGAATGCACTACACGCTCGGAACCCCGCATAAGGACAAAAAGGGCCAGATCGACAATGCAATCATGGTCCTTCACGGCACCGGCGGCTCTGGCAAACAGTTCCTCCAGCCGCATTTCGCCGATGAACTGTATGGCCCCGGCCAGCCGCTTCGACATTGCGAAGTATTACATCATCCTGCCAGACAATATCGGACATGGCGGCTCGTCCAAGCCGAGCGACGGGATGCGCATGGCTTTTCCGAAATATGACTATGACGATATGGTCAAAGCCCAATACCGGTTGTTGACCGAAGGCCTGGGCGTCCGGAAGCTCACACTGTTGCTCGGCACGTCAATGGGCTGCATGCACGCCTTTGTCTGGGGCGAGACATATCCGGGTTTTGCCGAACGGCTCGCGCCCTTTGCTTGCAATGCTTCCGAAATCGCGGGACGAAACCGCATGTGGCGCAAGATGTCGATCGACGCGATCAAGGCCGACCCGGCCTGGAACGGCGGAAATTATATCGAACAGCCCGCCTCGGGCCTCAGAACCTATACTGACTTGAGCATGATCGCGGGTGGCAACCCGATTGCCCTGCAAGCCCAATACCCGACCCGCGAGCTGGCCGAAGCGGCGTTGGAAACGGGTTTCGCAGCGCGTGGCAAAGGCGTGGATGCGAACAACGCAATCTACCAGCTGGATTCGTCGCGGAATTACAATCCCGAGCCCGGCCTCGAGAAAATTACAGTGCCGGTCCTCTGGATCAATTCCGCCGACGACTTCATCAACCCGCCGGGGTTGGGAATGGCCGAAATGGCAGTCAAGCGCATGCCGCGGGCGCGATTCATCCTGATCCCTGAAAAACACAGAAACCAGGGCCATAGCACACACTTGGGCCAAGTTCTGGAAGGCCGATCTGGCAAGGCTGATGGCAGAGTAAACCTGGTCGCCAATTGGAGGCCAATCCATTGCGCCCATTGCATTGGCTGCTTGAAAGTGCGTTACTGGCGACATTCGGGACACAGGTGGGGCAAGCCCTCGAACCCCGAAATGGAGGGGCATCATGTTACAAAGCGAAAAATGCTGAAATTTGCACTTGTGGCTTTCGGCGCGGTCTTTTGTCTCGTCTATCCCCTGGCGATCTTCTGGCCATCGGGCTGGGCATGGCATGAGGGATCGCCAGCCGATTCCCAATATTTCATGATGATTGTTGGCGTCTATGCAACGCTTGGCGTCTTCCTCATCCGTGCGGCCAGCAATCCATCTGCGCATCGGTCCCTGATCTGGTTTACGGTCTGGTCAAGCGCAGTGCATGCCGGCATCATGGCGTCGCAGTCTTTCAACAACGACATGCATCGCGGCCATTTACTCGGCTACGTGCCCGCGCTGCTGCTCGTGACTATCGTGCTGGGCGTGCTGCTGCACGGCGACAAGGACCAGCCGCGCAATAAGGCGAAGCATCGATACAATCGCGGCGGCCTCTTTGGCACACCATTGCCTTCTTGGCCGCCCGCACAATTTGCTTCAACAGCCAACGATCAGTCGTTAGGGGCTGCCCCATGATCCTCGTCATCGACAATTACGACAGTTTCACCTGGAACCTTGTCCATTACCTGATGGAATTGGGCGCAGAGGTGGAGGTCGTGCGGAACGACGCCATTTCGGCAGGCCAGGCCATCACGTCCGGCGCAGAGGCGTTCCTCATCTCGCCCGGACCCTGCACCCAATGAGGCAGGCATGAGCCTTGATCTCGTGGCGGCCTGTGCAGATGCCGGGCGTCCCTTGCTCGGGGTGTGCCTTGGCCACCAGTCGATCGGCCAGCATTTCGGCGGGCACGTGGTGCGCGGCGGGTTGATGCACGGAAAGACGTCGCAAGTGACACACGACGGGTCCGGGCTCTTCGCAGGCCTCCCTCACCTTTCACCGCGACACGCTACCACAGCCTTGTTGTCGAGGACATTCCGACCGACCTGATCGTCAATGCGCGCAGCAGGACGGGCATGTGATGGGCTTCCGTCACGCTACATTGCCGATCCATGGTGTCCAGTTCCATCCGGAAAGCATTGCCACTGAGCACGGCCACGCAATGCTCGCCAATTTCATGGCCCTGGCCGGGATGCGTGTGAAGGAACGGGCGTGACTGCCACGCTCCAGCTGCCCAACCCGCGAGAAGCGCTTGAAGAGGACGCTGCCCGGCTGGCCTTCTCCGCCATTTTGGACCTCCGCGTGTCGGATGAGGACATTGCAGGCTTCCTCACGAGGCTGAGCGAACGCGGCGAAACCAGCGTCGAGATTGCGGCTGCGGCCCGGGAATTGCGCGCACGCATGATACCGATCCATGCCCCACCCGGGACAATCGATGTGTGCGGTACAGGCGGAGACGGCCACCACAGCCTCAATGTTTCAACCGCTGTCGCAATCATCGTCGCGGCCTGCGGGGTGCCGGTCGCAAAGCACGGCAACCGTGCGGCATCGAGCAAGGCCGGCGCAGCTGACACACTGGAGGCGCTCGGTCTGGATATGGAGCGCGTCGGCGAAACTGCCGAAGCCACGCTTCGACGAGCTTGGCATCTGTTTCCTGTTCGCGGCGAACCATCACCCCGCGATGAAGCGCATCCAGCCGATCCGCAAGGCGATCGGGAAGCGGACGATCTTCAACCTGATGGGACCGCTTGCCAATCCGGCACGGGTTTCACGGCAACTGATTGGCATTGCACGGCCGGATTATGTGCAGGTCTATGGCCGGGCGTTGGAAAGCCTCGGCGCGGAAGCGGCCATGATCGTTTCCGGTGACGAAGGACTGGATGAATTATCGGGTGCCGGGCCAAGCAGGATTTTCAGTATCGGTCATTTGCCGGTTGGCGAGACAGTGCAGCCGAGTGATGCAGGCCTCCCTACCGCACCGACCAGCGCCATTCGCGGGGGTGACGCGGCCTATAATGCCGCAGCGTTGCGGCGGCTTCTTCTTGGCGAGCACGGTCCTTACCGCGATGCCGTTCTGCTCAATGCTGCGGCAGCGCTTATCGTCGCCGGTCGAGCAGCAAACTGGCGGGAGGGCGTGGAAGAAGCATCCGAAGTCCTGGACAATGGCCTCGCCAACACTCTGCTCGATTGCTGGATTGCGTTCTAGATGGCGAACAAGCTCGACGAAATCTGCGCAACCAAGCGCGTTGAAGTGGCGAACCGGAAGGCACTTCAGTCGATCGGGGATCTCGATCGGCTGTCAGCTTCGCAAACCGCGCCGCGCGGATTCCGGGCCGCGCTTGACGTCAAGGCGGCTGAGGGGTTTGGCCTGATCGCGGAAATCAAGAAGGCCAGCCCGTCAAAAGGCCTGATCCGCGCCGATTTCCGGCCGGCAGAACACGCAGCGGCCTATGAGGCGGGCGGTGCCGCTTGCCTCTCGGTGCTGACCGACGCGCCTTATTTTCAGGGCCATGAGGATTATCTTGTTGCTGCGCGTGCAGCCTGCTCGCTTCCCGTGCTGCGGAAGGACTTCATGGTCGATCCCTGGCAGGTCGCTGAAGGCCGCGCCATCGGTGCCGATGCCATCCTGATCATTGTGGCGGCGCTGGACGACAGCGAAATGCAGGAGATCGAAGCGGCAGCAATCGAGCGCGGGATGGATGTGCTGGTGGAAACGCACGACGCTGCCGAACTGGACCGCGCGCTGCGACTCCAATCCCGACTGATTGGCGTGAACAACCGGAATCTCAAGGATTTCACGGTTGATTTCGCCAGGACCTATGAACTGATTGACAGAGCCCCCCAAGGATTGCACATTCGTTGCAGAAAGCGGCCTCACTTCGCATGCCGACCTTGCCGCCATGGCGAGCCATGGCGTACGATGCTTTCTTGTTGGCGAAAGCCTGATGCGCGCAGACGATGTGGAGCAGGCCACGCGCGAACTGCTGGGGAACGCATGACACGGCTCACACATCTTGATGAAAACGGCGCTGCGCGCATGGTCGATGTTTCGGGCAAGCCTGTCACGACGCGGGAAGCAGTCGCAACCGGGATCATCACAATGAGCGCCGAGGCGCTGGCTGCGATCCACAAGGGGGGCATTGCCAAAGGCGACGTGCTTGCTGTCGCCCGGATTGCCAGGATCCAGGCTGCAAAGCGCACAAGTGACCTGATCCCGCTCTGCCATCCTTTGGGGCTTTCGAGTGTCGCAGTTGACTTCGAACGGCTTGGCAACGGCCTGCGTGCAACCGCCACTGCGCGCACATCCGGTCAGACCGGGGTCGAAATGGAAGCGATGACAGCCACTGCTGTTGCGCTACTGACCATTTATGACATGGCAAAGGCCATCGACAAGGCGATGGTTCTCGGCGAAATCCGCCTGCTCTCCAAGAGCGGTGGAAAGTCTGGCGAGTGGCGCGCGCCATGATCTCGCTCGAAGCCGCTCAATCGCGATTGCTCGCGCTTGTAAGACCGCTTCCCGCCGAAACTGCATCGCTCGCGGAAGCGAGCGGCCGCTGGGCGGCAGAGGATGTCGTTTCAAAGCGGACCCAACCAGCGCGGCCTCTGTCGGCGATGGACGGCTATGCGATGGCTGGCGGGAGTGTCGGTCCGTGGCGCGTTATCGGGGAATCGGCTGCAGGGCGGCCCTTTGGTGGCCGGATCGGAGACGGAGAAGCAGCGCGCATCTTTACGGGCGCTGCTGTTCCACAAGGCGCGGATGCCGTCGTGATTCAGGAAAATGTCACCAGAGATGAAGACACAATCCGGGTAGCCCCTGCGGACGCGCCAATCACTGGCAGACACATCCGCCAGCAAGGCTCAGACTTTCGCAAAGGCGATCTGCTGATCAAAAAGGGCGAAAGACTTATGCCCGCGCAGGTCGCACTTGCTGCGGGCGGTGGCCACGACAAACTCTCGGTCAGGCGTCAACCCAGGATCGCTTTGATCGCGACTGGTGATGAGCTGGTCGCACCAGGCGTAGACGCGGGCGATGATTTTCTACCTGAATCCAACACGACCATGCTGGCAGGTCTTCTTCATGATTTAGACTGTGATATCAATCGAATAGGGATTATTCCCGACAAACTGACTGAGATCGTTGCAGCAATCCGGTCAGTCGATGCCGACCTTCTGATTACGCTCGGTGGTGCATCTGTCGGGGATCATGATCTTGTCAGGCCAGCACTTGAGGCGTGCGGCGCCAAGCTCGATTTCTGGAAGGTGGCCATGCGTCCCGGCAAGCCGGTCATGGCCGGACAGCTTGGCGAGATGATCGTTCTGAGGCCTTCCCGGCAATCCTGTATCCGCCTTCGTTACAGCGCTGCTCTTTGCAAAGCCCGCTGCTGCGGCGCTTGCCGGAGCGGCCTCCCCCCTGGCGCGACAATTCACGGTCAGGGCAGCCGCCCACCTGCCAGCCAATGGCGAACGGATCGACCATGTACGTGCCCGAAACACGGTTGACGGCGTCGTGCCTGTCGGACCCAACGACAGCGCCTCTCTCGGCGGGCTTGCCGCGGCCGATTGCCTGATCGTGCGACCTCCGAATGCGCCGCCAGCGAACATCGGGGACACCGTCCCGATTTATGTTCTGGATTGAAGCGAGCGAACCTTTAGAGAACATTTCGCTTGACGCGTTGGAAATGCATGGATAGAAGTTCCGTGTTCGTTCCCCATTGAGGCACCTGCGATGCTGACCCGCAAACAACATGAGCTGCTTTGTTTTATTCATGACCGGCTCTCCGATACTGGTGTCTCGCCTTCGTTCGAAGAAATGAAGGAAGCACTCGATCTCAAGTCCAAATCCGGCGTGCATCGGCTGATTTCGGCGCTTGAGGAGCGCGGCTTCATCCGCCGGCTGGCCAATCGCGCGGGCGCTCGAAGTTGTTCGGATGCCTGATCGCGGCGGAGAAACACGGCCTGTATCGTCAACCAACGTTGTCAATCTCGCGCCGAAGACGATGGCACCGAAGGGCAAGCCGATTGCTGCCAACGACGTTTATGAAATTCCCCTGCATGGCCGGATCGCGGCGGGCATGCCGATTGAGGCGCTCGAGGGTCAGGCGACACTGGCCGTTCCGGCAGCGTTGCTGGGCTCAGGCGAACATTTTGCGCTGGAAGTGTCCGGAGATTCTATGGTTGAGGCCGGGATTCTGGACGGCGATTTCGCTCTGATCCGCAAGGCGGACACGGCGCGGGAAGGCGAAATCATTGTGGCGCTGGTCGATGATTCCGAAGCGACGCTCAAATATTTCCGTCGCGAAGGTTCGATGGTGCGGCTCGATCCTGCAAACCGGGCCTATCAGCCGCAGCGCTATGCGCCGAACCAGGTTCGCGTACAGGGGCTTTTGGCCGGACTGTTGCGTCGGTATTGAGCGATTGGCGGGTGCGCCGCCAGGGATGATCGTCTCCGGGTGAAAGGACGCTTTCGATTTCCGGTGCGTCAAGACTGATCGCCAATCCGCCGGTTTTCAGGATCTGCCTTTTATCCAGTTTCAGCCATTTTGGCCTGCAGCTTTGCGGCAAGCTTCGGTCACTCACTACGATATCGGCGACCTCGCATAGCTCCGCAAGGCCAGGGCGGGAAAGTGGATATGGGCTTCGGGTCGCAACAATCCGCCAGGTTCGGCCGCCTCGGATCAGCGATACAAGGCAGATGTCCCGGCTGCACCGTGCTCCTGAAACACCGTCCAGATCGACAAGAGGGTCAAGTTCGCCGGATCGACCGGCAAGCACCTCCCGCATATAATCTCCAGTCCGGGAGCGCAGTAATGCCACGTGACCGTCATTGACACGAACCGCAAGATGGCGCCCGTCTCCACTGATGAGCAGGTCCGGTTTTGGCAAAGTCGCAGCGAGCAATGCGCCGCCCGCAAATGGCAACAATCCAAACCAGCGGGGCGCACTGCGCCAAAGCAGAATCCAGAGACCGCCAGACAGCATTGCACCAAAAGCAACGCTGGATATCGAGGGCAAAGTCGCCACGGCGCCGGGGAAGGTCGATACTTTTCGTGCAATCCAGAGCAGGAGATCAAGGCTTTGGCCGGTTGCCCACCAGAAAGGCGCACCTAGACCGATAGCGTCAAGCAACAGCGCCAACGCCTCGAGCGGCATGACAATGAATGTCGTCAGCGGAATCGCAACGACATTGGCAAGCGCTCCGTAAAGCCCGGACTTGTGGAAGTGGAAAAGGGCAATTGGAGCCAGAACCAGCTCGACCACGATGCCGGTCAACAGCAGCGAAAGAATTGCGCGGATCAAACGTGCAATCACGCCTTCATCCCTCCGCATCGTCGCTGCGCGTACCCGGGGATGCTCGTGCAGGGCAACGATTGCGGTAATGGCAGCGAAGCTCAGCTGGAAACTCGCCCCAACGAGCGATTCGGGCCAGATCAGGAGCACAACCAAGGCGCCCGTCGCGACGAGCCTGAGCGTCATCGCTTCGCGGCCGAGCGCAAGGCCGACAAGGACGAGCAATGCGGCAATGCAGGCACGTATGGTCGGAACTTCCGCCCCCGTAAGCAGGGTGTAACCAATGCCTGCCAGCGCTGCCATTCCGGCCGAAACCAGAACAAGCGGCGCCCGCAGCGCGAGCCACGGACTGAGGGCGAGGAGCCTGAGCGTCAGGAACATGGTTGCAGCCACAACCGCGGTGATGTGAAATCTTCTCCATCATGAAGACGGCGGCATCGGTCAGGGCCACTTCCATTTCGAGGGCGA
Organism: Sphingomonadales bacterium; assembly: GCA_016704425.1. Taxonomy (GTDB): domain Bacteria; phylum Pseudomonadota; class Alphaproteobacteria; order Sphingomonadales; family Sphingomonadaceae; genus Aquisediminimonas. Next base: position 11,827 of record JADJAC010000001.1, read on the forward strand.
ACGCGCACAGGGTGGCAATGCGTCGCACTTCATCCAGCCTCGACAAATGCTGCGCGCTCATGATCGCCGCTTCGCGCGCCATGACGGCGTAGCGGTTGGCGTGAATGGTGCGAGCCCGGTTTGGCTCGATGGCCAAGCTACGGGTAATCTCCAGTCTGTCGATCACCGAAGCGAGATTGCTGGCGCTTGGCGATTCCGGATATTCACGCAGCCACGTCAACGTCGTTCTGCCTGGGCCCCGTCCCGCGACCAGCAATTGTGCGAGATTGTCTTTCTGTTCAGCAGAAAGGTCCCGCGCTATTCCGGCATAGGCAGATTTTCGCATACGGGCACGAGCGACCAGTGCAATGCGCTCGAACGTATCGCTTGCCGGCAAGGTGACATTGTTGTCGCGCATGGCTCGCACCATTGCCATGACAATCGCCTCGCCCCTGTCGGTCGATGCCGCTGCATCGACGGCGATTTCGAACAGCGGGCTCTGTTGCAAACTCTGACACGGTTTCCAAGATTGGGCTCATGTACTGTCAAGGTCAGTTGCGATGAACGATTTCAAAGGACGGCATTTTACCGGCGAGGTCATCCTATGGGCGGTGCGCTGGTATTGTCGATACGGCATCAGCTACCGTGATCTCGAGGAAATGCTGTCCGAGCGTGGGATCGATGTCGATCATACGACGATCTATCGCTGGGTGCAGCGCTACGCGCCGGAGATGGAGAAGCGTCTCCGCTGGTTCTGGCGGCGCGGCTTTGATCCGAGCTGGCGTCTGGATGAGACCTACGTAAAGGTGCGGGGCAAATGGACCTACCTGTACCGGGCGGTCGACAAACGGGGCGACACGATTGATTTCTATCTGTCATCGACACGCAGCGCCAAAGCGGCGAAGCGCTTTCTGGGCAAAGCTCTTCGTGGCCTGAAGGACTGGGAAAAGCCGGCCAAACTCAATACCGACAAGGCACCCAGCTACGGCGCAGCAATCGCTGAGCTGAAACGCGAAGGCAAACTGGCGGCGGAAACCGAGCACCGGCAGGTGAAATATCTGAACAACGTGCTCGAGGCCGACCACGGCAAGCTGAAGATGCTGATCAAGCCGGTACGTGGCTTCAAGTCGATGCCAACGGCCTACGCCACGATCAAGGGCTTCGAGGTCATGCGCGCCCTACGCAAAGGACAGGCCCAGGCATGGTGCCTGCAGCCAGGTATCATGGGGGAGGTGCGCCTGGTTGAAAGAGCATTCGGAATTGGACCCTCGGCCTGACCGAAACCATGATTATGCTCAATAAGCATTTCGCCAATGCTGCCTAATCCCCAACTGGGTGACGCCGCGCGGCCGTGCCCCATGTTTGCAACAGAGCCCGACTGAGCAAAGCAGCCTGTGGCAAGGATCAGGAAGATCGTGGTCGACATCAGTGGCAGGAGGGCCTGGATGAAGCCGAGCGCGACCATGAGAACCCCAGCGCGAGTAAGCTCGCCCCGGCCTGCCGTGACAGCGGTCGCGCCGGGGGACATGGTCGTCTCAGATGTTCGGTCACCAGCGCACGCACCCGGGCGAAGGCGACTTCGACCCCGGCGATGCGGCGAGCCAGTGTCGGAGCCTCCCACAAGGCGATCTCAGCCTGCCGTATACCCCCCGTCAATCACAAGCTTCTGGCCCGTAACAAGGAAGATCGTCCGACATCAGGAAGACTGCGGGCTTGGCAATTTCGACAGGAACGCCCATGCGACCACCAAACTTGCCCCGTGGAACGATATCGGCCTGTTCTACCGGGTCGTTGCAGAGCGGGTGCAGTGCCGCCACTTGGGTGAAGTCGAAAGCATCTATTGCCAGCGTCTTCTCTTTTGCCAACTCGCCCTTATCGGCATTGACCGCAGCCTGAAACAAGGGGTCATGATATAGCCCGGGTTCACCGTATTAACGCGAATGCCATATTCCGCCAGTTGAAGAGCCAAGGCCTTCGACAGGCCGACGACGCCATGCTTGCCCATCGTATATTGAATCGCGTTGAAGCGATCGATTAGCACATCGCCCGTGTCCGGGTTCACGACCTTGGGGCGACCGACGACACCGTGAATACTGGATACCAGCACGATGGAGCCTTTCGTGCCGTGCTTGATCATTAGACGCGAACCGTAGAGGGCGGTGTGGAAAACTCCGTCCTCATTGATGCTTTGAATGAACTTACGGGATTTCAGGACGGCTTCCGGATCCTTGTCGAAATCCTCGGCCGTTGCCACCCCGGCATTGGCCATAACAGCATCGACGCGGCCATAGGTCTTTTCGGTGATATCGAACAGCTTTTCGACATCCTTCGGCTCTCTTACATCTGTATGGACATAGAGAGCGCGTCCGGTGCCGTATTGTTCGTTCAGGCTTTTCGCGAAGGCTTCTCCCAGTTCGTCGTTGATATCGGAGATGACGACTCCCGCAGCCCCTTCTGCCAGAGCTTCGCGAACCGTTGCCGATCCAATGGAATCATATCCCGGGATCGCAGAGACCGAGCCCGTCACCACGACAACTTTATCGTTTAGCTTACCCATGTAGACTTCTCCTTTAGTTAGGTTGGGGTGACGCAAATATTGCGTGCCGCCACTGTTTGCATGCGCCTGAGTATATCTTTCTCACCTAGTTGTGGATCGCCTGAATCGGTGGTCCCCCAAGCGTTCAGACCGTGCCCCGTCCAATCGCTCTGCAGCCCTAAGCCGACATTCCCCAAGTGGCCTGCCGCTTGACTTCAAGATCGCCTGATTTTGCTCGCTGGGCAAGCGTTTTTCGCCCCGAGCGGTGTCTGTCGTCGCGCAAACGGCCGAAGTCGGGTGGATCAAGCCTCGAACCCGCAGCATTCTGGCCCGGCAGAGCCGCTTTTCCGCGCGGCAGACGGACCTGTCCTGCCGCTTTCGTTCAGCTTGGGCATGGATCGTGGTCATGCGCATAGCGGTGGCGCTCGCAATCGGCGGATAGCGGCGAGGATGGCGCGTACCATCGTGCCGGTGACAGCGACCTCGGCCAGCTGGAAGGTGATGGTGCGGGCGTGACGGACCACACGTGCCCCGATCTTGATCAGCTTCAGTTGCAGGCTGGTCAACGACCAGTCGGCCATGGCCTCGGGCAGCTCGATGCAGCGCAAGAAGGTGGCCAGGTTGTACGCCAGGGCGTGCAGTTGCAGCCGCACCTCATTGTCGCGGAACTTCCGGCACGACAGCCGCGTCCAGCGAAAGGCGTATTTGCCCTCTTTGATGTGCTGCTCGGCGGTGCCGCGCTGGTTGTAGAACCGCACCACCCAGTCCGGCTCCATCGGCAGGTTGGTGACGATGAAGCCGACACGCGGGAACAGTTCGCCCGGATGCCATTCGATCTTGGCGATCACCCGGCGTTCCTTGTCCCAGGACGCCGCCTGATACTCGAATTCCTCGAAGAACCGCTTGACCTTGGTCAGTGACGGCCGCCCGACAGGGCGCGTTAGCCGATTCGCGATCTTGTCCTTGGAGGACCGCGTTTGCGGGCAGCCGGATGGCGTAGAAGAACCGCGCTTCTTCCAATCGCTCATAGATCGCCGGGATCGCGTAGGCAGCATCGGCCCGGAAGAACCTGCCACCAAGGTCGCGCTCCGCGTAGCGCAATGACGGGGTCGAGAACATCACGCCAGCCATCGGCGCTGTGGACGTTGCCATGGCGCAGGGCGCAGCGTTCCAGCATCCCGAACTGGTTGAACAGAAAGTTGGGGTGATAGCAGCTACAGTCGAAATGGCCATTCCAGGCGGACCCTTCCTGGTCGCCATGGGTCGGGCTGACCGAGCTGTCCATGTCCAGAACGATGTACTTCAGCCCGTTCCGGTCATGGAGCCGGTCGATCCATTGCCCGTTCAGGTCGGCCAGCGCGGCACGGTTCCCGGCCAGAGCCAGCGTCTCGGTCTCGAACCGTCCCATCTGCGATGCCGAGGCCGCTTGTGCATCGACCGCTCTGCCGCCGACAACTTGGCGCATGACCGGATCGCAGGCGAGACGGTTGGCGTCGTTGACATCCTCGTATCCGGCCAGCCGCCCAAAGACTGATTGCCGGAACAGGCCGTCGAGCCGATGGACCGTGTTCTTGCCAGAGCGAGTATCGCGCAGCGCCGCTGACGCCAAATCGGACAACCCGAGCGCGTCATCAAGCTCGCGCATCACCAGAAGGCCGCCGTCGGAACTGAGCTGCGTGCCGCGAAATTCCAGCCGCACGCGAGGGTCGAAATCCACCCGATCTGCCCGTTGCAAGCCCGCACCCTCTGGGTGATCCATGAGACGCGCTCCTCGCAGCCTTCAACACCATGTTTTATATAGGAAATATAATGGTCAGGACAGCGAAATCAGCGCCTTACTTGGGAAATGTGGGGTGAAGGCCACTGATCGACAGGAGATGCGTGAGCCCGCTTGCGCGCATTGCATCCTCATCCTCCTGCGAGATCCCTCCGCGATCACCGGTCGCAAAGGCTGCAGCAATCCCGCCTGCACTGCCAGCAAGTCGATCATGGACGTGCATGGTGATCCGTTCTCTCAGTCCTGCGCTGGCTCGTATTGAGGGCCGAGCCGGCGGAGCGGATCGAGAGCCTTTCCCGCACCGCCAATTTGTTTGAACCACGCCGCGCGGGCAAGAATCATATCCTCCCGGTATCGCCGGGTCGGGCGGCGGCACCAACCTGGCACGAATTGCGACGTCCTCCCCGGCAACAAGGTCCGGAACCAGCTTGTCGGCATCGACCGACACCCCTGATCCTCGGCGGGAGGCCTTGGCCAGCGACGGGCGCGAGTAGCAGGCGGCTTCCATCCCTTCCGTGGAGCGCCTCGATCGAGTGAACTCGGGAAGAGAACTGCACTACCATTGGCCGCTCGATGCGGGATGTGGCGACCTTTTCGCTTCTGATCCAGACCAGCCCGCAACCGCCGGTCATGCAGAGACCAACCCACAGCAACGCCGGTGCAGACCGTCGGCAAGATCGCAGGTTGCGGCTGCGACAGCAAGCCGATACCCGCCGCGATAATTGCAGCCCATGCCAGACGAGATCGGTTGCAAACCAGAGCCCGATCCCCAAACCGAACATCACTGGCAGCCAAAGCGCCAGTTGATCGCACTCGCGTTCAAGCCAGCTCGATCTGGTCAAAGCATTTGCCCAGCCCCCTTGAAGGTGTGCAATTGCCATGCTAGGGGCTCCAGCCTGATCTGGCAGGCATGGAGACGAACAGGGTGAGCGCAGGACATTCAGAAGCGGGCATCGTGACGCGTTTTGCCCCTTCGCCTACCGGATTCCTGCACATTGGTGGTGCGCACGGCTCTTTTCAACTGGCTGTTTGCCCGGCATCATGGGGGAAGTTCCTGCTCCCGCATTGAAGATACGGATCGGGCGCGGTCAACGGATGCAGCAATCGATGCCATCATCGACGGGCTGCAGTGGCTCGAACTCGATTGGGACGGGGACGTTGTGTTCCAATTCTCTCGCGCCGCCCGCCATGCCGAAGTTGCCAACCTCCTGCTCGAAAGCGGACATGCCTATCGCTGCTATGCGACGTCGGCTGAACTGGAGGCCATGCGCGAAGCCCAGCGCGCCGCAAGGCTTCCCATGCGCTATGACGGCCGTTGGCGCGACCGAGACCCCTCTGAAGCTCCGGGAAGGCGCTCCCTTCGTCATCCGTCTGAAGGCGCCCGCGAGGAAGGCGTCACGATTGAGGACCGTGTCCAGGGCCCGGTGACGGTCAACAATGAAGAGCTGGACGACTTCGTGCTGCTGCGGGTCCGACGGTACGCCGACATACATGCTCTCCGTGGTGGTTGATGATTACGACACGGGAATAACCCATGTTATCCGCGGCGACGATCACCTCAACAATGCGTTCCGCCAGCTTGCCCTGATCCATGCGATGGAGTGGCGGGAACCGATCTACGCCCATGTGCCGCTGATTCACGGCCCGGACGGTGCCAAGCTTTCAAAAAGGCACGGCGCGATGGGGGTCGATGCCTATCGCGATGAGCTTGGGTATCTGCCAGAGGCCATCAACAATTACCTGATGCGCCTCGGCTAGGGGCATGGCGACGACGAAATCTTCAGCAGGGAACAGGCAATCGCCTGGTTCGAACTCGACGGGTTGGCAGATCCCCTCGCGGTTCGATTTCAAGAAACTGGAGAATTTGAACGGCCATTACCTGAGAGAGGCGGACGATCTGCGTCTTGCAGCAATTGCGCAGCCGATGATCGAGGCAAAGTTGGGCCGAACGCTGGAGATCCCGAAGTGGAGATGCTCGTCAAGTCGATGGCATCGCTAAAGCCACGCGCCAAATCGACGTTAGACTTGCGGAAGGGGCAATGTTCCTGTTCGAGCAGCGTCCGCTGACACTCGACGAGGGCGCAAAGGCCTGCTAGAGGGGGATGCCCGAATTGCTCGAGTCTGTCTCGAGTGCGCTTGGTGGCAGTTCGGATTGGGACGAAGCCGCGCTGGAGTCTGCGGTGCGTCGGGTTGCAGAGGATGCCGGATTGGGCCTTGGCAAGGTTGCCCAGCCCTTGCGGGCTGCGCTCACTGGTCGCACTGACCTCGCCAGGAATTTTTGACGTGCTGATGCTTCTCGGAAGAGAAGAGTCACTGGCACGAATTGACGAAGCAGTGGCCCTTGCGGCCTGATTGAGGAAGGAAGACAATGGGTGAAACGAGCGCGACGGTAACCCTCAATGGCAATCAGGTGTCCTGTCCCGTTCGCTCGGGCAGTGTCGGCCCGGATGTCATAGATATCCGCAAGCTTTACGCCCAGACAGGCGCATTCCGTTCGACCCGGCTTCACATCGACGGCAAGCTGCGATTCCGCTATCACCTATATTGACGGGGATGAGGGATCCTGCTGCACCGAGGATATCCGATCAGGCAGCTTGCTGAACATTCGAGCTTCATGGAAGTCTCCTAT
>JADJAC010000002.1 GCA_016704425.1 Sphingomonadales bacterium
TTGTGCAGGTCGGAATGGGCTGTTATGCCCCTTTCTGGGATCGTGTCGCGGCCTCCACCTGCGTTGCGGCTGTTTCCCCTTCTTGACTGCTTTGACGAATCTTGACGGTGCATCGCACTGGCTGTTGCGACGTTGCAGCGGTCTTCCGGCAAGCGTCAATGGCATCGCGGTTGTCGCGCTGGATGTCAGCGGCCCGTACCAGCGCATTCCATGCCTCGGGGCTGTCGCTCTGCATCAGCTGTGCACCCGCGTCCCAGCGGGAGGATGCGCCAACCATCCGCGCTGCCATGCGCTCGGGCCAGTGCCAGCTTTCCGGCATGACACGGGCAATGGTGCCAGGAAGAAAGGACCAAAGCAGGATGCCTGCAAGCAAGGCTCCGCCTGCCACCTGGTAGAGCTGCTGCCGCTGCTCGGCGGCGGTGCGTGCGTGGGCGGTGACGCTGCGCATCTCCTGGGCGGCGTAGTTCAAGTCGCTCCGAGCCTGGCTGATCCTGTCCTGATCGCTGCGCCGCGCGGCTTCGGCTGCGGCGGCGATCTTGTTGCCAATGCTGTCAGGGGTCATCTGCAATGCCGGATGGCGCGCCATGCCCTTCAGGCTCTCGCTGATCGCGCCCATCCGCTTGGCCATGTCGGTGAGAGTCGCGCCGTAGTCGGGAATAACAATGTCGGCGCGCTCGGCGGCAAGGTGCTGAACCGCACGGCGCATCAAAGCCAATTCACCTTCAAGGCGGGCAAACGCCTCGGCGGCGGGGTCGCCTGCGGCCTCCGGAACGGGCGCGTCGGGAACGGGGTCCGGCTCCGGCTCAAGGTCCAAGGTCAATTCTACGTCATCATCATCGGTATCCATTACGCTTCTCCTACAGGCCCATGCCGATTGACCGGCTCCGCTCCATCGAGATGGAAGCCGCAAGGTCGCGGGCCAGATCGCGACCGAGTTCTGTCTTGATGCCAAGCTCGCAGGTGCGACCGCGCAGCAGGGATTCGACCTGCGCGTCGCGCTCCAGCCCCTTCGCCATGTCCGTCATACGGTTGGTGAGCCTCTGCGCGCCCTTGGTGTCGCCATCGCGCTGCATCGCTTGCCGTGCCTGTCCGAGCCGCTGCCAGTCGCTGACAAAGCGGTCGGCGCGCTGCGCGGGATCGACGCGGATTTCTGCTTCAAGCTGCATCGCCCGCATCGCTCCCTGACTGCGACCATCGGCGGCATCTCGGGCGAGCGAGGGGTGGCGCTGCAAGGCGCTGGCAAGGTCGGCTGTACCATGGGGCCGGATCGCGTCGAGTGCCTTCCCGGCCTTCTCCAGCGCGTCGCGCTGGTGGGGCAGGACCGGCAATCCCTGTTCGCGCATCTGCCCGATGTCTGCGGCGGCACGGGCATAGCGTTCGACAGCCCGGCGCTGATTTGGAAGGCCAGCCTGATCGGTCGGCAGCGCTTCGAGCCGGTTGGCCTGCGGGCGGAAACCGGCGAAGATCGACTTAGCGCGTTCCGGCAACTGACGGGCCATTTCCACGATACGTTCGCGGAAGGTAATGCCGCGCCGCTCGGCGAACCGCTGCTCTGGCTTGTAGTCGCTGGCCATATCCTTGCCGCGCTCGCGGCTTAGAGTGCGGACCAGTTTCGACTGATCGGCGAAGTCGTCGCGCCCATAGTGCAGATCCACGCCATCACGGTGGCGGGACATCGCGACATAGGCACCGTGGCTGTCCATGCCCGGCGTCGCCAGCACATGGGTGCGGTCCACAGTCATGCCCTGCGCCTTGTGGATCGTGGCGGCATAGCCATGATCGATGTGCGCATAATCCTTGGTGTCGAAAGCGACGTTGCGGTCATCGTCGGTTCGAACAGCCATGCGCTGCGGCGTCACCTGTTCGACGGTGCCGAGCGTGCCATTCTTGACGCCCAGGCCCCGCTCATTGCGCAGGAACATGATGCGGTCGCCGCTGGCGAACTGGCGTTCGCCTCGCTCGGCCTGGATGCTCACATCAATGCCCAGATCGCCACTGGCGCGCAGCTTTTCGCGTGCCGCGTCATTGAGTTCGCGCACTTCGTCATTGGTATGGGTGAGGATGATGCGCGTATCGTCAGGGTTGGCCTGCCGGTCGCGATTCCAACGCTCGATCAGCTCGCCACGCGCTGCCTCCCGCGTCTCGGCAACATGCACCATGCCGCTTGTCTCATAGGCCTGAATGGCAAGACCAGTGCGCCCGGTGGCAAGGTGCCGCGTTGCGTCCTGCTGCCAGCCGTCATGCTGGCGGCGGACCTCGCTGATTTCGACGCCGCCGTGCCGTTCATGGATCGCGCGGAAGGCGGCTCCGGCTTCGATGGCCTGGAGCTGTTGCGGATCGCCGACCAGGACAACTTTCGCGCCTGCATCGGCGGCATGGGACAGGACGCGCTCCATCTGGCGCGTGCCAACCATGCCTGCCTCGTCGATGACCAGCACGTCGCGCGAGGTGAGCATTTCGCGGCCCTGGCCCCACTGGTGTTCAAGGCTCGCGATGGTGCGCGATGCAATGCCTGAACCGTGCTCCAGCCCCTCGGCGGCAATGCCGGAAAGGGCGACACCGCGAACGGTATAGCCAGCGCTTTCCCAAGCCTCGCGCGCGACGCCCAGCATCGCACTCTTGCCGGTCCCGGCATAGCCGACAATGACACTGAGGCCGCGCCCATCTGTCACATGCTCGAATGCTGCGCGCTGCTCGCCAGAGAGGATCAGGCCGCATGTCTCAGCGCGCGCCAGCGCTCCTTCCCGACCATGATCTTCGACCTGATGCCGCTCGCGCTCCGCCATCAATTCCGACGCGCGACCAAGCCGCTGTTCGGTCTCGATCATCTGGCGCGATGTGAATCGCTCTTCGCCGCGTCCGTCCTTGCCCAGTGCGACAAGGTCGGATGATCCGCGAACCGCGCTCATGGCCAAATCGAACTGCTCTTTCCCGTCGCTGTGCCGATGCACGAACATCGCAAGATCGCGGTTGGTGAAGGTGGCTTGGCTGTGCGTGATCGCGTCGAGCGCGATGGCGGGATTGGCAATGATCCGCTCGCCATTACGCTGTGCGACAGCGCGGTGCTCTTCGATCCGCTCGGCCTCAAGCCCGCGCCCGCCCATCCTTGTTGCGGCAGGGCCGATCTTGTCCTGCGGCTCCAGCGCAATGCCCTGCGCCTCCAGGCTGCGATGATCGACGCGCGCATCGATATCCAGTTCAGCCAGGCGCTGGTTGACATGCTCGGCCCAGCGCTCGCGCCATTGCTCGACCAGTTCGGTCTTGTTCCACTCTCGCACCTTCGAGCCGAAGCCATCTTTGCCGACTTCGCGCATGGTGAGCATGACATGCGCGTGCGGCTTGGGCTGGCCATCCGCGCCAATGTCCCAATGCACATTGAGGTCGGCGATCATGCCCTTTTCGACGAACTCGGCCTCGGCAAATTCGCGCGCCAGCTCGATGCCCTGTTCCTTGGTCAGCTCGCGCGGAATGGCGAATTCGACCTCGCGGGCAAGCTGCGCGTCCTTGCGCTTCTCCGCGGCTTCGACCGCGTTCCAGAGCTTTTCGCGGTCGGCAAATTCCTCTGGTGCGCCTTCGGGCAGCAGCACTTCGGAATGGATGACCCCGTCCTTGTTGGTGAAGTCATGGTCGCGGTCGAGCCGTTCGTCATGCAGCCGCTCGGCTCCGCGATAAGCAGCAGCGGCCACCGCGCTGCGCCCGCTCGACCGGCTGATGACTTTGACGGAGAGGTGGAAGATCGCCATGACGGCAATCCATCTACGCCATGAGCGCAACGTCGGCACGACGTATAAGCGCGCCCTCCCATGATAAAATCCTGCTCGGGACTATTCAGTATCAGGCCGTCTCGACGAATCTACAGCATTGGGAGAGCATCGATATTATCATCAGCGCATCACCTCTCAATGGAGAACTTCGATGCGCAAACCCCGTGACTTTGATTCGGAACTGAAGGCGCTCGCCGACAAGGCGAAGCAACTGAAGGAACGCCGCGTGCAGCAGCTCGGTGAACTGGTGATCGCCACCGGGGCCGATGTGACCGATGCGGAAACCCTGGCCGGTGCGCTGCTTGTCATCGCGGAAACCAGCGAAGCCCAACGGAAGGAGGCTTGGCGCAAGCGGGGCGCGGCCTTCTTTCAGAGCAAGGCGCGCAAGCGTGGCGATGGACCTCAAAGCCAACCGGACAGCGCTCAACCGGCTGATGGCGGCGCGGCATCGGCTTGAGGCAGTGAAGGCGCGAACCGACATGCGCGAGTGGCAGGTCAAGCGCCGCGAACGCACGCGACAACTGATCGAACTGGGCGGCCTGGTCGTGAAGGCCGGACTGGTCGAACTCGCGGACGATGATCGCGCCACGCTCTATGGCGCGTTCCTCACCGTTGCCGCCAAGTTGCGCGGTGAGGAACGCGAGCAGGCGCTGGTGCTGTGGAAACGGAAGGGCAAGCGGGCGTTCGATGCTGAGATGGCGCATGGAACGGATGCGCCGCAGTAGTTCGATCCGGACAGAATGCCAGATAGTATCGAACTTGCTTGCTTCATTTGTAACTGGGCTATAACCAGAGCAAACGAGGGGGAGCGGTGGGCCAAGCTAAGTCACAAACTTTGAACCATAAAATGGTTCATGTCCGGCTTGATCCGGAGCTGCATCGTCGGCTCCGCATTGTTGTGGCCTCGGAAGAAACCTCAATCCAGGACTGGCTTTCTGACGCGGTCGAACGCGCTGTGGACAGGGCTTGGCCATCGATTACCCAAGGGTCAGATAGCAAATGAGTACGGCTGCATTGCGAGCGCCAGCTGGCGCGCAGATTCCAGTGATTGTGCAGCAGGGGAAAATTCTCGATTTCATCGATGGCCTGACCCAGCGTAACGAGACCCCGGAAGAATACGTCAGGCAGGAGATCGCGAAGTCCCTTGTGCGCGAGTATGATTACGCGAAGGCTGATGTCGCGGTGGAATTCACGCTGCGCCTCGGTTCACAAAAGCCTCGCGCTGATCTTGTCATCTTTGATGAAGGGGATGACCACAAGCAGGACCGTGCGCGGATCATCATCGAATGCAAATCGCAAAAGGTGAAGTCGAGCGACCGCAAGGAGGGGATCGGTCAGCTCCACGCATATATGTCAGCCTGCCCGAACGTGCAGTACGGGATGTGGACCAATGGGCTGGAACGCTATTGCTTCCGCCGGGTCGAAAAGGACGGATTGGTCTCGTTCGACGAGATTCCAGATATTCCCGGCAAGGGATGCAGCGAAGAGGACGTGGAGCGTCCCCGGTTCGACCAGCTAAAGGCAGCATCGTCCGACGCGCTCCTGTTCGCGTTCCGGCGCTGCCATAACTACATTGCGGGGAACCAAGGGCTTCAGAAGCCTGATGCCTTTTGGGAGCTGCTGAAGATCATCTTCTGCAAGATTCATGACGAGCGTAGCTCCGACGAGGTCGAGTTTTACGCCACCTCGAAAGAGCGCCACAATCTAAATGGGCGGCTCAAGGTCAAGGCGAGGATTGATGCTCTCTACGCGGCGGTGAAGGCCGAGTACGACACCATCTTCCGGGAAAACGAAGAGATCGAACTGGAGCCCGGCGTTCTTGCCTACATCGTCAGCCAATTACAAATGTACTCGCTTCTCGAAAGCGACATTGATGTAAAAGGCCGTGCGTACGAAGAGATTGTCGGCTCGAACCTTCGCGGTGACCGGGGCGAGTTCTTCACCCCGCGCAATATCTGCCAGATGGCCGTGACAATGCTCGATCCAAATGAGCGGCAGCTCATAATGGATCCGGCATGTGGGACGGGCGGCTTCCTCATCACGGCGATGAACTACGTCATCGAGAAAATTCGGACTGCCGAACTTGCGAAGTGGGGGGAAGTGGCGCGGGCAGAAGATGCCATTCGCGCACGCGTCCAGCGTTTTGCCGAGAAGTTCATTATCGGGATGGACCTGAATCCGAGCCTTGTGAAGGCATCGAAGATGAACATGGTCATGAACAATGATGGGGCAGGCGGGCTATTCCAGGGCAATTCGCTAAAGGCCCCCGCAACGTGGGATGAAGTCCTTCGCGCGCGGAAAGTGATGGGCACGGTTGATCTGCTATTCACGAACCCGCCGTTCGGATCGAAAATTCCTATCGATGATCCCGCCATTCTGGAAAAATACGATCTTGGCCATGCATGGTCCTACGATGCTGAGACCGACGTTTGGACCATGCGCCCGGATATCCAGAAGTCCCAGCCACCAGAAATCCTTTTCATTGAACGGTGTGTCCGGCTCCTGAAGCCTGGCATTGGGCGCTGCGCCATCGTTCTTCCGGACGGTATTCTGGGCTCACCAGGCGCAGGTTATGTTCGCGAGTGGATTCTTCGGAATACTCGCATCTTGGCAAGCATCGACTTGCACCCCGATACGTTTCAGCCGCACGTGAGCGTCCAGACCAGCGTTCTGATCCTTCAAAGGAAGGCGGACGAAGAAATGGCGGTCGAGAAGGCTGCCGGACGGTTCAATGACTACCAGGTGTTCATGGCTGTCGCCAATCACATCGGCCACGATAAACGTGGCAATGTGACCTACGTCCGGGATCGGCAAGGGAATGAAATTGTCGAAGAATTTGAAGAGCAGACAAAGGATTATGAGGACGGCAAGCCTGTGTACAAGCGCCAATTAACTCAGCGCAAGGTCGTCGATGACAACACAATTCAGATTGCTCAGGCGTTTCGTAAATGGCTATCCGAGCAAGACTGACCGCCCCTCGCGAGGTCCGAGAGGATTGGCCGTGGCATGAGGCGCAGTCTATCAGCCTGTCAGCTTCACTGCTTTTTGGCGGTGATCGTCGTATGGAAGCCGAAAACTTCTTGGCACCAGGCTTTGCCGTTCGGCATCGTATCCAGTCGAAGCCAGTTGGCTGGAAAGCTTTCTCAGAAGTAGCGCGCATTTGGCAACCCTCTCGACTGAAGGGAATCCAAGTGGCACCGGAGTTCGGAACTCCATTCTTGGCTGCGACTCAAGTATTTGACGTTCGCCCGATACCTCGAAAATGGCTTTCGATAGACCGAACCGATGATCATGCGCAGCGCTTTGTCAGAGAAGGCACGGTCCTCTTGACTTGTTCTGGCAGTGTTGGACGTGCCACGATAGCTGACGCGACCGTGTCACGGGTTCTTGTGTCGCATGACTTACTAAGAATTGAACCTCGTGTGCCCGAGATGCGAGGGTGGGTTTATGCTTATCTTCGCTCGCCCAGCGTAAGGGCAATGATGACCTCTGCTCAGTACGGTCACATGATCAAGCATCTTGAAATTGGTCATTTGGAGGCCTTGCCGTTTGTCTCGATGCCGGCGGGCTATGAGGAGCGTTTCAATCAAGCGTTCGACAAGATCATCCAGCTCAGAAATCGGTCGCATGAACAGACAGAAAAGGCCGAGAGGCTCTTTGAGAAAAATTTTGGAAAGTACTCTTCAAAATTATCTGATAAAGTTGGGTTTTCAGTCAGCGCTTCATCAGCCCTTGCAGGGCAGCGGCGAAGATTTGAGGCCCAATTTCACAATCCAGACGTGCGCGAATTGGTGAGACATCTGAGCGGTAGTGCTATTTCTTGGGACTCGATTAGTGAACTTGGGTACTCAGTTTGGCTTCCAACGCGATTTCGCAGGATAAATGCCGAAGATGGTGTTCCATTCGTGGATAGTTCGGTTCTGTTCGAAATTAATCCGGACAGTAAGAAGTTTATTCAAGACTCTGACTTTGGCGATCCCTTCCGAGGACGTGTGATGGCAGGTTGGTTGCTATTGGCGCGCTCTGGGCAGACTTATGGCATTAATGGCTCGACAATGATTGCTTCGAGCGCACACGAAGAGAAAATTATCTCCGATCATGTGATCCGAATTGCACCAGAAGCTCCCAAGTGCCGGGTTGGGTATCTGCATGTTGCGATGTCGCATCCAGAATTGGGGCGTCCACGCGTCAAGGCGTTGCCGTATGGTTCAAGCATCCCCGAGATCGAAGTGACGGATGTTGAAAGCTTCTTGATCCCTCGCCTTGGTAGCGAAAGAGAAGATGAAATTGCTGACCTGGCGGAATCCGCCGCTGCTGACCGCGATCTTGCTGACACAATCGAAGTACAGATCGCAAGCGAGGCAGATGAACTGGTTCAGTCGTTTATACAATAAGCTGCGGTGAGCGGTCAGGTGGGCTTCATGGCAATTTTTACTACCAGCAATGTTCCGATCTCCTCCCTGATCGAGGACATTGACATGGGTAAGATCGGATTGCCGGAATTGCAGCGGCCTTTTGTCTGGCCGAACGTCAACGTTCGTGATCTTTTCGACTCCCTGTATCGCGGCTATCCTGCCGGATTTCTGCTGTTCTGGAAGACCGGGGCGGATGGAGGTCTGAAGAGCATTGGCACCGGCCCGAAACAGTCGGTGCCGGAACTGGCGATTGTCGATGGCCAGCAGCGCCTGACCTCGCTCTATGCCGTGGTGAAGGGGATGGAAGTCCTCCGTTCCAACTTCAAGAATGTCAATCGGCGTTCAATCGGGACCCCCTATCGGCGCGCAAAAGGGACCCCGTTAGCGTTGCATAGATCGATCGACGTTGGGCGCGGGTTTCGCGCTGCTGGCGGCGTAGGAAGGGCGTAGCCCGACCGGAGGCGTCAGCAGCGCGAAGGCGTTTTTCTGATCGGGTCAGCTGCGGTTTTTGAAGCGCCAGCTGTCGTTGCCGGTCTCGACGATGTCGCAATGGTGGGTGATGCGGTCGAGCAGCGCGGTGGTCATCTTCGGGTCGCCGAACACGGTGGGCCACTCGCCGAAGGCGAGGTTGGTGGTGATGATGACCGAGGTCTGCTCGTAGAGCTTGCTGATCAGGTGGAACAAGAGCTGCCCGCCGGATCGGGCGAACGGCAGATAACCCAGTTCATCGAGCACCACGAGATCGAGGTCGGCTGAGCTGGGCGGCGATGGATCCGGCTTTGCCGATACGCGCCTCTTCCTCGAGCCGGGTGACGAGATCGACCGTGTTGAAGTAGCGCCCACGGGCACCGACACGCACGACGCTGGCGGTGATTGCGGTGGCCAGATGGGTCTTGCCCGTCCCTGTGCCGCCGATGAGCACGATGTTGCGGCGACCGGGCAGGAACGAACCTGCGTGCAGGGAACGCACCAGCCCTTCGTTGATAGGGGTGCCCTCGAACACGAAGGCATCGAGGTCCTTGATTACAGGCAGCTTGGCCGCGGTCATGCGGTAGCGGATCGAGGCAGCATGACGATGCGCTGCTTCTGCCCGCAGCAGGTCGGTCAGGATCTCGTTGGTCGTGCGCTTGCGCTGCAGCCCGGTGGTTACCGCCTCGTCGAAGGCTCCTGCCATGCCCCTTGAGGCCGAGCGCGCGCATCGCCTCGATCATTTCATGCCGCTGCATTGAAGCCTCGCACCGTATCGTAGCGCGCGCAGTCCGCGATCGGCGGGTGACTGAGCTTGAGATCAACGACCACGTCCAGAGTGCGCTCGGATGGCGGGTCCCGGTATCGGGCCAGGATGTTGAGGATCACCTCGTCGCTGACGGCCCCGTTATCGAGCGCTTCCCGGATCGCGGCCTCGACCGCTTCCAGACCATCGGTCATTACGGCTGCCAGTACGCGCACGAAGCGGCGGTCGGCTTCATCACCGCCGCCCAGCTTGCGCCGCAACCGCGTCAGTGCCGGTGGCAGGTCCCACCCCTGGAAGGGCGCGCCGTTCCGCAAAGCGCCGGGCTTGTTCGCCAGAACGGGCAGGTAATGCCAGGGATCATAGATCGTCCGGTCACGGCCGAAGTGCCGGGCATGCTCGGCGATTACCTCGTCGCCGAGGCGCACGACAATGCGGTCGGCATAGGCGCGGACCTGGACGGCCCGCCGCGCAGCCTTGGCCATGACTGAGTAGCGGTTGCGGTCGAAGCTGATCAGGCACGTGCCGGTCACGGCATGGGCGGTCTCGTGGAAGCCGTCGAAGGGCGCCAACATCGGCTGCAAGGCAGACCGTTCGAGGTCCAGCGCTTCGGCAACGGTCAGCTCCTTCTGCTCGGGATGCGCGTGCGTTGCGGCCCAGCGCAGGCACTCGGCCTCCAGCCACCCGTTGAGCTCCTCGATGCTGGCAAAGCGCAGGCGAGGCTGGAAGAACCGGCCCCGGATCGTCTGGACCTGATGTTCGACCTGACCCTTCTCCCATCCCGCCGCCGGCGAGCAAGCGGTCGGCTCGACCATGTAATGATCGGCCATGACCAGAAAGCGGCGGTTGAACACCCGCTCCTTGCCGACGAACACGGTGGTGACCGCGGTCTTCATGTTATCGTAGATGCCGCGCAGGGGAACGCCGCCAAAAAGGCAAAGCCCCGGGCATGGGCGTCGAACACCATCTCCTGCGTCTCGCGCGGATAGGCCCGGACGTAGACAGCCCGCGACGCACACAGCCGCATCTGCGCCACCTTCACTCGCATCGGCTTGCCCGCGATCTCCACATCCTCGTGGCTCCAGTCGAACTGGTAGGCCTCGCCGGGCTTGAACATGAGCGGGATGAACGCGGGCGCCCCATCACCCGCATCCTTGCGCCTCGCTTCCGTCCAGCGCCGGGCGTAGCGCCGGACCGCGTCGTAGGATCCCTCGAACCCCTCACGGCACAGCAGATCATGGATCCGGGTCATGCGCAGCCGATCACGCCGGTGCCGGGCCTCGTTCTCCGCCAGCAGCGTGTCGAGCCGCTCCTGAAACGGCCCAAGCCGGGGCAGCGGTTGAACCGTGCGGCGATAATCGAACGCGCCTTCCGGCGCCCGGATCGCCTTGCGCACTACCTTGCGAGACAGCCGCAGATCGCGCGCAATCGCTTTGATCGCCTTCCCGCTCGCGTGCTCCCGCCGAATCCGAACAATCGTCTCCACCACCAACATCCCGATCTCACCACCTGGAAAACCAGGCGGTCAACTACACCATCAGAATGAAGGGTCCCTTTTAGACGCCGATCACCCCGCTAACGGGGTCCCTTTTGCACGCCGGTCCACAGCCAAGGGCTTGGAAATCGCACAGGAACGATCTCGGATCGTCGATGAAGCCTGGCTAAGACGCCTATGCAACAGGCCTGCAGGTTTGGCGATCTTACCCATTGCTGGTGAGGCTATGCAGCCGACCCTGCAGAATGGCGACGAAGTCATAATCCAAAGGCTGCGCTCCACGATGCCCTTCAAGACGGGCTCTACGCTGTCCGGGGATCGTCAGAGACGTTCGTCAGGCGGATCGCTCTGGACCCAACCAAAAATCGCATTTCTGTCCTGACCGACCATCCCGCCTATCCAAGCTGGAACGGTGTTCAGCGAAAGGCGATCAATGTCGTCGGCAGAGTGATCTGGATTGGATCTCAGGTGTCGTGAGTGGGCGCTTTGCTGTCTGCGACATACGCCAAGTTGCGAAGTGAATGCCAACTACTCGGGGTAAGTGAACGGTTTGCCGCGATCGAATTTCCGCTCATCGCAAAGGTCCCAAAGCTGGGGGTATCACAGGGGGTATTTTTTGGCGAAGCTGATAGAGAAATTACTTTTTAACAGCTGCTTAAGCGAGATTGGTGGATCCCTCCTCCGCTACCATCCTTTTCTGAAATTAAGTCAGCATCTTGATGGCTGGATGGCTTCGTCTAACAACATGCGACTAGTGTTTCGTTCCGAGGGGTGCCGCTCGACTACTTCGCCAGCTACCAGGTCGAAGTAATGGCTCGCTACATGACAACCGCCCCGCAAGGCATTCTGGACTTCGGCGGGGGGGCATTGGTAGCATCCATTTCGATGCTCATGGAGTTCTGTCCAGGCAGCGCGATTCCCCTTTCCGACCCGTCCACCAAATCCCTTGAAGTTGCGAGATTGCGCTTCCTCGACCTTCCCGCAGCCCATATTGGCGCCCCGCCGTGTTCGAGGCATCAATACCGTCGATGGATGCCAAAATATCCACGGCGTTCGATTACAACCTCTCCTCCCGATATTGTATCGATCAACGTTCCGTGAAGGCATTTCCATCGGCAATCGGGCATTGCCAAACCATCGGTTCCAAGGGTCTGAGGCGCAAGGTCGCCACTAGATCGCGACCCAATTCCAGATTTCGGAACGTTGACGCGACCATCTGAGGTGACCGGTCGCGGCGAATTAGCCTTCGACTGACATCCGTTCGCAGACGAGACGAAAAGGTTAATAACCGCGTCAGTCAGGGGCGCTAATAGTTGAATTGTTTGGGTTATATTGGCTGTGCGCAAGATGGTTTTCTGACTTGCTAAAGATTCACGGGGGTGCTAGTTTCCACCGACGTTGTGATGGGAAGCTTTGGTCAATGTATTCAGGGCCCCAGACATGACGCGACAGTAGATCGTAATGGGAGAGGATCTATGAAAGTGAGAAACGCGCTACACCTTGGTGTGCCCGCGTTGGTGATCGCTGCTGCAATGACGTCGCCTGCTTTGGCCGCTGCTGCACAGGATTCGCCGGAGGCTGAAAGTTCGGCCAGAGTAGGGGGAATCAAAGAGATCGTCGTTACGGCGCAGAAACGTGCCGAACGTGTTAACGACATCGGTATGTCGATCCAGGCGATCGGCAGTGACGACCTGACAAAGCTTGGCGTCATCGATACTGCAGACCTTTCGAAGATCACGCCCGGTTTCACGGCGGCCTACGGCACGATTTACACCATCCGTGGTATCGGTTTCCTGGACACCTCGCTCGCCGGGTCTCCGACCGTCAGCTCGTATGTCGACCAAGTACCGCTGCCCTATTCCATCCTGACGCTCGGCCCCTCGCTCGATCTTGAGCGTGTCGAAGTTCTGAAGGGTCCGCAGGGCATTCTGTTCGGTAACAACGCCACGGGCGGTGCGATCAACTTCATCGCCGCCAAGCCTACCGATGATTTCTCGGTCGGCGCAAAGATCAGCTATGGCCGTTTCGACAGCCTGGATGCTGAAGGCTTCATTTCCGGACCGATCAGCGACAACGTCGGCTTCCGCGTGGCGGTTCGTCGTCAGTCGATGGACGATTGGCAGAAGGGCTATACGACGCCCCTGACATCGGGTCAGCGCGACGTCTGGATCGGCCGGGCGATGCTGGAGTTCGAACCGACCGAAACGTTCTCCGCACTGTTGAGCATTTATGGCTGGAAGGACAAATCCGACACGCCGGTCGGCCAGTTCTTTGGCGTAGAGCCGCTCAACCCCACCAATGGTGTTGATCCGCGCATCATCGCCTATCCGCTGGCACCGCATAATCCGCGCGCTGCCGACCGTAGCGTGTGCGTCAACAACTCGATTTTCAACGAGCCGTTCAACCAGATTCCGGAACCCTTCGGATATTCGCCGGATCGTCCGACGACGGCGGAAAATTGTACCAGTCTCGCACGCGACAACACCTTCTATCAGTTCTCGTTGCGCATGGAGCTGGAACTGTCGCCGGACATCAAGTTGACGTCGCTGAGCTCGTATGAGCGCTTTGACCGCAACCAGCCGGTTGAAGGTGATGGCATCATCTATCAGAACTATGAGGCGCAGTCGGAAGGCTACATCGACGTTCTGTATCAAGAACTTCGCCTCAGCGGTGAGTTCGGCAACGGCGGTAACTGGATCGTCGGCGCGAACTATGAACGTGACAAGACGTTCGATAGCTTCCTGGCGACCTTTAGTGGTTCGTCGTCCACCCCGGCGCTCGGCATCAACCTCGGCCCGACGATGACGCAGAACCGTCAGACCACTGACACTTATGCGGTGTTCGGTAACGTGCAGGTGCCGCTCAGCGATCAGATCACCGTCTATGGCGGCCTCCGCTATACGTCCGTCAAGAAGGACTATATCGGTTGCGGTTACGACGGCGGCGACGGTACCTGGGCAGCGACTTCGAAGCTGATCCAGGATCTGTTGGCGGATATCTATGGATATACGCCCGCGGGTGTCGATGTCGGGCCGTTCGGTTGCGCCACGACGGGGCCGGCACCGACCTATAATCCGCTTCCGGCCGGTTTCCCGGACGAGCTGAACGAAGATAACGTATCGTTCCGCGCGGGTATCGACTTCGCCGGTTCAGGATACGCTGCTCTACGCCAACGTTAGCCGCGGCTATAAGGCAGGCGTGTTCCCGACGGTTGCGACCAGTTCCTTCGTTCAGCTGGAACCGGCGCGGCAGGAACAGCTTACCGCCTATGAAATCGGCGCCAAGAGCACTCTGTTTGATCGCAGGCTGCAACTGAACGGCGCGGTTTTCTACTACGACTACAAGGACAAGCAGATCCTCGGCGCGCTTAACGACCTGGTCTTCGGTGCGTTGCCGGCTCTCGTGAACGTGCCGAAATCGGACGTTAAGGGCTTCGAACTTTCGGTTGTCGCGAGCCCGACGCCTGCCTTGCAGTTCTCCGGTGGTGTCAGCTACGCCAAGAGCCGGGTGAAGGGGGATTATTTCAACTTTGACCCGTTCGGACGTCTGGCCAACTTCAAGGGTCAGCCGTTCCCGAGCGCTCCGCCATGGAGTGGCTTCGTCGACGCTCAGTACAATTTCCCGCTGGGTAATCTGGAAGGCTATGTTGGTGGTACTGTCAACTATCAGGACAAGACCAACAGCTTCTTCTACGTCACCGATCCCGAGGCTGACCCGCCGGGGGATATTCTGGAGCAGAAGGCCCGTACGCTGGTCGATCTCCGCGCCGGTATCGAGAAAGACAACTGGTCCCTGCAAATCTGGGGTCGCAACGTCTTCAACAAATGGTACTGGAACGGTGCTAAACACGTGCAAGACGTGGTGCTCCGCTACACCGGCATGCCGGCAACTTACGGCATGACGTTCAGCTGGAAGATGTAATCGCGTAATCGGTAGTTAGTCCCCGGGGACCATTGCTTTGTTGCATGGCTCCCCGGGGACTTTCTCCGTCTCTTGTCGGCCCCTCGCTCAAATGGGAGCATGGGGTGCCTGACCTTACCGCCATCGGAATCTGTCGGAGCGTGGCTCCTTCGCCCGTGGGCATGGCGCACGGTGTTTTCTGAACATCCCTGTTGATCTTGCGGCCTGATTCGTCGGATCAAGGGCCATGGTTTCACGCCCTCTCCTGCTTGCCGTTGCATTATCTGCATCTATTGTCGTCGGAGCTTATGCTGGGTCGCAGCGGTGTGTTCATTGCCCCCGCCGATCCGGGCGAACTGCTTGTGGCACATGCGGGGGGTATCCGAGCGGCATCTACGCCAATGATGAGGCGTCACTAGATGCGGCCAAAGCCAACGGTTTCAAACTGATAGAGCTGGATTTCGCGCAAGAGGGGGACACTCTCGTCCTTCAGCATGACCTTTCCAAACCGGTCGCGATGTCGCTCGACGATCTTATCCGCTGGCTCGACCGGAACCCCGGTCCGAAGATCATAACAGACATAAAGAGTGACAATCTGGCCGGGCTGGCAATCTTGAAGGCAGCGGCGGGCGATCATCTCGAACGCTTCATCCCCCAGATTTACAGCCTGGATGAATACACGCCGGTCATCGCTATGGGGTTTCAGGCGCCGATCTTTACCGTCTATCGCATCCGCCCCGGTGAGGAGCCTGTCGCGGAGGCAAACAAGCTGCCGCTTCGCGCCGTAACCATGCCGGCAGAGCGATATCAACTGGCCGATCGCGTGACGCATCCGGTCTATCTGCATACGTTTGTCAATCGGCGTTCAATCGGGACCCCCTATCGGCGCGCAAAAGGGACCCCGTTAGCGTTGCATAGATCGATCGACGTTGGGCGCGGGTTTCGCGCTGCTGGCGGCGTAGGAAGGGCGTAGCCCGACCGGAGGCGTCAGCAGCGCGAAGGCGTTTTTCTGATCGGGTCAGCTGCGGTTTTTGAAGCGCCAGCTGTCGTTGCCGGTCTCGACGATGTCGCAATGGTGGGTGATGCGGTCGAGCAGCGCGGTGGTCATCTTCGGGTCGCCGAACACGGTGGGCCACTCGCCGAAGGCGAGGTTGGTGGTGATGATGACCGAGGTCTGCTCGTAGAGCTTGCTGATCAGGTGGAACAAGAGCTGCCCGCCGGATCGGGCGAACGGCAGATAACCCAGTTCATCGAGCACCACGAGATCGAGTCGGCTGAGCTGGGCGGCGATGGATCCGGCTTTGCCGATACGCGCCTCTTCCTCGAGCCGGGTGACGAGATCGACCGTGTTGAAGTAGCGCCCACGGGCACCGACACGCACGACGCTGGCGGTGATTGCGGTGGCCAGATGGGTCTTGCCCGTCCCTGTGCCGCCGATGAGCACGATGTTGCGGCGACCGGGCAGGAACGAACCTGCGTGCAGGGAACGCACCAGCCCTTCGTTGATAGGGGTGCCCTCGAACACGAAGGCATCGAGGTCCTTGATTACAGGCAGCTTGGCCGCGGTCATGCGGTAGCGGATCGAGGCAGCATGACGATGCGCTGCTTCTGCCCGCAGCAGGTCGGTCAGGATCTCGTTGGTCGTGCGCTTGCGCTGCAGCCCGGTGGTTACCGCCTCGTCGAAGGCTCCTGCCATGCCCTTGAGGCCGAGCGCGCGCATCGCCTCGATCATTTCATGCCGCTGCATTGAAGCCTCGCACCGTATCGTAGCGCGCGCAGTCCGCGATCGGCGGGTGACTGAGCTTGAGATCAACGACCACGTCCAGAGTGCGCTCGGATGGCGGGTCCCGGTATCGGGCCAGGATGTTGAGGATCACCTCGTCGCTGACGGCCCCGTTATCGAGCGCTTCCCGGATCGCGGCCTCGACCGCTTCCAGACCATCGGTCATTACGGCTGCCAGTACGCGCACGAAGCGGCGGTCGGCTTCATCACCGCCGCCCAGCTTGCGCCGCAACCGCGTCAGTGCCGGTGGCAGGTCCCACCCCTGGAAGGGCGCGCCGTTCCGCAAAGCGCCGGGCTTGTTCGCCAGAACGGGCAGGTAATGCCAGGGATCATAGATCGTCCGGTCACGGCCGAAGTGCCGGGCATGCTCGGCGATTACCTCGTCGCCGAGGCGCACGACAATGCGGTCGGCATAGGCGCGGACCTGGACGGCCCGCCGCGCAGCCTTGGCCATGACTGAGTAGCGGTTGCGGTCGAAGCTGATCAGGCACGTGCCGGTCACGGCATGGGCGGTCTCGTGGAAGCCGTCGAAGGGCGCCAACATCGGCTGCAAGGCAGACCGTTCGAGGTCCAGCGCTTCGGCAACGGTCAGCTCCTTCTGCTCGGGATGCGCGTGCGTTGCGGCCCAGCGCAGGCACTCGGCCTCCAGCCACCCGTTGAGCTCCTCGATGCTGGCAAAGCGCAGGCGAGGCTGGAAGAACCGGCCCCGGATCGTCTGGACCTGATGTTCGACCTGACCCTTCTCCCATCCCGCCGCCGGCGAGCAAGCGGTCGGCTCGACCATGTAATGATCGGCCATGACCAGAAAGCGGCGGTTGAACACCCGCTCCTTGCCGACGAACACGGTGGTGACCGCGGTCTTCATGTTATCGTAGATGCCGCGCAGGGGAACGCCGCCAAAAAGGCAAAGCCCCGGGCATGGGCGTCGAACACCATCTCCTGCGTCTCGCGCGGATAGGCCCGGACGTAGACAGCCCGCGACGCACACAGCCGCATCTGCGCCACCTTCACTCGCATCGGCTTGCCCGCGATCTCCACATCCTCGTGGCTCCAGTCGAACTGGTAGGCCTCGCCGGGCTTGAACATGAGCGGGATGAACGCGGGCGCCCCATCACCCGCATCCTTGCGCCTCGCTTCCGTCCAGCGCCGGGCGTAGCGCCGGACCGCGTCGTAGGATCCCTCGAACCCCTCACGGCACAGCAGATCATGGATCCGGGTCATGCGCAGCCGATCACGCCGGTGCCGGGCCTCGTTCTCCGCCAGCAGCGTGTCGAGCCGCTCCTGAAACGGCCCAAGCCGGGGCAGCGGTTGAACCGTGCGGCGATAATCGAACGCGCCTTCCGGCGCCCGGATCGCCTTGCGCACTACCTTGCGAGACAGCCGCAGATCGCGCGCAATCGCTTTGATCGCCTTCCTCTCACCACCTGGAAAACCAGGCGGTCAACTACACCATCAGAATGAAGGGTCCCTTTTAGACGCCGATCACCCCGCTAACGGGGTCCCTTTTGCACGCCGGTCCACAGCCAAGGGCTTGGAAATCGCACAGGAACGATCTCGGATCGTCGATGAAGCCTGGCTAAGACGCCTATGCAACAGGCCTGCAGGTTTGGCGATCTTACCCATTGCTGGTGAGGCTATGCAGCCGACCCTGCAGAATGGCGACGAAGTCATAATCCAAAGGCTGCGCTCTCACGATGCCCTTCAAGACGGGCTCTACGCTGTCCGGGGATCGTCAGAGACGTTCGTCAGGCGGATCGCTCTGGACCCAACCAAAAATCGCATTTCTGTCCTGACCGACCATCCCGCCTATCCAAGCTGGAACGGTGTTCAGCGAAAGGCGATCAATGTCGTCGGCAGAGTGATCTGGATTGGATCTCAGGTGTCGTGAGTGGGCGCTTTGCTGTCTGCGACATACGCCAAGTTGCGAAGTGAATGCCAACTACTCGGGGTAAGTGAACGGTTTGCCGCGATCGAATTTCCGCTCATCGCAAAGGTCCCAAAGCTGGGGGTATCACAGGGGGGTATTTTTGGCGAAGCTGATAGAGAAATTACTTTTTAACAGCTGCTTAAGCGAGATTGGTGGATCCCTCCTCCGCTACCATCCTTTTCTGAAATTAAGTCAGCATCTTGATGGCTGGATGGCTTCGTCTAACAACATGCGACTAGTGTTTCGTTCCGAGGGGTGCCGCTCGACTACTTCGCCAGCTACCAGGTCGAAGTAATGGCTCGCTACATGACAACCGCCCCGCAAGGCATTCTGGACTTCGGCGGGGGGGCATTGGTAGCATCCATTTCGATGCTCATGGAGTTCTGTCCAGGCAGCGCGATTCCCCTTTCCGACCCGTCCACCAAATCCCTTGAAGTTGCGAGATTGCGCTTCCTCGACCTTCCCGCAGCCCATATTGGCGCCCCGCCGTGTTCGAGGCATCAATACCGTCGATGGATGCCAAAATATCCACGGCGTTCGATTACAACCTCTCCTCCCGATATTGTATCGATCAACGTTCCGTGAAGGCATTTCCATCGGCAATCGGGCATTGCCAAACCATCGGTTCCAAGGGTCTGAGGCGCAAGGTCGCCACTAGATCGCGACCCAATTCCAGATTTCGGAACGTTGACGCGACCATCTGAGGTGACCGGTCGCGGCGAATTAGCCTTCGACTGACATCCGTTCGCAGACGAGACGAAAAGGTTAATAACCGCGTCAGTCAGGGGCGCTAATAGTTGAATTGTTTGGGTTATATTGGCTGTGCGCAAGATGGTTTTCTGACTTGCTAAAGATTCACGGGGGTGCTAGTTTCCACCGACGTTGTGATGGGAAGCTTTGGTCAATGTATTCAGGGCCCCAGACATGACGCGACAGTAGATCGTAATGGGAGAGGATCTATGAAAGTGAGAAACGCGCTACACCTTGGTGTGCCCGCGTTGGTGATCGCTGCTGCAATGACGTCGCCTGCTTTGGCCGCTGCTGCACAGGATTCGCCGGAGGCTGAAAGTTCGGCCAGAGTAGGGGGAATCAAAGAGATCGTCGTTACGGCGCAGAAACGTGCCGAACGTGTTAACGACATCGGTATGTCGATCCAGGCGATCGGCAGTGACGACCTGACAAAGCTTGGCGTCATCGATACTGCAGACCTTTCGAAGATCACGCCCGGTTTCACGGCGGCCTACGGCAGCCGATTTACACCATCCGTGGTATCGGTTTCCTGGACACCTCGCTCGCCGGGTCTCCGACCGTCAGCTCGTATGTCGACCAAGTACCGCTGCCCTATTCCATCCTGACGCTCGGCCCCTCGCTCGATCTTGAGCGTGTCGAAGTTCTGAAGGGTCCGCAGGGCATTCTGTTCGGTAACAACGCCACGGGCGGTGCGATCAACTTCATCGCCGCCAAGCCTACCGATGATTTCTCGGTCGGCGCAAAGATCAGCTATGGCCGTTTCGACAGCCTGGATGCTGAAGGCTTCATTTCCGGACCGATCAGCGACAACGTCGGCTTCCGCGTGGCGGTTCGTCGTCAGTCGATGGACGATTGGCAGAAGGGCTATACGACGCCCCTGACATCGGGTCAGCGCGACGTCTGGATCGGCCGGGCGATGCTGGAGTTCGAACCGACCGAAACGTTCTCCGCACTGTTGAGCATTTATGGCTGGAAGGACAAATCCGACACGCCGGTCGGCCAGTTCTTTGGCGTAGAGCCGCTCAACCCCACCAATGGTGTTGATCCGCGCATCATCGCCTATCCGCTGGCACCGCATAATCCGCGCGCTGCCGACCGTAGCGTGTGCGTCAACAACTCGATTTTCAACGAGCCGTTCAACCAGATTCCGGAACCCTTCGGATATTCGCCGGATCGTCCGACGACGGCGGAAAATTGTACCAGTCTCGCACGCGACAACACCTTCTATCAGTTCTCGTTGCGCATGGAGCTGGAACTGTCGCCGGACATCAAGTTGACGTCGCTGAGCTCGTATGAGCGCTTTGACCGCAACCAGCCGGTTGAAGGTGATGGCATCATCTATCAGAACTATGAGGCGCAGTCGGAAGGCTACATCGACGTTCTGTATCAAGAACTTCGCCTCAGCGGTGAGTTCGGCAACGGCGGTAACTGGATCGTCGGCGCGAACTATGAACGTGACAAGACGTTCGATAGCTTCCTGGCGACCTTTAGTGGTTCGTCGTCCACCCCGGCGCTCGGCATCAACCTCGGCCCGACGATGACGCAGAACCGTCAGACCACTGACACTTATGCGGTGTTCGGTAACGTGCAGGTGCCGCTCAGCGATCAGATCACCGTCTATGGCGGCCTCCGCTATACGTCCGTCAAGAAGGACTATATCGGTTGCGGTTACGACGGCGGCGACGGTACCTGGGCAGCGACTTCGAAGCTGATCCAGGATCTGTTGGCGGATATCTATGGATATACGCCCGCGGGTGTCGATGTCGGGCCGTTCGGTTGCGCCACGACGGGGCCGGCACCGACCTATAATCCGCTTCCGGCCGGTTTCCCGGACGAGCTGAACGAAGATAACGTATCGTTCCGCGCGGGTATCGACTTCAAGCCGGTTCAGGATACGCTGCTCTACGCCAACGTTAGCCGCGGCTATAAGGCAGGCGTGTTCCCGACGGTTGCGACCAGTTCCTTCGTTCAGCTGGAACCGGCGCGGCAGGAACAGCTTACCGCCTATGAAATCGGCGCCAAGAGCACTCTGTTTGATCGCAGGCTGCAACTGAACGGCGCGGTTTTCTACTACGACTACAAGGACAAGCAGATCCTCGGCGCGCTTAACGACCTGGTCTTCGGTGCGTTGCCGGCTCTCGTGAACGTGCCGAAATCGGACGTTAAGGGCTTCGAACTTTCGGTTGTCGCGAGCCCGACGCCTGCCTTGCAGTTCTCCGGTGGTGTCAGCTACGCCAAGAGCCGGGTGAAGGGGGATTATTTCAACTTTGACCCGTTCGGACGTCTGGCCAACTTCAAGGGTCAGCCGTTCCCGAGCGCTCCGCCATGGAGTGGCTTCGTCGACGCTCAGTACAATTTCCCGCTGGGTAATCTGGAAGGCTATGTTGGTGGTACTGTCAACTATCAGGACAAGACCAACAGCTTCTTCTACGTCACCGATCCCGAGGCTGACCCGCCGGGGGATATTCTGGAGCAGAAGGCCCGTACGCTGGTCGATCTCCGCGCCGGTATCGAGAAAGACAACTGGTCCCTGCAAATCTGGGGTCGCAACGTCTTCAACAAATGGTACTGGAACGGTGCTAAACACGTGCAAGACGTGGTGCTCCGCTACACCGGCATGCCGGCAACTTACGGCATGACGTTCAGCTGGAAGATGTAATCGCGTAATCGGTAGTTAGTCCCCGGGGACCATTGCTTTGTTGCATGGCTCCCCGGGGACTTTCTCCGTCTCTTGTCGGCCCCTCGCTCAAATGGGAGCATGGGGTGCCTGACCTTACCGCCATCGGAATCTGTCGGAGCGTGGCTCCTTCGCCCGTGGGCATGGCGCACGGTGTTTTCTGAACATCCCTGTTGATCTTGCGGCCTGATTCGTCGGATCAAGGGCCATGGTTTCACGCCCTCTCCTGCTTGCCGTTGCATTATCTGCATCTATTGTCGTCGGAGCTTATGCTTGGTCGCAGCGGTGTGTTCATTGCCCCGCCGATCCGGGCGAACTGCTTGTGGCACATGCGGGGGGTATCCGAGCGGCATCTACGCCAATGATGAGGCGTCACTAGATGCGGCCAAAGCCAACGGTTTCAAACTGATAGAGCTGGATTTCGCGCAAGAGGGGGACACTCTCGTCCTTCAGCATGACCTTTCCAAACCGGTCGCGATGTCGCTCGACGATCTTATCCGCTGGCTCGACCGGAACCCCGGTCCGAAGATCATAACAGACATAAAGAGTGACAATCTGGCCGGGCTGGCAATCTTGAAGGCAGCGGCGGGCGATCATCTCGAACGCTTCATCCCCCAGATTTACAGCCTGGATGAATACACGCCGGTCATCGCTATGGGGTTTCAGGCGCCGATCTTTACCGTCTATCGCATCCGCCCCGGTGAGGAGCCTGTCGCGGAGGCAAACAAGCTGCCGCTTCGCGCCGTAACCATGCCGGCAGAGCGATATCAACTGGCCGATCGCGTGACGCATCCGGTCTATCTGCATACGTTTGTCAATCGGCGTTCAATCGGGACCCCCTATCGGCGCGCAAAAGGGACCCCGTTAGCGTTGCATAGATCGATCGACGTTGGGCGCGGGTTTCGCGCTGCTGGCGGCGTAGGAAGGGCGTAGCCCGACCGGAGGCGTCAGCAGCGCGAAGGCGTTTTTCTGATCGGGTCAGCTGCGGTTTTTGAAGCGCCAGCTGTCGTTGCCGGTCTCGACGATGTCGCAATGGTGGGTGATGCGGTCGAGCAGCGCGGTGGTCATCTTCGGGTCGCCGAACACGGTGGGCCACTCGCCGAAGGCGAGGTTGGTGGTGATGATGACCGAGGTCTGCTCGTAGAGCTTGCTGATCAGGTGGAACAAGAGCTGCCCGCCGGATCGGGCGAACGGCAGATAACCCAGTTCATCGAGCACCACGAGATCGAGTCGGCTGAGCTGGGCGGCGATGGATCCGGCTTTGCCGATACGCGCCTCTTCCTCGAGCCGGGTGACGAGATCGACCGTGTTGAAGTAGCGCCCACGGGCACCGACACGCACGACGCTGGCGGTGATTGCGGTGGCCAGATGGGTCTTGCCCGTCCCTGTGCCGCCGATGAGCACGATGTTGCGGCGACCGGGCAGGAACGAACCTGCGTGCAGGGAACGCACCAGCCCTTCGTTGATAGGGGTGCCCTCGAACACGAAGGCATCGAGGTCCTTGATTACAGGCAGCTTGGCCGCGGTCATGCGGTAGCGGATCGAGGCAGCATGACGATGCGCTGCTTCTGCCCGCAGCAGGTCGGTCAGGATCTCGTTGGTCGTGCGCTTGCGCTGCAGCCCGGTGGTTACCGCCTCGTCGAAGGCTCCTGCCATGCCCTTGAGGCCGAGCGCGCGCATCGCCTCGATCATTTCATGCCGCTGCATTGAAGCCTCGCACCGTATCGTAGCGCGCGCAGTCCGCGATCGGCGGGTGACTGAGCTTGAGATCAACGACCACGTCCAGAGTGCGCTCGGATGGCGGGTCCCGGTATCGGGCCAGGATGTTGAGGATCACCTCGTCGCTGACGGCCCCGTTATCGAGCGCTTCCCGGATCGCGGCCTCGACCGCTTCCAGACCATCGGTCATTACGGCTGCCAGTACGCGCACGAAGCGGCGGTCGGCTTCATCACCGCCGCCCAGCTTGCGCCGCAACCGCGTCAGTGCCGGTGGCAGGTCCCACCCCTGGAAGGGCGCGCCGTTCCGCAAAGCGCCGGGCTTGTTCGCCAGAACGGGCAGGTAATGCCAGGGATCATAGATCGTCCGGTCACGGCCGAAGTGCCGGGCATGCTCGGCGATTACCTCGTCGCCGAGGCGCACGACAATGCGGTCGGCATAGGCGCGGACCTGGACGGCCCGCCGCGCAGCCTTGGCCATGACTGAGTAGCGGTTGCGGTCGAAGCTGATCAGGCACGTGCCGGTCACGGCATGGGCGGTCTCGTGGAAGCCGTCGAAGGGCGCCAACATCGGCTGCAAGGCAGACCGTTCGAGGTCCAGCGCTTCGGCAACGGTCAGCTCCTTCTGCTCGGGATGCGCGTGCGTTGCGGCCCAGCGCAGGCACTCGGCCTCCAGCCACCCGTTGAGCTCCTCGATGCTGGCAAAGCGCAGGCGAGGCTGGAAGAACCGGCCCCGGATCGTCTGGACCTGATGTTCGACCTGACCCTTCTCCCATCCCGCCGCCGGCGAGCAAGCGGTCGGCTCGACCATGTAATGATCGGCCATGACCAGAAAGCGGCGGTTGAACACCCGCTCCTTGCCGACGAACACGGTGGTGACCGCGGTCTTCATGTTATCGTAGATGCCGCGCAGGGGAACGCCGCCAAAAAAGGCAAAGCCCCGGGCATGGGCGTCGAACACCATCTCCTGCGTCTCGCGCGGATAGGCCCGGACGTAGACAGCCCGCGACGCACACAGCCGCATCTGCGCCACCTTCACTCGCATCGGCTTGCCCGCGATCTCCACATCCTCGTGGCTCCAGTCGAACTGGTAGGCCTCGCCGGGCTTGAACATGAGCGGGATGAACGCGGGCGCCCCATCACCCGCATCCTTGCGCCTCGCTTCCGTCCAGCGCCGGGCGTAGCGCCGGACCGCGTCGTAGGATCCCTCGAACCCCTCACGGCACAGCAGATCATGGATCCGGGTCATGCGCAGCCGATCACGCCGGTGCCGGGCCTCGTTCTCCGCCAGCAGCGTGTCGAGCCGCTCCTGAAACGGCCCAAGCCGGGGCAGCGGTTGAACCGTGCGGCGATAATCGAACGCGCCTTCCGGCGCCCGGATCGCCTTGCGCACTACCTTGCGAGACAGCCGCAGATCGCGCGCAATCGCTTTGATCGCCTTCCCGCTCGCGTGCTCCCGCCGAATCCGAACAATCGTCTCCACCACCAACATCCCGATCTCACCACCTGGAAAACCAGGCGGTCAACTACACCATCAGAATGAAGGGTCCCTTTTAGACGCCGATCACCCCGCTAACGGGGTCCCTTTTGCACGCCGGTCCACATTCAAGAAGGAGCGTATCCAGATAGCGTTCAACCCGCTCTCTGGCCGCTTCGATGTGGCCGATGCGGCCATCAAGAAAGACCGGGCCTTCATCCCGGATATCTCGGTGCTGTGGAGGCCGGACTTCAAGGCTGGCGCGTTCCGCAAGGCGTTTCTCTCTCAACTCAAGGAAATCCGCGAGATTTCCGATGAGGAGGAAATGGCCATCGAAGATGCCATCGACCATCTTCGCAATCTGCCGAACTACAATTTCGTCGCACTGACACTGGCTTCGTCGGTCGATGAGGAGACCATTGCCGAAGTCTTCGTGCGCATCAACGGCAAGGGCAAGGCGCTCAACCAGGCCGACTTCATCATGACGCTGATGTCGGTGTTCTGGGAAGATGGCCGTGTCGAACTGGAGAACTTCTCGCTCCACGCCACCGTGCCGAGCGAAGGGCAGGCGTCGCCATACAACCATTTCATCAAGCCTTCTCCCGACCAGATGCTGCGCGCCACCGTAGGGCTGGCGCTGAAGCGGGCGAGGCTTGCCAATGTCTACAGCGCGTTGCGCGGCAAGGACGCGGCGACCGGCGTAGACAATCCCGACAAGCGCGAGGGTCAGTTCACCCTAATGCGCGAAGCGCAGGCGGCGGTTCTGAACCTCGCCAACTGGCACCATTTTCTCGATGCGCTCAAGCTGGCGGGATACCGTGGGCAGAAGATGGTCAGCTCGGAAGCGGCCATCATTTTCAGCTATGTGCTCTACCTCATCGGCATCCGGGACTACGGTATCGACCGCACCCGGATGCGGCAGGCCATCGCCGAATTCTACTTCATGGCATCGATGACGGGGCGATACACAAGTTCTCCCGAAACCCGGTTCGAAGCCGATCTTGGCCAGGTCCGCGATCTGGCAAGTGGTGAAGTGTTCGTCGCAAAACTCCGCGAGATTTGTGATACAACGCTGACCAATGATTACTGGGAAATCACGCTGCCCAGCCAGCTCGCGACTTCGGCGGCGCGCAGCCCGACGCTTTTCGCCTATCAGGCTTCGCTCATCATGTTGGATGCGCCTGCGCTTTTCAGCCCGCTCAAACTTGCGGCCATGGTTGATCCGGCGATCAAGGGATCGAAAGCATCGCTGGAGCAGCATCACCTGTTCCCGCGTGCCTATCTCGAAGCCCAAGGCGTCACCGATCTGAAGCTGATCAATCAGATTGCCAATTTCGCGCCGGTTGAATGGCCGGACAACATCAAGATCGGGAAGCAGCCTCCTGCGGAATATGTCCCGGCGATTGATTCCCAGATGACGGCTGCGGAACGGGAGCGCGTGTACGGTCTGCACGCCCTGCCGCACCTCTGGTGGGAACTGCCCTACGATCAGTTTCTGGTTGAGCGCCGCCTTCGCATGGCGCAGGTCGTCCGGCGCGCATGGGAGCGGTTGCGCGGTGACGCAGCTATTGAGGCCGTGTCGCCGCCCTCAGTCGCAGAGCTAATTGTGGGCGGCGAAACTGGTGCCGTGGAGTTCAAATCAACGCTCCGCATCAATTTACACACGGGCCAGCCCGACGAAAAGATGCATCTGTCGGCGCTCAAGACGATTGCAGGGTTTCTGAACGCCAAGGGCGGCACATTACTCATCGGGGTTGCTGATGATGGTGAGGTTCTCGGGATCAGCGCCGATGGTTTCCCGAACGAAGACAAGATGGGACTGCACCTCGTCAATCTCATCAAGGACCGGATCGGGGAAATTTTTCTGCCCTATGTCCATCCTCACTTCGATGACCAGCAAGGCGAGCGGGTTCTCATTGTCAGGTGCGAGCCTGGTCCGAAAGCCGCCTTCCTCAAGGATGGCAAAGAGCAGCGGTTCTTCGTTCGCGGCGGCAACGCCACCACCGAGCTAAGCGGCGCGGCGATTACCGATTACATCAATCATCGTTTCAGCTAGAAGGTCGGCGGTTAGTCGGCTGGATTTGCAATTAGACGCTCGAAAATGAGAAGGCCAAAGAGTTGGTAGATCGTTCACCTGAAGGAATAATCGAGTTCGCGACAGTTCGCGCCCAGCAGGCATGGGACGACCACAAGCAGCCATATCTGCTTGCGCGGTTAAGTCCCGATCTTATGGCTGAGGGGATCGATTATCGGGAAGTCCTCGGGGAGCAAAAGCTCAAAGAGTTTCTTGCTTCACATTCTGAGAAGATAAAGGTGACCGTACATCCGCAGCAGAAAGCCAAAATTGGGTTGCTGCCCGCTGATGTGGATTTCCAGTATGATCCCGTGCCTGAAGCTGCAACTCATTCGCCTCCCAAGAGGTCAACGCCAGATTCAGGTCTTCACGGGTCGAAGCGTCGCTATATTGTTGGTAGCTTCCTTCAGATGGTTTCTGAGCTCGATGAGGCGGACGCTAAGCAAGTGGAAATTCCTGCTCACATTCTTGCGAAGCTCCTGCGCGAGAAATGAGGATCGTCATCGCCGTCGCGACGGCGAATGGTGCGCTTCGGTCTTTCCTGGCCAAGCAGCGACCAAACGTCGTTCCGCAGGGGACTGTTCAGAAAGGCTATTTTGCTGAGCGGCAAGCACGCTTTTTCGTCCAACTTCAAGCGATTGACGAGAAGGTTAGTGCAGACTCGCTCGGTGCGTGGCTGAGGCGCATCGCAAATCCAGCGGATGCATTGATCCTACTGATCGATAAGGATTCGCGCCATCTGGTTCAATCCTATGAAGATGCATACTTTATCGCTGAGATTCCTGAATATCCTGGCTCTGTCATGCAGAACCAGGTCAGTGCCACGCTTGCACCAATTATCCGACACTTTGGAAATTTCTGCCGCTTGTTTGACTCGCAGAGTAAGCGTGTCCTGAAGGCCGCAGCTAGGCGGCCTGAGCGATCTGCTGCTGCTCTGGCTGCCAGTTCCACGGCATAAGGTCGCCCCAGCGGGAGGCGGGCCAGCCTGAGGCGATCTTCTCGATGACATCGGCGATATAGGCCTGCGGCTCGACGCCGTTGAGCTTGGCGGTCTCGATGACGGAGTAGATGGCGGCGGCGCGTTCGCCGCCGGCCTTCGATCCGGCGAACAGCCAGTTCTTGCGCCCGATCGCGATCGATCGGATGGCGCGCTCGGCGATATTGTTGTCGATCTCCGCCATGCCCTCGCCCGTGTAGCGGGTCAGCGCATCCCAGCGCTTGCGGCCATAGGCGAGCGCCTTTGCCATCGCCGACTTGGGCGACAGACGACGCAGGGCGTCGTCGATCGCGCCGCGAAGCGCATCGATCTGCGGCCTGGCTTGCTCCTGTCGTTGTCGGCGCCGGATATCGGGCGGCTGGCCGCGCACATCCTCTTCGATCCGGTAAAGCCCGGCGATACGATCGAGCAGGTCGGTGGTGAGTGGCGTCGGACTCGTCTGGTGGCACTCGAAGATCTTGCGGCGGAAGTGCGCCCAGCAGGCGACCTCGCGGATGCGGTTGCCTTCATAGAGCTTCTCATATCCGGCATA
Source organism: Sphingomonadales bacterium (assembly GCA_016704425.1). Lineage (GTDB taxonomy): Bacteria > Pseudomonadota > Alphaproteobacteria > Sphingomonadales > Sphingomonadaceae > Aquisediminimonas. Next base: position 28,739 of record JADJAC010000002.1, read on the forward strand.
GCCGTCGGCCTGGAGAAGGCCGGTGAACGATCTGAGCTCGCTCTGCGGATGGATGCCGCTGCGATCAGGGGTGAACCGATACCAGGCGAGTGCCGGGGTTGCGGCGCCCGATGCGCGGTCATCGACGACATAGGCCCAGAGCCGTGCCTGCGCGGTGCGGCCCTTGCCGGGCACGAGCATCGGCACCGGCGTGTCGTCAGTGTGCAGCTTGGCGGCCTTCAGCCCTTCTTCGCGGATGCGGCTGACGATCGGGTCGAGCAGATGCGCGGCCTGGCCCGCCCAGCCGGCGAGGGTCGAGCGATCGATGTCGATACCCTGCGCCGCCATCATCTCTGCCTGGCGGTAAAGCGGCAGATGGTGATCGAACTTGTGGACGACGACATGGGCGAGCGTGGCAAAACTGGCCTTGCCGCGTGCTATTGCCTTCACCGGCGCCGGCGCCTGGACGATCCTGTCGCAGGCGCGGCAGCTATACTTGGGCCGGACGGTTCGGATGACGCGCCACTGAACCGGCGCAACATCGAGCTGCTCGTCGCTATCCTGCCCGAGCGGGCGCAGCGCGCCGCCGCAAGCGGGACAGGTGCAACTGCCGGCCTCGGGCTCGATCCGCCGTTCGGCGCGCGGCAGGTGATCGGGCAATGCGCGCACGGGCACCCGTTCGGCGCGCGCCGTGTCAGTCGTTCGGCTATCCGCGACCTCGGCTTCGCCTTCGAGCTCCTCGAGGGCGAGCTCGAGTTGCTCGATCTGCAGCGCGAGCTTCTCCGAGGACTGGCCGAAGGTCATGCGGCGAAGCTGAGCGAGCTGGTGGCGGAGGGTATCGATCAGCGTATCGCGGGCCGCCAAAGCGGCTTCGAGCTCGGCGATCCGGGCGTCCTTGTCGATGCTGGATGAGGCTGGTTCCGACACCCGGAACACCTAGCAAAACGGGGATCGCGAGGCCAGTAAAACCGACGATAATCCGCCACTTTTTACCCTGCGAGCAAGGGCGCCGCGGTGCGTTCGGGACGCCGCCAGTCGATGCCTTCGAGTAGCATCGAAAGCTGCGCCGCGGTGAGGCATACCTTGCCCGCCTTGGTGATCGGCCAGATGAACCGGCCCCGATCCATGCGCTTCGAGAAGAGGCACAGACCCTGGCCGTCGTACCAGAGCAGCTTGACCAGATCGCCCCGCTTGCCGCGGAACGCGAACAGCGCGCCCGAGTGCGGACTCTTCTCCAGCACCTGCTGCACCAGCACCGCGAGGCCGTCGAACCCCTTGCGCATATCGGTGGCTCCGCAGGCCAGATAGATGCGTGTCGTCGGCGGTAACGGGATCATCGGGCAAGGACGGACATCACCCGGGCCAGCGCGTCGGTATCGACCGCCGCGTCGACGGTGAGACGCACGCCCGACGGCAGCTCGATCCCAATGTGGCCGCTGCCTGCCAGCGCCGTGGTCGGCACCGACACCTCGACCTCGGCGAACGACGGCACCGACGCGCGCTTCGCTCCCGTCAGACCGCCCGCCAATGCCTGCCGGCGCCACGTATAGAGCATCCCGCTGCCGACCGCGTGCCGCTGGCACGTCGCCGAAACCGAGCCGTCGGGGCCGAACGCTTCGCGCAGGATCGCCAGCTTCTGATCCACCGACCAACGGCGACGACCGCCAACGACCGCGATCCGACTGCTCATACGATTACTCATATGACCGGTCACAAGAGCACTCGCTCCCGCCGCTCCGATATCCTCGCTCATCACCGCTCCTCGCAAAGAGCGGCTATCAGCACCCCGCAGCAGCTTTCCGCAAGGCGGCCTTCAGGACACGGTTACCTCGCAGAAGAATCAGAAAGTCTTTCTTCTTCCACTAGACATATTCAAAGCCGTTGATTTGAAGAGGTTGCGGGATCGTCTTACGATTTTTAAAATGGAAGTCGGCTTGGCTGAAGATGTCGAAGCAATAATTTCCCAAATCAATGAGAGAGCTAGACCCAAACGCCAGAAGAGATTCAAGCGAGTTTATTTTGTTGATGACCGACCGCTCTGGTACCATTTTGGGCTTGAACAACATGCTAGAGCTGAAAATGGTGCTCCTCCCCACGCGGAACACTGCTGGCACACAAGCTGCTTCCGGTTTGGGCGACGATTTGATTGCCAACGCCATTTCAACGTGGATGACGATTCGAACCCAACCAAGGTGTATGGAAGCTTTGTAACTTGCCACGGCGAGACGTTCGAAGCCTCGGGGCAAAGCCATCTCAATGTGTTTCCAAACGGGTTTATCTGATATGAAAAAGGGCAGCCCTGAGGCTACCCTTTTTGCAAAACCGGTGCCTAACCCTCACATTTCCTTCACTGCCGCGGCGGATCAGATCACGACCCAAATGTCGATCTCTCCGATCTTTCGTCTGGTCACTCAGGCGAATGGATGCCTAGCAAGTAGGTGTCATCAATCCGCATGAAGGGAACAGGTAGGCCTACCCTCTATGGGGTCTCCTGGGTTAAGAGTCAATGAATCTCCCATTTGGTGGGGGCGGACGAATTATCCTCGGGTTCCTCTTCCCTCGGCAATTAGGTGATACGCGCTCCAAGATAAAGGGTGCGAGATGGGTTACCGATCACCGCCCAAGACGCATTTTTGCAGCCACTGCAACCTTTATCGACTGCTGCCTAAGCCAGGCTATCCTTGATGGCGGCAAAGGGGAGTTGATGACATAGACAGGGATATCTGGCCTCGACGGATGGGCATCGTTCAAAGCGGAATTGTCAGCGCCGGGAGATGATGCAAGCCGTTCCATCCCTTCATTATGCCAAATCAACGCCAGAAATCCAGCATCCGAGCTGTACCTCCATACAACGAGTCGCGCGCAATCTCCGCCCGTAGCGACGCAAGTATACGTCGCCTGTGCGCAATCTCACCGCCAAAATCCAGCGCCTGCTCTGATCAAGGCGCCAAAACGCCGCCTCAAAGCGCCCCATGTTTGCGTCCGCCGTCTTCTCTACTCTTCCGTATCCGTGCCTATCCTTCCGCAAGTTATTCTATCCGTATCTACGAAGACCGGATTAGGGACTGCGAATTTTGTTGCGCTGGATGCCTCATAGCGAGAATTTTGGATCAGGGGGCACCAGTAACTGCCAATGAATGGAAGCAAGTCCCATGTCCAACCCTGACAAGATCATCCGCCTCAAGACCGTTCTCGCCCGCACCGGCCTGTCCCGCTCCACCATGTATCGAAAAATCGCAGAGGGGACTTTCCCGTCTCAGGTGAAGATCAGCGTTCACGGCGCGGGATGGCGGGAATCTGCTGTGAACCGCTGGATCGATGATCCGGTCTCGTACCGGAATGAGAGCGCGGCGCTGTGACAGCGCCGCCTTCGGTCGAGCCGATCTGCGTGAAGGTCAATGACGCTGCGCGCATGATCGGCGTCGGTCGCACCAAGCTCTACGAACTGATTGCATCGGGCGAGATTCAGGTCATCAAGCTCGGGAAATCGACCCGTATCACGACTGCCAGTCTGCACGAGCTGGTCATGCGGCAGCGCGAGCCGAAGTAGGCTCGGCTGCTGACGCATTCGCCGCTGGTGTGCGATTGCTGAGATAATCCGCCCACTGCTTCATCAAGCTGCGGCGCTTCTCGAAGAAATCGGTTCGGCGGTAGGCCGCTTCGACCTTGTTAGGCAACTTGTGGGCGAGGGCCTTGTCAGCGACCTCCTTGGGGAAGTCGGTGCATTCGGCGGCCCAGTCTGTGAAGGTGGATCGGAAGCCGTGCACGGTGATGGTCGCGAAACCATCGTCGCGCAGAAGCTTGGTCATGGTCATGTCGCTGATCGGCTTCTTCCCGTCGTTGGAAAAGACCAAGCCCGTATCGCTGGTCCGCTCATCCCAGCGTTTGCGCAGCAATGCCACAACCGGTGCCGATAGCGGCACCACATGGGTTTCGCCCGCCTTCATCCGTTCAGCGGGAATGGTCCATACCGCCTTTTCGAGATCGAACTCGGTCCATACCGCAAGGCGCGTCTCGTTGGACCGCACGGCGTTGTAGATCGTGAAGCGCAAGGCGTCGCGCCCGGTCGTCGGGGCGGCGGTGGCAAGCTTTTGCATCAGCGCCGGAACATCGGCATAGGGCATGGCCTCCATGTGTCCGCGTTTGTCGTTCTGTCGGGGCAAACCCTTGCGCACCGAACGCAACGATACCTCTTCCGGCACCCAGCCTTTCACATGTGCGAAATCGAGCACCACGCCGATGCGCTGGAGCAAGCGCCGCGCCGTTTCCGGTATCTCCAGCCATATCGGAGACAGCGCCTCGACCACACAGGCGCTGTCCACCTTGTCGACCGGCTTCTTGCCGATACGCGGAAAGAGGTGGCGCTCGAAACCGGATAACCAGCGGGAATGATGCCCGTCTTTCCATCCGTCCCCCAGGGTTTCATGGCACGAGCGGGTTGCGGCTTCGAAGGTCGGTATGACCTTCCGCGCCTTGCGTCGCTCGGCGACAGGATCGAAACCGTCACGAACGCGGCGACGCAATTCCGCTGCCGCTGTTCTGGCATCGGTCAGCGAAACATCATGCGCCGATCCCAGCCCATAGTCGCGGCGGTGGCCTTTCAACTGCATGCGCAGCACCCAGGTGCGCGCGCCGCTGGGCTTCACGACAAGGCACAAGCCCCTGCCATCGACATGGCGACCGGGCTTCGCGTTCTTCACTTTCAATACTGTCAGCGCCATCAGGTTCGAGTCCCTGTCAGGGATTTATACCGCCAAAAACGGGGGTATTTGGTCCCACAATCGTTCCCACATTTCAGCGGGAATTCAGGCGATTCAGGGCGACCGACCGCGAACACGTTACAAGATAAATCGCTGATTTTACAGAGTAGTTGGAGACGCTCTGAAATTGCCTGAGACGAAAGTTATAGCGCCTCCTCCGCTACCATATTTCTAGCAACTGCTGCCAAAGATGTTCTCGGGCAATAAGTGATGCTGGCTTTATTCCTCCCTCGGGGGCGCAGTGGGTGCATTCTCAACGGTCGGCGCTGAATAAGTTGGCGCAGCAGGTTGCAAGGTTGCGGGCATGCCTTTCTTTGCGTGAAGTTGATCGATCTCTGCCTGCCGGTTCCGCAGATAATCATCACGGAGAGCCTTGTAGTGATCTTGTGAGCCGTCTTTGAGCCTGCGCAGCCGGTCATCAGCTTCAGCGCGTTCATCGAGCGAGCGGAAAACCAGCGTGGTCGCGCCATAGATTGGGTCAGTGAAGGGCTTGCCGACAGCGACTGGCAGGACGAGCAGATCGACCCACCGCCCAAACAGATCGCGCACGGTGGTTGGACCGATGAGAGGCAGAAACAGGAAAGGCCCAGGCTTCACCCCATAATATCCCAGAGTAAAAGCAAAGCCGTTGGGGTGACGGGGAAGGCGAAACGGTTTCTTCTTGGCAACGTCAATGAGACCAGCCACGCCAATCGTCGAATTGATCGCGAACCGGCCAAGCGTCTCGACCGCCTTTCCCGGTTTCAGCTGAAGCATGAAATTGAGAAAGACGACTGGCTCCTGGAGATTGTCGAGAAAATGCCTCAAGCCGCTTCGTGCTGGATTGGGGATTGCACTTTTGTAAGCCATCGCCATCGGTCCGACGAATGCGGTGTCCGCGGCTTGAACCGCCGAGAAGGTAGTTTCATTGACTGCTTCAACAGGGTCACCCGGATCGGGTCGCGGTTTCGCCGTTACGACAATCGCAGCCTGTTCCGGCTGGTCCGCAAGGGATAATTCTATTGGTGGTGAAGCGGGTTCAGTCGGGGCCGTTGACTGGGGCAATTCCAATTGGGCGGATTGGGCCGCCGAGACGTCGGGCGCGGGGTTTGCGCTCGCCGCACCAGATGGCGGCGTGTTTGTGGCATCGGCCGGCGCGCCCGCCAGCAAAACAGCAGTGGAAAAGGCAAATATGCTCATCGGAATTCGACTATCACTCTACGCTTTCGCTGGTGCCAATTTGGGGCTTCGCCATTTCCTGGTCCGCCCCTCAGCTTCCATTACATTGCCGGTTCCATAGGGGATGCGCCTTACCAACCGCTTAGCATCAGGCGCAATGAAAACTCTGGCCAGCGAAAATATTTGAGCGGCTTGCAGGCAGAAGCATGCAAACCTATCTCCGGCGAGCCGCGATTCGTCGGCATCCTGCTGGAAATGGCCATTAGATGACAGAGACGATCCACACCCGCATGCTTATCCTCGGTTCGGGACCTGCTGGTCTTTCAGCCGCTATCTATGGTGCTCGTGCCGGGCTGAAGCCGATTGTCGTGCAGGGAATTCAGCCGGGAGGGCAGCTTACAATAACAACGGATGTCGAGAATTATCCCGGCTTTCGTGATGTGATCCAAGGTCCCTGGCTGATGGAGGAAATGCAGGCGCAGGCCGAACATGTGGGCGCCCAAATGGTGTATGACATCATCGTCGATGTCGATCTCGTTTCGCGCCCATTCAAGCTGACTGGAGACGGCGGCACAGTGTACACGTGCGACGTGCTGATTGTTGCGACCGGGGCGCAGGCGAAATGGCTTGGCCTCCAAAGTGAAGTTGCAATGCAGGGGAAGGGCGTTTCGGCCTGTGCAACCTGCGATGGCTTTTTCTATCGGGGCAAGAAGGTTGCGGTTATCGGCGGGGGCAATACCGCCGTCGAAGAAGCCTTGTACCTGACGAACCACAGTCAGGATGTGACGTTGATTCATCGACGGGACGAGCTTCGTGCGGAAAAAATCCTTCAGGACCGGCTGTTTGCTCACCCCCACATCAAGGTCTTGTGGAACAAGGGCGTTGAAACCTTCGTCGGCGGCGGCGATCCGGAAGGCCTTGTGTCCCTGTCCTTGAAAGACACTGTGACAGGCGAAGCGTCATCAATTGACGTTGATGGTGCCTTCGTTGCCATTGGGCACAAACCCGCAACCGAGATTTTTGCGGGTCATCTCCCTATGGATTCCGAAGGCTATCTGCTTGTGGAGAAAGGCAGCACGCGGACAAGCATCCCGGGGGTATTTGCGGCGGGCGATGTGACAGACAAGATTTACCGTCAGGCAGTCACTGCGGCAGGTATGGGCTGCATGGCGGCGCTTGATGCGGAGAAGTTCCTCGCCCACGCAGACTTCGCGGCGCACAAGGCCTAACGGTCGCTCAATCGCAGCGGCACATATTCCCTCATGTCGGGCGTATCCAGCACTTTGAACGGCACGCCTTTTGGGGTCAGGAAAAGTCGCTCCATTTCGCTGCGGGTAAAAGGCCGTGATCCAAGGCGTCCGAAAATCGCCATCTGTCCCCCGGTTTCATCGACACCGCGATCACGATCGAGCCCCTTGGAGAGAGCCACAGCTGGAGATGGTGTCTGCGCCCAGGCGATCAGTTCCGGCTTAGGCGCCGGCGAGAAGCCATAAAAATTCGGTTGACTTTCCGGGCTGGTGAGCTGGATGACTTTCAGGCCGTTTCGGCCATCAGCGACATAGGCGAACAGCGAGGCATTGGTCGAACCGATGATTACATCCTCGACATCGGTCATCTTCCCGCCGAAGGTTTCCTTTGCGTAGATGGCCGGTGCAAGCGGGCGCGTAATGTTGACGATCACAAGGCCTTCCTGCTTGCCCGCGACATAGGCGAAGGTCCGTGCGAGATAGATCCGCTGAGCATTGGCAAGCGCCACACTGCCATTTGGCTGCGGCATTGGATGTCGAAGGTCAGTTACGTCGAAGAGCTTGAGCCCCTCGGCATCCGAGACCCATAGAAAGCGGAACTGGATCGCGCTTGCGCGTGCATCGTTGAGCGAAAGGCTGGCAGTCAGCTTAGGGTGGAGCGGATCGGCAAGGTCAATGACGGCAAGCCCGGCTTTGGTCGTCACATAGGCGATGTCGCCGGCCAGCGTGATGTGTCGGGCTCCAGCCAGGATGTTGCCCGCATTCCAGGTGACGGCGCGCTTGAAGAAATTGTTTCGGAACTCTCCGTCTGAGAGCGTGTCGATATCGACCAGGATCAGGCCCTCGACGCTGTCTGTTATGACGGCATAGCGATAGATCGGGCGGAAGGCCTGCTCCTGATTCTCGGGGATATGTTTGACAATATGGTCGTTGCGCTTGACGCTGATGTTCTGGTTGGTTGGGAGCGCCATACAGGTCGCGTTCGTCGTCGAGACATGCATATCCTGGCCGATTGGCGAGAAGGGTGCAGAAACAATTGGCTCTGAAAATCCCTTGTTTGCAATGGAAGCTACGTCATAAGCGCGGAAGCCGCCTTTGCCCTCAGCAACAAACATATATTCGCCGCGAAGCTGAAGGCACCCAACGCGATCCTTTGTGCCCTGCACGACGTTGCGGAAGAGTTCGTTGTGATCTGTTTCGCCCGACAGATGCTTGTCGAACGTGGCGCCGCGGGTCCATTCCTTCAATTCGCGACGGTTCCGCTCGACATGGAGGCGATAGAAATCGGGATAGGCATATTTCTGCAGATAGGAGCCAATCACCGCTTGCGGCTCTTCCCATTCTGTCACGCGCACAGCTTCGAACCCGCTTTCAAGCCCGGTCCAGGCATTCAGTCCCACGAAGTTGACGAAGTTCGTGCCCAACAGGAGCAGCTGTGATATGATCGCATTATTGTCATCATTGGCAGAGAGATGGCAGTCAGTGCAGGTTTTGGTTTCCGTCGTGCGCACCGTGTGCGGGAAATGTGGCGCAAAAGCCTGGCTTGAGTAGCCCGCCGAAGAAATGGGGGGCTGCTGGATATAGATCCGCTCTCGATTCACATTGGTCGACGAAAGCACAAGCGCGGACGTAGAGCGTACAGGCGCGATGATGTTGCCCTTGGTTGTCTGGTGGCGGCCAAGCTGGAACATTTCGTCGCGTGCAACCTGTGGATTGTAGGTCGCGAAATTGCGCGTTTCCTCTCCCTCATATTTGTGCGTGCTGGTCTTCCAGTTCGCCTCGATCGGCAGATGGCAGCCTCCGCATGACGTCGTCCAGGACAGGTGACAGGTGAAGCAGGCCATCTTGTCGTCGCCATGCGCGCGATTTTCCTTGGGAACCCCCGGACCCCAGTTCACTGCACCCGCATCGCTGATCGTGCCCATCAACTTGGCCCGCGCGGCCTTGGCATTGAAACGGGAGCTGTTCCTGTCCACGCTATCCTTGACGAGGCTGACCCGCCACTCGAGCTTGGGATCGACGATCGAGCGCTGGATCAGCACGCGGTTGCCGTCAGCATCAATGAACCATTCGAAGCGGCGCTTGCCATCGGGGTTGCGGAGCAGCCCAAGGTTTGTGCCATTGGGCGGTGCAGCCGGACCTGACGTCAGCAAAGTCGGATATTGGTCAACCGTGCCGTGGCAGTCCTTGCAGCCAATCTCGATGGCGTTCGCAACTTCGCCATATATCAGGCCATTGCCATGACTGTCCTGACCGAAGTGGCAGTCAGCGCATTGCAGGCCTTTCTCGGCATGAATGTCCATCATGTGCACGGTCTTGCCCGGATTCGCGCCGGGTTCGACGAATTTTCCTTCGCCGGCCTTGCGCCATTTCTCCGGATCATCCGGAGCGACAATCTTGCCTTCGGCATCAAGGAGATTGCCCTCGCGGTCACGCTTGAGGATCGCGCGGAAGTTCCAGCCATGCCCATGATAGTCCGCGAACTGTGTGTCCTTGAGCTCCGGATTCAAGTCATAGACATTGCGCAGGAATTCAAGATCGGCCCATTTTCCGCGAGCAGCAGCGCCCTCGGGATTGCGGTCGTTTGTTGCACGGACTTCTGCGGCGGTGGGATATTTCTGTTTTGCCGGCCACATGTGCGGTGCATCAGATTCATAATCCCACATGGTGTAGCCAAGGAAGCTGTTCAGGAAGATGTTGGGCTGATGCATGTGGCAGTTCATGCATTGTGCGGTCGGAATCGCACGCGTGAACGCATGCTCGACAGGATGGCCTTTTTCCTTTTGGCCCGTCGCGTGATCGACCTTGGCTGCGATTGTCGGATCAACAGTCGCAGTCTGCCCGTCGCGGCCGTATTTGGCCCAGATCAGGCTGTGTCGTGGCTCGCGGTCATTGGCATAGACAACATGGCAGCCGGCGCACCCGGAATGGCGATAATCGCCCGGCTGATCGTTGGTGCCGGCGTACCACATGAAGGGATCGTTGAGCCTGGTCTTGTGGATATTGAGAACCGGAATGGCGACGCGCAGGCCTGTTCCCGGGCCACGGTTCGACTGCTTGAGATCGGGCCGTCAGGGCTCCTCGAGCCGCTGGATGCTGCCCAGCGAATTCGGCAGCCCGACTTCGGCAAACTGTGTGTTCACGTTGCGCCCGCCGCGTTCAAATACGCGGAAGATGTCGCCCGGCATCACCGTCTGCCAGGTCGGGAGGGGATAAAGCGCCGGAAGTGCGCCCCGGGCTTTTTGCTCAGCAGTTACGGTGCCGGACGGATTGCCCGGAGAAACGATCTTTGCGGGCTCCCCGGCTCGGGTATAGGCCTCACCGACAACGTAATTCTTGAACGGAACAATTCCGTTATTGTAACCCGCCCCGCCCCAAAGCATTGCCCCCGATGCCATCAGGGAGCGTTCTGCCGCTTCGATGGTCTGAATGTGGCACGCCCCGCAACTGTCGCGAACAACGCGATAGTCGGACGGATTGACGAAGCGTACAAACTCCGGCGATTCCCGATTCAGCAAGGTATAGCTGCGTTGCGGGTTGGCCGATGACGGCCAGTGCCAGCTTTTCGGATATCGAGGGAGAACATGGGCCTTGTCCCGCAAGGCAACATAGGCAGGATTGTCGAAATCAGAGGAGGGGGAGGGCAGGCGGATATTCGCATTTCCTCCATGACAATCCGTGCAGCCCAGCACGACAGCTTCGGTGCGATGCATTGTCCAGGCATCGGATGCCGTGTGGCAGGTTATGCACCCCGCACTCTTGGCCGCAGCTTCCTCCTTGGTCTGTGTCTCGGGCGCGGGCGGCGCGAAAACCGCGGCATAGTTGCGCTTGATCGGCTTTTCCGCATCGGACGCCAGGGTTCGCACGCCAAAAAACAGAGTAAGGGCAAGCAACCCCAGAGCCAGGAGCCAGAAGCGCAAACGCGATGGTGGAGCGATCAGGCGGGCCATGTCAGAAGCTCAAGATCCCGTTGAACAGAACGGAATAGTAGCGGTCGTTGCGCCCCGCGTTGGTGAACAGGTCGCGAAAGCCCTTGCCGGGATCAAGCACGGCGCCGGAAAGCCTGAAGACCACATTCTGTATGGCTTTTGGCCGATAGATTGCCGCGGCCGATACATCCCAGCCGATGGCTTTGGGAATGCTGCCCTCAACCCGAAGCGCTCTGAGCGTCGCCGTATTCTGGAACCAGAGATGGTTCACATTCGTGGAAAGGCGCAGCTTGGGCGTAATGTCGAAATCCGCCCCGGCGCCCGCCAACATGGTGCCTGGATTGTTGAAGTTCGACTGGCCTTGTTCCTTTGACGAGCGCAGGGAATTGAGAATGCCATTGCGTCCGTTGATCCCGATCGCTCGCCCGCCACCAGCGAAGGGAATTGTCTGACGTATCCAGTAGCTTGTGTCAGCGCCCGCAAAGATCGGATTCTCGAAGATGGCATCGAAGCCGCCCTCGGTATTGTCATACGGCTTGGAATCGCCGCTCGCATACAGGCCGGAAACGCGCACGCGGATCCAGTCAAAATCCATGCTGGCTTCACTGGCAAAGAAATGGCTGCGGATCTTTGCGGGCTTTGATGTGAAGAGACTGTTCCTATCGCGCCCCAGAGCCAGGTAAGCACTGCTGGTGAGATTGACGCGACCTATATGGCCGTCGTTGGAATAGCCAAGATAAACCACATCATATTTGCGCGGTCGCAAATCGCCGATGAGCGCAGGGCGGACAGGAAATCCGTTGTCATCGACCTCAATCGATGTTTCGCGGTTCATGTTGTAGGTGACCGAAACCTGGCTTGTCATGCCAACGACGGGAAAGTCCTGGCGATAGAGATTGGCGAGAAACACGAAATCGTCGCGCGGCCGCTGGACAACAGAATTCAGGCCCGAATTGGTGTCCTTTTCAAGCCGCCAGAAGGCCGCGAAATTGTATTGAAAGCGGTTGTTGTCACGGTTGCCGAAAAAGCGGATCCCAAGTTGCTGGTCATTGAACAGAAAGCCCCGGAAATCGGCCTGAAAAGGCTGGATTCCAACGCGCACTGAATCAAAATCATAGCGGTCGGAAACATTGCGGATGTGATAGTCGACAAAGGCTTCCTGAACCCCAAGGAAGTAGTCGGTCCGGTGGCTTGGCTTTGAGGGCTGGACGAACAGAACCCGCTTTTCTGGTACGTTCACATAGTTGCCTTGCAACGCAAGCGCGATGCGATATTCGATTTCGGGAGGCTTGAATGCGGTCGATCCCTTCAGCAGCGACGCGCTGAAGATGAAAGTCTGGGCGAAAACCTCGCTATGGCTTCGGCCGAAGACATCCACACTGCCCGGGTTTTCGGTTGTCTGGACCCCGACGGGGATCGGGAAGGAACGCGGCTCGATAACTGTGTCCGACGTTGCGCCGAGAACGAGGAACCAGTCTTCGCTCTTCAGCCCCAGGAAAGCCGGAGTATGGCACTTAGGAAGCCCCGCCTTGGTGCGTCGTTCCTTTTCCTCTTCGGAGGGGATGCAGAGCGGCCGATCTCCTTTGTAGGTGTTCTGGTTGTAGGGATCGAGGAAGCGTTCCTTGTGGGCCAGCCCCAAGGTTTCGGAAAGACGCCAGCGATCGGGAATCGGAAAATCCGGATCGCCCGGAAAGGCCTCTGGTGGCGGTGCCCGAACAGCCCCGGCATTCTCTTGCGTCACGCGTTCTGGAAGCTGTTTTTGGGTGCCCGGTCGACGCCTGCCATCAAGCAGTGTTTCATCGGCGGTCGTGCCTGTATCCGTTGTCTGAGCTGGTGGCGCCTCTGGTGTGCTTGCGGCACCTGTCTCGCTTGGCTGACCGCCACTTTCCTCTGCACTTTCGATGGCGCTTGCAACTTTTTCCTCGGCAAGCGCACTCGTCCACCCCTTTTGGTCTGGCAGATTCGCCTGCCCCGACAGGGCGGCAAGAACTGGCAGCAGGGAAGGGTTCAACGGCATGCCTAGCGACCCTGACAGACGTTCTGTTCGCTCGTGTCGAGGAATGGCGTAAACGGACAACCGACGTAGCGAAGCCTCACGCCGGCTCCCGCAATCTGGACCACTAGTTGATCTGATCGCACAGCCGACGGCGCATTTCCGATGCCCCCACTCTTCGTGCCTGCGTTGTTTGCGCCGAGGAAGGCAATCATGTCATCCTGGTCGATGCCGTCGCCTGATACGCCAACGGCGCCAATCAACGTGCTCCCGCGGTAAATGGGCACGGCGCCCGGGAAAATCTGGATGCCATTCTGCAACCGGTTTTGCCCCGGCACGACATCCGGGGAGAGCGTGCACCGCGCAGGCGTATCTGCGCTTCCTCCGCCGGTCAGCAGATAGGTGACATGCGACACCAGATTATCGAAGACAAGCTCCGACTGAAGGCCGGTATTGAACGGATTGAAACTTCCGATCGGCACAGAAAGCGGGCCTTGCGGTCGGCCAACCTCACCGTCCGGGAAGTAGGGGCGGGCGATATTGCCGATGGCGCGGGCACTCCAGGCAGTCTGACCCTTGAAGATGTTTGCACTGTTGAAAAATGCCTGCGCAACCGGCGCGCGATTACGCACAGCCGCAGAGCCATTTGCAGAAAGCTCGCTCGCCGCATTGGCATTGGAGAAAAACGCTGCAGCTCGCGCCTTCTGCAACGAGACATCAATGCCGAAAATCGGTGCATCCGGGGAGCGCACGACTCCCAGGATCGCGCCGAACGTATCGACTACCGAAATTGAAACCTGGGCACGACTGTCGAGCGGCTGTCGGATCTGTGCCCGCGCCCGGCTCATGATCAGAAATGCTTCTTCAAGAATGGCACGCGCTTCGGCAGCCGATAGTGGCTGGCTCACCGCCGCGCCATCCGTGCCTGCGCGAATGGGAAAGCGGTTATTGCCAGAACCGTCGCTGAGGATGAATGCGTCGCGGTTCGAGAATTCGCTGGCTGTGGATGCGCGGATGCCCGAGGCCTCACTCCCATAGGGGGTGCCGGCGATAATTGCTCCGCTCGAGTAACCGGTGAGAGCTGACAAGGCTCCAGCAACGCCGTTTATGGCCGAAAACGCCGGGGCAGCACCCGTTGCCCGAAGCTTGTCGGGTGTCGCATCGCTATACCGGAGCAAGGTGCCGTCGACCGAGATCCTGTCTGCCCTGATGGCAGTGGGAGCCTCGAAACTTCGCGTACCCGCCAGCGCGATATATTCTTCATCATCATTGTCGACATCGAGGATATTGGAATCGAAGCCATAGACTCCGTCGGCCATCACCCCGATACCGCCAACGACAACGCCGTTCTTGTAGAGTGCCAGTCCCCCGGGATCCGCGGACAAGCCAAGCGGCGTTCGCTTCGGTCCGATCAGCGCTCCGGCGCCTCCGCCCGGGACAAAGCGGGAGACCAGATCAGAACAGGGCAACGAACTGAACTGCACGCCAAAAAGCGGACCGCTTTCAAGGCCAACGGCATTGGGAGATGGAGGAAAATGCTCCTGCACAATCTGGCTAGCGGTCCGCGTTGAAAAAGCATTGCCGCTGCTCGACAGATAGGCCGCCGTAACGGCCTTTGAAACCGCGCCCGGCAGCGCTGCAGGCGCACCGAGGGTCAAGCCAGGCAAGGTGGCGCCAATCGGCGTCGTGACGTTCGGGATCCGCAGTGTCAGGTCCGCATTGTTCATCGTGAACAGTGCAAGGAGATTACCGACCCGATCAACCACTGCTATCGTTGCAGGCCGATTGCGTGCCTGCGCTTCTGCAACCGATTGCGCGATGACTTGCTGGACATCAGCCACGGTCAGCGCTTCCTGTGCCGGTGGCTGGTAGACTGTGGACGGCGTTGGTGGCGGTGGTGGGGGCGTCACCACCGGCGAAGTGCTTGATCCACCGCCACCGCAGCCCGAAACGATGAGCGCCGCTGCAGAAACGAATGACAAGATTGATCGGGACCGCATCAGCGCAGTGTCCTTATCGTTCTGACTGCACTTCCCAGAGCCCTTCGGAAGTCGGCAGGGCGGTAATCATTTGGATCGCGCACAGCGGCATAGGCGCGATTGATGTCTGATCGGATCGCGGCTGCGTTTGCTGCAGGTACGGAGCCGGTATTCACCAACGCATTGAGCAACGTGTCAGTCGCCATGACGGCTTGCACGCTGCCTTCATAATCGGTGAAGCGGGGATTTATCGCTTCGCTTGCAATCAGGTCGATGATCGCAAAGCTCTGGTCGCGGCCAAAGCTGGCGGACTGAAAGGCGGCTGCCAGGGCGTTGGCGGTTGCCCGCAGGCGCGCCGCAGCGGAAATGGCGCTATTCCTGTCGCGCGCGAAAGCACCATGAAAGGCCTTGCTTTCGGCTTCAAAGCGGGCGGCTTGCGCGGGCGCTACGATCCGGGCAGCCGCCGAAAGCATGATCATGTTTTCATCATTGAAGGGAGGCATGCCTACCGGAATCGGGCGGGCCGGATTGTCGGCCACGGTCTGGTTGAAGTTCTGGCTATCGTAGATGCGGCGATGGCAGCTGTGGCAATCGAGAAAATAGAATTCGGGGAAGGGTCCTTCGGTGCCCAATGTCGGGCTTGAAAAGAGGCTCAATGCCCGATCAAGGGCCATTGCCTGACCAACCGCCCATATCTTCGCGCCATTGGTTCGGCCCTTGCGTTGGACATAGTCAGCATCTTCATCATGGTGTGCTTGCAACGTTGTGAATAGGTCCAGTTCAAAGGAAATGCGCGGATGTCCTGCGGCCATGATTCTATGATTCACGAACTGCCCGCCATCGGCTGATCCGAAATGACAATCGAGGCAAACCGATGCCTTGGCTGCCGGATTTTCCAGAGGAACAAGGCCTGCTGCAAGGCTGGCACGATGATTTCCCGTCTTGTGGACTTCAATCCAGCCAGCAGAGCCACCGTGACAGGCTTCGCAGCCGACACCATCGGATTGCTGAAAGCGCGGCCCGCGGACCGATGCTGGCTCGGAATGACATCCAAGGCACATCGCTGCGGAGGTTGCAGGTCCCAAACCAAGGCGCCGCGCAATCGCCGCACTTCGGGCATTGTTTAGAACAGCGAATGCGCGACTATGGGCGCCTGTGGGTGATGACGGTTCTTGCCAGCGGAGAATCTCGTCCTGGCGCACGATCTTTCCATCCGCCTCCGACCGACCGTGGCAGGTCGAGCCTGCGCATGTTGCGACGCCAAGGTGGGGCTTGTCACCCGGGAGTGCCGCATTGACGGGAGCGCTCGCGTGCGTAGCGCCAAGAATAAGGGCAAACAGACCAAGAGCCCCGCAAAAAGAGAGCGGCAGCAGGTGCCGCCATCTAACCCCAGCCCAGGCGAAGTTTGAAACGAACACCGCACTCCCCTCATCCGCCCGATGCCACCGGACGAGAACCTATAAAACCGCGATGCAACCCCCGATATCTTCTTAAAGAGTTTAGGCGGATTTACATGTGAGACAAGCAGGATTTACCATGTTTGTTAACCATTTGCGGTAAACTCCTCCGGCCCGTTCGACGGCTTGGTCGAACTGTTCAAGTCCTGCGGCGGATCACCAGATTGCGAATTTCAGTCATATCTTCCATCGCAAACCGGATGCCTTCGCGACCGAGCCCCGAATCCTTGACCCCACCGTAAGGCATATTGTCGACGCGATAACTCGGCACGTCATTGATCACGACGCCACCGACATCGAGCCTGTCCCAGGCGTCGAGAGTCTTGAAAAGGTCACGCGTAAAGATGCCCGCTTGCAATCCGAACTTGCTGTCATTGACAATCCGCAGCGCTTCTTCGAATTCGTTGAACTTGATCAGGAAAGCGACCGGGCCAAAGGCCTCCTCAATGTTGAGCTTTGTGTTCTGGTCGACATTCTCGAGCAGCGTGGCTTCCAGCATCGCGCCGTCGCGCGTGCCGCCGCACAGCAGCGTTGCCCCCTTGGTGGTTGCTTCCTGAATCCAGCTATCCAGGCGAGATGCTTCGCCTTCGGAGATCATTGGGCCGATAAAGACGTTTCGGTCCTTTGGGTCGCCTGCAATCAAGGTCATCGTCTTCGCAACCAGCATGTCACGAAACCGGTCATAAATGTCTGCGTGGATCAGGATCCGTTGAACACCGATGCAGCTTTGGCCTGACTGGTAAAAGGCCCCAAAAATGACGCGTTCGAGTGCATCATCAAGGTCTGCATCCCTGTCGATGATGACGGCCGCATTCCCGCCCAGTTCAAGGACAACCTTCTTTTTGCCGGCCTTGGCCTTCAGATCCCATCCCACCGCTGGCGAACCGGTAAAACTCAGCAACTTCAGTCGGTCGTCCTCTGTAAAAAGGTCTGCCCCTTCACGATGCGCAGGAAGGATCGAAAAGGCGCCCGTCGGCAGATCGGTTTCAGCAAGGATTTCGCCCATGATGATTGCGCCAAGTGGCGTCCGGCTGGCTGGCTTCATGACAAAAGGGCAGCCAACGGCAAGGGCAGGTGCAATCTTGTGCGCGGCAAGATTGAGCGGAAAATTGAAGGGCGAAATGAACGAGCAGGGGCCGATCGGCACACGCTTCCAGATGCCCTGATAGCCACGCGCGCGTGGCGAAATGTCGAGGGGTTGGACTTCTCCTGTCATGCGGACAGATTCCTCCGCAGCGATCCGGAACGTGTCTATCAGGCGGGAAACTTCGCCTTCGCTGTCCTTGATCGGCTTTCCGGCTTCTACGCACAACGCATATGCCAGTTCCTCCGACCGTTCTCGGAAGCGATTGACGCAATGCTGCAAGACAGCCTGCCGCTCATAGCTTGCCATTCGCGCCATTGGCTCGGCGGCCTCAACGGCACCCTGAATGCCGGCATCAATGGTCTTTGCGTCCGCTTGCGCGCAACGAAACGCCACTTTCCCGGTAAACTTGTCGGTTACCTCAAGATCGGCATTTGGCTGTTCAGCCTTGTTGTTCAGATAGAGCGGATAAATGTCCTTGAGCTTGGTCACAGCTTTGCACTCAATTCCTTGATGTCACGATTGAGGATCTTGTCATTGTCCGAATAATCGATCGGGCAGTCGATCAAATGGACGCCTGGCGTCGCCAATGTGTGCTTGAGAAGTTCATCAAGGTTGGCAGCGCTTTCGACGCGATATCCATTTGCACCATAGCTTTCGGCATATTTGACAAAATCGGGGTTGCCATATGTCAGCCCCCAATCCTTGAAGCCCATATTGGCCTGCTTCCAGCGGATCATGCCGTAACTATTGTCGTTGAGGATCAGTACAGTGATATTGAGTTTCAGCCGGACGGCCGTTTCCATTTCCTGGCTATTCATCATGAACCCGCCATCGCCGCAAATGGCCATCACCTTGCGGTCGGGATAAACCATCGACGACATCATTGCCGAGGGAAGGCCCGCGCCCATCGTCGCCAGCGCATTGTCCAGCAGCACCGTGTTCGCATGATAGGCATCATAGCCGCGGGCGAACCAGATCTTGTAGACGCCATTGTCGAGACAGATGATCCCATCATCGGGCATGGCAGCGCGGACCTGCTTCACCAGGTGCGGCGGGTAAATCGGAAAGCGGGCATCGCCGGAAATGCTGTCGGTGTGCGCGACTTCGGCAGCGCGGGCCTTCAACATGAAATCGAAATTCCAGCGCGGTTGGGGTTTGATCGCTTCCTTGATCTGCCAGATCGCATTCGCAATATCCCCGATCACTTCAATCTGCGGGAAATAGACCGGATCGACTTCGGCCGACCGCCCTGAGATGTGAATCACCTGAGCCCCGCCAGGCCGCATGAAGAACGGTGGTTTTTCGATCACGTCATGGCCGATATTGACGATACAGTCCGACGCTTCGACCGCGCGGTGGACGAAATCCCCGGCAGAAAGCGCCGCACAACCGACAAAGCGTGGGTGACGCTCATCAATCACGCCCTTGCCCAATTGCGTGGTGAGGAACGGGATGTTTGTCTTTTCAATGATTTCGCGAAGCATCTTGCCCGTGCTTGTCCGGTTGGCGCCAGCGCCAATCACAAGGATTGGCGCCTTTGCCGCCTCCAGTCTTGCAACCGCAGCTGCAACCGCCTTCGGGTCCGCACTTGGCCGCCTGGCGATGCTGCGCTTGATTGGCTGACTGTCGGTATGTTCATCGGCAATGTCTTCGGGCAGCTCGATATGCACTGCGCCCGGTTTTTCCTCCTCGGCAAGGCGAAAGGCTTCTCGCACACGGCTCGGGATATTGTCTGAAGACGCCATCTGGTGCGTATATTTGGTGATCGGACCCATCATCGCGACGACGTCGAGGATCTGGAAGCGACCCTGTTTTGATTTCTTGATCGGCTTTTGGCCTGTGATCATCATCATCGGCATGCCACCAAGCTGGGCATAAGCGGCTGCCGTCACGAAATTGGTGGCCCCTGGCCCAAGCGTGGCAAGGCAGACGCCCGCCTTTCCCGTATGGCGCCCATAAGTGGCCGCCATGAAGCCGGCGCCCTGTTCATGCCTCGTCAGGATCAGCCTGATCTGCTTCGATCGCGAAAGCGAGTCGAGAAAGTCCAGATTCTCCTCACCGGGAACGCCGAAAATATATTCGACACCCTCCTGTTCGAGGCATTGAATAAAAAGATCGGACGCTTTCTGGCTCATGATCGGCTGCCCCGTTTTGCGCGAAGTGCGCGTGAATTCCAGCGCGGCCCGGTTGGGACGAGTGGCCCGCGGCTACCCGACAATCCGCACAGAAAGGAAAAGTCTAACGGGGCATGTCGGCGCTGTCACGCTCAATAGCCCAGTGCAAGATCGACCCTGTGTTCCAACTCTGCGCCGTGGCGATAGCGCGCCAGATTTTCGAGAAATCTTTGCCCTGCGCGTTGAAACATGAGCGTTTGTGCCCGGCCGGAAAGGTGCATGGTGATATGGGCATTGTCGAGACTCCATAACGGGTGTCCCTCAGGGAGCGGTTCGGGGTCCGTTACGTCCAGAAACGCTGCGCCAAGCCGGCCTTCTCGCAACGCCGCCACCAGGGCGTCCTGGTCCACAACGGAACCTCGAGCGATATTCACGAGGGTCGCGCTTGGCTTCATGAAAGAAAGCTCGGCTTTGCCAATCATTTGCTCGGTCTCAGATGTAGCGGGAACGGCAAGGATCACCCAGTCGAACTCTGAGAGCTTTTCACGCCATTCATCAGGGCCGAGACTCCCGTTGCCGGGCGTGCGCCGGACAATAGCAGTCTCTACGCCAAAACCATTCAACCGCTCTTCGATCAACTTGCCTATGGCTCCATATCCAAGCAGCAGGGCCTTGGATCCGAACAGTTCGACCTTGCCGGGTGAATCATGCAGCCATTGCTGTCTGTCCTGCGCGCGCACCACATCGCGATAGCCTTTGGCTATAGTCAGCATTCCCATGATCACATATTCGGCAATTGTTATGGCGCTGATGCCGGCGCCATTCGTGACTGTAACACCGCGTTCGGCCAGTAGCTCGAGCGGCATGCCATCAACCCCGGCATAGACTGAATTGAGCCATTTCATTCGTGTTGCCCGCGAAATGGTGAGCGCCATATCGCCCTTGTCATACATGTCGAACCAGCCGATCTCGGCCTCGGGGGCCAGCGCCATGGCTTCATCCTTGGACATGAAGAAGCGTGGCTCTACCCAATCCGGCAGGCCATTCGACAAAAGTCCCTGGGCGATGCCCGGAAGGATGGCAATGACCTTGTCGCTCATTTCAGATCTCCAGCTTCCAGTCCCAGCCGAGCGGGTCACCGTCCATGACTTCGACACCCTTGGCAATCAAATCGCCACGGATGGCGTCGGATTTGGCGAAATCCTTTCGGGCGCGAGCCTCTCTCCGTTCCGCAAGAGAGGCTTCAATTTCAGTTTCAGTAATCCGGGCTGCTTTTGGGCGAATGCGAAGGTCATTGCGATTAAGACTCGCGAGGCCCAACCCAAGCACCCCATCCATCTTCAGGATAGCAATGCTCTTTTCGTGTGCTTTCAGGCCACTTGAGAACAACACATCTTCAAACACAGTCAAAGCACGCGACGTATTCAGGTCATCCGAAACAGCGCCTTCAAAATCCTGAACGGGAGTTCCAAGTATCTTTTCCAGCGAGGATTGTTGAAAGTCAGTTGGTGCTTGTTCCGACATAACCTTTGCCAAGCTGTCACAATTCGCTTCAGTCGCGTAAATGCGGCTGCCAGACTTTCCCATGAAAACTCCAACTCGCTGCGATAGTGCGCCTGCAAGCACATCAAGCGATAGGCGAGGGGGTGGAAGCCTTTGTCGATCAGCAATTGCAACCGCAGGAATTCGCCGGACGATTTGCTCATCTTGCCGCTGCGCTCGACGAGGAAGTTATTGTGCATCCAGATGCGCGCGCCGCTGTCCGGGCAGCCTTCATGTGCCTGGTTTTGCGCAATCTCGTTCGGGTGGTGTATCTCGCGGTGATCGATGCCACCGGTGTGGATGTCGAACGGCATACCCAACAGAGCTTTTGACATGACAGAGCATTCCAGATGCCAGCCCGGAGCGCCGCGGCCCCAGGGGCTGTCCCATTCCATTTGCCGTGTCTCGCCAGGCGGCGTCTTGCGC
Source organism: Sphingomonadales bacterium (assembly GCA_016704425.1). Taxonomy (GTDB): domain Bacteria; phylum Pseudomonadota; class Alphaproteobacteria; order Sphingomonadales; family Sphingomonadaceae; genus Aquisediminimonas. Next base: position 50,410 of record JADJAC010000002.1, read on the forward strand.
CAGATGGCAAAGTCCGCCTTGTTGCGCTTGCCATCGACTTCTTCGATCCGGCCTTCGCCATCGTCAGTGACCGCGCGAGCGAGGCGGCCATATTCGGGGACGGTCGAGACGTCGAAATAGAGCCCGCTATCAAGTTCATAGCAATGCTTGTCTGCAATCTCCTTGCCCCACTCAATCATTGCGTCGACATATTCGGTCGCCTTGGGGTGTGCGGGCTTGCGGACATTGAGCCGGGCCAGATCAGCCTCGAAATCCGCCTGATAGAAGGCTGCAATGTCCCACGCGCTCTTGCCAAGATTGGCGGCCATTTTTTCCATCTTGTCTTCACCTGAATCGGCGTCGGAGGTCAGATGTCCGACATCGGTGATGTTGATGACATGGGTGAGCCGATAGCCCTTGTAACTCAACACGCGGCCCAACGTGTCGGCGAAAACATAAGCGCGCATGTTGCCGATATGCTGGTAGTTATAGACCGTAGGGCCGCAGGAATAGACGCGGGCTTCGCCGTTGTGGACGGGCACGAACGGCTGCAGCTTTCGGGTCAGGCTGTTAAAGAGCATCAGGGGCGCAGCATTTTCCATCCGCACCCATTCCAACGGTTCGGGCCCGGCGTCAACCGGCGGGTGAGTCTTCCTCCGACGGAACCGCGACGGTTTCGATCAGGAGATCAAGCTGGGCATTGCATCCGGCCTTAATCAGGGCCGCAGCCGTGCCTTCAAGCCCCTGCGGATTCGGACCGAGCGCGGCGAAGCGGAGCGTAACCGGATTGGTCATCCCGTCACCTGACACTCGAAACTGTGATCCGCTTGCAATCGGAAGGTCAATTGTTGGCCAGGCTTTGACAGATTGGCCCGCGCGCAGGGCAATCGGGACTGACTTGCCATCCGAAAGTCGTGTGAGTGTCAGGCTGGCGGCTTCCTCGTGCGGCGGCACCCAAAGCGAGACGGCCTCGGTCCCTGCAACGCAGACAGTGCCGGACTTGCTCGAATCGATCAGCCAGACATTCGGCGGGCGGACGGTTTCCGCGCCGGTGCCGCGCACAGCACCGGTTCTGACCTGGCGGGTACCTGTATTGCGCAAGAGCGCTCCAATCGTGGAACTGGTTGCCGTGCTGGCAGTTGTTGCAAAAACACCAGGACCTTTGAGGACACGCGTACCGCGTCCATCGAGTATGGTGATCGAATCTCCAGCCTTCAACGCGACTTTGCTGTTGTCGGGGATGGATCTGCCTGGTGGGTAGGCCTTGGCAGATGGTCCCGTTGACTTGACGACGATGGTTTCCGCCAGCGCGCCCGCAGCACTTGCCAGCGCAACGGCCGCAGCAAGGCATGCAAGGGGTTTTCTAGTCCAGGACAAAATAGCCTCCTTCTTCCTGATGAGCCAAGCGAAAGACGAAATTGGCCAAAGCTTCATCGTTGGGGTTTTTAGTCGACTGTTCCGCAAGCGCTGTGATCGCAGACACATCTCCCGAAATTGCCTGGCGCGCAAGTTGATTGAAGGCCTTGAGCAATTCCGGCGGCGTATCGGGGGCGGGTTCAAGAACTTCTACCGGCTTGGCACGACCGCGCAAGGCAACGCGGCCAAGATGGCGAAACCAGTCGAGGCCGGAAAGCTCCGCCGCCTCGCGGCTGACAAGGATATTGGATTTCAACTGCTTGTTGGCAGACTCCAGCCGCGAAGCTGTGTTCATAGAGTCTCCTAGCGCCGTGTACTGGATTCTGCCTTCACCGCCGAAATTGCCGACGATTGCTTCGCCATGATGGAGCCCGACTCGTGTCTTTCCGATTGCAGGGACACCATCGGGTACAGATTTCCGAAATTCCTCACCTGCCTGATACATCGCCAACGCGGCCCTTGCCGCGCGCTCGCCATCGTCGGGGCGGCTGATCGGCGCACCCCAGAACGCCACCACGGCATCGCCGACGAACTTGTCGATCGTGCCGCCATGTTCGAGCACAACATTGCTGAGCATCTCTAGGTATCGATTGAGCAAGGTTGCGACCATTTCCGGCTCGATTGCGTGGCTCAGCTTTGTGAAGCCCTCAAGGTCGGTAAAGACCACGAAGATTTCACGTTTTTCGCCGTGGAGTGCAAGGCTTTCTGGATCGCGCAGGATCTCCGCCGCAATGTCGCGTGGCAAATATTTCCCGAGCGCGCTCTGGGCAAACTTGCGCTGTTCGGAACCGACGGCCCGTGCCGCCGTTCCAACCGAGGCGTAGGCCAGCACCCATCCGAGTCCCCAGCCAAAAGCCGGCAATCCCTGGGTGTCTATGCCGCGCGACTGAACCCAGAAGGGGATAAGAGCAATCGCCGCAAATTGAACAATGACGGTCACGCTTACCGCCAGCGGGCGCGCATTGGAAACTGCGGTTGAAGCGCCGGCAAAAATCACGAGAATGGCTGCGACCCACTTGACCCAGCTGGGCGGCGGTTCCGCCAATTGCCCGTCGAGCTCCTGTGCAAGCATATGGGCGAATGCTTCTATTCCCCATGTCGACCGGCCAGTGAGCTTGTTCAGCGGTGTTTCAAAAATGTCGATATCCTGGATGTGCCCGCCGATCAGCACATATTTGCCTTCTATCTGCTTGCGGAACAGGGCGGTCGCTTCGGGGCTCGCAAACAGGGCATCCTGGGCAAAGGAGTCTATGGGAATGCTGGCGAATACTGGGCGCTCATTATAGGCTGGAAGGCGATACCGGATGCTGCGATCATAGCCCGCAAACGAAGCCTTGCTTGTCGGCTCGAGAGCGATTGGCAGCAGATCGGGAAGATTCTTCGGCAATTTTGGCCAACTGCGCAGGACGTTGTCGTCATCGGTCTGGATCATGATGCTTGCCGGCTGCACAGGTCCTGAAGAAATTTCCTTCTGAAAATTTTCGAGGAATTGCTGCTGCCAGAGCATCATCTTGTCTTCTGCGGTGCTTGCTGACGCATAGGCTAGGAAGGTCGGTGCCTTAATGCTGCGAAAGGCTTCGATGATCTTGGGATCTTCAGGCTGGGGCTGATCGATCAGAATATCGATGCCAATCGCCTTAGGCCTGAAGCCATCGATCCGCGCGATGGCCTTTGCCAGAATTGTCCGATCAAGCGGGGATCGTTTGCCGGTCGCAGCCAGCGTTTCGTCGGTATAGACAACCATGACAATCCGGTCGTCCTGATCGACCTTTTCCGCGGTCAAGACCTGGCGCCAGTCATACAGGGCCCGTTCCGCCTCGATTGCGAGCGGCAGTTTCCAGCCATAGCGGGCAATCAGGACGGCTGCCGCGAGGAACACGATGGCAAGCAGCAGCCGCGAGGCGCCCAGTTGGCGCAAACCGGTGCGCGCCCATGTCCCGACGGCCAAATGGGTTCTGCCGTCGGGCATCATGAGTCCCATCCGGCCAAGTCAGTTATCGCCCGGACAACATGGCCTGGGCTCCGTCGCCGACAACGGCAAAGCCTGACCAATAGAAGGGGTGCGAGGTTGCAGCATCGTCCATCAACGAATGCTGCGCAGCTGCAAGCGCGTCGCCAACGGACTGACCGGCAGTCGCCTTGAACATTCCGGAGATCAGCCGTTCGGTCGCCTTGAAATCGTCCGGTGCGGGCCAGTGGCTCGCAAGGACGGATCGACCGCCAGCACCAATGAATGCGCGAACCAGGCCATCCAGCGCACTGCCCCCGCCGGTTGCAACGCCAGCTTCCCGAGTTGCTGCAACAGATGCCTTTCCAGCCGTGTCGCAAGCAGACAGAATGACAAGGTCAGCATTGATCCGGAGGTCATAGATCTCGCGAAAGGTCAGCAATCCGTCTGAATCGCCAGCTCCGAAAGATGTCAGCAGGGCAGGGCGCGCCGGGCACTCAGGTCTTGGTGCCGTGACCAGGCCATGCGTAGCGAAATGCAGAATGCGATATTCGGCAAGGTCGGTCCGCGCCATCACGGCAGTGTCAGAAAATTCCATGCCTGTAACCAAAGCCGATTGGCCGACTCCCACTGCAGCCTGAGCTTCCCGCAATTCGGCATCGGATACCGGCTTGTTCCACTCGTCGGCAGGCCACAGACAACCGATGTCGATGCCACTTGCGCCCCTCGTTGAGGATAGCCGAATAGCGGATGAAACCGGAGCGTTCCGACCAAAGCCCAGATATTCGCGTGACGCGTTCGACGATGGCGTATTGCGGGCGTCGCGAAACGACCGGGCCGAAACAGCGGTGCTGATATTGTGCTTGCGCCCAAGCCAATCAATTCCACGAAAATCGAACTGGTCGGCTTCTGGGTCGGCAATTCGGGCGAGATAGGCGTCGATGCCAGGCTGGCTGACCACCAGCAGATTGATCGGCAACCGCAACATTGCGCCATCGGGCTCGAAGATCAGGTGACGCACAGTATCCACGCGCTTTGCAACAGGCCCGAACAGATCGAGATACAGCTTGCGCGAAAGCGCAACATCGAAGGGGTAGGTATTGAGTTGTCCGCCCTCATCTTTTGAAATTGTGCCCCGAATGCCGTTTACCGCAGTATCGAGCTGATCCGCGCTGAGTGGAACGCGGTAGCCAGTTGCACCGGACTGGTCGGCGAACAGGGCAAAGACTGCTTGGCCGACAACACTTAACTTGAAATAGGCTTCGCCGGGCTTCAGGACCGAGCGCAATTCCCCGAGAGTGAGAACACTTCCCGAGATAGCGCGGTACTGCGGATAGTCAGAGAGTTTTGCCTGCGTGGCGACCTGATCGTTTTCAAGTGATGCGACCTCGCTGCGTATTTCCGCAATGGCAGACGAAAGCCCTGACGATTTTTCCGGCATGGCAAGGAGATTGGCCAGATCTATCCGGCGGCGTTCGATATCCCGTTCGAGTGAGCGTGCCTGACGGAATAGTCGGGTTGCCTCGCCTGAACCTTCGCTCAATTCACGAGCCAGGATCGCTTGGGTGTCTGCAACACCCGGTCGCGCAAGTGTCTGGCTTGCAAGGAACATATCATCGACAAGTGTCGGGTTGTCTGGGATGCGTTCGGCGAGAAGCGAGAAATAGGGGCTCAGCAAATTGCCGAGGCCTGTCGTGGCAGTGCGGTTATCCGCGGCATTTTTAACAACTGTCCGGTATTCCGCCATCGCTTCAGCGGATTTGCCATGCCTCGCCAGCATGGCCGCCAATCGGGCTCGTGCACCATTCACGGCTATGGTTTGCGGATATCGCATTTCCAGCAAGGATAGGGATTCCCGGATTTTGGCTTCCGCAGCCGGAGCGTCGCCAATCGCTTCGATCGAAAGTGCGGTTTCCGCAAGGATCTGGGACCGTAGCCGAACCACAGAAATGACCCGGCCATCACGGACCGCCTGAACATCGTTCCCGGCGCGATCGAGAATGGCGCGGCTTTCTGATGGATTACCGGTAAGCCGCAACAATGTGCCACGGATCTGAAGGGCTTGTGCATCGAGGAAAATACCACGCTCTCTCGGTGTCAACGCCAGTGAATCAGTCATGCCCACGCGCTGCCCGACTGGTACGCCAGTATTGAGTTCGCTGGCGATGTCCGCGCCAATTTCAAGTGGACGGTCTGTGTCTTGCTGCGGGCTGCCCAGCGGGACAACTGGTCGGCTGATCCGCGCAAGGGCGTCATCATAGCGCTTTTGGTTCAGCAAGTGCAGCGCTTCAAAATTGCGCCGCAAACGCGATTGGATGCGGTCACCGGTCGGGAGTTTGTTGGCTTGGGCAAACAGGGAATCTGCCTGGGCAAATTCCCCCAAATTCGATTGCTGCAGTGCGCGGTTCACAAGATATTCGCCAAAGCGATCAGCATCGGGCCCTGAAGCGCCAGCCCGTTGTTGCAAGGTGCCGAAGAATTCAGCAGCCTCTGCGTAGTTTCCGCTCGTATTGCGCCGATACCCCTCGGCCAGTGCCTGATCCGGATCAAGCGTGCCCGCCTGGACTCGCGCAAAGGCCACTGGATCGTCAACGGATGTCGTCGCGACAGAGACCTGTCCTGCGACGATTCGATCGGCTATGATCGTCCTGAGGCCGAGCTTGAGTGCACTGTCATAGCCCGCCAGCCCTTCTGCCACCCAAAGGATGCCGCTTTGCGCGCGCGAATAGACTGTGTAGCCAACAGCAGCCTCATTCAGCCGGCAATGCAGAGACGGGACTGCACCAAGACCTTCGACGACTGCATCTCGTGCTGGATCGGTGCAAGTGGCCTCTGCTTTGCGCACTTCGGAAAGACGCGCGGCAGCATCGGTTCCGCGAAGCGCATAGAGCTTCCCGATCGGTCGGGCGGCGTCACGGCAAACGATTCTCCAGGCGCGGTCGAACATGCCGTTGATTGCGGGATCATGATCGCTCGTTTGGACTTGGCAAAGAACACCGCCGCGGCTCCCGAGCCGGAAACTGTCAGCTAGACTGGGCCGCTGGGCTTGAGCAAGCACGGGCTGGACGCTCGCTGCCAGCCACAAGAGCAAGGCTGTTCCCGAAATGGCTGAAACACGCAAAGACACTCTCCCTCCGCCTGGCTGCGGTTTGGACAGCAATGTTTTGCATGTCCGTTATTTTCGGTCGCGCAACCCAAAGTCCTTCGATGAATGAGGTGGTAGCGCATATCCCGCCGGTTCAAAAGGCCTGCATTTGCCTTGCACTGGACAAATCGAGCGAACACCGGATAGGCGAGCAGCGAGGAGATATTGGATGACAGCCGATACAGGGGCAAGCGGCAATAGCCGAATTCTCGCCGCGAGCCTTGTTGGCACTGCCATCGAGTTCTACGATTTTTATATCTATGCGACGGCGGCTTCCCTCGTTTTCGGACCGCTTTTCTTTCCTGCTGAATCTGCTTCCGCGCAATTGCTAGCCTCCTATGCCAGCTTCGGCCTTGCTTTCGTGGCACGGCCCGTAGGTTCGGTCGTTTTCGGCCATTTCGGGGATCGCGTCGGCCGAAAGTCGACGCTGGTTGCTTCCCTCTTGCTTATGGGCGGCTCGACTCTGCTCATTGCTTTCCTTCCGACCTATGCCGCCATTGGCTGGGTCGCCCCCCTTCTGCTTTGCATCCTGCGCTTTGGGCAGGGCTTTGGACTTGGCGGAGAATGGGGCGGGGCGGCTTTGCTGGCCGTGGAAAATGCGCCGCCGGGCTGGCGCGGCCGCTTTGGCATGTTTCCACAACTCGGTGCCCCGGTCGGATTCCTCCTCGCCAATGGACTGTTCCTCATTCTTGGAACGATGTTGAGCGCTGAGGAATTCCAGCGGTGGGGCTGGCGGATACCGTTCCTCTTGAGTGCCCTGCTCGTGATCGTCGGGCTTTGGGTGAGATTGCGGCTGACCGAAACGCCGGCATTCGCGCGGATGCTTGCAGAGGAACGGCCCCCTGCGGTGCCGTTGCGAGAAGCGTTCGCCCGACATGCGCCGGAGATTATTTGCGGCACTTTTGCTGCCGTTGCCTGTTTTGCCTTCTTCTACCTCGCGACCGCATTTGCGCTGGGCTATGGAACAACCACACGCGGCATCTCTCGCGACACATTCCTGTCGATGCAGCTGTGTCCCCCGTCAGCATTCAATAGACAGATTGGCTGCATAAAATAGGTGAGTGTTTTGGGTTCATCGTAGTGACTGTAAGGAACGAAGATGAACGCAAAACACTCAAGGCCGTCAGCGCAAGCGGTGGTAAAAGACATCCGCCGTGCCACGCGCAAGCAATATGGCGCGGAGGAGAAGATCCGGATCGTGCTGGAAGGCCTGCGCGGCGAAGATAGCATTGCCGAACTGTGCCGCCGCGAAGGCATTGCACAGGGCGTGTATTACAAATGGTCAAAGGACTTCATGGAGGCTGGCAAGCGCCGGTTGGCAGGGGACACGTCGCGCGCCGCCAACACCGACGAAGTGCGCGATCTGCGCCGCGAGGCCCGGGATCTGAAGGAAGTTGTGGCTGAGCAGATGCTGGAGATGCGGCTGCTTAAAAAAGCATGATCGCGGATGGGGGAGACGAAGAATGAGATATCCCGCATCCGAGAAGCTCGAGATCATCCGTATTGTCGAGCAATCGCAACTGTCCGCTAAACAAACTCTGGATAAGCTGGGCATTGCCCGGCCTACCTTCTACCGCTGGTATGATCTGTATCTGCGCTTTGGCGCTGAGGCACTGGAGGATCGGCGCCCAGGCCCCAAGCGGGGTTGGAACCGCATCCCTGACAAGGTGCGCTGCGATATCCTTGATTTGGCGCTGGAGCGCACTGACCTATCGCCCAGAGAGCTTGCGGTGACGTTTACCGACACCAAGCGCTACTTCGTATCAGAAGCCAGCGTTTACAGGCTGCTGAAGGCGCATGACCTGATTACCAGCCCTGCCTTTATCGTCATGAAGGCCGCCAGCGAGTTCAAGGACAAGACGACCGCCATCAACCAGCTGTGGCAGACCGATTTTACCTATCTCAAGATCATTGGCTGGGGCTGGTATTATCTGTCCACCATCCTCGACGATTACTCGCGCTACATCATCGCGTGGAAGCTATGCACGACGATGCGTGCTGAAGATGTCACCGACACACTTGAACTGGCGTTGGCAGCTTCTGGCTGTGCGTCGGTGCACGTACTACACAAACCGCGGCTGCTATCGGACAATGGTCCCAGCTATGTTGCTGGCGAACTGGCGGACTTCCTCGCCGACAACGGCATGAGCCATGTGCGCGGCGCGCCATTCCATCCCCAAACACAGGGGAAGATCGAACGCTGGCACCAGACCTTGAAAAACCGCATCCTGCTGGAAAATTACTATCTGCCCGGCGACCTTGAAGCCCAGATCGAAGCGTTCGTCGAACATTACAACCATCAGCGCTACCACGAGAGTCTGAACAACGTTACGCCCGCCGACGTCTACTTCGGCAGGGCAAAAGCCATCATCAAACAACGCGAAAGGATCAAACGAAAAACCATCGAACAAAGGCGCTTGCATCACCGCAAGCTTGCCGCATAACATCAACCCTACACATGGACCCAAACGCTCAACTGTTTTAACCCAACATATGTCTCAAATTATCTGACGACGGACACGCTCGGTCATCCGGGCAAAGCTGGACCCGCAGAAGGTGACGCCGCATGTCATGCGTCACACTGCCATCACGGCGCTTGTGCAGGCAGGAGCAGACTTACCGACGATCCAGCGGATCAGCGGACACAAGACGCTCTCCATGGTGCTTCGCTATGTTCATCTGATGGGCGATCATATCGACACGGCCATTGCCGCTATCGACACCGGAATATTTGACGGGTTTACACCAGAATTACACACACCGGAAATTGAGAGTCCAAAGGGGAGGGCCAAAATTGTGGCTATAAACCGCAGAAACGCGGGATAATTGAGAGTGGAGGCCCGAGCCGGAATCGAACCGGCGTGCAAGGATTTGCAGTCCTCTGCGTAACCACTCCGCCATCGGGCCAACGGCGCATTTCTGCGGGTTGGGGGCCGCTAGCCGAAAAAGTTCGCAGTGTCGATATTATTTTCCGCGGTCTCAGGCTTTTGGTTTCAATGCATAGAGCTGGTGCACGGTCCGTCCGGCCTTTTCCTGATACACCAATTTGTAGTCTCGGGCGAGCGCAGCATCCAATATGGCCCGGGTTTCGAAATTGTCGGATGGCCGGATCGGGGAGGTCGTGACGATCAGTCCGGGCTTGCGGCTCAGGATGCGCCGGGTTTCGGCTGAAACGTCAATGCCCAGCGCTTGTGCTTCGTTGGCCTTGTCCAAATGGGCCGGCATCCAAAAGCGGGACAGGCGGCAACGATCGCTGAAGTGGTACAGAATGGGGTGCCCCTTGAATACAAGCAGGCAGCCGGGATGCCCGTTCATGGCAGCAACCATCCGGTCGAGCATTTCACGGCTGCCTTCGTTGCGCCGTATGTCCACCAGCATCACTTGACCGACGAATATCGCGGCAAGAAGTGTGGCAACGGCAGCGCGGCGGATATGGCCGGGAATGTCGAACGCTACCGCAGACGCAATCGCGCCGGGAAGGAACACGGGCAAGGCATATGGCCGACATAACCAATCCCGCCAATGCCATTTGTTTGCAGCGTTCATGCCTTCATGACTGGCAATTCAATGCTTCCGCCAGGTCAGCGCCGACGAAGTGGCATAGTTCCAAAGGGCGCCAATGACCGCACCTGCAATCCCGGCCAACCACCAGGGTTCATGAGCAGCATAGATGAAGGTGCCCACGCCGACATTTGCAATCGCGCCCAAACCGCACATCAGGTAAAAGCTGAAAAGGCCCTTCAGCATCGCCACGCCGCGAAGCCGACGATCCCTGAAAGTAAGCTGGTTGTTGACGAGAAAATTATAACCAATTGCGACTGCCACGGCGGTGGCCTGGGAGGTTCCGAAAGGAAGCTCGAAGGCTAGGAGCGCGCGCAATACCCCGAGATGCACGATCAGCCCTGTTCCCCCGACCGCTGCAAACAGGATGAAGCGAGGCGGCAGCCAGCGGCCCACAAGCTTGTCCAGCAGGAGGAGTATGAAATCCACCGCGACCGCCGTGTCGAGCTTGCTGATCCCGGCAATGCGGGTGCGGAAACGGTAGGGCACTTCCTTGGTGCGCAGCGGCTCGGGGCTTGTCAGCAGGATATCCAGAAGCAGCTTGAAGCCGATATTCGACAGCCCCGGCGCCAGTCTGACAATTCGTGACTGGGGCAAGGCAAAAATGCCGCTCATAGGATCACTGACCGCGACACGGGTCAGCTTTCGGCTGAACCATGTCGCGATGCCGCTGATCCAAACGCGGCTTGAGCTCCATTGCCCGGTCGAACCACCGTCAGCATAGCGAGTTCCGATTGCGATATCGCAGTGCCCATCCGATATCGCTCCGAACATGAGTGGCAGAATGGCCTCGTCATGCTGCAAGTCGCCATCGATGACTGCCACGACAGGCGCAGTCGCGGAAAGCATGCCTTCGATGACCGCCGACGAAAGCCCGCGTCGACCAAAACGCCGGATCAGGCGGACTCCGGGCCGGCTTTGAGCGATGGCGGCAACAATATCCGCTGTGCCGTCTGAAGACCAATCATCCACAAAGATCACTTCCCAGACAATGCCACGCAGGGAATCGTCCAGGCCGTCAATCAAGCGGTGGATGTTTCCTGCTTCATTTCTGGTCGGAACGATCACCGAAAGCTGTGGGGGGCGATAAGTCTTGTGAAGTGCATTATCATCCACGGCCTCGAAATTATCGGCCCGATCCTCGAAAAACAGCAATTCCACCTAAATGCACCACACAATAAGGGCGCGTGTCAGGCGCCGAGCATTCGGGATACACAGGGATCGGGCCATTTGGTTTCAGGCAAGATTCATGTGGTTCATTCTTGCTGGCCTGTCCTTTGGAGTGGTTCCGGTTGACGAAGCCGCTTGGCGTTCGGAAAAAGGCGCAGTAATGCATCGCTGGCGCAACAAGGTGTATTGCGATTATAAAACACTTATGGCACGGGGCGAATTGTGAGCGAACTCGATTTCTCGGCAATGCGGGCGGCGATGGTTTCCAACCAGCTGCGAACGAACAAGGTCAGCGATCCACGCATTGTTGCGGCGATGAAGGCCGTCGCGCGGGAACGTTTCGTCCCCGCCGAACGCGCGGCGCTTGCCTATATCGACGTGCCGATACCGTTGGCCAACGGAAGAGCGCTGAATTCACCGCTCGTGACCGCGAGATTGATCGCCGAAGCCGGGATTGAACCGGGCGAAAAAGTCCTGCTGGTCGGGGCTGCCACGGGTTATGCGGCCGCATTGCTTGCCGAGCTCGGTGCGAAGCTCACGGCGCTAGAGGTAGACGTCAGCCTGTCCGCTATTGGGAAGTCCGCCGGCATCTCCAGCGTCACCGGGCCCTTGGAAGCCGGCTGGCGCAAGAATGCGCCCTACGATGTCATCCTCATCGACGGCGCCGTAGAGGGCATCCCGACTGCCATTGCAGCACAGCTTGCAGACGGCGGTCGATTGCTGACCGGGTTGGTCGACAAGGGCGTGACGCGGTTGGCACTGGGACGCAAATCGGGAACGGGCGTCGGGCTCGTGTCCTTTGCCGATCTGGAGGCAGTTCGCCTTCCCGGATTCGCACCGCCCGCCAGTTTCAGTTTTTAAGAGAAGTAACATGACCAAGCGATTGAAAAAAGGTGTTTTAGTCTTAGGATCGCTCGGATTTTTTGCATTTCCAGCAAGTGCCGAAACCCTGCGCGAGGCTTTGTCCAAGGCATATGCTACAAACCCCACATTGACCGGGGCACGGGCAGGGCAGCGCGCCAATGATGAGAATGTCCCCATCGCCAAGTCGCGCGGTCGTCCGGGTTTGGACCTTTCAGCCGCTTATACGGAAAATCTCCAGACATCGAGCAGCGCCTCGCCGGCGCGGCAGGTTGCCGGTCGCCTGAATTTCGACGTGCCTGTCTATCAGGGCGGTGCGGTACGTAATGCGATCCGGGCCGCAGATTCCCGCGTCGATGCGGGGCAGGCAAATTTGCGCGGCACGGAAGCCAGTGTGTTCAGCGAGGTCGTCGCCGCCTATATGGATGTGTTGCGGGATGAAGCGATCGTCCGGTTGAATCGCAACCAGGTGAAGGTGCTGCGAACCAATCTGGAAGCCACGCGCGATCGATTTGAAGTCGGCGATCTCACCCGGACTGACATTGCCCAGTCTGAATCGCGGCTTGCCCTGTCACAGAGCCAGCTTGAGGGAGCCGAATCGAACCTCATTGCCAGCCGTGAACGCTATATTCAGCTTGTCGGTGATGAGCCGGATGACCTGCAGCAACCGCCGCCGCTCCCGAATCTGCCGCAAACGGCAGATCTGGCGGTCGAAAAGGCTCTGGCTGACAATCCCGATCTGATCGCGGCAAAGAAAAACCAGGATGCAGCTCGGTTCGATGTCGGTTCGGCGAAGGCCGCGCGTTTGCCAAGGGTCTCTCTTGTGGCTGACAAGAGTTATGCAAACTTCCTGAATTCGCTTCAGTCCTTCATTCCAGGATTCAACACCTCGCAAATTTCTGAGAATGCGACTGCGGGCGTCCAGTTGACCCTTCCGCTCTATCAGGGCGGAGCGCCGAGTGCGCAGGTCCGTCAGGCGCAAGCCCGCTCCAGTCAAGCCATTGAGCTGATGATCGCGGCCGAGCGAAGCGTTATTGCCCAAACCCGTTCGGCCTTTGCAAGCCTCAGGGCATCGAACGCGGTGATTGTGTCCTCAGAAGCAGCGGTTGCGGCGGCTGCGCTCTCCCTTGAAGGCGTGCGTGCCGAAAATACCGTTGGCAATCGTTCAATTCTGGACATCCTCGATGCGCAGCAGGAATATCTGAATGCGCAAGTCCAGCTCGTGTCTGCCAGGCGTAACGCCTATGTTGCGGGCTTTTCCCTGCTGGCGGCCATGGGGCAGGCAGAAGCCCGTCATCTAGGCCTCGAGGGCGGGGCGCTTTACGACCCCGAAACCAACTACAAGCGGGTGCGCACTGGTCTTTCGGATTGGGATAGCGATCCTGCACCAAAGCCCGTTGCAACACGAACCGTTGACACAGCGGCACAAAATCCGTCAGTAAAGGGCGAATAGTGACGTCAAGGTGGGCATGATGAGCGATATCAGCAATGAACCGACGATGGAGGACATCTTGTCTTCAATCAAAAAGATCATTTCGGAAGACAGCGCCAAGGTGCTTTCAACCCCCGTGCCCGGCGCAGCGCGGCACGTGAAGAGGTAAACCCGATTCGGCCGCAGGCGGATCTGCAACCGAATGCAGATGCAGCGGAAGACGATATTCTTGAACTGACCGAAACGTCAGTCGAACCGGAAGCAGCTACGGAAACACAAATGGCACAAACCCTTGTTTCGCCAAATGCCGAGTCAGCAAGCCGTGCTGCGCTTGGCGCGCTTTCTGCGCTGATCGTGAAGCCAGACGTTCATGGCAGCGATACGCTTGAAGGCATGGTGCGTGAAATGCTTCGCCCGATGCTGCGCGAATGGCTCGATGCGAACCTGCCGCAGGTCGTCGAAAGTCTTGTCGCTAAGGAAATCGCGCGGATCACGGGAAACAGCCTGGGCTGATCTCCTTGCCAGTCGGTGATGCGGCTGGCAAAGGCCGCGCGTCATGACTGAGCTTGCCAAAACCTTCGACCCGTCCGCAATTGAATCCAGATGGTATGGCCATTGGGAGTCGACTGGCGCGTTCCGCCCGTCGCGTCCCGATTCGGAGCCTTTCACGATCGTGATGCCACCGCCCAATGTCACGGGCAGTCTGCACATCGGTCACGCGCTCGATAACACGCTTCAGGACATATTGATCCGTCATGCCCGTTTGCAGGGCAAGGATGCGCTGTGGGTTTGCGGCACGGATCACGCCGGCATAGCGACGCAAATGGTGGTCGAACGGCAGTTGAACGAGCACCAGCAAAAACGCACGGATTTCACGCGCGAAGACTTCATTGCCAAGGTCTGGGAATGGAAGGCCGAAAGCGGCGGCGCCATAACGGGGCAGCTGAGGCGGCTGGGCGCAAGCTGCGATTGGGCGAATGAACGCTTCACAATGGATGAGGGTTTCTCCAAGGCCGTCATCAAGGTCTTTGTCGAGCTTTACAACGAAGGGCTGCTTTACCGTGACAAGCGGCTGGTAAACTGGGATCCCGGCCTGAAGACCGCGATTTCAGACCTTGAAGTCGAAACGGTCGAGGTCAACGGCAAGTTCTGGCACCTGAAGTATCCACTTGAGGATGGAAGTGGGCATATTTCGGTTGCAACCACGCGGCCTGAAACGATGCTGGCCGATATGGCTGTCGCGGTGAATGGCGATGATCCGCGTTACAGGGCGGTGATCGGAAGGAACGTCCGGCTTCCCATCACAGGGCGTTTGATTCCTGTCATTGCCGATGAACATGCCGATCCCGAATTGGGTTCGGGCGCAGTCAAGATCACGCCGGGGCATGATTTCAACGACTTCGAGGTGGGCAAAAGGGCAGGGTTCAAACCCGCTGACATGCTCAACATGCTCGACGCCGAAGCCCGCGTCGTCCAGACCGCGGATGGCCTGATTCCGGCGGAATTGCTGGGTTTGGCCGTGACGGAGGCGCGCAACAGGGTCGTCGCATTGATCGATGCGGCTGGCTTGCTGGAAAAGGTTGAGGACCGCGTCATCCAGACGCCATTTGGCGATCGTTCCGGTGTCGTCATTGAGCCGTGGCTGACCGACCAATGGTATGTCGATGCCAAGACGCTCGCCCAGCCGGCAATCGAGGCCGTGCGTTCCGGCGCGATCAAGGTGGTGCCCCAGACTTGGGAGAAGACCTATTTCAACTGGATGGAAAACATCCAGCCCTGGTGCGTTTCGCGGCAATTGTGGTGGGGGCACCAGATCCCGGCATGGTTTGCGGATGATGGCAGCGTGTTTGTCGCGGAGACCGAAGCTGAGGCGCAGGCTTTAGCGGGTGCAGGGGTTACTTTAACCCGTGATCCCGACGTTCTGGATACCTGGTTCTCCTCTGCGCTTTGGCCATTCGGGACGCTTGGTTGGCCCGAAGAGACATTGGCGCTGCAGCGCCATTACCCGAATGACGTTTTGATCTCTGGCTTTGACATCCTGTTCTTCTGGGACGCCCGCATGGCCATGCAGGGTTTGCATTTCATGAAAGATGTGCCGTGGAAGACATTGTATTTACATGGACTTGTCCGCGCAGCGGACGGTTCAAAAATGTCAAAGTCCAAGGGCAATACAGTCGATCCGCTTGGCCTTATCGACCAGTTCGGGGCTGACGCCCTGCGCTTTACGCTGACGGCTATGGAAAGCCAGGGGCGGGACATCAAGCTCGATGAAAAGCGTGTTGAGGGCTATCGCAATTTCGCGACCAAGCTCTGGAATGCGGCGCGTTTCTGCCAGTCGAACGGGATTGGCGCGTCCGGTACGCTGGCTGCTCCTGAGGCTGCACTGGCGGTGAACCGCTGGATCATCGGCGAAACCGTCGAAACGCTGGCGAAGCTCGACAAGGCAATCGCCGATCTGCGTTACGATGCCATGGCCGATGCAATCTACCATTTTGCCTGGGGCACGTTCTGCGACTGGTATCTGGAATTGATCAAAGGTGAGGCGAGTGAAGAGACCAGAGCCGTTGCGGGCTGGGTTCTCGATCAGATTCTGGTGATGCTTCACCCTTTCATGCCGTTTATCACGGAAGAACTCTGGCACGCGATGGGCGATAGGCCCTATGATCTGATCCATGCCAAATGGCCGGTTCCGGGGGCTGAAGTGGATTCTTTAGCCAATGCGGAGATCGATTGGCTCATCAAATTGGTAAGTGAAGTGCGAACCGCAAGAACGGAGTTGAACGTTCCTCCAGGTGCGAGATTATCCTTTGCCGTGAAAGGTGCAAACGCACTGACCTGCGCCAGACTTGTTACGCATTCCGGAGCGATTGGCCGGTTGGCGAGGATCTCGCAATCTGTTGCTATCGGCGGCGAAGCCCAGATTGTTGTCGATGAAGCGACTTACGTTCTCGCGCTGGGCGACGCCATCGACCTCGATGCCGAACGCGCTCGCCTAGCGAAGGCAATCGAGGCCATCGCAAAGGAACGTGACGGTCTGGCAGCTCGCCTCAACAACCCGGCCTTCGTTGAGAAGGCCAAGCCCGAGGCAGTCGAAAAGGCGCGGGCGGATCATGCCGAGAAGGTGGCGGAGGCCGAACGACTTGAGGCTGCGCTGGCAAGGCTGGGGTGAGAAGGGGCTTGCGGCTCAACACGCCTCAAAAACGCCCTCAGAAGCCCAAGGCGGGCCCGAGTTGGAAATTTGGCTATGCGCCAGCCAATTGCTAGGAAAACTCATATAACCAGCGTCCTCGGGCTTCTGTGAGTGCTTTCGCAGCTTTACGTCAGGAAATCAGAGCCCCCTTCCCGTCATTTCCGCGCAGGCGGGAGCCCATACCCTTCAACGCGTGGGTGTTTATGGATTCCCAGCTGCGCGGGAATGGCGGACATGATTCAATATCATGTTATGCAATCCAGAACGGGAGGCTAAGGCGTCTACTTTATCTTGGCCAGCCAGACCAGGATTTCCAGATTCAGAATCCTGTTGTAGAGGAGCCTTCATCATGACTGAAGCCCGTTTTCCCGCCCTGCGCCTTCGCCGCACCCGTTCCACCGGCTGGAGCCGGGCAATGGTGGCTGAAAACCATATCGCTCCCGCTCATTTGATCTGGCCGCTCTTCATCTCCGAAGGCTCGGGCGTTGAAGAACCGATCCGTACCCTTCCGGGCGTTTCGCGCTGGTCGGTTGACGGCATTGTGAAACAAGCGCGTGAAGCCCGGAAATTGGGCATTTCCTGCGTGGCATTGTTCCCCAATACGCCGCACAAGCTGCGGACCGACGATGGCCGGGAAGCGCTCAATCCCGACAATCTGATGTGCCGCGCGACACGTGCGATCAAGGATGCGCTTGGCGATGAGCTGGGTGTGCTGACGGACGTCGCGCTGGACCCCTACACAGCACATGGCCATGACGGGCTTGTCGATGCCAAGGGCTACGTGCTGAACGACGACACGTCGGCTGTGCTTGTCGAACAGGCCCTCAATCAGGCGAATGCCGGGGCAGATATCATCGCGCCGTCGGATATGATGGATGGCAGGATCGGCCACATAAGGGGTGCACTTGAGGTCGGGGGGCATGTGAATGTCCAGATCATGGCTTATTCCGCCAAGTATGCGAGCGCCTTTTATGGCCCGTTCCGCGATGCGGTCGGGTCGGGCGGCCTGCTGAAGGGTGACAAGAAGACTTACCAAATGGATCACGCGAACAGCGAAGAGGCACTGCGGGAAGTTGCGCTCGACATCGCCGAAGGCGCTGACAGCGTGATGGTGAAGCCAGGATTGCCATATCTCGATATCATACGTCGCGTCAAAGAGCGCTTTGAAGTACCTGTTTTTGCTTATCAAGTTTCGGGAGAATATGCCATGATCGAAGCTGCAGCGGCCGCAGGGGCAGGGGATCGCGACGCGCTCGTCCTCGAAACACTGCTTGCGTTCCGGCGGGCAGGATGTGCGGGTGTGCTGACCTATCATGCTGCGCATGCGGCGCGCCTGCTGAATGACTGACTTCAGGCTGGAGACCGACCGCCTTGTCGTGCGCGGATGGCGAGACGGGGATTTGCTGCCGTTTGCTGATATGTGTGCCGATCCTCGCGTCATGGCGACGCTTGGGCCGATCATGGATCGCGATGAGACTCAGGCGTTGATAGGCCGTTTGCGTGCCATGCAGGACCGCCATGGCCATACCTTCTGGGCGCTTGAACGAAGGGAAGATGGCCGTTTTCTGGGGTTTTGCGGGCTCGTCATGGGCAATGCGGGGCTGATTGAAGGCAAGGTGGAGATCGGCTGGCGGCTCTCCCACGATGCCTGGGGGCAGGGCTATGCCCGGGAAGCGGCGGCGGCATCGTTGGACTGGGGCTTTGCCAATCTGGATACGGATCGCATCTGGGCCATCACAACGCCCGGCAACATCCGGAGCTGGGGATTGATGGAACGGCTTGGCCTAAAGAGGCACCCTCAGCTTGACTTTGAGCATCCGAATGTTGCGGATGACAGTCCACTGAAGCAGCACATTACATACAGTATTGCTCGCCCTGTTGCCGATTGACGGAAAAGCAGGAATTGGAACCTAAAGGCAGTGCTTCAGTGGAACGGGGATCGACGAAGATGAGCCAAGCAGCCGATGCGTCAACGGGCGAGCGAGCACTGCGCTTGCGCTTCATTGCGACGATATGCGCAGGTTCTTTCCTGCTGTTTCTGGTCCAGCCCATGGTCGCGCGCATGGCCCTGCCGAGACTGGGCGGCGCGCCAGCGGTATGGAATTCGGCGATGGTCGTTTATCAAGCGCTCTTGCTGGGCGGCTATGCCTATGCCCATTGGCTTGGGCGGTTTTCCGGCCGTGTTCAGGCGGGGATTCACTTGTTCCTGTTCATTGCCGCGGCCTTGACCCTACCCGTCGGCTTGACCGCATCGCTTCCTTCGCCTGATGCCAACCCCATATTCTGGGTGCCCTATTTGCTGCTGACATCGATCGGACCGGTGTTCTTCGTCGTCGCCGCACAAGCTCCCCTGATGCAGCGCTGGTTTACCCTTTCGGGCGGTGGCGATCCATATCCGCTCTACGCGGCGTCCAATATCGGGAGCTTTGGCGGGCTCATTGCCTATCCGCTGGTGCTTGAGCCGCTCTTGCCCGTCGCAATCCAAAGCCAATTGTGGAGCGCAGGGTATCTCTTTGTGCTCGGGCTTGTCGCCCTTTCGGCGTTCCTGATGCCTAAGGCGGCTGCTTTATCTCCGCCGACGGTTCAGGAAACCACGCCGCCCGACTGGTCAATCGTCGGGCGCTGGATCGTGCTTGCCGCTGTGCCGTCCGGCTTGATGCTTTCTACCAGCCTCCATTTGACGACGGACATCGTTGCCATGCCGCTGCTTTGGGTGCTGCCGCTTGGCCTTTACCTACTCAGTTTTTCGGCAGCATTCGCCACGGACCGGCGGCTGGCTGACTTCTGCAGGCGTTTTGCCCCGTTCGTGATCCTGATGGCGGCCTGTTCGGCCTTTATGGACTCGACGCGGTTTCCATTTTCCTTTGCGCTTTTGACGCTGGTTAACCTGTTCGTGGTCTCGGTTACCCTGCATTCCGAGATGTTCGCGCGGCGGCCGCACCCGGAGCATCTGACGCGTTTTTACCTTGCGATGTCGGTTGGCGGCGTGATTGGCGGGATTTTCTGTGCGATTCTGGCCCCGCTGATCTTCGACTGGACCTATGAACACCCGATCCTGATTATTGCGGCAGCACTTTTACTCACGCCGAGGGCAATTTTCGAATCCAGCCAGAAATTGCTCGAAGGCCCGAACAGTCGCGCCGTAGCTGCAGCAATCGCTTTAGCTGCCCTGCTTGCTGCGGTGGCAGCTGGAGGGATGCTCAGTGACCACACGCCCAGTTATGTGCAGACTGTGAGCATCGTTGTCATTATCGGTGCTGCTGTTGCGGTGTTGGGCAAACGCTGGCTCTTTGCCTTTTGCCTGGCTTGTCTGATGCTCACGCTCAATGGCTGGCAGAAGATCGGCCTTTCGACACAGCCTGGAATGATGACGCGAAGCTATTTCGGTGTCTACTCGGTGCGGAACAATGGAGAAGATACGCGCTTCCTTGTGCATGGCACCACGGTCCACGGCGTTCAGAATCTCGCGCCGTCCCGACAAACCCAGCCGACATCCTATTATGCGCCTCATTCCGGCATCGGCCTTGCTATGGCGGCCGCGCCAATGCTTTATGGTCCTGCTGCGCGCATCGACATTGTCGGCCTGGGAGCAGGCACGCTTGCGTGTTACGCCAAGCCGGGCCAGCAATGGAAATTCTATGAGATCGATCCGGCGATCGTCGAAATTGCGGCGGATCCGAAACGGTTCACATTCCTGTCCAATTGCCTGCCCGATGCCAGGATGATTATTGGAGACGCGCGGCTCACATTGGCGGCCGCTCCCTCAAATGTTGCTGACGTGCTGGCAATCGATGCCTTTTCGTCCGATGCCGTCCCGATGCATTTGCTGACTGCGGAAGCATTTGCGACCTATCGTCGGCACATTGCACCCAATGGTCTGCTGATGGTTCATATTTCGAACCGCTTTCTCGATCTGGAACCGGTCCTTGCGGCGATTGCCAAGCAAGGTTGGGCGAGTGCCGCGCGCGACTATGACCCTACGGAGGCGGAACGGAACCTCAACTATTCACACTCGCTCTGGATTGCGTTCTCGCCGGATCAGCAGGTGATCGACCGGCTTGCGGCATCCAGTCCGGCGGACAAGTGGCGACCGATCGGCGCTCGTCGAGACTTCAAGGCCTGGACTGATGATCATGCCAGTATCCTTTCAATCCTGAAGCCATATAAGAGAGATCAATAGAGTGGCTCAGATATGAACGACATCAGCATCATCCCGCTGCACGGAAAGACCCCGCGCATTGACCCGACGGCCTTCATCGCGCCGGGGTGCCGGATCATCGGCGATGTCGAGATCGGGCCGGGGGCCAGCATCTGGTACAATTGCGTGCTGCGCGCCGACGTCAATTTCATCCGCATCGGTGCACGATCCAATGTTCAGGACGGCACGGTTATCCATTGCGATTCGGCAGAGGGTGGCATGAACGGCTCTCCAACGATCATCGAGGACGATGCGCTGGTCGGGCATATGGCCATGCTCCATGGTTGCACGGTTCGCAGCGGTGCCCTGGTCGGGCTGGGATCAATCGTCATGGATGGCTGCGTGATTGAAGCGAATGCGATGCTGGCCGCCGGCGCGATGCTGACGCCGGGCAAGACCATTCCCACGGGACAGATGTGGGGTGGTCGGCCCGCCAGCTTCATGCGTGAACTGAATGAAAGCTGGTCAATCGGGAATCAGATGGCCGTGGCGCACTATGTTCGCAACGGGGCTGCACACAAGAGCGCAGTCGATTCTATATGAACAGCGCAAGCAGGGCACGAACCGCCTCTGACTGCCGGGCGTCAATCGCTTCCACCTCTGCAATCGCCGCCTGAAGCGCGGGAGCATCCGGCGATCCGGGATGCTGGTCAAGCAAGCGGCGTTCATCGTCGAGCGCAGCCAATGCATCGCGCGCCGGGCCGGTTGTGCTTTCAAGCCGTGTGACCATCAGCTGACCGTCTATCCACGCCTCGCTTTCCGGAGCGGAGCCTGACGCGCGTTCCGCAGCGGCGCGCGCAGGAATGAGCGCAGCTTGGAAATCCGGCACACCACCTCTGGCCAGCTTGAGCGCATCCGCAATGCGGCCCAGGAGTGCGGCATCGGAGGCCTGGGGTGGCGCGACCGGAACGTCAGGCAAGGCTGGCTGAGGCTTCTCGAACGGCCGCTTCGCCAATGACGGATATTCACCGGGCGCGGCGCATCCCGAGAGCAGGGCAGGGATCAGAAAAACCGTGAAGCGCTTGAACATGATCCACCCCTAAAGGCTGTTCGCGCGAGACGAAAGGGCTTCGTGCCTTTTCGCGCCGAACAGGGTTGCGCTCTGCGGTGCCGCCGACTAAAGGCACGTCTCCCGCGCGCCCGTAGCTCAGCTGGATAGAGCATCAGACTACGAATCTGAGGGTCGGACGTTCGAATCGTTCCGGGCGCGCCATTTTCCCGACACCCTTCACCTGATCTTCCGCAATCGCGACTTTACCTGCTGTGGCGTTCGCAGTAGCGGCTCTCGACGCAGGGTTGGCTTACGGAGGGACAGGGCACATGAACTTCGACATCGTGATCGTGGGGGCAGGGCACGGTGGCGCGCAGGCGGCAATCATGTTGCGCCAGCTCAAGTTTGAAGGTTCTATCGCCATTGTCGGCGAAGAACCTGAAATTCCCTACGAACGCCCGCCGCTGTCCAAGGAGTATTTTGCCGGTGAAAAGCCGTTCGAGCGAATACTGATCCGACCTGCCAAATTCTGGGAAGAGCGTGACGTGGCGATGCTGCTTGGAACGCAGGTCGCATCGATTGACCCGGATGGCCATGCCGTGATGACGTCCTCCGGCGAGAGGATCGGCTATGGCAAGCTCATCTGGGCTGCGGGCGGCGCCCCCCGGATGCTGCCGATCCCGGGAGGAGATCTGCCTGGCGTGCAGGGTGTGCGCACCAGAGCTGATGCCGATGCAATGAAGGCGGCATCCGAAACAGCAGCCCAGATCGTCGTGATTGGCGGCGGGTATATCGGGCTGGAAGCAGCTGCCGTTCTTTCGAAGTTCGGAAAGAAGGTCGTGTTGCTTGAGGCATTGCCGCGGGTTCTTGCACGCGTCGCGGGTGAACCATTGTCTCGCTTCTATGAGGCCGAGCATCGCGCGCACGGCGTCGACGTCAGGCTCGACGTGAAAGTGGAGGCGATTGAAGGCACCGATCGCGCAACCGGCGTACGCCTGGCGGGCGGTGACGTCATAGCGGCAGATCTGGTTATTGTCGGCATAGGCATCGTGCCTGCGGTCGAGCCGCTGATTGCTGCGGGCGCAGAGGGTGGCAACGGGGTTCGGGTGGACGAATATTGCCGCACGTCACTGCCAGATATTTTTGCAATCGGCGACTGCGCGTCACATGCCAATGATTTTGCTGAGGGCGCGACCATCCGGCTTGAATCCGTCCAGAATGCGAATGACATGGCCAACACGGCTGCAAAGGCAATCTGTGGCGATGCGCAGCCTTATCACGCAGTGCCCTGGTTCTGGTCGAACCAATATGATCTCAAGCTGCAGACAGTCGGGCTTTCAACGGGCCATGACGATGTGGTGATGCGCGGCGATCCGGCAACGCGGAGTTTTTCACTTGTCTATCTGCGTCAGGGCAGGGTCATTGCACTCGACTGCGTCAATGCCGTGAAGGATTATGTGCAGGGCAAGGCCCTTGTAGTCCAAGGCACGCAGGCCAGCGCAGCTGATCTCTCCGACATCTCGCGTCCGCTCAAGGAATTGGTCGCCTCCGTCTGAGCACAAAAAAGACCCCGGCATTTTCATGCCGGGGCCCAATTCAAATACTGGATACTGGCCTTAGAACTTGAAGCCAGCGGTTATGCCATAGCGGCGTGGTTCCAGCGTGAAGATATTCGTGAACAGGCCGGATGACTGATCCGTCACATAGAGGCCGGTCGTCGCGTTGTTGTCGAACACGTTCTGGATCCATGCCCGTGCAAACCAACGGTCATCATTTCCGTTGAGCTGGATCTGGGCGTTAACTTGCGAATAGCCCTTCACCTTGTTCACATTGCCATTGAAGATGTTGCCATAGCTGTCACCTGTGTAGGTGAGATCGGCACGGGGGACGAGCGTCATGCCGTTGCTGAACTCCGCCGTATACTGGGCACCGATCGAGAATTTGTAGTTCGGTGCTTGCGGCAGCTTGTTGCCCTTGATGTTGACGGGGACGCCAGCATTCTCAACCGTGAATGCCAATGCTCCGGTCGGCGTTGCGAACAAAGCCCGCAAGCCTGCCGACGGGCTTGCAATGGCACCTGCGATTGCACTGCAGATACCAAATGCGCCCGTGCCAGCGATGCCACCGTCTGACGGGAAGGCAACGGGTCCTTGGAGACCGAGGCTTCCGTTGATGGCCGTAACAAGGGTGTTCACACCCACGGTATTGCCGGCGACAGTTGGAACAACCGCGCAGTTGGAACCGTTGGTGATGTCCTTGATCACAACCGAGTCAGATCGGCCACCGGAAGGATCCCGCGGATTTCCGTGGAACTTGTCCGATGAGACCTTGGTGTGGAGATAGCTCGCACCGATATTGAACAGCCATTCGCGGCTCGGCTTGATGATCGCTTCGGCTTCAAGGCCGTAGATGTTTGCATCAACATTGTCGTTCACCGAAGTACGCGCAACGATGCGGCTCAGCTGCAGGGCCTTGTACTGATAGTAGAAAGCCGTGAGGTTGAAGCGCATCGCGCCGCCCGCAAATGTGTTCTTCGAACCGATTTCGAACGCATTCACGAATTCCGGATCAAATGAGTCCGACACGGCAAACACGGGCGAAAGTGGCGGATTGATACCGCCTGACTTGTAGCCACGCGAATAGGACGCATAGAGCAGGTGGTTTGGATCGATCTGGAAATCGAGAACTGCCCGGCCCGTCAATTCGCTGAAGGTAACAGAACGATTCTGGAAGTCTTCACAGCCCGTAACGTTTGCCGCTGTCAGGATGCCTGATGTCGTTGTTGATGTAATCGAGCATGCTGTCTTCGGATCGGCGTCAAACGGTTGCAGCCTTGAAGCCAAAGGCGCACCAGTAACGGCATAGCCGTAGCGGAATGGCGAGCTGAACACGTTTGTAGAGCCGAATGGCGTGAGGAAGTTCGCGAGTGTCGTGTGCGCTGAAACAAACTTCTTGTCGTGGTTGTACCGCAGGCCGCCGGTCAATTTCAGGCGATCCGAGATATCGATATAGGCTTCCCCGAACAGACCATAGGATTCGAGATCAAACCGAGGGGTATTGTTCTGATAGTAAGGCGTCCCCAGGAAACCGGCAGGCGGAATTTGCGCACCGGGGATAGCCGCGAGGCCAGCCCGGCCGAGAGCGTTGAATGTACCCAGAATACCCGTCAGATAGTCAATCCCGAACGAATTGATGTAATAGTTATTGTCCCGCGACTTGGCGTTCACATAGATACCGCCAAGAAGGAAGTTGAACTTGCCGTCAAAGTCGCTCGAGAAAATGCCTTCGATCGAATAGTCGCGCGTCTTGACGTTGGACCGGTCAAAATCCTGCGGTGTTGCCGCGCAGATCCGGTTGCCGCCATACGAACCGGTGTTCGGCGAATCCGACGTGTTTGACGTGCAGAGGTTACCGGCAGCGCCGTTGGGAATGACAGCGGCCGCGATTGGAGCAAAATACGACGAAGGGAGCCCTGGGATGAGGCCTGCCGCAGCAGCCTGAAGAGTGCCAAGACCAGCGGCATAAATCGCGCGATTCTGGACAGACTGGTTATAGTCCTGCCGTGAATCGACGTTCGTCTTGTGATAGAAGCCGGTCAGTTGCAGTTTCATGGAGCCGAATTCCTGCTCCAGGCGTGCCTGATATTGCTGTTCGCTGGTGAAATACTCAGGCGTGAAGTCGGTATTCACTTGGCGGACATTGGCCGGATTGGTGAAAGTTGCATAGGCGTCGGGGCCATAGAGGCTGCCCAGACCGAACGCTGAGGGAATTCCGTTTACCGCAAGGAATTCGCGAGATGTCAAAACACCAACGAAGGTCGAGTTTGCATTCAGGACACCGAAATCGCGGCGACCGTTGAGACAACCGAGGACGCCGGTTGGGTCGCGCTGGCACTGCTGCTTCTGGATACGCGCGCGATTGTCCTTTTCACGGAAGTAGTAGCCCATGAGGTCGACCGTGGTTGTATCGGACGGCTGCCAACGGATCGAGCCGCGTACAGCGTACATGTCACGGTTATCGATGTTGCTATTGTTGAACACGTTGGTCGTGTAGCCGTCGCGCTTCTGATAGAAGCCGGCAACCCGAACGCCAAGCGTTTCGCCAATGGGAAGATTGAACATGCCCTTGAACTTGTAGGCATTGAAGTTGCCATATTCGGCTTCGCCGGATGCGTGGATTCCGCTCAGATCGGGCCTCGCCGTGAGGAAGTTGACCACACCCGAAGTTGCATTGCGGCCGAACAGGGTGCCCTGCGGACCACGAAGCACTTCAACCCGTTCAAGGTCGAAATATTCTGTTTCGAAAAGGCGCGTTGCCAGAAGTGGCGTGCCGTTGACGTGGATGGCGGTGGCTGAGTCGCATGACGTACCAACGCAAAGATCGCCGATGCCACGGATGGTGAAGCTGGACCCGGTGAAATTGCCCTTCGAGAATGTCACGTTCGGCAGGGTGAGTTGGAGGTCGCTCGCATTCTTGATCTGCTGCTTCTCAAGCGCTTCGCCCGAAAACGCGGAAACGGCAATTGGAACGCTCTGGAGGCTTTCCGATTGGCGCTGGGCCGTTACGACAATGTCGCCAATCCCTTCTTCGGCTGTTGTATCGTCTGCCTGCGGCGCTGTTTGCGCATAAGCAGGGTTGGCCACCAGCAGGGCAATTGCGGTTGCGCCAAGCAGTTCAAGCTTTTTCATTTGTCATCTCCCACCGAATTTTGCCGATTTTTACGGCACGACGATGCATTTGTGCATCTGTTACAGCGTGTTTGCGTGTAGTTTACGCGCGCGTCAATGCCAGAAATTTGGAAAAGTTGGCCGATTTCAATGGGTCGCAGATTGAAACTGTTTAGAATCTGCGCCTGACGTAGCGTCACCTGATGCCAAAGACGCAATTGTTGCCAATTTGCATCATGGTTTGGGGAAATATTGTGGCGAAATCCCGCTCGGAAAGTTATCGAACATTCATGACCAACTCAGACCGAACCCAAAACTCCGACGCCGACAAGCTTCCAGTCCCCAAGGACGTGGCTGAGGCAATCAGAACGCTCATTCGTTGGACAGGAGAGGATCCGGAGCGCGAAGGCTTGCGCGATACGCCAAACAGGGTGGCTCGCGCCTGGAAGGAATATTGCCAGGGCTATGGTGAAGATCCCTCGCTCCATCTTTCACGAACGTTTGAAGAGGTGGGTGGCTATGACGAGCTTGTGCTCCTCAAGGACATCCCGTTTCAGTCTCATTGCGAACACCATATGGCACCAATCGTCGGCAAGGCGTCGATTGCCTATATGCCCAAGGATCGTGTTGTTGGCATTTCAAAGCTGGCGAGGGTGCTTCACGGCTTTGCCTCTCGTCTGCAAGTCCAGGAAAGACTGACAGCGGAGGTGGCCCAGTGCATCTGGGAACATTTGCAACCGCATGGAGTCGCAGTTGTTATTGAGGCGACTCACGGATGCATGACGGGCAGGGGCGTGCGGACACCCGGCGTTGCGATGACCACCTCACGCCTGCTCGGCTGCTTCCTTGACGATCACCGCAGCCGCAAGGAAGTGCTCAGCCTGATGGGGTATTGAGTCGGCGTCCGACCTGCCATTCGCAGGCCGGACGCCGCGGGGCATCAATCAGAATTTGGTGCGCACGGTAACGCCGTAAGTCCGAGGGTCCTGCAAGAACGCGCCGCGGGCGACTGCAGCGGCTCCGCTGGCTGGTCCCGGCAGGCTTCCAACCCCGCGCAATGGCACATTGAAGGTAACGTTGCGTGTCTGGACATCAAAGATGTTGTCGCCGAATACCTCGACTCTCCAACGTCCATCCTGCGAACCGATACCTGCACGCAAATTGACCTTGGCATTCCCGCTTTGAATATCGAATGGGTTGGGGGCTGTTCCTCCGGGAACCGATTTCGGGTCTGGCGAGGCGCTGCCCGCGGCAAGGACCAGAACATCCTGCGTGGACGTGCGCCTTTTCGATTCAAGACGCAGAGAACCGTTGAGTCCGAATTCGAGATTGCTGCCAACGTCCCTGGTAAAATCGAATCCTGCGATGCCGACAAATTTGGGAGCGTTTGTCAGTTGAGCGCCGCACAAGGTCCGTACGGTCTGGAATGCGACAGTAAGCGGCAGGCCGGAAGCGCAGTTCTTCGGGTAGCGTGCGTCGGTATAGGTTCCGCTCAGGTTGAAACTGAAATTCCGTGTTGGGCGGAAAAATGTCTCCAGTTCGACGCCAGTGCTTTTTGCCTTGGGTACGTTAAAGGTCACGAATTGCACGCCTGTGAATTCGAGAACCTGAAAATCCTTCAGATCCTGATGAAACAAGGCAAGATTGGCAGTGACCTTGCCGTCTGCGAACTTGGTCTTGATGCCTGCTTCATAGGCGTCCACTTTCTCCGATTTGAATTGCGGGCTGGCGCCGCCGGCTGCTGCTGTCGGATCAAGGTTGAACCCGCCGGATTTGTAGCCATGCGTAAAGCTGACATAGGTATTGACGTTCTCGGTGGGTTTGAAGGTCAGCTTGCCGGTATAGATCAGTTCGTTGTCCTTGAAGACCTGATTGAAGGGAAAGGGGGTGGGCACGGCTGGCGTTCCGGCACCCGGCAGATTCGCTTGGGTTGAAAACGGGAAGCACGTCAGGGCGACTGCAAGTGGCTTGAGCGGGAGCAATGCAGCAAGAGGACCACTCAGGGGATTGGCAAGAACCGCGTTACATGCAGAAGAGTTGGCAGCGAGCTGCCTGAATGCCCCGCGTTTGCGATCATCCGAATATCGGGCGCCGACATTGATCGCGAACTGATCTGTCAGATTGAAGGTATTGTTCGTGAAGACCGAAAAATTTCGCGCATTCTGAGTGAACCTGTTGGCCGCGAAATTGCCTGCAGCGCTGACGCCGCCCGCAAAGATGTTCAATGCCGGATTGGGCCCTGGCGCACCAAGCGATGTCAGCGCGGCACTGACATAGGCCTGGTAGTCGGGGCCAAGGGTCAGCGAACCCTGCTCGCGAATCTTTTCATCCGAATAATAGCCACCAAACAGATATTGCAGCTTGTCGGATAAGGCATTGCCTGAAATGCGTAACTCATTGGTGATCGTTTTAATGCGGCCAACGGAGTTGATTGAATTTGCTGTTGAAGACGATGTGTTGTCCGAGGTTGAAAATACGTTGAGGCTGACGAAATCGCTCTCCTGGCTCGATTGCGCCTTGAAACTGCGATAACCGGCAATGTAGGTCAACTCGGGTCCGCCCAAATCCCAATCGATCTGGCCGGAAATCCCAAACTGCTCGATCTGGTCCCGGAATTCACGATTGTTGCTGGTGCGGCGCTTCTGGAAAGCCTGTGATCCAAAGTTGGTGACGCCGCCATTGGCTGGCAGACCGCTGGCCGCGTAGAAGCCATTGGCCACATAACTTGTGTTCTGAAGAATGACCGCATCGCAGCATTTCTCATCTGAATGCGAATAATCGGCGATGATTCTCAGGCTGAAATCAGCGCTTGGTTCGAAATAGGCCTGGCCCCGGAACAAATAACGATCCCTGTCGTTGCTCTCGCCGCCAGCGGCATTGCGGAGAAACCCGTCCCGGTTCCTTACCGCGCCAGAAAGTCGAATTCCGAATACACCCTCGATGATTGGGGCTGAAAAGCCGGCCTGCGCGTTAAACAGGTCGAAATTGCCATAGGTTGCATTGGCATAGCCTTCGAACTTGTTGAGGTTGGGTTTTGCGGTCTTGATGCTGACTGCCCCAGCTGACGTGTTTCGTCCGAAAAGCGTGCCCTGCGGTCCGCGCAGCAATTCCACCTGTTGCACGTCGAGCAAGTCGCCAAGGGCAATGCCGGGACGGCTAAGATAGACCCCATCAAGGAAGATACCGACGGCACTTTCCAAGCCGCTGTTGTTTCCCGTTGTGCCAACGCCGCGAACGCGCAAGGTCGTGCCGCCGCTCTCCGTTTGCGAACTGTTGGCATTGAAGCTCGCCGAAACCTGGTCGAGATTCTTGAGGTCTTTCACGCCGGACTTGTCGAGTGCTTCGGCATTGTAGGCAGAAACTGCAATCGGAATGCTCTGAAGGTTTTCATTGCGAAGCGTTGCCGTCACAAAGATTTCGCCACTGTCAGCACTGGCGGCATCTTCGGCCTGCTGAGGGGCTTCCTGCGCGAAGGCAGGACTGGCTGCCAACATTGCCATTGCGGTGGCGCAAGCGAATTCAAGCTTTCTCATTCATCCATCTCCCGAGGTGTGGCCAACGATTGACGTCGTGCCGACTGCATCTGCCCGGGCAGTCTGCGGGTAAATTGGATGGGCGTCAATGCCTCAAAAATAGAGAAAATAATTATTTTAGAATAGGTTAAAGACTATTCTGAAGATGTTTTATCATGTTCTGTCGTGGATGAAATGGTTCGCATTCTGTTGAGGAAGAGGGATTTTTGCCGAGCGAGCGCCGGGCCAGAAAACCGGCGGATCAAATAGTTGATCCGCCGTAGAGCGTGCCATCAGTGGCCGATGGAATCAGCTGCACCCTGCGGCGAGGAGAAGCTCACCGTCTTCGGTGGTCGCATCATCAGGATGACAGGCAAAGCGAAAAAGAGAATGTACATGATCAGCTTGAAGTCATCGAGATAGGCGATCATCAGCGCCTGCCGGTTCACTTCGGCATTGACCATTGCCATTGCGGTTTCGCCGAAAACCCCGAAGCGATCTGCGGTCGCCGGATCAACGGCAGACATGCTGGATGATGTGATATGGGACGAAAGATCGGCATGGCTGGTCTGGACATTCATCCCAAGGACGGCCGTCACGATCGAGATGCCCACGCTGCCCCCCAAGCTGCGGAACAGGTTGAGAATGCTGGCACCTTCTGTCCGGTACTGAGTGTCCAGGGTTGAAAAGGCCATTGAGTTCACGGGCATGAAACACAGCCCCATGCCGAGCCCCTGGACGATGCCCGACACAACAATCGGAGTACTGTCCATGACAAGCGACCACTGCGTCATTTGCCACATGGATACCGATGCAATTGTAAGGCCCGTCATGATGATGTAGCGCGGATCGACCCTGTTGATCAGGCGCGATGCAATGAACATGGCCATAAGGATGCCAATTCCCCGCGGTGCAAGCAGCATCCCGGTATCCAGCACATCATAGCCATAAACACGTTGCAGCATCGGTGGCATCAACGCCATGACAGCCATCATCATCAGCCCGATGATGAGCTGGAATACCAGGGCCATTGCCATGTTCGAGTTCTTGAGGAGCGCGGCGTCGATGATGGTATTGTGTTTCGTGAAAAGATGGACGGAAAAAACCCAAAATGCCGAAACTGCAATGATCGCTTCGATCCAGATTTCGACAGACTCGAACCAATCCTGGTCCGTTCCGCGATCGAGCATGAGTTGCAGTGAACTGAGCGCGATTGCCAGCACGGCAAATCCGAAGAGGTCGAAGCTTCGCCGCGATATCGGGCGGCTCGGCAGGAATAGCCAAAGCAGGGCGAATGCAATCATGCCAACCGGTAGATTGACGTAGAAAACCCAACGCCAATTGTAGCTTTCGGTCAACCAGCCACCGATGATCGGCCCCATGATCGGCGCGATCATGATGCCCATCCCCCAGACAGACATTGACCGCGCCTGGCGCGAGGGCGGATTGATATCGAGCATTGCTGTTTGTGAAAGGGGCCCGATAAATGCCCCCATTACACCCTGGATAAAACGGAAAAGAACCATTTCCTCCAAATTCGTCGAGGCTCCGCAGGCCATTGACGCCAGAACGAAGCCGGCAACCGCAATCAGGAACAAATTGCGCGACCCAATGCAGTCCGAAAGCCAGCCTGTGATGGGTGTCGCAACGGCCAAGGCAATGATGTAGCTGGTCAGAACCCAGGTAATCGTGTCGAAAGTCGCCCCCAGGCTGGCCTGCATATGCGGCAGGGCAACGTTGGCAATGGTTGCATCGAGCATATACACGATCATGGCCATCAGCACGCCGACGGTCAGCAGGCCCCGGTTGGCAACCTCAAGTGTTGGGCGATCGTCAGCAAATTCAACGCTTGCCATTGCGACCAGTATCGATCCTGACATGAGTAGACAGTCCGGCGATCATGGCGCGCGCTGGCGGCTCATCAAATGCGATGCGAACCGAGACACGTTGCGTGACCTTCACCCAGTTGCCGGTCGCATTCTGTGCCGGCAGGACCGAAAACTCCGATCCTGTGCCCGCGCCGATGCTGGCGACATGCCCGCGCAACTTAAGATCCGGATAGGCATCGAAAGTGATTTCAGCCGGTTGCCCCAAACGCATGTTCTTGAGGTCGGTTTCCTTGAAATTGGCCTCGATCCAAGGCCGCTTGCTTGCGACGATGCTGACTGCGGGGAGGCCGGTGACCATCATTTGACCCACTTGCAGGCGATCGGCCTGGCTTATCTTGCCGGAGATCGGTGCGCGGACTTCGGTTCGGGCAAGATCGAGAAGCGCCTTTTGGCGCTGGACGGTCCCCGCAACAATTGCGGGATCCTGCCCTGGCGCAGCCGAACCCGATGCCAGTGCCGCACGTGCCCGCAAGGCTGCACCCTGTGCGTCGGCAAGTTTGCTGCGGGCATCACTGAGGTCATGTTCTGCTGACTGTAGTCGAGCCTTGGTCGTAAATCCGCGCTCCATCAGCTCTGATTGTCGACGATATTCCTTCTCGAAGAAATCGATGTCTTCGCGGGCGCTATCGATGTCGTTGCCGCTGACTTGAAATGTCGTTTCCATGCCGACGCGACGCACTTGCGCCGCAGCAACTGTCGCGTCGGCTTGCGCCACTGCGATCCGATAGGGTTCAGGATCGATACGAAACAGCAGGTCACCAGCCTTTACGTCCTGATTTTCCTTGACCGCGACCTCTATGATCCGACCGCCGACTTCCGCACTCACAGAAACCTTGTCCTGCTGGACATAAGCGTTGTCAGTGCTGACATAATGATCATTAAGCACATAATAGGTGACGCCGCCGCCAATGAGTAAAAGGGGTAAGGAAACCATAAGTCCCAGACGCCTCCAGCGGCTTGGCAGCTTCGGCTCATCAATCGGGATTGCGTCCTCAAGGACAATGTGAGCGTCTGCATCAGCCATGTGCAGCAAACTCCGGGGCTGGGCGACGAGAGAGGTTTCCGCGAATGCGTTCCAGCATGTTGAGCAGCGCTTCTCGTTCCAAAGCGTTCAGGCCGTTCATTGCTTCATCAAAAAGATTCAATCCGAGCGGACGAAGCTCATCAAGCAGTCCACCCGCCTTATGGGTCAGAAATAGCAGCCACGCCCGCCGATCCGTCGGGTCGGGGCGTCGTTCAACCAGGCCAGCTTCCTGCAAACGATCAATCATCCGGCAAAGCGTAATAGGCTCTACGTCAAGCAGTTCGGCAAGGCCGCCCTGATTGATGCCTTCGTGCCGGGCAAGCATTGTCAGGACCTGCCATTGCGGGCGGGTAACTCCAATGCCGCGGGCACGCTCATCAAAAGCGCGGCGAAGCAGCCGGGAAACATCCGACAGAACCTGTCCCAGATTATCACTCATAGCCTGCAGATAATAACTATACTTATTATAGTCAAGCACATTCAATGAACCCAGGTTCTGGGCGATAGCTGCGATGTGTCCCGAGGTACTGGCCAGCAGCCAGTCTTGGCTCTAATGGCTAAGCGATAATGGCCTCCAAATTCGAACTCAATGCC
Organism: Sphingomonadales bacterium; assembly: GCA_016704425.1. Taxonomy (GTDB): domain Bacteria; phylum Pseudomonadota; class Alphaproteobacteria; order Sphingomonadales; family Sphingomonadaceae; genus Aquisediminimonas. The sequence continues at coordinate 83,987 of JADJAC010000002.1, forward strand.
GATGTGAAGATGCTCGTGGAACGCATCGGAATGCCCCTGATTCTTGTTTCCGGCGAACGCGTCGCCTTGGCCAATGCGGCTGCAAAAACGCTTTTGGGCGAACATATCCTGGGAGAGGATGTGCGCATTGCCATCCGGCATCCACTGGCCGTGTCATTGCTGGCAGGTCGCCAGGCCGGTACTGTTGCCATCGGGGGACTGAGTTCCCCGTCGAGCGTTTGGGAGCTCTCGGTGCAACCGCTCGACACGAATTGGCGCTTGATCGAGTTGCGTGATCTTAGTGCTCAATCGGATGTTTCGCGCGCGCATACGGATTTTGTCGCAAACGCCAGCCACGAACTGAGGACGCCGCTTGCAGCCATTTTGGGCTATGTCGAGACGCTTATGGAACCACAGGCCGGCGCAGATCCCGCAACGCGATCGCGATTCCTCGGCATTGTTGAGCGGGAAGCGCGGCGAATGCAGCAGCTTGTCGACGATCTCATGTCCCTGTCGCGGATCGAAGCCGTCAGGCACGATCGCCCTGACGATAGCGTTGATCTTTCACAAGTGACGCAGAGTGCCGTTGCAGACATCAATGCAACGCAATCCGGGATCGGTGCTGTCATGACGCCAGAATCGGTCTCGCATGCTCCCTTGCCAGGAGATGCTGGCCAATTGTCGCAACTTGTCCGCAACCTCATTGAGAACGGAATTCGGCATGGCGGGGCCAGCGAGCCAGTGTCCGTCACCGTTTTGCGGGATTCCAATACCGTCGAACTCATTGTCAGCGACAGGGGAGCGGGCATTGAACCGCAGCACCTCCCGCGGTTGACCGAGCGCTTTTATCGGGTTGATGCAAGCCGTAGCCGCGATGCCGGCGGGACCGGGCTGGGCCTTGCCATCGTCAAGCATATCGTCGCGCGCCATAGGGGGCAGCTTGATATCAGCAGTGAACCAGGCGTTGGGACAACGGTGCGGATCCGGTTTCCCGCCAACTGATTGAGCGGATGTCATAAAAATGTCATCAAAATGCAACAATTGTTGCACCAAAGCTGCCTAGTGCCACCTTCATACAAAGGCCTTTTGGCCCGGACCAAGGAATTCCTGATGACCAAAATCCTATCACTTTCCGTTATTTTGCTTGGTGCCGCGGCGCTCTCAGCCTGTGGCGGCGGTGCCTCCGGCGGAGCACGGGAGCAGATTCGTGCGGTAGGGTCATCGACGGTCTATCCGTTCAGCACGGCTGTTGCCGAAGCCTTCACCAAAGCCAACGCGGGATTCAAGTCGCCGATCATCGAATCTACCGGAACCGGTGCTGGCATGAAGCTGTTTTGTGCCGGCGTCGGCGTCAAGTTTCCGGACATGGAAAATGCCTCGCGGCGCATCAAGAAGTCTGAATATGAAGAATGCGCGAAGAACGGCGTGAAGGACATTGTTGAAGTTCAGGTCGGCCTCGACGGGATTGCGTTTGCCGAGGCAACGGGTGGCCCGGGCTTTACGCTGACACCCGTTGATATTTACAAGGCACTGGCTGAAAAGCCGTTTGGAAAGCCCAACACCAGCAAGACGTGGAAAGACGTGAATCCGGCGCTGCCGGCTTTGCCGATTGCGGTTTATGGCCCGCCGAAGACATCCGGTACACGCGACGCGCTGGCGGAACTGATCCTTGAAAAGGGCTGCAACACAGATCCGGCGATGAAAGCGCTCAAAGAGAGCGACAAGGACCAGCACAAAGCCGTTTGCACCGGCGTCCGCACCGATGGCGCCTATGTCGAACAGGGCGAAAATGACAATCTGATCGTGCAGAAGCTTGCTGCCAACCCGAACGTCATCGGCATTTTCGGCTTCAGTTTCCTCGAAGAAAATATGGACAAGCTGAAAGGAATCTCGATCTCGGGCGTCGTTCCGACCTATGCGGCGATTTCCGATTTTTCCTATCCGGGAGCACGTCCGCTCTATGTTTACATCAAGGCGGCACATCTCAAGTCCATCCGCGGGCTCAAGGAATTTGCAGCGGAATACGCCGCAGCCTGGGGTCCTGACGGATATCTCAAGAAAAAGGGCATGGTCATTTCGCCGGACGATGTCCGCGCGAAGAATGCCGAAATCGTCAAGGCAATGACTCTGCTTGATCCTTCGACCCTGAAGTAAGCGTAGCAAGCGAAACGGATTTCAGGGGCATCCATGTCAACATCCTTCCTGATATTGATTGTCCTTGGACTGGGACTGATCGGATGGCTGGTTGCACGCGCGAAAGCTGCGGGCATGGCGACGCCTGGCAGCCGAGAGCTTCACTCGCTGCCGCGCTATCACGGAACTTATGTTGCGCTCTGGGCCATTGTGCCGGCGCTGATGATGCTCGCCATCTGGTCTTCGGTGTCGCCGCGACTGATCAATTCAGCGGTCATTGCCGATCCGGCGGCAAAATCCCTTCCTGCCGAAGCGATCGACAGGGACGCGATCCTCTCCGAAGCGGCACAACTGGCGCGCGGGGACATAGAAGCAGGCTTTAATCCCGCTTCGGACGCGCTCGTTCCAGCCTTCAAGAAAGCAGATGCACGATTTGGGATGATGGGCGGCGCGTTGACGCTTGTTGTGGCTTTTGCATGCGGCGCCTTTGGCTTTACGCGGCTCAATGTCGGTTTCAAGGCGCGGACGAAGGTCGAGCGGGTGACCATGATGGTGTTGCTGGTCGCGTCATTGATGGCTGTGCTGACCACGTTCGGGATTGTCGCATCCCTCATTGTGGAATCGGGCCGCTTCTTTTCGGCGATTTCGCCAATCGACTTCCTGTTCGGCCTGCACTGGAATCCAACGGCTGAGGGCGGCCCGGATCTTGGCGAGAATTTCGGCGCGATCCCGCTCTTTTGGGGAACGATCTTTATCGGGGCGATCATTGCGATGATTGTCGCGATTCCGTTGGGCCTCATGAGCGCTATCTATCTGACCCAATATGCCAATGCCCGTCTCCGGACCTGGGTGAAGCCGCTGCTTGAAATACTCGCGGGCGTTCCAACGGTGGTATACGGCTATTTTGCTGCGCTGACAGTGGCGCCGCTGGTCCGTGATCTTGCCGTGAAGCTTGGGATGGAAAACCCGTCCACCGAAAGCGCTCTTGCGGCAGGTCTTGTAATGGGCGTCATGATCATTCCTTTCGTTTCCTCGATGGCCGACGACAGCATTGCAGCTGTGCCGCAGGCAATGCGCGACGGTTCGCTTGCTATGGGTGCAACCACATCGGAAACGATCCGGCGTGTGCTTGTTCCCGCAGCATTGCCGGGCATCGTCGCGGCCTTCATGCTCGCCATCAGCCGCGCCATCGGTGAAACGATGATCGTGGTGATGGCGGCTGGCGCCGCGGCCAACCTTTCGGCAAACCCCTTTGCCAGCATGACGACGGTCACGTTCCAGATCGTCGCGCTTTTGACCGGGGATCAGGATTTCAACACGCCCAAGACCATGTCCGCATTCGCACTGGGGCTTGTCCTGTTTATCGTCACCCTGCTGCTCAACATCGTCGCGCTGCGGGTCGTGAAGCGCTTCCGGGAGGCTTATGACTGATCATTCCTCTCTGTGGCAAAGTCCGGAAATGGGACGCAAGCTCGCGAAGCGTTATGCGTCGGAACGCCGTTTCAAGTGGGCCGGCATTACAGCCATTGTCCTGTCGCTGTCGTTCCTGGCTTTTCTTGTCGTGACGATGGTGTCCAATGGCGCCGGCGGAATAGATTGGGCCTTTCTCTCAAGCTCTGATTCGACGGATCCGGCGACGGCTGGCATCTGGGGTGCCTTCAAGGGGTCTTTGCTGACGATGGGCGTAACTCTTGCCCTGTCTTTCCCGATGGGGGTGCTTGCGGCTGTCTATCTTGAGGAGTTTGCTCCGCGCAATCGCTGGATCGACGTGGTTGAAGTCTCGATCAACAATCTTGCGGCCGTGCCATCGATCATTTTCGGGCTCCTTGGCCTTGCCGTTTTCATCAATGCGTTTCAGTTGCCGAGATCGGCGCCGCTGGTTGGCGGCATGACGCTTGCCCTGATGACCATGCCGGTAATTGTCATTGCGGGCCGCAACGCGATCAAGGCTGTGCCTCCATCCATCCGCGATGCAGCACTCGCAATCGGGGCGAGCCCGGTGCAAGTTGTTTTTCATCATGTCTTGCCTCTGGCGCTTCCAGGCATCCTCACCGGGACCATCATCGGCATGGCGCGCGCCCTGGGTGAAACCGCACCGCTGCTGATGATCGGCATGCGGGCATTTGTGGCGACTCCGCCTGACAGCGTTGTTGCACCGGCGACGGTGCTGCCCATGCAGATTTTCCTTTGGTCCGACGAAGTGGACTCCGGCTTTGTCCAGAACACTTCCGCGGCGATCATCGTTCTTCTCGTTTTCCTGATCGCGATGAACGGCATCGCCATCTATCTCCGCAATCGCTTCGAACAACGCTGGTAGACACAGACATGTCAGAACATACACTCAAGATGACCGCGCGCGATGTGTCGGTTTACTATGGCGAAAAGAAAGCGATCGACAAGGTTTCGATCGATATCGCCACGGAGCATGTCACGTCCTTTATCGGCCCGTCCGGCTGTGGGAAATCGACGTTCCTTCGTGCACTCAATCGCATGAATGACACGATCGCAAGTTGCCGCGTCGAAGGCGCGATCACGCTGGATGGCGAAGATATCTACACATCGGGCATGGACGTTGTGCAGCTGCGCGCGCGTGTCGGGATGGTGTTTCAGAAGCCGAACCCGTTTCCCAAATCGATTTACGAGAATGTGGCCTATGGCCCCCGCATTCATGGCCTGACTGCCAACAAGGGTGAACTGGACGGGATCGTAGAATCCTCGCTGAAGCGAGCCGGCCTTTGGGAAGAGGTCAAGGATCGCTTGACCGAAAGCGGAACCGCGCTTTCGGGCGGACAGCAGCAGCGCCTGTGCATTGCGCGCGCCATAGCGGTCGATCCAGAAGTCATTCTTATGGACGAACCCTGTTCGGCGCTCGACCCGATCGCAACTGCGCGTATAGAAGAATTGATAGATGATTTGCGCGGCCGCTATGCGATTGTCATCGTAACCCACTCGATGCAGCAGGCCGCACGCGTGTCGCAGCGGACGGCATTTTTCCATCTGGGAAATCTGGTGGAATATGGTGCGACTTCCGACATCTTCACCAATCCGCGCGAAACCCGCACCAAGGATTATATTACCGGACGCTACGGCTAGGAGCGCATCTCATGAACGAACATACCGTCAAGTCTTTTGACGACGACATCAGCCAGTTGCGCGGGCTTATCGCGCAGATGGGCGGGCTTGCCGAAGTTGCAATCCAGGGCGCAATGACGGCCTTGGTTCGCCATGACAGCGAAGCTGCGCAAAGGGTGGTCGAGGATGACCGCAAGATTGATGCCCTCGAAGCGCAAGTCGACCAGTTGGCCGTGCAGATCATTGCGCTTCGTGCCCCCATGGCAGACGATTTGCGCGAAGTGGTTGCTGCCCTCAAGATTTCGGGCGTTGTCGAGCGGATCGGCGACTATGCGAAGAACATCGCGAAGCGTTCAGCAGCAGTAGAAGGGCGGAGCAGGATCGAACCACTGACCCTGCTGCCGGCAATGTCCGAGATTGCCGCAGCGATGGTCCACGATGTTCTCGATGCCTATGCGGCGCGCGATGCGGAGAAGGCCTCGGCGGTTATTGCTCGCGACCAGAAGGTCGACAATTTCTATGACAGCATCTTCCGCAACCTTGTCTCGCACATGATGGAGAATCCGACGACGATTTCGAGCGCGGCGCAACTGCTGTTTGTGGCCAAAAACCTCGAACGGATTGGCGATCATGCGACGAACATTGCCGAAATGGTCCATTATGCGGCAACGGGAACGCACCCTGCCGAGCGCGAGCGGGGCACCGGCGGACCGGCATGAGCAAGCCCCGCCTGCTGCTCGTAGAAGACGACACGGCACTTGCAGAACTGCTTGAGTGGCATTTCGAGCAGGAAGGTTATGATGTTGTTCGGACCCCGGACGGTGAGGAAGCCTTGCTGTTGTCGAAAGAATCTCCGCCGGACATTGTGTTGCTCGACTGGATGATCGAGGGGCTGTCAGGGATCGAAGTCTGTCGTCGCCTGCGCCGCGCCACTGACACGGCCAATGTCCCGATCATCATGCTGACGGCGCGCGGTGAAGAAGAAGACCGGATCCGCGGCCTCGAAACTGGTGCAGACGATTATGTCACCAAGCCATTTTCTCCGCGTGAACTGGTTGCACGGGTCGCTGCTATCCTGCGCCGCGTGCGCCCGGCCCTGGCTGGACAGTCGCTTGCCTATGGCGATCTTGAGCTCGATATTGTCGCGCACAAAGCGCGGCGAGCAGGCAATCTGCTCCAGCTTGGGCCGACGGAATTTCGCCTTCTCCGCCACTTTCTGGAACATCCTGGCCGCGTCTTCTCGCGGGAGCGTCTGCTCGATGCGGTCTGGGGCATGGACAGCGACATCGAACTCCGAACAGTTGATGTGCATATCCGCCGCCTGCGCAAAGCCGTGAACCTGCCTGGGATGCCTGACCTGATCCGCACGGTGCGCTCGGCAGGTTACGCTCTCGATATCGACAAGTAAAAACCCCTTCATTTTCCCCTCTGTCTCTTTTGCATCCGTTTCGGACCGAAGCGGGTTATGCAAAACATTGAGCAATATGACCGGGCAAAACCGGGCTAGGGGACGGAATGCGATTGCTTGTTTGCAGTGGAAGACATTTTGCCGACGCCGATCTGGTGGAAGGGGAACTTGATCGCCTGCATGACCAAACGCCAATATCCGTAATCATTCACGGCGGTATTCCCGGGTTGGGCGTTCCTGTGGAAAATTGGGCGCGGCGACACAATATTCGTTTGGTCCGATACCCTTCGAATTTCTCACTTGGCAAACGCGGAGATTTTGAGCGCGATGATTTCATGCTGGAGGACAGCCGACCAGCAATGGTGCTGGCATTTTCTGGCGGCACCCGGACGACCAGATTGCTTGCTCGGGCCGCCGAAGCGGGTGTAAGACTGGCGCTTGCAGCATGCCATGCGCCATCTCAGACGTGCAGTGATCGCCATGCTGAACTCGTGAGTGCCTGAGGCCGACTAGAAGCCAAGATAGACGATGACTGAGTCACTATAGTCCCCGGCAAGCGGGAATTTCGTGCCTTGGGGAATTAGCCCTGAAATCGGTACGGACACGCCGTCGACACCGGGCAGATCCAGAGGCGTTCCGGGGATGATGGAGCCTGTCTGACTCCATTCCGTCCCATCGGGCTTGAGGATGAGATAGGGAATAGTGGCAGCGCCATCGCTTCGTCTCATCTGCCGGATGACCGGCCCACCATCGGTGACGGGGTTGTTTCCCGGGCCCATTGAAATCGTGATGTTTGGCAGGTTGGTGAGGCACGTCAGCGTAATCAGGCCGTCGGCCTTGCTGCCGCCGACGCTCAATGTTGCAGTTCCGAAGTCGAGCGCCTTGTTCACGACAAAATCGCATTGCGGAGCCAGGCTGGCCGTAATTGTCAGATTTGCGAGTTCCCCAAGCGCGCCCGTCGACGGACCCCAAAGCACCGGTCCACATGTAGCCCCCTGATGCACGGACGCCACAAATCCGCTCAGAATGTCTGAATAGCCACCTGCGTCGAGCCCGCGCCTTGTAAGGCCCTCGAATTCCGTGACGAGTTTGAACTGGTGACGGAATGTCTGGCGACCCGGTCCGCCGGATTGGATCATGACGCTGTAAAGAGGCTTCAGGGTCGGGGTGATTGCGTCAAAAACCTGAGGCTCGACATTGGGCACATTACCGGGTTCTGCGGTCAGTGCATAATGGACAAGCGAATTGCCGATGACACTGCGCGCTTGCCGCAAGACTCCGTCGGGATTGCTGCCAAGCGGTGCGGAAAGGCAAAGCGAGATGAGCGCATTGCCAGGGCTCGGTGTGTCGAATGTACAGTTGAGCGAAACAGTTCGCCTGTCGGTCCGTTGACCGGCGGGTGTTCCTGCCGAAAGTATGACTGGCAGTGGCGCTTCCAGTTCCGGCGTGCACTGCCAGTTTTCAGTCTGCGCTGCCCTCGCTGGTAACGGTTGGACGATTCCCCCAAGCAACAGGGAAATTGCGAAGGCTGCTGTTGCAGAAAATCTGAATGCATTTCGCAAGCATGACAAGATTATTGACATCTCACCGGTCCAATCCTTGGTTGTTCGGCATCGCCTTCCGAATAGGCGAAGCTTGCGGAGCACGTACCGCCTTCATGCCCTGCGCCATTATGAGCCGTGGTGGCAACGTGCCGAAAGCGAGTTGACCGCTCGGATCGAGACTGTCCTCCATGACGGCAATCATCTGTTCAATTCGCGATTGCTGCTGAACGGTTCAGGAGAACGCTATCGCGTCTTCACGCCCTGGTTCCGGAAGCAGCTGGAGCATATGCCACCGCCCGCACCTCTGGCTGCTCCCGAACATGTCCCGCCGCCGTCCATCTTTCCTCATGGCGACAGGCTTGATGACTGGACACTTCTGCCCCGGCGTCCCGACTGGTCGGGCGGATTCAACATCTGGACACCGGGAGAGGAGGGCGCTCGGGCTGCTTTCCGGGCGTTCCTGCCAAAGCTTGGAGCCTATGAGGACGAACGCAACTTCCCGTCGCGTCCCGGAGTGTCGCGGCTGTCACCGCACATACATTTTGGTGAGATTTCGCCTGCAACGCTTTGGCATCATGCCGCCAAGCTAGAGGGCGAAAAGGCGCGGAGTTTCCTGAGTGAGATTGCCTGGAGGGAGCATGGCCTCAATCTCGTCGATCAGTTCCCGGACTATGCGACGCGCAATGGCCGGGCATTGTTCGACCGCTTCCCTTGGCGTGATGGGCCGGAAGCCGAGGCCGACTTTGCGGCATGGGCGCGGGGTCTGACAGGCTATCCTGTCGTCGATGCGGGCATGCGCGAACTTTGGCAGACCGGATGGATGCACAATCGGGTGCGCATGATCACCGCATCATTCCTCATCAAGCACCTCCTGATCGATTGGCGACGCGGCGAACAATGGTTCTGGGACACACTTCTTGATGCCGATATCGGTGCAAACGCCATGAACTGGCAATATGTCGCTGGGTCGGGAGTCGACGCACCCGTTTTTTCACGCATGATGGCGCCGTTCCTGCAAAGCCCGAAGTTCGGAATGGCCGACTATATTCGCACATATGTGCCGGAACTGGCCCATCTTCCGGATGAAACAATTCACATGCCGCATGAATACGGCTGCACGCCTTCAGGCTATCCCCTGCCGATTATTGGCCATGAGGCAGCACGGACCCGCGCGATGGCGGCATGGGACGCCTGCCGCGGCCAATGAGCGGGAAGAGAGCAGTCATTTTCGGCGCGTCCGGGGGCATTGGGGCGGCAATCACAACCCAGCTTCGCCGATCGGGGGATTTTGCAACCGTGTTGACTGGAATGCGTTCCGAGGGAGGCGATTTCCGTTTCGACTTGACGGACGAGCCAAGCATTGCAGTTGCTGCCAGCACCATAGCGGCCCAGGGTTCTGTTGATCTGGTCATTGTCGCAACAGGCGTCTTGCATACAGACGACGGCCATGGCCCCGAAAAGTCCTGGAGGGTGATCGACCCTGCGCGGATGGCGCACGTCTTCGCCCTCAATACGATCGGCCCGGCTCTGATCGCCAAGCATGTCCTCCCGCTTTTGAACAGGGATCGGCGCGCAGTTTTTGCTGCCTTGTCTGCGCGTGTCGGCTCAATCGGGGACAACAGGCTGGGTGGCTGGCACAGTTATCGCGCCTCCAAGGCAGCGCTCAACATGCTTATCCGGACATTCGCCATAGAGCTTGCGCATCGCAATCCAGAGGCCATTGCGGTCGCGCTTCATCCCGGCACGGTTGAAACCAGCCTGTCCGCGCCCTTTCAAAGGAGTGTGCTGCACGAACGACTCTTTAGCCCTCAGACATGTGCACAGGCACTCTTGTCAGTCATCGACGGAATGACCCCGAAAGACAGCGGCAGTTTTTTTGCCTGGGACGGTCAGCCAATTCCCTTCTGACAAGAAATCTCGAGACATCAATTCGCTCGAACACGATCAATGTTCTGAGAGCTGCACGGAGTGGTAGCTGGTGACCCCTACGAGTGTAGAACTTAAATCTCAAGCAATATCAGGACGTCCCTAAGTCCTCTGTAAAATCAGTGATTTATGTTGTAAGCCGTTCGCGGTCGGTCGCCCTGATTTGCATGAATTCCCATCAATATGTGGGAACGAATGTGGGAACGCAGAAACAGGGAATCGAACCGATGGCGCTGACAGCATTGAAAGTGAAGAACGCGAAGGCCGGTCGGCATGTCGACGGTCGAGGACTTTGTCTGCTGGTCAAAGACACCGGGGCGCGGACTTGGGTGCTGCGGATGCAGAAGGATGGCAGGCGGCGCGACTATGGTCTGGGTCCAGTTGCGGAATTGTCGCTTGCGGATGCCCGCGATGCAGCGGCAGCGCTTCGCCGTCAGGTTCGCGCGGGCGTTGATCCCGTTGCCGAGCGGCGGATGGCGCGCAAAGTCGTTCCAAGCTTCGAGGCGGCGGCGCGCCATTGTTACGAGGCGTTGAAGGAAGGGTGGAAAAACAGGCGTCACGCCAACTGGATTTCCAGTTTCGAGAACCACGTCTTCCCCATCATTGGAACGAGGCCTGTTGATGCTGTGGACAGCACGGCTGTCCTTGAAGTGCTGTCGCCGATCTGGCTCGAAATTCCAGATACCGCGCGCCGCATTCTCCAACGCGTCGGCGCGGTGCTCGACTTCGCCCACATCAAAGGATGGATTTCGGGCGAGGTTTCTTTGCGCTCGGTGCGAAAGGGACTGCCCCGGCAAACGGAGAAGGTGGGCCATTTGGCGGCGATGCCCTACGCCGACGTGCCTGCCTTGTTGGCAAAGCTGGTCGCGGCGTCTCCTACGACAGGCCGGGATGCCCTTCGCTTCACCATCTACAATGCCGTCCGGTCGAACGAGACGCGTTTTGCGGTGTGGACCGAGTTTGACTTGGACAAGGCCATCTGGACAATTCCCGGCGAGCGCATGAAGGCGCGCGAGACCCATGTCGTGCCGCTGTCCGCGCCTGCCGTCGCGCTTCTTCGCAGGCGATGGAATGAACGCACGAGTGACGACGGGCTGGTTTTCTCCAATGACGGTGAAAAGCCGATCAGCGACATGACAATGACCAAGCTATTGCGCGATGCCGGGATTACCGGCGTGACCGTCCACGGCTTTCGCTCGGCCTTTACCGATTGGGCAGCGGAAACTACCGACTTTCCGAAGGAGGTCGCTGACAAGGCGCTGGCGCACAAGCTGCCTAACCGGGTGGAAGCCGCATATCGCCGCACCGACTTCTTCGATAAGCGCCGCGATTTGATGACGCAGTGGGCCGCGTATCTCGACACGGCCCAAGCAGAGGACGCCGAGGCTACTCCGATGCGTGAAGCCGCGTGACGAGCGCATTCAAGCTTGCCGTCGTGACGCGCGTCGATTTTCCGAGCTTCACGACTTCGATCTGGTTCGTCGCGATCAACTCATACAGTTTCGTGCGACCCACACCGATCATGCGGGCAGCATCGTTTATTTTCACACAAATCGGATCAGGCGGAACCGGCGCAATCACTTTACGGCGCTTTCGTTGCGGAAGCCGACCGGATCGGCGATCCATCGGTTGACGGCGGACTCGCGCCAGCCAGCGCCGTGGATGCTGATCTTGACCTGACATGGGAAGGTGCCTTCTGCGATCTTGCGATACATGGTCGAGCGGGAGAGGCCAGTGCGGGATAATACAGTTTTCAGTCGGATAATTCTTTCGTGGTCGGACATGGGATGCAGTTCCATTCTTTGACAGTCATTGGCTCCCCATGAGCAAATAATTGGCAAAGCAGACGGGCGGCGCAAGAGCGTTTTGAGAAACAGCGAGTGCGGGCGAAGGAATAGCGGCAGCGGCTAGCGAACGACAAAGGACGGCTATGAAGGGATAAAGCTGAGAATGGATGGCGGCACCCGGCTGGGAAATTTGTTTCGGTGAATATTCAATTATGGCAGAGATGGACGAAAGTAATGCCCCATCAGACGTAAAATCGAGACCTGGTAAACCGGATTCTGCGTCAGTGTCCGCGGTTAGGCCGTCACGATTCGCGTCCGCAAACTTCGACCTTTCAGCGATGCCGTTATGGCAGCAAAGTTGGACGGCGCTGACAGGCAGCTTTCGGCATACAAAGCAAGCAGGCCTGCCGTTCGTTAATAGATATTCACGTAAGCTCTGACAGATAATAATCGCAGCTACGTTCTGTTCGCTTTTGGGACACTATGCTTCTTCACCACTATGAGGTTATCGTTGTCAACATTTGCGGAACGACAATTGCCCTAAAATTGCCGGTTGAGAAAATTTGGTTTGTTTGATCGCAGTATCGGTGCTGAGAGGCGATATGGTTGCCATGAGACAGTTTCCCAACGATGTTCCAATAGTGATCGTGGCTGGAGGCAATGCGTCACGGATGGGGGCATCGAAGCCCACGCAAATTGTGGACGGCAATATGCTTTTGTCGCGTGTGTTGGAATATGCGCGCCGTCACAGTTCCAATGTCGCGATCGCTGTGCGCTCCGCAGATCAAGCTGGCCGAATCGTCGCGGACAATTTGATGTTTGACCAACTGCCAGGCGAAGGACCGATTAATGGGTTTTTGAGCGCGTTTGGTTTTGCCAAAAATGCCGGTGCGATTTCGTGCTGATCATCGGGTGCGACATGCCCTTGCTGCCCGCCGATTTACAAGGCCGCCTTAGTCACGCTCTAGGCGAGCACGGGGCAGCAATCGCTCGTTCGGCAGGGAAATTGCACCCTACCGCCGGTCTCTGGCGGACGAACCAAGACGGCCTGAACGCGTACATCGCGTCTGGGCGCAGATCGCTCATCGGTTTCGCTGAAACAATAGGCTATTGTGCCGTCGACTGGGATACGGATCCTTACGACCCGTTTTTCAACGTCAATCGCCCGGAGGATATAGCGAAGGCGGAGGCAATCATCCAAACTGCGGCGCAGTTCAGACAAAGCCCTGATCCTGATTGAGCGAAATCAAAGTGTGAGCAGGATTTCCGTTCCACTCTAGCGGTTTGATGCCGTTGCCATAAGGTTCTCTCGTGATCCACCGCCCCCATATCGAATTTTTGCAAAGCCAGTTGCTGCCCTGGCGCCGCATCGGCCCGGGGCTGGCGCGGCCCGATGCCGAATATAAGCTGCTCAGCCGCGATCCCGGCGATGGCGCGTGCAGTGCGCTGATGCGCTATGCGCCCGGATGGTCGCGCGAAGGGCCGGAGCATCTGTTGGCGGCCGAAGAATTTTATGTGCTCGATGGCGCGCTCTATATGGACGATCATGTCTATCCGGCGGACAGCTATGCATATTTGCCAGCGGGCTGGACCCGGAACAGCATGGCCGCGCCCGATGGCTGCGTCTTGCTGGCTTTCTACGATGCTGAACCCACACTGGTAGCCGGTATTGGAACAATAGCCGAAAGCGACCGGGACAGGGCCATTCCCCACATCGATGCGGCGGGGATGCCGTGGGATACGACGCTTAACGACGAAAAGCTGAAGCACCTCGGCATTTCGCGCAAGAATTTGCGGACCGATCCCGTCACCGGCGAACGGACCTTTCTGTCGCTGATCTTTCCGCAAAGCGCACCGACCGGAAACAAGGGGCCGCAGGAGATGCATCCGGTGGTCGAGGAGGCCTATATCATCGCGGGATCGCTCACCGGGCCGCAGGGCACCATGTATCCCGGTGCCTATTTCTGGCGACCACCCGGGATCGCGCATGGCCCTTTTGGCGCGCGCTGGGGTGCAGTTTCGCTGATCCGCTTTGTTGGCGGCAGGCATGTGAATCAATGGACGAAGGAAGAGGCGCCGTTCAGTTTTGACACCGCCTATCAGCCGATCTTGCCGCCCGACCTCCAACATTTGGCACAGGCGCACTGGCTACCACCATCAGCCTATTGAGTCAGAATGCCACAGCGGGAACCATCGTACCGGGTTCAGGCCTGGCAGCTCCGGTGGCTATGCGGATCAGCCAATCAGCATCGCGCAAGGCGAGCTGCGAGCCGCTGTCCTGATTGTCGAGGGGGACAAGGCCGTCGTTATCCCAGCGCGCGCGAACGAATGTTTCCCGGTCGCTGCTGTTGCCCAGCGGACGAGCAAGCGGGAGGCTGCGCCAATGCAGCACGTCAGGGCAACTCTGCCTCATCAACCGCGCCAGCAGGGGCACCAGAAACAGCCTACCCGTGACCATTGCCGAGGTTGGGTTGCCCGGCAGGCCAAGGACCAGCTTGCCGCTAGCGGCTCCAAACCAGACCGGCTTTCCCGGCTTCATTGCGACCTTTTTGAAATGCAGGCTCAAGCCGAAGGGTGCAAACATCGGCTTGGCGAAATCGCGATCGCCAACCGATGCGCCACCCGTGACCACTACCAGATCCGCGCGGCCCAGAGCTTCGCCAGCGATAGCCTGAAGGGCATCAAGATCGTCGGCACCGCAGCTGCGAAGGCCAATCTCGCCGCCCGCAGCCTCAACCATGGCAGCAATCCCATGACTTACGCTTTCGGGGATGGCATCGGGCCGCAAACGTGCCTCGCCCGGCGGAGCGAGCTCGTCGCCGGTGGCAATGATTGCGACCCTGGCCCTGCGGGTCACGCAAAGCTCTGCCTGATCCGCCGCCGCTGCGGCGACCATCGCCCGGTCCGACAGGCGCGTTCCGGCAGCCAGCAGCAATTCACCAGCACGAAAGTCGCTGCCGGTGCCGCGCACATGCCAACCGGGTCCGTAATCGTGCGCGATGATGATCGCGTCGCCATTCCGGTCGATCTTTTCCTGCATGATGACCCGGTCGGCCCCTCGCGGCAGCGGTGCTCCGGTGAAAATTCGGACCGCTTCGCTTGCTCCGACGCTTGCTTCGAATGCTTTCCCCGCGCAGGCTTCGCCAATGACGTTCAGGCGGCAGCCTAGCGACGTAGACCGGTCGAGCACGGCATAGCCATCCATAGCGGACACGGGCTGGCGCGGGGAATCTGTTTGCGCCGTCAACGACTCCGCAAGAACTCGGCCCGTCGCTAATAACAGCGAAACCCTCTCACTGGCGAGCGGCTCGGTGACTTGGGCGATAATGTCCTGCGCCTCGTCGAAACTGACCATCATCGGCTTGGACGCCACCGCCTCGTCACCCGCATTTGGAGTAACCGCATTCAAGGCATTTGTTGCACCCCTCCTCACGGATCATGCCGACTGCGCTGCATTGGGGACAGACGGGGCCGGATAGCGCTCCGACCTGCGCCTTTGTTTCCACCTTTGCAATGATTGGCAGTTCAAGTTGGCCGGGCGCAAATTGCTGGAGATGCTTTTCGATGACGCCGCCAATGGCTGCCAGCAGCGAGGGTACATATTTGCCGTTCAGCCATGCGCCGCCGCGCGGGTCGAATACGGCTTTCAGCTCTTCTGGCACGAAAGACACATCGCCGCCCCGCCGAAAAACGGCGGAGATCATCCGCGTCAGGCCGAGCGTCCATGCATAATGTTCCATATTCTTGGAATTGACGAAAATCTCGAAAGGGCGAACCACGCCGTCGCATTCGGCATTGTTGATCGTGACATAGACCGCATGCGCGCTGTCGGGCCATTTGAGCTTGTAGGTCGTTCCCTCCAGCGCATCTTCACGATGCGCAAGCAACGGTTGCGGCGCGGGCGGCGCGTCAACCGGAGCCACGCTCAACACCGATCCGGTGACGCTGTTAGGCCGATAGGTGGCCATCCCCTTACACCCACGCCGATAGCCATCGAGATAAACATCAGAAAAATCGTCGAAGCTGATGTCTTCAGGCACGTTCACTGTCTTCGAGATCGAGCTATCGATCAGCGCCTGTGCCGCCGCTTGCATGCGCACATGCGCGGAAGGGTCGAGCGATTGCGCGCTGACGAACAGCGAGTCCGGCGGAACGGCATCGCCCTTTACCTGTCGCCATGCGCGCAGGGCATAATCCTCCACCGTTTCATGCCGCGCAGAGCCATCGGGGTTGAGGATGCGGCGCTGGTAGGAATAAGCGAAGACCGGCTCGACTCCCGAGGAAACATTTCCCGCCAGCAGTGAAGTCGTGCCGGTGGGCGCAATCGAGGTCAGGCAACCATTGCGCAGGCCATGCTCGCGGATGAGCGCGCGCAGATCTTCGTCCAGCGCCTTCAGGTTCGGCTGGTCGAGGATAGCTACGTCGTAAAGCGGGAATGCTCCCTTCTCCTTGGCCAGTATCGCCGATGCGCGATAGGCGGCGTCGCGCATGATGGTCAGCCAGCGTTCGGTCAGCCCGATCGCCGTTTCACTACCATAGGCCTCGCCGCAGAACAGCAAGGCATCAGCAAGCCCGGTAATGCCAAGACCGATACGCCGTTTCGCTTTCGCCTCGGCCTCCTGCTCGGCCAGTGGGTAACGGCTGATGTCGATGATATTGTCGAGGAAGCGGATCGAAGTGGTCGTGAGATCGGCCAGTGCCGCGTCGTTGATGGCCGCCCCGGCGGTGAACGGATCGTCGACCAGCGCGGCGAGGTTGATCGAACCCAGCAGGCAAGCACCATAGGGAGGCAACATCTGTTCGCCGCACGGGTTGGAGGCGCTGATTGTCTCACAATAGGCGAGATTGTTACGCTGGTTGACGCGATCAACGAAGATCACGCCGGGTTCGGCAACATCATAGGTTGCCTGCATCAGCCGTTGCCACAGCGCCTTCGCCTGCACGGTACGATAGGTTTCGCCGCCGAAGATAAGCGGCCATTCGCCATCTTCGTCGAGCGCCTGCATGAAGCCATCGCTCACAAGCACCGACAGATTGAAATTGCGAAACCGCGCGCCATCGCGCTTGGCGTCGATGAAATCCTCGATATCGGGATGATCAATGCGCAAGCAGCCCATCATCGCACCGCGCCGCGCACCCGCCGAATGCACGGTACGGCACATTGAATCCCAGCAGTCCATGAAGGACAGCGGGCCTGATGCATCCGAGCCAACGCCCTTCACCTCTGCACCCTTGGGCCGGATGGTCGAGAAATCCATGCCCACGCCGCCGCCTTGCTGCATGGTGAGCGCGGCCTGTTTCAGATGGTCGAAAATACCATCGAGGCTGTCGGGGGTGGTTCCCATGACAAAACAGTTGAACAACGTAACGGCGCGATCCGTTCCGGCACCAGCGAAGATGCGGCCCGCCGGAATGAACTGCATCTTGCCGATGACCTCTTCGAAACGCGCCTGCCACACCGGTCGGTCGAAATCGCTTTCGACAACTGCCGCAGCCGCAGCGACGCGGGCTGCTGTGGCATCGAAGTCGGCGTCGGCGGGCAAATTGCCCTTGCCGTTGAACCGGTATTTTGCCGCCCAGATGTCGCGGGCTATCGAAACGTCAAAGAACACACACGTCTCCGTTCATGAGCAGACATCGCGCAATCGAGGCAATGCTCCTGCAATGGAGCAAGGTTGGTGTCGGCTGTCGAATTCCAGTTCGAGCAGGCCATCCCAGGCGTCGCGGCAGGCACCGGTCGAGCCGGGCACGCAGAAGATGAAGCAATCGCCTGCGTGCCCGGCAAAGGCGCGCGATTGCATCGCAGCGACTCCCTACGGACTGCAGGCTCTTCTGCTGAAAGGCGATGGCAAAGCCATCCATTTCGCGGCGAAGCAACGGCTTGACGGCTTCGGGCGTGTTGTCGCGCGGCGAGAATCCAGTGCCGCCTGTGGTCAGAATGATTTCAATCTCCGGATCGGCAATCCAGCGCTGCAAGACCGACTGGATGGCATCGACATCATCGCGCACGATCGCACGGTCGCGCAAATCATGGCCTGCTCCTGTCAGCCGCTCGACGAGCAGCGCGCCTGAGGTGTCCGTCTCTTCATTACGCGTATCCGAAATGGTCAGCACCGCCATGCCGAGTGGATAGAAAGTCAGGTCTTCGTTAATCCCGGCCATGGCTAGCCCCCAATTGAAGCAAGATGCGGCGTCGCGCCGCTATTGCCCTGATGCAGCAGATGCGCCGGGGCCTTGGTGGCGACCAGCCTGTGCAATCGCTCGATCAACTCTGCCCGTTGATCATCGCGTTGCAGCAAGGGACGCAAATCGATACCGGCATCACCGAACAGGCAAAGATGCAGCTTGCCTGTCGCCGAAACCCGCAGCCGATTGCAGCTGGCGCAGAAATCCTTCGAATAGGGGGCGATGATCCCGATCCGCCCTGGACCATGCGGGTTGGCATAGTCGATGGCGGGACCAGCGCCAGCTTGCCGCGCTTGCCGTTGCCAACCAAGCGCCTCCAGACGGTTTGCAACATAGATGCCCGGCAAATGATGCGCGTTGAAATATTCCGGATTGTCGTTGGTACGCATTACCTCGATGAAGCGCAGCGCCAGATCATGCGCGACGACAAAGGCGGTGAAATCATCGAGCTCGTCATCGTTAAGCCCCTTGAGCAGCACCGCATTTAGCTTGATCGAGCCTATGCCCGCGGCGCGGCAGGCCTCTATGCCCCGCAATATCTCGTCCAGCCGGTCATGCCCGGTGATCGCACGAAACCGCGCGGGTTTCAGCGAATCCATGCTGATGTTGATCGCGCTAATCCCTGCATCGGCGTAGCTTTGCGCGCGTTCTGCCAGACGGTAGCCGTTGGTTGTTACTGCGATTTTGCGGACACCCGAAATCCCAGAAACGGCTGCCGCGATCTCCTGAAACTCGCGGCGCAACGTCGGCTCGCCGCCGGTCAGCCGGACTTTCCAAAGCCCCAGTTCGGCAAAGGCCGACACCAAGCGCCGGATTTCATCGACCGTCAGATTGGCGGGCACGCCCTTCGCCTTGCGATAGCCATCGGGCAGGCAATAACTGCAACGGAAGTTGCACACATCGGTTAGCGACAGCCTCAGATATTCGAAGCGTCGTCCGTGCTTGTCTTCCAATTGCGGGAGTGCCACTTCGTTCATTGGACAAGCGGGCCGTCGGCTCCCCCGATGTCGATGCCTTCGATCTTTGCTTGCGAGGCAAGGATGGTCAGATATTGTGAGACAGCACGTCGCCAGCTGGCTTCTTCCAGATATTGGGCAATCTTGTCCTGCACCAGCTCAAGCGGCAGGCGCTGTCCCTCCACTCTGCGTCCAGCGCGGATGACGTGAACGCCAAAGCGGGTCTTGACTGGTTCGGGATGGAGTTCACCTTCACCAAGGCCAAATAAAACCGCTTCAAATTCCTTCACCGTTTGGCCGGGGCCAATCTGGCCGAGATTGCCGCCTTGCTCCTTGGATGGACAGGCTGAATGCTTCGATGCCAGTTCGGCAAAGCGCGTTGGTTCAGCCACGAGTTTTTTGATCGCCATACGCGCATCGCCGGTCGCCAGCCAATAAGCCAGGTCATCATCGGGCGAGGCGGCGAACAGGATATGTTCGGCTTCGACCAAGGTTGGCGAGGTGAACCGCTCCGCGTGGCTTTCGTAGTAGCGCCGGACAGTTGCCTCATCGGCTTCTGGACAGCGCACTTCCTGTTCGAGCAGCGCCTCGATTCTGGCATCATCATCCGCCAGCGTGCGTCCCTCGGCATCTTCAAGTCCGACCGCCATAATGTCGAACCGGTCTGCCTCATCGAGAAGCAACTGCCGGAAGACGAGTGCCCGCGCCGCCGCCTCCCACGCTGCATGGGCATCGGGTGCCGGGTGGTTTTGAACCTCCGCAGCAATCGCCGCTGCGTCGATTTCGCGGCCATTCAGCAGCACAGGCGGATGTTCGAGCACCTCAACCATTTTGCGCGCCCAGCTTGCGTGAGCGCACCACCTGATAGCCGGGGCGCCACACATAGCGGATCGGTGCAGACAGCATGTGCACCAACCGCGTGAAGGGGAAGAGCAGGAAGATCAGCATGCCCATCACCAGATGCGCCTGATAGGGCCAGTCGAGCCCGGCGACATAATTGGCGATGCCGGGCTTGAAGGTAAAAATGCCCTGCGCCCAGGCCGACAGACGCAGCATCACCTCGGCGTCGCTATGCGCAAGCGAAAAGGGCACCGTGAGCAGCCCCAGCAATAGCTGTACGAACAGGATGATCAGGATGGCATTGTCGCTGAAAGTCGATGTCTGCCGGATCCGGGCATCGAAAAAGCGACGGTGCATTAGCAGAACGAGGCCGACAAAGCAGATCAGCCCAGCAATCGAACCAGCAACAATGGCGACCATCTGCTTGGCCTCAGCAGAGATGAAGTGCTGATAAACACTGTGCGGCGTCAACAGGCCGACAAAATGGCCCATGAACAGGAAAAGGATGCCGACATGGAATAGCACCGATCCCCACATCAGCTGCCTGCGCCGCAGCAACTGGCTCGATCCCGTGCGCCATGTGTAAGGTTCACGATCATAACGGATGATTGAGCCGACCACCATCACGGCAAGCGCGATATAGGGCAAGATTCCAAACAGGAAGGTGTTGACCCACAAGTCAATGGGGATCGACGGCAGAGCCTCATGCCCGGCGGATGTTGGGACGATGGGTGCGGACATGGTCAGGCTCCTTTTTCAAAATGCATGGCGGCGATTTGCTGCGCCGCGACTGGGCAAGGGGCACCTGCGTCAGGCGCAGAGGGCGCCATGGCCCCAAAGGTGATTTGTTCCTCTTCCCAGGCCGCATCGAGCGCCTCCAGGTCTTCGGGATCATCAGCAGGCGATAGCGCTTTTTGCGCTTCCTCATCATGTTCGACACCCGCAATATCGCAGAGCAATGCCAGCAACGGTGCATAGTCAGAACCCCGCTCTGCCAAACGAGCGGCGAGCGCTACCAAGACCACGCCGGGTTCGGCCAGGGCTTCGCGGGCAGCTATGTCTGGCAGTGTCGAGCAATAATCTAGGAACAGTGGCAAAAAGTCGGGCAGCTCGTTACCCTGCGGCTCCAATCCCGCCGCCAGATAGCGTTCGCGCAGGTCGACCATCGCTTGCCCTCGGTCGCGGCTTTCGCCGTGGACATGCTCGAACAGGTGCAGGCTGTGCGTGCGGCCCCGGTCGAACAGATCTACATAGGCCTCTTGCGCTGCATAAATGTCGCTGGTTGCCAGCCGGCTGAGCAACGGACCCAATCGCTTGACTGTATCGCCGGGTAGCGAAGGATCGTCCGCAAGCCGCGCTTTGATTTCGCCGCAGACCGACTGGAGGTCTTCTGTCGGATAGCTCAGCAGCAGAGAGAATAGGTGCAGGTTTCGCATCAGAATACCTCCGTCGGCGTTTGGAGTTTTTTGCGCGGTGGCGCACCGAACAGGTTGGTCTTGGTCTCGCCGCCGGAGCAGCCATTGCCAAAGGAGAAGCCGCAGCTGCCGCGCTCGTCGTACATGTCCTCGGCATCCTCACGGTGGCCGGTTGGGATGACAAAGCGGTCCTCATAATTGGCAATCGCCATGACATGATACATGTCTTCGATCTGGGCGCCGGTCAGACCGACCGCGCGGGCGATGCCTTCATCGACAACGCCCTCAACCGTCTTCGACCGCATATAGCCGCGCATGGCGAGCATACGTTCAAGGCACAGCGCCACGGGCTCCTCATCTCCCGCCGTCAAGAGATTGGCGAGATATTTGAGTGGGATACGCAGGCTGCGGATATCGGGCATATTGTTGTTGACCGAAATCTGCCCCGAATTGGCGGCGGCACTGATCGGCGACAGCGGCGGGACATACCAGACCATCGGCAACGTGCGATATTCGGGGTGCAGCGGGAAAGCGACCTTCCATTCCATCGCCATTTTCCACACCGGCGAATGGCGCGCAGCCTCCAGCCAAGCCTCTGGCACACCATCTTTGCGCGCCTGCGCGATGACCGCAGGATCATTGGGATCAAGGAAGATGTCGAGCTGCGCCTGATAAAGGTCCTCAAAATTCTCCGCCGATGCCGCTTCTTCAATCCGGTCAGCATCATACAGCATCACGCCGAGATAGCGGATGCGCCCGACGCAGGTTTCAGAGCAAACTGTCGGCTGACCCGCCTCGATGCGCGGATAGCAGAAGATGCATTTTTCGCTCTTGCCGGTTTTCCAGTTATAATAGATTTTCTTGTAGGGGCAGCCCGACACGCACATGCGCCAGCCGCGGCATTTATCCTGATCGATCAGAACAATGCCGTCTTCCTCGCGCTTGTAGATTGACCCCGACGGGCAAGCGGCGACGCAGGTGGGGTTGAGGCAATGCTCGCACAGCCGCGGCAGATACATCATGAAGGTGTTTTCGAACTGGCCGTAAATCTCCTTCTGCACGCCTCCGAAATTATAGTCCTCCGACCGCTTGGAAAATTCTCCGCCGAGGATTTCTTCCCAGTTCGGGCCCCAATTGATTTTCTCCATCCGCTGTCCGGTGATCAGCGAACGGGGACGCGCAGTCGGAAACGACTGCGCCTCTTTCGACTGTTGCAAATGCGCATAATCAAAGGTGAAGGGTTCGTAATAATCGTCGATTTCGGGCAGATCGGGATTGGCAAAGATTTTCGACAACAGCCGCCATTTGCCGCCCATGCGCGGTTTCAACCGACCGCCTTTGACATCCCAGCCGCCATTCCAGCGTTTCTGGTTTTCCCAATCCTTCGGATAGCCGATGCCAGGCTTGGTTTCGACATTGTTGAACCAGGCGTATTCCATGCCCTCGCGGCTGGTCCAAACATTCTTGCAGGTGACCGAGCAGGTGTGACAGCCGATGCATTTATCAAGGTTCAAGACCTTGCCGATTTGTGCGCGAACTTTCATTCTGCTGCCTCCAGATGGGTTGCCGGGCCTTCGAGCCAGTCGACCTTTGATAGCTTGCGGACGATGACGTATTCGTCGCGGTTGGAGCCGACGGTGCCATAATAGTTGAAGCCATAGCTTTGTTGCACATAGCCCCCGATCATATGCGTTGGCTTCAGCACGGCGCGGGTGACGCTGTTGTGGATGCCGCCGCGCTGGCCGGTCAGAGGCGAGCCGGGGACGTTCACGATTTTCTCCTGCGCATGATACATGAAGAGCGTGCCTTCCTTCATGCGCTGCGAGACGACGACGCGGGCGACGAGCGCACCGTTCGAGTTGAACGCCTCCACCCAGTCATTGTCGACCAGCCCGGCCTTTGCCGCATCGGTTTCGCTCATCCAGACAATCGGACCGCCGCGTGAGAGCGTCAGCATCAACTGATTGTCGGTATAGGTTGAGTGGATGCCCCATTTCTGGTGCGGGGTGATGAAGTTCAGGATGACATGTGGCGCATCCTTTGCCTCGTCGAGCATCGGCTTGACGGCCTTGGTGTCGATCGGCGGGCGATAGACGCAGAAGCCTTCGCCAAAGGCCAGCATCCATTTGTGATCCTGATAGAGCTGCTGCCGACCCGTCAGTGTGCGCCACGGGATCAGTTCATGGACGTTGGTGTAGCCGGCGTTGTAACAGACGTGCTCGCTCTCCAGCCCCGACCAGGTCGGTGACGAAATGATCTTTCGCGGCTGCGCCTGAATGTCGCGGAAGCGGATCTTCTCCTCTTCCTTGGGCCGCGCCAAATGCGTGTGATCGCGGCCTGTATGTTTGGACAAGGCCGCCCAAGCCTTGACCGCCACTTCGCCATTGGTTTCAGGTGCAAGACTGAGGATAACCTCACAGGCATCAATCGCACTGTCGATCTTTGCCATGCCTTTCGACGTGCCTTCCTCTAGCACCTCGCCATTCAGGCGACGGAGCAAATCGACCTCATGCTCGGTGTTCCAGCTGATGCCCTTGCCGCCATTGCCGATCATTTCCATCAGCGGGCCTAGCGCGGTGAAGCGTTTGTAGAGGTTTGGATAATCGCGGGTGACAACCGCCACGCTGGGCATGGTCTTGCCCGGGATAGGCAAGGTCTGCCCCTTGCCCCAATCTTCAACATCAAAGGGCTGGGCGATTTCCCCCGGCGTATCGTGCAGGATCGGGGTCAGGACGACATCTTCTTCAACCCCCAAAACTTCGGGCGCGATTTCGGAGAATTTCTTGGCAATCGCCTTATAAATTTCCCAGTCGGACTTTGACTCCCAAACCGGATCAACCGCCGCCGATAGCGGGTGTATGAAGGGGTGCATGTCTGAGGTATTCAGGTCGTCCTTTTCGTACCAGCTGGCGGTCGGCAGGACGATGTCCGAATAGACGCATGTGGTCGACATACGGAAATCGAGCGTGACCAACAGGTCCAGCTTCCCCTGCGGCGCATCATCATGCCAGACGACATCCTGCGGCTTTTGCGCCCCCGTCTCGCCCAGGTCCTTGCCCTGCACGCCGTGCTGCGTGCCGAGCAAGTGCTTGAGGAAATATTCGTGGCCCTTGCCCGAAGAGCCGAGCAGATTGGAGCGCCAGACAAACATGTTGCGCGGCCAATTCGCCGGATCATCAGGGTCGCGGCACGACATCTCAAGTTCGCCCGATTTGAGCGCGGAGGCGACATAGTCCTTCGGCTCCATCCCTGCTGCTTTCGCCGCTTTGGCGATTTCGAGCGGGTTTTGCTTGAGCTGAGGCGCGCTGGGCAGCCAGCCCATGCGTTCGGCACGAACATTATAGTCGATCAACGAACCCGACCAGTCGCCATCGGGTGCAGTCGGTGACAGGATTTCGTCGGTGTCCAGCGTTTCGTAGCGCCACTGGTCGGTGTGCGCGTAAAAGAAACTGGTTGAGTTCATTTGTCGCGGTGGCCGCGCCCAATCGAGCGCGAAGGCGAGCGGTGCCCAGCCGGTCTGCGGGCGCAATTTCTCCTGGCCCACATAATGCGACCAGCCGCCGCCCGACTGACCAATGCACCCGCACATCACCAGCATGTTGATGATGCCGCGATAGTTCATGTCCATATGGTACCAGTGGTTCAGGCCGGCCCCCAGGATGACCATCGACCTACCCTTGGTCTTTTCGGCATTGGTCGCAAATTCGCGCGCGGTGGTGATGATCTGTTCAGCCGGGACGCCGGTGATCTTCTCGGCCCAAGCGGGCGTATAGGGCGTGTTGTCGGCATAGTCTTTGCTGACATGGTCACCGCCCAGCCCGCGATCGAGGCCGTAATTGGCGCAGAACAGGTCAAAGACCGTGGCGACATAGGTCTTGCCTTCTTTGGTCTCGATCTGACGCACGGGCACGCGACGGTTCAAGACATCGGGATGATCGGTGCCCTTGAAATGGTCATGCTCGCGATTGCCGAAATAGGGGAAGGCCACGTCGATCACATCGTCGCGATCCTGATCGAGGATGAAGGTCGTGCGCAGCTTTACGTCGCTGCCTTTGCCGTCCTTTTCCTCAAGGTTCCATTTGCCCTCTTCGCCCCAATGGAACCCGGCTGATCCCAGAGGCGTGACCAATTTGCCGCTGGCATCGTCGATGGCGACAGTCTTCCATTCGGGGTTGTTCTTCTCGCCCAGGCTGTCCTTCAGCTCGGATGCGCGCAGCAGCCGTTCGGGCACATAGGCGCCGTCCTTCTCAACCAGCCGCACCAGCATCGGGAAATCGGTGTAGCGGCGGCAATAGTCCTCGAAATATTCCACCTGCCGATCGAGATGATATTCGCGCAGGATGACATGGCCGATGGCCATGGCGAGTGCTGCGTCTGTGCCTTGTTTGGGGTTGAGCCACAGATCGGCGAACTTCGTCGCCTCTGCATAGTCGGGCGAGACGACCGCGACCTTGGTACCGCGATAGCGCGCCTCGGTCATAAAATGCGCATCGGGGGTGCGCGTTTGCGGGACGTTCGATCCCCACATCATCAGGAAGCCCGAATTATACCAGTCGGCGCTTTCGGGAACGTCGGTCTGCTCGCCCCATGTCATCGGGCTGGCAGGGGGAAGATCGCAATACCAATCATAGAATGACATGCAGGTACCGCCGAGCAGCGACAGATAGCGCGATCCTGCCGCATAGCTGACCATCGACATCGCCGGAATGGGCGAGAAGCCAATGACCCGGTCAGGGCCATATTTCTTGGCGGTATAGGCATTGGCGGCGGCGATGATCTCAGTCACTTCGTCCCAATGCGCCCGGACGAAGCCGCCATGGCCGCGAATGGCGGTGTAGCTTTTGCGCTTCTTCGGATCTTCGACAATCGCTTTCCATGCGGCAACGGGCGCCATTGTCTTACGCGCCTCACGCCAGAGCTTGATAAGCCGTGAGCGGATCAGCGGATATTTCAGCCGCTGCGCCGAATAGATGTACCAGCTATAGCTCGCCCCGCGTGGGCAGCCGCGTGGTTCGTGATTAGGGAGATCGGGCCGGGTGCGCGGATAGTCGGTCTGCTGCGTTTCCCAGGTGATGATCCCGCCCTTGACATAGATTTTCCACGAACAGCTTCCCGTGCAGTTCACGCCGTGGGTGGAACGCACAATCTTGTCGTGCTGCCACCGCTTGCGATAGCC
Organism: Sphingomonadales bacterium; assembly: GCA_016704425.1. Lineage (GTDB taxonomy): Bacteria > Pseudomonadota > Alphaproteobacteria > Sphingomonadales > Sphingomonadaceae > Aquisediminimonas. Next base: position 110,409 of record JADJAC010000002.1, read on the forward strand.
ATCCTCCCAGTCGCGCGCTTCGCTGGTGGTGATGCCGTGGCCGTCAGAGAATTTTTCGCGGCTTCTGTTGAAGAAAGTCAGGCGGTCGAGAAGGTGGCTCATGATTGGTCCTTTCCTAGGCGGGCACAGCAGGCGTTGAGGGAACAGCGCGTCGCCGTTCGATTTCGAACAGCAGTGCGCCTTTTCGTGTGTAGGCAAACCAGGTGAGCAGCGCGCAGCTGGCATAGAAGAAGAGGAAGGCCAACAGTGCTGTCATTGGTGAGCCTGTCGCCGTGATCGAGCTGCCAAACGCCTTGGGAATGAAGAAGGCACCATAAGCGGCAATCGCTGAAGTGAAGCCAACAATGGCAGCGGATTCCTTTTCGGCCTGCCGGACACGCTCTTCCCTCGTATGGTGCTGATATAGGCGCAATATCTCACTGTGCATGATGTTAGGGATCATCTGGAAGGTGGAGGCATTGCCCACGCCTGTCACAAAGAACATGAAAATGAACATGCCGAGGAATCCCCACCAGTTCCCGGCTTCGAGGAAATACATCACGCCCATCACGCCGAGCATCATGAAGATGAAAACCCAGAAAGTGACGCGACCGCCGCCCCATTTGTCCGACACCCAGCCGGTTGCAGCCCGGCTGATCGCGCCGACCAGCGGGCCGAGGAAGACGAATTTCAGCACATCGACATCGGGAAATTGGCTCTTGGCGAGCAGAGGCAATCCGGCCGAAAAGCCGATGAACGAGCCAAAGGTGCCCGTGTAGAGCCAGCACATCAGCCAGTTATGCTTGCGCTGGAAAATCACCGACTGTTCGGCAAAGCTCGCCTTTGCATCGGCAATATCGTTCATCCCGAACCAGGCGAGGAGTGAAGAGGCCATTATGAACGGCACCCAGATAAAGCCGGCGTTTTGCAGCCACAGCTCGCCGCCTTCCTTGTTTGGCAGCGGATCGCCACCCATCGCGCCGAACACGCTGGCGGTAATGACCAACGGCACGATGAACTGCATCACCGACACGCCCAGGTTGCCGAGACCGGCATTCAAGGCCATCGCATTGCCCTTTTGCGCCTTGGGGAAGAAGAAACTGATGTTCGACATGGAGGATGCAAAATTGCCACCGCCAAAGCCGCAGAGCAGCGCCAGCACCAGGAAGATGATGTAGGGTGTGTCAGGGTTCTGCACGGCATAGCCAATGCCGAAAGCTGGGATCAGCAGCGAGGCAGTGCTCAGCGTCGTCCACAGCCGCCCGCCGAAGATCGGCACCATGAAGCTGTAGAATATCCGGAAAGTTGCACCCGATAGCCCCGGAAGGGCTGCCAGCCAGAAGAGCTGGTCAGTGGTATATTCAAAGCCGATCAGCGGCAGCTTGGCCACCACCATCGACCAGACCATCCAGACCGAAAAGGCCAGCAGCAGTGCGGGGATTGAGATATAGAGGTTGCGCCGCGCGATGCGTTCGCCGGACGTTTCCCAGAACTCCCGGTCCTCGGGCTTCCATTCCTCGATCACCCGCGTCCCCGCTGCGGCATGTTTTGTTGCATCGTGCAGCTCTGCCATTTCCGGGAATTGCGGCAGGCTGCGCGTGTCAATGCCACTGGCTTTCTGTTCCATCTGCCGGATAGCCATGTGCATCCAGACCAGAGCGACCGCGACGAGTGCAAACAGCACCATGAAGCAACTCGTCCAAATGTTCGTCAGGTCGCTGACGACTCCAAAGACTATGGGCAACACAAAGCCGCCCAGTCCGCCGACCATGCCCACCATGCCGCCGACAGAGCCAACATGGTCAGGATAGTAGACCGGGATATGCTTATAGACCGCAGCCTTGCCCAGCGACATGAAGAAGCCAAGCACGAATACCGTGATCACAAACGGTACCAGCCCCATCGAGGTCGAAAATGCGATGTCGCCCTTGATCCCGTGGATCACATAGTCGGTCGACGGATAGCTGAGCATGAACAGGCAGAGCATCGACACGCCAAAGGTCGCGTACATGATCTTGCGCGCGCCATATTTGTCCGACAGCATCCCGCCATAAGCGCGGAACAGGCTCGCCGAGAGCGAGAAGGTGGCGGCGAGCATGCCCGCAACCTTGACATCGACTTGATAGACTTCGCTTAGATATTTGGGCAGCCACAGCGCCAGCGCGACGAAAGCACCGAAGACGAAGAAATAATAGAGCGAGAAGCGCCACACCTGCTGATGCCGCAAGGGTTCGAGCTGTTCGGCGAGTGATTTGGGCTTGCCGCCGCTTTGCTTGCGCGCGGCGAAGTCGGGATCGTCCTTTGCGAACAGGAAAAACACGACTGCCATAACAGCCAGCGCAGCAGCCCATATCTGAGCGACTGCGTTCCAGCCCATCGCCACCATGACAAACGGTGCTGCAAATTTGGTGACGGCCGCCCCAACATTGCCCATCCCGAAAAAGCCAAGTGCTGTGCCCTGCTTTTCCTGCGGGAACCATTTGGAGACATAGGCGACACCAACCGCAAATCCGCCACCAGCGAGACCCAGGCCCAAAGCAGCAACCAGCATCAACAGATAGCTGTCGGCATAAGAGAGCAGGAAGGTCGACGCTGCAGAGGCGAGCATCGTCAGCGGGAACACTAGCCGCCCGCCATATTGGTCGGTCCAGATGCCCAAGAATACGCGGACGAGCGATCCGGTCAGGATCGGTGTGCCGACCAACAACCCGAACTGGGTATCATTCAGACCTAACTCAGCCTTGATCTCGATCCCTATGATGGCAAAAATTGTCCAGACCGCAAAGCACACCGTAAAGGCAAATGTGCTGAGACCGAGCGCCTGATTTTGTTGAGCTTTGCTGACAAGTCCGTTTTCCATGGCATGCTTTCCCTGAAGGTGGGGCCATGCTTGTCGAGCGGCAGGTAGAATGGATTTGATCGAGATCAATTTCTGCAGGTTGTGGACTGGGAAATGACGCGAACCCAATTTATGTAATCGCCGCAATCCAAATGCTTCATCTGGACATTTGATATAAATCAATTCTGCTCTTAATGATCGTTGCGAGACAATAGGAGAAGCGAAGTGCGAACTGCCGAAAAGCCGGAAATTGCCGCTCTCCCATTATTCGCGGCTATGGACGCCGACCAGCGCGAGCGGATTTTCGCCGCTTCATTTCTTCAGGTGTTCCCGCCTTCGCTGAACCTGTTTGATACGGGCCAGAAACCTGACCTTCTCCACATATTGGTCGATGGTGCGGTGGAACTCTTCACGGCCAATGGCGACCGGACAACAACGATGGCTATATTGCGACCGGTGCGCAGTTTCATTTTGGCGGCAGCCTATACTGACCAGCCCTATCTGATGTCGGCGCGCACCTTGTCATCATCGCGCATCATGATGATTCCCTCTGCGCTGATCCGCGATGCCATCGACAATGACCGCGCACTGATGCAGGGCGCGATGAACGAGCTGTCCTTTGGCTTCCGCTATTTTCGTCGCGCGCTGACCGACATGAAGCTACGCCAGTCGGTGGAGCGGCTAGGCAATTATCTGCTTGTCGAAAGCGACGAACGCGGAGGTGCATTCCAGTTCGACATTCCGATTGAAAAGCGCACGCTTGCATCACTGCTCGGCATGACGCCCGAGAATCTCTCCCGCGCCTTCGGACCCGGCCGTTTCAGAACCGATCTACGACCTCCCTAGGCCCTTTACGCCAGAAGTGATGGCGAAGTGGGTGAGCGACGCACATGGGCGACAAGAAAATGGAGAGGCCGTCCTGTGCGTCATGCTCGATGAGGATGACAGGATTTCAGGTTATTCCTATTTCACCATATGGCCTCACCGGTCTGCTGCTGAAATAGCAGGTGCGCATCGCGCCGATACGCAGAGTCGCGGCGTGGGCAAGGCAGGTGCCGCACGCAGTTTTGGTTGGATGTTCGAGCATCTGGGTGTCCGGCTGATTGGATTGACTGCCGCGAAAGACAATGTGCGCTCGGCAAAGGTGATCGAAGCAGCAGGCTTTGAACCGATCGGCGAACGAACCAGCCTTAGGCCCGATGGATCATTGCGGGAGTCGCTCTATTGGGAGATGACCCGCGATCAGTGGCGGGCCTTGCACGCGTAAATGGAACCGAGACTCAACAGTCTGCGTTACGGCAGCTTTGCGTTGATTTTTCCTTTCATCCGATCTCGATCATCTTGAAATCCGCTTTTTCGGCACCGCATTGCGGGCAATACCAATCTTCCGGTATGTCGGCCCAGCGAGTGCCAGGCGCGATGCCATCGTCGGGCCAACCCAGGGCCTCGTCATATTCAAAGCCGCAATAGGAGCAGCGATAGCGTTTGAACGGCTCGGCCATGTCAGTTCAACGTAAAGCGGATCGGCACATGTTTCGGCCCGCAGACGAAGTTGGAGATGGTGCGCCGTGGCGTTCCGGCAAGTTCGACCGATTTAAGATGCGGCAGCAACTCCTCCCACAATATCCGCATCTCCATGCGCGCCAAATGCTGCCCCAGACAGACATGCTGGCCATAGCCGAATGCAATCTGCCGGTTGGGTTCGCGGTCGATGCGATAGTCGAAAGGATCGACGAACACCGCCTCATCGCGGTTCGCCGACTGATAGGACAACATCATCCAGTCACCCGCCTTGATCGCCTGTCCTGCCAGTTCGATATCGCGCGTCGCGCTGCGCATGAAATGCTTGACCGGCACGACCCAGCGGATCGATTCCTCAACAAACGCCGCGACCTTGGAAGGGTCAGCCTGCATTTCGTCCAGCAAATGCGGCCGTTCCGCCAGCGCCCACATTGCCCCAGCGGTTGTGTTGGATGTGGTGTCATGCCCAGCGGTTGCGGCGATGATGTAATAGCCCATCAGTTGGCGCCGGTTGAGAAATTCGCCGTTTATGGTCGCATTGGCGATCAGGCTGTTGATATGTGCGGTTGGATTGGCGCGGAATTTTTCTGTGACGCCACCGAAATAGTTCTCCAGTTCCTCCATCGTCCGGCGCAGCCCATCAAGAGCTTCGGCGGGATTCACTTCCTTCCTGTCGCGGTTGAGTTCCGGATCGCCGCTACTGAACAATTCCTGCGTCAGTTTGAGCATGAAGGCTTCATCATCTTGCGGCACGCCGAGCACAGTCATGATTACGCGCAGCGGATAGAGGAAGGCGACATCGGTCGCGAAATCGCACTTCGGCGCGCGCTCGAGCATGTCGGCAACGAATTGCTTGGCAATCGCCCGGATATCCTCTTCCATCGGGCGGACCGCCTTGGGCGTGACGGAGGGGAAGACAACTGCCCGCAAATCCTTATGCTCCTGCCCGTCGACCGAGACGAGGCTGCGGATCAGATTCGGTTCACCCCCGGTGATGAAACGCACCATGCCGTCATTTTCCTTGAGCGTCAGAAAAGTCGATTTGTCGCCGTTGTGAAAAACATCGGGCTGGCGCTCAACCTCCATGATATCGGCATGGCGCCCGACAACCCAAAACGGCTCCATGCCCTCTGGCTCGGCGATGGCCAAAGGGTGGTTGGCACGGATCGTCCGGAATGCGTCGTCAACCGGATCGCCCGCTGCATAGGCGTGCGGATCAACGATGGTCTGGGCAAGGTGGGAGGGGATATGCATCATTTACTCCTGTCCAAATATACATTGGCGGCGGCGTCAGAATTTCGCATCGATAGCAATCCAGAATTTGCGGGTATCCGTGGCAAAGCTGGCTGCATCATATTCGGCGTAGATCAGATTAGCGGTAATCTGCTTATTGATCGGGATGGCCAACATTGCGTCCCACTCACGGCCATAACCAATGCCACTGCGGGTGGCGTTGAAGTCATGCCATTTCAGTCGCGCACTGGCGCCTTTGATCGGGCCAACTGGCGGAAGCTTGAGCCTGACATCGGCATAGAGGTCGCGCAGGCCGGCCGCGGGTGTCGTCGTGAACTTGTCGGCCCAGCCGTTAAAGCCGTGGAGCGCTCCAAGCGGTGTTTGCAGCGCGGCAGTGCCATTGCCCTCCAGACTCTCCCATCCGACCTTGGCGGTCAGCGGACCAATTGAAACGCCCGGTTCGAGCAAGAGATAATCGAGTGAGAAGTTACGCGGGTTTGGACCAATATCGCGCTGGTTTGCATATTCTGCGGTGTACAACAGTGTTGCCTTGCCCGACAGTTTTTGCTCGCCAACCAGCCTTGCACCGACCGTCTTGGACGACAGGAGCGGCGCGTCAGGAATGTCGAAGAAATAGCCATAAGCTGTTATCGTGCCCACCGGCTTTGCAATGGCGCTGGCTCGGACAAGGTGAATATCAGTATCGCGCCAGATGCCTTGCGGAGACCGTGGCCCAAAGGCGCGATTGACCCGCCAGGCAAAGCCATAGTCAATCGTAACAGCTAGGGTGGGTTTGATCGCAACACGGACTGCGTCCAGCGTCTGGTCATTCTGCCGCCAGTTTGCCGAATCGATCCAGCGTTGATTGTCGAAATTTACCGCCTGCCGTCCGGCGATTGCCTCGACTTCCTTCACCGGTTTGAATTTGACCCAAGCCTGATTGAGCAGCACATCTGATGGATCGGCAACCACCGGATAAGTGGTTCGGCCGTTGATGGTGTCGTTATAGTGGCGCGGCCCCAAACGGGCGATGGCTTCACCTTCTATGAGCGCGCTGAAACCCTTCCATTCGGCTGTTTTCAAACCCGCACGCAGCCGCAAAGTCGACGCGGTAGCGTCTTTTGGCAAACCATCCTGATCGACCAGTTCCAAACGGTATCGGATATCGGCATAGGGAATGATCGGATCGGCTTTGGGAGATTCCTCTGCTGATGCTGGCGGAGCAAGACCGATTGCTGCGGACAACGAAAGGCCAACGATCAAGAGACGCTTGTTCATAGGGCGCAACTAGCGCAGGGTTGCAGATGATAAATTGATTTTGATCAATGTTATTGATGATAATCAATCGCATCTAAGGTGACAGACTCATGATAGATGACTTTACTATTGCCCGGATTATCCATGTCGTCGCCGTGTTGATGTGGATCGGCGGCGTCGCCTTCGTTACGACTGTCATCATGCCCACGATCCGCCGAGATCGTGGCGCGTCGGATCGGCTGTCGGCCTTCGACCACATCGAAAATGGTTTCGCGTGGCAGGCGCGCATCTGGGTATTGCTTGCCGGAGCAAGCGGGTTCTGGATGGTCTGGCGCGCCGATATGTGGAGCCGGTTCACCGATGCGCAATTTTGGTGGATGTGGGCAATGCTGCTCGTCTGGCTGGTGTTTGCCGCTATGTTGTTCGTGGCCGAGCCGCTTTTCCTGCACAAGCGCATGGCGACCTCTCCCCATCCCCAGCGGGATTTCCGGCGGATGGAATGGATCCACCGCGCACTGCTGCTTGCATCGATCATTGCCACCATCGGCGCGGTGGGCGGAAGCCACGGATTGTGGTGAAACCCGCCATTGTCTTTGTCGCACCGCACCGCCTGCCGTTTCTGGTTGGCACCGTCCAACTGGGCGCGCTGATGCTATGGTGGCTGGTGGCGCTGTCGGGCTTGCATTTCGGCACCGCCGCGCCGCCCGGGGACACGATTCCGCCTTCGCTGCTGCATGCCCCCTTGTTGATGTACCTCGCCATTCCGCCGTTTTTCTTTGGCTTCCTGCTCACCGTGTTTCCGCGATGGATGGGCTATCCGGACCTGACAAAGACGGCCTATGCGCCGGTCGGGTTCGGCTATGCTGCGGCGGCAGTGACAAGCTGGTGGGGGTTGGGCGCAGGTAGCGACTTTGTTGTAGTGATCGCTTTTGCCTTGGCTCTTATCGCCTGCCTTTGGGGGACAGGTACGTTACTGTCGGTTGCCCTGCGCGAGCGACGCGACGGTAAAGGGCCGACATGGCATGGCTGGTCAATCCTCGCTGCCTTTGCGTTCGGACTTGGGGGGCAGACCGCTTTCCTGATTTTTCTGGTGCAGCCTTCGGCGACAGACACATTGCTGATCGCCAACCGGCTTGGCTTATGGGCGTTCCTGCTGCCCGTGTTCCTGACCGTTTGTCACCGTATGGTGCCCTTTTTTGCGGGCAATGTGGTTGAAGGCTATGCGCGCTGGCGGCCCGACTGGCTGCTGGCTGCATTATGGGGCGGGACAATAACAATGCTGGCCGGAGCATTTCTCGATTTTGTTGTGTTGACGACCACAGGGGCTGCGTTGCTCGCTGGATTGACCGCTTTGATGGCTTTCAAATGGTGGCCGCGCGGTACAGCACCTGCCTTGCTCTGGGTGCTCATCATTGGATTTGCCTGGGCACCGGTAGGTTATGCTTTGACCGCCTTGTACAGCCTCGGCCTGCCGCTTGGCCGCGCGCCCGAACATGCGCTGACCATCGGGTTGGCGAGCAGCTTGATTGTGGCCATGGTGACCCGTGTGACGCAGGGCCATTCGGGAAGGCCACTCGAACTACCGTTCGTCGGCAAATTTGCCTTTGCTGGTATCCAGGCCGCAGCCATAGCGCGCACCCTTGCCGCCATCCACGAAGAGAACGGCCCGTGGTTGGTCATCTCGGCGGCGCTGTTCCTTTCGCGCTGGCACCTTGGGCAGCGCGAAATATTGTGATTTACCTCTCGCCCCGAAAAGACGGAAAGGCCGGATGACTCCTCACCTGACCCCGGACGATGCTCTTGCACTTTTAAAGGATGGCAATCGCCGCTTCCTCGAAGACGAACCGCTTGCCGTGCATGGTGACCGGATGAGCCGCCTGCGCATGGCCGCAGCCCAGCGTCCGATCGCCGCCTATCTCAGCTGCTCGGACTCGCGCGTTGCCCCCGAGTTGTTGTTCGGACGCGGACTGGGCGAATTATTCATCGTGCGCAACGCCGGTAACAGCCTGTGTTCGACCGCGTTGGGCAGTCTCGAATTTGCGGTCACCGCGATCAGCGTTCCTCTTATCGTCGTGATGGGCCACGAAAATTGCGGTGCCCTGCGCGCCGCCGTTTCGGTGGTAAAGGACCATTTCGGCTATTCCGCCAACATCAACAAGGTGCTCCAGCCGCTTTACCCAGCCATCATGGAGGTGGGTGAGGTTTGTGCGCACGACTTGGTCAACGCCGCCGCCCGCCACAATGTCCGCCGCGTCGTGCGTGAATTGCAGGAAGAAGCATCCCCGGCACTGCGCCGACCACAGGAATTGGGGACTTTAAAAGTTGTCGGTGCCTATTATGAACTGGCCAGCGGGGAGGTGGAGTGGTTGGACAACTGAAATGTCAGGAACGACAACATCCGGTAAACTCCCTTTATCGAACTTACGCAGTATTCTGACGGTCCAAAAAATCATCCCTTTTTATGACTAATCCACGCCCCTGACCGGACCCGGCCAGGTCTGCAACCCGCGCTCATGCGGACCGTGTTGCTGCGCTTCGCTCCGTTGCCCGCACCACTCCTGTAAGCGGGGTTTCCCTCACTGCGCTCGGTGCAGCCCTGACCGTGCCTGGTCATAACGGGGCTCAGTCAAAGGGATGGTCCCTTGGACGGTTAGAAACAGCTTCGAAAGGTATACTCCATGAAAAACACAGTCACTCTAGTCGGCTTCGTTGGCAACACTCCGGAAGTCCGTAACACCCAGTCAGGGGCATCGATCACTACCGTATCGCTGGCCACAACCCGCAGCTTCAAGGACGGCGAAGGCAACCGCCAGACCGAGACCGAGTGGCACCGGATCACCTGCTTCAACGGCGTCGGCAAATGCGTCGCTGAGCATGTCGCCAAGGGTGCAATGATCATGGTAACGGGGCGTATCCACTACACCAAGTGGACCGATCAGAATGGCACCGACCGTTACGGCTGCGAGATCATCGCCGAGCAAGTTGACTTCCTCGCTAAGGCAAAAGAAGCAACTAAGGATGAGCCCAAGAAGCGGCGCTCGAAGTAGCGCCGCTACATCGCGAATGACGAACTCCCAAGTGGCTTCGCAACGACGGTTGCGGAGCTATTTCTATTTCACAGTCACAGAGTATTATTGCAAGCTCTGCAGAAGGGGCCTCAGGTCGCGTCCTTTGAGGATTCTGTCTCAAACGCCCGTTTCCCTCTCCGCTTCCAAATCGCTAATGCCTGTTCGCGGTTCTCGCTGCGCAGCTTGATCGCGACGGTCAGGAACGCGCCATACAGTGTCGCACGGTCATCGTCGGTGAGTTCGACCAGTCGGGCTTTCACGACTAGTCCGCCCAGCTCGATCAGTTGCCGTGTGCGGTCGCGTCGCTTTACCTGCCATTCGCGCATGTCGGTTCGTGCCTTTCGTGCCTCAAGCCGGTGCCGTGCCGCCGTCAGGTGTGCGAGCGCTGTCTGGCTGGCGTTCAGTTCCTTCGCCACGCTTTCGCGCCGCCCCTTGAAAGAAGGCATTGCCGCGTTTGCGCCAGCTCTCCCTTTTTGCGGCATCGGTGGTTTCGACGATGGACAATAACGCACCGGCGAGCGTTTCCGCGTCCATTCCGTCGGCTCCGGTTGCTATCACCAGTTCGCCAAGTTGCTGGACGCGGCGTTCTTTGAGTTGTTTTGCTCTTTCGGCAAGTGCCTTCAGTTCCGAATCAATATCACGGGGTTTGCGCATCTTCTGTCTCCATTGAGAGTTTATGCACCCATCATAATATCGCGCCGCTCCTATTGCTGTAGAGTTGTCGAGACAGTCTGACACCACCTAGTCCCGAGCAGGATTTTATCATGGGAGGGCGCGCTTATACGTCGTGCCGACGTGGCTTTGATGGCGTAGATGGATTGCCATCATGGCAATCTTCCATCTCTCGGTAAAAGTCATCAGCCGCGCCAGCGGGCGCAGCGCTGTTGCCGCTTCGGCCTACCGTGCAGCCGAACGGCTGCACGATGAGCGGCTCGACCGTGACCATGACTTCACCAACAAGGATGGCGTCGTTCATTCCGAAGTGATGCTGCCCGAGGGCGCGCCGCCCGAGTTTGCAGACCGCGAGAAACTGTGGAACGCGGTCGAAGCTGCCGAGAAGCGCAAGGACGCGCAGCTCTCCCGCGAGGTAGAGTTCGCGATTCCGCGCGAGATGAACAAGAGCCAAGGGATTGCGCTGGCCCGCGACTTTGTGAAGACCGAGTTCGTCGAGAAAGGCATGATCGCCGATCTCAACGTGCATTGGGATATCGGAAAGGACGGGCTGGCCAAACCGCACGCCCACGTCATGCTGACCATGCGCGAAGTCGGGAAGGACGGCTTCGGTCCAAAGGTGCGCGACTGGAACAAGTCAGAGCTGGTCGAACAATGGCGCGAACGCTGGGCCGATCATGTCAATCAGCGGCTGGCCGAACTGGACATCGACGCACGCGTCGATCATCGCAGTCTGGAAGCGCAGGGCATAAAGCTGGAGCCGCAGGACAAGATCGGACCCGCCGCCTCGCGCATCGGTGGACGCGGGCTTGAGGCCGAGCGCATCGAGGAACATCGCGCTATTGCACAACGCAATGGTGAGCGGATCATCGCAAATCCCGATGTCGCGCTCGACGCGATCACGCACAGCCAAGCCACCTTCACGAACCGCGACCTTGCCACATTCGTTCATCGGCATAGCGACGGGAAGGACCAGTTCGATGCGGCACTAAGCGCAGTGCGCGGATCGGCTGATTTCATTGCTTTGGGCAAGGACGGGCGCGGCGAGGACCGATTCACTTCGCGGGCCATGATCGAGACCGAGCAGCGGTTGCAGCGCGCATCGGAATTGACGGCTGAGCGCGAACGGCATCGCGTTGGCGAGGACAAACAAACGAGCGCGCTGGCGCGCGCCGAGGAGCGCGGCTTACTGCTATCGGGAGAGCAGCGCGCGGCGTTCGAGCATGTGACGGATGGGCGCGGCCTGAGCGTCGTTGTTGGCTATGCCGGGACCGGCAAGAGCGCGATGCTTGGCGTCGCGCGCGAAGCATGGGAGAATGCGGGTTACGCCGTTCGCGGCGCAGCGCTGTCAGGCACCGCTGCCGAGGGACTTGAAAAAGGTTCGGGCATTGCGTCGCGCACTATCGCCAGCCTTGAACATCAATGGGGGCAGGGCCGCGAACAACTGACTTCGCGTGACGTGCTGGTGATCGACGAGGCAGGCATGGTCGGCACGCGCCAGATGGAGCGTGTGCTGTCACACGCCGCCGATGCAGGCGCGAAAGTTGTGTTGGTCGGTGACCCGCAACAGTTGCAAGCCATCGAAGCAGGGGCCGCGTTTCGCGCCATCCACGAACGGCATGGCGGTGTCGAAATCAGCGAAGTGCGCCGCCAGCGTGACGGCTGGCAGCAGGATGCCACGCGGCACCTTGCTACGGGGCGGACAGGGCAGGCTATTCATGCTTACGGTGAACACGGCATGGTGCATCCCACCGAAACGCGGGAGGCGGCGCGCGAAGAGTTGATCAGGGCAGTCCCGGTGATACACGGATCATCCTCACCCACACCAATGACGAGGTGCGCGAACTCAATGAAGCCGCTCGCGGGCGTATGCGAAACGCGGGTGAGTTGGGCAGTGACGTATCGATCAAGGCCGAGCGCGGCGAGCGGCAATTTGCCAGCGGCGACCGCATCATGTTCCTGCGCAACGAGCGCGAGCTTGGCGTCAAGAACGGCACGCTGGGCATGGTCGAGCAGGTAACGCCGCAGCGCATGGCGGTGCGCACCAACGACGGGCGTGCAGTGACGTTCGATACCAAAGATTATGCGCATGTCGATCACGGTTACGCCGCGACGATCCACAAGGCGCAGGGCATGACCGTGGACCGGGCGCATGTGTTAGCCACGCCGGGCATGGACAGCCACGGGGCCTATGTTGCTTTGTCGCGCCACCGCGACGGCGTGAATCTGCATTATGGCCGCGACGACTTCGCCGATCAGTCGAAACTCGTCCGCACCCTCAGCCGCGAACGCGGCAAAGACATGTCGAGCGACTACAGCCCGGAACAGCGATTTGCCGAGCGGCGCGGGATCACGTTCCGCCAGCGGATTGTTGAAATCGCGCGGCAGTTGCCGGAGCGTGCGAAATCCATCTTCGCCAACTTCCGCCCGCAGGCGCAGAAGCTGGAACCGTCGCATGCCGAACAGGCCGACCTGTCGAACCAGCGCCGCGCGGTCGAACGCTTTGCCCGCGCCGCCGACGATATGGCGAAGATGCGCGAGCAGGGTTTGCCGGTCCTACCCCATCAGCGCGACGCGCTCGACAAGGCAGGGAAGACCCTCGAAGCGCTTCGGCCCCATGCCGCCGCCGATCTTGCCAGCGCCTTGCAGCGACAGCCAGAACTGACCCGCGAAGCAGCTGATGGACGCAGCCAGGGCGCGATCCGCGCCATGCAGCTTGAGTCTGAAATCCGTGTCGATCCTGTGCAGCGAGCCGACCGCTTTGTGAATGACTGGCAGCGGCTAGGGCAGGCACGCGCGGTCATGCAGCAAGGCGGCAACGAAAATGGCGCACGCCGTGTCGCAGGACGGATGTCCGACATGGCGAAAGGTCTGGAGCGCGATCCTCAGGTGGAATCGCTGTTGCGCAACCGGACGCGAGAACTCGGTCTCGGCAAGGATATTGGGCGCGAGTTGTCGCGCGAACTTGCCGCGTCTGTGTCATTCGAGCGGACCCGCTCGATTGGAATGAGCCTTTAGGAGAAGTGAAATGAACAATGCCAATACCGAAGAAGTGAAACTGGACATGGAGGCCGAAGCCGAAGACGAGGTCAAGCCTGAGCCACAGCCCGCTGAACCCAATATCGACCCCGCTACTCAGGCGTTCGCGCGACTTGAGGGCGAAATGGCGCTTGTGCGGCGGGCGGTCGAACGCCTTGCAGCCGAACGGGCAGACATCGTTATTCCCGACTATGGGGCGACCCTCACCGATATGACCAAGCAATTTGCGGCGATATCGGAAAGCCTTGAAGACATTGCAGAACATCCGGCCATGCAGTTGACGCCCGAACGCTTGGGGGCGCGGATCGAGGCAGTTGCTGTCGCCGCACGTCGCGCCGATCACGAGAGAATCGATCAGGCGAGCAAGGAAGCGCGGCAAGCGGCGCACGATATGAAAGCGGCAATCACGCAGGTTAGCACCGCAGCCTATCAGCGCCGCCGACTTTGGCAGGGCATTGGCGGCGGTGCGCTTGCGGGCATCCTGCTATGGTCATTCCTGCCCGGAACCATCGCCCGCGCCGTTCCGGAAGACTGGCACTGGCCCGAGCGAATGGCGGCGAGGATGGTCGGCGAATCGTCGCGCTGGGATGCAGGCACGCGCCTTATGCGGAGCGAAAGCCTCCAAGCGTGGAACGCGCTTGTGCAGGCCGCCGACATGCTGCGCGATAATCGAGAAGCTATCGAGACTTGTCAGAAAACTGCCGCGAATGCGAAACAGCCGGTGCGTTGCACGGTCAGGATTCGGGCAGGGAGCAAGCCTCGCAATTAACGGCAAAGCAGCATCCCGTCCGATTTCCAGTTCCACCACGGCCTACCGCAGCCCGGTCTGTCCAAATCAGAATGTGGGAACGAATGTGGGATCAATTTTCGGAAAACTGCAATTTATCGTGCAAAAACAACAAGATAAAGATCTTGACTGGTGACCCCTACGGGAATCGAACCCGTGTTTCAGCCGTGAAAGGGGCAATACAGACGCAAATCTGCGGTTCATTGGAACGCACTGAAACGGCAGGAAGCGCTAGATTACTGCGCCATTCATTGCTATGCCGTGCCTCATTGTCCCCAATGGTTCCCCAATGGATATTAGGGATTGATTGGGGAAGTTTTGAAAAGGCACCCAAATGGCACGAATCGTCCTCAACGCAGACCTTCGAAATCGGGAAAAGCGGTCGCGGCTTGAAGTGCGCAAGAAGCCTTATTGGATGACGCTCAATGAGGGCGAGCACTTAGGCTATTATCGCGGTCAGCGTGTCGGCAAATGGGTTGCCCGCTATCGTCGTCCAGGTGCGACCGGAAACTATCAGGAAACGACGCTTGCGGAAGCCGATGACAATGCGGACGCTGATGGCGCTGTCATTTTGAATTTCAAGCAAGCACAAGAGGCAGCGCGTGACTGGTTTGCAGGACTGGAGCGCAACGGAGGGCGAAGTACCGGCCCCTATACCGTTTCAAAGGCGCTGGATGACTATCTGGAGGGCTTCGAAGGCAAAGACGTTGCAAACACCCGTCGGCGGATAGATTCGATTGTGCGGCCCCAAATGGGCAAGCATGACGTTGCCAAGCTAACTCCAAAAATCATCACAGATTGGCATTCGTCACTTGCTAAGGCTCCGGCGCGATTGCGGACTAGGAAGGGTGCGGAACAGAATTTTCGGGAAACAGCGGACAGCGAGGAAGCGCGCCGCAGCCGTCGCTCCAGTGCCAATCGCATTTTGACCATTTTGAAAGCGGCGCTCAATGTTGCCTATCGCAACGGCAAGGTTGCAGGCGATGATGCGTGGCGACGTGTAAAGCCATTTGCCAAAGCCGACGCGCCCAAGCTGCGTTACCTCTCCGATGATGAGGCGAGGCGATTAGTGAACGCTTGCGACGTGTCTTTCCGTCCGATGGTCAAGGCCGCGTTGCTGACTGGCGCACGATACTCAGAATTGGCAGGGCTGGAAGTGCGGGATTTTGACCGGCAATCGCAAACTCTGTGGTTGCGCGAAACAAAGGCAGGGACAGCGCGCGCCGTTTATCTAGAGGCTGAGGGTGTTCGGCTGTTTGATGACGCGACGGTTGGCAAGGCTGCGGGCGATCTTGTTCTCCCGCGTTCCGATGGGAAGCGGTGGGGGGCGTCGCAACAGGCTCGCCCGCTTGCCGCCGCATGCAAAGCTGCGAAGCTGGAGCCGACCGGCTTTCACGATTTGCGCCGCACATATGGCGCGCGGCTTGCCCTTCGCGGAGTTCCCATGGCCGTCATCGCAGAAGCGTTGGGCCATGCCGATGAACGGATTACGCGGAAGCACTACGCGCACCTGTCCAAATCTTATGTTGCTGATACCGTACGTGAGGCCGTCGCTGGGCTTGGGATTGTGGCCGAAAGCAATGTCGTGCGCTTAACCTCATCCTCGTGACGTCAAGGCGATGACTGGAGGCGGCAATCGGATAGGTGCAGGCCGACCCAAGGGTACAACCTATTTGAAAAAGTGGCAGCGCCTCGCGGTCGGGTTGGAATGCGAGCGATGCTGGAAAGCGGATAGAATGAAGCTAATAGCCACTGCTAGAGATCAATTTCGAAAAGCGAAGTGCGAGTTTCGATCCCTTAAACGACGGGAAAAGCGGGCGGCAAAATGTGCGCGACGGCGTTACGAATGGACGAAGCAACTGGACAGCCTATGGATCGAATTCAAGCAATCGAAGATGCTGTTAGATTTAGTTCATACCACGCCACCCCCCCGTCCTTACGGCAACAGGCACGCGTGTTTGACGCTCGGAAAAGCCGTTGCGGAACAGCGATTTGGAAGGGTTATCTCCATTCGGACGGTCTCTGAGTGTTGGCTGGAGTTTCGCAAGGTTTCTCAAAAATCAAACTCGCATTTTGATTATTTGTAGTATTCTTTGTCGTCGGCTTACCAAATGAAATGACCTTTCTATCCTAGGAACGCCAGAACGAACTCTGGTGTCTATTGGAGCTACGAAATGTCAGACAAGTTATTGACCATTAGCAGCGCATGCGAGCGCGGATTTTCGAGGTCGGCTCTATATCGCCTCGCACGCGAAAAGCGCATCACCATCGTTCATATTGGGAGAGCCGCGAGAATTGCGGAAAGCGACCTGTCTCGCCTCATTGAAGAATTGAAGGAAGCGGCATGATGGGAACGCTTCACTTCAAAAACGAAGCCCCCGCTGCGCGAACAGCAGGGGCTTCAAATGAGACGGATAACGTTAGCAATCCGAAATCCTCCGATAGCATGGTTCTGCCGGTCACGGAATATGCAATTGCTTGGCTGGAGGCGGTCTATCTCGTCCGTCCTGCCATTGCCTCTATTGTCGCGGAGCACGCGCGGATTGGGGGTGGGCATTGACGCGGGCCGTTATCGTCATCGCCGAAGGGCCGAGCGGGCGCTTCAAGGTTAGCGGTCAAACTGCAAGGGCATTACTCGCATTAGTCGCAGCGATGAAAAAGGGCGTCACAGCGCTTGATGTTTCATCCTGGGCCTATCGTTTCAGCGCCTATTGCTTCGAATTGCGCCACAAGCACGGATTGGCAATCGAGACGCTGCGCGAGCCTCATGAGGGCGGTTGGCACGGTCGGCACGTGTTGCACTCGCTCGTGACCATCATTGACGTCCAGCAGGCGGGAAATGAAGCCTGACGGCTATCCAATCGGGGCGGGGCGACTGGCAACGGTCGCCCCGAATTTCGCACATGAAAAAGAATCAGAAAATCAACGTCAAGGGACGCTCGACACGCGAACAATTTGCCAAGCTGCCATTCTGGATGCTCGATTGCCTTGCATACCGTTCATTACGCCCAGGACCTCGCGCTTTGCTCGTTGAATTTCATCGGCGCTTCAATGGAGCGAACAACGGCCGGATAGTCTTCAGCCAAAGGAACATGGCGGACGCGCTCAACATCCGCGACCGTGAAACCGTTGCAAACTATGCCCGCGAACTGGAGGCTAAGGGCTTCGTGAAGGCGATCCGGCGCGGAGGCTTCAATCTCAAGTCACCCGATGAGAGCCGTGCAACGGTTTGGGCCTTGTCGATCTATCCAGTCGGCAACGAACTCGCGACAAAAGACTGCATGCGATGGCGCCCCGCAAAAATCAGCGGGACGGAAAAACCAGCATTGCAGGACGGAATTTCCGGCCGGGATGCTTCAAAAGATGTTCCAGACCGTTCCAACGTGACGGAATTTCCGTCCTTGAAGGCTGCAAAACAGGCCAATCCGAGGGCGGATATTCCGTCCATATCTACATCTATAGCCATAGGCAGGGGAAACTCATGAGTGCAAAAGGCCAGACCAAGGGAGCGACGTCTAACGCCAAGACCAACGCAGCGAATGAACTGCGTGTGGACGGAAAGCCGGATCGAACCAAGGAGCAGCAGATTGCCGACCTAGCCCTTGATCCATTTATTGGCGCTGCCTCAACCCATGCAATATTCCTGAAAGGGTCGTTCGGGCCAATCGATTTAACCGAGAGCTTTGCGGGGATGAGTAAGATTGCGTCAAAGTTCGAAAAGGGCGACCATTCGGAACAACGGGCGATGCTCATCGGGCAGGCTATCGCCTTGAATGGCATCTTCACCGAATTTGCGCGGCGGTCTGCTGCGAACATGGGCGAATACGTCAATGCTGCGGAGCGCTATATGCGGCTAGCGTTGAAGGCCCAGGCTCAGAGCCGCGCGACGATTGAGGCGCTGGAAGGGCTGGCTCGAGGGGGCGAACAAATCATCAAGCACGTCCACGTCGATAATCGAGGCGGGCAGGCTGTCATTGCTGATAGCGTCCAGACGGGGGGTAAAAATGCACAAATCGACGAACAACCCCATGCAAGCGAAATGCTGGGCGTTTCAGAAAGTGAAGGCTTGTGGAGCGAAAACGCGGAGCGGGAATCCGTGCCGGTCACCTGCGATGGCTAACGGGCGCTGCCGTATGCACGGAGGATCGTCGCCAGGCGCGCCAAAGGGCAACCAGAATGCTTTGAAACACGGCGGACGCTCTGCATCGACGTTGGCCATTTTGGCCTATCTCAAGCAGATGACTCGGTAGTGGGTCAGTTCGAAATGTTTTTGTTTCGCCCGGCCCATATCCATCGAACTGTGTAGGTGAATGCGTATGCCAAAATCCAAACAATCAGCGCCGCGCCTAAACAAGCTCCTGCGATTTGCCAGTAAAGGGACTGTCTCGGACGTGTGATTGTTTCTTCATATTCATCCCAGCAGCCTTTGTAGGCCGCGCCCGAATCATTTTCATTTTTTAGAGACTGGGGCTCGAGGGCGCGTGCGAAACATTTTTCCCTAAACCACTCCGCAGCATCATTCCTTGCTGCATTCTCTTGAACAACAACGGTTATCGGCGCAATCAAGAGCCAAAGAACAGTCAAGGCTATGCCAAGACGGTTCCACAAATTCAGCTTGTTCAATAGCCCCCGCATGGGAGCCTGTTAACAGGCTTCGCGCTTTTTGGAAGGGCAGCCGAAGTGAGCGCCCATGAGATTTTCCACAGTGTACCTATGCGCGCGCGAAGCGCTGGCAGGATGCAAACGGGGCGAAGATTGTGATTGAAACGTTGTGACGGAACCAACAGGCAATGAAACATCAATTGCCCTGCCGTAATGAGTTGAAAGGCCCAGTGTATAAGCTCGCGGTGCTCGTCGAGCGTGCTTGACCTTGTAAGATTCCATTTTGCCTCTTTGGTGAGACCGAGGTCGCCGGTTCGTCGCATGAATTCGGCGCGTATCATCTTCACATCTTCATCAGTTACAACCAAGCCACCGACTGCTAAGTAGCGATCCGGTTCTTTGCCTGCCTCATCGCAGAACAAAGCAATGTTTGGGAGCTTTTCGGTCATGACCGACAGTGCAATCTATAAATCGAACAAGAGTCAACTCGACAAATTCAAACAAGCCGCGCTTGAACTTGAAGCGGGTGAAGTTGAAGGCCGCTGGGATGAGCGACTGAAGAAGGTCGCAAAAGGGAAGCCAAAGCCGGGAGTCCCCGATGCCTGACTTTATTCGCTTCTTATCAACCCTCAGGGAACAGATGAGCGCAGAATTGACACGCTCGGACGTCCTGCGGGCGCTTATCTGGCCGAACAGCGGTTTACTCGTGGCACTAATCGCAGCCGTGACAGCAAAAGCCCCAAATTGGATACAAATCATGTTGGCCATCATGCTTTGCATCTTCATGACGCTATATGGCGGCGCCTACATCTACTTCGCCGCGACCGATCCCGACGCTCTTCGATCCGAGAAATACAAACTCCACAAGATGGCAATCGAACACGGAATTATTGGTGACAACATGACGGGGATTATTGATGCAAACCCTCAGAAGGTGATTTCCGCCCCAGCAACTACCGCCGAAAAGATAGAGCAATGAAGCGGCGCTTTGTAGTAGCCATAGAGGGCTTTACGAAAGAAAAGGACAATCAGTTTGTTGAGTTCTGCAAGGAGAATAGCCTCGGCTGGTGGCACCATATCATGGGGTTTTGGTTGATTTTTGACAGAAGCAACAAAATCACTGCCACCGAAATCCGCGATAAGATCAAGCAGATCAATACCAGTGGCGGCCCTTGTTTGGTCATGCAGGTGCATGACGATATTACGTGGGCGGGGCTAAACCGGGCTGGACGAGATAATACGTTCGACTGGGTTAAAAAGAGTTGGCCAGGTGAGTGAGTGCCGCTTCGTTTGCAAAGTATATAATCGCCATTTTCTTAAGGGAACTTGGAATGCTAAATCAACGACGCACTGCTTGGGACGACGCCAGAGTAGCCGCATGTGTCGGAGCCATACCTGGAGCGATCCAACTCGCAAAGGCAAGCAATCAAGGTAGCATGGCCGCCGGTATCATGTCGTTCCTAGTGGGCGTCATCTTTGCGGGTGCGGTTGGATACGTCATCGGGCTAATTCGGCATCGAACGCCCAGAGGTTGATGTGGTTGCAGGTCCGTTGTCAGAACATTTGGCACCACCCTTGCGGCGGCGCGCAAATTTGGAAGATCAAACTGATAAAAAAAGTCCGAGTGATCCATGCCGATAATACGCAGCGAATACGCGAAGCCGAGCCGTTTTTTAACGGTGAATAGCGGCCGAGGTGCAACTGATAATACAAGCCATAAACAGGGACGGATGCGATAGTGACAGCGTGTTCGGTGTCGCAGTTTCGCGCGCGCGAGAGGCGCTGGCAGGATGCAAAGGGGGCATGAAAAACGCTAGAACGCCCTATTCGGACACCGGCTGCAATCTGGCGTTCCAACGCTAAGTGAGTTTTTCCCGCGTCCGCGATGCGATTTCAGGGTAAATGGCAGGGAACTCCAGGCGCACACAAGGGCAATCGTAATGCCTGGAAGCATGGCGGGCGGTCGGCATCGACATTGGCCATTACGGCCTATCCCAAGCAGATGACTCGCATGGCGCATGACGTTGATTTAACGCTTGCAAGAAGGGCGGTTGCGTCCAAGTCGGGGTCGCTTACACTGACGATATGGGGGACTCATGAAAGCCAGATCAGTACTGAGAGCCGCGCTAGTGTTCTTTGTCGCCACACCTGCCCTGGCAGCGGACTGGGTGTTGGTTGAACGATCCGCAGACCAACAAGACACTTCCTACGTCGACAAATCATCGATCATCGCGAGCGGCTCAATCCGGCGCTATTGGGCGCGCACGGACTTCATTAGCAACCCTGATGGCTGGCAGCGGGTTTTGGCGCTTTGGGAAAACAACTGCGCGACGGGCGAGAATCGACTGCTTCAAGCAACAGTTTACAAGGTTGACGGTTCAAACAATTCGGTCCCAACGTCTGGGGCGCAATGGCAATACGTCACCCCCGAAACCGTAGAAGACAGTATCCACAAATACATCTGCAAGGGGGAGTCATGAAAGCCAAGTCATATCTGTGCACCGCGCTATTACTTTCCATAGCCACACCGGCCCTTGCCGAGGCAGACTGGGTGTTGGTTGCTTCATCCAACCTCGGAACAAACCCAACCTATGTTGATAAGTCATCAATCCGCATCATGGGCGAAATCCGGCGTTTTTGGGTGCGGACAGAATACGCAAATGACGCAGATGGCTGGGCACGAGCAATGACTGTTTACGAAGACAACTGTGCGACCGACCAGCACCGCTTGCTCCAATTGAACGTCTACAAGGTTGACGGCACAAATCAATCTATCCCCGTAGACGGCTCGCCTTGGAAATACGTGATCCCCGGTGCTATCGAGGGAATTGTGCACGACTATGTCTGCAAACAGTGAGTGCAACGCTAGGCTGGCTATAGGGCATAGCTATTCGGACACTATCACTTGCAAATGGCTCGAATGGTATGCCGGAAGTGGGGTCGGTCGCAACTTGAGAATCCACTGACCCGCCTTAACATCCAATTTTTGGCGAATCATCGGGGGATTGTGGCGTTATGCTTGAGAAGTCATCGGATATTTTGAAGATGGCGCTCGCAATAGCAGCGCTTTTGGTCGGTCTTAGCGTGAGTTATTACTATATCCTCTACTTGCCTAGTCGAGACCAACGAGCCGCTGAAGATCGCGAGGCGGCTCGCAAGGAAGAAAAGGAACAAGCGAACCGAGCCAGGCTGGCTGCTGAAAAACTGCGAGCAGACAAACGAGCGAATTACAACGTGTGTTTATCGCTCGCTCAAGCAAACTATAATTCTCGCTGGGAAGCGTCTTGCCGCGAAAGGCACTCCGCAACTCTTGATAGCTTTAATCAGTGCGTTGCGGCTGATTACGGCGCTGCCTTTTGCAAAGCCAACTACAAGATTGAGCCAGAAAAAGAATGCTCCCTTCCGAACGCGCTGGCCGATGACTATGACGTGGCACTTAGAGAAGCAAAGCGTCTCTGCTTGGACGAATTCAACAACGAGTTGAAAGTGGCGCAGTGAAGCATCAGTTGGAGGATGTTTAGACCCTGAATGCGGCAATTTCTGCGTTGGCGGTCTGCACTGAATCTAGCCTTGTTGTGTAAACTTAGACAAGGTGTAAGATGCCTCTGGTCAGGAGGGGCTTATGAAAACGAAACTTGGCCTAGCACTAATAATGGTAGCTATTGCAGCGCCAGCGTTTGCAGGAACAACAAGCGTCCGTGGATACGTCCGAAAGGACGGAACCTATGTCGCGCCGCATATGAGAACGACGCCAGACAATTCGAGAGCGAATAACTGGTCAACCAGCCCGAACATCAATCCTTATACGGGGCGCACTGGACACGAAAATCCCTATCCTATCTATAACGCGCCAAGGCAGACGCCGCGCTACACAGCGCCGTCCTATCCATCATATCAGAACTATCCGACTTACAACGCGCCGCGTTCATCGGGTTATGACAATCCGTATACCTTGAAGGATGAGTCGGGCGATCCCGATTAAGCAACGCCCATACCTAGCTTATGCGCAAGGACTGGCGAGAGAATGGAAGGCGAACTGAGAGGGGTGGTCGGCGAGAACTCTGAATTGAGCCATTGCCTCTAGAACTCAGCCGGGTCTAGGCCCTTAGCAATGCCTCGCTCGCGGTCTTTTTCTTCTCTCTGCTTCTTAGTCCATTTATTCGCTTCATCAACCTCTTCTGGGCTTGCCTCATAATAAACTGTCAATCGCGTCAACGACGGCTCGCCGTTATGCCAAGGCTGTGGCCCAAAGCAGGAAATATCTATGCTGCGAGCGTTCGAATGAGGCGCATAACCTAATATTGGTTCTTCAAGCCGAACCGCGAAATTTCGACCCGTGATCTTTTCAAGTTCTCGGTCACGCCTTGAATCCCGGACTTCGTTCAATTTCAAGTGGGGTACCGAGCAAGAATCGTGGCGTTGACAGAGTCGAAGTCCGACATGCACTCTTGGAACTGAGTAGCCTCGCTGCCTGCCCGATAATCTCTCGAAGCCGATACCGACAGCACTCTCTCTTGATACGGAAATAGTGTCACTTTGATATAGTCAAAGAAGGCATCGACATGCTTGTCCCAATAACTGATGTGTAAATAGGCGTCGAACCGGGACCCCATATCGGCGTCGAAGAGGGACCCCCTTTGGTGATGTCGGGCGGTTGTCCCGGTAGTCCATAGGAGGGACCCACGGCCGACGCCGCGCGCCTCCCCAAGCGCTGGCGGTGGCGGCCGTGGGAGGTTCCTGTGGACCCACCGGGTCAACCGCCGGGAGGGGGGTCCGGGGGAGGGGTTTTAGCTGCGGTTCCTGAGCCGCCAGCTATCGTTGCCGGTCTCGACGATGTCGCAGTGATGGGTGATGCGGTCGAGCAGCGCGGCCGTCATCTTCGGGTCGCCGAACACGGTTGGCCATTCGCCGAACGCCAGGTTGGTGGTGATGATCACCGAGGTGCGCTCGTAGAGCTTGCTAACAAGGTGGAACAGCAGTTGGCCGCCGGAGCGTGCGAACGGCAGATAGCCGAGCTCATCGAGCACGACGAGGTCGAGACGCGAGAGCTGGGCCGCGAGTGCGCCGGCCTTGCCGAGACGGCTCTCCTCCTCGAGCCGGTTCACCAGATCGACGGTGTTGAAGTAGCGGCCGCGGGCACCGGCACGCACCACGCTGGCGGTGATGGCAACCGCAAGATGGGTCTTGCCGGTCCCGGTGCCGCCGACCAGGACGATGTTGCGCTGGCCGGGCAGGAACGCGCCAGCATGGAGCGAGCGCACCAGCTCCTCGTTGATGGGCGTGCCTTCGAACACGAACGCGTCGAGGTCCTTCACCACCGGCAGCTTGGCCGCACTCATGCGATAGCGGATCGATGCCGCGTGGCGGTGAGCTGCCTCGGCACGCAGCAGATCGGTCAGGATCTCCATGGCGGTGCGCTTGCGCTGCACGCCGGTGGTGACCGCCTCATCGAACGCGCTGGCCATGCCCTTAAGACCGAGGCCGCTCATCGCGGCGATCATCTCATGCCGCTGCACGGGCGCCTCGCAGCAGGTCGTAGCGGGCGCAGTCGGCGGTCGGTGGGTGGCTGAGCGCGAGTGCGTCGGACGTGGTGATCGTCCTCGGCCGGGGCGGCTCACGCCGCCGCGCCAGGATGTTGAGGATCACATCGTCGCTGGCAGCGCCGGCGGCAAGCGCTTCGCGGATCGCAGCCTCGACCGCCTCAAGGCCGTCGGTGAGCACGGCGGACAACACGCGCACGAAGCGCCGGTCGGCTTCATCGCCAGTCCCGAGCTTGCGCCTGAGCCGTGCAAGCGCTGGCGGCAACTCCCAGCCCTGGAACGGTGCCCCGTTCCTGAGTGCGCCCGGCTTCTTGGCCAGCACTGGCAGGTAGTGCCAAGGATCGAGGATCATCCGATCCCGGCCGAAGAAGCGGGGATGCTCGGCCACGACCTCGTCGTCCAGGCGGACCACGATCCGGTCGGCGTAAGCGCGCACCTGCACCGCCCGCCGTGCCGCCTTGGCCATGACCGAGTAGCGGTTGCGGTCGAAGTTTATGAGGCAGGTGCCGGTCACCGCGTGCGGCGTCTCGTGGAAGCCGTCGAACGGCGCCAACATCGCCTGGAGCGCCGGACGTTCGGCGTCCCATGCCTGGGCGATGGTCAGCTCCTTCTGATCGGGGTGCTGGTGCAGCGCCGCCCACCGGCGGCACTCCGCCTCCAGCCACCCGTTCAGCTCCTCCAAGCTGGCGAAGCGTAGCCGGGGCTGGAAGAACCGCCCGCGCATCGTCTGCACCTGATGCTCAACCTGGCCCTTCTCCCAACCTGCTGCCGGCGAGCAGGCGGTGGGCTCGACCATGTAGTGGTCGGCCATGATCAGGAAGCGCCGGTTGAAGACCCGCTCCTTGCCAGTGAACACGGTCGTCACCGCGGTCTTCATGTTGTCGTAGATCCCGCGCGTCGGCACGCCGCCGAAGAACGCGAACGCCCGCGCATGGGCATCGAACACCATCTCCTGCGTCTCACGGGGATAGGCTCTCACGTACACAGCCCGCGACGCGCACGGCCGCATATGTGCGACCTTCACGCGCATCGGCTTGCCGGCGATCTCCACATCCTCGTGGCTCCAGTCGAACTGGTATGCCTCGCCGGGCCGGAACATCAGCGGGATGAACGCCGCAGCGCCGTCACCTGCATCCTTGCGCCGCTCGTCCAGCCAGCGCTTCGCATAACGCCGGACAGCATCGTAGGAGACCGTCAAACGCTCTCCTGAGCTTGTCGGTAGGCCCTCGCGCACCAGCAGATCGTGGATCCGCGTCATCCGCAGCCGTTCGCGCCGGGGCCGCACCTCGTTCTCGGCCAGCAGAGCGTCCAAGCGCTCCTGGAAAGGGCCGATCCGGGGAAGTGGCTGCACCGAGCGCCGATACGCGAAGCCCGCCTCAGGAGCGCGGATCGCCTTCCTCACCACTTTGCGCGACAACCGCAGATCCCGCGCGATCGCCTTGATCGACTTGCCATCGGCGTGCTCGCGCCGGATCCCTACTACCGTCTCCAAAATCAACATCCCGATCCCGCCGTCTGGTCATCACCAAACGGACGCACCTAAACCATCGAGATGGGGGTCCCTTTTAGACGCCGATCACCCCCATAACGGGGTCCTTCTTGCACGCCGATCCACAAACTGATGTCCTTTCCCTTCTTGGTAAAGCCTTTCGCGCTGAGGTCTCCTGGGTCAACGGCGAGCGGCACACCAAAGGCTTCAACTATTGCATGTTCTGACGCGGACATCGCGGTGGTTGCGAGCAAGAGTAAGAGCGAAAACACGAGCCAAAGATAGCAAAAATCGGACAATCGTCAAAGACCGATATTCAATAAATGGTTTAACTTGGCATGATAAGACGCGTCCGGCGCCAAGCTAGAGGAACGTTTCGCGTCATGTCTGACAACTCGTCCTTTTCCGCATTTGACGTTTCCGACGAAGAAATGCACGTTGTTGGTCGCGTCATTTGGATAGGGAGGCGAATGTGAATTGGTTCCAGCGCGTTTTGCTCGTTGTGGCCGGTCTGTTTTTCCTGCTGTTCGCCTTTTCAACAGCGACCGGTTATTCCCCGAACGCTGCGATCTTCGGTGGCATTCTTTTTGCCGCCGCCATATTCTGTTTCTGGCTTGCTGCTGACACTTACTAACTACATGACCTTTGGTGAAGCTTGACCGAGGGAATGGAAGGCGAAGTGAAGGGAAGATAGACGGCGCAAAGTCAGAATTGCCCCAAGTCACCGGAACTCAATCGGCTTATTGAACGGATACAGTTTGCGTGCAATATAAGAGTTAATCAAACTCAATCAGTTGCCGTTACAATTGGTCAGGTTGCCAAATCGCGTGCACGATACAGACCATGTGCGATGAGCTTGTTGTTGCTGACTAGAGCAGCGCCGATGGCTCCGAGAATTGCAGCCCGAGCCGCTCTGCGGCGCTCTTTTCCTGTCCAAGAGCCAAGTAAAAAGACTCAAGGTTCTTATCGATTAAAGCCAACTCAGCGACGCTTCCCTCGATTGTCCCCTAGCCATAGCTAGCTGCTAAACCGCTCCAACCCAAGCTTCAACGCCAACATCTCGTCCTATGCGCGTCGACCGAATCTGTGCTTCGTTCGCATCAGCGTTCTTGATGGCAGACGACAGCTCGTCCATTTTTCCCTGCATCCAAGCCTCGGACATTGAACTAGACGGCTTGCTGTCCATATGTTGGCGAAGTGCCCAAAGTGTTTGGCCGCGCCCCACTAACTCCGAAAGGTTTTGCACGGCTCTTAATGCTGCATCTAACAGGATAGGAGCATTTTCCTGATTTGCCAGGATTGCTGAGACTGCGCTAGCTGCCGTTTCGGAGGCGGCCTTGTCGAGTTTGGGGCGCTGCTCACGATAATCCTTATCGCGCGCCTCCCACAAAGCAGAAAACTCTTTGGTAACCGATCCCGCGTGTAGCGGCGTCGTAGCGCATAGGCAGAAGAGCAAGGCGCCTAAAATGAACCCCAGCTTCATTTTGAATTCCATCCAATGGCTAGGCGTTGATACTGCCATCATATTTTTGGCCAGTCCAAAGCAATTCGCGAGAAATATCACGACTGCATTCTGAGCACCAAAAAAAGTGCATATTAGGGAACCATTGGGGAAAACTAGGGAGTATGCCTGCTAAGTCATTGAATTGGCTGGTGACCCCTACGGGAATCGAACCCGTGTTTCAGCCGTGAAAGGGCCGCGTCCTAACCGCTAGACGAAGGGGCCGTCGAAGCGAGCCGCGCGCTTACCAGAAAAGCAGCGCGGGTCAACCATGTTTGGAATGGCAGACGGCCTGCAGCTTGTTTCCATCCGGATCGCGCACATAGGCGCCATAATAGTTTGGATGGTAATGCGGCCTCAAACCTGGCGAACCTTCATCGGTTCCGCCGTGCTGAAGCGCTGCCGCATGAAACGCATCGACGGTCGCCCGGTCTTTCGCATGAAATGCTACGTGCGTGCCATTGCCGCTTGTTGCCAATTGACCGTCGAAGGCAGGTCCGACGAAGATCTTGGGGCCCGTTGGTTCACCATAGGCGATGCCATGCTCATGTTCAAACAGAACGGGCTGCGCGAGAACGGTCATTATGGCTTCCCAGAACGATTGGGCGCGGGGCCAGTCATTGGTTCCAAGAGTGACATGGCTGAACATTCCGGTCTCCCGCTTCAGTCTACAAAGGCAATGTCATCGACGTGCAGTTCTGCTGCCGGTCGTGCACCCCAATCATCGATCTTTGGGCGACCGGCGGCCCAGAGGCGCCGATCACGCCCGGCTCCGAGAAGGGCCTGGCCCAATTCGGTCTCAGCTTGACGGAATGCAACAGTCTTCAAGGAACGGCCATCGTCACCGGCCATGACGGCACGCACATGATTTGTACCAACAATGTCGGCCTTGATAACCCGCATTGGCCCGGCTGCGATGCGTGGCGCTGGCCATCCCATTCCATAGGGTCCACCCGTCTCAAGTGCCTCGACAAAGGTCGGCGTTACGCCACCTGTTGCGACCACCGCATCGAGAAGCAAGCTCCTGTCTGCCCCCGAACGCGCGATATCGGCAGAAAGGCGAGCCTCAAGGAAATCGGCAAACGCGTCGATACGGTGGGCTTCCACAGTCAGTCCAGCGGCCATCGCGTGGCCACCACCGGCAATGAGCAATCCGGCATCTTTTGCAGCCAGCACGGCTGCGCCGAGATCGACCCCTGCAACGGAACGCCCCGATCCTTTCCCAAGGCCATTTTCGTCGACCGCAATGACGAGTGCAGGGCGATTGAATTTTTCCTTCAACCGTCCTGCCACAATCCCGATCACGCCCGGGTGCCAGCCATGACCGCTCACGACCGCAACCGCGCGGTTTCCCTGCCCGATGGCCATGGCATCTGCATCATCCTGAACGACGGCTTCGATTGCGCGGCGTTCGGTGTTGAGCCGATCCAGTTCTTCGGCAATGTCGCGAGCTTCGTCCGGGTCGTCAGTCGTCAGCAGCCGGACCCCAAGGTCAGACTTGCCGACGCGTCCGCCAGCGTTGATCCTGGGCCCGAGCGCAAAGCCAAGGTCCGAACAAACAGGGGCTCGTTTGAGACGCGAAGCTGTGATCAGGGCGTCAAGACCGAGATTACGGCGGCCTGCCATGATCTTGAGCCCTTGCGCAACAAAGGCCCGGTTCAACCCGCGCAGCGATGCAACATCGGCCACAGTGCCGAGCGCCACAATGTCCAGCAGCTCAAGCAGCTTTGGTTCCGCCCGCGCGGCAAAATGGCCTGACGCCCGCAATTGCCGGATAAGGGCCGCGCCAAGAAGCCAGGCAACGCCAACGGCTGCGAGATGGCCGAACGCGGCGCCTTCATCCTCATCAAGCCGGTTCGGGTTGACCAGCGCAAAAGCGTTGGGGAGTTCCGTCGCGCATTTGTGGTGATCGACAACAATGACATCGACTCCGGCATCGCGTGCCATCGCAAGCGCCTCAAAAGCCTGCGCCCCGCAATCGACAGTAACAATGAGCGTTGAACCGCTTCGGGCCAGCTTCACGAGCGCTTCGCCGGACGGGCCATACCCTTCCATCAGGCGATCCGGGATATAGGCATGGGCATCAAGGCCAAGGTCTCGCAGCAAGCGGATCAGCAACGCTGCGGACGTCGCGCCATCGACATCATAATCACCAAAGATCGTGACATTTTCGCCGGTGGAAACCGCCCGGGCGAGCCGTTCTGCTGCTGCATCCATATCGCGAAATATGGATGGATCGGGCATGAAATCCCGAATTGTAGGAGTGCGATGCGCTGCCAGCGCGTCTGGCGGACAACCTCGCGCCAGCAGCAACTGATCGACAAGATCATCGCATTCGCCAGCGGCGCCACGCCAGGCCCAGAGTTGGCCCGTGACGGAGCGCGGGAAGGAGAGGGGGGCATTCATACTACTGGCTTAGGCGGAAGGCAGCAGGGGCCGCAATCACTTACTTGGAGGCGGGGCCTTTTCCGGCGGCGGCCTGGCATCGATGGTCAGGCCGTCACGATCAAGCTTCACATTGATGCCGACGTCTCCGACATTGGTATCGAGCGAAACGCCGGTGCCATTGCCGATGCTGATCGTGCTGTCATTGCCGAGTTCGATCGGCACAATATCCGACAGGTTGCCAATGCCCGATTCGACAGGCTTTGGAGGTGGAGGGGGCGCTGCTCCACTGATGGCCGCTGCCATGAAATTGCGCCAGATTTTAGCAGGGACATTGCCGCCATTGATTCCGCGGAGCGGCGTATTATCGTCATTTCCCACCCATACACCAACGACGAGATCTCCCGCAAAGCCGATGAAAAGTGCATCCCGACTGTCCTGGCTTGTTCCGGTTTTGCCAAAAGCATCGACGCGCAGCGCTGCTGCATGCCCGGTGCCTTCGTTGATTGGCGCAGCCAGGAGTTCGAGCAGCATATCATGCGTCCCCGAGCCAAATGTCCGTTGCGACGAGAGCAGTTTTCCCAAAATGCCAGGCTCATCCTTCGGAATTCCGTGAGGGGATACTGGATAGTGCTTTGCGGCGACCGCAGCGAAAGCCGATGTCAATTCAATGAGGGTCACTCCGGATGTGCCGAGTGCAAGGCTGGGGTCATCAGAAAGCGGGCTCTTGATGCCAAGGTCACGCGCCGCCTTGATGACTGCGTCGCCTCCGAGCTTTTGGTAAAGCTTCACTGCCGCAACGTTGCTTGAACGGGCAAATGCCTGTTTGAGCGTGATCTCCCCGCGATAACGCTCACCGCTGTTTTTCGGACGATAACCACCGGTTGTGATCGGGCTGTCATCAATCATGCTTTCGGGAGTCATTCCTGCCCGCAACGCTGCCAGATACACGAACAGCTTGAAGGTCGATCCCGGTTGCCTCAGCGCTTGCGTCGCGCGATTGAAGGGCGACTTGTCATAGGAACGCCCCCCGATCATCGCGACCACTTCTCCATTGGGTCGCATCGCGACAAGTGCGACCTGCGCTTTTCCGATCGGCGCCCCGGCAATGACAGATCGCGCAGTCCGCTGCAGCCGGGCATCAAGTGTCGTCCTGATTTCCTGCGCACCATAGGATTCTTCCGCAATGGCACGAGCCTGCGGCATGGCCCAGTCCGCAAAATAGGTGCCGGTCGGCAGGCCGCTTTCTTTCCCCCTGACGATTGGCGGAAGGGGTGCGGCGTTCGCCCCTGTCTCGGAAACAAATCCCGCAGCAGCCATTGCGTCGAGTACCATACGCGCCCGCTTCCGGGCAGCCTTGGGGTTTCTGGTCGGGGCAAGTCGGGACGGGGCCTGCACAAGGCCCGCAAGCATCGCGGATTGCGAAAGCGTCAGCTTCTCCGGCTGGCGGTTGAAATAATGGTGCGCTGCGGCCCTGAGCCCATAGACATTGTCTCCGAAATACACGTTCGAGAGATATCTCTCGAGAATCTCATCTTTGGTCAGCCAGGACTCGAGCCAGAAGGCGATCAACATTTCCCGGGCTTTGCGGCTTAGGCTCCGTTCTGGTGTCAGGAATGTGATCTTCGCAAGTTGTTGCGTAATGGTGCTCCCGCCTTGCGTTCCGCCGCTGCCCATATTGTTCAAGGCGGCACGGGCCAGCCCTCTGGGGTCGATTCCCCAATGCGAGTAGAAGCGGCGATCCTCAATGGCGATGAAGGCTTGGGTGACGTGCTTCGGCAATCGGGCAATCTTCACCGGTTCGGAAATGATTGCCCCGTTCTGTGCAAAAGCCTGCCCGTCAGCTGCAAGGAGCGTCAACCGTGGCGGTGCAATCGGCTGCAATGATTTTGATAGCGGTGCCGTAAAAACCAGCCAAAGGAACAGGAGCACAAAGAGCGCAGCCGACCCGGCAAGTCCGCGCTTTATCCATTTCCAGCGGGCTGCCCATTTCGATTCAGGAGGATTGGGTAGAGCCCCCGGCTCATCCTCATAGGGTGCGATCCAGTCACGACCAAAGTCGGGATCTTCAGCATTGAGCGTCGGGCTGGACATCGCAGCTGTATTATCGGACTATGACAGCACTGGCGAGCGAAAATTTACGTGCGCGCACCCTTGTGATGTTCGCCTCTGACCCAGCGGACTGTGCCAGAGCTAGCGCGCATGACGACGCTCTCGGTCGTCATCGTGCCATTCTTCAGCCGCTTTACGCCTTCGAGAAGCGAACCGTCGGTCACGCCGGTGGCCGCAAAGATGCAATCGCCCTTTGCAAGTTCCTCAAGATCGTAAATATGATCCAGATCCTGGATGCCCCATTTGCGGGCGCGGCTCTTTTCGTCATCGTTGCGGAAGATCAGGCGTCCCTTGAATTGGCCGCCGACGCAGCGAAGCGCTGCTGCGGCCAGTACGCCTTCGGGAGCGCCGCCTGAGCCCATATACATGTCAATCGTGGTATCCGGATCGGTGACGGCGATGACACCGGCCACGTCGCCATCGGGAATGAGCATGATCCCGCAGCCGATGCCTCGCAATTCGGCAATCAGCTTCTCATGACGCGGGCGGTCGAGAACACAGACAATGATTTCATTGGGCTCGACACCTTTGGCTCTGGCAACAGCTGTTACATTCTCGGTCGGAGTCTTGGCAAGGTCGATGATTCCATCGGGATAGCCCGGACCAACAGCAAGTTTGTCCATGTAGACATCCGGCGCATTGAGGAGGTTGCCTTCCTCGGCAACGGCAAGAACCGCCAGTGCATTCGGGCCAGCCTTGGCCGTAATGGTCGTTCCTTCGAGTGGGTCGAGCGCAATATCGATCTTGGGCCCTGTTCCAATGGCGCTGCCCACCTTTTCGCCGATAAACAGCATCGGCGCTTCATCACGTTCGCCTTCTCCGATGACGACAGTGCCATCCATTGCCAGTTCGTTGAGCGCGGCGCGCATCGCTTCGACCGCAGCGGCATCAGCGGCTTTCTCGTCACCACGGCCAATCATCTTTGATGCTGAGATTGCGGCGGCCTCGGTGACCCGCACCATTTCGAGGACAAGGACGCGGTCGAGAACTTTGGATGGAGCTACCATGATTTTGAAGATTCCTGTGAATTTGTTTTGCGCGGATACGCGGAGAAAATTTAAAAATCCAGAATCGGCATCATAATCGGCGCAGCGACAAGGCTGGGCGACCCCGACAAGGCAGAAAGGGCAGCTGCAACGGCGCTCTCCGGCCCTTCATGGGTTGTCATGACGACCAGAACACCCCCGCCGGGAGCTTCGCCCCGCTGGATCATGCTTTCGATCGAGACGCCTGCATCGCGCATCGCGGCCGTGATTTCGGCGAGCACACCTGTCCGGTCAGCAACAATGAAGCGCAGATAGGCCCGTCCGACGCGAACACCAGCGTCAGCCTTGGGCGCATTTGCCAGACTGGTGACCGGCATCGCAAAGGCCGGGCCATATTCGCCGCGTGCAATATCGATGAGGTCCGCAACGACGGCTGATGCCGTCGGGCCTTCGCCTGCACCGCGCCCTTCGAAGAACAGCCTGCCGACGAAATTGCCTTCTGCAACAACCGCATTCATCGAGCCGGCGACATGGGCAAGGGGGTGGCTTGCGGGCACCAGGCACGGATGGACGCGCTGGAACAGCCCGTCCGGGCCTGCAGCGGCCAAGCCGACCAGCCGAACTCGAAAGCCGAGCGCGCGGGCCTGAGCAATGTCGCCAGCAAGCACGTTGCGAATGCCCGAGATGCTGACCGCGTCGAAGTCCAGTCGTGTACCGAACGACAGTGTCGCCAGAATGGACAGCTTGTGGGCTGCATCGATGCCGTCAATGTCAAAGCTGGGATCGGATTCTGCGTAACCAAGCGCCTGCGCGTCTGCGAGGACGTCGGCAAAATCGCGCCCCTCGCTTTCCATTGTCGTCAGGATATAGTTGCAGGTCCCGTTCAATATTCCATAGACATGCGTGATTTCGTTCGCGGCAGCCCCTTCGCGCAGGCCCTTGATGACCGGAATTCCGCCAGCGACAGCCGCCTCATATTTAAAGGCGACATTCGCAGCCTCGGCGGCCTGTGCCAGTTCGACGCCATGGTGCGCAATCATCGCCTTGTTGGCGGTAACAAAAGCCTTGCCGGCGCCAATGCTTGCCCGGGAGAGCGCGAGCGCCGGGCCATCCGATCCACCGATCAATTCGACAACAACGTCGACATCCTCACGGCCCGCAAGCGCGACCGGATCGTCGCTCCATGTAAAACGGGAGAGATCGATCCCCCGTTCGCGGTGCCGGTCGCGCGCTGAAACCGCAACAACCTCAATGGGACGACTCGCGCGCCGCGCAATCAGGTCGCGGTTGGCATCCAGCAGCTTGATAACGCCCCCGCCAACTGTGCCCAAACCTGCCAATGCAACGCGAAGCGGCTCACTCATGCCCAAGGTTCCCCAATTTTTGGGCTCTCTAGGCGGCGGCAGCGATGATGAAAAGGGCAGCGGTCAAGAAAAAAGGGGCCGTGCCCGCAGCACGACCCCTGGAATGGGTTGCGAATATCAATCGATCAGTAGCTGGCAAGCGCAACATTACCGGACATTGCGGCAGCCTTGGTGTGTGCTTCGCGCACGGCCTGATCATAACAGGCTCTGCCCAGTGCAAAGGACGAAAGGCTGCGATCGCCTTCGACATAGCAGACCTGTTCGGCTGCCGTGGAAATGCGGCGCGCGAGCTTTGCGCGGCCTTCGGCGCTGGTCAGGTTGAGATCGGAGGTGCGCACGGACGTTGACGAAGGGGCTGCAAAAGCAGGGACCGACGCGGCTGTGCTGATCAGTGCGGCCAATACGAGAACGGACTTTTTCATGATGTGTCTCCTCAAAACTTCGATGTGCCGCAACGGAGTAAGGGATGGGGGACGCTGCGGCACAACCTTGAGATAGGGCAAATGCGAGACGGCTGCTCTGTGTCTTCGACCAATTCGTCACTGTATTAGACAAATAACACGCATGAGCGACATCCGGCGGAAATCCGAGGACAAGCAGCCGATCCGCTTCGACGAACGACAGGGGAAATGTGCGAGGAGGAAGCGGCGCACCCACTTGCGTCAGCTGAACATATATGGAACAGGTTGATCATGTTGACTCACATATCTGTGCGCGGTGCGCGCGAGCACAATCTCAAGGGCGTGGACGTCGATATTCCGCGCGATACGCTGACCGTGATCACCGGACTCTCCGGGTCCGGCAAATCGAGCCTGGCCTTCGACACCATCTATGCCGAAGGGCAGCGCCGTTACGTCGAAAGCCTGTCCGCCTATGCGCGGCAGTTCCTCGAAATGATGCAGAAGCCCGATGTCGATCATATCGAGGGCCTCTCGCCCGCGATCAGCATCGAGCAGAAGACGACTAGCCGGAACCCGCGCTCCACCGTCGCGACAGTGACAGAAATCTACGACTATATGCGGCTCCTCTGGGCCCGGGTCGGCATTCCCTATTCCCCGGCAACCGGCCTGCCGATAACGGCGCAGACGGTCAGCCAGATGGTCGACCGGGTGATGACCCTGCCGGAAGGGACGCGAGCGTACCTGCTTGCACCGGCGGTGCGCGGTCGCAAGGGCGAATACCGGAAGGAACTGGCCGAATGGCAAAAGGCGGGCTTCACGCGCGTCCGCGTCGATGGCCTGTTTTTCGATATCGAGGATGCACCCGCGCTCGACAAGAAATACAAGCATGACATCGAGATTGTGGTGGACCGGATCGTTGTCCGCGAAGGGATCGAGACGCGGCTGGCGGATTCCTTCGAAACGGCACTGAAGCTGGCGGACGGGCTGGCCTATCTCGATCTGGCCGATGCTCCGGCGGAGCCGGTCGAAGCCAAGGCGGTGCTGGGAGACAATGCCCCGCCGGGCCGCATCGTCTTTTCGGAAAAATTCGCCTGCCCGGTGTCCGGCTTCACAATCCCCGAAATCGAGCCGCGGCTGTTCAGCTTCAACGCCCCGCAAGGGGCCTGCCCCTCGTGCGACGGGCTGGGCGAGAAGCTCTATTTCGATCCCGAACTCGTCGTCCCGAACGAATCCCTCTCGATCAAGGCGGGGGCGATCGTGCCCTGGGCCAAGTCCAATCCGCCCAGCCCCTATTACATGCAGGTACTGGCGAGCCTTGCGCGGCATTATGACTTCTCGCTCGATACGCCCTGGAAGGACCTGCCTGAGGCAATCCGCGATGTGATCCTCAACGGCTCGGGCGGGACGGTCATTCGCCTGACCTTTCAGGACGGGCGCAAATCCTACGATGTGAACAAGAGCTTCAACGGTGTTGTCGGCAATCTCAACCGCCGCCTGCTCCAGACGGAGAGCGCCTGGATGCGCGAGGAGCTGGCGAAGTACCAGGCCTCTGCCCCGTGCGAGACGTGCGGCGGTGCGCGGCTCAAGCCCGAGGCACGCGCGGTCAAGATCGCGGGAGAGGATATCAGCATCTCCACCCGCCGCAGCGTGGTCGATGCCCTCCACTGGTTCGGCAGCCTCAACGAAAAGCTGAATGACCAGCAGCAACAGATCGCCAAGGCGATCCTGAAGGAGATCAACGAACGGCTCGGCTTCCTCAACAATGTCGGGCTGGACTATCTCAACCTCAACCGCACATCCGGCACGCTGTCCGGCGGGGAGAGCCAGCGCATCCGCTTGGCGAGCCAGATCGGCTCCGGCCTGTCGGGCGTGCTCTACGTCCTTGATGAGCCGAGCATCGGCCTTCATCAGCGGGACAATGACCGGCTCCTCGAAACCCTCAAGCGCCTGCGCGATCTCGGCAATACCGTGATCGTCGTCGAGCATGACGAGGATGCCATTCGCCACGCCGACTATATCATCGACATGGGCCCCGGCGCGGGCGTCCACGGCGGCGAAGTCGTGGCGCGCGGCTCGCTCGCCGATATCGAAGCAGCCGAAGGCAGTTTGACGGCGGACTATCTGGCCGGGCGGCGCGAAATCCTTGTCCCCAAGAAGCGCCGCAAGGGCACCGGCAAGAAGCTCACCGTCAAGGGCGCGCGCGAAAACAATCTGCGCGACGTGACGGCCTCGATCCCGCTTGGCACCTTCACCTGCGTGACCGGGGTCAGCGGCTCGGGCAAGTCCAGCTTCACGATCGACACGCTCTATGCCGCCTCCGCCCGCGCCTTGAACGGTGCGCGGATCATCGCGGGCAAGCATGACAAGATCGAGGGACTGCAATATCTCGACAAGGTCATCGACATCGACCAGTCCCCCATTGGCCGCACCCCGCGATCCAACCCCGCCACCTATACCGGCGCCTTCACCAACATCCGGGACTGGTTCGCCGGCCTGCCCGAAAGCGGCGCGCGCGGATACAAGCCCGGGCGCTTCAGCTTCAACGTGAAGGGCGGGCGGTGCGAGGCGTGCCAGGGCGATGGCGTCATCAAGATCGAGATGCACTTCCTGCCGGACGTCTATGTCCAGTGCGACGTGTGCCACGGCAAACGCTACAATCGCGAAACGCTGGAAGTGAAGTTCAAGGGCAAGTCGATTGCCGATGTGCTGGACATGACGGTGGAGGACGCGGTCGAATTCTTCAAGGCCGTCCCCTCGATCCGCGACAAGATGGCGATGCTGGCGGAAGTCGGCCTCGGCTATGTCACCGTCGGCCAGCAGGCGACGACCCTGTCAGGCGGCGAAGCGCAGCGGGTGAAGCTCGCCAAGGAACTCAGCAGGCGCGCGACCGGCCAGACGCTCTACATCCTCGATGAACCCACGACCGGCCTGCATTTCGAGGATGTGCGCAAACTCCTCGAAGTCCTCCACGCGCTCGTCGAGCAGGGCAACACCGTGGTCGTGATCGAACACAATCTGGACGTGATCAAGACCGCCGACTGGATCCTCGACCTCGGCCCCGAAGGCGGCGTGAAAGGCGGCGAAGTGATCGCCGAAGGCACGCCGGAACAAGTCGCGGAAAACCCGCGCAGCTATACCGGCGGGTATCTGAAGCCGCTGCTGGCCAAGGGGAAGCGGGCGGCGCCGACCGAACTGGAGCTGGATGCGGCGGAGTAGGGGCACCGTCGCCCCTGCGCAGGGGCGACGATCGGTTCTCGGATCGTCGCGAAAAAAAGCCTTTCCTATTCGGTTCCGCTCTGCTTCATCCTGTTCGATGACGCGCGCAGCCTCTCTTCCCCCGATTTCTGCCGGATGCGGCGATGCGTGTCAGAGCGCGACGGCGGGTATCATTCTACCGGAGGGGAATGACAAGTTTGACAAGTTCCGCGCGCGCGCCGCCCGGAACAGCGGCGGTCAGCTCCGCCCGTCGACCTTGCGCACCGCGACTCGCGCCAGCACATCCTCCCCGAACATCCGCAGGTTGACGCCCATTCGGTCAAGGTCCCGCTCCGGCAGCGGCATCCAATGCGTCGTGCAGCCGCACCGGGTGCAATGATGGGTGGAAAGCCATGTTTCGTCGAGGTCTGCGCGGACATAGGCCGCAAGAGCGCCGGGTTCCGCCTCGATCTGCACCGTGTCCGGCGGGAAATAGCACCAGAGCCCGCCCACTTTGGTGCACATCGTGCAGTTGCACTGGTTCACAAAGTCCGGCGTGCGGGGCAGGGTGATGCGCACCGCGCCGCAATGGCAGGTGCCGGTGATCGCCGTGTCGGTCATGCTGCGCCTTTCCGCCTTTCAGAACAGTCCAAGCTGGTGCCCGCCCGGATCCTCCGCAAATTCCAGCCGCACCTTGCGCGCTGCATCCACGGCGTTCCTGTAATGCACCGATCCGAACCGTTCCGCATCCTCAAAGGGCAGGGGGGCCCATTCCTCGCCGGGATAAACGGCATTGTAGATTGCACGGGCTGCGTCGCGGAGCTTGGTATCGTGGTGCATGTCGGCCTCCCTCGCCGGGTTTGCGGGTTGGGGCTGAAGGCACAAGGGCGCGCGTCTCGAAAGGCGGGGGCGCCGTTCGAATGCCTCTTTCCTGCAGCCGGGTCAGGCCGTTTTGATCCCTCTTTGTTCTCCCGTCAAGGATGTTTGTGCGGGCGAAGGCGGCAATGCACGGGTGGTCTAGTTTCCGGGGCGTCGACGCGGGCTGCGGGCGATGGCCGTGATGGCGGCTGCGGCGATCTCGGTGGCGAGCAGGCCCTTCAATGCGTCGATCAGGCCATTGCCTTCGCGGCGCAATTCCTTGGGGATCTTGATGCTGCCGACCTTCTTGGGGATCTTCAGCTTCTTCGGCTTTGATGCCTTGTCTGCCTTGCGCGCTTTTTTTCCGTCTTTTGCCATGTTCAAATCCACGCCTCGATCTTGTGTATTACACATATAATACACATGCGACGGACTTTCAAGATGGCTAGTTGGCCGGCGCCGGTTGGGCCGGGGCGGCCGTCACCGCGGGGGCGACGCGGCGCGACGGGAAGGACGGGTTGTGTGTCTTCACCGCTGGCTGGGTTGCCGGTGCTGTCTCGCTTGCCGGAGCCTTGGCAACGGGGGCGGGAGCAGGGGCGGCGACCGCAGCAGGCGGGGCCGGGGGAGAGGCAGCGGCTGCGGCTGCGGCGGCCTGTTCGGCCGCAAAAGGCGTGTCGGCATTGGCCTGTTCCGGGTCTGCCGGGTCCGTCGCTGTCATTGCGGTCGGGTCGGGCTGGGTCACGGCAGGCAGCGGCGCTGGCGTCGGTGCGGATTCAAAGCCGGGTTCAGGCGCCGTAACTTCGGGCTGGGCCGCTGGCTGTGTCTTGAGACCCGTCACGGTACCGATCGCCATTGCAATGCCGAACAGGGCAAACGCAATCACAATGATGAACGCCGCGAATGAGATGCTCACCTGGCGGGTTTCGGTTTCCGGCGTGGGACCTTCGAATTTCATGCACAAAATGATTAGCGGCAAAGGCTTAATGATCGGTTGCGCTGACAGCAATGTCAGTTGAACCGGCTTGCGCACTGTGCCATCGCAATTTGCGAAATCGATAGGAGAAAGCGATGAACTTCCAGTTTTCGGAAGAAGCTGAGGCACTGCGCGATGAAGCGCGCAAGTTTCTGGCAGCAGAATCGGGCCGGGAAAAGGCCCGCGCCGTCATGAATGGCGATGCCACCCATGATGCAGCGCTCTGGTCCCGAATTGCGGAGCTTGGCTGGACGGGTTTGCGCATTCCCGAAGCGCATGGCGGGCTGGGGCTTTCGGTTCTCGAACTCTGCGTGCTCGCTGAAGAAGTCGGCCGCGCACTCTCGCCCGTGCCGTTCACCTCCTCGGTGCTGATGGCGACCGAATTGCTTATGGCCAGCGGTCACGAAGCGACGCAGGCGGCCTGGCTGCCCAAACTGGCTGACGGGTCTGCGATCGGCACTGTCGCCTGGATGGAAGGTGATGCAACACGGCCTGACGGCACGCCAAAGCTCAGCTGTTCCGGCGATCGGCTGACAGGTGCGAAGCTTCCGGTGGCCGACGGGCTTGCAGCGGACTTTGCAATTGTCACGGCGCGCGGCGAGGCGGGCGCTTTGGTCATCG
Source organism: Sphingomonadales bacterium (assembly GCA_016704425.1). Lineage (GTDB taxonomy): Bacteria > Pseudomonadota > Alphaproteobacteria > Sphingomonadales > Sphingomonadaceae > Aquisediminimonas. The sequence goes on from JADJAC010000002.1 coordinate 150,831, forward strand.
CATTGGTCGACCTGTCCGCAACGGGCGTTTCCCGTTCCGCCTGCGATACGGTCGACCTGGTTCGCAAGTCGGCAAAGATCGTCTTTTCCGACGCGCCTTGCACGGTTCTGGCCCGCGCTGATGAAGCCGAGCGTTTGCGCGCCCGGCACCTTCAGGGAACAGCCGTGCTGCTCGCCTTTGAAGGCCTCGGCAGTGCTGATGCGGCAATGGAAATGGCGGTGGACTATGCAAAGGAGCGCGTCGCTTTTGGTCGGCGCATTGGCGGCTATCAGGCCGTGAAGCATCGCTGCGCCGATATGTACATCAAGAACCAGCTGGCACGCAGCCACGCCTATTACGGCGCTTGGGCCTTGTTGACCGGCGCACCGGAACTGGCACTTGCGGCAGCAGGCGCGCGCGTTGCGGCGATTGATGCCCTCCAGTTCGCGGCGGAAGAGAATGTCCAGCTGCATGGCGGCATCGGTTTTACCTGGGAGAGCGATTGCCAGTTCTTCTATCGACGGGGGCGGCTTCTGGCCCTCAATCTCGGATCGCGGACATTCTGGTCTGATCAGCTTGTCCGCGCGCTTGAGCAGCGCAATACCGATCTCGCGGCCTAAGGAGAGACACAATGGATTTTGAAGATACCGCTGAAGAAGCCGCATATCGCACGGCGGTCCGTGAATGGCTCGCCGCCAATGCCGCCGAATACAAGACCCCCTATGAAGGCGACGTTGATCTGGTTGTCCGGGGCAAGGCCTGGCAGGCAAAGAAATATGCTGCAGGCTATGTCGGCATCACCTGGCCCAAGGCACTTGGCGGGCAAGGCGGAACGCCGATGCAGCAGATCATCTTCAATCAGGAAGAGAGCAAATACTGGGTGCCGGCGGGCATCTATGCGATCGGCCTTGGCATGTGCATTCCGACGGTCTTCACCCACGGTCGCCCGGAGATCATCCAGCGCTATGTACCCGTTGCGATGAAGGGCGAGGAAATCTGGTGCCAGCTCTTTTCAGAGCCTGCCGCCGGGTCAGACCTTGCCGGCATCCGGACCAAAGCAGAACGGGACGGCGATGGCTGGGTGATCAATGGCCAGAAAGTGTGGACCTCTGGTGCGCATCGCGCGGACTATGGCATCATCGTCACACGGACAGATCCGACCCAGCCCAAGCACAAGGGGCTGACGATGTTCATCATCAACATGCGCGCTCCCGGCGTGGAAGTGCGGCCAATCAAGCAGATGGCCGGAGCCAGTGAATTCAATGAGGTCTTTTTCACTGATGTACGTATCGCCGACGATCACCGGCTTGGCGATGTTGGCGATGGTTGGCGCGTCTCGCTGACAACCTTGATGAACGAGCGTCTGGCGGTTGGCGGAAAGCCGACAAATTCACCTGATGCGCATTCGCTTATCGAGTTGGCCCGTGCGATCGATGCCGAAGAGGGCAACATGCTCGAACAGAGTCATGTTCGGCAAAAGATTGCGGACGTCTATATTCAGGACCGCGGTATTTCGCTCACCCGGATGCGGACAATGTCAGCCATTTCCTCTGGTCGGACTCCGGGTCCAGAATCCAGCATTTCGAAGGTCGTGGTGGCCAAGCTCATGCAGGACATGGGCAGCTTTGCAGGCGATATGGCCGAAAGCGCAGGTTTGTTGGTAGGAGAGGATGCGTCTTCGCTTCCCCATCTCGATGCGTTGAGGCAGGGCTATTTCTGGTCTGCCGGGCTTCGTATCGCTGGAGGGACCGACGAAATCCTGCGGAACATCATTGCCGAACGCGTCCTCGGCTTGCCTGGGGATATCCGCCCGGACAAGAGCGTTCCATTCAATGAACTGCACAAGGTCGTCAGCTGAAGCCGCTATCGCGGACTCCACAATTCTTGTTGCCTTGACCAAACAAGAGCGTCAGAAAGCCTGAGTTGAGGTTGGGGGATGGCTTGCGCATCAGCATCTGCGTGTTTTTTGGCGTTTTGCTGGCCCCCCTTGCGCTTCCCGCTCAAACGCAGGACGGCAAGTTGGCACTGCCAGCCGATCCGGTTCGCCAAGACATTGGCGCGCAGACATGCACTGATTGCACAACGATCCCGGCGCTCACGCCTGTCAGGGTTGAAATACTCGCGACATTGGGCAGCAAGATCAGCAAGACGGGAGAAATCTTCCCGATCAGACTCGCTGAACCAATCCGGATTGGCGACCGGGATCTGGTTCCTGCCGGATTGACCGGTGAAGGCGAAGTCATCCATGCAAAGAAGAGTGGTGGCAGCGGTGCGGCTGGCGAACTGGTGCTTGCGGCGCGGTTTTTGGACATGAACGGGCGCCATTTACCCTTACGGAGCATGAAAATTGCTGTCGCCGGAAAATCGCATGTTGGCTCGGTGGGAACACTTGCCGTTGCGAGTGCGGCCAGTCCGGTGCCATTCGGCTTGATCGGTTTCTTCGTTCAGGGAGGGCAGGTAACAATAGCGCAGGGTACGATTGCAGACGCGAAGACAGCTGAAACATTTACGTTCGGTCGCGCTTCGAATGCGCCCTAGTCGAACTGGTTTTCGAATTAAATTCAACTAAATCAATTGTTAAGTGAGGAAAGTGGATATGAAATTGAAAAGAATGATGATTGCCACTCTGGCCGCTTCGTTCGTGTCCGTACCGGGTCTTGCTGCCGCGAAGGACGCGCCCACTCCAATTGCGATACCCGCTCCGCCCTCGGGCAAAGGTCAGATTGTTTGGTTTCGCCCCGGCGGCATGGGCTTTGCCTTGGGTTGCTCAGTGAATGAGAAGGGACAGAAGGTGAGTTCCTTGGGGGCTGGCCGATACTTCATTCAGGTTGCCGAGCCGGGAAGGCATGAATTCACCGTCAAGAGCGAGGCCAAGGATGTTCTTGCTTTACAGGTTGAGGCGGACGAGACCCAGTATGCGGCGTGCAAGATCAAGATGGGTATCATGGCGGGTCGGCCAGACATTAGCCCTTCAACAGAGGCGGATTTCCGGAAGCATGGCGGCCTCAAAATGGTCGATGTTGATGATATGGGACCCGGAGAGGGAGCATTGCGCCCCGAACAAGTTTCTGCCGCACTGGCAGCGCCAGAGCCGGCATCAGAAGCGGCATCGGTGCCCACGCCACAATGACATGCTCGCTTAAGGCGTCACGATGTTGAACACATTGGGCGGTGTTTCGATCGCCGCCTGAAGTGCTTCGATCGCGGTTCTGTCGCCTTCGATCTTCAGGCCAGCTGCCTCTAGCTGCGCTAGAGGCAGCTTCAGGAAGAAGAGCCCGAGGAAGAATTGGCGAGGACCGGTGAGAGTGACCGCAGGTTTTGCATGAGCCTCTCCCATCTCACTGATCATGACAGCGTTTTCCACTGTGACCCGGGCCTTCTCGTTTCGATCGGCAAAGTTGAAGTTGAGGGCGACAGATGCGTTCCTGATCACTGCCGGATCGAGCCGTGTCGCGATGGAATCGAGCAACAGGTCCGTTGGAATGGCTGAAATCATGTCAAGGCTTGTCGTCGACAAGCCGGACTTGGGTCCCTGGCGCAAGTCGCGCGCTGCAGACAGGAACATGTTTCGCCAAGTCGCTGCTTCGGACTGGTAGCCTTGTTGTTCGTATGAATCGGCGAGCGTGGCACGCGCACTCGCATTTTGCGGGTCAGCAAACACGAGCTGATTCAAAATGTCGGACGACCAACGGTAGTCGCCATTCGCCATAGCGACCTTCGCAATTGCCAGTACCCGATCAGCCCCTCCCATCGCATCAACATAGAGCTTTGCCCTTTCGGTGGGAGGATGCGGATTGAGGTTGGCCGGGTTGGCATCGTACCAGCCCAGATAGCGTTGGTAGACGGCCTTCGAGTTGTGATTATAGGTGCCATAATAGCCGCGGTTGGTCCATTCATTGGTCAGTGCTGGCGGCGGGACAAGGGCTTCTGCGATCTCCGCCTGTGTCAATCCCTTGTTCATCAATCTGACGGTCTGGTCGTGGAGATATTTATAGTTGTCGCGCTGGAGCGTGAGGTAATTTCGCACCTCATTTTTCCCGAAATGAGGCCAGCAATGACTTGCGGCCACCGTATCGGTCCTGTCCGCGTAGAGACGGATGGCTTCGGTAAGGTAACCTGCCCAAGCAAGTGCATCGCGCACCTGCGCTCCGCGCGGTGTCAGGATATTATGGAGCGAGCAGGTTGCAATTTCGCCGATCACCAGCGCCTTGCGCTCGGGAAACATGACATTGAGTTCTGCAGGTGCTTCGGTTTGGGGAACCATCTGGAACTCCATCAAAACGCCGTCGATCGTCCGTTGTTCCCCAGTCCGGGTAATCGTGTCGGTCGGCGCGATGAGCGTGATTTCCCCTGCCGCAACCGCAGATCCGATGCCTGAACCCATTTGTCCGTCTTGCCCTGGGACGAGGGCAGCACCGAACTGGAATGTCGCGCGCCTGCCCATCGCAGGCCCGGCAATGACATTTTCGGACGCTGTTTCCTTGGTGAAATGTTCTGGCGCCAGGATCGCGACTTTGCCAGCCTTCACATCTTCAGGAGACACGATCCCCCGGATGCCGCCGAAATGATCGGCATGACTATGCGTGTAGATCACGGCCATAATCGGTCGCGCACCCAGTTGCTGGTTGACGATTTCGAGCGCCGCCGCCGACGTTTCCCGATTGGTCAGCGGATCTATCAATATCCATCCTGTCTTGCCGGCGATTACCGTCATGTTCGAGATGTCAAAGCCGCGAACTTGCCACATGCCTTCAGAAAGTTTGAACAGGCCGCTTTTGCGCAAGATGCTCATGTGCCGCCAAAGGCTGGGATTGATCGTTGCCGGGGCATCTCCTTTCATCCAGTCATAGGCAGCGAGATTCCAGACAGTCCTTCCGTCCTTGTTGCGGATGATCGGGTCGGCACGCGTCGCGACGAAGCCTTGTGCCGCAAAAGCTGCATCCTTGCCATTGTCCTTGGGAAGCGCCGCGCGCTGTATCGCCTGCGCTGCAATTGTCGCCGCACTTGCAGGTTTGACGGAAAGATCCGGAACTTGGCCATATGCAGTCGCGGACAGCAGCCCAAACAGTGCGGATGCAATTCCGCTGAAGCGCGCCAAGGTCATCTTACTCTCCCCTTTTCTTGACCGTTCCAATGTCGGCCATCCGGCGAGCGAAGGAAAGGCCAAATCGCATAAAAATAATCGTCATCCTCAATCAGTGTGACCTGATTAATCGGTTTTCTTTATTAGAGCGAGACCGCTATCCGGGTTTCAAGCGCAAGTGCGCTGACGCCCAACAACTGGAGACTCTGATGTTGAACCGCCTAGTGCCCAACGTAACTTTTAAGACCCGCGTCCGCGATGAAAGTATTTCGGGCCCAAACCCATTCCGCTGGCAGGACGTGACCAGTGCGGAAGTCTTTTCGGGAAGACGGATCGTCGTCTTCGCATTGCCCGGCGCATTCACGCCAACGTGCACGAGCGAACAATGCCCCGCCTACGAAGCCAGCTATGACTCACTGCGGAAGGCCGGCGCCGACGAAGTATATTGTTTGTCAGTCAATGATGCCTTTGTGATGTTCCAATGGGGCAAGATGCTCGGCCTCGAAAAGGTGAAACTGCTCCCCGATGGATCCGGCAATTTCACGCGCCGGATGGGCATGCTGATCAACAAGGACCATCTCGGATTTGGAGATCGTTCCTGGCGCTATGCAATGGTTGTCGACGATGGACAGGTGGTGGCTCTGTTCGAAGAGCCCGGTATCAATGATGATGGATCTGACTCGGATCCTTACGGCGAAAGTGCGCCGGACAAGGTGCTTAGCTGGCTGGAAGCCAATGTCGAGCCTGAGAAAGCCGCAGCTTGACCGATCAGAGGCGGAGGCCTGCGGTCTCCGCCAAATTCGACATGATGTTGAGAGTCTGCACGGCGGCACCGGCCGCTCCCTTGCCCAAATTGTCGAGAGCGGCAACGAGGCGCACTTGCGTGCCCGCTGAATTCGCAAATACGAACAGTTCCAGCCGGTCGGTGTCGGCGGCTTTTTCGATTGTCAGGTTGGCCTCGTCAAAATTGGTCACAAGCGACACGATCGGGCCTTCGGCATAGTGTTCCAACAGAGTTGACCGGATTGCGTCGACCGTGGGTCGCCCCGGTATCGCAGCCAGTTGAAGCGGAACGTCGACAATCATGCCGCGATAGGTTTGCGCAACTGACGGCGCAAATAGAGGGGCATGCACCAGGCCCGCGTGGCGCTGCATCTCGGGCACATGCTTGTGAGCCAAGCCAAGCGCGTATGTGCGCCAGGCTGTCGATGCGAGGCCTGATTCAAATTCGGCAATCATTGCCTTTCCGCCACCAGAATAGCCTGAAACGGCATTGACTGTGATCGGCCAATCTGAGGGGATCAAACCGGCACGGACTAGCGGTTTCACAAGGGCAAGGAAACCTGTTGAATAGCAGCCGGGATTCGAAACCCGGGTCGCATCCCGCAGCGTTTCGATGCCGCGATCATCAATCTCGTGAAATCCGAAAATCCAATCGGGCGCCGTGCGAAATGCGGTTGAGGCATCAATGATCCGGGTTCTGCTGTTGCCAACAAGTTCAACCGCTTCACGTGCCGCATCGTCAGGAAGACACAGAATCACGATATCGGCGTCGTTCAAGGCTTCTCGGCGCGCACCGGCATCCTTGCGCCGTGCATCGTCAATCGCAATAACTGCGATGTCATTCCGACCAGCCAGCCGCTGGTGAATTTCCAGTCCAGTCGTACCGTGCCCGCCATCGATGAAGACGCTTGTCATGACCGGATTCGCCGTCGCGCAACGACCGGAGTGACATGGTCCTCATCTATGCGTCCAACCACATCGGTCAATTGCTCAATCACGGTCTTTCCGAAATGCTTGGTTGCATGGATCAGATTTTCGCCATCGACCATCATTCCTACATGACCGGGAAAAAAGATGAGGTCACCCGACTGCAGAATTGCATCTTCAGTTAGCGCTTCGCCGAGGCTTGCCATTTGCATGTCGCTATCGCGCGGTGCCGATATGCCAATCGCCGCCATGCTGCGCTGGATCAGGCCGGAACAATCGATCCCGGCACCTCCGCGGCCACCCCACACATAGGGTTTTTCAACAAAATGTCTCGCTGCATCAACACTGTTGGCCGGAAGGGTTTCACCGATCGGCTGTGCGCGCTCGGCCAGAGCCTCAGCAAGGACGTAGCCAACATAATGATCATGCTTGCAATATCCCCAGGCCCAACCGCCTGACGTGTCCAGCAACATGAATGCCTCGCCTGCCATGAGTTCGGAAATTTGCCGTCCACCCGGCTTGTCAACGACAGGCGTATGAAGGACGGTGCAGAACCGTTCCACGGCTTTAGCATAATGGGGCGAAAAGTGCTTTCCGGCGAGCGCAACATCAGCAAGGTCCCCGCGCATGGCGTTGATCCGCGGATCGAGTGCGCGGGAAGGCCCGCTAAGTGAAAAACTGTTGCGCGAATGCGGCATAATGGCGCGGCATGTAGACGAGGGCATGCGGCAAACGCAATGGCGGCAGTTGGTTCAACCTCACGATCGACCGGATGCCGACTCAACTCGAGGGAAAGCGCGCCTTCAAAACGGCCCAGGCGGCACGCAATCCGAGTGCTTCACCGCCTTTCGGCCGCCCCGGTTTTGCAGCAGCCCGCCAGGCCCATGTATCAAGATGGGCCCACGGTGTTCCAACCGGCACAAATTTGCGCAAAAACAGCGCGGCCGTAATTGCCCCGGCCATACCGCCTTCCGACGAGTTGGCGACGTCAGCAATCTCAGATTTGAGCATATCGTCGTATGCAGGCCAGAGGGGAAGCTGCCAAACCGGATCATCCTCGGCGATGGAGGCCGCGTTTAATTCGTTTGCCAGCGATTGATCGTTGGTGAATAGCGCAGGCAGATCGGGGCCAAGTGCGACACGAGCCGCGCCGGTCAGCGTAGCAAAGTCGAGGATAAGCACAGGTTCCGCCTCGGCGGCCTTGGTCAGCGCATCGGCCAAGATCAGCCTACCTTCGGCATCGGTATTGTCGACTTCAACAGTCATGCCCAGACGCGACCTGAGAATGTCGCCCGGTCGAAATGCATTGCCGGCAATGGCATTCTCAGCAGTGGGCAGGAGCATGTGCAATCGAACCGGAAGACGTGCCTGCATGATCAGCCTCGAAAGCGCCAGCGCATGCGCTGCACCACCCATGTCCTTTTTCATAATGCGCATGCCACTGGCCGGCTTGATATCCAGGCCGCCGGAGTCGAACGAGACACCCTTGCCAATGATCGCTACCCTTGGGTGAGCGGGATTGCCCCATTCAATTTCGATGAGTCTGGGCGCGTGGCGCTTGTCCGCGGCCTGCCCAACAGCATGAATCATTGGATAGCCGACTTCGAGATCGTGCCCCTTGGTCACAGCGGTGGCGGCACCAAACTGCTTGGCGATGGTCTCTGCCTCATGCTGCAGTTCTGCCGGACCCATGTCCGCGGCCGGCGTGTTGACCAGATCACGGACAAGGGCCACCGCTTCGGCTAGGTGCACCTGTTCGGAAATGGATGCAGGATCGCTCGTCAACAACACGCGGGACGGGATTGGCTCCGCCTCACTGAGATAGCGCTCGAACCGATAGTGCGCCAGCAACCAGCCAAGTGTCATAGAGGCCGAATTTCGCCCCATGAGCCGGTACAGGCCCTCTGGTAGTCGGCCAGCGGCGCTCGCCAGCGTCCACACACTTTTTTCCGTGGCATCTCCCAAAACCACAGACCATTCCGAAGGACCATCACCAGGCACAACAAGCATTTCGCCTGTTCTGGCTTCAAAGCGCGCGGCCAGTGCTGCAGCACGGGTGCGTTCAGGCTGCGCCGCCAGCCAGTCTGGAAAGTCTGACCTTCCCAAAACCGTAATTGTCCTTGCCGGCTGGCCCTGATCCGGCTGAAGCAGTTCAGCATAGTCTGTCATGAATTTCCCATGCCAAGCTCTTTTTGTTTCGTCGAGCCGTTTGATTGAAAGTCTACTCTTCGCTAACGCCGGGCGATGGTTTCAGACAAAGCCCGCCAGGTCGCTGCATTGCCGTATCGCACCAACGCGAATGGGCAGGTGGAAGTGATGTTGATCACTTCGCGCGAAACACGGCGCTGGGTCATTCCAAAAGGGAATTGTATCGAGGGCCTCAAGCCTCATGAGGCGGCTGCGGAGGAAGCCTTTGAAGAGGCTGGACTGACCGGAATCGGGTGCCCCACGGCATTGGGATCGTTCGAGTATGACAAGCGACTGTCGCGTGGCGGTCTGCGGCCGACGCGGGTTCAGGTGTTCCCGATCGCAGTCATGCGGCAAGCAGAAGTATGGCCGGAACTGGGCGAGCGGGAGTGCCGCTGGTTTGGAATTTCGGAGGCCGCCGCGGCGGTCGATGAACCCGAGCTCAAAGCCATGATATCCGACTTCCGGATGACAACACCTTCTGTTGTGCAAAGCAAGTCGTGGCTGCTAGATGGTCGGAAATATAGTGGGGAAGGGATGGCAATCGTGCGCTGGTTTCAGGCATTGATGCCCAAAAAGGGGCGTTTCTTTGAGCAGTTTGAGGCCCATGCCGCGACGCTGGTTGCTGGAGCTGATTCTCTTGGCAAGCTGTTGCAGGGCGACGGAGACATAGCGGGCTACTGCGCAGAAATTGAGGCCCATGAGCATGACGCCGATGAAATCATCCGTGAAGTCCTGCGCGATGTGCACCGCACATTTATTACCCCATTCGACCGCACGGCGATAACCGACCTCATCGGTTCGATGGATGATGCGATAGATCAAATGAATGCAACAGCGAAGACGATAACCCTTTATGGCATCAAGGAGTTCGATCCTCACATGCGCGATATGGGCGGGATCATTGTCGAAGCTGCGCGCCTGACGGAAGAGGCGGTTCCACTGTTGCGTGGAATCGGTCGCAATGGATCCCGGCTCATTACCCTTACCGGTCGACTTGTTCAGATCGAAGGACATGCCGATGAAATTCACGAAGCCGGCCTCAAGCTCCTTTTTGCCGAAAAGGGCAAGATTGATCCGATGGCTTTTATCATCGGGCGAGAGATTTATGGGAATCTGGAAAAGGTCGTCGACAAGTTCGAGGATGTCGCAAACGAGATTCAAGGTCTCGTGCTTGATCACGCCTGAAAAGGGAACAGTGGATGCATGAGCTTGCGCTTCCGCTCCTCATCGGACTGATTGCTGTTGCGTTGGCGTTCGACTTTTTGAACGGTTTGCATGACGCTGCGAATTCCATCGCGACAGTCGTGGCGACCCGATTGCTTAGCCCGGTAAAGGCCGTTGCTTTTGCGGCCTTTTTCAATTTTATGGCCTATTTCCTTTCGATCATTTTTCCCAGCCTGCACAAGGTGGCCGAAACCATCGGCAAGGGCATCATTGACAAGGATCTTGTGACTCCGTCTGTGGTCTTCGGTGCTCTGATCGGGGCAATGTTCTGGAATGTCGTGACCTGGTGGCGCGGAATTCCATCCTCGTCGAGCCATGCTCTGGTTGGCGGCCTGGTTGGTGCTGGCGTCGCGCACGCGGGGCTTGGCGGCATTCAATGGGCGGGGCTCAACAAGACCGTTGTTGCCATTTTTCTCTCCCCGATGCTCGGGATGCTTTTGTCGATGTTGATCATGCTGGCCTCCAGCTGGGTGTTCAGCAGCGCCACACCACGGGGAGCGGAAGGCAGCCTAAAGTTTTTGCACATCGCATCATCGGCGACCTATTCGATCAGTCACGGCTTGAATGATGCGCAGAAGACGATGGGGATCATTACCGTCCTTCTCTATTCCACGGGCTATCTTCAGGGCGATTTCCATGTGCCCCACTGGGTCGCCATCAGCTGCTATGTGGCAATTTCGCTGGGCACCCTGTCAGGAGGCTGGAAGATCATCCAGACGATGGGAACCCGCATCACCAAATTGTCCCAGCATCAGGGGTTCAGCGCGTCCACAGGCGGGTCGATCATGGTCTTTACCGCCTCAGCACTCGGTATTCCGGTTTCCACGACGCACACGATCACGGGCTGCATTATTGGCGCAGGTACCGCTAGGCGAACCTCTTCGGTGCGTTGGGGCGTGGCAAGCAATGTCGTGGTTGCGTGGATCATAACAATCCCCGCTTCAGCAATCGTCGGCGCACTTTTCTATTGGCTAACGACGCTTTTCTAGGCGCTGATCGGGGCCCCATAGAGATCATGCTCGTCTGCATCTTCAATAATGACGGGCGCAATATCGCCGGCTTTCAAATGTCTCGAATTACGCAGGAATACCGAGCCATCGATTTCCGGCGCATCGGCCTTTGATCGCCCGGTCGCGCCACCATCCGCATCAACTTCATCGATGATCACGTCCAGTGTCAGACCGACCTTGGCCGCAAGCTTTGCTGCAGATATCGCGGCAGTTTTTTCCATGATCCTTGCGTAGCGTTCTTCCTTGACTGTTTCAGGCACTGGATCGGGAAGGGCATTGGCGGGCGCGCCTTCGACGGGCTCGAACCGAAAGGCACCAACGCGGTCAAGTTGCGCTTCGTCCAGCCAGTCGAGCAGATACTGGAAATCGCCTTCCGTCTCGCCTGGAAAGCCAACGACGAACGTCGAACGAATGGCGATGTCTGGACATATTTCCCGCCAGCGTCTGATCCGTTCGAGCACCTTTGCTTCATTTGCCGGACGTTTCATCGCTTTCAGGATAGATGGCGCCGCGTGCTGGAAAGGGATGTCGAGATAGGGCAGCACAAGCCCTTCTGCCATGAGCGGGATAACCTGATCGACATGGGGGTAAGGGTAGACATAGTGTAGCCGGACCCAGGCGCCTAGTCTGCCCAGCTCGCCCGCAAGGTCGGTCATGTGTGCCCTGACTTCGCGTCCTTTCCATTCCCGCGGCTGGTGGCGGATATCCACGCCATAGGCGGACGTGTCCTGTGAAATGACAAGAAGTTCTCGCGTGCCTGCGGCCACAAGCTTTTCTGCCTCGCGCAATATCGCATCCGGTCGCCTTGAGACGAGGCCACCCCGAATGCTCGGGATGATGCAGAATGCGCAGGCGTGGTTACAGCCTTCGGAGATTTTCAGGTAGCTGTAATGGCGTGGCGTCAGCTTGAGACCAGCCTCAGGAACAAGATCGACAAATGCATTGGGAACAGTCGGTGCAGCTTCGTGCACAGCCTCTACAACGGCTTCGTACTGATGCGGCCCGCTAATCGCGAGAACTTCCGGGAACCGGGCTCGGATCACATCCGCTTCATTGCCCATGCAGCCCGTCACGATGACACGGCCATTCTCTGCAATCGCTTCGCCAATCGCCTCCAGACTTTCTTCCTTCGCCGAATCCAGAAAACCACAAGTATTGACAAGCACCACATCGGCCCCCGCATAGTCGGGCGACAGGCCGTACCCATCTGCACGCAGTTTTGTCAGAATCCGTTCGCTATCGACAAGAGCCTTGGGACATCCAAGCGAAACCATGCCGACTTTCGGCGGTGAGGGGAGCGTTATTGCCATGATCGGGGGCGCCCATAGGCTCGATCTGAGTAAAAGTCACCAGCTTCCGGTCATTCAGAACTGATCCGCTCCAACCCGCCCATATAGGGATGTAGCACAGCAGGGACCGAAACACTGCCGTCCTCATTCTGGTAATTCTCGATCACGGCAACGAGCGCGCGCCCCACCGCAAGCCCCGAGCCATTCAGCGTGTGTGCGAAAACAGTGCCCTTTTCGCCATCCTTGCGGAATCGGGCATTCATCCGGCGGGCCTGGAAATCCCCGCAGTTGGAACAACTTGAAATTTCACGATAGCGCCGCTGCCCCGGCAACCACACTTCGAGATCAAACGTCTTTTGCGCCGAAAACCCCATGTCGCCGCTGCAAAGCAACATCCGACGGAAAGGCAGGCCGAGCCTTTCCAGTACAGCCTCGGCGCAGGACGTCATGCGTTCATGTTCCGCTTCGGACGCCTCAGGGCAGACGATCGAAACAAGTTCCACCTTTTCAAACTGATGCTGCCGGATCATTCCCCGTGTATCACGACCCGCTGCGCCTGCCTCAGAGCGAAAACAGGGTGTGAGAGCCGTCAGTCGGATCGGTAGCTCCTTTTCTTCAAGGATCATTTCACGGACCATATTGGTCAGGCTGACTTCGGCTGTCGGTATAAGCCATCGGCCATCGGTCGTCCGGAACTGGTCTTCGGCGAATTTGGGTAACTGGCCTGTGCCATAAAGTGCCTCGTCACGAACGAGAACGGGAGGCGCCACCTCCTGATAGCCGAATTCACCCGTATGCAAATCGAGCATGAATTGACCCAGGGCGCGGGAAAGCCGCGCGATCCCGCCGCGCAAATAAGCAAATCGCGCACCCGACACCTTTTGGGCGGTTTCGAAATCCAGCCCGAGTGGTGGACCAATCTCGTGATGCTCGCGGCCTTCGAAGCTCAACTGAGGCACGACACCGCGCAGATGAATGATCTTGTTGTCATTTTCATCGGCGCCTTGCGGCACAGAAGGATCGGCAAGATTGGGAATAGCGGCCAGAACGTCATTCAGTGAAGCCAGTGCCTCGCGTTCTTCCGCTTCCAGCGCCGGGACGCGGGTCTTGAGGTCAGTGACTTGCGCCATCAGCCTGCTGGCTTCCCCCTCATCGTTGCGGGCCTTGGCTGCTCCAATAGCCTTTGATGCATCGTTGCGGGCAGCCAGCGCTGTCTGCAGGGCCTGCGTCAGTGCACGCCAATGCTCATCAAGTGCGAGTACTTCTCCTGCGCGCGCAGAGAGCCCGCGTCGCGCAAGGGCAGCGTCAAAAGCTTCGGGATTTTCACGGATCTGGCGAATATCATGCATGGGGCAGCGCTATGACGTGCGGCTCCGCCCGTCGCAAGCGCAATGCTCAGTCGGGATCAACGGGAACGCCGGGAATGTGTTTCGCCGTACGGATCGTCAGTGACGTCTTGACGCCTGCGACATTGGGTGCGGTCGTCAGCGAAGAGGTCAGGAAGGACTGAAATTCCTGCAAATCACGCGCCACGATCTTGAGGATAAAGTCAATTTCCCCATTGAGCATGTGGCATTCGCGCACCGGCGCCAGCGTTGCAATATGATCTTCAAAGGCGCGCAGATCAGATTCTGCCTGGCTCTTAAGGCTGACCATCGCGAACACCGTAATGGTATAGCCGAGTCGCGAAGCGTTGAGCGAAGCATGATAGCCTTCGATGATGCCGCCTTCTTCAAGCGCGCGTACCCGGCGTAAGCAGGGCGGTGCCGTCAGGCCAACATGTTCGGCCAGCTCGACATTGGTCATCCGTCCATTCGCCTGCAGTTCCGCGAGAATCCGACGATCGATCCTATCGAATGAAACTTGCGCCATCCACCTCTGATCCTTTCACCCAATGCCTCATCGCTGTAATTTTCTTACAATGCAAGGCCATTGTGCCACTTTGCTACGCTTCAGTTTCAGTGCTTTCCGCGTGTCCCGCAAAGCGCTATCGGACGAAAACGGGTAAAGTGATTGGGAGAGGCTGCGCATCCCGTGCGTTTTGACGACCGCCTTGATACCTTGCTGAAGCAATCCGCGCCCGACAGGGAGGCCAAGGCCGCGCTTTGGGTCCAGATTGCCGACATCGTCTCCCAAGAGGGCAACCGCCTTTCCAGCGCACAGCAGGAAGCAGCATTCGAACGGCTGCGCGCGTGGCGCGAGCAGGTGCCTGCTGCTCGACGGAGAGCGACGTCGCTCACATTATCCAGCTATCCTGTCTCGCCGGAAATGGTTGATCTGTTTGCCCAGGATTCGCCGCAAGTTGCCGCCCCCCTGCTTCTCAACGCACAGTTGCCGGATGCAGAATGGGTGCGAATGATCCCCGGCTGGCCTCCGACCAGTCGCGCGCTTGTTCGGCAAAGGCGTGATCTGCCGGAAGAGACTCTCCGTCTTTTGGGCGCGTATGGTACTGTCGATTTTGTGCTCCCGGCAGAGGAAGGCGCAACTGAGTCACCAGAATCTGTCATCCAGATCCGTGATCTTGTTGCGCGAATCGAGGCGTATCGGCGGGATCACCCGCCAACGCCGGCTCGGTCTGTCGAACCAGACAGACTCGAATTTTTCCGATTCGAGGCTGGCGGCGATGGCATCATCAACTGGGTGGAAGGCGCCCCCCGCGGCCCATTGATCGGAATTTCACTCGCGGAGATGGCAGAAGCCGGTGGCTATGGCGTTGACGGTCAGGCCGCGGGCGCGTGCCGTCAGCGCGCGCAGTTTCGCGACGCCCATCTGGAAGTGGCAGGTTCCGGACATGCCTCAGGGGCGTGGCTCCTGTCTGCAAACCCACTCTTCAATCGCGAAGATGGGCGCTTCATTGGCTATCGTGGCGTCGCGAAACGCCCGGGCACCAGCCCATCGGTAAATTCGAAACTTCTTGGCGAAAGTCTGTCAGCCGATTCGGTCCGTCAATTGACCCATGAATTGCGGACGCCGCTCAACGCCATCCGCGGTTTTGGAGAAATGATTGAGTCTCGGCTGCGGGGACCCGTGGCGCAACATTACAGCGACATGGCGCGCAGGATCGTCAACGATGCCTCAAGGCTGATGGCTGTCATTGATGATCTCGACTCGGCGGCGCGGCTTGAAACCGGTGACTGGCCGACCGCAAGCCTGCCTGAAGAAGGGATCGACCTCGAGGATATCCTCAATGGCGCGGTGAACGACCTGCGCCCGCTTAGTGAAGATCACGGCGTGAACATCCGGCTGAGCATCGGTCGAAATGTTCCGCATGTGCGGGTTGACTCTGCGACCTGCCAGCGCCTCGTTGCCAGGCTGTTGTCAGCGGCGATTGAACTTGCGAGACAGGGTGAAGTGCTGGCCGTTCACCTTGATTCTGGAATAGCCGGGATTGTCTTTCAGGTGGACAGGCCGTCCCGTATTATCGGCCTTTCTGCAGAGCAGATCGTCGCCACTGCTGCCGTGGGGGATGGGGTCGGCGATCTTCCCCTGGGTCTTGGTTTTACGGTGCGCCTTATTGAAGCTATTTCGCGACGGGCAGGCGGAAGCCTTGAAATTGGTCGCGAGCGGTTCAGCCTGATCCTGCCTGGCGTGTCTGAGGGCGCAGCCGAGAACAAGGAAAGCGGCTGAGTCCGTTTCCACATGCGTTGCGCGGGCGCCAGAAACTGCGAACCATGCTTGCACGACTTGCCCATGGTCCGCTATCGCGCGGGTCGCAACAGGTATGGGCCTGTAGCTCAATGGTAGAGCCGGCCGCTCATAACGGCTTGGTTGGGGGTTCGAATCCCTCCGGGCCCACCAACATCCCGAGTTGTTTGCCAGCCCTTGGTGAGCACTGCCAGGTCATACGGGGAAAGTCGATTTCGCTTGCGCCGGAAAGCGGCCTTAAACTAAGGGCCGCATCGGTCCGGGGAGTGGCGCAGCCTGGTAGCGCATCTGTTTTGGGAACAGAGGGTCGCAGGTTCGAATCCTGTCTCCCCGACCATTCACACATTCTGGCAGCCGCCAAGCCGTGCAGGCTGCTGCGTCGTTCGCCTTTCTAGGATGGGTATGACCAAGACCGACTTGCGGAAATTGTGGCTCCAGATTCACAAATGGATCGGCATATGCCTCGCCATTGTTTTTGTACCCCTTTCATTCAGCGGTTCGATGCTGGTCTGGCATGAAACGCTGGATGCAGCGATAAACCCGCAGCGTGAAATTGCTGGCGATGGCCATGCATCCCGCCCGGCGTCCGCATATGTTTACGCTGCGCAGAAACACATGGATAGTGGCCATCAGATATCATCCATCCGGTTTGAAGATGGCCATGCCGTGATGGTCACGGCAACAGACATGAAGTTGCCCGAAGAGTCATACCGTCCCCTCAATCGTACGAACATGTGGCTCGATCCCGCCGATGGTCGCCTGCTGGACAAACGAGGGCGTAGTTCGGGGTTCGTGCCCACAATGGAGCAACTGCATGGCAGCCTCTTCATCCCGATGTACGGTCGACCGATCATTGGATTTATTGGGCTGGCCATGCTTGTTTCATCGCTAAGCGGTCTTTGGTTGTGGTGGCCCGTGTCAGGCAGCTTTTCCAAAGGGCTAAAATGGCGGCGGAGTAGCGACACCTATGGAAATGTGCACCACATGGCCGGTTTCTGGGTCTGTGTTCCCCTGGCCATGCTCTCCCTCACCGGCGCCTGGATTGCCTTTCCCGAGATTGCGGCAAAGCTTTCGGGCACAACAGCGCCGAGCCTTGCAGACAGAATGATCCGCATGCGCGCAAGGCCGCTGCAGACGACCGAGCTCGATGTGGATTCCGTTGTGGCCAAGGCAATGGCCAAACAGCCGGGACCGTTGGCTGTCATTACCTGGCCGACAGAACAGGATTCAGCCTGGAGAGTTGCAGTGCAGACGGCGGGCAAGCCCGCGCAGGTCTCGGTTGATGACAAAACCGGCGAAGCGAGCGTTGGCGGGGGAACCCGTCCCGGCCGGATCGGGCAAACGCTCCGTCGCATGCATGATGGCAGTGAAATGGGGCCCATCTGGCAGGGCATGATTTTCCTGGCAGGATTGCTGCCCACCATATTGGGTGTAACTGGACTTGTGATGTGGTGGCGATCACGCGGTTGGCGCGCTGATCTGAAACGCCGAACCAAGGCTCCTAGAGCTCAAATGTGACGCCTTGGGCCAAAGGCAGTTCGTGCGAATAATTGATCGTGCTTGTCTGGCGTCTCATATAGGCCCGCCAACTGTCAGACCCGGATTCGCGGCCTCCGCCAGTTTCTTTTTCGCCACCGAAGGCTCCGCCGATTTCTGCACCAGACGTGCCTATATTGATATTGGCGATGCCGCAGTCACTTCCGGCGGCAGACGTGAAAATTTCGGCCTCGCGCATGTCCGTTGTGAAGATGCTCGATGAAAGCCCCTGAGGTACCGCATTGTGCAGGGCAATTGCCTCGTTGAGCTCAGAATAGCGAAAAACATAGAGAATTGGCGCAAAGGTTTCCTGAAGCGCGGGTCCGGCATGATCGGACAATTCGACAACAGCGGGACGGACATAGACGCCCTCCCGCTCAAGCCTTTCCCCGCCGGAAATAATGCCGCCTGCCACGCGGGCTGCAGCCAAGGCTGAGCCCATGCCCTTGAAGGCGCTTTCGTCAATGAGCGGCCCTACCAATGTTGACGGGTCTCGCGGATCACCGATTGCGATCGAAGTTGCCGCAGATCTGAGGCGTGTAACAAAGTTCTCATAAATACTCTCATGGACAAACAGCCGCCGCAGCGACGTGCACCGCTGGCCTGCCGTTCCCATAAACCCGAAGGCACAAGCACGCAGTGCCAGGTCGAGATCGGCCGACGGCGCCACAATCGATGCATTGTTGCCGCCTAGCTCAAGCAAGGAACGCCCGAAACGTCGGGCAACACGTTCACTCACCTTGCGACCCATGGCCGTACTGCCGGTTGCGGATACCAAGGCAATCTTCGGATGATCCGCAAGCAATGCACCTGTCTCCGCGTCTCCAATGAGAAGCGTCGAAAGGCCGTCAGGCGCAGCATTTCCAAATTGCGCTATGGCCTTACCCAATATGGCTTGCACCGCGAGCGCCGTGAGCGGTGTTTTCTCGGACGGCTTCCAGACAATGGTATCGCCACAAACAAGCGCTATCGTGGCATTCCAAGCCCAGACAGCAACCGGAAAGTTGAACGCGGAGATGATCCCGACAATACCGAGCGGATGCCAGCTTTCCATCATGCGGTGCTGCGGGCGCTCACTGGCTATCGTCAGACCGTAGAGTTGGCGCGACAGACCGACGGCAAAATCGCAGATATCAATCATCTCCTGGACTTCTCCGAGTCCTTCCGAGATGGGTTTGCCGCACTCAAGCGTCACGAGCCGCGCCAAGTGCTGCTTGTGGTTGCGCAAAGTCTGCCCAAATAGCCGGACCAGTTCGCCACGGCGCGGGGCGGGAACTTGCCGCCAGTTCAGGAACGCTTGGTGAGCCTTCTCAATTCGCGCATAAGCATCTTCGCGACTGGTTTTCGCGACCATTCCTGCGGAACGCCCGTCTATCGGACTGATGACCGGCAGATCGCCGTCCAGCGAGATCCCGAAAACGCCCGCCAATTCAGCTATTTCTTCAGCCGGACTTTTCACCTTTTTGCCGCGTCATCTTCTGCGAGTTGCGTCACAGCTCGAACATTCGCAGCGTCTTCCGCCTTGGCGCCGTCCTCGATTTGCTTGATCAGCTGATCGGTTGTGGCATTGGCGGCGCGTTCAAGGGATTCCGCCTGGTTTGCGATTGCCGCCTCATCCGCCCCCGCCACTTGCCCCCCACACCCGGAAAGCAACAGGGACGAGACAAGTATCGCGCGCATGGCCCACCTGCTGCTTAGGTGGTCGGCTGTCATTCCAAAGCACAATCTCAAATTTTCCATTTTCGCTGGCTACCGCGTCGGCGCAGGTTTGCCAATGGCTTGGCACTTCGCTAGTGAGCCGCCAAATGACGCGAATGCGTCACCCTCAACTTGTTTCAGGGTCCATGAACACTGAAGTCCAATCTTCAATGCCCGTGATCATGGATGCTGAAACAAGTTCAGCATAACGAGCAACCCTGACCGAAAGACCGACCAATGGCCGTCCAATATTCCTATGTCATGAAGGGCCTGACCAAGACCTTCCCCGGTGCGCCAAAGCCGGTACTCAACAATATCCATTTGCAGTTCCTGCCAGGAACCAAGATCGCGATCATTGGCGTCAATGGCGCGGGTAAATCCACGCTCATGAAAATCATGGCGGGCATCGACAAGGACTTCTCGGGCGAAGCCTGGGCGGGGGAGGGCATCCGTGTCGGCTATCTTGCGCAGGAGCCGCAACTCGACCCGAGCAAGACTGTCAAGGAAAACGTAATGGACGGCGTCCGCGAGGTTGCGGACATGATGGACCGGTTCAACGAAATTTCGATGATCATGGGCGATCCGCCCGAAGACGCCGATTTCGATGCCCTGATGGAAGAAATGGGCACGCTTCAGGAAAAAATCGACGCAGTCGACGGCTGGACGCTCGACAACCAGCTTGAAATCGCGATGGAGGCGCTTCGTTGCCCTCCGGGCGAGGCCGGAGTCGAAAGCCTTTCGGGCGGGGAACGGCGTCGCGTGGCACTTTGCCGTCTGCTCCTGGAAAAGCCAGAAATCTTGCTCCTCGACGAACCGACCAACCATCTCGACGCCGAAAGCGTCCAGTGGCTTGAAAAGCACCTGATTGACTATGCCGGCAACGTCATCCTCGTTACCCATGACCGCTACTTCCTCGACAATGTCGTGGGCTGGGTGCTCGAAATCGATCGTGGACGCGGTATTCCATTCGAGGGAAATTATTCGAGCTGGCTCGAAGCGCAGGGCAAGCGGCTTGAACAGGAAGACCGCGAGGATCAAAGCCGCCAGAAGGCGATCCAGGAAGAACTCAAATGGATCCGCCAATCGCCCAAGGCGCGCCAGACCAAATCGAAGGCGCGCATCCGGGCCTTTGATGAACTTGTAGAAAAGCAGGCCGACCGTCGTCCGGGCGGGGCACAGATCCTCATCCAGATCCCCGAACGGCTTGGTGGAAACGTGATCGAGGCCAAGAACCTGACCAAGGCCTATGGTGACAAGCTCCTGTTCGAAGATTTGAACTTCACTTTACCGCCGGGCGGCATCGTCGGCGTAATCGGACCGAACGGCGCCGGCAAATCGACGCTGTTCAAACTGATCACCGGCCAGGAACAACCTGATAGCGGCACGATCAAGATCGGCGAAACGGTTCGCCTCGGTTACGTCGATCAGTCGCGTGATGCCCTCGATCCCAAGAAGAATGTCTGGGAAGAAGTCTCCGGCGGGAACGAACGCTTCTACTTCGGCAAACACGAAGTGAATACGCGCGCCTATGTTGGAGCCTTCAACTTCAAGGGTACTGACCAGCAGAAAAAGGTCGGCCAGCTTTCAGGTGGCGAACGCAACCGTGTCCATATGGCCAAGATGCTGGCAGCAGGCGGCAACGTCCTCCTACTCGACGAGCCGACGAACGATCTCGACGTTGAAACGCTCCGCGCGCTCGAAGAGGCGCTTGAGGAATTTGCCGGTTGTGCAGTGGTGATCAGCCACGACCGCTTCTTCCTCGACCGCCTTGCAACGCATATTCTCGCCTTCGAAGGCGACAGCCATGTCGAGTGGTTCGAAGGCAATTTCGAAAGCTATGAGGAAGACAA
This sequence comes from Sphingomonadales bacterium, assembly GCA_016704425.1. Taxonomy (GTDB): domain Bacteria; phylum Pseudomonadota; class Alphaproteobacteria; order Sphingomonadales; family Sphingomonadaceae; genus Aquisediminimonas. The sequence goes on from JADJAC010000002.1 coordinate 172,045, forward strand.
GCGGCGGCGCCTTGGCGACGCAGCGGACAGGCCGACAAGGTTGGCTTACAAGAAACTGACGCGTTAGGTCTGCCGACCTATTGTAACGCTTTTGTCGGATGGGCCTGGGTGTCGGCGGATAGCAATGCCTTTGAGCCAAAGTTTCATGGCTTCCCAATGGATTCCGACGACCACGCGAAGGGTCATCAAGGGCAAACCCAGCAGCAGCCGGAGTAGCGCCGCGTCGTTGAGTGCCTCGCGCTTACCCACGAAGCTCGCCACGATCACCTTCCCGCCGCAGTCGCTTCCCGTCACGACGAGCGATACGCGCGCATCCGGCGGTTTCAGTGCGAAATCATACTGCATGGCCAGATCCATGAAGGGCGAGACGTAAAGCGCCTTTTCACAACTCTGGCGAATGGAGCCGCGATCGTCGGGCTCCGCCGGGATGACATAGAAATGCCGGTCCTTGAAAGTGTTCGTCACTTCATAAATCGTCGCACGCAAGCGGCCGTCACGGGTAAAGCAAAACCATGTCGAGATGGGATTGAAGACGTGGCCGCAAATGCGGGGCATGGTCAGAAGGCGGATTGCGCCGCCGTCAACAGTGACGCCCGCGGGACGCAGCAAGGCCTCAACCTGTTCGCGCAAGGGTCTGTTGGATCGATCCCCATGGTCGCTGTCATAAAAGGCAATCAGGTTGAAACGATTGTATGAAAACAATCTCAATCGCTTCGTTACGTCCTCCAATTCATCGATGTCGATCAGCAATTGCGCCAACCGATACCGCAGCCGATGCAGTTTTGGCCGGAAGCGTTGGTGCACGACGGCACCGAAATAGATCGCTGTTTCGGTCAAGCCGCAATGTCCAATGCCAGGGGTGGGAGAGAAAGCCTGTCTGATGGATTCGCGAGTGACCAAGGTCGTTGCGCGCCAAGCGCCTCCGCAACGCTTAGGCCAGCCTGCAATCCGTCTTCATGAAATCCGGCTCCAAAATAGGCCCCGCAATACCAGGTGTTGCGCTCTCCCTGGAGTGACCAGAGCGCCTTTTGCGCAACGAGAGCGGCATTGTCGAAAATCGGGTGATAGAAGACGATATTGTCAATCACGCTTCCGGCACGCAGAGTCTGGCGCGGGTTGAGTGTAACGATGAGCGGGCGAGGGTCGTCGATCCCTTGCAGCCGGTTCATCCAGTAGCTGACGCAAAGGTCGTTCGTTTGGCCGTGGCCGTTACGGCGGCCAAGATAGTTCCAGCTCGACCATGTCTGGACGCGCTTTGGCATCAGGGCTGCATCGTCATGCAAAACCGCAGCGTTGCGACTGTATCTAAAGGCCGAGAGGACCTCATGTTCGTGTTCCGAAGGGTCGGCAAGCATCGCTAGAGCTTGGTCGGCATGGGCGGCTATGACGATGTGATCAAACCACTCACTTTCTCCGACCTGATCAGTGACCAGAACTTTGCTATTGTGCCGCGCGATTTCTGCCACCCCACGATTGAGGCAGAGTCTTCCCTTGAACTGGCGAAGCATCGCGCTGACGTATGAACGACTGCCGTCGGTCACGGTGCGCCAGCGCGGGCGGTCGCGGATCTTGAGCAGGCCGTGATTTTCGCAGAAGCGGATGAATGCCTCGGCTGGATAATCAAGGATGGCTGGGGTGGGCGTTGACCAGATGGCGGCTGCCATTGGCAGAAGGTGATCATCTCGAAAGGCGCGGCCATATCGATGCTCGGCAAGAAATTCGCCCAAAGTTACAAGCCCGAGCTTGCCCGCATGCGCGGGCGCTTCGCGGTAGAAGCGGAATAGATCGAGCAGCATCGACCAGAATCGCGGGCTGAAGAGATTGCGGCGCTGCGCAAACAAGCCGTTGATTTCGCCGCTCCCTGCATATTCCAGTGCGCCGTCATCCAGCGAAACCGCAAATGACATGTCGGATGGCTTCGTCTGCACACCAAGATGGGCAAGGAGTCGTGTGAGATTGGGATAGGTCGTTTCGTTGTAGACGATAAAGCCGGTGTCGACTGGAACAGACCGACCGCCGCCTAATGCAACGTCCACTGTCCGGCTGTGGCCGCCGGCGCGCACGTCACGCTCGTACAAGGTGACGTCATGATGTCGGTCAAGCATCCATGCCGCGCTGAGTCCGGAAATACCACTGCCGACCACTGCAATGCGCAGACGCTTGCCCGAATGCTGCACCAACTGGCCACTGGGGCCCAATCCGCTCGCTCGATCCATACCAACCCCGATGTGTATCGAAGCGAACAAAATGCACCTCCGATGCATCCAATACCGCCCAAAGTCGGGAATGGATGTTTGGCGGCATCAAAATGCGACGGAGTTTGAAATGACGAAATTAGTGTCTGGCGACTTGACGTCCCGGGTGATCGGGTGGGGCGAACGCAGAGCCTTGCCCGATGCATTGACACGCGCAGGAATTTGGATGCTGTGCAAGCGCACTGCACGTCGACTGGCATTACATGGACGAGCCAGCGAGAGGGCCTTTGTCGCAGAAATGGCATCGTTCGCGATAGCCGAACACGCTGCTTCAGCCAACGAGCAACATTATGAACTCCCGGCCGAGTTCTTTGGGTTCACGCTTGGTACGCATCGGAAATATAGCTGCTGCTATTATCCTGAGAAATCCACGACTCTTGCCGAAGCCGAAGGCGTGGCACTGGCAGAAACGCTCAAGCGCGCAAGACTGGGCGACGGCCAGGACATTCTTGAACTCGGTTGCGGCTGGGGCTCATTGAGCCTTTACATGGCAGAACATCTGCCGCGAGCGCGAATTACTGCCGTTTCCAACTCCGTATCCCAACGGGCATACATCGAGGATGTCGCTCGTCAGCGCGGCCTCAACAATCTGACAGTTGTGTCGGCTGACATGAATGATTTCGAGAGCGATGCCAGCTTCGACAGGATTGTGTCCGTAGAAATGTTTGAGCATATGGCGAATTGGCATGCTTTGCTTGGCCGCGCGCGTCGCTGGCTCAAACCAGAAGGCCGCATGTTTATTCATATTTTTGCGCACAGCTCTGCGAGCTACCGTTTCGATCATCACAACCCGGCAGACTGGATTGCGCAGCATTTCTTCACAGGCGGGATCATGCCGGGTGAAAAACTTATCTGGCATTTTTCCGAGCATTTTGATGTTGAAGAGCAATGGCGCTGGAGCGGCACTCACTATGCACGTACCGCGCGGGACTGGCTTGCGAATTTTGACCGCAACATTGTCGAAATTCGGTATATCCTGCTTACCGTCTATGGAAAAGATGCCCGTCTATGGGAGAGGCGATGGCGATTGTTCTTTCTCGCAACGGCCGGCTTGTTCGGGCATCGCAATGGCGCCGTCTGGGGCGTCAGCCATTATCGGCTGAAACCTGTCGCCTAACTCAGCTGGCTCAGGCGTTGTGAAATGTCCCATTAGCTTCATCGAGAACAAAAAGTTCACCGCCGTCAATCGCAAACCACGCGCCATGCAGCGCCAGTCTGCCATCCGCTTCGCGTTCCCGAATGCACGAAAACGTCCGGAGGTTGGACAGGCTGACCTTGACGGCTTCGTGCTCCATGGCCCGAATTGCTTGCGGGCTCAAATCACTCCCATGAACCCGGACAACTGCTTCGCGGGCATCGTCTAGCATGTCGATCCAGCGAGAGATGAAGCCACCTTCGCCCGGCTTGGCATGTTTGAAATTCTGCGAAAGAGCTGCAGAACAGCCACCGCATGCCCCATGGCCCATCACCAGTATTTCAGATACCTCCAACTGTGTCACGGCGAACTCGAGCGCCGCTGAAACGCCGTGTCGGCCACCACCAAGTTCGAATGGCGGAACCAGGTTGGCAACATTGCGAACAACAAACATTTCGCCTGGAGATGCATCAAAAATTGTTGAAGGATCAACGCGGCTGTCCGAACAGGCAATGACCATGATCTTGGGAGACTGGCCCTCCGCAAGTTCGGCCCAACGCTCACGTTGCATGGACCAGCCGCTCTGGCGAAAGCGCTGATAGCCTGAAAGCAAATCTGTGAATTTGGTCATTGAATTTGCGCTAACGTGCGCGGCGGGGGGTGGCAAGACCCCATACATGAAGCTAATGCCTCCCCTATGAATGCACCAGCCAAACAAGAGCGCCAGCGAAAGCCGGACTGGATTCGGGTGAAAGCGCCGACCTCAACGGGATTCGCCGAAACCAGGGCGCTGATGCGCCGCTTGAACCTCGCAACTGTGTGTGAAGAAGCGGCCTGTCCTAATATCGGTGAATGCTGGACCAAAAAGCACGCCACAGTCATGATCCTTGGTGACACCTGCACGCGCGCCTGTGCTTTTTGCAATGTGAAAACCGGCATGCCGCGCGCAGTCGACCCATTGGAACCGGAACACGTCGCTGTCGCGGCGGCGGAACTGGGACTCCAGCATATTGTGGTAACGTCCGTTGACCGTGACGACCTGCCCGACGGCGGCGCATCGCAATTCGTCAAGGTGATCGAGGCCCTGCGGCGGACAACGCCAAAGACAACCATTGAAATATTGACGCCGGATTTCCGCAACAAGGCGGAAGCCGCGGTTGAATCAATTATAACTGCAAGGCCAGATGTCTATAACCACAACCTCGAAACGGTCCCAAGACTCTACCCCACCATTCGGCCGGGTGCGCGCTATTATGCCTCGCTCCGCCTGCTCGAAAGCGTCAAGCGCCACGATCCGTCGATCTTCACCAAATCAGGCGTGATGCTGGGTTTAGGCGAAGAGCGGATGGAAGTGCACCAGGTCATGGATGACATGCGTTCTGCCGACGTCGATTTCCTGACGATGGGGCAATATCTCCAGCCGACTCCGCGCCATGCAAAGGTCATGGATTTTGTGACCCCTCAAAGTTTCAATGCCTATGCGGCAATTGCGCGTGCCAAGGGATTTCTCCTCGTGGCGTCGAGTCCGCTCACGCGATCAAGCTACCATGCTGACAGGGATTTCGAAGCGATGCAGGAAGCCCGCGCGAAAACCCTCTCTGCAAAAGGGCAAGATGCCACGGCATAGCGAAAAGCGCGTCCTCCCATGGTCGGCCACACAGATGTTCGATCTCGTGGCCGACGTCGGTCGATATGGGGAGTTTCTGCCCTGGGTCAGCGCCGTGCGCGTGAGGTCAAATAGCGACACGGAAATGGTGGCTGACCTGATTGTCGGCTTCAAAGGGCTGCGAGAGAATTTTACGTCCCGGGTCCACAAGTCTCGTGCCACCAGTATCCGGGTCGACTATGTCGATGGACCCTTGAAATTTCTGCACAATCAATGGCTGTTTTCCGATCGCCCCGACGGCGGCTCGACAATCGATTTCACTGTCGATTTTGCTTTCAAATCCAAATTATTTGAAACACTTGCTGGACAAGTCTTCGAACGAGCTCTTAACAAAATGACCGATGCCTTTGTCAGCCGTGCAGAAGCTCTTTATGGCATCAACAGCGCCAGGGCGACGAGCGCAGCCTGACGCCGGATGGCGCCGCGTCCAGTGTCTTCGAACCGCCGCGTGTCTGCGATCACGTCTTCTGGATCGGCATCTTTTTGAGCGCGCGCGAAGACGACAGTTCCGACGGGTTTCTGTTCGCTCCCCCCATCTGGCCCCGCGATGCCTGTGATCGCCACGGCAACATCTGCACCGGAACGCATTAACGCGCCCTGCGCCATCGCCCAGGCCGTTGCGATCGAGACGGCTCCGAACGTTTCCAGAATATTGGAATCGACCTGCAGCATGTCCATTTTGGCATCATTGGAATATGTCACATATCCAGCCTCGAATACGGACGACGATCCAGCAATCGATGTCAGCGCCGCAGAAACGAGCCCTCCGGTGCAGCTTTCCGCGACAACGATACGACGGCCCGCCGCAAGGTTGGCGGTAACTACCCGCCGGGCTTCTTCGATCAACTGGGGATCAAGACAATCGTCCATTGCGCTACTCACCGCTCACTGGGGTTGAACACATTTTGAAAGGCGGCTTCTTTTGTCTGTCTGCCGTGTCAACTGCCATGAGCGTGGTGATCAACATCGCCATATTCTTGGTCGGAAGCGGCTGAAGAATATCGACAATCCGGTCAAACTTCGGACAATCGGTTGGTTTGACCTTTTCGCTAAGTCCGGCACCAACGAGCACCTCAATAAGCCCCTTGGCAGCAGGCTCGCCAACGGTTGCGGCGAAATCCAGGCCAGATATCTTGTCAAATGCGAGGCGCGCAGCGGGCCAGGCTTTATCTGCGTCAACTTGGTAGCGTGCAGCTATAACTGGGCCCGATTGGATCAGCGCTGTCGTGGCAGGAAGGACAGGGGTGCACCTGGTTGTCATTGCGCGAATGGCGGAGGGCAGGGCGTAAGTCACGAGCGCCTCAGCTTCCGGTGGCGTGAGGCATGATTTTGCCCCTTGCGCGATGGCCTGGCCGGGCATGGCAAAAACGACGGCGACAAATAGCCAATTTTTCATTCTCAGATCCTAACTGTCACAATGGCCTGTGCAGCAATGCCTTCGCGCCGACCAGTCAGCCCAAGACCTTCGGTCGTCGTTGCCTTCACACTTGTCTTGCCGATATCGATCTCAAGCAAGGCGGCCAAACGCGCGCGCATTTCATCTCTATAAGGCCCAATTTTGGGGGCTTCGCAAATGATCGTCAGATCGACGTGTTCGATTGTGCCGCCACGCGATTCAACCAGCGCGCGAGCGTGATCGACAAATACCGAAGACTGTGCGCCTTTCCATTTGGCATCGCTTGGCGGAAAATGACTGCCTATATCGCCGTCGCCGATAGCGCCCAGAACAGCATCGACAACGGCATGAAGCGCAACGTCAGCATCCGAATGGCCAGCCAGCCCGAAATCATGGTCAAGCTTGAGCCCGCATAACCAGAGGTCCTTGCCTCGTTCAAGTCTGTGCACGTCGAATCCCATTCCTGTGCGCACCGCGCGAAGTCGACGGTCTGCTGCGATGAAATCCTCGGCATGAGTAATCTTTTCGAGCACTGGATCGCCTTCCACAATCGCGACTTCATAGCCGGCAGCACGCGCCATCTGCGCGTCATCTGTCGCAATTCCGCCATTCCAGACAGTGTGCGACGTCATGATGGCGTCATAGCGAAAGGCTTGCGGTGTCTGTATCCGCAATAGCCCAGACCGGTTGATCGTGTCACCCAAAGTATCATTGCCGCGAGCGAGCGTATCGACAACCGGAAGGGCTGGAATCGCACCGTCTGCTTTGTCGAGAGCTCCAATGAGCCGATCAATCATCTCGGAAGACAAAAAGGGGCGGGCGGCGTCATGAATCAGCACTTGCGTAACCGAAAGCCCCTCCAGCGCCGCAAGACCTGCACACACGGAATCATGACGCTCGGCGCCGCCAGTGACTATGGCGGTGACTTTCCTGTCACCCAACGCCTCCATCGCAAGTGCCTTTTGGCCCTCGCCGATCACGAGGCAAATGATCCCGATTTTCGGATGAGCAAGAAATGCATCGATGGAATGAGCGAGCATAGCCTTGCCACCAAGGCGCGCAAACTGCTTTGGGACCGCACCACCCGCACGATCGCCTTTGCCAGCAGCAACAATGAGGGCAGCGACAGTCATTGCGGGCCCTTAGCTTCGTCAGGAGCAGCGCGGAAGGGGTGTTGCACCGCAACATGAAATTGGATAGGGAAGTGCTGAATTTTTAGGCAGAATATGCAATTGTTGAAGCCAATAGCGATCGGCCCGGTCAAGATCGAAGCTCCTGTTATCCTGGCGCCCATGACGGGTGTTACGGATATGCCGTTCCGCACGCTTGTCCGCCGCTTTGGCTCGGGCCTGAACGTCACGGAAATGATCGCGAGCCAGGCGATGATACGGGAAACGCGCCAGTCGCTACAGAAGGCGGCCTGGGACAGAATTGAAGAACCAGTATCGATGCAACTGGCAGGGTGCGCGCCCAAAGAAATGGCCGATGCGGCCAGTTTGAACGAGGATCGCGGTGCGGCAATCATTGACATCAACATGGGTTGCCCGGTCAAAAAGGTCGTCAACGGAGATGCTGGCTCGGCCTTGATGCGCGATCTGCCGCTTGCTGCCGCGATCATCGAGGCAACTGTCAACGCAGTCAGTGTGCCCGTTACCGTCAAGATGCGCATGGGTTGGGATCACCACAGTCTCAATGCCCCGGAGCTGGCTCATATTGCCGAAGATCTGGGCGCAAAGCTCATCACCGTTCATGGCCGCACGCGGTGCCAGATGTACCGTGACACGGCAGATTGGGCCTTTGTGGCCAAGGTGAAGGAGGCAGTTTCCATCCCGGTTATCGTCAATGGCGACATATGTTCGGTTGCCGACGCAACCGCTGCACTTGAACAATCAGGAGCGGATGGCGTGATGATCGGACGCGGGGCCTATGGAAAGCCCTGGCTCCTAGCACAGGTCATGGCTGCACTGACCGGGCAGGTCAGCGCTGCGGATCCCTCAATCGAACAGCAATATCACCTGATTACAGATCATTATGTCTCGATGCTCGAACATTATGGAGAGTTGACTGGCGTCAACATGGCACGCAAGCATATTGGCTGGTATACTAAGGGGCTTCCGGGATCCGCCGAGTTCCGCAACAGAATCAACCAGATCCAGGATTCGCGAACGGTGCTGGAAGAGCTTGAGCGTTTCTATACGCCCTGGCTGAGCCGCGCAGCTGCATGACATGACGAACAAGCCTGATGCGTCTGCTGTTCTCGTGGCGCTGCAGACCGCCGTCCTGATCATTGATCCCGAAGGGCGGATCGCAGACGTCAACGCGGCAGGTGAGGCCGCTCTCAACATTAGCGCAACGCATCTTTTGGGGCAGAAACTGGCGGATATCCTGAATGTGCCGCCTGGATTCGACGCTGCCGCAATTGGGCCGTTTGCGGCCTATGAAGTCGACCTAGCGACGACGCGAGGCACCAATTTCAGGGCTGACTTCGTGGCTACACCATTCGCCGATTGGCCAGAGTGGAGGCTTGTTTCCATTCACGCGGCGGCGGCGGCCTATCGCATGGGCAACAGGCTTGAGCGCGCGGGTGGAACGCGCAGCGCGATTGGTGTGGCGGCGATGTTGGCACACGAGATCAAAAACCCGCTCTCGGGCATTCGGGGTGCTGCCCAATTGCTCGAAAGCCGCGCCAGCGTCGACGATGCCCGCATGACGAGACTGATCCGCACCGAGGTTGATCGGATTGCCGCGCTGCTGGACCAAATGGAAGGTTTTACCGACACCCGACCACGTACCCCTGCACCGGATAATATCCACGAAATCATTGATCATGTTCGGCAGGTGGCACAAAGCGGATTTGGATCTGCACTTCGGATTGTCGACAGTTATGATCCGTCGTTGCCTCCAGTGCTGGTACACCGCGATTCCCTTGTCCAGATTCTTCTAAATCTTCTGAAGAATGCTGCCGAAACCGCCGCTGAAGGCGAAACGCGGACGGTTCGCATCAGGACGGCTTATCGACAAGGTGTTTCGCTTGCGGGCGAAGCCGGGAAGCGCAGGCGTTCGCTCCCGATCGAATTGTGCGTGATTGATGATGGCCCTGGCGCTCCTCCGGAATTGGCCGATGACATGTTCGACCCATTCGTATCAACTAAGAAGGCAGGGCGCGGCTTGGGTTTGGCCATTGCCGACAAGCTGATGCGGGACATGGGGGGCATCATACAATACTCCCGGGAAGGATATCCTGAAATGACGGTTTTCCGACTTCTCCTCCAACGTGCGGAAAGTCAGATTTTATGACGTCGGGTCGAATTCTACTTGTCGATGATGATGAGGCAATTCGTACGGTGGTGTCAGAAGCGCTGCGCCGAGAAGGACACATGGTTGTCGCTGCTGAAAGCGTCGCAGACCAGACTCGGCAACTTGAAAGCTTCACGCCTGATATCTTGATCACCGACGTTGTGTTGCCCGACGGAAACGGACTGGACAATGTACCGGCGCTTCTGGCGCGCTGGCCTGATTTGCCGATTATTGTGCTTTCTGCGCAGAATACCCTCTCGACGGCGGTTCGCGCGACAGAGCAGGGCGCTTTCGAGTATTTGCCCAAGCCATTTGATCTGGATGAGCTTTGCCGGGCCGTCCGCGACGGCTTGCGGCGAAAGCAGGCGCAATCCTCTTCGGCCCAGACGTCTGACGATAATGGCGGCTTACCGCTGATCGGACGTTCTCCGGCCATGCAGGATGTGTACCGGACTATTGCCCGCGTCGTTCCAAATGATCTTTCGGTCCTTATCCTGGGTGAGTCCGGGACCGGAAAAGAACTAGTTGCGCGGGCGATCCATGATCTGGGCCCGCGCAAGGCCAAACCATTTGTCGCCGTGAACATGGCCGCAATTCCGCGCGAATTGATTGAAGCAGATCTGTTCGGGCATGAAAGAGGTGCCTTTACGGGCGCTCAAAATCGCATGGCGGGCCGTTTTGAGCAGGCCGCCGGCGGCAGTCTGTTTCTCGATGAAATCGGTGATATGCCGATGGACGCCCAGACGAGGCTTTTGCGCGTCCTGCAATCGGGCGAGTTTACGACAGTTGGCGGCAATCGGCCCATCAGGGCCGATGTCCGGATCATTGCAGCAACGCACAAGAACCTGCCCGAACTGATTGCAGAAGGCGCCTTTCGCGAGGATCTTTATTATCGACTCAACGTCATTCCGATTACCTTGCCCGCACTCAGGCAACGGGGAGAAGATGTCGCCTTGCTTGCACGTCATTTTCTCGAAATTGCGGCGAAGGAGGGTCTGCCCCGCAAACGGCTGGATGAAAGCGGTAGCGCGCGCCTGCTGACGCATGATTGGCCTGGCAACGTGCGTGAACTTGAAAATCTTATGCGGCGACTTGCAGTCCTCTCACGTCATGATGTCATATCCGCAAGCCTGGTCGAACAACAGTTGGACGCAGCACAAGAACTGGCTCCGGCATTGCCGGAAGCGCATTTTGCCGATGAAGGCCTTTCGCTTGCCATCGAACAATATCTCTCCAACTATTTTGCGCGCCATCAAAGCAGTTTGCCGCCAGACGGACTGCACCAGCGTCTTTTGGAGACGGTTGAAAGGCCGCTTCTGCGCGCGACAATGGTCGCAGTCCGCGGCAATCAGATTCGCGCTGCCAAATTGCTTGGGATCAATCGAAACACCCTTCGCAAGAAGCTGGTTGATCTTGGCATCGACCCGGCGCTTGGACGCGGTGGAAAGGTTTGAAATCTGGATCACTCGCGTCATCGATCCCAAAGAGTGTGTTGGAAATACCACTCTAACGTTGTATCATTGCAACAATGAATTCCATTTCGCCTTCTGCCTTTGGACGCCTACCGCGATGGTTTGCGGTGATGGCACGCAGAAACGGATGGCTGGCCTATGTTGAATTCGGAGCTCTTGCAGCGCTGATTGCAACGGGGGTGGTGAGTTATCTTGTGCTTACGGGAGGCGAGCCGGGCCAAAGACTTCTGACGCCGCCGCTGGTTGCTCTCCTGCTGATTGCGAACCTTATCCCGGCAATCGCTCTGATCGTCCTTGCGGGCAGGCGCATTGCGATGCGGAGGGCGTCAAATTCGCCGATCGGGGGGCATGGCCGATTACATGTGCGGCTTGTCGCGCTGTTTTCTCTGGTCGCCAGCATTCCTGTACTTATGCTGGTGATTTTCGCGTCGTTGCTTTTCCAATACGGCGTCGAATTCTGGTATTCTGATCGTGCACGGAGCATGTTCGAGAATGCGAACACCCTGTCGCAAACCTTTTACAACGAAAAACAGGAGAGGATCGTCCGGGAAACCGAATTGATGGCGAGCGATCTCAGTTTCAACCTCTCCGTAGCGCCAATCGATAGCAAGGCATTCAACGAGAACTTTGCATACCAGGTTTATGTGCGGGAATTGTCGGAAGCTGCAATTGTTCGCTTTTCCGCAAAAAACGGTTCGCAGTCGCTTGCACTGGTCAACCCATACGACAGGCCAACCGATAACTGGGTGCCGCCAGCAATCGTCGAACAGTTGCGAGCCACGCGAAAAACATTCTTTCAGGATTCCGGTGGCAGGATGCAGGCCATTGCCCCGCTACCGGGTGCGCCAGACGTTTACGTTTATGCCGCCCGGGTCAGCTCTCCACAGGCACGCGAACAGGCCAAGCGGTTTTCCCTTGTTCTGAAAAACTATGATGATCTGGTTGAACGATCGAGAACGCTTCAGCTTCAGTTCCACGCCGCTTTGCTGTTGATGACATTGCTCATTGTCGGGGTCGCAGTGTGGGTCGCGCTGCAGGTAGCAGACAGGCTGGTAAAGCCAGTCGGCGAACTTGTGAATGCGGCGCAGCGCGTGACCGCCGGCGATTTGACGGCGCGCGTGGAAGAGGCTCCTACGCGCGATGAACTGGGCGTCCTGACCAGCGCCTTCAATCGCATGACAAGTCGCCTCGAAGCACAGCGCAACGAGATCATCGCCGCTTCCGACCTTATTGATCGACGTCGCGCCTTCATCGAAGCCGTTCTCTCGGGCGTAACTGCCGGCGTCATCGCCGTCGGTGAAGACCGGCGTGTCAGTGTGATGAACCGGTCCGCAATGGAATTGTTGGCAGCCGGACCGGACACCGCACCGTCACTGACCCAGCTCGCGCCGGAACTGGGCGCTATGCTGGATCGCGGCGAGTCGGAAGCCATTGTCCATCTGGCTGGCACCGAAGAGCCTCGGACCCTCGCCGTCAAAATCACGCGCGATGAACAGGGGCACGTGCTGACATTCGATGATATCACTGCGCAGCTGACAGACCAGCGCCGTGCCGCATGGGCGGATGTTGCGCGGCGGATCGCTCATGAAATCAAGAACCCGCTGACGCCGATCCAATTGGCTGCCGAACGCCTGAAGCGCCGGTTCGGAAAAGAAATCCAGACAGATCCGGCGACCTTCGAGCGCTTGACCGATACGATCGTTCGGCAGGTTGGGGATCTTCGTCGCATGGTCGATGAATTCTCATCGTTCGCGCGCATGCCCAAGCCGGTTTTTCACGAAGAATCCCTGATCGATATTTGTCGCCAAGCGGTTTTCCTTCATGAGATCGCCCATCCAGCAATTGCCTTTTCAATTGAGGCATCTGATCCTGGCCTGCAGCTGGTCTGTGATCGCCGTCAAATGGGCCAGGCCCTAACGAATCTTGTCAAGAATGCTGTGGAAGCGGTGGAAGCGAAAGCGGACGCTGGAGGAAGGGTTTCTGTTTCCATGGGCAGGGATGCTGATGGATCAATCACGCTGCAAGTTGCCGATAACGGCATTGGCTTGCCGAAGGAGCGAGACCGCCTTGCCGAGCCCTATATGACGACCCGCGAAAAGGGCACGGGCCTCGGCCTCGCAATCGTCAAAAAAATTGTCGAGGAGCATGGGGGTACACTCGACTTTTCAGATGGGCGAGGGGGCGGCACCTTGATCACGCTCCGCTTCGCCGCGACGGGCGCAAACTTGTCAGACGACCGGGAGGAAGCCGTCCCGCTTGGCGATGCCGGTGCGTCCCTGCCTACTGCACTTACTCGAGATGGAGGCCGATAACGATGGCGCTCGATATCCTGATTGTTGATGATGAAAGCGACATTCGTGAACTCGTTGCCGGAGTGCTCGAAGATGATGGCTACGAAGCACGCTGCGCCGCCGATAGTGATGCGGCTTTGGCTGCGATTGCCGATCGGCGCCCCTCGCTGGTATTGCTTGATGTCTGGTTGAAAGGCTCACGCCTGGATGGCCTTGACCTGCTCGATGAAATCAAGCGGCGGGACGCGTCCCTGCCGATTTTGGTGATTTCAGGCCATGGCAACCTTGACACTGCAGTTGCGGCGGTGCGCCGGGGCGCTGCAGATTTTATCGAAAAGCCGTTTGAAGCAGAGCGCCTGCTTCACCTGATCGGTCGCGCCACCGAGACCCAGCGGTTGCGTCGCGAAAACGAGAGCCTTCGTGCCCAGATAGGCTTTGAAGATGAACTGACCGGGACATCGAGCGCGATCAACGCTGTCCGGGCGACACTCAAACGAGTAGCGCCGACTGGAAGCCGCGTACTTCTGACGGGGCCTGCTGGGGTAGGCAAGGAGGTGGCGGCTCGGCTGTTGCACAAATGGAGCCCGCGGTCTTCTGCACCATTCGTGGTGGCGAGCGCGGCGCGCATGACTCCCGAGCGTGTGGATGAAGAACTTTTTGGAGTGGAACGCAGCGAAGCCGATATTAGCCCCGGGCTGATGGAGCAGGCGCATGGCGGCACGCTTTTCCTGGACGAGATTGCGGATATGCCGCTTACGACCCAAGCTCGCATCTTGAGGGTTCTTACGGATCAGAGCTTTACGCGTGTTGGTGGAACCCGAATGGTCAAGGTGGATGTCCGCGTGGTTTCGGGAACCTCGCGGGACCTGCTCGAAGAAATCGCTGCCGGGCGCTTTCGAGAGGATTTCTACTACCGGCTCAATGTCGTTCCTGTTCATATTCCGTCGCTTGCCGAGCGGCGTGAGGACATTCCGGTCCTTGCCGAACATTTCATCGCGCGGTTTGCAGCGGAGCGCAGACTCTCGATGCCGGCGTTCGCTTCCGACGCGATTGCGGCTCTACAAGCCTATGACTGGCCAGGAAATGTGCGGCAGCTGCGCAACATCATCGAACGGACAGTCATCCTGGCACCTACCGACAGGATCGATCGTGTCGATGTGGATATGCTGCCGCAGGAAATCCTTGGTGAGGGTGGTGCGGTGACGCGCGGAGCGGCCAACGCGATGATGGGTGCACCCTTGAGAGAAGCTCGCGAAACCTTTGAGCGCGAATACCTTCGAGTCCAGATTCGTCGTTTTTCCGGAAACATATCCCGGACCGCAACATTTATCGGAATGGAGAGATCCGCGCTGCATCGAAAGCTCAAGATACTTGGTATGGTCGAATGTCGAGGCGAAGAAGAAGAACAGGGCTGACGTCCGGAATTTAATCGACTAGAGACCAAGATGCGTTCAGCGCATGGACGCAAGCGATGCCGCGTAACGGCACGTGCGCGGGCGATGACCCGCCAAGAACAAGAGGTTGATCTATGCCCGAAAAGTCGAACAATCTTCAGGATTTGTTTCTGAACAACCTGCGCAAGAACAAGACCCCGGTGACGATGTTCCTCGTCAAGGGCGTCAAGTTGCAGGGGATCATTACCTGGTTTGACAATTTTTCAGTGCTATTGCGCCGCGATGGCCAGAGCCAGTTGATCTACAAACATGCTATTTCAACGGTTATGCCAGCGGCGAGTGTCGATCTGATTGGTATTGCAGCACTTTTTGAACAGGGCGATCGAAAACGCGGCCTCCAGGATGTTTTCCTTGGTGCCGTCCAGCGGACGCAGAATCCCGTGACGATGTTCCTCGTGAACGGCGTGATGCTGCAGGGTGACATCGCCGCCTATGATCTGTTTTGCCTGCTGCTCCAGCGGGATGATTTTGCGCAGTTGGTTTACAAGCACGCGATTTCGACGATCCAGCCAACGCATCCGATAAATCTCGCCGAAGAGGGCGAAGCGGACGCCACTTGAGCGTCTTTCAAAGACAGGAAGATGATGGCGTTACCCGCGGAGCCCGGGCGCTCGTCGTTCTCCCTGATTTTGGCAAAGGTGGCTTGCGGAGCGCGGACGCCCGCCTTGAAGAAGCTGTCGGGCTTGCGGCGGCCATCGGCCTTGATGTTCGCGACACAGCTGTGTTTCGCATCCGTGCAGCAAAACCTGCCACGCTGTTCGGATCGGGGCAGGTGGATAACATCAGGGCCAGTGCAAAGGCGTATGACGTTGATGTTGTCATCGTTGATGGCACCCTGACAGCGGTCCAGCAAAACAACCTGGAAAAGTCGCTCGATACCAAGGTTATCGACAGAACCGGGCTGATCCTTGAAATCTTCGGGGAACGCGCCGCAAGCGCTGAAGGGCGCCTTCAGGTCGAAATAGCGCATCTCGATTATCAGGCCGGTCGATTGGTCCGCAGCTGGACCCATCTTGAGCGGCAGCGCGGCGGCTTCGGTTTTCTTGGCGGCCCCGGAGAAACACAGATAGAAGCTGACAGGCGAATGATCCGCGACAGAATGGCAAAACTGCGTCGCGAACTCGCGGATCTTAGCCGAACGCGAAAACTGCATCGCGACAGAAGGACCCGCGCGCCTTGGCCGACAATTGCGCTCGTGGGTTATACCAATGCTGGAAAATCAAGCCTTTTCAATTGCCTGACTGGCGCTTCTGTCATGGCTGAAGATCTTCTTTTCGCGACGCTTGATCCCACAATGCGCCAGATTTCGCTTCCCGGAATAGAAAAGGCGATCCTTTCCGATACGGTTGGTTTTGTCTCAGAACTGCCAACGCAACTCGTAGCCGCCTTCCATGCGACTCTCGAGGAAGTGATCGATGCAGATATAATTATCCATGTCCGCGATATTGCGCACCCCGATACTGAAGCGCAGCGAGAAGATGTCGTTCGCGTCATGGCCGAAATTGGCGCTGGCGGAGAGGAGGGGGCCCCCGTCATTGAAGCCTGGAACAAGGTTGACTTGCTTGATCCAGAAACGCGAGAAATGCGCATTTCCGAGGCGAAACGACGCACCGATGTCGTTTTGATTTCTGCGCTCACCGGTGAGGGTATTGAGGCGCTCGGCAAGCATCTTTCAGATCATTTGACGCAAGCACATCGCACGAGACAAATCGAGCTCGACACCAGCGATGGGGCAGGAATTGCATGGCTCCATGCCAACGGTGCCGTCGAAGAGGAAAAGTTGGAAAAGGATCGCCTGAAGATCAGAGTGCGCCTTTCAGACGTCGATTTTGCAAGATTTCAGGCCCGATCCTCATCCTGAGCCCGCTTGGCTGCCTGCCAAAGCAACTCCTTTTCATCGAGCGTCATTGTGCTGAATCCTTCGCCACCAATCTGTTCTGCAGTGCGAAACCGACGCTCGAATTTTGCATTGGCGCGTCTCAATGCCGCTTCGGGATCGAGACCTAGTTTGCGGCCCCAATTGACGACACTGAAAAGAAGATCCCCCAGCTCGTCCTCTTTCTCGTCTTGTGTTCCGGCACACTCTAGTTCGGAAATTTCCTCTTCGACCTTGGCGCGGGCACCGGTAGCATCGGGCCAATCAAAGCCGGTTCTCGCCGCGCGCTTCTGCAGTTTCTCGGCTCGCAACAGCGCAGGAAGAGCTAAAGCAACCCCTGCAACTGCGCTCTTGTCTTCATGCTTTTCGGCCCGCTCGCTCGCCTTTATGCCTTCCCAATCGGCGACCGACCCCTGTGGGCCAAAGACATGAGGATGACGCCGGACCATCTTGTCGCAGATTGTCGCAATGACATCGGAAAGATCGAACGCACCGCGTTCCTCTGCCATCCTTGCGTGAAAGACGACCTGAAGCAGGAGATCGCCCAATTCGTCCTTGAGGGCATGCATGTCATCGCGCTCGCACGCGTCGGCAACTTCGTAGGCTTCCTCGATCGTATAGGGCGCAATGGAATTGAAATCCTGCACGATGTCCCATGGGCAGCCGGATTCAGGATTGCGAAGCCTTTCCATGATCTCAGCCAAAGGGCGGATATCTGCGCGAGGGGGGTCTGAAGCATGATACATCTTTTAGTCCGATAATATACATTATGTAAAATATTGATATCGATATGATTGGGCCCCTAGGGCTCCAATATCATCTCGCGACCTTCAACCCGCCAGTTACTGAGCGACGACAGAAAGTTCATCCCCAACAGGTTTACCGCGTCCTCTTGATCAGCTGACACCAGAACTGGAAAATCTGTACGCACGATACTGCCAATGCTCAACGATCCAATACGTGCGCGCTTCATCATAGCCACGCCGTTCGCAGTCTGCGTCGCAACTGGAAATCCATATGCATCAATTGGCACGCCAGCAGCGCTGGCGCCAATTTGCGACAAGGTTGTGGTCGTTGCCCCGCTGTCGATAGGGAATTTGAGCGCATGCCCATTGACCTGTGCGTCCACATGAAAATGACCGTCTTCTTCCATTCTGACCCGAATTGTCTTGCCATCCTGAATCGGTGCCCCCGGAAAGAATTCCGTACGGACCTGTTCCCAACCCTGCCGTGCAATGCCGCGGAACGAATATAGAACAGCCGCTCCAGCGAAGATGGCCAGCCAAGCAAGGGCATATCTAACGGCAATGCCGATCGGCAAACGCCGCGCAGCGAGACTCGAAACCACCAAAACAAGAAACAGCAGCGAATAGAGAAGGTTCGCTGTCTGATCGGAGGTCATGCTGGCATGGCCTTGGCGAATAGGTTGAAGAAATTGTCCCGTGTGCGCGATGCGAGGACATCAACCGATACACCGCGCAGTTCCGCAAGAAAGCGTGCCGTATCGGCAACATAGGCGGGCTCACAAGGACGCCCACGGTGCGGCACAGGCGCCAGAAATGGAGAGTCTGTCTCGATCAGCAGTCTGGATTCAGGAAGTACTGCTGCAGTCTCCTGCAAATCCTTGGCGTTCTTGAATGTAACAATACCCGAAATTGAGATATACAATCCGAGATCGAGAGCCGTTTCGGCGAATTGTCTGCTTGCCGTAAAGCAGTGGATAACGCCGCTGTATTGCCCCTTCCCCATTTCTTCCGCGAGAATTTCCGCTGTGTCGGCCTCTGCGTCGCGGGTATGGACAATCAGCGGCAGACCGGTTTCGCGCGCTGCAGCTATATGCGATCGAAAACTGGCTCTCTGGCGGGCCCGGTCGGAATGGTCGTAATAATAGTCGAGGCCTGTCTCCCCGATTGCAACAACCTTTGGATGTGCCGAGGCCGCAACAAGTTTTACGGTATCGACATCGGGATGTGTATCCGCTTCATGCGGATGTATACCGATGGAGGCCCAGATATTTTGGGATCGGGCGGCGACATGCACGACGTCATCCCATTCGCTCTCCCGCGTGGAAATGTTGAGCATCCCGATTACCCCGGCTGCCGCCGCTCGCGCAATGACGCCCGCCTGATCCTCGATCAGCCCCTTGTAATTTAGGTGACAGTGAGAATCGACAAACATCAGCCCGCCAGCTCGAGCCGCGGAAAAACGCCGGACGGCGGCGGAAGTGCAAGTCCAGATTGAAGTTTCAACCCCAAAGTATTGAAATTACGTGCATCTTCTGACTGAGAAAGCAAGTCTAATATCCTGCCCGCACCATCTGGAATGACCCATTGCGCCAAAATTGCCAACTGCCGGATGGCCTCGGCTGTATTGTAGAGGATCGTGTCCGCACGGGCGGGGTCTTCCTTGCGCACAGCCCAGGGAGCCTGATCGGCAAAGTACAGGTTGGCCGCGCTCATTGCGGCCCAAATCGCTTCGATTGCCGAATGAAGGGCAAGCTCCTCCATCGCGACCTCGACTGCGCCTTGCGCGGCTGAAACGGCGTCGACCAACGTCGCATCGGCAGGATCAGGCTTTGAAGGTTCCGGCACTTTCCCATCGCAATTCTTGGCAATCATCGAAAGTGAACGCTGCGCCAGATTGCCAAAATTATTGGCCAGATCCGCATTACATCGCGTCACGATCGCTTCTTCGCTGTAACTCCCGTCTTGACCGAAACTCACTTCACGCAGCAGGAAATAGCGCAGTTGGTCGACACCGAAACCATCGGCCAGTTCCAGCGGATCAATCACATTTCCGGCTGATTTGGACATTTTTTCGCCGCCGCGTGCGAGAAGGAATCCATGTCCGAAGACTTGCTTCGGCAATGGCAAGCCGGCAGACATCAGGAATGCGGGCCAATAGACTGTGTGAAAACGAACAATGTCCTTCCCGATCAGGTGGATATCGGCTGGCCAATAGCGCGCAAAATCACCGTCAAGCACGGGATAGCCAACGCCTGTCATGTAAGTGGTCAGTGCATCGACCCAGACATACATGACATGCCCCGGGGAACCGGGCACCGGCACGCCCCAATCGAAACTCGTTCGCGAAACGCTCAAATCCTTCAGGCCGCCTTCGACAAAGCGCAGCACTTCATTGCGGCGGCTCTCCGGACGGATGAAATCTGGGTTTTCTGCAAAGAGTTTGAGAAGCGGTTCCTGATATCGGGACAAACGGAAGAACCAGGTTTCCTCCGTCGTCCATTCAACGGGCGTGCCCTGTGGCGAAAGGCGAACATCCCCTTCCCCGTCAACCAGTTCCTTTTCATCGTAAAACGCTTCGTCGCGGACCGAATACCATCCCTCATAGCGATCCAGATAGAGATCGCCGGCGGCCTCCATTCCCTTCCACAGTGCTATACTCGCTTCATGGTGGCGCGGCTCTGTCGTGCGCACAAATTGAGTATATTCTATGTTAAGTTTTGCACACATATCCTTGAAATAACCAGACATCTCGTCGGCAAGTGCTCGCGTGCTGACGCCAGCGCGAGCTGCGGTCTGCACCATTTTCAAACCGTGTTCGTCAGTTCCGGTAATCAGTCTTGCGTCGCGCCCCGAAAGCCGATGAAATCGCGCAATCGCATCTGCGGCAATGGCCTCATAGGCGTGACCGATGTGAGGACGCCCATTGGGGTAGCTGATTGCAGTGGTGATATAGAAGGGTTCGCCAGACATGCGGTCAGGCTTTAGCGTCCTTCGCTCCCGGGACAAGGGCCGCGACATGGCCCGCAAGCGAGAAGACTGTCATTTGCGGATCAAGCGACTGGCGAATGGCACTTTCTGCAAGGCCTCGTGCTGCGGACCAGGCATCAATTGCGGAAGTAAGCGCCGCTCCTTGCCGAAGGCGGGCCTGTTCCGCAATGAATGTCGGCGCGCGACTCAGAAAGGCTTCATACTGCCGCTGCGCTTGCTTGGCTGAGAGCGATTGGGCCAATTCAGCCCTGATCCCGTTGTCGGCGTCCCCGCCAAGCGCAATCGAACGGAGGGCATCCTCCATTTTTGCAAGATCGAGGCCAGCAAAGCTGAGCGCCCTTCCTGGCGAGCCTTCACCAGCAGCAACCAGCGCAGCAAGTTCAGCATCGCCAATGTCGGGAAGCGTGCGCTGCAAGGCAGTGCGCATTGCATCTTCGCCCAAAGCGCCGAATCGCAACGAGCGGCATCGAGACCGGATCGTCGGCAAAAGGCGACCGGGTGCATGGCTGACCAAAAGGAAGATGGTCCCTTGGGGTGGCTCTTCCAGGCTTTTGAGCAGGGCATTGGCAGCACCGCGCTCCATGTCGTCGATTGCATCCACCAGAACGACACGAGATCGGGAATATGTGGGCGTCAGTGCAAAAATACTGCCGAGCGCACGAACCTGATCAATTGTAATATTTCTGGCGCGTTCGATATCCGTCGGCCAGTCTCTCCGTTCCACATCCCTGATCGCTTTCAAATCCTTGGGCAGCCGTTCGAGAAGGATGAAATCGGGGTGGGTGTGAGCCTCCACCAACTTGCCGATCGGGTGACCAGCCGGAACTTCCAATCCATCCCTCGGAAGAGCTGGGTCCGCGGCTTCGCAGAGCAACCGCTTTGCAAGCGCCATTGCAGCAGTTGCCTTGCCAACGCCTTCTGGCCCGACAAACAGCCACCCGTGGTGCATACGAGCGCTGCGCATCGCGCTCAAAAAATTGGTCATGACGCCATCGTGGCCGACCAGGCTGCTCACAATAGGTCACCGAGCGCAGCCAGCGACAGCGCCGTCACCTCTTCGGGGCTGCCCACCGCCGACACAAGGCGCATGCGCTCTGGCGACGCAACCGCCATTGCCTGGAAAGCGTTGGCCACGTCCCGGTGATATTGCTCGTGCTGGAGCGCAAAACGATCTGCCTTTCCCCCATCCCGGGCTTCCGCTCGGCCTGCGGCCTGATCAAGGTCAAGAGTCAGTACAAGCGTTCGATCCGGCATCAGGCCGGCGCTGCCGACACCATGCAGCGCCATGATATCGCTATCGCTCAAGCCGCCCGCTCCTCCTTGATAAGCGCGCGTTGAATCGATGAAGCGATCACACAAAACCCATTCACCGCGCGCCAAGGCAGGACGGATCGTCTTTTCCACATGATCAGCGCGTGCGGCTGCAAAGAGCAGTGCTTCTGCTCGCGGGCTCCAGCGATCGACATCGCCGGTCATAAGCAGGGCGCGGATTGCTTCCGCGCCGGGGCTGCCGCCGGGTTCCCGCGTTGTGACAACAGAATGGCCCCTTGCCCGTATTGCCTCGGCGAGCGCCTTGAGCTGGGTCGACTTGCCGACGCCCTCCCCACCTTCCAGAGTAATGAATTTCCCGCTCACCCGCCGAAGAATGACATCAAACCGGCCCAAACGCGACCGAAAAAGCCTGCTTCAGATACGGCATCTTCCGCTACCAAAGGCATGATTTGCGGAATGGTATCCGGCGTCGAGACAACAAGGTCCGCAATGTGCTGTCCCTTGGCGATGGGTGCCTTGATCGGTCCATCATAGACCACCTTGATGCTCATATTGGCAGACGCGCCCGTTGGCAGTGTGACGGCAATATTGCGCGGAGCCACAAGGCCAACCGTTGAGGCACTTCCCATTTGCACTTCGGCCTGTTCGACCACCTTGCCTGCTGCCACAAGCGGCTTCGATTCCCAGGCCTTGAAGCCCCAATCCATGAACTTGACCGATTCGGTGATGCGATTGTTGAAGGTGTCGATCCCGGCAACGACCATCACGAGACGGCGGCCATTTTGTTCCGCGGACCCCGTAAAACCATATCCGGCCTCATCGGTATGGCCGGTCTTTATGCCATCGGCGCCCGCTATTCGGCCCAGGATCGGGTTGCGATTGGCTTGAGTGATGTCTGCGCCGGCTCCCAGGGTCTTGCCCCAGGTGAATTGGGTCAGGCTGTAGAATTTCCTGTACAGGTCGGGCGTTTCATCAATCGTTGCGCGCCCCAGCGCGGCAAGATCCTTTGCTGTCGTATAGGTCACGCCGCCATCGGGCCAACCATTCGATGTGCCGTATTGCGTGTTGGCAAGGCCAAGGCGTTTAGCCTCGGCATTCATCTGCGAAACAAAAGCCTGCTCCGTCCCGAACATTCCTTCGGCCAGGACGACGCAGGCGTCATTGCCCGAAAGAGTGACGATGCCATGCAGAAGATTCTCGATGCTCACTTCCTCGCCGGCCGAAAGGAACATCGTCGATCCCGCTTCGGGTCCGTGCCATTTCGCCCAGGTTTCCGGGCGCACCGTGAATTTCTGGTCAAGCCGGAACTTTCCCTGCTTGATCAGGCGAAACGCCAGATGCGCTGTCATCATCTTGGCCATGGAGGCTGGCGGGATCCGCCGGTCCGCATCCTTTGCGTAAAGCACAGCGCCGGATGAAAGATCGATCATGAAGGCAACAGGCGCGCTCGTCTCGAACGGGGGTGCAGCGGCACTGACAGGTATGGAAGCGGCGACAAGAACAGCAGGCAACGCAAAGTGGAGTTTCATTTTCTGCTTTCGACTCGGGAAATGATGCTGGAGTCGCGATAGCCCGTCGCGTCACAAGGACCAAGCACTGCCGTTAACGCACCACCTCATCTGCAAGCAGGCCCACCGAAAGGGCATAGAAATTAGAACAATTATACTCGAGGATCACGCGGTAGTTCCCGGTGAGGAGATAGGCAGTGGCCCCCTGCCCGTCCGGCTCCAGCAGGGTGGCCAGATCGGTCTCGCGGATCCCCTTGCTTTCTGTCGGCGTGACACCCAACGCCCGCCATTGCGCAATCGTCTTCCATTGGCTGTGACGCCCAAAGACGCGGGGACAGCGTGATGCAGAAAGCCGCGTTTCAACGCGCGAGCGGTCCAGCTCATCGGGCACAATTGCCTTCACGCCCCAGGGCTGGTCACGACGCCAGCCGGATGCTTCGAAATAATTGGCAATGGATGCCAGCGCGTCGGCTTCACTCGACCAGATGTCCGCGCGGCCGTCCCCATCGCCGTCCCGCCCGTAGCGGAGATAGGTTGAGGGCAGGAATTGCGGATAGCCGGTCGCCCCCGCCCAGCTTCCTTTCAGCTTTTGCCGCGAGAAGCCGGAATCCATCAGCTTCAGCGTTGCGATGAACTCCGTGGTAAAAAGGCTCCGCCGCCGCCCCTCATAGGCAAGTGTCGCCAGTGAATTCGCAAGATCGAAATCGCCCGTATAGGCGCCATAGTTGGTTTCATGCCCCCAGATCGCCACCATGATCGCTTCCGGAACGCCGGTGTCAGTCTCAACCCGCTGCAGCAAGGGCAGCAGTGCCCGATACTTGGCCCTGCCCCTGCCAATGCGTGCGGCATCGACATGCTGCGCCGCATAAGGTGCAAATTTGGGTATCGGGGAGTTTGGTGGCCCGCCCGGCTGCGCGCGATCCAGGTCGACAACCCGCTGACTGAAATAAAGGGTCGGAAGGACGGCATTGACTGTGCCTTCCGTAATGCCCTGCGCCAGCGCCTGAACCCGCAACTGACCGACAAATGCCTGAAACGGGTCCGTCCCTTGCGCCACAATCTCGGGCGCTGCACTGGCCCCCAAGGCGACTGGGAGGCACGCCAGGCCAATGGCGGCGCGAAGACGAGATGTTCGCATGATGATACTCTGCCACAGGCGGGCTGGCCGCGTCATCCCTTTTCGCAACGACGCTTGCGCGAGCGGCAGGGACTCCGCTATGCGCGGCCCCTTCAAGCGGACAGGTGGCCGAGTGGTTTAAGGCACCGGTCTTGAAAACCGGCGTGGGTTCACGCTCACCGTGGGTTCGAATCCCACCCTGTCCGCCATTTAATATTGATTTAATTAGATTATTTTCAATCTATGTGCGTCGTTCCCATAAAGGCTCCCCAATAGACCGAGGACTAGGGCCGTTGACGGCCTAATTTATTGCGCTCTAGTTCTTGGAGGCCTCCGGGGTTCAATGTCCGTTTTTGGGATGAAATTAGTTTAGCCGGAATGGCGACTTTGTTGTGGAAAGCGGCCATTGACTAAACAATTGCTCGCGATGAAAACAGTGACATGAATTCCCAAACAGAGAAGCTGCCAAAGGGTCGGAGCTATCCCCTAAAACCGTTGTTGCTAGAATCGGCGGTCGCGGACGGGGGTCTTGAACTACCAGTCATGCTCACGCGGTGGGATTATAAGAGAAAGCAAACTCTAGAAGCTACCTTCCAGCCTGAGGCATCTGAATGGTTTGAGGTCGGGTTCTGGGTAACGTGCGGAGCAGCGCCATCGGATCGGGTGGCTAAGATACGAGCCGCGCTGGATAGTGACGGTGTTCCGAAGTTCATCCGTTGGGCTAAAGAGATTGAGGCGCTCGATGTTAAGTCGCCTCGTCGACGGGAGCGTCAATACTTCAAGTGGGAGTTTCCCGAGCCGGAGGCCTAACGTCCGCAATGTTGTCGTTCTCGGCGTGACCGCTTCGTCGCAAATGTTGTGGAAAGTGGAAGTTGCTCAAAGTGCGTGCCGTCCCTGGCTCTATGCGATGAAGAAGCTTTCGACTGCATTGATCCTTTCCCTTTGCGCTGTCAGCTGCTCCGACGACGCCCAGAGGCTTGCGCGCGGCGAGTGTCCAACTTTGCTGCCGGGATGGACTAAGCCGAGTCAGGGCCGATCCGCATTTAACACGATGAATGTCATCGCTTTCTCAGGCACCGGCATAATCTGGAATGGTCAGCCAATCCCGAATTCGAAACTAAAGGAATTGCTCCTTCTGGCGAGAAGTATGGACCCGGTTCCCATTACTGTTCTCGATACAAGCGGTGCGCCTGACTGCGATACAGCAACCGAATTGCAAAATGTGATAGATGAAGCTGCTGACTGCCAGGGCGATGGTCATTGTGGCTTAGGCACTCGCAAAGACTGGAAGAACGCGCCGGGCTTAAGCGGACCCGGTTGGATCGAATAATAACATCATCTCGCTGTCCGCAATGGAGTCGATGGTGGCTTTGTCTGGGTGACAACTAAGTTGTGGAAAACGGACATTGCGCGACATAAGCTTCAGCAATGACTGTTGAAGAGCTCAAGACAAACTTGCGGGAAATTCTCACTGCAGAGGATCGGCCGGTGGTTGATTGGCGGACTGTCGATTGTCTTATCGACAAAACCCTTCAACGTCTGACGTCAGAAGCTCAGCCAAACTACCCCTACAACACCGTCTTTCCCTTCTTAGACGACTCAAAGATCAGACAGAAGGAGCTGGAATACGCTCAAGTGCAGCGGGAACGACTAAGGGCCTGGCTAAACGAGACTAATTAAGACAAGTTGCTGCCGGATTATGGCTCATATGGGGTGGAGAGCTTACCTTCAGTCCCGAGCCGCAAGTGCGCCTCCCAGCCAGTGAATGCGCTCTCGCCATTGCTTGGCTATCTTAGCCGACGGCGCAATACTCAACCGGCTGCGAGATCGCGCAAGCTCCGATTGCAACTCTTCGTTGCTGAGCTTGGCCAACTCTTCGTCTCGATGAGGAACGCCTGATCGCCTGCCCATCGGGGATTTGCACTATGGTCGCTATGTCCGCAATGGGGCCGATGGTTGCCACAGGGTAATGGCACAAATGTTGTGGTCAGCGGACGTACGCCGCCTGCCGTCACCGCTGATAATAGACGTTGCTCATTTCGCCATTGCACTTGTCGATCCGTATACCCAGTCCACCACCCCCGGCCGTAACAGTGACATTGCCTTTTGCATCTGGTGAACCGTTAGGAGGTCCTTGGAACACGAACCACCCTGTCTCTCCATCCGGTTCAACGTGCAACACATAACGTGAGCGCTCTTCGGGTGTCTGGCGGCCTCGGATAATCACATCGGCCAATTCACGAGCCACATGTGCGTTCGGCACAAGTTCGCCAACGACGGTGTCGCACTTTTCCGCGTCTCCGCCGAAAGCGGCACTCGCCAGAGCGACAAGACCAAAAAGCATGCAGGTGATCCTCCCAAGATAATGATGCGGGATTGAACCAACGTCCGCAATGGGGTCGTGCTCAGCCTCCCTGCTACGTCTCATTTGGAGTGGAAAGCGGACTTACCATCCTATGAAAAATTGCCATCGATAAGCAGGGCAAGAATGGGGCCGTCACCCACTGCCCGCCGCCGATAGTTCACGAAGGCGGCACACTCGATCAGTGTCTCAAACTGATCGGGACAGCGTTGCTTGAACTCTGCTGCATCAATTATTGAGAGAGTGAGCAGGTCACCGCTTGAAACCGGATTGGCAACCAACCCGCTATTGGCGTCATCCGCATTTGAGAGACAGTCGATCCACGCATTCATGTTGCGGCCATAGAATTGAGGAAACCCGAGCGTCGCATCAAACACGTCGTGGAACGTGTCCCAGTCCACAATGCCGCTGGTAGGAATTTCTATGACTTTGGTTCGCATCGATCCCTCCATTCCAGCGGACATAACGATGTCGATCTCCGTCTGCTACGGGGTCCCTCACTGCCCGTCAGCTTCGTCGCAAAAGGGTTGGCAAGCGGGCAATGGCTGATGTGACGCCTATTCGTCGGAGCGATATGGTCTCCGCCGCCCAATATCTCCGGCTACGCCGTGAGGTAATCTCGTCTCAAACCGCTTCAATTGGCGCATCACTTCTGGATCTCCGAAGCGAGATGCTCGGCGAAGCCAGTATCGATACCCCTTCAAATCCCGGTTGTTAAAGGCTTCCATGGCTAAGTGTTGGGCCGCATACTCATAGCCGCCGCGATCTGCCCGATAGCAAAGACCAATCTTGCTAAATGGATCGGACATTCTACCAGGCGCGTCAAATGTGTTGGCAAGCGTTACCATCGCGCCATAGTCCCGTCTCAGCGCGAGATGCCACATGATGGGTTCGCAAAGGCCGCAGGAGTGATCGAGCGTGATCGCCCAATACCGTTTCCAAAGCACATCGCGTTTCGATTGGTTGTGCCCACTCGCCATCTGGCAAGCATATCGTTGAACGCAAAAGTGGCAATGTCCGCTATGGGGTCGATTCCGGAATGTCCGCTTTCGGGCTAGAGATCGCAATTCCGGACAATTTTCGCAATCGCTTTCAGATAGGCCAATGCTGCCTTGGACCCGGCAGAAAAGCCCCCATGCTTGCGCGCGTTCCGGTTGCCCTTAGGCGCACCCGGATTCGTGCCGCCGTGCATCCTGCATCGCCGCTTCCCTTTGACGGCCGGGGATTGGCACTCCTTGCCCGAGCGGGTTCGGGCTAGGCAGCGCGGTGCTTTTGCCAAACGGTCCGGCTGCATCGGATTGAATGACTGATTCTCCATTTTCCTGCCCCCCGTTGTGATGGTGGAATTGATCGGCAATCACGGCTTGCCCGCCCTCGTTCACGTGCACATGGCGAACGGTTTGCTCGCGCGGCTGGTGCACGGGCGCCCGTCGCAACATCATTGCGCACTATGATCTTGGCAATGATTTTTACAGCTGCTGGCTCGATGAGACGATGAGTTATTCAAGCGCACTGTTTGCCGATCCACTTGGCACCGAAGAGCCTCTGGAATCGGCGCAACGGCGCAAGGTCGCGACACTGGTGGACCGGTTGAACCTCAAGCCCGGATCGGACATCCTGGAAATCGGCTGCGGCTGGGGCTATTTTTCCCGACACTGCGCCAATCTGGGCCACAGGGTCACCGCAATCACGCTCTCCCCGTCCCAACGGATTTGGGCGGAACAGTCGGCCCGCCTAGAAAATGGGTCCGTTTCCTATGAGATTTGCGATTATCGGGACGTCAAGGGGCGGTTCGACGCGATCGCATCGATCGAAATGGTCGAAGCCGTGGGCCAGGCTTATTGGCCGGCCTATCTTGACGTGGTCACGCGCTGCCTCAAACCCCGTGGACGGGCAGCCATTCAGTTCATTGCCATCGATGACGCGATTTTCGAACGCTATGCCGCCGGCGCCGACTTTATTCAGGCCTTCATTTTTCCAGGCGGAATGCTGTTGTCTGAAAGCCGCTTTCGAGCCTTGGCTGAAGAGCGGGGATTGCGATGGGAAAATCCGCAATATTATCCGCTGCACTATGCCGAAACCTTGCGCCGCTGGCGGATACGGTTTGACGAGGCAGTTGAAGCCGGGCGGCTTCCGGGCGGATTCGACGCTCGATTTCTGGCTTTGTGGCGATATTACCTGATGTATTGTGAAGGCGGATTCCGAAGCGGCGGCATCACCGTCGGCCAAGTGACGCTGGTCAAGGAGGGGAACGACAATGCGGAAATGGATCTTGGCGCTGGCGTTGGTGCAGTCAGGCGCTAACGCTCAACAAGTTGCCGATCTGCCAAAGGATCAGAATGTGCTTTTCTGGACTCAAGACCAACGGGATACGGCGTTCCGCGCGATGGAAAGGATTGCGAAGGCCAACACGATTGCAGCCGGTGGGCCGGTGCTCGCGTTGCAACAGGGAAAGCCGGTCAAGCTCGAACTTGATGTCGATGCTTTCATGCAGCATCAGCGAAACGCCGGGCTGCTGATCGTCCAGGATGGGAGGATCCGGTTCGAGAAATATGCGCTTGGCTATGGCCCAGACGGCCGCTGGACGAGTTTTTCGGTGGCAAAGTCACTCACATCAACGCTTGTCGGTGCTGCGCTGAAGGACGGGTATATCAAGAGCCTTGAAGACAAGATGACGGTCTATATCCCAGGCTTGCGAGGCTCGGCCTATGACGATGTCACTGTTGGGCAGTTGCTCACAATGACATCGGGCGTGAAATGGAACGAGGATTATGCCGATCCTAAATCCGATGTGGCGCTTTTCAACCAGCAAAGACCCGAGCCCGGGTTTGATATTACCGTCAGCTATATGCGCAAATTGCCACGTGAAGCTCCTGCGGGGAGCAAGTGGGTTTACAAGACCGGCGAAACCAACCTGATAGGCGTGCTGGTTTCAAGCGCGACCGGCAAAACACTATCGGCATACCTCTCCGAGAAAGTCTGGAAGCCATTCGGTATGGAACGCGATGCCGCCTGGATGGTCGGCGCGACCGGCCATGAGATCAGCGGATGCTGCATTTCCGCAACTTTGAGAGACTATGCCCGGTTCGGCATGTTCATCCTTGGCGGTGGTATCGCTGCCGGCAACAAGGTCTTGCCAGACGACTGGCTGCCAAGCGCCACGACGAAGCAAGCCGATATTGGTGTTCCTGGCCGCGGCTATGGGTATCAATGGTGGACGAACGACGATGGCAGTTTCGCCGCGCAAGGCATTTTCGGACAGGGCATCTTCATTGATCCCAAACGCAAACTGGTGATTGCCTCAAACGGGAACTGGCCGCTTGCGACCGACCCTGAAGGTGTCGGGGCCGAACGACAGGCCTTTTACCGTGCGGTTCAGAGAGCGCTGGACACCGAGGATTGAGGTGCAGTGCCATGTACCGCAACAATCCGGTCATAGACTGCGACGTTCAAGAGATGATCGAACGCGCATCCGACCCGCGAACCGTCATTCCAGATCACGTTCGCCTGGAGGCTCGACAAGCCAGGCAACGTGACCCAGCAAATGGCGCCGGGCTTCATTCCTGTCACGGCATCGCAGCAAAAGCCGCTGATCGAAAGATCATAGACCGTAACCTCGAAGCCGGGTGAACCGGACGCGCGCAGCTTTGCTGCTAGCCGCATGGGCGCTCTGGTGCCGCAGCGATCTTCCTGCGCGGCAGAATGATATGAGTGCGTTTCGTGCATCGTTCATTCCTGACAATGCTGGTCCTGAGCGATAGATACGGCGCAATTGACTAACGCCGTCCTGCCAGAATTGGTTAACCGACGCGTTCCCTGTGTCCGGTTTCGAATCCGCTGGTCAAAAGCGAGAGAATTCTGGCCGCGACGTCGTCCGGCGTCTTGAGCGAAGCCGGGTCCTCCCCCGGATAGGCCTGCGCACGCATCTTGGTGCGAGTGGCCCCCGGATCGACAATGGCTACAGCAATCCGGCCTGCATTCCGGTTCTCCTCGGCATATGCCCCAAGCAGCGTGTCAAACGCGGCCTTCGATGCGCCATAAGCTCCCCAGAAAGCACGAGGTGTGGCGCCGACACTGGATGTCAGGCCAATCAGCCGCGCCCTCCCGCTCTTCCGCAACAAGGCATCAAAGGCAGCAACAAGGGCGGCCTGAGCGCTGACATTGAGCGTAAAGATCTGCGCAAATTCCTTGGCATCAAGATGCTGGACTGGCGCGAGAGTACCCAGCATCGCTGCATTGAGCACAAGGATATCGAGCTTGTCCCAACGCCCCGAAATCGCAACGGCAAGGCGGCCGATGCTCTCCGGGTCTGTCAGGTCCAGGGGTGCAATCGTTGCCGTGCCGCCGACCTGGTGAATCCGCTCTTCAACGTCCTCCAGCCCGGCAGACGTCCGTGCTGTCAGGATGACATGAGCCCCTGCCCGACCCAGTGCTTCTGCCGTAGCAGCACCGATTCCGCGCGATGCGCCCGTCACGAGCGCGACTTGTCCCTCGAGCGGCCCCGCCATCAGACAACCCGTTCGGCCAGCAGGCTCAACTGGCTTTCCGGGGCGATGTCGTCCTGATCGGTGAGCCTTGTGGGATAGTCGCCCGTAAAGCAGGCGTCGCAATATTGGGGGCGTATGTCGGCCCGATGATCTTCGCCGAGCGCCTTGTACAGCCCATCGATCGAGACAAATGCGAGACTGTCCGCATGGATGAAGGTCCGCATTTCCTCAAGATTGTGCTTGGCCGCAAGGAGCTTTGATCGCTCCGGCGTATCCACTCCATAAAAGCAACTGTGCCGTGTTGGGGGGCTGGCAATCCGCATGTGTACTTCCGTTGCCCCGGCATCGCGCATCATCTGAACAATCTTGAGACTGGTCGTGCCGCGGACGATTGAATCATCGATCAGGACAACGCTCTTGCCCGAAATCAGAGCGCGATTGGCATTGTGCTTGAGCTTCACGCCGAGATGCCGAACCTGATCGCCTGGTTGGATGAATGTCCGCCCAACATAGTGCGAGCGAATGATGCCAAGTTCAAAAGGAATGCCGGATTGCTGGGCATAACCGATTGCTGCGGGCGTTCCGCTATCGGGCACAGGAATGACGAGGTCAGCACGAACCGGGCTTTCGATCGCCAGTTGCGCGCCGATTGCCTTGCGAACCGAATAGACGCTGGAGCCGTCGACGATTGAATCGGGACGGGAAAAATAGACATGCTCGAAGATGCAGGGTCGCGGACTGATAGCGGCAAAGGGCTTGATCGAGCGCAACTCTCCTTGCGCAACGATGACAATTTCACCGGGTTCTACTTCGCGTTCAAACTCCGCACCCACCACATCGAGCGCGACAGTCTCCGATGCAAAAATAAAAGTGTCACCCAACCTGCCCATGACCAAAGGGCGAATTCCCAGCGGATCCCTGCAGGCAATCATACCCTCTGGCGTGAGGCAGATCAGCGAGTAGGCGCCTTCAACTTGCTTCAATGCGTCAATGAATTTGTCGAGCAGCGTCCGATACGTGCTGGTCGCAACAAGGTGAATGATTACCTCTGTGTCGCTGGTCGATTGGAAGATTGCACCCTTGCGCACAAGGTCTCGCTTGACCGTCATCGCATTGGAAATGTTGCCGTTGTGGGAAACCGCAAATCCACCCGATGCAAGATCGGCAAAAAGCGGCTGGACGTTGCGAAGCGATGTTTCCCCTGTCGTCGCATAACGGACGTGCCCGCAGGCTACGCTTCCCGGCAAGCCATTGATAATGTCGTCACGATCGAAATTTCCGGCAACATGCCCCATTGCGCGATGCGAATGAAAATTGCTTCCGTCCCAGCTGGTAATCCCCGCAGCCTCTTGTCCGCGGTGCTGGAGCGCGTGCAGACCTAGAGCCACCACCGCTGAAGCTGTGTCGGCACCCCAAACTCCGAAAATCCCGCACTCTTCCCTCAATTTGTCATCATCGAATGGATGAGTAGTGATCATTTGGAATCGCCCGGTAGTTGCGCCGTGCCGCGCATATAGGGGCTTGCCGCCAAATTGTAATGCTCAATGACGGGAAAACGCCAAGTAGCGAAATTCCGGCGTGGGAGTCCGCTTGCCCTGAGCGTCATCCGCTCTAAAAAGCAGGTATGAAGAACGAGCCTGAAACCGGCCTGACACTCGATCCGCGATTTGACGACAATGGCCTTGTAACCGCTGTTTGCACGCATGCAACAACGGGCTCGGTTTTGATGCTTGCACATATGAATGCCGATGCACTCCGCATGACCCTCGAAACCGGGAAGGCTACGTTTTGGTCGCGGTCACGCGCGGCGCTTTGGATGAAAGGTGAAACGTCCGGACACGTCTTGCACGTTACGGAAGCGCGGATAGATTGTGACCAGGACGCAATCTGGCTTAAATGCCTTCCCGATGGCCCAGCTTGCCATACTGGAGAGGAGAGTTGCTTTTTCCGGCGCATCGAGAATGGTGCGTTGGTCCGGGATTGACGCTTACGTATACGTAAAGTAACACGCCTGCATGTCCAGTGCTACCGTAGAAATCGTCGATCCGCGCGACCGGCACCAATATTCGATTTCCGACCTTTCCGACGAGTTCAAGGTCACCGCCCGTGCGCTGCGCTTTTATGAGGACGAGGGCCTTATCTCGCCAATCAGGCGTGGGCTCACGCGGATCTATACCAAGCGCGATCGCGCTCGTCTGGCCTGGATTCTGCGCGCCAAGCGTGTTGGTTTCAGTCTGGCAGACATTCGCGAGATGATCGATCTCTACGATATTGGCGACGGCAGGCACGCTCAGCGAGTGGTGACAATCGACAAATGCCAATCGCGTATCGACCTGCTCAAGCGGCAACGCATGGATATCGATGCCCATATTGATGAATTGTCGCGTTTCATCGATATTGTGAAGAAGGCGGACGCACCCGGCGACGCCTGACAAGGCTTTTCACCAGGAGAAGTTCCGTGCCCCAGTATCGTGCCCCCGTCCGCGACACGCGGTTCATTTTTGATCATGTCATCGGCATCGATCGCTATGCCAACCTGCCGGGCTTCGAAAATGCCTCCGCCGATATGATCGAAGCGGTCCTGACCGAAGGCGGACGGATGTGCGAAGACATTCTGTTTCCGATCAACAAGTCGGGCGACGAACAGGGCTGCACCCGCCACGCCGATGGAAGTGTGAC
The DNA here is from genome assembly GCA_016704425.1 of Sphingomonadales bacterium. GTDB lineage: Bacteria > Pseudomonadota > Alphaproteobacteria > Sphingomonadales > Sphingomonadaceae > Aquisediminimonas. Next base: position 206,046 of record JADJAC010000002.1, read on the forward strand.
GACACCGGACGGATTCAAGGAAGCCTATCACGCCTATCGCGACGGCGGTTGGGTCGGCCTTTCTGCTCCCGAAGAATTTGGCGGACAGGGCCTCCCGCACGTGATTGGCACGGCAATGGAAGAATTCCGAATGGCCGCAAACCAATCGTTCGGGATGTATACCGGACTGACAATGGGCGCCGTGGCAGCAATCATGATCAAGGGCTCGGAGGAGCAAAAGTCCAAATATATTCCAAAAATGATTTCTGGCGATTGGGGCGGGACGATGAACCTCACCGAATCCCATGCTGGCACCGACCTTGGCTTGATTCGTACCCGCGCGGTTCCGCAAAGCGATGGCAGCTACAGCATCACCGGCACGAAAATCTTCATTTCAGGCGGCGATCACGACCTGATGGAAAACATCATTCACCTTGTCCTTGCCAAAACTCCCGATGCTCCGGAATCGAGCAAGGGCATTTCGCTTTTTATTGTTCCGAAAATTCTGGTGAATGAAGACGGCTCCTTGGGCGACAAGAACGCCGTGAGTTGCGGATCAATTGAACACAAGATGGGCATCCGCGCGCAGGCCACATGTGTAATGAACTATGATGGCGCAATTGGATACATGGTCGGGGAAGAGAACAAGGGCCTCGCCGCCATGTTCATCATGATGAACGCAGCGCGGCTCGGCGTTGGTGTGCAAGGTCTCGCACAGGGCGACATTGCCTATCAGAATGGCCTGCAATACGCGAAGGATCGTCGTCAGGGACGGTCACTCACGGGTGCCAAGGATCCGCAGGAAAAGGCCGATACCCTGCTCGTCCATCCGGATATTCGTCGTATGCTCATGGAAGCGAAGGCGTTGACCGAAGGGCTGCGCGCCCTTTGCCTCTGGGGCGCCCTTCAGGTCGATCTTGCCCATAGCGCGCAAACCGAGGCCGAACGTCAGATGGCCGACGACCTGATCTCGCTGCTGACGCCCGTGATCAAGGGATATGGCACCGACAAAGGTTATGAAGTCGCAACGGCTATGCAGCAAATCTATGGGGGACATGGCTACATCGAAGAATGGGGCATGAGCCAGTACGTCCGCGATGCCCGCATTACGCAGATTTATGAAGGCGCGAATGGCGTTCAGGCGCTTGACCTGGTCGGCCGCAAGCTCGCGCAAAATGGCGGGCGCGGCGTGAGTGCGTTCTTTGCACTGGTGACTGCCGAGATTGAGGCTGCAAAATCAAACGTCGCTCTCTCGGACTATGCAACACGTCTTGAAAAGGCGTTGGGGGACCTTCAGGCCTCAACAATGTGGCTGATGCAGAATGGCATGGCCAATCCCGACAATGCGGGTGCCGGTTCCACACCCTATCTGCATCTGATGGGCATTGTTTCGGTCGGCCTGATGTGGCTCAGGATGGCCACCGCAGCCAAAGCAGCTCTTGACGCGGGTTCGGAAGACAAGACGTTCATGGAAGCGAAGCTCGTGACAGCTCGCTTTTTTGCTGAACGAATCATGCCGGACAGCGGCGCCTTGCGCCGTAAGCTCGAGTCGGGAGCCGAAGCGATGATGGCATTGCCGGCAGAGGCCTTTTGATTGGAGATTGAATGAAGACCCTGCTTATTGGCCTGATTGCCGTCGCTGCGGCATTGTTTCTGTTCACTCGGCTCGTTGCCCCCCCGAACCAGCTCGACTATCTCGATGTTGCCTGGCCAGGAAAGAACGATGCCGAAAAATTGGCAGCGGACCTGGTCTTCGACCCGGCGAGCGGCCAGAAGTTGAACATCTGGGGCACCAAGGAAACTTCCGCAGAGCGGAAAAAGCCGGTCATCGTCTTCTTTTATGGAGGTGGCTGGGCAAACGGGGATCGGGACCACTACGGCTTTGCTGCGCGAGCCTATGCAAACCGTGGTTTCATTGTCGTCCTGCCCGACTACCGCAAGGTGCCGCAAGTTCATTTCCCTGTTTTCAACCAGGATGCTGCGGCCGCGGTTCGCTGGGTGCATGACAATATCGCCCGATACGGCGGCGATCCGAGTCATCTTGTCCTCGCTGGCCATTCGGCGGGTGCATATATCGCGATGATGCTGACTCTCGACGGCGCCTACTTGCGGGCTGTTGGACTGAACCCGTCGATCGTGCGCGCCACGGTCGGCTTGTCTGGTCCCTATGATTTCTATCCGTATGACTCTCGCCGTTCGATCAACGCGATGAACCGTTGGCCAAGGCCGCTCGAGACGCAGCCAATCGCATTTGCGCGCAGTGATGCACCACCGATCATGATCGTTACCGGAACTGCAGACGACACTGTCAAGCCGCGGAATGCGATCCTGCTGGCGCGGCGGTTGACTGAGCTTGGGGCGCCAGTCACGTTTCAGGCCTATAATGATCTTGGCCATGAAGACGTTGTCATGGCTCTGTCGAAGCCATTTCGCAGCAAGGCTCCGGTCTTGCAGGACAGTGTGGATTTCCTCATGAAGGCAACAAAGACGCCATAGTTGAGGATTCCCCGTGCTAAACGACGCGCAACTGACAGCAGTCGGCAAACATATTGCGCTGGCGCTGGACACGCCCGATGCGGCCATCACAGATATTCGGCGTTTTCACGGTGGCGCATCTCGTGAGACTTACGCAATTGACGTAGCGGCAGGCGATATCCGTCATGCGCTTATCCTGCGCTGCGACCCCGGGGACAGTCTCATCGATACGCCACGGGCACTTGAGTTTGCGGCTTATAAGTCTGCCGAGGACTGTGGCATCCCTGTACCTCACGCAGTCAGCCTGTGCGAAGACCCCGCATTGATCGGTACACCGTTTTTCATCATGCAGCGCATAGAAGGCGGAGAGGCTGTGAGCCCGTTTGTCGCCAATGCCTACGCTGGTCATCATGAAGAGATCGGGCGGCAATTTTTCGCATTTCTTGGAAAAATCAACGGGATCGATGCCAGATCCAGCCCCCTTGCGCAGCAGGTGGACGTACCGGATGCGCGCAGCTGCTGGTCTCGCGAGTTGGATTACTGGTCCGCCCAGATTGAAAAGAACGGCCTTCAGCCGGAACCAATATTGATGGCAGCAATTCGCTGGCTCCGAAGCAATCCGCCGCCCCCTGCTCAACGATTGGCAATTATCCATGGCGACTATCGCAACGGCAACGTTCTTCACGACGGCAGTGGCAACATTGTTGCTGTCCTCGATTGGGAAATGGCCCATATCGGCGATCCACTTGAAGATCTTGCCTGGGCGCTGGATCCGCTATGGAATCTGCAAGATCCAAGTCGTGCCGCAGGCCTGATCGAACGAAGCGAAGCAATCCGAATCTGGGAAAGCTCGAGCGGACTCGTTTTCGATGAAGCCGCTTTCGCATGGTGGGAGATGTTCGCCTCTGTCAAAGGAATGGCCATCTGGATTTCGTCTGGCCACGCCAGTGTGGCCGGCATCAACACCGATCCGGTGCTCGCATTTTCGGCATGGTATCCAAAAACGATCGGAAATCATGTTCTTGCGACGCGGCTTGCGGGAGTATTCGCATGAAGCCGGGTATTGATCAGCTTCTTATGGCGCTTGCCACTACTCTTGCAGCGCGGATCCTGCCGCAATTGGAGACCCAGTCCTATGCGACCGGCGATGCACGCATTGCTGCGCTTCTATCCGTCCTCCTCGCCCAGGAAGCCGATCGCGCGGCTGACACGCTGGCTCGGGAAAATCGGGAAATGCGGATGCTTTTCCTGACCGCTTCACGGCTCGACCTGATCCCGGCACTGCGTGTTCGGTTGGCCCACGATGCCGCAACGGAAGAGGCGGATCTGAAGCTCAGCACCCTCTCTCCGGCGCATGACCGGTACACCGAGACTCTGATGGCCCTTCAAATCGCAGTAGAGACGCTCGAAGACGATTGGGCGCGCGCGCTCAATCGCGAAATCTGGCAATTTCTGGTCGCCAGTGCCGAGCGTCGAATGCTGGTTATGCCTGCCATGTAGGTGATAAACAAATGCCCGGACCGTTTCCAGTCCGGGCACCTGCGTGACGAATCCGTCACCCCCCGTTTTGGTTTTCGTCTCAACACTGCCTGCCGGTTATTCCAGCTTTGGCGTGGAGCCGTCCACCTCCCCGAACCGTGGCATCACGTTTCAGAAGCATGTCGCTAGGGAAGCATGATCGATTTGTCATCGCCTGATTGGTGTGGCGGAGTCGATTTGGCACTCACTGTGTTGATTCCGCCACAGTGTCATTTGCTTGCCAGTGAAGCTCGCGCGCTCTAGGGCCTTTTCATGATCCTTTCTGCCCACGAGCGCATGATCGCCAAACGCTATCTGCTTCCCGGGCGCGGCGAAGGATTTATTTTTCTTGTAGCCGGCATAAGCCTGTTTGCCGTGATGCTTGGTGTAGCAGCCCTCATTGTTGTGATGAGCGTCATGAACGGTTTTCGGGCAGAACTGTTCGACAAGATCGTTGGCCTGAACGGTCATGCCGTCGTCCAGGGTTATGGCGGCAAGCTGCCAGACTGGCGGCAGATCATGGTTCAAGCCAAGGCGACTCCTGGTGTCTTGACGGCAATTCCGCTCATCGAGCAACCTTTGATGGCAAGTTATCAAGGGCGTGTTGAAGGCGTGTTGCTGCGCGGAATGACGGTTCAAGACATTCGCACGAACTCTGCGATCCAGAACAAGGTGTTGACCGGAAAGCTCTCCGAACTCGTCCCGGGCAGCGGTAACGTGGCGATAGGTGCGCGACTGGCTGATGAACTTGGCGCGCAAGTCGGCGGTAGCATCAGCCTGATTTCACCCGACGGCCAAACCACACCCTTTGGTTCGGTTCCGCGCATCGTGAGCTACCGCGTTGCGGCGATCTTCGAAGTCGGTGTCTATGACTATGACAAGTCTTTCGTCATCATGCCGATTGAAGACGCTCAGACATTGTTGTTGCTTGGCGATTCGGTGGGCATGGTCGAGCTCGACACGATCGATCCTGACAAGGTGGGCGCGATCCTTGCCCCGCTTGCGGCATCGGTCGGAGACCGTGCCGTAATTTCAGACTGGCGCAGCATGAATGCCTCTTTGTTCGAGGCGCTCGCCGTGGATCGGGTCGTTTCGTTCGTTATCCTCTCCCTGATCATTCTGGTTGCCGCGTTCAACATCCTCTCCTCGCTGATCATGCTTGTTAGGGCCAAGACCCGCGATATTGCGATCGTTCGGACAATGGGGGCGTCGCGGGCAAGCCTGGTCAGGATATTCATGACTGTTGGCATTGTGATCGGCGCCCTGGGCATTGCGGCGGGCGTAATGTTGGGGTTTGTCATTCTCCATTTTCGGCAGGGCATGGTAAATGGCATCCAGTTCCTGACGGGCCAGAATTTGTGGGATCCCTCGATCCGGTTTTTGACCGAATTGCCTGCGCGGACCGATCCGTTCGAAGTATTGGGCGTCGTACTGATGGCGCTTGTGCTTACGATCCTTGCGACACTCTACCCTGCCCTCAAGGCTGCAGGCACCGATCCGGTGCAGGTGTTGCGTTATGAATAACGTGGTTGTCGTATCGGGACTGAAGCGGAGCTTCACTCAAGGCATCACAACGATCGAGGTGCTCCGAGGCGTCGATCTGACCGTCGGCGCCGGTGAAATTGTGGGTCTGCTTGGCCCGTCCGGATCGGGAAAATCGACGTTGCTTCAGGCGCTTGGCCTGCTTGAAGGGGGCTTTTCGGGTTCCATCTGCATTGGTGGCGAGGAAGCCGCCAGTCTCGACAATCACGGTCGCACGCGCTTGAGGCGTGACATGCTAGGGTTTGTTTACCAGTTTCACCATTTGCTGCCCGATTTCTCGGCGATCGAGAATGTGATCCTGCCCCAGCTTATTCATGGAATCGGCCGCCTCGAAGCCGAAGCGCGAGCAGGATGCCTGCTTGGTGCTCTTGGCCTTTCAGGGCGCCTCGATCATAGACCAAGCCAGCTTTCAGGCGGCGAGCAGCAGCGGGTTGCGGTCGCCCGCGCTTTGGCCAACCGCCCTTCCCTTATCCTTGCCGATGAACCGACCGGCAATCTTGATGAAGCAACGGCCGATGTTGTGCTCGGCGAATTTCTGAAGCTGGTCCGTGAAGAAGGGTCTGCGGCGTTGATCGCAACGCACAATGAGCGCATCGCAGCGCGAATGGACAGGACGTTGAGGCTCCATGACGGGATTTTGGGCTGACGGCATTGATCAGTCCGACCACTGCACCCATATAGCCCATAATTGCCGTTTGGAGCTACAATGACCCAGTCCTATCCCGTCCTGCCGTTGCGAGACATCGTGGTATTTCCGAATATGGTCGTACCGTTGTTCGTTGGTCGCGACAAATCCGTGGCTGCCCTCGAACAGGCCATGAATGCGGACAAGGAAATTTTCCTCGTCGCACAGCTTGATCCTGCGCAGGATGATCCTGGCCAGGATGACCTTTATGACCTTGGCGTGATCGCATCGGTACTTCAGCTGCTGAAGCTTCCCGACGGCACCGTTCGCGTGCTGGTTGAAGGCAAGCAGCGCGCGTCGCTCGCGACCCTGACCGGCTCAGGCGATTTCCTGACGGCAACGGTTGATGTTGTCATAGAGGAAGCATCAACTGGCGCCGAAGTGACCGCACTGATGCGGTCCGTTGTCGACCAGTTTGAAAACTATGCCAAACTCAACAAGAAGCTGCCGGCAGAAACAGCAGTTCAGCTCTCGGAAATCGAAGATGCGTCGCGGCTTGCGGATTCTGTAGCTGCCAATCTGTCACTCAAGGTCAGCGACAAGCAAGCGTTGCTGATCGAACGTGATTCGCGAAAGCGGCTCGAAATGGCCTATGCCTTCATGGAAGGTGAACTCGGCGTCCTTCAGGTAGAAAAGAAGATCCGCGGTCGCGTAAAACGCCAGATGGAAAAGACGCAGCGCGAATATTATCTCAACGAACAGCTCAAGGCGATCCAACGCGAACTCGGCAATGAAGGCGAGGACGGCGAAGGCGATGAGCTGGCGGAACTCGCCCGGAAGATCGAAACGCTCAAGCTTTCCAAGGAAGCCAAAGCAAAGGCGACTGGCGAGCTGAAAAAGCTGAAGGCCATGGCTCCCATGTCCGCCGAAGCGACGGTCACGCGCAATTATCTCGATGTCCTGCTGGGTTTGCCCTGGGGCAAGAAGTCCAAACTGAAGAAGGACATTGCGGCAGCGCAGGCTGTGCTGGATGACGATCACTATGCTCTTGAGAAGGTCAAGGACCGGATCGTTGAATATCTTGCAGTCCAGGCGCGCACGTCAAAGCTCAAGGGACCAATCCTTTGCCTCGTTGGACCTCCGGGCGTCGGCAAGACGTCTCTTGGTCGTTCGATCGCCAAGGCCTGTGGACGCGAATTCGTGCGCCAGTCGCTGGGCGGCGTTCGTGACGAGGCTGAAATCCGCGGCCATCGCCGAACTTATATCGGCTCGCTCCCGGGCAAGATCGTGACCAACCTGAAGAAGGCAGGAACGATGAATCCCCTCTTCCTGCTCGATGAGATCGACAAGCTTGGGCAGGATTTCCGCGGCGATCCGGCTTCTGCGCTGCTGGAGGTGCTCGATCCCGAACAGAACAGCAAGTTCCAGGATCATTACCTTGAACTCGATATGGACTTGTCCGACGTCATGTTCGTGACGACGGCGAACTCGCTGAACCTGCCGCAAGCTTTGCTCGACCGTATGGAGATCATCCGGCTTGAAGGCTACACAGAGGATGAGAAGGTCGAAATTGCCAAGCGCCACTTGCTTGAAAAGCAGATTGAGGCGCATGGCCTGAAAGCAGGCGAGTTCGAATTGACCGATGCCGGGCTGCGAGCCCTCATCCAGGGCTATACTCGCGAGGCCGGGGTTCGCACGCTTGAGCGCGAAATCGCCAAGCTCGCCCGCAAGTCGCTGCGGCGGATACTGGAAGGCAAGGCGGAAAAGGTCGTGATCACACCTGAGAATCTCTCTGAATTCGCAGGAGTGGTCAAATTCCGCCACGGCCTCAGTGAAGAGGAAAACCAGATTGGTGCCGTAACCGGGCTGGCCTGGACCGAGGTTGGCGGCGAATTGCTGACAATTGAAGCCGTAACGGTTCCCGGCAAGGGTGCGGTTCGCACGACTGGCAAACTGGGCGAAGTGATGACTGAATCCATTCAGGCAGCCCTGTCGTTCGTGAAGGCGCGCAGCCCTGCCTATGGCATCAAGCCGAGCCTGATTGCCCGTAAAGACCTGCATATCCATCTTCCCGAAGGGGCAGTGCCCAAGGATGGACCTTCTGCAGGGATTGGCATGGTCACGGCCATGATTTCGACCCTGACCGGAGTGGCCGTTCACCGCGACGTGGCGATGACGGGCGAAGTCACGCTGCGTGGCCGTGTCTTGCCAATTGGGGGCCTAAAGGAAAAGCTGCTCGCGGCCATGCGCGGTGGCATCAAGACGGTGATCATTCCTCAGGAGAACGAGAAGGATCTGGTCGAAATTCCGGCAAACATCCGGGAAGCTCTGACGATCATTCCCGTGCGCCACGTGGACGAGGTTTTGGCTATTGCACTAACGGAAACGCTCCATCCCATCGAATGGACCGAGGCAGACGAGCTGGCTTCTCAACCGCCGGTCACACTTGGCGGATCAAGCGAATCCCTGCCTCACTGATGATTCACCGAAAAATCGCACAAATTGTCTGATTTTGGCGATTTTTCGCGTAATTCCCTTTGACAGCAGCCCAACGGTTGGAGTTAGTAGCCGCCGGACTGACCGCGAGTCACTCTGTAACCATCTGATAGGGGGTTCGTCACAATGAACAAACAAGAACTTATTTCATCAGTTGCCGATGCTTCGGGTCTCACCAAGGCCGATGCGAGCAAGGCGGTTGAAGGCGTATTTGATGCCATCACCGGCGCTTTGAAGAAGGGTGATGAAGTTCGCCTGGTTGGTTTTGGCACTTTTTCGGTTTCCAAGCGCAAGGCTTCCACCGGTCGTAACCCCCGGACCGGAGAGCCGATGAAGATCAGCGCTTCGACGCAGCCGAAGTTCAAGGCCGGCAAGGGTCTGAAGGACGCTGTAAACTAATCGCTCTCTCCTTCGGGAGATGCAGAAAAATGGGCGGGTGGCATCAAGCGGTGCCGCCCGCCTCTTTTGTGTCGCCTACAGCCTTGTCTTTCGAGGCGCCCTTGTCTAACGGCCTCGCTGCACAGTGCGGGCGCGTAGCTCAGTGGTAGAGCACACCCTTCACACGGGTGGGGTCGCAGGTTCAATCCCTGCCGCGCCCACCACGCACTTTGCAACCGCCCTCTCCCCGGGTCGAACGTTCAGGACAAGTATGAGCAATCTACACCTAGTTTTTGGCGGTCGTGTGAACGACCCGCGCACGTTGGATTTTGCGGACCTCAAGTCGATCGACATTGTTGGGATGTTTCCCGACTACAAGACCGCAGAAAAGGCATGGCGCGCCGCAGCACAGCGCACGGTCGACGATGCAGAAATGAAATATGTTGTCGTCCATCTGCACCGGCTGCTTCAGCCGGATATGATCACACGGTGAACGAGCGTTACCTGTCATGCTGAACTTGTTTCAGCATCCATGATCACAGAATTTTAATGCACGGCCCCGGAGTTCATCGACCCTGAAACAACTTAAGGGTGAGGATCTGGCGATCCTCAGATAAATTCGATCTTCGAGACGAGATAGTAACGATCTCCCGAAGGCACGGTCACCTCGACTTCATCATCCACCTTGCGCCCGATAAGGGCGCGGCCAAGCGGGGAATTGTAAGATATCTTGCCTGTCTTGGCGTCCGCTTCCGGCTGGCCAACGATCTGGTACTTGATCGGCTTTTCGTTTTCGTCGAGCAGGGTCACGGTCGCCCCAAAAACGATCTTGTCACCCGACAGGGTTGAAGGATCGATGATCATCGCGCGGCTGAGCTTGTCCTCAAGATCGCTGATCGTTGCCTCAACTTGGCCCTGACGTTCCTTGGCTGCGTGATACTCCGCATTCTCCGAAAGATCACCATGAGCGCGTGCTTCCTCAATCGAATCGATGATCTGAGGACGCTCTGCCTTGAGACGCGAAAGATGCTCAGTCAGCATCTTGTGCCCTTCGAGGAGCATCGGCATCTTTTCGACTGTCGCCATCTCTCAAACCTTCGTTCGTCAAAAAATCCACATCAAGCGGCTCCGTCCGGAGGCCGCCCGCCCGTTCACCAGAATTGTCGGGATCAGCGTGCGCTGGAGGAATGATAGGACTGAAGTGTGCGAACTTCAAGTTTTCTCGACCGCAGTGCAGCAATTCCCTGCGCGGCAGCTACTGATGCAGAGGCTGTGGTGAAATACGGAATCTTACCCATCAATGCCGATCGGCGAAGGGATTCGCTGTCCTTCAGCGATTGCCAGCCTTCCGTCGTGTTGAAGATCAGATCGATTTCTCCGTCCTTGATCTTGTCGACAATGTGCGGACGCCCTTGAGCCACCTTATTGACACGCTCCACGGAAATGCCCTGTTTGGCCAGATAGTCTGCGGTTCCTCCGGTCGCGCAGACAGCAAAGCCCAGCTCGACCGCCTGCTTCACGGCAGGCAGAATCACGATCTTGTCGCTGTCCTTCACCGAGACGAACAGCTTGCCGCTATCCGGCAGCATCGTTCCGCCGCCCATTTGCGCCTTGGCAAAGGCCATCGCAAAATCCTGGTCAATGCCCATTACTTCCCCTGTCGACTTCATTTCCGGGGAAAGAACCGGATCGACACCGGGGAAGCGGGCGAAGGGGAATACGGCCTCTTTGACGGCGATATAATCGATATCGAGATTGATCTTCGGCAGATCCTTCAGCTTTTCGCCTGCCATGACACGGGCTGCGATCTTGGCAATCGGCGCACCAATAGCCTTCGCTACAAATGGCACAGTGCGCGACGCACGCGGATTGACTTCAATCAGATAGACTTCACCATCCTTGATCGCGAACTGAATGTTCATCAGCCCCCGTACCGATAGCGCGCGTGCCAGAGCTTCCGCTTGTGTGCGGATTTCCGCAATAATCTCTGCGGGAAGGCTATAGGGCGGCAAGGAGCACGCACTGTCGCCCGAATGGACCCCGGCTTCCTCGATATGCTGCAGGATACCGGCCACAACGACGTCATCGCCATCCGCAATCGCATCCACGTCAACCTCAATCGCATCCCTTAGGTAACGATCAATCAGCACCGGCGACTCCCCGGAAACCAGCACCGCTGTCTGGATATAGTTCTCCAGCTGGGCCTGGGTGTCGACAATCTCCATCGCGCGGCCGCCCAGCACATAGGACGGGCGCATCAGCACGGGATAACCAATGGCCTCGGCTACAGCGATGGCTTCGTCGCGGCTGCGCGCTATCCCATTCTCCGGCTGCTTGAGCCCAAGCTTGTTGACGAGCGCCGCAAACCGTTCACGATCTTCGGCCAGGTCAATGGCATCGGGCGACGTACCAAGAATGGGGATCCCGGCCTCTTCCAGCGCCTTGGCGAGGTTGAGCGGTGTCTGCCCCCCGAACTGGACGATCACGCCCTTGAGCTTGCCCTTCTGCTGCTCCACATGGAGAATTTCGAGAACATCCTCCGCCGTCAGCGGCTCGAAATAGAGACGATCAGATGTGTCATAGTCAGTCGAGACTGTCTCGGGATTGCAGTTGACCATGATTGTTTCATAGCCAGTGTCAGAAAGCGCAAAGCAGGCGTGGCAGCAGCAATAATCGAACTCGATCCCCTGCCCGATCCGGTTCGGGCCACCGCCAAGGATGACGATCTTTTCGCGGTCCGACGGTTGAGCCTCGCACTCTGGCATGCCGAACGACGGCGCCTCATAAGTTGAATACATGTATGGCGTCTTGGCTTCGAATTCTGCGGCGCAGGTATCGATCCGCTTGAAAACGGGCCGTACCCCAAGCTTGTGGCGCAGGGCACGCACCTGGGCTTCGGTGACGCCACCGGTCATCGCCCGCACTGTCTCTGCGATCAGGCCGGAGCCATGCGCCACGGCGCGGCCCATTCCCCCCGGCAAATTCGCGGATTCGAGCGCAAGAAACGCCAGCCTCTTGTCCGAAAAGCCCATGGCCTTGAGCCGGCGCAAGCCTTCGGCATCCTGTGGCAGCCCATTGGCGGCGACATTCTTTTCAGCCGCAACGATCTCCGCAATCCGTTCCAGAAACCAAGGATCATATTTGGCAATTGCGTTGATCTCGGCAACAGTCATCCCCTCGCGCAGGCATTGAGCCGCAACGAGCAGCCGATCCGGCGTCGGACGGGACAATTCGGCAATCAGGTCATCGCGGGAAGCACCCTTGAGTGAGTCGACATAGTTGAAGCCCGCCAGCCCTGTTTCGAGCCCGCGAAGCGCCTTTTGCATCGACTCGTGGATGTTCCGACCAATGGCCATCACTTCGCCGACGGATTTCATGGCCGTCGAAAGCAGCGGCTCTGCTCCCTTGAACTTTTCAAAGGCAAAACGCGGTATCTTTGTCACGACATAGTCGATCGTCGGCTCAAATGACGCAGGCGTGGCGCCCGTGATGTCATTGTCGATTTCGTCGAGTGTGTAGCCCACGGCCAGTTTCGCGGCGACTTTGGCAATCGGAAAGCCCGTGGCCTTCGAAGCGAGTGCAGATGACCGCGATACGCGCGGGTTCATCTCGATCACGATCAGGCGACCATCCTTTGGATTGACTGCGAACTGTACGTTGGAACCCCCTGTTTCAACGCCGATTTCACGCAAGCAAGCGATGCTTGCATTGCGCATGATCTGGTATTCCTTGTCGGTCAGAGTGAGCGCCGGGGCAACCGTGATCGAATCACCCGTATGCACGCCCATCGGGTCAACATTCTCGATAGAGCAGATGATGATGGCATTGTCGTTCCGATCCCGGACGACTTCCATTTCATACTCTTTCCAGCCGATCAGAGATTCCTCGATCAGCACTTCCGTCGTCGGTGAAGCGTCGAGCCCGCCGGTCACGATCTGGATGAACTCGTCTCGATTATAGGCGACGCCGCCGCCAGTGCCGCCCATAGTGAAGCTGGGACGGATGATCGCGGGCAGGCCGGTGCGCTCGAGGACGGCCAGCGCGTCCTCAACGGAATGCGCGATGCCGGAACGCGCGGATTCGAGCCCGATCTTGGTCATCGCCTCGCGAAACTTCATCCGGTCTTCGGCCTTGTCGATGGCTTCCGCGTCTGCCCCGATCATTTCGACGCCGTATTTTTCCAAGGTGCCATCATTGAACAGTGCCAGTGCCGTGTTGAGTGCAGTCTGCCCGCCCATCGTCGGCAAAACAGCGTCTGGTCGTTCCTTTTCGATGATCCGCGCCACGACACCGGGCGTGATCGGTTCGACATAGGTCGCGTCCGCCAGTTCCGGATCGGTCATGATCGTCGCCGGGTTGGAATTCACCAGAATGATGCGATAGCCCTCTTCCTTGAGAGCTTTAACGGCCTGCGTACCCGAATAATCGAACTCGCACGCCTGCCCGATCACGATGGGTCCGGCGCCGATGATGAGGATGGAGGATATGTCAGTGCGTTTAGGCATTAGTTGACCTCAGATCCTGTCGGCGGTTCAGAGATCAGGCCGACGCGACCGACAAGACCTCGCTTCTGCATCTCGGTGATAATGCATCCCACCTTGTTGTATGCGGGCGGGGGATTTGCATTTATGCGAACTTCATTGTCGACAAACTTCAGACTGCCAGATGGCAAACCGCACATGCGCTCCACGATCTTTGCTTTCTTGGCAAACGCATCTGGGACGGCTTTTGATTTTTCGGTGCAGGACGTCAGCACGATCAGCAAGGAAGCTGCAACCTTCATCATCCCAACATCCCTACAAATCGCTCGAACAGATAATGGCTGTCCTGCGGTCCGGGCGATGCTTCCGGATGATATTGCACACTGAATGCAGGCTGATCCGTAAGCTCGAAACCGCAATTGCTCCCGTCGAACAGGCTCACATGCGTCGCGCGTGCGTTGGCGGGGAGCGTTTCGGCGTCGACCGCGAAGCCGTGGTTCATGCTCGTGATTTCAACAGCACCGTCGGCAAGGCGCTTGACCGGGTGGTTCGCTCCGCGATGGCCCTGGAACATCTTGATTGTCTTCGCGCCGACCGCGAGGCCGAGCATCTGGTGGCCAAGGCAGATACCGAACAGCGGCTTCTTTGTTTCGAGCCACTTTTGGATCATCGGTACAGAATACTCTCCGGTCGCAGCAGGGTCTCCGGGGCCGTTAGAGAGGAACAGACCGTCCGGCTTGTGCGCCATGATGTCGTCAAAACTGGCGGTCGCCGGAACGACCGTGACCTGCGCGCCGGCATCGATCAGGTTGCGCAGGATGTTGCGCTTGATCCCGTAATCAATGGCAACAACCTTCGGCCCTTCTGGATTGGCGCTGTGCGCTGCATAGCCCTGCCCCAGCGTCCATAAACCGTCATCCCAGCCATAGGACTGCAGGGTCGTGACATCTTTGGCGAGATCCATGCCTTCAAGCCCCGGCCAGGCCTTTGCCTCCGCCAGCAAGGCAGGAATATTGAACTTGCCGGTGGCGGAATGCGCGATGACGCCATTCGGGGCACCGGACAGCCTGATCTTGCGGGTGAGCGCGCGCGTATCAATGCCGGAAAGGCCAATCCGCCCGTTTGCCCTCATCCAGGCATCGAAATGCTGGACACTGCGGAAATTGGAAGGATCCGTCACATCCTGGCGGACAATCGCGCCAAGGGCATGGGGATTGAGCGCCTCTATATCTTCCGGATTCGTCCCGACATTGCCGATGTGGGGAAATGTGAAGTTGATGATCTGACCGGCATAGGAGGGGTCGGTCATGATCTCCTGATACCCGGTCATCGCCGTGTTGAAGCAGACTTCGCCGACCTTGTGGCCCTCAGCGCCAAAACCCTTGCCCCAGACGATCTCACCTGAGGCCAGAACCAATACCCCCGTCGCTCCTGCAGGCGCGCGCGAAGAGGTGGGGTCGGCCATGATGGGGTCGCTCCGAAACAGGGGTTGTAACAATGTCGTTAAGAGCCGTCCGCTAGAGACGGCAGGCCGCAGCGTCAATCTGTTAAAACTGAAAATCTCGCGCTATGAGTGTTCTTTCCCGATTTTGAGAGACAATATGATTCGCGAGCGTATCCAAGCCGCGCAGGTGGAGGCCATGAAGGCCCGCGATGTGCAGAAAACCGCCACAATCCGCCTGATGATGGCGGCCATCAAGAATCGCGACATCGAGGCGCGTACAGGCAAGGCCCCCGCTGATGATGACACTCTGGTCGTCGAAGTGCTGCAAAAAATGGTGAAGCAACGCCGCGAATCGATTGAAATGTTCACGCAGGGCGGACGTCAGGAACTGGCCGACAATGAAGCGGCAGAAGTTGCCGTGATCGAGACCTTCCTGCCGCAGCAGTTGAGCGAGGCCGAAACTTTGGCGCTGATTGAAGGAATCAAGACTGAGGTGGGAGCCGCAAGTGTGAAAGACATGGGCAAGGTGATGGCACTGCTCAAGGAACGTCATGCCAGTGCGCTGGACATGAGCAAGGCAAGCGGGCTGGTCAAGGCCGCGCTGTCCTGAACCGGTGACACTTTCCCCGCAATGGCTTGACGAACTGCGTGCGCGGACCCTGCTGTCCGCGCTGATCGGCCGGACAGTGAAGATCACCAAGGCGGGACGAGAGTTCCGGGGCTGCTGCCCTTTCCACAATGAAAAGACACCCAGTTTCTACGTTAACGACGAAAAGGGTTTCTACCATTGCTTTGGCTGTTCCGCGCACGGAGACGCCATCCGCTGGATGACGGACCAGCGCGGCCTGCCCTTCATGGACGCGATCAAGGAACTGGCGCAGGCCGCCGGGATGGAGGTGCCTGCAGCCGATCCGCGCGCCGCCGAACGGGCAGCGCGTGCAAATTCGCTTTATGACGTCATGACCGCAGCAGCGGAATGGTTTTCGCAAGTATTACAAGGCATTGAGGGCGCCGAAGCACGTGCCTATCTTGAAAGACGCGGGCTACGGCAGGAGTGGATTACCACGTTCGGCATTGGCTTTGCTCCCGACTCAAAGTCGAAGCTGAAGACTGCGCTGAACCGCTTTGGCGTGGACAAGCTTGTCGAGGCAGGCCTGCTGATTTCTGTCGATGACAAGGACCCCTATGACCGGTTTCGGGGCCGGATCATGATCCCCATCCGTGATCCACGCGGACGCGTCATTGCCTTTGGCGGTCGAATCCTTGGCGCAGGCGAGCCCAAATATCTGAATTCCCCTGACACACCATTGTTTGACAAGGGGCGCACACTTTACAACCTGGATCGTGCCGCGACGGCCTCCCGCAAGACGGGCCGGATCATTGTCGTCGAAGGCTATATGGACGTGATTGCACTTGCTCAGGCCGGCATTGGCGATGCAGTCGCGCCGCTTGGCACAGCGCTGACCGAGCACCAGATCGAGCGGCTTTGGCGGCTGGCCGATGTTCCGATCCTGTGTTTTGATGGGGATTCGGCCGGGCAGAAGGCAGGCTTGAGAGCGGCTCTGCGCGCCCTGCCCCACCTTGCGCCTGCCAAGTCCCTCGCCTTTGCGGCACTCCCAAAAGGGCAGGATCCCGATGATGTGGTCAGCAAGGGCGGACCGCGGGCCATGGATGTTCTGCTCGCCCAAACGGAGCCGCTTGTAGACCTGATCTGGCGCTCGGAAATCGAAGCGGCTCCATTGCGTACACCCGAAGATCGCGCCGGTTTCAGACAACGGCTTAACAACCACGCCCAGGCCATTGGTCATGGCGATGTTCGTGGACAGTATCTGGCGGAATTCCGATCGCGCTTTGATGCGCAGTTCAACGCGCAGCCCGCGCCGCGCGGTCGATCCTTCGGGAATCAGAAATTCCAGCCCGAACGGCCTGTAAGCACCAAGACACGCTTGATCGGCGGAGGCGGCGTAGCGCCCGTTTTTGCTCGGGCAATTCTCGCCGGACTCCTGCGCCATCCCGCGATGATCCTGACTTGCGGCGATGCGCTGTCACTGCTTTTGATCGACGATCCGGATCTCGATCAATTGCGTCTGATTCTGCTTGATGCAGCATATGATGGGGTAATGCTTGATTCTGACGCCCTAGTGCCCATATGCGACTCGGCAGGTTTGGGAGAACTTGCCGCTAGCCTCATGGATTCAAACGGGCTTGCCTTTTCGTTCACGCGGAGGCAGGCCGATGCCGAAATTGCGCGACGCGATCTCGGCATGGCCATCGAGGCTTTGGCAGCTCGCCCCGCTCTTGATGCAGCGTTAGCCGCAGCAACAGCGAGGCTTGCGGAAAAGTGGGACGAAAGCGGCTTTGCCGAGCAGATGAGACTGGTTGAGGCTTTGGGTGATGCAGACCGCAGGCTGGCAGCTCTTGCTCAGGGCGAAGAAGAATAAACAAGGGACGTAACAGTTACATGACCAAAGAAGCAGAAGCAGCGGAATTGTCGGAGAAGCCGGAAAGCGGCGATGCTCCGCTGATCGACCTCAATGAAGCATCGGTCAAGAAGCTGCTCGCTCGCGCCAAAAAGCGTGGATACATTACATATGACGAACTGAACGCGGCCTTGCCGCAGGATGTGATGTCGTCCGACCAGATCGAGGATATTACAGCCGCGATCAATGAAATGGGCGTCAACATCGTCGAAAACGACGAGGCGCTCGACGATGGTGAAGAAGCCGAGCCTGAAGAGGAAATCGAAGCGGTCGATCAGACCGACGGCGTTGGCTCTGAATCCGTAGGTGACAAGAAAAAGGAAACGGTCGATCGCACCGACGACCCCGTGCGCATGTACCTGCGCGAAATGGGAGCCGTGGAACTGTTGAGCCGCGAAGGCGAAATTGCAATTGCCAAGCGTATCGAGGCTGGTCGCGACACGATGATTCTCGGCCTTTGCGAAAGTCCGATCACCTTCAATGCCATCATCGAGTGGTCGACCGCGCTCAACGAAGGGACAATGCAGCTGCGCGAGATTCTCGATCTCGACGCAATGCTTTCAAAGGATCCCGCTCCTGAATCGCTCACCGAGGAAGGTGAAGTCGCGGAAGACGGCGAAATTTCCGAGAAGACCGCCGGTCCTTCCTACAAGGAAGAGGAAGATGTCGAGGAAGAAGCATCGACCGACGATGAGGATGATGTCGAAGGTTCATTGACGGAACGGCGTGCGAAGCGGCCAACGGATGACGATGATGAAGACAACACCTTGTCGCTTGCGCAAATGGAAGAGACTCTGAAGCCAGCTGCACTTGAAAAATTTGCGGCCATTACGTCCTTGTTCAAGAAGTTTTCAAAGGTCCAGGCGGCACGCATCGAGGCATTGTCGGTTGGCAACGATTTCCCGAAATCGGACGAAAACAAATACCAGAAACTCCGCGAAGACCTGACCGGCCTCGTCGAAAGCGTTCAGTTCCATGGCGCGAAGATCGAGTATCTGGTTGATCAGCTTTATGCGTTCAATCGTCGCCTGACCGCACTCGGCGGGCAGATGTTGCGGCTTGCCGAACGTCACAAAGTGCCGCGCAAGAGTTTCCTTGACAGCTACATGGGTCATGAACTTGACGAAAACTGGCTGGAAAACGCCAGATCGACGGACAAGAAATGGGCTGCCTTTGCTGAAGCTGAAATCGATGCCGTTGAGCGTATTCGCGCGGAAATTGCCGAAATCTCCCAGGCGACGGGCATGTCTCTCATGGAGTTTCGCCGGATCGTCAACATGGTCCAGAAAGGTGAGCGCGAGGCCCGCATCGCAAAGAAGGAAATGGTCGAGGCGAACCTGCGCCTTGTGATCTCAATTGCTAAAAAATATACAAACCGTGGATTGCAATTCCTTGATCTTATTCAGGAAGGCAATATCGGCCTGATGAAGGCGGTCGACAAGTTCGAGTATCGCCGTGGCTATAAATTCTCGACCTATGCGACCTGGTGGATCCGGCAGGCGATCACGCGATCGATTGCGGATCAGGCCCGCACCATCCGCATTCCGGTGCATATGATCGAGACGATCAACAAGCTTGTCCGCACCAGCCGTCAGTTCCTCCATGAAAGCGGCCGCGAACCGACGCCCGAGGAAATGGCCGAACGCCTGTCGATGCCGCTCGAAAAGGTTCGCAAGGTGATGAAGATCGCCAAGGAACCGATCAGCCTCGAAACGCCGATCGGCGATGAAGAAGATTCGCATCTGGGCGACTTTATCGAAGACAAGAACGCAGTCATTCCCGTCGATGCTGCGATTCAGGCCAATCTGAAGGAAACTGTTACACGAGTCCTGGCCAGTCTTACGCCGCGCGAGGAGCGCGTGTTGCGGATGCGATTCGGCATCGGGATGAACACGGACCACACGCTTGAAGAAGTCGGTCAGCAGTTCAGCGTGACGCGCGAACGAATCCGCCAGATCGAGGCAAAAGCACTGCGCAAGCTCAAACATCCAAGCCGCAGCCGCAAAATGCGGAGCTTCCTCGACCAATAGTGGGTTTTCCGTGACGGGACCATCCCGTGACCAACTCCCTAACGCGTTGTAAACCCTGTTTTTACGTGCTTCGTATAGGCCGGTGCCCTTAGGCAGTGTCGAACAGGTGTTCCTGTGCATTGCCGGTAAGGGAAGTATTATGGCGAGTATCGCACCAAGTCTGCCAGACAAAAGGCCAGATACGGACGTTTTGTCACAGCTTGTGGCCGCCGAAGGCACGGGATCGCACCTCTATGCGGCGAGCGTTGAACTGCTGAGCGGCCGGTTCGCGACTCGCAACCTTGCCGACGCTGTGCATTATTTGAGCACGCTGCACGGCCGAAATCCCGGAGTCGTAGACCACGCAGCATTGCGCACTGCACATGAAGCCGCGCGCCAATGGATGTTGCAAACGATCAACAGCTTCGTCGTGGAACGAAACTATCTGACGAAACTGGCAGTGGCGGTGGGTCCGCTGCCGTCAACACCGGGGCAGGCCGAAAGCGAAAGCGCGGTTGTCGGTCAACGCCACGCCCTTGAAATGCTTGCACAATCGGATCGGGACGGCTGCGCTATCGGTGCTGCAATCGGACTCGTCCTCGATTGGACCTCAATCCGCGGGTTGTTGAATGTCGCGGCTGATCGCGTTGGTGTCGAAATGCCGGAGTGTACCCTTCCCTCTCCGGCTGCGTGTCACGAACTTGTCGTTGCGCTCGCCAAATCTCCTGGGGTCGAGCGCGCAATGGCATTCGGCTGTGCCCAATTGATTGGCCAGCATCGTGGCCTTTGGGACCTGCTCGAGGCTCGCCAACTCGCGCGCACAGATTATTGAACGCCTGACCGGTCGGGTTGGCCTATCGACTTTAAGGCTTGCGCCGCCCGGAAAGCCTGCTTATCGCCGGACGTGACTTTACGTTCACGTCAAGAGCAAGGGCTGGCAATGCGTTTTTCAGGCACTCAGGATTATGTGGCAACCGACGATCTCAAGGTTGCGGTGAATGCGGCAATAACGCTTCGGCGGCCCTTGCTGGTGAAAGGTGAACCCGGCACCGGCAAGACCGTGCTGGCCGAGGAAATTGCCAAGGCGGTCAATGCCCCCTTGATCTCCTGGAATATCAAGAGCTCGACCAAGGCCCATCAGGGTCTGTACGAATATGACGCGGTCGCGCGTCTGCGCGATGGTCAATTGGGTGATGAACGCGTCCACGACATCAAGAATTACATCAAGAAGGGCAAACTTTGGGAAGCATTCACTGCACCGGAGCTGCCCGTCCTGCTGATCGATGAAATCGACAAGGCTGACATCGAGTTCCCGAACGACCTGTTGCAGGAACTCGATCGCATGAGCTTCGATGTTTATGAAACCCACGAAACGATTACGGCGAAGGACCGCCCGATCGTGGTCATTACGTCGAACAACGAAAAGGAACTGCCCGACGCTTTCCTGCGTCGCTGCTTTTTCCATTACATCAAATTCCCTGACAGAGATACGATGCAAGCCATTGTTGATGTTCACTTTCCGGGAATTCAGAAGATCCTGGTCTCAAAGGCAATGGACGTGTTCTATGAAGTGCGCGAAGTCCCGGGCCTCAAGAAGAAGCCATCGACCAGCGAGTTGCTCGACTGGCTTAAACTACTCCTCGCCGAGGATATGCCACTGGATGTCCTTCAGTCCCGCGATCCATCCAAGGCGATCCCGCCGCTTCACGGCGCCTTGCTCAAAAACGAGCAAGATGTGATGCTGTTTGAGCGGCTCGCATTCATGTCGCGGCGGCAACAGGGGTAAGGGGAACGGCAATGACCTATACTGGTCGATGCGCTTGCGATGCTGTCCAAATTTCAATCAGCGCAGAGGCCGTTGGGGTGCGCCAGTGCTGGTGCCGCCATTGTCAACAACTTGCGGCTGGTCAGGCGACGACGAATGCATTTTTTCCGGCTGATGCGATACAATCTGCAGGTGACATAAAGTGGAACGAGCACCAGGCAGAGAGCGGCAACACCCTTCATTGGGGCTTCTGCCCGGAATGTGGCACGCAGTTGTTTGCCTATTCATCCGCTCGACCGCAAATGAGGGTCGTCCGCATTGGAGCAATTGACAGGCCGCATGGGCTCAAGCCGCTGGCGACGATTTGGACCGATGAAGCGCCGGAGTGGGCGGTCTTTCCTCCGGAACTGGAACGCCACCCGCGTCAGCCGCCCGCCCCGCCATCAAAGGGTTGAACAATGTTCTTCAACTTCCTCGACGAACTACGCGCGGCCGGCATTTCTGCCAGCTTGAAAGAGCATCTGATCCTGCTTGAGGCGCTAGAAAAGGACGTCATCGAGCGGGATCCCGAGGAATTCTATTATCTTACGCGCGCGATATTCGTGAAAGATGAAGGATTGCTCGATCGTTTCGACCAGGTCTTTGCCAAGGTCTTCAAAGGCATCCTGACTTCCTACAGCGAGAACAATGCCGATATTCCCGAGGAATGGCTGAAGGCCGTTGCCGAAAAATACCTGACTGCCGAGGAGATGGAGGCGATCAAGGCGCTTGGGTCGTGGGAAGAGATCATGGAGACGCTCAAGAAGCGGCTCGAGGAACAACAGAAGCGCCATGAGGGCGGCAGCAAATGGATCGGCACCAAGGGGACCTCGCCTTACGGCAATTCGGGCTACAATCCCGAAGGCGTCCGCATCGGCGGTGAATCGAAGCACAAGCGGGCCGTGAAGGTCTGGGACAAGCGCGAATTCCAGAATCTCGACAACACCAAGGAGCTTGGCACGCGCAACATCAAGATCGCGCTGCGCCGCTTGCGGAAATTCGCGCGTGAGGGCGCGCTCGATGAACTCGATATCAGCGGAACGATCGACGGCACGGCACGCAAGGGCTGGCTCGACATCCAGATGCGCGCGGAGCGGCGCAATGCTGTCAAACTGCTTCTATTCCTTGATGTTGGCGGGTCGATGGATCCGCATATCAAGCTGTGCGAAGAGTTGTTCAGCGCGGCAACCAGCGAGTTCAAGAACCTCGAATTCTTCTATTTCCACAACTGCCTCTACGAGGGCGTCTGGAAGGACAACCGTCGCCGGTTTTCAGAGCGGACCCCGACGTGGGACGTTCTGCACAAATTCCCTCATGATTACAAAGCTGTCTTCGTCGGCGATGCGGCCATGAGCCCTTATGAAATCAGCCATCCGGGCGGATCTGTCGAACATTTCAATGAAGAGGCCGGGACCGTATGGATGCACCGGGTCACAACGACCTACCCCGCAGCGGTCTGGCTCAATCCGACGCCCGAGCAACATTGGGGCTATTCGCAGTCGACCAAGCTCATCAAGGAATTGATGAACGACCGGATGTATCCGCTGACGCTTGCCGGACTTGATGACGCCATGCGGACGTTGACGCGAAAAAGCTGATGTCGATCCGCAGCGCAACCGCCGCGGATGTTCCAGCGATCATTGCGGTCGAACTATCGGCAGGCACCCTGTTTGAAGGCACACATATGGCATGGGCGGTCGGCGAAACGAGCACCGTAGCCCAGCTGCTCGAACTCATCGATCGAAGGTTGGTTTGGGTTTCCGAGATCGATGGCAGTGTCGCGGGCTATCTCAGCGGAGAGCCACTGGATGGCGCTTTCCATATCGAAGAAGTGGCGGTGTCACGTGCGCATCATCGGCAGGGGGTCGGTCGTGCGCTCCTTGAAAATGTAGCGGCGTGGGCCCGTGAAATGGGTTTTGACGCATTGACGCTTACCACTGACCAGGTTTTGCCATGGAACGCGCCATATTATGAACGTCTCGGTTTTTCGACTATTGCAGATGCGCATTTGTCGCCGGAACTACGAAACGCCTTGGCTGAAAAGCCTGATCCGCACTGTAGATGTGCAATGGTGAAGCGGATCTAATCGATCAAATCGCACACATTTTTACGTGATCAAGGAGTTGGCTTCGCCTCGATGGGCTCGAGTCTGGAGAGATGTTCGTGAACGATCAGCCATATACGGTTCGGCTGTTGGCGATAGACATCAGTATAGCGGATTTTTGCCGTGACCGGCCCTTTTTCGCCAGCGAATTCAATAGTCGCGACGCCGGAACTGATAAACGTATGGTCTCCGAAAAACTGAAGCTTGCGCTTGCCAGGCGAAAATTTTGTTGGTTTCAGAGCAACAAAGTTCTCGGCCCACTTCGTAGCGACCGCGCGGTCATCGGTCGGCTCTCCCTGATCGGCATCGAACAAAACGGCATCCGGCGCATAATGCTCCATGATCCGGACAGGATCGCCGGACGTGAATGTACTTTCGGCAGCGTCCACGATCTTGGCCGCTTCTTCATCCGTCGGTCGAGGCAAATTGGCGGGGCGGCACCCAATCAATGCACCAGCGCACGCGATCGACAACCACAAGTTTTTCATGGCAAGCTCCCCGGCTGGTAAATGTGCCTGTCCGGCCAGCCTTTGCTAAACGACAAAGCTAATCCGGTTACAGACCAACGCAAGGGAATTCGCCCTAGCTGACGCTCAATATTTCAGGAATTGAGCACGCTCCCGGCCCCATGCCTCTTCTTCAGGTGCCGTCATTGCCTCCAGGTCGCGCGGCATAGCTGCATCATCATCCACCCATTCGCGCAACAAGGGGCTACCATTGATAACGTCGATAGGAAGCTTGCCCAATTCATATTCGTAGGGAAAATCACGCCACAGCGGATAGCCCGGGTAAAGTCTGCGGATGGCTTTGAATGCCAAGGCCTGCACACGCCAGGGTCGAAACAATTCGTGGCGATAATGTGGCGCTTCGGCGTGGATTTGCAATCCGTGGCAAAGTTGGCCGACATGTTTGTGAAAAGTTGGTTCGAACCAGCATTCGCGAAGCACGCAGCCAGCCAGCCATTCCGGGGCCAGGAATTGCATCTCGGCCAGGATGGAACGGGCATCGATATCCGGTGCGCCAAATACTTCCAGCGGACGCGTCGTTCCCCGCCCTTCCGAAAGGGTCGCACCTTCAAGCATGACGGTGCCGGCATAGGCACGTGCCATCCAGAGATTCGGCGCATTCGGGCTTGGATTGACCCAGATCCGTTCGCCAAGCGGCCAGCCAAAACCGGGACCGGATTCTGGCGAATAGCCGTCCATTTCGACGACGCGATAATCAACATCGAGCCCGAGATTGTCGATGAACCAATGACCCAGTTCACCAAGCGTCATGCCGTGGCGCATGGGCATGGCCCCTGCCCCGACAAAGCTCTCCCAATCCTTCCGCAGGATCAGTCCCTCGATCGGCCTTCCCGCGGGGTTTGGGCGATCCAGAACCCAGACCGACTTCCCATGCGCCGCCGCTGCTTCAAGCATGTAACGCAAGGTCGTGATGAACGTGTAGATGCGGCAACCAAGGTCTTGAAGGTCGATCAGGACCGTGTCGAACGTCCCCATCATTTGCCCTGACGGGCGGCGGACCTCGCCATAGAGACTGAAGACCGGGATACCGTGAACCGGGTCGTTGAAGTCAGGCGACTCGACCATATTGTCCTGTTTGTCGCCGCGCAGGCCATGTTGTGGACCAAATGCAGCGGTGACCTTGATTCCAGCAGCGACAAGTGCATCTAGCGAGTGCGTCATATCGCGCGTGACGGAAGCGGGATGTGCCAGCAATGCGACGCGGCGTCCTTCCAGCGGAACACGCAAAGCTGGATCGGAGAGAAGGCGATCAATACCGAATTTCATGATCCCTCCGGTGCCGGAAGCGTCAACGCAAAGCAATCCTTGTGGTGAAAATCGGGCCCTCCAGGCGGATGAGCCAGGGCCCAGAATGTTTTGCTGCCGTCACGGCATTCGAAAACAGCCGAAAGGCCAATGCGCTGCCACCAACGCGGCAAATAGGAGTTAATTGGAAGATTGGCTGTCAATGAGAAGCGGTCTGTCATCTCTTCGATCTCAATTACAGAGACTCCGCCATGTGCGGTCTCCATACCCTCGCGATACGATGAAAAGCGATATGCCGCCCAGCACGTCGACGGCGAAAAATTGAATTCACAATATTGCCCGTCATCCGACATGAAGAAGGCCTCGAAACATGTTGTCGTCCAGAGGTTGTCGGCGCGTTCTGCAGCAACGCGGACGGGTAGAGCCACCTGCCGAATATCGCCTGTGACTACATATTCGATTTTGAGCAGCCCCTCTTCACTGAGCTCTACTTTTGTGCCGCATCCCGAAATTGCGTCGCAGTGCGAACCGGGATGGGAGATCAGCGCGCGTTTTGCCAAAACCCTACTCAATTGTCGTTCCTCATGCTAAGCGCCCGCCCGCCATGACCAATTACAAATCAGAACTCTTAAACACGCTCGACGCGCGCGGCTATATCCATCAGGTGACTGACGCCGAGGCGCTCGACGTTCATGCTTCAAAGCAGATCGTGCCGGGCTACATTGGCTTCGATGCCACTGCACCTTCGCTGCACGTCGGATCTATGGTCCAGATCATGATGCTGCGTCGGCTCCAGCAAGCGGGGCACAAGCCAATCGTCCTGATGGGCGGCGGAACGACTAAGGTCGGCGATCCATCCGGCAAGGACGAGAGCCGCCGCCTGCTCTCCAGTGATGACATCAATGCGAATATCGCTTCCATCAGGCGTGTATTCGAGCGCTTCCTGACTTTCGGGGATGGGCCAACCGATGCCATCATGGTGGATAATGCGCAGTGGCTGGATGCACTTGAATACATCCCTTTCCTGAGAGAGGTTGGCAAGCATTTCACCATCAATCGGATGCTGGCATTCGATTCAGTAAAGTTGCGGCTCGAGCGTGAACAGCCGCTTACTTTCCTCGAATTCAACTATATGATTCTGCAGGCGTATGACTTTCTAGAGCTGTCGCGTCGATCCGGCTGCCGGCTCCAGATGGGCGGGTCGGATCAGTGGGGCAACATCGTCAACGGCATTGAACTGGCCCGCAGGATCGACCAGACAGAAGTGTTCGGACTGACGACGCCGCTTATCACAACAGCCGACGGCGGCAAGATGGGCAAGACGATGTCCGGCGCAGTCTGGCTCAATGAAGATTCCTTGCCGAACTACGACTATTGGCAATTCTGGAGGAACACGCAGGACGCAGATGTCGGCCGTTTCCTGCGCCTGTTTACTGATCTTCCGCTCAACGAAATCGAACGGCTCGAATCGCTTCAAGGCGCAGAAATCAACACTGCAAAGGTCGTGCTGGCCAATGCGGCTACTGCATTGTGCCGTGGGCCCGAAGCGGCCGAAACGGCGGCGGAAACCGCACGCAAAACGTTCGAAGAAGGGGCAGCGGGAGATGATTTGCCCAGCCTCGCGGTTGGATCGGACGGTATTTCGTTGATCGACGCGTTAGCCGGGCTTGGACTGGTTGCCTCAAGGGGCGAGGCAAAACGTCTGGTCAAAGGCGGCGGTGCAAGGATCGATGGTGTGCAAATACTCGATGAAGCGACACACATTGCGGTTGGGCAGGCAGCGATCCGAATTTCTGCAGGAAAGAAGCTGCACGGCGTGCTGAATTTCTCGTAAGGTTGATCGCGCATTAAGCGTCTAACTTATCAGGCGCTTAGAGGGAATCTCATATCGTCCAGGCTTCATCGAGATAGAGGACCGCACGATGACGACCACACCTGCAACAATGGCATCGCGCGTATTTGCCGTTGATCGACGATCTTCGGAGCGCGTTGACGTTGCCCTTTGGGTTCGGATCCGTGTGCAGGGCCAGCCGGAGCATCCTGCGCGAATTGCGAATATCTCCCGCACGGGGTTTATGGCGATGACGCCTTGCCCTGTGTTCGACTATGCGCCGGTCCTTGTTGAATTGCCAAGAATCGGCTGGGTCCGTGCGACAACATTGTGGTCGCTTGGTGACCGCATCGGTGGCGAATTCGAACAACCCATCGCGGCGGACGAATTTGCCAAGCTGCGCCCTTTCTTCATTTGAGGCATAAGACATACCAGCAATCGGGAAATTAACTCGAAAGCTGGCCAGGAAACGATGAAAAGACCAGGCAGCGGGGGAACGCTAACTGGAGAACAACGGGTGCGCATAACGCCAACAATGCCGACTGAAGCGCGCTCGCAGGAGCGCAGGGCACTGCCACGCCAGAGCGTTTTGTTTCGCACTGTCCTTGTCGGTTCCGAAATTGAAGGCGAACCAGCCGAAATCACAAATATCGCGCGGTCGGGTTTCCTTGCGCGAACCGCGGTCAGCCGCGAGAAGGGAAGTTCGGTTCAACTCGATATGCCCGGGCTTGGACCGATCATCGCGACAGTTGTCTGGTGCGGCAATGGCCTTTTGGGCGCCCATTTTCACAAGCCGATTGCCGAAGATGCCTTTGCCGATCTTTTGCACGGCCTATCCTGAACGGATCAGCGCAACCGCGGCATCCCGCTCAAAAAGATAGAGAGCCAGTCGAGCGGCCTTTCCCCGCTTTTCTTCAAGCCCTCCATCCCGATCAACCAGGAGACGGGCGTCATCCGTCGCGAACTGGATCAGCGACGTGACATGTTCTGGAGTGGCGAGACGGAACTGCGCCTCTCCCGATTGCCGAACGCCCAGTATTTCTCCGGCTCCGCGGAGCCGGAGATCCTCTTCAGCAATCCGAAATCCGTCATTTGTTTCACGCATGAGCGCTAGTCTTGCGCGCGCAGTCTCGCTCAGCGCATCGCCACGCAGGAGAAGGCAGACCGAATGTTGCGCGCCCCGTCCCACCCGCCCCCGGAGTTGGTGTAGCTGCGCGAGACCAAAACGCTCTGCATTCTCGATGATCATGAGAGTCGCATTCGGCACATCAACGCCCACTTCGATCACGGTCGTTGCCACGAGGATGGACAACTCGCCTTCTTGGAAGCGCTGCATGACTGCGTCCTTGTCGGGGCCCTTCATCCGGCCATGCACAAGGCCGATCTTTTCGCCAAAGCGCAGTTTGAGTGCTGCGGCTCGCGCTTCTGCTGCAGCCCGATCGCTCGTTTCGCTCTCTTCGACGAGCGGACAGACCCAATAGCCTTGCCCGCCCGCAGCGATGTGACGCGCAAGGCCGTCCACGACCTCAGCCAAGCGTTCAACCGACAGCACTCGGGTGTCGATCGGCTGGCGTCCTGGCGGCATTTCGTCAAGGCGACTGATATCCATTTCCCCATAGTGCGTGAGCGTCAGGGTTCTCGGGATCGGAGTCGCCGTCATGACGAGCAGGTGCGGCGGCGACTCTGCCTTTTGCGTGAGCAAAAGTCGTTGCGCGACGCCGAACCGGTGCTGTTCATCGACAACGGCGAGAGCGAGCTTCTTGTACGAAACTGCTTCCTGAAAAATGGCATGAGTGCCCACGAGGATGTGAATCGAGCCATCGGCGAGGCCCATCAAGGTTGCCTCGCGCGCACGCCCCTTGTCCCTTCCCGTCAGGATTGCAACATTGACAGGAAGGCCCGCAAGTTGGGCGCGCAGTGTTTCATAATGCTGGCGAGCAAGAATTTCCGTTGGCGCCAGCATTGCCCCTTGAGCACCGCATTCAGCCGCGATCAGAAGTGCGTGGAGAGCGACCAGGGTCTTGCCTGATCCGACGTCGCCTTGCAGCAAACGCACCATTGGCGTCTGTTGCGCCATGTCGCCCTCTATCTCAGCAATGGTTCTCCGTTGTGCGCCTGTCAGCACATACAGTAAGGTTAGCTTGTCTCGTAGATGCCCATCGCCGGACAGCGGCATGCCCCTGCGCCTTCGGGACGATGCACGCACCAGCATAAGGGCGAGCTGGTTTGCAAAGAGTTCGTCATATGCAAGTCGATCGCGCGCCAAAGAATTGGCGGGCCTTTGATGGATGTCCTTGAGCGCGGCAAGCCAGCCCGGCCAGCCCCGCTTTTCAAGCAAGCTTGGCTCTATCCATTCGGCAAGATCTGGCGCGCGCGGCATCGCCTGCGCCACCAACTGCCCCATTCGTCGTGACGTGATACCCTCAGAAAGCGGATAGATTGCCTCATTTTCAGGCAATTGCTGCCCATCTTCCAGGGCAATGACATAATCGGGATGAACGATCTGACGTTCCTGGCCGTACAGCTCAAGCTTTCCGGAAACCAGCTTCTTGACGCCGAGCGGCAATTGCTTGCGCGCATAGCCACCTCCACCTCCAAAATAGGTCAGCGCCAGAACGTCGCCGTCCCTGTCGACCGCGAGGACCCTGAACGGTCCCCGGACTCCGCTCTGACGATATTCCGTTGGTGTGACTTCAACACTGATGATTGTTCCTTCGACAGCATCATCGAGTCGGGCAACGCGCTGTCGATGGACAAGACCTGTCGGCAGGTGAAACAGCAAATCGACAATGCGCGACAAGCCAAGCTTCGCCAATGGTTTGGCGATAGCCGGGCCAATGCCTTTCAGCACTTCGATCTCGGCAAAGAGCGGGTTGAGCAATTCAGGGCGCATGTCTATCAGATGCCTCCATAAACCAGCCGGCCACGCAGTTCAAAATGCGTGACCGGCCAATTGCTGTTGGACCCGATGAATCGCGACACTCGCCTCAAACGTCTGAAATTCCGCGCATGGCATCGCGGCACGCGGGAGGCTGACATGATGATCGGCGGCTTTTTCGATGCTTACGCAGCCCGCTGGACAGACAGCCAGCTGGATTGGTTCGAGGCTCTTCTTGAAGAGCAGGACGTCGACATCATGGCCTGGGGGTTGCGCGCCCTTCCCGTTCCAAAGAATTGGCAAGGCGAGTTGATGGACGCGTTCCAGAAACTGGACTTCATTGCGCCGGCCGTCTGAGATGGAGATTCTTCCCCGTATCCTTGCCGCAAAAGGCCCCCTTGTGCTTGCTGGCGTGCCGGGCGGATTTCTTCCCTGGCTGTTGACGGATCTGGCACGGGGTTCAAAAGGACGAGCCATCTATATCGCAGCTGATGAGGCCGGAATGCGAAGTGCCGTCGATACGGCGCACTATTTTGCTCCGGAAATTGAGTTGCTTTCGTTTCCGGCCTGGGACTGCCTGCCTTATGATCGGGCATCGCCCTCTCTACGGGTGACTTCGGAGCGACTCGCCTGCCTCGCTGCCCTCCAGCGGCCCCGATCCGGGGCTCAGCTGATCATCACGACGATCAACGCGATCACGCAACGCACGCTGACGCCGTTTCGAATTCGTCAGCTTTCGGCCAATCTCAAGCCTGGTGTGCGGATTGATCGCGATCAGTTGGCAAACTTGCTTCAGGCAAACGGCTATGCCCGCAGCGACACCGTCGCAGACGCCGGGGAGTTCGCTATCCGCGGAAGTCTTGTCGATCTCTATCCGTCTGGCGAGAGTCATGCCCTCCGGCTCGATTTTTTCGGTGACGAGATCGAGAGTATCCGCGCATTTGACCCAGCGGATCAGCGCACAGTGGGGATCGTCGAGCAGTTCTCGCTGCTTCCAGCATCCGAAGCCCTTTTGGATGAAGATGGAATCAAACGCTTTCGCAGCCGCTATCGCGAGACCTTTGGTGCGACAGCGACCGGAGATCCTCTCTATCAGGCGATTTCCGAGGGTCGCAGGCTCGCCAGCATGGATCATTGGTTGCCGTTGATCGAAGAGCGGCTGACAACTTTCTTTGATCATGCTGGAACGGATTGCGTCATCGCCCGTGATTCTGGCGTCCCTGCCGCTGCGCAGGCACGCTTCGAGGCGATCAATGACTACCATGCCAATCGCGTCCGGGCGCAAACCAGCGATCTGGGCAGCTATCGCCCGCTGGCCCCAGATGCACTCTATCTGTCGGAGGGTGAATGGGAAGCCGCGGTAGCAGATCTGCCCATCCATCTGACATCGCCCTTTTCGGAACCTTCATCCAAAAACGTGATCGATTTCGGTGTCTCGGCAGCCCGTGATTTTGCCGCCGAACGGACTCAGGGCGCCAATATCTACGAAGCCGCGGTGGCGCACATAAACCTCCAGAATCGCGAAGGCCGGGGAGTAATCCTGGCATCTTATACAGGTGGATCGCGCGAGCGGTTGAAAGGGTTGTTGTCAGATCACGGGCTCACCGGAATTGAAGCAGCAGACCACTGGCAGCGGGCGCAAGCTATTGCGGCGGAAAAGCGTACCGCTCTTGCCGTCCTGCCGCTTGATCACGGATTCACGACGTCCAGCTTGGCCGTCCTGACCGAACAGGATCTGCTTGGTGATCGATTGGTGCGCCGCGCAAAGCGCCGCAAAAGTGCTGACGCTTTTCTGAATGAGCTCGCAACGCTGACTCCGGGCGACCTTGTCGTTCACGTTGAACACGGGATCGGCCGGTATGAGGGCTTGACGTCAATTCCGGTCGGAAATGCGCCGCATGATTGCGTCGCGCTAACATATTCGGGCGGCGACAAACTCTATGTCCCGGTCGAGAATATCGACGTCCTTTCGCGCTATGGCAACGAGAGCGACGGTATTGCCCTCGACAAGCTAGGCGGCGTCGGCTGGCAGACGCGCAAGGCGCGGATGAAGGAGCGTATCCGCGAGATTGCGGGTGAGTTGATGGCCACCGCTGCTGCCCGTGCCCTCCGTTTGGCGGACATTGCAGCTCCCGATGCCAGCGCCTATCCTGCGTTTGTCGATCGCTTTCCCTATAATGAGACTGATGACCAGGATCGCGCAATCAGCGACGTGATTGACGACCTATCGACAGGCAAGCCGATGGATCGACTTGTCTGCGGCGACGTGGGGTTTGGGAAGACGGAAGTAGCGCTACGCGCGGCCTGCATCGCTGCAATGGCGGGCATGCAGGTTGCGTTGGTCTGCCCAACGACATTGCTCGCCCGGCAGCATTTCAGCAATTTTGTTGAACGGTTTCACGGGTTCCCCGTCAAAATCGGGCGATTGTCGCGGCTCGTCCCTGTTGCAGAAGCGAAAGCCTGCCGTGAGGGCCTCGCCGATGGCACCGTGGACATTGTGATTGGAACGCATGCCTTGCTCGCCAAAGGCGTCGATTTCAAACGGCTAGGTCTCGTCATCGTCGATGAAGAACAGCGCTTTGGCGTGGTCCACAAGGAGCGGCTCAAAACGCTCAAAACCGACGTTCACATGTTGACCCTGACCGCAACGCCAATTCCCCGGACCTTGCAAATGGCAATGTCGGGCCTGAGGGAATTGTCGGTCATCCAGACTCCGCCAGTGGACCGCCTTGCCGTCAGAACCTATGTCATGCCGTGGGACCCCGTTGTACTGCGCGAAGCCCTGCTTCGAGAGCATTATCGCGGCGGACAGAGCTTTTTCGTGACGCCACGAATTGCGGACTTGCCCGATATCGAGGAATTCTTCCGCGATCATGTGCCAGAACTTACTTACGTCGTCGCCCATGGCCAAATGGCCGCCGGTGATGTCGAAGACCGCATGTCGGCCTTCTACGATCATAAGTATGATGTCCTGATTTCGACGACGATCGTTGAAAGCGGCCTCGACATACCCAGCGCCAATACGATGATCATTCACCGGGCAGACCGTTTCGGCCTTGCCCAGCTTTACCAGCTTCGGGGGCGCGTCGGTCGTGCGAAGATCCGTGCCTATGCTTACCTCACGACGCCGCCGGAACGGATCATGACAGAGACGGCAGAAAAGCGCCTGAAAGTATTGTCCGACCTTGACAATCTCGGTGCAGGATTCCAGCTGGCGAGCCACGATCTCGATATTCGGGGGGCTGGAAATCTCCTGGGCGACGAACAGTCTGGCCACATTAGGGAGGTTGGCTTCGAACTCTATCAGTCGATGCTCGAAGAGGCCATCCTCGAAGCCAAGGCAGGCGGTATTGCCGAAGCGCGAAAGCGCGATCTTTCACCGCAGATTACGGTCGATGCGCCAATCCTCATTCCTGAAGACTATGTACCCGACCTTGACCTGCGCATGAGCCTCTATCGTCGCATAAACGATATGGAATCATCCCAAGAACTTGAGAGCTTTGCAGCAGAACTCATTGATCGATTTGGAAAACTTCCGGAGCCAACCGAAAATCTGCTGACGCTGATGAATGTCAAACTCAATGCCCGAAAGGCGCATATTGCGAAGATCGATGTCGGCCCGCGCGGGGCGCTCGTCAGCTTCTGGAATGACAGTTTTCCTGATATTGCCGGACTGCTAGCCTATGTCGAACGGCTCGGTGGTGTCGCCAAACTGCGGCCGGACAGCCGTCTGTCCATTTCACGCGCCTGGAGCGACCCTCGTGCGCGCCTCAACGGCATTCTGCAGCTCTCGCGAGGCCTCGCCAAGATCGTTTGTTGACACGCAAAAATGGCTAGCGCCTTGGCTCGAAGGGTTTTACTGGCCGTCCTCACAACCGCCGATTTCAGACCAGGAGCTTAACCCCGATGGCCGACACACTTACGTTCACGCTCGAAACGGGTGACGTCGTCATCCAGCTGCGTCCCGATCTGGCTCCAGGCCATGTTGAACGCATCTCGGAATTGGCCGTCGCGGAATTTGCTCAATGGCGCGCTCATCAAATCCGAACAGCGCAAACAGCCAGTTTTTCATCTGTTTTGACGACGCGCGTTTCCTCGATGGCCAATACACCGTCTGGGGCCAGGTCACGTCCGGAATGGAGCATGTCGATGCGCTTCCCAAAGGTGAGCCGCCGCGCAGCCCCGGGAAGATCATCAAGGCGACTGTGAGCTAGTCCGAAAGGCTGACCAGCCAGTCATGGAATATCCTGACTGGCTCCAGCTGGAGTGCCCTTGGGCGACAGACGAACCAATAGCTGTAGGGACTTTCGACATCGACGTCGAAAATCCTGACGAGCCGCTCGTCATGGGCATCGTCAAGATGGCTCTGGTGCATGAACGCAATACCAAGACCCTGAGCAGCAGCTTCCAGCATGAGTTGACCCGAATCGAAATGGTCGATCGCGGCGGGCTCGAGATTCTTGATCTTCAGTGCATCGCGCCATGCATCGAATGTGTCAGGCATTTCCCGGTGGATCAGGACTGTCATTTCGGAAAGCTGAGCCGGATCCTTGATTGCATGGGGGCCTTGCAACAGGCGACGTGCGCCAATCGCGAGGACGGTATTTCTGTCGAGCCTCCGCGCATAATGGGCCGGGTCAATTTCGCGCGAAAGCACGATCGCAGCGTCAAGACCATCCCCAAGCCGCGACACACCATGGGCGGCGGTATCCACATCGATATGCAATGAGGGGTGCTTCTCGCGAAGCTCCGCCAGCCTTGGAAAAAGGCGCTGCGCTGCAAAAAGTGGCAGGACGCCAAGGCGAAGTCGCATCACCGGGCTCGGGCTCGTGAGGGTCTCGATCGCATCAGTAAGCGAGTCAAGAATTGGGCCGACCAGGTGCATCAATTTTTCCCCGTCGTCATTGGCAACGATTGCCTGGTGCCGACGATCGAACAACGGGCGCCCGACGAAGCGCTCCAATGACTGAATTCTGCGGCTCAAAGCCGGGGATGAGAGCGCCAGTTCCTCAGCTGCAGCTTTCACAGAACCAAGTCGCGCAACATGTACGAAGGCTTCAACCCCAGCGAGCGACGGCAAACGGCGCATGGACTTTTCTCCCTTTGCGGAGGTCCCCAGATATCAATGAGATGCAATATTTGCAATTACGGTTTTTCATTTCGCAATTGCACAATATCATTGTGCAGTGCAAACAGACTAGGCCTTTCAGGCATCCTCTCCTATCAAACTTTCAAGGGTCGGTTCCTCGGAACCGGCCCCTTTTTTCGCCTAGCCCAGATCCGCAGCTGCTACCGGGTTCAGGCGCTTCAGCACATAAGGAATCATCAGCAGCATCACGCCTGCCGCCGTCAGGAAAGGCAGCGGCCTTGAAACTTCATAAAGCACGACGCCGATCGTGGGCCCAAGAACAAACGAAGCCCCGTTGATCGCTGTCACATGCCCAGCAACCAGTCCCTGCAGACGCCTTCCGACCGCCAGCGAAGAGCCCGCAGTGAATGCGGGCCGGGTAAAGCCGAATCCCATAGAAGAGAGCGAGTAGCCTGTCGCAATGCCAAACAGGCTTGTCGCGCCAGAGGTCGCGACGAGGCCAAGAGCGGCAAGCCCAAGGCCGACAATCATCATTGTACGCGGCGGCAGGTTAAACAGCGGAATCAGACCCCATTGCACAAGCAACGAAGCGCCCGCGCCAGACATCAAGACAAGGCCGATGGATTGTTGCGTCGCGAGTTCGGTTACTGCCAGGTGCAGCCTGTCAATCACGAGAAATCCCATGGCAGCGCCCGTCATGGCTTGCGCATGCCCCATGATGAGCCCTGCCAGCATCCAGGGCCAAATCCTGTGATCCCGAAGCCTGAGTTCTGCATCGACGCGCTCAGCGGTAGCTCCGGTCACGCTCGCACCCGTCGGCGCGCCGCCCAGCGACGGATAGGACACATTGGCGCCGCGCGCATCGCTCCAGTCCGGCTCATCCGAATCCGGCGGCAACCAGCGCGTTGCAGCGATTGCTGTAACAAGCCCGAACACTGCAAATACCATCGCCGGACCCGCGAGGCCCACGACCGGCAAAACGAGATAAGGCGCAATTGCCGGGCCAAGAATTGTACCCAGTCCAAAGGCTGAGCCTAGCATGGTGAGCGCCTTGACCCTCTCCTCGCGGCTCGTGCGGATTGCGACGATAGCTTGCGCCGCCGGGGGCGCTGCGGAACCGAAAAGGCCGTATATTACGCGGGCCGTGATCACTGATATCATTGTCGCAATCGGGCTGATCCAGCCGAGCAGGCCAGCCAGCAGGATGAACGCGACGAGCGTGATGGAAAATGTAAAGCCCGAAATTCCCAAGATCACCATCGCTCGCCGACCATGTCGATCCGACCGGCGGGCCCAATATGGTGCAGCGAAGACCCAGACCAATGCAGAAACGGAGAAAACCGTTGCAATCACACTATCGGGAACGTTTAGGGATCGTCCAATTGCCGGAAGAACGGATTGCAGTGCGGTATTGCCTGCGCCGGTGATGAGCATCACCATGAACAGGAGCGCAAAATCGCGTCCAATGTTAGCCTGATTCGTCTTCACCATTGTTTCGTTAGGGAGGATAGTCGGTTAGCGGAAGCCATTTGCGGCTTGCCAAGTGCACATCCATTTGCGAACGCGGAGAACCGTTAATCGTTCCGGGACATTCATGACCGCCCCTTCTGCCGGATTGGCCTCAAAAATGCGCGTGCGCCGGTGGCTCGGCCCATGGGCAATGTTTTTCAAGGGCTTTGTCAAGCACCCTGTAATGGTCGGATCGATCATCCCTTCGACCGACACACTCATTGCGCACATGCTCAGCCGGGTAGATTGGGCCAATACGCGGCTTTTTGTGGAATATGGCCCCGGCGTCGGGACCTTTGCACCGCATGTTCTGAAACGCCTTGCACCTGATGCCACTTATGTTGCGATCGATACGAACCCGGATTTCATAGAATATCTTTCTGCCACGATCGCAGACAGCCGATTCCGCCCGATTCTTGGATCTGCGGCGGATGTTGAGCAAATCGTTCGCGACAGCGGGTTTGAACACGCCGATTATGTACTGTCCGGCCTGCCATTCTCGACGCTGCCGGCGGGCATTGGGCCAGCAATTGCTGCGGCCACGGCCCGCATTCTACGACCGGGCGGTGCTTTCCTTGTCTATCAGTTCCGCGCCAAGGTCCGCGAGTTCATAGCTCCGTACTTCGAACGCATCGATCAGGGAATGGAATATTGGAACGTCCCGCCTTGCTGCCTGTTCTGGGCGTGGAAAGATTAGCGCCGCTTCAGGCTGATCGTCCGCGTCACTGTGAAATCGACAGTTGAAACAACAAAATAGGCGATCAGCCATCGAAGCCGTGTCAGCCAGGTTGACTCGGCCCGATGCTCTTCGCGGCTGATCTCATTACAGTATGGTACATGAGCATCAACCAACCCGCGCATGCGTTCGGCAAATCCACCGTCCTCGATCCTGACCATGACCTCGCCATTGATGTAGAGGCTACGCATGTCAAAATTGGCCGAACCGATATAAACTGTATTGTCGGCTACAATGAGCTTCACATGCAGCATCTGTGGTTGATACTCGAAAATTCGAATTCGGTTCCTCAACAGTCTGCGATAACAATGCCTTGCAGCGGCAACGGTTGCAAAGTTGTCACTTCGTGCTGCTGATATCAGGCGCATATCGCCTCCACGCTTTTCAACGTTGGCGAGTCGGCGCAGCATGCCCCAATTCGGCGCAAAATAGGCCTGAATCATGTCGCAGCACTTTGCCGAGCCGATATCCTGGCGAATGCTGCGGGTGAGCGGGCTCAGGCGGCTAAAGGGGCCATTGAAAAGCCAGCGAATGTTCCCGGACTTGTCACTGCGCCGGGACATGAGATGCAGCAACATCCGCAATGTTGGGCGCTCTGAAGCTGTCCAGCGTCGCAGCCCATCAAAATAACGCCCAAGCCTTCCAACGGCCGGCCCTTCAATTTGCAGCAATAGGTCGTGCCAGCTTTCGCCGTTCGGATCGTCTGCGAAATAGTGATCCAGAACATTGCTGCCACCGATGATTGCCCGGGCATCGTCCGCCACAACGATCTTCTGGTGGTTGCGCAACAAGTATCCACGCCCCCATCGAGGATTGAAGCGCGCAAAAAAGACGCCCGCGTCGATCAGCGGCTTGAAAACCTCGTCCGCCCAGTTTGCGCTTCCGAATCCGTCTACAAGCAGCCAGATTTTCACGCCGCGTTGCCGTGCCGCGATCAAGGCACCCCGTACCTTCTCTGCCGTCGCGTCATTGCCAAAAATATAGAAGAATAGCCGCAACGTCGATTTGGCACCGTCAATCATGCCAAGCAAAAGGCCGAGTCGGTCCTTCCCGGATATCGCAAGCCTCAGCTTGTTTCCGTCAACTTCCGCGTCAATCGGCTTGAAATACGGAATTTTCCCCATGATGCTGTTTTGCGCGCGTCCAACATCCAAAGGCAAGGGGGTGTCGGTTTTCTTTGACTTCGCGGGACCTGCGAACTAGGGAAACCCAAGATTCCACACATTCAAGATGAAAAGGGTGCTGCTGAATGGCACGCGTGACTGTTGAAGATTGCGTTGACAAGGTTTCGAACCGTTTTGACCTGGTCCTAGTTGCGGCCCAGCGTGCCCGCCAGATTTCTGGTGGCGCGGAGCTGACAATCGATCGTGATCGCGACAAGAATCCTGTCGTTGCCTTGCGTGAAATTGCCGAGGAAACGGTTGTTCCTGATGAACTTCAGGACGCGATCGTTACGAATCTCCAGCGCGTCCGCGTCGATGATGACGATGTAATCGATGAAATGGGCTCGCTAAGCCAGTCCGCAGAAGCACTGCGGCTGACGGCGGCCGCCCCTCCACGCAACCAGAACCTTGGCGGCGATTCGGACAGTTGAGGATCAGGCGACTGCGCGCAGTCGCGAAGTGCCGATTTCCTTGATATCTTCTGCGTGCATCCAGCGCAGGTCATGAAGCCCGAGTTCGCGCCCGTCATGGGCGTGGATCGCAATCTTGGCGATTGGCTGGCTGTCACGTTCATCAACCAGCACTGGGTTTGAAATACAGCCTGTCTCCCATCGTTCGCCCCATTGACGGAGCGCGAGCATGGTCGGCAGAAGTTCAGCACCTTTTTCGGTCAAGCGATACTCGATTTTACGGCGATCATCCGGCAAAGGCGTGCGGGCAAGGATTCCGTGCTGGACAAGTTTGCCAAGCCGATTCGCCAAAATGTTTCGCGCAATCCCAAGAGTGGACTGAAACTCCTCAAAATGGTGTAGGCCATTAAAGGCACCGCGCAAAATCAGGAAAGACCAGCGTTCTCCAATCGCCTCCAAAGCGGCAGGAAGCCCGCATTCGGCAAGCTCCGCAAGGTCTTCCTTCAACATTCCCATATCACTCTCCAGCCAGGTGTCCCGGTCTTGCAACATTCCTAGCGCAAAAACCTACCAAAACCAACCTTTCGAAAAATATAAGTTTTAGGTTGCAACTTACTACTTAATTCATTAGGTAGTGATTCGCAACTGAATAGAAAGGACCTCCCCCATGAACCGTATTGTTGCATTCGCCGCCGCACTGACAACGTCAGCCCTCCTCTTTCTGGCGACAACCACCCCCGCCCTCGCCCAGGGTAGCACTGGCTACACGCTTGTTCCCGCAACAGCCCCTGCTTCAAGCGAAGCGTTGGTCTCAAGCGAAGTGATCTGGAAGCGCGCTGGCGCAGGCTATGTTGCGCCAAAAGCCAACAGCCGTGCCGCGATTGTCTGCGCGCAAGCAGCCAAGAAGCTCGGAAAAGTCGCAAGCTTTACTGCAGACGGTCAATCCTTCGATGAAGCCGCTCTCGCCAAGTGCAATGAAAAGGCCAAATAGGCGCCTCGTCAAAATCCCCCCGAACTCTGCCCTTCCTCCCCATCCCTTTGGAGGAAGGGCCATTTTTTGCGAAGGCCGCCAAATTTTACTGTCATGACCACGCTTGCGGCCAGCCACGTCCTTCGGCAATGAGGCATCTCCTTGATCGAGATCCATCCGAGCATGACACTCCACGGCCCCACATCGAACAGCTTTATCTCCCAACGCCTTCGGCTTCATTACGCTGACTGGGGCAACAGCGAAGCGCCTCCATTGCTGCTTTTGCACGGCGGAAGGGACCATTGCCGAAGCTGGGATTGGGCCGCAGAACAATTACGCGATGATTGGCACGTGATTGCACCGGATTTGCGCGGACACGGCGACAGCCAATGGTCGCCCGATGGCAATTATGAGATGGCCTCGTTCGTCTATGATCTCGCCCAACTGATCCATCAGTTGAACCTCGCGCCTGTAACGATTGTTGCTCATTCAATGGGCGGTAACATTGCCATCCGTTATACCGGACTTTACCCCGAAAATGTCCGCAAACTTGTCGCCATCGAAGGTCTCGGGCCCTCCCCAACTGCACAGGCAGAGCGAGATGCTGTGGGCATTCGCAAGCGTTTTAGGCAATGGATCGAGGACAAACGCAATGCCTCAGGCCGGCTACCAAAACGCTACCAGACGCTCGACGCCGCGCTAGATCGCATGAAAGCCGAAAACACCTATCTTACCGACGAGCAGGCGCGGCACCTTACAATCCATGGCGCGAGTCGTAACGAAGATGGCACCTGGAGTTGGAAGTTCGACAATTATCTCAATGTCTGGGCCGCGTTCGATATGCCCCGCGACGACATTCATGTCATATGGAATGCCATCACATGCCCCGTTCTGATGCTCTACGGTGCCGATAGCTGGGCCTCAAATCCGGAAAAAGATGGAAGAATCGCCGAGTTCAATACTGCGCGTGTCGTCGAATATGAAAATGCCGGGCATTGGCTTCATCATGATCAATTTGACCGATTTATGACTGAATTGAAGGACTTCCTCTAAAACACACTTTGCCCCGGGGTTTCAGGCAACCAGCCTGAATTCAATCGCGGCCAGTTTCGGTTTGGATACAGTCAGAACGTCGCGTGCATAGCACTCCAACGTGCCATGCTCGCGTTCGATCGCCGCAAATGCTGTTTCAAGGTATTCGGGATGAACGGACATGAGCGTGCGTATAGCGGCATCGTCCATCGCCGGACCAAAATTGGCACGAACTGTTTCCGCCCCTGCCGCAATACGGCGCTCCATGTTTCCGGCCTCGTTTGTCAACAAATAGTCCGCCATGACGTCATCCTGATGCACACCCACTAAGCGATGCAGGAGGGCTGCCGCCAGT
Source organism: Sphingomonadales bacterium (assembly GCA_016704425.1). Taxonomy (GTDB): domain Bacteria; phylum Pseudomonadota; class Alphaproteobacteria; order Sphingomonadales; family Sphingomonadaceae; genus Aquisediminimonas. Next base: position 247,126 of record JADJAC010000002.1, read on the forward strand.
CCGGTGCGGTCTTTGCCGGCTAGACAGTGGAGAAGGGTCGCGCCCGTGCTTTCTGCCAGTGCTCCAAAATAGAGCCGCAAGACTTCAACCAGCTTCGGCCGGAATGGCATAAGTGCATAAAGCCGCACCATTGCCGCGTGCGCTTGTTCCGCAGTCGCAACGTCCCGCGCTGCCTCAATATGAGGAGCATTTCCGGATCCTGCAGTCTCTCCATCCGCAAACAGGACTTCGGCCGAAAACTCTCGTGGGCGCAGGCAAGGATACAGGGTCCGCTCGTGGTTTCCTCGCAGATCGACTATCTTTTCGAGGTTCAGCGCGGCAATCAAGTCGAGATCGCTAGGCGTTGCGTCGACATGTTGGCCAGAACGGAAAAGACGACCGGTCCTCAGCTTTCCGCCACGCGTCGAATATCCGCCATAGTCCCTGAAATTGTGAATCCCCTGAAGGGGCAATACACGATCGCGCACTTGCGTTTTTTCTCCACTTGCTGTTCGCATTTCCCTGATGAGATGAACGCGGTGCCGTCAACCGAATAAATACGCAGAGGATTTCAATTCCATGTATCCGTTGCTTTCAGGTCTAAAGGTTATCGAGGCATCATCCTTTGTCGCGTCTCCGACTGCTGGCCTTTACCTAGCGCAGATGGGCGCAGAGGTCATCCGTGTTGACCAGATTGGCGGAGGCCCGGATTTCAAGCGCTGGCCAAAAGCTTCAAACGGATCAAGCCTGTATTGGGAAAACCTGAACCGGGCCAAAAAATCGGTCGCGTTAAATCTGGGTACACCCGATGGTCGCGAATTGCTTAAGGCGCTGGTTGCGGCGACCGGCCAGTTTGTAACAAACTTCCCTGTTGATGGCTTCCTGGCTCATGAGACGCTTTCTGCCAAGCGGGCCGATCTTATTACGGTGAGGATTATGGGCCTGGCAGATGGCGGCCCAGCGCTCGATTATACAGTCAATTCGGCGGTTGGCTTTCCCGACCTTACCGGACCAGGTCCCGAACCTATCAATCATGTCCTGCCTGCATGGGACTTGCTCACCGGAGCTTATGCGGCCTTTGCGATGCTGGCTGCGCTTCGCCATCGTGACACGACCGGACGCGGCAAGGAGGTACGCATTCCGCTCTCGGACGTCGCAATTGGCACTGTTGCAAATCTAGGAATGCTTGCAGAGATATTCAGCACTGGCGCCAATCGGGAGCGGCTGGGCAATACAGTCTACGGCGCATTCGGGCGTGACTTTGTGACGGCTGACAATATTCGTCTCATGATCATGGCCATAACGCCGCGGCAATGGACCGGCCTTGTCAACGTGCTGGGTATCTCAGGCGAAGTCGCTGTGATCGAGTCTGCGCATCGAGTTTCATTTGCAAGGGACGAAGGCGTGCGGTTCCAGCACCGCGATGCTCTTTTTCCACTGGTGGAATCGAAAGTTTCGGGCTGGATCTATGAAGATCTGAAGTCTGCATTCGACGCCAATGGGTGCTGCTATGGGCCATATCAATCCATGAAGCAGGCAGTCCATGACCCAGTTTTGGTCGGGAACAACCCAATGTTTAGTTGTGCCGAAAATCCGAGCGGCATGGTCTATCCAGCCGCAGGCACAATTGCATCCATTCCCCAGCTTGAGCGGCAAGCCGCCCGGAGCGCGCCGCTACTTGGCCAACACAGCGATGAGGTTCTTGCCGAGGTCCTCGGGCTTTCAAGTGGCGCTATCGCCGCACTTCACGACAAGGGAATCATTGCACAGGCATGACGCACGATTACACCCAGATCCGAGAGGAAGTCGCCAAACTTTGCCAGCAGTTCCCGGGTGACTATTGGCGCGCCAAGGATAAACTGCGCGCTTATCCCACTGAATTCGTCGATGCGCTTGGAAATGCAGGCTATCTCGCAGCTCTGATCCCGGAGGATTACGGAGGAGCAGGGCTGCCTATTTCCGCCGCTGCAGCGATTCTTGAGGAAGTCCAGAAGCAAGGTTGTAACGGCGGCGCGTGCCACGCCCAAATGTATATCATGGGGACCTTGCTCCGCCATGGATCCGAAGCCCAGAAGGCAAGTTATCTCCCAAGGATCGCGAGCGGCGAACTGCGATTGCAAGCCTTTGGCGTGACGGAGCCGACCAGCGGCACAGACACGCTATCCCTGAAAACCACGGCCAAACGGGATGGCGATCACTATATCGTCAATGGTCAGAAGATCTGGACGAGCCGGGCAGAACATTCCGACCTGATGCTTCTCCTCGCGCGCACAACGCCACGCGAACACGTCTCGAAACGGACCGACGGACTGTCTGTCTTCCTGGTCGACATGAAGGCTGCGGTTGGAAACGGGCTGACCATTCGCCCAATCGAAACGATGATGAACCATTCAACGACCGAAGTTTTCTTCGACCAGTTGGCAGTGCCTGCTGCCAACCTGATCGGCGAAGAAGGCCAAGGCTTCAAATATATATTGTCCGGGATGAATGCGGAACGTCTGCTGATTGCGGCAGAATGTATCGGCGACGCAAAATGGTTCATCGAAAAGGCCTCGGCCTATGCAAAAGAGCGTGTGCTTTTCAATCGTCCCATTGGTCAGAACCAGGGCGTCCAGTTTCCGATTGCTCGGGCCTATGCCCAAATGCGTGCCGCTGAACTGATGGTCAGCGAAGGACTTCGTAAATACGAAGCTGGGGAGCCTGTGGGTGAAGAAGCCAACATGGCCAAGATGCTTGCTGCCGAAGCAAGCTGGGCAGCGGGCGAAGCCTGTATCCAGACACACGGCGGTTTTGGCTTTGCAGCGGAATATGACATTGAGCGCAAGTTTAGGGAAACCAGGCTTTATCAGGTCGCGCCAATTTCAACGAACATGATCCTGTCTTTCATCGCAGAACATGTTCTTGGCCTGCCGAGGAGCTACTGATGAAGGCGTGGATCGGACGGGAAATGGTGCAGCATGACGTGTTGACCCCCGGCCCGCTGGCGCGATTTCGGGCGACACTGGATAGCGCTGAAACAGGTGTGAAGGCTGAGCAAGGAATACACTGGTGCCTGTGCTTGCCTGAAGCGGCAACCGAGACGCTCGATAGCGATGGCCATCCGAAGCGTGGTGGATTCCTTCCCCCGATTGCCCTGCCGCGCAGAATGTGGGCTTCAAGTGCAGTCGAGTTTCATGCTCCAGTTCATGCGGGGGCAAAAATCGAGCGAAGCTCGACCATTGCCGCGATTGAGGAAAAACGGGGCGGCACCGGGCCACTTGTGTTCGTGACAATCGATCATCGGACTCATGCGGATGGCCTGTTGGTGGTCAGCGAACGCCAGACGATCGTCTACCGAGAAGCAACCAGCGCCGCTGCGGCTCCTTCCGGCGCAGGCTCGCCTGATCTGGCGGCTTGGCAATGGCACCGCGCCTTGACGCCGTCGCGACCGCTCTTGTTTCGGTATTCCGCGCTGACCTTTAACAGCCACCGCATACATTACGATCTTCCCTATGCCGTTGACGTGGAGGGCTACCGCGGGTTGGTCGTCCATGGTCCGCTCACGGCCACTTTGTTGCTGGATCTCGTCGGACGCGAAATTGGCCACAACCGGCTGAAGCAATTTTCCTTTCGCGGTCAGTCGCCGGCCTTTGCAGGAGAGGTTCTGCATCTGGTCGCCACGCAGGCAGACAATGCGATCACACTCGCTGCCTTGGGCTCTGACGGTCGCATTGTCATGTCGGCGCAAGGGGAAGCGGCTTAGCGCAAGTCCAATCAGGAAACGGGTGCGCCCTCGGTTACAGACTTCCACATGGCCGCGTCGTGCCCGAACATGATTCGTGTGCCCTTGTCTCTGAGCCGAGCCAGTCGGTCGAGTGTTACCAACCCTGCTTCCTTGTCGAACGTGAAACCCGGCAATACGCGTTCATTGAGGTTGCGTTCCGTGTAGCAACAATCCGCCGCAAGCAGGATCTCGCCGCCGGCCAGGCGGACAATTGCGCTTTGATGGCCGGGCGTGTGACCGTAAGTCGGAACGATCATGACCGTTCCGTCACCGAACAGATCAAGTTCGCCATCGATCGCCTTGACGCTGTGCCCCGTGTCGAAGTCGACCTTGTTGTAAACCCACGGATCTTCGCATGCTTGTGCCGCCGCCCATTCCCTGGACTGGACAATCACTGTCGCATTAGGGACGAACATCATGCCGCCGCAATGATCATTGTGAAGGTGGGACGCGATGATCCAGTTTATGCTGGAAGGATCGATATCAATTGCACGAAGGCGGGCGGCAATATCCATTCCTTCGAACAGTTCCAGCCCGAACTTGTCAGGAGGCAATCGCGCTTCGATGGCCCGCCGATTGCGCTCACCCAGGCCTGTGTCAAAAAGTGCCCTGCCCTTGGGATGATCGATCAGATAAGCTGGCACAGGGGAACGGACAAAGCTCTGGTCCTCCAGGCCTTCGATGAAAAAGCCCGCCTTGCATTGGAACCATCCGCAATTGAACGCGTAAAGAGAGATGCTCATGCTGCGGCCTCATAGTCTGTCACGTCTGGTTCGAGTGCCAGGCCCAGCTCTGGCTGAATGCCCAAACTGTTGAGCAGCATCGATACCTGAGTGTGCTGACCGGCTGCCAAGACAGCATCGATCTTCTGCATGTCAGCGGGAGATGTCAGTGCATCCGAATTCCTGCTGCTGACGAAGAAGTCTGGCGTCAGATCATCGACTGCGCGCAGCACGGGACGATCGCGTTCATCAATCAGCGGAGCGATCCGTGATGCCTTCAGCCACATGTTCAATTCCCCTGGTTTCAAATTCATCTTGCGAAGAGCTTTGCAACCGTAGTGCCGCCTGCCATGGATGAAAAGCAAGACCACGCAGCGAATGTCGGGGCAATATTGACCATAGATGACGATCTTGAGCCGATAGGCACGGATACCGGGCTCGATCGTCTGATTCCCGATGATCGCGAGAATGAACGCTTTGTGAGGCTCAATCTCGGGCGAAATTATCTCGCGCATTTTTCGCACGGTATGTTCGGGATGACGGGCTTTCGCCTGATTTATGCGCCTACGTTCGTCCCCGCATATCTTTTTGCATTGACCGGGTCGACCGTCATGGTCGGACTTTCGCAGGCGCTGCAACAGGTGGGTGCAGTCCTATCTCCCCTCCTCAGCGCCAGCGAGATCGAAGACAAGCGCCGGATATTGCCGAACGCGATGCGTAACGGAACCATGATGCGCATTCAGCTTTTGGGACTTGCACTTTCGGGTTGGTTTCTCTCGGGCTTCTGGCTTGTGCTCGCCACGATGGGGTTCCTCTTCCTTCTCGGCTATTATTCCGGCGCACAGCGTGTTTCGTTCCAGATGCTGATGGCAAAAGTGATCCCGATCGAAAAGCGTGGACGGCTTCAGGGCTATCGCAATCTCGCGGGAGGAGGGATCGCGGCAGCACTCTCATGGTGGGCAGGAAGTATCCTGATCCAGAAGAATATCCTTGGGAATGGATATGCGACGACCTTCATGCTCAGCTTCATCCTGACCAGTGTCGGCCTCACGATGCTGGCGCTTTTCATAAGGGAGCCTGACAATCACCGACCAAGGGCGCCCATGCGCCTCCGGGATCGCATACGCGAACTGCCTCAGCTTTTGGCTGAAAGGAGCTATCGGAACTTCCTGATCGCGCAATTATTGACAACCGGCGGGAGGATCGCGATGCCCTTCTGCATACTCCATGCTGGGGATGTCATGCATCTCGATGGGACATCACTCGGGCTTTTTTCATTGGCGTTCCTGGGTGCAGAAACGCTGTCAAATCTTGTCTGGGGGGCGCTTGGCGATCGGAAGGGATTCCGACTGGTTTATATTCTGGCCAACGTCATCTGGCTCGTGGGATTCCTCCTGATGTTGGCCGCACGCGATCATACCGGCTTTGTGCTGGGGTTTGTCGCGCTTGGCGCAGCAATGTGCGGCTATTCGCTCAGCCAGCAGACACTGGTGCTCGAATTCGGTGCACGCGAAGATACGCCCATGCGGCTTGCGCTTTCGACAACCGCCGAGACATCGGTTGCGGCTATCGGACCATTCATCGGCGGAATCATCGCTGCCGCCTTTGGCTTTGTTCCATTGATCTGGGTTTCAATGGCCTTGTTGGCAGCAGCACTGTTGGTCATTCTCCTTGGCGTTCAAGAGCCGCGCTTCGAAAACAATTCTCTTTGAAGTTGAAAGCCCGGCTTAAATTTAGCTATTTGGAATCGCCCGGCCAACGTGCAGCACGCTTTTCCAGAAACGCTGAGATCCCTTCGCGGGCGTCATCCAACTGAAGATTTGCAAGTGCTTCCGATTGCGCAAAGCGATAGGCTTCGGGAACTGGCATTTCAGCTTGAGCGCGAAAGCTTCGTTTGCCCAACCGCAGCACTTGGCCGGATTTCGAGGCTATTTCTGTTGCCAGTGCATCAACTGCCTCCTCAAGGACTTCGGGGTCGTGGACAGCGTTGATCAGTCCGATTTGCAGCGCATGGGCTGCGGGAAACAATCTTCCGGTCGCAAGCATCATCATTGCCTGCTTCCGCCCAACTGCGCGCGTCAATTGAATTTGTGGGGTATGGCACCAGAATCCGATATTGACGCCGGGGACAGCGAAACGGGCAACGGAAGAAGCCAAGGCCAGGTCGCAAGCTGCTACGAGCTCGCACCCAGCCGCCGTTGCAACACCTTCGACGAGAGCAATGACAATCTGCGGCTGGTCCATGATGTCCTGCATGAGTCCAGCAAGCCCGGCAAAATCACGCGCGAGAAAGTCCTGATCGGCCTGACCCGCGAATTCATTGAGATCATGGCCGGCGCAGAAAATTCTTCCCCCTGCCCCAGACAGGATGATGACCTTGATGTCCTCGCAGGCAGCAAGTTCAGAAAGGTTGGAACGCAGTTCGGAGACAAGATCCAGTGAAAGGCTGTTGCCCGCTGTCGGCCGGTTAAGCACCAAACGAGCAACAGGGCCGACGTTTGAGTTGAGCACCAGCATTCAGGCGCTTTCCAGTTCCGCCTGCATGATCTTGCGCATTTCGAACTTCTGCGCCTTGCCCGTTACAGTCATGACGAAGCTATCAACTACTCGGACATGGCGAGGCACCTTGTAATGCGCAATCCTGCCTTTGCAGTGCAGGATCACATCTTCCGCCGATACCGAAGCGCCCGGTTTTGAAATAACCCAAGCGCAGACTTCTTCCCCATATTTTTCATCGGGAACGCCAAAGACCTGAGCATCGGCGACAAGTGGATGAGAGAGGAGAAATTCCTCGATTTCACGCGGATAGATGTTCTCTCCACCGCGGATGATCATGTCCTTTATGCGGCCAGTAATACGCACATAGCCCTTTTCGTCCATGGTCGCGAGGTCGCCGGAATGCATCCACCCGTCAGCATCGATAGCTTCGGACGTCTTTTCAGGATCGTCCCAATAGCCGAGCATGACGGCATAGCCTCGCGAACAATATTCGCCTTGTTCACCAATCGGCACTGTTCCGCCGTCGGGACTGACGATCTTCGCCTCGGCATGCGGATGGACGCGCCCCACAGTCGATACGCGCTCTTCCAATGGGTCATCCGTGGTTGTCTGGGTCGTCAATGGGCTTGTTTCCGTCATGCCGTAGCCAATTGTTACCTCCCGCATATTGAGACGATCGATAACTTCTCGCATCGTCGCAATCGGGCAAGGTGATCCGGCCATGATCCCGGTTCTGAGCATGGAGACATCATAGTCCGCAAGATCAGGCTGGTTGAGGATCGTGATGAACATCGTCGGCACTCCATAGAGCGCCGTGCAGCTTTCTGCCTGAACGGCCTCAAGCACAAGCCGCGGATCATAGGCTTCGCCGGGATAAATCATCGCTGCGCCGCTCGTCAGTGCCGCCAGATTACCAAGTACCATGCCAAAACAATGATAAAGCGGCACGGGAATGCAGATGCGGTCTTCCGGGCCAAGGTTGATCATGTGCCCGGTCTGCAATCCGTTGTTGAGGATATTTCGGTGTGTGAGAGTCGCTCCCTTGGGAAAGCCTGTGGTGCCGCTTGTGAACTGGATGTTGATGGCGTCATTTCGATCTAGCGTTGAAGCAATGGCGGTCAAAGCTGCTCGATCTGGTGCAATGCCGAGTTCACTCCAACGCAGAAACCCCTCATGCCTTTGGGGTCCTAACGAAACAATCAAACGCAGGTACGGCAGTTTTTCAGGCCCGAGTTCGCGAAGCATGCCAATATAGTCGCTGGTCTTGAAGCGTGGCGCGGTGACAAGCACCGTGCAACCCACCTTGTTGAGCGCGTATTCGACCTCGGACACTCGATACGCAGGATTGATCGTAACTAAAATTGCGCCGAGCTTGGCCGTCGCAAACTGGATCACAGTCCATTCGGCGCAATTCGGTGCCCAGATACCAACCCTGTCACCCTTGTTGACGCCAAGTGCAAGCAACCCCGTTGCAATCTGGTCCACCTCGGCATTGAGCTCCGCCCAAGTCCATCTTATGCCCTGATGGCGGGATGCCATTGCGAGCTTGTCCGGCCACGTCAAAGCAGCCTGTTCGAGCGCCTCCCCGATTGTATATTCGAGCAAAGGCGGCTCGATGGGGCCCTTCGAGTAACTCAGCCCCTGGGTCATCGCGCTTCGTTGATTACCTGGATCTGAGTGAATTCGTGCAGGCCTTCCTCCGCAAATTCCACGCCAATACCGGATTGCTTTGCCCCGCCGAACGGAATGTTCGGGCCGAAATCGAGATGCTTGTTAATCCAGACGGTGCCGGATTCCATCTCGCATGCAAGGTTATAAGCCTTGTCTCTGTCGTTCGACCAGACCGAGCCTCCAAGCCCCCAAGGCGATGCATTGGCTCGCTCCAGCGCATCGTCGGCATCTGTGAAACGAATGACGGGTAGGATCGGTCCGAACTGCTCTTCATCAACAATTCTGGTCCCGTCCGTCACGTCGCGCACAATGGTCGGCCGAATGAAATAGCCGGGGCGGTCCATGACCTCGCCCCCCGCGATGATATTGCCGTTTGCCCGCGCGTCTTCGAGGAAGCCCTTGACCTTTTCGTATTGCATCTTGTTCTGGAGCGGACCAATTTGCGCACCTTGTTTCAATCCATCATCGACAATTGCAGCATCTGCCAGCTTCGCCAATTCATCGCACAATTCATCGTAGATTGAGTCATGCGCATAAACACGTTTGACCGCGAGGCAGACCTGGCCCGCGTTCATCGTTGCGCCGCCAAAGATTCCGGGTGCCACGACTTTTGGATCAACATCGCCAAGGACGATCGCTGCGTCATTTCCGCCTAGCTCAAGCGTGATGCGCTTGATCGTTGAAGCCGCGCTGGCCATGACCTTCTTTCCCGTTTCGGTCGAACCGGTGAAGCTGATCTTGGCAATGTCGGGGTGGCTGGTCAGCACCCCGCCGAGGTCGTTCTGGTCCGTCACGATGTTGACCACGCCTGGCGGAAATATCTCAGCGCACAACTCACCCAGACGCAATGTCGTAAGCGGTGTCGTTGGCGCGGGTTTGATGACGATCGTATTTCCGGCAAGCAAGGCAACGGGAGCCTTGAACGCCACAATCAGGACCGGAAAATTCCACGGAATGATGCACCCAACAACGCCAAGAGGTTTGCGTCGCATTTCCACACGGCGGTTCTCATTATCTTCAATCAAACGACCTTCGAGATCCAGCGAAGCCAGATAGCGCAGGAAGGCTGAAGTATAGGCAATTTCTGCTGTGGACTCGCTTAGCGGCTTCCCTTGCTCCTGCGTCAACAAACGAGCAAATTCATCAAGACGCGCCTCGATCGCATCTGCAAACTTCATGACGCATGCCCGGCGATCGGCGATCGGTGTTCGGGCCCAACTTTTGAAGGCCTTCTTGCCTGCTGCAACAGCCTCATTGAGCTGACGTTCGCTCCCGCGAGGACATGCAGCAAGGACTTCCTCTGTCGCTGGATTGATGACGTCCATTGTCGCGTCGCCATCGACCAGCTTGCCGCCAATCAATAATTTATAGTCCGACATCATGCTCTCCTTCGCCGGTCTTGGGCCGGTCAGTATTTCACGCCAACGGTGATACCATAGGTCCGGGGTGCACTGATATGATTATAGTCAAAGCCGAACCCGGCCAGCAGATCGACGCGCGATGTGAAGTAAAATTGGTTCGTTAGATTCTTGCCCCAGATCGATGCGTTCCAACGGCCGTTGGCAGATTCCCAATCAATATGGCCGCTCAGCAAGGCATAGGATTTTTGCTTGAGGCGGGAAATGTTGATGACTTCGAAATACTGGCTTGCCGAATACGCAAGATCGCCGTGCAGGCTGAGCTTACCCGCTTCGCCGTCAAATGCGGTCACATCGAAACCGCCATTGAATGTAAGCGAAGGTGCGTTCGAGAGCTTGTGGCCGGCAACATTGACGCCGCTCACGATACCCTGCTGGATCTTCGTATCGAGCAGCCCCACGCCGGCGCGCAATGTCACCCTATCATTCGCGCGCGCCGTCAATTCTGCCTCGCCGCCAAGGATACGCGAACGGGGAATATTTTCCAGCGTCTGCGCGGCGGTGCTCGGACTGATATTGATGAACTGCTGGTTCTTGTACTTGTAATAGAAGCCCGCCATGTTGAGTGTCACACGACGGTCTGCAAATTGGGTTTTTGCGCCGAGCTCAAACGCATCGACACTCTCCGGTTTTGCGATTGACAGCTCTGACGGATCGAAGAAGGCCTGCGCGTTGAAACTTTTGGCGCGATACCCCCGACTGTAGTTGGCGTAGACCAGATTTCCACCATCCAGCTTGTAGTCGATGCCGATTTTGCCTGACAGGTTGTTCGTCGTGTAATGCAGCGCGGAATTGGGGATCAGGTTGACCACAAGGACGTGATTGGGACCCAGAGCATCTGAACGGAAATTCGTCTGGTCGCCGCTGTCGTGGGTGTATCGCAACCCACCGCGAAGCATGATTGCATCTGTCACCGCAAACTTGACATCCGAATAGACTGCAAAGCTCTTCTTCAGCTGATCGAAGCTGTTATCGAAAAGGCAGCCAAGTGGAAGCCCGATCGCGCAATCCGCATCCGTCACGCCCGGCAAGCCATCGGAATCAATGTCCTTGCCGATTTCGAAGGTCGTCTGGTTGAAGACCTTTTCACGATTGTAATAGGCGCCAAGGATGAAATTCAGCGGACCATCAAAGTCGCTCGTCAGGCGGAGATCTTGCGCGAATTGCGTGGCTCGGTCGATATAAGGAATTTCCAGGAGCTGGTTTGGCTGGCCATCCGTGTCTTCATAAAAGCGCAGGCGACCCTTGTCCCAAGAGGTGATACTCGTCAGGCTCAGTCCGTCGGAAATGTCGATATTGCCGTTCAAGGAAATCGAATAGGTACGCGCAATGCGCCGGTCCGTCACGTTGGCTGCGATCTGCCTGCGGGACAGTCCGGGACGGTTCACAGCCTCCGGCTGGGCATAGATCCCGTAGTTCCTCGGGTTCTGATAGCTTGTTGCTGCCCTCAAAATGAATTTCGCGCTGTCCAAAGGTTCGAACAACAGCGACGCTCGAACTCCATACTCGCTGACACTTGCGAGATCCGGCTTGCCAGGCAGAACATTCTTGAACCAGCCATCGGCCTTTGAAAGAGTTCCAGCGACCCGGAGAGCCGCTTTGTCGCCCAAAGGCAAATTCACCGCTCCGTTGGCATCGATGCGATTGTAGTTGCCGTAGCCCAGATTCAAATATCCATTCGCATCCCCGAGTTTCGGGGCGCGGCTGATGAGGTTGACGGCGCCGCCAGTGGTGTTCTTGCCATAAAGTGTGCCTTGCGGGCCGCGTAAAACTTCAACACGTTCAAGATCGAACAAGGCGATGCCCAAAAAGGCAAAATTACCTTTGTAAACTTCGTCATAATAGGTTGCGACCGGGCTGGCCTGGTTAAGGCTGTAGTCTGACATCGAGACGCCACGGAGCGCGAAGATCGGCGTGTTGTCGCCAACGGTCGAGGTCAGTTGAAGGTTCGGTATTTTCGTGACGAGTTCGTCGGCCTGAGTCACTCGGCTCTTGGACAGTGTATCGCCCGTTATCGCCGAAACCGAAATTGGAATGCTCTGGAGATTCTCCGCGCGTTTAGTTGCGGTGACGATGATTTCGCCGGGATCGGCCTCTTCCGCAACAGCCTGGGCTTGAGCCGCGGACGAAACCCCCGCCAAAAGTGAGGTCATCATAATCTTGGTGAAGGTGCGAATTCCATTCTTCTTGTTCATTTTTGCCTCCCTGCAGGCTGTTTGTTCATTCAATTCAGAGCGAACCCCCCGGCATTTTTGCCACGAGCTGAGCTCTCGTTCTTGCCGCTTCGACTCGAAGAGGTGATGCGCGCAGTCGACGAATTTCTGCGGCGTCATAAGGCTTGAAATCAGTTGGAACATTGGCCCGGTCGAACCGGTATAGAGTCCAGTTCAGAAGATTCGCCAAGCGGGCATCGTCCAGGTCGGTCGTCGCAACACCGGGCACGCGACCAAGATACTCTCGTCCGCCCGGAACCTTCAAAAAATGGGCGACTGCCCCGTTCATCGGCGGATTCTGTCCGTCGTCAGAACATTTGGCACTGATGGCTGCGTAAATTAGCGGAGCGTTGGCCTCGTCTGTTTGGTTGATGTTATGCGGCTAGCTTGCGGTGTTGCAAGCGCCGATCTTCGATGGTGTGTCGTTTGATCCTTTCTCGCTGTTTGATGATGGCTTCAGCCCTGCCGAAGTAGGCATCGGCAGGCGTTACGTTGTTCAGGCTCTCGTGATAGCGCCGATGGTTGTAGTGCTCCACGAACGCCTCGATCTGCCGTTCCAGATCGCCGGGCAGGAAGTAGTTTTCCAAGAGGATGCGGTTCTTGAGTGTCTGGTGCCAGCGTTCGATCTTGCCTTGGGTTTGCGGATGCAGCGGTGCGCCGCGCACATGGCTCATTTTCTGCGCTTCGATATATTCGGCCAGCTCGCCCGCGATGTAACTGGGTCCATTATCGCTGAGCAGCCGTGGCTTGTGCTGCACCGTTGCCGACGAGCAGCCTGAAGCCTGCAAGGCCATATCCAGCGTGTCGGTGACATCCTCGGCCCGCATGTTGGTGCAAAGCTTCCAACTGATGATGTAGCGTGAGAAGTCGTCGAGCACCGTGGACAGGTACATCCAGCCCCAGCCGATGATCTTGAAGTAGGTGAAGTCGGTCTGCCACATCTCGTTGGGCCGCGTCGTTTTGGTGTGGAACTCGTTGGTCGCCTTGATGACGACATAGGCCGGGCTGGTGATGAGGTCATGGGCCTTCAACAGCCGGTAAACCGTGGCTTCGGACACGAAGTAACGCTTGTCGTCCGTGAACCTCACGGCCAGTTCCCGGGGGCTCAGTTCAGACTGCTCCAGCGCCAGCTCGATGATCTGGTCATGGATGGTATCGGGGATGCGGTTCCACACCCTGCTGGGCGCGGATGGGCGATCGGCAAGCGCCTCCGGCCCACCTTCGAGGTAGCGGTCGTACCAGCGGTAGAAGGTCCTGCGCGATACGCCCAGCTTGTCCAGGGTGAGCTTTGCGGGCAGATGCGACTGCTCGACGATCCTGATGATCTCGAGCTTTTCCGATGCGGGATATCTCATGCGTCGTCGTCCCCATCCGCGATCATGCTTTTTTGAGCAACCGGTTCTCCAGTGTCAGATCGGCGACGCATTCCTTCAATGCACGGGCTTCGCGGCGCAGATCATGTACCTCGCCGGTTGTGGCCGCACGAGCAGTGTCGCCGGCGAGGCGGCGCTTGCCCGCCTCCATGAACTCCTTCGACCAGGTGTAATACAGGCTCTGTGCAATGCCTTCCTTACGGCACAGCTCTGCAATGCTGTCGTCGCCGCGCAGGCCTTCCAGTACGATCCTGATCTTGTCCTCGGCAGAGAAGTGGCGCCGGGTTGCACGGCGAATATCCTTCACCACACGTTCGGCAGAGGCCTTCGATTGGCCAGAGTGATTTGGTCTCATCTTCGTTCCTTCGTCACTACGACGAGACCAAATCACTCCTTAAATCACAACCTCAAATCTGGGACAAAGGTGCTGACGGGGAACAGGTCGGCCCTATGGTTGCGGCGCGCCGCTTCTGCGAGTGGTTGGAGGAGCAAGGCCTGATTGGCAAGGTCGAGCGCATTTCTGTCGACCTTTATGGATCGCTCGCATTGACGGGTAAGGGACACGCGACCGATACCGCACTGATCCTTGGACTTACCGGCGCCGTCCCAGCCACTGTCGATCTGGACGCCGCGCCGATAGTCGTTTCAGACGTCACGACTAACCGCCGAATTGCATTGCTGGGTCGACACGAAGTGGCATTCGATCCCGAAACCGATTTGCGGTATCTTCAACGTCAGCGCAAAGCGTTCCACAGCAATGCCATGACTTTTCAGACGACGGCAGAAGGCGGAGGTCCGCTGGCCGAGCGGTCCTATTATTCGGTTGGCGGAGGTTTCGTTGTCGATGAGGATGAATCCACAAGCAACGCCCGCCCGCATGATCTGATCGAAATTCCATTCGATTTTTGTTCGGGTGCGGAACTGCTTGATCTTGCCGAGGCTTCGGAAAAGAGCTTTGCCGACATCATGATGGCGAACGAATGCGCCCGGGGACCCGTTGAAAGGGTCGAAGCCGGGATCGATGCGATTGCAAAAGCTATGGCCGACAGTATCGAACGTGGGTGTAGGCAAACTGGCATACTTCCCGGCGGACTGAACGTGAAACGACGAGCGCCCCTTCTCGCCACGGAATTGGCAGCGCGGCAGGAATCCAATCTCAATGATCCTTTGGTCATTCTCGATTGGATCAATCTGTGGGCGATGGCGGTGAATGAGGAAAATGCTGCTGGCGGGCGGGTGGTAACAGCACCAACCAATGGTGCCGCTGGCATCATCCCTGCCGTCATGCGATTTCACGACCGCTGCTATCGAGGCACTGTGGAAACGCGGCGCACCTTCCTTTTGACCGCAGCTGCCATTGGTGCGCTTTACAAGCGGAATGCGTCGATTTCCGGGGCGGAGGTCGGCTGCCAGGGAGAGGTGGGGGTTGCCTGCTCTATGGCTGCTGCCGGATTGACGGCGGCACTTGGCGGTTCCAACGCCCAGATTGAGAACGCTGCTGAAATTGGGATGGAGCACAATCTTGGCCTGACCTGCGACCCGGTCGCCGGGCTCGTTCAGATTCCGTGTATCGAGCGCAACGCGATGGGTGCCGTCAAGGCTATTGACGCATCGCGCCTCGCTCTGCTTGGAGACGGTTCGCACATGGTAAGCCTTGACAAGGTCATCGAAACGATGCGCCAAACCGGTCTCGATATGCGGGACAAGTACAAGGAAACCTCACAAGGCGGCCTCGCCGTCAATGTCGTGGAATGCTGAAGTTGGGAGACACAGAATGAAGACGCGTGCCGCTGTTGCCTTTGAAGCGAAGAAGCCACTGGAGATTGTCGAGCTTGATCTGGAGGGGCCCAAGGCAGGCGAAGTGCTTGTCGAGATCATGGCGACGGGCATCTGCCATACGGACGCTTATACGCTCGACGGATTCGACAGCGAAGGCATTTTCCCGAGTGTTCTTGGGCATGAAGGTGCCGGCATCGTCCGCGACGTGGGGGCGGGCGTCACATCTGTAAAGCCCGGCGATCATGTGATCCCGCTTTACACGCCCGAATGTCGGCAGTGCAAAAGCTGCCTCTCAGGCAAGACAAACCTGTGCACCGCAATTCGCGCAACGCAGGGCCAAGGCCTGATGCCCGACGGCACATCGCGCTTCAGCTACAAAGGGCAGACGGTCTTCCATTACATGGGTTGCTCGACCTTCTCGAACTTCACCGTCTTGCCGGAAATTGCGGTTGCGAAGATCCGGGAGGACGCGCCGTTTCAGTCAAGCTGCTACATTGGCTGCGGCGTCACGACGGGCGTTGGCGCCGTCATCAATACGGCAAAGGTCCAGGTAGGCGACAATGTCGTTGTGTTCGGATTGGGCGGCATTGGCCTCAATGTCATTCAGGGGGCACGGCTCGCCGGTGCAAACAAGATTATCGGCGTGGACATCAACCCCGACCGCGAGGAATGGGGCCGCAAGTTCGGCATGACCGACTTCCTCAATTCAAAGGGCATGAGCCGCGAAGACACGGTCGCAAGGATCGTGGCCATGACGGATGGGGGCGCGGATTACACCTTTGACGCGACGGGCAACACGGACGTCATGCGCGTGGCCCTCGAGGCCTGCCATCGCGGTTGGGGCACCAGTATTATCATCGGTGTTGCAGAAGCCGGAAAGGAGATTGCGACACGCCCCTTCCAGCTGGTCACCGGTCGCAACTGGCGGGGTACCGCGTTCGGAGGCGCCAAGGGCCGCACCGACGTTCCCAAGATCGTCGACATGTACATGACCGGCAAGATCCAGATCGACCCGATGATCACTCATGTCATGGGCCTCGAAGAAATCAACACTGCGTTCGACCTGATGCATGCGGGCAAGTCGATCCGCAGTGTCGTGGTGTTCTGATCTCGATTTTTCGCGGATGCTAAGTCCTGTCGCTTCGGGCGTCAGGACCCAAGCGCTTTTGCACCGTCCTGACTTTCCAGCCCAAGGCTCTGGGCAACGGCTTCGTTGGTCACGATGCCTTTGTGAACATTGAGACCAGCCATCAGGCCAGCATTGCTCCGGATTGCATCCAGGCCCTTGTTCGCCAGCGAAAGGCCAAAGGGCAAAGTCGCGTTGTTCAGGGCATGACTCGATGTCTGGGGCACGGCCCCTGGCATATTGGCAACGCAATAGTGAATGATGCCGTCCACTTCGAAAGTAGGGTCAGAATGTGTCGTCGGATGGCTCATCTCAAAGCAGCCGCCTTGGTCAATCGCAACGTCGACCAGAACGGAGTGCGGCTTCATGAGACCAAGCATCCGGCGCGTGACGAGCTTTGGCGCACTGGCGCCCGCGATTAGCACGGCGCCAATCACAGCATCTGCCCCGGCGACTTCAGTTTCGATCGCATCTGTTGTCGAAAATCGAGTCCGCACGCGACCCTGAAACATGTCATCAAGCTGACGCAGCCTTGGGATTGAGCGATCGATGATTGTCACTTCGGCACCAAGGCCGACAGCCATGCGCGCGGCATGCGTTCCCACCACTCCGCCACCAATCACGACCACCCGACCAGCCTGAACACCAGGCACACCGCCCAGCAATACGCCAGAGCCTCCGTTTGAGCGACGCAGTGCCTGACCAGCGGCCTCTATCGAAAGCCGGCCAGCAACTTCGCTCATCGGTGCGAGCAGCGGCAAGCTGCCATCTCGATCAGTGACAGTCTCGTATGCAACCGCCGTGCATCCTGATGCAATCAGGCCCTTGGTCTGTTGAGGATCCGGAGCGAGATGGAGATAGGTGAAGAGGATTTGCCCTTCCCGCAACATCACCCATTCGTTGGGCTGGGGTTCTTTGACCTTCACGATCATTTCAGCCTGGGCGAACACCTCGGCAGCATTGGCTGCGATTGCAGCCCCTGCCTGCCGATAGGCAGCATCATCAGCAACTATTCCCGCACCTGCGCCCGCTTCAACGATGACTTCATGACCGCGCGCGACATATTCGCGCACCGCCGCCGGTGTCAGGCCGACGCGATATTCATGGGTCTTGATTTCCTTTGGAACACCAATGCGCATGTGAGTTCATCCTCGCTGATTTGATCGGCTACCGATAGCAGAGTTGGCTCGCATATTCTCGGCGATGATTCTGCGAAATCCCATCAAACACGCGCAATAATGGTGGAATTTTGCATTTTTCCGACTATCTTGTGCGCGATGGATCGAATTGACCGAAAAATACTCCGCAAGCTCGTGGAACAGGGCCGAAGCACACAATTCGAGTTGGCAGAGGCGGCCGCACTCTCTCCAAGCGCAGCGGCGCGCCGACAAAAAGCGCTTGAAGAAAGCGGCCTGATCGCCGGATATCGCGCCGACCTCAACCTTCGAGAACTCGGCTATACTGCCACAGTGTTTATTTCGATCAGCCTCGACAGCCAAAGTGATGAAGCACTGTCTGCCTTTGAAGAAGCGGCCGCTGCGTGCCCGTCAGTCCTTCGGTGCCACCTCATGTCGGGGCGTGAGGATTATCTTCTGACTGTCGCTGCGCGTTCGATCGAGGATTATGAGCGCATTCACCGCCAGGAAATTGCGACACTTCCGCGCGTCGCCAGGATAGAAACAGCCTTCGCCTTGCGCGAAATCGTGAACAGGTCGGTTCCGCCACAGATATTTGCAGACCTATTGGGTTGATTGGCGGCCCAGTTTCGTGGTCAAGATTGACCCGGATTGCCACATCTGACATTTCCTGTGCCAAATCGAGCAGCCAGAATATGCAAGGCCGCCATTTGAAGAGGATGCCGGATGTGGAAGCGCACCAAGTGGATTGCAGTTTGCATTGCCTTTCTCGTTTTGGCTGGAGCCGCCATCAAGGTTTTTCAATCCGATTTGGGTTTGCGCACCTACAAGGAGGCGGTTGACAGAAGGGCTGGCAAAGACCGGAGCGTTGGTCTTCCGGACGGTCTTCATGTTGCCCTCTGTGGCACCGGTTCCCCCCTACCCGATCCGTCGCGCGCCGGACCTTGTAATGTTGTAATTGCCGGCAGCCACATGTTCCTGATTGACGCAGGCGAAGGGTCTGCACGGAACATCGCTTTGATGGGGCTGCCCCTGGCGCGATTGGAAGGCGTGTTTCTAACCCATTTTCATTCGGATCATATCGACGGGATGGGGCCGGTGATGCTCATGCGTTGGACAGGAGCTTCGTCGCAACTGCCGCTGCCCGTACGTGGACCAACAGGCGTGGAACGCGTCATTGCAGGTTTCAACCAGGCCTATGCCATCGATTACGGCTATCGCACGGGTCATCATGGGCCTTCCATTGCGCCTCCAACGGGTGCCGGGGCGATTGCCTTTCCGTTTGCCCTGCCGCCTGCAGGAAAAGGCGATGCCTTGGTCATATATGAAAAGGATGGCTTGAAGGTCACGGCAATACGGGTCGATCACGGTCCTGTTTCACCAGCTGTCGGTTATCGCTTTGATTACAAGGGCAGGTCAGTCGTGATCAGTGGGGATACGTCGCAATCCCCGTCGCTTGTTGCCGCTGCCAAAGGGGCGGACTTACTCGTGCATGAAGCGCTGCAACCGAAGTTGCTCAAATATTTGACGGCCGCACTGGATGCCAAGGGCCTAAAGAATACCGCCCAGATCACACGCGATATCGTCAATTATCACACGACGCCGGAACAAGCAGCTGACACCGCGCGGGAGGCTGGCGCCAGGAACCTTGTCCTCAGCCACATCGTGCCGGTGGTTCCCTCTTCATTCTTTTATCCGGCATTTCTCGGCGACGCGCACGCACATTTCAAGGGCCCGATCACGGTTGGCGAAGATGGGATGTTGTTTATGCTTCCAACCGGAAGCAGCGTGATCGAGAAAAGGAAGCTTTTTTGATCGGCACGTCGAGTTGCAGATCTAACGCAACGCATCAACAGGAGAAGAAGACCATGTCCGACGAAACCGGAAAGCCAGCCCCGCCGACGCCAATAGGTGGCCTTGTAATCACATTGGTGGTCATCATCGCAATCGCTGGCTGGATATTTCTAGGTCTTAAGCTGCTGGGCATCACATCATTCTTCGCCAGTTTCCTCTTCTTCTGGTATTGGGCTGCGGTTGAAGAAGCCGATCTGAAGCAATGGCTGCAAAGCGTCCTTGGCGCCCTTGTTGGCCTTGCGCTAGCCTGGCAATCGCATTGGCTGGCGGCCCAGTTCGGGACGCAAGGCCTGATCGCCAGTCTGATCGTGATTGTCGTCGCAGTCTATCTGCAGATCATGAATTGGGTTCCAATTGCGATCAACCGATCCGCAATGCTGTTTCTGACGGTGCTTGCGGCGCCCCTAATTCTTGAAAAGCTAGAGCCCGTTGAAACAATGAAAGCCATTGGATTGAGCGCGCTTTATTTCGGGGCGATTGTCAAGCTCTTGGCGATGATCTCTCCAACCAAGCAAGGCGAATAGGGCTCAAAAATCAACGGTGGGTGAGGCCGTGTTGCTCCATCCGCCATTTCAGCTGGTCGAACCGGTCCTGACCGAAGAATGGTTCGCCTTCAAAAACCATCAGAGGTACGCCATAGTGGCCGCCTTCCCTCTGGGAATCCTGGTTTGCTGCAATCATAGCATCAAGGCGCTCTGCTTCGGCTTTTACCAGCTTGTCCAGTTCAACCAGATCAAGGCCAGCGCGCGAAATTGCCTCCGCCAGGTGATCTCCCTCATTCCAGCCGGTTACCGTTCCGCCCCAAATCAGGCGGCCAACCTGTTCTATAAAAGCAAGGCCCTTGCCTTGTTCAGTTGCAGCCATGCCCAGCCGGGTCAACCGATGAATGTGTGGCTGTTCTTTTGGATATGTGCGGGTTGCCGGATCCATAAATACGGGGTCTGGATTGGCCCAGCGGAAGGGGATTCCTGCGAATTGGGCACTTCGATGGATGTCCCGCGCAAAATAGCTGAACCACAGTGGATCGCTGTTTGCAAAGAATTCCGGCTGACGAACCGCGATCGGATAGACCGGACGCACATTGCAACAGACGTCAAAATCATTCTGAAAGGCAACAATCCTGTCTGTCACGAGATAGGAGTATGGCGAACGAAACGACCAGTAGAGGTCGAAAATCAGTGTCATCCAAGCGTTCCCCGTGTCCGGATGTTGAGCTGGCCAGCCAGTCCAGCCGTTCTGTGCCGTGCGATTTCCTGATAGTCCGGATTTTGAATCATGGCCATCATTGCTGCTCGAGACGGATACTCCGCCAGTGCAATCATGTCCCACAGCTCTTCGACTTCACCAAGCAGAAGGCCGGTAACCTGACCTGCATACCCTGTCTTGCCGCCGACAGCCTCAACATGCGCCCTGACGGCCTGGCCATAGCGGGCATAGGCCTCAGCTCCGGTCAAATGAGCATCGGAACCATCCGGATATTGAGCCTTCTCGTTAAACTTCAGGAGATTGACCATCACAAATGCACCGTCTTCTTCCCCGGCAAAAAATGCCGCTGCTTGCTCGGCGCCGGGAACCACCTTATTTGTGACCTTCATCTCAGTCTCCGTTGATATAACGACACTGTCGATGCCATAATATTGGTCGCTGTCAACTCCCGGACTGGTGTCATTTTTCTTCCTTGAAAATCCTCCGGCAAACAGGCGGCTCGATGCCGATTGACTCTTCCGGCTTTCGCGCGCCAATTTGTCACTTGATCGGGGGAAAGATCATGAATGCATTTGTCGGGATTCAATGGCGCAAAATACTCAAAGGCGGTGCTTTTGGCTTTGCTCTCGCCCTGCTTTCCGGTGCGACCTTAGCCCAGGATTCCGACGCCGACGGAGAAGCGGACATCGCAGACATTTGCGAATCGGCGGATTTCTCATTTGAGGATATCGCAGATGACGCGCAGGATACGGATGACGAAACCGATGAGACGCTGGATTTCGACTGCGTCGATCCACAGGATCTGCAGGAGGATGGGGATACCAGCGATGATTCGATCCCAAGCGACACAAGGCTCAACCCGGCAGGCTATGAGTGGGTGGTCATCGATGAAGACGACGACTCATCAGAGGCAGCGGATGACGGCGTCTTTGATGCAGACGAGATCCCTACAATGCAACGGCGTCCTATTGGCCAAGCCACAGCGCCAGGTGAGCCAACAATGTTCAGCGCGGGAAGTTTCGTCGTTCCGGAGAACGGCATGCCGTTCATGGCAGAATTGTTCAACGGCGCACCAGCAGAATATCTGTCGAATTTCCCAGTGAATGGGGACAAGGTTACACAAGCTCTTTTCCGACATGCATGCGGGGGAGCACTGATTGCGCGCTTTTGGATCGTCACTGCGGCTCACTGTGTAAAACCAGATGGACGATGGGAATCTGAAGGCCAGCAACAATCGTTCGTCAAAAGATATTACAAGGTCAAGCTTGGGGCAGAGGACCTGGTTGAAAATACGGCCTTGGTCTACAGCATTGACAAAGTTTTCGTGCACAATGATTTCTCACCAAAGCCGATTTCCAGCGACATCGCGCTTATTCATCTGGTTCCCGATAGTCGGCCTCGCAACCCGGTCGAGATCAAGTCGGTCGCCTTGCACATAGGACCCAACTTGCCGCCTGGGACGCCGGTGACTTCAACCGGATGGGGCAAGATGCAATCGAGCGACCAATTTCCCGCAACAATCTTCAATCGTGCAATCAAGCTGCAAACCACGGATCAGAACGGATGCCCGCGACAGAATGGCATGAGTGCACTTTCAAAGGTCATTTGCGCCCGCGCTGACGGAAAGAAGATGTGCAAAGGCGATAGTGGGAGTCCGCTCGTATTAACGAACGGACGAGAGCCAAGGATCGTAGGAGTTGTGAGCTGGGGATTGAGCACCGACAAGAATTGCGGCCCTACAGGACAGCCCGGCGTCTACACGGAAATTGAAGGTTTTGCGCCCTGGATCTGCAAGATCATGGGTCAAGACAGCGATGCTGCTGCCTGTTCGAGACTTACGACACCGCCGCCCCGGCAGCAGTAGCTCCTGCCGCCGCCGGGGCTCATACAGTATTCGCCTCAAATTGCCTTATTTTGGGGCTGCGGTATTCGTGGTTTGGGTCGCGTCAGGATCTGCGCCATCTGCAGAGGTTTTTCCAGGAATTATCCCGGGTCCGCTGCTGGACATTTCAGCTACGCCGCTATTGTTGACGTCAGCCGGCGTCGCGGCGTCCATTGCGCCTTCTGTGGCAGCAGTGGCGGCATTGTCTGTCGCTTCAGCGGCAGTCGTATCTGCCTTGTTGCACGCTGTGAGAAACAGCGGCGCAGCCAGCAAAATTGTCGCAGTTTTGAAAACACGCATTCTCAGTCCCCCTCTGTTGAACTTCAATCATCCTAATCGAAGCCGACTTGCTTTAGCAATCGGATAAATCTGGGGTTTTGGCGAAGCGGATCGAGCATGGGATCGTTCCGCATGTTCGTGATCCCGGTATCACCGATCCTTGCGGACTCTTCGAGTTTGTCGAGCGCACTGGCCACTTCGCCCCACTGGCTGCGGATTTGTGCCTGTTGATAGGATGCGCCATCTCCGCGGTCTGCCATGAGCCTCTTCAGGGAAGCCTGCGCCCCGGCTTCATCCCCCAATTTGCGAGCGACAATTGCGATGGCAGGCAACCGTAGGACATCGAGTGGCTCAAGCAAGTATTCAGCGCGAGCTTCTCGCAGCTTGTTGAGGGCGAAGTAACAATTGCCAATTCCTGCATGGGCAAATGGCAATTTCGAATTCAGCTCCAGAGCCTTTTTGTAGAGTGGGATTGCTTTCGCGAAATGTCGGGCCGAATATTGGACGAAGCCCGCGGAATTATACATGGCCGGATTGAGCGGGTCGAGCAGAAGGGCACGGTCGATAGACTCAGTGGCCTCTTTGAAGCGGCCGACTGCTGAACAGAATGTCGCAAATCGCGCCAACACATTCGCATCCCCCGGCCCCAGTTGTCGTGACAGTTCGAATGGCTTTCTTGCACCCCTGAAGTCGAGTTTCCCTTGAAACAGGACCACTCCCAGCGTCGATTGGGCATCTGCAAAACGCGGCGCAAGCGTGACTGCCCTGCGCGCCGCAGCTTCTGCCTCACTATATAACGGAAGGAACTGGTCAGCCGTTGCGAATTGGTTCGCAATGGACGTTAAGGAACGCGCACGAGCGGAATGGGCTGCTGCATATTTCGGGTCCGCAGCAATCGCCGCGTCAAACTGGGTCAAAGCCTCGCGATAGGTCCTTTCTTCAGCGTGGAGGCTGTAAAGAGCCTTTCCACGCAAATAGGCGTCAAATGCGGCCACGTTATTCGTGCCGCCGGAAATATCTGTTTCGGCATCTTGAACAGCGCCCGCATTTGCCGCGACCTCCTCGACCAACGCACTGGCCACCGCGTTGGCAATCTCGCTCTGGACTGCAAAGATATCCTTGATGGTTCGATCAAAGCTATTGGTCCAGCGGCTGAACCCCGTTCTGCCGTCAATCAACTCAGCCACGATCCGGACCACGTCTCCCGAACGGCGCACACTCCCTTCGAGAAGAAAAGCTACGCCGAGCCTGCGGGCTACGGTCCGCGCATCTTCAACATGGTCGCGAAATTTTATCGATGAAGTTGGCGCAGCCACCTTCAAGAGTGAAACCCTGGCTAGCGCCGACCGCATCTCTTCGGAAAGGCCGTCGGAGAAATAGGACTGATCTGCATTGCCACTCAAGTTCTTGAACGGGATGACCGCCACGCTGTTTCCATCGACGCGCGCCCTGAAAAGTCCAAAGCGCCAGGCACCTAGTCCGCCCGCAGCGGCAGCGATTGCGAAGCCCCCGCCTATTGAGATCATGCGGCGCCTGCTGATACCCGCCTTTTGCAACTGAGGTATGCGACGTGATGCGTCCTTTTGTTCGCCAACGAGGCTGATGGCCCTCAGCAAGCCAGAAATCTCGGGAGCCCCGCGAGATCCGCGCCACATCGAAAGGTCGAGCAACTGATATTGCCGGAATCCGAGCGGAGCGAAAGATCCATCAAGCGTGACTGGAACAAGTCGTCCACGCTCACGTCCGCGCGTCGCTTCATCGAGAACCCAGTGAGAAACGATCGACGTCTTGGACCAGAGCACGACAACCGCGTCGGCTCCCTCAAGTTCGTCCTCGGTTGTCGTCGCAAAGGCAACGCCGCCATCCAGCAGCCCATCCCACCAGACGTCGAAACCTGCGGCCTCCAGTGCGTCGATGACCTGTTCTGCGCGTGCGCGGTCCTGACGCGCGTAGCTCAAAAAAATTCGAGTTGGCGGCTGACTTTCTTCAGGTGACTGAAGCTCATTGGTCATTGCGGTTTCATATTCCCGACCTCTGGGGAGCAACCCGACACGGCACAATCGCCCCTCTGCTTGTGCAGAAGATATGCTAAGGCAGTTTCGGCGCCGAGACAACCGATGCGGAAATCTCTAAAAATCGAAATTCCCGCGCTAAAACAATGCCCCGCTTCGTCGTAATTTCACTTGCCGGCTTAGCGGGAGCATTGGAAATTTCTGTCCAGACCAAGATTGTAAGATCGGCACACGGAGCTGATCGCAAGCTCGCGCTGAGGATCACCGCAATCCTCATGGGTCTTGCGATCGCTGTGATCATTGGCGCTGTCTATGCCGGGATCGCAATGAATTCCGCGGCACTGGAGATTGAATCCGGCATCATCGAGAAAGAATTAGACCGCATTGTCGTGAAGACACTCGACGAGCAAAAAAGCGTGGCCTTGTGGGATGAGCCCCTGGAGCGCATCCCCCGGAATGACGTGGCCTGGATCGACGAGGAAATCGGCAGCTATCTCACAGGCACCTATGGACATGATCTAGTCATCATCGAAGACGGCCAAGGCCGTATCGTTTACCAGCATGAGAAGACCCCAGGCATCGTGTCGGTTGTCAGCGCTTTGGCCGCTGCAAAACCACTGCTGGAAGAAGTTCGAGGTGGTTCGCCGCGAAGGTGGACGAAACGCGATGGCAATTTCAGTTCACAGGAATCAAGCGACGGCGCACTTGAAGGCGCAGCGGAACTCCGCGCAGGCGCCAATATCCTCCAATTTTCGGGAGAACCAGCCGTCGTCAGCGCAATGACTTTCACGCCAACGAACAACCTCGATTTGCGCACTCCAAATCCCCCGATCATCCTCTCTGTGAAG
Organism: Sphingomonadales bacterium; assembly: GCA_016704425.1. Lineage (GTDB taxonomy): Bacteria > Pseudomonadota > Alphaproteobacteria > Sphingomonadales > Sphingomonadaceae > Aquisediminimonas. The sequence goes on from JADJAC010000002.1 coordinate 272,886, forward strand.
CGTCTCAATCCGCAGCGCCTTGCCAAGATCGGCAACGACGTAAACGTCCGCGACTTGCATCTGGCATTAAGGGATGAAGCCAAGGAAGATGGGGTCATCGCCTTGAGCGCGGACGATGGCAAACTCATTGGGTCCCTGGTCTGGAAACAGCAGATGCCGGGCAAGGCATTCCTGTCATACCTGCTTCCTGTCTTGCTGCTTCTGACATTGGGTTGTGTGCTGGCTGGGCATTATTTCGTTGGCAAGATCACGACTCTGGCTGGTCGGCTGCGTTTTACGGCGGAACAAGCCCGGCGTCTTGCCTATGAGGATCAGGTCAGCAAGCTACCTAACCGTCGTGCGTTCCATGACAGGCTCAAGCAGCAATGTGCGGCTCAAGCTCGACCATTTGTTGTGGCCCTGGTTGACATCGACCGATTCAAGGAAATCAACGATACCTATGGGCATGAGACGGGCGACCGACTGATAGAAGCTGTTAGCGAAAGGCTGCAACTGGAAATCGGCGACGATGGCATCGTCGCGCGATTGGGCGGAGATGAATTCGCGATCATGACATCTCCGCGCGTCGAATGCGATGCCGTCAGCCTGAAGCGTCGGCTCGGGAAACTGTTTGATGCTCCCTTCCAGCTGGGCCCCTATCGGATTCTGTCATCCGCTTCATTGGGACTTTATGGTGTATCGCAAGCGGAAGCCAAACCGACGGATGTTCTGCGCAATGCGGACACCGCCCTGTATGAAGCCAAGGCCCGTGGGCGACGCCAAGGCGTCATCTATTCTGCGCAAATGTCAAACGCAGCGCGGGCAAGACGCCTGATCGAAAGGGATTTGCGGGACGCAATTGAAAATGGCGATCTCTACATGGCCTATCAGCCGGTGCATGCCATTGGGTCGAATGCGGAAAACGAGGTCGAGGCCTTGATCCGGTGGCGACACCCGCAATTGGGCGAACTTGCGCCCGAAGCCTTTGTACACGTTGCCGAGCAATCAAACCTGATTGTGTCCTTGGGCCAGGCCGTATTCGGGATGGTCATGCGGCAGCTCCAGAAATGGCCGGGGATGCACGTCTCGATCAACCTTTCGCCGCGAGAGCTCAGGTCAAACGAGTTGCTTCGATTTGTGCGTAACGGCTGTCGCGAATATGGCATCGCCCCCGACCGGATCACGTTTGAAATTACCGAGGGCGTGGCAATTGATGATAGCGCGAAGGCCAACCTCATCCTGCAATCGCTGCGCTCGATCGGCTTTCGGATTGCGCTGGACGATTTCGGAACGGGCTATGCCTCGCTTTCATTCTTGCAAACCTTTCCGCTTGACCGGGTCAAACTGGATCGCACTCTGCTCGGCGGCGCAGGATCGGACAAGAGGGCCACGGCCGTCTTTGAAGGCGCAATCGCGATTGGCCGCCAGTTGGGTCTTGAGGTTGTGGCAGAGGGCATTGAAACTGAAGAACAGTTCAACCTTGCCCAAAAGGCAGGCTGCACCCACTTGCAAGGCTACCTCCTGTCACCCCCGCTTCTGCCGAAAGAAGTCGAACAGTATTTCGGTATTCAGGATTCAGAGACAGGCTGGCCGCTAGAGGCCCGAATCCAGGCTTGAGTTTAGCCCTGACCACTAACAGGCAATGTTCCATCGGGAACGAGCGAAGCCATTACCGATTCAACCACGTCTTCAACACGGACCAGCACGACCGGTCCGGACTTGCCGCCAAATGGAGTGCAGATAAATTGGTTGATATTCACAAATCCGCCCTCGTCCGTGGGCATAACACGTGCGCCCTCCCCCTTTCGCCAAAGCAGGATCGTGTCATATCCATCCGGGAATATGTTGCCCGCCTGCCGTGAAAGTCCAAATTCATTGCTCGACGGTACAGTACCGAAGTCCGTAAAAGCCGTCGATGCCCGGAACGCATCCTTGGGCGACACGCCAAGGCTCCAAAGTTGGAAAGCGATACCAAGGCGCACTGCCGCTCGCAAAGAGAGAAGGCTCGTTGATCCGGCAACTTTCGCCTTGCCGTCACCTTCATGCCACGGGAACACGCCTTTGACAAAGTGGTCGCGCATGGTGCCCAGGTTCCAGCCGGTCGCCGCAGCAACCTGGCGCAATGTAAAGAGCGGTGAATCCATATCCGTCATTGCTTGCTCCCGTCACCACAGCCTAAAGAAAAGGCATTAGGTTCGCGGCGCGGTCCGGTCAAATTTCAATGTGCCAATTTTCCAGCACAGAGAACTTCGTTTCGGCCAAATTGCTTGACGCAGGCAACTGAACTGCCAATCATGTAAGGATGACTGACAAGCCAACCACAGATCCTTTTTCAATGTTCCGCGACATGGTGAGCCAATGGGAACAGGCGGCCAATGACTATGGTAGCAAAATCACCAGCACCAGCGAGTTCGCCCAAGGCATGCAAGGCGCAACTGCAATTTCGCTGCAAATCCAGCAGGCGGTGCAGGACGGTATGACTAAAGTCCTTGCGGCAGCGAACATCCCCAGTCGGGACGATATTGCGGCCCTCAGCACCCGCGTTGCTGCCATTGAGGTGCAACTTCATCGAATTGTCGAGGCGTTGGGTGCGCAATCTTTCAAATCATCGGCGCCAAAGCCGAAGCGGACGAAGCAGCCGCCTTCCGGGCACAAATGAGCGAACCCGACATTCTTGAACGTGCAGCGACCGAATTCGAACGGGCCATGCAGCGCAATATCAAGGGGCTGGGATATTTTTCGTCGCCTGCGCCGGTCTTGGGTACAAGTCCGAAAGACACCTTGATCTCCCGCGGAACGTTGCGACTTTATCACTATCGACCCTTGTCGGACGAGGTGTATCGCGTCCCGATTCTGCTTGTTATGGCCACAACCAACCGTGGCTATATTTTCGACATGCTGCCCGGGCAAAGCCTGGTGGAATTTCTCCTGAAAGCAGGCTTCGACGTCTTCATGATCGACTGGGAGGCACCTGGTCTGGACGAAAGCCATCTCGGCCTTGATGACTATGTTCTGGATTTCTTGCCGAGCTGCGTGTCGCGTGTGCTTGAAGAGACCGGGGAGCCGGACATCACGCTGGTCGGATATTGCTTCGGCGGCGTGCTTTCTCTTTTATGGGCAGCACTTCATCCCGGTCTTCCGCTCAAAAATCTGGTCACTTTTACGACGCCGGTCAATTTCAAAGGCATGGAAATGTTCCAGGCATGGTCGGACAAACGATTTTTCGACGTGGACCGGTTGATTGCGACGCACGGAAATTGCCCCGCTGAAATGCTGTATTCGGCGTTCGATCTGCTTCGGCCCGGCGCCCGGATTGCAGGCAACATACGGCTCTGGGACAATATGTGGAATGATGAATTCGTGAAATCCTACCGCATGTTCGATCGATGGTCGACGGACATGCTCCCTCTCGCCGGGCGCTATTTCAAGGAAACGACTGAGCAATTGATGTGGGATAACGCCCTGTTTGAAGGCTGGATGGAAATTGCGGGGCGGCCTGTCGATCTAGCCAGTATCACAGCTCCATTCATGCACGTAGTGGCTGAGCATGACCATATAGTCCCATATGAAGCATCGCGGCATCTGGTGCCGATGATTGGTTCGAAGGACAAACAGGAGGTAGTTTTGAAGGGCGGCCATGTCAGCCTTATTGCCGGCGGTAACGCCATCAAGCGGCTTTGGCCGCAGCTCGATCTTTGGCTTCGGGAGCGGAGCGTTTGACCAACTATCCTACGACCGTCGATTGCGGCGGCACACTACTAACTTTGGTTCATTTCGGAGCTGCACATCTGGGCGCCGTAAAAGCATTTGCGCAGTCGCTGCCGGCGCATGACCTGCTTTTCCTGTCTCGAGATATCAAGCAACCAAAAGTGATCAGCGCCTGGCTCAATTCAATTGCAGATGGTGAAATCAGCAGCCTCGTAGCAATGGAGGGTGACAAGGTTGTCGGCACAACCGCAATCGTGCGCGATCCGCTAGGCTGGTCTGCGCATGTCGCGGAGCTTCGCATACTGATTTCGGAAGAAATGCGTGGCAAGGGCCTTGGACGAATTCTGCTTCAGCATTGCTTTGCGGCAGCCATCGAAAATGGTGCAGAAAAACTCATGGCCAGGATGACACCTGACCAGCGTGGAGCAATCTCCTTGTTTGAGGAAATGGGATTTCGCGGCGAAGCAATGCTTCGCGACCATGTTCGCGATAGTGAAGGCAAGGTGCATGACCTGGCAATCCTCAGCCTCGACGTTGCTCGCGCAGAAGCACAACATGGAGCATTTGGGTTTAACGATGCCTGAGAACGCGATGCTGGAAGGCATTCGGATTGTCGACTTATCGAGCGTGGTCTTTGGCCCTTACGCCACTCAAATGCTGGCGGACCTGGGGGCGGAGGTCATAAAGGTTGAACCGCGTGGCGGCGAAACCTCCCGTTTCATTGGCAAGCATGCCAAGAATCGCGGCATGGGCGCGATGCACATGACGTTAAACCGCGGCAAGAAATCCATCGAGCTCAACCTCAAAGCCGCCGAGGACGCGGCCGTGATGCGCAAGCTCCTCAAGACGGCGGACGTGTTCATTCACAATGTCCGTAATAAAGCCATTGCCAAACTTGGTTTCGATTATGACTCAGTGAAATCGATTAAATCAGACATCATCTATGTCCATTGCACCGGGTTTGGCCAGAATGGCCCTTATCGGGACTTACAGGCCTATGACGATGTCATCCAGGCTGCGACAGGCGTGGCGACGCTCCTGCCGCGCGCCGATGGCAATCCGAGACCGCGTTATCTGCCTTCTCTGGTCGCCGACAAGGTCGCGGGCCATTATGGTGCACAAGCCATGTTGGCTGCCTTGATCCACAAACTCCGAACGGGCCAGGGCCAGCATGTCGAGGTACCGATGTTCGAGGCATTTGCGACGTTCAACCTGACAGAGCATATGCAAGGCGCAACGTTTGATCCTCCGGTTGGATCGATCGGCTATCATCGGCAGCTCGATCCGGGCCGCCAGCCCTTCCCAACGGCGGACGGATATATTTCGCTAGTCCCTTACACCGATGACAAGATGGGACAGCTTTTTTCCCTGCTGGGAGGTCCAGAAGTGCTGGAAAAGCCCGAATTTGCAGGACCAGTCGAACGGTTCAGGAATGCAACCGCGCTGTACGGCGAAATAGCTCGTCTAACGCCCGCCAAGACGACCGAAGAATGGATGAAAGTCTTCATAGCGGCCGAATTCCCGGCGATGCCAGTGCGCGACCTCGCAGAGATTTTCGATGATCCCCATCTTGTTGAAACGGGCTATGCTGCCATTCGAGAGCATCCGACAGAAGGAAACTACCGCCAAATCAGTCCGCCCATTCGATTTGGCGCGGACCAGGGCCGGATCCTGGGCTTTTCTCCTTCTCTCGATCAGGACGGAGCAGACCTGAGGCGCGAACTAGAAAATCTCGAATAATCCGGCGGCGCCCATGCCGCCGCCTATGCACATCGTAACCACGGCGCGTTTCGCTCCACGGCGTTTTCCTTCGATCAACGCATGCCCTGTGAGGCGAGATCCGGACATGCCAAAAGGATGCCCGATCGCTATCGCACCGCCATCGACGTTGAGCTTGTCATTGGCGATACCCAACCGGTCACGGCAATAGAGAACCTGCACCGCAAAAGCCTCGTTCAATTCCCAAAGGTCGATGTCATCAACACCAAGGTCGTGGCGTTCGAGAAGTTTGGGAATTGCGAAAACCGGTCCGATCCCCATTTCATCGGGCTCACAGCCGGCAACGGCAAAACCCCTGAATGCCCCCATCGGCGTCAAGTTTCGCCGAGCGGCCTCGCGCGCAGACATGACAACACACACGCTCGCGCCATCGGAGAGCTGGCTGGCATTACCCGCCGTTACTGTCCCGCCCTCATAAACCGGCTTGAGTCCTGAAATGCTCTCAAAGGTCGTGCCGGGTCGCATTCCCTCGTCCCGGTCCAGAGTGACAGTTTCTTCAGCCGTTACGTTGCCGTCCTTGTCCTTGATTTTCTTAGTGACGGTTATGGGCACGATCTCCTGCGCGAGCCTGCCCGCCTCGAATGCCGCTGAGACTCGCTGCTGCGATTGCGCACCATATTCGTCCTGCATTTCGCGCGTAACGCCATAGCGTTTGGAAACATTCTCAGCGGTGTCGATCATCGGCAGCATCAGATCGGGATGATGCTCCTTCACCCAATCCGAATGATAATGTTTGAGGTTCTTGTTCGGCAGGACGAGCGAGACAGAGTCGAGGCCGCCGGCCACATAAATGCCCTCCTCGCCCGACATGATGCGCTGCGCCGCAATCGCTATCGTCTGCAAGCCTGAGGAACATTTCCGGTCGAGAGTCATCCCTGGAACCGATACAGGAAGACCCGCGCGAAGCGCCGAAACACGGGCGATATTGTTTCCGGTTGCGCCTTCAGGATGCGCGGAGCCAAGCAAGACGTCATGGACTTCTTCGCCAGCAACGCCTGCCCTTTCCAATGCCGCCGTTATGACATGTGCCGCAAGGTCAGACCCATGCGTGTCAGTGAGAGCCCCGCGATGCGCCTTACCGATCGGCGTACGGGCGGTGGAAACGATGACTGCGTCTTGCATGGCGATCTCCGGAATTACATTCTCTGCTTTCCCTGAGTTTTGCGAAATGGCAAGTGTTGATCATGTCCACACGGTTTATTGATCTCTCGATTCCAATCACGAATGACGTGATTTCCGACCCTGATGTGATGCGGCCAAGGGTCACGTACATGACCCATGAAAATACCTGGCAGCAGATTGCGTCCTTTTTCCCTGGCCTGACGAGAGCCGACCTTCCCGATGGAGAAGGTTGGGCCGTGGAGCAACTGACACTGTCCACGCACAATGGCACCCATATGGATGCGCCTTGGCACTTTCATTCGACAACCAACAGCGGGGCAATGCCTGCCCCTTCGATTGACGAGGCCCCGCTTGACCTGTTCTTCAAACCGGGCGTCAAGCTCGACTTTTCCGATCGTCCTCACGGTCATGTGATCTCTGCAGCTGAAGTCGAAGCTGAGCTTGCAAGGATCGGTCATGAGTTGAAGCCGCTTGATATTGTCCTGGTTCAGTCCGGCGCCATTTACGGCACGGAAAACTTCATTGATCAGGGGTGCGGCATGGGAGCCGAGGCGACCCTTTACCTCACGGAACGGGGTGTCATGGTCGTTGGCACAGATGCATGGAGCTGGGATGCACCGTTCAGCCACACGGCAAAACGGTGGGCGAAAGAGCGCGATCCCTCGATTATCTGGGAGGGTCACAAGGCGGGACGGATCAAACCCTATTACCAGATCGAAAAACTCGCCAACCTCGCGTCGCTGCCAACATCTGGCTTCACCCTGTCCTGCTTTCCGGTAAAAATTGCACGGGCCAGTGCGGGCTGGATCAGAGCCGTCGCACTGATTGACTAACTGCCAAGCCGCGCAACCGCATACAAGGTCCAGGCAATCAATACGACATAGGTTAGCCAGGTTCCGACAACGCCGATTTTTCGTCCGAGGGGCGGCTCCGTACTCATGGGGGCATAGAGGCCGAAAATGTGACAGATGCGGGCAAACACAAAGACGGCCGCCACGGCACCGAGTATGCGAGGGTCTGCGGACGGCTCAAGAAGCGCGATCATGATGATCGCAAGCGGGGCGTGTTCTGCAAGGTTTCCGTGGCTCCGGCTGGCACTGATCAGTCTGGCGTTGCCATTTCCGTCGCCAAAGGCCGTCCTGGATTGCATGCGCTGGCGAACGGTATCGATCGCCGTAATGAGCAACAGGAGTGCGCAGATCGCCGCGGTAACTGCTGTAATCGGTAGTGTCATTGCCATTTCCTCCGCATCAATTGCGCCTGACTATCGTTACTCCATTTCCAAAATAACTGCATCCACGGCAAGGCTTTCGCCTGCCGAGGCATTCACCGATTTGACTACGCCCGCCTTTTCGGCCCGAAGGATGTTTTCCATCTTCATCGCTTCGACGACTGCAAGTGGCTGCCCGGCTTCCACCTTGTCGCCTTCGTTGACATGAAGCGCGACAAGAAGTCCAGGCATCGGACACAGGAGAAAGCGCGACAGATCCGGCGGAATTTTCTCAATCATGTGCGCAGCAAGCGGCGCAACATGTGCCGGGAGCACCCGAACCTTGTGGCTCGCGCCCCTTGTCGTCAGGGCAAATCCCGTCCGGGATTTTGCAATCTTTACGGCAAGAGGTTTGCCGTCGATCTCTGCATCAACAATCCGATCGCCCGGTGTGTATTCCATCGCAAGATCAAGTGTCTCGCCATCCACTGTTACCTCGTCGCCTGACAGGCTAACGTCGTGCGCAATGCCGCCAATCTGCACCTGCCATGCGGATGGCGGTCTGAGGCGTTTGCCCAGTTGGCCATCCACCCTTCTTGCGCGATCCGCCTCGGCAGTTGCGGCAAAGGCGGCGATCGCTGCCAGGGAACGCAGCAGCTCTGGCGATGCAGGCGCACCACCAAATCCTTCCGGATATTCTTCGGCAATGAAGCCTGTGGTCAGCTCTCCAGACCGGAACCGTTCGTGCTGCATGATTGCAGAGAGAAAATCGATATTGTGTCCCAAGCCCTGAATTTCGAACTGATCAAGTGCCAGAATTTGCCGATCTATCGCTTCTTCGCGTGTGTCCCCATAGGTGACGAGCTTTGCAATCATCGGATCATAGTAGATCGAAACTTCACCGCCTTCTGCAACGCCATCGTCAACCCGGACACCGTCTCCCTCAACAGGTGGATTATAGCGGACAAGTCGGCCAGTCGACGGCAGAAATCCGCGATAGGGGTCTTCGGCATAGACCCTGTTTTCAATTGCCCACCCATTAAGGGCCACGTCGTCCTGCGTGAATGAGAGCTTTTCGCCATTCGCAACACGGATCATCTGTTCGACCAGATCAATGCCGGTAATGCACTCGGTAACCGGATGCTCAACCTGGAGACGTGTATTCATTTCCAGAAAATAGAAACTCTCGCCCGTCGGATCCGCGCCTGAGACAATCAGTTCGACCGTGCCTGCGCTGAAATAGCCGACGGCACGCGCAAGGGCGACGCATTGTTCCCCCATTGCCTTGCGCATTTTCGGCGTAACAAACGGCGAAGGCGCTTCTTCGACGACCTTCTGATGGCGGCGCTGGATCGAGCATTCCCGCTCGTTGAGATAGAGGATGTTTCCGTGCTGGTCGCCAAGGATCTGAATTTCGATGTGACGCGGATTGAGGATGAATTTTTCAATGAAAACCCGATCGTCGCCAAAACTGTTCAGGCCTTCGCGCTTGGTCGCTTCAAAACCTTCGCGAACATCCTTCTCGCTATAGGCCAGCCGCATCCCTTTGCCGCCACCGCCGGCAGATGCTTTCATCATCACCGGATAGCCGATTTCTTCAGCGATACGGACCGCATGCTCGGTATCGTCAATCTCGCCGACAAAGCCCGGAACCACATTGACGCCCGCTTCCAATGCAAGTTTCTTGGATTCGATCTTGTCGCCCATGGCGGCAATCGCGCCGGGAGGGGGGCCAATAAATGCGATACCCTCCGCAGCCAGCGCCTCGGCAAAACTGGTGCGTTCCGAAAGAAAGCCATACCCCGGATGGACTGCTTCGGCGCCGGTTTGCTTGCACGCTGCGATGATCTTGTCGGCGAGGAGATAGGATTGGGCCGCTGGCGATGGGCCAATATGGACTGCCTCATCCGCCAGGAGCACAAATGGGCTGCGTGCATCGGCATCGGAATAGACTGCGACAGTCGCAATGCCCATTTTCTTCGCCGTACGGATAATGCGGCAAGCAATCTCGCCGCGATTGGCGATCAGGATTTTCTTGAACATGTAATGTGCTTTCCGTGAATCAAATCTGTTCCAGCGCCTGCGCCAGATCCGCAACGATATCGTCGATATGCTCTATCCCGACGGAGACCCGCACGACATCCGCCCCTGCCCCCGCAGCAGCAAGTTCTTCTTCACCCAGCTGGCTGTGCGTCGTCGATGCCGGGTGGATGATCAGGGAACGGGTGTCGCCGATGTTGGCAAGATGGCTTAACAGCTTGACCGAAGAGACGAGCTTCACACCCGCCTCATAGCCGCCCTTCACGCCGAAGGTGAACACGGCCCCAGCCTTGCCGCCGAGATAGCGCTGGGCAAGCTGGTGGTAGGGATCTTCAGCAAGCCCGGCGTAGCTGACCCACGCAACCTTGGGGTGGTTCTGCAACCACTTCGCGAGGTGCAATGCATTGGAGCAGTGCCGTTCCATACGGAGGGCCAATGTTTCCATGCCAGTCAACGCAAGAAAGGCGTTCATCGGTGCCATAGATGGCCCAAGATCCCTCAAGCCAATCACTCGGCATGCAATGATGAACGCAATGGGTCCCACTGCATCAGCAAGCACAGCGCCGTGATAGGAAGGATTTGGCGCTGTCAATGTCGGGAACTTGTCGCTGGCCTTCCAGTCGAACTTGCCGGAGTCCACAATCAGGCCGCCGATGGAATTTCCGTGGCCGTTCAGAAACTTGGTTGCTGAATGGACGATAATGTCTGCACCGTGTTCAAACGGGCGACAAAGCATTGGCGTGGCCATTGTGTTGTCGACGACAAGTGGCACTCCGGCGTCGTGAGCAACCTTGGCGATGGCCGCAATGTCCTGCACAACGCCACCTGGATTGGCGAGGCTCTCGATGAACACGGCACGGGTCTTGTCGGTAATTGCAGCCGCCACATTGGCTGGATCGTCCGCATCAACGAACACGGCCTTCCACCCGAACTTGGCAAACGCATGAGCCAATTGGTTCAGCGATCCACCATAGAGTTTCTTGGCCGCGACGATTTCGCATCCAGTTTCCATGAGTGTATGAAAGACAAGCAGTTGGGCTGCATGGCCTGATGCCACCGCGAGCGCGCCAACGCCTCCTTCCAGCGCCGCAATCTTGCCTTCGAGTGCAGCGTTGGTCGGGTTCATGATCCGGGTATAAATGTTCCCGAATTCCTTGAGGGCAAACAGATTTGCTGCATGTTCGGCGCTGTCGAAAACGTAGCTCGCCGTTTGGTAAATCGGCGTGATCCGCGCGTTGGTGGTGGGGTCTGGCTCGCAACCGGCGTGGATGGTGAGCGTTTCAAGTTTTTGCGTCATGCGGCTTTCCCCTCTATTTCAAGTGGCGGCATATTGTGGCCAAGAAGCCGCAAGACATCGCCGGCACATTCGACAACATTTGTTCCGGGCCCATAGATGCCGACAACCCCGGCATTGCGCAGGAATTCATATTCTTGCGGCGGAATGACACCGCCGGCGAAAACCTTGATGTCACTGCGCCCCGCTTCGCGCAGGAGACGAAGCAATTCCGGAATCAGGGTCTTGTGGCCGGCAGCGAGCGATGAAGCACCAATCGCGTCCACATCCTTCTCAAGCGCGAGCGCCAGTGTCTCTTCCGGCGTCTGGAACAGCGGGCCGGAGATGGTTTCAAAACCCATGTCGGTAAAGGCAGACGCGATCACGTTTGCACCGCGATCATGGCCGTCCTGACCCATCTTTGCGACAAGCAATCTGGGCTTTCGGCCCAGGCGGCGGCTGATGGCATCGACGCCATCCACCACAAGACCATAGCGGGCATCGTTCGCATAAGCCTTGCCGTAAATCACCGTGACCGGAGTCGGCGTCGTGGCGTAACGACCGAAAGCAGATTCCAGCGCGTCGGAAATCTCGCCAAGCGTTGCCCGCGCGCGTGCCGCGCCAACTGCTAGTGCGAGGACGTTTCCCCCCCCGTGAGCGCCCGCTGAAAGAGCTGCGAGCGCTGCTGCGCAGGCTGCAGCATCCCGAGACGCCTTCACCGCGTTGATACGCGCGATCTGGCCTTCGCGAACCTTTGCATTGTCGACTTCGAGGGTGTCGAGATGCTCTTCATTCGCAAGCTTGTATTTGTTGACGCCGACGATGACATCTTCCGCCTTGTCTACACGCGCCTGCCGGGCAGCGGCTGCTTCCTCGATGACCCGCTTTGGCATGCCTGAAGCCACAGCCTTCGTCATTCCACCAAGGGCATCGACGTCCTCAATTATTGCCCAGGCCCGATCCACGAGTTCGCTGGTCAGAGCCTCAACATAATAGGACCCGCCGAGGGGATCGACGACTTTGGTAATGCCGCTTTCTTCGGCCAGCACAATCTGCGTGTTGCGCGCAATCCGCGCCGAAAAATCCGTCGGCAGGGCAATTGCTTCGTCCAGAGCATTGGTGTGCAGTGATTGCGTACCACCCAAAGTGGCAGCCATCGCTTCGATCGTGGTGCGAATGACGTTGTTGTAAGGGTCCTGCTCCTGCAGTGACACGCCAGAGGTCTGGCAGTGGGTGCGCAGCATCTTGGAACGCTCATCCTTCGCACCAAGTCCATCCATTACGCGATGCCAGAGAGTCCGTGCGGCTCTTAGCTTGGCTACTTCCATGAAGAAGTTCATGCCAATGCCGAAGAAGAAGCTCAGCCGACCGGCAAAGGCATCGATATCGAGCCCGCTTGCCATGGCGCGCTGCACATATTCCTTGCCGTCGGCAATGGTGAAAGCCAGTTCCTGCACCGCCGTTGCCCCGGCTTCATGCATATGATAGCCGGAAATTGAAATACTGTTGAATTTCGGCATGTTGGCGGACGTATATGCAATAATATCTGAAACGATGCGCATCGATGGTTCGGGCGGATAAATATAGGTATTGCGAACCATGAACTCCTTCAGGATGTCGTTCTGAATTGTCCCGTCAAGCTGCGCTTGCGCCACACCCTGTTCCTCTCCGGCAACAATGAAGAAGGCAAGGATCGGGATAACCGCTCCATTCATTGTCATGCTGACCGACATCTGGTCGAGCGGTATCCCGTCGAAAAGGATTTTCATGTCTTCAACGGAATCGATCGCAACCCCGGCCTTGCCCACATCGCCGACAACGCGCGGATGATCGCTGTCATAGCCGCGATGCGTCGCCAGATCGAACGCGACCGACAGCCCCTTTTGCCCGGCAGCAAGGTTTCGCCGGTAAAAGGCGTTGGACTCTTCCGCAGTTGAAAATCCCGCATATTGACGGATCGTCCAAGGGCGCCCGGCATACATTGAGGCCCGAACGCCACGCGTGAACGGCGCAAATCCGGGCAAGCCCGGATCCTGAGCGTCCGCTTCGGTATAAAGCGGCTTGACCGCGATCCCTTCCGGCGTGTGCCAGGTCAGATCCTTGTCCTTGACCTCCTTGGCCGCGGCTGCCGTCCACGCGTCGATGTTTGCCATATCAGTTGCCCTTGAACTCCGGCTTGCGCTTCTGGAGGAAAGACATGCCGCCTTCCCGCGCATCTGCACTTGCACCCGCGATCTTCTGCCCTTCGGCTTCACGCAGCAGCGCGCTTGCATAATCTCCGTCCAGAGCTGCAGCGATATTCTGCCGCATGATTCCGAGTGCGACGGTCGGCCCCTTGGCGAGCCTTGCGGCCAAAGCCTGTGCCTCTTCAGCCAGCACCGCATCGTCGACGCATTTGTAGATCAAGCCCCAATCGGCGGCTTGCTCTGCAGAGATTTTTTCGCCCAGCATCATCATCTGCGTGGCGCGCGCCTTGCCGAGCAATCGGGTCAGCATCCAGCTGGCGCCGCCATCGGGCACCAGACCGATGTTGACGAATGCCTGAAGGAAATATGCAGATTTCCCAGCGATTGCGAAATCGCTTGCCAATGCAAGACTGCATCCAACGCCAGCTGCAGGGCCATTGACGGCCGTGATAACGGGCACATTCATGCGCGCGAGCTTCAACATCGTCGGGTTGTAATGGCGGGTCAGCGCTCCATAAGGGCCCCCACCGCCGGCGAGCGCAGAGCCCTCTCCACGCGCTTGCAAATCTGCTCCTGAACAAAAGGCACGCCCTTCACCTGTAATGAGCAAGGCTCGCGCGCCCTCGAGATTGTCGAGCGCTTCCGCAATTTCGTCAAACATCTGCGGCGGCGCAGCGTTCAGCCGATCGGGACGGTTGAGTGTGATTGTCGCGATTGAATCGACAATGTTGAACTTGATTGTTTCGTAAGCCATCAGTGCGCCTCCTTTGGCGTTTCCATAATTTCGGTCAGCATCCCGCCCATATCCTTGGGATGGACGAAAAAAATCAGTGTGCCATGCGCCCCGATGCGGGGTTCGCCGAGCACTTTCTTGCCCATCGCTTCAAACTCGGCCTTGGCGGCATGAATATCGGGCACCTCGAAACAGACATGATGCTGCCCGCCCAATGGATTCTTGGCGAGGAAGCCGTGGATCGGCGAGTCCGCGCCCAACGGCTCGATCAGTTCGATCTGCGTGTTGGGCGTATCAACGAAGCAGACCTTTACGCCCTGCACAGGCATGTCGAACGGCTCATGGATCTTCGTTGCTCCCATCACATCGCGCCAATGCGCGATGCTGTCGGGGATGGACGGCGTTGCAACGCCAATATGGTTCAGACGGCCCAGTTTCATTGCGCGCTCCTAAAGCGGAATATTGTCATGCTTCTTCCAGGGATTCTCGAGCGTCTTGTTCCGCAGCTTCCTCAGCCCCAGAGCAATGCGCCGCCGTGTCGAGTGCGGCATGATCACCTCGTCAATGAACCCCTTGCTCGCAGCCACAAATGGGTTCGCAAACCTGTCCTCATATTCCCTGGTCCGCTCCGCGATCTTTTCAGGATCACCAATGTCCGACCGGAAGATAATCTCCACCGCGCCCTTTGCGCCCATCACCGCGATTTCGGCAGTGGGCCAGGCATAATTAAGGTCGCCGCGCAGATGCTTTGACGCCATGACGTCATAGGCCCCGCCATAGGCCTTGCGAGTAATCACCGTGATCTTGGGAACGGTCGCTTCGGCATAGGCAAAGAGCAGCTTTGCGCCATTCTTGATGATGCCGTTATGCTCCTGGCTGACGCCTGGAAGGAAGCCCGGCACATCGACAAAGGTGATGATCGGAATGTCGAACGCATCGCAAAAGCGCACAAATCGCCCAGCCTTTTTTGAAGCCGCAATATCAAGGCACCCCGCCAAAACCGTCGGCTGGTTTGCAACCACGCCAATTGTCCGCCCTTCGATCCGCCCGAAGCCGACGATGATATTACCCGCATGCGCTGGCTGGATTTCGAAGAAGTCGCCTTCATCCAGCGTCTTTCGAATGACTTCATGCATGTCGTAAGGTTGGTTGGCATTGGCCGGGATCAGCGTGTCGAGGCTGTCTTCCTGACGATCCCAGGCATCCGCCGTTGGCCGCTCCGGAACCGGCATCCGGTTATTCTCCGGCAGAAAATCGAAGAAATCACGCGCGGCAAGCAATGCCTCAATGTCGTTCTCAAATGCGACATCGGCAACGCCAGACTTCGTGGTGTGCGTGATCGCACCGCCCAGTTCCTCCTGTGTCACGACTTCATTGGTCACGGTCTTCACGACGTCCGGGCCAGTCACGAACATGTAGGAAGAGTCCTTCACCATGAAGATGAAGTCAGTCATCGCAGGCGAATAGACTGCTCCGCCAGCGCACGGCCCCATGATCAGGCTGATTTGTGGCACAACCCCCGACGCCAGCACATTGCGCTGGAACACTTCGGCATAGCCTCCGAGCGATGCGACGCCCTCCTGAATGCGGGCGCCACCTGAGTCATTGAGCCCGATCACAGGCGCTCCGACCTTCATTGCGTTGTCCATCACCTTGCAGATTTTTTGCGCGTGCCGCTCAGACAGCGAGCCACCAAAAACTGTGAAATCCTGGGAAAAGACAAAAACCAGCCGCCCGTTGATCGTTCCCGATCCCGTGACGACTCCATCTCCCATGAATTTCGTATCCTGCATCCCGAAGTCGACACAATTGTGCTCGACATACATATCGAGTTCTTCGAACGACCCTTCGTCGAGCAAGATGTCAAGCCGTTCGCGCGCCGTCAGACGGCCTTTTGCGTGCTGTGCATCGATCCGCTTCTTGCCACCGCCCAGACGTGCCGCAGCGCGCCGCTTTTCAAGTTCTGCAATATTGGAGGACATAGACTTCCCCTATTTCAAAGGCGCCGTCTTCTGCTGATCCAATGCAAAAGGCAAATGTGAATTTGCAAAGTTGCAAAGTCATACTTTGCAAATTATCACGGCGTCATGAACAAGCGCCGCATCTTCGCAGGGGAACGTCTCAGAAGCCTGCGCGACAGTCGCGATCTCAAGCAAGCCGAGATGGCAGGACGGCTTGGCATCAGCGTTTCCTATCTGTCACAACTGGAACACAACGACCGCCCGTTGACTCCTGCCCTTCTTGAAGCGCTCTCCCGGGATTTCCCGATCGATTGGGATGCGTTTGAGGAGGATACCGCTACGCGGCGCTTTGCAGCGCTACGAGAAGCAGCGGCCGACCCGCTTTTCACCACAGGCCTGTCCCCTGACCAACTGACGCGCTTTGCCGAGCAGCAGCCTGTACTCGCGGACCAGTTCATTCAACTTCATGCAGCGTATCGGCGCGCCGGCGAGCGCATCCAGATTGTTGACGAAGCGATGTCGAGCGACAATGTCGGCGGCAGTCGACTGCCTTGGGAAGAGGTCCGTGACTGGTTTCATGATGCCGGAAACTATGTCGATCCCCTAGATCGCGCTGCCGAAGCATTGGCCATGCGGCTCAAGGGATTCAGCCCGACCACTGCTGCTCTCGAACAATATCTCCGGCAGGATCTTGGCATTTCACTCATGTACCAATCCGTTGCCGGGCTGCGTGAATTTGATGCGACCATGCGCCACTTGGTGATCGATCAGGGCCAACCGTCTGAAGGCCAACGGTTTCAGCTGGCCCATCAGCTTGCTGCGCTGGCCTTGCGAGAAGAAATATCCAGTGTGGTTGAGAACGCGAAATTGCGCACTGCTGCAGCGAGGCAATTGCTGTTCGTCGGGCTTGCAAATTATGCAGCTGGTGCCTTGCTCATGCCCTACACACGCTTCCGGGACACCGCGCGAACGGTGCGGCACGATATTGATCGACTTCGGCAAAGTTTTGGAGTCAGTTTTGAACAGGCTTGCCACCGCTTGTCGACGCTACAGCGGCCTGCACAGCGCGGAATCCCGTTCTTTTTTTGCAGGGTGGACATGGCGGGTAACATCACAAAGCGCCACTCGGCGACGCGACTGCAGTTTGCGCGCTTCGGCGGCGCTTGCCCCCTTTGGGTCGTGCATGAGGCCGTTGCCATTCCGGACAGAATTCTTGTGCAGTTGGCAGAGACGCCCGATGGTGTCCGGTATGTGTCGATGGCCAAGGGCCTGGTCAAACCTTCTGGTCGCTATGACCGCAACCCAAGGCGCTATGCCGTTGCCTTGGGTTGCGAAGCAGATCATGCCCGGGAATTCATTTATGCCGACGGCCTTGACGTCGGGACAGGGCGCGCCGCAACCAAGATCGGGATATCGTGTCGCCTTTGCCCGCGAGACGATTGCGACCAGCGCGCATTCCCGCCTTCGGATCGCGACATCATCGTCGACCCGGACCGTCGTGAAATTGTTCCCTACCGGATCGGCTAGACTTTCACGAGACCCAGATCGATCAAGCTGTTCGCACAGTCGATGATCGACTCCTCTTCAGGTCGAGTCTTCCAGCCAAGAGTCCTGAGAGCGTGGCTTGCGTCCATGTTTCGTGTTTTGCCCAATTCGCCGGTAACTTGCTTCACGGCAGGGTCAAAAAGCGCGAAAAACCGTACAAGAAATGCCGGAAGTCCGCGCACTGGCACCTTCTTTGCCCGATCTCCCAGCCCGGATTTCAAGACACGCGCGACATCTATCATCTTGAGAAATCGGCCGGAAGCGATGAAGCGCTCACCGGCCAAGTCGGGTGCCGAAAGCGCTTTGACATGTAAGTCTGCAACATCGCGGACATCGACGATGCCAAAACCGATATCCGGGCAGCCCGGCATCGCGCCTTCAAGGAGCTTCTTCACCAGTTCAATCGAGGTTGACATGTCGCGACCCCAAACAGGACCGATAACTGCCGTCGGGTTTATGGCGCAAAATTCCATGCCATTGCCCTCTGCAGCCACCCAATCCCGAGCAGCCCGCTCAGCTATGGTTTTGGACCGGATGTAGGGGTAGGCATCGGGACTCGTCGCGTCGGTCCAATCCGCCTCGGTGAAAGTGCGAATCCTTTCGGGATGGCCATAAGCAATGGCCGCCGCGGACGATGTCATGACGAAACGTTTGACCCCTGCCGCTTTCGCCGCTCTCAGAACCCGCAATGCTCCGTCACGCGCGGGAACGATTAATTCATCTTCATGCTTCGGCAAAGCCGCCGGAAATGGCGAAGCCACATGAGCAACATGGCTGCACCCCGCCATGGCCTCCGCCCAACCCTGATCAGAACCAAGATCGGCCTCAAAGAACTTCAGTTTGCTGTTATCCACCGCAAGCAAATTTCGGACGTCGCCTTCCTTCGAAAGATTGCGGATCGTCGTCTGCACCGACCATCCTTCCGAAATCAGTTGGCGAATGATGAACCCAGCGATGTAGCCGCTGCCGCCCGTGACCAAGACTGTACCAGTCATTTCGAATATCCCTCCATTTTCCTCTGGTTAATAGGAGTTCAAAACGCATTCAATCGCTTAACGGGGCTTGCCCTGAACGACGGGTTAGCCAATAGACACATCAGGAGACTTGGAGTGCAGGATGGACGGACAAGACCTTTACCCGGTTCCGGCGGAATGGGCCAAAAAGGCGCGTATCAACGCTGACAAATATACTCAACTCTATGGCCGAGCATTGGGAGACCCCGGAACCTTCTGGCTGGAGCAGGCCAAGAGGCTCGACTGGATTAAGCGTCCTGAAATTGCTGGCGATTGGTCTTTTGACGCCACGACTTTTCACATCCAGTGGTTTTCAGACGGAAAGCTCAACGCAACAGCAAATTGTATTGATCGCCATCTCGCAACACGTGGTGAACAGATCGCCATAATCTGGGAACCGGACGATCCCAGGGAACAGCCCCGCAAGTTCACCTATCGCCAACTGCATGCCGAAGTTTGCCGCTTTGCCAATGTATTGAAGGCTCAGGGCGTCCAAAAGGGCGACCGGGTCACCATCTACATGCCGATGATCCCGGAAGCGGCTTTTGCGCTGCTGGCATGTGCGCGCATCGGCGCCATACACTCGGTCATTTTCGGCGGCTTTTCTCCTGATTCAATCGCTGGTCGAGTGCAGGACTGCGATTCTGCCTATATCGTGACAGCCGACGAAGGCCGCCGGGGCGGAAAGACAGTTCCACTCAAGGCCAATGTCGACGAAGCAGCTCCGCAATGCCCGAGCCTAAAGCAAGTCATCGTCGTCAAAGCCACAGGCAATCACGTCGTCATGCAGCCCGGGCGGGATATCTGGTACCACGAAGCCGCTGCATCGGTGCCTGACACATGCCCAGTCGAACCGATGGGTGCGGAAGATCCCCTGTTCATTCTCTACACTTCGGGGTCAACGGGAAAGCCCAAGGGGGTCCTCCATACCACTGGTGGCTATCTCCTCTGGGCAAGCCTCACCCACGAGCTGGCATTCGACTACCGGGCTGGAGACATCTGGTGGTGTGCAGCCGATATCGGCTGGGTGACGGGGCACAGTTACATTCTCTACGGGCCACTCGCCAACGGTGCGACAACGCTCATGTATGAAGGCGTGCCCAATTGGCCAACACCGTCGCGCATTTGGGAAGTTGTCGATCGCCACCAGGTCCATACACTCTATACCGCGCCAACAGCCCTACGCGCACTCATGCGGGAGGGCGACGAGTTCGTCACGAAAACGTCCCGTAAATCATTGAAATTATTGGGAACAGTTGGCGAGCCGATCAACCCGGAGGCCTGGCGCTGGTATCACAGCGTTGTCGGAGAAGGGCGTTGCCCGATCATCGACACCTGGTGGCAGACCGAAACGGGAGCGGCCCTGATCGCACCCATGCCCGGCGCAACGGACCTGAAGCCCGGTTCCGCCACCAAACCGATGCCTGGAATCGAACCGCAGCTTGTCGATGCGGACGGCAAAGTTCTTCACGGCGCGACCAGCGGCAATCTCTGCATCACTCGAAGTTGGCCGGGTCAGATGAGAACTGTCTGGAACGATCACCAGCGTTTTTTCGAAACCTATTTCACCACCTACCCGGGCAAATATTTTACAGGAGACGGCGCGAGGCGCGATGAGGACGGCTATTGGTGGATTACAGGCCGAGTGGATGACGTTATCAATGTCTCTGGCCATCGTATGGGGACTGCTGAAGTCGAAAGCGCGCTTGTGCTGCATCCCAAGGTCGCTGAAGCTGCAGTGGTCGGCTACCCGCACGACATCAAGGGCCAAGGCATCTATGCCTATGTCACGCTTAATGCAGGAGAAACTGCAAGCGAGGCACTCCGGAAGGAACTAAGCGGATGGGTCCGCAAGGAAATTGGTCCGATTGCGACGCCTGATGCCATCCAGTTCGCCCCCGGACTTCCCAAGACAAGGTCAGGCAAAATCATGCGTCGGATTCTCCGGAAGATTGCCGAAGGCGATGTGAGCAATCTCGGAGATACGACAACGCTTGCCGATCCGTCAGTGGTCGAGGATCTGGTTGCGAACCGGGTAAGCTAATGCCGGATTTTCGCTTGCGCGGAGGCTTGACCTAAAACCTTCCGTGCGGCGGGGCATCGTCATATCCATTATCAAGGTCGCCTTGCCGGAAGCCGATTTACCCGTCATCAAGATGCCGCTCGACAAGGGCCTCGACCCAGCGCTCCACCTGCCATCAGGTCGCGCCCTGACGCCGTTGCGTTCAGAAGGCACACTTTTCATTGGTTCGGGCAAGAGCTTGCGCAACATGCATGCCTATGGAACACAAGCATGCAACGGCGCTGTCCAGGGAATTTGACAATTGGCTTGCGGATGCGGTGTCAGCCGATGCCGCAAGGCGAATAGGACAAATTACGCGCTGGAAGGACGAGCCATCCGTTCGCTTTTCACATCCGCGCGAAGAACATTTTCCCCCGCTCATGGTCGCAGCCGGTGCTATGTGTCGCCCGGCATTCGCCAGTTCCGCAATTCCGTCCTTGAAACAGCAATCTCCGGGTATTCATTCGCATGACGCAACTATTTGAGGAGGACGAGTTCCTCCGCCATGCTCGGATGCAGCGCCACTGTATCGTCGAAAGCTGACTTTGTCAGGCCGGCCTTCACCGCAATTGCAGCAGCCTGGAGTATCTCGGAACTGTCAGGTCCTATCAGGTGAAGGCCCACAACTGTTTCCTCGGGGCCCGCGGTAATCATCTTGTAGAGACCCCGCTCCTGACGTCCTGACACGACGTTCTTCATGGGACGAAAATCGCTGCGGTAGACTTTTACAGTGTCGCCATGTTCCTTGCGTGCTTGGGTTTCAGTCAGACCGACGCCGGAAATGGGGGGGCTGGCGAACACCGCAGTCGGGATCGAACGATAATCGACAGTCCGCTTGCGCCCGCCAAACACGGTATCGGCAAAGGCATGGCCCTCGCGGATCGCGACAGGGGTGAGCTGCACACGGTTCGTCACATCACCAACGGCATAGATGCTGTCGACCGAGGACTTGTTGTATTCATCGACGACCACCGCGCCGTCCTTGTCGAGTGCAACGCCTGCAGCTTCGAGTCCCAAGCCGCTCGTGTTTGGATTTCGACCCGTTGCCCACAGTACAAGGTCGGTTTCGAACTGCCCTTGCTCGCCGCCATCAACAACCAGGCTGCCATCTTCAGAGCGTGAAATCGATTTGAAGGGAAAATTGAAACGCAGGTCAATTCCCTTCTTGCGCGTCAGATCGACCAGGTGGTCCACAATTTCCTCGTCATATCCTCGCAGCATCCGGTCTCCTCGCGTTACGAGGGTCACATGGACTCCGAACGCATGAAGGATGCCGGCGAACTCATTGGCAATATAGCCAGCCCCCGCAATGATGGCCCTGCGAGGAAGCGTCTCCAGGTGGAATATCTCGTTCGATGTAATGCCGAGTTCCGCTCCGGGCACATCCGGGCGCGCGGGCCATGCGCCTGTCGCAACAAGAATGGTTCGTGCGCTGATTTCCCGCCCACTCGCCAGCCGAACAGAATTCGGTCCGGAAATGGTTGCCCGCTCTTCAAAAATCTCGACGCGATTATTGTCGAGGCCCTGAGTGTAGAGTCCTTCGAGGCGCTCTACATCCTTCTGGACGAGATCCCTGAGGCGTGGCCAATTGAAGCGCGCACCTTCGATATCCCAACCAAAGCTGGCGGCTTCATGAAGATCTTCGGCAAAATGCGCGCCGTAAACGAGCATCTTTTTCGGAACGCAGCCGCGAATGACGCAGGTTCCGCCAACGCGATATTCCTCAGCCACAGCAACACGGGCGCCATGCTGGGCAGAAATGCGGGCGGCCCGCACTCCGCCCGAACCGGCACCAATGACAAACAGGTCAAAATCAAAAGTCATGCTCAAACTCCGCTTCGACCTGAGACTTAAGGGTGCCTCCCATGAGCCGCCAATGCCTTTTTGCTATCACTGTGATCGACTTGGCTTTCAACGAGGCTGAAGCCAGAGCTTGTGTCCGGGGAAATCCGTAACGATGATGAAGTGTCGAAGCTGCTTTACGCCGATATTAGCGTCGCTTTGGCTGTCCTGATCTTCGATTGCTGCGCGAACATTGGCAAACGTCTTGCCAGCAATGGAGATGGTTGAAAGTGAAACAACATCGCGGAAGACGGGCCCGCCAATTCCTCCGCCCGTCTTTCGCTCCACGATACGGCCGGGCCCGCTCAGGCCGAGGTGTTCTGCAGCCTGACGGCCAATCATCATTTCACTACCATTGCCAAGATCAAACGCCGCCTGCACTCCTGAATGCCCCTCGATTTCAATAGGAAAGACTTCGATTCCGCGGAACGTGACCAGCGGCAGCATCACGCCTCTTGGCCGGACTGATTGCGACATTTTGGAAATCTTGCCGCGTTCAATATCCAATTTGAATCGACCGGCATCAAAAAGCTCGCGACCAATGATCACCGCGACCTTTGTCCCGACCAACCTCTTGGAGAGATCCTCAAGGTCAAGCACCGCGACCGTCAAATTCTTTAGATCAGTTCCCACAGCATGGATATCGACGCCATTTGCGAATTGCGCCTTGTCCTCTCCGCCAGAGCCTTTGACAGTTTCATGGCCTTCCTGTTCAACCCCGATGGCTTTTGCAAAGTCATCATCAATCAAAGTCAACTCGGCAGCGGAGTCGAGTAGGGCTTCCGTGCTTCGGCCATTCACGGTCACCGGTATGAATATCCGATCACCCCGCACAATGAGCTGCTGTTCACGATTGGTCGCCACCGCAGGACGCACAAATCCTGCCAAAAAAAGCAGTGCAGCAAAGCTGCCAAGCTTCACTG
This sequence comes from Sphingomonadales bacterium, assembly GCA_016704425.1. Lineage (GTDB taxonomy): Bacteria > Pseudomonadota > Alphaproteobacteria > Sphingomonadales > Sphingomonadaceae > Aquisediminimonas. Next base: position 296,262 of record JADJAC010000002.1, read on the forward strand.
ATGCTAGAGATCTAACCAAAAGCGCGTGCCATGAGCGCATTTGTCGATGGGTCGAAATCCGCAGCATCGCTATCCATTGCCTTTGCCATTTCTTTGCCAAGTTCAACACCAAATTGATCGAACGGGTTGATTCCGAGCAGCACGGCATTTGCAAAAACGCGATGCTCATAAAATGCAATCAGCGCTCCGAGCGTGCGTGGATCCAGCTGGTCGAGCAAGATCGTCGTCGACGGACGATCACCGGGATAGGAACGGGCCCCGTCGGAATTGGCCCTGCCTGCCATCAATGCCGCTCCTTGAGCAAAGCAATTGTTCAGCAACTGCCGGTGATGGGCATCATCCAGCTCATGCCCGGGTTCGATGCAGGCAATGAACTCCACCGGCACAAGACGCGTTCCCTGATGCAGCAATTGGAAGACTGCATGCTGGGCATCAGTCCCCACACCTCCCCATGTGATAGCCGCCGAATTTCTTCCAAGCGGCATGCCTTCTGCCGTCACCGACTTGCCGTTTGATTCCATTTCGAGCTGTTGAAGATAAGACGGAAGGAGGCGCAGCCGCTCATCATAGGCAAAGACCGCGCGTGTTTCGCATCCCCGACCTTGGGAATAATAAAGGTCAACGCATGCCGCAATGAAGGGCGCATTCGCGTCAAGCGGAGCAAGCCGGAAATGCCGGTCCATCTCTGCGGCGCCCTCAAGCATCTCTTCAAATGCGGCCCAACCCAAGGCCACGGCGGCGGGAAATCCGATACTGGACCAAAGTGAATAACGACCGCCTACAGTTTCGCTGAAGGGAAGAATTCTGGTTTCATCGACACCCCAGTCAAAGGCCTTTTGCGGATTGGCGGTCAGCGCAACCACGCGGCCTTGAGCATCCTCGACACCCGAGGCGATCATCCAGTTGAGCGCGCTTTCTGCATTGAGCATCGTTTCCGTGGTCGTGAAGGTCTTCGACGCCACCGCCAACAACGTCTTATGGGGATCGAACCGGTCAAAGACTTCCTTGAGGGCAGAGCCGTCGACATTCGAAACAATGGCCACATCGTAGCGACCGGCCTCGCGCCCTAGGGCATCGACAAGCAGGTTCGGCCCGAGTGCAGACCCTCCAATACCGATGTGGAGGATATGGCGAATTTCACCAAGCGCACCCGCTTCAATCGCATCGATCAGGCTTCGCATGCGACCATGGAAAGCCTTTGCACGCTGAACACTCTCGGCCGCACCCTCACCACGTTCTGCCGAATGCTCCGCTGCACGGCCTTCAGTCGGATTTACAATCCGCCCGCAGAACAAGTCGTCGCGCCGGACAGGTAGCTTACGGACTGCCGCCAGACGCTCAAATCCCGACAAAACAGGAGCCGCAAGATGGGTTTTGGACCAGTCGAACCAGATCCCTCCCACGCCGAGCGAGAGCGCTTCGACGCGCCTTCCGTCCGCTGCAAACAATTCCGAGAGCGTGGTTGTCCTTGCGGAATCGAGAAATGTCCAATCACTCGCCGTCATGTCAGCGTGTCTCCCTGCTGCTTGCATTTGCCCCGTAAACGGGATGCACCTGGCAAACCAGCCCCGCTTGACGCGGTGCCGACAAAAACGCAGAGCGCAACTTCATGACACAATCGAATTCAGCCAAAAAACCGGAAAGCAGTTTCACATCCTTCCTCGTGAAACTTGCGCTTTTTGTCCTCGTCTTGCGCAGCTTTGTGTTTGCGCCGTTCAGTATTCCGTCTGAATCAATGCTGCCGCGCCTTCTGATCGGCGATTACCTGATCGTTGCGAAATGGCCCTATGGCTTTACGCATTATTCCATTCCCTTCTCGCCTCCGCTTTGGAGCGGGCGGCTGTTCGGGAGTGACCCCGAACGCGGCGATGTCGTCGTCTTCAAAGCTCCACCGAACCAGCGGCAGGATTATATCAAGCGCGTTATCGGCCTTCCCGGCGATCTGATCGAAGTGCGGAATGGGCAAGTTATACTCAACGGGACGCCCGTCCCCCGCAAACGCATTGCCGATTTCATCGAGCCACTGACCGACAACAGCGCGTGCAAGAAGTCGGATGCCATCCAGTTCCGCGAGAAGACCAGCGACGGAACAGAGCGATGCCGGTACCCGCGCTATCAGGAAACCCTGCCAAATGGCAAAAGTTTCACCGTGCTAGATCTGGGCACGACTCCAGCCGACGACACGCAAGTCTATTCCGTTCCGGCAGGCCATATTTTCCTTATGGGCGACAATCGCGACCGCAGCGCTGACAGTCGCTTTCCGGCGGTAGAAGGCGCCGGGATCGGCATTGTCCCGAGTGAAAACATCATTGGTCGCGCCTGGTTCACGGTCTTTTCGACAGACGGAAGCGCAGAGTGGCTCAAGCCTTGGACATGGGTCTCTGCTGCCCGATGGCAGCGCATGGGTGAGGGCTTTTGAGCGAGATTGCAGCCTGGCTAGAAACTGCTCTTGGCATCTCGCCCCGCGATCATTCGCTCTATGACCGCGCGTTGACTCATGGAAGCTACGGAGGAGACACCTATGAACGGCTCGAGTTCCTCGGCGACCGCGTTCTTGGCCTTGTTATCGCGGACTGGCTCTATGCCGCATACGAAAACGATGCGGAAGGCAAGCTATCCTTCCGCCTGAACGCTTTGGTGACACGCGCCAGTTGCGCGCGGGTGGGTCGCGAAATCGGCGTCGTACCCCACATCCGGCTCGGCAAGCAGGCGCGCGACGACGGTGCTTATGACAGTGACAATGTGATCGGCGACGTGGTTGAGGCCCTTATTGGGGCGCTTTGGCTCGATCACGGCCTGGAGCCGGCCCGAGACTTCGTCCGAAAGCGGTGGGCGGGAATGATGGAGGGGCACCAAAGCGCGCCGCGCCATCCCAAATCTGAATTGCAGGAATGGGCTGCCTCGAACAATCGCAAGCCCCCTATATACACGATAACCGACCGTTCCGGACCACACCATGCCCCCCGGTTTACGGTCTTGGTGTCTTTGGGGTCGGCCGGAGAAGCCTCCGCTGAGGGAAGCTCTAAGCAGGAAGCCGAGACGGCAGCGGCCGCAGCAATGCTGGCGCAATTGAAATGACACAAAAATGCGGCGTAATCGCTGTCGTCGGCGCTCCAAATGCGGGCAAATCGACGCTGGTCAATTCATTGGTTGGCCAGAAGGTGGCCATCGTGTCGCCAAAAGCTCAAACGACGCGCGTCCGGCTCATGGGCATTGCGATTGAAGGCGACTGCCAGATGATGCTCGTCGACACGCCCGGCATTTTCGAGCCAAAGCGGCGGCTGGACCGCGCCATGGTTCAAGCGGCATGGAGTGGTGCATCCGAAGCAGACCTGATCGCACTCGTGGTTGACGGCAAAGGTGGCCTTGGCCCCAAGGTCGAGCCAATTGCAAAGGCATTGCAGGACAGGCCGGAGCCGAAGATATTGATCATCAACAAGGTCGATATTGCAGACAAGGCAAAGTTGCTTGTCCATGCGGAGCGACTCAATCAGTGGGCAAAATTTGATGAGACCTGGTTTGTAAGCGCCGCAACGGGAGACGGCATTGCCGAGCTCAAGGAGGCCCTTGCGCGGTCAATGCCTGAAGGGCCCTGGCATTTTCCTGAAGATCAGGTCTCTGACGCCACTGACCGCATGAATGCTGCCGAGATCACGCGAGAGCAGCTTTATCTCCAGCTTCATGCCGAACTGCCCTATGCCAGTAGCGTGGAAACCGAGAAATATAGCGAACGAGATGACGGTTCTGTCGAGATTCACCAGCAAATCCTTGTCGAGCGACCGACCCAACGCGCAATCATCCTTGGCAAGGGCGGTGCTCGGCTGAAGGAAATTGGCTCAGTTGCCCGAAGGGAAATTGCGAATTCGCTCGGTCGTCGCGTGCACCTTTATCTCCACGTCAAGGTAAACCCAAAATGGGATGATGACCGTGCCCATTATCGCGACATCGGACTCGACTGGGTGGATTAGCTCAGCATTTCCCCAACCCATTGCGGCACGAGATCGCTTGCCTTTCCCATGCGACTCTCATGGAAAAACACGCTGCCCTGGGATGGCTCAAGATTGAGTTCCAGCGTTCGCGCGCCATAGTAGCGCGCTGTCTGTACATAGCCAGCAGCGGGATAAACCGCGCCGGATGTTCCGATGGACACGAACAGGTCGCAGTTTCGGAGCGCAGCCTCAATCTCATCCATCCGGTAAGGCATTTCACCAAACCAGACGATGTCGGGACGCAAAGCGGCGGCGCTACATGCTGGGCAGGAAGGGCGATCAAGCAATGTTTCGCGCCAGACGCTTCGTGCATCGCAGGCCATGCACCAGGCTGAAAGATGTTCGCCGTGCATATGGATCAACCGCGCAGCCCCCGCGCGTTCGTGCAGGTCATCGACATTCTGGGTGATGATCGTGAGGTCGCCCTGCCAGGCCGCGTCGAGGTGCGCCAGCGCCCAATGCGCAGCATTTGGCTGCGCCCTCTGGATATGTTCACGTCGCATGTCGTAAAATCGCAGGACCAAGTCCGGATCTTTGGCGAAGGCGTCCGGCGTCGCAACATCTTCGACCCTATGCTGCTCCCAAAGCCCGCCCGCATCGCGAAAGGTTCCGATCCCGCTCTCGGCGGAAATCCCGGCGCCAGTGAGGATCACGATATTGCGGATGTCGTCCATCTCGCCCATGAAGCACAGGAAGGAAGGAAGACGCAACTCATGACGAGCATCGGCATTATCGGCAGCGCGGGGCGCATGGGGCACGCGCTCGAAACTGCAGCGGCGGAAGCCGGAGTTTCAATCGCTGGGGGGATCGACAAGGGCGGTGATCCAATTGCACTGGCGAAAATTGTGGACGTCCTGCTCGATTTCTCCTCACCTTCGGCACTTGTCGGCAATCTGGGTGCAGCTGTGGCCGCAGGCAAGGCCATCCTTGTCGGCACGACCGGCCTTGAAGATCACCATCATCAGGCCATCGACGATGCAGCGCGTCATGTCGCTGTTCTCCAGACCGGCAATACGTCGCTTGGCATTACGCTGCTTGCCAGATTGGTAAAAGAAGCCGCGACGCGCCTTGGCGAAGATTGGGATATTGAGATTGTCGAATCCCATCATCGGATGAAGGTTGATGCACCATCCGGCACTGCAAAAATGCTCGGCGAAATGGCTGCGGCAGGCCGCGGCATCGATCTTGCGTCCCATAGCGAACGCGGTCGTGACGGCCTGACCGGCGCGCGCGAAAAAGGTGCAATTGGTTTCGCATCATTGCGCGCGGGAACCATTGCTGGCGATCACAGCGTTCTGTTCGCAACGGAGAATGAGCGTATCACCTTGTCCCATCACGCAGAGAACCGGAGCATCTTTGCACGCGGTGCCATCCGCGCGGCCACGTGGCTCGCACGGCAACCCGCCGGTCGCTACACCATGGACCAAGTGATCGGGATTTGACGCCGCCCCAATGAAGAAGGCAGACATTTTCGAATTTTTTCATAGGCTCGCGGAAGCCAACCCGTCTCCCGAAACAGAATTGCACTTCGGCAACAATTATCAATTGCTTGTGGCTGTCGTGCTCTCGGCGCAATCGACGGACGTCGGGGTCAACAGGGCGACACGGCTCCTGTTCGAGGTTGTGAAAACACCAGCGCAAATGGTGGCGCTCGGCGTGGACGGCCTCAAGCAGCACATAAAGACGATCGGCCTGTTCAACGCCAAGGCCAAGAATGTGATCGCCCTGTCGAAAATTCTTGTCGCTGAACATTGCGGAGAGGTCCCTGCGGATCGCGATGCGCTTGAAAAGTTGCCAGGTGTGGGTCGCAAGACAGCCAATGTCGTCATGAATTGCGCGTTCGGCGCCGAAACATTTGCGGTCGACACACACATTTTCCGGGTCGGAAACCGGACCGGCCTCGCCCCCGGCAAGACCCCGCTTGCGGTCGAAAAACAGCTCGAGGCAAAAACTCCGGCGCCCTTTCGCGTCGGTGCGCATCACTGGCTGATCCTCCACGGACGCTATATTTGCAAGGCTCGAAAGCCTGAATGCTGGCGTTGTCCTGTCGCCGATTTGTGCTCGTTCAGGCCCAAGTCAGGATTGCAATCCGATAAGCAGCAAACAAAAGACTAAGCAGGAGATTCCGGTGCACAAGCTGTCCTTCATTTTAGCCGGCTCGTTGCTCGTTAGCAGTGGCGCAATCCTCGCCAAGCATGAGCCAAAGGCCCCGCCCGAAGCGCGCGAAACAGGCGAGGCCGTAAGTTGTATTCCGATCTCCCAGATCCGCGAAAGCCGTGTGCGTAGCGACCAAGTGATCGACTTTCGAACGGGGACCAATAAATGGTACCGCAACACACTTCCAAACAGCTGCCCATCACTTGGGTTTGAAGAGCGTTTCCTTTACAAGACTTCGCTCAGCCAGCTCTGTTCGGTGGACATCATCACCGTCCTTCACACAGCTGGCGGATCGCTGACGCAGGGCGCAAGCTGCGGGCTGGGCAAATTCCAGCCCGTGGAACTCATCAAGAAGGCCAAGTAACTTTGGCGCAATTGGGGGTGGCGCGATTCTCCCGGCCCTGCTAACGGCGCTGCTCCGGCACCCGTAGCTCAGCTGGATAGAGCGCTGCCCTCCGAAGGCAGAGGCCAGAGGTTCGAATCCTCTCGGGTGCGCCATAAAATCAATGACTTAGGGCTGTGCGATACTCATCGTATGGAATGAGTATGTAAAACAAGGGGTGAAATGCTCGCCCATGCGCCCATCCAAGTTGCTCAGCCGCTAGCCTGAAATTCGGACTTGAACGGATTACGGGAGAGTGAAAGGTTGCAGCCTAGTTGGAAGTATGGATTGGCGGTTTCATTAAAGGGAGGCATGTGATGAGGGCGATCGCTTTTGCATTGTTTATGACTTTTGCAGCAACCGCAGCTCATGCGAACGACTGGGAGAAATTCTACCGACCTATAGAAGCCAGCGGCAGTCTCATACCTGCGACCCAAGAGCCGGAAATTATCACCAGCGCGGGTGATGCAGAGCAAGACTTGGAAACCATGTGGCGACGGGGTTTTGCTCCAATAGGGTCAAGTTTTTTCAATTCGCCGAACCCTAAAACTGGAGATGCGCTGCGGTTCGCCAAAAAACTCAAGGCCCGCTACATAATGGTGGCGACACGATTGGTATCGTCCAGCACTTCTGCTTTACCTCTAACAATGCCCAATACGACCACCTCTGTGACAAATGGCAGAGCATCAGTTAACGGCTCCGGCGGCTATGCCTCAGGCACTTATTCCGGCACCACAACCACATATGGTTCTCAAACCACCTACTTGCCAATCACGATAAATCGGTTTGATAAAATGGCTGTTTATTTTGGAGAGGTTCCCAAGCGAGGCTTGGGTGTGATGACCAGAGAATTGACCAGCGAAGAGATGGCTTTGGTTGACACCCGACGTGCCATCGTTGTTCGATTTGTGAGAGACGAATCTCCGGCATATTTGGCAGACCTATTGCCCGGCGACATTTTGACACAAGTGAACGGAGAGCCGTTTGACCAAGCAAAGCTAGCTCAAGCTGCGATACCCGGGAACAGCATAAAGATTCATCTTTTTAGGCGCGGGCAGCAAAGGGACGTTGAGTTAAAGATTCCCGCAGAATGGCGGACGCCCTAGTCCCAACTGGCCAATCAAACGGCATTGGCAAGTGTGAGCCTATCTCAAGCCATGTAACTCTCTAAGGTATCGAGCCGCCGCCGAAACCTCGGCAGAATAGCCGCCGTGTTTGCGCGCGTTCCGGTTTCCTTTAGGCGCTCCCGTCGACAGTCCCCCGTGCAATCGACATCGATGCTTGCCTTTCAGGGCAGGTAATTGGCATTCCGTTCCCGCGCGGGTCCGTGCCAAGCAGCGCGGGGCCGCATGTGCCTTGCTCATGGACTTGTTTGCCCGTTTCTCCATTTTCCGTTCCCCCTGAGTGATTGTGGAATTGATCGGCAATCACGGCTTGCCCGCCTTCGTTGACGTGCACATGGCGGACGGTTTGCTCGCGTGGCTGGTGCAGCTTTGCTAGCGCCTCAAGTGTTGCCCGGCTTTGCGCCTGTGCCTTCATGGCAATCCTGCCAAAAGTCTCGGTTGCCCCGAGATATTCGCGCATGTTGGTTGCCATGCGCCGCGCCATCTCAACAAAGATCGTGTCGAGTGTAACAGCTTGGGTTGCAAGCATTCGGCTGGCAAAGGCCAAATCCCCCTTTTCGGCGGCGCTCGCAATGTCCTTTGCCACATCGGCAAAATCACTGAGGCTCGGCGCATGTTCGCCCTCTCCCAATACGGCCTTGAGCACTTGTGAAATGGTCATGGCATGGCGAAAATCCGGCTCAATGATCGCGCGCGCCATGGCTAGGGCCTCAGTTTCGTCCTCCTTCTTGGGGACCTTGAGCGCGTCATTCCCCTTGGCCGGTGTTGCCGCTTTTGCACGCCGGGTTGATTGGTGTTTTGGATCTTCTGCCATTGTCAGTCCTTTGCCTTGCGCGCCTTTGCGCTGATGTTTTGGGACGTGCCGCAGCGTTTGCCGATCACGCGCCCGCCCGGCTCCAGACGCTCCAGGCCGGATTGTGACGCGGCCTCAAGGGTTGCGCCCTTGCAGAGATAGGCCAGCGCTGCCGCCAGATTGATGGCGTGCAATTCGGGATTGCCTGCCTCCAGCCCGAGCCTGCCGCCAATCGGCTTACTCAGGATCACGCGCGCCCGATAGGGGTTGCCGGTGATGGTGCGGAGCCAGCGCTTAGACTTGCCGGTCAAGTCCTTCACGCATCCGGCCGGGACATGAGCCAGCATGTGGCAATGCCCGCCCTTGTGCGGCCCATTCTCATGCACCCAAAGCCATGCAGTCCGGTGCCCATTTCGGGCCAGCCATCTGGTGAGCAAGTCAATGAACCGGCCGGTTGCTTTCGCCATACCAGCCAAGGGCATTCCAGCCGCTTCCCAGTGGATTGTGAGCATTCGGGTAAAGGGAAGCCCAATCCGTGCCGCATGGCGCGCAGCGGCCCTTAGATTGGCAATCTGGGCCATTGTCAGAGCATGGCTCACCCTGCCAGCATGGTTGCGTGCTCCGCCCCGGCCGGTCGTGCAGGGCAAATGTGGTCCCACACCTAGGGTTAGGTAATTAATTGCATGTGGCGTGCCAGTTCGAGCAATCGCCGGAATTGCGGGCAATTGTGGCAAGCGGAGACGTTTTGAAACTTCACCGTTTTTGCGTTCCGGTGAAGTTTCAAACGTGCCGCCATGCCGGGCACTCGGGATCATGTCTGACATGGCGGCAAGCATCATGCGGCAGTCCAGACAATGGCCTTTTTGCCGGTGCAGTTCGGTCTGCGTTGTCCGCTGTCCCGGATGAGCCCCTTGCGCTTCAGTTCGCTTGTGCGGGGCTGGATAGACCAGCGGTCCATATTGAGCCGGGCCGCCAGTTCGTCAGCCGTAAGCCCAAGCCAGCCTGCATCGCGGATTGCGTCCTCTGCCATGCGCTGGAGCCGCCCCAGCTTGGGTGCAAGGGTATCGGCTGCGGCAATCGACGTGTCGACATTCCGGTGGCCCGGTGCATCGGGATAAGTGCTCATTTTGCGCTTCCCCCTTGCCCAGATGCTGCCAAGGCGCTCTTCATGCTGTTGTCGCCCGTCTCGGGGTGCATCACGCCTTCAGCACCGCGAATGAGGGAGATGGCCGCCTCGGTTGTCAGGCTTGCAAAACCATCGGGCAAGTCCGCCGGGTTGCGGCTGGCAAGCCAAGCTGGAACATTGCGGCTGGCAATCGGCCGGACGTTCCAGAGGGGGCAAGCCGTAACAGGGCAAGCGGAAGTGTGGAGCCGCCAAAAGCGGTCGCCACCTTCCTGCCCGCCGCAGTCCCGGCACTTGGCGTCAATTGCGCCGCGAAGGGATGGCATTTTCATTGAGCGCTCCCCTCTGCCAGTGGCGGCATTCCAGCGCGGTCCAGCAACTTGGCCAGCCAGTCGGCTTGAGCTTCGCTCATGGGTGACGGATCAACTGCCAGCTGGCCCAGGAATTGTCCGGCCTTGCGGCTCAGCTTTTGCTCCTCATTGAGCAGGGCAAGCGCTGCCTGCCGGGGATTGGGGAATGCACGATCAGTCATTGCATCGGCCTTCCCCAAAGCAGAGCCGCGCCATATCCCGCGCCATCCAAGGCGAGAGGCCGAAGCGGCATGCCAAGGTTTGCGCCTGCCGATCCAATGCGGTAGAAGGGGAATGCAACCAGCCGACAAGTTGATTGCGCGAAGCCCCGGCGATTCCACCGCCGGGGTTTTTTTGTGCTGCCATTGCTCATGCTCCCGCCTGATAGGTCGGAAGGCTGGTCAGATAGGCTTCGAGATCGGCAAAAATTATGAGGGTCCGCCGTCCTGCCTTTCGGGCGGGCAAGCCTCGTTTCATCGCCTCATATAGCGCAGAGCGTGAACAACCCGAAAGCCTAACGGCATCGGGTATGGTGACTGCAATGGGTGTTTCCATGATCGTTCTCCGAAGTGCCCGGGGTTGAAAGTGGACACTTGCGGATTGACCATTTGCAGGCAGATCGAATGATCCTCAAAGCAATAGCGCGTCACAGCTTCTCAGGGGAAGTCGTGACGTATCTGATTTTATTGTCTTTTATCGAGCACCTTTATCGCCCAAACCAATCGACTCAGGACAGTTTTTGGCTTTGCCTGCCAATAAAGCTGCCAACCGATACGCGGAGCAAATTCAGGCAGATGGCGAATCGCCTTTCGGTATTTTTCAATGGTCGCATGCGCCGTTTTGGAATCCTTGAGTTCCGCGCGATATTCGTCGTCGAATTCGCAGCGCCGTTTCAATTCATCGGCTGCCTCAACTGCATATGCCATCAAGCGCAATCGTTCAGTGTTTGACTTGCCACCCTGCATATTGCCATCTGGCAACAAGGCATCGCTTACTACTCCCCGGTCAAGTTCACGCAATGCAACCGAAAGGCTGCATAAATCGGGCAGCGCCAGACATCCGTTTAGAAAGTGCAGCTTGTCTATCCATGAACTTCGGATCGCCTTTGCTTCTTGCAAATTTGAAGTTTCCATTAGCGACCCGAGCGCCGGCTGAAGGGCTTTCATAGTGTCAGCTACGCTCAGGAAAATAGCCTCTTGGGCATTACGAATTGCTGCCTCACTGCCCGGTAATGCTTCCAATGCGGCCTTGGTGCGCTCTGCTATGATCGCCCTCTTGGAAGCGGGTGCGATCATATAGCCAAAGCCCCTAGCGCCTTAACTGCGGCATCGCTGGCAAGGTGCCCATAGTGGCGCTCAATCATTTCTGCACTGGTGCCCGAGATTTGCGCAATGGTAAGCAAAGGAAGCCCAGCGCTCACCAGATCAGTGATGGTGCTGTGGCGCAATGTATAGGCAGTCGCTTCGCTCGGCAGTTTCGCAACTGCGACGGCAGCGGCAATGGGGTGCTTCCACGTTTCCTTGCTCCATGCCTTTCCATTTGCGCGCATGAACAGCGGTGCCCCCGGCAGCTTGTTCTTGGACTGAGCGGCAAGCAAGTTTGCCGCTTCTGCTGGCAACTGTATGCGCCGGGGCTTTCCGGTCTTGTCCTTGCCAATCGTCAATTCAGCCGTGCGCTTGTCAAAGTCGCCAGCGGTAAGTGCCGCAAGCGCACCGGGGCGCAATGGCAGCAAGCAAAGCGCACGAACGAACGGTGCGGCCTCTTTGCTAATCTTTTCTAGCAGTTTCCGGCGCTGCTTGCGGTCTAGGTAAAGGGTCCGTCGCCCATTCGCATTGGGCGTTGCCTTCAAGGCCTCCTGCCATGCAGCTTCGCTATTTGGCGCGCCGGGGGAGAGCACCTTTGTCAGCGCTGCCCGCAAAACCGTCATGTCGCGGTTGACGGTCGAAGCCGCGCGCTTCCGATGGATCGCTTCGCCTTCCTTGCGGCGGCTCACCAATGCAGGTTGCGCCTCCAGCCGTTCACGCCATTCCTTGACATGACGACGGCGCAACTTGTCGAGCTTCACCTTGGAGATCGGATCATCATAAACATAGCGGCGGAATCGGTGACCGGCTTCAGGGCGCGTCTTTGCGTATTCCTTGCAGGCATCGGCAACTGTTTCAATCTTGGCACGCACCTCCCCGCCCGCCTCGACCAATTCCGCCATTTTCTCAGCTTCCTTTTTGGCGGCAGCAAACATTTCATTGCCTAACAGCGTTCCAAAGTCGCCAAGGGACTTCACCCTATATTTCCCGGCATCCTCATCATAGGCGCGTGCGATCCACGTTCCTTTGCCGCCGCGCTTAGAAGGGCGAAAGCCAAGGAAGCACCCGGCGCGGAGCCTCTGCCAATGCGGTTCGCGCTGGGCCTTGAGCCGTTCCCGCTCGCCAACTTTGCTCAAGTCCAGTGCCATGCCCGACGCCTCATTTCATTTCGTATGGAATCCGTATGTAATACATCGGGGGACGCTTTGGGACAAGCAAGGATTAGTAATGCACGTTTTCTGTGGTTTGTTCGTCCGCGCTTGTCCGCGATTGGAGCTAATCCCTGCCCTCCGAAGGCAGAGGCCAGAGGTTCGAATCCTCTCGGGTGCGCCAGCTTTTCCTCGCCACAGATCGTCGGGTTGTCTGATATTCGCCCCGATGCTAGCCATGACATCTTAGGATCTTGTTCAGGGGTATCCGGATATTCATTGATCCGGTCGGGGGAACGATGGATAGCAGGCTTCACAAATTCTGGCTGCTCGCATCGGGTGCCGCACTGATTGGCTGCGGCAGCCCTGCGGTGGCTCAGTCAGTCAGCAGCGCGCCATCCCGGGAAGAAGTGCTCCGAACACCAATGGAGGTGGCACCTGCAGCGAAGGCGTCTCGCGTCGGCATTGAAGGAGATTTGGAGCGCGGACCCTGCCCGCTTTCCGACCCGGCTTATGCGGGCATAGTCTTCACCCTTTCGGGAGCTGAATTCGCCCATTTGCAAGGCATATCTCCCGCATTGCTGCAGCCGGCCTATCAAGCATATGTCGGCAAAACAGTCCCGCTATCCACGGTTTGCGACATCCGCGATTCCGCGACCGAATTGCTTCGGCGCCAAGGCTATCTCGCTGCCATCGAAGTTCCCGCGCAGAGAATTGAAGGCGGTGTCGTAAAATTTGACGTCATTGTCGCGAAAATTGTCGGCTTTCAGGTTCGAGGCAATCCGGGCAAATCCGAAAAGAAAATTTCCGAATATTTGGCGCTGCTGCAAGCGCAGCCTCTTTTCAATGCACTCGACGCCGAACGCACCCTGCTACTCATGCGGGACATGCCGGGATATGACATCCGCCTGACACTGCGGCCTGCCGGAACCGGACCGGGCGAAATGATTGGCGATGTGCAGGTTGAATTTACGCCCCTCCAGGCTGAAGCGAACGCCAATAACTTTGGCGCGCGCATCACCGGCCGCATAGGCGGCCTTGCGCAACTCCATTTCAACGGTTTGCTCGGAACAGGAGATCGGACTTCACTGGGTTTCTTTGCAACCACCGATTTCAGCGAACAGGTTGTCGTCCTGGCGGGAGAGGAATTGCAGATTGGCCATGACGGCCTCTCGGTCGGCGCAGACGCTGCCTATGCGTGGACGCGACCCGATTTTGGTCCGGGTAGCGATTTCCTCTACAGCACGTTCGTGGCGGGCCTTCACGCGCGCTATCCACTTGTGCGGAGTCAGGCGCGCACAATTTCCGTTTCGGGCGGCCTCGATTGGATCGAGCAACGTGGAAGTTCCGGATCGTTCGCTTTCTTCAGGGACAAGTTGCGCGTCGTTTACGGCCGCGTTGATTATGACCAAATGCAGGCAGCCAGCATTGCCAGCCTGAAGGGATATTCTGCTGCGGAGCCTCGGTGGCGAGTTGGCGGATCGCTCGAAGTTCGGCAAGGCTTGAACATTCTAGGTGCCACCAAGAATTGCGGGCCTGGTTTCGTGCGTTGCTTCAACCCGGGTATCGTGCCGCCAAGTTTCCTGAACGCAGACCTGACAGCCTTCATTGTGCGGGCAGCCGCCAATCTGGAATTTCGACCCACACCGGCTTTGACGCTTGCCCTTTCTCCGCGCGCCCAATTCGCGCCGCATGCCTTGCCTGCCTACGAAGAATTTACGGCAGGTAATTTCACGATCGGCCGCGGCTATAGCCCAAGCGCGCTTTCGGGAGACATCGCCCTTGGCATCGCAAGCGAGGTGAGGATTGGCAGTCTCGTTCCCGCTTCAAGTCGTGATACCGCGGTGCAAGGATATGCGTTCCTCGATTCCGCCTGGCTATGGGATAACAATGGCGGATCGACCGGCAATGCACAGCATCTGACGTCAGCTGGTGGCGGTGTTCGTGCTGCGATTGGCGACCGGTTCAAACTCGATACCATCCTTGCCGTACCCATGGCCAAGTTGATCGCGCTCGGAGGGCGCGGAGATGTTCGCCTTCTCGTCAATCTGACGATGAACTTGCTGCCCTGGAAGCGCCGCTAGGTTCGATCGACATTTGGTGCGCCCGGCGGGATTCGAACCCACGGCCCCCGGATTAGGAATCCGATGCTCTTGGCCGCCGCGCGTAATATTACGCCACTATGAGCCCTTTCTGTTCTGGCCCGTTCTCTGTCCGTATCGCCATTTGTCATCTCATGTCTTCACAAGTCGCCGCTAACGCGCTATTCCCGTGCTTATCTGAGAAAGAACATGGCAACAGGAAAAATCACAAAGCGGTCTGTCGAGGCCATCATGCTCCCTGCTGAGGGAAAGCGTGAACACCTGTGGGACGATACCCTCAAGGGGTTCGGGGTGATGGTGACTGACAAGGGTGTGCGATCATATCTCGTCCAATATCGCGTTGGCGGGCGTGGCGCCCCTACTCGCCGAGTCACAATTGGTGGTCACGGCAACCCGTGGACGGCTGAAAAGGCTCGCGACCGCGCTGAGGAAATCTTGGAGCAGGTCCGCCGCAAGATCGACCCATTCGATGCGCAGAAGTCTGCCCTGGCGGAGGAGCGTGAGGCAAAACGCCTGGCAGCGCTGGAAACGGCGCGACAATCGCGATTGATCTTCGAAGAGATTGCGAACCGCTACATTGACGGCGAGGCCAAAAAGAAGCTGCGCACCTGGGCCGAGGTCAAGAGTGTAATTGACCGTGACCTTATGCCATCATTGCGCGGCAAACCCCTCACGGCGATCAGCAGCGCCGAGATAAGCGACATCCTGGAAGAAATTGCCGAGCGGAGCCCGAGCGCGTCGCGGAAGGCATATAACGCGCTATCTGCTGTGTTCGGGTATGCTACGCGCAAGGAACGCTCCATATTCAAGACACACCAGTCGCCGTTGCGGGAAGTTGACTCGCCTTCGGTCCTACCGCCTCGCCAGCGCATTTTGAGCGACGGAGAACTGCGGCTTATCTGGTCCTCAGCAGGTGATTTGGGTTGGCCATTCTGTGAGATCGTTCGTCTTCTGATCGCGACCGGCCAGCGGCTTAGAGAAGTTGCTCACGCTCCGTGGACCGAATTTGACCTACCGCACTCCTCGTGGACCATTCCGGGCACGCGCACGAAGAACAAGCTACCGATGCTGGTGCACCTGAACGAACCGGCCCGCGCGATCATCAAGAACCTACCGCGCGTCATGAATGACGGCGATTTTCTGTTCTCGACAACAGGCAAGACTGCGGTGAGCGGATTCAGTCGGGCCAAGCGGCGGCTCGACGCTCTCATGCTCAAGGCGCTGCGCGGGGCCGCGAAAAAGGCAGGAGAAGATCCAGACGCGGTAAAAATTGCCGATTGGCGATTCCACGATCTGCGTCGCACGATGTCGACCTATTGCCAGCGCCTCGGCATCCCCTCGGAGATTGTCGACCGTATGCAGAACCACGTCACCGAGGCGCAGTCCGGCACGCGCAAGTCCTATCAGCTTTATCAATTCGTCGCCGAAAAGAAGGACGGCTTTGAAAAATGGGGGCGGTTCGTGACGCGTTTACCCGGAAAGCGGCCAGAGCGAAACAATGTCGTTGAATTGAGAGCGAAAGCATGAGCTGGTTTTTGAATGAGAAGGTGTGGCGTTCCAAGTTGTGGCCACGGACCGAGCGCACGAAAATCTTCATCGGCGATGCGGTTATGACGGCTGGACAAGCTATGTTCAGCGAATGGGACGGTCGTGAAGGCGATGTGGTGCCCAATCTGAATCGTGTGACAACTGATAGCCTGCGAATTTATGCTCGTGACGCAATCCGCGAGGGTGAAGACCCAGAGGAATTTCGTCTAGCCAATGCGCGGCGCGAGACTCGACTGCGGCGGGTCATAAGCTGGATTGTGGTCGGCGCCTTAAATGGGGACTATGCTACGTTTCTGCGTCTTCCCGAAGGCGGAGACCATCTAAGGGTCGAACCAGCCGTGTGGAATACGGACGATGAATTTAAGATATTTTCCGATACGCGAATGCGATACTGTGTGCCGGACCCAAGTTATTTCGAGACAGACTGGGACGCTTACGTGTTCTTCGACCGCACCGCATTTGAGCTGGAGGTTGGAAAGCTTGGGAATGCTCCCCTCAAAGTCAGCGAATCCGACTTGGACGCGTTGCCAACACCATTGCGAATTGCCGTGCGTCTTGCACTCGATCACCCAGGCATTGCAAAGATGCCGAAAGGAAAGCGCGACAATCTTGCACGTATCGCGTGGCGCAATGCCTATCCCGGCGCAGACACAGAGTCAGAAACGCATATACCTGCCATTGTCTCGGTCCTGTCAGAGCCAAAAATCGATGTCATCCGTAAGCAAAAAGAGGCGGCGCGACTTCGCAAGCGATCCGACTAGCGAAAATTGCACCCCCCCTTTTTTTGGCTGAAATCTGGCCCAAACGACATGCCCCCCCTGCCAATAACGCCTTCGCAACCGCATTGGGATGCCTGAAACCATGCGACTTCCGCCGTTTGTCCGCATAACTAGTTGCCCGTCTCCGCTTCTGTGTTTGCGGCGATGCCAGCCGGGGCAGTCCGACAAGCGAAAGACGGCAAATGACACGGGCCTATCTCCGCACTAGAGACGCGGCCAGCTATCTCGGGGTCGGCAAGTCCACACTTGAGCGCAAGCGCATCGAGGGCACAGGGCCAAAATTCCGCCGCCTTGGCACTCGGATGATTTCTTATGCCGTGGCCGATCTGGACGCTTGGGCGAGCGAAAACGTCCATACGTCGACATCTGAAAAGCTGGTGGGGTGATCTGCTATGCGCCTGGGGCCTTTTAGCTCATCGAGCGGGCTGCTGCTCGACCTCGATACGATCCGCCGCGATTATCCGCTGCCCTCTGTCGCAGGGGCTTCCGTCAAGCTTCGTCCCGCCGGTCGCGAACTGATCGGATGTTGCCCGTTCCATGCGGACAGGTCGCCAAGCTTCACGATTTTCGGCGGTGGCCAGCGCTTCCATTGCTTCGGCTGCGGCGAAAGCGGAGATGTGATCGACTTTGTCCGCAAGGCGCATGGTGTCGGGCTTCGGGAGGCTGCGGACATGCTCACAGGCGGCAATCTTCCCGTAGTGGCCGTTCCCGCGCCTCCTGAACGCCCAGAGCGCGACACACAGGCTGAAGCGCTTGCGATATGGCGCAATGCTTCTTCCATCCGCGGTACGCCCGCACAGACCTACCTGGCAGGCCGCGGAATAACGACTCGGCTGCCTGAAAGCCTGCGGTTCGCCCGGCTGAAATATGGAGCGCGTGGTCGAGAGTATCCGTGCCTGGTAGCACTGGTGGCCTCGGTCGATAACAAGGCGACCGGGATTCAGCGCACATACTTGACGGAGCACGGCCGCAAGGCAGACGTCCCCAAGGTGAAGCTCTCGCTTGGCAATGTCCTTGGTGGGGCAATTCGCCTCGCGCCCGCTGCTGCTGTCCTGACCGTTTGCGAGGGGCTGGAAGACGGGCTGTCGCTGCAACAGGAGACCGGCATGGCGTGCTGGGTGGCTGCTGGTGCAAGTATGTTGCCGGGCATGCGGCTGCCGGTCGGGTGCAATGATGTCATCATCGGCGCGGACACTGATGAGACCGGTGAGCGCGAAGCGCAAAAGGCTGCAACCGCCTTCACCGAACAGGGCCGCAGAGTTCGGATCATCCGCCCGCTCGATGGCTGCAAAGATTTCAATGAAGAACTACAGAAAGGGGCTGCATGATGGCGTCCGTTAATGCGCGTATCGACCAGGCGCCGATCATCGACATCTGGCCAGAGCCGCAACCAATCCAGAGCACTTTGCCGTCCGTGCTGGCGTTCGACATCGGCATGTTGCCAAATCCCCTGCACGCATGGGTGCAGGACATTTCTGATCGCATGCAAGCGCCGATTGAGTATGTCGCCGTGTCTGCCATGATCGCTGCGGGAACACTCATCGGCCGCAAAGTCGGCATTCGCCCGCAGGAAAATACCGACTGGGTGGAAGTGCCGAACTTCTGGGGCTGCATTATCGGGCGCCCTGGTGTTCTCAAGTCGCCATCGATGAAGGCTGCACTTGCTCCCCTCTACCGGATCGCCGAACGCGAACGTGAACTGTTTCAGGCCAAGCATGACGAGTGGGCGGACCGCGAAATCGAACGCGAGATGCGCGCCGACGCGTTCAAGAAGGCCGTTAAGGGGCGGTTGAGAGATAACCCCGGCGCATCATTGGCCGATCTTACCGCTGCTGATGATCCGGAGCCGCAACTGACGCGCTACGTCGCGAATGATACGTCATACCAGTCGCTCGCTGAATTGCTCCGCACTGGTGCGCCGAACGGCATCCTCGCGTTCCGGGATGAGTTGATGTCGCTCATCAAGGGCCTGGACAACGAGGCCAACGTCGAAGCACGCGGCTTCTATCTAAGCGGCTGGAACGGCACCGAAGCATATACGTTCGACCGTATCGGGCGCGGTTTCAATCTTCATATCCCTGCCGTCACGATCAGCCTGTTTGGTTCGACGCAACCGGGACGCATCTGCGAGTATGTTTCAAACGTCCTTGCTGGTGGTGCTGGCGATGACGGGCTTATCCAGCGGTTCGGCTTCATGGTCTGGCCGGACATGCCGGCCAATTGGAAGGACATCGACCGCGAGCCCGATGCCTATGCACGTGGGCAAGCCTTTGCGGCCTACGATTGTCTCGCCGCGCTCGATCCGGCGCAGATGGGTGCCAGCAGCGATAATTATGGCGGGCCGCCATATCTTCGTTTCGACGAGGAGGCTCAAGCCGAGTTTCGGCAATGGCGCACCAACCTCGAAGGACGCCTGCGCAATGGAGACATGCACCCGACGCTGGAAAGCCATATTGCCAAATACCGCAAGCTGATCCCGACAATCGCCCTCGTTCATCACCTAATGGAAATCGGCTCCGGCCCTGTGGGGCTTTTGTCAGTTTTGGCAGCGATGGCATGGGGCGAATTTCTGGAAAGTCATGCGCTCCGCGTCTACGGTGCCGCCGCCGATATCAGTGGCGACGGCGCCCGGACAATTATCCGCAACATCAAGAAGGGCGAACTTTCCAGCCCGTTCACGATCCGCGAACTGAAGCGCAAGGGTTGGTCCGGACTTACTGATGAAGCGCACGTCATGCGGGCTCTGGAATTGCTTGAAGAGCATCACTTCCTGAGGGTGAAGCCTGTTGAAACGGGTGGGCGTCGCTCGCCTCAGGTCATCATCAATCCGAAGGTATTGGGCCAATGAGTTATCTATCCAGACTTCGCGAATTTCAGGAAAAGGGCCAGGTCGAGGAACTGCCAAAACTGCCAAAAGCCCCTTTTGTCAGTTTTGACAGTGAAGTGAGTAGCCGCATTCCAGCAATTCCTGAAATTCCACCCGAGATTGCGATGGGCCTCAGCCGTCTGCGCGGTATGCGTGTGCCGCGCATCACTCGTCCGGACGTGTGGCCGGAGATCGTGGCGGATGCTCTGCGGCTTTCCTCTGAGGGCTGGGCAGTCTCGGCGCTGGGCTTGGGCTGGTCGCCGCTCGAACTGTGGGGCTGGTCGCCTGATCGTGAGGGATTGGCCGTGTGGCTCGCAGGCCGCCCGCTCGTATTGATCGATGACACAATGGCGATTGTTCGCGATTGCGATAAACGATGTGTGTTTCATCGGCAGGACAGTCAAGGTGCGCGTTTCCTTTGGGAATTGCCCTTACCCTACCACCACGAAAGGAAATTTCATGGCGCGGCTATCGGAACCCCAAAAGGTTGAAATTGTGCGCTTATTGGGGGCAGGGGCGACACCCCCACAAGTTGCGGCGCGAATGCGCGAGAATCATGGGATTACAGTCGATCGTTTTCAGATTCGAGCATACGACGCATCCGGCCCGAGATTTGAAGGGGGAGCTCATTTAAGTGATTTGTTCTGGGAGCAGCGCGAAGCTTATCAGAACGAACTTGCTTCCATCCCGATTGTCCACGCGGCTTATCGTCTGGGGCAGATTCAACAACTCCACGAGCGTGCAAAAGCGAAGGGTGATATTCGCAACTCAATGGCGCTCTTGAAGATGGCTGCTAAGGAAGCAAAGTTATTCCATGTCTGGTCGACGAACCTTGGCGACTTGAGCCTCCGTCACGAACAAAGGCCGCAAATCGCTCAGCGCGCGGAACTGGCTGAAATTTTCGATAGAGTCATGATGCGCAGGGCGCGGCATTAATGTTCAATGGCCGCATCCTGGGCGCTAATAGTTAGCCCTTGAGAGCAATTCCGACAACCGGCAGTCCAGCGCTTCGGCGATCTTCATTAGGTTGAGGAACGATACATTGCGCTCGCCTCGTTCGAGCTTTCCCATGTGAGATCGCTCGATCCGTGCAGCATGAGCCAAGCCCTCTTGGGAAATTTTCCGTTCCGTTCGGGCATCGCGAATTGCTAGCCCCAGCGGAACAAGGAGGTGATCTTGAGTTCTGTCTCTGGGAACGCGTGGCACGCATCAACAATTCGCCTTTTAGGTTCACCCAGGCCACGTTATAAGAGACGCCGTGATTTAATACCCAATCTGATTCGATAGGTTGCTGTGCGCGGCATATTGGGAGGCAGTAATGGGCCGAAATGTGGGGCTGTTTCTTTTTTTAGTATTTGGCGTCACGTTTTTGCCCGAAGTCGTGTTCGCGCAATCCAACACTGAGGCGCGGGAGGTAGAGCTTGAGCAAGCGAAACTTGCATGGCAGGGATGCGTTCAGGTTAATCGTGCTCGCAGAAGCGGTCCGCCTGTTAGCGATCCCCGAAATGAGGTCAACGCCTCCCGGGTGCCGTGCGCGCAGCATTGGAAACGCGCAAAGGCTGCGATTCAAGACGTCGAATTGGCAGCAGGGCGGCCAGCAACAGGGCCACACGCGGACGATCTATTCAATGACATAGAGCGAAAAGTCGCTGCATCGCTGCTTGAGGCTGGACCCGACCTTTTCAGAAACTCCATTTCTCCCGGGAAAGCCAACGATGAACGGCCTACCCCCCCGCAACCCATGGCCATGGCATGCAAGGGTTCTGTTCAGAAAGGACTAAGGGCATATCAACAGGGCGACTACGAGGGTGCGCTTTGTCATTGGCTACCAAAGGCCCGAGTAGGCGATGCTGTTGCACAGAACAACATGGGTGTGCTTTTCGAAGGCGGTCTTACCAGCCAAACGCCCCGAAGTGACGAACAAGCGGCGGAATGGTTCATTTTGTCAGCGCGCCAAGGATTTGTGCAAGCGATGCACAATCTCGCGAATGTGCAAACCCGACTTGGATACAGGGAAGCCGCAAATTCTTGGCTGGCGATGGCGAACAGCGTTCAGCAGCAGCAAAATCAGGCTGCTAGCGCTTTGGGATATGCATTGGGTTGCGCCATTGCAGGTGGCTGCCTTCCTCCAACAGCTCCAATGATTCTGCCTCCAACCAGCGCAACTCAGCAGCCCCCAAAGCCTCCGAAGTGCCAACTGTCCCCATTTCTGAAGGATTTCAACGGAAATCCTAAGGTGGAGTGCAAGTGACATATTTCGCCTATCTGCCTACCTTCGCAAATGATGGCCATCGCCTGACCAGTAACGTTCCCGATGATCAATAAATGGTCCTACATTTGTCCCAATTCGGGACTGCCATTGCGCTCGACTCCAACCGCCAAGTGGGTCAATTTCGCTGCAAAAGGGGGACACTATGCGAGTCGTTCTTGCAATTCTGGCAATGGTTTTAGGGCTTTCTGCTGCACCCGCGCGTGCGTCTTGGTTTATCGACGCAAATCTATTTGGCGAAGGCTCCAAGTTCGTTCAGACTTGCACGTTCAATCCTGAACCGACCTCCTGCATCGATCAAACAACCGCTTTCACGGTATCGATTTTGTGGCTTGTGCTTATCCCGGAGGTGATCGGCGTCACACATTTCGATGAACAGGTTGCGGGGCGAGCTTTTGGTCGAACTGCGCTTGCAAGTTTCGACATCGAGTATGATGGCAACGCGCTCTATGGCAGAAACTTCGTTTATTCCGAAGCGGGCGGGTCTCGCACATGCAGCCAAGGAGCGACGTGCTTCACTGGTGTTGCCAATGCCAGCGCGAGCACATTCTCCGTAAATGTGCACCCGGGAACAACGGGACCCATCCCGGAGCCCGCCACTTGGGGAATGATGATTCTGGGCTTCGGGGTCATTGGTGCGGCAATGCGCAGGCGCAGCTACCGGGCATCGATTTATTTCGGCTAGTGCATGGCTGCGCACAGGACGGAGTCATCGGGGCTTGGGACGAAGACGAGCCCCGCTGCGTCTTGCTTACGCAAGTCAAACCCAGGTCGATCATGGCAAGGATGCTAAGCGCGTGGGCAAACATGCGGCGCTATTGATGGCTCCTTGCATGCGCCCCGACCTAATCACGAGTTACCCCTACTCGCGCTATCGAGGGAAATGTGCAGATTTTCCCTGACAACAGCCATAAATTGCATTTCTTCACTATCGGTGTGACTCACGATTTGGGTGGGCAATAGGGGGGTAAACCCCATTCTTGGTTTTGCCGGAGCGCATTGGATTGATCATTTCTGACAGCGAGATGATGAACTTCTCGCCAGCGCCGCAACAGGCCGCTTCAAGATCAGTATCTTCGAGTAGGCTGACTATGCCCGGCACACTGCCTGGCGCGACGATCACAAAGCACGTCACCAATGTTCTCAACCTGGCAAGCCCGTTTTGGAAATCCATGTTGACCAACCCCGAACGGCGTTGCCTCGTTCCCTTTTGCCGCTTCGCCGAACCCATGCCCGGCAAAGACCCAGAGACTGGCCGGCCGGCGGGGGGAATACTGGTTCAGGGTCAATGATGCTCCTGTAGCGGCATTTGCGGGCATTTGGCGCCCATCCGAGGCCGGTAACGTCTTTGCGTTCCTGACATGCGAGCCGAACCCGCTTGTTGCGCCGCTACATCCGAAGGCAATGCCGGTAATATTGCAGCCCAACGATTACGAGCAATGGATTACGGCCGACTATGACGCGGCCTGCGCGCGGGCAACTCCGTTCCCGTCGCAACTCATGTCAGTTGCATGAAGCGGCGCGAAGCGGGACAACGATCATCGCTTTACCTTAAGTAGGAAGATGAAGAACGCTACTGCGTATTGCCTTTGGCGGAAAACAACCGACGCGCTGTGTTCCCGACGTTGCGGCGCCCACGCCCAACCATTTTCGGCAAAGAATCGCTCAAGCATCAAACTACCCCCAAATTCACTTTCGCGCTTATCGCGTGCTTATCTAGCGGGGTCTCGTCCAGTTTTCTCTCACGAAATCACTACAAAGGCACGGTTTTCTGGTGCGCCCGGCGGGATTCGAACCCACGGCCCCCGGATTAGGAATCCGATGCTCTATCCTGCTGAGCTACGGGCGCGCCAGGAACCGGTTAGGCTGCACAACTCCCACGGTCAATTGCGCTTTTCCGGCGGCACTACCGGCAAAGGCAGCGGTGTAACTGCAATGCCGTCATCGATAAGCGCCTTGGCCTCGACTGCCGTCACATCGCCGTGAATGGTCGTTCGCTCAATTTCGCCAGCGTCCATTGCACGAGCCTGGCTGTCGAAATCCCGACCCACCCATCGGGATCCTTCTAGCAGTTTTGCCTGTGCTGCCGCCAAGGCTGACAGCATAAACTTTGCCTTGTCATCGTCATTGTTCGACGCCGCAGAGCCTGAGGCTGCGGTGGCGCTGTTTCCCTTCCGCGGCACACCTACCGCCATGGCGGCTTTTCCGACATCAGTGTCTGCGCAGATAGGACAAGCGAGCAGGCCACGCGACTTTTGGTCCTCATAGGCTGCCGAGCTTGCAAACCACGCCTCAAAGACATGGCCTTGCGCCGCGCATTTGAGGTCAAAGACGATCATCCGGCAACCAGCGCTTCTGGAATCTGCCGCCGGTGAGAGAGCACTGGAATCTGTACCCGAACTTCATCGCACCGCGACAATCCCAGTTCGGCAAAGCCAACGCCGACCTGTTCACCCATGTCGAGGACGATTTCGCCCCAGGGGTCAACAACTAGCGAGTGTCCGTATGTCGTGCGCCCGTCTTCGTGCGTTCCAACCTGCGCTGCGGATACAACCCATGCCGCATTTTCAATGGCTCGCGCGCGCATCAGCACATGCCAATGAGCCTTTCCGGTCGGAACGGTAAAGGCCGCAGGGATCGACAATATTGTGGCTCCAGCCGCGCTCATTGCAGCATACAAGGCCGGAAACCGAAGATCGTAGCAGATGCTGAGTCCCAGTCGACCAACGGGCGCATCGGCAACCACCGCTTCCTTGCCAGGAGCATAAGCCGCAGACTCGCGCCAGCTTTCACCGGTTGGCAGATCCACGTCAAAGAGGTGAATCTTGTCATAGCGCGCACGCACGGCTCCGGTCGCATCGATGAGGAAACTTCGGTTGACCAGTCGCCCGCCCGAACCACCTTGCAACGCGAGCGAACCCAACGAGACCCAGATGCCATAATCCGCTGCGGCTTTGCGAACGTCCGCAAGGACGATATCCTGGTCTTCAGGCACGATATGCGCTCCAGCGCGGCCACGATTCCGATCGAGTAGGCCAGACATTTCCGGCGTAAACAGCATTGCGGCGCCACCTTTTGCAGCCGCTTCGATCGCCTCGACAAGCGCCATCGAATTGGCCCGCGGATCAATGCCGCTCTGCATCTGGGCCAAGGCAATGCGCATCAGGCTGGTTGCTGCCCCAGCAAGGGGTCAAGCCCTCCACGGGCATCAAGCGCTGCAAGTTCATCCGATCCACCGATATGCTGACCATCGATGAATATTTGCGGCACGGTCGTACGGCCGTTCGATCGATCCATCATCGTCCTGCGCAGCGCGGCATCCATCGTCACGTCGATTTCCCGAAAAGCGACACCCTTTGACTCCAGCAGTGCCTTGGCACGCGTGCAATACGGGCACAGAAACTTGGTATAGATCTCGATATTGGCCATTGTCGTCTCCACCCCTGAGATGTGTTCGCCAGATCGATATGTCAATCTGCGGCTTCATCCAACACGACACGAGCCCAGCAAAGGACAACGACCTTTCGGACGCCCGAACGCTTGAGCGCCCGCGCACAGGCATTCGCGGTTGCTCCGCTCGTATAAACGTCATCAATCAGGAAAACTGTCCTGCCGGCTAATTCTGACTTGAATCTTCGAGCGACTGAAAATGCGCCACGCACGATGCGGGCTCGCTCCCGTGCGTTGGCTCCGCGCAACATTGCAGTTGACCGCGTGCGTTGCAAGGCATCCAGAAAAACAGGCAAGCCACTCGCATGGGAAAGGTGTTGGGCAATCAGCGCAGATTGATTGAAACCCCGTCCGAGAATCCTCCAGCGGTGGGCAGGGACGGGAATCAAAACCCCCGCCTCGTCCGGGAGCCGGGGCAGAAGCAGATGCGCCATCAGCTTGGCCAGTCCGACTTTGCGACCATGTTTGAGTTTCAAGGCAATCGTGCGTGCCAGAGTTCCATAGGCCACAACCGCAAAGACGCCGTCATGATCGGGTGGCGCCTGCAAACAGGGCGCACAGATTGCAATCGACGACGGGACCGGAGTGCCGCATCGTTCACAGCCCCGCCCGCTCAGCAAGGCAAGAGATTGCCAGCAAGCCGTGCAGAATTGCAGATCGGCGTTCACAATCTCGCCACAGCCAGCACATCTCGGGGGAAGGGCAAAGGAAACGACATCCGCGAACACATTACGCATAACAAGCCTTGTTGCGTCGCTACTGCCGATGCACAAGACCTGATCATGATGCCGCCCGAGATATTCGACCGAACTGCGCGGAGCCGCTTGCGCGAACGCATGCAGCGATATCCCATCGAGGATCGGTGGATCATTGCACGGATGGCGCAGGACATTCTTGATCGACTCGACGCTGTCCGGACTCCCTTTCGCAAGGCGCTCGTGATCGGTGGCAATCCTGTCCGGCTTTGCGAGTCGCTTTCAGCGCGCAGTGTGTCCTGTGTCGTTGCGGACCTTGGCGCCCCGTCCAATTGCGGGTTCTCAGCAATAGCCTGCCACGAAGACCGATTGCCTTTTGCTGATGGCTCGTTTGATCTGGTCGTTGCGACTGGCACGCTCGATACAGTTTCCGATCTTCCCGGCGCATTGGTACTTATCCAGCGGATTCTGTCCGATAACGGCTTATTTATTGGCGCAATGATGGGCGCGGGAAGTCTGCCCTTCTTGCGATCCTGCCTTCAGCAACGCGGAGACGGCGCGGCGGTCGCCGCCCGCTTTCATCCACAAATCGAGGTGAAAGGCGCCGGGGACCTTCTGGCGCGGGCGAATTTCTCACTGCCCGTCGCTGAAAGCGAGACGCTGTCGGCTCGTTATCGCACGCTGGATCGGCTGATTGGCGATCTGCGCGCGAATGGCCTCACCAATTGCCTGGCCCAGCGCGTACCGCTCAAGAAGGCGGAATATGCGAAAATTGCTGGGCAGTTTTCGGAGCCTGTCGTTGAACAGTTTTCCGTTGTTACGCTCACGGGTTGGGCACGCCCTCGGAAATAAGTCTTTCAAGCAATTCAATCAGTGGCCCGTCTGCTGGTGGCATTTCCAGTAAGCGCAGGTCTGGCAGATCGACCCATCGCAATGACGTCGCCTCCCGCGCATGGGCAACGCCTGTCCATTCGCGGCAGATAAAGAGGAGCAGCAGCAACTGTGCCGGGCCGAGTGGCTCGCTGGCGAAGCACGCTGGCTTCAGGTTTGCTGGGTCGACGCCAATGCCAAGCTCTTCGTCAAGCTCACGCGCAAGCGCATGATCCGGCAATTCACCATCCTCCACCTTTCCGCCGGGAAACTCCCACAGGCCCGCCATGGCCTTGCCGACAGGCCGTTGCTGGACAAGAACTTTGCCAGCATGATCGATCAATGCCGCCGCAACGACCAGAATTGTCCTGCGCTTCAACGCCTCATCCCAATTAGCAATTTCTTAACGTCGGTGCCCTTAACTCATAGCCCCCGACCAGGGAACAGAAGACCGGGAACAGATCATGGCAAAAATCCTGTGCGCAATCTTGCGCGACAGTAAAGGTGCGACCGCTGTCGAATACGCGCTGATCCTGGCGCTGATCGTCGTTGCGATGATCGGGTCGCTTAATACCTTTGCGACGAAAACCATCGGCATGTGGAACAATGTTGCGGATATCGTCAACAAATCCTGATCCAAGGCTGAAGGCGCATTTACCAATCGCATATTGGGCCCGACGCGGGTGCCAGTCGGGACGTCGACGCATGATAGCTCCCGGCTTTTCAATCCTACCGCAAATCCCCGCCAAACGGCGCTACGCCCGCATCACCTGCAAAAGGCGCGCCTCATTCCAGGCAAAGAAAATCGTGCTGGCGTTAAGAAGTTGGAAACATCTTGCCCGTAAATCGATCAATGTTGCTTCAGAAATTCCTGAAGTAGCCGGGTAGGTGAAATCTGAACTTTGGAGACTGCTATGTCCTTCATTCGTAAATTTATCAAGAACTCGAAGGGTGCAACTGCCATCGAATATGGCCTGATTGCAGCACTTATTGCTGTTGCCGCTGTTTCGGCGATGACGACACTTGGTGGCAAGCTGTCGACGACGTTCAACAACGTCAGCACCAACATGTAGCTGAAGTCTAAAATCTTAGGAGACCATTATGTCATTCATTCGCAAATTCGTTAAGAACTCCAAGGGCGCGACCGCCATTGAATATGGCCTGATTGCTGCGCTCATCGCTGTTGCTGCTGTTTCGGCAATGACCACCCTTGGTGGCAAGCTGTCGACGACGTTCAACAACGTCAGCACCAACATGAAGTAATCTCTGGCTTGCTCGTCAAGCCATTGAAAGAAGGGCGGCGAAACTTCGGTTTCGCCGCCCTTTTCTTTTGTGCAAGGTCGAAAACCTCAGCCTGAAATGATGACCTTCACCTTGTCACCCGGTTTCAGGACTGCGCCTGCCCCGAGCGCATTCAGGATACGGAACCTTTCGACCTTGAAATCCGTGTAGGCCATTCGCGCCGCAAGGCTTGCAACGGTTTCTCCGGCCTTGACCGTAACGACGCTCAGCTTTCTCGGCCGGATTGCAGCCGCATCAGCATCGGAAAGCCTCCGCACGCTCTCGAACAGCGCGTTGAAGGCGCCTTCGGAACCTTGCGGCGTAATTGCGAAAATATGAAATGCGCTGTTGGCGGCAAATTCATAGGCATAGACTGTTACAATGACTGGCCCGGATTGGGTGTTGGCATTTGCGGAAGCATAGGCAGTTTTTAGGCCATTCACTTGCCGCGTTGCGATACTACCGTAGTTCAAGACCGTCTGACCTCCCACGCTCTTGAAAACAGCATCGACATAGGTGTTCAGATTTCCGTCATAAGCGGCGCCCGAAAACTGGGCTTGCCCGGCTGAACTCGAGACAATGACGGCTTTCGGTGAATTGACCATCGCGAAGCCAACGGGGGCATCAAAGGCCAATTTGAGGTCCGGGTGTCGGAACGATCGCCCTTCAATCACACCCTGATGCGGATCATCATCATACATGACACCGTTGATCGCTGCCAAGAACGCCTCGCGATTTCGTGCCGAACCGGTGGACGCCGTCAGGCGCGCCCTTGCGGCAGCCCGCGTCACGCGACTCGCCGGGTCGGGATGCGTACTCGCCCATTCAGGCAAGCTCTTGTCACCCTTGCCCTGCAATTGCGCGTCGAGCGAGGTCTGGGCGGCAAGTGATGCAAGCATTGTGGACGATGCCATGGGGTCATAACCCGCCTTGCCAAGGTAAGACACGCCAAGGTCGTCTGCCTGATATTCCTGTGTCCGGGAATATTTGAGGACATATCGCTGGGCAATCGAGCCCGCAAGTTGCTGACCGAGCTTCGCCCCGTCATTCCCCGCAACAACAGCGCCTAGGACGGTACCAAGGATCATGCCAAGGGTTCCCTTGGTCGCCGCCTTGTTCCGCTGCTGGGCATGGCGTGCCGCGACATGTCCGACCTCATGTCCCATGACGGAGGCAAGTTCAGCCTCATCGTTCATCAACGCAAGAAGCTGACGGGTAACGTAGACATAGCCCCCCGGGATCGCGAAGGCATTGCTGACGGACGAGTTGAGCAACGAAACCGTGAAAGCGCTTTGTGTATCTGCGAGCCCGGATTGCATCGCAATCTTTTGCCCGACCTTTGTCACATAGGCCGCCTGCGGGCCTTCATAAAGGCCGCCGAATTCCGCAAGCAACTGGGGATGAGCCTTGGCGCCAGCCGCACGATCTCCAGCCGTCATCGGTTTGGCAAGTGGCAGTGGGGCCGGAGCGCTCGCACCAATCGCAAGCCACGCTCCGCCAATCAAAAGCAACATTCGCATGGGATCAAACTCCTCCCGGGACAATCGACCGAAACGGATATCTGCGACTATGACGCACCCATCGCAAGAAATTTCCGCCGCCTGTCAGCGCGCAACGCCTGCCCATCCATCGATGATAATTCATCGAGAGCTGAATTGATGGCTAACCCCAAAGTGTCGATCGCAGCATCGGGGGAGCGATGCGCGCCGCCCACTGGCTCCGGAACGACGGTATCGATTATCCCCAAGCGATGAACATCGTCCGCGGTGATTCGCATCGCTTCTGCTGCTTCCGGTGCCTTTTCTGCCGTCCGCCACAGGATCGAGGCACATCCCTCCGGCGTAATAACCGAATAAATCGCATGTTCAAACATGAGCACGCGATTGGCAGCTGCAAGCCCAACGGCACCGCCCGAGCCGCCCTCCCCCACGATAGCCGCGACGACAGGAACAGTCAGTTCCAACGTGGCCTGAGTCGAGCGCGCAATCGCCTCTGCCTGCCCTCGTTCTTCGGCTTCAATTCCGGGAAAGGCGCCCGCAGTATCGACAATCGTCACCACGGAAATGCCGAAACGATCGGCCAACTGCATCAGGCGCACGGCCTTGCGATAGCCTTCCGGCTTTCCCATACCGAAATTGTGCTTCAGTCGGCTGGCCGTATCATTGCCCTTCTCATGACCGATCACCATCACGCGGCGCCCGTTCATGCGCCCGAAACCGCCAATTATCGCCTGATCGTCCGAAAAAGCGCGATCTCCCGACAATGGCAGGAAATCGTCCACAAGACGCGCGATATAGTCCTTGAAATGCGGGCGTTGCTGATGACGGGCGACCTGAGTCTTCTGCCAGGGTGTCAGCTTTCCATAAGTATCACGCAGCAGGCGGTCAGCCTTCAATTCCAATTTGCGAATCTCCGCATCGATATTGGCGGGTCCACCGTCAGCGGTCTCCCGCAACTCGGCAATGCGGGTCTGCAATTCTGCAATCGGCTTTTCAAAATCGAGATAGGCAATCATGCGACGGGGTTAGGAGCGGCGTGCCGCTGCGTCAACGAGAGGATGTGCTCGCTCGACAAGTTCGACGAGGCGGCGGCTGTCCACATGGGTGTATATCTCCGTCGTAGCAATATCTGCATGTCCAAGCATGGTCTGCAAGGCCCGCAGATCGGCGCCACCTTCAAGCAAGTGCGTTGCGAACGCATGCCGAAGGACGTGGGGGCTGACACGCTCAGGCGGAATACCCGCATCTCGTGCCAACTCCTTGATCATTTGGAATAAACGTACGCGACTCAGATGCGATTTCCCAGATGGAAATAGCCAGGTTGACCCTGTAGGGCGCACCTCGATCCAACGAGAAACGGCTTTCCGCGCACGGTCGGAAATGGGGACAAGCCGCTCCTTGCCCCCTTTCCCGCGAAGAATTGCAAACGGCCGATCAGCAACAATGGCGCGAATATCAAGCGAAACAAGTTCCGTCGCCCGCAGTCCGGAACCATAAAGCAATTCAACAAGGGCCAACAGGCGTAGCGGTCGGACTACAGGCCCGACACGGTTCAGGCGAACTTCGATTTCAGCAAACAGCGAGTCGACATCCTCGCGACTCAAGATTTTTGGAAGAACGCGCCTTGCAGTGGGCCGGGCGAGCGCGCTTGAGGGATTATCGTTTCGCAGCCCCTCATCAGCGAGAAATCCGAAAAATCGCCGCAGTGAGGCGGATCTCCGGGCAAGGCTTGAATTTGCAAGATCGCACCAGGCCGAAGCAAGGCGACTCAGATCCTCGGTCCGCGCTACACCCAACCTGCCTTCCAGAAGCTCCGACGTGGCGACCAGATCTCTCTGATAAGCCAGCAATGTGTTCTTCGACGCTCCAGCCTCCGCGGCCATCATTTCAAGAAACCTGTCAATCAGAAGAAGGTCGGCACCGTAAGGCATTGCTAGCTCCGCGTGAGCGCCTCAGCCGCAATCATTCGAGCCTCAGGTGCCAACCCGACCGCATTCAACGCTGAGACCACGTGATACAGGCGAGCCGGAGACACGGAAGACCAATCAGAGCCACTCAGGCCAAGCGCGCAGAGTATAGCAACTGTCCCAGGCTCTCGTGCAGTGACTGCTCGCGCCAATGCGCGCGTCCATGCATTCTCCTGCGCAATCGGGATTTCGAGGCTCCTTGCCATATCCGAGACTTCGGCGGAGCGAAGGCGGCCTAGACCAGCCAATCCCGAAAAAAGGAACTTGCCCCGCAATCCGGTGTCGCCCCCGACCTTGCTCTGGAAGTCCTCAATGCGGCTAATACTCACCTCAATGGAACGACCTGGAGTTCCAACCGCGAGAAGGCCCCACGCTGTGAGCCCGTCTGCATTGTTCAAACTGGCCACCGTCCCGGCCCATTTCGAAGCCTGGACATCCAGCCCAGCTGACATCATCGAGGCAATGAGCGACCCCAAATCTCCCGAAAATGACGAATCCGGCTCAAGCCGGGCCGCAGCGCGCGCAGTCACAATCAATCGCGCATAGCGATCAAGCGGTTCCAGCGATTGTTCGCTCCAAAGCGCGCGCATGGCATCGACCCGTTCGGTCGGGTCGCCCTCATCATAGGCCTTCCGCAACAAATCCTGAGGGGTCCCCGAAATTGCCGAAGCGTCTGTCACGTCCGCAACCTGGCCATAAAAATCAACAAGCGCAGAACTGGAAAAGACACCTAAGGCTGCCGCAATATCAGCGTCGTGCATGCGCTTTTCGACAGCAACCAGCGGCGCACGTGCCCGCCAGGCGTTCAATCTCGGGCTTGTTCCACTCAAAAGCCGATCAGGAATGTCGACCGCTGTGGCGTTTGCGAGTCCAAATCTCCAGGCCGTCAAAACGGGGACATCATCCCATTGGATGACCACTGCACGACGGGTATTGATTCCCGCACCGACAACCTTTTCGGCAAGCAAGCCATCGATACCTGTCGAAAAACGCGCCTTCGCGACGTCGATTTGCGCGCTTGCCTCAGCAGATTCCCCGGAAAGAGCAGAACAGATTGCCAAGGCAAAAGGCCAAGCCGGCTCTCTGCTCTTTGCTGACCCCGGCTCTACCATTGCACACATGCCGGCAGGATCCGCATTTGCCAGGGAGGCCTGCATCGCGACTTGAAACATCTTGGGCGTATATTGATCCACGTCTACGCTTTGTACCAGCATGCGCGCGGAATCCGCTTCTCCCATGCGAAGCAGCAACCAAGCCCTCTCTGCAACCCAATCCGCGCCTCTGACGCCGCGCGGCGTATCCACTTTGCTCAGCAACGCACGCCGAAGCAGGATCGACGCCCAGCGCGATGCGATTGGAGCGGGAGTCTTGCGCATAAGGAACGAGAGGTACTTGCCATTTTGGTTTCCAAAGGCATGCGGCCCGAAATCCCCATCGCTGCCCCCCAAAATGCCAACCTGGGCCGTTGAACGGTGTCTTCCAGCAGGCAAGTCTTGCATTGTCGTTAAATCGACTGGAACCTCCACGCCCTCCGCAAGCGCATCGTCTTGCGAAGTGCCGTCTGCCAGCATCCCGCTGTTGAGCGAATTTTCCGGAGATTGTCCTGGTCCAGTAGATGTGTCGGGAGCCTTTGCAGGGCTCGTTACAGGCGCTTTTTCAGGTGTCTGTTCTGGCTCGCCAAAGCCAGGCGGAAGCAGTGACTTTGGATCATCCGCACCTATGGCCGGTATCGCAGAGGCAAGTGCCGCGCACGAAAGCGCTGCCAGAAGCCAAGCCTTATTTGCTGAGCGCATCAACCGAGACCGCTTTTTCGTGCCTTGTAAGTGGCTGCTCAGATACCCGGTCAGCCAGGAACAGCATTGCACCAACAACCAACAGAACCGGCACCAGCCACTTTATCAAACGAGTCATTTCGATTTCGAATACCTTGTTATATGTCGAGGCTGCTTTGCCCCAACGACAGCGCCTGTGTATAGCCCTCCGTGCGATGAACAGTGAAGCAAATTTGGCGCATGGGAAGCGTGGACGCCCGATCGTTCTTGTCGGCCTGATGGGAGTCGGCAAATCAACGATCGGCCGAAGGCTGTCGCAACGGCTCCAGATTCCGTTTGTCGATGCAGACCACGAAATTGAAGATGCAGCGGGCCTTTCGATTCCCGAAATCTTTGAACGATTCGGAGAAGGCCATTTTCGCGATGGCGAACGTAGGGTCATTGCGCGTTTGATCGATGGCAAGGCCAAGGTCATTGCGACCGGAGGCGGCGCCTTCATGAATCCTGAGACACGAGCATTGATCCTTGCAAAGGCTGTATCAGTCTGGATCGATGCTGATCTTGACGTCATAATTGACCGTGTCGCCCGAAGGGACAACCGCCCCCTTTTGAAGGGCAAAAATGCCCGCGAAGTTCTCACGGAATTGGCCCAGGTCCGAAATCCGATCTACGCGCTTGCCGATTTGCATGTACGCAGCCAGAGCACACCGCATGACGCAACGGTGAACGCGATTATGGAGAAACTTGAATGTCTTGCGTAAGAGTCGGACTGGGCGAGCAGAGTTACGACATCGTGATCGAGCCCGGTGCCATTCGCAACGCCGCTGAATATTTGGGATCATACATCCGCGGACGCCGCCTTGTTATCGTGACCGAACGGAATGTGGCTGACTATGTGCTGCCGATGCTCTCCGAAGGACTGAAGGACGTTGCACTCGAAACGATTGTACTCGATCCCGGTGAGGGCACAAAAAGCTGGCATCAGCTGGAACGACTTTGCGATGGGCTGTTGAATGCAGGGATCGAACGGAGCGACCACATCGTGGCGCTCGGAGGTGGCGTGATCGGTGACCTGACCGGCTTTGCGGCGGCCGTCATTAAGCGCGGGTGCCACTTCATCCAGATTCCAACGAGCCTCCTTGCACAGGTCGATTCATCGGTCGGTGGCAAGACGGCGATCAACTGCCGGGCCGGAAAAAACCTGATCGGCGCCTTCCATCAACCGGTGCTGGTGCTGATCGATCCTGAAACACTCGACACTTTGCCGCCTCGCGAAATGCGCGCCGGTTATGCCGAAGTCGTCAAATACGGGCTGATTGGTGACTTCGCATTTTTCGAATGGTGTGAAGCAAACGCCGCGTCTCTCATTGCGGGAGACCGGACATCCCAAATGAAGGCCATTGAAACCAGCGTCCGAGCGAAGGC
Organism: Sphingomonadales bacterium; assembly: GCA_016704425.1. Classification (GTDB taxonomy): domain Bacteria; phylum Pseudomonadota; class Alphaproteobacteria; order Sphingomonadales; family Sphingomonadaceae; genus Aquisediminimonas. The sequence continues at coordinate 331,155 of JADJAC010000002.1, forward strand.
AGCTATTGTCGAGGCAGACGAGCGAGAAACGCTCGACAGGCGCGCACTGCTCAATCTTGGCCACACCTTCGGTCACGCCCTGGAAGCTGAAACCGGATTTTCGGATCGTTTGCTTCATGGCGAAGCTGTTGCAGCGGGAATGGCTCTTGCCTTTCGCTATTCCGCCCGCCTTGGTTATTGCACCAAACAGGATGCGGAAAGGGTGTCAGCCCATCTGCGCGCCGTCGGTCTGCCCGAGGGGCCTGCTGCAGCGGGTGTAGAAGCCAAAGGCTCAACACTGGTCGGGCACATGCTTCACGACAAGAAAATGACTGGCGGCACCCTACCCTTCATCCTTGTGCGAGGTATCGGCCAAGCCTATGTCGACAAATCTGTTTCGCTTGCCGATGTCGCAGAATTCCTCGACGCCGATGCCCTGTAGGCCATCCAAAGCCAACCCAAAATCATCATGCTGCCGCCAATGGGCGCAACCGCACCCAGCAAATGGGGGCCGCCAAGCGCGAGGGCATAGAGACTGAAACTGAATATGCAGCTCCCAAAGAGCAGCGCCAGTGCCGGTCCTTGAAAACGGCGCGCTGTCGCGAGGACGGCAACCGCATGAACAAGCTGGTAGGTGCCACCAGTTTTGAGCCATTCGACGGCCGGTCCAGCAGCAGCATGCGCGCCAAAGGCTCCTGCCGCGATTGCGATTGCCGCAGACAGACAAGCCAGCATTTCGAACCTCTTCAGCATCACGCCGTCGCCTTCTTGATGGGTGGAACGTAAAGTGGCGGCGGTCCCGCCCGAAGATTTCCTGCTTCGCCTTGTGCGTCCAATCGCAATTGGTCCTGCTCCCGATAAAATTGTTCCGCGCCGAGAATATCCTGATCGTCGGCGCCCATCGCCTGCAGCACGTCGATCCCCATACGGATCGCCGATTCAAAAACCTCTCGGACGGAGCCAGCAAGGTCAAGATTACGCACCGCCAGCAACTGCCTCCGATCAAAGGCCCTTATGAATATCGCCGCTTGCGGAAAGGCTGAGAGTATCGGCTCAAGCTCCTTTTCACCTAGCGCACGATCATCAGTGCAGAAGACAATTGCTTGTGCTTCATGCGCTCCGGCGCGCCGAAGAAGATCAATCCGGCGACCGTCACCATAATAAACCTTTGCGCCAAACGCGTTACTGAGTTCTATCTGTTCGGGCTTGATATCAACCAGCGTCACAGAAACCCGCGCAGCCATCAATATCTGGGTGACAGTCTGCCCGAACCGACCGAAGCCGATGACAATAGCCTTCGTCTGCTGGGCGAGATCCGGCCCCTCCAGTTCGTCTTCACTATGCGGCCTGACATATTCGAAGCGACGCGCAATCATGAGCAGAAATGGCGTCGTCGCCATCGACAGCGTCACGATCGCGCCAAACAGGCTTGCCGCTTGCTGCTCTATCAGCAATGCAGCCTGCGCTTGGGCAAACAACACAAAGCCGAATTCTCCGCCTTGGCTCAACAACAGACCAAGCGCGAACGCCGGGCGCCTATCCATGCCGAAGGCACGGCTCAGGCCGTAAGTTACGGCAGTCTTGATCCCGACCAAGGCAGCCGCCATCCCAACGACGAAAATCGGGTTTGCGAGGATGACCGTAACGTCGAGAACCATCCCGACGGCCATGAAAAACAACCCAAGCAGGATCGAACGGAATGGCTCCACATCGGCCTCAATTTCATGCCGGTAAGGCGAATCTGCAAGCATTACACCTGCGATAAACGCTCCGAGTGCCGTTGACAGATGAAGCGCTTCCATAATTGCGGCGCTTGCAATCACCGTGAACAAGCCGACCACGACGAAGAGTTCGCGCTCACCGAGCCGCCCGGTCAGTCGGAGTAGCGGGCTGATGATGAAGCGTCCGGCAAGGACCAACCCGAGTATGGCCCCAACCGTCGCCAGGGCAAGCAACCATCCCGGCGGTGTAGCCGGATCTGCTGGCGCGCGAGACAAGGCCGCAATGATCGTGATCAGCGGCACAATCGCGAGATCCTGGAACAGCAGTATCGAAAAGGCCCGCTCACCAAATGGCGTGTTGATCCGGCCAGATGATTTGAGGCTTGGCAACACCTGAGCCGTCGATGACAAGGCAAGCGGCAGGCCAAGCGCCAGTGCAGCCCCCAAAGTGAAATCGGCCGCGATGAAATTCAGAGCCGCAAGCCCAAGGCCTGCAACCACAACCTGGGCAAGGCCGAGCCCGAAAATGTCCCGCTTCAACCGCCACAGCCGTGCCGGATTAAGTTCAAGCCCGACAAGGAAGAGAAGCAGCGCGATGCCGATTTCTGCTATCCCAAGCTTGGATTCGCCATCGCCGACGAGCGCCAGGCCGAAAGGGCCAATTGCCACCCCGGCGACAAGGTAACCAAGCACTGCACCAAGGCCCAGTCGCCGAAAGGGGATGACGAACAACAGCCCCGCTCCAAGCAGGAAAACGCCTTCTCGAAGAATTGAAGCCGTTTCCACGCTTCAGCCTGCCGCTGCCGTCGCAGCTTCGGCTGCTGCCTCAAACGCAAGAAGTATTGCGGCATGACGTCCTGGATGTTTGCGTGCAGCGGCAAAGATTTCAAGGCCTGGCCAGTCACCCGACCTTTCCGAAGCGCCCTTGAGGTATGCGCGCAATGCATCCCGGGCAATGCCCAGCTCAGCGCCTGATCGCCCGACTGCATGTGCTGCCATCAAGGCCGTTGATGCCTGGCCGAGGGCACACGCCTGGAGTTCTGCGCCAAGTTCGGCAATGTTGCCTTGCGCATCCACGATCACGTCTACCCTCACCCGGCTGCCGCAGGTGGGAGACCGCTTTTCAACGGACGCCTGCGGGTTCTCAAGCGGATGAAGATCGGCCGTTGACGTCGCCAGCCTCAAGACGTCCAACGTATAAAGCTGGGTGGTCACTTCGACTTCGCGGTTTCGTCCCCCGCTCCTTGGCGCTGTTCGACAAAATCGACGAGCGCCCGCGAGGTCGCATTGAGCAGCGGATAGGTGCGGGATTCGGTCATCCATTTTGGGCGTTCCGACTGCCCGCCATAAAAGGTGTTGTAGACCAGTGAACCCAGCAGGAAGATCAGGGTCGCACCGATCAGGCCCTTCAGCGCCCCGAAGCCAAAACCAAGAAGCCGGTCAAAGCCTCCGAGCGCTGAAGAGCGCGTTGCGCTTCCCATCCGGCTGGCGATCAACCGGCCTGCCACAAATGTGACCCCGAAAACGAGCGCAAAAGCGAGAACTGCAGCTCCACCTTCCGTGCCCACGGGCTTGGCAAGTGCGGCAGAAACCGGCGCATGGATCAGCTTGACCGCGGCGATCGCAGCGATCCAGGCGACGAGTGACATGGCCTCAGCCACGAAGCCGCGCATCAGACCACGAATGCCAATCCCGCCAACCAGGAGCAGAACAATGATGTCGAGTGCAGTCATTCATCGCCTCATAAGCGGTTGGCAGCTTCCATGTCGAGCCTCAACCCCGTCGAAGGAGCAAGTCCACCATCCCGCCAAGCTTCGAAAAGCCAGTGATGTGCAATCCACCCTGTTCTTCACGCGTCGCCGCCGGGGCCAATGCCTGTTCGAAGCCGAGCTTGGCCGCCTCCTTGAGGCGCAACCCGGCAAGCGAAACGGGCCGCACTTCGCCGGACAGGGAAATTTCGCCGAAAGCAATGCTGGTGGCGGGCACAGGCTGTTCGGACAACGCGGAGACGAGGGCCGCCGCGACAGCCAGATCAGCCGCCGGATCGGACAAGCGGTATCCGCCGGCAATGTTGAGATAGACCTCACAGGTTGAAAAACTTAGCCCGCAGCGCGCTTCAAGGACGGCGAGGATCATTGCGAGGCGACCGCTGTCCCACCCAACGACTGCGCGCCGTGGCGTCGCACCACTCGCCAAACGCACGACAAGCGCCTGTATCTCTACCAGAACAGGTCGTGTTCCTTCGAGTGCGGGGAACACAACCGTTCCCGCCACGGCCTCGCCGCGATCCGTCAGGAAGAGCGACGAGGGGTTGGCGACTTCGCTTAACCCCGCTTCCTCCATTGCGAAGACTCCAATCTCGTCCGTGCCGCCGAAACGGTTCTTGATTGCGCGCAGGATCCGGAACTGATGGCTGCGCTCGCCTTCGAACGAGAGGACTGTATCGACCATGTGTTCAAGCACGCGCGGTCCAGCGATACTGCCGTCCTTCGTCACGTGGCCGACGAGCACGAGCGCTGTCCCGCGTTCCTTGGCAAATCGAATCAGTTCCTGTGCAGAAGCGCGGACCTGGCTGACCGTTCCCGGCGCACCTTCGATCAAATCGCTGTGCATCGTCTGAATCGAATCGATCACCAGCATGGCAGGTGGGTTAATGTTGCCGAATGTCGTGAGGATGTCGCGTACAGAGGTCGCTGCAGCAAGCTGCACAGGCGCGTCGCCGAGACCCAACCTCCTTGCGCGCAGCCGCACCTGATCCGCCGCCTCTTCGCCCGAGACATAAGCTACCGAACGTCCAGACTTTGCCAGCCGCGCCGCGGCCTGCAAAAGCAGGGTCGATTTGCCGATCCCCGGGTCTCCACCGATCAGCGTCGCCGAGCCCGCAACGAAGCCGCCACCAAGTGCCCGATCAAGCTCGGCGATGCCGCTGGCCATGCGTGCAGGCAACGGGATATCAGCATCCAGCCCAACCAGCTCAACAGGTTGACCGCCGCTTTGCAGATCATGCCGCGCACGGAAGGGCGTAACAACGGCCGAAGCGTCCTCGGCAATTGTGTTCCATTCATTGCAATCTACGCATTGCCCGGCCCATTTCGATGAAACTGAACCACAGGACTGACACACATAACGCCGCAGCGGCTTCGCCATTGCTGACTCCATTCCAGAACTTAAAGAGAACATATGTAGATCATATGAAAACGTCAAGGCCCTCGGAGAGAGCCTCTAAAGGGAACGCGATCCAAATGCCGGTCGGTAAGCGCCCGTCGTCCTCGCTCAAAGCTTTAGTCGATGCTGACCGCCCGGCGGTAAAGGTGCCATGTCGCATGACCGAGCACGGGCAGCACGACAAAGAGGCCCATAAACATGGGCAGCATTGCGAGTGCGAGCGTGAAGGCTATTAGCAGGGCCCACCCGATCATCACCCGCTTATTGCTGCCGAATACGCCAAGACTGGCAATGATTGCGGTGATGAAATCCACTTCCCGATCAACCAGCATGGGAAGGCTTACGACCGTAATTGCGAACAGTCCGAGTGCAAAAAGGCCGCCGACCACACTGCCCACCAAGATCATAGCAGCCGCCTGGAACGACAATGTCAGTCCGGAACCATCAACCCCGATACCGCTTTCGCCCATGAAGATTGCAAAGACACCGTGGGCCAGAATCATCCAGAAACTGAAGGCGACGAAAATGATTCCGCCCATTGTCAGCAACTGGTCGTCCCCATGCCCCATGAGTGCCCTCAGGACCTTTCCCCAACCAGGTCGTTCGCCCATTTCACGTTGTCGGCTCACCGCATAGAGGCCGACGGCAGAAAAGGGAGCAAATAGCGGAAAGCCTGCCATTACAGGGATCAACCACCAACCCTTGCCAACACTCGTGAGCCCATAGAGCAGCACCAGGCCACCAGCGACATAGAATGCGGCGAAGAACAACCCGAAGTGCGGACTGGCAGCAAAGTCGTCCCAGCCATTGGCCAATGCGGCACGAATGTCCCGGGTCGAAAGGTCACGTGCAACAACAGCCGACTTGTTCTGGTCTCTTGCGCCAGCGTTCATGATGCCTTCTCCCGCCCAAAACGGCTGACACTCGGGCAAATCTGACTGCCATTTTTGGACGGCAATCCGTGCAAATTCAATCAACCATCCATATTGATCATGCCGGAAATCTCATCAAGCAAAGCCAGACGCTGTTTCTTCAGAATTTCGGTCCGTTCGTCTGAGGCCGCATCAATCCCGATCTCAATACGGTGGATATCCTGATTCAGGTGAGAATAGCGCTCCGCCAGCTTGGCGAAATGAGAATTGTGCGCTTTCAATTCCCGGATTGTATCGACAGCATCAGGAAATTCATCATGAAGTTCGTGTATTCGGTGGGTCATGAGCGCGGCATCCTCTCTCTTGTCCGCCGAGTTCTAACCCTGCCGAAAACGAATTACTTTGCTCCAAATCAACTTGGACGTTTTCAGCCCTCAAAGCCGAGAAAAGTCACTTGGTCCCCCAATGGAACCCGCTCGCGTTCGAATTCATTAACCGGAGAAGTGGCATCGCGCTTGCCAATGGCGAGGCCGCAGAACAGCATGATATCATCCGACAATCCCAGATGGTGTTTGATGGTTCGACCATAGAGGCCCATATATTCCTGCGGACAACTGTCGAGCCCTTCGGACCTGAGCAGTAGCATGATTGTCTGGAGCCACATTCCAACATCAGACCATTGGGGCTCCTTCATCAACTTGGGAAAATGGCACAGGAGCAGAATCGGCGCACCAAAAGACAGGCAGTTGGACTTTGCAAAATTGGCTCGAGTCTCGTCATCTTCCCGCTCGATTCCCATGGCGCCGTACATGGCGGACCCCACTCTGCGCAACCGGCCCTGGTATTTCTCGAGCTGGCCTGGAGCACTGAAATCATATTCCAGCGGTTCGTCGAATTTGCTTTGGAGCAGAACTTGCTGAAGCGCCTCTAATGGCTCACCTGTCAGGACGGTCGCCTCCCAAGGCTGAAAATTACAGCCAGACGGAGTCCAGCGCGCCGTTTCTAGCACGCGCTTTATGGTTTCAAGTGCGACGCTCTCCTTCGAAAACGACCTGATCGATCGCCTAGTCTGCACGGCTTCTGCTACGTTCATGAATTCCCTTTCAACCAGAGGAGCGGCCATCCTGAATGGATGCCAACGCCGGAATTGACACGCGCAACCGCGCGGCAACCACCTTGCCCACACGTCGCATTGCAGACTTTTGTCGCGTGTGCAATTGCTGCCAGGAAGGTCGTTGAACGGCTGGCGAAGTGCTAGAGCCCGATAGCCAAAGTCACCCGAAATGCCACAGCTGCCCGCCCTTGTTGCTGTTCCGCGTTGAACTCGCCGCCAAGCATGAATCCGCTTGTGCCTCCAGTCATCCGCAAGCCACCCACCCAGCCGTCGGTCCGCGCCTCGGGCAAAAGGACAAAGTTCTGGCCATTGGTGAAATGCGCGGTCGTGGAACCGATCTGGCCGCCGATGAGCTGCCGACGGCCGCCTTCAATTTCGGCACGAAACCATGTTGAGTTTGGATCCTTGCTGCCAAAATCCATGCCTGCAATGATCGAGCCATTGACGGCCATCTCGTCGCTGGTGCGGTCGCTGACAATCAGGTTCAGAGCCGCGCCGCCCCCCTTCTCGGTGTAGCCATCCTCTTTCAGATGATAATAGTCGATTGATGCGGAAGGCCGGAGGCTGAACCGCCTGGTGAGCGAAAGCTCGTAGGCCAATCCAGCGGACGCGCCGATCAAACGGCCATCCCAGCTTGAGGTCGCTCGCCGTTCAACAGTCTGGCCAGCATTCGATGCCGAAAAGAAGCGCGATCCCTTCAGTCCGATCAGAGCAGCTGAACCACGAGCATGGGCATGGAGCTTCCCCCAGTTTGCACGCCAATAGGCCGCCAGTTCATACTGGTTCGTGTTCACTTCGTTTGAATTGCTCCCGTCTCCGTCGCTTCCGGCGAGATACGCAAGCGAGAGGCCAAAATTGCCCAGACTGCCGGTCTTGGCCTCGACCCCACCGGATGCACCCCAGCCTGTAATGTCATAGGATGCGGTGTTGCCGAGCCCCTTCGATGTCCCCCAGGCCACCTGCTGCAACCAGAATCCCCAGCCTCCCTGGTCACTGAACGGCGCACGCGGATCGCTCAGGAAGCGGGCGGTCGCTCGCGAGGCTTGTGTAACCGTCTCGAAGGCACCACCGGCGTGATCGGGCAGCATTTGCTGCAGCGCTTTGCGGAAGCTGGCACCGTCGGCAATATTCAGGAAAGAACCCGCGACCTGGACATCATTATCCAGCGCCTTGAAAACGGCGTCGTAAGCCCGAGATTGCGATCCGTTGAGCCCCAGCTCAGTCGCCGACTTCCTCTGGATATTGAGTTTGACTTCCCCAAGGGCATCGCTGGCCACGATGCTGCTCTTGAAGAGGAATGGAACCGTCAGACTGTTCGCCACGATGTTCGATCCGCCCGTAAGTGCCCCGGCCTTAACGATCAGGTATTGCCCTTCCGACTGGCTGACGTTGGCGAGCGAAACGAGGACTTTGGAACCTGCAGCGAAGCTGGCCGCGCCGCTCACCTGATATTGGGTGAAGGTGCCAGCCTTGGCGTCGATATTGACGCCAATGGCGCCCTGTCCGGAAACATCGATCGATGACAGGGCGACTGGCCCCTTGTTGACAACCGCCAATGTGCCGCCGTTCACTGAAAGAGCAAGGCCTGCGCTTCCGGCAATCGCGCCCTTGAATTTTGCTGTTCCAGTAAGTGATAACGAATCCGTACCGCCGCCAAAATCGACATTGCCGGTTAGCGCGGTTGTTCCCGCAAGTGTCACAATGTCATTGCCGCTGCCGAAGGTGACATCGCCTCCGTACGTTGCGTCTCCAGCCAGTGCGAGACGGTTGTTGCCAGCGCCAAAACGCGTTGCGCCGTTCATGGAACCGTCCGCGATATCAAGCACGTCATTCCCGGCTCCGAACAATATGTTACCGGTAATCGTCGGCGCAGCTGCGTTCGCCGCAACCAGCGTCTGCCGAACAGTCGCCCCGCTACCATTGGCGGCGAGGTCGACCGCGATCGCCTTGTTGACCCCCGTATTGGCGCTCGTCGCACTGATTGCGCCGCTGTTGACCACAAGCGAAAGTGTTCCAGAATTGTCGAAAATCGCGACAGCGGATCCGTCGACTGCCGCTGTGGCAGCAATCCTCCCGCTATTGGTGATCGAAGAGAGGCTGGCTCCTGCATCAATTACAACAGCACGCACCAAAGTGGTAGCCGCACTCCCGCCGGTCGCCGTGATGCTCCCCACGTTCTTTATTGTCGGCACCGTTGCGCCGCTGCCCAGTCGGACTGCTGTGGCATTGGCACCATTCGAACTGGCCGCAACCGACCCATTTACCGTCATTCCGCCAGCGACGCTGACATTGCCGCCAAGGCCGCCGATCACAAGGCCATTGCCCTGCACGTCCTTATAGGCGCCATCACCCAGAATGCTGCCATTGATAACGATGCCGTTCCCGCCGGCGCTGGCGCCCGCAATCGGGCCGATCAAAGTATTGAGCGTTGCAGAGCCAATCTGGACTGCCGCCGCAGCGCCTTTCGTGGCGACCACGGCGCTGCCTTCCTTGGCATCCTCGATGCCGTCATTGTCTTCGTCCTTGTTGGCGGGATCCGTGTCTCTGGGCGGCACGTCAAAAAGGATTCCCCCGCCCACACTTCCTGCCACGACCAGCGCCGATCCACCCTGCAGCAGATCGTCGGCATCGAGCTTTGAAACATCAGTGGGCGGCGTAGCGCTGCGGTAGCCGGTCGAGGAAATCGCACTTTGGATCACCAGTGCTCCGCCTATATCTCCCTGAAGCGCAACGGCCACCGAATTCGCGCCCTGCACCGCGACATTACCCATGATCTTGGCATTGCCTGAAATTGCTCCGGCTTGAATACCGTAGCTATTATCGCCGACGACGGTGATCGATCCACCATGCGTCAGCGACCCGGTCAGTGTGCCGCCAAGGGCAATACCGGCACTGTTGTTGCCTTCAACACTGATTGTACCGCTGTTGAGGATGTTGCCCGCAAATGTACCGACGGTGCGGATACCAAAGCGCCTGGTGCCCTGCGCAAAGGGGCCGTCCTTGTCACCATCATTATCTGTATCGGTTGGAGTAAAGTTTTCATCGATTGAAATACTGCCGGTATTGGTGATCGTGCCGGTTATTCCGGCAGCCGCCTGAATGCCGACCGCGTCATTTGCGCCTGTGATTTGTATAGCACCCTCATTGACGACCGTGTTGGCGCTATCGAGCGTTACCGCGATGCCGCTGGCGGGCTTTACTGACCCCGCCGTGGAAATCCTGATATTGTCAGCAGAACCGGCATTGGCGCTTGAAGTGGCAATAGCCGTCGTGCGCGCTGTGCTGACCACTGTTTCAGCCTGCACCGGGCTTGACGCAAAGATCAGGGCTACTGGGGTTAGGCAGGTGCAGGCATAGAGTTGACGCATATGAGCTCCACTGATTGTTGAACGGTTGACCGGCGGCGCCGGCAACTCCCTATGCTCAACAGGATGACGTGGAGGCGCCGAACCCGTAAAATCGGCGCAAAAACTTTTCCAGCGCTAGAAGCGGACGTCCATGCCCACGCGGATCGTACGTGGGCGCAGCGGCGTGATCTGGCTGGAATGGGGCAACGTGAATGGCGAACCGAATGCAAAACGGTTGCCGATCGCGTCCAGAAGATTGGTCGCGTTCAGAAATGCAGTGTAGCGATCACGGCTCAGCCGCATGCCGATTGACGTGTCAGCATAATTCCCCTGGGGCACGCCGAGAACCGGCCCAATCCCGAGCCGCGAACGGCCAACGTAGCGCACCCAGCCTGAGACGCTCAAATCATAGCCACCCCGCAAACTCACAAAATAGTCGGCGCTCAACCGGCCGTTGAACCGCGCGACATTTGGCAGGTCGTTGCTGTTGATCACGGTGACACCGGGCTGAGGCACGATGTTGCTGCCGGCGCGGATCAACTGAACGGTTGGCGCCGTACTGGTGAGCCGACTGTCTGCGAAAACGCCGGATGCCTCGACTCTTAATCCTTGCAGCGGCCGCCAGCCCAATACGGCATCAATCGACCAAACCCGACCAGTGCCGATATTCGATGTGGCCGGCAACCCGTTGAGATCTGTAAGATCTGCCTGGATGTCTTGCCAGCGCGTTCGGGAAACAGAGAGCGATCCGTCAAAGCCGGTTTTGTGCTTCCCGCCAAAGCGCAGGCCAACCTCGACGGCGGAAACCTGATCGTTCCGGTAGCGCTGGATCAAATCGTTGCGTACGACGATTCCGCCAGGGCGAAAACTTTCCTGATATTTTGCAAACAAGGTCAAGCCGGCAACCGGAAGGTAGGTTGCGGAAACCGACGGCAAAAACTCTGCCTCTCTGCGCCGCCCTTGAAAAACCGCAGCGGTAGCGATCAGAGCGGAGGGTGCATCAAGCGCCGCACCGGAGAGCCTGACATGGGTGATACGTCCGCCCGCTGTAACATTGACCTGTGGCGTGATCGCCTTGGTAAATTCACCAAACAACGTAGCTTCGTCGATACCGTTGGCTATGCCAGCAATGCTCGGCGCCACTCCGACCGCACCAAATTTCCGATTGAGCCGATAACGGTTCCGGACAAGGCTCGTGCCAGCGATCCAGCTTGAACCGTCTTCGAGCGTCTGGGTCAGGCGGTTCTCGCTGGAAATCAGGGAAATTCGACTGCGTTGATGGAAAAGCGTCGGGGCGCCGCCCGGTTGCGTTGCGTCGTAGGTTTCGGAAATATCCTGACCGACAATTCCGGTCGCGGACGTGAAGACGAGACTGTCCCATTCCTTGCGAGCAATGAACTGGCCAAGAGCATAATCATTGTTTGAAGCCTCAACAACGGGGCCGGAGCGCGTCAACCTCGGTGGATTGCGGTCAACATACTGGCTGTCGCGTGAATCGATCGACTGAAATGTACCGCCAAGGTCGATCGTCCACCCACTCCCGGGCTCGGCGCGCAAGGCCAAGCGCCCACCGGCAATGTCAGTTCGGTTCACATTTTTCTGACCACGGAGTATATTGTCGATATAGCCGCCCTCGCGGATGACGTAACCAACCGCCCGCATGGCCAGCACCCCTTCCTTCAGAGGCACATTGACGGCAGCACTGATATCGCCGCTGGGATCGCCGTGCGCCGTCACTGCGAACGACGTAGATGCAGCGGCCTGAAACTCCTCGAGCTGGGGTAAGACAGGCCGAATGCGCAATATTCCGCCGAGCGATCCGGCACCATACAATGTACCCTGAGGCCCTTGGAGCACTTCGATGGACGCGACATCGTAGAGCCTAAGATCAGGATCAGGAGCGTTGTAGTTGAGCCTGGTTTCGCCGAGATACTGCCCGACAACCGCCTGCGTGGGTCCGTTGAAACTTGAATCCGCTATTCCGCGGATAAAAAGTCTGTTTCGGCCAGCACCAAGATGCGTCGAAGTCATTCCAGCCACGCGTGCCGTCAATGTCGCGGTCGAACCACCGCCACTTCCAACAGGCATGTCGCCCATATCCAGGACTGTCGCGCTGCCTGCGTATCGCACGAGCAACGTGTCTCGCTTGCTCGCAGTAACAATAATTTCCGGCAGAATTTCGACATTGGTGACAGGCGATTGGTTGGCGTGCGAAGGAACGGGAACAGTTTTGCTTGGCAATGGGCGACGAACAATCCGCCAGCCAAAGCCGTTGACGCTTTGATAGGCCGCTCCGGTTCCTTTCAGCAGCCGATCCAGCGCCTCGGTTATGCGCATTGTGCCGCGCACCCGTTTTACTTGCAGTGCTGACAATTCCGGATCTGAAATGCCGACGCTCACGCCTGCCTGACGTCCAAGAGCAACCACGGCAGGCCCCAGTCCACCGGCTGGCAAATCAACCGGTTGGCGAGTCTCGGCCTGCGCCGCAGTGCTGAACACCAACGCAAGGGCAACAAGCAGGAACAGCTCAGCGCGTTGCATTGCCTGCTGCCGAGAATTGCCAGCCATCATCAAGGCGCTTCGCGTCCAGGCCAAGCAAGGCACCAATATCTGCAATCGCTTGGCTGTCTTTTCGTTTGATCAGAATTACAGCGCTGACACGCCTTTCCGACAATTGCGGTGAAACCGAAATTTTGACGCCCAGGTTGCGGGTCAAATCGGCCGCCACAACGGCCAGTCTTGCTCCGTTGTAAATCAACCGGCCTTCACGCCAGGACGCGATGGAAAGAGCATCCACGCTGCTCATGATCGGTTGTCGGCCGTCACCAACATGAATCATGCGCCCGGGTTCGATGGCAAGCTTTTCCATCCGGGGATTGTAAATGACCAGACCATCTGAAACCGCAACCTCGGTTACGTTGCCGATACGGGTTACATTGAAAGCGGTACCAGCATCGATGAATTTGGCCCCGCCTGCTTCAACAAGGAATGGCTTGCTGGCGTCGTGCACGACGCTGAAATTCGCTTCTCCGCTTTCCAGCCGGGCGTAGCGCGCATTGCCATGATCAAGAACCAAGCGCGTATCGCCGTTAAGGTCGATACGGCTGCCATCCTCTAACCTGATCGCCTTGCGTTCTCCTGCCCTTGTTGCAACCATATAGGGCGAACGGCCAATCGGCATGACCGCAAATCCGACTACGGCCACAATTGACGCCGCGACTGCCCAGCCAATCATCGTTCGCCGTGCCGGCCAAAAGCCTCGGGATTTCTGGTCATTTGCAACAGCTCTCTGGGAAGCAGGCCTACTTTCAAGAACACTGGCAACATCGGCGTCGGCAGCCGCCATTTCGGAATAGACCCGCGCCCGGGCGGGATCCTCCATCCAGGTGGAAAACAGGTCCCAATCGTCAAAATACGGATCGCGAATGCGGATAATCCATCCGATCGCCTCCTCTTCAATCATCTCGCGCAATTTCGTCATGTGCTGGGCCTCATATTGAGGATGCCACGGTGCCTGCTATTCCGCATAGTCTTGCCTCCGAAGCGCGATCATTGCGTTGTAGACCTTCTGCAGATCCTTTTCGACGGCGCTCAAGCTGATGCCCAGTTCAGCAGCAATGTCCCGCTGGCTATGGCCTTCAAGTCGATAGCGACGAAAGACAAAGGCGGCGCGCTCCCCCTGCTGTGCGAGCACCGCCTCAACTATGCGCAATCGCTCTCGGGCAACCAAAACACGCTCGACCGAGGGTGCATCTGAAACGCCCGGGACAGTTTCGCCGACTGATTCATTCCAGTCCTGATCCCTGCGCTGCGCCCGGACCGTCTGACGATATCGTTCCAGCGCAAGATTGTGGGCAATCCGGTAAAGATAGGAAAGAGGCTTGGCGACCGGTCCAGCCTCGACGGTTGTGGCGCGAAGCCAGAGTTCCTGCAGAAGGTCTTCCGCGTCGTCAGCTCTCGCGAGAGAACGCAGAAACTGCAGCAACTTGTCCCTGTTCAACAGGAACACCGCTTCCAGGCCATTCGCAGTCATATCAAGGTTTCAGGGGGTCGCGTTTTTCATAGGTCGCGCGCCATGCAGCGGAAATGCCGACGGTTGCAAGCGCGTTTCGACCAAATTCAAATACTGTTGATGCGGCTACGGGAATCAGTGATCGTCTCCATCATAGGAGACAGGCCCCAAATCCCCCGCGGGCCTTCCTGCCCAAGCGTGAAAGGCAGGCAAGGGGAAGGTCGGCAACGGCCTTCCCCGTAGTGGACTGAGACGAGGAGTATCATTGGTGAGACATGTCGCACTTGCCATTTTATCAGGCCTGCTCGTTTCTGGATGTGTGCGTGGCACGAGCCGATTCCTTCCTACCGGCGAGGCGGAACTGGCGCAGCTGGTTAATGATCGCGTCGCGGGAAAGCCTGTGCACTGCATCAAGATGCACCAGATTCGTTCGAGCCGGGTCATCGACCGCAAGGCGATCATTTATGAAGTCTCAGGCCACTTGTTTTACGTAAATGAGCCGCGATGGGGGGCAGAAGCCTTGTGGGCAGATTCCGTACTGCTGTCCCGCAGGTCATTACCATCACTGTGCGCAGGCGAGGTTATTTCGTTGCTCGACTCCTCCTTCAATGAACGGGGCGCAATAGCACTTGGAGAGTTCGTGCCCTACCGCTCTGCGCCGACGATCCAACATCCGAGCCACCTTTCGCCTGAGCTTCCAAGCGCCCTGCCCCACGCCATTTAACGATTGCACTTTTGCTTTTACGGCCCCTGTAGGGTCGGTGGCGGAAATAGACTCCGCCAAGAATCACTAGTTTTTGTGCCAATTAGATTCCCAGAGATAAAGCTCCCACCATTTCGCCCACCGTCATCGTGAATTTCGATGTCGGGAACGACACTCCACAATCTTCGGGCCCCTGGGAAGCAAGGGGCCCACAATTTCCCATGCTGAGTTTTCGGACCGCCTGCACTCATCATACAAGCGCAGGTAGGTCCGCAACCACATGCCTTTCGGTCGAGGTAGAATTGGCTCGAGAGGGCTGACGGGCTCACATTGATGCATGGAAAAGGCTATATTCCGCTACTATGTTGCGATGCTTGTTTGAAGTGGCCCCCAGACCTGTCGGATGGGGGCGAACAAGGGCGGCTGGTAAGTCAAGGCCAGCAAAGTCCGCAGGCCATGAAAAAGCAGAACATGCCAATCAGATCGAGCCGCAATTCCGGTCCAAGCTGGCAGTGAGAATAGAAGCACACCGTACGCCGCCACGCGGCAGAAAGAGATTGTTAAGCAGCGCATCGCGCGCCAGGGCGGAGGCAAATCGGGCGGCTATCGCTCGATCCTGATCTTCCGCTCGGGCGAGCGGGCCATATTCGTGTTCGCCTTCGCCAAGAGCGACAAGGGGAACCTGACCACTTCCCAATTAGTTTGATTTGCCGGTGTGGCATGCAAATCAGATCAAATTGCCCGCGCAGAAGGCCCAAATCCTGTTCAGCCCGGAGCTATGAGGTTTTCTCACTTTTCAATTCACATCGATTTACTGCCGTTTTGCGCGATATGCATAGACATGCAGCCATGGTTCGCCGTCCAATATTCGCTTTTCGGCATAAGGCGCGAGTGTCCGGGGTCCCGACGGAGTCAGCGGGCACTCCCTGCGTCGCTTCGCGCGCGGTTGAAAACGATTCGGGAAGGCTCAAAGCCTTCCGACAACCGGATTAGTTAATTGCAAATGTTGCCCGGAAATTCCTCCTGCGCATCGCGATCCCAATTCCGCCGAAACCCAATATCAGCAATGCCCAGGTCGCAGGTTCCGGCACAGAAATATTGACTGACGTAGCCCGCAAAAAAGACGGAAGATTGAAATATTCTCAGTCGCGTAATGGCGTCAACCTTGATGTTGCGATAGGCTCCAACCCCCTGGTCATTCGGCTGTACTATGTGGTTCAGAAATGCCGTGCTGTCGAAGGGCACGATCCAGTGCGGAGCGTTCGCAAATGTTGAACTTGTGGGAGTGCACTATGGCAAGTAAATTGAAGAGTGGACGCCGTCCGCGTCTCTTGAGACCGAGATCCATTTTGATAACGGTCGTTCTGGCGAGCATTTGTGCGGACAATGGGTTGTACGCCTCGCAGCAAGCCGGTCCCGTTGGACATTCGAATAGTCGAATCCTTCCAAATTTGCGCCTATCACCTCCTGGAGTGGCCTTCGTCAATTCGGCCAGTTCATCCGGCGAGCGGGGCTTAATGTCACCATATTTGAAACTTGCATCGATAGAATTAACTGAAAATCAAAAATCTATTTCTCAAAAAAGTACCACAAGTGATTTGAATACGTATTCATCTCAGACATCATTAGAAATCCTCAATCCATCAGATATAATTAGTTCGTATGACTATCCAATAGAAAGTATTATAGACGGACAGGAAGGATTTGTATTAGCAAAAATTACTTCAGATTCTTCGGGGAAAATTCTTAATTGCCAGATAACTGCATCTAGTGGGTTTCCATTGCTTGACAAGCAGACTTGCACTTCAATTAGCGCACGCGCGCACGTAAGACCAATATTTCCTCCCAACGAGCCGAACAACCAATTTTCCGTAACCCGCAGAGTCAGGTGGTCGTTGCCTGTTACGGCGCCCCGCCCGCTTTTTTTGGGTGTTACGTTGGTCGGTTCGACCGCAGGTTCTGAAGGGAAGGTGCGCTGTCGCTTCACCGACGGCGTAACGCTTTTTGTGTCGCCAGGCACTTCTTGCATTATGCAGCTGCCGACACAAGAAGTTGAAAAAGGGGGACGATCCCTTCAATTAAATATCGTAGATTACTATAAAAAACTGTATGAATTTGATAAAAGGCCTGAGTATGCATTTAATATTGCGATGATATTGATTGCGAATTCTTATACTCAAGGTTTTGATTATCTTTTGAAAGCATCAGATGGAGGAATAGGCCAAGCTTCCTATTTGATGTGCTCTATCTATACTGATACAAAAAGTGTGAGTTTTGATCTGTACCAACCCAGAGCTGCACCAAAGCGGTGCATCATGGCGCATGAACAGGGCATCGATGACGGCATTACGTTCATTGACCACTATGTTGCCGCTAACCCGGCGATCGCAACGGACGAGGAAAAACGTAGCATCGCAGCTCGAAAGCAGCTGTTAAGAGCCTACACGGCTGACGCCGTCATGCTGGTCCGCGGCGACCAAATCGTGCGCCCAGATGATTACCCAATGCGAGAAAATAAGCGCCAAATTCAGGGTCGCACAGTCGTAACCTTTCGAGTGGGCGACACCGGTCGAGTGGATGATTGTCTCGTGGTGGAATCGAGCTTGTCATATGCACTGGATCAAACGGTATGCCGACGGTTTCGCGAGGCTGCGAGCTTTACACCGGCTGTCGTGCATGGTCGACCTTCCCCAGTATGGCATCGTCAAGCTGTCAATTGGCGTGCAGGCGTGCGCCAGAATCCTGTGGGCGGTATTTTTGGCGCGGTTCTGGGTGTATTGCTTGGAGCGCTTTGATATGAAAATTTTCGACATTGGATGTGGAAATATTCTGTCGCCCACCGTCATCCCGATTTTAGACGTCTCGCACGAGTTTCGATAATTTTCGGACCGGAGGGAAGGATAGCGGCGGAAATTGCCTTGGCAGACTGCTCGGATCGCCGGCACTCGTCGTACAAGCGAACGTACGTCCGCAACCACATGCCTTTAGGTCGAGGTGGAATTGGCTCGAGAGAACTGCGTGGACCGCCGAGCCGCAAGCGGATCTTGTCGCTACGCCGCAGATTTCGTGAGAATGGCCCTTCCGACTGGCAGCGATATGAAAGCCCAGTGCATTGTCGGCATAGGAATTGATCGCCGTCGTAATAGAGTTTTGCGACGCGCCGACCACAGGCTTTGCCGCCAATGACGCAGGGGCAACTGAAATATGCACGACTACCGCCATAACGGCAGGGCACACGAACAATTAGCAGGCCATGCAAAAAACGGTGCTGACCATTGTCGCCTTGCTCGAACAACCGGAACCTCTGGTCGTCGGTGCAGAATTTGACAAGTGATCGCGTCGAACGTGGCCACTCAACACTCCCATGACAGCCATTCACGAGGACTCCCTGGCGTTGCATGATGTTGCTGTCGAGGCACGGCAGACCATCAATCGCGTTGCGACGATTATGCGATCGCCGCCCTGAGCCAAAGCCACCCATCGCAGTCTCCAAATCTTTTTGTCGAAATATTCTGCAAACTTTGCCTTATGAAAGACGCACTCTGAGTGTGACCGACTTAATCGTAACCGATGTAACCCGTTTTTTGCATAAATCTTCAGTGCGCGTGCGCGCGTGGGCCGATAAATTAGGAAAACGGTTACATCGGTTACAGAACTGGGGAATCGTCGCATTCCAGACCCTCAAAACCAGTTGGATCTTCCTTCAGCCGAATTCCAACATATGCCTTTGCAACATGGCCCTCTATCCGCTGAGACGTGCTGCGAAAGCCATGTGTGGCCATGCTGGAGCCAAAGCGCTTTGACGTCCCAGGCCGCTCTCCCAGCCGTTCGGAAAAGCGCTGGAAACGATCGAACGCGAGCGACACTGGCAGGACCCAATCGGCGCGGGTCAGGTCGATTTCGCACTCCTCGTCCAACCACCTGCCAATCGTATCTTGCTCCTCAAAGTACTCATCGGTCGCAGCACTCACCACGTCCGCCTGGCGGAGACCCCACAGGTATCGGTCGATGCACCCCTCGATCATCCAGTTAAGGATCTGTGGCCATTCTGCCTTGAGCTTCTGCTCGAGTTCGCGATCGGGGTTTTCCGGTACATAGGTAAATGGGATGATGTGAAAGCGCCGGCGTGCGGCTTCATCGACGTTTCGCAGTGACGGTGCGTGGTTTCCGGCAATGAACAATTTGAAACGCGGTTGAAATTGGAAAAAATCTTGTCGGATAAATCGGGCGGAAATATTGTCTCCGCCGGTGAGCTGCTTGATACGTGATTCCGCCCAACGACGCCCCTCTTCAGTTTCAGATGCAGATACCAGGCGTGGGCCATCCAGCATGGCGAGGTCTGTAGGATGGCGATCACCGTAAGATGCGGTGAAGGTATCCATGCTGGCAGTGACCGCATTGTCCCCAAGGATGCCAGACGCGGTGTTGAGAAACACGCTTTTTCCATTGCCGCCGGAGCCATAAAAAAAGAACAAGGCGTGCTCACTGGTATCCCCGGTGAGGGCATAGCCAAGCACGTCTCGCAAGTAGCGCACGAAGTCTTCGTCGAAGCCACAGGCTTCCAAGAGGAATTTGAGCCAAAGCTTCGGAATACCCAGAGCGGGTCCACACGCTGTAACGCGTGTAATCCCGTCTCCGCGTTGGGCCGGGCGCAATACACCCTCCCTGAGGTCGATAGTCCCTGCAGGTGTCCCGAGGAGCCATTGGTCGCGATCCCAGAAAGACGAATCTACAGCATGCGCTGGATCGGCCCGTAACAGGGTCTCGGACCCTTTGACGACAGCAGATCGACTGACAGCGACGGAGCCGTCACTCTCTTCGCGAGCGATTTCTCGCAGTCGATGTACGATGGAATTCTTGCCATCGATCTTCCAGTGCGTTCCCGTCCATATGAACCATCTCTGCCGCGTGTGGCAGAACTTGTAGTCGTGCCCAAATTTCTGGGTAAAGGTCCGCGCAATGGCATCCTCTGAGACTTCTGAGCCTTTGCGACCGTTTCGCCGATGATTGGACGGTCGAGGATCGCGTGGCTCAGTCAGCCCTTTGGTGAAACCACTACGTATCGTCGCGTGGATCTCACGCTCTTCCAAGCCAATGCTTATAGCCGTGTCATACAAGCGGGATTTGACGTGATCGGCGTCGAGTGCGCCGCTTGCCACGATCTGGCCAAGCTTCATGGAGGCAATATTCAATTGATGGTTGCGTGAACCTTCTTCAGTCTCCGACAACTTCTTGAGCTCATTATCAAGTTCGGCTCGCGCCAACCTCTCGTTCGCCGATTTAACCCTACTTCCTCTCGCAACGCGGGAAGGCGCGGAAAAGCAAGGTTTAGCTCCCTCCAGCAACAGTTTCATTAGCCACTCTGGGGCGTCTGCGAGCGGACACCCGTCCGGACTCGTAATCCACTCATAAACTGTGCCATTGGGATGCACACTTGGCGGCGCGACCACGTATCCACCTTCGCCCCGAATATCCGTTTTTGGGAGAATGCCGGTGCGATTATTGACTGTAGCTCCCGGCGGATAACGAAAGTAGATATGCTGACCTTTGCCCGTCCTCACCCGGGGTGTTTGTGGCAGTCCTCTGTGTTCGGCCTCAATTAAGGCCTCTTCACTGTCAAGGTCGAGGACAAATATGCCACTTATTATGCCCGTGACAACTCCGATGTTGGCATCAGGGGAGTGCTCCTGCCAGCGCAAAATCTGTTCATCCGTGGCCCGCTCGCTTTTGAATTTCTCCCACTTGATGGCGGGCGCTTTGTCTCCCTTTTTCAGCGGTATGACATTGTACCCATGGTTGCGCAGGTCCTCCCAATCTTTTGCCTCGGGATGGCGATGATTATCAATTGTCATTGTCTTTGTCCTTGGGGTGAGCGGCCACGCCTATTCTCCGTCAATCTGCCAAGTGGCCTGACGGCGCTGAGCGTTGCTGGCTGCAGTTAGGAAGTTGTCGAGTCAGTCTGCTTCCCGCCCGGGGGCTAGCCGTTCAATAAAAGCTTCAATATCAGAAAGGCGCCAGGCGCTGGTGCGGGGACCCAACCTGATGGGGGCGGGCAGCTTATGCTCACCGATTAAACGATAAAAGTGACTGCGGCTTATGGGGAGTAGGCCAAGACGACCTGTCTTCGGATCGCCTAATATGGCAGAAAGACGCACAAGCGTATTAGTAGACGACTGAGCGCTCTCAATTTCAGTTCGTGAATGCATTTGAACAACTCCTTGCTTGAAGGCCGTCGTTCAACATCAATGCATTGCATATTTGTACTACATTTTATGTACAGTTTTAATAATATTCATTTTTTTTAATTATCACCATACAGCCTATCATAGCAGAGAACCAGACGACGCTTTTTAGAATCGTCAGTACCAGGTCCACCTGCATCTTTCACAAATATGGCTGCTGCTGAGAACTTACCCCCACCATTGATACTAATAAATTCGTGCATCTTTTCAGCAATAAGCATGTCACCTTTTTGGTATGCGCCAGTACCTTTCGGACGTCCGGACTTCCTTTTCGGCGTGTCGGTCTGACTATCGACAGGTGGTGATCGAGAATATTCGGGATTTGACGCCGATGGAAACTCTCGAACGACATCGTCTCGCAGCAAACGAACTGACTTGATTTGGTGGTGTATGCCATAATGGTTCGGCGACTTGTAGCTCACAGTCAGGCTGAACTCGCCTAAGTTCCAGTCAATGTGATCAATCTCGACATCAAAGAACGCTGACTGGTCACGTCGAGCTAAGGTGTGGAGCGCAAAAATAAAGTTTGCCGCCGCATCATCATGCGACATGAATTGCTGGTCGCCAACGTCCCGGCCCGTATCCGCATTTGTGCTCGAGAGGGCCTTCCAATTCCAACGAATCTGACCGTTTCTAATCCGAAATAGCAATGCAGCGCGACTATGTACGAGTTTTTCATGGCCAGCGCTTGCGCGGACGACTTCAATTGCGTCGTGGAAACTGAGCCATTCATCGTCGCCCATGGTCGTGCTTCTATTTCTCCGGCGTGCCGTGCAGGTCTTTAGCTGTGCGAATCTCCACACCAAGTCGCCCAATCCTCCATCAGCGCGACACGCTTTTCAAGCTGATCGCCTCTACGATATGCGGCTTCGACCTTGTTTGCGATCGAATGCGCAAGCGCCAGTTCCACCGCTTCAGGCCTATGGTCGGACTTTTCGGCGGCCCAATCACGAAAGGTCGAGCGAAAACCATGGACGGTATAATGGCCCAAGCTCATCCGCTTTAGAACCGCACCTAGACTCATGTCAGACAAGGGCTGATTGCGCGTACCCGGGAAAATATAGCGGCAGCCATAGATCATTGGCATAGATTTGAGCAGCTCGATCGCCGGCTTCGAGAGCGGAACGCGATGCTCGCGCTCAGCCTTCATTTTCTCCTTAGGGATAATCCAAAGCCGCTTTTCAAGATCAATCTCCGACCAACACGCCTTGCGCACTTCACCGGATCTTGCCGCAGTCAAGATCGCAAACTCGAGCGCTCTTGCTGCAACGCCCTCCCGCGCTTTCAACTTTGGCATGAAAGAGGGTATTTCTTCCCAAGGCATAGCAGGGTGGCGTCGAACCCGCTTGGACGCGCTGATTTTTGGCAAGAGGCTTTTAAGCCCGCCGCGCCAAATTGCCGGATTGTCCCCTTCCCTTAGTTTTAACACTTTGGCGCTGTCGAGCACGCATTCGATCCGCATACGGACACGCCTCGCCGTTTCATGCTTACGCGTCCAAATCGGCTTGAGGATCTCGAGAATGTGCTCCACTTCGATGTCGCAGACAGGCATGTCCCCTATTACAGGAAAGGCGTAGGTCTTCAGCGTATTCTCCCATTGCTGCCTATGCTTGGCATTGCGCCATCCACCTTCTTGGTCGGCAATAAATTGAGTCGCAACCTGCTTAAAGGTTGCTGACGCGCGCTTCGTTGCGAGTTGGGCTTTGCGTTTTGCCTCAGCGATTTCGGCCTTTGCTTGTTTACGTTCATCGATCGGGTCGAATCCAGCAACGATCCTCTTTCTGAGCTGGCCGGCTTCAGCACGCGCCTCGACAACTGAGAGGCCTGCCAGTGCCCCCAAGCCCATCTCACGACGCTTGCCATCAAAGGTGTAGCGGAAAATCCAGCTCTTCGCGCCGCCCTTGCGGGCCAATAAATAGAGTCCATTCCCGTCAGAATGCATGCCAGCTTTGGCATATTTGATTTCAAGCTGCGTGAGGCTCATTTGTTTTGTCCCACCGATTATCCCCCCAAAAATGGTGGGACAGAGATGGATTTCAAGGGACGTCTTTGAACAAACTCAAAAAAATATTCCGAATACTTCCCAGTTTTCTGTCATTTTTTTGGCCGTCATCGTACTTCTTGGGACGGAAAGGTGGCGGAGCGGGAGGGATTCGAACCCTCGATACGGTTTTGCCGTATACTCACTTTCCAGGCGAGCGCCTTCGACCACTCGGCCACCGCTCCGCATGCTCTGGAAGCGAGGGCCACTATCGCCTTGGCTGGACTTTCGCAAGCGAGCAGGCTGTGTAAAAAGCAGCGGATGACAAAATACGTTTTTGCCCCATTCGCGCTACTGGCTATTGCTGCCGCTCCAGCCACGGCGCCCTCCCCTGCAGAGATCGTCTCATCTGCGCCCGCCGCGGCCTGGCAAGATATTGCGCAAGAGGATCTCCTTGAGATGACCTTGGCTAATGGGTCCGTTGTCACGATCCAACTCGTGCATGAGTTTGCACCCGTCCATGTCGCCAATATCCGCAAACTGGTGGCAGCACATTTCTGGGATTGGACAAGCATCAACCGGGTGCAGGAAAACTATGTCGTGCAATGGGGGGACGCCAGCGAGAAAAGGCCGCTCCCAGTCGGCCTCGGAACGGCAGCGGCAAGTGACTATGTTCGCCCGCTCAGAGGTCTTGGCTTTCGTGCGCTGCCCTATCCAGATCCCTACGCCCGCCGCGTCGGGCATGCAGGCGGCTGGCCGATCGCAAGCGACGGAAAGCAGGCCTGGCTGCCGCATTGCTTTGGCATGGTCGGTGTGGGCCGAAACCTAGCGCCAGATACAGGTAGCGGAGCAGAGCTTTATGTCGTCAATGGCCATGCGCCGCGTCATCTCGACCGCAACATCGCTGTGGTCGGCAGGGTAGTCGATGGCATTGCGGCATTGACAACGCTGCCGCGTGGAACGGGCGCTCTCGGCTTCTATGAAAGGGCTGAAGAACGCATTTCGATCGCCAGCATCACAGCCGGAAGCCGCAGCCGCTGGCAGGTGATGCGGACAGAGTCGGCAAGCTTTGCGTCCTATTCCCAGGCGCGGGCAAACCGTCACGACGCCTTTTTCAACATACCAGCCGGCGGGGCTGACATTTGCAACATTCCCGTCCCAATTCGAAAAGTGCCGGCGTAAGGGGATGGTCGTTAGCGAGCTTTCCCGAAATTGCGCAATGTTTCGAATGTTCCCGCAAAACCCGCGAATAGCTGTATCGCTGAAAGACGTTTCGTTCCGCTATTGGCTCCGATAGGGCACGATCACTGGTCGCTCGAAGATACAGGAGACTGCATTCATGCCGTTCGTCGCAGATAAGCTGATCCTGTTCGGAGCCACCGGAGATTTGTCCCAGCGGATGCTTCTGCCTTCGCTGTGCGCATTGAATGCAGACGGGCTGGTATCGGAAGATCTGAAAATAATCGGCACCGCGCGGTCAGGTCATGATGATGAGAGTTTCCGGGCTTTTGCTGGAGACGCGCTCGAGAAATACCTTCCGGATGACCGCAAGAGTTCAATTCCCGCGTTCCTTGCGCGGCTGAGCTACCAGACTTTGGATGCGTCGCGGCCAGACGGGTTTGCTGCCTTGGCGGAAAAGGCCGGAAAGGTCGACGATGGACTCGCGATTTTCCTGTCTACGGCGCCGTCATTGTTTGAACCAACGATTGCAGGCCTCGCTCAGGCCGGCCTTGCCGGGGGGCGTGCACGGATCGGTCTTGAAAAGCCTCTTGGCACTGACCTTGAAACCAGCCGCCAGATTAACGACGCGGTATCCGCAGCGTTCCCTGAGGACAGGATATTCAGGATCGACCACTATCTCGGCAAGGAAACGGTCCAGAATCTTCTTGCCCTGCGATTTGCCAATATCCTGTTCGAGCCGCTGTGGAATGCAACCCATATCGAGCACGTTCAGATAACCGTTGCAGAAACTGTGGGACTAGAAGGGCGCGTGGGGTTTTACGATGGGGCCGGAGCACTGCGCGACATGGTGCAAAACCATATGCTGCAATTGCTGGCGCTGGTGGCGATGGAGCCACCGTCGAGATTCGATTCAACAGCTGTTCGCGACGAAAAGGTCAAGGTGCTGCGTTCGCTTCGATATCTTGGCGAAGGTGACAGCGTGACCGGTCAATACCGTGCCGGTGCGATCGACGGCACTGCTGTCCCGGGCTATGACGAGGAACTCGGAAAACCCTCCGGGACAGAGACATTTGTGGCCCTGAAGGCACATATCGACAATTGGCGCTGGAAAGGTGTCCCCTTTTATTTGCGGACTGGCAAACGTTTGCCCCGCCGTGCGACCGAGATAGTTATCCAGTTCCGACGCGTACCCCATTCGATCTTTGCAGGAAAAGGGGCCACGACCCAACCCAACCGGCTGATCATTGGCATCCAACCGGAGGAAAATATTCGTCTGTCTGTCATGGCAAAGGTCCCCGGTCTTGACCGAGGTGGCCTTCGTCTCAGGGAAGTGCCGCTGGACATTTCAATGCCCAATGCCTTTGCGGGCGTGAAGAAACGGATTGCATATGAGCGACTGTTGCTTGACCTGATCGAGGGAGACCAGACGCTCTTTGTGCGCCGCGATGAAGTGGAGGCTCAGTGGGACTGGATCGATACAATCCGGGCAGGGTGGAGCGAGCACGGCATGGTTCCCAAGCCCTACACTGCAGGAAGCTGGGGGCCGTCTGCAGCGATTGCGCTCGCAGAGCGTGAAGGAGTGACCTGGCATGAGTAGGCTTGACCAGCGCATCGCTGCGGTGACCGAGCGCATCAGTCGCCGCTCGGCAGACAGCCGCAAGCGGTATCTGGAATTGATGGCACGGGAAGGAAGCAAGGGCACCAACCGGTCCAACATTTCATGCGGAAACCTAGCCCATGGGTTTGCTGCTTCGGGCGAGGACAAAACAGTTATCCGTGCCGGGAGTGCCATGAATTTCGGCATCGTCACCGCCTATAATGACATGCTGTCCGCTCATCAGCCCTATGGCCGCTACCCCGAACAGATCAAGCTGTTCGCCCGTGAAGTCGGGGCGACCGCACAGGTCGCGGGTGGCGTCCCAGCGATGTGTGACGGGGTCACGCAAGGTCAGGCAGGCATGGAACTCTCGCTGTTCAGCCGAGACGTCATTGCAATGGCGACATCGATCGGACTGAGCCATGCAATGTTTGAAGGTGCGCTGCTCCTTGGCATATGTGACAAGATTGTTCCCGGACTTCTGATCGGTGCATTGCGCTTCGGGCACCTTCCGATGATCCTCGTACCGGCGGGACCGATGCCGTCGGGGTTGGCCAACAAGGAAAAGGTCCGCGTGCGCCAACTTTATGCCGAAGGAAAGGTCGGCCGGGCGGAGCTGCTCGAGGCGGAGGCCGCCTCATATCACAGCCCGGGCACGTGCACCTTTTACGGCACTGCCAATTCAAACCAGATGATGATGGAAGTCATGGGGCTCCATATGCCCGGGGCCGCATTCATCAACCCTGGCACAAAACTGCGCACCGCGCTGACAAGGGCCGCAACCCATCGCTTGGCCGAAATAGGCCAAAGCGGGAGCGATTATCGACCGCTTGGTCACTGCATCGACGAAAAGGCCATCGTCAACGCCTGCGTCGGCCTCCTCGCGACTGGCGGTTCAACGAACCATGCCATCCATATTCCGGCAATTGCGCGGGCTGCGGGAATTTTGATCGACTGGGAGGATCTCGACACGCTTTCATCTGCAGTGCCGTTGATCGCGAACGTATACCCAAGCGGGCCCGGCGACGTGAACCAGTTTCAGGCAGCGGGCGGAATGGGTTTCGTGATCCGCGAGCTTTTGGCGGCCGGCCTCCTCCACCAGGATATCATGACTGTCGCCGGCCGGGATCTGAGCGATTATGCTCGCGAGCCGGTGATGGACGGTGACGAAATCGTCTGGCGCGATCTGCCAGCTGAGTCCGGAGACTTGTCTATGCTGCGGACGCCAGCGAACCCATTCTGTCCGGATGGGGGCATGCGCCTCGTGGCAGGAAACCTGGGCCGAGCAACGTTCAAGACAAGCGCTGTAAATTCAAGTCACTGGACCATTGAAGCACCAGCCCGCGTGTTTCATTCCCAAGAAGATGTGCAGGCTGCCTTCAAGGCCGGTGAACTGGACAGGCATGTGGTGATCGTCGTGCGATTCCAGGGGCCTCGCGCAAACGGCATGCCGGAACTCCACAAGTTGACGCCCGCGCTGGGCGTTTTGCAGGACAAGGGATACAAGGTTGCGCTCGTGACAGATGGGCGCATGTCAGGGGCATCTGGCAAGGTGCCGGCTGCCATTCATTGCACCCCGGAAGCACTGAATGGGGGGGCAATTGGGCTTATCCAGGATGGTGACGTCGTTCGCTTGTGCGCGCATGACGGCCGCCTCGATGTCCTGGCGGATTTGCAAGGGCGAATGCCAGCTTCGCCACCACCAGTGCATGATGGCGTCGGGCGCGAACTTTTTGCCATGATGCGTGCAGGCACTGACGGCGCAGAACAGGGAGCTTCTGCCATGCTGGCAGCCGCCGGCCTGTGAGAGAGATTGTTGCGGTCGATATCGGCGGCACACATGCGCGCTTCGCCCTCGCGCGCATCGATGACGGTCGGGTCATTGAATTGGCCGAAGCAGCAACGCTCAAGACTGCAGAATATGCGAGCTTCGAGACTGCTTGGGAGGATTTTGGTCGCTTCATCGGCAGCCCGCTACCGACTGCGACTGCAATTGCTGTTGCCGCGCTGGTGCAAGCCGACATCATCCACTTCACGAACAATCCATGGATCATTCGTCCACCGCTGATTTGCGAGAAGCTGGGCGTTGAGGCCTTCAGCCTGGTCAATGATTTCGAAGCTGTCGGCCATGCCGTTGCTCAGGTTGAAGAGGCAAGCTTCCAGCATCTTTGCGGACCCAATGTCGCGCTGGCGGACAAGGGTACCATCAGTGTGATCGGACCTGGAACCGGACTTGGTGTGGCCCATGTATTCAGAGACGGGACTGACTACCGGGTGCAGGCAACTGAAGGCGGTCACATAGGCTTTGCGCCGCTTGACACGATCGAAGACCAGATCCTCGCCCATCTACGGAAAAGCTATCGTCGTGTCTCCGTCGAGCGCGTCGTGTCAGGACCCGGTTTGGTTGACATCTACGAAGCTCTTGCAGCGATCGAGGGGCAGACCATCCGACGCTTTGAGGACAAAGCGCTCTGGCAACTTGGCTTGTCGGGCGAAGACAGACTTGCCGCAGCCGCAGTCGATCGCTTTTGCCTCACGCTGGGAAGCGTTGCCGGCGACATTGCGCTTGCGCAGGGCGGAAGTGGTGTCGTCATAGCTGGCGGGCTGGGCTTGCGGATCAAGGACGCGCTGTTGCAGTCCGGGTTCGCGGAGCGGTTCCGCGCAAAGGGGCGGTTCGAAGACATGATGTCTCGGATACCCGTCAAACTCATCACTCATCCCCAGCCAGGCCTTTTTGGCGCTGCCGCAGCCTTTGCCATGGAGCATCCCGAATGAAACAGATCGAAATCATCATGCGGACTGCGCCAGTCATCCCCGTCCTTGTTATCGAAGATGCTGCTTTTGCCCGACCTATTGCAGAGGCTTTGGTTGCAGGCGGACTCGCGGTGCTTGAGGTGACTCTCCGGACGCCCGCAGCGCTCGAAGTCATTGCGGAGATGAAGACGGTGGCCGGTGCAATTGTTGGCGCTGGAACCGTGTTGAATGAGGCTGATCTGCGGGCCAGCATTGATGCCGGAGCCGGATTCATTGTCTCTCCAGGATTGACTGAGCCCCTTGGGAAAGCCGCCATTGCAAGCGGCATTCCCTTCCTGCCCGGCGTCGCAAATGCAGGTGATATCATGCGCGGGCTCGACATGGGATTGAGCCATTTCAAATTCTTTCCCGCCGAATCCAGCGGCGGGATTTCGGCCCTCAAGGCACTTGCGGCCCCCTTCCATCAATGCCGCTTTTGCCCGACAGGCGGAATCACCGCTGCAACTGCACAGAACTGGCTCTCCCTCGATCCGGTTCTGTGCGTTGGGGGCAGTTGGGTCGTGGACAAGGGGCCGCCAGATCGCACCTTGATCGAGACCAAGGCACGAGAGGCTGCGCTCCTGCGATAACGAACGCGCGTCAGCCTTCGAAATTGTCCGCGACAAATCGGTTGAGCAACCGAACGCCATATCCCGTCGCGCCCTTGTCCCAGACGGCTCCAGGTTTCGAAGCCCAGACCATCCCGGCGATGTCAAGATGCGCCCATTTCACGCCTTCATCAACAAAGCGCTGAAGGAATTGCGCGGCGGTGATTGATCCTGCCTCACGTGGTCCAACATTCTTTATGTCAGCGATCGGGCTGTCGATGAGCTTGTCATAGGCAGGCGACAAAGGAAAACGCCAAAGCGGATCGCCAGCAGCCTTGCCTGCCTTGATCAGCGATTCCGCAAGGTCATCGTCATTCGAGAAAATGCCGCCATGCTCAAAGCCCAGCGAAATGATCATGGCGCCAGTCAGTGTGGCAAGGTCAACCATGACCTTGGGCGCATATTTCTTCTGAACCCATGTCATCGCATCGCACAGGACCAGCCGCCCTTCTGCATCGGTGTTGATCACTTCGATCGTCTGGCCGGACATGGACGTCACGACATCCCCAGGCCTCTGCGCATTCCCATCCGGCATGTTCTCGACGAGCGCGCAGACACCGACAACATGGGCATTGGCCTTGCGCGTCGCGAGAGCCAGCATCGTGCCCGCCACGGCCCCTGCCCCGCCCATGTCCCATTTCATGTCTTCCATCCCGGCAGGCGGCTTCAGCGAAATACCCCCGGTGTCAAACGTCACGCCCTTGCCGACCAGAACAACTGGAGGAGATTTCTTGCCGCCCGTTCCATCCCAACGCATCACGAGCAATTGCGGCTCGCGAACTGAGCCTTGAGACACACCCAGCAGCGCCCCCATACCGGCGACTTCCATTTCTTTCTGACCGAGGACTTCGATTTCGACGCCAAGTGCCTCAAGCTTCCGGCACCGTTCGACAAAACTTGCCGGAAAAACGATGTTCGCGGGCTCTGTCACCAGTTCGCGGGTAAAGGAGACGCCCTCCACCACACCACGAGCAGCATCCCAAGCCACCGCGCTACCTTCTGGCGCGCCCACAATACTGACATTCTTCAATGTGGGCTTTTGCTTTTCGGGAAGTTTTGTCCGGTAAAGGTCATAGCGCCAGCCGCGCAAGACGATGCCGGATGCCAGTCGCGCCACCGATTCCACCGAGGGTCTGATCGCAAGCCCTGATAAGTCGACCACTGCGTCTGTTTCCCCTGATGTCAGAAGACGCGCAGCCACGGCGGCACCAAGCTTTTCAAAGTCTTCGACCGATCCCTTGCCCGCCCCTGCAAGGATTACGCGCCGGGAACCAGAATCCTGGGCGACAAAGAAATCGCTGACGCTGCCAGCATCGCCCTCAAAGCGCTGGGCGGCGCCGGCCGTCCGCAAATGCGCGACGTTTTCAGGAGACAGGCCTGGAAGCGCCGCCCCACTCAGTCCGTCTTTCGCCACGGGAAGAACCAATGTCCCGGTTGCGGGGCTCGATGTCGCAAGTGAAATGGCAATCATAGTTGTTCCCTGAACTAAAATAGAGCCGCTGTTGCGGCGAATCGTCGAAACAAGCTGTTAGCCTGCCAATCGCAAGGCCGCAAAACAGCGAAGCCCGATTGCGGCAATCGCCATCCGGTGCGATAGGCGGGAAAATGTCATGCATGTATGGATTCTTGTGATTTATATTCGTCGCTCCGGACTGGCTGCAGCTGCAACGATCCTGGCCATGTCTTCCATGCAGGCACTGGCCCAACTGCCTGCAGAACATACGCAATCTGCTCAAACTGCTGACGACGCAGCCATAGATTTTGCTGCCAACGGCATCGAATATGACAATGACGCCGATGTTGTGACTGCCAAGGGGGATGTGGAGATGACGCGCGAAGGGAATCGCCTTCGTGCAGATCAGGTTTCGTGGGATCGCAAATCGGGGCGCGTCACCGCCACCGGGAACGTGTCGGTGACCAATCCCGGCGGGGACATTGCTTATGGCGATTCGATTGAGCTGACCGACACGCTGAAAGATGGAGCGGTTGAAAACCTTCTCATTGTTCTTACAGATGGCGGGCGGCTGGCGGCGGCACATGGCACACGGATAAACGGCACCAGCGCACTCGAACGCGCTGTGTACAGTCCCTGCGCCGTTGAAGACGCGGAGGGCTGTCCGAAAAACCCTTCCTGGAAGATCACGGCGTCACGCGTTTTGCACGATCCAGTCAAAAATCGTATTCGATACAAGAATGCCCGGCTGGAAATTTTCGGCCTGCCGATCGCTGTGCTTCCCGGATTTTCGCACCCGGCGGATAATCGCGGCGGATCGGGCTTGCTTGTGCCTGACATCCAGTACTCGCGAAACAATGGATTCGAGATTTCCGCTCCAGTTTTTTTCAAAATTGCAGCAAACCGGGATCTGACCCTAACGCCGCATATCTACACTGATGTTCTTCCGGCCCTGCAAGCCAATTACCGCGTCCTTACAACCAAGGGCGCATATCAGATCGGCGGATATGCAACCTATGGCAGCCGCATCCCGACCTCGAGCTCGGCCTTGCCACAATCGCGGGAATTCAGAGGCTATCTCGATGCCAATGGTCGCTTTCAGCTGGACCGGCGCTGGAGCATTTCCGGCTCGCTCCGACTCGCGACCGACCGCACATTCCTCCGCCGATACGACATTTCGCGGGATGACCGGTTGCGGTCCACGATCGATCTCCAGCGGTTGACCCGCACAAGCTTCTTCTCACTCTCAGGATGGGGATTGCAGACGTTACGTCCGGGGGATTCCCAGGGGCAGATACCGATTGCTGTCCCGCTCGTCGATTATCGAAAACGGCTCGACGATCCTGTAATGGGCGGGAAGATCGAGCTTCAGCTGAACAGTCTCGCGCTTGGCCGAACAAGCGGACAGGATACACAACGAAGTTTTGCAAGCGCGCGATGGGATTTGCGGCGGTTCACGAACCTTGGCCAGGAGATACAGCTGACCGGCTTTGCCCGTGGTGACGTCTACCACACAGACGAAGCAGGCCGAACCCTGACGGCAATCTATCGCGGCAACAATGGCTGGCACAGCCGCTTCATTGGTGCGGTTGCTGCCGAAATCCGCTGGCCGTTTTTTGGTCCTGCATTTGGGGGAACGCAGCGATTGACGCCGCGGTTGCAGATCGTTGCATCCCCAAGCACGCCAAACCTTTCCTTGCCGAATGAGGATGCGCGATCAGTAGACTTGGAGGATAGTAACCTGTTTGCGCTGAACCGCTTTCCCGGACATGACAGATGGGAGGATGGTGCCCGGGCAACCTATGGTGTTGATTGGGCGCTCGATCTTGCCGGTTTCTCACTGCAGGCCAACATCGGGCAAAGCTACCGTCTGTCGAGTCAGCCGGCCATTTTCCCCAATGGCACCGGCCTCACCAGCCGTACGTCCGACATTGTTGGGCGCACAACACTGAAATTCAAACGCTTCGTCAGCATCACTCACAGATACCGCTTGGACAAGGATAGCCTCGCAATTCGACGCAACGAAATCGATGCGACTATCGGCTCCGAAAAGACATACGCAGTTATCGGCTATCTGCGCCTCAACCGGGATGTGGATCCCCTGATTGAGGATCTGCGCGATCGAGAGGAGATTCGGCTGGGCGGGCGGGTCCAGTTTGCGCGGTATTGGTCGGTTTTCGGTTCAGCCATCGTCGATCTGACCGCTAAGAACGAAGATCCTCAATCACTGTCTGATGGATATGAGCCGATCCGGCACCGCTTGGGCCTAGCTTACGAGGACGATTGCATCAAACTCGGTGTGACGTGGCGGCGCGACTATGATCGCACCGGCGATGCGCGACGCGGAAATACCTATCAATTGACGCTATCCTTACGCAATCTTGGTCGCTAAACGCGGCTTTCCACGAGAGGGGTGTCAGCATCCGTTCAGCCGCACCAGGCTAACGGGCTGCTTGACCGAATAGATATGTCAGGGCTTGCTCCAAAATGATTTCCTTTGCTCGTTATGGCCTTCCGCTTGCACTTGCGGCTGCATTATCGTCTCTGGCCAACGCCCAGACCGTGGTCGATGATGAAACATTGCCGCAGGTCGGCCTCAATTTGCCTTCAACGCTCACGACGTTCGGGAAAGTCGAACCGACGCTGCGCAAGGCTACGGCGATTGTGAATGGTGAAATCATTACCGGCACTGACGTAGAGCAGCGGCTTGCCCTTATTATCCTCGCCAACGGCGGGAAGATCGCCGATGAAGAGCGGGATCGCCTTCGGGTTCAGGTCCTGCGCAACCTCATTGATGAGGTCCTTCAGATACAGGAGGCCAAGGCCAACAAGATCGAAATCACGCAGGACGACGTCGATCGCACATATGCGCGCGTTTCGCAGAATTTCAAACGGACACCCGAGAAAATGTCCGAGTATCTCCGTGAAGTCGGATCATCGGATCGGTCCATCCGCCGCCAGATCGAAGCGGAAGCGGCCTGGAGCCGCTTGCTGCGGCGAAAGGTCGAAGTCAACATCAGCGACGCCGAGGTGAATGGAATCATCGAGCGGCTCAAGGCGGCGCGTGGCACAAGCGAATATCGGGTTGGCGAGATTTTTCTTTCGGCAACGCCTGAAAGTTCAGAGGAAATTTTCGCAAACGGACGCAAGATCATCGACCAGGTCCGTCAGGGCGGCTCCTTTACTGCCTACGCCAGACAGTTTTCGGAAGCATCGACTGCAGTTCAAGGCGGTGATCTTGGCTGGGTTCGCGCCGCGCAATTGCCAGATGAGCTTGCCAAGGCCGTGCAGGAAATCCAGGTTGGCCAGATTGTCGGTCCAATCCAAGTCGCGGGAGGCTTCTCGATTGTCTACCTGACGGATTCGCGCAAGGTCCTGACCGCAGATCCACGTGATGCCGTTCTCGCGCTTCGCCAAATGGGCATGAGCTTCAAGGAAGGCATGTCAGCAGCAGAGGCGCAAGCCAAGGCGACCGAATTTGCGCAAGCTACGCAGAATATGGGCGGCTGCGGCAAAGTTGAAGAAACTGCGGCAAAAATCGGCGCAGAAGTGGTCGACAATGACCAGGTCCGTGTCCGTGATCTGCCGCCCCCACTTCAGGAAATGCTTCTGAAGCTGCAGATTGGCCAGGCGACGCCGCCATTCGGCTCCCAAAAGGAAGGCGTTCGCGTGCTGGTGCTGTGTGGGCGAGACGATCCGCAAGTTGCAAGTGATCCGTCGTTCGAACAGATCATGGCCCAGCTGGAGGAGGAGCGCGTTGGTCGCAGGGCGCAACGTTACCTTCGCGATTTGCGCCGGGACGCGGTGATTGACTATCGCTGATACGATTGCGCCGCTTGCAGTCGCCTTGGGGGACCCTTCGGGTATCGGGCCCGAGGTTGCAGCCAAGGCCTGGATGGCGCGCGATATTGCCAGACTTCACACTTTCTTTGCGGTTGGAGATGCCAGATCAATCGAGGCTGTGTGGCGCGGCCCGGTTGCTCGCATTACCGACCCCAGCCACGCGGCCAGCGTCTTTGCGAGTGCCTTGCCGGTCATCGAAGTAGAAGACGCAGGACCGATCTGTCCCGGCAAGCCTAACCAGGAGGGTGCGCGATGTGCGCTCGCTTCACTGGAAATGGCTGTCGGGCTTGCTCGTTCGGATTCGGTAAGTGCACTTGTTACGGGGCCAGTTTCCAAGATTTGCCTGTATGAGATTGGCTTTACACATCCCGGGCAGACCGAATTTGTGGCGGAACGCTGCGGCATCTCGACAGCAAATGCCGTCATGATGCTCGCCGGCCCAAGCTTGCGTGTCGTGCCCATGACCACGCACTTGCCATTGGCGGTCGTCAAGGATCGGCTGAGCATTGATTTGCTTGTTTCAAAGGGGCGCGCGACTGCAAAGGGCCTGATCCGGAACTTTGGAATTGAGCATCCTCGACTGGCATTTGCCGGCTTCAATCCGCACGCCGGTGAAATGGGTGCATTGGGGCGCGAAGAGATCGAAATCATCGCGCCGGCCGTCGCACAGCTCCGGTCGGAAGGGATTGATGCATTTGGGCCGATGGCAAGCGACGCCATGTTCCATGCCCGGGCCAGGGCGACCTATGATGCCGCCATGTGCTGCTACCATGATCAGGCTCTGATCCCGCTCAAGACGCTGCATTTTGACGATGGAGTCAATATCACGTTAGGCCTTCCCATTGTTAGGACTTCGCCCGATCACGGCACTGCGTTCGACATCGCCGGCAAGGACAAGGCAGAGCCGGGTGCCATGATTGCCGCCATTCAGATGGCCGCCACCGCCGCACACTGGCGCACACTCTGCCAATGATTGTCGATCTTCCGCCGCTTCGGGAGGTCATCGCCCGATACGGGCTGAAGGCGGAAAAGTCACTCGGCCAGAACTTTCTGCTTGATGGGCAATTGCTTGATCGCATCGCGGCCATTCCCGGCGACCTTCGCGACAAGCCGGTCTATGAAGTCGGGCCAGGTCCCGGAGGCTTGACCCGCGCACTCCTCAAGGCGGGTGCGCTGGTCACCGTTGTCGAGCGCGACCGGCGGTGCATTCCGGCTTTGCGCGAACTGGAGGCCATATTCTCGGGACGGCTCAGGATCGTTGAAGGTGATGCACTTGCTGTCCCGCTCGCGGACGTCCTACCTGAGGGTGGAGCTATCATTTCCAACCTTCCTTACAATGTCGGTTCCGCATTGCTCGTCCAATGGCTTACCGAGCGGAACTGGCCTCCCCGTTGGTCAAGCCTGACATTGATGTTCCAGCGCGAGGTCGCAGACCGGATCGTGGCCGAGGCCGGAACCGACGCATTCGGGCGTCTTTCTGTTCTGGCGCAATGGCGCTGCCATGCCCGAATTGCATTGCCGGTGCATCGGTCAGCATTTACGCCGCCGCCTAAGGTCATGTCCGCAGTGGTCCATGTCACGCCGAGCAATCAGCCCGACGGGGTCGATATCAAGGGCCTCGAGGCGATAACCGCTGCGGCATTCGGGCAACGCCGCAAGATGCTTAGGCAAAGCCTGAAGCCATTGCCGCATGCACTTGTGGCATTGGAGGCAACAGGCATTGCGCCTGATAGGCGACCTGAGACACTCTCCATCGATGAATTTATAGCGCTGGCCCGAGCTTATTGCTGCTTGACGGGTTCTGTCACGACCGGCTTGGGTTGAACGGCTTGCGCCGATATCACGGGTGCTGCAGATCCTTTTTCAATCGCCATTGCCAATTGCTGCTGCTCCGGACAGGCTGCTATGCAAAGCTGCTTGATCCTGGCGAGGTTTTCCTTTGCCTTGGTGATTGCCCCTTTTGCCACCATGGCCTCTCCCTGACCAGCCAAAGCGGAGATATCATTCGGTTCTATGAGAAGGGCTTCGCGATAAAAGCGAATGGCCTTCCCCGGTAAACCCTGCTTTTCGGCAACGCGAGCCAGAGCGACAAAAGCTCCTCGATTGCGGGGATCGACGGCCAGCGCAGTTTCAAGAAGGCCAGCCGCCTCATCATATTTCCCCGCTGCAGACAGCTGGTTTGCCTGAACCATCAGCGCGACGGATTGTGGTGAAATCTTGGAATCCGGCCGCTGCCCGTGACTGACACTGGCAACTGTCAGCAATGCAAGCGACAGGGCAAGAACGGGGGGCGAAAAACGCATCACATACTCCAAGCGAACAGATTTCCCCATAGTTAGCAGCGTCTTGTCAGTCTTGCGATGAAAAAACCATCCGTCCCGTCATGGGCAGGTGAAAGACGCCTTCCCGCCCCCTCTTGTCGACCAGGCAATGAATCCAGGTCTTCGGCCAGCCAGTCGTTCTCCTTTTCAAGAAAAGCGGCAATTTGCTCTGTGCCTTCCGCTGCAATCAGCGAACAGACGGCATAAACGAGCGTGCCGCCTGGCTTCACCAGACGCGCTCCAAGTGCGAGGACATGCGCCTGCAGATCGGTGAGCCGATTGAGCCGGTCCGGCGTCAAACGCCAACGCGCTTCCGGATTCCTCCGCAATGTGCCGCTGCCCGAACAGGGGGCATCGATCAGTACGAGATCGGCTTGTCCTTCAAGATCGGCGAGTTGCGACAATTCCTGGCCGGGGTTGAGCAATCTTGCTTCGACGCTCGAAACTCCTGCCCGCTCTGCCCGCGGCGTCATCCGCTGCAGCCTGTCACGATTGGTGTCGCAAGCAACAAGGCGTCCTGTCCCACCCATGTCCGCGGCGAGCGCAAGCGTCTTCCCGCCAGCGCCAGCACACAAATCGACGACGGTCATGCCCGGTAAAACAGCGCATGCGGCCGCAACCCACTGGCTGCCCGCATCCTGCACTTCGATCCTGCCCTCTATCCATGCAGGTTGATCGTCGATGCGCATATTTTCCGAGAGGCGGACTGCATCAGCTAGGCCGGCAATGGGCTGAGCATTGGGCAATTCGCGCAAGACATTCTCTCTGTCTGTTTTCGCCCTGTTGATCCGCAAATCCATTGGCGCGCGCGCGAGCAATGCCCCATGTTCTTCTTCGGGGATGAGGCTGCCAAGCCAGGCGGGCAACAGCGACCGGCTAGCTGTCGGCTCTCCGCTGACCGCTAGCGCTGGACCGTAGAGGGAGCCATCGAACAGGTCGTCATTTTCGCCGAGAATGCCAAGCATTGCCGCGCGACCGCTTTCAGGCATTTCGCCAAAGGCCCGGATCGCTGCATAGACATGTTCGCGGATCGCGCGCTTGTCCTTCGATCCCGCATAGCGATGGCCCCGGATCCAATCCCCGATGATCGTGTCCGCTGCCGGGCCATTACGCCGGGCGGATTCAATCACCCGGTCGAGAATCTCGATAGCGGCCTGGACGCGCG
This sequence comes from Sphingomonadales bacterium, assembly GCA_016704425.1. Lineage (GTDB taxonomy): Bacteria > Pseudomonadota > Alphaproteobacteria > Sphingomonadales > Sphingomonadaceae > Aquisediminimonas. The sequence goes on from JADJAC010000002.1 coordinate 369,253, forward strand.
CCGCCGGCCTCATGGCTCAGCGCGTCGGATAGTTCGGGGCTTCACGGGTGATCGTCACGTCATGGACATGGCTTTCGCTCAGGCCCGCATTGGTGATCTGGATGAACTGCGCGCGCTTCTGCAAGTCCGCGATTGTGGCCGAACCGGTGTAGCCCATGGCCGCCTTCACACCGCCAACCAATTGATGAATCACGTCGCGTGCAGGGCCTTTGTATGCGACCTGACCTTCGACCCCTTCCGGCACGAGCTTCAGCTGGTCCTTGATGTCCTGCTGGAAATAGCGATCCGCTGAACCCCGCGCCATTGCACTCACGGAGCCCATGCCGCGATAGGATTTATAGGCTCGGCCCTGATAAAGAAACGTCTCGCCAGGCGCTTCTGCTGTTCCGGCGAGCAAGGACCCGACCATCACGCACGACGCGCCAGCCGCAAGGGCCTTTGCGATATCGCCAGACGTCCGCAGACCACCGTCGGCAATAACCGGGATGCCCGACTTGGCTGCTTCGGCCGCCGAGTCCATCACTGCAGTCAATTGCGGCACACCAACACCTGCAACGACGCGGGTCGTGCAGATGGAGCCCGGCCCGATGCCTACCTTGATGCCATCTGCCCCAGCATCAATGAGCGCGCGCGTCGCCTCGGCCGTTGCGACATTGCCGGCAACGATCTGCAGAGAATTGGAAATCTTGCGGATGCGTTCGACCGCCTGCGCAACCATTTTCGAATGGCCATGTGCAGTATCGAGAACGATCAGGTCACACTCCGCGTCGATCAGCGCTTCGGTGCGCGCGAAACCAGCATCGCCGACCGTCGTTGCAGCTGCAACACGCAACCGTCCGGTCGCATCCTTGGTGGCATCGGGATAATTGACCGCCTTTTCGATATCCTTGACCGTGATCAAGCCGACGCAGCGGAAGTCATCATCGACAACCGGCAGCTTTTCAATGCGCCGGTGATGCAGAAGGCGCTGCGCCTCGGACTGATCGACGCCCGATTTTACTGTGGCCAGATTTTCGTGTGTCATCAGTTCGCTGACGGGTTGGCTCGGGTTTTCGGCAAAGCGCACATCGCGGTTGGTCAGGATGCCGACGAGCTTGCCCGACGACTCGACCACAGGAATGCCCGAAATCTTGTTCGCAGCCATGATCGCCTTTGCGTCTGCCAGCGTCGCGGACGGTTCGATTGTGATCGGATTGACGACCATGCCGGATTCAAAGCGTTTCACCTGCCGGACAGCGGCGGCCTGTTCATCTATGTCCATGTTGCGGTGGAGCACGCCAATGCCACCGAGCTGCGCCATGACGATCGCCATATCGGCTTCAGTCACGGTATCCATTGCGGAAGAGAGGATCGGGATATTGAGCGTGATATCGCGGGTCAGCCGAGTCGAAGTATTCGCCTGACTGGGCAGGAGCTCCGACGCGCCCGGCTGGAGAAGCACGTCGTCAAAAGTCAGTCCCAGTCGGATATCCATGGCCAGCAATCGTCTTTCAAGAATCGAATCGTGGCGGCCCATGTAACCAGTGATTGGGTGAGTGGCTAGAGCGCCCCTGCACGCACGAGCAACCGCTCCGCCATCTCGACATGCATTGTCTCGATCATGCGATCCCGAAACCGCTCTGCTCCGCCGGAAGCCGCAGCGATCAGTGCGCGCGCATCCTCAATTTCTGAGGCGCTTGGGGAAAAGCTGCGATTGGCAATGTCGATCTGGTTCGGGTGAATCAATGTCTTGCCGTCAAAACCCAGCGACCGGCCATGCGCGCAGTGCGCTGCGAGTGCGTCCGGATCAGCAAGATCATTGAACACGCCATCGAGCGCCCAGATAGCGGAGGCACGCGCCGCCAGCACGATAAGCTGGAGCGAAAGGCTCATGCCGTCCCGATTGCCGGCGTCCGGCAGATGCAACGTGTTGGCAAGATCGTTGGTCCCAGCAATGAGTCCGACTACACCATTGGCAGCGCCAATTTCTGGCGCACGAAGCACACCCAGCGGCGTTTCAATCATCGCCAGCAACGGCTTCCCGACACGCGCCGCAATTGCAGCAGCAGCATTGGCGTCTTCAACCTTCGGCACAACGAAAAGGTCGCTGGCAGATGAAGAGATGGCTGCCACGTCTTCGTCATGCCAGGGCATTTCAGAGCCGTTGATACGGATCGCTGTCAATTTCCCCGGGAAGCCGGCACTGACTGCCTCAAAGGCAGCCTTGCGTGCAGCATCCTTGTCCTCCGGCTTTACGGCATCTTCAAGATCGAGAATGACAAGGTCTTCGGCCAGTCCCCGCGCCTTTTCAATCGCCCGCGCATTTGAAGCAGGCAAATAGAGCGCGGAACGCGGCGGCAGGAAATCGGAAGGGTTCATCCGATTATGCTTGGCGCATCGCACGGCAGACGGCAATATCCTCCACAATTACCGAGGAGGGAAATTCATGGGCGTCTTTGTTCTGGTCGTGATGGTTCTGGCCATCCTGTTTCTGTTCATGGGCGTCACAGTCGTCCGACAGGGTTACGTTTACACCGTCGAGCGGTTCGGACGTTTCACGCACACGGCGCCGCCGGGCTTCAACTTCATCATGCCCTTCATCGATCGTGTTGGGCGCAAGGTCAACATGATGGAGCAGGTGCTGGATATTCCTGGCCAGGAGATCATCACCAAGGACAACGCAATGGTCGCGGTGGATGGCGTTGTCTTCTTCCAGGTGCTCGATGCACCGAAGGCCGCCTATGAGGTCTCCGACCTTTATGTTGCAATCATGCAGCTGATGACGACCAATCTGCGCACGGTGATGGGCGGCCTCGATCTTGATGAGACGCTTTCCAAGCGCGACCAGATCAATGCCCAACTGCTTTCCGTGGTCGATTTGGCAACCGAGGCCTGGGGTGTGAAGGTCACGCGTGTCGAACTGAAGGACATTCGTCCGCCTGCAGACATTGTGAACGCCATGACGAGGCAGATGAAAGCAGAGCGAGAGAAGCGCGCGACCATTCTTGAGTCCGAAGCAGCACGGCAGAACGAGATCAACCGCGCAGAAGGCTTGAAGCAAGCGCAGATCCTCGAGGCCGAAGGGCGTAAAGCTTCGGTCTTTCTCGATGCAGAAGCGCGCGAACGCTCAGCGGCTGCAGAAGCCAAGGCGACGCAGCTTGTGTCCGACGCCATTGCAGGCGGCAACACCAAGGCGATCAACTATTTCGTCGCGCAGAAATATGTCGAGGCGATCAGCCAGTTTGCAACTTCGCCGAATGCAAAGACGATTCTTTTCCCCGTCGAGGCGACCGCTTTGATTGGCACATTGGGCGGGATTGGCGAGCTCGCAAAGGACGCTTTGGGCAAGGACACCTGATCGGGGGCGAATGAAATGATGGACTGGATCAACGGATGGGATGCGGACTGGTTCTGGCTGGTCGCGGGTGTGGTTCTGGCAATCGCGGAGATCCTCGTACCGGGATTCTTCATGATCTGGCTCGCTGCAGCCGCGATTGCGACCGGCTTGATCGCCATGCTCCTGCCGATTGCGATGCCGTTGCAGATACTGCTCTTCGCTGTATTGGCGGTCGCTGCCGTCTATGCTGGCCGCCGCTGGTTCGCACTTAACCCCATCGAATCGAGCGATCCAAAGCTCAATGATCGGGGCGCACGTCTTGTGGGCGAAACCGTGACAGTCGTCGAAGCAATCAGCAATGGCAGGGGCCGCGTCAAGGTCGGCGACGGGGTCTGGATCGCAAAAGGACCAGACGCGGCCGTAGGTGCCAACGTCCGCGTGACAGGCAGCGACGGGTCGACTTTGCTTGTAGAGGACGCCTGATTGCCCTGGTTCAGGTGGCGTTTGACCTCATCCGGGGCGCCAACTATGCCCTGTTGATGCGCACATACATCCTGGCCTTTTTGGCCTTCACCTTCATGGCATCCGCTTCCGGTGCGCAGACCTACGACCGGACCGCGCCCTTGCCACCTGTGCAGCCATGGCACGGCGCGAGCGAGCGCCTTATCGCAAAAGCCGGCGATCCGTTCATCACACCGATCGAGGCAACCGGATTTGCTGAAACGCCAAACTATGCACAGACGCGCGCCTGGCTTGAAAAGCTCGTCGCGGCATCTCCCCTGCTTACACTGGAAGTGTTTGGCCATACAGCGCAGGGCCGCGAACTTTATGCGATCAGGGCGAGAAAGCCCGGTAAACCCAACAAACCGATATTATTTGCGCAAGCTGGCATTCATTCCGGAGAAATAGACGGAAAAGACGTCGGCATGATGTTCCTGCGCGACATCGCGCTGCGCGGGAAGGATCATCTTCTGGATCGGGCAGAACTTGTTTTCATCCCGATCTTCAATGCTGACGGACATGAGCGCTCGTCTGCCACCAATCGTCCGAACCAGCGCGGCCCTTCCAATCAAGGCTGGCGCACCACAGCACAAAATCTCAACCTCAATCGGGATTGGCTCAAGGCAGACACGCCCGAAATGCGTGCCATGCGGACCTATATCAATCGCCTGAATCCCGCATTGATTCTCGATCTGCACGTTTCCGACGGGATCGATCATCAATATGACATCACCTTCACTTTCCCCGGTTGGGCAGGCTCGCCCAGCCATTCACCTGCAATCGGCGCATGGCTCGACACGTTCTACCGTCCTGCGATTACGAAGGCTCTCGGCAAGGCTGGCCATATCCCTGGTCTCTATGTGGAGGCCATCGACCCCCACAAACTTGCGAAGGGCGCTTTGCTCAGCCCGGATACGCCCCGTTATTCGACCGGTTATGGCGAGCTCGCACGTCAACCGACTGTTCTGGTCGAGACACATTCGCTCAAGCCATATCGCCAGCGTGTGCTGGGCACCTACGTCCTGATCGAAGAGTCGATGAGGCTCCTCGGGAAAGAGCGGGAAGGTCTGGCTGCTGCGGTTTCGGCGGATGTGAATTCGCGTCCGGCGACAACAGTGCTGACCTGGAAAGCAAAAAGTGAGCCGCTGTTCGTGATTGATGCCTTCAGGGGAATCGCACAAGAGGACTATCAATCACCCGCATCGGGCAGCATCGAAGTGCGTTATCTTGGACGCTCCGTCACGCTCAAGGTACCGGTCTACACCCAGGCACCGGATTTTGTCTCTACTCTTCCTGCTGCTTGGTGGGTTCCGGCAACCAAACCCGACGTAATCGAATTGCTGAAACTGCATGGCATCCAGTTCGAAACAATCGAATCCTCGCGTAGCGTGCGAGTTGACATGGTCCGCCTGGGCAATCCCAAGCTTGGCGCACCGGACGAGGGCCATATCCCGCTGACCGCCGAATATCGCCATCTCAAGAGGACAGAAGCCTACCCCGCTGGGTCGGTCCGCGTGCCTTCAAACCAGCCGCTTCGTCTGCTTGCCGCAGCGATGCTTGAGGCTGAAAGCCCTGACTCCCTTTTGGCCTGGAACTTTTATCCAGAGATTCTGATGCGGACCGAATATATCGAAGGCTATGCGATGGCCCCGCTTGCGGACCGCATGTTGGAAAACGACCCGGCTCTCGCCAAGGAATTCAAAGCCAAACTCGCGGCCGACCCGAAGTTTGCGGCAGACCCGGCAGCGCGATTGAGCTGGTTTTATGAGCGCACACCCTATTATGACGAACGCTACCTGCTCTACCCTGTCGGGCGCGAAGTCGAATAGGTCACCCCAGATCCGGCGCAACAAATCCCCGTCGCGCTTCGACCGAAAATAGCCGCTCCTTGGTGTAGAAGCGCAGCGGCCAGTCCCTGCGACCGCGGTCGGACACCAGAAGCGCATTGACGCATGCGCACAGCCTCTCTTCACCGGGTCGTTCGCTCAGATGGTAGCGCACCGCTGCAATGAACACCTGCGTAATCGTTTCGTGATAGCCTTCCGTGTCACTGTTCACGCCACCGACACTTTCGTTGTAGCGCGAAATGATTTCTCTCAAGTCATGTTCGGGATTGATTTCCGGGCAGTCGCGGACAATCCATGTGCAAGCGGCAAGATGCGCTTCATGGGTCCAGTCCCCCTTTGGAAGCGTGCGCGCGAGGAGGCCTTTGCCGATCCTTGTGATCTCGGCGTCAATTGAAAACAGTCTTGGGCTGTGGTGGGTCATTTCCGGGCTTTCTCTCTCTAGAGCCCGGAGTTTCCCGGGCGTTCAGGCGGCTTTTGGCGCCGATTGGCGGACGCCTTCATCGACATGGTCCGCGAATTGCGCGAAGTTATCGATGAATTGTCGCACCAGTTTTTGCGCCGTTGCGTCATAGGCCGCCTTGTCGAGCCATGTGCTGCGCGGATCGAGAATCGCACTGTCCACACCTGCAACCGCAACCGGCACTTCGAAGCCGAAATTTGGATCCTTGCGGAATTCGGCGTTGGCCAGGCTGCCGTCGAGCGCTGCATTGAGGAGTGCGCGCGTGGCCTTGATCGGCATGCGGCTGCCAGTGCCGTAAGATCCGCCAGTCCAGCCGGTGTTGACCAGCCAGCACGAAACCCCGCCCTTGGCAATGCGCTCCTTCAGGAGGTTGCCATAGACACTCGGATGCCGGGGCATGAACGGAGCCCCAAAACAGGTCGAGAAAGTGGCCGTTGGCTCGGTCACACCGATCTCGGTCCCCGCAACACGCGCGGTATAACCTGACAGGAAGTGATACATTGCCTGATCCGGTGTCATCTTCGAAATCGGCGGGAGAACGCCATAGGCATCCGCGGTCAGCATGATGATATTCTTGGGTACGGGGCCCATATTCTCTTCCGATGCGTTCGGAATGAAATCGATCGGATAAGACCCGCGACTGTTTTCCGCCAGGCTGTCATCATCCAGATCGATCTGCCGCGTGACCGGATCAATGACCACATTTTCAAGCACAGTGCCGAAGCGCTTCGTGGTGGCGTAGATTTCGGGCTCGGCCTCCGCAGACAGGCGGATCATTTTCGCATAGCAACCGCCTTCGAAATTGAACACGGCCGTGTCCGACCAGCCATGTTCGTCATCGCCGATCAGTGTCCGGCTGGCATCAGCTGAAAGCGTGGTCTTGCCTGTGCCCGAAAGCCCGAAGAAGACAGCCGTATCGCCATTCGAGCCAATATTGGCCGAACAATGCATTGGCATGACACCCTTGGTCGGCAGCAAATAGTTGAGAATTCCGAAAACTGACTTCTTCATTTCGCCCGCATAGGCAGTGCCGCCGATAAGGATCAGCTTCTCGCTGAAATTGACAGCGATCACTGTTTCACTTCGGCAACCATGGCGCGCAGGATCGGCACGGAAGCTCGGCAGATCGATGATCGTATAGTCCGGCGAAAAGCCCTCCAGCTCCTGTGCCTTTGGTCGCACAAGCAAGGTACGGATGAACAGGTTGTGCCAGGCAAGTTCGTTGATCACGCGGACGTTGACCCGATGTTCGGGCTGCGATCCGCCAAACAGGTCAGCGACGAACAGGGTTTCGCGCTTGGCGACTTCGGCAAGGAAATCGGCCTTGAGCAAGGCAAAATGGTCGGGCGTCATTGCGACATTGGTCTTGCCCCACCAGACACTGTGCTCGGTTTCTGCGTCCCTGACGATGAACTTGTCAGAAGCGGAACGGCCCGTGTGCTTGCCGGTCGCTACGACAAAAGCGCCATCAGCGGAAAGCAGGCCTTCACCGCGTGATACGGCCAGTTCCACAAGCTGGGCCGTGCCCTGATTGCAGAACAAAGTCGCAGAGGTCGCAATCCCCTGGTTCGCAAGCGGGTTATTGGAAGCACTATCGGCCACGGTCAATCTCCACTCCGGTCAAATAAAAATCGGCAGGTTCGCTCAATGCCGAGTCGAAAGCGCGCATAAGGGAGGCAGGAAAGCGCGTCAAACGCGCCCGGGCCAAATTATGCCTAACCGAACGTGTTGATGCGTTCAGGCGTGTCGCCTATGCGTAAAGCATGGCGATGACGGACGATCAGGACCCACTACCGGAATGCACGATTGCGCTCGTAGACGATGACAGGAATATCCTGGCGTCGGTATCGATTGCGCTCCAGTCCGAAGGGTTTCGCACGCGATTATATCCTGATGGCGAATCTGCCTTGAAGGCGCTGGCCGCCAACCCCGCCGATCTCGGCATTTTCGACATAAAAATGCCGCGGATGGATGGGCTCGAACTGCTGAAGCGCTTGCGGGAAAAAGTGCAAATGCCGGTCATCTTTCTGACTTCCAAGGACGATGAAATCGATGAAGAGCTTGGCTTTGCGTCGGGCGCGGACGATTATGTTGCCAAGCCGTTTTCACAGCGCCTGCTGATCGCACGCGTTCGCGCGGTTCTGCGCAGGGCGGAAAACCGACGAAATGCCAAGTCTGAAGACATTTCAGGCGGAACGGCGGCAATCGTGCGGGGGCGGCTGGAAATGGATCCGGCCCGGCACAGGGTGCATTGGGACGGGAAGGATGTTTCACTGACCGTCACCGAATTCATGATCCTCGAAGCACTTGCGCATCGTCCCGATGTGGTCAAAAGCCGGAACCAGTTAATGGACGCCGCCTATCAGGATGACGTCTATGTTGATGATCGCACGATCGACAGCCATATCAAGCGCTTGAGACGCAAGTTTCGTCAGGTGGATCCGGAATTTGACGCAATCGATACACTCTACGGAGCCGGCTATCGCTTCGCTGGCAATTGAACCGGCAGGATCGCGGCTTGACTGGTCCGGGCGCCTGTCGCTGCGCCAACGGATCCTTGCGGTCAACGTCTTTGCACTTGCGCTCCTGGCGGGCAGCTTCTTCTATCTCGACAGCTATCGCACGCGCCTGATTGTAGAGAGGGTCAGTCAGGCCGCTGGGGAAGCGCGCCTGATATCGACAGCGATGGACCGGATGACTGTGGCCGAACGACAGTCCTTCGTGACAAAGGTCGGACGCCAGACCGGCGCCCGCGTCAGGCTGTCCGATAGCGATGGCCGCATCGTGGCGGACAGTTGGGCCGATGGGCCAAGTTTTATGCTTGTCGATCCGGATACCGAATCCTGGCAGCGGCATGTTGCGCGTTGGCTCGATGAGGCGATCGAATTCGTCGTGGATGCAAGCGAGCCAGCTGTTTTCTCGGGATTTTCGCCACCCGACAAGTGGCCCCCGAACGGCCAGGGCTGGCTACTGGCCCCGGACCAGACGCACATGATCTGGGCGACGGCGGCTGTTGCTTCGGGTCAGCCGATGACTCTGCGCACGGACGTCAACGCGCGCGATATCCGTCGCTATGTGCGAGCCGAACGGACCCGGCTGGGATATGTGATTGCGCTGGTCAGCCTGTTGTCCGTCCTTCTTTCGCTGTTCCTTGCCCGCACGATTGCGAAGCCCCTTCAGCTCCTTGCGTCTGCCGCCGTGAGGGTCCAGGCGGGACGTGATCGGGAAGTCAATGTTCCGCGCCTCCCGTCCCGTAATGATGAGATTGGCCGCCTTGCACGTGCCCTTTCGGACATGACTCATGCGCTGCGACAACGCATCGACGCGACAGAGGCCTTTGCCGCAGATGTGGCGCATGAGATCAAGAACCCGCTGGCGTCCCTCAGTTCGGCGGCGGAGGGTCTGCGAACCGTGACCAAACCCGAACTGCGCGCGCAGCTTCAGGATATCATCTCGGAAGATGTCTACCGGCTTGATCGGCTGATCACCGATATTTCGGATCTTTCGCGTATCGATGCCAAGTTGGCCCGTACACGCTTCGAGCCCGTGGACATGGGCAAATTGATCGAGAACTTGCTCCAGTTACGCAAGGCGCGCACAAATCCTCAGAGCGCGGAAATCGCATTCGCCCGTCCACATGCCGGGACAGCGATGGTCATGGGAGACGCCGCACAACTCAGCCGCGTGATCGAGAACCTGCTCGCCAATGCGCTTTCATTTTCACCCCCGAGCGGCGTTGTCAGGATCGCTGCAACTCGGCTGTTCGAGCATGTGGTGGTTACCGTGGATGACGACGGCCCAGGGATTCCGGAAAACGCTCGCGAAGCCATATTTGAACGCTTTCACAGCGATCGCCGCGGCGATGAAGCATTTGGAAAGCATTCCGGTTTAGGCCTTTCGATTGCCCGGACGATCGTGAACGCTCACAATGGGAGCATTGAAGCTGTATCGCGCGAACCGGGCCAGCAAGGCGCGCGGATCGTGTTCCGCCTGCCTGTATTGGAGGTATAGCCGGTATGACTGCGCTCTCGTCCGAAACTGTGCATGCTTCAGCGGTATCCATCAATGGCCATGCCATATTGATTTCCGGTCGTCCGGGAAGCGGCAAGTCTGACCTTGCGCTTCGGTTGATCGATCGTGGTGCTGTTCTGGTGAGTGATGACTACACGATTGTGACCCGATCAGAGGGACAGCTTTTGGCATCGCCGCCGGAAACGATACGCGGTCGCATCGAAGTTCGTGGTATCGGGCTGGTCGCTATGCCGCATGAAACTGCTGTGCCGGTCGCGCTGGTGATCGACATCGACGAACCCGTGCCCCGCATGCCGGAGCCGGGAATCACGCGACTGATGGCAGATATTGATGTGCCTTTATTTGCGCTTTCCGCATACGAGGCATCGGCCGCGATCAAGGTAGAGCTGCTTCTCAAGAGCATGACAACAAAATGACTGCAGCCGTTCGCCCCGACCGGATTTTGCTGGTGACAGGTATGTCCGGCGCGGGCAAATCGACTGCGCTCAAGACATTCGAGGACATGGGCTGGGAAGCTGTCGACAATCTCCCATTTGCCCTTCTCGCACGCCTGCTCGAAACACAGCCACCTGCGGGTGCACAGGGCAGCAGGCCGCTGGCGATCGGGATCGACAGCCGCACGCGCGGGTTCGACGCCGGAACGATCCTTGAGCGGATTACCGCAATGCGCAAATTGAATCGGGAAAATATCGCCATCCTGTTTCTCGATTGCTCAGGCGCTGAACTCGAAAGGCGCTATTCCGAAACGCGGCGCCGACATCCGTTGGCGCCCGACCGGCCCGCAAGCGATGGTATAGCCCGTGAACGCGAATTGATTGCACCACTGCGGCGCTCTGCCGACCAGGTCATCGACACGACAGCAAGCACCACAAACGATCTTCGGCTGGAACTGCGCAACCGATTCGGGACGCATGGAGAGGGCGATCCGGCACTGACGGTCATGTCCTTCGGCTTTGCCCGGGGCTTGCCCCGCAACGCAGACCTGGTGTTCGACATGCGGTTTCTGCGCAATCCGCATTGGGACGATGCATTGCGCCCCTTGACCGGGCGTGATGAGCGCGTGGCACTCCACATCCGGGCCGATCCGGCATACGCAGAAGCCAGTTCGCGCATTGCAGACCTGCTTCTTTTCCTGTTGCCACGCTATCGTGAAGAAGGAAAATCATACGTTACAGTGGCTTTCGGGTGTACCGGTGGGAGACACCGGTCGGTGCATATCGCCGAAATCATGTCTACCCGGTTGCGCGACGCGGGATTTTCCCCCACCATAGTGCACCGAGACCTTGACCTTCCTGCGGACGATACGTTCGAGGCATTGTCAGGGCGGGGGCAAGAACAGATAGGTTTGCAGGCGAAAAATCGATGATCGGGTTGGTGTTGGTGACGCATGGCCGTCTCGCAGTGGAATTTGTGACGGCAATGGAACATGTGGTTGGGCCACAGGATGCAGTCGAAAGCATCTGTATTGGCCCGGATGACGATATGGAGGCGCGTCGCGCTGATATTGCTGCCGCAGTTGCCCGCGTCGATCAGGGGCGCGGTGTGATTATCCTGACCGACCTTTTCGGCGGCACACCGTCCAACCTCGCCATTTCGCTGATGGAAACCGGACGGATCGAAGTGATTGCGGGTGTCAACCTTCCCATGCTCATTCGTCTTGAGGGCGCCCGGCGCACGATGAGTGTCGTCGCAGCCGTGGCAGCAGCACGAGAAGCCGGTCGCAAATATATCTCGGTCGCTTCCGAAGTCCTTGGCGAAGCTGCCGCATGAGCGCCTTTGTCCGCACCGTCCTTATCACCAACAAGCGCGGCCTTCACGCCCGTGCCAGCGCCAAGTTTGTGACAATGGCGAGCGGGGCAGGCGCGCGGGTAGAAGTCGAAAAGGACGGCTCAAAGGTCGTTGGCACGTCTATCATGGGATTGATGATGCTGGGCGCCGCGATGGGGGACGAAATCACCATCAGCGCGAACGGTGAAGGCGCAGAGGCCGCCGTGTCCTCACTTGCAGAGCTGGTCGAGGCCAAATTTCACGAGGCGGAGTGAGTGCCGCGCGAAATCACCGGTTTTTCGAACCCGCTTGTGAAGCAGGTTCGGGGCCTGCGCGACAAGAAGAACCGCCGCGCTGAGGGTCTGTTCCTCGCTGAAGGTCTGCGAATCCTGACAGAGGCGCTGGACGCTGGCATCCCACCGAAAATGCTTTGGCACGCGCCGGAAGGCGGTGCTCATCCCCTTGTCCAAAAACTCGCCCGGGAGACCGAAGCGACGGGCGGCGAAGTATTTGTGACCTCAACCGACATCCTCTCCAAACTGTCAGGTAAGGACAATCCTGGCGCGGTCATCGGCGTTTACCCCGAAATGCTTACGCCCCTCACAGCGCTCGACCGGGCAACTTCCGGGATTTGGCTGGTTGCGGAACGGTTGCGCGATCCCGGCAACCTCGGGACGATCCTGAGGACCGGAGACGCCGTTGGCGCTGGTGGCCTGATCCTGATTGACGATTGCACTGACCCTTTCTCGGTTGAGGCCGTACGCGCCAGCATGGGCGCAATCTTCACGCAGAAAGTGGCCACCGCGCGCTGGCCCGAGTTTGTTAGTTGGTTGCGCTCGGCGCCTGGCCAACTTGTCGGCACCAGCCTGAATACTGACAACGACTATCAGGACCCGCGCTATGAAGCCCCGACCTTCCTTCTGATCGGGAATGAATCCCAAGGGCTGCCAGAGGTTTATGAGAAGGAGTGCGATCTTCTTGTGAAGATGCCGATGATGGGCAAGGCAGACAGCCTCAATGCTGCAATGGCGACCGCGGTGATGGCCTATGAGGTGCTGAACCAGCGACGGCAGCGCTAAGGCGAGTCCCCGCCAGAGACCAGTTTCACCATTGGCCGGGTCGTCTGCTCCACGACGGGTAGAGCTTCGATCACCTTTCCTCCCGTATCTATATTCAGGGTCTCAAACTTCTTCGCCTGTGTCAGAACCTGCGATTCAAGGCTTCCGACCAGTGCGTTATAGGCCGAAACAGCAGTATCGAGATTTTTCCCCATCCGGCCGACATGCCCACCCATTGTCGACAAACGCGCATAAAGCTCCTTGCCCAGTTCAGCAATTTCGCGCGCCTGACCGGCCATTTTCTCCTGTTTCCACACAGCAGAGACTGTTCGCGCAATGGCAATCAGATTGGTTGGTGTTGCAAGCAGAACGCGCTTGGCAAAGGCAAAATCCCACAGATCCGCATCCTGCTCCAGTGCAGCTGAGAGGAAATGCTCGCCCGGCACGAACATGATGACATAGTCGGGCGTATCCTCGAACTGGTCCTGATAGGCCTTTTGGCCAAGCGTGTTCACATGCGCCTTCATGGCCGCCGCATGTGCCACAAGCGCCGCCTGACGATTAGCCTCTTCCCCGGCCTCGAATGCATCCTGATAGGCATTGAGCGAAACTTTTGCATCGATGACGAGGTTCCGCCCGCCTGGCACGCGAATGATAACGTCGGGACGCAGCCGCCCGTCCCCCCTTTCGACGCTCACTTCGGTCTGGAAATCGGCATGTTCCGAAAGCCCGCAGGTTTCGAGCACATTGCGCAACTGCTGTTCACCCCAGCGCCCGCGCGCCTTGGGCGCATTGCGCAAGGAATTGCCCAACTTCGCGGCTTCCGCGCGGACCGATTCCTGCCCGATGCGCATCGATTCCATCAAGCCCTGCAGATTGCCATAGGCTTCGGACCGGTCCTTTTCGACCTTGGCAACCGTTTCCTCATAGCGCTGAAGCCGTTCATTGACAGGCTGGAGAAGCGATTTGAGCGCCTGGCCCGACGTTTCCTCCGACTGCCTGAACCGCTGGTCTGCCCGCTCGAGAAACTGTTTTTGCGCCTCCCCCAGAAGGCGGTTGCCAATTTCGGCGAACTGGGCCGACAGCGCATCCTTGGCTTCGCGCAATTCGGTCAGCCGCGCCTCAAAACTGTCATGTTCGGCCCGAAGCTTCACAGCGTCCAACTTTGCCGAATCGCGCTCCCCAACCGTAGCCTCCAGATCACGGATTGCAGCCTTGAAATTTTCGAGATGCAGGTCGCGTTCCGCCTTCAACGCCCCGGCCCCGCGCCCTCCGAGCAGCCAGCCGATCAGTCCCCCCAAAGCGAGCGCGAAAAGACACAGAAATGCGGTGACGACCAAGCTCATGATTCGGAACGTAGACGGAACAAATCGAATAGGAAAGCGAAAATCCTGACTGCGTTGTACTCCCAACCTTCTGCGGTCGGCGGCGCGGAAGCGCACCTAGGTGGATTTAACCAACATTTAGCAATTCGCACCATATGGGACCATTCATTGTCAACCCCTCGTCCCCCAAATTCGGCGGAACTCAGCCATTCCTGCATTCTGGCACGGATGCTGCTTAGTGCGCTCTGAAATCGCGGGCCGGACGGACCGGCACCGCAGAGGAGCAAGATCATGCAGCAATTCCGTTCTTTCATCACCGACGAGAGAAACCTCCTCGGCGTTTGCGCAGCACTCGGCCACGACTTCGGCTTCAATCCGCTGTTCCTGCGGCTGGTCTTCGGCATTTCCCTGCTGTGGAACCCCGAAGCGGTGATTATCGCCTATGCCTGTGCCGGCGCGTTCGTGCTCGTCTCTCACCTGCTCTTTCCTGGTTCGCGCGCGAAGCGGGCTCGACAGGTGACAGCCGCAGCCTGAACCGGATTCGCGACCTATTCGGGGATAGCTTCGCCGCTTCCTCCGAATTCGGCCGGAAAATCGCGCAGTTTCGGCAAACCGTCCTTCATTGGCAGCACAGTCTCAGCATAGTTGATATGCACGCCAGGCTGGAACGGCAATCCTGGCAAAGTGGCCGCAAAGACATCCATCAGCCCAAGCGGCGGGTGGTTCGCCATCAGGTGGCCTCCGCATTTCGCGCAGTATTTGCGCTCGCTGAGCGGAGTCTTTGAAAAAGTCGCGATATTCTCCGCTCCGGAGGTGACCTTGATCGCATCGGGTTTCCAAAGCGAGAAAGCGTTGACGGGCCCACCTGACCAGGAACGGCAGGACGCGCAATGGCAATAGCCCATGCCCTCTGGCTCGCCCTCGGCCTCGATCGTGACTGCTCCACAAAAGCAGCTTCCGGTATATGCCATTGTCATTCTCTCCTTCTTCAACGGAAACGGAGAACTCAGGCTGCGAGACGGCGCGCCTTTTGCAATTTCTTGAGGACCATGTCCCGCTTCAGCTTGGACAAATGGTCAATGAACAGGATGCCCTCGAGATGATCCATCTCGTGCTGGAGACAGGTCGCCAGCATTTCGTCGAGCTCCTGCTCATGGCGTTTGCCATCGCGGTCGAGCCAACGGGCACGAACCGTCTTTGGCCGCTCAACATCCGCATACTGGTCGGGGACCGACAGGCAGCCTTCATTATAGACCGACATCTCCTCTGACGTCTGCAGGATCTCAGGATTGATAAAAACCCTTGGTTCACGGATGGTTGCGCCCGTTTCTTCATTTTTTTCCTGAAGATCCATGACGAGCAGTCGCTTCGGTACGCCCACCTGAATTGCAGCAAGGCCGATGCCGGGGGCGTCATACATTGTCTCGAACATGTCGTCGATCAACACCTGCAAAGCCTCGTCAAACGTTTCCACCGGCGTGGAAACGGTCTTGAGCCTCGGATCGGGCGCTTCAATGATGGGCAGAATGGCCATGCGCCTCAGGTAAGAATTCTGCCGTTACGGGTCAAGAGACCGGGCGCCGGGCGCGCAACGCCTGGGCCAGCGTGCCATCATCCAGATAGTCGAGTTCGCCGCCGACCGGCAGGCCATGTGCCAGTTGCGTAATGCGCACGGGATGCGATTCGAGGCGCTCGGCCAGATAATGGGCGGTTGTCTGTCCATCGAGCGTCGCATTCATCGCCAAAACCACTTCATCGACCTCGCCGCCCGAAACCCGGGCAATCAGCGTGTCTATTCCCAGATCTTCAGGTCGCACCCCGTCGAGCGCCGACAATTTGCCGCCGAGCACATGGAACTTGCCGGGAAAAAGGCGCGAGCGTTCGAGCGCCCAAAGGTCCGGCACATCCTCGACCACGCAGAGCATTCGCGAATCGCGCCGCGGATCGGCGCAAATACCGCAGGGGTTCGTCGTATCCACATTGCCGCAGGTGTCACACGTCGAGAGCCGTTCGTTCACGCCTTCAAGCGCACGCAGCAGCGGCGCCAGTGCCCCTTCCCGCTTCTTCAAAAGGTAAAGCACCGCCCGACGCGCCGAACGCGGGCCAAGGCCGGGGAGCCGCGCGAGCGCCTGCACCAGTGTCTCTATCTCATGGCTTGCCATTGCAGACACGATAGGGGCTTGCACATTGTCCTGCCAAGGGGTTGAGGGGACGAATGAAGATCATTTTCATGGGAACGCCCGACTTCGCGGTGCCGAGTCTCGATTTGCTCGTCGCGAACGGGCATGACGTGGTCGCAGTCTACACCCAGCCGCCGCGGCCGGCAGGGCGCGGGAAGGCGCTCACGCCATCGCCTGTCCAGCGGCGCGCCGAGGCCCTCGGTATTGACGTCATGACGCCAACGAGCTTGCGCGATACCCAGGCTCAAAGCCAGTTTTCCGCGCTCAACGCCGATATTGCCGTGGTTGCGGCCTATGGACTTATCCTGCCGCAAGCCGTGCTTGATGCACCAAGACTGGGTTGCGTCAATGTCCATGCATCGCTGCTCCCGCGCTGGCGCGGTGCGGCACCGGTTCAGCGGGCAATCCTGGCTGGGGATGCACAAACGGGCGTGACGATCATGCAGATGGAGGCTGGGCTCGACACCGGGCCAATGCTCGCAACAATTTCGACTTCCATTGATGACAAGTCTGCTGGCGCTTTGACGGATGAACTCGCCGAACTGGGCGCGGAATTGCTGGTCCAGGTCCTGTCCGAACCCGAAGCCTATCCGCCGCAAACGCAGCCGGACGCTGGCGTGACCTACGCCACCAAGATCGACAAGGCCGAAGCGCGGATCGATTTTCTCGTCAGTGCGCCGCAGGTTGAACGACAGGTCCGTGCCTTTGCTCCTGCGCCCGGCGCTTTTTTCGAGCTTGGGGGAGAGCGTTTCCGCATCCTCGCAGCGAGGACCGAAATCAGCGGAAGCGCCCGGCCCGGCGAAGTGATCGACGATTCACTCGGCATCCAGTGCAATCCCGGGGTCATTCGGCCGACTCTCATTCAACGCGCGGGGAAAGCCGCAATGACGCCCGCAGAATTGCTCCGCGGGCTCAAGATTCCGGTGGGAACGCGGCTCGCATGACACGGTTTCGCCTGACGATCGAATATGACGGCCGACCCTTCATGGGTTGGCAACGCCAACCCCACGGGCCAAGCGTGCAAGCCGCCATCGAGGATGCAGGCAAGGCGATTACCGGTGAGACCATCATCCTGCATGCCGCTGGAAGGACCGATGCCGGAGTTCATGCCGAAGCCATGTCTGCCCATCTTGACGTGGCCAAGGCGATGACGGCGTTTCGCCTGATGGAAGGCATCAATGCCAAGCTCCGGCCTCATCCCGTTGCCATTCTCGACTGCATCCCGGTTGCGGATGACTGGCATGCCCGCTTCTCCTGTATTGGGCGGCGCTACCTCTACCGTATCGTCAATCGCCGTGCGCCACTGGCATTGGACAGGGGGCGTGCCTGGCGCGTGCCCCATACGCTCGACAGCGATGCCATGCACGAAGCGGCGCAGGTGCTAGTCGGGCATCATGATTTCACGACCTTCCGCTCGATTCATTGCCAGTCGGCAAGCGCGGTCAAGACGCTCGACGTCCTTGATGTCCGGCGATTCGGTGAGGAGATCGAGATCGCGGCATCCGCCCGATCCTTCCTCCACCACCAGGTCCGATCAATGGTCGGCTGCCTGATGATGGTCGGGCGCGGGCAATGGTCGGCGGCCGACCTCAAGGCCGCACTCGATGCAAAGGACCGCACGGCGCTCGGCTTCAACGCCCCGCCCGATGGCCTCTATTTCGTCGAGGCGCGCTATCCAGCCTAAACCGGCCGCTCATTGAGCAGGTTCCGAACCAGATCCTGCATCGTCGCGTCAAAACGCGCGAGGACGTCATGATCTTCGGCGGTATCGAAATGGCTGACCAGTTCTCTGCCATTCCATCTGTGCAGCGCATAGGCGGGTGGATCGGCAATGATCATGGGTCGGCCATCGGGCTTTTCGGGGTCGATCCGGCTGAGGTCAAGCGCGACTTGCGGGGCGGTTGACGCGCAGATGGAAATCGTCTTCCCACGCCAGCCGACCGAGATCGGGCGGTGGACATGGCCACAGATGATACCGACAATCTGGTCGTGACCATCTACCGCCTCGGCCACGCGCTGGACCCAGGGCTCATCGGGGTGCGTGTTCATCCATTCGACTCCGACTTCAACCGGCGGATGATGCATGGTGATCAGGGTCTTCACGTCCGGCTTTTCTGCCAGTCGCGCTTTGAGCCACGCGGCCCGCGTTTCGCAAAACGCTCCGCCGTGGCGCCCTTCCTCCAGCGTATCGAGAAACAGGATACGGAGGCCCGACAATTCATGCTCATACTGGACAAATCCGTCAGCCGTCGGCGTTTCCGGAAAGCATTCGGCAAAATTTTCTCGAAGGTCGTGGTTGCCAAGGCAATACAGGACCGGAAAGGGGCATCCGGCAAAGGCATCGCGCAGACGGCGATAGGACTCTGAATCCCCGCGGTCGACGAGGTCGCCAGTTGCGAGCAGGAGGTCCGGCTGCGGCCTCATTGCAGACAGGTGGCGGATGACCTGATCGAGGCGCTGCCGGTTGAATTCCTCCGGATTTTCGGGGTCAAAACCCAGATGGATGTCGGTTACCTGTGCGATCAGCATGGACGGCGCGCTTTCATCGGACGCTCGCCACGGCAGGGACGAAGCGCGGTTGCCCTTTGGTACGGTCGACCTTCTGCCGCGCAAGCCAAGGCGCGCCTGCGTCGATATGGTAATCGTGGCACATGGCGCAGCTGGATTCGACCGGTGCCTTCACGGGTTTCATTCGACTGCCGCCTTCGCCGACATGGCAGGTTCGACAGCTCGCCAGATCGGGAAGCAGCAAATCAGTTGCCGCCTTTGATGTGTCGGCCGCATGGCAACTGATGCAGGTTTCCGAGCGATGCGCATTGTGATCAAACCAGCCCTTCTTCATGTAGCGATCGGGCTGAACAACCTTGCGGACCTCGAACGGCTCAGCGCCATTTCCGGTCGGCGTCACGACATGGCAATCGAAGCAGGCGCCACCAGGGGAAAAGACGGCCTTGACGGCGTCCTCTGCCTGTCCACCATAGGCGCGGGCACCCGCCACATAGTCCAGAGTCGTTTCCGAAGCCGCATAGTCCCCCGGCCTCCGACGGGCCATGCCGCCAAGGCTGATCGGGCGATCCGGACCCGTCGAGCGATAATAGGCGCGAAGATCGGCAACCACCTGCGCCGGATCCCCGTGCCTGAGCGTCCGGAATGTTCCGCCGATCCTGTCGAAAGCGAGGCTGTGGCACATGCCGCAATCGCGTTCCATTTCCACTGGCTTGAACCGCGTACCATCGGCTGTCGGCGCGTGACAGTCCTTGCAGGCAAGGCTGTCTCCAAAACCCTGTTCCGCTTTCATGGTTTGGGCCATGCGGGCAATACTGCCGCCTCTGGCAAGATGAATGGCATGCGGGAATTTGAGGCCATTATTGTCCACCGGATGTGCATCGAAAGAAACGCGACGATAAAGGCGACCTCCGTGGGCGTCTGTGCCGACCGTCACAGCCGGCATGAATTGCGGGTGATCCGTTCCGAAATCGCCCGCGTTCTTCAGCCTCGTATCTGTCAGCCTCGTTTTGAGCGATCCGTGACAATCGGTGCAGAAGGCTTGCGCCGTGGCTGGCATCCGGCCGGCGCCTTCATGTTCGGTATGGCAATCGACACAGCGACCGGCCTGATGATTGAAAGCAGTCTGGAACAGGCCCTTGATCCGTGCGCCAATCCCGGGAGGCTCTTTCGCCAGAGCGATCCGCGCAGGATCGGCGTGAGCATGGGCATCGTCCCTGTGGCAGGTCAGGCAAGCCGAATCGCGCACCGCCTCGAACTTGTTAACATGGCAGGCCTGACAATTGGCCTTGAGGCTCTTGTGCGCGATACTCAGCGGTCCGCTCAACCACATCCGGTCGGCATGGAAACCGGCGGAGCGCTTTTCCACGCCGTGCGACGTCGCGTAGGTGAAGATGGGCCATGCCAGGAAGATCAGGAGCACCGCACCGATCAACCCCCAGGCGACCGGCCTGCGGCCAGGGAGCAGGCCTTTCAGCGTGAACAGCCCGATTTCTTCTCTGGACTCACTGGCATCAGACAGCGCCCCAACCCGCTCGACAGTCAGGACAGCTATGCCCTCTTCCGCCGAAATGCCGACGCGGTGGCCGCCGAAACGAAGTTCTGCCCCGGTCGCAGGGTTGATCTGTGCCTGAAGCGTGCTGCGCCCGTCGATTTCGAATGGCAGGCCGCAGGTGGATTCGACCTCCAACTGGCCCCCGTCCCGCGTCGAGACCGACGCGTGGTGAAGCTCAACCGCTAGGTCGGCGAGGTGGATCGCGTTGCCGGCATCGCGGCCAATTGAAATCGCATCCGTCTCCTGCCGTGCCGTGCGCACGATCTCGCGGCCTTCGGCAGTGCGGGATAGCTGGCGGACGATGAAGGTCATTCGCTCCACCCCTACCAGTAAAAGAACACGCTGATGATGTGCGCGAACAAGGCCGCCAGCAGCGCGAATGTGAGGGGGACATGGACGTAGAGCCAGATTTCGAGCAGCGCCTTCAGCCGAAGGTGCCGCCGTACCCGTGCGAGCATCGCTTCCTTGCGGGCGAGCAAGCCATCGATCTTCTCAAGCGGGTCGTTACCGAGTTTGGGCTTGTAGGCATTTTCGGTGCGGACCGCCGCTTGCGCCGCGCGGGTCTCGCAATCGGGATAATTGCCCGACAGGCGCTGCCACAGACTGCCACCGAAGGGATCCTGTTCCAGTGATGAGCGAACCAATTCGGCTTGTCGAAGTTCGAGCGGTTGTGCCGCATCATGAAGCTGCCTGTCGATCGCGCGCAGGCTTTCCAGCATTTGCGCTTCGGTCATTTCGTCGCGGTTGGCGCTCATCGCCCGGGGGAGAGTCGCATAGGCGGAAACGCCGAAAATCCCGGACAAAATGACGAACATCATCAAGACATAAGCAAGGGTATGGACATTCCAGCCGAACTGAAAGCCCGTGTGAAGCGTCGCAATGACGATCAGGCTGAGCCCGAGATAGACATGCGCAGACGTCCAGGCCTTAAGCGACCACGCCCCCGGAGTCATTACCCGCTTGCGAAGCCCAAGGAGCGTCAGCCAGACAATCAGGCCAGCTCCCACGGTTCCAAGGACATAGCCATACCAGCTACCGCCATTCGGGCGCGGCTGCACATCGATCAGCAGATAGGCGAGTATGGCTGCAAGTGAAACCGATGCCCCGACCTTCAGCCACTGGAAGTTGTTGTGGCGCAGGAAACCATCGTGCGCCCCGTCGCTGCGCACGCGACCGGTCTGCATGGCACGGCGCGGGGCTTCGCTGGCCATCAGCGATCCTCTCTTTCAAGTCGGGCCACAGTCAGGAATTGTTCCGGCGCGACACGGATTGCGGCGCCCGTCGGACAGGCCCGGACGCAAGCTGGGCCACCTTCCAGCCCGGAGCACATGTCACATTTGATCGCTTTCTTGGGCTTTTCCTCAGCCGGGTCCTTGTTGGCGTAGGACCATGCCTTGCTCGGCTCACCGGGCCCCGGCCCTTTCCCGAACAGCAGCCAGCTCAAAAGGCCCGGCTTTTTCGGAGGTACGGAGTCCATCCTGATCACCTTGTACGGGCAATTGCGCTGGCAATTGCCACAACCGATGCAGGTGTCGTCAATGAACACTTCGCCATCGGGCCCTCGGTGAATGGCATTGGGAGGACAATCAGCCATGCAATGCGGATGCTCGCAATGGCGGCAGGACGTGGGAACGTGCAGATGCGCATAAGTCCTGCCCGCCTCACGATCGAGCCGTGACAGGCCATCATGACTGTCTGCGCAGGCCTTTTCGCAATTGTCGCACCCCACACACAGGTTCTCGTCGATCAGGAGAACATCGGTCGCCTCGCCGATCCCGTTCTCGACCAGAAAATTGGCAACATTCGAATACATGTCGACAACGCCGGAGAAGCTGTCCTTCCTGGCTTCGATGAAGGCGTTGATGTCCTGTCGACTGGCCATGTCCTTCTGCAACTTGTCCAGAAGCTGAGGCTTGGCCGCGAGCAGTTTGCGGAACGCTGGGCCCTGCAGCTTGATCACTTCGGATTTGATCGCCGCCCGCACCGTCGCTGTCCGCAGGCCTCCCGCGATCAGCGCCATTTCGCCGACATAGGACCCAGCAGGCAGATAATTCAGGAATACCGGTTTTCCGCCCACGGCTTTTTCGACAACCATCGAGCCCTGACGGATGACGTAAATATCATCGCCTTCCTCACCTTCCGTGATGATCGGTTTTCCAGCACTGATTGTCAGGATCTCATAGCCGTCGAGCACTTCCTTCAGATCTTCGGATTTGAGGCCGGAGCCGAACATCTGCAACAACTGCCGCTCAGTCGAAATCCGCTCGATTGCGCGCTTGGCGGCCGGCACGGAGGACTGAAGTTTCAGCGCCGCGGAACGTGAGACCTCAACGCAGATGCTGTCCTCCGCGGCAATCACAGTTGCACCGCGTCGCCGTCCTGAAATCAGACCTACTTCTCCGACGATCAGGCCCGTTTCGATTTGCACCGTGATGTTTGGATCCGCAGGGTCGACTTGCACCAGAACAGAGCCGCTGGCGATACCGAACAGGGATGAACCGGGGTCGTTGCGGACGAAGATCGTTTCGCCCTTCCGGTATGCCCGCGCTTCGGAATCGAGCATGAATTCCCGCATCTGGAGCGGAGAGAGATCGTTGAGGATAACAATGTTCGACCGCAGGAATTCCAGCCACTCGTCGACGCTTCGCTTGCCCGGAAGGTCCCTGAACTTCGCTTCAAGGATCGGCTCATCCGCCGGCTTCAGGTCCGTATTGCCATTGATGAACTCGACCACGTCATGGCCCTGGTTCATGCAATGCTTGATGAGCGGATAACCGGCAAGTGCGCCGATCACGAATATGCCGGGGCTTGTCGTCTCGAAAGTCGGCGTCAGCTTCGGATAGGAAACCCGATCCTCGCTGGCGAATTCGACCCCGCAGCTTTCGACGAACTTGCGCGGCGGGGCAGACCCCATCCGCGCGATGATCCTGTCGCATTTGACCCGAACTTCACCATCAGCCGTATCGAAGGTGATGAACCCTGGCTCGACATTGCTGGGCGTCGTGTTGGCCCGCACGATGATCCTTCCGGCTTCCTGCGCCGCAAGCAGTGCCTTGACGTTTGCATCTTTCGCGGTTGAAAACTCAGGCCCCCTATTGACGATCGTGACTGTGTTGCGCTGCTCAGGATCGGCAGCAAGGCCAAGTGCATTCTCGATGCCGGCATCTCCCCCGCCAATGACACTGATATGCTCATCAATATATTCGCCAGGATCATCGAGCTGGTATTGGATGTGGGGCAGGTCGAAGCCCGGACAGCGCAGCATGTTCGGATTGCCTTGCGTTCCTATCGCCAGGATCACATTTTCGGCCTTCACGACATCACCATTGGTCAGTTCGAGCGTGAAGTCCCCCTTCTTGCCGCTGATCGCCTTGACCTCGGCATTTCGGCGGACATTGACCTTGTTGGCCTCGGTCTGGATATCCCAGGTGTCGAGCACGGATTCGCGCTTTCCGGCGGCAAAATCCACGTCGGAGCGCAGCACAAGCTGGCTCGGCGTTGCCATGACGTGCTTGCCCTTCTGGTACTTGAAGATTGTATCTGAAAGATGGTCCGTCTTTTCGAGCAGGATGTGGGAAAGACCAAGCTTTGCCGCACGCGAAGCCGCACTCAGGCCTGCGGGGCCTGAACCGACGATTGCTATGCGCAACGGCTGCGACAAAGTTCCCACCCCCCATTGCACTGGCCATGCCGCCCGCCATAGAGCGGGCCCGAGACGAATTCAGGTGCGGACCCTGGCCAATACTCTATCATCTTGAACCTGTTGCGCTAGACTGCAAACTGCAAATTTCCGCAACGGGCAAGGCATGACGACAAGAGCCAGCAAAGCATCGACCGGAACGCGGATCATTCTTGGCGCAGCAGTCCTGGTTGCCTTGGCGGCGGTGTGCATCTCTGTCACGCGGCAAGGGTCGCAAAGCCTTCCCGAAGCTGCGGCCGGTCCGGATCCGGAAAGCGAAAATCCGGAAGCAATGATTACCCGTCTTGAAGCGAAGCTGAAACTCGATCCCAACGATGCAACAGGATGGAGCGCGCTTGGCGCCGCCTTTTTTCGGATAGACAAATTCGCTGAATCGGCGACTGCCTATGCCCGTGCGGTCAAAATCGATCCGCGCAACCCCGATTTCTGGTCAGCCCTTGGCGAGGCAAGGGTGTTGGCTGGCCCGGGTGTCATCCCGGCTGAAGCCAAGCAGGCCTTTGAAAGAGCCCTGACACTTGACCCCAAGGATCCTCGTGCCCGCTACTTCCTGGGCGTCGCGCAAGACCTTGCGGGCGATCACAACGGAGCGATCGAGGCATGGCTTGCCCTGCTGGCGGATACGCCACGAGGCGCGCCTTGGGAACAGGATGTCCAACAGCTAATCCTCGTCGTTGGGGCAAAGGAGAAAATCGAAGTTGCCAGTCGGCTCGCTGCCCTCAAGCGTCAGGCGCCAAGCGACGGGGCGGCAATCGCCACCGCCGCCATTCCCGGACCAAGCAGACAGCAAATGCAAGCAGCCGCACAGATGCCGAAGGGCCAGCAGGACGCGATGATCCAGTCGATGATCGACGGACTTGACGCGAAACTGAAAGCCAACCCGCGCAACGTGCAAGGCTGGATCATGTTGATGCGCAGCCGGATGTCACTTGGTGAACCGGCCAAGGCCGCCGCGGCCTATGTTGCTGCCCGGAACACTTTCTCCGGCGATGCCGCCACGCTCAGACAAATCGACGAAGCTGCAAATAGCCTTGGCGTCAGGTGAGAGGCCATTCTGCCACGAGACGCTCAAGCCCACTTGCGGTCAAAGCCCCTGAGCACAGAAAGCCCTGATAATAGTTGCAGCCTTCGCGCGCGAGGAGCGAGAGCTGTTCTTCCGTTTCAACGCCTTCCGCAATGACAGCTAGGCCAAGCGCACGCGCCATATCAATCACACCCCGCACAACGATGCGGTCGCGGGTCGAGCCAGCAATGTCCTGGGCGAGCTTGCTGTCGATCTTGAGATAATCGAGCGGAAGTGCCTTGAGGTAGGCGAGGCTTGAATATCCCGTCCCGAAATCATCGATTGCCACGCGACATCCCCCAGCGCGCAGATCCGCCAAAAGCGTCGCTGCTGGTCCCAAATCCCTGATCAGTCCGCTTTCGGTGATTTCCACTGTCAGGCGTTGCCGCGGAAAGCCGCTTTGGTCGACCATTGCCAGGAAGTTTTCTGCAAAGTCCTTCAGACCAATATCGCCAGCATTCACATTGACAGACATGCGGAGATTCGCGAGCGATTTCGGCCAATTTGCCGCCAATCGTGTTGCGCGCTGCTGGATGTGTGCGGACAATGCCTGCAAATAATCTGACTGCTCTGCTACCGCAAACAACGTCGTGGCGCCAAGTTCACCGTGTTCCGGATGGCGCCAGCGCGCCAGCGCCTCGACCCCCATGACCTTGCCAGTCGCAATCGAAACCTGGGGCTGGAACAGGATGTCGATTTCGTCCCGATCCAGTGCACCTCGAAGATCGGCCTGGAGGGCGGCATCGCGTGCAGCACTCTCGTGCCTTTCCTGGGAAACCATAAGCACACGGCTGTCGTCCGACACCTTGGCTTCGGCAAGGGCGGCGCTCGCCCGCCGGAGAAGATCGCCCACGCTCGCATCATCTTCACGACTTTCGATGATACCAACCCGGCTGGATAAAGCGATCAGGTGCGCCCCGGTGAGTTGCGGCCGTTCTACCTGCGCGGACAATTGTTCCGCGAGAAGGACAACGCGATCAGCGTCGACGAGACCTTCAATGCCGATGATGAATTCCGCGCCAGCCGTTCGCGCGACAATCGAGCGTTTTCCACCCAACTCCGCGACTAATGGGCCAATCTGCCGCGCAATAGATTGCAGCAGCGCATCGCCGGTGTCCCGCCCGAATGCCGTGTTGATCATCTCAAACCGCGTGATGTGGAACAGGAGAACATAGAATTTTCCGCCACCAAGGCGCAGCTCGATCCAGCGCCTGGCCGCGGCAGCATCACGCAGCCCAGTCAGGGCATCACGCCCACCGCGCGCCATTGCCTCGCTGTCATGATCCAGCCGTTCGATCGTGCCGAACAGCAAACCTCTTGTGCGATCCAGGCGCAGGTGCTGCGCAACGCGCTCCTCACCACCGCCAATATCAGCCAGCATATGGGTAAACGCAGTTGGCTTGCCATCACCGAAGATGCGGCGAATTGCCATACGCCCTGCCCTGCGGTCCCGGTCCACCAACTGGTTTAGCAATGCAATCATACTGATGTCACGTGACGCCGCCCCAAGCCGCCGGCGCAAGGCCTCGCTGATTGTTGCGCGCCCGCTTTGAAAGTTCGCCTGCCAGGCCAGGACACCTTCGACATCAATCTCCCGCCTGCGCTCGATCGCACGAAGGCCTCCGGCAAGGCGAACGGCATGTCGCTCGGCAAATCGCAGAGTCTGGAGCAGTTCGTTCTCCTTGAACGGACTGGCGAGGTAGTGCGTTGCGCCTGCCGCAACAAGCTCATCCAGCCTGTCCACATCGGTTCTCGAAACCAGCACAAGCAGCGAGGCTGCATTGATTTCGACCGCATCGGCTAGCGAACGAACGGCCGCCAGACCATCATCGAACGCACCACGCGCATCAACCACGGCGACCATCGCGAAACTCGCAAGGAATCGCTGCTCCGCATTGTCGGCACGACGCGCGGCTATTGCGTGCCAGCCTGCGTGCGATACTGCAGAAGCAAGCTCATCGCGATGCCGAAATGAAAGTACAAAAAGGGGCGCTTCCGCCGCGCTTCCTTGCGCAGAGACAAAGTTGTCAGACAGATCAGTATGCCCCATATATGGGTGATAGCTTGCCGAACGTCTCAGGCCAACTCCCCAATATACTTGCCCGATGGCCGTCGTCGGCCTAGCACCTCCTCATGAACCCTGTCTCGCCCGTGTTGAATGACCAGTTCGGAAGAAGGATCAGCTATGTCAGGCTGTCGCTGACCGATCGTTGTGACATGCGCTGCCGCTACTGCATGGCCGAAACGATGGAATTCCTGCCGCGTTCAGAAATCCTGAGCCATGAGGAAATTGGCGTGCTTGCCAGAGCCTTTGTCGCACGAGGTGTGACTCGAATCCGCCTGACCGGTGGTGAACCACTTGCGCGCCGTGGCGCCGTCGACGTGGCACGAGATATTGGACAATTGCTGCACAGCGGGCTGGAAGAGTTGACACTGACGACCAATGCCAGTCGATTGCGTGACCATGCCAAAGGGCTTAGGGACGCGGGCATCGAACGCATCAACATCAGCCTCGATACGCGGGATCCGGACAAATTCAGCCATGTCACACGGCTTGGAAACCTGACCCGCGTGCTCGACGGGATTGCCGCCGCGAAAGATGCCGGATTTCGTATCAAGATCAACATGGTTGCGTTGAATGGCCTCAATGACCAGGAAATCCTGCCGATGCTCGAATGGTGCGCGGAGCAGGGTTTTGATCTTTCCCTGATTGAGACAATGCCCCTGGGGATGATCGATGAAGATCGCACTGATCGCTTTCTGCCGCTCACTCGGGTGCAGGACGATATTGCCGCTCGGTACACCCTGATCCCCAGCGCGCATCGCACGGGTGGCCCGGCCCGATACTGGCATGTGCAAGAACTGGGCAATCGCGTGGGCTTTATCTCGCCGCTTACCGCCAATTTCTGCGAAGGCTGCAATCGCATTCGCGTGTCCGCGTCGGGCCAGCTGTACATGTGCCTAGGGCATGAAGACAATGTTGACCTGCGCGCCGCGCTGCGGTCGGGAGACCCTGCTGCGGTCGATGCTGCAGTTGATCTTGCGATGGGTCGCAAGCCGCGCCGACACACGTTCGACCTGACGACTCCAGCCACCGCTCGCCACATGAGTGTGACTGGCGGATGAGCACCGAAATGAAATGGGCCTTGCTCGCCTCGCCGACCGATGAAGCTCAAACCGCAGCAAGGGCTCTGCGAGAGCAACGTGACTGGGTCGATTTGGCGGAAGCGGAATTGGTCATCGCACTTGGGGGTGACGGGTTCATGCTACAGGTGCAGCATGCAATGCTTGAGGAAGCCAGGATTGTGCCTGTATTCGGCATGAATCTGGGAACAGTCGGATTCCTGATGAACGAGTGGCGCACAAACGGGCTTGAAGACCGTATCGCGAGAGCAAAGCGCTTCAGTGTTTCCCCCTTGCGCATGGAAGCGGAGACGATCGAAGGCCAGCGGATCAAATTGCCCGCCATCAACGAGGTTTCCCTGCTGCGCGAAACGCGGCAAACCGCAAAACTTGAAGTCTCGCTGAATGACCGTGTCGTCATGGCCGAACTGGTATGTGATGGCGTTCTCGTTTCAACACCGGCTGGCTCCACCGCCTACAATCTTTCGGCACAGGGTCCTATCCTGCCGCTGGGTTCAGGCCTGCTTGCTCTGACCCCGATAAGCCCATTCCGTCCCCGCCGCTGGCGCGGTGCAATTCTTCCGGAAACGGCAAGCGTCAGCATTCGTGTGTTGGATGCTGTGAAGCGTCCTGTCAGCGCAGTTGCCGACCAACGCGAAGTGCGCGATGTCCGTAAGATCGACGTGGCGATTGACCGGGCTGCAGCACTCACGTTCATGTTCGATCCCGAACATGCGCTCGACGATCGCATCACGATGGAGCAATTTGTCGTTTAAGCGGGTTGCATTCGGGCCACGCGTTGCTAATAGGCCCCCTCGCTTTTGCGATATTCCCCGGTAGCTCAGCGGTAGAGCATCCGACTGTTAATCGGACGGCCGCCTGTTCGAATCAGGCCCGGGGAGCCATTCCGCCTCTCAGTGACTCGCACAATTGCGCTGCATTGCAGCATATCACGCAATAATTGGACGAAGGCTGGCATTTTTGTTGCGAATCTGCTAAAAGGCGTTTCGAGAAGCGGATGCGCCCGCATTCGTGAAGGAGATTTATTAGACGCCTCAGCTGAACAGCCGATCCGCCTCTGCGGATTCGGGCCGCTGGCATTGTCGCGCACATCATCAGAAAGGTTGAAACACATGGCTTCAAGCGCGTTGGATTTTATTGTTGGTGACTATGTTGTTTATCCAAAGCACGGCGTCGGTCGCGTTATCGAACTTCAAAATTCCGAAATCGCAGGCATGTCACTCGAACTTTATGTGCTGCGCTTTGAAAAGGAAAAGATGACGCTGCGCGTTCCGACCAACAAGGCAGAAAGCGTTGGCATGCGGAAACTTTCGTCTGACAAACAGATGCAGGAAGCGCTGCAGACATTGAAGGGCAAGCCCAAGGTCAAGCGCACGATGTGGTCTCGCCGCGCGCAGGAATATGAAGCGAAGATCAATTCTGGCGATCTGGTATCAATTGCGGAAGTCGTTCGCGACCTTTTCCGGGCCGAAGACCAGCCCGAACAGAGCTATTCGGAGCGCCAGATTTTCGAAGCAGCCTGCAGCCGACTTGCGCGTGAACTTGCCGCGATGGAGCAGGTGGATGAGCCTACTGCCGTCCAGAAGCTCATCGAGATCCTGAAAAAGGCCGCTGAAATCTACAACAAGTCGTCGGTTCCAGTCGACGCCTGATCGGCAAAGCCCTACCAAATTGGCTTGATCACACTCCAGGGTTGTGTATTATACATGTAATACACAACCCTGGAGACTTCTTATGCGTCTTTTTCTCGCCGCTGTTCCAGCCATCCTGCTCGCTTCATGCGGCCACGCCGAAAACGGCGCCGAATCCTCCTCCGCAAGCGGATCCCGGACCTTTGCTCTGGCCGGCTTTGACAAGGTCACTCTCAAAGGGTCGGACGACGTCAATGTTGTCGTCGGGAAGGATTTTTCAGTTTCCGCAACCGGACCGGCTGATGAACTGGATTTGCTCGAGATTGTCGTCGAAGATGGCGTCCTGAAGGTTGGACGCAAGTCGGCTTTGCGCTGGCATATCGGCTGGTCGCGAAAGGACGAGGACGACGTCAAGGTCACCGTCACGATGCCCGCCATTCGCGGTGCCAGCCTTGCAGGATCGGGCGACATGACGATTGACAGCGCAGCAGCCGATTCATTCAAGGTGTCCCTCGCCGGTTCGGGCAATCTGAAGGTAGGCCGGCTTGAGGCGAAGGCTGCCGAACTGAACCTTGCAGGATCAGGCGACATCGCTGTCGCCGGGAAGGTCCTGACGCTGAAAATCTCGGGCGCAGGATCGGGTGACGTCGTCGCAAGCGCGCTCGAGGCAGAGACTGCGGACATTTCGCTCGCTGGTTCCGGCAATGTCAGTGCCCGGGCAACAGGCAGTGCTTCGGCTTCGGTCTTGGGCTCGGGAGACGTCACCATTTCCGGCACCGACAAATGCAAGACGTCGATGCTCGGATCCGGCTCCGTAACCTGCAAGGTCTGAGGCTACCCCTCGACGGAGCAGAGTGCGGCGCCTATGATGGCAAGGTGAATTTTCGATCTGTCTGCCTTGCACTTTCTGCGCTGCCACTTCTGGCTTCGGCCCCGGGATTTGCAGCGCAAAAGCGATATGCGATTTCCGATTTTGACCAAATCCGGGTTTTCGGGCCGTTCAACGTCGTCATACAGACCGGGCGTGCCGCGTCTGTGACTGCGTCCGGAGACTTGCAGGCGCTCGACGTTGTTTCGGTCACATCGAGCGGCGGCGTCCTCACCATCCAGACACTGACACGCGCACGTTCAAGCTGGAAAGACCAACCACATGCCGCAGCGAAGCTCCTGGTGATCCTGCCCCAGCTCAAGGGCGTGCGGCTGTTTGGATCCGGAACCATAACGGTTGCCGAAATGCGTGGCATGGCAACAGATATTGCCTTGAATGGTGGCGGGCAGTTGAGCGTTGCCAAACTCGCGTCAGATACGGCCAAGGCCTATCTCAGCGGATCAGGTCGCATTACGATTGCTGGAAGCACAAAGAATTTCAGCGCAAATGTCAGCGGCTCTGGTGATCTTGATGCATCCCAGCTCAGCGCAAGCGACCTCAAGATTGTCGCGGCAACGTCAGGCCGTGTCTCGGCAAAGGCGCTGCGCGCGGCGGACATCAAACAAATTGGCGCGGGTGAGGTGCGTGTCACTGGAACGTCCAATTGCCTCGTCGAAAATGCAGGATCAGGCACGGTGAGTTGCGGGAACTAGAAAAGTCCGATTTCGGCGAGCTGTTCCGTGAGATCTGGAGGTAGCGCCTCCCCTGAATCACTCATTCGAGAAAGGTCGCGTGGAGCATCCGCTTCCGCAAAATATCGCCAGCCCTGATGCGCCCGTCGCGGCACCGGCACCACGGGGATCAACTTGTCAGACAGCAAGATCGCGGTTCGTCCGCCTTCGGCATCCTCAAAGCCGAGGATTTCGCTGCGTGCAACCAGCCGATGTTTCAATATCCAGTAGAGCGATCCGCCAAGAAGTTCCTCATGCCGCTTCGGACGATAGCGGGTCGTCAGGCGGACGACGCCCTGATCTGCGCGCGCAGCAATCCTGTCGGCAAGTACGCCATAATTGTCGCAGGCAAAGGCGATGCGCGTGAGATGGAGCACAGCTCAGCCCGTCAGGCCTGCAAGCGTCGCAAGACCAAGGAACGCGAAGAAGCCCATCGAGTCTGTAATCATGGTCACGAAAACAGATGATGATACGGCCGGATCGACATCAAGGCGATCAAGGATAACGGGAACCATCACGCCAGCAAATCCCGCAAATACGATATTGGTCATCATTGCTGCCGCAATGACCATTCCAAGTTGCGGATTGGCGAAGACCAGTCCAACGCCGATCCCGATGACAACCGCAACCGTCGCTCCGTTCAGAAACGCGACGCGGATCTCACGAATGATCGTTCTCACGGTATTGGATTCGGTCAATTGATTGGTCGCGATGGCTCGCACCGCCACGGCCATTGTCTGCGTGCCCGCGTTGCCGCCAACTCCAGCGACTATCGGCATCAATGTTGCGAGCGCAACCATCTGCGCTATCGTGCCCTCGAAAAGGCGGATGATTGAAGACGCGACTAGGGCAGTTATCAGGTTCGCGATCAACCAGCGTACGCGGCTCTGGTAACTCTCAAGGATCGGCTCGTTGATGTCGCCGTCACCTGCGCCGGAGAGTTTGAGGATGTCCTCGCTCGCCTCTTCCTGGATGATGTGGACAACATCATCGACCGTAATCATGCCCACCAGCCTGCCGGACAGATCGACCACAGCCGCCGAAATAAGGGCATATTTCTGGAAACGCAGAGCGACTTCTTCCTGATCCATGTCTACCGGGATCAGTGTCTGTTCACGCTTCATCACATCGGACATGCCGACATTGCGCGGCGTACGTAGGATCCAGCTCAGGTGCGCCGTTCCGATTGGCTTGTGCTGCGGATCAACGACGAAGACTTCCCAGAAATCAGTTGTAAGGTCCTGATTGTCGCGCAGATAGTCGATCACATCGCCGACAGTCATATGTTCCGGCACGGCAATCAGGTCGCGCTGCATCAGCCGGCCGGCGGACTCCTCGGGATAGGAAAGCGCTTCCTCGATTGCCGCACGATCGTCCGGGGAAAGTTCACGCAAGACCGCCCTTTGGTCTTCCTCCTCCATATCCTCGATGATTGCGACAGCGTCATCGGTTTCAAGTTCACTGGCGATATCCGCAACTTCGCGCGGATCGAGCGTATCGATCAGTTCTTCGCGGACGTGATCATTAAGTTCGGCGATCACGTCGCCGTCGAGGAGCCCGGCGAGCGAAGCCGCAAGGTCGGAACGCAGCTCCGAAGGGGCCTGTTCAAACAGGTCTGCAATGTCGGCCGGATGGAGTGGCGAAACCAGTTCGCGCACGCGCTCATCCTCACCGGCCTCGACCGCATCGAAGACCTGACGCACAAAGACCGACTTCAGCTGGTCATCATCATCGAGATGGGGATCGGCGACAAAGTCTTCCGCGCGGATCGGATCAGCTTCGCTCATCTTTCCCTCCGCTTTGGTAAGCTGCCCGACTAATCCTGCTCGAACGGAAAGGCAAGGCTGGCGAGACGTGAAATCCCCAGTATGAAAGACGGATGACAAAACCCTACCGCCTGTCCGTCCTGGATCAATCTCCGATTGCCGAAGGGCATACGTCAGCAGACGCGCTGGCAAACACGATCGACCTTGCCAGGCGCTGCGACACACTTGGCTATGATCGCTATTGGCTGGCAGAGCACCATGCCTCGCCCGGTCTAGCCGGTGTTGCGCCGGAAGCACTGATCGGTCCAGTTGCCCTGGCCACCAAACGGATAAGAGTGGGTTCCGGCGGGATCATGTTGCCGCACTACTCGCCGTTCAAGGTGGCGGAGACCTTCAGGATGCTCTCGGCCCTGGCTCCGGGGCGGATAGACCTTGGCCTGGGACGTGCACCCGGGTCGGACCAGCGCACGGCCTTTGCCTTGCAGCGCGACCGTTCGCGGCAGATGCCAATCAATGACTTTCCACAGAACCTTGCGGAAATCATCGCCTATCTCGGCGATGGTCTTCCTCCCGACCATCCATTTGCGTCACTGCGAGACACGCTTCCCAGCGGCCACGGCGGATCTCCCGATCTTTGGTTGCTCGGGTCGTCGCCAGACAGCGCCGCCTGGGCTGGGGAAACCGGCCTTCCCTATTGCATTGCCGATTTCATCAATTCGGACGCTGTTCCACTGGCGGATATCTATCGTTCAACATTTCGTCCGTCCCGGTGGCTTGAAAAGCCGCATCTCATGGTTGCAACCTGGGTGATCGCTGCAGACACCATGGAAGATGCCAAACGCCAAGCCTTGCCGGCTCAGGTCATGTTTGCACATCTGGTCCGCGGGGAGCTTATTGCCGTCCCCTCTGTTGAAAAGGCAGAAGAATGGGCCAGAAACAGGCCGCTTCCGGACCGAGGGCGCCGCGTGACGCTCGGCACAGGCGCGGACGTCCGAGAGGCTTTGGACGAAGTCGCACGCCTTTATGGCGCAGATGAAATGATGCTCGTGAACATCATGCATGATCATGCTGCACGGTGCCGAAGTTACCAACTGGTTGCCGATGCTTTTGCCCTTGATGGCGCGCGACTCGTGGAGTCAGGCGGGTTTACGCAAAATTAACCTTTTCCCTTCATTACATTTTTGGTTAATAGAGTTTGCGCGGAGGCCACGGACAAGGGGCACCGTTGCCACGATGGACTAACAAAAGGGGGCCTGCCCATGCGTGTTTTGCTGATCGAGGATGAGCCGACGACTGCCAAGGCAATCGAACTCATGCTCACCAATGAAGGCTTTAATGTCTACACCACAGACTTGGGCGAAGAAGGCCTCGATCTGGGCAAACTCTACGACTACGACATCATATGTCTCGACCTGAACCTGCCGGATATGCACGGCTATGACGTTCTCAAGCGGCTTCGTGTCGCCAAGGTTCAGACTCCGGTCCTGATCCTGTCAGGCATCAGCGAAATGGATTCCAAGGTACGCTCGTTCGGCTTCGGTGCTGACGATTATGTCACCAAGCCTTTCCATCGCGAAGAGCTGGTGGCGCGCATTCATGCCGTTGTCCGTCGTTCGAAGGGCCATTCGCAATCCGTCATTCGCACCGGCAAGCTTGCCGTCAATCTCGATGCCAAGACTGTGGAAGTCGATGGCAGCCGCGTCCATCTGACCGGCAAGGAATATGCGATGCTTGAACTGCTCTCCTTGCGGAAGGGCACGACGCTGACCAAGGAAATGTTCCTCAACCACCTTTATGGCGGCATGGACGAACCGGAACTCAAGATTATTGACGTTTTCATCTGCAAGCTGCGCAAGAAACTCGCGCTGGCCTGCGGCGGTGAAAATTACATCGAGACCGTATGGGGACGCGGCTATGTGCTGCGCGAAGCCGACGAAGGCGAAGGCCTGGCCCAAGTGGCCTGACACGCCCAAAAAACAGTTCGACCAATTCCCGTTTCTACCCGGGGGGCGTAAGGAGGCCGGTGAAGCTCAGCTTCACCGGCCTTTTTGCAAATACCCAACAAGAGCCTGGCCAAAATCCGGCTTGGTCACTGCGCTCATGTGATTGCCCGGTATGGAAATCAGTTCGCCCTGCGGCAGCAATGCGGCAAGGGCCGCAGCAGAACCATTGTCCTGATCGTCAACGCCACACACCACGCCAATGGGCAAGTCGAGATCCGCCAAGGCTTCTCGCGGGGTATCGACAAAAGTATCAAGGATCATGTCGAGTGCTACGGGATCGCCACCCGTCGTCTTCAGAAAGGCTTCTGCCATCCATTCGGGCGATCCTTTCGCATGGTGCCCGATGTTGCGCAGGATATTTCGGAAATGTGCGCGCCGGTGGCCTGTGTTTGTAAGCCCTTCAAGTCCCATGCCCGAAAGGATGGCCTTGCCGGGGCGCAGACCCTTGGCGAGCATCCGCGCTGCGGTGCGCGCGCCAAGCGAATACCCGGCCAGGTCGAAATCCCTTAGCCCAAGATGATCGACAAGCGCACATTGATCATCAGCAAGCACGTCCTGCGAATAGGCAGACGCTGCGTGGGGCTTGTCGCTCGCGCCATGCGCACGAAGATCCGGCATGATGCACCGATAGCCGGCAGCCGCTAGCTGCGCCGCCGTGCCGTAGGTGATCCAGTTGGTCACTGCATCACTGATATAGCCGTGGATAAGCAGCAGGGGCCTCCCCGTCCCCATCTCGCGCCAGGCGAGGCGCGTGCCGTCAGCAGCTTTGATAAAACTGGTCACGGCATTGGCTTTCCAGAAGTCTTCCATCGATCCACAAGGGGCGCATAGTCATCGCAACGCTGGCCCGGCAAGGCGCTGGTGTCGCTCCAGGCATCATGACGGCTTTCGACGCCGAAATTGCTTGTCGGGAAGAATTGCGACGGATCGTCAAAACTGCCGACCGTAATATCGCGGTTGAGGCTGTCGCCATATTCGAAGCCCAATGGCGTCCCGCATGCGCTGCAGAACAGGCGATTGGCAAAAGGCGAACTGGCAAATCGGTCCGGCTCTGTGTCCCACGTCTGGTTGACGCGTGGCACATTCTTGAACGCAATCGACACGCCACCCGTTGCACGCTGGCACATCCGGCAATGGCAGAGATAGGCGTCAAATTGTTCTATCTCGACCGAGTATCGAATACGTCTGCATTGGCAGCCACCCGTCATTTTCGGCATATCGCGACCCTACTCCTGCCCCAAACTTTCCCGCCACGCTTGAACATCTTCCGGTTGGGTTTCAAACGCTGGAACTCCCTCCGGAATAACAATCCACGGCTGCTTTTTCGATACCCACAGATGTCCCCTTGGCGAGAATCCCGATGCGTCATCGAGCGTACCCACCTTCAGGGTTATCTGATCGTCGGTGTCTGGCGTACGGTGCCAAAGCCTTGACCCGCATATTTCGCAAAAGCAGGCCTGTTTGCGCTTTCCGCTGAAGGCTCTGGTCTCATAGGTTTTCACGCTCCCCGTGACGTTCAACTGCCCAAACGGGATCGCAATCGACATGGAAAATGCACTCGCCGACTGCTTTTTGCATTCCCCGCAATGACAGGCATAGGCAGCACGCAATGGACCCGAAACTGTGTAGCGAATGGCGCCGCACTGGCAACCGCCTGAGAGTTGGGTGTTCGAGGACATGGTGCGATTGCTCTGATTCATGGCCTACAGGCGCGCGCGCCAGCGCAATGACATGCAGGAAAGGCCGGCATCGAGCTTGGCAATTTCAGTGACCGGAAGTGCTACGGTCTCAATCCCCAGGCGTTCGATCAAGTCTCTTGTCTTCGCCCAGTGTTGCCCGATCAGGACCCTTGACCCGACACGAAGGATGTTTGCCGCCCCCTCTTCTCCCTCAGGCGTAACCAGTACGCGAAGAGAATTGAACGCGCCGCATCCTGCCATTTCGGGCACCGCGAGTACCGTTTCCTCATCGATCATCCCGCAGCCAGTCTTGAAGTGCAATATCTTGGCCGGTGTCCGCTCAATCACCGCCTTCTTGCCAAGCCGCGACAAAAGGACCGCAAGTGACTCGGCCCCCTTGCGATCGGTACGGTGGGACAGGCCGATGATCACCGCATCCGGCGTGGCGAGAATGTCGCCCCCATCCGCACGACCTTCTTTCTGCGTGAGCACCGTATCAAAATGCCGTTGGAGCGCGGGCAGGAGCAAAGCGGCCTCCTCTGCCCGGCTTGGCGCCCCTGGTCTGAGCAGGATTGCACCTTCGCCAAATACCAGCGCCGCATCCTCAACAAAGACCGAATCCGGATAGGCTTCCGCGGCCTCAAGCACGTCAACGGAAACTCCCGCATGCCGCAAGGCCGCAACATAGTTGTCATGCTCCATGTTCAGCCGTTCATAGTCGGGATCTGGGCCATCGCCGTCTCGCAGGCCGCTGATGACCGAATGACCAGGTTTCCGGACGATTGCTTGAGTGAAATCGAAGAAACCGGTCATTGCCGTCAGCCCTTCTTCAGATGGCGCCGTCCGAGTAATTCTGCGATCTGCACAGCGTTAAGCGCAGCGCCCTTGCGCAGATTGTCCGAGACGCACCAGAGCGCGAGGCCGTTTTCCACGGTCGGATCTTCGCGCACCCGGCTGACAAAGGTTGCATAGTCTCCAACGCATTCGACGGGCGTGACATATCCACCATTCTCCCGCTTGTCGACGAGCATCACACCGGGCGCTTCACGCAGAATCGATTGCGCCTTCTTCGCCGAAATCTCATTCTCGAATTCGACATGAAGCGCTTCCGAATGCCCAACGAATACGGGCACGCGGACGCAGGTTGCGACGACCTTGATCTTGGGATCGAGGATCTTCTTGGTTTCGACGACCATCTTCCATTCTTCCTTGGTGAAGCCATCATCAAGAAAGCTGTCGATATGCGGGATCACGTTGAAAGCGATCTGTTTGGTGAACTTCTTCGGTTCGGCCGGATCGCCCACAAATATGTTGCGTGACTGCTCGAAAAGTTCGTCCATGCCTTCCTTGCCGGCTCCGGAAACGGACTGATACGTCGCCACGACAACGCGCGTGATCTTTGCTTCATCGTGCAGGGGCTTCAAGGCCACTACCATCTGCGCAGTCGAGCAATTGGGATTGGCGATGATATTGCGCGCCTTGTATCCGTCGATCGCGTCCGGGTTCACTTCCGGCACGATGAGCGGCACATCCGGATCCATGCGATAGAGCGAGCTGTTGTCGATTACGACACATCCCGCAGCCGCAGAAATGGGGGCATATTTCTTTGTTGCTTCCGAACCGATGGCGAACAGCGCGATATCCCATCCTGCCCAATCGAAATGCTCGATGTTCTGCACACGCAATTTCTTGCCGGTATCGCCGAATTCGATCTCGTCTCCAGTCGAGCGCGACGACGCGAGCACAGCAATCTCGTCGATGGGGAACTCCCGCTCTGCGAGGATGTTCAGCATTTCGCGGCCCACATTGCCCGTGGCGCCTGCAACAACAACTCGGTAGCCCATGATGTCTTCCTTCAGTCTTCAACTCAAAAGAAAGGGCCGGAACCCTGTGTGGATCCCGGCCCTTTCGGTCATTCGTTTGTTCAAACGCGCGGGATCAGGCCTCTTCAGCCACAGTTTTCGCGGTGTCAGTAATTCGCGTGTCGCGACGTTCGGCGATACGCGCCGATTTGCCGCGGCGACCACGCAGATAATAGAGCTTCGCACGACGCACGGCGCCCTTGCGGACGACTTCGATGCTGTCGATGTTGGGCGAATAGAGCGGGAACACGCGTTCCACGCCTTCACCGAACGAAATCTTGCGAACCGTGAAGTTCGAACCCATGCCCTTGTTCGAACGCGCGATGCACACGCCTTCATAGTTCTGGACGCGGGTGCGTTCGCCTTCAACCACACGCACGCCAACCTTCAGCGTATCGCCCGGGCGAAAGTCCGGCACCTTCTTGTTTGCGGTCAATTTTGCGATCTGTTCCGCTTCGATCGTCTGAATGAGGTTCATTGCCTCACTTATCCTTCTTAGTCTTCCGCCGCGCGCCAGAGGCAGGCTGGTCCCGAGCTCCCTCATGGCGCTCCCAAAGGTCCGGCCTGCGTAACCGTGTATCATCCTCCGCCCGTTGTTTTCGCCAGGCGGCGATCTTCGCATGATCCCCCGATCGCAGCACTTCGGGGATCGTGCGCCCTTCCCACTCAGCAGGTCGGGTATAGTGCGGATATTCTAACAGTCCGTTTTCAAAGGACTCTTCGAAACCGCTTGAAGCCGCGCCCATTACGCCGGGAAGCAGGCGAATGCAAGCGTCCAGAAGCATCAGCGCTGCAGGCTCTCCGCCGGACAGGACGATGTCCCCCATCGACACTTCTTCAATAGGGCGTGCCTCGAAGATCCGCTCGTCAAAGCCCTCAAAACGGCCGCACAGGATCGTCACGCCGGGGCCCGTCGCGAGCTCGCGAACGCGCGCCTGCGTGATAGGGGCGCCGCGCGGGGTCATGGCGAGAATAGGCGCGTCTGGCAGGGCCGTGAGAGCATGGTCGACAGCGGAGGCAAGAACATCGACCCGCAGGACCATCCCTGCTCCCCCACCCGCTGGCGTATCATCAACCGTGCGATGCTTGTCGGTGGCGAAATCGCGAATCTGGATCGGGGAGCAGGACCACACACCTTCCTCCAGCGCGCGACCTGCGATGGAGACACCCAGGGGGCCAGGAAACATTTCCGGGTAAAGGGTCAGGATTTGCGCGCGGAAGGTCATGCAACAAAGGCTGCGTCAATGACGATGCGACTGCCCCATTCGGGTACCGCCTCCACCTTCATCGGCACCATGAAGCGCTTTCCATCGGGCCTTTCGACCTCGATCACATCGCCAGCACCGAAATTTTCGACAGCCACGCACAACCCAAGGTCTGCGCCCTCTGTCGAGACGCAAGGAAGGCCAATCAGGTCAGTGTGATAATATTCGCCTTCGGCCAACGGCGGAAGGGCATCGCGCGGCACAGTCAGTGCCGTGCCGCGCAGCGCATCGGCGGCATTGCGGTCCGCCACTTCGGCGAAGCGCGCGATCGCGCCATTGTTGCCGGGGCGCAGGCTCTTGAGCGTCAGGGCTCCATCATTGAAGCTCTTGTGTGCTGTCAGGCTCTCAAGCCCTTCGGCAAAGAGTTTCAGTCGCACCTCCCCCGTCACGCCGTGCGCACCAATGATGGCGGCAAGTGTGACGGGGCGGTGAGGCAAGGCTTAACCCTCGGCCTTTTCCTCGGCAGCCTCTTCAGCGGCAGGGGCTTCTTCGGCTGCAACGTCAGCTGAAGGCGTTGCTTCTTCAGCTGCAGGAGCTTCCTCGGCCGCAGCCTCGACAGGCGCGGCCTCTTCGGCTGCAACTTCAGCAGGAGCCTCTTCTGCGGCGACTTCCTCAACTGCTTCGGGCTCTGGCGCTGCTGCAGCAGCGGCTGCCGCCTCGGCAGCTTCCTCAGCCTTCTTGGCTTGTTCTTCAAGACGCTCGAGCGCCTTTTCGCCTGGCTTGCCCTTGTTGGGGTTGTTGCGCGCTGCGCGCTCACGGAGGCCTGCCGCATCAAGGAAACGAGCAACGCGATCTGTAGGCTGCGCACCAACCCCCAGCCAATGTTTGGCGCGATCGGCATCAAGCGTGATGCGCTTGGCGTCGTCCTTGGCGAGAAGTGGATTGTAGGTGCCAATCTTCTCGATGAAATTGCCGTCGCGCGGGCTGCGGGCGTCTGCAACCACGATCCTGTAATACGGACGCTTCTTCGAACCGCCACGCGACAAACGAATTGAAACTGCCATTTTTGTCTTCCTTTGTTGAACTGAAATTATCGTTTGAACATGCCAGGCGGCAGGCCGGGAATGCCACCCGGAGCCCCACCACCCATCAATCCTCCGAGCCCGCCGCCCTTGCCAAGCAGCGCGCCCAAACCCTTCATCCCGCCCATCTTGCGGAGCCGCTTCATTGCCGTGCCCATCTCCTGGTGCATCTTGAGCAGCTTGTTCACGTCCTGCACGGTCGTCCCGGACCCGTTGGCGATGCGGATCTTGCGCTTGGCATTGACCAGCTCGGGTTTGACCCGCTCCTTGGGTGTCATTGAACCGATCATCGCGTCCATACGGATCAGAATACGGTCGTCGACACCCGACTGCGCCATAGCGGCCTGCGCCTTTTTCATGCCCGGCATCATGCCCATCAAGGCCCCCATGCCGCCCATGCGCCGCATCTGGCCCAATTGCGCGCGCAGGTCGTTC
The DNA here is from genome assembly GCA_016704425.1 of Sphingomonadales bacterium. GTDB lineage: Bacteria > Pseudomonadota > Alphaproteobacteria > Sphingomonadales > Sphingomonadaceae > Aquisediminimonas. The sequence goes on from JADJAC010000002.1 coordinate 410,965, forward strand.
ATGTCGAACTGGCCTTTGGCCATTTTGGCTGCGAGCGCTTCGGCTTCATCCTGCTGGATTGTCTCGGCGGCACGCTCGACGAGGCTGACAACGTCGCCCATGCCAAGAATGCGGCCTGCGACGCGCTCCGGATGGAAGACATCCAGCCCGTCGAGCTTTTCGCCTGTGCCGACGAATTTGATCGGCTTGCCGGTGACAGCACGCATCGAAAGCGCAGCGCCACCGCGCGCGTCGCCATCCATGCGCGTCAGCACGACGCCCGTCAGCGAAACCTGTTCGCCGAATGATTTCGCGACATTGACCGCGTCCTGACCGGTCAGTGCATCGACAACGAGAAGAACCTCGGCGGGCGAAGAAACCTGCGCGACAGCCTTCATCTCGTCCATCAGCTGGGCATCGACATGAAGGCGCCCGGCAGTATCAAGCATCAGGACATCAAAGCCTTGAAGCTTCGCGGCCTGCATTGCACGTTTTGCAATATCGACAGGTTGCTGGCCGGCAACGATTGGAAGCGTTGCAACGCCAATCTGCTCACCCAGCACCGCTAGCTGTTCCTGCGCCGCCGGACGATTGACGTCGAGCGAGGCCATCAGGACCTTCTTGCGATCCTTTTCAGAGAGCTTCTTCGCAATCTTGGCCGTTGTCGTCGTCTTGCCCGAGCCTTGCAGACCGACCATCATGATGATCGCAGGTGGCGTTACAGCGAGCTCAAGTTCAGCAGCCTCGCTGCCGAGCATTTCGACGAGCGCATCGTTGACGATCTTGACGACCTGCTGGCCGGGCGTGATCGATTTCAGAACCGACTGGCCAACAGCCTTGTCGGTCACGCCGTCGATAAATGAGCGCACAACAGGCAGCGCGACATCCGCTTCGAGAAGCGCGATCCGCACCTCTCGCATGGCTTCGCGCACATCGGATTCGTTGAGCGCACCACGACCACGCAGCCGGTCAAAGACCCCGCCCAGCCGATCGCTCAAACTCTCGAACATCTGTTCGCTCCGTGCTCAAAGGCCCAAAACACAAAGCGCCGGCGGACGAAACCTCGTCGGCCAGCGTCGCCCTCGGGCGGCCAAATTCATGCTTTCCGCTTGAAAAGCTTGGGGGCGCCTAACGAAAGATGCGGCGAAGGTCAATCAGTCGCGGCTACTATTCGCCTTAACGCCTTCTTCATTCACCCAAATTAGTCTGATCGTTCATAAACTCACACTGGGGGCAAAACGACAGTGCGAATGATGCTCATGCGCGGAGAGGCTGCTGGCGACACAGCCACGCGAGCCGCCCAGAAGGATATCTTCACCGGGGCCGTCGTCATTGCCGCGATCATCATGTTCGTCGGGACTGGCACGTCCGCGCTGACGTCTACCATAGACATCATCAGCGGCGTGGGCGGCGGAAGTGACCGCACACTGACAATCGCACTCATCCTGAACATCGCGCTCATTCTATTCGGCTGGCGGCGCTACAATGACCTTTCGACCGAAATCGAAGAGCGAAAGGCGGCCGAAGAAAGGGCTCGCAGTCTTGCACTCCGTGATCCGCTGACGGGGTTTCACAATCGCCGATCGCTCATCGAAAACGGCGCTGACATGCTCGCCAAAGCCGCGCGCCGCGACAAGTCGGTGGCCATGCTCCTCCTCGACCTCGACCACTTCAAGAATGTCAACGACATGCATGGTCATGCCGTCGGCGATGCGCTCCTGCGGGCAGTCGCCGCCGAAATTGCCAAGCTGATGCCTCCGAATTCCATTGCATCAAGGCTTGGTGGTGACGAATTCGCATGCTGCTTCATGTTCGACCTGGCCAATCGAGAAATTGTGGATCGCGTCGCCGATGCTGTCGTGACCCGGCTGTCGCAACCATTCGACGCCGATGGAATCTTTGCGCACATCAGCGTTTCGCTTGGCATAGCACATTCGGCGGGTGATTGCGCGGATGTTGATGCGCTTATGCGGCGCGCGGACATCGCCATGTATGCGGCCAAACACCAAGGCCGAAACCGCACCGCGTGGTTCGACACATCGATGGAGCTTGCCCTGCAACAGCGCAACGATACCGAAAACGGTATGCGCAGCGGCATACCCGTTGGCGAGTTTGTTCCCTATTTCGAACAACAGATAGACCTTACCACCGGGAGACTAGGCGGTTTCGAAATGCTCGCACGCTGGGAGCATCCCACCCGCGGGACAATCCAGCCGGACCAGTTTATCGCGATTGCCGAAGAAACCGGCATGATCGCCGATCTTTCCATTTCGGTGATGCGCCAGGCGCTGCTGGAAGCCAAAGGCTGGGACCCGTCACTGATCGTGTCAGTCAATATCTCGCCAGCCCAGCTGAAAGATCCATGGCTCGCACAGAAGATCGTCAAGCTTCTGGTTGAAACCGGGTATCCGGCAAACCGCCTGGAAATCGAAATCACCGAAACATCCCTGTTCGAAAATCTCGCGCTTGCCCAATCGATCGTCGGTAGCCTCAAGAACCAGGGTATCCGGCTTGCGCTCGACGATTTCGGTACTGGGTACAGTTCGCTCGCTCATTTGCGTGCGCTTCCCTTTGACCGAATCAAGATCGACAAGAGCTTCGTTGTCTCAATCCTCGACAATCCCGAAAGCGCAGCAATCGTCAATGCGATCACCCGGCTTGGCGACAGTCTCGGCCTTTCCGTGACAGCCGAGGGAATCGAAAATGCCGCAATCGAAGAACGGTTGCGCCAGCTTGGCTGCCACAAGGGACAGGGTTGGCATTTTGGCAAGCCAATGTCGATCGGGCAGACCCGGATGCTGCTAGCAGAACGCAACCTGCTCCCGTCGATACGCGCCGAAGCGCAAGACGCAACCCGGATGGATACGAGCCCCATGTCGCTGCCGGATGAGTTCCGCAAACAGGCCTGAACTTTCCGGGTTCGCACTTTTGCGCAGCTTGGGCTAAGCGCTTCCGCGATATGAAGACGCGGTTCCACAAGATGCACGGTCTCGGCAATGATTTTGTCGTTATCGATGCGCGTGATGCAGCCGTTGCAATGACCGCAGCGCGCGCTCATGCGATTGCGGACCGGCGGACGGGCATCGGTTGCGACCAACTGATCTTGCTCGAACCGTCGCAGGTCGCGGACGTGAAGATGCGAATCTTTAACGCCGATGGTGGAGAAGTCGAAGCATGCGGGAACGCGACCCGCTGCATTGCAACTTTGTTGAACAAACCAGCAGCAATCGAAACTCTTGGGGGAATCCTCCAGACCATACCCGGCGATTCCGGTGCCACTGTGACGTTGCTTCCGCCCGCCTTCGACTGGGAGCTGATCCCGCTCGCCATGCCAATGGACACCCGCGATATGCCCGTAAGCTGGGAAGAACTGGCGCGACCAGCTGCTGTAAATGTCGGGAACCCGCACGTTGTTTTCTTTGTTCCAGATTGTGATGCGGTCGATCTCGAAATGCTTGGCCCGATCATCGAGCACGATCCGCTCTTCCCGGAGCGCGTCAACGTCAACGTGGCAAGCCTTGATGGCGAAAACCATCTCAAGCTGCGGGTATGGGAACGCGGCGTCGGCCTGACACGCGCATGCGGGACTGGCGCCTGTGCAACGGCAGTCGCTGCCGTTCGCGCCGGCCTCGTGCGGTCGCCGGTCTGCGTCTCGCTGCCCGGAGGAGATCTCGACATTACCTGGGAAGACGGCAACGCAATCCAGATGACCGGTCCGGCAACACACGTGTTCACTGGCGAGGCCGACTGGGGCAATTTCGGTTGAGCGTCGAAGTCATCAATTTCGGATGCCGCCTGAATCTTGCGGAAGGGGAAGCCATCCGCAAGCGGATGGCGGATCAGGACGATCTTATTGTTGTAAATTCCTGTGCGGTCACAAGCGAAGCCGAGCGGCAGGCCCGCCAAGCGATCCGCCGCGCGGCTAAGCGGAGGCCTGAGGCAAGGATCATCGTAACAGGGTGCGCGGCCGAAACGAACGCAGCCATGTTTTCAGCGATGCCGGAGGTATCTGGAATTCTGGGCAATCGTGCAAAGCGTGGAGAGTCCTATACTCCGGCTGTTTCCGGCGAAAATCACGCGCGAGCATTCGTCGAGGTCCAGAATGGCTGCGATCACAGCTGCACATTCTGCATCATTCCCCAAGGGCGCGGCGAAAGCCGCTCGATTCCTGCAGGAGCCGTCATCAAGACCATACAGGAAGCAACAGACCGCGGGCAGCAAGAAGTGATCCTCACAGGCGTCGACCTCACAAGCTACGGGCCAGACCTGCCTGGACAACCGTCCCTCGGAAGCCTTGTCGAGCGCATCCTCAAGCACGTCCCTGCCCTGCCCCGCCTTCGGCTTTCCTCACTCGATTCGGTTGAGATCGATCCCCTGCTTGAGGACATTATCGTGAGCGATCCACGCGTAATGCCGCATGTCCATCTTTCGCTTCAGTCAGGCGACGACATGATCCTGAAACGCATGAAGCGCCGCCATTCGCGCGCGCAGGCTGTTGCGCTCGTGGAGCGTCTCAAAGGCCGTCGGCCCGATATCGCAATCGGCGCCGATATCATCGCGGGGTTTCCTACCGAAGAAGAGGAAATGTTCGAGAACAGCCTCAAGCTGCTTGATGATTGCGATATTGTCTTTGGGCACATCTTCCCGTTCTCGCCGCGCCCCGGAACACCGGCCGCCCGGATGCCCCAAATGGACCGAAGTGTCGTGAAGGAACGGGCCGAACGTCTTCGCGCAGCCTCTGCGATGCGCAAGGCACGTTGGCTGGATTCACTGGTTGGCACGACGCAAAGGGTGCTTTTCGAGCTGGAAGGCCGGACAGGTCACGCTCCCAATTTTGCAGATGTCACCCTTGATCAAACGATGGCGGGCGGCAATATGCGCGGCACAATGATTGACACCCGCATTACTGGCTCTGACGGCCATACGCTGACTGGCATCCCGGCGTGAACGATACTCCCTGGCACAAGAAGCTGCTCGGCGGCTTCAAGAAGACGTCAGAACGACTGACAGAAAACCTCACAGGACTGGTCACGAAATCGAAGCTCGATGCCGAGACACTCGACGAAATCGAGGAAGCGCTGATCGTTTCCGATCTTGGTCCGGCCACTGCCGCTGCTGTTCGCTCCAGACTGGCTGACAGTCGCTATGAACGCGGGATCGACGAAGTTGGAGTGCGTGAAGTTCTTGCAGAAGAGATCGCAAAGGTGCTCGCTCCGGTTGCCATCCCGATCGAAGTGGAAGCCTTCCCGAGGCCGCAGGTCATTCTGGTTATTGGCGTCAATGGCTCAGGCAAGACCACCACAATCGCAAAGCTCGCCCATCTGTTTCTCGAACAGGACTATGGCGTGATGCTCGCGGCTGGCGATACATTCCGGGCGGCCGCCATTGGCCAATTGAAAGTATGGGCTGATCGGTTGGGCATCCCGATTGTCAGCGGCCCGGAAGGCGGGGATGCTGCGGGCATCGTCTTCGACGCCGTTAAAAAGGCCACCGCGACCGGCATCGATGTGCTGATCGTTGATACAGCAGGAAGGCTTCAGAACAAGCGGGAGCTAATGGACGAACTCGCCAAGATCCGTCGCGTCCTTGGGCGCATCAACCCCGCTTCGCCACACAATGTCGTGCTGGTGCTGGATGCGACGACGGGTCAGAATGCATTAAGCCAGATCGAGATATTCAAGGAAGTGGCAGGCGTTACAGGACTTGTGATGACGAAACTCGATGGCACGGCTCGTGGCGGCGTTCTGGTTGCTGCCGCCGAAAAATTCGGCTTGCCCATTCACGCGGTCGGCGTTGGCGAAACGCTTGAAGATTTGCGGCCTTTCGATCCACAGGAAATGGCGCAGGTCATTGCGGGAACACGGGCATGAGCAAGAAAACGCCTGCAGGGGCTCCAGGATGGCTTCCGGCCGCCCTCGACTATGCGCCATTGGTGCTCTTCTTCATCGGGTACAAACTGCTCGGCGTTCTCGCAGGAACTGCCATTTTCATGGTTGCGATCACTGCAGCAGTGCTCATCTCCAAATGGAAATTGGGCCGAATTTCCCCCATGACGTGGTTATCCGCGATTCTGGTGATCGTGTTCGGCAGCCTGACACTATACCTGCGCGATCCCAAGTTCATCCAGATCAAGCCCACGATCATCTATACGATATTGTCGGCACTGCTCTTTGGCGGGTTGTTGCGCGGGCGCGCGCTCCTCAAAACCGTGTTGGAGCATGGCTATGACGGATTGAGTGATCGCGGGTGGCTCCTCCTTTCGCGCAACTGGGCATGGTTCTTCGCTGCAATGGCCATCGTGAACGAGTTGCTGCGCCGAAGCGTCGGTTTCGATGCCTGGCTTACGATCAAGGTTTGGGGCGTAACAATTCTGACGATCCTCTTCGCAGCAGCAAACGTCCCGATGCTCCTCAAGCATGGCCTTGGTTCGGAAGAGAAAGACTCAGCTCAATAGGGCGTGCCGTTTCAAGCAGTGCCGCAACTGGTCATAGCTGAGATTTAGAGCTTTTGCCGTTGCGCGCTGATTGTGACGATTCTGTGCCAGCGCGGCTTCGAGCAACTTGCGCTCGTGCGCCAACACCGCATTGCGAAGATCACCCACTTCCAGAACATCCTCTGCTGCCGGCCTGGAGTTCGCGGGCGGCGAGATCGCTTTGGCCTTGTCCTCGTCCTTGTTATCGATGCTTCTCGTGAACGACCGAGGCCGCCAGGGTGAAGCAAACGGATCGAATTCGATTGCGTCGACGGGCGTGTCCGGATCCTCCCAGCGATAGACGGCGCGCTCAATCACATTCCGCAATTCACGGACATTGCCCGGCCAATCATAGGATTTAAGCTGGGTACGCGCTTGTGCTGAAAACCCGGGCCAACTTGGCCATTCCATTTCGGAAGCCATGCGCCGTCCGAAATGATCGGCAAGTACTTCAATGTCTCCGTCACGGGCTCTCAGCGGGGGCAAGGTGACCACCTCAAACGCGAGGCGGTCAAGCAGGTCAGCACGGAAGCGCCCCCTGTCCACAAGTGCTGGCAGGTGTTCGTTCGTCGCTGCCACAATCCGGACATCGACACGGATGGGACGATTTGAACCAATGCGCGTGACTTCGCCATACTCAACTGCGCGCAGCAGCCGTTCCTGTGCGGCCGCAGACAGTGTCGCGAGTTCATCCAGAAAGAGCGTGCCACCATCGGCTTCCTCGAACCGTCCTTCGCGGGTCTTTGTCGCGCCGGTGAAGGCGCCGGCCTCATGCCCGAACAGTTCAGCTTCGATGAGGGTTTCGGTCAGGGCAGCACAGTTCATCGTCACAAAGGGGCCGTCCCAGCGCGGACTCAGTCGGTGCAGGCGTTCTGCCACCAACTCCTTGCCCGTCCCACGCTCGCCAATAACCAGGACGGGACGGTTGAGAGCGGCAGCACGGCTTGCCCGCTCGACGCTGTCGAGAAACGCCCCGGATTCGCCGACAAACTGGTTCGTTCTTTCCATGGCCATTTATTAGTATTTTTTCCCAATAAATAGCAATAGACAATCGCAAAACGAACCCTTTGGAACACCAAGAACCTTGAATTTCCGCCACAAATGGAAAATTGGCACGGCTCATGCTTAGGTGTCGGCAAGCCGGTCAAACATTGACAGGCAAGACGAATTCCAAGCTTCAGGGAGAAGTAAAATGAATACCTACAATGGCTACACCTTCCGCAACAGCATCACTGCCGCCGTTGGCAGCCTGACAGCCGTTACGGTGAGCATCCTCTTCAGCGCGACATGCCTGATCGGATCAATTGCCCCCGCCAACGCCGAGCCATCGGCACAGGCACACACATCGTTTATCGTGCCGCTCGCATGAATGACCTGATACCTGTCGCCCCCCCTCGGCAGGCACGCCCAGGCCGGGAGAGCAGCTTTACTCTCCCGGCCAATCGCCCCAACTATTACCGACGCCGCAATTCGCGTTTCAGTCCAGGAGTTACCGCAATGGGAATTTTTTCACGTACTCGCGACATCATCGCTGCCAACGTCACCGACCTTCTCGACAAGGCCGAAGACCCGGCAAAGATGATCCGCATGATTATTCTCGAAATGGAAGAAACGCTGGTTGAGGTGCGCGCAACCGCCGCGCGCAATATTGCCGACCAGAAGGAAATGCGCCGCCATATCTCGAAGCTCGAAAAGCTCGAAGAAAGCTGGACCGAGAAGGCGGAGCTCGCACTTTCGAAGGATCGCGAAGACCTCGCCAAGGCTGCACTTGTCGAACGCCAGAAAGCAACGGACATGGCCGAACAGCTTCAGGGCGAAATCGGCGCTCTCGATGAAGCGTTGAAATCTTCGGAAGCAGATATTGCAAAGCTGCAGGCCAAACTGCGTGAGGCCCGCGCCCGGCAGAATGCGATCATGACCCGACTGGAATCTGCCCACAACCGCATCAAGGTGCGCGAAGCCTATGCCGGCTCAAAAGTCGAGGAAGCGTTTGCTCGTTTTGACGTGCTCGAACGCCGCGTTGATTTCGCCGAAGGCCGAGCCGACGCTCTCTACATGGGCCAGGAGCCCAAGAGCCTTGAGGAAGAAATCAACGAACTCAAATCATCCGAAAAGGTCGATGCGGCGCTTGAAGCGCTGAAGGCCAGCGTCGCGAGGAAGGGCTGAAATCATGGATGATGTCCTCGTCCCGCTTACAGTCGTCCCGACAATTTTCATCGGGTTGCCCTGGCTCATCTTCCACTATGTGACAAAGTGGAAAACTTCGGCAACACTCACACGTGAGGATGAGAACCTTCTCGACGAGCTGCACGAAATGGCCCGCCGTCTCGATGAACGTGTCCACACGGTCGAACGCATCCTGACCGCAGACAACCCCAACTGGAAATCAAGCAGCGAACTTGAAGCGCCAGCGCCGCGCATCACCAACCGCCACTGAACCCGAAATTTGCAAGGAGGATAAGACAATGTCCGGAAGTCGCACGAAATTCTATCTCGACAAGCAGAACGCCAAATGGTCGGGGGTCTGCGCAGGCATCGCCGATTACACAGGCTTTGACGTAACCCTGATCCGGGTCGGCGCCGTCTTGCTCACCCTGATGACGACCGGCTGGATCATCGTGGCCTACTTCATTGCGGCCTGGCTTGCGCCAAAAAAACCGATCGGCCTTTATGACACTATAGAGGACCAGAAGTTCTGGCAGGGCGTCCGTCAGTCTCCAGCCCGTTCCACCCGAGATGTCCGCGCGAAGTTCCGCGATGTCGATCGCAGGCTTGCCGATGTTGAGACCTATTACACCAGCCGCAATTCAAGCCTTGCCAACGAAATCGACAGCTTGCGCTGACGGAAACGGCAGAGGGAGACGGACAATGAGTTGGGGTGGACCGGAATTTGTACTGGCGATAATCGCGATGAGTTACGCCACTTGGGTAATCACAAGCTGGATCCGCGCAAGGCATGGCTATCCGGTGGAGAATGAATGGGGTGGCAGCGTCAACAAGAATGGCGACGAAGCCCAACGCAAGATCGAGCTGCTGACATCCGAGAACGACAAGCTTCACGGGCAGGTCAGCAGGCTTGAGGAGCGGCTTTCGGTGCTCGAACGCATCGCAACCGACGTACCCAGCCGACTTTCCGCCGAAATCGACAATTTACGCTGAGCGCAAAAAAAGGGACAACAAAATGAACGACGGAATTTTCGCCCTTATCCCCATCCTGGCACTTTCGATCCCGATCGTCGCGATCCTTTCGAGAACTGTGCGCCGGATGATCGAGCTGAAGGAAAAGCAGCTCCAGGTCCAGACACATGAAACGGCCGAACGCACGGCGCAATATGCCGCTCACACGGAACGCCTTGAGCAGCGGGTACGGGTCCTGGAACGGATCATCACAGACAAGGGGATGGCGATCTCGGACGAGATTGAGAGCCTTCGGGAAAAGCCGCTCAACTAGAACAAATACCAGGGAGAATGACAATGAACGTATTCGAAATGGTGGTGCTGATTGTCGCAATCTCGGCGGTCGCCAGCATCTTTCGCGCACGATATGGCGTTACCCGCAAGAGAGGCGGGCAACATCTCGCAGAGTCCCTGGATATGAACCAGGCACAAAACGCGGATTCCGCGCGGATGCGCGAGGAAATCAAGACGCTCAAGGAACGCATTGCCGTTCTGGAGCGCCTCGCAACGGACACCAACAGCGCAGTGGCTCTCGATCGCGAGATCGAAAAGCTGCGTTAAACCAAGCAGGACGACAGGAGGTCGCCATGGACTATGCAACCCTCTACCTGATCATCGCGGCGAGCGCATTGATGGCGGTCGCAATGATCGCAACCTTTGGTTTGAAGGGCTTCACAGCCTGGCTCGACCTGAAGCGCGCTGAACTTGACGCGCATCGTCAGGCGCCATCCCCTTCCGCAAACAACCGAATCGAAATTGCCGACCTGAAAGAGCGCATCCGCAAACTCGAAGCCATCGCAGCGGGGGTAGACCTTTAAGGTAGACACCTGTAGCGGCGCGGCCATGACCAGCCTTGCCGATCTGCAGGACGAATATGAATTCCTTGACGGGGATGAGCGCTACCGGTTGTTGATCGATCTTGGCCGAACGCTTGACCCGATGCCGGAGGCGTTGAAGACAGACGCCACGCTGGTCAGGGGCTGTTCGGCAAGTGTCTGGGTCTATCCGACACAACGGGACGACGACAGCCTCCATTTCCTGGCTGACAGCAATGCCGCCATCACCAAGGGGATCATTGCGCTCGTGCTGCTGACGGTGCAGGATCGCAAACCAGCCGCGATCCTCAAGACCGATATCGAAGCCGTGCTGGCTCCGTTCGACCTCAAGAACCAACTCAGTTCGAACAGAACACAAGGCATCCCCAACATGATTGCACTGATCCGCGAAACAGCAACACGCCTTCTTTAGTTCGCGCATGAATTCAGCTATGCCGACATGATGATCAGACGGGCCCTGCCATTCCTGCTGTTACTGGTTTCAACTCCGGCACATGCTGGTGCGAGCCATCTTCTCGTTGCAGGCGAAAATTTTGTTCAAGCCGACATTCTCGACGCGCGCGCTCAACCGGAACTCGATGGCACGTCGTCGATCCGCATTACGTTCAATGAAGCAGCCGCAAAGCGGATTGCGATTGTAACCGAAGGCCTGGTCGGAAAGCCTGCGCATGTTGCACTCGATGAGCAGCCAGTTGCAGACCCGATCGTGCGAGAACCCATCCGCGACGGCGTTCTGCAACTCAGCGGAGCCTGGTTGCTACCCGATGCCGAGGCGCTGGCGAAAAAGATCTCGGGAAAGGACCCCCTGCCCGATAGCCTCGAAGAATAGAAACTAAAGCGCCAGCCGCCGCTCTTCGGCTGACTTCAACACTTCGTAAGCTGTCTGAACTGCCTGAAAGCGCTTCTCTGCATTGGCGTCACCTGCGTTTACGTCAGGGTGATTCTCCTTTGCCAATGACCGCCAGGCGGCTTTGACAGCTTCGAAGTCCGCGTCGATTTCCAGGCCCAAAACGTCAAGCGCGCGCATCTCGTCGCGGCTGCGCGATCCGTCTCCGGGTCCGCCCCAGCCATAATGTTTGGCGTCCTGAAACCCACTCGCATCGCGACGCTCATTCGCTTCGCGTTCGGCTGCCTCTTCAGCACTCAGACCTTGAAAATAGTCCCAGTTGGCGTTGTATTCTGCCGCATGTTGCAGGCAGAACCACCAGCGTTCGGGGCTGTTGGGCGCCTTTGGCGCAGGCCGATCACCCGGATTGGTGCAGCCAAAACGGTCGCACAAGCGGACCTTGACGGCCTCACGCGAAGAGCCATAGCCGCGCCAACGGGGAAAGCCCCAATCATCGGATCGTGTTTTTCTGGACATGGATTGAACACACTAGCAAAGCCTGTCGTAAATTGCCACGCCTAAGCATCGTCAAACTGCGAGATCTAGCCATACTCGCAGGCCAAGGAAGGCGAGCGAGCACAACGCGCTCAAACAGCCCCAACAGGGTCATCGAAAGGGCAAGCATGGGGAGTAGCACAGCCAGAACAATCCCGATCACCGCGCCGCCATGAATGCGTGCAGAACCAGCCGGAACGGTGGCGCACCGACGTTTTCATCTACCCTATTGTCGAGAAGTTGTCGTTCCTCCAAGCCTGCGAAATGCGGACCAAAGCAGAATTGGAATCATGGTCGCCCCAACCAAGGGAAACAAAAAGGCAAGGGCAGCGATCAGCGCCTTTACACCGCCCGGCATCCGGTTACCCGCATCAAGCTGCGGGTCGCCAAGTTCTCCTTTGGGCCTGCGCTTCCACCACAGGGTTAGGCCCGCAGCAACGCTGGCCACAAGGACCAGGCAAACGATGAGATTGGCGATCTGGTTGGGCAGACCATATTGTCGGCCCATGTGGGTCATGACGCCCCATTCGACGGCCTTTGCGGTCGGACTGTAATTCGACCAGCCGATGTCACCGAGGATGCGACCTGAGCCTGGATCGACATAGATTGTCCGCTGCCCCTCGGCCTTGTCGGGCACGAAGGAGACCATGAACACCCCCTCCTCACCTTTGGGATAGAAAATTCTGACGCCACCGCCGAACCGTTGCTGATCGAGCTTCGGCAGCAGTCGCTCGATGTCAGAGACCCCGACAGGTCCGTGACCGGAGCCGCGCGGTTGGTGAACGTGCTTGATCGTCCACGGGATCTTCGAACTGTCGCGGTCAGCCTCAGCCATCGTCTTGTGTGCGCCATGTGGATCGCCCCCCATGCTGCCATCCGCCTTCGGCGGAGCCTTGAAGTTGGGCGACATGGCAACGAAGGGAATGACTTCGCCAATCTTTGCAAACTGCGGTCCCCAGAAGGCTGACCACGGCAGCCCCGTGAGCACCAGCAGGATTACAAATAGAGAATTGAAGATAGAGGGGATGGCGTGGAGATCGCGCCAGAACCGTCGTCCGCTGGTGGCCAGTCGAGGCACAAAAACGCCTTTGACCTTCCATTTGCGCGGCCACCACAACCAGATGCCGGTCGCCATCATCACCAGTGTCCAGCACGCGACGAGCTCGACGACATGACTACCGATCTCGCCCCCTAATAGTGTTCCGTGCAAGTCTCGCACGATGTTCATCGGCTGCTTGGCAGGATCGGCGGTGCCGGTAACTTGCCCGCGATAGGGATCAACATACACGTCCCGCGCCTCTCCTTGCGCAGTCCTGATATTCCACACCGAGGCTTCGTCCGGCGCGCTCGGTAAACGCACGCGGCTGATCTCTCCTCCAGGAAAGGCGCCTCTCACGATTGCCTCCTGCCGCGCGAGCGGCAGGAGAGTCGCCCTAGCTGCAACCGTCTGGATTTCACGGTTCCACCATCCATCGAACTCCCGGTCGAACAGATAGATCGCACCGGTGAGAGTAAGGACGATGAGCAAAGGTGCGGTCCAGAGCGCGGCATAGAAATGCCAGCGCCAGACAGACCGATAGCCGTGGATCACGGAGCCATCGTCCGCTTCGGTTGCTGCTGAAGCCATTTGGTCAATCTCGCTCTTAGAAGCCGACGCTCAGCCGCACGCTGAACGTGCGCGGCTCGCCCGGATAAACCGCGAAGCTGTTGCCCGACGCCGTGAAGTAACGTTCGTCGAACAGATTGCTGAGCGTCGCATCGATACGGACCGGCTTCAGGTCGACTCCGACGCCTATGTCCGCAAGCGTATAGGCAGGCAGGACCACGCCGCTGCCGTCCACAAGCACCCGGTTGGTGATGTGGTTAATGCCGCCGCGCAGGGTGAGCGGTGTGCCGGGGATCGTGAAGTTGGTACGCGCAGTGAAGCTGTGTTCCGGCAGATCGCCGATGCGCTTGCCAACGATACCGTCGTTGCTGCGTGTGACCTTGCCATCGAGATAGGCATAGCCAGCGTTCAGCTGCCACCAGTCGGTGGCTTGCCACTCGCCTTCGATCTCGACGCCCCGGACGCGCTGCTCGCCTGCATTGATGCTGAAATCGGGATCGACCGGATCGGCGGTGACGGCATTGACGCGCTTGATCTGAAACAGCGACATGCTGCCCCTGAAACGATCCGTGCGGTAGCGCAGGCCGAATTCAGCCTGGTTGGACTTCTCGGGCTGAAGCGGCTCACCAGTGCGGGTTCGCGCGCCGCTGGTGCTCTCGATGTCGAAGCCCGTGTTGTAACCCGCATAGACCGACAGCGCACCGGTAAGCTGATAGGTCGAACCGATCTGCCAGATGGTGGTGCTGGTCTTGGCGCGATTGTTGGTGGCTCCCTTCCAGTCGCCATCCGACGCGTCGATCCAGCTATGACGGACAGCGCCGATCAGGTTCCAGTGATCGGTCAGATCGATCTGGTCCTGAGCATAGAGTGCATGCCCCTCGATATTATAGAAGTTATCGAAGGCAAAGGTCTTGGCAGGCGCGATGCTGTTGAAGGCATAGACCGGCGTCAGCACATTGATCGAGCTGACATTGGTCAAGTTGCTCTGGGTGAAGCGGCTGCGCTCATGATCATATTCATAACCGAACAGCAGCTTGTGCATGACCGGACCGGTCATAAGGCGACCAGAAAAGTCGAGTTGTGAAATCGTGTAGCTGTCATCCTCGCGCCCGATACGGCCATTCCGGGTGATCGTCGTTGGATCGAGGGCATTCGGGGCACGAAGCCGGATCTGTAGAAAGCCGCTGTTAAATTCCTGATACTGTAGACGCGGCGTCACGGTCCAGTTGTCCGATAGCTTCACATCCACCCACGCTTGCACCATCGGGGCATCGGCGGTCAGCCCATCAACTGCGGGTTCGCCAAGGTAGAGGCTGCGAGACAACGCGCGGACGCCGTTGCTTTGCACCGTACCCACAATCGGCAGGCCAGGGTTTCGCTGAGTTTCACGATCGACATATTCTGCGACCAGATGTGCGGCGATGCTGTCGGACGGCGCATAGAGCAGGTTGAACGCGATATTCTTTCGGTTCATGTCCTGATAATCGACAAAGGTCCCGGATCGCTCGGCTTCGCCAGTGATCCGCACTGCCAGCCCCGGCGCGAGGCCAGTGTTCATATCGACAGTCAGCATCTTCTGGTCATATCGGCCGAGCGTGACGGCAATATTGCCGAACTGGCTCTCCTGCGGCTGCTTGGTAATAATGCTGACAATGCCGCCCACGGCTGACTGGCCGTAGAGCACGCCCGATGGACCTTTCAGCACCTCGACGCGATCGATGTTGGACAGTGCCGAGGCATCGACATCTTCATAGTAGCGCTGGCGGATGCCGTTGCGCATCTGGTCGGCCAGGAATCCACGCACCTTGAGGCTGAATGATTGATAGGGCCCGACCCGCGAAAAGCCGGGATTGGCGCTGGGGACGTTGCGCAGGAGATCACCAATGGAACGGGCACCCTGCTCAACGATCTCGTCGGCCGTCACGATCTGGATCGACTGCGGCACCTTCGCGATCGGAATGCCGGACTTCGCTCCGAAATCGCCCGACAGCTTAGTGCCGGTGACGATGATGTCCCGGTTTTCGTCCCTGGAACTGTCATGAGACTCTTTGGCATAAACAGAAGTACAAATTGATAGCGAAGCAATGCACGCAGAAGCGCACGCAAATAGTTTGAAAGACATCGAAATTTCCCTGCATATGACATACGTTTCGCCGCGCCAAAGCACGGCATGACTGTCAAATCAGGTTCGGGGGGCCTCTGGCTGGAGGCGGCGGAGCTGCCAGCCCTCGGCCGATGGCAACCATTTGCCCATCGAAGCGAAGGCCTGGCACCCTACCAAAGGCCATGGCAACTAGAAAACCGGCGGCAAGGGAATCAACGGCGAAAACAAACGTTGAAAAGGCGCAAAAGCCAGAACTGTTGTCCCCTTTGCCTGGCGATGACTTGTGGATCTTGCCATCCGCATCAATCCACGCCTCTGCCATGCCCGAGCCCGTGCATAGCGTGATCGTGGGGCGACCGGCTTCAACCGACGGCATCCAGCCTGTCGGGATCAGCACGCGGACAGAAAGTGCCAGCGCGGCAAGCGCCAACATCAACTGCTTCCTTGTTTGCCCAATCCCCCAAGTCATGGCGGGCCCTCTGCTGCAACCATATAGTTCTGGCAAGCCTGTATTCGCACTATTCTGCAAACAACCCGTAAATTTGCCAGAGGGTCTGTAAGCCGGGTTTTGTCCACCCCCGCCTGCGCGGGGGCTGTGCGACCATTCCTCTAGCCCCGGATTTGCATCAGGGGTCAAGCAACCAACCCGGGCGACTGGCAGGAGGATGCCATGCGCCGCCCCTATTCGGTCTTGCTCCCGGTGGGGTTTGCCCTGCCACCCCTGTTACCAAAGGCGCGGTGCGCTCTTACCGCACCATTTCGACCTGGCCGGCACGAATGCACGGTGGTGTATTTTCTGTGGCACTTTCCCTGGGGTCGCCCCCGCCGGACGTTATCCGGCACCGTTCCTCGCTGGAGCCCGGACTTTCCTCCCCGCGCAGTCACCTGCGCAGCAGCGGTCGCCCAACCCTCTGGCGGTCCGCGCCCTAGGCCAGGTCGTGGCCAAAAAGCAAACTAAGACTTGGCATGCGCCTTCTTCAAGGCTTTCAGACCTTCGGCGACGGTGACAACCGGCTTGTAGCCCAGCTCGGCACGTGCCTTTGCGCCATTGAGAGTGCAGCCGCGTGACATGACCATTGCAGCATGCGCTGTAAGTGGCGGCATGCCTTTCAACCGAAAAAGGCGCCAGATACCCTCGCAAACCATTCCGCCAATATCGGCAATCCATGCCGGGATCGCCTTGTCAGGAAGAGTGAGGCCGCGGCTTGAGGCCATTCCTGTAATGATGTCCTTCATCGAAATGTTGCCGTCATCAAGAATGAAATAGGCTTCTCCCCCACGCCCTTTCGTGAGCGCGAGCTCAATCGCCTGCACAAGATTGTCGATGTAGGTTGTAGAAGTCATGGCCTTGCCGCCGCCGATCCACATCCATTGGCCGGATTTCGCCATGGCTTCTACCGCTGGCAAGAGCGTCGTATCCCCCGGACCCCAGATAAATCTGGGGCGAAGAACGATTGTTTCCATCCCGCCCGGCTCATTGGCAGCCCGCACGCGCAATTCTGCTTCGGCTTTGGTCGCGCAATATGGGAAGGGAGAGTTGGGCGAAAGCGGATAGGTCTCATCCGCATCGTGTATATCCTGACCATGCACAATGGCCGCTTCCGTGCCAATATGGATGAACCGCCTGATGCCTGCAGCCCGCGCGGCGTCAAGGACATGCTGAGTGCCGAGCACATTTGCTTCGAACCATGCATCACGCGGCCCCCACGCCTCAACAAAAGCGGCACAATGAACCACCGCCTTGCAGCCTTTCATGTGTGCGGGCTCCAATGACGCGAGATCACATCGTACCGGCTTGGCTCCCATGTCCATGATGGCGGCGTCGGACCGCTCGGACCGCGACATGGCTACTACCTTGTGGCCATGTGCGATCAACGCACGGGTCGCGGCACCACCGACGAACCCTGATGCTCCTGTCACGAATATCTGCATCAGTCGTCTCCCATTGGCCGCGGAAGCAGAAGCGCAAGCAACTTCGCGCGGCATTCCCCATCAATTATCCCGTCTATCGTCCCCGGCCGGAAACGTCGCTGGAAGGCCCGCACCGCAGCGAGGGGGTCTGTCACATCATAGCCGAACCGCTCAAGGGCCAGCAGGAAGCCGGCATCGGTCCAGTGGGGATCCATAAGGTTTTTCGTCGGACTAGGCAGCGCCAGTCTCAGTCTAGCCAACCTGTCCCAAGGAAAGAGCTCGCCTGGATCATCCTTGCGGGCGGGCGCGATATCCGAATGGCCCACGACATTTCCGCGCGTAATGCGGTGACGCAACGTCACTTCATGCATCAATCCGATAACAGCGTCGATCTGCGCAATGGGGAACGGCCGATACCCGAATTCGTGCCCAGGATTGACGATCTCGATCCCGACACTTGCCGAATTAACATCTGTAACCCCGCGCCAGAATGATTTCCCGGCATGCCAGGCACGCTTGCTTTCATCGACCATGCGCACAACCTGACCGTCCTCTGCGACCACATAATGCGCGGAAACCTTTGCTTCGGGATCGCTCAACCGCGCAATGGCAGATGCAGCATCCGGCATTCCGGTGTAGTGAAGGACAACCATCGTGATCGGCAGCACCCGCTCGTCGAAATTGGGCGAAGGCGTGTCGATGATCGCATTCATGATCGCTGCTCCGCCTCCTTCGCCTTGGCCGTCCTGATCGTGACAATCGCAACACCCATCATCACGATCACGCCACCGATTATCATGAGTGATGTCAACTTGGTTCCAAAATAAAGCGATGATGCGACAACCGCAATCACAGGCGAGACCAGTGACAGCGGGATCACGCTTGAAACCGGATGGCGCTGGAGCAGGAAGCTCATGGCGCCCTGCCCGACCACGGTAGACCCCAATGCAGAAAACAGAATCCAGCCAAAGGTCGAAAGCGGAATGTCTGCAAGGCCGGAAAAGCTCTCGGGCTCGAAATAAAAGGCGATTGGAAACAATATGATCGTCCCCATCAGGCCCACCCACGCATAGATTGTCAGCACCGGTGTGCCAATCAGCCTTCGCTGGATGAGGGAGCAAAATGCCCAGATCAGGCAAGACACGGCTGTCAATGCGATGCCCATCTGTTCATGCGCGGCAGCGGGATCGAAGACGAGCATCACAACGCCACCAAAGGCAAGTCCAATCCCGATCATGCGTGGCCCATGGATTCTCTCTCCGAGGAACATAACTGCCATGATCAGCGAAAACGGCACACCAAGCTGCCCGGCAATTGCGAGCGCGCTCACATTGTCTGACACCGCGAGCGAAAGATTCACGAAGATATAGAAGAGCGCGCCCGAAAGGACCCCAAGCAAGAGCAATTCGCGCATCTTGCCGGGAATGATCTTGAGCGCCGGCAAGCAAATGGCAAGGACCATCGCTTGTCGCAACCACGCCGCCGTCAGGGGCGAAACCAGATCGACGCCCATCTTTACTGCAATAAGGTTGAGCCCCCACATGATATTCATCACACACGCAATCAAGATATCGCGTGCCGTCAGCCCTTCCGGGTGGGCATACCGAGTGGCGTCCGAATGCATATCCTCCCCTTATCCGTATTCCGGGTGGATCAAAACGGTTGCTATGCCGCGCGGATGGTTGCTCCGAAAAGCAGGAATGGCTCGGCGGGATCCGATGCTTGGATTGCGCCTCCACCGGAAGCAGCAAGTTTGTGCGCCAACCATGCTGCGGCGGCACGAGGCGCAAGTTTGTCCTCATCGACCTGACCGAGCAGCGCAAGGCGAAGTTCCGGATCCAGGACCAAGCGATCGCCTTCTGCGCGAATGGCAATTTCAGTTATGCCATTGGAGGTTTCTGCGCCAACGTCCAGACGGCCACCGCGAACAAGCGCGTCACCAGCGATGAGCGCCAGATTCAGAAGCAATTTTATCGCCGGCTTGGACAATGTGGCATCCTCAACGAGCCAACCGAGCTGAATGCGCCCCCCGCCGCCGAACAGGCCCTCTATCGCTGTCTTTGCCTCTCTCGCATCGACCTGATCGCCGAAGCCGCCAGCCGCTCCGAAAGCAAGACGAAAGAACTTCAATTTGTTGGCGGATGCGCGCGCACTGTCCGACAGCAATTCAAGCACTTTACCGCGCATTTCAGGGTCGTGTTCGTCCGCGAGAAGCTCAATGCCGTTGTTGAGCGCTCCAACCGGGCTCAACATGTCGTGGCAAAGCCTTGAACACAAGAGGCTCGCAAAATCGATTGCATCCATCGCCATGAAATCAAATCCCCCGCTCTGCAGCCCCATTGGCCGAAGCGCGCCGCTGTTGCAAGGCGGGCCCTTCAGTCCACGAGTTCAAGCGGAATCTCAAGGAGCGTTCCGGCACCCGTCGCGCGCCACGCACGCACATTTCCCTGCGCGATGATGAGCCACAGTTTCCCTACTTCGTTCGCCGCATCGCGGTCACAGGGAGACGGCTCTGGCCTGCCGTTGGGATGCGAGTGATACCAGCCGATCAGGTTCGGCCCCCCGCCGCGTTGAGCCTTGTGTGCCGCAATCAGCGCAAGCGGATCGATTTCGAACGCACGCGACGGGTCGGCGGCAACATTGGCACAGCTATGTGCTGCCGCGACATGTTCGCCCGATGTGCCAAACAGCAGCCCGCATATCTCGCGTTCGGGCGCGCGGGCTGCTTCAGCGAGCATTTGCGCCTGCAGCGCCCTTGATATTCGCAAAGCCATCGCCACATCCCTAGGCGATGACACAAGGGGGTTCCAGCGTGAACGCGACAATCACGGCCGAGATGGACGGCTGGCGGCTGGATCGGGCGCTTGCCGCACTTGTTCCCTTGCTTTCGCGTGAGCGGATCAAGACCCTGATATCATCAGGAGAGGTCCATTCGGCGGGCGTCGCAGTTCGTGATCCTTCCTCAAAGGCTCGCACTGGCACAGCCTATGACCTGACAATTCCTGAACCGCGCGAATCAACGGCCGAAGCGCAGGATATTCCGCTCGAAATTGTCTACGAAGACGATCACCTGCTGGTGGTGGACAAACCGGCGGGTTTGGTTGTTCACCCGGCTGCCGGCAACTTCGATGGGACATTGGTCAACGCCCTGCTATATCACTGCAGAGGACGGCTTTCTGGCATTGGTGGAGTGGCGCGTCCCGGTATCGTGCACCGAATAGACAAGGACACTTCGGGGCTCTTGGTCGTGGCCAAGACTGACCGAGCACATGAAGGACTGGCAAAGCAATTTGCCGCGCACAGCATCGAACGGCGCTATCTGGCTATCGCCAACGGAGTTCCCAATCCGACGAACGGAACAGTTGACGCTTCACTGGCCCGATCGCCGCTGAATCGCAAGAAAGTGGCGATTGTCGAGCCTGATCGGGGCAAAAGGGCCGTGACTCATTACCGCCTCTTGGAGCCACTCAGAGATGCGGCGCTGATAGAATGCCAGCTTGAAACAGGTCGCACGCATCAGGTGCGCGTACACATGGCCTCCATTGGTCACGCATTGCTGGGCGATCCGGTCTATGGCCGGACCAGACCGACGCACCGCGAGCTTCTGAAGGACCTGGGGTTCCATCGTCAGGCCCTTCACGCCGCAGTGATCGGTTTTGTTCATCCGGTTGATCGTAAAAATTGCAGGTTCGAAAGCAAAATTCCGGAGGATATGCAGAGACTGTTCAGCATTCTTCGTGTATAAGAGGATCAAGTAAGCGCTCCGTCATCAAGATTGAGGCGCAGGGAGAAGTAGTTAAAATGGCTGCAAAATCAGTCGCTGTGAAATCGAATGTTCCTGCCACAATCCCGACCCTCGGGAGTGAGGCTGGTCTCAACCGCTACCTGGCCGAAATCCGGAAGTTTCCGCTGCTTTCGCCGGAAGAAGAATATATGCTCGCCAAGCGTTTTCAGGAACATCAGGATCCTGAAGCGGCCGCGAAGCTTGTCACGAGCCACCTTCGTCTCGTCGCGAAAATCGCCATGGGATATCGCGGTTACGGTCTGCCGGTGAATGAGCTGATTTCTGAAGGCAATATTGGCCTCATGCAGGGTGTGAAAAAATTCGAACCCGATCGCGGCTTCCGCCTGGCGACCTATGCCATGTGGTGGATCAAGGCTTCCATCCAGGAATTCATCTTGCGTTCCTGGAGCCTCGTCAAGATCGGCACGACGGCCGCGCAAAAGAAATTGTTCTTCAATCTCAGAAGGATGAAGAGCAATCTTGCTGCGTTCGAAGATGGCGATCTGCGCCCCGAAGACGTGAAGAAGATCGCAAAGGATTTGGGCGTAACCGAAGCCGAAGTGGTCAGCATGAACCGCCGCATGGCCAATGGCGGAGATACCTCGCTCAATGTCTCGCTCAATGAAGACGGCGAAGGGCAGTGGCAGGATACGCTCATGGATACCGGTCCGCTGCAGGACGAAGCCTATGCGGATGCCGAAGAGCGTGTCGTGCGTCATGCCTTGCTGGCTGAAGCCATGACCACGCTCAACCCGCGCGAGCAGGATATTCTCACGGAGCGTCGGCTGGTCGAAGACCCGAAAACCCTGGAAGAACTGAGCCAGACCCATGGCGTGAGCCGTGAGCGGGTACGGCAGATTGAAGTGCGCGCGTTCGAGAAGCTGCAAAAGGCAATGATGCGGTTGGCCGGCGAGAAAAAGCTCCTCCCCGCTTAGCCAGTATTCGAGGCTTCTTTGGGATCGGATGGGGTTGTGCCGGGCATGCACTGGTCCGGAGACCTCGGCATTTCCCGACAATCCCATAGGCTCTTTTCCTGCCCTTTCCCGGTCACCTGATAGCTGAACAGCGCGGAACCTCGCTTGGCCCGAAACTCGCCGATGCTCGCGGGCGATCCGCCCCTGCGCCACCCGAGAACAGTGCAACGCGCGCGATCCCCGCAAAGCGATCTGGCAACTAGAACATAGCTCCCGGGCGCCCGGTTCAGGTCAAGCGTCAGCGCAAACAGGCCCTTGGCCTCGTCCGAAGCTGCCAGAGAATTTCCCTTGAGACTCACCTGGCCATTTGCAGATTGCTGCAAAGGCTCTGGCCCTGGATGGTTTGGGCCAAGTTTCTGCAATCGAGCGACAAGTGCGAGGATGTCCGCATCATCGGGCTTTGGCATGACAAAAGCGCCATTCTCTGCCGGGACATGGGCCGGAGACAAGGCGGCGAGCTTTGCTTCCAATGGCTCCGTTGGCGCCGGAGGCCGACGCAAAGCGGCCCGTTGGCCCCAAAAGCCGCGAAAACGGAAAAACAGATGCGAGCCTACTCGCGCAATCTTGTCGAGCGAGCCGCTCCAGTTCGGGACGACCCAATCGGTGTGATAGTGGGTGGCAAGGCCAACCGATGAGTCGACTGTTCCACTAAGTGCCAATTCGGCAATGGCCTGAGCCCTTTTCCACGCCTTTTCAGATGGCGACCGTCGCGCGAGGGCGCCATCGCATGTAAAGGTGAACTGGCATCCGGTTGTGCGGTCCTCGCCCTGGAAAACAACTCGACACACCGTCTTCGGAAATGCCGGGTGCATCAATCGGTTAAGCACCACTTGCATGACACTGCGCTGTCCGGCGGAATCGTCTCCAGCCTCATACCAGGCGGCGGACGCCAGACAGTCGCGGGCCCTCTCGAAATCGGGATTCTTGCGCCCGAAATGATAGGGCAAGGATCCAACAAGTGGTCCCTTGGCAAATGGGATTGCTGCGTTGATGGCCAGCGCTCTTTCAGGGGTGATCTGAAGCAGCTCGACAGGAGCGACTTCAGGTGGCTGTCCTGCGACGATCGGAGCTATTCTGGATGGCGCCACGGACTGAAGAGTCGGCAGAATTAGAATCAACAGAATGAAAGGCGCTGCCAGGACAGACGCAACAAGCAAGACCCGGCTTGCGGAGTTCAGTTTCCGCCAAGCCGCGTGATATTTTTGGCTCTGGCCAACAACGAATGCGCAAATGGTCACAACCCAACCGTTATCGCATCCCATGGGCGGCGGCTCCAATCAAATTTCAGATTCAGCTTCAGACACTGCCCATGCCAAGGAGGACTTGCGCGGCGGTGACAGCACAGTTTAGGTGACGGAATGGCAGTGCGCAGAAACAAGAACTTCATCCGCCGTGCGAGCGGGACACTTGGCCGGGCCTTACTCTACTTCATCGTCGGCTCGATCCTCTGGGTCGTCGTTTACAAGTTCGTGCCGCCCCCAATTACACTCACGATGATGGGCGATGTGCTGTCCGGCCACAGCCTGCACAAGGATTGGATGAGCCTTTCAGCAATGGACCCGGACATGGCCCGCGCAGCCATTGCCGGAGAGGATGGAAAATTTTGCACACATGGCGGATTTGACCGCGAGGCGATCCTCAAGGCCGCAGCCCGAAATGCCCGTGGCGGTCGCATTCGAGGCGGATCGACGATCAGCCAGCAAACGGCCAAGAACGCGTTTCTCTGGCAGGGCGGCGGCTTCTTCAGAAAGGGCCTTGAAGCCTGGTTCACCCTCCTGATCGAAACCGTGTGGGGAAAAAGACGGATCATGGAAGTCTATCTCAACATCGCGGAAACCGGCATTGGCACTTATGGAGCCAACGCGGGCGCACAGCGCTATTTCGGGCATGACGCGAGTGACCTGAGCCCGACGGAAGCAGCGCGGATCGCGGCGATCTTGCCACTCCCCAAAAAGCGCGATGCCGTGAGTCCGAGAGGATTTACCAGGCGTCACGGCAATAGGCTGGCGGCTAATGTTGGCGTTGTAAGGCGCGATGCGCTCGACGCCTGCCTGCGCTAAGGCACTTGTATTTATGACGATTTGCATCGGATGACGGGCGCGTTGGTATATTGGTGCAACGGTCAGCCTACAGTTTGAGCCAGAGGGAAGTAGCAAGGGATGATTAGAAACCTCTTATTGGGCGTTGCCATTCTGAGCGCCGCCTTTTTTGGAACCATGGTCCAGGCGCGCGACCTCGTCATTCACGCAGGCACTTTGTTGGACGGCGTTTCCCGTAGCCCGAAATATCAAGTATCTATCCTCGTTCACGATGATCGCATCACAAATGTGGTCGCGGGATTTGTGAAGCCCGCGGGAGCCAAGATCATCGATTTGTCCGGCGAGACGGTGATGCCCGGATTTATCGATTGCCATGTCCATATGTCCGCGCTCCTGCCGAGCCGCGCTAACGCACTGGAATATGCCTTCACGCACAACGACATCGACCGCGCGTTCGACGGCGCACGGTTCGCGAGCGCCATGCTCCAGCAAGGGTTCACCAGCGCGCGCGATGTTGGCGGCGGGGATGAAACGGTAGCGCTCCGAAATGCGATATCTGAAGGGAAGTTGGCTGGACCGCGCCTTTGGGTTTCACTTGAACCGCTTGGCCCCACTGCGGGCCATGGGGATATCCGCAGCGGCCTCGATGCGCGACTCGATCATCCGGCTTGGTCCAATGGTATCGTGGATGGCGTCGAAATGGCCCGTTTACGCGTGAGGGAGCACAAGCGCCGCGGGGCGGACCTGATTAAGATCACGCCTTCCGGCGGCATAGCCTCGACGGGCGATGATCCCCGCCAGCAACTGATGACAGATGCCGAGATACAGGCTGCGATCGAAACCGCTCACGCAAACGGTATGAAAGTCGCAGCACATATCTATCCATCCGGAGCGATCGACGTTGCGGTTCGCGCCGGCGTCGATTCAGTCGAACATGGATCGTTCGCAAGCGAACAGGCGCTGGAGCTGATGAAAGCCCGCGGCACTTACCTCGTGCCGACCCTGACCGTCTATGATGTCTTTTATGTCACCGCTCGTGACTATCCGGAACTGCTGCAACCGGGCACTGCTGCAAAGGAACTCGCCAACGACCTTCTGCCGGTCAAGAATTTTCCTTTGGCTCTTCGATCAGGTGTAAAAATTGCCTTTGGCAGCGACATTGGTGAAGGCGACCACGCGACCGAGTTTCGTTTGATGATCGCAGCCGGAATGTCCCCTTTGGAGGCATTGTTCACAGCAACGCGAAATGCGGCCGAACTGATTGGCGCGGCAAACGATATCGGGTCGATCCAACCTGGCCGATATGCAGACTTGGTCGCTACGATGGGCAATCCGCTTTCGAACCCTGCGCAATTCGGCAAGATAGATTTTGTCATGAAAGGCGGCGAAATTTACCGTGCCAACGGATCGCCGACACCCCAGCCCTAACGAGAAAAGCCATCCGGTGGATCGCCGAACTGCAAATCAGAAAGGCAGTTTGAACCCCGGAGGCAGCGGCAGACCGCTTGTCATCTTGCTCATTTCTTCGGACGAAACGGCGTCAGCCCGGGTGCGAGCATCGTTGATCGCAGCAGCAATCAGGTCTTCGACGATTTGCTTTTCCGATGGGTTGAGAAGGCTTTCATCGATCGTTACGCCCAAAATGCGGCCCTTGGCCGTAGCGCGAATCTTGACCAGTCCGCCGCCAGCGATGCCCTCAACCTCAATGGAATCGAGATTGGCCTGCGCCTGCCCCATTTGTTCCTGAACATTCTGGGCCATCTTGATGATATCATCGAGCGACTTCATGCAATCACACTCCGTTGTTCCTGGCGGTCAAAATCAATCAGTTGGGCATCCGGGAATGCACGCATCGCGGCCATGACCGCAGGATCGGCGAGGATCGCATCCCGTGCCTCATTTTCGCGCTGGCGATCCTGATCAAGCAGCGATGGCGCGGCACGTTCCTCAGACAGCTGAACCTGCCAGGCCAGACCCGTGAGTGATTTGAGTGCCGTCGCCAAGTCCCGCGCAAAATCGTCGGGGAGCATTTTGACGGCAGCCAGCTCAAGCTCAGGCGGCGCATATCGCAGCAGCCCTGTGAAATCATGAAGCTGCTGCCCCATATGCGGCTTTCCGTTGCTCTCAAGCATGGAAATCAGGGCGGGAAAGTCCTTCGGGACAGGATGCAGGGCCGCGTTTGGAGCGCCAACGGCCTGTGGAACCGATTGCGCTTGCACTGCCACCGTTTGCCCGGCTTCAAGTTTGCGCGCGAGTTCGCCCGGATCGGGCAACTGGCTCGCGTGAATGATCCGCAGCAGTGCCATGTCTGCCGCCTCGCCCGGATGCGCGGCACGAGAAACCTCATCGTGCCCCTTCAGAAGCAGCTGCCAGATGCGATGCAGCATGGCGAATGAGAGGCTGGAGGCCCAGCCTTCAAGAGCATCCCGCTCTTCCGTTGACTGGGTTGCGTCAACAGGAGCGCCGACTTTTGCAAGCGTCGTCCGGTGGGTCAATTCAAGCAATCCGCGCAGCACGGCAGCAGGTTCGACGCCGAGATCACGCTGCTCCTGCAGGGCAGCAAGCGCACTGGCACTGTCGCCAACCAGCAACGTGCCGAACAGCTTGCGAATGGCGCCGCGATCCGAAAGGCCAAGCATATCTCTCACCTGGCGGGCCGAAACTGCCCCCCCGCCATCCAATGCCGCATGGGCAATTGCCTGATCCAGGATCGACAAGCCATCGCGGACCGAACCTTCCGCGGCACTTGCGATGAGCGCTAGTGCTTCGTCTTCGGCCATCACGTCTTCGGATTTGACGATGGCAGCAAAATGCCTTGCAAGTGATTCAGCTGAAATCCGCCGCAGGTCGAAGCGCTGACAGCGTGAGAGCACCGTGACCGGCACTTTGTTGACTTCGGTCGTTGCAAACAGGAACTTCACATGCGGCGGCGGTTCTTCGAGCGTTTTCAGAAGCGCATTGAAGGCGTTCTTGGACAGCATGTGAACTTCGTCGATGATGTAGACCTTGTAGCGCGCCGAAACCGCAGCATAGCGCACGGCTTCGATAATTTCGCGGACATCGTCAACGCCTGTATTTGACGCCGCGTCCATCTCAACCACGTCCATGTGCCGACCTTCGGCAATCGCGACACAGGCTTCGCATGCGTTGCAGGGATCGATTGTCGGTCCCTTTTCGCAGTTCAAAGCCTTGGCAATGAGGCGCGCTGTCGATGTCTTCCCTACCCCGCGAACGCCAGTCAGAAGGAATGCATGTGCCAGCCGATCCCGCTTGATGGCATTGCCCAGCGTGGTGACCATCGCATCCTGGCCAATGAGCTCACCAAACCGCTGTGGCCGGTATTTGCGAGCGAGGACGCGATAGGCGCCCGACGGCTTTGGCTGAGGCGGTTCACCAAGATCGAATGATTCTGACATAGTCCCACTCTATGCACAGCACGGGCCTTTGTCGAAGGGGGAAAGTAGGAGCCGGGCGACCCGATACGAATTCGTTGTGGCTGCTTCCTTCCGGACCTGACCAGGTTGGCGAGTGCACCGTCCGCCCGACTCCCGCCGCGCATATGGTCGCAGCGGCGGCAAAAATCAACGTCCCTGCATGTTCCGGCTTTCCGGCGGGATTCGCACAGTCAGGCCATCGAGTTCGGCGCTCAGAAGAATCTGGCAGGCCAATCGGCTGTGGCGGGTGGCGCAGGCGGCAAGGTCAAGAATATCCTCTTCCTCGTCACTTGCCTTGGGAAGCCTGGAAAACCATTCAGCATGGACGATCACATGACATGTCGAACAGGCCATCTGGCCTTCGCACGTCCCTTCGAGGGGCTGTCCTATTCCCTGTCCAACCTCGAGCAGGGATACACCGTCCTGCCCCTCAGCCTCAGAGATTGTCTGCCCATCGGCGCTTTCGAAACGAACGCGCATCATGCCGCGATGGCCATCTGTCCGTCTGCGGCATGGAAGATCAGCCTCAGCGCTTCACGAAGCTCCGCCACCGTGGTGTAACGACCAAAGCCAAGCCGGATCGAGGAACGTGCGTCGCGGTCATCCAACCCGATGGCCTTCAAGACGTGGCTCGGTCGGCCAGACCCGCTTGCACAAGCAGAGCCCGCCGAAAAGGCAATCATGCGCAATTCCGAAATCAGCCGCGAGGCATCAAGCCCGTCTCGCCTCAAGTTGAGGTTGCCCTTGTAGCGCGGCGTTGTCGCACCGTTGATTATCCAGCCCTTCGGCAACATGCTGATGGCCACGTCCCAGAGCTGCTGGACATGGATCGCATCGGCCTCCAGTCGCTGTTGGGCCACCTTCGCTGCCACGCCAAATCCGGCGCACAGCGCCGGAGAGAGTGTGCCTGAGCGAAGCCCACCCTCCTGCCCGCCGCCATAAAGGAGCGGTTCCAACTGGATGCCATTGCGCACCCAAAGGGCGCCAATGCCCTTGGGTCCATGAATCTTGTGCGCGCTGATCGCAATCAGGTCCGGCCCGTCAGGAATGTCCATCCGCCCAAAGCCTTGAACAGCATCGCACAGGAACAATGCGCCGGCTTGATGCGCAGCCTCAGCCAATTCGGAGATCGGCTGAATCACGCCGATTTCATTGTTGACCAGCATCGTCGAAACCAGCTGAGTACCCTTGGGAATTTTGAATCCAGTGGCAAGCAGCCCGTCAGCTCCAACAGGCAAGAGCGCAACCTTGCGGCGGTCCTTCTGGAGCCATTGTGCCGTATCCCGAACGGCCGCATGTTCAGTTTCGGCAATCAACAGACCCCCGCGACCCGGAATTCCGCGCAGGGCCCAGTTCAGAGCCTCAGTTGCTCCGCTCGTGAAATAGACCCGCCCCCCCTTTGGCAGTAGCTCAGCAATCGCTTCGCGCGCCAATTCGATTGCAGCTGCAGCCTCCCTGCCCAGCTTGTGGGCCGAATGGGGGTTAGCAAATTTTTCGTCCAGCCAAGGTCGCATGGCAACGCGGACTTCGGGTGCAAGGGGGGTCGTTGCCTGATAGTCGAGATATATGGTCACGGGGAGATACGTTTCCACGCCTCGATGAAGCGGTAAATGTCTGCACGGCTCGTGTCAGGGCCAAAACTCGCACGGACTGTCTCACCGGCCTCGGTTTCGTTCCAACCTTGAGCCGCGAGCACACGGCTCGGCTTCAATGTTCCGGACGAACAGGCACTTCCGGCCGACACCGCGATGCCCGCCATATCGAACTGGATCAGTTGTGCCGAGGCAGGTTTGCCAGGCATCCGATAGCTTGCGATGGTCGCAATTCTTGAGCTCGATTTTGAGACAATCACACCTCCCGCCCCTTCTATCGCCCCATCGAGATGTGACCGGAGATCGGCGGCCCGTGACAGCCACGCGCGGCTAGCTTCACAAGCCGCTGCAAATCCCATTGCCCCCGGGAGGTTCTCAGTTCCCGCCCGATAGCCTTTTTCCTGTCCACCGGAAGGTGTGATCAGGCCAAGATCCCGGACCAGGAGCGCACCAATGCCGGGCGGCCCGCCAAGCTTGTGCGCGGAAACGGCAATGATGTCGGCATCGGGCAATGTCAGCTTGCCAGCAGATTGGGCACAATCAGCCAGCAAGATACCGCCAGCCTGGCGCACGACGGCTCCCAGCTCTTCAAGCGGCTGGATGACACCTGTTTCATTGTTAACGTGCTGGATCGCTACCAGGGGTTGCTTGGCGCCCAGCGCCGCCAGTCGGCCGAACAGCGCGTCACGCGCGACAAGACCATCAGTGCCGACTGGCAGGAAATATGCTTCCGGCGCCGAACGATGGACGGCATCGTGCTCGACGGCCGACACAATGAAGGCATCGGCCACGCCACGACCAAGCGCAATGCCCAGGGCCTCGCTTGCGCCGCTGGTGAAGATCAACTCATGCTCCCATCCCAGAGCGGCCTTGATCCGCTCCCGTGCATCTTCAAGCGCTGCTCTAGCTGCCCGCCCTTCGGCATGGGGTGAGGACGGATTTGCCCAATGTTTCAGGCCTTCGAGCATCGCCTGACGAGCAACTGAGAGCACGGGAGTCGTTGCTGCATGATCAAGATAGAGACGTTCGTTCAATTGCCGTGTTCCGAATGATTGCGAAATGGACACACGTTCCTATATAGGCGCCATCAAGTTCGCACAGCCCGTTCTGTGCACCGTTCGAACAAAGTCTGCGAGTGATCCATGCCAGAAGTGATTTTCCCCGGCCCCGAAGGTCGGCTTGAAGGACGTTTCAACCCCGGCCCGCGCCCTCGTGCGCCTGTGGCCATGATCCTGCACCCACATCCCCAAGGCGGCGGCACGATGAACAATCGCATCGTCCAATCCCTCTACCAGACGTTCGTGCGCCGCGGTTTTGCAACTCTTCGGTTCAATTTTCGTGGCGTAGGGAAGTCGCAAGGCAGCTTTGACAGTGGCATTGGCGAACTGTCGGATGCTGCATCAGCACTCGATTGGGTTCAGTCGATCCATCCTGAAGCTCAAACCACCTGGATTGCCGGCTACAGCTTCGGTGCCCTGATTGGCATGCAGCTGCTCATGCGGCGGCCGGAAATCAAGGGATTCATCTCCATCGCTCCACCCGCAAACATGTACGATTTTACCTTCCTTGCACCCTGCCCTTCTTCGGGAATCATCATACAGGGCACAGGAGATGAAGTGGTTACGCCAAATTCGGTACAGAAGCTGGTTGATAAGCTCCGCACGCAAAAGCACATCACTATTCATCACGATGAAATCCGCAACGCCAATCATTTCTTTGAGAATGAACAGACAGAATTGATGGCGTCGGTCGACAAATACCTCGATATGCGCCTTGATCCGCAATCCCCCATCCGATGAGGACTTGTCATGACGGATATGGAAGAGACCCTTCTGGGCCTGTTTACAGAAGTCGCAATCATAGAACATCTTGCCCGCACGCGCATCGAGCGCATTAGCGACAATCCGG
Organism: Sphingomonadales bacterium; assembly: GCA_016704425.1. GTDB lineage: Bacteria > Pseudomonadota > Alphaproteobacteria > Sphingomonadales > Sphingomonadaceae > Aquisediminimonas. The sequence goes on from JADJAC010000002.1 coordinate 442,162, forward strand.
CGGGCGCAGGCGAATTTGGCATATTGAACTACTTCAACAGGACGCATCCCGATCCTGACACAATCGGGGGAATTGCCTGGGCATTCCAGGAAGACGAAGCCTACACGCTTAGCAAGATCGCTTCGCTTGAAGCCAAGGGTTTTGTGACTGTAACGCCGCCGCTCAGCCGGGACAGCAACGCGGTCGTCTTTGTGACCGAAGCAGGGCGTGAAGCGCAGGAAGAAAAAATCCGTTCAATGGCACCGGAATTTGAACAGCTTGTGGCTGAGATACCGAGTGCAGATCTCGCGACGACGGTACGAACCCTGCGCGAAATTCGCTTGACCCTGGATCATTTGCCTGACCGGTGATGGTCAAGATGGCCATGTCCAGATAAGAATATTGCCAAGCAGGACCAGGGCTGCAAGCAGCATCAGGACTGCACGCTTGCGATCCGTTCCGCGCCTCAACAGGAAGGTGCCGCCCCAAACCAGGGCGATCACCACCAGCATGGCTACCGAAAGCAAAACGTCGAAGGTCTCTTGAGAAAGCATCTGGAAATCTAGCCCTTCGTCATGGCAGCAAAGACTGCCGGTTCAACATTCCCCCCGGACAACATGACAAGAGTCCTCCCGACAGGTTCCACCTTTTCATACAGCAACGCCGCCAGCCCTGCAGCGCCTCCGGGTTCCAGGGTCAGTCCGAGCGTGTTGCGAGCAAAGCGCATTGCCATACCGATTTCGCCATCAGATACGGCAACCCCTTTAGCTCCACGTGATCGCAACACATCGAATGTCAGCGGCGAGACGAGCAGCGTTTGCAAGGCATCACACGCTGTTGACGGCGGATTCGGCCCGACGGGAACAATGACTCCGCCCTCAAGCGAGCGCTTCATGTCATCCCATCCTTCCGGCTCCGAAATGGCAATCTGGGCGTGGGGAGCCGAGAGCGCGAGCCCTGCTGCCAAACCGCCTCCACCACATGGCGTCACAATCAGGTCGGGTTCGAAACCCAACTGTTTGATTGCCTCCAAGCCAGCACTTCCCTGACCCTCAATAATCCAGGGATCATCGAAACTCGGCACCACCGTTGCGCCACTTTTTGAGGCAATCCGCGCTGCGATTTCAGCACGGTCCTCCTTTGCTCGATCATAGAGAATGATTTCCGCACCCCATGACCGTGTCGCTTCGACCTTGATCGACGGCGCGTCGCGAGGGATCACGATTGTTGCAGCGATACCAAGCCGCGATGCGGCCCATGCAACACCCTGGGCATGATTTCCGCTCGAAAATGCGACCACACCCCGAGCCCTTTCGGCTTCGGAGAGGTCCGTCAGCCTGTGCCACGCGCCCCGAAGCTTGAAGGCACCAATCGGCTGCAGCGAATCGGCCTTGGCCCAAACCTGCCTGTCATTGATCTCAAATGACATCACCGGCGTCGGCGGCAAAATGGCCGAGACTTTTTCATAGGCCCGCATGACGCCCGGAAATCCTGGCTTTCTGGTCGTGAATTCGGCCTCATTCATGAGCGAGCATTTGTCCATGCAGTTATACTTTACAAGGGGGGGCGCAGTTCATATATCGCCTGCCGCTGCCCCAAGGGGACTTCCAATAACCGTAAGGCGGCCTTGCTTGAACTGAATCCATTTGGAGGTCCCTTGAATTGCACACGCACCATAGCGCGCTGGGGCTAGCGACAGCCCTGCGACCGGCACAACCGGTCACGCTCATTCGTCCGCATGCCGCAGTGCGTGCTGCCCGCTTCTTTGTTGAGAAGTTTCCGGGAAAGTCTCTCTATGCAGTGAAGGCCAATCCGTCGCCCGACCTGATCCGGCTCTTGTCGGAGAGCGGAATTACCCACTTCGATACAGCCTCGCTCAATGAGGTTCGTCTGGTGCGGGAGATCGCGCCCGATGCGACTTTGTGCTTCATGCACCCGATCAAGGCCGAAGAAGCGATCGCCGAAGCCTATTTCGAACACGGTGTTCGCATATTTTCGCTCGATTCTCTCGAAGAACTGGACAAGATCGTTCGCGCTACCAAAGGTGCGACGGATTTGACGCTTTGCGTCCGCATCCGTGTGTCGTCTGAACATTCCAAGCTTAGCCTTGCTGCAAAGTTCGGTGCTGATCCTGCTGAAATGAAACAGCTTCTGATCGCCACGAGGCAGGTTGCCGACGCATTGGGCATCTGCTTTCACGTTGGCAGCCAGGCGATGTCTCCAAAGGCCTATGTTGACGCGATGGAGCGTGTGCGCGCGGCCATTGTCGAGTCAGCAGTGACGGTCGATGTGGTCGATGTCGGCGGTGGTTTCCCAAGCATCTATCCCGGCATGGAGCCGCCGGCGCTTGAGCGCTATTTTGACGCAATCCATCGTTCGTTCGAGGATTTGCCGGTCAGCTACTCCTCTGAACTTTGGTGCGAGCCCGGCCGGGCGCTCAGCGCCGAATACTCTTCCCTGATCGTCCGTGTTGAGCGTCGGCGTGGCAATGAGCTCTATATCAACGACGGCGCCTATGGCGCACTCTATGATGCTGCGCATGTCGGCTGGCGGTTTCCGGTCCAGCTTCTGCGGGAACCGCAATCGGACGTGCGCGACATGGCGTTCAGCTTCTATGGCCCGACATGCGACGATGCCGATCATATGGCAGGCCCGTTTTTGCTCCCTGCAGACACTGCCGCCGGCGATTATATCGAAATCGGCATGCTTGGGGCCTATGGCTGCGCAATGCGCACCGGTTTCAACGGATTTGGCAATGGCGACACACATGTCGTGACCGACGAGCCGATGGCATCGCTCTACATGGAAGAGACGGAAGCGACGCTTTCGTCAAACGTCGTAAAGCTGTAACGCTCACCCTGCATTTTTTCATTCCTGCGCAAGCGGCAGCCCATTGCATTGGCGCGTTGGGTTACCGCTTTCGCGGGAATAACATCGGAAATTTTGGAGACTCTTGAATGACTACGCCCCAGATCAACGCGCAGCGCAAGGCAGAGCTGCTGTCCAAGACAGTCGAACATATCGACATCAAGAGCTTCGACGCGCGCCCGATTATCGATGCGATGGGCAAGATGAGCTTCACCAGTCGCGATCTGGCGCAGGCAACAGGCATCTACAACCAGATGCTCGAAGATCCGAATTGTTCGATTTTCCTCGTCATTGCAGGTTCGACTTCGGCTGGCGGCTGCATGGATCTCTATGCCGAATTGGTCCGCAACAACATGGTCGATGGCGTGGTTGCAACCGGCGCCACAATCGTTGACATGGATTTCTTCGAAGGGCTGGGCCACAAACATTATCAGGCGCTGGAAGTACCCGACGATGATACGCTGCGTTCGCTCTATATCGACCGCATCTATGACACCTATATTGATGAGGAACAGCTGCAGGACTGTGATTTCACAATCAACCAGATCGCTGAAAGCCTCGAGCCAAAGGCCTATTCAAGCCGGGCCTTCATCCGCGAAATGGGGAAATTTCTCTCGGAGAATGGCAAGAAGGACAACAGCCTCGTCAAACTGGCATATGAACATGACGTGCCTATTTTCTGCCCGGCCTTTGTCGATAGTTCGGCTGGTTTTGGCTTGGTCAAACATCAGGTCGACCGCGCAAAGGCTGGCAAGCCCTATATGATGATCGACGCCGTGGCGGACTTCCGAGAACTCACGGATATCAAGATCAAGGCAGGGACGACCGGCCTCCTGATGATCGGCGGCGGCGTACCCAAGAACTTCATCCAGGATACCGTCGTCTGCGCTGAAATCCTCGGCCACGAGGATGTCGAAGTGCACAAATATGCGGTGCAGATCACTGTTGCGGATGTCCGCGACGGGGCATGCTCATCGTCCACGCTCCAGGAGGCGGCAAGCTGGGGCAAGGTCAATACCGGCATTGAACAAATGGTCTTCGCGGAAGCGGGTTCGGTTATGCCCTTGCTCGCATCCGATGCCTATCATCGTGGAGCATGGAAGACCCGCGCCAAGCGCAAATGGGGCGCAATTTTCGACTAGTATTCGGTCTGTTTTGACAACTCAATTGATCTGAGGCAGCTTCCCCACCCCAATAACAATAAGGAGGGGAGCAACTCTTGGAAAACACCATACTCGCGCCAGCGGCCGTTCTTGTGCTGTGGTCTCTCATCATGCTCGGTTGGATGGCTCTGACCAGATTCCCTGCCATTGCGAAATCCGGCATGGATCTGAAATCCTTTCCACCCGGCGGACGTGGCCAGGACCTGGATGCGGTTCTGCCGCCAAGCGTCAACTGGAAATCACACAATTATACAAACCTGATGGAACAGCCGACGATTTTCTATGCGACGGTTTTTGTTCTTGCGCTTTCAGGAGCAGGCGGCGGCATGAACGCAACGCTCGCCTGGGCCTATACGGGCATCAGGATTGTCCACAGCATCTGGCAGGCAACAGTCAACAAGGTCATGCCGGTCCGTTTCGGCCTGTTCTTCTTGTCGACAGGCTGTCTCCTTGTTCTTGCCATCAACGCAGTACGCATCACTTTGGGGGTCTGACACATGAAAAGCGAAATTCTTCAGCCGATCGTAGCACTTGCCGCATGGACCATGGTCATGTGGCTTTGGATGTACGCCACGCGGATACCCGCAATGGGCAAGGTCAAGGAACTGGACACCACAAACATGGTGGGCGGAACCGGCGCCAAACTGGACGGCGTTCTGCCAGAAAAAGTCCAGTGGATTGCGCATAACTACAACCATTTGCACGAAGCGCCGACGGTCTTTTACGCTGTTGCGCTGACACTTGCCGTAGCGGGCGCAGGGGATGGCCCCAATGCGCATATTGCCTGGATCTATGTGATCCTGCGCATCCTCCACAGTCTCATTCAGGCGCTCTGGAACCGCGTGATGGTGCGTTTTCTCGTCTTCGTGCTGTCAAGTCTGACGCTGGTTTGTCTTGTGTATCAGGCTGCTATGGCAGTCTGCTCTGGCTAACGGTTGAAGGTTGCTGCCAGTTCCACATGGGTTGACCATCGGAACTGGCCAACCGGCTTGATGCTATCCAACCTGTAGCCCGCGTCGATGAGCAATTTGGCGTCGCGAGCGAAGGTCGACGGGTTACATGAAGCATAGGCAATGCAGGCGACCCTGGATTTTGCCAGTTGCTCGACCTGCTCCTTGGCTCCTGCCCGAGGCGGATCGAGGATTACGGCGTCGAAGCGATCAAGCTCGTCTGGCGAAAGGGCTCGTCGAAACAGGTCACGGTGTTCGCAGGCAATTTGCTTCCCAGCCTTTCGTGCAGAGGCCTGTAAGGCGATGAGCGGATCACGCCCTCCTTCTGCGGCGTAAGTGACACCATCAATCGACAAGGCAAAAGTGCCTAGCCCGGCAAAAAGGTCTGCAATGGCGATACGGTTTGCTACGGCGTGACGAACGGCATTCACCAGAGCAGCTTCACCCTGTGGGGTTGCTTGAAGGAACGCCCCTTCCGGGAGCGCAACAGGCACAGCCCCCAACGTGATCGTAACAGGCTGCGGCTCCCAGCGAGCCGACGGCCCAAAGCCTTCATCAATCGACAGCCGCGCGAGTTTGTGATGTGCTGCGAATTCTGTCAGCGATTCCGTCGCTGCCAAACCTTCGACATCGACTCCGGCGAGCAAGAGATCGACGCCCTGATCTGCGCACGTCATACGCACTGTTGCACGTTTCCGTTCGGGCAGAAGTGTGGCCAGAAGCCGCCGCAATGGAGCAACCAAATCCTCCAGATGCGGATCAAGGACCGCACAGCTGCGCACATCGGTTATCCTGTGGCTGGACGCTTCGTTGAACCCCAGCAGGACTTGGCGCCCCTTGCGCTCTGCCGTCAAAGCCGCGCGCCTGCGGCTATGGGTCGGCGAAACATGGGCTTCCTCGAATCGCTCGAACGCAATGCCTTGAGCAGAAAGTGCGGACCTGATCCGGTCGCGCAGAAAATCGGCATAGGCATGATCGTCGATATGCTGCAACTGACATCCACCGCATGTGCCGAAGTGCGGACAGACAGGGGCCGCGTGATGCGGACCTGGAACAATTGTTCCGTCGTCCTGAACACTATCACCCGGCGCGGTCGACGCGTAATAGCTGCCGTCGTCTGCAATTCCGTCGCCGCGGGCAGCAAGGCCGATGATCGTCTTCATCGCGAACGCCTCACAAACAGGCGGCAACAGCGGCAGGAATATGAAACGGTATTTCGTCAGCGATCAAGGCCGGGCCCGCGAGGCGGGCGGCTTCGGCATGAAGCCACACGGCAGCCGAGGCAGAATCATAGGGGGTGCGACCGCTCGCGAGCAAGGCCGCTACGATGCCAGCAAGAACATCGCCGGTTCCCGCAGTCGCAAGCCAGCCTGGACCGGATTGTGCAACTCTGGCTCGACCATCGGGGCATGCGATCACTGTATCGGGGCCTTTGAAGACAATGACGGAGCCAGAGATTTTCGCAGCCGCGCAAGCTCGATCGATTTTGCTCCCGCTCAGATCCCCAAACAGCGCAGCAAACTCTCCGGCATGCGGCGTCATGACGATCGGTGACATGCGGCGCTTCATTTCAGGAAAATCATCCGACCCCAGCAACATCAGCGCGTCCGCATCAAGCACTATGGGACAAGACTTTTCCAGAATCTGGTCAAGCCGCTGGCGTGCTTCGGGGCCGCGCCCCAGACCTGGTCCGACAAGCAATGCCCCGACGCGACGATCCTCAAGGATGGCTTCGCATGGGCGATGGACAACGGCATGCGGCAAAGCCATTCCGTCCATGCCGGAAACGAGCACATAGCCTGCAATGCGGATCGCCGCCAAAGCGCTCAGGGCACCAGCGCCAGGCATCTCCCCGCCAATGATGCCGACGAGACCGCGCCTATATTTGTGACTTTCCGGACCCGGTTCTTGGATGTGCGGTCGCGTCAGGAGCGAGACTTTGCTCTCAGCGGTAACGCCGATATCTGCGACCTTTACGATACCGCACAGAGCCGCCGCCGGTTGCAGCACATGTGCAGGCTTGAGTGCACCAAGCGCTAGCGTGAGATGCGCCGGCACTGCCCCGAGATTAACCCCATCGTCGCTGCCGACACCGCTCGGCACGTCGACAGCGACGGTGAATGGTCTACGCTCCGTCAGCCTGGCAAGGTTTTTTGCCAATGTATCGCCAAGCGGCCTTGCCAGACCTGTCCCGAACAGCGCATCGACAAGGACGGGAGCATCGTCAGCGTCTTCCAGCGCTTCGACTGGGCCTGCCCACGCCTCGCGCGCTGCCCTTGATGCATCTGTGCCGGGCAAGCCGAACGCCGCAACACGCACGTCCACGCCGCGCTTTGCCAAATATCGCGCAGCGACATAGCCATCGCCCCCATTGTTGCCAGGCCCGCACAGGATCAATACAGGTCTGCCCCCACCAAAGCGCCACACTGCCTCGGCAACGGCCCGGCCAGCCCGATCCATCAGCGTTTCAACCGTTTCGCCTTGCGCCATTGCGCTTCGTTCGGCCGCCAGCATCTCGGCAGCGGTCAGAATAGGAACGGGCGTCTCAGATATCCGCATAAACGTGCGTTTCGGCCGCACCGCCGGGATGTGTCACCGCGCCTTTCCAGGCCGGACCAACATTCTGGGCATAACGCCAGAGTGCGCCAGACTGATAATCATGCTGGCGCGGCCGCCAATTCAGCTTGCGCGCTGCAAGGACGTCCGCCGGCACGTTGAGGTCGATCGTGCCTGCCACGGCATCGATGCTGATTTCATCGCCATCCTCGATCAGGGCAATCGGGCCGCCATCGGCGGCTTCCGGACCGACATGGCCAATGCAGAAGCCCCGCGTTGCTCCTGAGAAGCGGCCGTCTGTAATCAAGGCCACCTTTTCGCCCATGCCCAGCCCATAGAGTGCCGCTGTGGTCGACAACATCTCCCGCATGCCCGGGCCGCCCTTGGGTCCTTCGTATCTGATGACCACAACAGATCCCTCGACGATCTTGCGAGCCTCGACAGCAGCAAAAGCATCTTCCTCACAATCAAAGACCTGCGCAGGACCCGTGAACTGCAGGCGATGCATGCCGGCAACCTTCACGATCGCGCCGTCAGGAGCAAGCGACCCGCGCAGACCGACAACACCGCCGGTCGGTGATAGCGGTGCAGTTGCTGGGTGGATGACCTTCTGGTCCGGATTCCAGGTGATCTCGTCGATGTTCTCACCAAGCATCTTGCCCGTAACTGTCAGGCAGTTGCCGTTGAGCAGGCCTTCAGAGAGCAACGACTTCATCAGCATGTAGACGCCACCCGCCTCGTACATATCCTTTGCGACATAATTCCCGCCGGGCTTCAGATCAGCCATATAGGGCGTCGTCTTGAAGATCTCGGCCACATCGAACAGGTCGAATTCGATTCCCGCTTCATGAGCCATGGCTGGCAGGTGCAGCGCGCCGTTGGTTGACCCCCCTGTTGCAGCAACAACCCGTGCCGCATTCTCGAAAGCCTCGCGCGTGCAGATATCGCGTGGACGGATGTTCCGCTCGAGCAACTCCATGACCTGCACACCCGCTGCATGGGCGATCTGGTCACGCGTGGAATAAGGTGCCGGAGCCATGTTTGAATTCGGCAGGGAAAGGCCAATTGCCTCGGCAACGCAGGCCATGGTGTTTGCCGTATATTGACCGCCGCAGGCCCCGTGTCCAGGGCACGCCACTTTTTCAAGGGCATGAACCTCGGAGATTGGGCACGTACCGGCCGCAAATTTGCCGACCACTTCAAAGACATCGACGACTGTCACGTCACGGTCCTGATAGCGACCCGGCAGGATCGACCCGCCATAGACGAAGATCGACGGCAAATTCAGGCGGAGCATCGCCATCATCATGCCGGGAAGCGACTTGTCGCACCCCGCAAAGCCGATCAACGCGTCGTAGCAATGACCCCGCACCGACAGTTCGACTGAATCGGCAATGACTTCACGGCTGACGAGCGAGCTTTTCATGCCTTGGTGGCCCATGGCAATGCCGTCAGTCACAGTGATCGTATTGAACCGACGCGGCATTCCGCCACCCATTTCCACCCCAGTCCGGGCAACATCGGCCTGATGATCAAGCGTCGTGTTGCATGGTGCGGAATCATTTCCGGCACTGGCGATGCCAACAAAGGGACGGGCAATCTCTTCCTCTGTCAGACCCATTGCATAATAGTAGCTGCGGTGCGGCGCGCGCTCCGGCCCCACGGAGACATGTCGGCTGGGAAGTTTCGATTTGTCGAACTGACGGGTCATTGAGTTCTCACTTTCAGCCCTCGCCTATGCCGAAGTGCGGTGCCAGAATGCAAGCGCACAATCGCTGCTCGGCAATTCGCAAGAAACGTCTGCAGCTATTCCTTGTCTTTCGACGGCCTGAAATTTTCCCATCCGGCCATGAAGAGTGCCGCCACGACCGGACCAAGGATGAACCCGTTGATGCCCAGCATGCTGATTCCGCCAAGCGTGGAAATCAGGACGATATAGTCCGGCATCCTTGTGTCCTTCCCGACCAGGATCGGTCGCAACAGATTGTCCACCATTCCGATGACGAAAAAGCCGCTAAAGACAAGCACAAGTCCTTGCCAGATCGAGCCGGTTATCAGGAGAAAAAGGGCAACCGGAACCCAGATCAAGCCGGTCCCGATTGCCGGAAGAAGCGAAAAGAAGCCCATCAGGACGCCACCAAGAAGTGCGGCATGAATGCCGAGTCCCCAGAATATCAGGCCGCCTATCAGTCCCTGTATGATCGCGACAACGATGCTTCCCTTGATTGTAGCCCGGATCACCGTCGTGAACTTGTCCGATAGAGCAGTTTTGTGATGGTCAACGAGCGGAAGCTTCCTGAGAATTTGACCCGCAAGTTCGCGTCCATCTCGGAGGAGGAAGAATGAAACATAGAGCATGATGCCAATGCTGACCACAAATCCCAATGCGCTCTGGCCAATGTTCAGTGCGCCTGTGGCCACCGTCCGGATGATGTTTGCAATTCCATCCGAAAACCTGCGGCTCACCTGTTCGATATCAGACAAGCCCATGCGCTCAAGCGTTCGGGAAACGCCCCGAGGCAGGCTGTTCTGAATATCGGCGATCATCCTTGCGACATCGAGTTCCCTCGACTGAATTCGCCCGTAGAGACCCAGCAGCTCATCAACGAGCGACATGCCGATCAAGATCGCCGGAACTATGATGAGAAGGACGATGATCAACAAGGTGATGAAGGCCGCCAAATTGGGCCAGCGAGGCATAAAACCGGACAAGCGGCGATTGAGCGGCTCGAACACTATCGCAGCAACCACGGCCCAAAGAATGGGGCCAAGATAAGGAGAGATAACCCATCCGAACGCAACCGTGATCAGGACCACAAACGCCAGATAGGTCCGATTTTCTATCCCTTGCATGTCAAGCCTCGATGCTGGAGCTGCAGCTTTGCACGACTGAGGCGATAACGTCTAGCCAGCGCGCGACACCCGCCGCATCGCTTATCAGGTCCTGCCGCATCTCGATGCCGAGATAGGCGATGCCATTGCCTTCCCCATGGCTGTTCATCGTCGCATTGAGGAGCTTGCCTGAATAGGGAAGCTGATCGCCCACAATCACCCCACGCGCTTCAAGCGCAGGGATTGCAATGCGAGCGGCCCGATCATCGTTATTGTAGAGGATTCCCACTTCCCAGGGGCGGTCCTCGTCCGGTTTGGTGGCGAGCTTGGGCGTGAAACTGTGGAGCGAAACCAACAGGTGCGGCTTCATCCGCTGGATGACCCGAGAAATCTCTTCATGATAGGGCCGCCAGAACCGCTCTATCCGTTGCAGCCGTTCTCCGTGAGAGATCGCATTGCCCGGAAGGACGTGGCCATCGCTTGCAGTAGGAATGATATGCGGCGCATCCACTTCCCTGTTGAGATCGACAACAAGGCGCGAAATACCCCCCAATACCGCCGGAATATCGAGGCGGCGACAGAGCTCGACAGCAAGTTCGGCGACGCCGATATCCAGTGCGATGTGAGTATCAAGCAATTTGGTGGAAACGCCCAGATCAATATCCGCAGGTACGTGCTTCGACGCGTGATCTGCAATGACCAGAATTCCCGATGCCTCGTTGCCGGCAATACTGGTCCATGCTTCGCTCATAATCTGCTGTTGCCCGGCTTCCTTCACAATGTCACCAATGGCCCAGCAAGGAGAGAGTCGCAAATGTTCGAATTTGATCGTCGTCAGACCTTGGCCGCCCTCGCGCTGACGGCAGCCAGCCCGGCATTTGCGAGACCCCGGAAATTGCCGCCGCCAACTGTCGGGCCTCTGGAGACTATCACCGAGAGCCTCCTCGCCCGTTTTCCGGAGTCAGCTGTCTACAACGGAACGCCGGGTGCGCTTGACGGGGGGCCGCTTGCGCGCACGTTTGATGACTATTCGCCAGCCGGAGAAGCGGCAGCGCGATCATCAATTCAGTCGGCACGTGACCTTCTAGCCCGGATTCGCGTGACTTCCGACAGTGAATTGGGCCGACATCTGCCACTCATCAACGCAATTCTTGAAAATGCCACGCGGAGTGCATCCATTTCCTATGGCAAGATCAATCCATTCAATTTCTCGGGCCATGTTCCCTATGTGGTTTCACAATTGACCGGGCCCCATGTCGACGGGCTGAGCTGGATGATGGAGCAGCAGTCTCTGGCAACCGCCAAAGCGGTCGACGCCTGGATTTCCAAGCTTGAAGGGTTCGGAACCAGTATTGACGGCGCGATTGAAAAAATTCGCGCCGACGCGGCAATTGGGTGCACACCGCCCCGCGCCCTGATCTCAAAGACCATCCCGATCCTCGATGCCTTTCTGACTGGAAAGCCGGGACACCAGCCGATCATCGGGGCACTGAAGACACGAACCGCAGCGGCCGGCTTCTCTGTGAGAATGCGCGAGGTCGCCGCTCGGCGGGCGATCACGGCGCTGCAACGACGTGTGCGACCAGCCATCAACAAACTGCGATCCGAACTCCTTGCGATGTTGCCCGATGCAAGGACGGATGCTGGCGTTTGGGCACTTCCTGACGGTGCAGCCTTTTATGCCGCAAACGTCCAGACTCTCGGTGATACTGGGCTTTCACCAGATGAAGTCCACCAGATCGGGCTGGACGAAGTGGCACGAATTTCAGCAGAAATGAACGCGTTGCTTGCAACCCGAGGGATGACACAGGGCAGCATCGGCGCGCGCATGCTGGCTCTCGCAAAGTATCCGGCGAACCAGTTCGCGGACACCGATGCCGGCCGGGAAGCGCTTCTCGACTATGTCCGGGCGAAGGTGAAGGGCGCCGAAACACGTTATGCAGATCTCCTGCCGGCCAGTCTGATCCCGAGGCAGTCGCTTCTGGTCAAGAGAGTGCCTGTCGCAACACAGGCCTCGGCGCCCGGCGGCTATTATGACGGACCGTCGCTGGATGGCACGCGGCCTGGCACATATTGGATCAACTTGCGCGACATGACAGCAGTCGCAAAGCTCCGCCTTCCGACGCTGAGTTATCATGAGGGCGTGCCAGGGCATCATACGCAAGGCTCGATTGCAGCTGCCCTTGGTGCAGTCCCCACCCTGATCAAGATTGCGAGCTTCAATGCTTATGCGGAGGGCTGGGCGCTGTATGCGGAGCGCCTGATGGCCGAACTTGGCACCTACCGGGATGATCCGCTCGGAGATCTCGGCCGGTTGCAGGATGAGCTTTTCCGGGCGGTGCGCCTCGTGGTCGACACCGGCCTGCATCACAAACGCTGGACGCGCGAGGCAGCGATTACCTGGATGCTCGACGCGACTGGCGTTGCCGAAAGTCGCGTCACGGCCGAGATCGAACGGTACATGGCTTGGCCCGGGCAGGCGTTGGGATACAAGCTTGGCCAGCTTCGCCTGTTGTCGCTGCGTGAACGCATGAAGGCAAAATCGGGCAAGCGTTTCGATATCCGCGATTTCCACGCGGGCGTGCTGAGCGGCGGGGCAATGCCGCTCGACCTCATCGAGGCGCGGCTGGGGCTGGGTTAGGCCTTCTTCTTGACTGGTTTCCGGGCCGCCGCCTTTGCCTTCGGCGCGGCCCTGCCCTTTTTCTTGACCGGGCCCTTGGCTGCACGATCATCGAGAAGCTGCGCCGCTTCCTCAAGCGTCAGCGCATCCTGCGCGATTGTTTTTGGCAGGGTCGCGTTGGTCGTCCCGTCGGTTACATAGGCGCCGTAGCGGCCTTCCATCAGTTTGATTTCGAGTTCCGTACGCGGATGTTTGCCGAGGAGTTTCAAGGGTTCGCGCACGCCGCCCCGCGCCCGTCCGCCGCCACTGGCAGCTTCGGCGAGCTTGACGACTGCGGCATTCATGCCCGTCTCGAACACGTCGCGGGTCGACTGGAGTCGCGCATACTTGCCATCATGCGCGAGATAGGGTCCATAGCGCCCGATGCTCGCGGTGATCGTCTTTCCGGTTTCAGGGTGATCGCCCAGCGTGCGGGGAAGCGAGAGCAGCTTTATGGCCCAGTCGAGCCCGAATTCCTCGCCCGGAATATCCTTGGGGATAGAGCCTCGCTTTGCTTCCTTGCCGTCACCCATTTCGACATAGGGGCCAAAGCGCCCGGACTTGCGGGTGATGTCTTGCCCCGTTTCAGGGTGCTGACCGAGAATTTCAGGGCCATTATCGCCCCCTGTAGCCTCACCGTTCGGTTGAGCGAATTTGCGGGTGAACTTGCAATCAGGATAGTTGGAGCAGGCAACGAATGCGCCAAATCGCCCGCCGCGCAGGGCCAGCCGCCCGTTGCCGCATGACGGGCACAGCCTCGGATCGGCGCCGTCTGCTTCTTGCGGAAAAAGGTAGGGCGAAAGGAATTCGTCGAGCGCCGCCGTCACTTCGGAGGGTTTTTGCTCCATCACCTCGGCGGTCTTGGGCTTGAAATCGCGCCAAAACGCCTCAAGCACGGCCTGCCAATCGGCACGTCCGCCCGAAATGTCGTCGAGCTGCTCCTCCAGTCCCGCGGTGTAGTCAAACTCGACATAGCGTTCGAAAAACCGTTCGAGGAAAGCCGTGACAAGCCGTCCGCTTTCGTTCGGGATGAAACGGTTCTTCTCGACGCGCACATAATCACGATCCTTCAGGACCTGCAGGATCGATGCATAGGTCGAGGGGCGCCCGATGCCGAGTTCCTCCATCTTCTTGACCAAGCTGGCTTCGGAGTAGCGCGGCGGCGGCTGGGTAAAATGCTGTTCGGCTTCAACGGACTTCTTCGCGGGAGCCGAGCCTTCCGCCATCCGCGGCAGGCGCTTCGCATCGTCATCATCGCTGTCATCGATGCCCTCTTCGTAGAGCGCGAGATAGCCGGGAAAGAGCACGACCTGACCGGTCGCACGCAAACCCGTCTGCCCCGATCCGTCGGCCATTTCGACCGTTGTGCGTTCAAGTCTGGCCGAGGCCATCTGGCTGGCAAGCGCGCGCTTGAAGATCAGGTCATAAAGCCGACCGTGATCGCCGCCGCCCGCGCGATCCTTCGAGAAATCTGTTGGGCGGATGGCCTCATGCGCTTCCTGGGCGTTCTTGGCCTTGGTTTGATACTGGCGCGGCTTGTCCGGAACATAGGACGCGTCATAGCGGTCAGCAATTGCGCCGCGTGCCGCACTGATCGCGGAATGATCCATCTGGACGCCGTCGGTTCGCATATAAGTGATCGCGCCATCCTCGTAGAGCGCCTGGGCAAGCCGCATCGTGTGGCTTGCGGCAAAGCCAAGCTTGCGTGCGGCTTCCTGTTGCAGGGTCGAAGTGGTGAAAGGAGGCGGCGGGTTGCGCGTCAGCGGCTTGGTCTCAACCGAAACGACCGTGAAACGCCCGGCCTCCACTGCAGCTTTGGCAGCTTCGGCATCGCCTGCATTGCCGATTGTCAGACGATCGATCTTTTCGCCCTTGTGCCGCACGAGGCGCGCAACAAAGCCCACCCCATCATGCTCCATGTTGGCAATGACTGACCAATATTCCTGCGCACGGAACATCTCGATCTCGCGCTCGCGGTCAACCACGAGGCGCAGCGCGACGGACTGGACACGCCCCGCAGATTTTGCGCCCGGCAATTTCCGCCAGAGGACGGGTGAAAGCGTGAAGCCGACGAGATAGTCGAGCGCGCGGCGTGCGCGATAGGCGTCAATCAGGTCATGATCGAGATCGCGCGGACGTGCCATGGCCTCTGTCACGGCCTGCTTGGTAATCGCATTGAAGGTGACGCGCTCGACATGGGCGGGAAGCAGTTTCTTCTTCGCCAGAACCTCGCGCACGTGCCAACTGATTGCCTCGCCTTCGCGATCAGGGTCAGTGGCAAGGATCAAGGTGTCTGCACCCTTTGCTTCATCCGCAATGGCCTTGAGCTGCTTTGCCTTGTCCGGATAGGTGTCCCAAACCATTGCAAAGCCGTCGTCCGGATTGACCGAACCATCCTTTGGCGGAAGATCGCGGACGTGGCCGAAGGACGCAAGCACCCGGTGTCCCGGTCCCAGGTATTTTTCGATGGTCTTTGCCTTGGCCGGCGACTCAACAACAACAAGCTTCATCGTTCTGGAATCTTCCCCTCACGTGTACGCGCGAGGGTGAAGCGGCGGCCTGCGCCGTGTCAAGCACATGAAACTCGCCCCCCCGCATGCCGTTCCAGACGCCCTGCAATTTCAAGCTCAAGCAGGATGAGTTGCAGCGCAGCGGGGTGCATCGCAGACTGGCGAATGATCTCGTCCACCGAAACGGGTGTCAGGCTCAACAAGGATTGCACGATCCGGCGATCACTATCTGTCGGCTCGGCATCAACGGGTTCTGCCCGGTAGTCCCGCTCCGCCGCGCGCAACCGATTGCCGGAGATGGGCTGGATCATCTCAAGCACGTCTGCTGCCGATTGAATCAGTGTCGCGCCTTCCCGGATCAGAAGGTTGCAGCCCTGCGCACGCGGATCGAGCGGGGAGCCGGGAACGGCCATCACCTCCCTGCCCGCTTCGTTCGCCAGCCTGGCCGTGATCAGCGAGCCCGATTTGGGCGCGGCCTCCACGACGACCGTTCCCAGGGTCATTCCAGCAATAATCCGGTTGCGGAACGGAAAATGCCGCGCCAACGGCTCGCGACCGGGCGGCTGTTCGGCGATCAACAAGCCCTTCAAGGCCACATCTTCCTGGAGAGCAGCGTTTTCCGGCGGATAGGCGATATCGATCCCGCTTGCGATGACGCCGACCGTACCGCCGCCGAGTGCGCCCTGATGCGCCGCCGTGTCGATACCGCGCGCCAACCCGGAGACCACGGCCACGCCCGAGACTGCCAGACCGCGCCCCAGTTCGCGCGCGAAGCGCATCGCGGCGGCTGACGCATTACGCGCACCGACAATGGCCACCGCCGGTCGATCAAGCAGTGCCAGATCGCCACGGACGATCAGGGCCGGCGGCGCGGTGTCTATTTCCGCCAAAAGTGAAGGATAGAGGCCCTGCCCCAGAAAAAGGTAGCGAGCCCCAAGCTTCTCGACAGCTTCTACCTCACGGACAATGTCTGCCATGTCAGCGAGGCGGGGCGCCTTGCCACCACCCTTTGCGGCCAATTCAGGAATGGCATCAAGTGCGGCGCGTGGCGTTCCAAAACGGCGTATCAGTTGAAAATAAGTGATCGGGCCAATATTGGCCGATCGGATGAGCCGCAGCCGATCCAGCAAGTCCTGCCCTGTGTGGGTCATTTTTTTGAACGGCCGACTTTCGGTTCGCTGCCGTCGATCAGGCGGCCGATATTGTCGCTATGTTTCCAGATCACGATCAGCGCCAGAACCAGCAAGGCATATCCCAGCCCCGGCCGTCCGATCATCGACGCGGCGATTGGTGCGGAGATAGCAGCGGCCATGCCGCCCACTGATGAGATTCGCGTCGCCGCGAGTGCCGCAAGCCAGACAAGCGCGAAGGTCAGGCCAAGCCCCCAGTGCAGCGCGAGAGTCACACCAAGCATCGTCGCAACCCCCTTGCCGCCGCGGAACTTCAGCCAGACAGGATAGACATGGCCAAGAAAGGCAGCCATTCCCGCAAGTACCGCATAATCCTGGCCGAAGCGCTGGCCGATCAGGACCGCGGCCGCGCCCTTTGCCATGTCCAGCAGGAGTGTTGCTGCGGCCAAGCCCTTTCGGCCTGTCCGCAAGACATTTGTCGCGCCGATGTTTCCCGAACCAATCGTTCGCAAATCGCCCGCACCCATCAGCCGTGTCAGGATCAGCCCAAACGGAATGGAACCGAGCAAATAGCCCAAACCGACCGGGAGAGCCGCAACAGTCCAAACAATGTCAGCCATGCCCGCACCTTCTGCAACTCGATCGTCATTCATGTTTAGACCAAAGGCGCGCGCGATGGAATGAGACAATCGCTCGGGGTGTTCAATGAACAAATACGCCTTGATTGCAGTCCGGCGTCCGCTATGCGCAGGGCATGGCCGATGATCGCCCGATCCTGCTGTTTGACTCCGGCGTGGGCGGATTGTCTGTTCTCGCACATGTGCGCAAGTCACTCCCGAATGCCGCATTTGTGTATGCAGCGGACAACGCCGGTTATCCCTATGGCACGAAATCAGAGGCCGAGATCGCTTCGCGTGTCCCTGCCCTGCTTGGGCGACTGGCAGAGCGATTTGGGCCACGGATCATCGTCATCGCGTGCAACACGGCTTCGACAATAGCGCTTAGCCATGTGCGCGCCGCGCTGGATTTGCCGGTCGTCGGCACGGTCCCGGCGATCAAGCCGGCAGCCATGGCGAGCAAGACCCGCGTCATTGGCGTCCTTGGCACTGAAGCGACCGTACGACAGCCCTATGTCGATCGCCTGTCGGCCGAATTTGCCAGCGACTGCCGCGTGATCCGATATGGTTCGGCCGAACTCGTCGGACTTGCCGAGGCGAAATTGCGTGGTGCCTTGCCGGACGCCGGACAGATGCGCGCAATCATGGCCGGGCTTTACAGCCAGCCCGATGGCAACCGGATCGACCAGTTGGTTCTTGCCTGCACGCATTTTCCGCTTTTGGCCAGCGAGATCGCCGCTGCCGGCCCGCCAGGCGTCACGCTCGTCGATAGTGGCGAAGGGATAGCCCGGCGGACCGAATTCCTGACTCACGGTCAGGAATGGGCGGCCGAACCGCGCGGCATTGCCGTCTTTACCAAGGACAGTCCCGACCTTGGGCAACTTCGCCCGGCACTCGCCACATATGGTATGGGCGAAATCCAGATCCTATAGGAAGCTCCGATGCCGCTCGACAGCCAGCAACTCCTCGACCGCTTCAATGCGAAAATGACGCCCACCGGCATCTTGTTCGGAACCAGGGTGCTTGAAGTGGATCAACCCGCCGGTCGGGTGCGCATGTCATTTCAGATTGATGAGCGATTCTGCAATCCGCGCGGGACAGTGCAAGGCGGGATCGTCAGCGCACTTCTTGACGATGCGTCTGCTTTCGCCGGGATCGTCGCGCTGGGTGAGCCCGGCTTTATTGCTTCCATGGAAATCAAGACGAGTTTTCTCTCGGCCGCGATGCCGGGGACACTTTATGCAGAAGGACGCTGTCTGAAGATGGGTCGATCATCCTGTTTTCTTGAAGCCGACCTGACAGACTCAGAGGGATTACTTATTGCAAAGCTTACCAGCTCAGCCATTCCCATCCGGTCAGACAAGAAACCGAAACTTGTCGACACAAGGAGTTAGTTGCGAATCGTTCGCGCTGGAATTTACCAATTTGAAACCCTAAAGCGCCGACACCGGATCGCGCTCGACGGGGCGAAGGAAGAAGCTTTGGACTACAGCAAGATTTTCAATTCCGCGATTGACCGCCTTCATGAAGAGGGCCGCTATCGGGTTTTCATTGACATCCTGCGCAACAAGGGTGCTTTCCCGAACGCGCGCTGCTTTGCCGGTCACAACGGACCCAAGCCGATCACGGTGTGGTGCTCGAATGACTATCTGGCGATGGGGCAACATCCCAAGGTCATCGCGGCGATGGAAGAAGCGCTGCACGATGTCGGGGCGGGATCGGGCGGTACCCGCAATATTGGCGGCAACACCCATTATCATATCGACCTGGAAGCTGAGCTTGCCGACCTGCATGAAAAGGAAGCCGCGCTGCTCTTCACTTCGGGCTACATCTCCAACGAAGCCACGCTGGCGACTTTGGGCAAGATCCTGCCGGGCTGCATCATTTTTTCAGATGAACTGAACCACGCGTCAATGATCGCGGGCATCCGCAATTCTGGCTGCGAAAAGCGGCTTTGGCGCCACAATGATCTTGCGCACCTCGAAGAGTTGCTGGCAGCGGAAGACCCGGACGCGCCGAAACTGATCGCGTTTGAAAGTGTCTATTCAATGGATGGGGATGTCGCCCCAATCCATGAGATTTGCGATTTGGCCGAGAAATACAACGCCCTCACCTATTGCGATGAAGTTCATGCGGTCGGCATGTACGGCCCACGCGGCGGCGGAATCACCGATCGCGATGAGGCAGCGCGTCGCGTGACTATTATCGAAGGTACGCTTGGCAAAGCTTTCGGGGTGATGGGCGGATATATCGCGGCGGATCAGGTCATCGTCGATGTCATTCGTTCCTACGCACCCGGCTTTATCTTCACGACAAGCCTCTCGCCTGTTCTAGTGGCAGGGGTTCTTGCCAGCGTTCGTCACCTCAAGGCCTCCAGCGAGGAGCGCGACGCGCAGCAGCAAGCTGCGGCGCATCTCAAAATGAGCTTTGCGCAAGCTGGTCTGCCAGTGATGAATTCAACCACGCATATCGTTCCACTCATGATCGGGGACCCCGTAAAGGCGAAGCGCATTTCGGACATTCTTCTTGCCGAATATGGCGTCTATGTTCAGCCGATCAATTATCCCACCGTTCCCAGGGGAACGGAGCGGCTTCGCTTTACACCCGGGCCCGCGCATACAAGGGAAATGATGGACGATCTGACTTCAGCGCTTTGTGAAATCTGGGACCGGCTGGAAATGCGCAAGGCCGCTTGACCAGGGACTGGCATCGAGCATTAACCAGCGCGGAAGAAATTTTTTGCCGCAGTGCATCCGTTCGGCGTCTCGTCAACATATTCTGTTCAACAGCAGCCGGTCGCGCGTTTGAGTTTGATCGGCTGCTGGCCGCACAGGGGAGCAACCCTCGGGCGCAAACAGTGAAGTGCGTAATGCTCAAGCTGTTTTTCGATCAGCTCCTCCAGAAAGGGCCAGTTGCGCACGCTGAAATGCTTACCAGCGTGAGTTGGCCCAGTTCGCGGGAACGGCCTTACGCATTTGGGCGGAGTCCGTGAATGCCTGTCGCAAGGTGGGTGAGCGAGCGAAGGCCGGAAAGCCCCTTACTTTTCGGCCTTCGTCTCCCCTTCCGTGATCAAACCGTCACATTTGCGTTGGCTGGTCGCAACATTGACCAAAAATGCGGCCCGCCGCCTGGCACGTCCCATTCCTCAACAATCTCGAACCCAAGCCGCAAGTAAAGCGGCACGTTCTGAGGTGTAGCGGTTTCAAGATAGCTCGGCACACCATCGGCTGCGGTTCGCGCAAGTCCCTCGCGGATGATGGCCCCGCCCCAGCCCTTGCCCTGCCAATCCGGCTGGACACCGACAAAATGGAGATACCAAAAAGGAAAACCCTTCGGGTGATGAGCATCGAGCGCGTTGCTGATGGCAATCCCCCTCCCGATGCCGGTCCCGAAAATCTGCAGCATCGGCAATGCACTCTTAACCAGTTCCCGAATGCCGGTATCGGCTTTTCCCGGTGCGCGCCAAAGCGAACAGGCTTCATGTGCGGAAGCTTTCAGAATCATTCCGGTCCGCAGGTCAGACTTGAAAAGGATATCGAACAGAGCGGGCAAACGTGCCTTGCGGCGCTCTGCAGCAGGCATGATCCAGGAAAGGGCAGGATCATCCTGGAACGCGAGCGAAAGAGTGCGAACCACGTTGGCCTGATCCGATTGGTTCGCTGCAGCGAAGGACCGTTCCAAGATCATCGCGGCCAAAGCACCGACTGTGTGCAGCGGAAAAGGGCCATCCGCTTTCCGGTCTCGTCCGATACCACATCAGCATCCCAGACTTGCGTGGTCCGACCCCGATGCACCGGAATTGCTGTCGCGACGACACGCCCGGACAGCGCAGTCGCAAAAAAATTGCTCTTCAATTCAATTGTCGTGAAGCCGCTCGCCCCTTCAGGCAAGTTCAGAACCGTGCCATAGCCGCAGGCCGTATCCGCCAGTGCAACAATGGATGCCGCATGGAGGAAGCCATTCGGGGCAAGATGCGCGCGGCTGACGTCAAAGGCGAGGACCATCCGACCGGCTGTGGCCTCCAGGACCTTGATGCCAAGATGGTCGGGCAAAGTTCCCGCCTGTCGTGCCATGAATTGTTCTGCACTTGTCATTCGCGAACGGATGCCAGCCGAATGGGCCAAAGGCAATGGCAACCACAATCGCTTGTGGAATTGCGCGAAGCGATCCCCTAGAGAAAGGGCATTCGATTCACCCGACGATAAAGGACTCGATCGCAACGATGCGTATCGCCATTGCTTCCGATCATGCCGCGCTTGAACTCAAGGCATCGCTTGCCGACTGGCTTCGCGTGATCGGGCATGAGGTGGATGATTTGGGCCCGCATGACGATAGCCGCGTGGACTATCCGGACTATGGCTACAAACTCGCGCAGGCCGTCGGATCAGGCTCTGCGGAGCGCGGCGTGGCACTCTGCGGTTCTGGTATCGGAATTTCGATTGCCGTCAATCGCCATTCTTCCTGCCGTTGCGCCCGTGTTGACGATCCACTTTCCGCATCCCTTGCCCGTGAACATAATGACGCAAACGTGATTGCGCTTGGCGCGCGCCTGATCGGCATCGATATGGCAAAGGCCTGCGTCACGGCCTTTCTTGACACCGATTTTTCCGGCGGGCGGCATGGCCCTCGCGTCGAAAAACTGACTCACCCGATTTTCAGCAAGGAACCCGCATGAGCACCAATCCCGCCGCCGTCCTCAACGATGTCCAGCCCGACGGTTTTTTTACGCGCGGCCTTGCCGAAACGGACCCCGCTGTGTTCAGCGGCGTTCGCCACGAACTGGCACGCGAACAGCATCAGATCGAGCTGATTGCTTCGGAAAATATCGTCTCGAGGGCAGTACTCGAAGCGCAGGGGTCAGTGTTCACGAACAAATATGCCGAAGGCTATCCCGGCAAGCGTTATTATCAGGGCTGTGCGCCGTCAGACGAAGTCGAAGCGCTTGCGATCGAACGCGCAAAGCAGTTGTTCGACTGTGGCTTTGCCAATGTCCAGCCGCATTCCGGCGCTCAGGCCAACGGCGCGGTCATGCTTGCCCTTACCACGCCCGGTGACACGATCATGGGCCTGAGCCTCGATGCGGGCGGCCATCTGACTCATGGGGCCAAGGCCGCCATGTCAGGCAAATGGTATAATGCTGTGCAATATGGCGTGCGCGCTGACAACCATTTGATCGATTTCGAGCAGGTGGAGCGCCTCGCGAAGGAGCATCGCCCCAAACTGATCATAACGGGGGGCTCTGCCTATCCCCGCCACATCGATTTCGCTCGCTTCCGGGCGATTGCGGACGAAGTCGGGGCGATGTTCATGGTCGATATGGCACACTTCGCGGGCCTCGTTGCAGGTGGCTGTCATCCGAGCCCGTTTGCACACGCCCATGTGGTTACGACGACGACGCACAAGACGTTGCGCGGCCCGCGAGGCGGCATGATCATGACCAATGATGAGGCCATTGCAAAGAAGATCAACTCTGCGGTCTTCCCGGGGTTGCAGGGCGGCCCGCTGATGCATGTGATCGCTGCAAAGGCTGTTGCCTTTGGTGAAGCGCTGCGCCCGGAGTTCAAGGGTTATACCCGCGCGGTCATCGAAAATGCCAAAATGCTCGCCGCAACGCTTCAGGAGCGCGGCTGCAACCTGGTTTCGGGCGGAACCGACACACATCTTGCGCTTGTGGACCTCTCACCGCTGGGCGTCACGGGTCGCGATGCCGACGAGGCGCTCGAGCGAGCGGCCATCACATGCAACAAGAACGGCATTCCCAACGATCCGCTCCCGCCTGTCAAGACATCCGGCATTCGGGTCGGATCGCCTGCCGGAACGACGCGCGGCTTTGGCCCCGTTGAATTCCGAGAAATCGGAAACATGGTGGCAGATGTGCTGGATGGCCTTGCCAAGAATGGCGAAGCTGGCGACGCCCAGATTGAAGCGCAAGTGCGGGAGCGCGTCCGCACCTTGTGTGCACGTTTTCCAATCTATCCGGGATTTTAGGCATTGCGCTGCCCTTTCTGTTCGCACGCCGAGACACAGGTCAAGGACAGTCGTCCGACTGAAGACAACAGCTCGATCCGCAGGCGCCGCCAGTGCGAGGCCTGTGGTGCCCGATTCACGACATTTGAACGCATTCAGCTCCGTGAGTTGACCGTGCTCAAGTCTGAAGGGCGGCGAGAGCCGTTCGAGCGCGAAAAGCTCGAACGCTCGATTGCCATCGCCTGCCGTAAAAGGCCGGTTGACGGCATGAAGATCGAGCGGCTGGTAACCGGCATCCAGCGGCAGCTTGAAACTCTCGGTGAAGGCGAAATTCCATCGACCCGGATCGGTGAAATGGTGATGGACGCTCTGCAGGGCCTTGATAGCGTTGCCTATATCCGCTTTGCCTCGGTCTACAAGGATTTCACTGCCGCGAGCGACTTCGAAGACTTTGCCGGGAGCATTGCAGAAGCCGCGCGGAAGTGAGTGACGCGCCCGCGGTGATCCTCGTCCGCCCTCAGCTGGGCGAAAATATCGGCAAGGCTGCGCGGGCCATGCTCAATTTCGGATTGACGGAAATGCGGCTGGTTGCGCCGCGCGACGGATGGCCGAATCCCGACGCCGGACCGGCTGCTTCGGGGGCAGACATTGTCCTTGAACAGGCCAAAGTGTATGCGAGTGTAGCGGAAGCGACGTCTGATTGCTCACATGTCTACGCGACGACCGTGCGCAAGCGCGGCGTCACGAAGCCAGTGCTGACTCCTGTAGAAGCCGCCGCCCAGATCCGCTCCTCTGCGGGCCGCAGCGCCATCCTGTTTGGACCTGAAAGATCGGGCTTGGCAAGTGACGATGTCGCTCTTGCTCGCTCGATCATAACTGTGCCGATCAATCCAGAATTCGGAAGTCTGAATCTGGCACAAGCTGTCATCCTCATTGCCTATGAATGGTCAAAGGGTGCGGCGCTTGCCATCCCGCCCAGAACGGATCTCGACCCGCCGGCGCCGCAATTCGAATTGGAAGGGCTGATCGAGCAGCTCGAGTCCATGCTTGAAGCGGCGCACTACTTCTTTCCGGAGGAACGGGCTCAAGTTGCGCGACGAACGCTTCGTTCCCTTTTGACCAAACCGCAATGGACTGCCCAGGAAGTTCGCACGCTACGCGGGGTGCTGAGAACTTTGGGACGAGATGCGGGCGCTCAAAAGGGTTGATGAACATGCGATTCCCGATGCGTGCCGCGCGCTTTACAGCCAAAAGGCTTTCGGTCATCATCCGGCCATCGAAAGGTAAGCCAATGAGAGTAAAATTTGTGTGCCAGTACTTCGTCGCCGCCGGATGCCTCTTGGCAGCTCAACCCGTTTTGGCGACGAACGACCCATCCCAGAATTCGACCGACAGCGCAAAATCGGTCAAGACGCGCGATCCGAACCGGACGATTTGCGAAACCAGCCTTGAAACAGGCTCGAGGCTTGCCAAAAGGCGGGTGTGCATGACTGCGGCCGAATGGGACGAACGACGACGCCAGGATCGCCAGCTCGTAGATCGAGCCCAAGTACAACGGAGCTTCGAAAGCCCCAACTAGATCCCGAGCGTCTTCTGTCCCGGGCCAATCGGCTTGACTTGAACCGGGGTTCTCTCCATAGGCGCGCACTTCGCAATTGACCCTGCACTCCGGTGAAGCAGGTGTCCGGCCGGGTGTAAGCCCGTGTCGCGCGGTTCCGGAAATTGAAACTGACAACGCAATTGAAGGATTTGAAATGTCTAAGCGCCATAGCGCCAAGTACAAGCTCGACCGTCGTCTGGGCGAAAATATCTGGGGCCGCCCCAAATCTCCTGTCAACCGCCGTGAATACGGCCCTGGCCAGCATGGGCAGCGCCGCAAGGGCAAGGTTTCCGACTATGGCCTGCAGTTGAAGGCCAAGCAGAAGCTGAAGGGCTATTACGGCGATGTAACCGAAAAGCAGTTCAAGCAGAGCTACCAGACTGCTGACCGGATGAAGGGCGATACCTCGCAGAACCTGATTGGCCTTCTTGAGCGCCGTCTGGCTTCTGTCGTCTATCGCGCGAAGTTCGCCCCGACTGTTTTTGCGGCCCGTCAGCTCGTCAGCCACGGCCACGTTCTGGTCAATGGCGTAAAGTGCAACATTGCCTCGCGCCGCGTTAATGTTGGCGATGAGATCAGCCTGGGCAGCAAGGCCGTCGAAATGGCGCTCGTCATCGAAGCTCAGAGCCTCGCCGAACGCGACATCCCTGACTATATTGCCACCGACGGTGCGGCAAAGGTTACATTCGTCCGCGTTCCGACGCTTGATGAAGTGCCCTACCCCGTCAAGATGGAACCCAATCTGGTCGTCGAATTCTATTCGCGCTGATTTTGTTATCTGAACAGACAAATGGGGGCGGCTCATGCGAGCTGCCCTTTTTGTTTGCCCGCACATGCGAACTGCCCCAGTCCAATCTCAGGTGTCGGCTGCGCAATAAAATGACACGCAGGAATTGACGGACGCGCCTTGCCGATCAATGATTGGAAAAAAGCCGGGGAGGAAACTTGAATGTCTCGCAAGGGCGTTGATCTGGGTGGCGATGGCGACGCCAATGTAGCTCTCAATCCCATTGTCGGGCTGGCTCGGGAAGATCTGCTTGGCGCAGTCTCTGTCATGCTGCGCGAAACCGCGGCCAAGCCTTCGACGACGCTGAAACATGCCCGACTGTTTACCGACGATGTCGTCAAGATCCTGACCAACAAGTCAGACATTGCACCCGATCCCAAGGACAAGAGGTTTGCGGATCCCACCTGGGCGAAAAATCCTTTCTACCGCATGGGCATGCAATATTATCTTGCCGCGCAGAGCAGCGTGAATCGCTGGATTGCGGACCTTGAACTTGACGAACTGGAACGCGCCCGGGCCAATTTCGTCAGCGGCATGATTCTGGACTCGCTCGCTCCCACCAACTCGTTGCTCGGCAATCCATCGGCAATCAAGAAATCGGTCGAAACTGGCGGCGGTTCGCTGATCCGCGGATTGAAGAACGCCTACAATGATATGGTGCATAATGACGGCATCGTCAGCCAGGTCGATTCACGCCCGTTCAAGATAGGGGAGAATATTGCGACATCGCCGGGCGCAGTCATCTACCGGTCGGAAATCATGGAGCTGATCCAATATGCTCCGGCCAGCGAGACCGTCCACGAAATCCCGCTCTTGATCATCCCGCCACAAATCAACAAAGCCTATATCAACGACCTGACGCCGGAAAAGAGCATCATCCGCTACGAACTGGCGCATGGCATCCAGCCTTTTCTCATCAGTTGGCGCAATCCGCAGATCGAGCATCGTGAGTGGGGACTTGCCGATTATGTCGAGGCGATCATCACGGCGCTCGACGTTGTCACCAGCGTATCCGGGGCGACGAAGGTGAATGTGGCGGGCGCCTGTTCCGGAGGCATCACGACGGCCACGCTCCTTTCCAAGCTCAAAGCCATGAAGGATGAGCGGGTGAATTCCGCCACGCTGATGGTCTGCGTGCTCCATCCGCAGCGGAACGACAGTGAGGCCCGCGCGCTCGTTTCGGCACACGGCATAAAACTGGCCCGCGAACGTTCGGCCAAGAAGGGCATTCTGGAAGGCTCATCGCTCGCCCGGACATTTGCCTGGCTCAGGCCCAACGATCTGGTGTGGAACTATGTAATCAACAATTATCTGCACGGGGAAGATCCGCCGGCATTCGACATTCTGTTCTGGAACAATGATTCGACGAACCTGACGGCTGCCCTGCACTCCGACTATTTGAGGGTCTATGAGGAGCAGCCCTTCGCCAATCCGGGAGCATCCGAACTGGCGGGGCATCATGTTGACCTCACCAAAGTCGATTGCGACCTTTTCATCATGGCAGGCGTGACCGACCACATCACGCCGTGGAAGGCCTGCTATCGTTCGACACAATTGTTCGGATCGAAGAATATCGAGTTCGTCCTTTCGCACTCGGGCCACATTCAGGCCATTCTCAATCCTCCGGGCAATCCCAAGGCAAAATTCTACAGAGCCAGTGGCCCGGCGCCTTCCACGCCGGAAAAATGGCTGTCCGGCGCAGAAGAGGTCGCGGGAAGCTGGTGGCCTTACTGGATGAAATGGCTGCAAGATCATTCCGGAAAGCAGGTTGCTGCACCCAAATCATTAGGAAACAAGTCATACAAGCCAGTGGGCTCCGCTCCCGGTGACTATGCGCTTGGCTGAGACAGGACAAAGCATGTCAAAAATTGTGTCGCCCGAATTTTCAATGGAAACGATCGACGGGCGAACCGTCCGGGTCGCGCGATGGTCATCCGGCAAGTCGGACCGCCTTCCGCTGCTCTTCTTCAATGGGATCGGCGCAAACATAGAACTTGTCTCTCCGCTTGCAGAGAAGATGCCGGAGCGCGATTTCATCACATTCGACATGCCGGGCATCGGAGGATCCCCCGAACCGGCAATTCCCTACCGCCCCTGGATGATGGCGCGTGTGGCCGACATGCTGCTCGATCAATTCGGCTATGATCAAGTCGATGTCATGGGGATTAGTTGGGGCGGCGGGCTTGCCCAGCAATTTGCACTGCAATTCGGATCCCGCGTCAACAAGCTGATCCTGGTGGCGACTTCAGCCGGCATGTTGATGGTGCCGGGCAATTTCTCGGCCCTGACCAAGATGATCAATCCAAAGCGCTATCTTGATCCGGACTATATGCTGAAGAATTTCAAGACGCTTTATGGCGGGATCGACAGTGGGGCGGATGCTCATGCCGAGAGGATCACGCCCCCGACCAGAATGGGCTATTTCTACCAGCTCGTTGCGATGATGGGATGGACCAGCGCGCCCTGGCTGCCGTTGCTGCGCCCCGAAACCCTGATCATGATGGGTGACGATGATCGTATTGTCCCTTTGGTGAACGGCAAATTCCTGAACAGCCTGATCGCGAATTCCCGGCTCGAGGTCATCAAGGGAGGCGGTCATTTGTTCCTTATGGCAGAGGCGGACCTTTGCATAAGGCTGATCAACGCATTTCTGGATGAGCCCGCTGCGGAGCGACGCAAAGCTGCCTGATCGGCAGGGTTTCCCCTGGCGGTTACGGATTGGTTGCCGGATGCATTCCGATCCCGTGCGCTTTCATCTTGGCAATCTCGTCCTGCGTTTCCTTGAGATCGCGCAGTGCCATGTCATGGAGGCGTTGCTCTTCACTTGTTGCGACGATGCGCTGTGGCCGCATCACTGGTCGTTGCGCAGCCAGCCAGCCAAACGACGCAAAAGCTGTCGTAATCAATACGCCCATGATCAAGGCGCGCCACTGTCGCGAAATCATTCTCTGGTAGCCCCCCAGAATTTGACTGTTAGCTATTTCGGATTTCTGCGGCCAGACAATTCTGAAAGAAGTTGGCCCAAACAAATACACCGGGCCTGAGTTGAGAGGCTGTGTGAACATGTTCACTTTACCCTCTGGGTCGCAAGATCCGGATACTCTCTAAAAAACTGCTGTAAATCCGCCATTTTTCGGGCGTCCCACATGGGGGCAGTCGACGCACCAAAGGTTAATTCGACCAGAAATGCTTCAACCTTGCCTTCAGCCTGCGCGCCTGTGTGTAGAGCAGGGCCGACGCACGCCGAAACAGCGGAAGAGACACTATTGAAGTGTCATACTGGGAATAGTGACGGCGAAATGCGTCCTGGTGAACATAGCTCCCTGCAATGCTGTATTCGAGCGACAATTCTGTTTCGTCAGCGACAATTCTGGCCGGTGCGCTCCCAAGCAATGGATGAATAGCCAGAGTATAGGCGATCGGACCCGTCAACCGGAATACGCCATTGCGGCCGACGCCAAATTTCCAGGGTGAGTATCGATCAACATTCGAAAGTACACACAATATGACCGCGCGCAGAAAGGGATGCCCTGATGCGGCGATGACGTGCCACTGCTGGAACTCCCCGCCCTGAAGTTTGCTCAACTCTGGGTGAAGCCCAAATCCCTGATGGACATTCCCCGGCCCGTTGCGCCACTTCGAAAGGATAATCCCTTCGTCGCCACGAATGACCTTTTCAATCGGCCGCGTAACCCGGCTCTTGATATCCAGATACACCCCTCCCAGCCGATAGACGGCGAGATATCGGAAGAGATCAGCTCGCGCTGCCCCATATTCAGGCCGGATTCTCAAGTAAGCCTCAAGAATTTGGCGAGGGTAATGATCCAAGATGAAGCGCTCGATTGCTTCGTCATCGTAAAGGCGGTGATCCCAATCGGGATTTGCTGAGGCCAAATTCGCGACATTGTCTCTCAATGCCTCCGGCAGCGACTTGCCCGGGTATGTCTGATGGATGATCCGGGGAATCCGGGACGCAAGGCTGATGTCCGGAAGTATCTCTGCCCAGTTTTCAGCTTTCATGCCGGGATTGCCCGTGCAGGCCGCAAGGATCGGGAAAATGGCATTGTCGAGATCTAGCCCCCAAATTTCCCAAATTCATGACCACATTGTCCGGCATTTAGCCAGATTCTGGCCAATTCACAAAGCGAACTTGGACTAAGGATTTCGCCTAGGCTTAACGATCCATCTCTGGAGTGTCCAAAAATGGGGCACATCCCAAAAAGTGAAGGTTTGCTGCATATTTGGAGTTAATTTTCCGTAAATTTCTGCTACTACCGAGTCGCTTGGTCGCACACTCGCAACGACGAGTCGAAACTACCTTCCTTCAGAGTACAGGGGTAACATATGAAAAAGATGTTTTTGGCTGCGGCCGCCATGGCAATGTCACTTCCCGGAGTAGCGCAAGCTGCTGCGACTGTGACGATCAATTTTTCTGGAACAACAGCCGTTCCATCCAACAATGATTTCCAAAGTCAATTGAGCGGACTTGGCTTGAATGCTTATACGGCGCTCGGTGCGTCGTTGATCGCAAACGGCCCGGTCAGCCTGACCTTCGAGTTCCTTGGCAGCGAAAGCGGCTATAGTGACACATTCTCGACCGGTTCTGGTGTGACCTACACCGAATCGAGCTGGCTTGAAAATCACTTTGCTGCTCCGATCCTGATTGGAACCACCTATTTCGCCGGCGGTGATCTCAAGAATTTCTTGAACTTCACCACAAGTGGCGTCGGTATTGGTGGAGCAAACGCCACAGTAGGCGACGAAGGCTTCGGCATTTTCCTTAGTCGTGGCATGACGTCGGGCTCTTCGACCAATGTCTTCTACCTTGGTTTTGATGACCAGATCTCAAAGACAGATGACAACCACGATGATTTCATCGTTCGCGTAACGGTCAACTCGCCGGTTCCAGAACCGTCGACTTGGGCAATGCTGCTCTTCGGCTTCGGTGTGGTGGGCTTCGCCCTTCGCCGTCGCGTCTCACGGACAGCATCCTTTGCCTGATCTGAAGTGAAAAACAAGCAAATGGCCCCGCCGGAGAAATTCGGCGGGGTTTTTTGCGGGCTGTAGGGCATGCCCATGAGCGGCAGCCAGCTATTTCCGTCCGAACAGTTTTTCGATGTCTCCATGGGCCAACTTCACCCAAGTCGGACGTCCATGATTGCATTGGCCCGAATGGGGGGTGACTTCCATTTCGCGCAGAAGCGCGTTCATTTCGCTGACTGAGAGCAGGCGCCCCGCTCTTACCGAGCCGTGGCACGCCATTGTTCCCGCAACGGCATCAATTCGTTCCTTCAGCGATAGCGCTTCACCGTGCGCCGCAAGCTCATCGGCCAGGTCAGTCACGAGTCCTTTGATATCCCCTGCCCCAAGCACTGCCGGTGTCGCCCGAACTAACATTGCAGCAGGCCCAAATCGCTCCAGATCCAGGCCAAAGCCCGCGAGGTCGAGTATGCGCGCCTCAAGCCTGTCGCAGGCCGTTTCCTCCAGCTCCACCACTTCCGGAATCAGCAATGCCTGCGACGCGACTTCGCCTGTCTCCAATGCTCGCCGCATCCGTTCGAGTACCAAACGCTCATGCGCGGCGTGTTGGTCAACCAGCACGAGTCCGTCTTCGGCTTCGGCAACAATGTAAGTTTTTGCGATCTGTCCGCGAGCGACCCCCATCGGATATGCGTTTGCGGCTGGCGCGGGATCCTCAGCGACCTCTGTGCGCGCCTGAGGCGGCGCAGCAAAGGCCTGGCGCTGTTCCCATAGCCGTTGTTGAGGGGGCTGCGTCGGCCATGTCTGCATCGACGCCGGTTCGGAAGACCAAGCGCCGAGCGCTGCAGTCGAGGTGAGAGGAGCGCGCCCGTGCCCCGCTTCATCAAGTGCCCGTCGCAGTCCACTGACGATCATGCCGCGTACGATCGCGGGATCACGAAAGCGCACTTCGGTCTTGGCTGGGTGAACATTGACGTCGACTTCCGTCGGTGGAACGTCGAGGAAGAGTGCAACCACAGCATGCCGATCGCGGGCCAGCATGTCTGCATACGCCCCCCGAACCGCACCCGCGAGCAGGCGATCCTTGACCGGGCGGCCGTTGACGAAAAGATACTGGTGATCGGCCACACCCCGATTGAACGTGGGGAGACCTGCCACACCCGTCAGACGAAGTCCCTCGCGCTCGAAATCCAGACCGACACTCGCGTCTGCCAATGCACGGTCGGTAAGCGCCGCGACACGGTCAGGCCCAATCTCGCCCGATGGCACCTGCAATGCCCGCCTCCCGTCATGTTCGAGGCTGAAGCCGATATCCGGCCGTGCCATTGCAAGCCGCTTCACCGTATCGACGCATGCTGCAAATTCCGAACGCGGCGACCGCAGGAACTTTCGGCGGGCCGGAACCTTCTCGAAAAGGCCTTCGACGCGAACGCGCGTTCCGGGAGGAATTGCTGCGGGGCACTCTTCGATCAATTCGCCATTGTCCACAGTCCGTCGCCAGCCGTCGGAACCGCGGACCCGGCTGTCGATTGTCACCCGAGCAACGCTGGCAATCGATGGCAGCGCCTCTCCGCGAAAGCCGAGAGTCGTCACAGCTTCGATTGCTTCATCGGGGAGTTTCGACGTTGCATGCCGCTCAAGCGCGAGAGCCATTTCAGGCGGGGACATGCCGCAGCCATCATCAGAAACTTCAATCCGGTCGATCCCGCCGCCGACTAGAGAAATCGTGATCTGGGTCGCGCCGGCATCGATCGCGTTTTCCACCAGTTCCTTCAACGCCGCAGCCGGTCTTTCCACCACTTCACCGGCGGCGATGCGATTGATGAGATGCGGAGGCAACCGGCGTATTGACATGGTGAACGCTCTAGCCCAAGCGACCCCATCCCGCGAGCGGCAGTTGAAGAATCGGGGAGATTTTTTCCCGAAGCGTTGCTACTCGTGTCCGTCTCGCAATTTCAGCCGGGCCCGCTCCGTCGTCCCGCATAGATCAGGGTATCAGGAATGTCGTTTTTCTCTCGTTTCTTCAAAATGATGTCCCACGACATGGCGATCGATTTGGGAACCGCCAACACAATTGTCTATCTTCGCGGACGAGGCATCGTCCTCAATGAGCCTTCGGTCGTCGCGATCGAGACGATCAACGGGGTGAAGCGTGTCAAGGCGGTCGGCGACGACGCAAAATTGATGATGGGCAAGACGCCTGGTTCGATCGAGGCCATTCGCCCCCTTCGCGACGGCGTTATTGCCGATATCGAAGTCGCCGAACAGATGATCAAGCACTTCATTCACAAGGTTCATGGCCAGCGCCGTTTCCCAAGCTGGCCTGAAATCGTGATCTGCGTGCCATCAGGCTCAACCTCGGTGGAAAAACGCGCGATCCGTGATGCCGCTTCCAATGCCGGGGCAAGCCAGGTCCATTTGATCCTGGAGCCGATGGCTGCCGCGATCGGAGCCGACATGCCGGTGACCGAGCCGGTAGGGTCGATGGTTGTCGACATTGGCGGCGGGACGACGGAAGTCGCCGTCTTGTCGCTCCGCGGGCTTGCCTACACAACCTCGGTGCGCGTCGGTGGAGACAAGATGGACGAAGCCATTGTCTCCTATGTTCGCCGCAACCACAACTTGCTGATTGGCGAAGCGACCGCCGAACGGATCAAGCAGGAAGTCGGTGTGGCGAAGCCGCCTGCCGACGGCGTTGGCAAGACGATCCACATCAAGGGCCGCGACCTTGTGAACGGTGTACCAAAGGAAATCGCGATCAATCAGGGCCAGATTGCAGAAGCACTGGCAGAGCCGGTTGGCACGATTGTGGAAGGTGTCAGGATTGCGCTTGAAAACACGGCCCCTGAACTTGCTGCTGATATTGTCGATCAGGGTATTGTCCTGACCGGCGGTGGTGCGCTTCTCGAGGGGATCGACGAAGTCCTTCGCGACGAAACCGGCCTGCCAGTCACGGTCGCCGATGATCCGCTGACCTGCGTTGCGCTGGGAACGGGCCGTGCGCTGGAAGATCCTATCTTCCGTGGCGTCCTGCTGACCGCCTGAGGTCTTTGCCAAAATGGCGCCGCCCTCTCCCCGGCGCCCCGGCTTTTCAAGGCGGGCGCATTACAGCTTATTTGCGAGCTACGTCGCTGCGCTGATCGGCGCATTGGTCGGCCTGCTGCTGATGGTGACTGCACGATTCGATCCAGCCGGCCACGCCGCCTTGCAGGGCTTTCTCGCAGACATATTTGCTCCGGTCTCGTCGGCGGGGCGTGGCACAGGCGCCGCGATTGGTTCGGCATTCGACGATGTGGGTGCCTATTTCGATGCGGCTTCCAAAAACCGGGAAATGAAGCTGGAGCTCGAAGCTGCGCGACGCGACCTGATCAAAGGCAAGGCCGATGCACTTGAAGTCCGGCGGCTCAAACAACTTGCGGCTCTTGTCGAGCGATTGCCGGAGGGTCGCGTCACAGCGAGACTTGTTAGCTCAACAGGTGCAAGCAGCCGTCGGATCGCAATCCTTGCCGCCGGCCGTGCCGATGGCGTCGTCAGTGGTCAGCCTGTCAGAACCGCCGATGGCCTTGTTGGTCGTGTGATCGCTGTCGGGCGGCATTCTGCCCATGTCCTGCTGATGATCGACGGCGGCAATATCGTGCCGGTCAAACGCGTTCCCGACGGCGCGCCCGCCCTTGCTTATGGACTGGGTGATGGCAGGCTTGACCTTCGCCCGCTTGCAGCCGGAACAAACCCGTTCAATGTGGGTGACATCTTCGTGACGTCGGGAACAGGCGGGGTTTATCAGCCGGGCATACCGGTGGCGATCGGCATCAGGCACAATCGGGAAGGAACCATTGGCCGACCCTTGGCGGACCCTTCGCGCTTCGATTTCGCCGTTGTGGAGCCCGAATTTGCCATTCCGCCACCTTCGCCGCCTGAGCCGGGCGGCAAGGCCCGGCAGTAGTGGCTAGACATCCGCGTTCGCGTATCGGTCGCAGCCCGTCCGGCATACAGCGTCAGGGCGTGCCGATCATTTCGACGATGATTGGGTCGATGACCCCAATCCTGCCTGTCATCGCGACGGCCCCGGTAATGCCTCCATGGGGCTTGCTGGTTCTCCTCGCCTGGCGCATGTTGCACCGCAATTTCTGGCCGGTATGGATGGGGCTACCGCTTGGGTTTTTTGACGACATGTTCAGCGGGCAGCCGCTGGGATCCGCGATGATGCTCTGGACACTTGCCCTACTCGGACTTGATCTGCTCGACCGGCGAATGATCTGGCGAGACTTCCGCCAGGAATGGGCCATCGCCGGGGCATTGATCGTCGCCATATTGCTTGTGCAGCTGCTTATTTCCTACACGAACGGTGGGGCAACAAATCCGCTGTTCCTGGTTCCTCAGATAGCGATTTCGGTTTTGGCATTTCCACTGGTTGCTCTTGGCTGTGCCGCGCTCGATCTCTGGCGGCTGCGCTGATGGCCAGGAAGATCGTCACCGAAGCCCAGCAGTCCTTCAGTTTTACACGACGTTCATTTGTTCTGGGGGCTGCGCAATTCGGCGTTGGTGGCCTGCTTGCGGCCCGTATGGCGTGGCTTTCGATTGCGCAGAATGAGAAGTATTCGCTGCTGGCGGAAAGCAACCGCATCAACCTGACGCTGATGCCGCCACGCCGGGGCTGGATCGTGGATCGTGTCGGCAAACCGCTTGCGCTCAATCGGACAGCCTTTCGCGTCGACATCATCCCGGACCGGCTGACTGACAAGGACAGGACTCTGGGAGAATTGCAGGGCCTTCTTGCCATCGGGCCTGACGAGATGGAGCGAATCAGGGCTGATCTTGCAACGGCCGCAGGATTCCAACCCGTGCAAGTTGCCGAAAACCTGGATTGGGAGCGCTTCGCCGCAGTTACGATCCGGGCCTCTGAACTGCCCGGAGTTGCGCCGGCGCAATCCTATGCGCGTTACTACCCCGAAGGGGCCGGTGTCGGCCATCTTCTGGGCTATGTGGGATCCGCTTCCGCCAAGGAATATGAAAAGTACAAGGATCCGTTGCTCATCACGCCCGGCTTCAAGGTCGGCAAGGCGGGCATAGAAGCCGAGCTGGAGCCACTCTTGCGAGGTCAGCCAGGTGCTCGCCGAACCGAAGTCACCGCGCGCGGAAAACTCGTCCGTGAACTCGAAACCCGCACTGACGTGCCGGGCCGGACAGTAAAACTCACCATAGATGCGGGTTTGCAGGCCTATGCCGCACGCCGTCTGGGGCGGGAATCAGGTTCAGTGGTCGTCATCGACACATTGACGGGCGGGATACTCACCCTTGCCTCGATGCCATCCTTCGATCCCAACGCATTTTCGGACGGTATCAGCAAGTCCGAATGGACAATGCTGCGCGAGGATGACCACATCCCGATGCTTAACAAGACGCTTCAGGGCCTTTATCCGCCCGGATCGACTGCAAAGCCTGCTGCTGCACTTGCGCTACTGAGACATGGCGTCGATCCCGAAGAAACCGTCTCCTGTGGCGGCGGGTACAGGCTTGGCAACCGCGTCTTCAAATGCCTTGGCCGTCATGGGCCGATGAACATGCCGCACGCGCTCATGAAGAGCTGCAACACCTATTTCTACGCAATGGGTCGGCGGATCGGCTATGACAAGATCGCCGAAGCGGCCCGTGAATTGGGCCTTGGGCAGGAATTCGACCTTCCGTTCCAGTCGCAGCGCTACGGGACTGTTCCCGATAGCGCATGGAAGATGCGCAAGCTCGGCAAACCCTGGGCTGAATCGGATACGCTGAATGCGACCATTGGCCAAGGCTTTGTGCAGGTCAGCCCGTTCCAGCTGGCTGTCATGGCGGCGCGCATTGCGTCTGGCCGCCATCTCGATCCCCATATTTTTCCGCGTAACGACGGGCCAGCCCCTCCCCTCAGTTTTCCGGAGGAGCATCTTGCGATTGTGCGCGAAGGCATGAATCTGGTTGTGAACGGTGCTGGCACTGCCGTCAGGAGCCGACTCCCGCTTGAAGGGATCATGATGGCCGGGAAGACCGGCACCGCACAGGTTCGCAAAATCGAAGGAGCCCAACGGGGTCAGTCAGGCGCATGGAAATTTCGCGATCATGGGTTGTTCATCTGCTTCGCCCCTGTTGAGCAACCACGCTATGCCGCCGCCGTGGTCATTGAACATGGCCTGGGCGGCGCCCGTGCAGCAGCGCCAGTCGCCAAAGACTTCCTGACCTATCTCTACGATCCCGAAAAGGCCATGGCCGCGCTCCTGGCGCTGGAAGCGGAATGGGGCGGCGATATCAATGCACGCATGGCGACGGAACGGGCCCAATGGAAAGCAACGCACGCGCTTGCCGACAGCCCTTCCCCACGTCCAGCTGTCGAAACGGCAAGCAATGCCCAGGCCGCCGCCAATGAGGCCGCATCGAATGCCGCATCCACCAATACAACCGCTGCCGAGCCTTCGAAAGCGGAGGGAGAGGATTGAGCCAGCCCTCTTTCCTTCCTGAGCCCCTCGCTTCGCTGCCGTGGCGCGTAATGGGCCTCGTTTCCGCGATAGGGGGTTTTGGCCTGATCGTCCTCTATTCCGCTGCGGGCGGCAGCCTCAAGCCATGGGCAGCCTCTCAAGGCTATAAATTCATTATATTCTTTGCAATGGCGCTGGCGCTTTCCCGCGTGAAGGAGAGGCGCTGGAAAGACATCGCCTTTCCCGGTTATGCCGTCATCCTTGCCCTTTTGCTGTTCGTCGAATTGCTTGGTGCAGTAAGCGGAGGAAGCCAGCGCTGGCTGGATTTGGGCTTCATTCGTCTCCAGCCGTCCGAACTCATGAAGCTCTTCATCGTTCTGGCACTGGCACGCTTTTTCGACATGCTGCCAGCCGGGGAGATTCGCCGCTGGAATGCCATCTGGTTGCCGGGAGTGCTGATCGGCCTTCCCGGGGCTCTCGTCATGCTCCAGCCTGATCTTGGGACGGCCTTGATGATCGTCGCGGGCGGAGTGACGGTCATGTTTCTGGCCGGATTGCCCCTTCGGCTCTTCGTGGCCGCAGGAGCTGCAATTGCCGCGATCGCCCCGCTCGCCTATTTTTTCTTGCTGAGGGACTATCAGCGCAAGCGCGTATTGATATTTCTCGATCCAGAGAGCGATCCGCTCGGCGCGGGCTATCACATCACCCAGTCCAAGATCGCGATCGGATCGGGCGGCGTATTCGGAAAGGGCTTTCTCAACGGAACACAAAGCCATCTGGACTATCTGCCCGAGGGCCATACGGATTTCGTCTTTGCCACCATGTCGGAGGAATGGGGCCTCATGGGCGGCATTTTCATCATCGGTGCTTTCCTGATGCTCTTTCGCTGGGGAATGAGCGTCGCGGCAAAAGCCCCCACGCGCTTCGGAAGGCTTGCTGCGGCAGGTTTGACCAGCACGATCTTCTATTATTTCACGATCAACCTGATGATGGTGATGGGCATGGCACCGGTCGTCGGCATCCCGCTTCCGCTCGTATCCTTCGGCGGAACCGCAATGCTGACCGTGATGATCTGCATAGGCATGCTCATGTCGATCGAACGCAGCAGCCAGCCGCGCACATCCTTCAGTTAAGGGCTTTGCAAAAGGCGAACAGCATGCTAGCGGGCCGCCTTCCGCAGAGACCAACACGGTCGCTTCGCCGGAATGGACGCATAGCTCAGTTGGTAGAGCAGCTGACTCTTAATCAGCGGGTCCTAGGTTCGAGCCCTAGTGCGTCCACCATTTTCCTACATTAGATCAATAACTTACGCGGACTGGAATTTGGGTCCAGACGATACGTCGTCGCACTAGGTAGCAGCGTAGGTAGCACCGCCAGCTGTCGAGTATTTTTTCGGTTGCGGCTCCGCAGGAGAATCGTGCCCTCGAAATGATCCACCTGTCTGGCGTCGCGGGGCGCAGGAAGAGCTGCATCAGCTCGAGCACAGATCTTGGCACCAGGGGGCGACTTGGTCGCCGATCTATGGCTGAAATTTGAGACGCAGAGCTTCGGCATGCGCCCTTACCGCAGGTGGAGTGGTCGGCACAGCAAAGCGATCCAGCCAGTCAGCCCAACTCGTCGCAGCGAATCGGACACGCGCGCCACGCACTGCGGTTGAGAAGCTCTCGATTTCCGCACGGTGCTCTGAACAAGCAGAGGTAGGCACACGTGCTGGCTCGGCATAGAGATACAGCAAGACCGGTGATCGGTTGACCCGTTTGGCTTCTGTCGAGAGCCCAAAAGCGTGCTTCACGAGCTGCGCTGCATCAAGGTAGCGATAGGAGAGCGGATTCCGACGTAGAGAAGCCCGCATGGCCAACCAAGGCTCCATCGCTTCGCCCCAAACATCTCGATCATACGCGTGGGCGAGCACGGCCTGCTTCCTATCGCGAAATGGCTCGTATCGTTTGGACTCCACCCCGATGAGATGGGTTTGGGTCACAACGGCGGCATCAAGCCAAGGGTGACGACCGCCCCGCCAAGGAAAGCGCATCTGGCGTTCAATCTCGACCGAGACCGCTGGCCATCTGATGTCATCGAGCCCTGGGAAAGCAGGAAGCAGGCTTGGCCTCTCGATGAACCAGCCAAACCCATTCGCCGCCAATGCAGCGCTGCTTTCGGGACTGGCGAATTTACCGGAGGCGAGTTCGTTACCACCCGCCCTATCCAATGACAGGCGGACCAGGTCAGCTGGCACTCCTGGGAGAAACAGTTCACTCATCATCGACTCATACTTCGGGCATCCGTCAGAAGCGGTCGTAGCTCAGACCTGCAAACCGCAACTACACGCGGTCGAAGTGGGTGGCTCCCGGTTGGTGATCCTCTACCTATGGACACCCCATCCCGGTTCGTCGCCGAGGTCGATCGCCAATTGCCGCATCCGGTCATCGACGACTTGGCGGAACCTCGCCACGACATCCTGGTGGTCCCAAGCCTGATACTCGTAGTGAGCGCCGATCAGAGCGCCACAGTGGGCGCATCCGTTGCTCAGGTAACGAGAGCCAGCCTCTCGGCTGTCGCGGTGCGTGATCCGGCCAAGCGATGCTTGTGCAGGGATCGCCTGCAAGGTCCTCTGCACGAGATCAGGGCAACTGCCGAGATCGGGGATGGTCGCCGAGAGCTTATGGGGACCAATGCTGATATCGAGTCCGGTGATGATCCGCGTCTCGGCCCCGCACTTCCAGCAATCCAAATTGCCGCAACGGACCTCAACGTCCGCCGGCGCGCCGAGCGGCAGGCCAAATTGATACTTTCGGTTCAAGGCAGCAGAAATGAACGACGAGAGTGGCAGAGCCTGCTCGCCGGCGCCGGTCGGAATGAAGACATCGTAGCCATCGAGTGGGTTGCCGCTGATTCGAACAGCAGGAATCTCCTCGGACGAGTCAAAGCGCGATTGCCGGAAAAGCCAGAGACCGCGGACGCCGGACGAAGCGTAGCGGGACTGTCGGCGAGCAGTCTCCTCTTGGCTCTGCTTCGACCATTGCACTTCGATAGCGATGCGGACACGCCCCTTGGTCAGCAGCACGTCGGCCCTCCATGGCTCATTGTCGCTGCTCAGCCCGTCGAATTCGGCCTCTGCGTTCCAGCCACTGGCTCTCGCCGCCTCGACAATCACACGCTTCACTTGACGATGGTCTTCGCTTTCCGGCGCGTTCGTGCAGGCGCCGCGAAACCTGTGCACGAAGTGCTGCGTGCCGAGCGTGGAACGCCTGAGTATGATCTCAGCCTGACAGCAAGGTGCGCGGAGATGCCGTTCGCGCGCATTTTGGGCAGCTAGCGATTGCCAATCCTTTGGCGCAAATTCGAACGCATGAATGCTCTCGCCCGAATGAGTGTCGATACATCGCAGCGCCACTGTATGCTGAACTGCTTGTCCAGGTTCGTCAGGTTCTTGGGGAACGCCTCAATCCGGCGTGTCTTTCCCGACTGGCCGAGCGATCC
Source organism: Sphingomonadales bacterium (assembly GCA_016704425.1). Classification (GTDB taxonomy): domain Bacteria; phylum Pseudomonadota; class Alphaproteobacteria; order Sphingomonadales; family Sphingomonadaceae; genus Aquisediminimonas. Next base: position 482,686 of record JADJAC010000002.1, read on the forward strand.
GACCGCCTGCTGCCCCTTACAATCGAGGCCGAACTGGACCGGAGTGTGGACTGGGGCCGCGTCGGTGCCATCGAGCACGAGGCCCATGACGAACATGGCGCGATGGCACGGACAATCGAAGCGATTAAGCAAGCATTGGATTCCGATGACAATCACGGCGACCCCGATCCAAGAGACATAGTCGACAAGCTGGCGGAATTTGCGCTTGGCTCGCCTGCTACCTGCGCACTTCGCGCTCTCGCTCGTCTTTGCCCGGAGTTGCAGATCGACGATCCGGCGCTTGTCGGCGCAGCGATCGTGGTCGCGCTCGGGTTTCGCAGCCTGTACAACCAACCAGAGAGCCGCGCTCTGCTGGAGGAAGTCTCGCCTCTGAACTATTGGCGCCAGGTCAACGCACACTCGGCGCAGCACGATCTCGCAGCGGTGCTGGATGAGTATCTCCATCTGGTCCTAGAAAGTGAACGCGCCGAGCAAGTCGATGCGGCCGAACGAGCCCGGCTCATCGCCATGAAGGTGGTCGAGGTTGAGCGAAGATGTCGTGAGCGAGCTAGCCGAGTTTCAGATTTCGCTCAGACCCGGCCTCTGCCTGACTGCCAGCTCTGATCATTCCACGACAGGATAGTTCGGCATCGGCCATTCGTGCTGCGGATTGTCCATCATCAGATCGACAAAGATCGGCAGCAGGCAACCCAGCAGCGACGCCCCGTCCCTCACTTGGTCGCGATTGACATCGCTGTTCCAGGTTGCGCCGCCATGCACGAGCTGATTACGCAGAACGTAAAGCCGATCGAACAGGATCGAGAGGATCCGGACTGTGTCGTGCTCGCGCAAGGCATGATTGATGGCGGTCCGGCTACGCTCGAGCTTCTGCTCCCAATCATCGTATCCGGGCACACCATTCTGATACTGCCAGAAGGGGTGATAGACATAGCGGTTATCGAGCAGGAGGCGGATCTCCTGGCTGAAACGCTGCCAGACAGCGTCATAGACCCGGTGGCGCCCGTCAAACTTCACCAGTGTCGAGAAGAACGTCTGGAACAGGCCGCGCTCGCCTTCAGGGGCTGAGCTGCTGGCCGAGGCTTCGACGTCGCCAGCATAGGCAGCATTGAACCCGATCCAGAGGAGAATGAAGCGAACGTCCTGGTCCTCGTCCTCCGCTACAGCGCGGCGAAGCCAGGACAGAGCGCGGTGAACACGCAGGGTCAGAGGCGTTGGAAAACCTGCGCGAAGCGATCGCTGCTTCTCTTTCAAGGCCTCTGGATGAAGTGGATTGCCCGCCGGGTAACGATGAACCATGCGCGCAGCTTAGCGCGAGGATTTTCCGTGGCATAGATCATGGATCGGCGCGCGACGAATTCAGAGCGATCGACTGGATCCAGTCGTTGATTTCTGCCTCGACCCATACTGCGCATTTGGGACCAAGCGACCGCGACTTAGGAAAGCGGCCCTCGCTCATCCGCTGGTAGATGGCTGAACGCCGCAAGCCGACCCGGTCCATGACTTCGGGCAGACGCAACACCCGCGACCGCGAAGTCGTGCTCCTGCCAACGCTCCCTAAGCAGCTGACCGTCAGCAGCGCTGGGGTCGAGGCCGACTATCTCGAACTCGTGACCCGCGATGCCGCGCTCGTTCTCCTCAATCGCAGCCCCGAGGGCCTCGACTACTGGATGGACGAGATCCTGAAGCTCGCCGATCCGGCAAGCTACGGGCGCCTCAAGGCCGATCTCGTCCGGATTGTCGAAGAGCAACGGGGTTCGGATGTCACCCAGGCCTTCGTCATCCGGTCGATGACCGTCGACCCCAAGGGGCTGACTTCCGATGTGACGGGCACGCTCAAGACCTTTGTCGGCGCCCAGGTCATCGCGAGCGACGAACGCCGTTTCCGCTTCAACTGGACCTACCGGGGCCTGCGTCTCGCGCTGTCAGGCTTCAGCCAGTTGCCCCCCAAAGACCCAACGAAGGATGCCCAGTGATGGCTTACCGACGCAAGACGCGCGCGAGGAGCCTGGCTCTTTGCGCCAGCACCATTCTCGCATTTTCAGGAAGCGGCGCCCAGGCCGCCGACCAGTTCAAACAGGCTGCAGACGGAGCAAGCATCGAATGCGCCGTGTCGGCCCGCGAGCTGACGCGCTTCGCGCTCGTCGACGACCAGTTTGCCAGCGTTTCGAAGATCTCGACCGGAACGCCCTATAACGATTTTGCGGTCACCAACGAGCCGCTGCGCGGCGACATCTATGTCTCAGTGCCCGAAACCTTTGCGGCCCGTTCGATCAGCTTCTTCGCCACGACCAAGAAGGGCTTCGTCTACAAGGTTTCCTGCCAGGTCGAGCCTGTCCCGGCAGTCCAGGTTTTCATCACAAACCCGGCGATCGCGACGAACAAGGCGGCAGGCTGGGAAAGCGAAACGCCGCTGGAGACGAGCGCGGTGCGGCTCATCCAGGCCATGGCCAATGACCGCACGGTCGATGGCTTCGAAGTCCGGCAATCCTCAGCTCTTCCGGCACGGGTCGGCGACCTCGAGGTCCAGCTCATTGCTGATTACCGCGGCAGCGCGCTTGCCGGGAAGGTCATCCGTCTGGCGAACCGTGGCCGCAAACCGCTGACGCTTGACGGGGCCGTCCGTCCGCGCGCGTCATAGCCGCCAGCTTGCGGGCCATAGGCCGGCGGCGGCACGCTCGGGGGAGCCGAGGTGCTCTGGCTGGCAAGGCGCGTCTTCAGATCCGCGTTCTCGGCGGAGATCGCATCGATCGCGGCCTGGCCGTCAACGCGCATGGCCTGGTTCTCGGCCTTGAGGGCGGCGAGCTGGGCTTCGATTTCCTCGCGCGGGAGGCTCGCGTCCTTCATCGCCTTCTGCTCGCGGGTCACGGCATCGAGACGGTTGCCGTAAGTCGCAACGAATTCGCGCTGCGAAAGGTCACGATTGATGAGCCCGGCCGTGTCGATGGTCTGGGCGGCGGTGGGATCGTCGCTCTTCGCGCCGTCGTCGCCTCCCAAAATAAACCAGCTGCCGCCGACAAGTGCGAGCGCGCCCAAGGAGCCAAGCAGGAGCTTCTGCCGCCGCGCGGTCTTGGCGTTGAGGCTGGTGACTGGCGAAGGCGATGCGGGATCGGCTTGAACCGGGGTAGAGGGGGCGGCTGTGTCGCTCATTGACCGATCTCCCCGTTCGTGCCGACGATGAAGGCGACGGTGCTCTCGCCCGATTGGAGAGTTGGCTGGGCGATTGAGATCGCAAGGGTCCCGGACGACGCGAGATCCGCTTCGGCAATGCTCGGCGGCGCGCCGGTGGGGACCGGTGAAGCTGCTATGCCCGGGCCAGGCGAAGTCAAGCTGATGAGCTTCACGTCGGACAAAGTCGGGGCCAGTGGTCCAAGGTTTGCGCGTCCCGAAACCCCGCCGGTCGTGATCGAGGATTCACCGGACTATCTGCCGCCCAATTCCTATGCCTCGGCGCGCGTCATCGTTGGCGTCGATGCATCGGCCGGTGTCGCGAGCCAGACCGATCCGCTTCCGGTTGTCCTGCGCATCACGGGCCCAGCGCGATCAGTCATGCAGAACGGCAAGGTTCTGACGACGCGGATCCAGGGCTGTATCGTCAATGGCGCGGCGCGCGGCGATCTCTCTTCGGAGAAAGTCTACGTGAAGCTGGCCCGGATGACCTGCGATCAGCCCGGCGGGCGCGTCGCGGTGAGCGAGGTCAAAGGCTTCATCAGCTTTGCCGGAAAATCGGGCGTGCGTGGCCGTGTCGTCAGCCGCGAGGGCAGCCTTGTCAGTCAGGCCCTGCTTGCCGGGATCGTGGGCGGGTTCGGGCGCGGCTTTTCGGCGAACGCCAACAGCGTCTTTTCCGGTGTCACGACCAATGCCGACGGCACCCGCTCGAAGCTTTCGGCCGGCGACATTCTCGGCGGCGGGCTCGGCCAGGGCGCTGCGGACGCGGCCGATACGGTCAGCAAATATCTGATCGAGCGCGCCGAACAATACCAACCCGTCGTCGAGATGCCGACCGGCATCGATGTCGAAATCGTCTTTCTCGACGGCGTCTATGTGAGGAACTCCCAATGACCCCCGCCGCAAACAACCCAACCCCGAGCAAGCCGCCGCGCTGGCTGCGACCGGTGGCGTCCGCCGCCGCCGTCATCGCCCTGTCCGCCGCGACGGGCTGGGGCGTGGCCAGCCTCGCTTCCCCGGCGCAGGCGCCTGATACGGCCAAGGTGCGCGCCGCGCTCAAGCTCCGCCTGCCGAAGACGCCGATCGATGCGATCACCTGCGATGGCCTTGGCGGCCTGTGCGAGGTCGCCTCGAAATCGACACTGTTTTACGTCGATCGCGCGGCCAAATATCTGGTGATCGGGCGCATCTACGACATGGAAGCGCGCCAGGACCTGACCGCCGCCCGTCTCCTTGCGCTCAACCCCGATCTGCTGGCTGCCGGTGCGGCGCGGCGGACCAACGCTGGCGAAGAAAGCCAGCCCAGCCCGCGCGCCACACCGCAGAAGGTGTCGCTCGCCGGCCTACCTGCAAACGGCGCGATCACCTGGGGTCCCGAAAATGGTCCCAAGGTGGTCGTCTTCTCCGACTTTCACTGCGGCTATTGCAAGAAGCTCGAAGCCGAACTGAAAGCGATCGGCGCGCGGGTCGAGGAGCGACCCATTTCGATCTTCGGGGCCGACAGCCGCCGTGATGCCGAACGGGTGCTGTGTTCGCCGCGCCCCGAGGTGTCGCTGCACATGGCCTATTCGGGTCTCGCCCTCGCCAATCCGAAGCCCTGCGACACGAGCGGGCTCGATGCCAACGAAGCCTTCGCCAAGCGCCAAGGCTTCAACGGGACGCCGATCATCGTGCGCCCGTCCGACGGCGCGGTGCTCGAAGGCTATCGCCCCGCTTCCGTGCTCCGCGAATTCCTCACGCCCGCCAAAGCGGCCGCGCCCGCTCCGGCCAAGAAAGGATAATCGTCATGCGATTTCCCCACCGCATTCTCGCCTCTGCCTGCCTTGCTGTGCTGACAAGCGCGTGCGCGACTTTCGGCACCAACATCGAAGGCGATTTCACCTGCCGTGCCCCCAAGGGCGACTGCGCGCCCAAGCTGCCCGGTGAACTCTACAAGTCCCTGACATGGGACCGGGGAAAGGAACTGTCCGCTCATCAGCGATTTACTCTGGCAACCGATGTGCAGGTCTATTTTTGTGATCCCAGAAGCCCGTGGCAGCGCGGTTCGAACGAAAATACCAATCGCCTGCTGCGCCAATATCTCCCCAAAGGCACCGACCTGTCAGTGCACAGCCAAGCAAAGCTCAACGCCATTGCCAGGGCGCTGAACGAGCGCCCAAGAAAAACGCTGGACTACGATACACCAGCAATGCGATTTAATGCATGTGTTGCGATGACCGGTTGAACCCACCGGTCGTTTGCTGACTGGCAGGTTCTTGGGACCAGAGGTAGGATAACTGACCTTCATGAGGGCCAAAAGCTTTCGACGGCAGTCGACCCAACTTTGCCACTCATCCGCGCATCGGCAACATTGTTTTGGGCCGCCAGGATCAGCACCTTGAGCATCGCCACCGGATCATAAGCCGGGCGACCGCCCTTCGCTCCGTCCCCGGAGGCCAGCGCCGCAACCAGCGTCGGGCGGAAAACCTCAAAATTGATGATCAGGCCCAGTTCTTCCAGCGGGTCGCCATAGGCCGATAAACGCTTCAAATGATCCGACAATCCAAACAATCCAGCCTGACGCATCGCCGCCTCCCGTCAGGACGAGTGAATCAAATTACCCCAGGAATGTCGAGAGGTTGATGGAGGTGCCCAGATAGTCGACAAGGGCGTTGTCGGCGTCGTCAAGTGAGGTTGGCGGAAAGCGGTGCCCGCTGTGCCTCGTTTCGCGTGGGTTCAGGCCAGCTCGACACCGAATAACGAGAGGAATTGGCGCGCTGTAGCCGAGGTGGATTCCCGGTTCCATGCTAGCGCGAAACGCACGGAAGATAGTTTTTGGGCCTTCCGAGGAACCTTGAGGTTCCGGAATGTGGCCCCATCGATAGACAGGTGCCGCGCCGAGGCCGGAACAATGGCGACTCCTTCGCCACAAGCGACGATGCCTATCACGCCTTCCGTATTGGGGGCGACATGGGCAATCATCGGGCTGAAGTCGACCGTCCGACACAGTTCCAGAAGGTCAGTGTGGAAATTGTATCCCATCCGGGTCTCATAGGAGATAAATGAACAGTATTCCAGTTCTCCGATATTTACTTCCTCTGAGTTGCGGGCGAGTGGGTGGTTGTTTGGCAGGGCGATGATAAGTGGTTCAGTGTGGATGATATGGTGAGCAATCATTGCGTCATTGATTGGCATTCTGATGACGCCAATGTCCAATCTGCCTTCTCGTAATGCTTCGAGTTGTCCGGTTATCGGTATGGTGCAGAAGTCGATCGCCACATTTGGTACTGCGGAGCGGAACTGCCTGACCAGCGCAGGGATTAGCGAGTAGACCATTGATCCCCCAAATCCGATGGTCAGCGATCCTCCAAGGCCATCCGCAGTTTCGCGTGCAGCCAGAGCCCCGCTCTCAAGCAGGTCGATGATTTTTCGGGCTGTGTTGACGAAACTTGTGCCGGCAGGCGTGATCTGCACATGATGCTTGCTCCGTTCGAACAGCTTCGTCCCGACCTTGTCTTCGATATCCCTTATCGCCCGGCTCAGCGGCGGCTGCGAGATGTGGCACCGCTCTGCGGCGCGGGTGAAATTGAGTTCCTCCGCCAAGGCAATCGTGTAGCGCAGTTTGGAGAGGTCCATGGTTAAACCTTTTCGGTATGACACAGTGCGGAATCGGTATTTTACATCGCTCAAACCGCTATTACAACGAGTATCAGGAGGAATGGAGCTAATACTATTCCAGATCGTGTGGATGGAGTTTCCAACAACCATGAGCGGACGTATCCCGCGCTTGAGCTTTGAAGAAATGGCTCCGCGACTCCAGGGAATTGTCCCCCGTCAGCATTCAATAGACAGATTGGCTGCATAAAATAGGTGAGTGTTTTGGGTTCATCGTAGTGACTGTAAGGAACGAAGATGAACGCAAAACACTCAAGGCCGTCAGCGCAAGCGGTGGTAAAGACATCCGCCGTGCCACGCGCAAGCAATATGGCGCGGAGGAGAAGATCCGGATCGTGCTGGAAGGCCTGCGCGGCGAAGATAGCATTGCCGAACTGTGCCGCCGCGAAGGCATTGCACAGGGCGTGTATTACAAATGGTCAAAGGACTTCATGGAGGCTGGCAAGCGCCGGTTGGCAGGGGACACGTCGCGCGCCGCCAACACCGACGAAGTGCGCGATCTGCGCCGCGAGGCCCGGGATCTGAAGGAAGTTGTGGCTGAGCAGATGCTGGAGATGCGGCTGCTTAAAAAAAGCATGATCGCGGATGGGGGAGACGAAGAATGAGATATCCCGCATCCGAGAAGCTCGAGATCATCCGTATTGTCGAGCAATCGCAACTGTCCGCTAAACAAACTCTGGATAAGCTGGGCATTGCCCGGCCTACCTTCTACCGCTGGTATGATCTGTATCTGCGCTTTGGCGCTGAGGCACTGGAGGATCGGCGCCCAGGCCCCAAGCGGGGTTGGAACCGCATCCCTGACAAGGTGCGCTGCGATATCCTTGATTTGGCGCTGGAGCGCACTGACCTATCGCCCAGAGAGCTTGCGGTGACGTTTACCGACACCAAGCGCTACTTCGTATCAGAAGCCAGCGTTTACAGGCTGCTGAAGGCGCATGACCTGATTACCAGCCCTGCCTTTATCGTCATGAAGGCCGCCAGCGAGTTCAAGGACAAGACGACCGCCATCAACCAGCTGTGGCAGACCGATTTTACCTATCTCAAGATCATTGGCTGGGGCTGGTATTATCTGTCCACCATCCTCGACGATTACTCGCGCTACATCATCGCGTGGAAGCTATGCACGACGATGCGTGCTGAAGATGTCACCGACACACTTGAACTGGCGTTGGCAGCTTCTGGCTGTGCGTCGGTGCACGTACTACACAAACCGCGGCTGCTATCGGACAATGGTCCCAGCTATGTTGCTGGCGAACTGGCGGACTTCCTCGCCGACAACGGCATGAGCCATGTGCGCGGCGCGCCATTCCATCCCCAAACACAGGGGAAGATCGAACGCTGGCACCAGACCTTGAAAAACCGCATCCTGCTGGAAAATTACTATCTGCCCGGCGACCTTGAAGCCCAGATCGAAGCGTTCGTCGAACATTACAACCATCAGCGCTACCACGAGAGTCTGAACAACGTTACGCCCGCCGACGTCTACTTCGGCAGGGCAAAAGCCATCATCAAACAACGCGAAAGGATCAAACGAAAAACCATCGAACAAAGGCGCTTGCATCACCGCAAGCTTGCCGCATAACATCAACCCTACACATGGACCCAAACGCTCAACTGTTTTAACCCAACATATGTCTCAAATTATCTGACGACGGACACAGGGAATCTTGCGTTCGCGGGTGGAGCGGCTGGGCTATCTCGGCGAGTTTTTCCAATACAGTGGTGCGCTGCCCGATGTGCTTGCGCCTTACATGGAAATGACCGAGGCGCTCAAGCAGGCGCTTCCCGACCGTTTGACGGAAACCGGCGCGCTGACGGTCGCGAGACTCATGGGCAACGCATATGAATTGCATCAGCATGAGAGACTCTCGGTCAAGCGCGGCTTTGGCGAGGATTGGGTTGCTGCCGTCGAGCGGCTTTCGCCTGATGATGCGCTGCTGCTCTCGGATGAGGAGCGTGCCGTGCAGCGGCTGGTCATGGCGATGGTCGAGCGTCACGGAGTAGGCATCTCGCGCGAAATCAAGGCGACTGTCGAGCGGGTCGGCGCGGATCAGGCCTTGGCCGTGATGTTTCTTGTCGGGCGCTACATCACGCACGCGCTGATCGTGAACGGCCTCGAACTTCAGCCTCCGGTCCCTTCGATTTTCGAAAAGCTTGGCTCATGAGCGAAGCTCTCTGGATCACCGAAGGCGAAGTGGTTTCGCTGCTGGCGCTGCCGGAAGTGATCGAGGCATTGCGCTGGGGTCTTGGCGAACAAGCGGCCGGCCGCGCCAGCAACATGACCAAGACGCAACTGACTTGGGGTGGCGGCTCGACCCTGCATGCCATTGGCGCGCTATTCGAAAGCGGGCCCATTGTCGGCACCAAGACCTGGACCCACACCAAAGGCGGCGCCAATCCCCTGCTGTTGCTGTTTGACGCGGGCAAGGGGAAACTGCTTGCCGTGATCGAGGCTTTCGCACTGGGGCAGATGCGTACGGCGGGGATCAGCGGCCTGGCAACCGATCACCTTGCTGATAGCGCAGCGCGGACAATGGCCATGATCGGCACTGGCAAGCAAAGTCTGGCGCAAGTCGCCGCCGTCGCTGCGGTGCGCCCGCTCGAACGAGTGGCCATCTGGAGTCCGACCGAAGCCAACCGCCGGGCGCTGGCGGAAAAAGTGCGCGACCGACTTTCGTTGGAGGCCGTGGCGGCAGGATCGCTGGAAGAAGCTCTGGCGGGGGCTTCGGTCGTCACTTTGGCGACGCGGGCCGGAGCGCCCTTTATTTCGCGCGATGCGCTTGCGACTGGCGTGCATCTCAATGCCATCGGCGCAATAGGGCCGGACCGGATTGAGTTTGAGCCACAGCTTTTGGACCGCGCGACGGTTTGTGCTGCTGACAGCATATCGCAGGTGCGGAGGCTTAGCCGGGAATTCATGGCTGCCTTCGATGACGATGAGGCGAAGTGGACGCGGCTGAGGCCGTTGAGCGAACTGGTGGCGACGCGATTCCAAAGACCCGCCGACGCCGATCTCACGGTTTTCAAGGCGATGGGCATGGGGATTTCCGACTTGTCTGTCGGGATCGAGGCACTTCGGCGGGCACGCGCGAAAGGCATGGGGCGTCAGCTGACAAGCACCACTTTTCATGAGCCGAGACTGCGGCTCGATCCGTGATGACTTGGGTGAGCCGGAATTAGGAATGGAAGCGACAAGATGACGAACAGGAATATTCTGGATGGCAGTGGTCCGCTCTTGCCTCAGTCGGCGCTGTGGGAACCATTTATTTTCACAAAAGAGGAGATCGACGCGGAAATCGAGCGGCTAGCCGCTATTCCCAAGCCTGCCAACGGGCGCCGCAGGTCTTATTTTGTCCATCCAGCTAACCGTAGATCGGTCGGGCTTAGCCCCGGTATCCAGGTATCGCTCGATGTGCTTCTCCCGGGGGAGGAAACAGCGACCTTCCGCCAGAACTCGAGTCAAGTGAATTTCGTGATCCGGGGGCAGGGACGCAGCGAGCTCGATGGTCAGGTTCGCGATACTTCCCTTTATGACGTGTGGAACACGCCTTCGATGCGGGTTTATCTGCACAAGAACACCGGAGACGATCTTTACGCTCGGCTGACTTACTCCAACGCGGCGCTGCTCGAGATGATGAACATCCATTTCCAGGAGGAAAATCCGGATATCGCGTCGCCCTCGGAAAACGGCCACGGCTCTGAGGAGTACGATCCTACGAAGGTCAATCCATTCGGAACGTTCCAACTGAATGAGGGTGGGGCGTGGCTGATGCCATACGAGCGCCTGATCGATCCGCCATGCCACGAAAGCCCGGCGCTGTTCTGGCCGTGGGCAGACGTAAAGGAGCATCTCGACAAGCTTGAGGCGCTTGGGAAGGAATACGTTGGGCGTAGGCTCTATCTCTTGTGGAATCCCGCTACCGGCCGGACCAATGGAACGACGCCGAACTTCTTCGCCACCATGACCCTTCGCCCGCCGAAGATAGTGGATCGGCCGCATCGACATTCGTCAGCGGCGATAAACTACTACTTCTCCGGTTCAGGTCGATCGACGGTGGAAGGCAAGGTCTATGAGTGGAAAGCCGGCGATCTTATGCTTTCGGCGCCGGGCTGGGCGGTTCACAATCACGCCAGCTTCGATGAGCCGGTCTATGAACTCACTATCCAGGATCAACCACTCAACCTCGTGATGGAATCCCTGCTTTGGCAGGAAAGCCTTAAGGAGCCTCTTGCCCTGCTGGGAGTGGAGCAGGGATTTGCAACCAACCGTGCAGAGGTGGCAGCTTGATGCAGTCTACAACCCCGCCTGTCATAAGTGGCCGGATCGGGCGCACGCTCGACTTCGAAGCCATTCAGGCCGCAGCGTCGGCACTCGAAGGGGCTGAGCGGAGCGGAAAGCAGATCCGTCTTCTGAGCGAAATCTATCCAGAGATCACGATGGACGATGCTTATGCGATTCAGGATTGCTGGATCGGGATGAAACTGGCCGCTGGGGAGAAGCTGGCTGGCTGGAAGATAGGCTTGACATCCAAGGCTATGCAGGCGTCGGTTTCGATCGACATTCCCGACTCCGGGGCCCTGCTGGAATCGATGCGCTTTCCAAATGGCGCGGTTATTGTGCCTGGCCGCTTCATCCAACCCCGGATAGAGGCCGAGATCGCGTTCGTGATGAAAGGTCCGCTGGAAGGGACGGCCACGGCGGAAGATGTCCTTGCTGCAACGGATTACATTGCTCCGGCGCTGGAAATTCTCGATACAAGAATCGCTCGCAAGGATCCCCAGACGGGTAAGCTGCGCACAGTCTATGACACGATTTCGGACAATGCGGCCGATGGCGGTTTTGTCCTTGGCGATGCGGTCACGGATTTCTCCGGACTTGATATGCGTTGGCTTGGCGCGATCGTGTCACGCGATGGTGAGGTCGAGGAAACGGGGCTGAGCGCCGGCGTTTTGAACAACCCCTTGATGTCGGTTGCCTGGCTGGCGCAACGTCTTGCGACCTATGGCCACAGGATTGAGGCCGGCCAGGTTATCCTGTCAGGATCATTCATCCGCCCTATCGAGGCCATTCCCGGAAGTGAAATTGTCGGCGATTTCGGAACTTTTGGACATGTGTCATGTCAGTTCGAGTGAACATCTCCGTGCCAAGCAGGAGGCACCTATGAATCCGTTCAAGGCGGCCATCGGAGCAAGGCGCGCGCAGATCGGCCTGTGGCAGGCGCTGGCCTCTCCCTACACGGCTGAAATTTGCGCAGGCTCGGGTTTTGACTGGCTGCTGATCGATGCGGAACACGCGCCGAACGACATTCCGCTAGTTCTTGCCCAGCTTCAGGCCACGGCTGCCTATCCTGTTGAACCAATGGTGCGCATTCCAAGCGCAGATGCGGTCTTGATCAAGCAATACCTCGATATCGGTGCGCGCTCCCTGATGGTTCCCATGGTCGAAACGGCAGAGATGGCCACAGGGATAGTCCGGGCGACGCGTTATCCACCACATGGCATCCGGGGCGTTGGTTCGGCAATCGGGCGCGCAAGTCGCTGGAACCGCAGGGCGGGGTATCTGCAAAAGGCCTCAGAAGAAATCTGTGTAGTCGTGCAACTGGAGACCGTTGCGGCCATCAAAAACCTGCATGCCATTGCACAAGTCGAAGGTGTTGACGGGATATTTTTGGGGCCTTCGGATCTCGCCGCAGACATGGGATACCTCGGCAATGCGCAACATTGTGATGTTCAGATGTTGATCGAGAATGCCTTGGCAGAGCTCAACAAGCTTGGCGTCCCGGCCGGAATATTGATGGCGGATGAGGCATTGGCCAAGCGTTATCTAGAACTTGGCGTCAGTTTCATTGCCGTTGGGACCGATATTTCTCTCCTTGCGCGCGGAGCTGAGCAACTGTGCGCTCGGTTCCGATCAATGAATGGGGAAAGCTGATGATACGAAATTTGCTGTCTCGCAAATAAAATTACAGATATCTTGGGAAAGGATAAGCTCCAAAATGAGCAACAGGATGCACAGCGCCAATCCCTTGAAGATTGGTCTCTTCGGCGCGAACTGTTCCAATGGCCTTGCAGCCACGACAGTGCCAGAACGGTGGGAGGCGAACTGGGATAACAATCTCTCGCTTGCTCGCATGGCTGATGAAGCGGGTCTGGAGTTCATGCTTCCGATCGCGCGCTGGCGCGGTTTTGGGGGAGAATCGCAGTTTCAGGAGAGCGTCTTGGAGACGGTTACTTGGGCGGCGGGACTTCTCGCGGCCACTACCGGGATAACGGTATTTGCCACAACACACGTTTCCTACTTTCATCCGGTGGTCGCGGCCAAGCAGATTGCGACAATGGATCACATCGGTGGCGGACGATACGGGCTCAATATAGTCTGCGGTTGGAGTCAGGCTGAATTTGACATGTTCGGAATCAAGCTCTCGCTTGAGACCGAGGGAAGGTATGAATACGGCCAGGAGTGGTTCGACATTGTTCGCAAAATTTGGACGAGCAGCGAGCCATTCGACTGGAGCGGCAAATATTTCAATTTGCGCGGCGTGAAGGGGCATCCAAAGCCGACAGGTGGCGTGCTCCCTCCCATCATGAACGCCGGAGCGTCGGGTCCCGGCCAGGATTTCGGAGCGAGGAACGCCGATAGTTGCTTTATCACGATGGTCTCACCCGAAAAAGGCAAGATGGAAGTGGAGGCGATCAAGCGGAGCGCCAAAGAAAAATACCTTAGAGATGTAACAGTATCTACTAACTGCTATGTTGTTTGCCGAAATACGCGCAAGGAAGCAGAAGAATATCACCGATACTATACGGAAGAATGCGGAGATCATGAGGCGGCAGAAAATCTTATGTCTTCACTTGGCGTGAGTAGTAAATCATTTTCTGCAGAGCATTACAAATTATACAAAACCAGATTTCTTGGGGGCCACGGAGGCTATCCTATCATCGGAAGTCCGGATGACGTTGCGGATGAACTGGAGAAGATTTCGCATGCCGGTTACGCCAGCGTTGCTTTGAGCTTTGTCAATTATCTGAACGAGCTTCCATTGTTCAGGGATGAAGTTTTGACGAGACTAGCCGCAAGGCGTGTAAGAGCTTGACGGTTATGTTATTAAAGAAATTAGGGTTTAATAGCTAAATATAAGCTTACATAGAAAGGGGAGATGTCATGAACGTTACTAAGGATAAGGCGGTAAGGTCGAAAATTTCATACTTCAGGTATTCGACGGCTCTTGCCGGGTTTCTGTCGTTTGGGAATAATGCTCTTGCTCAAACAGCAGTATCCAATGAACAAGCAGCAGAGCCCAATGGAACTGTCGGCATCGAGGAAATCATCGTTACTGCACAGAAGAAGTCGGAAAACGTTCAGAAGGTCGGGATTGCCATTCAGGCTTTCACGGGCGACGATCTGGCCGAGCGCGGAATTCAATCAAGTACGCAATTGGTTGATGTCACGCCCGGCCTCGCTCTATCTAGCGCCGGCGGCGGCACAGAGAGCCACTTTTCCATTCGCGGCGTGACGCAGAGCGATTACAATGACATTGTCGAGTCTCCGAATGCGGTTTACCTGGACGATGGCTATATGCCCTTCCAGGGCGCTCAGACCTTCATGATGATGGATTTGGAGCGCGTTGAGATACAAAAAGGGCCGCAAGGCACGCTCTTCGGCCGAAATGCAACCGGTGGCCTTATCCAGTTCATTTCGAGGAAGCCGAGCCTGACCGAGTATTCCGGCTATCTTTCGTTGGAGGCTGGTATGTTGGATAGCCCGACGAACCCGCTGCGCACCACAGTTGAGGGGGCCGTTGGAGGGCCGATCTCAGACAAGCTTGGTTTCCGGATTGCCGCAAAAGGCTTCAAGCTCTCGCCCTTCGTGATCAACAGGTATCCCGAACAGCTATTCGAAGGCCCGCTTTCGGGCGACGGCGCAGACCTTGGTGCCGAACGCATGCTGGCGGTACGCGGCATTCTCCTTTTCAAGCCGAGCGAGTCGTTTTCAAGCGAGCTCACCGGCTTTGTCTTGCGCAGAACAATGTCGGCGGGTTTATTTGAGCAAGAACAGGCCGCTCCCGTCATCGATAGAAATGGCACGTGGGTCGATACGGTTGTGATTGGCCCAAATGAAACGAGACTGTCGATCGGCCCGGGTGGTGCCGATGCCGGTTGGGACGTCCAAAACACAGGCATCTTCACACCTGGACCTCCGGGAAGACCGGTTCCTGGCGGTGATTATTTCGGTTTTACGGGAATAAAGCCTTGGGTGACGTCTAGCTCTTACGGCTTTGACAAGGCGGGCCATGTCGACATGGAAGGCGTCAACCTGAAAAACACTTGGGATATCTCGGGTGCGATTACGCTGACGTCCGTCAGCGACTACAAGAAATTGTCAAAGCTGCAAACCTCCAACGGCGCTTCCGGACCGACTGCTGTAATATTCCCGACTATCGGCAATGAAGCCTGGTCATTTACCCAGGAACTTCGTCTCAATGGAAAGGCCGGAAACCTGCAGTGGCAAGCAGGCGCGTTTTACTTGCATACTGATATTGATGCGAACAGTGCGCTTGGCATCGGCCTTGCAAATCCACAAATATCCTTGAGCACGCTGGCATCCCAAAAAACCAATTCCTATTCCATTTTTGCGCAGGGCGACTGGTCCTTCGCGGACAAATGGAAGTTGATTCTAGGCGGACGCTATA
The DNA here is from genome assembly GCA_016704425.1 of Sphingomonadales bacterium. Lineage (GTDB taxonomy): Bacteria > Pseudomonadota > Alphaproteobacteria > Sphingomonadales > Sphingomonadaceae > Aquisediminimonas. The sequence continues at coordinate 498,195 of JADJAC010000002.1, forward strand.
CGCAAGAGAAAAAACGTTCTTTGGTAACACAAACTATTTTTCTTCGACCCACTGAGTTGTACTATCCGAGGACTATAACGGACCCGGGCTACATCGCCACCATTGGGCCTCTCCCAGGCGGGCTTCCCTTTGCCGGCAGGTCAGACGATGGCCTCTGGGCAATGAAAGCACAGATCAACTACAGCCCGACCAACGATATGCTGCTTTATGCGGGCGTGAACAGGGGGGTCAAAGCGGGTGGCTTCAATTCTCCTCTTGCCGGCGGGCTTCCAATTCCTGCAAGTCTTCTATCTTACAAGCCAGAGATGATTTGGGCTTTTGAAGGGGGCGTAAAGTCCTCGTGGTTTGATAATAGGCTTCAGGCAAACCTGTCGATCTTCCATTACGACTACAGGGATTACCAGGCATTCTTGTTCGCTGGCGTCGGCGGTATCGTTCTAAATCGGGATTCAAAGACGAACGGCGGCGAACTTTCGATTAAGGCTGTTCCAGCGCGCGGGTTAAACATTACGGCCGGGGTTTCGTACACCGATGCGAAAGTCTTCAATTTCCCTACCGACGTTACCCTGCAAGTGATCAACACCGTAAGGCCTTCATTCACTCCGAAATGGCGCTCGAATCTCGATGTGCGCTATTCCCATTCGTTCCATAACGGAACTCTAACTTGGGATGCGAACTGGACATATCGAAGCTCAATGTTCTTTTCGCTTCGCAATTTTTCAGCGGTGTCGGACGTGGGGCACAGCAAATTCGGCGCTGGAATTAGCTGGGAGGATCAGTCGGAACAGCTCACTTTTGGGCTGAGAGTGGAGAACTTGGCAAACGAACGGATCAAGACCTCGGTGTTCGACGTCGCGTCGGTGTGCGGGTGCGTTGACGTGAGTTATGAATTGCCGAGGGTTTACACGCTTTCAGTGAGGTATAACTTTTAAACGGACCCAACTGATCGGAGGAAGCGGTTGGTCGCAGAAAAATACACCGGTTATCGATCGTCGAATTGCACCACGCATTCGGGATCGGGCGCTGTGATCGGCTTCTGCGTCCAACTGTGACTCTCGCGTTTTTACGCAACATCGGCGGATTGAGGTTCGAGCGGCAGTTATTTGACTTACGGATCTTGGATTTAGAGAGAAGCTAATCATGAATCATAAATTTGGTGCCTCACCGACCGATGAGTTGATCGACGACATTCGGAGAGATCTGGATATCGGCTTGATTGCCCCTGCAGTTTTTAGCGATCCAGACCTATATCAAGCTGAGCTTCGACGGGTTTTTACGCGTACTTGGGTATTTCTTGGGCATGAATCCGAGATCCCCAACCGGGGCGATTTTGTGCAGAGAAATATCGGTGAGGATCCCTTCATCGTCATCAGGGATGACAATGGAGATGTTCGGGTCCTGCTGAATGCATGTCGGCATCGAGGAGCTACTGTCTGCCGCGTGCAGGCCGGCAACGCCCGCATGTTTGTCTGTCCGTATCACGGTTGGACATATACAAATTCTGGTGAACTATCCGGTGTACCAGTGAGGAATTTGGGGTACGCCAAGCTTAAACTTAGCGATTGGGGTTTGTATGCGGCACCAAATGTAGCGGTATATTCGGGGCTTATATTCGCAAATCTGGATAAAGATGCCCCTTCCTTTGAAGAATATGTTGGCGACTATGCTTGGTATCTGGATATTAACTTCCATTTATCGGAAGGCGGAATGGAAGTGTTGGGCGAGCCGCATCGCTGGCTTGTCGATGCAAATTGGAAACAGGGGGCTGAAAACTTTTGTGGAGACAGCGCCCATACCCAGATGACGCATCGATCCGCGCTTGAAATTGGAGTAGCAGACCTTTCTTCTGCTGGCGCACCAAAACCAGATGCGGGCGTTCATGTTCATGATATCAGTGGGCATGCTGTCAGCATTCGCAGGCGCCCTGGTGAAAAGCCATTCTTCTCTTATCCACCCGAAGTTAAGCGCCACTTTCGTCCCGGGGCATTGAATGAGCAACAATTTGCCCTGGCCGAGGAGTCGCTTCTGCACAATGGAACTCTGTTTCCGAATTTCTCTTTTCTGCACATAGGCCTCAGCGAGGAATCCGGAAAGGAGGAGGCTGGTTTTCTGACTGTTAGATTGTGGATGCCGAAAGGCCCGCGGCAGACGGAGATTGTCAGTTGGATCCTCGCTCCGAAGGAGGCATCCGAGGAATACAAGCGTCGGGCCTACCGCATTGGGATGAGTTCGTTCAGTCCATCCGGAAACTTCGAGCAGGACGATGTATCTGTCTGGCCGGGCGGCGCACGCACAGGCGGTTCGATTTTCGCAGCAATGAATCATATGCGATACAATTATCAGATGGGTCTTGGAGACATGTCGCCATTGCCACCTGTCCGTCGTCAGATAATTTGAGACATATGTTGGGTTAAAACAGTTGAGCGTTTGGGTCCATGTGTAGGGTTGATGTTATGCGGCAAGCTTGCGGTGATGCAAGCGCCTTTGTTCGATGGTTTTTCGTTTGATCCTTTCGCGTTGTTTGATGATGGCTTTTGCCCTGCCGAAGTAGACGTCGGCGGGCGTAACGTTGTTCAGACTCTCGTGGTAGCGCTGATGGTTGTAATGTTCGACGAACGCTTCGATCTGGGCTTCAAGGTCGCCGGGCAGATAGTAATTTTTCAGCAGGATGCGGTTTTTCAAGGTCTGGTGCCAGCGTTCGATCTTCCCCTGTGTTTGGGGATGGAATGGCGCGCCGCGCACATGGCTCATGCCGTTGTCGGCGAGGAAGTCCGCCAGTTCGCCAGCAACATAGCTGGGACCATTGTCCGATAGCAGCCGCGGTTTTGTAGTACGTGCACCGACGCACAGCCAGAAGCTGCCAACGCCAGTTCAAGTGTGTCGGTGACATCTTCAGCACGCATCGTCGTGCATAGCTTCCACGCGATGATGTAGCGCGAGTAATCGTCGAGGATGGTGGACAGATAATACCAGCCCCAGCCAATGATCTTGAGATAGGTAAAATCGGTCTGCCACAGCTGGTTGATGGCGGTCGTCTTGTCCTTGAACTCGCTGGCGGCCTTCATGACGATAAAGGCAGGGCTGGTAATCAGGTCATGCGCCTTCAGCAGCCTGTAAACGCTGGCTTCTGATACGAAGTAGCGCTTGGTGTCGGTAAACGTCACCGCAAGCTCTCTGGGCGATAGGTCAGTGCGCTCCAGCGCCAAATCAAGGATATCGCAGCGCACCTTGTCAGGGATGCGGTTCCAACCCCGCTTGGGGCCTGGGCGCCGATCCTCCAGTGCCTCAGCGCCAAAGCGCAGATACAGATCATACCAGCGGTAGAAGGTAGGCCGGGCAATGCCCAGCTTATCCAGAGTTTGTTTAGCGGACAGTTGCGATTGCTCGACAATACGGATGATCTCGAGCTTCTCCGGATGCGGGATATCTCATTCTTCGTCTCCCCCATCCGCGATCATGCTTTTTTTAAGCAGCCGCATCTCCAGCATCTGCTCAGCCACAACTTCCTTCAGATCCCGGGCCTCGCGGCGCAGATCGCGCACTTCGTCGGTGTTGGCGGCGCGCGACGTGTCCCCTGCCAACCGGCGCTTGCCAGCCTCCATGAAGTCCTTTGACCATTTGTAATACACGCCCTGTGCAATGCCTTCGCGGCGGCACAGTTCGGCAATGCTATCTTCGCCGCGCAGGCCTTCCAGCACGATCCGGATCTTCTCCTCCGCGCCATATTGCTTGCGCGTGGCACGGCGGATGTCTTTTACCACCGCTTGCGCTGACGGCCTTGAGTGTTTTGCGTTCATCTTCGTTCCTTACAGTCACTACGATGAACCCAAAACACTCACCTATTTTATGCAGCCAATCTGTCTATTGAATGCTGACGGGGGACACATCAGCCAGTCGGACAAGGGCGGCATCGTGATGGGCGGAGATCCCGACAATTGGCCCAGCTATGCCCAGCGCGGAAACCCGATGATTACAGAGGGTGCGATTGCGCAGGCCATTGCATTGATTCCGGCGCTGTCACGCTTGCGCATGCTGCGCACTTGGTCTGGTGTCACGGACATGAGCTTCGATGGCTCCCCGATCATCGGGAAAACGCCTGTGCCCAACCTCTTTCTGAACGGCGGCTGGTGCTATGGCGGGTTCAAGGGAACACCTGCATCGGGCTACACCTTTGCGCACACACTTGCAGAGGGTGAGCCGCATCCCCTGAATGCGCCGTTCGATCTTGATCGGTTCCGGCGCGGCGACACGATCGATGAAAATGGTGTCGGCCCGATGCCGAACCATCGCTAGGGGGGCCAGCAGAGATGATGCTCATCCCCTGCCCGCACTGTGGCCCCCGCGCTCAGGCCGAGTTTGTGTATGAACGCACGCTCGATTCTGTCGTTGCCCGTGATGCCGGGGCGGACGATGCGATGGACAGCCTTTTCACCCGCACAAATCCGCGCGGCGTGGATGAAGAACTCTGGCGCCACACCTATGGTTGCCGGGCGTGGATGATAGTGCGCCGTCACCGCGTCACGCATGAAATCGAGTCGGTCCAGCCGGTCGGGCCGGAGGCCTTGCCATGACCGGGCCTTCGCGTTCGCCAGATGGGGCGAAGATCAACTTCACATTCGACGGACGGGCCCTGAAGGCGCGTGCCGGCGATACTCTGGCCGCTGCATTGCTCGCAAACGGCATTGGTCTGGTGGGCCGCAGCTTCAAATATCACCGGCCCCGCGGCATCATGACGGCAGGCATTGAGGAACCCAATGCCCTTGTCACTGTCGGCGAAGGCGGGCGGGCAGAACCCAACACGCGGGCAACCGATGTGTTTGTCTACGAAGGTCTGGTCGCCCGAAGCCAGAACCGCTGGCCTTCGCTGAGCTTTGATCTGGGCGCCGTCTTCGGATTGTTTTCCAAGGCCTTGCCCGCTGGTTTCTACTACAAGACCTTCTTTGGTCCGGCAAAGCTCTGGCTGGTCTATGAATGGTTCATCCGCAGGGCCGCAGGGCTCGGGAACGCGCCACAGGAAGCGGATCCCGATCGTTACTCCCAGCGCGCGGCCTTTTGCGACGTGCTGGTTGTGGGTGGCGGTCCGGCCGGGCTGCAGGCGGCAGTGGATGCGGCGGACGCGGGCAAGCGTGTCATTCTGGTTGAACAGGATGCGGAACTCGGCGGCTCGCTGCTGCGCGACCCGCACGATCTTGGGCAGGACTGGACCGGAACCATGGCCGCGCGCATTCGTGATGCCGGCGGGACGGTCCTGATGCGGACGACGGCATCGGGCTATTGGGAACATGACCTCGTTACCCTCGTGCAGCGGATAACGGAGCCGGGTCAGGTGCCGACCGACGGAACTGCACAGCGCCTTTGGCATGTGCGCGCAGGCAAGGTCATCCTCGCGACCGGCTGCATCGAGCGCCCGATTGCCTTTGCCCATAATGATCGCCCCGGCGTGATGCTGTCACAGGCGGTGCGGACCTATGTCCGCCGCTTTGGCGTCCTGCCCGGCAAGCGCATTGTCATCGCGACAAACAATGACGACGCCTATCTGACGGCACAGACCCTGGGCGATGCCGGAGCAGAGGTCGTCGCAATATTCGATGCCCGCAGCGCGCTCAGCGCCGTTGCATCGGAGGCCCAGGACCGATTCAAGGTGCACACCAATGCCGTGCCCAAGGCAGCAACAGGCGGCATGCACCAGCTCAAGTCCGTGAAGGCCACAGTGTCGGCGGAGGACGTGTCCTATGATGCAGACCTTCTTGCCGTTTCGGGTGGCTTCACACCCGTCACGCATCTCCACATGCAAGCTGGCGGAACGCTGGACTTTTCGGAGGAGGCACAGGCCTTTGTCGCCGCGGAATGCCGACAGAATGTCGAAACCATCGGCTCTGCCGCCAATCCGCCCGCAGCCTTGCCGCTCGCGCTTCATGGAGATCCCAAGACGAGCTTCGTCGATTTCCAGAATGATGTGAGCATTGCCGATATCGATCTGGCATGGGCCGAGGGATACCGGTCCGTCGAACATCTGAAGCGTTATACCACGCTCGGCATGGCGACCGATCAGGGCAAGACGAGCAACATGGCCGCTCTGGCGCGGCTTGCGGAGCGACAGCATGCGTCAATACCGGACGCAGGCCTGACGACCTTCCGCCCGCCCTACACGCCGGTCACCATGGGCCTGCTCGCCGGGCGCAATCATCGCGATGCCGGGGCGCATGTGCGCAGGCTCGCGCTCTGGAACCAACACCAGGCCGCCAAGCCGATCTGGCAGCCCGCCGGATACTGGATGCGCGCCCGCGCCTTTCCACGGAACGGCGAGGATCTCGCAACGTCAGCCCGACGGGAAGCGCAGACAGTGCGCAGCGCGGTCGGGATGACGGACGTCTCCTCCCTGGCAAAATTCGAGGTCAGTGGTCCGGATGCGGCACGCTTTCTGGAGAAGATCTGCGCAACCAGCGTTGCAAAGCTCGCCATTGGCCGCGGTCGTTATACCTTCATGCTCCGCGAAGACGGTCTGGTCTTTGATGACGGCACAGTCTGGCGGCTGGACGAGAACCGCTATCTCCTGACCAGTTCAACGGGCGGTGCGGATCGGATGGCGACGCACATCTCCTATGTCCGGCAGGTGTTGCATCCGGAATTGCGCGTTTCCGCCGTCAACGTGCAGGAACATTATGCCGGGATCGCTGTCGCGGGCCCGCTGGCGAAAGCCGCCCTGTCCGCGATGATCGGCATGGAACCACCCCGCCACATGTCCCTGGCATCCGCCACCTTGGCGGGCGTTCCTGTCCTCCTCCTCGGGGCAAGCTACAGCGGTGAACGTGCCTTTGAAATCTATGTCGAAGCAACGCATGGCGCGCCCGTGTGGGCGGCATGCGAAACCGCATTGGCCGAACGCGGCGGCTGCACCTACGGCCTCGAAGCGATGGAGATTCTGCGCATTGAAAAGGGGCACGTCGTGGTCGGGGGCGAAGTGGACGGCCGCCTGAGCCCCCATGATCTCGGACTTGCCGGTATGCTCAACAAGGCTGGCGGTTACGTGGGAGAGGCAGGACTGTCCCGGCCCGCACTTTCAGCACCCGGCCGCCTGCAGCTGATTGGGCTGGAATCGCTGGACGGGCCAATCCCTGAAGGTTCCATGCTGACCCGGGAGCGGGGCAGCACTGCGCACGGCCATGTGACGGCGGCCGCATATCGCGTCATGTCGGGCGATCCGATCGCGCTGGCCTTGCTCACAGACGGGAAGTCACGCGTGGGTGAGGAACTCTTCGCCTCTTCGCCGACGCGGAATCAATATGTGCGCGTGCGCGTCACGGCGCCCCATTTCTATGATCCTGCCGGGGAACGCTATCGTGATTGACGTGACGATCTCCACCCTCCCCGCTGCCCCGCTCCATGCCCTTGAAATCTGGAGCAATGCGCAGGCCGTCGCCAAGCGATTTCAAAAGGCAGCTGGCTTCGGCTTGCCGCCAATGGGGCAATCAGCGGGCAATGCGGCGGCTCGGCTCATCCGTTTTGAACCGACCGTCTGGCTGGTCGAAGGAGATGTGACGGGGCTTGAGCCTGTCCTCGGCGACGATGGCGCGCTGACCGCGATCGGGGGTGGCATCGTCCGCGTTGTCTTGTCTGGCTCGGGCTGGCGCCGTCTGCTGATGGAAGGCGGCGTGTTCGATGCCGAAAATCCTGCATTCGGACCCGGATGCAGCGCGGCAACGATCATCGATCATGTGAATGTGCGCCTGCACGTGACGGACGAAACACAGTGCATCGCCTATGTGCCATCCAGCTTTGCGCATGACCTGATCGAATTCTGGAAAGCCGCGACCCGCCTCGGCTGATTGCTATGCAGCGGCGCTCCGCGCGAGCAGGCCGATCGCATCGGCTTCGCTGATCACTTCGGCATATTTGGCCTGCAGATCGAACAAATTGGCGTCATGCGGTGCGGGATGCCGATCGCCGCACGCCTCGCGCACGACGAAGGGGGCGAAGCCATATTGCAAGGCATCAAGCGTCGTTGCCCTGACGCAGCCGGACGTGGAAAGCCCGGTAATGAGCAGCGTGTCGACGCCCATCTCGTGCAGGATCCTGTCCAGCCCGGTGCCGAAGAATGCCGATGCATATTGCTTGGATATGACGCGCTCGCCATCTGCGGGTTGCAGCTCCTTCGGAAAGTCGCCAAGCGGGGAACCTGCATCGAAGGCCTTCAGGGCCGGGATCTTCTTGTAGAACAATCCGCCATTCGCCCCGCCCGGCTCATAGACCACATTGGTGAAAATGACCGGGACGTGACTGGCGCGCGCCGCGGCGACAAGCCGCACATTGCTGGCAAGGGCCGATTCAACGCCCGCGTAGAGCGGAGACTCCGGCACCAGATAGGCCATGACGAAATCGACGACGAGCAGGGCTGGATGGCTGCCGAATGCAAGGGTTCCGTTGAACGTCCCTGCATAATTTGCAGCCGCATCATTCATCAGATCGCGCCCGCTGCCTTCAGCTCTTCGATCTCTTTCGGCGTCAGGCCCAGCAAGCCGCCGTAGACATCGGCATTATGCTGACCGACTTTCGACGGCGCAGGCGTCCGGATCGCGCTGGGCGTCTCAGACAGGCGGGGCACCACATTCTGCATCTTGAGCTTCCCGAAGCGCTCGGTCTCGACCTCGACAATCGCCTCTCGTGCCTGGAAATGCGGATCTGCAAACATTTCCGGAGCGCGATAGACCTTGCCCGCCGGCACGGAGTACTGGATCATCAAGGCTTCGACTTCGGCAATCGTGTGTTGGCCAGTCCAGCGATTGATGAGGGCATCAAGCTCGATCTGGTTTTCACCGCGTGCAATGTGCGTTGCATAGCGCGGGTCCTTCGCCAGTTCGGGCCGACCCATCGCCTGGGCAAGACGAGCAAAGATCGCATCGCCATTGCCGCCGATCATGAATTCGCCGTCGCTGCACATATAGACGTTCGACGGCGCAATCCCCTTGAGAAAGGAGCCGGACCGTTCCCGGATGATGCCCATCCTGTCATATTCGGGAATGACGCTTTCCATCACCTGCAGAACAGCTTCATAGAGCGCGGTGTCAACGACCTGGCCCTTGCCTGTCCGTTCCCGAACATGAAGGGCCGCCAGCACGCCCATGCAGCCGTAGGTTGCCGTCAGCGAGTCACCGATGGAAATGCCCATCCGGCTCGGCGGGCGATCCGGTTCACCGACAATATAGCGCCATCCGCCCATCGCCTCGCCGATGCCGCCATAGCCTGCGCGGTCGGAATAGGGCCCGGTCTGCCCGTATCCGGACATGCGCGCGATGATGAGCCGCGGATTGATTGCATGAAGGGCGTCCGGACCAAGGCCCCATTTTTCGAGCGTGCCCGGCTTGAAGTTTTCAATGACGACATCGGCATGCGCAACAAGCTTGCGGACAAGGTCCTGCCCTTCGGCAATGCGAAGGTTGGCGGACACCGACTTCTTGTTGCGGGCAATGACCTCCCAATTGACCTTGTCCTTGCCTTCGCCCCACAGCCGCATGGGATCGCCTGCGCCCGGCGGCTCGACCTTGATGACGTCCGCGCCCATATCCCCCAGCAATTGTCCGCAGAACGGCCCGGCCAGAAGCTGGCCAAGCTCAACCACGCGAATATCGCTCAATGCGCCAGAATTTCCGCCCATGTTATTCTGCTGCCTCTGCCATCGCCCAAACGGGCTGCACGGGCGCTGCCAGTCCTGTCTCGGCCTCGCAGGCCGCGCGCAATGCCTCAACCCCCGGACCATAGTCGAACAGCGGCAATGCCCCGCGACCGGCGCGCATGCTGGTCCGCAGCGCGTCTGTCGCGGCTTGATCGATCTCTCCTTTGTCGTTGGCAATCACGCCATAGGCCTTTGCACCGTCGCTGGTGACCAGACCTTGCGTGATTTCCTTGCCGACAAGGGCCGGATCGCGATCAAGGGGATCGCCCCACCCGCCTCCGCCCCAGGTGATGAAATGCAGCTGGTCGCCTTTGGCAACGCTCACATCCTCGACCTTGTTGCCAACGATCTCACTGCTGCCGTCAGCCCGTTCGAGAATCTTCCGCGCACGCTTGCCCGGCAGTCCTCCATTCACGCCCCAGGGCGGAACGAACCAGCGATCGTCATGAATGGAGATCGTGCCGTCGGCGAGGAAGCGATAGGTCATGTGAATCCCGTTGCCACCCCTGTGGAGGCCGGCGCCGCCACTGTCTGGCTCCGTCTCGTACCGTTCGATCATCAGCGGGAAATAGCGTTCCAGAAACTCGTTCGGCACGTTGGTAAAGCCCGGCCAGAGCGAATGCCCATCCGGCCCATCGCCCAGCGGTCTGCCGGGAATGCCGCCAAAGCCGATCTGGAACAGCTGAAACCAGTCTCCCTTGGCATCATTGCCCGAATAGAACAGGTGCGGCGATGACGAAAAGCCGGCGGCGTTGAGGAATTCGGGGGTCTTCTGGCCCAGCAGGCCGCCCAGAATATCGAAAATACGGCCCAGGGCGTGCGTCCGCCCGGAGAGTGCCGCCGGGAACTTCGGCTTGAGCAGGGACCCTTCCGGAATACGCACATCGATCAGGTCGTAGAAGCCGTCGTTGAACAGGATCTGCGGATCGAAGACCATGATCATGTAGATGCCGAAGAACATCTTGAACATGTTCTCGTTCAGGAAGAAGTTGATCGACGCTTGGCTCTGCGGGTCGGTTCCTGCGAAATCGAGGATGACCTTTTCGCCTTCGCGCCACATCGTGCACTTGATGCGATACGGGCCATAACCCATCCCGTCGTCGCAGATATAATCCTCGAAACTGACCGGCTCTTCGGCGACAGCCATCGCAATCAGGGATTTCATCGCCCGATGATTGCGCGCCAGCAGCTCCTGAGTGGCCGAGACATAGACGTCATCACCGAACCGTTCGGCCATTTCGATCACGCGCCGGGCGGCAACGCGGCAGGACGCGATCAAGGCATTGAGGTCCGCCTGGCACCAGTCCGGCTTGCGCGTCTGGTGCATGACAAGCTTCATCAGGTCCGCATTATATTCGCCTTTTTTCCATATCTTGACCGGCGGAATGCGCACGCCTTCTTCAAAGATCGAACGGGCGTTGATGGGCATCGAGCCAACAACCTTGCCGCCAATGTCGGACTGGTGGCCGAACATCGAGGTATAGGCGATCAGCCTGCCGTCCTTGAACACCGGCAACAGGACGAGCCAGTCGTTCGAATGGCTGACGGCCCCTGCGCAACTATAGGGGTCGGACAGGAAGATCATGTCTCCGTCCTCAAGCGTCCCGTCGAAATTATCGAGGAACCCGCCGATAAAGCTGCCGAACTGGCCGACAATCATCCGCCCGAGATGGTCCGCGATCAGCGGGAAGGCATCGCCCTGCTCGCGAATGCCGGGCGACATGGCGGTGCGCACAAGCGTGGCATCCATTTCGATGCGCGCATTGCGCAGGGCGTTTTCGACGATGTCGAGCGTGACAGGATCAATGTCGATCTTGCGGAACGGCGTCTGGTTCGTGGCGACAATGGTTGCGGGCATGTACGTTGCTCCTCAAGCCGGGTTGATCAGGATGTTGCCCACTGCATCGACCGTCGCGACGCAGCCGGATTCGATCAACGTGGTCGAATCCATTTCAATGACGATGGCAGGGCCGGGTATGCGATCACCCTGTCGGAGTTTTTCCCGATCATAGATCACTGCGGCCTGTTCGCGCCCGTCCATCCAGAGGGTATGATCGCGCATCTTTGCAGCAATGGGGTTGCCATCGCCCTGGGGCAGTTCGGCCGCAGGCAAATCCAGCGACTGCCCCAGGGCGACAGCGCGCAGGTTCACGATTTCGTGGGGCGTGTCCATGTTGAAGGTGAAGAGCCTCAGATGCTCTTCATCAAACCTCTTGAGCAGGCCGGCGATCCCGTCGTTTCTGAGGACATCGGAACTGATAACCAATGGAACTTCAAAGGCTTGCCCTGCATAGCGGACATCCACTTCGAAGACACATTCGATCTCGCTGTCGGGCACACCGTCCGAACGGAGCTCGGCGCGCGTCTGAAGGGCCATCTCGTCGAGAATGGCGATCAGTTCCTCGGCCTTTGTCTCGGTCGCAAGTCGCGACAGCGATCGCGCGGTTTCGGTGCGCATCCGCGTCGTCGCATCGCCCAGCGCGCAGAGCACCCCGGGTGAGACCGGCGAGATGGCTGGCCAGCTTCCCATGAGCCGCGCCACTGCATTCACATGCAAGGGACCGGCGCCGCCAAAGCCCATCAGCGCAAAATGCCGCGGGTCATAGCCCTGCTGCACCGAAATCATGCGCAAGGCCCCGAACATATTCTCGTTGACGATGTCGATGATGCCCCGTGCTGCGGCCATCAGGTCGATCCTGAGGGCATCGGCAATCGTCTGGACTGCACGCTTCGCGCCTTCACGATCAAGCTTGAAGCTGCCGCCGAGCAGGTTTTCGGGAAGGTAGCCGAGGACAACATTGGCGTCAGTCACCGTGGGTGCCTCACCCCCCTTGCCATAGGCGACCGGCCCGGGAACCGCACCGGCCGACTGCGGCCCGACCCGCAAGGCGCCGGTCAATTCCGGGACGTAAGCGATCGATCCGCCGCCAGCACCAACGGTCTTCACGTCGAGCGAAGAGGCCCGAACGGACAGATGGCCGACCTCCGTCGTCCGCACCCGGCGCGGTTCGAGATTCTCGATCAGCGCGACGTCGGTTGACGTCCCGCCCACATCGAGAGTCAGGATGTTCTTGAGGCCCGCATTTTTTGCGACCCAAAGGGCCCCCGTCACACCACCTGCCGGACCGGACATCAGGATGTTGACCGGATGTTCTTCCGCTTTCTGTGCCGACATCAGTCCGCCATCCGATCGCAGAAGCGACAGCTTGCCGGCCATGCCGCTGATTGCCAGCTTGTCCCTCAGGCTCCGGACATAACGCCCGACGACAGGACGGACGGCGGCATTGGCAACGGTTGTCAGTGTCCGCTCATATTCCTGCATTTCCGGCAGAACCTCGTGGCTCAGGGACACAGGCACATCCTGGATCATGTCCCGCGCCATTTCCCCGATCCGCTTTTCATGCGCGCCATTGGCGTAGGCATTGATGAGCGACACGGTGATGGCCTCCACGCCCTGTGCCTTCAGTTGCGTCAGGGCGGTCCGCACACTGTCTTCGTCAAGCGGGCGGACTTCCTCGCCCGCAGCGTTCATGCGACCGTTGACCGTGACTGTGTCTTCGAGCGCTGCCAGGGGCTGCGGTTTGGGCCAGATGATCCAGGCCGCCAGACCCCCAGGCACATAGCTGCGGGCGATCTGCATGATGTGACGATAGCCTTCTGTCGTGATGAGGCCGACGCGCGCGCCCTTCCCTTCCAGAACAGCGTTGGTGGCGACGGTCGTTCCGTGGAGAAAGAACTCGATATCCTTCGCCGCAACGCCCGCTTCTCCGCAAATGGCGTTCACGCCATTGAGGATGCCTTCGGAACTGTCATGCGGAGTCGACGGCGTCTTGTGCCGCCAGAAGGCGCCTGTTTCGACATTGAAAAGAAGCAGGTCCGTGAACGTGCCTCCAACGTCAACACCCAGCCGATAACCCATACCTCTTCTCTCCCTCAGGCTGCCGCAGGGAATGCAGGCGCTTGCGCAACCATTCCCGGCAGTTTTCGCCCCATGACGCCTGCAAGCCAGTGGCTCGCCTCAACCAGTTTCCCGAGATCCATGCCCGTCGCGATGCCTGCGCGTTCGAGCATGTAGACAACGTCTTCGCTTGGAACGTTGCCAGCCGCCCCGGGCGCAAACGGGCAGCCGCCAAGGCCGCCGAGCGATGCATCGACCACCGTTGCGCCAGCCTCCACAGCCGCCCAGACATTGGCGAGGCCGGTGTTGCGCGTGTTGTGAAAATGCACCCGGACCGGAAGCGGCGAAATGGCCTCCCGAACCCGTGTCACAAGGCTGCGGACATGGGCAGGATTGGCGACCCCGATCGTGTCTGCAAGAGCGACCTCGACCGGCCCCGCCGCTGCGAGCCTTCTGGCCATCGCAACCACAACATCCTCTTGCACTTCGCCCTCGAACGGACAGCCAAAGGACGCCCCGATCGTGACCTGCCCCGTCAGGCCGGCCTTCTTTGCCATGGCAATGATCTCGCTCGCGGCATCGACCGAGCCGTCCCGCGTCTGCCCCTGATTGGCCATTGCAAACCGGTCGGTGGCAACAGCGACTGCGCCCAGCTGGTTGATCCGGCCCGTTGCAATCGCACGCTCGGCGCCGCGTCCATTCATCACTAGGCCGATAAAGGTCACATCCTGCCGGTCGGGAAGCCCGGCACAGACCTCTTCCGCATCGGCAAGCTGTGGCACCTTCTTCGGGTTCACGAAGCTCGTGACTTCAATGCGGCGTGCGCCAGCACCGATCGCACGGGCGATCAGCTCGAGCTTGTCGGCCGTGGCAATCGGAGTCGACTCATTCTGCAGCCCGTCGCGCGGACCGACTTCGACAAATTCGATGCTTGCTGCCGTCATGACTGTCTCATTGCGCTAATTGTATACAAAATCAACCCGACTATTCCGCTGCCTCTGCGATTGCCGTGACGAGATCCCCGCGATGGGCATCCGCATAGCTATGGAAGGCGCGGCGAATATGTCCCGTCATGACGGACGCGGCCCAGACATCGTCGCGACGCGCAAAGGCCGTGAGCAATTCCTCATGCTCCCGCCAGGATCGCATCAGGTTTTCATGATCGTAATGCTGCGCCGTTCGCCAGACGACGGGCTGCTCGACGATCCTCGACAGCAGGCTTTCCAGCTTCTCCGAAGCCGCCGCTTCGACAATGATTGCGTGAAAGCGCCGGTTATGTTCGAGGAATGCCGTAACATCGGGCTGCGTCCGGTCAATTGCCAAGCGAAGCCCTTCATTCTCTGCCCTGAGGTCGTTCAGTTGCTTCGCAGAAATGCGGCGCGCGGCGCGCGACGCCGCATGACCTTCAAGCATCCCGCGCAGCGTGAATGCATCTTCAAGATCCTCCAGCGACCAGTCCGCAACAAAGGTCCGTTGCGATTCGCTCTTCTTGATGAAAAGGTCCGCTTCAAGCCTGCGCAAGGCGTCGCGAACCGGCGTTCGCGAAACACCGCAGATTTCGGCAAGATGCTCCTCTCCAATCTGCGCGCCGGGCTCAAGCAGCCCTGAGAGAATCATGTTCCTGATCTGCTCATAGGCACGATCGGAGGCACGGGACATGGATCATTCCTTTCAAGGCTTGACCTTTGTGGTTTGTATACAATAGAAGTTTCATAAAGCAACGTCACACAGGGCTCAGGGGCAATGGCTCGCGAACATCGCATCAAGGTGATAGTGCCCATTCCGATGGATGCCGCCGGCGTCGCCAATCGCGCCTCACAATTGCCAGCGAGTGTCATTTCGCCCGGATTCAAGCCCGAATTTGCCGCCGTCGGCTGGGGCGCGGCGCTTGGAGACAGCTATCACGATATGCTTCTGATGGACTGGACCGTGTTTCAGGCCGGCATCGAGGCGGAAGCGGAAGGCTATTCGGCAGTCGTCATCGATACCGTCAGTGATTCCGGGTTGCGCGCCTTGCGGTCGCGCCTGTCCATTCCGGTGCTTGGCCCCGGCGAATGCGCGTTCCACCTTGCAATGACGCTGGGCAAGAAATTCACGATCCTGACGATGTGGGATGAATGGTTCCCGCTCTATGAAAAGACACTCACGGAATATGGCTTCTGGCCGAGATGCGCGTCCCTGCGATCAATCAAGACGCGCCCGGATCTTGCGGAACTGCTCGCCGGCAAGGAAGACGTCATCTTTGCCAAGCTGAAGCGCGAAGCCGAGCTGGCGATTGCAGAGGATGGGGCCGACGTCATCGTTCTGGGCTCGACCACCATGCATCAATCGGCAAGCTGGCTGGCCGAGAATTTGCCGGTGCCGGTCATCAATCCCGGCCTGATTGCCTACAAGCAGGCCGAACTGCTGGTCCAGCTCGGGATCAGCCACAGCAAGATTGCTTTCCCGAATCCGGGCGTTGCCAATGATGCGGGCATCAAGAAGGGAAGCGCGTGATGACAGCCTGGAGCGAAGGCGGTGCCGGACAGGAGGCGCTCCCTTACCCCTATTACATCGATATCGTCACGAAGCGCTATTTCGACGGCGTCGACAACAAGGACATGCAAAAGGTTCTCGATTGCTTCACGGAAGATGCAGTCCTGACCGAAGTCACGTCGAACACCGTCCACACCGGTCGCGATGCCGGCATCAAAGCCATGTTTGCCAAGCTGTTCGCCGATTTTTCGTCAATCTGGCATGGCAATTTCGTGCACACCGCCGATCCGCAGTCCAATGCCGTCTGTTCGCAGTTCACAGTGCTGATCACGCCCAATGGTGGTGACGAACTGCGCTATGAAAACTGCAACCGCTTCTACCTGAAGGGTGACAAGTTCCATCGCGTCTATGTGTACATGAGCGGAGACAATCTGCTGAAGGAGGGGGACGCCTGATGCAATATGAACCCGGCCTCACACGCGATCAGCTCATTGAACTCGCGACCAAGACCTATTTCGGCAATGTCGACGCCAAGAATCTTGAAGGCGCGCTGGCTTGCTTTCATGATGAAGCGCTGTTCTGCGTGCAAACCGCGTTTACGCGGCATGCCGGAAAGGCGGAAATCAAGCGGATGTTCGAAGATTTCTTTGGCGCCTATGCCAAGATCGTCCACAAGGATTTCACTTGCACGGTCGATGAAAAGAATGGCCGCATCACAGCCGGTTTCGAAGCTGTTCTGACGGGCCATGACGGCAAGGTCACACAGCTGTTCAATACGAATTTCTGGCGCATTCGCGATGGCAAGTTTCAGGAAGTGTACGTCTATTTCAGCGGGGAAAACGTCCTCGTCTAACAAATCCGGTCAGGGAGTTAAAAAATGAAAACCACAAAGACGATCTTGATGAGTTCAATAGCAGCGCTTGCTGTGACCTCCATTCCCGCTTTGGCGCAGACCGCCGAAACGGAAGGCTCGGGCGACGAAATCATCGTCACCGCACGGCGCCAGTCGGAACGACTGATTGATGTTCCCGCGTCTGTGTCCGTGATCACGGCGCAGGCTCTGGCCGATACGGGCGCGAAGAACGCTCAGGACTTTACTGCACTGACGCCGGGCGTGACGATCGTGACCGGCACGGCAGAGGCCGGGGACACGCAGATCAACATCCGCGGCATCAACGGCGCGCGCGATGCTGAAAGCTCCGTCGCCCTCGTCGTCGATGGGATCCTCAAGACCAATACGGCGCAACTGAACCAGAATCAGGGTACGCTGCGTCAGATCGAAATCCTGAAAGGTCCGCAGGGCGCTATCTATGGCCGCAATGCAGCGGCAGGCGCCATCGTGATCTCGACCCTGAAGCCGGGCGACCGCCTGGAAGCCGGCGTGACGGCAAGCTATGCCAACGAAAAGACAATCGAGACCAGCGCCTATGTCGCGACCCCGGTTGGCGACAGTGCCGGCATCGTGCTGTCAGGCTATTATCGCACAACCGACGGCTTCTATCGCAACATCCTGCTGAACAAGAAGGTTGTCGATGATCAGGAAGTCGGCAGCGTCGACGGCCGGTTCGTTGCCAGTCTTGGCGACGCGACACAATTGGACGTGAAGGCGCGCTATGCAAAGCTTTCAGGGGCGTCGATCAACTTCAATGCCGCGTTCCACCTGCCCAACTTTGCAGCAGCCAATCCGGCATTCAACGAAGACGTCGATAACCACCCGTTCCGCTACTACAGCAACATCCGCCCGACCAACGATCAGAAGAGCTTCGATGCGTCCATCAAGCTCGACCATGATTTCGGTTCGGCGAAGCTGACCACATGGGCGCTCTATTCCGACGTCAAGCAGAGCCTGACCGCCGATGGCACCTCGGCAGACTTTGCGCGCTATATCTCGCCCGCACTCGGCGCACCTGCCAACGCAACCAACCTGGCCGTGCAAGCGGCGTGTTTTGCGTCGACGGCAGCCAATACGGGCTTTGCGGTCAATCCTCCGGGATTTATCGGCGCGATCCCCGTTCCGTTCATCTTTGCCCCGGCAACAGGGTCCACCTTTGGACCGTATAGCCCGACAACTTGCGATGGCACCCAGTACCAGGTTCGCAACCAGAAGGATTTCAGCGCTGAAATCCGGCTGGCATCGAACGGCAACGGGCCATTGTCCTGGCAGATTGGCGCCTATTACCTCAACATCAGCCGGTTTGTTGGCGTCAGCCTCGGCGCCGATCTCGGCCAGGGCCTGATCACGGAGCTTTACAATGCGCCGGGAACCACCAACCCGACGTCGCAGCTCTATGCCGATCGGTTCAAGACCAATGTCTATGCCGGCTTTGGTTCGATCGACTATGCGCCATCGTCCAAGTTCAAGGCGGGCCTGGCGCTGCGCTATGATATTGAAGACCGCTCTGTTTCCAATCGGGTGCCCAATGTTCTCGACCCGATCACCGGCGCCAAGATCAATCCGGGTTTGCCGGCAACCGGCAGCATTCCGGACCAGTCGAAATCCTTCAAGCAGCTGGAGCCCAAGGTCACACTGAGCTTCCGGCCGGACGAGCACACCAATATCTATGCCAACTGGGGCATTGGCTTCAAAGCTGGCGGGTTCAACAACTCGGGTTCGTCTGCCACGGTAAACAGCAATTTCAATATCCCGGCGATCGGGGCTGGCGTTGTGATCAATGACCAGTTCCGCAAGGAGCGCTCAAGTGCCTTTGAAGCTGGCATCAAGGGCTCGCTGTTCGACAACCACCTGACCTTCGACCTTGCGGGCTATTACACCCGCGTCACCGACATGCAGTTCTTCGAATTCTTTGTCGGCAGCTTTGGCCTGCTGCGCGTCGTCTCCAACATCGACAAGGTTGATGTGAAGGGCGTCGAACTCAACGCCACGGCCAAAATCGTGCAGGGTGTCTCATTGTTCGGCTCGGTCAACGTCACGGACAGCGAAATCAAGAAGAATGCATCGCGTCCCTATACGGTTGGCAACAAGTCGCCCTACACTGCCGACTACACAATCAATGTCGGCGGCCAGGTCGAGGTACCGTTCACCGACGCTCTCAAGTTCAAGCTGCGGGGTGACTATCGTGTCACTGGACCGACCTATTTCCACACCGTCCAGGACCAGACCCGGCCGACTTTGTTCAGCCAACTCCTGCCCATCTCCGCGCTCGCGCTTCCCGCATTTGTCGGGAACGCAAACTATAGCGTGGCAAAGCGCAATGCCTATGGTGTCGTGAACCTGCGTGCCGGAATTGAGGGTGACAATTGGCACATCACCGCATTCGCCAACAATCTGTTCGACAAGAAATATATCAACGAAGCGATCCCGGCGATCGAGTTCGGCGGTTCCTTCATCTCGCCGGGCGCACGTCGTCTGGCGGGTGTCGAAGTCGGATATAAATTCTAGCGGTTTATGGGTGCCGCTTTCCAGCAATGGGAAGCGGCACCAGATCCAGCAGCCTTAGCGCTCGGGACGAACAAACAGGCCGTTATCGATCGGAATTTCCACACCGGTCAGAAAACGTGACTCGTCGGAGGCAAGATAGAGCACGGCGTTGGCCACATCTTTCGGCGCACCTAGTGCTTCCTTGGGCAGCACGCCCTCCGGAACAGGTTCTTCCTTTCCGGCGCGTCCGCTGACAGCCTGCACCATCGGCGTTTCAATGGCACCGGGCATCAGCACGTTGCAGCGGATCGGGTATCCCTTCTCCTGGCAATGCATTGCGATCGACTTGGTCATCGAGCGGATCGCCCCCTTGGCTGCGGTGTAGGCGATGATCGAGCTATAGCCCAAAAGCGAGGCTGCCGAGGCCATGTTGATGATCGATGCCGAATTGGATTTCCTCAACAATGGTATCGCATATTTGCAGCCGAAGAACGTGCCTTCAACGTGAATGGCCATCTGAAGCCGGAAATTCTCGGTCGAACAGTCCTCGATGCTCTCGAAAATCACATTGCCGGCATTGTTGACGAGAATATCGAGCCGCCCATGCCGTTCTTCGATATGGCCAAGAACGCGCTGCCACTGGTCTTCGAAGCGGACGTCGTGCTGCAAGGCCTCCCCGCCAATCGCGTCTGCAACGGCCTGCGCCTTTGCGATGTCGATATCGGTGACGATAACCTTGGCGCCCTCTTCGGCAAGGCGAATGCAATCCGCTTTCCCAAGCCCCATTGCTCCGCCCGTTACCAATGCAACCTTGCCTTGAACCCGACCTGCCACGATCCTCTCCCTCTCTGAATTCCAAACACATGACGTCTATCGAAGCTCAAATCCGGCCCATACTGTCGAAAGGAAGAGGCATGCCTACCTATTTTGGCAAGCGCAGCCACAGAACCTGCTGTTAGTCTGCGGGAATCTCGGAGAGCAGCAATGGACGCCCAGGAAGTTGATACGCTGAAGGCCATGATGGAATGGGAGGGACGGCGCACGGCTCCTCCACAGGGCTTCCCGTCACTCCCTGACATGCCGGCTGCACGCTACACAAGCCCCGATTATTTCGCGCTTGAACGCGAACACATCTTCCGGAAAAGCTGGCTCTTTGCCGGGCATATTGATGAAATTCCGGAACCCGGATGCCATGTCCGCTGGGAGAATGCGGGTGAGCCCCTGATCATCGTGCACGGCATGGATGGCGTCGTCCGCGCCTTCTACAACACCTGCCGTCATCGCGGAGCGCCGGTCGTGACGGCCGAACGGGGCAAATCGTCGCGTCTCATGTGTGCCTATCATCACTGGACCTACAAGACCGACGGCAGTCTGGCCGGCATTCCGGAACAGCGCGACTTCATCGACTTCGATCCGAGTTGCCGCGGGCTGATCGCGGTGCGCTGCGAAATGTTCGGCAATTGCATCTTCGTGAATTTTGACGACGAGGCGATGTCGCTCCGGGACTGGCTCGGGCCGCTGGCCGACGAGTGGGCCGCATTCGGGTTTGACCGTGTGCGTCTGGCGGCGCGCCATAGTTTTGAGCTCAACTGCAACTGGAAAGTCGCGATGGAAGCGAACATGGAAGTCTACCATGTTCCCTTCATCCACCCGAATACGGTGGCGCCGCTCGTCGATTCAAGGCGCAATTTCAACAGCTTCTATGCCAATGGCCATGCCCGCATGCTGGCCCCGGCACCGCCATCGACAGACCGGGAACATGTCCGCGCGATCGAAAGCCCGCCGGAGTGGCAATCGATCGACACCGTGGGAGAACTGGGTCGCACCTGCACGCAAAGCTACACCCTGTTCCCGAACTGGGTGTCACCGCTGTCCAATTTCTTTATTCCTCCGCTGATATTCTGGCCGACGTCTCTCACGACAACGCGGCTTGAGCTCATCACCATGGCGCTCGATTGGGGCGATGGCCCAGTGCCTGACCTGTGGACTGTGCCGGACGCGACCAGCCCGAATGGGCGGCAAATGAGCCCGATCATCCTTGAGGACACGCAGTTCGGCGAAGCGATCCAGAAATCCATGGCGAGCCGCGCATTCAAGAGCGTGCCGCTCAGCTACCAGGAAGCGCGCATCTACAGTTTCCACCAGCAGTGCGACCGGATGATCGGTATCGACAATGTTCCCCCGGACCTGCGCATTGAGCAGGTGCTCGGCACGGAGTGGCGCGCGCCGACCGATCCGCGCGTCGCACAGATGCACAGCGAAGCCAGTGCACCGGCACAACAATTGGCTTCTTGAAGCTTCCCTTACGGAAACAAAGTCTTGACGGCGACATGTGTCATTTTCGCCACACTTCACCCAGTCCCTATCGCTTTTGCTAAATGAGAAAGCGCGGCAGGCCTCATAGGATCGCACGACGTTAAATAAGGTCATGCCTGAAGCACATAATGCAGGTGGACCTCCAGCGTGTAACTATTTGGGAGGATAGATGATGACTGCTTTGTTCCACGATTCCATCCGTCGCGCAGGAAGCATGCGCAATTTGCTGTTGGCATCGGTGGGGGCAGCCTCACTGCTTTCGATGCCAGCCTATGCGCAGACTGCTCCAGCAGACGAGGAAAGCGGCGAAATCTTCGTGACAGCCCGCAAGAATACGGAAGCGCTCCAGGATGTCCCCGTTACGGTGACCGCTGTTACAGGCGAGACGCTGGAAAACTTTGGCGCCAATCAGGTGCAGGATGTTGCCGGTCGTGTGCCGACGCTGAATGTTCAGGTCGGTGGCTCTGGTTCGGGCGGTTCCATTTCACTGCGCGGCGTTGGTTCGTCCGCGATTTCGGCATCGTTTGACTCCGCAGTCGCGTTTGATTTTGACGGCGTCGTCCAAAGCTCGATGCGCCTCGTTCAGGCCGGCTTCTTCGATGTGAAGCAGATTGACGTGCTGAAAGGCCCGCAATCGCTCTTCTTCGGCAAGAGCGCGTCGGCCGGTGTGTTCTCGCTTCACTCGGCTGATCCCACGAAAAGCTGGGAAGTCGGCGGCAAGGCATCCTATGAATTCCAGGAACGCGGCTATGTCATCGGCGGCTATCTGTCAGGACCACTCACGGATTCGCTCGGCATTCGCATTGCCGCGCAATACAATGATGTTTCGCGGTACAATCAGATCCAGCCCGGTGTTGGGACAGTCAATCCCAATCGTGGCCTGAAGGATTTTGTCGGTCGCGTGACCTTGGCTTGGGAACCGTCGGATCGGTTCAAGGCCAACCTCAAGCTGAACTACATCACCAATCGCAACGATGGCGCCTCGCAGTTCCTTGATATTTACTGCGGTTTCAACGGGCGCGCGGATGAGGTCGTCCTGCTCAGCGGCGCAATTGCCATTCCCAACGCGGCGAATTGCAACAACAAGGACAAGTATTTCGCAATCCCCGATCCGGCGGCATCAGCCACAGGAAAATTCCCGGCTGGTAGCGCCGGTGTCGGACGCTATCCTGGCCACCCGTTCGGGCGCACCAACATCTATTTCGGCCGCCTCAAATGGGATCTCGACCTGACGGATACACTGACAATTTCGTCGACCACCGGCTTGATGAAGCTGGATTCGATCGATTTCGACAGTTATAGTTATGCAGGTACGGGCCCAGCTTTCAATCCAAACGGGGTTCCCGTCGGAGCAATCGCCCCGGCGCTGGCTGCGATCAACGGGGTTGGCGTACCGCTGGGCATGGGCTCGAGCGACCCACGCAACAAGACCTACCAATTCTCGCAGGAATACCGCCTCGCCAGCGATTTTGAAGGCCCGTTCAACTTCCAGCTGGGCGCGTTCTATGAATATCGCAAGATCGATTTCAACACGTCGCAAATGGGCGTGAACATCTCGATCATTGCCCCCGATCCAGTCACTGGCAACACTTATGACTGGTACAAGAAGCACCAGACCAAGACCAATACCGTGTCCTTTTTTGGTAGTGCTTCATACGACATTACCGAACAGCTGGAATTGTCGGGCGGCTTGCGCTGGACCGATGAGAAGAAGGTCAACACAATCCGGGTGCCTTACGTGCATACCTTCCTTGTCGGCCCGGCCTTCCTTGCTGGTGGTTTCTACTCCGGCCCGATCCGCTTCAAGGACAGCAATGTCTCTCCGGAGGTTTCGCTGCGTTACAAGGTGACTCCGGACGTCAGCATTTATGCGGCCTACAAGACGGGCTTCAAATCAGGCGGCATCGACAACTCGGCGCTGCCATCGAACAGCCTGAGCGCGGCAGCATTGTCGGGTGACTTCAGCTCGCTGATCTACAAGTCGGAAACGGCCAAGGGTGGCGAAATCGGCGCAAAGATGCAGTTTGCAGACCGGACCTTGACCCTCAACGTCTCAGCGTTCGATTATATCTTCAAGAACCTGCAGCTGCAGAACTTCAACTCGACAACTGTCCAGTTCGTGACCTTCAACGCTTCCGAACTGACCAGCAAGGGTGCCGATCTTGATTTCGCCTGGAAAACGCCGGTTGAAGGTCTGCGTCTCTCGGGTGGTTTGGCCTATACCGATGCCAAGTTCACGAAAGACCTGATCATCGCTCGCAATCCGGATCCGGCATACGGACTTGCCAGCGAAAATCTCAAGGGCAGGAAAGTTTCGCGCGCTCCTAAGTTGGCGGGCAATATTGCCTTTGACTGGACGGCACCGATCAGTGACGGTCTGTCATTGGGGCTGAACGGAAACATGACCTATTCCGGCTCTTACTGGACGGCCAACAACTCCAACTTCACCATTCAGAATCGTCCGTTCGGTGACCTCAAGCAGAAGGGCTATGCCACGTTCGACGGCAGCATCTCCATCCAGCATCCGGACAAGAAGTGGAAACTGTCACTTGTGGGCATCAACCTTGCCAACAAGATCTATGCCCTGAGCAGCGGAACGCGTCCGTTCCTGGCCCCTGCCTCGGGCTATGGTGTGCCCGGTTCCGCGACCTTTGTTCCACGCGGCGATGATCTTGCCGTCAACTATAATCGCGGTCGCCAGGTCTTTGTGGAGGCCAGCTTCAAGTTCTGATCCACTGAATTCTACCGAACCTCGGGGCATCCGCGATCAACAGGATCGCGGGTGCCCCTTTCTTTTGAACACCCCGTCGCCCCTGCGCCGGATGACTTATAATCCCTCTTTGTTCCTATTTGCTTGACAAATAGGATATATTGTGGAACACACATCCCCGTCACTCGATCGGCGTTTCTAGGTCGCACGGGTCGAGGGGCGGGACTGCTGGACGGGGATTATCCTCTTTCAGCAAAAGGTCGGCGCGAAAGCGGCAGGCGTCTGCACTCTCCTCAAAAGTGCAGCCACGCGCTCTGCTATCGTTTTGAACCGGTCCGGGCGTCTTTGGAGGGAGCAATCCCTTCTTGCAGGCGGGCTTTCGGGCCTTACCCCCCTGCAGGGACGTGCCGGATGAGAAGGCGGTGTTTCGAGACCGGGCGCCGGTTACGCACTCGAAACACCTTCCACCGCACAAAGGCAAAACCCGCCGGACGCCCCCCAAGGCTTCCGCTCCGACCGTCCCGCCCCCCGCTCATCGCGGGAAGTCTTCGCGTGCCTGTTATCCGAGAGCCACGAATCCCCCTTCCTGTACTCCGGACTTGATCCGGAGCCCAAGCTTGAAACGGGTGCGTTGGCGGAGATATGGGCTCCGGATCAAGTCCGGAGCACAGAATTGGAGGATGACGGACGGGCTGTGAATCAGCGGGTCAAGCCAATACTCGGTCAATGAACCAGAAACTGGCTGTCACCCCAATTGCATAGGCGGCAATCTGTACCGCGGGGCGCAAAGCCTGTGGCACCCTATGCCTCATGACCGCAAGCACAGCCGACGAACCAGCGATGATCAGCAACTGTCCGGCTTCGACGCCAAGATTGAACGTCAGCAGGGCCATAGGAACATCCGTCTCCGGCAGGCCGATTTCGCGCAATGCCCCGGCAAAGGCAAAGCCGTGCAGCAGGCCGAACACGAAAGCGACCAGCCAAGGCAATCGCTCGGACAGGCGGCGCTCGCCCTCCCGGGCTTTGACGATTTCAACTGCCAGGAAGACAATGGACAGCGCAATTGAGGCCTCGACCGGGGCCTGCGGAAGCCCGAACAGTCCCAATGTCGTTCCCACAAGCGTGATCGAATGAGCCACTGTGAAGGCTGTCGCCGCCTTGACCACTGGCCACCCACGCTGCAGCAACAGGACCAGTGCCAGCACGAAGAGCAGATGATCATATCCGGCAAGGATATGCTCCACCCCGATCTTGAAATAGGTTCGCGCCACTTGCCAGCCGTCTGGAACGGCGCTGATGATATAGGTGCTCCTGTCCGGCGTCAGCTGCTGGGTTTGAACCGGCCTGCCCAGCGGAGCCACGCGCAGCAGCGCATCGGTCGAGCCTGGCTCCATGCCGCGCAGCCCGACGGTCGCCCCGTCCAATGATCGGGTGCAGATCACCGTGCCGGTCGCCACGACAGCCGCGCCGGAAACGCGCGGCGTTTGCAGGTGCAGTTCGCAAAAGTCGGGCAGCAATGGCTCTGCCCGAACGGCAAGACTGCCAAGAATGGGCGCTTTCCAGACCAGCTTCCAGTCGGACCGGGTCTGCTGGGAAAGTTCCAGATATCCCGGGCGCAGTTCATCGGCCCTTGCGGGCGCGCCCAGCACAAGCATGAGGGTGCACAAGGCAAGAAGGACAATCGTCCTCATCTTGGCCGTTCGATCACCACATCATAGCCCCTGAGCATGCTCTTGAACGACTCATCTTCGGCCTTGCGCACGGCAGCGAAACGCCAGTCATTTTCAAGCGACTGCCGAACGTCCTCCAGTCGCGGTGGTGGCGCCTTTGTCAGGCGCTCGATCTTGATGACGTGCAGGCCGAAGCCGGAGAGGACGGGACCAGTCCAGCGGCCAACCGGCGCCTTGGACACGGACTCCGCAAACTCGTCCCCGAACTCAGCCGCCAGGTCGGATGGGCTGGCATCGTCAAAGCGATCGGGCAAGGCACTCGTCACGGTCGGCAAGTCCGGTGCAGAGCCCGGCTTCACGGCCGCGATCGCTGCTTTGGCCGCCGCCCGCAACGTCGGCGTATCGGCTCCCAAATAGTGTTGCTGCAGGGTAAAGCGGGGTGGTGCGGCATAGCGCGCAGGATCCTTGTCGAGCAGCGCCTGCAACTCCGTGTCGCTGGGCTGCGTCGCCTCTGCTTCCGCCCCCGAGAGCGCCAGCATCTTGTTGCGCATGCGCTTCTTGACCACCTCGTCATCACGATCGAGCCCGAGCCGCAATGCTTCGCGGTAATAGACTTCGCTGCGGATATAGTCCTGCACCAGACCGTCAATCTCTTCGGGCGTCGGCGGCCGGTGGAAAGACTGGACGTAGCGGTTGAAGATGCTCTCCAGCACCGGTTCATCGACCACGATCCGCCGCTCCGTCGCATTGGGCGGGCGTCCGGACAGCACAAGGAAGACAAGCGCGCCAGCCACCAGGAAATGGACCAGCGGCTCCCGCAGGACAGCAACCGCCAGGTCGCGACTCGACGGCATTGAAACTCCTTATGCCTTGGTCGGCGTATACCAGATGGGCGACGTATAGGCGCGTTCCTGCTGCTTCACGCGAACTTCCGGCGGCAGCTTGAGCTTGTACCGCACAGCATCGAACGCGGGCCAGCTGGGCGTCGGGATCTCCAGCACGCGCACATAGTAAAAGGCCCGAACGGACGGATCGAATTCAGGATCGGTCCAGACCTTTGCCAGCGTCGGCGCCCCTATGGAGTTGGTGTAGGACGCAGTGGCGACATTCACCGTATCGCCGACTGCAGGAACCTTGCCGCCAGCAGGCTTGCGCTTTTCCGGATTGCTCCAGACGACATCAAACACCTTTTCCTGCAATTTGCCGGACTTGTCGACCCAACCCTTGACGATCTGGACGCGGTCCAGATTGGCCCCGATCGGGTCCTTCAGCGCAGAAACGATAAAGCTTGGCGCGCCCTTCTTGCTCGCCGAAAGCTCACCGCCCATTGGCACACCCCGGCGATACCCGGCACGCACCCAATCGCCCTTCAGGTCGTTCTCCTTGAAGGCCCAGCCCCCGAAGAAGCGCACCGTCATCCGCGGCCCGGTGCTGCCGTAAACTTCCCGCCGAGCCATAGCATCGAAGATCGACGCCCGGGTGTTTGCCTTGGCCCAGACCGCCGCATAGCCACTCGCCAGATAGTGCCAGCCGAAACGGCCCTTCCTCGTCCCCAGATTTTGCTCCTGCGTCGCGCGGGCCGGATTCGGTTCATTGCCGGTGTGCTTCCCGAAGAACTGGTTCTCGTCTGCTGTCGCGAGTGCAGTATGACTGTCGGTGGACCCGATCAGCCCGAACTTGTAAGGGTTCACGCCCATCTGCTGCTCGAGCAAAAGGCCGCGCTTCAACGCCTCGCGGACGTATTCGCCTGCGAACATGCTCGACACTTTGGGCTGGTTGCCGAGAAGATTGTTCAGTTCCCAGCCAGCAACGCCAAAGCCCGCAAATTCATCATTCGGTGACAGGAAGGGATGCGACTCGCTGTCCCCCTTGATCTGCGTGATTTCAACGACAGGTTCGTGCCGTGCCCGCCGTTTGGCATAAGCGGCTGTCATCGGGCCGCCTCCGGGCTGGGTCAGTTCGAACATCAGGCCGTTCGACAAGTTCGAATTGTGCGGTATCGCGAGCACCCGCCCACCCGTCGCCTTTTCATAGGCTTCCATGTAACTCCAGATCTCATCTGGTGTTGCCTTGTACGTCGGGTCGAGTGGCACGACCGTGCGCACCCTGTCCGGTCCGTCGCGGAAGACGATGTTGCGGTGCAGGTTGTTGCCGCCCTGCATCAACGTGTATTCAAAACCGAAAAATGCGGTGAACTTGCCCGGTTCATTATAGCGTTCGACGGCGTCGATATTGCCATTCCAAACCGATTTCGTGCGCTCTGCCGTCCCGTCCTGATTGAGCATGGCCTTGGGAAGTGCGTTACGACCGCGCGCATCGAGAATCTCTGCCATCGCACGCTGCGATCCGGCCGGTCCTTCATGCATCATGTCGTACCAGCGCAGCATCGTCTCATCACGGATCAAGAGGCGCGGTGCATCATAGAGGGCCTTGGTCGCCCCCAACCCCTCGGCATGATCGGTGACGACAAGGAAATCGAGCGGGCGGGGCAGCTTTGCCTTCAGACCCGTTGTGGAGGTCACTTCCTCGCCACGGGCAAACCGCAGTGCTTCTTCCGGCCCCAGGCGGACGCCAAAACCAAAAGCATCAACCGAGTTGGCGGTGTGCAAATGCGTATCGCCCCAGAGGACTCGCTCCGGAAACTCGGTTTCCTTGACGACGACGTCCTTGCCGCCTGCGACCTTTTTCAGTTGATCGCAGCCTGCGACCAAGCCGCTGGTCCCAAGCAGCAGAGCTGCCAACAAAATCTCACGTCGCATAACGCCCCTCCTTCGCCGTTTACCCGGCTGCCTCGCTGTGCAGGATGCCATGCTGGTCCCGCGCGTCAATCCTTTCGTTGAGATTCTCTCTTGGGATGCCAAAACCGAGCGACTGGCAGTCACCGGAAACCGGACTTAGGCGAAAAGCTGCTCGGGGTGCTCAAGGAACGACTTGAGCGTAGCCAGAAATGCTGCCCCTGCCGCGCCGTCGATGACGCGATGATCAACTGAAAGCGTCAATTTGATCCGCGTCTCAAAGGTGATTTCTCCGTCATCGCCTTCACGCAATTCGCGCGATGTCTGACCCACGGCAAGAATGGCCGCCTGTGGTGGATTGATGATCGCATCGAACTCTTCGACGCCGAACATGCCAAGATTGGAAACCGAAAAAGTGCCGCCTTCGAGATCGTCGAAAGAAAGCCGCCCGGCCTTTGCCTTTTCGATCAAGGCACTGCTGGCCATTGCAAGCTGGTCGATGCGCATCCGATCGACCTGCCGAAGGATGGGCGCAACCAGACCCTTTGGCGAAGCGACGGCAATCGCCACATCCGCATGCGGAAACCGGTGTATTTCCTCACCATGAACTTGGACATTGACGTCCGGGTGCCGGGCCAACGCCTTGGCCGCCGCCCAGACGAGATAGTCGTTGATTGTCGCCTTGCTGCCAAGCACGAGGTTGGCAGTCTTGCGCATGGCCAACAGCTCATCGACGGCTGCGGACGTTCTCAGGTAGAAATGCGGAATGTCCCGCTTTGCGGCAGAAAGCCGCTTGGCAACGATTTTCCGAATCTTGTCAAACGGCTCAACAGTTGCCGCATTGGCAACGGGCGCAAAAGCCTGCGACACGGGTTGGGCAACTGCTTGCGGAACGAGCGCAAGGACGTCGCTCTTGGAGATGCGCCCCCTTGGGCCCGTGCCGCGAATGCCTGAAAGCTGGACACCGTGTATCGCCGCCAGTCTGCGCGCCAAAGGCGACGCAAAGACCTTGCGGTCGTCTTCGACCAGCTGCGCAGTCCCACGCCAAGTGCGCACGGCTTCGGGACGGATGTGCTGTGCGACATCCTGAAATGTAATCCTGCCTCCGCGACCCGAGCCTTCGATCGCCGCGATATCGACGCCTTCCAGTTCAGCGAGCTCAAGTGCCTTCGGGCTGATTGGCCGATTGGTCTCGATCTTGACCGGCGCAGCCTTGCGCGGTTGCACGGGCTCCGGCTGGGCGGCCTCGCCTTTCCCCTCGGTCACATCGGCGCCCCCCGAAGCAGGGACATAGCTTGCAATGAAACTCCCAATCTCGGCCTCTGTCGCACCTGCATCACCAAACACCGCAATCAGTGCCCCGACCGGGAGAGCAGTATCGCTCGCGGGATGAACGATCCGAAGGACCACACCATCGCGCTCTGCTTCCACTTCGTTGGTGATCTTCGATGTTTCGATCAGGCAGAGAACGTCACCCTTGGAAATGGCATCACCATCCCTGACCATCCATTCCGCAATCGTGCCTTCGGTCATTTCGATGCCCCATTTGGGCATGCAGAAGGGGCGCAACTCTGACATGTGAGGCCCCCTAGCGCCAGCCGAGAACCCGGCGCGCTGCTGCTTCAACCTTTTCGGCCGAAGGCAGATATGCGAGCTCAAGCTCCTTGGCGAATGGGACCGGCGTATGCGGCGCATTGACCATCTCGATCGGCGCCTTGAGGCTTGCAAAGGCCTTTTGGGCAACCAGCGCGGAAATATCGGTTGCCAGGCTGCAGCGCTGTGGCGCCTCGTCCACAACCACCAGACGTCCGGTCACTTCAACAGAGTCCAGGATCGCTTCCTCATCAAGCGGACTTGTCGTCCTCAGGTCGATCACGTCACAACCGATCCCGTCCTTGGCGAGCGCATCCGCAGCAGCCTCGCATCGGCTGACCATCAAACCGGTGGCCACCAGTGTGAGATCTTCGCCTGCACGTGAAAGCCGGGCATGGCCGAAGGGAATGGTATAGTCACCGTCCGGAACTTCACCGCTCACGCCGTAAAGAGCCTTGTGCTCGAGGAACATGACAGGGTCATCCCCGCGAATGGCTTCGCGAAGCAGGCCGCGAACATCTTCGGGGGTCGATGGCATGACCACCTTCAGGCCGGGCATTGCCGTCAGGAAGTGATGAACCGATTGGCTGTGCTGAGCCGCAGCATTGAAGCCTCCGCCATAAGGCATGCGGATCACCGCAGGGCACAGAGTCTTGCCGCCGAACATATAACGGAATTTGGCGATCTGGTTCCAGATCTGGTCCAGGCTGACACCGATGAAGTCCGCAAACATGAGTTCGGCAACAGGCCGCTTGCCGGCAAGCGCCAGACCGCCTGCTGCCCCGACGATTGCGCTTTCCGAGATCGGCGTATCGATCACACGATCTGGACCAAACCGATCGTAGAAGCCAGTGGAGGTGGACCAGATGCCACCAATGGCTTCAGGTCCGCCGGCGGTTCCCATGCCGCCGACAATATCTTCACCGAGCACGACTACCCGATCATCGCGTTCCATCTCCTCGAAAATCGTGGAGCGGACTGCATCGCGATACATCATCTTGGCCATTTGCAGACTTCCCCGCTCAATAAGTCACATACACATCGGCGAGAACATCGTCCGCCGTTGGTCTTTCCGCATTCCGCGCCGCAACAACAGCGGCCTCGATCTGGTCGAGAACCTCGCGATCAATCTCGTCCAGTTCCTTTTCGTCGAGCAGTTTGGCGCTCGCCACCTTTGCCCGGAATTTTTGCAGGCAATCGCGTTCTGCCCGAATTTTTTCAAGCTCGCCCTGCCCCCGGTACCTCTGCGGATCGCCCTCGAAATGCCCAAAGAAACGCTCGGTATCGAATTCCACAGCGGCAGGTCCGTTGCCGGCGCGAACATAGTCGAGCAGTTCACGCATGGTTTCATAAACCGCAAAGAAATCGGTGCCGTCCGCGCGCCAGACCCGCATTCCGAATGCCTCTGCGCGACTGGCAATGTCCCGCTGCGTCCCGACCGCATAGGAAAAGCCGGTATGTTCGGAATAGTGATTGTTTTCGAACACGAAAATGCAAGGCGCCTTGGTCACGACTGCCAGATTCATCGCCTCGAAGGTAGTGCCCTGATTGCATGCGCCATCGCCGGAAAAGGTGATGGCGACCTTGCCCTTGCCGTCCAGTTTTGCTGCCAGGGCTGCGCCCACGGCGATCGGAGCCCCTGCCCCGACGATGCCATTGGCGCCGAGCATCCCCTGATCGACATCGGCAATGTGCATGGATCCGCCCTTGCCTTTGCAAAGTCCTTCGCGGCTGCCCCAGATCTCCTTCATCATGCCTTCGACATCGCAGCCTTTGGCGAGGCAATGGCCATGGCCCCGGTGCGTGGAGACAATCTTGTCATCAGTATCCAGATGCTCGCACACTCCGACTGCGACCGCTTCCTGCCCGCAATAGAGGTGTGTAAATCCGGCAATGGCACCCGTGGCGATGTCTATGTGCAGCCGCTCTTCAAATTCGCGGATAATCTTCATCCGCCTGTAGGCCTGCAACATCTGTTCGCGGCTAAGTTGCATGTTTTCCCCTCGATCCGTTGTTTGGAGCAGCCCGGGCAAATCGCTCAGCCGCGCGCTCCAACGATGAACGCGTTGATCGTATCACAGGTCTAATGTGATGAGCGAACAATTCTGCCCATTCGTCAAATTGCTAGGATTTCAAGATTGTCCCAGACCGGATCGGCAGCAACGGGATTGCCAGGCTGAAATCGCACTTTTCCGCGACCCGCCTCACACAATGGATGGTTGTTGGAGGACCCGTGCAAGATTACGAGCCGCTGCAGCATCACACACGACCGGGAGACAGACAATTACACACCAGAATCGCCGTGTCTTCATTCGGCAGCGCCCCGATGGAATGCCCATGCTCAGCGACTTTGGCGTCGCGACAGAGACAATCGATCGCGTGCCTGAGGGGCATGCCGTGGTGAAAGTCGACACCCTGTCGATCGATGCCTGGATCCGCACGACATTGAGCGATGGCGGCCTGCACGAGACAGGAGACCTCGGCAGCACCATTCGGGCCTTTGGGGTCGGCCGGGTCGTCGAAAGCAATGATGCATCGCTGAACGAAGGCGATTGGGTCTATGGCCTGCTGTCGGCCCAGACCCACGCCTTGATGCCGGCCAAGGCTCTGACGAAGGTTTCGCCGCAGCCCGGTATCGCGCCCAGCGCCTTTGTCGGCCCGCTTGGCATTACGACGGGCATCACGGCATGGGTCGGCCTGATCGCCGTTGGCAACGTCCAGGCAGGAGAGGTCGTGCTCGTCTCGGGAGCGGCAGGCGCAGTCGGTTCCTGCGTCGTCCAGCTTGCCAAGGCTCGCGGTGCGCGCGTGATCGGCATTGCCGGCGGGCCAGAAAAATGTGCATACCTTGTGAACGAAATCGGTGCCGATGCGGCAATCGACTACAAGACCGGCGATGTGGGAGGACAGATCCGCGCCCTGGCGCCTGACGGGATTGATGTCTTCTTCGACAATGTCGGCGGCGAAATCCTCGACGCCGCGCTGGACAATCTGCGGGAAACCGGGGGATCACGGGTCGTGATCTGCGGCGCAAGCTACCAATACCAGAATTTTGAAGATGTGCGCGGCCCGAAGCTTCACCTGCGCCTTGCCGAACGCAATGCTGCGATGCTCGGCTTCGTCGTCAGTCATCACGCGGCAAGATTTGGCGAAGCGATGGCGGAAATTTCGGCTCTTATCCTGGAGTCCAGGATGCACTTGCGTGAGCATGTCGTGGCCCCCATCGATCGTTTTCCGGATGCACTGCTGATGTTGTTCGACGGAAGCCATATCGGCAATCTCGTCGTCCGCCCCTGACTGCAGCGAGCTGATGCGGCCAGCACCGAAAGCCAAGCAAAATTGACAATTGCTGGTCGTGGTTGATCTGGATCATTGTGTTAAGGAACGAAAATCCGCCAGCGGGCCATTGATCCCGCATGATTGAAAGGACAGCCATGTCTCGCAGCCAGCTTTACGAAATGACACGGTCATTGATCGCCCATGGCAAGGCAAAGACGATGGAACTGGCAGACAGAGTCGTGTCGATACCGGCATCGGCTTATACGGATCCCGAGCAGTTCGAAATCGAGAAGGCCAAGATCTTCAAGCGGATGCCGCTCATGCTCGCGCCCTCATGCGAGTTGAGCAAGCCGGGCGACTTCAAGGCGATGACGGTGGTCGGAGTCCCCGTTCTGTTGACGCGCCAGAAAGACGGTAGTGTCGCGGCGTTCCTCAACATGTGCACGCATCGCGGAAATCCGGTGGCGCAGGGGTCAGGCAATGCCTCCCGTTTTGTCTGCGGATATCACGGCTGGATGTTCAAAAATGATGGGGACCTGCTTGGCGTCGCATCACCCGGCGATTTCGGCGCGATCAACAAGGCGGAGCATTGCCTCACCAAATTCCCAGTTCTTGAGCGCGCAGGCCTGATCTGGGTCATTCTCGATCCGCATTCGACACTCGACATCAAAGACTTCCTTTGTGGCTATGATGATTTGCTGGAGCACTTCGGCTTTGCCAATTGGACCCTGTTTGACAGCCGTCAGCTCGAAGGGCCCAATTGGAAGACGGCCTATGATGGCTATCTGGACTTCTATCATCTGCCGGTTCTGCACGCGAACACCTTCGGTTCGGACTTTTTCAACCGGGCCAATTATTTTGCTTGGGGACCGCATCAACGGCTGTCGTCTCCCTCAGTCAACGCTCAGAAAACAGGCAGCACCGAAACAGTTGACC
Source organism: Sphingomonadales bacterium (assembly GCA_016704425.1). Taxonomy (GTDB): domain Bacteria; phylum Pseudomonadota; class Alphaproteobacteria; order Sphingomonadales; family Sphingomonadaceae; genus Aquisediminimonas. The sequence goes on from JADJAC010000002.1 coordinate 532,853, forward strand.
TCAGCAAGATGCGTGAGGAAGACTGGCCGATTGACGCCCTGTTGCAGGGTGTCTGGACGATCTTTCCGCACATTTCGATCGCCAGCTTCTATGGCGGCGGCGGGCGCGGGGCGATGATTTCGCAGCTGTTTCCCGGCAACACGGTCGGCGAGAGCGTGACGACCCAATTCTATGTCATGGAACATGCGCCAGACACTGACGCGGTCCGGCAAGGTGCGCGCGATCAGTTCGACTTCCTGAAGATCGTTGTCCGCGACGAAGACTACACGACGGGCAAGCGGCAGCACGAAGCGCTGCAGTCAGGGCTGATGGACCACGTCCTGTTTGGCCGCAACGAAGGCGGGGGCCAGGTCTTCCACCAATGGGTGGATCGCCTGACCCAGGCCAGCGACGACGACCTTCCCCTGATCTTTGCGAAGCAGAAGATCGCGGAAGCCGCCGAATAGCCCTTCCGAATTCGCTCAGCCGAACGCGGGCCGATGGTTGCTGTCGGTCCAATCCTGACGGCCGATCCATTCCTTCATGGGTTCCAGCTTGCCTTCCAGTTCCGGGAAGCGCTCATAGACATGATCCATATCGACTTCGAACGGCTTGGTCGGTGCGGTGTTGTTATATTCGTAAAAGGCCTGGATCCCGGCGGCGAAGGCATCCCTTTCCTCCGCCGGCATTGAATCGCCAGCAGCATTCACGAGATAGCGCCCGAACTCTGCCGGCGTGCAGGGATCATATTTGATCTCGCGCCCGAAATTTTCCGTCAGAAACTGTGCGACCTGCTTGCCGCGGAGACGCTCGGGACCGCCGATATTGATCCAGGCGCCTTCCATGTCAGGCCGCTCAATTGAGGCAAGCATGAACTTGGCCACATCGTCCAGGCTGATCCAGTTGGCTTCCAGCTGCGGATTGTGCGGATATACGTAGCGGCCTTCGTTGACGATGAATGGCCTTGCCCAATTGGTCAGCAGATTGTCCATGAACAGGACCGATCCGAACACGGTGCCCGGCGCACCGGAACGCCACAATGCATTGATGCCGGCCGTGTTGCCCGCGTAGGTATGTGCGTCACCCGGCTTGTCCGGGATCCAGCTCGATGTGTTCCACACGACGCGCTTGACGCCCAATGCCGCCGCTGCCGTCCCGATCTGCCCGACCAGAATTGCGCGATCCGCGCGAGCCTGCAGCGGATGGGTGTAGAAAATATAGTCACTGCCTTCGAGCGCAGGGCGATAGCTCTCTGTATCATAGAGGTCGATCGGCCGAACATCGATCCCTTCGATTCCCTCGATATCGGAGCCCGCAAAAGGATCCGCCTGCCTTGAGAGCGCGCGAACCTCATACCCGGCCCGCAGTGCCTGCCGCACCTGCGCCATGCCTTGCCGGCCGCTTGCGCCTACGATTGTTATCAGTGGCATCTTTCATCTCCTTCGTCTCTATTCTTACGGTAAGCGAAGCGCTCGGCGTTCGCGCCGGATAATATTGATAGCCCGAAGAGAATGTTGCGGAGGCGGCCAGCGGGCATGGTGAGGTTTGGACAATTATGACAATGAACCGCTACTGGCGCCTCGATTCAAGGCCAAGAGGAGAAGACTTCGCTTCGGCCCTGTCGCTGCAGGAAGTCCCGCTTGCCGATCCCGCGCCGGGTCAAATCCTGATCCGGAACCGCATGCTCTCGATGGATGCCGGAACACGGATGTGGATGACCGATCGCACGGACGGCTACCAGCCGCCGCTTGATCTTGGAACGCCAATGCAAGGCCTGGTTCTGGGCCAGGTTGTGTCATCCCGGGCGTCAGGATTTGCCGAAGGCGATTGGGTCCGCGCATTCGGGACCTGGAGCGATTACAGTTGCGTTGACCCGCTCCTTTCAGGTGCAATGAAGCTTGATCCATCCGTTGCGGACATGCGTGACCATCTTGGCACGCTGGGCATGAATGGATGGACCGCGCTGTGGGGCATAGAGCGAACCTGTGCGGTCAAGGCCGGTGAAAACGTCCTTGTCTCGGCCGCTGCAGGATCGACAGGCCTCCTCGCTTGCCAGATTGCGCGCATTCTTGGTGCCAATGTTTATGGAATTGCCGGTGGGGAACGGAAGTGCCGCTTGCTTGAAAGCGACTATGGCCTGATCGCTGCCTTCGACTATAAATCGGGTTCGGTCGCCGCTGGCCTGAGCCGCATCGAAGGCGGAATCCATGCCTATTTCGACAATGTCGGGGGCGAGATTCTCGACGATGTCCTGGCGAATATGGCGCTCTACGGTCGTGTCGCGATTTGCGGGCTGATTGCCGAATATACCGGCGGACGCCAGCATGGTCCGGAGAACTTCGATCAGATCCTCATGAAGCGGTTGCGGATCGAAGGCTTTTTTTCGCCGGACTTCATGGATCAGGGGGAACAGTTGACGGCCCGTCTGCGGAGTTGGGTCGACGCCGGGACATTGTCGCTCCCTTATGATGTGACGACGGGTCTTGAGAACACGCTTGAAGCCTATGCCAAGCTGTTCACCGGTGCGAATATCGGGAAGGTTCTTGTGGAGCTTCAATCATGACACTTTCGCTGGCCGACAAGGATGCCATTCGCGATCTGATCGCCCTCTATGCCCATGCTATCGATCGGCACAGCTGGGGATTGATGGAACGGATTTTCCACCCCGATGCGACATTTGCCTTCGGTCCGGTGCAAGGCGGGTGGCGCGATTTCGTCGGGCAGGCAACGGCAATCATTGAATCATGCATTGCCACCCATCATCAGCTTGGCCAGATGATCATCGTACCCCAGGGGCCCGATGCGGCGATTGCGGAAACCTATATGACGGCGATGCACATCGTGCCCGCCGGATACCCGTTGACTGCGGTCTTCCCTGATCGGGGAGAGGAATATTCCGCCATCATTGCCGGTCGCTATGTGGACCAATTCGTACGCTTTGGCGAAGAGTGGCGCATCCTGAAGCGGACAGGCATATATGACTGGCGCGAATTTCGGGCGATCGGCGAAGCGAGCCTTGCCTCGGTTCCTGCGGCTGCCCGCGGCGCGCATGACGAAAGCGACGCGGCATCCGGCATAGCCCGGTACTGGCAGGCTTCCTAGGACTGTCGAAGGATTGTAAAGACGCCGCTCATTGTCATGATCAACGCGTCGCCCTTCCGGATCTCTCCGCTTGCATAGGCAATTCGCTTGCCAAGGCGATCAATCCGGCAATACGCTTCCAGCCAGTCTCCGGTTTTGGCCCCGGCCAGAAAATTCGTCGTGAGCGTGTTCGTCACGACCGAAAGCGCCGGGCGTTCACTATCGTGAACCTGAAACGAGAGCGCCACGTCAGCGAATGTTGAAAGCACCCCACCGTGCGCCACGCCCAGATAGTTGGCGTGCGTCTCGAGGATGCGCATCGCCACGATCGTTCCCTGATCCTGGGAACGCAGAAAATATGGTCCCGACACATCGAGAAAGCCGCTCGAAAACTTTGCGGGCTTGAATCCGTCTGGGGGCGCAGTCATTCCACAAACTCCTCGATGTCTCTATCGCTCAAAGCAGCATGCGAAGGGCACTATGATTTGTGCCAATGGCAGTCACCCGCGGCAATCCTAGAAGCGAACGGCAAAGGAGCCCCAGATGACAGAAGCCACACAGGCGATCGCCGCAGCGGAGACGATCGTCCAGGTTGTGAGAAATCATGCGCAGTCCACACCGGCTGCAATGGCCTTCACCTTCGGAGACGAAGTGCTGAGCTTCGGTTCGCTCGACGCGGGCAGCAATCGTGCAGCGAATGGGCTGTTGGCGCAGGGCATCCAGCCGGGCGACCGGGTGGCCTACCTTGGCAAGAACAGCCATCTCTATTTCGAAATACTGCTGGGCGCCTTGAAGGTCGGGGCCGCAATGACGCCGGTCAACTGGCGGCTTGCCGATCCTGAGATCATCTATGTGCTCAATGATTGCCAGGCCCGGCTGCTGTTCATCGGAGACGGCTTTGCCGAGATGGCCGCACGCATTGCCCCAAGGCTAGAACACGTGAAGACTATCATCGGGGTCGATGCCCATGACGGTCGTCAGACCGATTATCGCACCTGGCGCGATGGCTTTCCCGCAACCGATCCGCATCGCGAAGGTGGTACGGACGATGATGCAATCCAGCTCTACACGTCGGGCACGACGGGGCACCCGAAAGGTGCCGTCATGACCAACCGGTCAATCCTTGCATCGCGGGCGGGCGCGTCTCAGGCGGAGCCGCTCGACTGGCAGGTTTCGGTTCCGGGAGAAGTGACCCTGCTTGCCATGCCCTGCTTTCATATCAGCGGAACGGGGACGGGCCTTGGCACGATGTTCGCTGGAACGGGCGCGATTGTCCTTCCGGAATATGATCCGACCAAGGCGCTGGAAATGATCGAGCAGTACAATATTTCGAAAATCTTCATGGTGCCCGCCGCCATCCAGATCATGCTCAACCACCCGCGCGTCCACGAAGTCGATTTCAGCAGGCTGAAATATATCACCTACGGCGCATCGCCGATCCCGCTGGAACTCATGCGTGCAGCGATGGACCGGTTCGGGTGTGGCTTTGTCCAGATGTATGGGATGACCGAAACGAGCGGCACGATCGTCACCCTCAATCCGGAAGACCATGATCCGGCTGGCAGTCCGCGCATGCTTTCGGTCGGCAAGCCGTTGCCGGGCGTCGAAATCAAGATCATCGACGGTGAGGGTCAGGAGCTGCCTGCTGGGCAGATCGGGGAAATCGCAACCCGCAGCATCAAGAACATGAAGGGCTATTGGAACAATCCCAAGGCCACGGCGTCGACCATTGATGCGGACGGCTGGCTGAAGACCGGGGACGCAGGCTATCTCGATGAAGACGGCTACCTCTACATTCGCGACCGGGTAAAGGACATGATCATATCCGGTGGGGAAAATGTCTACCCGGCCGAGGTCGAAAACGCGATCTACTCCCACCCGAAAGTCGCCGATGTAGCAGTGATCGGCGTGCCGGACGAAAAATGGGGTGAAGCCGTCAAGGCTTGCGTTGTGGTCAAGAAGAATGAGTCACTGACCGAAGCCGAAGTGATCGCGCACGCACGCCAGCATATCGCCGGTTACAAATGCCCGAAAACCGTGGATTTCATTGATGTCCTGCCGCGCAATCCGTCCGGCAAGGTTCTACGTCGGGAACTGCGGGCGCCTTATTGGGAAGGCAAGGACAGGGCCGTAAATTGACGCTGCCGGTTCGCCAGATCGCCTATTTCGTGGCGGACATCCGGGCGGCAGCCCAGGCGCACCATAAGACATTTGGCTCGGGCCCCTTCTTCATTCTTGACCATATTCCGCTCGTTCGCTCCGAACACAGGGGTGTTGCGAGACTGCTCGATCACAGCAGTGCCTATGGCCAATGGGGCCAAGTGATGGTCGAATTCGTGCAGCAGCATAATGCTGACCCAAGCGCCTATCACGATCTCTACCCGCAGGGCAGCGGCCGCTTCGGCCTGCACCATCTTGCCATTTTTGTGGACAATCTTGAGCAGGCCATTTCGGACTATAAGAGGGATGGCGTCTCGCTGGCCCAGTATGCCGTGACCACCACAGGCACCGGCTTCGCCTTTGTCGATGCGACTGCCACGCTTGGCCATATGATCGAACTCTACGAGCCCTCGGATGGCCTTGTCGGGTTTTATGCTCATGTTGCCGCCGCAGCGGCGGGCTGGGACGGACAGGATCCGCTGCGAACACTCAACTCCCGATAACTCCATCACGCGAAAGGAAATCAGTATGGCCGGTCAAGCTCAAGAGGTCATCGAGCAATTCTGGAAGATTCAGGATAGCGGCGACTATACAGCGCTCGTCTCATTGTTTGCGGACGATGCCCTGCTGGAAGACCCGGTCTACGGAACCTATCGAGGGCGGGACGAGATTTTCAAGTTCATGAGCAAGATGGTTGAGGTCATGGGCGAGCGAAAGATCCACTTCACGATCGACGAAATCTGCGGAGACGATCACGCCGTCTGGTCACGCTGGACAATGCATTCTCCCGCGGGGTCCCGCGGCGGATGCGGTCTTTACAAGGTCGCCAACGGCAAGCTCACCTATTATCGCGATTACATGGACCCGACCGAGGGCGAATAAAGAGCGAGAGTTTACATCGGCCGATAGGCTGGATGTCCCGAGCGAACGATTTCGAGAATGGGCAACGGAAAGGCGCCAACCGTCTTGCCATCCGCTTGGGACGGCAGCGGAAGGCTCCAGTCCATGATATAGTTGCGACGCGAAATCCGCCATTCATCGCCGCGCTTTTCGAATGCGTCGAGGTAGCGTCCGCCATAGAGGTTCCCGCTCCACTGGCCGTCATTATTTCGCACCCCTGTCGCGAGGCCGTAGCATTCGGCAATCGCTCGCGTGTCGGATTCCAGCTTTATCTGAAGACCCGACAGCATATGCCAGCGCCGCTGGCTTGCCCGCTCGATTTCCATGACAACCGGGACAAATTCCACTGCCTTGCCGGTGAAAAAGCCATAATCAATGTCGGCGTCCGGCCAGTAGCACTGCGCCTGCCCGTCATCATCAAGCCAGTCGAGCGTCCGGGAATAGCGCGCGATGACTTCGGAAATGGCTTGCTTGTCGAGCAAGTGTTGAAGGACAGCATCCATGCAATCAACTCCTGTTGGTCCACCATGTCGGGATCGAAAGGGGAAACCGCATTTGTGCGGTGCGCAAGTCGTCATCCGCATCTGGCGGAAGTGGCAAGTCTTCGGTGCGGGCAAGGCCGCCGCCGGCACCCTTTACGGGATCGACATATTCGAGCCTGATATCGGCCAGCACATCCGCGAAATCATGGCCCTCGTGATGCGGCGACATCTGATGGCGATAGAAGGCCCATTTGTCCGCAAAGGACAGGAGGCAGTAATAGGCGTTTTCCTCCTGCCCCTTCCAATACTCATAGCGCGTCACGCTGGTTTCATTGGCGAATGTCTGCGCGACCATGTCGGCCATGATCGCTTCCCATTTGGATTCCTTGCCGGGCTTGATCCGGATATGTGCGAGCAACGTCGTCATTGGGCAGCCTCACTTGATCTGGTAAAATGGAGTTTGAGTTTCAACGTCCCGAGCATGATGCCCGGCTGATGCATGAACGGATTGTCCGGGGCATAGGAAAGCGAATCCAGCCGGTGCACAAGCCGCTCCCAGGCGATCGTCTGTTCAAGACGCGAAAGGCCGGCTCCGGGGCAGACGCGCGGTCCTGCGGAAAAGGCCAGATGCCGCGTTATCGCCTTTCGCTCGAGGTCGAGCCGATACGGTTCCTCAAACTCCTCGGGATCGACATTCGCTGCGCCCCAGCGCAGGTGCAAGGTTGAGCCCGCTGGAACCTTTACGCCTTGAAACTCCTCGTCTTGACTGGTTATCCGCGTCGACAGGCCCTGGGTGGGAGACCGCAGCCGCATCGACTCTTCGATAAAGGGCCGAATGAGTGACGGATCCGCCTTCAGGCGATTGAACAGGCCGTCGTTTTCGCACAGCAGCTGAGCCTGCTCGCAAATGGCATATTGCGTGGTTTCCAGCCCGCCGATGAGCATGGCATAGACGATGCCGTTGATCTCTTCATCCGTCAGCCGCCGATCAAGCGCCTCATAATGGACCTGGGTGAGAAAGCTGATCATGTCGTCAGCAGGCTTCGCACGCTTTTCCTTCACCTTGGCGCGGACATAGTCGGAAAATCCGGCGAGCAGGCTGAACTTTTCCCGCGTCTGGTCTTCGGTCATGCGGTTGTTGTGGCCGGTCCCATGAACATAGGACATGACCTGGGCATTGCCCCAGATCTCGAGCTGACCGATATCTTCCATTGGCAGTCCGAGGATGGTGGCCATCATGCGCTGCGGAAGCGGTCGGGCAAATTCGCGGACGAACTCGACCTCGCCCGTGTCGATCCAGCCATCGATCAGGCTGTCGACATGAGAGACAATGGCATCACGATTGCGCCCTGCCCCCGGTCCAACCCAGGGATCGGTCAGTTCCTTGCGGTGTGCGCGCCAGAGCTCCGGTGTCGGGCGCAGCGAGAATATCGAAATCACCATCGCGTCAAGGTCGGGCATATGGTGCGGCAATCGACCCTGCTCTCGGATCTGGTCGAGCAAGAGTGAAAGCGTCGGCGGAAACCGCTCCCAGTCCCGAACGACGCGTGAAATATCGGCATGGCGTGTGAGCACGAAAGCGTCGCGATCCGGCGTCAGCCCTTCGCCGGGAAGTCGCAGGACCGGAGCCTCTTCATGCAATATGTCATAGGCCTCATACCAATGCTCCGCGGCACCCGGGCCGAACAGGTCCACGTCAGCGAGGCTCTTGGGGCAGGTCATGGGGCTCAAGTCATGGTTTTGGTGTTTCGTCACCCGGAACTCCTGCCCCGAACGATTGTCCAATTCGACAGTTCAGGACCAACAGGGTTAGGTCTAACGATCATCCTTCCGCCATTGGCAGATTGGAGAGGAGTCGATGAGCAGAATTTCAGCACTCGCACCGGACCAATGGGATATCCGGCTTGTCGAAGCGACGCGCCCCGATCAAGCGACGCCCCTTGAGCAGGGCCTTACCCGCTACTTCGCGCATTGCCCCGATCAGGCACTCGGATTGATGCAGTTCGGCGGCGCCTTGAAACGCAATCGGCAATTGTCGGAGCGACTTGTGGAACTTGTGCGCCTGCGGATTGCCTTTTTCAATCAATGCCGCAGCTGCATGGCGATCCGGTACCGCGATGCCGTGGCGGACGGCGTTGACGAGGCAGCGGTCTGCTCCCTTGAGCGCCCGCAGGAGGCCGAGAATCTCTCGGCGGCCGAAAAGGCTGCGATCCGATATGGGGAACTTATGGCGACCGATCATCTTTCTATTGATGACGCCGTCTATGCGGACCTGCGCCAGCATTTTTCAGAAAGCGAAATCGTCGAGCTCGGCATGACCTGCGCCTTCTTTGTCGGCTTCGGGCGGTTGGCCGCCACCTGGCACATGGTCGAGGAATTGCCAGGCGCCTTTCAGACTGCCGCGACAATTGCCCCATGGGGCCAGGAAAAAATCGAGGTGCGATAGGCGATGGGAAACGAACAGCCGATCACGGTCAATCTGCTCGATCCGGATGTGCAGCAATGTCCCTATCCTGCATATCGCACATTGCGCGACGAATCCCCCGTGTACCAGCAGCCGGGCACCGGTGTTTATATTGTAACGCGATATGAAGATGTCCGCAATGTCCTCACAGACCCCGAGAGCTTTCCAAGCACGTCAAGCGACACGCCATTCCGGCCAAGCGTCACGAGTATCGAGCGCGCAAAGAAAGTCGCTGCACGGTTCGAGGAAAAGGGCTGGATTCCTGCGCCGACATTGGCCGGAAGGGACGATCCCAATCACAAGCAGATGCGGGCGATGTTCAACGACGCATTCAAGCCAAGCCGGATCAAGGACATCGACCCCCTGGTCCAATCCCTGGCCTATGAATTGATCGACGGCTTCATCGATGATGGTCATTGCGACTGGGTCGAACAGTTCGCTGTGCCCCTGCCCCTCTTCATCATTGGCGAGCAAATGGGCGCAAAGCGCGAGGACATGTGGCAGATCAAACGTTGGACTGACGCCTTCTTCCAGCGCATTTCCATGATGCTTCCCGAAGAACTCGAACTGGAAATGGTCGATCGCGAGATCGAAGCGCAACATTATTTCCAGCCAATCTTCGAGAAGCTGCGCAAGGAACCCGATGAGTCCCTTATCAGTGTTCTTGTCAACACCGTGATTGAAGGTTGGGGCCGGCCCCTGAACGACAATGAGCTGCATGCCGAAATGATGGCCGATACATTCGTTGGCGGCAGCGAAACGACCACCAACGCCCTCGCAGCGGGGATGAAGCTCCTCATCGAGAACAAGGACGTCTGGCACAAGCTGAAATCGGATCCCGACCGCTACATGAAGACCTTTGTCGAGGAGGTTGTCAGGCTCGAATCGCCCGTCCAGAGCCTGATGCGCTTTTGCGCTCGCGACACCGAATTGAGCGGCATGACGATCCCGGCGGGGGCTGTGGTCAACATTCGCTTTGCAGCTGCCAACCGCGATGAACGGGCATTCGAATGCCCGGACGCGATCGATCTTGAGCGGCCACGTGCAGGATCACACATGGGGTTTGGTTCCGGGACACACCATTGCCTTGGAGCCCCGCTTGCGCGGCGCGAGCTGACCTGGGGGTTTACGGCCGTCATCGATCGATTCGAAGACATGGATTTTGCGGAAGGGAAGAATGATTTCCGCATTCGCCCGCATTTCCTGCTTCGCAGCCTTGAATCACTGCATATCGTCTTCACTCCCCGAAAGCGCTAGATCAATGGCAACTCTGCTCGACACTCCAAAAGGTCCCGTCCGGATCGACATGGCCAAACAGGCCGAACCCAAATTGTCGAACCGCCCCATTTCTGGCGAACGCTATTGGTCGCAAGACTTCATGGCAGCGGAATGGGATGCCATCTGGACGCGGGCATGGCTGATTGGCGGGCTGGAGGAACAGATACCCGAAGCTGGAGACTATTTCACCTACGAGATTGGACGGGAGTCGATTCTGGTCACGCGTGGCGAGGACGGGTTGGTTCGCGCCTTCTACAACGTCTGCCCGCATCGTGGTAACAGGCTGGTCGAAGCTGAGCAGGGTCATTCCAAGAACATAGCCTGCGCCTATCACGGCTGGCGTTTCGCGCCCGAGGGCAATCTCAAGTTCGTGCCCTGCCCCGAGGATTTTGCGGGCGGTTCCCCCTGCGGCAGGGTGGCTCTCAAACCCGTGCGGTGTGAGACTTTTGCCGGCTTTGTCTGGGTCAATATGGATCCCGGCGCGTCGACGCTGGCGGAACATCTGGGCCCGGTGATGCCGCAGATTGAATGCTATCAGATGGAAAAGATGCGTCGGACGCACTGGGTCACACTTGATGGCGATTTCAACTGGAAGATCGTGCAGGATAATTTCAACGAAAGTTATCACCTGCCCTTTGTCCATCCCCAGACACGCTACGTCATGGAGCAGAGCTACAAGGAATGTCAGTTCGACCTGTATGAGCCCTTTGGACATGCCCGCATGTTCATGCCGGGATCCCGCCCCTCGCGTGCATTGGCTGGCCACACAGACACGGTTCTGGCGATGATGGAGCGTGAACTGCGCTATTGGGGTCTTGACCCTCAGGACTTCGAGCAGGATCCGCTGTCAATCCGGGCCGCCTTGCAAAAGGCCAAGCGCGCAAATGGTGCCGCCAAGGGCTATGACTATACGCGTTTTCACGACGACCAGTTGACCGACCATTATCATTTCACCGTCTTCCCGAACATCAGCTTCAGCCTGAAACCCGACGGCTGCATCTGGCTGCGGGCCGATCCGCATCCCACCGATCCGGAACGCTGCGTGTTCGACATGTGGTATTTCACCTGGTTCCCCGAAGGCCAGAACGAATATTTCAGCTATTCCATGGGCGAAATGGTGGATCAGTCGAAGCCGGTCGAACACAAGCGCGGTGCGGTCGGCGAACTGAGCTGCGGTCCTGGAATTGATCAGGACGTGTCTATCTGGTCAAACCAGCAAAAGGGCTTGCGCTCGCGTGGCTATGACGGCGGCGTTCTGGCGGGACAGGAAGATCGCGTGCGCTTCTTCCATGATACGATCGACCGGTGGATTCAGGCGGCGCGCTAGGCAGCTGAAAGCCGATCCCTAGATGTTGTCGCGGCGGGCCGCGCTTTGCCCGGCGATATAGCCAAAGGTCAGGGCTGGCCCAAGCGTTCCCCCGGCTCCGGCATATACACCTCCCGTAGGGCAGGCGATGACGTTTCCGGCGCCATAGAGCCCGGCAATTGGCCGACCGTCATGCCCGAGGATCCGGGCAAAACCATCCGTCTTCGGGCCGCCGTTCGTGCCCAGCATGCCCATGTGGACCTCAGCGGCAAAATAGGGCGCGACGTCGATCGTGCCGAGAGTCACAGCCGTCCCCTCTCGAGAACGGTCGCCATAGAAATGGTCGTAAGCGCTCGTCCCTCGGTGGAAGTCCGGATCGCTGCCGGCTCTGGCGTGACTGTTGAACCGCTCGACGGTCGCGCCGAGCGCATCGCCATCGATCCCGATGCGGGCCGCGAGCGCCTCAAGCGTCGGCGCTTCAATGACCCAATCGGGCAGCGGGTCTTTCGGCATGACCATCTCGATCGGGTAGCGCGCACGATATTGCGCATCGAAGATCAGCCAGGCAGGCTGGTTCAGATAGTCATAGCTTTGGGGATCAAAGGTGTGAAAGGCACCGGCGAGTGCAGAATAGTTTGCGGCCTCGTTGCAAAAGCGCCTGGCCGACCGATTGACCATGATGGAGTGCGGCACCGTCCGCTCGATCAGCATCGGTGAGGCTCGCTGCTCTCCCCCGGCCCAGCGGCTGCCGCTCGGCGCCAACGTCGGAGCCCACCAGGCGCTCGTCATGTTGCCAAGGCTCGCCCCTGCCGACATGGCCAGTGCAAGCCCTTCGCCGCGTGCAGTGGGGGGCGACGCGGGGTGGTTCGCCGGCCCCCGCAAAAACCCCTGTCGCAGGTCCTTGTCCCATTCAAAGCCGCCCGTCGCCAGCACCACGCCGCGCGCGGCTCGCACTTCGAAGGCATGCCCGCCCTTCTGGGCGCGAATGCCGCAAATGCGACCGTCCTCCGCGATGAGCGATTTGGCCTCCACGCCCAACTCGGGAACGATCTTGCGATCCAGACAGGCCTTGAGCAGCCTTGCCACCATGGCCTGGCCGAACCCGCGTTCATTGTGCGCCATGCGCCGACCGATTTCCTCTGGCGCGACGACGCCAGACCCTCCGCCCAGCGGCGTTTCGCGAAGCATCATCGGTTTGGGCTCTTCGATCGCGAATATCCGGCCAGCCCAATCCCCCAGCTCATCGAGTGAGTAGAGATCGTGATCGAGTGCGCGGCCGCCCTCGGGCTTGGCGCCTGGCCGATCCAGATAATAGTCCGGATAACCGGCAAGCAGCGCTACCTTGAGCGCCCCGATCCCTTCAAGAAATGCCAGTGCTTCCGGGCCCGTATCCACAAAGGCCTCGATCACGTCATCGCGCAGGTCTCCGTGGTCAAGGGCCCGAAAATAGTCGAGCGCTTCCTCCCGGCTGTCAGCCAGGCCCGCTGCGCGCATGCGCGGATTGTCTGCGACCCAGATTACACCGCCGGAAACAGCAGAGGTTCCTCCAACTCGGTCAAACCGCTCGATCAGACGAACATGCGCACCTGCTTCATGGGCTGCCAATGCCGCAGTCATTCCCGCGGCACCGCTGCCAAGCACAATTATATCGCAATCACTCATGATCCGCTTTGGACCGCTGATACTGCCTGACAACAACCCTTTATTTTGATGAGGTGCGGCACGCGCATTCCGGCGCTACGGGTCAGCCAGGGAGAATGACATGAAACTCGATGGCAAGATTGCAGCAATCACCGGTGGCACTGCCGGGCTGGGACGCGGAATTGCAGAGGCCTTTCTGGCCGAAGGCGCGAGCGTTGCACTGATGGCGCGAAACAAGGACAAGGGCCAAAGGGTTCTCGACGAACTTGGCGTTGGCGATCGCGCGATCTTCATTGCTGGCGATGCGATGGAACAGGCCGACATCGAGGGATTCATCGACCAGACGGTCGCGCATTTCGGTGCGATCGACATTCTCGTCAACAATGCAGGCGGTGCCGGTGATCTGCAGCCCATGGTCAACCTGTCTGACGAGGCCTTTGACCAGGCAATGAAATGGAATGTCTACTCAACCTTCTGGGCGACGCGCCGCGCGCTGCGCCCGATGCTGGAACGCAAGAGCGGGCGGATCATCAATATTTCCTCGATGGAAGGCAAGCATGGCAAGCCGGTGTTCACGGCCTATACGACGGCCAAACATGCCATCAACGGCATGACAAAGTCCCTGGCGCGCGAAGTCGGCACCGAAGGCATCACTGTCAACGCAATCTGCCCGGGCATGGTCATCACGGATATCATCCGCGAAAACGGCCCGCACGTTGCCAAGACAATGGGCATGACCCTTGACGAAATGATCAATCACTTCGCTCAGGAATCCGCGATCAAGCGACCCAATACTGTTGAAGAGGTCGCAGCCGTCGCGCTGCTGCTTGCCTCACGCGAAGGCGGCGGCATCACGGGTGCGATGATCAGCGTCGACGGGGGAACGGCTCAGTACTGAGCCGCCCCGATCAGGCTTTGGCAGCGGCCATTGCAGCTCCAACGGAGCGCTCGATATCCACAGCCTGCGGGTTTCCGCGCAAGGTCAGGCCGCCATTGGGCTGGATGTTCTGACCTGTTACAAACGCGTCGTCGCCGCAAAGCCACAGGCAAGCGGCAGCGACGTCATCCGACGTGTTGAGCCTGCCCAACGGATATTTCGGCAGGAACGCATCGACCAGTCCCGGCACCGCAAATGACTGCGCGGTCATGGGCGATTCGGTGAAGGCAGGCGAAACAGTGTTCGCGCGAATGCCATATTGGCCGTAATCATTGGCCACGCAGCGCATCAGCGCCTCGGCGCCTGTCTTGGTGCCGATATAGGCTGCATGGTTGTTGATCAACGCCTTGGTCGTCGCCGAAGAGAGTGAAATGAGCGATCCGCCTTGCGGCGTTTGGGCAATCATTTGCTCCACGAATGCTTGCAGGAAGTGATGGACGCCCTTGAATTGCAGGGCGACGATCTGATCGAGCTGCTCTTCGGTGGTGTCGATAAGGCTCGCCAGAAGCCCCCAGCCCGTCGCGTTGATTGCAGCATCGACACGCCCCATTTTCGAAGCAGCAGTCTCTGCCAGCGCCCGAACCTGTGCCCGATCGGAGATGTCGCACAGAGCCCAATGGCCACCCAATTCCTTTGCCAGTTCCTCGAGCGGACCAGCCTTGCGGCCTGCAACCAGCACTTCAGCGCCTTCACGCGCGAAAAGCCGGGCAATTGTCTGGCCCATATTGTCCTTGCCTGCAGCACCCAAGATGACTGCCTTTTTTCCTGCCAAACGTGCCACAGCCAACATCTCCCTATCCAGTTTAGAATGGCAGTGTAGCAGCCTGAATCGTATCGCGCCCTTCCCAAAAATAACCATTGTGGCGCAGGCGTGCTCGCAGCGATAAGCGATCTGGAAACGGGAGAAAGCGATGTTCACTGGGCCTTTGGAGGATCGCGTCGCGATCCAGGAACTTAACGGTACTTATGCGGACGGCGTTGTCCGGATCGATGCAGACACCTGGGCCAGCGTTTGGGCTGAAGATGCTCACTGGAGCCTGATGGGCATGGAAGTCGAGGGCCGCGCGGCGATCGTCGATCTTTGGAAAGGTGCAATGAGCGGCCTTGCGGCCGTGAGCTTTCATTGCATTCCGTGCATGATCGAAATCGACGGAGACCGCGCGAAGGCGCGCGTCCAGACGCAGGAATTCATGTTGACGAAGGAAGGCAAGACACGCGCTGTTGGCGGCCTCTACGAAGACGAGCTGGTCAAATCAGGCGGCCGATGGCTCTTCACACGCCGTATTTTCCGCATCGTCGCCGAATATAATCCGCAGGAGGGATAAATGGCCAAGATTGTAATTTCCGCTCAGATAGATCTCGAACCGGCTCAGCGCGATGATGCGCTGCGGTCCGCGCAACCATGGATCGACGGGGCTTTGTCACAGCCTGGCTGCATCCATTACGACTGGAGCGCTGACCTCAACAATCCTGCGCGGGTCAATGTGTTCGAAGAATGGGAAAGCGAGGAGGCACTGGCTGCCCACTTTGCTGGCCCGCAATATGCCGGCATGCTTGCCCATATCGGGCGTTCGGGCCTGACCAATGCTGTCAGCAAGAAATATCGCGTCGATGCCGAAGGGCCGGTTTATGGAGCAGAGGGCAAGCCGACCGAGAAGTTTGGATAGGTCTTGTCTAAACTTGGGAGCGCGAGGTCCAATGCAAGATGTCGCGCTCCCGAAGTTCGGGTCAACTAGATCTGCAGTAACTGCTTCCCGCGGTTGTCTCCGGTGAAGAGCCGCTTGAGCGTGGTGGGAGCATTTTCGAAACCGTGCTGGTGTCCCCCGTCAGCATTCAATAGACAGATTGGCTGCATAAAATAGGTGAGTGTTTTGGGTTCATCGTAGTGACTGTAAGGAACGAAGATGAACGCAAAACACTCAAGGCCCTCAGCGCAAGCGGTGGTAAAAGACATCCGCCGTGCCACGCGCAAGCAATATGGCGCGGAGGAGAAGATCCGGATCGTGCTGGAAGGCCTGCGCGGCGAAGATAGCATTGCCGAACTGTGCCGCCGCGAAGGCATTGCACAGGGCGTGTATTACAAATGGTCAAAGGACTTCATGGAGGCTGGCAAGCGCCGGTTGGCAGGGGACACGTCGCGCGCCGCCAACACCGACGAGTGCGCGATCTGCGCCGCGAGGCCCGGGATCTGAAGGAAGTTGTGGCTGAGCAGATGCTGGAGATGCGCTGCTTAAAAAAAGCATGATCGCGGATGGGGAGACGAAGAATGAGATATCCCGCATCCGAGAAGCTCGAGATCATCCGTATTGTCGAGCAATCGCAACTGTCCGCTAAACAAACTCTGGATAAGCTGGGCATTGCCCGGCCTACCTCCACCGCTGGTATGATCTGTATCTGCGCTTTGGCGCTGAGGCACTGGAGGATCGGCGCCCAGGCCCCAAGCGGGGTTGGAACCGCATCCCCGACAAGGTGCGCTGCGATATCCTTGATTTGGCGCTGGAGCGCACTGACCTATCGCCCAGAGCTGGCGGTGACGTTTACCGACACCAAGCGCTACTTCGTATCAGATTCAGCGTTTACAGGCTGCTGAAGGCGCATGACCCTGATTACCAGCCCTGCCTTTATCGTCATGGAAGGCCGCCAGCGAGTTCAAGGACAAGACGACCGCCATCAACCAGCTGGCAGACCGATTTTACCTATCTCAAGATCATTGGCTGGGGCTGGTATTATCTGTCCACCATCCTCGACGATTACTCGCGCTACATCATCGCGTGGAAGCTATGCACGACGATGCGTGCTGAAGATGTCACCGACACACTTGAACTGGCGTTGGCAGCTTCTGGCCGTGCGTCGGTGCACGTACCCACAACCGCGGCTGCTATCGGACAATGGTCCCAGCTATGTTGCTGGCGAACTGGCGGACTTCCTCGCCGACAACGGCATGAGCCATGTGCGCGGCGCGCCATTCCATCCCCAAACACAGGGAAGATCGAACGCTGGCACCAGACCTTGAAAAACCGCATCCTGCTGGAAAATTACTATCTGCCCGGCGACCTTGAAGCCCAGATCGAAGCGTTCGTCGAACATTACAACCATCAGCGCTACCACGAGAGTCTCGAACACCGTTACGCCCGCCGACGTCTACTTCGGCAGGGCAAAAGCCATCATCAAACAACGCGAAAGGATCAAACGAAAACTATCGAACAAAGGCGCTTGCATCACCGCAAGCTTGCCGCATAACATCAACCCTACACATGGACCCAAACGCTCAACTGTTTTAACCCAACATATGTCTCAAATTATCTGACGACGGACACGGATACTTGCCGACACTCGTCTATCGCTGGCTGCCTGGTGACACGCCAGATTGGTGCATTATGGAAATCCGCCTGCTGATGCCGACACCCAAGGGGCAGAAGCGTCCGCGCGCAGCGGAACGGGTTTACATTCCAGATGACCAGCCCTTCGCTTGGGCCAAGGAATACATGGGCGAAGCGCTGGCCGGTGTTTTCGATCAAGACCTTGCCAATTTGCCTCACGTGCAGACAGGCATGAAGGCATCCGGCAATGGCGTGATGGAACTCGGTGCCTATCAGGATAGCCGCGTGCGTCATTTCCAGACAACCTTGATGAAGTATATCAACGGCGAACTGCCCGCCTGAGCGCATAGGGGGGCAGAAATGCCAATTACGAAAGTCATCGTGTTCGGCGCTTCCGCCGACCAGGGAATTCCGCTTGTCAACGCGCTGCAGCGACGCGGCTTCGACGTTAGCGCCGGCGCGCGGCGGGCGAATGCGATGGACCAGACACTCTTTCCCGACCTGCGAGTCGTTCAATGCGATATCACTGACAGCGACAGCCTGAAGCGCGCCTTCGAAGGTCAGGATGCTCTGGCGATGCACCTGCCGTTCGAGTTCGACCGTTCGCGGGCCGCCGCATTTGGCAAGAGCATTGCAGATGGCGCACGCGGTTCGGGCCTGAAGAAGATTGTCTTCAATACAAGCTGCTTCGTTGCCGACCACGACCTTGATCTGACCGCCCATGATGGCCGCAGGGACATTGAGCGATCACTCGAAGAGACAGGTATTCCCTGCGTATTCATCGAGCCCACGGTCTTCATGAACAATATCATCCGGGTTTGGACCAAGCCGTCGATCGTCAATCGCGGCATATTTGCCTATCCCGCCAAACCTTCGCTTCGCATAAGCTGGATCGCGCTCGAAGACGTTGGCGAATACATGGCCGCTGCCCTTGAAACCAGCAAGGCAGATGGCCTTCATGTCCCCGTGGGCGGCCCCGAGGCCCTTGTCGGCGATGAAGTCGCAGAACTCATTTCCCAGGAAGTCGGGAAACCCGTCAGGTTCTTGAGCCTCGAACCCGATGACTTTGCGGGCAACATGAGTGAACTCGTGACAGGCTCGCGCGAACTCCTGCCCGGCACGCCCTATGCGGGAATGGCGAAATTCTACCGCTTCTACAATTCCCAGGCGGAGAGCCCCTTGGTGGTCGATCCCGCCGAGACGATCAAACTCCTCGATGTCATGCCAATGCCGATGCGCGAATGGCTTAAACGCTGGGATTGGTCAAAGCCGATCTAGGGGGTCCGATCGGCATGCGCCGAACGCAGGCGCCTTACTCGATCATCCCGATCAGATCGCCGACCTGATAGACTTCGCCTTCGATGCCGGTCGGGCGAATAATGCCACTGACCTGAGCCTCGATTTCCGTGGTGCTCTTGTCGGTTTCGACAGTGTAGATGACCTGCCCGGCCTCAACAGCCTCGCCGTCGCCAAACATCCATTCCAGCAATGTCATTTCCGTGGCGCTCATGCCAAGTTTGGGAATCCGGATTTCAGAGGGCATTGATCAACCTCGTCCCATGCTTGCCTTGATCTGATCCACGATCTGCTGCTTGTTCGGGATCCAGGCCTGCTCCAGAACGGAAGCGAACGGGACTGGCGAAAAGGTTCCCCCAATTCGCCGAACAGGCCCTTTCAGCGAATCCCAGCATTTCTCCTGGATATTCGCGGCGATTTCGGCACCCGTGCCGAAGGGCCTTACCGCTTCATGCAATGTCAGGGCCCTCCCGGTTTTCCTCACGGATGCCAGGACAGTTGCCTCGTCATAAGGCGCAATCGAACGCAGATCGATGACTTCCACCGAGATGCCTTCATTCGCGAGCTCGGAAGCCACCGCCAATGCATCAAGCACCGTTCGGCCATAGGTAATGACTGAAACATCACTGCCCTCCCGCGCGACAGCCGCCTTGCCCAGCGGAACGCGATAGCCCGGGCCAGGATCCTGGGACTTGAGACCGTAACAGAGGATATTCTCGATAAAGATGACGGGATCGTTGCAATCGATGCTTGACCGCATGAGGCCTTGAGCGTCAGCCGCATTGGAGGGTGTAACAACGTGAAGCCCGGCCACATGGGCAAACCACGCCTCGAGCATATCGGAATGCTGACCGCCAAAGCCGACCCCCACGCCTGTCGTGGTGCGGATCACCAGCGGGACATTGGTCTGGCCTCCTGACATGAAGCGCAATTTTGCGGCATGATTGACAATCTGGTCCATGCACACGCCGACGAAGTTCATGAGCATGATTTCCGCAATGGGGCGCTGACCGGCGAGGGCAGCTCCAACTGCAGCTCCGACAATCGCGGTTTCGGAAATCGGCGTCGCCCGAATGCGATTTTCGCCATACTTCTCGGTCAGGCCGGCGGTGATCTTGAAAACGCCCCCGCCTTGCTTGGCAGCGACGTCCTCACCAAGACAGAACACGCCGCTGTTTTCGGCCATGGCTTCGTCAATGGCACGGTTAAGCGCTTGAGCCATCGTGATCTCACCCATCAGGCCGGCACCTTCTCGAAAACGTCAATCTGGAGCTCTTCCGGCCCGGGCAGATCGGCAGCCAGCGCCTTTGCCACAGCGTCCTCAATTTCGGCATCAATGCCCGCCACAATGGCATCGAGTTCATCTTCGGTGAACTGTCGCTCAAGCATGACGGCGCGAAGCTTTGGCAACGGGTCTTCGCGCTGCATTTCCGCAAGATGTTCCTTTGGCATGTAGGAGAAATCGGCACCGAAGAAATGCCCCATCATGCGATAGCACATTGCCTCAATCAGGGTCGGCCCCTCCCCGGCTCTCGCGCGATCCACGGCATCCTTGGCCGCATGGTACATGGCAAATACATCATTGCCGTCCACTCTGACGCCCTTCATCCCATAGCCAGCTGCTCGTCCGTAAATGGATTCGCTCTGCGTATGGTCTGCAAAGGCCGTATGCTCGCCATAGCGGTTGTTCTGACACAGGAAGACAACCGGAAGCTTGTAAAGCTGCGCCATGTTGAGGGCTTCGTGGAAGGCTCCGATGTTGGCCGCTCCGTCGCCAAAGCTCACCATGGTAACCTTGCCATCGCCAGTATTCTGGCTGGCCATCGCAAGTCCATTTGCAATGGGCAGGCCAGAGCCGACCACGCCGGTGGTGACCATGATCCCCTTTTCAGGGTGTGTGATGTGCATCGTGCCGCCTTTGCCCTTGCACGTGCCCGTCACCTTGCCAAGGCATTCGGCCCACCATTTTTCCGCTGGTATGCCCTTCGCGGTCTGCTCGCCCTGACCGCGATATGTGCACACGACATAGTCTTCATCTTTGAGAGCCGCCATCGCGGCAGCAGAGACAAGCTCCTGCCCGCGCACACAATAATACATGACGGCAACCTTGCCTTGCATCAGCAAGGAACGGAACTTTTCATCCGTCCGGTTGACCTTCATCGTGCGCGTGTAAATGTCGAGCAACGTGTCTCGATCAATGTCTGCCATGATCCTGCCTCTTGCCTTGTGCGACCGGCAGCGCGTCAGAACTGGACGCGCTGGGTGAAGCCTCCATCGATGACGATGTTGGCACCCGTCATGTACGGGCAGGCAGGGCTTGCGACAAACACGACGGCCTTTGCGACTTCTTCCGGCTCGCCAAAGCGCCCGGTCGGCATCTTGGCGAGCGTGCCGTCATAGAGCGCCGGCATGACCTTGCGGATCATTTCCCAGTTTCCGCCCTCATAGTAGATGGCGCCCGGTGACACTGTGTTGACCCTGATGCCCTTCGCAGCAAGCGCCTGGCTCAACTGACTGCCATAAGTAATGAGCGCTGCCTTGAGCGCGTTGAACGGCTGTGGCGCAATGAAGGTTTCAAGAGCTGCTGTCGATGACATGAAGATGATTGATCCCGTGCCGGATTCGGCCAGAGCCGGCGTCAGCACCTCAACTGCAAGCGCAGCACCCATGATGTCCATATCAAGGCCTGCTTGCCAGTCGCCGGTTCCTCCGGTTCCGGACGAGCTCGCCATATGGACAAAGATGTCGCATCCACCCAGCTCATCGGCCGCCTTGGCGAGCCAGGCCTTATAGCCCTCGTGGTTTCCGGCCATGTCGAGAACTTCGGCAAAAACCTTGCCGTTTCCGGCCTTTGCAATCGCATCCCGCGCGGCGTCGATCTTGTCCTGCTTGCGCGAGAAGAAGGCCACATCAGCGCCTTCCGCTGCAAAATGCTTGAGCGACGCAAGGCCAAGGCCATGCGCTCCGCCGTTCATGATGACTTTTTTTCCCTTGAGCCCCAGGTCCATGTCTTACTCCTCCCGGCCAGATTTCCAGAAGGACTGAAATAGACCGCACGCCGCGCCTCGTTAACCCGCAAATGTAACAGGAAAGGACATTGTTAGGCGAAAAGCCTCCACCAACAACGACGCCGCTCTGATCGCCAGGTGACTGTCAGTTCATGGTGCCCAGGAGAGGCGTAAAAATTCTGTCTCAGGCAATGCCGAGGCATCCCTAACCACACTGTAAATTAGCCGATCTGGCTTGTAAGGTGTTCGCGGTCGGTCGCCCACATTTGCCTGAAATCCCACCGATTTGTGGGAACGAATGTGGGAGCATTTTCGGCAGCCATTCCGTGGGAACGGAAGCCGAAGATTCCCCGAATGGGACTCGAACGATGGCACTGACAACACTGAAAGTGAAGAACGCAAAACCGGGTCGACATGTAGATGGCCGTGGCCTTTGTCTGCTGGTCAAGGAAAGCGGCGCGGCGACCTGGGTGCTGCGTATGCAGCACAAAGGCAGGCGGAGGGATTACGGGCTTGGCTCTGCCATGGACGTTTCCCTTGTCGAAGCCCGAGAGGCGGCAACGGCGCTGCGGAGCAAAGTTCGCGCTGGTGCTGATCCGGTGGCGGAGCGGCGCAAGGCCCGCAAGGTCATACCCAGCTTCGAAACGGCGGCGCGCGACTGTTACGACGCCTTGAAGGAGGGCTGGAAGAACCGCCGCTATGCGAACTGGATCTCTAGCTTCGAGAACCACGTATTCCCGCACATCGGCACCAAGCCTGTCGATCAGGTGGATAGCGCCTGTGTTGTCACCGTGCTGTCGCCCATTTGGCTGGAAATCCCGGAAACGGCCCGTCGCCTGCTACAACGCATAGGCGCGGTGCTGGACTTCGCACATATCAAGGGCTGGCGGGCCGAGGAGACTTCTCTACGTTCGGTGCGGAAGGGCCTTCCGCGCCAGACGGCGAAAGCTGTGCACCTTGAAGCAATGCCGTTTGCCGAAGTGCCTGAACTTATGGCTCAATTGGCAGCAGCGTCGCCTACGACCGGCAGGGACGCGCTGCGTTTCACGATCTACAATGCCGTGCGCTCGAACGAGACGCGCTTCGCGGTATGGAGCGAATTTGATCTGGAGAAAGCGATCTGGACCATTCCCGGCGAGCGCATGAAGGCGCGGGAAACCCATGTCGTGCCGCTGTCTCCATCCGCCGTGGCACTGCTACAAAAGCGATTGAATGAGCGGACCAGCGATGACGGGCTTGTATTCTCGGCAAACGGCGAGAAGCCGATCAGCGACATGACGATGACCAAATTGCTCCGCAATGACGGGATCGCAGGAGCGACGGTTCACGGCTTCCGATCGTCCTTTACGGACTGGGCAGCGGAGAAAACGGATTTCCCGAAGGAAGTTGCCGATAAGGCATTGGCGCACAAGCTGAGCAATCAGGTTGAAGCCGCCTATCGCCGGACAGATTTCTTCGACAAGCGCCGAGATCTGATGGCGCGTTGGGCGGAATTCCTGGACGCCGGAAAGGCGAACCCTGGGGCTAGAGCGGTTTCCGCTCAATCCGGATCATAGCCGCACGAGCTGAAGTAGTTGGCGCATTCTGCGGGCTTGAAGAGATCGACGAGCCTGCCGATCAGGTCCCAGAGGCCGCTGACGGTTCGCTCGCCTGCTTTGCGCAACATTGCCTTCAAGCGCGAAAACGCCTTCTCGATGGGATTGAAGTCAGGACTGTAGGGCGGAAGGAAGCGCAGCGATGCGCCGGCAGCCTCGATAAGCGTCTGCACCGATGCGCGCTTGTGGCTCGACAGGTTGTCCATGACGACGATGTCGCCCTGGCGCAGTTCGGGCACCAGCACCTGGGCCACGTAGGCTTCGAACCAATCGCCGTTGATGGGGCCATCGAGCACCATGGGCGCGATCATACCGGTCATGCGCAGGCCCGCGACCAGCGTGGTGGTCTTGCGATGGCCATGCGGGTACCCCATCCGCAGGCGTTCGCCCTTGGCGCACCGACCATGGCTACGGGTCATGTTGGTGGCGGTCCACGTCTCATCGATGAACACGAGGCGTTCCGGTGCCAGATCGAGCTGGCCGTCGAACCAGTACTGGCGCTGCCTCAGGACGTCGGGGCGGTCTTGCTCGATCGCGTGCCCGGTCTTTATGGGATGGCCCGCCCCTTTTCCCCGGCATCGGATATGATGCTGGTGCTTGAAGAGGAAAGGAGCGGACCGATGTCTATTGTGATCCTTGGCGTTGATTTGGGCAAGAATGCCTGCAGTGTGGTGGGCGTGGATGCGGCGGGAGCTGTCGTCGTACGCAGGTCGATGCGCCGCCAGACGCTGGTCGACTACGTTGCCAAGCTTCCTGTGTGCGTGGTCGCGATGGAGGCATGTTGCGGTGCCCATTATCTGGGGCGCCTGTTCGCCGCGCACGGACATGAGATCCGGCTGATGTCGCCGGAGTACGTACGGCCGTATGTCAAAGCACAGAAGAACGATGACCGCGACGCCGAGGGGATCGCCGAGGCCGCCTCGCGTCCAACGATGCGCTTCGTCGAACTCAAGACCCAGGAGCAGTTGGACATCCAGACGCTCCACCGGGTTCGCTCGCGCCTGGTGGCTGAGCGCAGGAGCCTGACCAACCAGTTGCGGGCGATCCTGCTGGAGCGCGGGACCATTTTCCCGGTTGGGCGGCGCAAGCTGGAACTCGGCATCGATGCCCTGCTGGCCGATGAGGATACGACCTTGTCACCGCGTCTGCGCCAGTTGGTGGCCGAACTGCGTGCCGAATGGCGCGAACTCGATACCAGGGTGGAAGCGCTAAACGGCGAGTTTGTCGAGCTGGCGCGCAATGACGCGGCTGCCCGGCGGCTCACATCCATCCCCGGCGTCGGGGTGCTGAACGCAACTGCCCTGATTGCAGCCGTGGGCGATGCCAGCAGCTTTGCCAAAGCCCGAGACCTGGGTGCCTGGCTCGGTCTGGTGCCCCGTCAGCATACTACCGGCGGCAAGCCGCGGCTGCTCGGCATCTCCAAGCGAGGCAACACCTACTTGCGCACCTTGCTCATCCACGGTGCCCGAGCAGCATTGCCGTCGCTGGCGCGAAGCGAGACCCCGTTGGGGCGCTGGTTGACAGGAATGATCGAGCGAGGAGTCCACCGCAATGCTATCGTCGTCGCGCTGGCCAACAAGCTGGCGCGGATCGCATGGGCGGCCTTGCGCAAGGACGCGACGTTCGAACGCGGCTACCCAGTCGCGGCATAACCGGATCGGCCGCACGCATCTTCGTGCATAGGCCAACGATGTTTGCAGGAAGGATCGTGAAGATGGCCTGACAGTCGATCGGCGTCTGGAAAGCCCGGCCAAAAAAATGGCACTCGTTGCCGGCGTCTTTATTGTGGCTCCAGACGTGCGGATGTCCATCTTGGCCATGGGGTCACCCATGAGACCGCATACGTTGACGCAGACTGATCAGAACACTTCAAAATCCCCCTTGCAGACGGGGCGGGCCATACGTTTTTTCCGAGTGATGCCGTGGCGCGCGAAAAACCTGTGCAGGGTGCCGATACCAACCGAAGTGCCCCGTTCGATCAGCCTCGCCTGTATCTCGACCAGCGTCATGTCGGCCTGTTCGGTCACCAGTTCGCGGATGAATGCGCCCTGCGCCTCAATCCGGGCCGAGTGCCGGTCTCCGCCGCGTGGTTTGGCAACAGCCTGCCCATGCTCTCGTGCCAGCTGCCGCCAGCGGATCGCGCTCGATACGCTGACCCCAAAGCGACCCGCCGCCGCGCGGCAACTCAAGCCGCCGTCAATCGCGGAAACAACCCTGTCCCGAAGATCCTGTGAAAGCGAGCGCGCCATCCATGCCGGCCTCCTTCGCCAGCAGGCAGCGTGAATCACATCAGGTGTCAGATGGGAATCCCCGACGATTCAGTTCGTGTGGAAACCGCTCTAATTCAGCCAAGGCGGCAGACGAGCCTACTCCGGCTCGTGCTGCCGCCTGATCAGCCGATGAAGGCTGGCCGTGATAATGCGCGTCGATTTGCCAAGCTTCACGGCCTCGACATCACCGGACGCGATCAATTCGTACAGTTTGGTGCGCCCGACGCCGATCATGCGCGCGGCCTCGTTGACCTTTACGCAGATCGGTTCGGCGGAGGGCGCTGTCACTTGGCTGCGCCTTCGTTGCGATAAGCGGCCGGATCGTCAATCCAGCGGTTGATAGCAGATTCGCGCCAGCCTGTGCCGTGGACGCTGATCTTTACCTGGGACGGAAACGTCCCCTCAGAGATCTTGCGATACATGGTTGAGCGGGACAGCCCAGTGCGAGCCAATACGGTTTTCAGGCGGATAATTCGGTCAGTGTTGGACATGGCACGTTTTCCCATTCGCTGGTTGTTTCTGGCACCCCCTAAACACAAGAATTATTTGGCCAACCACACGACGCAAGGGCATTTTCGGTGTCATAGAACTCAGTCGCACTTGCGGTTGTAATAACAGGGCTAAGGATCGAGACGGGTATGGAAGGATAGAAATGGGTGCGGACGTCAGTCCGATCGTGCTTCAGGCGGGATAATAGTTTTAAACTTCAGCGGATGATTCATTCATAGTCGCGATTTTGACCAAATCAGGCGGAGATTTACGCCACGGCCGACGATTTTTTGGGGCGCGAATCGCGCAAATTATTCGTCAGCGTAGCGGGCCAAGGCTATGGTGGCCCCCAGTCATTATCTCTAGGCTTAGGACCTATTGAGTGAGGGTGATGTGATTGTGCTTCGCACGCCTTCGGCTCCAGGCTCCGCGAGGAGGCTGAGCATGAGCGCCTGTATTGGCTGACGGACGAGCGGATGGCGCGCCTTTCGCCGTATTTTCCCAAGAGTAACGGCAAGCCACGGGTCGATGACAAACGGGTGCTGGGCGGGATCATCTTCGTTAACCGGAACAGGCTGCGCTTGCGGGATGCACCCAAGGAATATGGGCCGCACAAGGCATTGTATAATTGGTGGAAACGGTGGGACGGAATGCGCGTGTGTACTCTGACGATGGAAGGCCTGGCCGCCCAGAAAGCCGCGCCGCAGACCGTTATGATAGACGCAACCTATTCCAAGGCCCACCACACAGCTTCAAGCCTTGGGGAATAATAATGGGGATCTCGGGAACCTGATCGGACGGACCAAGGGCGGCATGAACACGAAGTTGCACGCCGTGACTGATGCAAGCGGCCGCCCTTTGAGCTTCTTCATCGCGGCCGGCCAGGTAAGCGATTTCACCGGCGCCGCAGCCTTGCTCGACGATTTGCCCAAGGCCAAGCGGATGCTCGCTGACCGCAGCTATGACGCTGATTGGTTCAGAGATGCGCTGGAGTAAAAGGGCATCTAACCGTGCATTCCGAGCCGAGAATCCCGCTCTTTGCCAGTCAAATACGACAAGCCGTGCTGCAAACGGCACTCGCACTGGCCGCCACCGTGCTCTTGTGGCTGAGATCAGTCAGTCGGGCCTAGGCCCCACCGCTGTGATGATGACAAATTTACACCATCACATACTGGCACCAAACATCGAAATGTGTGTAAATGCTCAAAAAATCATCTGGCCTTTCAGGCCGTGTCCCACCGGGTGGTGTAGGAAGGTTTCCCTGATGGGGTGGCCACCGTCGATCTTCTGGTAGGGTTCGGATGCGAACTCGAACCTGGAGAAGAAGACGATGACCGACGACAGAATTGCCCTTGTTGAGCTGATTGAGCAAGGGGCAGACAGCGATTTGGTGCGCGATATGCTGGCGTTTGCCGCAGAGCGCATGATGGATCTGGAGATTGAGGCCAGGACTGGCGCTCCGTCCGGCTCCCGCAGCCCGGGGCGTCTCAATCACCGCAACGGCTACCGCGAGCGAGGATGGGACACCCGTGCTGGCCGGATCGATCTGGCGATCCCCAAGCTGCGCAAGGGCAGCTACTTCCCGAGCTTCCTGGAGCCGCGCCGTACCGCCGAGAAGGCCTTGGCGGCGGTGATTCAGGAGGCCTATGTGCACGGAGTCTCGACCCGTTCGGTCGACGATCTGGTCAAGGCGATGGGCGCCAGCGGCGTATCGAAGAGCCAGGTTAGCCGTCTGGTTGCCGAGATCGACGAGCGGGTGAATGCCTTCCTGGCACGGCCGATCGAGGGTGAGTGGCCTTACCTGTGGATCGACGCCACCTACCTCAAAGTCCGCGAGGGCGGACGGATCGTCTCGACGGCGGCGATAATCGCTGTTGGCGTCAACACCGATGGCCGCCGCGAGGTGCTGGGTGTCGCCACTGGCCCTTCGGAGGCGGAGCCATTCTGGAAAGCCTTCCTGCGCTCGCTGGCGGATCGCGGCCTGCGCGGGGTGAAGCTGGTCATCGCCGACGATCACAAGGGACTGCGTACCGCCGCCAGCAAGGTGTTCGCCGCGAGCCAGCAACGCTGCCGGGTGCACTGGATGCGCAATGCACTGGCCCATGCCGCGCCCAAACAGCGGCCTGCCGTGATCGCGATGATCAAGACGATCTTTGCGCAGGAAACGACCGAAGCGGCGCACCAGCAGTGGGAGCAGGTCGCCGATGCCCTGCGCGAAAAGTTCCCGAAGCTGGCCGACATGATGGACGCATCGCGCGAGGATGTGCTCGCCTACATGGCGTTCCCGAAGGACCACTGGGCGCAGATCGCGTCCACCAACCCGCTGGAAAGGGTGAACAAGGAGATCAAGCGAAGGGCCGATGTCATCGGCATCTTCCCGAATGACGCCGCCGTCGTCCGCCTCGTCGGCGCGCTGATGCTGGAGCAGAATGATGTGTATGGACCACCCCCATCTTGCAAGGCTTTTCGACTTGGTTTGACGAACTCGGATCTTGCGGTCGTGTATCCGGCCTTGTTACGCGGCTTCACGCGCCGCAGGCCCCTATGGTTTCCGCGGATCGACGGCCGGACAAATGGACGAACTCAAAATGGTTCGCATCATTTCAATGACCTTTGCCGAACCCCGGTGAGACCGGTTCGCCATACTGTTGTCTTCGCCTCGCAAGTCGGCCCCTGAAGGAGCCGAGCCGATTATGCCGCCAACGGTTGAACCGTGTGGCGGCGATAGACCTCGCTCCTGGTCAGCATGGCCCAGAGAGACCGGGCGGTTTTGTGCGCGACAGCTGTTGCGGCAACATTCGTGGGGCGCCGCGCGACAATGGCCGATAGCCAGGGCCTGGGAGCGACATCCTTTCGGAACGTGGTGCCGACTACGGCTCGCGCGCCGTGTATCAGCAAGGTGCGTAGGTAGCGGTCACCACCCTTGCTGATCCTCCCGATCTTTTCCTTACCGCCGCTGGCTTTTATGCGCGGCGTCAGTCCAAGCCATGCTGCAAAGTGGCGGGATGATTTGAACTGTTTGCCGTCACCGACGGCGGCGACGATGGCGCTAGCAGTGATTGGCCCCACCCCCGGTGCCGACGCCAGGCGCTGACTGTCAGGATTGGCCTTGTGCCAGGCCACAATCCGCACTTCGACAGCTTTCAGTTGTTCGCTCAGTGCATCTATATGATTGAAAAGGCTTCGTAAGGCCTCTCGTGCTTCGTTGGGCACCACCGTCTCGCCAGCTGTCGCGAGGCGCTCGCTCAATAAGGCAAGTTGTCGCACGCCTTTGCCAGCGATGATGCCGTACTCACCCAGCAGACCACGCAAGGCATTGATCGTCGCCGTCCTTTGGCGGACGAACAGGCTGCGAGCGCGATGGAGGGCCAGCACTGCCTGCTGCTCCTCGGTCTTGATGGGAACGAAGCGCATGTTCGGTTTCGCGACCGCCTCGCAGATCGCTTCCGCGTCGGCGGCATCCGTCTTGTTCCGCTTCACGTATGGCTTGACGTACTGCGGCGGAATAAGCCTGACAGTGTGCCCCGCCTTCGTAAGCAACCTGGCCCAATGGTGTGCACTGGAGCATGCTTCCATGCCGACGAGGCACGGCGGTTGTTTGGTGAAAAATGCGATCATGTCGGCACGGACGAGCTTTCGCCGCAGGATGGTTATCCCGCCTGCGTCGACACCGTGAACCTGAAACACCGTCTTGGCCAAATCGAGACCGATTGTAACAACGGACATGGCTTCCTCCACTTGATGGCATCTGAAGATTGTGCCCCTTGGTTTGGGGGTGGTCCATGCCATCAAGTGGGCGGTATCGCGCCGCTACATGACGCTGGAAACAATCGGCTCGGTGAGCCATAACCCCGTTGTCAGCCTGCCAGCTCTGGCGGCCTGACCCGAACCCGATCCTGCCGTGGATCGACGGTTCCTACACCACCCCGTGAGACACGGCCGCCTTTCAATGTCTGTTAACCACTTAAGTGATATCCGCCCATCTAGTTTAGCCCAATTCTAACGGCGAACGAGGGGTCGTAAATACCATGATTAGCTCGAAAACTACCGCAGTTGTGCGGCTGTTGATCGGTTTGTTCGCCTTCATCACTGGAGGCGTAGCACTCGCGGCAGACCTGCAAATTTCGCAGTACACCGGCACACCAGATCCAGTCGGCGTATCGGGAGAGGTGACGTACTCGGTCACCGCCGCGAACAACTCCGCGCCATCCGTGAACAATGCGGTGGTAACGATAGCGATCTCTGATCGCTTCGAGGTAATCAATGCCGTGGGCAACTTCCCGTCCTACTGTTCGGTAAGTGGCGCGGTTGGCAGTCAGACCCTGACCTGTAACCTGCCGACGCTGCTGGGCGGCGGCGCGGCCAATGCCCAGACCTTCACCTACAAGGCGATTGCCCGGGTGGCTGGCACCAACACTACGACCGCGTCGATCGCGGCGGCTGGCAACACGGACTCCAACGCCGGCAACAATTCGCTCTCGATCACGCCGACCGTGCGTGCTGGTGCCGACCTCACCGTCGTCAAGGCCGGTTCCGCTCCGAGCGTGATCGCCGGTGGCCAGTTGCAGTACACCCTTACCGTCACCAACAACGGTCCGACCCCGACCGCCGCCGTGCGCGTGATAGACAACCTGCCGGCCGGTTCGGACTACCAGTATCAATCTGGCACGGGCACGGGTTGGACTTGCAGCCGTGCCGGCACCACCGTCACCTGTAACTATTCCGGCGCGGCTCCGGCGGTGGGCGCGGCCTATCCCGTCATCACCATCACCGGCAAGATCACCAAATCGACTGCTGGCACGATTTCCAACATTGCCGATGTCACCAGCACCGATGCTCTGGTGCTTGATCCCAATGCCCTCAACAACACCTCCAACACGGTTGTCACCAACGTTCAGGCGGGCAGCGACCTTCAGGCGATCAAGTCCATGCCGTCCACCATCACCGTGGGCAGTTCGGCCAACATCACCCTGTCGATCCGCAACACCGGGCCGCAGAGCGTTCCCGCCGGTTCGGCAATTTCCGATGTCATCGACAATGCGTTGACGCCGGGCACCATGCCATCGGGCTGTAGTAAGGTGGGCCAGACGGTAACCTGTACCGCCGGTGCGCTGTCCTCTGCCCAGCAGGTGGATTATATCATCCCGGTCACCGGTGCCTCGGCAACGGGCGGGATCATCAACAACACCGCCAACGTGGCACCGCCCAGCGGCTTTGCCGATCCGGACATGGCCAACAACACGGCAATCGCCCCGTTCCAGACGGTGCTGCCGAATGCTGATCTTGAGCTTTACGCCAAGTATAAAAGCCCGAGCCCGGTTGCTCCTGGTGCCAACATCACCTCGACCATCATCGTGCGCAACCTTGGTCCGTCGATCGCCAGCTGGACTCCCGGCACGCCGCTGCGGGTTACCGATACGCTGAGCGCCGATGAAACCTTTGTCAGTGTTTCGGGTGCCTGGACCTGCGGCGTTGCCGGCGTGGTCGTCACTTGCGATACCACCGACACCGGCACGCTGGCAGTTGGCGCGACCAAGACGCTGACGCTGATCACCACGGCTGGTTCCGGGGTTGACACCAACGTTGTCAACACGGCCTGTACCGACCGCACTGCCGGTTCGGCCCATACGCCCAGCTCGCCGACCAGCCCGACCGGCAATGACTGCCGCAGCGCCGGCGTGCGTTCGACGACCAGCGCCGCCGATCTGTCCGTCCAGAAGGATGTCAGCCTGTCCAACGCTGGCGGCTGGACCGAAAACCTGGCGGTCGCCGATACCGACAACGTGTTCTACATCCGCCTGCGCGTTTCGAACGCAGCCGGCGGCAACACCGCGCGTACGATCGCCGTCACCGACGCCCTGCCCAACTTCATCAACGCTGGCAGTTTCGTGACTGCTGTGACGCAGGACAGCGCCACTTCGGGTTCGATGTCCTACAACCCGGTCAACGGACTGGTGGTTTGGAGCCTCAGCAATCTGGCCGGCGGCGGGACCGAAACCCTGATCATCCGGGTGCAGCGTCCGTTCGAAAGCGGCAGCTTCACCAACTACGCGTCGGTCTATTCGTCGGATACGACCGAGACCAACAACCTGAACAACAGCGATACGGCGCAGTACACCATTACGCCGCGCGCCGACATGACGATCAACAGCAAGTCGGTTACGCCTGACCCGGCCCGGGTTGGTGTGCCGGCCACCTATATCATCAGCGTTCGCAACGATGGTGCGAACCCGGCTGACACCGTTCAGGTGATCGACGTGATCGATCCCGCGCGGTTTGAAATCATCGGTACGCCGACGACGACGAAGCCGGGTGCCACCTGTTCGGTGGTGGTCGCGACGGGAACCGTCACCTGCGACATGGGGCAGTTCGTTCGCACCGAAGTGCGCCAGATCAACGTCACGGTTCTGCCTAAGTATCCCTTCGGGGCCGAGACCATGGCCACGCTGCCGACCACCCAGGTCAACCGCGCGACCGTGACGACGTCCACGCTTGATACCAATGGCGGTTCGAACCCGAACGCCGGCAACAACTTCTTCACGCTGAACCACAACATGCAAGCGCCCAGCTTCGATCTGGCCGTGACCAAGCAGGAATCGAATCCCGCGACCGATGATCCGGTGCGCTTCGATGAAACGCTGAATTACGACATCCGCGCCTCGAACTTTGGCCCCTCGCGTGCGACCGACATTGTCGTCACTGATATTCCGGCACCGCCGCCGGGCCTGACGATGACGCTCAGCTCTGTGGTGATCAACCCGGTTGCCGCCAACGGTGGCCTGACCCTTCAGGCTGCGCCGAGCGCCGGCTGTACCGCGTCCGGTCCGAACTACATCTGTAAGATCAACCAGGCTGACGCCACCCAGAACTATCTGGACCCGCTGAAGCAGGTGATCTTCCGGCTCGTCTTTACCATGGGCGGAACCCCGCCTTCTGCTCCGACCACCTTCACCAACGCTGCCGAGCTGACTTCAGCCGAACAGCCGGTGTGGAACGGTGCCGGTGCCGATCTGGCCCCTGCCAACAACCGTGCGACGCAGACCACCACGGTCCGTCCGTCGACCGACCTTGAAGTGGTCAGCAAGACTCGCACGGGCGCGCTGCTGCGCAACGTCAACGAACCGGTGGAATTCACCATCCGCTTCCGCAACAACGGTCCGTCGACCGCTACTCGCGTGCGGATCACCGATACGCTGCCGGCTGGTTTCGTCTATGCGCCGTCGCCCGCGCCAGGCAGCTCCATTCCGGGCGGCAGTGCGGCCACGGTTTCGGGGATTGCCTGCTCTGGCACCACGACGATCACCTGCGACATCGATGGCAGCTTCCCGGTGGGTGCGACCAACACCGTCGATCTGACCGTCAATGCCAAGGCTCAGGCTCCCTACAGCGGGCCGCTGGCTCCCACCGATCTGACCGATACGGCCACCATCACGCCCGGACTGGACGCTTTTGGCGATCCGCTGAGTGAAGATGCCGTTCCGGCCAATGACAGCCAGACTGCCGTCGTGCAGATCCGCCCCGCGAGCCTGTCGGGTACAGTCTATGCCGATAACAACGATAACGCCGTGATCGATGGCGGTGAGGGCATGGCGGGCGTTACCGTCACGCTTTCCGGCACCGATATCTATGGCAATGCGGTCAACGCCACGGCGGTGACGGTTGCCGGTGGTGGCTTTACCTTCCCGGTTCTGCCGCCGTCCGGCCCGGCCGGTTACACCATCGTCGAAACCCAGCCGGCCACCCATTATGACCGCAATGAAACCGCGGGCAGCCTGGGCGGCACGGTGAACAACGCTGCCTATGGCAACACGGCTGTAGAGAACACCATTAGCGGCATCGTCCTGCCTGCGCAGACCGATGGCACCGGCTATGTGTTCCAGGATCACCTGAAGGCCGTGATCGTCGCCAACGACGACGGCGTGTTCACGGTGAACGGCCTGACCGGCAACAGCAATGTTGCCAATGCGCTGACCAACGATCAGTTCAATGGTGCGGCGGTGCTGCCGGCCCAGATCATAATGACCGTCATCACTCCGGCCACCAATCCCGGTGTGACGCTTAACACCAGCACCGGCCAGATCGCCGTTGCTCCGGGTACGCCAGCGGGCACCTATACGATCGATTATCAGATCTGCGACGTGGCAGACACCAGCACCTGCGATCCTGCGCGGATCACGGTGACGGTATCTGCCGCCCCCATCGCAGCGGTGAGTGAATCGATTGGCGGGATCAACGGCCTGACGGGTCAGAGCAATGTGCTCAACGCCCTGACCGGCGATACCCTCAACGGGGTTGCCGTGACCACCAGCAACGTGACCATCTCGGTTGCGCCTGGCTTCTCGGTTCCTGCCGGGCTGACCTTTGATACCGCCACGGGCAATGTCTCGGTTTCGCCGGGCACGCCTGCTGGTCCTTACACCTTCAACTATCGCATCTGCGAGATCCTGAATCCGCTTAACTGCGCCAACGCCACGGAAACCGTGACGGTTGTTGCCGCGCCGATCACGGCTGTCGATGACAGCCAGAGCGGCATCAACGGCGCAGCCGGGGCCAGCGATGTGCTCAACGTGCTGACCGGTGATACGCTGAACGGCGCTGCGGCAACGACGGGCAATGTCTCGATCATCGTCGAGCCAGGGTTCACCGTGCCTGCCGGTCTGGTGTTCAATACCACCACGGGCAACGTCTCGGTTTCGCCGGGCACGGCTGCCGGTCCGTATACCTTCGACTATCGCATCTGCGAGATCCTGAATCCGGCCAACTGCGCTACCGCAACGGTTACGATCACGGTTGTTGCCGGTGCGATCACCGCCGATGATGAAACCTCTGCGCCGGTCAACGGTGCCAGCGGTGCCACGGGTGTGGTTGATGCCATCCCCGGCGATACGCTCAACGGCTCGCAGGCTGTGATCGGTGATCTCAACATCACTGTCATCACTCCGGCCACGCCGATTGGCGGTGCTCCGGTGCCGGTGCTCAACACCACCACGGGTCTGGTCGATGTACCGGCTGGCACGCCTTCGGGCAGCTATGTGATCCGGTATCAGATCTGCGAAAAGCTCAATCCGGCCAACTGTGCCCTGGCGAACATCACCGTTCCGGTCGTGTCTGCCTCGATCACGGCGGCCAATGACAACCAGGGCGGCATCAATGGCCTGCCGGGTGCCAGCAACGTGCTCAACGTGCTGGGTGGTGACACGCTGAACGGCGTGCCGGCCACCACGGCTACGGTCAACATCACGCTGGCCGTCGGTTCGACGGTCCCCGCCGGGCTGACCTTTGATCCGGTCACGGGCAATGTCTCGGTTTCGCCGAACACCCCTGCCGGTCCCTATAGCTTCAACTATACCATCTGCGAGAAGCTGAACCCGGCGAACTGCGCCACGGACACGGCTACGGTGACGGTCGTCGCGGCCCCGATCGCTGCTGTCAATGACAGCGTCGGCGGGATCAACGGCGCCTCGGGTGGCACTGATGTGCTGAACGTGCTGCCGGGCGATACGCTGAACGGCGTTCCCGTCACGACGGGCACGGTGACCATCTCGGTCGCTGCCGGCTCGACGGTTCCGCCTGCGCTCATCTTCGATCCGGTTACCGGGAACATCTCGGTCAAGCCGGCGACGGCGGGCGGCGCGTACAGCTTCAACTATACGATCTGCGAGATCCTCAACCCGACCAACTGCGCCACGGCCACGGCCACGGTGACGGTTGTCGCGGCGCCGATCTCGGCGACGGATGATACCACGGCCCCGGTCAACGGCGGCACGGGTGCGCCCGCGGTGATCGATGCCCTGCCCAATGACAACCTGAATGGCGCTCCGGCCACCATCGCCACCGTTACGGTTGCGGTTGTGACCCCGGCCACGCCGATTGCTGGCGGTCCGGTGCCGGTGCTCGATCCGGCGACGGGTCTGGTGACTGTCCCGGCCAATACGCCGGCGGGCACCTACACCATCGCCTATCAGATCTGTGAACGGCTCAATCCGGCCAACTGTGCCCCGGCGACGATCACTGTCCCGGTCACCGCCGGCCCGATTGCCGCCACCAACGATACTGCAACCGGCATCAATGGTGCCACGGGAGCAAATAACGTGCTCAATGTGCTGACCGGAGACACCCGCAACGGGACGCCTGCGACCACGGCCACGGTGGACATCACCCTGGCTGCCGGTTCAACGGTTCCCGCCGGGCTGACCTTCGATCCGGCCACCGGCAACGTCTCGGTCAATCCAGGAACGCCGGCGGGCACCTACAGCTTTGACTATACCATCTGTGAGAAGCTGAACCCGACGAACTGTGCCACGGCTAAGGCCACGGTTACGGTGATCCCGTCGCCCATCGTGGCGGTCAATGACACCAGCGGCGACGTTAACAGCGCCAATGGCGGGACCAATGTGCTCAACGCCTTCACCGGTGATACCATCAACGGCCAGCCGGCCACGCCCACCAACGCGACGGTAACGCTCGCGCCGGGTGCGGTCCTGCCGGTCGGGTTCACCTTAGATCCGGCGACGGGCAACGTCACGGTTGCTCCGGGTACGCCCTGGGCCACCTACAGCTTCGATTATCAGTTGTGCGAACGGCTCAACCCCACGAACTGCACGATTGCGACGATAACGGTTACCGTTGTCCCGCCGCGCAGCAACCTGACGGGTATCGTCTACTTCGACGATAATATGAACCGCGCGCATGAAACGGGTGAACGCCTGCTGGAAAACTGGATCGTGGAAGTCAGCCGGGGCGGCGTGGTGGTGGGCACAGCCCGCACCGATGCCCAGGGCTTCTACTCGGTTCCCGATTTGCTCAGCGGCACCGGTTACACCATCGTGTTCCGCAATCCGTCCAACAACGTGGTCTACAGCAAGATCGAGAACGCCACGCTGCCGGTCAACGGCACCCTGGCGAACCAGAACTTGCCGGTCGATCCGTCGGGCGTGGTCTATGACGCGATTACCCGTCAGCCGGTCACCGGAGCGCTTGTCAGGCTCGTCGACACCAATGGTGCGCCGATCCCTGCCGCGTGCTTCATCGATCCCTCGCAGGCCAGCCAGATCACGGGGGCGGACGGGTTCTACCAGTTCGACATCGTATCCGGTGCGGCTGCCCAGTGCCCCGCCGCGCGGACGGAATACCGCCTGCAAGTGACGGCACCCACGGGCTATGCCGATCCGATCTCGACCGTGATTGCGGCCGAAACCGGCGGGTTCAATGCAGCCGGACGCGGTAGCCCCGCCCCGGTCGTGGCGAAGCCCTCGGCTCCGCAGGCTGGTGATCCCACCACCTACTACATGGCGTTCCTGATCGCCCAGGGTGACGGCAACGTGGTCAACAACCACATTCCGCTCGATCCCTTCCTGACCCGCACGCCGCTGCTCGTCACCAAGACCAGCGACAAGCGTACGGCCAACACGGGTGATCTGGTTCCTTACACGATCACTGTGCGCAACACGGAAAGTGCTACGCGTGCAGCGGTCAGCGTCGTCGATCTTCTGCCCCCCGGCTTCAAGTATGTGGCTGGTACGGCACGGGTGAACAACGTCGCGGCCGAACCTGTCGTCACTGATCGCGAGCTGCGCTGGAATGCGCAGACGCTGGCGGGCAACTCCACCACGACCTATCAGATCGTGACCGTGGTTGGTGCCGGTGTGACCCAGGGTGACCGTATCAACACCGCCGTTGCCCGCAGTGGCGTGACGGCAGCCGAAATCTCCAACCGGGCGCAGGCCATCGTGTCTATCGTCCCCAGCGCCATCTTCGATTGCGCGGAGATCATCGGCAAGGTGTTCGATGACAAGGATGGCGATGGCTATCAGGATAACGGCGAACCTGGCATTCCTGCCGCCCGCGTGGCGACGGTCAATGGCCAGCTCGTGACGGCGGACGAATATGGTCGCTATCACATCACCTGCGCCGCGGTGCCTGATGCCCAGATTGGTTCGAACTTCGTGCTCAAGCTCGATACGCGAACCATTCCGGAAGGCTATGCGCCAACGTCCGACAACCCGCAGTCGATCCGCCTGACGCGCGGCAAGATCAGCGAACTGAACTTCGGGGTCCAGAAAGCCCGTGTCGTCAGCGTCGCCGTCGATGCCCGCGCCTTCCTGAACGGTTCGGCCCAGTTGCAGCCTGCCTTTGCCCAGCGGATCGAAGGTCTCAAGACCGTCGAAGCCCAGCGGCTGGTGATCCAGATCACCTATGGCGCGGATGCCAACGAAGCCGACAGCCTGGTCGAGGCCCGCCTCGCCAGCATCAGGGAACAGGTTGCAGCGACCTTCCGCACAGGATGGGACGGTCCGCCGCCCGTGATCGAGGCCAACATGGTGCGCGCTCTGCGCGCCCAGGGCCGGGAGTAAATTCGATGAACAGCAAGTCCATCACCACGCCCGCAATCAAGCATTCGGGCAACACCTCGGGTAAGTTGCGCCATGCCCTGTTGCTGGCCGGCGTATCCACCATGGCAGGCCTTGGCCTGACCGCTCCGGCCCAGGCCAAAGAAACTAGCGGGTTTGCGCAGGCTTCAGTCCTGGCGCTTGGCGCCAGCGACCAGGCCACCAGCGTGGCGCATAATGCGATAAACCCGGCGGTTGTGTATGACCTTTCGGTCACGGCGATGCCGTCGCCCCCCGCGCCAGTGCTCTCGGTAGGCCTGATCGGTTCGGATGATAGCGTCAAACGCGGTTCGCCGGCGCACTTCCTGGGGTTCAGCAACTATCCCGCATTCGTCAGCCGAGCGGAGCTGCGGCTCTATCCGGCGGGCGGAGCCTCTGGTTGCGCGCCGCTGGCGGTTATCGGGGCGGACTGCAATGGTGTGGCGAGCTGGACACCTGGGGCCGATGCCGCTGATGAGATGGACTATGCCTACCGCGTCTATGACGCCAAGGGCCGCTATGATGAAACTGCACCGCAGCGCCTGACGGTGCTCTCGGCGGCGCATGTGCTGCCCCATGTCAGTCCGGTCCGCGCCGATTTTGGCCGGGTGGATGCAGCCATGGTGCGCGGTATTGCCATGCACGGGGCGCTCTCGCTCGACATCGCCGGGCTTGCGCCTAGCGATAGCCTGCTGCGCGTCTCTGGCCAGATCGTGCCGGTGGAAGCTGACGGGAATTTTGCCGTCAGCCAGATCGTTCCGTCGCGGTGTGCAGCGCTGTCTGTCACCACGACGGATGCTTGCGGGGTCTCCGGCGAAACCGCGGTGCCGCGCGCTGACTGGCAGGTGCCGGTCTATCGTCAGGCAGCCCCGGATCAGACCGCGGGCGTCATCCCGCTCGCTGCGGCAGAGGCTGCTGGCCCGGCGCGTTCGGCGGACGGGCTGACGATCACCATCGATCCGCAGGATCAGCCGGTGATCGACAATCCCTATCGCATCAAGGTGCGGACCGACTCGACCCACGTTGATCCGGTGCTGGCGGTGGGCCTTGTCGAAAGCGAGCGCACCGTGGTTGCCGGTGAGGCCGCCACCTTTGTCAGCTACACCAACTATCCCTCTTACATCGCGCGGGGCGAAGTGCGGATTTTCCGCGCCGGTGCCTCTGCCGATGGACAGCCGGACGTGGTGGTTGAAGCGGGCAAGGACGGCGTCGCTCGCTGGAGCGCCAATGCCGATGCTGGGGAAGAGCTGTTCTACACCTACCGGGTCTATGACGCCGAAGGCCGGTTCGATGAGACCCAGCCGCAGGAACTGACTGTGCTGGCCAAGCCGTTCGATCATGGCACCCCGGCGGTGCGTCCGCTGTTTGGCAGCAAGGACGAAGCCGCGCACCGGACCATTCCGCTCAATCGCGGCGTGACGGTGACCGTTACCGGCGCCGCCGAGCCAGGCGACGAGATGGTGCGCGTGGCGGGCCAGATGGTGCCGCTTCAGGCCGATGGCCGCTTTGTCAGCCAGCAGATCATGGCGCGCGAGACGCGGCAGGTCTGGGTAACGGTCGGGCAGGGCGAGCATGCGCGCTATACCGCGATGCGCGATGTGGAAGCGCCGCGCAGCGACTGGTTCGTGGTTGGCCAGGGCGACCTGACCTTCGTTTCGAACCGGGGGGAAGGGCCGGCGGTGGAAGTCAGCGGCAACCAGCTTGCCGATGGCGATTATCTCACCTCGCGCGCGGCCTTCTATGCCAAGGGCAGCCTGTCCAACGGCATCAGGATCACCAGTTCGCTTGATACCGGCGAAACGCTGCTGAAGGATCTGTTCAGCAACATTGATCGCAAGGATCCGCGCCAGTTGCTGCGCCGGATGGACTCAAACCAGTACTACACCACCTATGGCGACGATTCGACGCTGGTGGAGGATGCCCCCACGCAGGGCCGCTTCTATCTGAAGGTGCAGAAGGACCAGTCCAGCCTGCTGATCGGCAATTTTGTGGCCGACATCCAGCAGGCCGAGCTGGCCCAGCTCAATCGCGGCGTGTTTGGCGCGATTGTCGATCAC
This sequence comes from Sphingomonadales bacterium, assembly GCA_016704425.1. Lineage (GTDB taxonomy): Bacteria > Pseudomonadota > Alphaproteobacteria > Sphingomonadales > Sphingomonadaceae > Aquisediminimonas. The sequence goes on from JADJAC010000002.1 coordinate 573,484, forward strand.
AAGAGCATGGGCACCACCTCTTTCGGCGAGCACAAGCTTCAGGTTACGGCCTTTGCTTCTGATCCTGGCACGATCCCGGGGCGCGATGAATTTCGCGGCACCGGCGGCTCGCTCTACTTCCTCAATCGCCGCGATCTGACTGTCGGGTCGGAAAGGCTGAGCGTGGAAGTGCGTGATCGCGACACCGGGCTGGTCCTGTCGCGGCGCGATCTGTCGCCGCAGGAAGACTATGACATCGACTATTATCAGGGCCGGGTAACGCTACTCCGCCCGCTGTCCTCGACGGCGGCTGACGGCGATCTGGTGCGGCAGGATACTGGCGGCGGCAATGTGCCGGTGCTGGTGGCGCGCTATGAATATACTCCGGCGGTTGGCGACATCAGCGGTTATACCGTTGGTGGCCGGGCTTCTGCCTGGCTGGGCGACAAGGTGCGCCTGGGCGTGACCGGCCAGCGTGAGACGACCGACAGCGCCGATCAGACGCTGCTGGGTGGTGATGTGACCGTGCGTGCCCACGCCGGAACTTATGTGAAGGCGGAAGTCGCGCAATCCGAAGGGCCTGGCTTCGGCCAGACAAATTCGGTCGATGGCGGCCTCACCTTCACCAATCGCCTGGCCACTGGCCGGGTGGGTGAGAAGGCGCAGGCATGGCGCGGCGAAGTGGCGGTCGATCTGGCCGAACTGCGCGGGCTGACGGGCGATCATGGCAAGGCATCTGCCTTCTATGAGCACTTCGATGCCGGCTTCAGCGCCAATTCTCAGCTCACCCCGAACCAGACCGAGCGCTGGGGTCTTGCGGTTGATGCGCCGCTGTCTGATGCAACGCGCGTTTCGGCCAAGTTCGAACGGCTGAACACCGAAACCATCGGCCGCCGCACGGTTGCCTCGGGCGACGTGGCGCAAAAGCTCAGCCAGGAACTGACCCTGACTGCCGGCGTGCGCCATGACGAGCAGGCCATCGGGCTGGTGGGCAATTCGACGGAGACCGGCAAGCGCACCGATGCTGCCGTGCAACTGGGCTATGCGCCCACCGGCAAGAACTGGTCGACCTACGCCTTCGGTCAGCTCACGGTGGACCGCGATGCCACCCGCCGCCGCAACAACCGTGGCGGCGTGGGCGGCAAGGTGGAAATCACCGACCGCGTTTCCGCCTCTGCCGAAGTGTCGGGCGGCGATGGCGGGCTGGGTTCGAATGTTGAACTGAGCCACCGCTACGGCAACGGCTCGGAGAACTATCTGGGCTATACGCTGGTCACGGATCGCACCGATCAGGGGCTGGAACCGCTCGGCGGGCTAACCCGGACCAACCGGGGCACTCTGACGGTGGGTTCGCGCCACCGCTTCTCCTCCGCGCTCAGCATTCATGGCGAAAACAAGATTGGCCATGGCGGGCAGGCGCCCAGCGTGATGCGCAGCTTCGGGCTGGACTGGGACCCCACCGAACAGTGGTCTGTCTCGGTCTCGTTCGAGAACGGCCACGTCGATAACGAGGATACCGGACGCTTCCGCCGTACCGCCGCCACGTTTGGCGTCGGCTACACCAGCGATACCGTCCGCTTTGCCACCAACGTCGAAGGGCGTTTCGAGCAGGGCGTCGGGCGTGACCAGACCGTGTGGCTGTTCCGCAACTCGGCCTCGGTCAATCTCAATCCCGATTGGCGGGCGCTGGGCCGGCTGAACTTTGCCATTGCCGATAACAACACGCCCAACGAGCGTGCGGCGGACTTTGTCGAAGGGACCATCGGCTTTGCCTATCGCCCGGTGCTCAATGATCGGCTCAACCTGCTGACGCGCTACACCTACCTGAAGGACATGGGGCCGATTGGCCAGGTGACCGAAGGTGGCGAAACCGCCAGCCCGAAGCAGAAGAGCCAGATCTTCTCTATCGACGCCAACTACGATCTGACCAAGACGCTGACCATCGGCGGCAAATATGCCTTCCGCAAGGGCAGCGTCTCGCTTGGCCGGAACAGCGATACCTACATCTCCAGCGACACCCAGCTTGGCGTGCTGCGCGCCGACTGGCGCGTGGTGAAGGAATGGGACGCGCTGATCGAGGGGCACTACCTGTCGAACGACCGCGCCAGCGACCATCGCTGGGGAGGACTGGCCGCGATCTACCGCCACATCAACCAGAACGTGAAGATTGGCGTGGGCTACAGCTTCTCCGATTTCTCCAGCGATCTGGGTGACCAGAGCTATACGAGCAAGGGTTACTTCATTAACCTGCTCGGCAAGTTCTGATCGCGGTGAACGGAGAAATGCGGATGCGTGTCCTGTCTGTTGGCATGGTGCTGGGGGCAGCAGTGTTCGGGGTGATCGGTCTTGGTCAGGTGGCTAACGCCGCGCCGACTGTCACCCAGGTCACGTCGGTGGCCGCAGCGCCGGCCGACCAACTGAGCTGCGTTGACAACATGCTCGGCCAGCAGCAGCGGGCGGCTATTGCCTCGTTGTTTGCCGCGCAAACTGATGACCCGCAGGAAGCCCGGGAGGCGCCGCAAGGCAGCGCTCAGGCGTCTGAAGACATGACGCGCGTGCTGACCGAATGCAGCGGGCGCAATCGCTGGTCTGACGCACAGAAGAACGCCGCGATGCAATACCTCATCAGTCTGGGCAAAGTGAGCCAGATTGCCGTTCGCCAAGGCCCAGAGTGGGCCGTGGCCATGGAACGCTATGCCCCGTTCGGTGCTCGGATGTTGCCGGCTGAGGGCGAGCCGAGCGATCATGCCCTAGCGATGATCGCGGCGGGTGGCCGCGCCAACGGCCTGAAAGTGGACGAGGGTGAGCAATTGACTCCGGTGCTGGACTATCTGATGGCCACACGGGCCCTATCATCCGCCCGCACGGCCTTTGCCGCTTTGCGTTAGAATTTGGCTCTAGTTCGATGCTGCACAGAAGGCGGCTCGGCATGCAGGGGGAGCAACGTAACCAGATGACGCCTGCAAGAACGGCACCTCTGGCATACGCAAGGTTCGGGCATGAGTTTGTTGATGGCGTTCTTCGCAGGGCTGGCGGTGAGATCGCAGGCGCTGGAAAATCTGACGCTTGTTGTGCTGGCCGACCGCAATGACCTCGACGATCGGCTTTTCGACACGTTTCCCTTTGCCGTGACCTGATTTGCCAGAACCGGCAACAGGGAGGCAATCGCGCCAACCCAGAGCGACTGCTCGACAAGGCAACTGGAGGAGTGGCATTCTCAAGCATGCAGAAATTCTCGTCTGAAAAGTGCGCAGAGAGTTTTCCGGTACTGCCTGACCGGCGCGAAACATTGTCATTGCCGACGACGCGGTTCAGACCGTTCTAGCGCAGGCGGGAACCTGCTGCGAGAAATCGCGGACTGAACCGTACTCAGTTGCTTTCCAACTCAAACGCCCGCTTGCCCTTGCGCCTCCACAGCACCAGCGCCTGTTCCCGTTCCTCGCCGCGCAGCTTGGCCGCAACGGTAAGGAACGCGCCGTAGAGCGTGGCGCGATCATCATCGGCCAGTTCAACTAGCCCGGCCTTCACAACCAGGCCGCCGAGCTCGATCAGTTGCCGGGTGCGTTCGCGGCGTTTGACCTGCCATTCGCGCATGTCGGTTCGCGCCTTTCGTGCCTCAAGCCGATGCCGCGCCGCCGTCAAGCGGGAGAGTGCTATCCGGCTGGTCTTGAGTTCCGTCGCCACGCTTGCGCGCCTTGCTTTGAAAGAAGGCCGCGCCGCGCTTGCGCCACGCCTCCTTCCTCTGGGCTTCGCTGGTTTCAGCAATGACCAGCAGCGCACCGGCCAGCGTTTCCGCATCGGTCGCATCGGCCCCGGTGGCGATCACCAGTTCGCCGAGTTGCTGGACGCGACGTTCCTTCAGTTGCTTGGCCTTGTCGGCGAGCGCCTTCAGTTCCGAATCAAAGTCGCGGGGTTTGCGCATCGAAGTTCTCCATTGAGAGGTGATGCGCAGATGATAATATCGATGCTCTCCCAATGCTGTAGAGTTATCGAGATGGCCTGATACTGCATAGTCCCGAGCAGGATTTTATCATGGGAGGGCGCGCTTATACGTCGTGCCGACGTCGCGCTCATGGCGTAGATGGATTGTCGTCATGGCGATCTTCCACCTTTCCGTCAAAGTCATCAGCCGGTCGAGCGGGCGCAGCGCTGTGGCCGCAGCCGCCTATCGCGGGGCCGAACGGCTGCACGACGATCGGCTCGACCGCGACCACGACTTCACCAACAAGGACGGCGTCGTCCATTCCGAAGTGATGCTTCCCGAAGGCGCGCCGGAGGAATTCGCCGACAGGGAAAAGCTCTGGAATGCAGTCGAGGCCGCCGAGAAGCGCAAGGACGCGCAGCTGTCCCGCGAGGTCGAATTCGCCATTCCGCGCGAGCTGACCAGGGAACAGGGCATCGAGCTGGCGCGGGAGTTTGCCGAAGCCGAGTTCGTCGATAAGGGCATGATCGCCGACCTCAATGTCCATTGGGATATTGGCGCGGACGGCCAGCCCAAACCCCACGCCCATGTCATGCTCACCATGCGCGAAGTCGGCAAAGACGGGTTCGGCGCAAAGGTGCGCGAGTGGAACAAGGCCGGACTGGTCGAGCAGTGGCGCGAGCGCTGGGCCGATCACGTCAATCAGCGCCTGGCCGAACTCGATATCGACGCGCGGATCGATCACCGCAGCCTGGAGGCGCAGGGCATTGCGCTGGAGCCGCAGGACAAGATCGGCCCCGCCGCTTCGCGCATGGGTGTGCGCGGGCTGGAGGCCGAACGCATCGAGGAACATCGCGCCGTCGCGCAGCGAAACGGCGAGCGGATCATTGCCAACCCCGCTGTCGCGCTGAATGCGATCACGCACAGCCAGGCAACGTTCACGCCCCGCGACCTTGCCATGTTCGTGCATCGGCACAGCGACGGGAAAGAGCAGTTCGATTTGGCCATGAGCGCCGTGCGCGGTTCGTCCGACCTGATCGCACTGGGTAAGGACGGACGCGGCGAAGAGCGGTTCACATCGCGGCAGATGATCGAGACCGAACAGCGGCTTGGCCGCGCATCGGAATTGCTGGCAGAACGCGAGCGGCATCAGGTCGAAGATCGTGGCCGGGAAGGCGCGCTGGCGCGCGCGGCGGAGCGCGGGCTGGTGCTATCCGGCGAGCAGCGCGCGGCGTTCGAGCATGTGACCGACGGGCGAGGCCTCAGCGTCGTTGTCGGCTATGCCGGGACCGGCAAGAGTGCGATGCTGGGCGTTGCGCGCGAGGCCTGGGAGAGCGCGGGCTATACCGTTCGCGGTGCGGCGCTGTCCGGCATTGCCGCCGAGGGTCTGGAGCACGGTTCCGGCATTGCCTCGCGCACCATCGCCAGCCTTGAATATCAGTGGGGTCAGGGCTGCGAAATGCTCACCTCGCGCGACGTGCTGGTGATCGACGAAGCGGGCATGGTCGGCACGCGCCAGATGGAGCGCGTTCTCTCCCATGCCGCCGATGCAGGCGCGAAAGTTGTCCTGGTTGGCGACCCGCAGCAGCTCCAGGCCATCGAAGCCGGAGCCGCCTTCCGAGCGATCCACGAACGGCACGGCGGTGTCGAAATCAGCGAGGTTCGCCGTCAGCATGACAGCTGGCAACAGGACGCCACGCGGCACCTTGCCACCGGGCGCACCGGACTTGCCATTCAGGCCTATGGCCAACGCGGCATGGTACACGCCGCCGAGACGCGGGAAGCCGCACGCGGCGAACTGATCGAGCGTTGGGATCGTGACCGGCAGGCCAGCCCCAGCGATACGCGGATCATTCTCACTCACACCAATGACGAGGTGCGCGAACTCAATGAGGCTGCGCGTGGACGACTGCGCGATGCCGGTGAGCTGGGCAACGACGTGTCGATCAAAGCTGATCGCGGGGAACGCGCGTTCGCATCCGGCGACCGCATCATGTTCCTGCGCAATGAGCGGGGCCTGGGCGTCAAGAACGGCACACTCGGCACCGTGGAGCAGGTGACGCCGCAGCGCATGGCCGTGCGCACCGACGATGGCCGCAACGTGGCTTTCGATACGAAGGATTATGCTCACATCGATCACGGCTATGCCGCGACGATCCATAAGGCGCAGGGCATGACGGTCGACCGCGCCCACGTGCTGGCGACACGAGGCATGGACAGCCACGGTGCCTATGTCGCGATGTCTCGCCACCGGGACGGCCTTGCCCTGCATTATGGCCGCGACGACTTCGCCGACCAATCCAAGCTTGTCGGCACCCTCAGCCGCGAGCGCGGCAAGGATATGGCCAGCGACTACAAGCCCGAGCAGCAGTTCGCCGAGCGGCGCGGGATCACCTTCCGCGAGCGGATCGTGGAGATCGCTCGGCAATTGCCGGAACGGGCGAAGTCGATCTTTGCTGGCTTCCGTCCGCAGGCCAACCGGCTCGAATCCCTGCCGACCGATCAGGCTGGCCTGTCCGACCAGCGCCGGGCGGTCGAACGCTACGCGCGCGCCGCCGTCGACATCGGGCAGATGCGTGAACAGGAATTGCCGGTCCTGCCACACCAGCGCGACGCGCTGGAGAAGGCCGGAAAGGCGCTCGATGCGATCCGGCCCCATGGCACAGCCGACCTCGCCAGCGCCTTGCAGCGCCAACCCTCGCTCGCCCGTGAGGCCGCCGATGGTCGCAGCCAGGGCGCGATCCGCGCCATGCAGCTTGAAGCCGAAATCCGCGTCGATCCCGCGCAGCGCGCCGACCGCTTTGTCAGCGACTGGCAGCGGCTGGGGCAAGCACGGCAAGCGATGCAGCACGATGGCGACACCAAGGGCGTGCAGAGCCTCACCAACCGCATGACGGACATGGCGAAGGGGCTGGAGCGCGACGCGCAAGTTGAATCCCTGCTGCGCGCTCGCACCCGCGAGCTTGGCATCAAGACAGAACTCGGTCGCGATCTGGCCCGCGACCTTGCCGCTTCCATCTCGATGGAGCGGAGCCGGTCAATCGGCATGGGCCTGTAGGAGAAGCGCAATGGATACCGACACTGACGACGTGGAACTGACCCTAGACCTTGAGCCTGAACCCGATCCCGACCCGCCCGTCCCCGAGGTCGCAGGCGATCCTGCCGCCGAGGCGTTTTCCCGCTTGGAAGGGGAACTGGCCCTGATGCGTCGTGCGGTTCAGCACCTCGCCGCCGAGCGCGCCGACATTGTTATTCCCGACTACGGCGCGACCCTGACCGCCATGACCAAGCGGATGAGCACGATTGGCGAGAGCTTGAAGAGCATGGCTGGTCATCCGGCGATGCAGATGACCCCTGACAGCATTGGCAATCGGATTGCCGCAGCAGCAGAAGCTGCGCGGCGCAGCGATCAGGACAGGATCAATCAGGCCCGGAGCGACTTGAATCACGCCGCCCAGGAAATGCGCAGCGTCACGGCCCAGGCGCGCACCGCCGCCGAGCATCGGCAGCAGCTCTACCAAGTGGCAGGTGGAGCCTTTCTGGCGGGCATCCTGCTATGGTCTTTGCTCCCCGGCACCATTGCCCGCACGATGCCAGACAGCTGGCACTGGCCCGAGCGCATGGCAGCGCGGATGGTCGGCGCATCCTCCCGCTGGGACGCTGGCGCACGGATGATGCAAAGTGACAGCCCCGAGGCATGGAATGCACTGGTACAGGCCGCTGACATCCAGCGTGACAATCGCGATGTCATTGACGCTTGCCGGAAGACCGCAGCAACCTCGAAGCAGGCAGTGCGATGCACCGTCAAGATTCGTCCCGTGTCGCAGCCCAAAAGCGGATGATGGTATTGGCGAGGACGGGTTGGCGTCTCGGCAAGGACCAACGAGGATCACCACGACCCACACAAAATGTGGGAATCAATGTGGGATCGCCTTTTCAGGAACTCCACTTTATCGTGTAAAAACAACACGATAAAGTGGTTGACTGGTGCCCAGGAGAGGACTCGAACCTCCACGGCCTTGCGGCCACTGGCACCTGAAGCCAGCGCGTCTACCAATTCCACCACCTGGGCACAGGGCGACGAATTTGTCGCACGGGAACGAGGCCGCGCGGTTACGGCGGCGGTTGCCGCTTGTCAATGCGCTGCGCGGGCGGCATGGGCAGTTTTCATTCATGGTCAATATGCAGGCAGGTTGCGATGGTCGAAACGGTAACAGTCTTTGGCGGTGACGGATTTGTCGGTCGGTATGTGGTCCAGGCTCTTTTGCGAGATGGTCATCGCGTCCGGGTGGCCAGCCGCAATCCCAAGCGAGGCTGGTTTCTGAAGGCGCAAGCCAATCTCGGCCAGATTGCCTATGTGTCAGCCGACGTCACACGCCCGGAAACTCTACCGCATGCCGTGAGTGGCGCGACGGCTGTGATCAATCTGGTCGGGATCCTCAAGGGAGATTTCGATGCCGTCCATCGGCAGGGTGCTGCCAATGTTGCCGCAGCATCAAGGGTGGCGGGCGCGCACTGCCTCATTCAGGTTTCGGCAATCGGTGCAGATGCTGATAGCCCTTCAGCTTATGGAAAAAGCAAGGGGGAAGCAGAGGCCGCCGTTCGGGCAGCCTTTCCGGCAGCAACCATCCTTCGACCCTCAATCATATTCGGTCGGGAAGACCAGTTCATCAACCGCTTTGCAAACCTGATCCGCATGCTGCCTGTCGTGCCTGTGATCGGCGGTGGCACGAAGTTTCAGCCTGTCTTCGTTGGCGATGTCGCGCGCGCCGTGGCAGTAGTTGTGAGTGAACCGGCGATACACGCCTCCAAGACATATGAGCTTGGTGGCCCCGACGTCATGACCATGAGCCAGATCAACCACTGGATTGCCGAAGCAACAGGTCGTACCCGTCCCATGATCGAGGTGCCGGACAACATCTCGGCCGCGCTTGCAACCCTGACGGGCTGGCTTCCGGCCGCGCCCATCACGCATGATCAGTGGCTGATGCTCCAGCAAGACAATGTCGTTGGCGCAAAATCGAAAGGACTGGCCGCGTTCGGCATAGCCCCAACCCCGCTTGATGTCGTCGCACCGGGCTGGCTCGTGCAATATCGCAAGCATGGGCGGTTCGGGGCCGCGGCATGAACGATCTGCTGACTGTTATTCTGCTCGGAATTGTCGAGGGATTGACGGAATTTATTCCTGTATCGTCCACCGGACACCTTGTCCTTGCCGGCGCGCTCCTTGGGTTCAAGGATGGCTCTGGTGGTGCATTCGACATCGTGATCCAGCTCGGCGCGATCCTCTCGGTAATCGTGCTCTATTGGCGGCGCTTCCTGGATGTCGCTGTCGGACTGTTCAGCTGGAAGAATGGCCCTGTCGCCTTCGTCCGGAATATCCTGCTTGGCTTCCTGCCATCGGCCGTAATCGGCGCGTTGGCCTACAAGGTGATCAAGGCCATGCTTGACGCGCCGGCTGTCGTTGCCTGGGCCTTGATCCTTGGTGGTATCGCCATCCTCGTGATCGAGAAAATGGCCAAGACAATCAGGACTGAGAGTGTCGAGGGCATGAACTGGAGGACAGCACTGGGCATTGGCTTCATCCAATGCCTGTCGATGATCCCGGGCGTCAGTCGCTCCGGCGCGACGATCATGGGCGCCCTCATGCTCGGCGTTGAGCGCAAGACGGCGGCAGAATTCAGTTTCTTCGTGGCAGTGCCAACAATGATCGGGGCAACATCCCTTGCCCTCTACAAGGAAGGCGCCGCTCTTGCAGCCGCAGACATTTCCAACATTGCAATCGGGTTTGTCATCTCGTTCATTGTCGCTGCAATTGTCATAAAGGGATTCCTGGCGGTTGTGACGCGTTACGGATTTGCACCTTTTGCCTGGTACCGCATTCTGATCGGCATCGTGGCTCTGATCTGGCTCAATACGCCTTAATGCGGAATAGCCGCGACGAGGCGCATTAAGCAGGGTGACGCGACGCAGTGTGACCGCTATGGATTCGCGTTCCATGTGGCTCCTCTATCAATTCCCGCTCTGCCCGTTTTCACGCAAAGTCCGGCTCCTGCTGGGCGAAAAGGGTGTGGGATACGAACTTGTCCGCGAATATCCCTGGGAACGGCGGGACGAATTCCTCGATCTCAATCCCGCTGGCCAAACGCCGGTCTTGGTCGAACGCGACAAAAATATTGCGGTTATGAGCTCAAATGCCATTTGCGAATATTTCGAAGAGACGGTGGACAAAGCCCCGATGATCTCGGGCACAGCAACAAATCGCGCCGAAATCCGCCGTTTGACATCCTGGTTTGATGAGCAGTTCTACGCCAATGTCGTCGCGCCATTGATGCATGAGCGGATGCTTAAGCGCATCCTGCATCGTTCGACTCCCGATGGCGCGACATTGCGCGAAGCCATGAAGAGCGCCAACCAGCTTATGGACTATGTTGACTGGCTCCTCGATCACCGAAACTGGCTGGCCGGCGCCACGCTCAGCCTCGCCGATCTGGCGGCCGCCGCGCACATATCGGTGGCAGATTATCTGGGTGGGATCGACTGGCGCAGCCATGAGCCTACCAAGGCCTGGTATTCCGGTCTCAAATCGCGGCCAAGCTTCCGCCCGTTGCTGAACGAACGGATGGATGGCGTCGCCCCGCCGGACTATTATGACAAGGTCGATTTCTGACCCGCAGGCTTGGGCCTGCAGCTGAAGCCTCAGTCCCGGACCAGCGCCATCAAATAGTTGAGTGACATATCGGCTGAGAGGTTGAATCCGGCTGAAACACTGAAGGAGATTCCCTGTCGATCGACAACTCTCAGGCCGGCAGCCTGAGCAAATGACTCAAGCTCATCTGGTGTCAGGAACTTGCTCCAGTCATGCGTACCTTTCGGAATCGCGCCTAACCCCTCACCGAGCGTGATCATCGCAAGCCTCGAAAGTCCGGTACGATTGGGCGTCGAAAGAACCATCAGGCCATTGGGCGCCAATTGCGAGGCTAGGGCCGACAAAAAGGCCTCCGGATTGGTGACGTGCTCGATGACTTCCATTGAGGTCACCAGATCGAACTGTCCGCACAAGTCAGCCACATCGGCGCAAAGATAGTCGATCGAAAGCCCCTGCCCGACTGCATGGGCCTTGGCTACTGCGATATTCGCGGACGCAGCGTCCACGCCGGTGACTGCCGCACCCAGACGAGCCAGCGGCTCACACATCAACCCGGCACCGCAGCCGACATCGATCGCGGACTTGCCCAAGAGCGGTTTCAGCTGGCGCGGCTCAACACCCCAATGCCCGTTGATCCGGTCGCGCACGTAGGACAGCCGGACGGGATTGAGCTTGTGCAACATCGCTGACGACCCCTTCGGATCCCACCAGTCTTCGGCCAGCGCGCCGAAATGTTCGGCCTCCGCCGGGTTGATCGTTGCTGCGTGTCTTGCCTTTGCCATACCCCTTCCCTAACAGGGCGGCGCTCTTTGGCCAAAGGGCTTTTCAATTGCAATGCAGGGACATTTCGTGGCCAAAATCGTGATGAAATTCGGCGGCACATCGATGGCGGGGACGGAGCGGATCCGCAACGTCGCTGCGCGTGTCAAGAAAGAGGTCGAGGCCGGGAATCAGGTTGCTGTCGTTGTGTCCGCCATGGCGGGCGAAACGGACCGCCTTGTGAACTTCTGCCGCGAAGCCGCACCGCTCCATGATCCGAAGGAATATGACGTCGTCGTTGCTTCGGGAGAGCAGGTGACGTCGGGATTGCTGGCCATGACCCTGCAGGCGATGGATGTCCCCGCGCGGAGCTGGCTTGGCTGGCAGCTGCCAATCATGACCTCCGACGCCCATGCCTCGGCGCGGATAGAGAATATTGACTGCGTGGCGCTCAATGCTGCGCTTGAAAGCGGGGAAGTCGCCGTCATTCCGGGCTTTCAGGGCGTCACTGCGGATAATCGCGTCACCACTCTCGGGCGTGGCGGCTCCGACACGTCAGCAGTCGCTATGGCAGCAGCAATGAAAGCGGATCGTTGCGACATCTACACCGATGTCGATGGGGTCTATACGACCGACCCGAGGATCGTCCCGCGGGCGCGCAAGCTCGACAAGATAACCTATGAGGAAATGCTCGAACTGGCGAGCGTCGGGGCAAAGGTGCTCCAGACCCGCTCGGTTGGACTCGCGATGAAGGAAAAGGTGCGTTTGCAGGTGCTGACCTCATTTGATGACAAGCCCGGGACGCTGATCGTCGGTGACGATGAAATTGGAGAAAATGACGTGGAACGCCAGGTGATAACGGGCATCGCCCATGACAAGAATGAAGCCAAGATCACACTCACCAATGTGCCTGATCGTCCAGGCGCGGTTGCGAGCATTTTTGCACCGCTTGCCGAAGGCAACATCAACGTCGACATGATCATTCAGAACATTGCCCATGATTCGGGCTCAACCGACGTGACATTTACGGTTCCCGGCGCCGAACTGGCGCGCGCGCTCGACATGCTGGAAAAAGGCAGGGAGTCGATCGGGTATGAACGGCTTCTTCACGACACCAAAGTGGCCAAGATCTCGATCGTCGGTGTCGGGATGCGCAGCCATGCAGGCGTCGCCTCGACAATGTTCAAGGCCTTGGGATCGCGAGGGATCAATATCCAGGCCATTTCGACCAGCGAAATCAAGGTGTCGGTCCTGATCGACGAGGACGAGACAGAACTCGCTGTTCGCGTGCTGCATACGGCCTATGGGCTTGATGCTGAGGATGCGGCGTGAGCAAACTTGACGCGCTGATGCAGCGCGGGCGCGAATTCCTCGGTTCTGAAATCGCGGTCATGGCGGGGGCAATGTCCTGGATCAGCGAGCGCAATCTGGTGTCCGCCATGTCTAATGCTGGTGGCTTTGGTGTCATTGCCTGTGGCGCGATGCCGCCGGAACTCCTTGATGCAGAAATTGCTGCAACGAAGGCGATGACGGACAAGCCGTTTGGCGTGAACCTGATCACGATGCACCCAAATCTCGATGATTTGATAGCCATTTGCGCCAAGCATCGCGTGACGCACGTTGTGCTGGCGGGCGGCCTTCCACCGCCCGGATCGATTGAGGCGATCAAATCGCAGGGTGCCAAGTTGATCTGCTTTGCCCCGGCGCTGTCTCTCGCAAAAAAGCTTGTCCGTTCCGGCGTCGATGCATTGGTGATCGAAGGGATGGAGGCCGGTGGCCATATTGGCCCTGTTTCCACGTCCGTCCTTGTCCAGGAGATTCTGCCGGAAATCGGGCCGCAGGTTCCGGTTTTTGTAGCTGGCGGTATTGCAAGGGGAGAAGCGATTGCCTGTTTCCTCGAACTTGGCGCCGCCGGCGTCCAGATTGGAACTAGGCTGGTTTGCGCGACCGAGTGTATTGCCCATCCAGCCTTCAAAAAGGCCTTCCTGCGCGCTTCGGCACGCGACGCGGTAGCCAGCGTCCAGATCGACCCCCGCCTTCCGGTCATTCCCGTTCGCGCACTCAAAAATGCAGGCACTGAAGAATTCACCCGCAAGCAGGTCGAGGTTGCCGCAATGCTTGATCGCGGAGAAGTCGATATGGGCGCTGCCCAACTTGCGATCGAGCACTTCTGGGCCGGAGCCTTGCGCCGTGCGGTCATTGACGGCGATGTGGAAAATGGCTCGTTGATGGCCGGTCAGTCAGTCGGAATGGTCAAGTCGGAAGAACCAATAGCCCAAATTCTGCAAACACTGGTGAACGAAGCACAGGCAGCATTGGAATCGCGCGCAACAATCTGATAGCGAATGCGGATGATCGCTGCTGCTTCTGCCCGTGAAATCCTGACAGGCCTCCATGAAGTGATGGCTTCGCGCGCGACTGCGCAGGCTAAATTGAACAAGGTCGTCCAGATCATCGGCGAAGCACTCGCCAGCGAAGTCTGCTCGATATATTTGCGCCGAGAAGGCGTACTGGAGCTTTTTGCGACACGGGGCCTTAATCAGGAGGCCGTCCACGTCACCAAATTGGCAATGGGCGAAGGATTGGTCGGCACCATTGCCGAACAGATCGCGACCCTCAATCTCGACGAAGCGACCAGCCACCCCGACTTTGCCTATAAACCCGAAACCGGTGAGGAACTCTTCCACAGCTTTGCCGGCGTGCCCATCATCCGCAAGGAAGATGCAGTGGGCGTGCTCTGCGTCCAGCATGCGGAGCCCAGACGGTATGAAGAAGTCGAAATCGAGGCATTACAAACAGTTGCAATGGTTCTATCGGAACTTATCGCAAATGCAGGCCTGATTGACAATGCAGAGGCCCGCGGATCGAAGGTGCAGAATACTGCGGCACTGCGGCTCAACGGACTGAAACTCGTCGATGGCATGGCAAAGGGGCATGCCGTCTTTCACCAGCCCCGCATTACGATCGAGCACACGGTGGCAGAGGATATCGAAGCTGAACGCCACCGCGTCTATTCTGCTTTCGACAAGATGCGCGAGCAGATCGACAAGATGGCAAGCCAAGCCGAATTCGGCGGCGAAGGCGAACATCGCGACGTCATCGAGATGTATAAGATGTTCGCATATGACGAAGGCTGGTCGCGGCGGATCAACGAAGCCATCGACAGCGGCCTGACCGCCGAAGCCGCAATCGAGCGCGTCCAGCAACGCACACGGATGCGAATGCGCCAGATTGACGATCCGCTGCTGGCCGACAGAATGCATGACCTTGAGGATATGTCGAACCGCCTCCTGCGTATTGTTTCGGGGCAATTGGCATCCGCTGCACAGGCTGGATTGCGTCGTGACACAATCCTGATTGCACGCAACCTTGGACCGGCGGAACTCCTCGAATATGACCGCCGTCGCCTAAAGGGGGTCATCCTTGAGGAGGGGTCGCTGACGGCGCATGTCATTATCGTGGCCCGCGCCATGGGCATACCCGTACTCGGGCGAGTCAAGGACATAAGACGCCTCATTTCCGACGGTGACCTTCTGCTCGTTGATGTCGGACAGTCTGCTGTATTTGTCCGGCCAACACCGGCAATGGAAGAGGCGTTTGAAACGCAATTGGCTGTGACGCAGAAGCGAAGAGCCGGCTTTGCGGCGCTCAAGCGTGAACCGCCTGTCTCAAAAGATGGATTGCGCGTTACGCTGATGATCAATGCCGGGCTTCGCGACGACATTGCAGCGCTTGACGCAACTGGTGCTGACGGTATCGGGCTCTTCAGAACAGAGTTCCAATTCCTTGTTTCAGCAACCATGCCACAGCGCGAACGGCAATTGCGATTGTATCGGGATGTCATCGAAGCCGCAGGGAAAAAGCCTGTCGTCTTCAGAACTGTCGACATCGGCGGAGACAAGGCCCTCCCCTACATGCGCCAGGATGACGAAGACGAAGAAAACCCAGCAATGGGTTGGCGCGCGATCCGGGTTGCGCTGGAACGCGATGGCTTGATGAAGGCTCAGGCACGTGCATTGATTGAGGCCGCTGCGGGAACAACTCTCAACGTAATGTTCCCGATGGTTTCTGAGCCTTGGGAATTCGACCAGGCTCGCGCGATTTTTGAAAAGCAGCGCGAATTCCTGATCGCACGCGGGAAACGTATACCGCGTGAAATCCGCTATGGAGCGATGCTTGAAGTTCCGGCACTTGCCGAATGTCTCGACCTGCTTCTGCCAAAGTTGGAATTCATTTCGATCGGCACGAACGACCTGACCCAGTTCCTGTTCGCTGCCGACCGCGCGCATCCCAAACTGGCAGAGCGCTTTGACTGGCTCTCTCCCGCTATTCTCAGGTTCCTGTCCAGGGTCGTCAAACAATGCGACGCGGCAAATGTGCCAGTCACTGTTTGCGGGGAGATGGGCGGCCGAGGGCTGGAGGCCCTTGCCTTGCTAGGGATCGGCATAGAGCGACTTTCAATCACACCAGCGGCCGTTGGCCCCATAAAGGCCATGATACGCTCACTGAATGTTGCGGACGCCCGTTCAGTTGTGAACGGCCTCCTACAAACACCACCAGAAAGCATTCGCGCGGTACTCGGCGAATGGGCAATGCAAAACAAGGTCGAAATCTGACGTTTGAACTCTAGCGTGGTTCAGTGGCACCCGGCCTGCGCAACGGAGGAGTGGCAAACAAACCTCATCCTTCATGCAGGAGGAGTAGGCAACCTGATTGGGTGGTCCCTTGCTCATGCCGCGTCCCTCGCGGCGAAAACAGGTAGTCGCCTAGCTCATAACGGCAGCCTTCGATCGAGAAGTCTCCGGCAAGTACCGCGAGATATTCGTCCTCAAGATGCTCGTGCGCGGGAATCGCTGAGATCGGCGCGCATCTGAGCAATTTGGGACCGCTGGCCCAAAGCTGCTTGACGTCAACTCCGGGAAAGACGTTGCGCCAGGCGCCGGATACGAATGGTTGATGGAGTTTGCCCTGTGCTTCATTGGAATGCGTTTTCGATACCGCATTCAGGACCCGCCCCCTCAAACCCGCAGGCGGTTCGATGCAGCCTGCCATGCCGGCAAGTGGCGAAAGTGTGGCCTCAAGATTGGTGATCGCCAAATCAAGTTCCGCGTCGCAGAGGCGTTGGCGCGTGGCATCGGCACGCTCACGAGGAGAAAGCAGGCCAATAGCGAATTGTTCCGGCAGCAGTTTGTCGGTCATCGTAACATTCGTTCCTTCAAAGTAAGCATCCCCCGCCTGACCCAGCTTTTTGCTGTTCCGAGCGGAACCGAGAGATGTTCGGCCAGTTCTGAATGCGTGAGGCCATAGGTATAGGTCAGGACGATTGCGTTGCGCTGATCAGCAGGCAGCTGCTTGAGGCAGTGGCCAAGCCTCGAATCCGGGGGATCAACAGGTGCAACAGGAATGTCCAAGTCATCGATGGGCTCGGTGGGCCGGTCTGCACGGATCATGTTTAGCGCCACATTGCGGACGATCACACTCATCCATCCAATCGGGCTCCCTCGTGCGGGATCATAAAGTTTGGCCTTTCGCCAGATATTTACAAAGGCTTCCTGTGTCGCATCCTGAGCCACCGCCTCGTCGCGCAAGATCCTGAATGCGATCGCAAACAACCTCGCAGATGTCAGGTCATACAGTCTAGCAAACGCGTCCATGCTGCCACCTGCGATCTGCTCCAGCAAATGTTCCAGCGTGGCCAGCGGCATCGATTCAGTCTTTGGTTCAGCCTTCACCAACTGCATGACCCCTATCCATTGCCTCAACCGAAAATGCCGGACAAAAAAGGCCCTGATCGGCCGACACCGGCGAATAGCGCTGGCTTCGGGCTGTTCCCGGATCCGCGCAAAAAGTGCGACCAACTGCCTGGCAATTGCCAGGCCACAGCCAACCCAAAGCGTCCCGCTTGGTCACGGGGCGACTCTCTCCATGGAGCAATACAAAGGTCTTGCCATCGCCCGGTCCGGCGAGGCCATGGTAGCTCAATTCAATCACCTCGGGCCGCGCTTCATTGCGCTCTCGACCGAAATACGTCCGAAACGGATATTTGGATGCAGCGCCATCGGATTATGGCGCATAAAATTGGTGCGCAACCCTCTGGGAACGGGCTAGGATCAGCCGCAAGGAGACTCATGGGCAGTGAATCGTCGAACGGGGATATTTCTGAGCTGCGCACTGGCGGCAGGACTATGCTCTTGCGATCGCCTGGATCCGCAATGGAAAGGCTGGGTGTATCCTGATCGAACAGACACGTCAGTCGATTGGAAACTTGGCAGCTTTGCTACGCTGAAAGAATGTCGCGCAGCTGCTCAGAGCATGATCGATTGGTTGCCGGATCCTACAGCTGCAGACTATGAATGCGGCTTTCAGTGCAAGCCTTCGGACTTTTTGAGTCGGCTGGACGTATGCGCCGTCACGCGCCGATGACAGTAAGGTCGTTCAACGCGATTGCGCCACACCTGGCGACATGCGATCCATCATGTGTGCAAAGAGGCTGACGACACCGTCCGAGCTTGCCTGAAACTTGTGAAAGTCTTCCGGATGGACAAACTGGTCCGAAAACCAAGGATATTGGGACGAGTCAAACGAAGCCCGAAGCCAGTCAATTGCCTCGCGAAGGACATGACAATCCTTGGCTTCGGCCCGGTAGAAATAATAAAGCGCGACACGCATTTGCGGCAGCACCGGCAGCGGGACCAGTGTGGTCGTGATGGCGCGGGTGTAGGACGGCAAGAGCGCAATTCCCGCGCCGTTTGCGGCAGCATAAGCTTGGGTAAGCGATGAGTTGGTGCGGATCGATGTCATCGAGCGGGGTCTGTCCGAACCCAAAAGCAGGTCTATCGCGGTATCATTATACCCCGGCGAAGCCTGTTCGACGATGATGTGGTTTCTCAAATCATCAATGGTGTTTGGCACGCCGTTGGCACGAAGATAGTCGGGAGACGCAAACAGCATCATGTGGATCGTCGCCACCTTCGCAACAATGAGGTTGGCATCAGCTGGCGGCCGATATGCCAAGCCAAGATCGACAAGGCAGCTTCTGTCCCGCTTGAGGTCATAGTCGAACTGCATATTGATTGTCGTAGGCCGGATCTGGTTGGAAAGCGCAGCCACGCGGGGCGTGAGCCAGCTCGTGCCTACACCTTCGGTGCACCCAAAGGTAAATGTGCCCGGCTCAATAAGCCCCTTATCCCTTGCATCGGCACCATCGATCGGCGTGCGTCCCAGTGCAGCAGCCGCATGGTAGAGCCGTTCGCCAGTCTTCGTCAGCTTCGCGCCAGAGAGACCCCGGTTGACAACGGCTTCCCCCGCGACCTGTTCCAGCTTGGCCAGATGAGCCCGAACCGTGTTGACAGAGACGCGCTGGCGTCTGGCCGCCTCCCTGAGGCTACCCGCATCGCCAACTTCGACTAGGAACTTCAAGTCTGACCAATCGAGATCAGCAACCGACAGGAACTTCCTCTCGGCCGGAGTGTTCATAGGCTGAACAGGCGGTTCAATTTTCTCTATCGCTTCCAAATCTTCCCAGTCGATTAAGGATTATGTCCTAGTCAGATGCAGATCATATCGCTGCAAGGGGAGACACGCAATGCGTCATGACGTCATGAAAGACGCAGATGTTCTGTTGAAGCTGGATGGACCGTCCTTCTGGGACGGCCTGCTAAATGATCGCGCGCGCAAGACGTTGGCGAAATTGGGAACCAAGGCGACGCGATTGGACTTGGCCAGCGAAGAAGAAGCATTGGGATTTTTCGCGCAGGCCAATGAGAGTCTGACGCTCGCAGCGGAAGCCTCAATTCGCCGCATGCTGCAGAAGAATCCGAACCTTGTGCATGTAATTCGTCGCGATCACGGCGGCCCGGCGCTTGGCATCTTCGCATGCTTGCCGCTGAACGAGTTCGGGGCGGCTTCCATCGCGAACGGCCAATTTGATGGCACCAACCCCGATCCCGCCTGGATCGTGCGGAACGGCGAAACTCCAGTCGCAATTTACGAATGGCTCTTCTTCGGGCCGGGTCTGTATTTGAAGACAATGCCGGCGGTTGGCAGGCTCTACAGGTCGCTCACTGCAACAGATTGCCCCGTTTTTTCCAAGGGAACCACGGATTTTTCCGCACGGCTTCTGCAGAGCTTGGGCTTTCTCGAAGCTCGCACCATCTATCCCAACGCGGAGGACGGCTTCGTTGTCGTTCTGCCGCGTTGCAGCGACGCCTGGTCAACCAAGCTCAGTGGAAGGCGGACCGAAATTCGGCAAGTAAGGAGCTTCGAGGAACTGGCGCATGTCATTTCTATCCGTTCGGCGACATATCTTGCCGAGCAGTTCCCGCTTTATTCGGAAGAATTTGACGGCAATGATTTTTGCGCAACCCATCTGGTCGGCTATATCGACGGTGACCCAGCAGGTGCGGTACGCATGCGCTATTTTGGCGACTTCGCGAAGGTCGAACGGCTGGCGGTCAAACTTGAATATCGCAAAAGCCGCTTAGCCTTCCAACTTGTCAAGGCGGCTGTCGCGCATGTCCGGCGCAAGGGATTTACCCGCGTATACGGCCACGCGAGCGCTGAAATTGCGCCGTTCTGGAAACTGATGGGCGCGAGCCAAATGGAAAACCGTAAGCCCTTCCGCTTTGCCAATATTGAGTATCATGAAATGGGCGCTGAGTTGGAGCCGGATCCGCTCGCCATTCGCTATGGTGCTGCACCGATGGTGACCATCCGCCCGGAAGGTCTTTGGGATGAGCCTGGCGCGCTGGATTGGTCCAATATCGTTGCTGATCCAATGCGCGCCGAATTGATGATCACGACCAGCCGCAGTGGCGCATCATGAAAATGGCAGGCTTCAAAACAGACCTTTTCGAAGGAAGGGCGGTAGCGCGAACACTCCTTCGCGAATCACAAGCCCGATCACAATATTTCGACACGGATTTGCTTGGCGATCCGGTTTGGGAACTGCTTCTCAAACTTTACGATGCGGAAGAGTCCAAGCGTGTTTGCAGCACAAAGGATTTGCGAACCGGCTTCAATATGTCAGCTGACACCATCATGCGATGGATCAAGGTTCTGGAACGCCGTGGTTTGTTGACGAATATTGCCGACGCGGAATTGCTTGATGATGGCTTGGTGAAACTCACGCGACCCGCCCATCGTGCAATGGAGAATTATCTCATGGACATTTCACAGCGCGATCCAGAGCGCTTCTGACCGTTTCTCGCAACTGTGGCGTGCGTGGCGACAATCCGCGCACGCCACTTTTTTTCAACGCGGAAGTTCGGTTTCGCCCATAAGGAACAGGTCGACCGCCCGCGCACATTGGCGCCCTTCGCGTATGGCCCAGACGACGAGGCTTTGGCCTCGACGCATGTCACCGCAAGCAAAAATGCCTTGCACGCTTGTCACATAGTCGATCGTATTCGCCGCGACATTGCCGCGCGGATCAAGTGCAACTTCCGTCTGTTCAACGAATCCCAGCTTGCGCGGGCCAACAAAACCCATGGCGAGAAAGATCAGATCAGCCTTCAAAGTGAATTCGCTACCGGGAATTTCGCGCATCTGGCCTTCGACCCATTCAACCCGCACGCATTCCAACCCTTCGACCGCGCCATTGGCCCCGATGACTCGTTTGGTCAGGATGGACCAATCGCGTTCGCAGCCCTCTTGATGGCTGGAGGACGTACGCAGCTTCATCGGCCAGTCGGGCCAAGTCAGTGATTTATCCGCCTTTACCGGTGGCTTCGGCATAATTTCGATCTGGGTGACGGAGGCCGCTCCCTGACGGTTGGACGTGCCGACACAATCGGACCCCGTATCGCCCCCGCCAATCACGATTACGTGTTTGCCGGTTGCAGAGATCGTTCCACGCGGCGCGGCGCGCACTTCGTCGTCCCCCGCATTGCGCTTGTTCTGCTGAGTGAGAAATTCCATCGCAAGGCGCACACCCGGCAGTTCATAGCCAGGGATTTCGAGTTTTCGCGGCATTTCCGCCCCGCCAGCCATGACGATCGCATCAAAATTCGCGCGAAGCGATTCAACCGACACGGAAACGCCAACTTCCGTACTGGTCCGAAATTCGACGCCTTCCGCCTCCATCTGCACCAGTCGGCGATTGATCAGATGTTTTTCCATCTTGAAGTCAGGAATGCCGTAGCGAAGCAAACCGCCCATTCGGTCGTTTTTTTCAAACAACGTGACACTGTGTCCGGCGCGCGCAAGCTGCTGGGCGCACGCCATGCCTGCAGGTCCAGAACCGACAACAGCAACTGACTTCCCGGTCTTGCTTTTCGGAAGTTGCGGAGAAATCCAACCTTCCTGCCACCCCCGATCAACAATCGCGCATTCGATCGACTTGATCGTTACCGGCGCGTCATCAATATTCAGCGTGCAGCTCTCTTCACAGGGCGCTGGACAAATTCGGCCCGTGAACTCAGGAAAGTTGTTCGTCGAATGCAGCAGCTCAAGCGCATTTTTCCAATCGCCCTCATAGACCAGGTTGTTCCAGTCCGGGATTGAATTGTTCACCGGGCAGCCGTTGTGGCAAAAGGGAATTCCGCAATTCATGCATCGCGACGCCTGATCGCGAAGCGCAGGATCGGGCATTGGTATCGTAAATTCGCGGTAATGCGTCAGCCGTTCTGCAGGCTTCGCATAGGCACGATCCTTCCGCTCGATTTCAAGAAAGCCGGTAACTTTGCCCACAATTCACTCCAATAGAACGATTATTCGGCAGCCACGGAAGCTGCAGCAAGACGCTCAGCCTCCAACTGCTTGAGCGCACGTGCATAATCACGCGGCATGATTTTGACGAAGCGCTTGAGCGAACCCTCCCAATCATCCAGAATCGCTCGCGCGCGCTTGCTGCCGCTATAGAGGTGATGCCGCTCAAGCATGATGCGCAGGCGCTCGGCGCTATGGCGCAACATGTCCCCCATGCCCGTATCGTGCACGTCGATTGCGCGCTGGCTCGGGCGGCCAGTGCCTTCGTCACCTTCGGCGTCCGGCATGATTGGCTCCACATCAACCATTGCCATGTTGCAGCGTTCCCGGAAAAGACCGTCTTCGTCATAGACATAAGCAACACCGCCGGACATGCCTGCGGCAAAGTTGCGGCCGGTCTTGCCCAGGACGACCACCACGCCACCCGTCATATATTCGCAACCATGATCGCCAGTGCCTTCGACAACTGCGACTGCACCCGAATTGCGCACGGCAAAGCGTTCCCCCGCCACGCCGTTAAAATAGGCTTCTCCGGCAATGGCGCCGTAGAGGACGGTGTTTCCGACAATGATGTTCTCCGTCGGCTCACGCTTCACATGGGTTGGCTGCTTGACAATCACGCGGCCACCGGAAAGCCCTTTGCCGACATAGTCGTTGGCATCACCGGTGAGTTCAAGTGTCACGCCATGGGCAAGGAAAGCGCCAAAGCTTTGTCCAGCAACGCCGGTAAAGGCGATCCGGATGGTATTGTCGGTCAGGCCTTCATGCCCGTAACGTCTTGCCACTTCTCCCGAGAGCATCGCACCAACAGTCCGGTTGACGTTCTTGATCTCTCGCTCGATCCGCACAGCTTCAGCCCGCTCAAGTGCAGGAGCGGCTGCTGCAATAAGGTCGCGGTCAAGCGCCCGATCAAGGCCATGGTTTTGGGTTTCAGTCTGATGGCGCGCAATCTCTTCAGGCAGATCCACCTCGTGAAGAATTCGGCTCAGGTCCACGCCACCTGCTTTCCAATGATCAACTGCCCGACGCATGTCGATCCGGTCTACCCGCCCGACCATGTCATCAACCGTGCGGAACCCCATTTCCGCCATGATCTGACGCAATTCTTCAGCCACGAAGAAGAAATAGTTGATCACATGCTCCGGTTGGCCAGTAAACCGCTTGCGCAATACCGGATCCTGCGTGGCCACGCCCACAGGACACGTGTTCAGATGGCATTTGCGCATCATGATGCAACCGGCGGCAATAAGCGGTGCCGTAGCAAAACCAAATTCGTCTGCACCGAGCAGCGCTCCGATCGCAACGTCTCGCCCAGTGCGAAGTCCGCCGTCAACCTGTACTGCGATCCGCGACCTCAGGCCGTTCAGAAGCAAGGTTTGTTGCGTCTCGGCAAGGCCGATTTCCCATGGCGAGCCCGCATGGGTGAGAGAGGTCAGGGGAGACGCACCAGTCCCGCCTTCATACCCCGAAACAGTCACATGATCCGCCCGGGCCTTGGCAACGCCAGCGGCAACGGTGCCAACCCCGACTTCGGACACAAGCTTCACGGATATCCGCGCGGTCGTATTGACGTTTTTCAAGTCGTGAATGAGCTGCGCAAGATCCTCGATCGAGTATATGTCATGGTGCGGCGGCGGCGAAATGAGCCCAACGCCCGGTGTCGAATGACGGACGCGCGCAATGTTCTTGTCGACCTTGTCGCCGGGAAGCTGGCCGCCTTCGCCGGGCTTTGCACCCTGCGCCATCTTGATCTGGATATCGTCGGCGTTGACCAGATATTCGGTGGTTACGCCAAAGCGACCGCTCGCAACCTGCTTGATCGCGGAACGCATGGAATCCCCGTTTGCAAGCGGCTTGAAGCGGTCGGCCTCCTCCCCGCCCTCTCCAGTGTTCGACCGGGCGCCGATGCGGTTCATGGCAATCGCAAGCGTCGTGTGCGCTTCCCGACTGATTGACCCGAAACTCATCGCACCTGTCGCAAACCGCTTCACGATCTCGCTTGCGGGCTCAACCTCATCGATATCAAGCGGCACATCGGCCGTTTTCAGTTCCATCAGGCCACGAATGGTCAGCAGGCGTTCGCTCTGTTCATTGATCGATTTGGCGAACTCAGCATAATTCTTCGGATCATTGCCGCGCACGGCATGCTGGAGGCTGGCAACAGTGCCGGGCGTCCAGGCATGCTCTTCGCCACGCACGCGATAGCCATAGATTCCCCCTGCATCGAGCATGTTCCGATAAATGGGGTTGTCACCATAGGCTGCGGCATGGCGGCGCACTGTTTCTTCGGCAATCTCTCGAAGCCCCGCGCCTTCGATCGTCGTTGCGGTACCTGTAAAATATTTGTCCACAAAAGCGGTTGAAAGACCAATCGCGTCAAAAATCTGAGCGCCGCAATAGGATTGGTAGGTCGAAATGCCCATCTTGGACATGACCTTCAGTATTCCTTTGCCGATCGCCTTGATATAGTTCTTCTGCACTTGCTCCGCCGAGAGCGGTAGCCCCCGACGAACGCGAATTTCCTCAAGCGTTTCGAACGCCACGTAAGGGTTGACTGCCTCCGCCCCATAGCCCGCCAGAACGCAGAAGTGATGCACCTCGCGCGCTTCGCCGGTTTCGACGACCAAGCCGGTTTGCATGCGTAGGCCTTGACGGACAAGATGGTGGTGCACCGCCGCGGTTGCGAGCAATGCCGGCATTGCAACGCGATCCGAGCTTTGCGACCGGTCTGAGAGGATCAGGATATTCCGGTCGGCCAGGACCGCCTCGGTCGCTGCCCAGCACATTTCCTTCAGGGCCATTTCCAGGCCGGCAGCCCCAGTGGCCGCATCCCAGGTCATATCGATTGTTTCAGTCCGGAAGGCGCCGTCAAGCGTTTCTTCGACCGACCGGATCTTCTCGATATCGGCATTCGTCAAGATCGGCTGGTCAACTTCCAGGCGCTTGTGAGTGCCTGCTTCGTGCCCCAGAAGATTCGGCCGCGGTCCGATCATGGAGACAAGGGACATGACCAGTTCTTCGCGGATCGGATCAATCGGCGGGTTGGTGACCTGCGCGAAATTCTGTTTGAAATAATCGTAAAGCAAACGCGACCGGGATGAGAGGATCGCGATGGGCGTATCCGTCCCCATCGAACCGATCGGATCTTCCCCATTTGTGGCCATCGGTTCAAGGAACTTGGCAATGTCTTCCTGCGTATACCCGAATGCCTGTTGGCGATCGAGCAACGCTGCAGGATCATTCGCAAGCACTTGTCCGGCAACATCCACAGCGCCGAGGTCCTTCAGCTTGTACTGGGCCGCTTCCAGCCAATTGGCATAGGGCTCTGCTGCGGCAAGCTGCGCCTTGATTTCTTCATCCTCGATGATGCGTCCCTGCTCCATATCGATGAGCAGCATCTTGCCCGGCTGAAGCCGCCATTTGCGGACGATATTATCTTCCTTGACAGGAAGAACTCCCGATTCCGAGGCCATGATGACATGATCATCGTCAGTGACACAGAAGCGGGCTGGCCGAAGGCCGTTGCGATCAAGCGTAGCGCCAATCTGGCGGCCATCGGTAAAGGCCACAGCCGCCGGCCCGTCCCAAGGCTCCATCAACGCAGCATGATATTCGTAAAAGGCCTTCCGTCCTGCGTCCATCATTGGATTGCCAGCCCAGGCTTCCGGAATGAGCATCATGATTGCGTGTGCCAGGGAATACCCGCCCGCAAGCAACAACTCGAGCGCGGTGTCTAAGCAAGCAGTGTCAGACTGGCCATGCGGAATCAGGGGCCACATCTTGTCGAGGTCGGGGCCGAGCAAGTCTGATTCCATCGTTCGGCGCCGGGCGTTCATCCAATTGACGTTGCCACGCACCGTATTGATTTCGCCATTATGGGCGATGAAACGATAGGGGTGAGCCAATTTCCATGACGGGAATGTATTGGTCGAGAAGCGCTGGTGAACGAGTGCGAGCGCCGATTGGGTCAGCGGGTTTCGCAGATCCTCATAGAAGCTGCCAACCTGCCCGGCGAGCAACAGGCCCTTGTAGACAAGGGTGCGCGACGAAAAGGACGGCATGTAGAGTTCGGCCAGGCCGGGCAGCTCATGCTTTTCCGCAAGTGCTGCCAGAGGATTCTGCGTCTGCTTGCGGAGTGCCAGCAATTTGCGCTCGAACGCGTCCTGACCGGGGGTCGAAGCTCCGCGACCGACAATGGCTTGCCGAATCACGGGCATCTGTTCGAGAACGGCGCTGCCCAGCCCTTGCGGGTCAACCGGCACGTCCCGCCAGCCGATCAGGATCTGACCTTCCTTGACAATAAAACTTTCGAAATGCGCCGTCGCGAAATCCCGCGCTGCCTCATCACGCGGCAGGAAGCACATCGCGACTGCATAATCGCCTGCGGCTGGCAAAGTGAGTCCCTCGCCCTTCGCCCAATCGCGCAGCAATTCATCGGGAATCTGGATGAGAATGCCGGCCCCATCGCCAAGAAGGGGATCAGCACCAACCGCGCCACGATGATCGAGGTTGACCAGAATTTCGAGCCCACGCTTGACAGTATCGTGCGTCTTGACACCCTTGATATGCGTGACAAAGCCCACGCCGCATGCATCATGCTCGTTTCTGGGGTCGTACAATCCTTGCTTCGGCGGATAGTTCATCCGGAGCCTTTTCCCTTACTGTCAATGCGGAATTAAGATGCGCGGTAGACCGATGTGCGCGTAATTTGAAGCCAAGAATTCAACTTCAGGTGCAAAGAATCTTGCGGGCCGCCAAAGCTTGCATTGTCCTGTGGCGCGCCCGGCGGAACAAAGTCGAGGCAATTGCGCTTTCCGACGCCCCACCCCACTGTCGGGAATCCTGGCGTCGATCGCTTTCGTTCGTGCGGCCGATACCGCCAAAGCGGATGGCACCACATTCAACTGCGAAGGCGTCTATCTCCTCTAGTCGACGTCGATGCTTGGTGTACCAATGTTGGCGTGCGCGACGCCGCCATCAACTGTGATCGTATCGCCAACCACATAATTGCCAGCATCACTGGCAAGGAAAATTGCAGCCGCAGCCATGTCTTCCGGCTTGCCAATCCGCTTGTTGGGGATGTTCTTGGCAACAGCGTCTCCATGATCACGGGCCGCGCGGTTCATGTCCGAAGCAAATGCACCAGGTGCAATCGACGTCACGTTGATCTGGTCTACAACCAAGCGGGCTGCCATGCGCCGTGTCAGGTAGATCAGCGAAGATTTCGACGCATGATAGCTGAATGTGTCCCAAGGATTGAGGCGAATGCCATCAATCGAGGTGATATTGATGACCTTGGCCGGATGATCGCGCGAAGCAGCCGCTTTCAATTGCGGATAAAGCGCCTGCGTCAGGAAGAAGGGCGACTTGACGTTGAGGTCCATCACCTTGTCCCAACCTGTTTCCGGAAAATCCTCGAATGGCGCGCCCCAAGCTGCCCCGGCATTGTTCACGAGGATGTCGAGCGTCGGCTCCTTTTCGGCGAACGCGGCAGCAAGCGCCTTGCAGCCTGCCACGCTCGAGACGTCCTGAGGCAGCGAATGGCAATTCGGTCCAAGTTCGGCTGCAACGGCATCGCAGACATCTGCTTTGCGAGAAGAAATATAGACCTTTGCGCCCTGTGCTAAAAACCCTTCGGCAATCATCCGGCCGATGTTCTTGGAACCGCCAGTGACAAGTGCGACGCGGCCTTCGAGTGAAAAAAGCTTCTTCGTGTCCATGTTTATCCGCCTCTCTTGATGGTCTCGCGCGCCACGATCAGTTGCTGAACCTGACTAGTGCCTTCGTAAATTCTGAAAATCCGAACATCGCGGTACAGTCGCTCAATGCCGTAATCGGCAACATAGCCGGCCCCGCCGAAAATCTGCACAGCGCGATCCGCAACGCGGCCGACCATCTCCGATGCAAAAAGCTTGGCCGCTGCGCATTCGAGCACGACATTCTCGCCCGCGTCGCGCTTTGCCGCCGTTTCAAGGACCAGCGCCTTTGCCGCCAGGAGTTCCGTCTTGGAGTCAGCAATCATTGCCTGCACAAGCTGGAATTCAGAAATTGCCTGACCGAATTGCTTGCGCTCTGTTGCATAGGCGACCGCATCAGCAACCAACCTCTCAGCCACGCCCACGCACATGGCGGAAATATGGAGGCGTCCGCGATCAAGGACGCGCATCGCAACCTTGAAGCCCTCGCCTTCGGCACCAAGCATGTTTTCCGGCGGCACGGCAACATCATCGAAATTGACATCGCAAATGTGCGCGCCCTGCTGACCCATCTTCTTTTCATGCGCTCCGACGCTGAGGCCGGGAGAATCAGCTGGCACAAGAAATGCTGAGACGCCTCCGGCACCGGGCCCGCCCGTCCGCGCCATAACGGTAAAAAGGTGAGCCTTGTCCGCGTTGGTAATGTAGCGTTTTCCGCCAGAGAGCTTCCACTGGTTGCCATCCTTGACCGCGCGGGTTCTGACGCCCGCTCCGTCCGATCCGGCCTCCGGCTCGGTGAGCGCAAAGCTGGTGATAATTTCACCGCTCGCGATACCCGGAAGGAAGCGCGTCTTTTGTGCCTCATTTCCGGCCATCACCAACCCCTGGCTGCCGATACCGACATTGGTCCCGAACGCCGAACGGAACGCGGGCGATGTTTTGCCCAGCTCGAAAACGACGCGGACTTCTTCCGACATCGAAAGCCCCAGACCGCCATATTCCTCGGGAATCGAAAGGCCGAAAAGACCCAATTCCTTCATTTCCTGGATCAGATCGTCCGGAATTTCGTCATTTTCAGCGACTTGCGCCTCGAGCGGACGCAATCGTTCGGCAACGAAACGGCGGATCGTATCGATCAGTTGGCCGAACGTGTCTGCATCCAGCGCCATTTCAATACCCGTTCATGCGCGCAACACGGTCGGCATGAAAATGGGGATCGCCAAAGAACTCGTTCAACGCCCGATCACGCTTCATATAGAGGCCAATATCATACTCGTCGGTCATGCCGATGCCGCCATGCATCTGGACACCTTCACGCACAGCCAAGTTGCATGATTTGCCCGTCTTGGCTTTAGCCGCCGCAATAAAAAGCTCGGCTCTCGGATCGCCATCATCCGACAGGTGTTGTGCCTTGATAACAATCGACCGCGCACCTTCCATTTCGCCGTAGAGGTGGGCGGCCCGGTGCTGGAGCGACTGAAATTCGCCAATCAGCTTGCCAAACTGCTTGCGCTGTTTGAGGTAATCAAAGGTCATATCCATGGCTCCGGCACCAACGCCCAGCATTTCAGCCGAAGCGCCAAGGCGGCCAGCGTCAAGCAGCTTTGTCAATGGGGCCCAGCCCGCATCGACTTCTCCAACCACGGCATCAGCATCGACCTGCACACCATCGAAAGACACGCGCGCGGAGAGAGAACTGTCAACCAGTCGATCCACATCCACCGAAATTCCGGCAGTCTCCTTTGGTATGGCGAAGAGCGTGATCCCGGCCTCCTCGCCTGAGCTTCCGCCTGTCCGCGCCGCGACAAGAAGCATGTCTGCCACGTGCCCGTGCAAAACGAATTGCTTCTTTCCAGAGAGCTTGAAACCATTGCCCGAGCGTTCCGCAACCATCGCAATCGATCCGGGCCGATGCTTCGCGCCTTCATCAATCGCGAGGGCAACAATCGCGTCGCCGGAAACAATCCGGGGAAACCATTGTGCACGAAGATCGGCATCCCCCGCCTTGAGTGCCTCGACAGCGGCTACTGCTGTCGAAAGGAATGGAGATGGCGTCAGATTGCGACCAATCTCTTCAAGCACAATGCCCGCTTCGACATGGCCAAGTCCCAATCCGCCATCGGCTTCCGGAACGAGTATGCCTGTGAACCCCAATTCGGCAAACCGTTTCCAAAGGTCCTTGGAAAGGCCGACGGGATCCTTGCTGTCGCGAAGAGAACGCAGATGTTTGACGGGAGCATTTTCGGCGAGGAACGGTGCAACCGTATCCTTGAGCATTGCCTGATCTTCTGAAAGATAAAGTGCCATAACTGCTCCTTATGCGCCCGGCATGTCGAGTATGCGCTTCGCAACGACGTTGAGCATGACTTCGCTCGTTCCCCCTTCGATGCTGTTTGCCTTTGTGCGGAGCCAGGTGCGCGGCTTGGCACCGCCCTTGGATCGCGAGCTTTCCCATTCCAGGGCATCGGATCCGCCGGCCGCCATGACAAGTTCATGGCGCTTCTTGTTCAATTCAGTCCCTACATATTTCATGAGATTGGAATAGGCAGGATGCGCCCGACCAGTCTTCCATTCGTCCATGAAGCGTTCGGAATGCGCGCGAAAGGCAATCGTCTCGACATCGAACATTGCCATTTCTGCACGCAGGACCGGTTCATTGGCAGCGGCGTCGGGGAAGGCCGCGCCAAGCGAAGCCAGTCCTTCGCCGAGCCCTCCGCCCGAAATCATCTCACGCTCATGCCCCAGCAGATATTTGGCGACGTCCCATCCGCGGTTCAATTCGCCGACAATCTGGTGCTTTGGCACTTTTACATTGTCGAAGAAGGTTTCACAGAAGGGAGAACTGCCCGAAATGAGAAGGATTGGCTTCGTCGAAACACCTGGCGTCGTCATGTCAAACAGCAGGAAGCTGATACCTTGATACTTGTTGGTCTTGTCCGTGCGAACGAGACAGAAGATCCAGTCAGCCTTGTTGGCATAGCTGGTCCAGATTTTCTGGCCGTTGACGGTCCAGTGATCTCCCTTGTCTTCGCCAAAGGTCTGAAGCGAAACAAGGTCCGAACCGGAGCCGGGTTCCGAATAGCCCTGACACCAGCGGATTTCGCCGCGCGCGATCGGCGGCAAATAGTGGAGCTTTTGCTCTTCGGTTCCGAACTTCAGGAGCGCGGGCCCGAGCATCCAGATGCCGAACGACATAAGTGGAGGACGACAACCCAGCTTGGCCATCTCGCTGCGCAAAATCTTCGTTTCCTCGGCAGAAAGCCCGCCGCCGCCATACGCCTTCGGCCAATCGGGTACCGTCCAGCCTTTCGCGGCCATGATATCCAGCCACTGCTTTTGCGCCTGATTTTTGAATTTGAAATTCCGCCCACCCCAGCATGCGTCATCGTCGTCGCGAACCGGCTCACGCATTTCAGCGGGGCAATTCGCTTCCAGCCAAGCTCGTGTTTCTGCACGAAACAACTCAAGATCTGACATCGACATTCTCCTATGCTCCTTCGTCACCCTGAACTCGTTTCAGGGTCCGTGTCCACAGGCGGGTATGGACAAACGAGCCAGTGATTACAGATGCTGAAACAAGTTCAGCATGACGGTTGAAAACTTCCGATTCTCTATGGCCACGCATCCGCTTTACGCAAGCGTCAATTGGCTAGGTCGCCTTGCCGTAGCGGCATTTTGCAGTGCGTTGACCAAGCTTTCCTGCTGCCTAAGGTTGAGTCGGAAAAACAGATGGAGAGCATGATGAGATTCGCAGGCAAGACTGCCGTGGTGACCGGCGCGGCCTCTGGCATGGGCAAGGCCACAGCAATCAAACTGGCAGCAGAAGGTGCGACAGTCATTGCTGCTGATATCGATGAGGCCGGTGGCGCGGAACTCGCAGCCATGTCCAATGGCAAAATCATCTTCAAGACGACTGACGTCTGCGACGTCGCCCAGATCAAGGCACTCATGGATTTTGCTGCCGAGCAGACAGGCGGGATAGACATTGTCTTCAACAACGCCGGCGCTGGCGGCGCCCGCGAAAATATCGATGAAATCGATGCTGATGGCTGGGACAACACAATGAACCTCCTACTCAGGTCGGTCGCCATGGGCATCCGTTATGCAGTTCCTCACATGATCGGTCGCGAAGGCGCATCCATTATCAACACGGCCAGCGTCGCCGGACTTTCTGCCGGCATGTCACCGACGGCCTATGCAGTCGCCAAGGCTGGCGTGATCCACCTCACAAAGGTCGCTGCTGCCGATCTGGCGCGACACAACATACGCGTGAACGCGATTTGCCCCGGCTTCATCAAGACCAACATCTTTGCCACAGCCCTTGAGGTTCCAAAGGAACAGCGCGAAGTGGCCAATGCAATGATTGCCGACGTCGCGGCCCACGCCCAACCCGTCAAGGGTGGCGGCGAACCGGATGATATCGCCAATACGGTCTTGTTCCTTGCAGGACCGGAGTCGCGTTTCATGACCGGGACCTACATGCTCGTCGATGGCGGCCTGCTGACAGGTCCGCGCCATTCCTGGGACGAGAATGCCCCTGGCATGTTTTCCTCGCTGGAGGCCTTTGTCGCGAGCGCGCCATGAGCGCTGTCCCCCCGGCAGAACGCCTGCCTTTTCGTGTAAAGGTCGGTCACGGCATAGGCTCGGCCGCCTATGGCGTGAAGGACAATGGCTTCAGCACATTGCTTCTGCTGTTTTACAATCAGGTTATGGGACTCGATCCTGGGCTCGTCGGCCTTGTCTTGCTGGTTGCACTGTTTCTCGATGCAATCGTCGACCCGTTTGTCGGGCACTTTGTGGACAAGACCTATACGCATTGGGGCAAGCGCCATCCCTGGATGTATGCCGCAATCGTCCCAATGGCGTTTTGCTGGACCCTACTTTGGTTTCCGCCGTCTTCCCTAGGCACCGGTCTTTACGTTTATTTGCTGGTGATAGCATTTCTGATGCGGGCATCAGTCTCCTGCTATGAAGTCCCGGCATTGACTGTCGTTCCCGCACTTTCGGCAGATTACGACGAACGGACCTCGATCACGCGCTGGCGCTTCCTCTCCGCTTGGGGAGGTGGCTTGTTGATGTTGATCCTGGCCTTTGCGGTCTTTCTCGTTCCGGAGCCGGGATATCCAGTCGGGCAACTGAATATCAATGGGTACCATAAGTACGGTCTTGCCGGCGCAGCGATCATCCTCGCAGTGACACTGACATCCACTCTGACAACTCACAAACGGCTTGCACGCCTGCCGGCCGAGAAGCCCAGAAAACTGCCCTTGCGGGCGACGCTGAGCCACATTGGTGAGACGCTCTCCAACAGGGCTTACCTGATCATTCTCGGCAGCACACTGCTCACTTATACGAACACGGGCGTCGCATTTTCTTCTGCCGCCTATATGCTTACATTTCTCTGGGAAATGCCGCAGACCGGCTTTCTCGCCTATTCGGCAACCCTGTTCGTCGGTGTTGTTGCGGCTTTCCTTCTTGTGGGTTTCGTTCAGTCACGGATCGAAAAGCATGTTGGCGCCGCCGTCTTCGGATCTATCTCTTTGCTCTTCGCCATCATGCCCTATGGCTTGCGCCTTTTCGGCCTGTTCCCGGAAAACGGCAGCGCCACGCTGATTCCGGTATTGTTCCTTGTAATCACGCTGGCGAATGCATTTTCGGTTGCCAGCATGATGCTCGGCCAATCCATGGCCGCCGACGTAGTTGAGGCGGCGCAGGAGCGATCCGGTCAACGCACCGAAGGACTGTTTTTTGCAGGGCTGTTCTTTGTGCAGAAATTTGCGACCGGAGCGGGCATTTTCCTGACCGGACTGATCCTGAGCCTTGCCCAGTTTCCCAAGAACGCCACGCCTGGCCAAGTGGCGCTGCCGGTGCTTGATATGTTGATGGTGCTGCAGATCGCGGTCCTTGTATGCCTTGGGGGCACATCGATTTATCTGATTGCGCAATTC
Source organism: Sphingomonadales bacterium (assembly GCA_016704425.1). Taxonomy (GTDB): domain Bacteria; phylum Pseudomonadota; class Alphaproteobacteria; order Sphingomonadales; family Sphingomonadaceae; genus Aquisediminimonas. The sequence continues at coordinate 607,144 of JADJAC010000002.1, forward strand.
CCGATCCGCCGCGCCGATCACGAGGCACGTGTCAGGCGGCTTGCGCAACAAACACAATTTTCAGGCAATTGAGGGGCTGGAATTCCCCGACTGATGCTGACATTGACGTAAAGGTAAATCGAGAGGACGACTCACATGGACTTCACCCTGAACGAACGCGAAACCTACTGGCGCGATCGCATCAAGAACCACATTGATCAATATGTCCGGCCACGCGTGAAGGATTATCATGCCGAGCAAGCGACCGGCGATCGCTGGAAAGTGCTCCAGGTAATCGAAGAAGAAAAGGCAAGAGCCCGGGCTGTCGGCCTTTGGAATCTTTTCATGCCGCCGCGCGGTGCCAATCCCCATCTTGATGACACAGTAGAATTTGACGGTCCGCAGTTGACCAACCTTGAGTACGCCCTTTGTGCGGAAGAAATGGGTCGGGTCGGAATTGCCTCCGAAATCTTCAATTGTTCGGCGCCTGATACGGGGAACATGGAAGTGTTCAATCGCTACGGCACGGCCGAACAAAAGCGCAAATGGATGGTTCCGCTCATGAAGGGCGAGATCCGTTCCGCCTTCCTCATGACAGAACCAGCTGTCGCGTCATCTGATGCGACCAATATCGAGACCAAAATTACGCGCGACGGTGATGAATATGTCATCAACGGCCGCAAATGGTGGTCAAGTGGTGCCGGCGATCCTCGCTGCAAGATTGCGATTGTGATGGGCAAGACCGATACCGGTGCCCAACGCCACCAGCAGCAATCGCAAATCCTCATGCCACTCGATGCACCCGGCGTGCACATTCTGCGTCATTTGCCGGTCTTCGGCTACGACGATGCTCCGCACGGTCATATGGAGATTGAACTCAAGGACGTTCGCGTCCCGGCTGACAATATCCTTTATGGCGAAGGGCGGGGATTCGAAATCGCCCAGGGTCGGCTTGGGCCAGGGCGCATCCATCACTGCATGCGGACCATCGGCGTGGCTGAGGAAGCGCTGGAAAAGATGTGCCGTCGCCTGACGACGCGCGTTGCCTTTGGCAAGACAATCGCCCAACAGACGGTCTGGCACGAACGCATCGCACGTGCGCGCATCGATATCGACATGACGCGCCTGCTTTGCCTCAAGGCGGCCCATATGATGGATACTGTCGGCAACAAGGCCGCGGCCTGCGAAATCGCGATGATCAAGGTTCAGGCGCCGAATATGGCGTTGAAGATCATCGATGATGCAATTCAAGCCCATGGCGGCGGCGGCGTTTCGGAGGATTTTGGCCTGGCATCAGCCTGGGCGCATCAGCGCACGCTGCGACTGGCCGATGGTCCGGATGAAGTGCATGCTCGGGCAATCGCGCGCCTTGAACTCGGCAAATATGGAGAAGCAAGCCCTGCCGGTCTTTCAAGCGGCGATCTGGCGGTGACACGATGAAAGCAGCTGTCCTGATTCAGCCCGGTCAGGCGCTGGTGATCGAAGACGTCGTCATTTCCAAGCCGGGACCGCATGAAGTGCTCATCCGCACCGCAGCGTGCGGGCTTTGCCACTCGGACTTGCATTTCATCGAAGGTGCATATCCCCATCCGCTTCCTGCGATCCCTGGCCATGAGGCCGCCGGGATCGTCGAGGCGGTGGGCAGCGAAGTCCGCACAGTAAAGGTTGGCGACGCTGTAGTCTCGTGTCTGTCAGCGTTTTGCGGACATTGCGAATATTGCGTTACAGGCCGGATGTCGCTCTGCCTGGGCGGCGACACGCGCCGTGCCCCAACCGATGCGCCGCGGATCACGCGGCCGGATGGGTCGATCGTCAACCAGATGCTCAATCTGTCTGCATTTGCCGAACACATGCTGATCCACGAGCACGCCTGTGTGAAGATTGATCCTGAAATGCCGCTGGACCGGGCCGCCGTGATCGGCTGCGCTGTCACGACCGGAGCAGGAACGATCTTTAATGCCTGCAAGGTCACGCCGGGCGAAACGGTCGCGGTGGTCGGTTGCGGCGGTGTTGGCCTGGCAACAATCAATGCTGCCAAGATTGCCGGTGCGGGGCGGATCATCGCTGCCGACCCAATCCCGGAAAAGCGGGAGCTGGCAAGGAAGCTCGGTGCGACGGACGTCATCGATGCTTCTGCCGATGGTGCGGCTGCGACGATCGTCGAAATGACAAAGGGCGGGGTCGATCACGCGATTGAAGCTGTCGGTCGGCCAGCTTCGGCGCAACTCGCAGTTAGTGTTTTGCGGCGTGGAGGGACGGCCACAATCCTTGGCATGATGCCTCTGGCTGAAAAGGTCGGCCTTTCGGCAATGGACCTTTTGTCAGGCAAGAAGCTGCAAGGCGCAATCATGGGTGGAAACCGGTTCCCGGTCGATATCCCACGACTTGTGGATTTCTATATTCGCGGCCTACTCGATCTCGACTCGATCATTGCGGAGCGGATACCGCTTTCAGGCATCAATGAGGGATTCGAAAAGATGAAGGGCGGTGCCAGCGCTCGCTCCGTCATCGTCTTCGATCAGTGAGGTTTTGATGGCAACGACTCCAATGGACGCGCAGAAACTTTTTTCGGGCACCGTTGCGCCCGAAGGAGCAGACAAACTTGACGAGGCCAAGCTGACAGCCTGGATGGAAGCCAATGTCGAAGGCTTCAAAGGGCCGCTCCGTCAAGGCAAGTTTGCTGGCGGCCAGTCGAACCCCACATATCGGATCGATTCACCTTCAGGGTCGTATGTCTTGCGCCGCAAGCCTTTTGGGCCATTGCTCCCGTCAGCGCATGCCGTCGATCGCGAATTCAAGGCAATTGCCGGGCTATATCCGACAGGATTTCCTGTCGCCAAACCTTATGGGCTTTGCACCGATGAAAATGTGATCGGCAGCTGGTTCTACATCATGGGAATGGTCGAAGGGCGGACGATCTGGGATGGGGCCATGCCCGATGCAAGCGGCCCGGATGAGCGTCGCACGACTTATGATGCGATGATAGATACTTTGGCAGCCCTCCACAGTGTAGACTTCGAAAAAGCTGGTCTCTCGGACTATGGAAAACCGGGCAATTATTTCGGTCGTCAGGTCGATCGTTGGACCAAGCAGTATCGGTTATCCGAAACCGAAACCATGCCCGAGATGGAAAGGCTGATCGAATTCCTGCCGGCAACCTTGCCGGAACAGACTCGGACAAGCATCGTCCACGGCGACTATCGCATCGACAACATGATCTTTGCAGCGAACGAACCGAAGGTCATCGCTGTACTTGATTGGGAATTGGGAACATTGGGCGATCCGCTGGCCGATTTCACTTATGTGGCGCTCGCATGGGTAACAGAAAATGGTGGGCGATCAGGTGTGATGGATCTTGATCGAAAAGCTCTGGGCATTCCCGAACTGGATGAGGTTGTGGCGCGCTACTGCGCAGCGACAGGGCGTGACGGACTTCCCGATCTCAATTGGTATTTTGCCTATAACTTCTTCAGGTTGGCCGGCATCATGCAGGGGATCAAGAAGCGTGTGATCGATGGGACAGCGTCGTCGGCACATGCCAAGAACATGTCCGAACGCGTTACCCCGCTTGCCGAGCGCGCATGGAGCTTTGCTCAGGCGGCTGGCGCACAATAAGCGCGTTCGCCACGTAACCAGGAGGAATGGATGTCTCTTTTCGACATGACCGGACAGGTCGCGATCATAACTGGCTCATCCCGCGGAATCGGCAAGGCCATTGCGTTGGAGATGGCCGCTCAGGGTGCCAAGGTTGTCATTTCAAGCCGCAAAGCTGAAGCCTGCGATGCGACTGCGGCCGAGATCAACATGCAGTTCGGCGCAGGTACAGCGATTGCGGTTCCGGCCAATATCTCGTCAAAGGACGATCTCCAGAATCTGGTCAATGAAACCCGGCGTGCATTCGGAAAAGTGACCACGGTAATCTGCAATGCGGCCTCGAATCCCTATTACGGTCCGTCGCTTGGCATCAGTGATGACCAGTTTCGCAAGATCCTCGACAACAACATCGTGTCCAATCATTGGCTGATTTCCATGACCGCTCCCGAAATGCTGGAACGTGGAGAAGGATCAATCGTCATCATTTCATCAGTCGGAGGCCTCAAGGGCTCACCGATCATTGGCGCCTATTGCATTTCCAAGGCAGCAGACATGCAGATGGCACGCAATCTTGCGGTCGAATTCGGTCCGCGGGGTGTGCGCGTCAATTGCATTGCGCCGGGACTGGTCCGGACAGACATGGCCCGGGCGCTTTGGGAGAATCCCGATACACTCAAGGCGTCGACTGCCGCCGCTTGCCTCAAACGCATCGGTGAACCCCATGAGATTGCCGGCGCAGCTGTTTTCCTGGCGTCAAAGGCTGGCGCGTTCACGACGGGCCAGACCATCGTTTGCGATGGCGGCGCAACAATCAGCGGAGGTGCATAATGGGTGCTCTTGACGGCAAGGTCGCAATCGTAACGGGTGCCGGTTCGGGCATTGGTCGGGCCAGTGCCAAGCGTTTCGCCGCAGAGGGTGCCAAACTCGTCATTGGCGACAAGACTGAAGCCGTATTCGAAACGGCCAAGGCCATCACCGACGCCGGCGGCACAGCGACTGCACTACAAATCGATGCCGGCAATGAAGCAGACGTTGCCAAGCTCGTGGATGTTGCAAAGACGAGCTATGGCGGCTTGGATATTGCATTTGCGAATGCAGGCATCTCGGGCGGAATGGACGGAATATTCGATGCCAAGGCTGAAGATTTCGCCGAAATTCTTCGCGTAAACCTGATCGGTCCCTGGCTGATGGTCAAGCATGCGGGCAAGCTCATGCTCGAGCAGGGGCGCGGCGGTTCGATCATTTGTACGGCAAGCGTAGCAGGCATTCGCTCCGGTGCAGGCGGTGCACATTATTCTGCCTCCAAAGCGGGTGTGATCAATCTCATCAAGACTTCGGCTCAACAGCTTTCATCGACGGGCATCCGGGTCAATGCCATTTGCCCGGGCCTGATCGAAACCGGGATGACGGAACGTGTCTTTGTCTATGCCCGGGAAAACGACAAGATGGACAAGGTTGGCCGACTTAACCCGCTGCGCCGTGCCGGACAGCCCAGCGAAATTGCCAACATGGCCTTGTTCCTTGCTTCGGACGAAGCAAGCTACGTCAATGGGCAAGCAATCGCCGTTGATGGCGGGCTATCAAGTTCGCATCCCGTTACACGTCAGGAAACGGGAAAGCCCGCAGTATGACGCTTGCCTGCTCGGATCCTCAAGAGCTTGGATTCCTCCCGGAGCGGCTCGAGCGCATTCCCGCCTTTATCAAGGCCAAATATCTGGATAGCGGCCGACTGCCGCATGCCGCCCTGCTGATCGGGCGTGGCGATGAGATCGCACACCTTTGGAGTTCTGGTGTCGAGACCGATGCGATCTTTCGCATTGCCTCCATGACGAAGCCGATCACGTCGATAGCCTTCATGCAGCTCGTCGAGCAGGGCAAGGCTGCCTTGTCGGAACCGGTCGCAAAATACATTCCGGAATTTGCCAATCTTGGTGTGTTCATGGCTGGTGGCGGTGCCATTCCCTTTGTGTCGCGTCCGCCTACCAGCCCGTTTCGCATCATTGATCTCATGCGCCATACATCGGGCCTTACTTATTCCTTTCAGGAACGGACCCCGATCGATGCGGCCTATCGCAAGACCGATCTTGAGCATTGGCTGAAGAACGATAGCCAGAGCTTCATCGACCATCTGGCGCAGATTCCACTCCAATTCGACCCGGGAACTTGCTGGAATTACTCTGTTTCAACCGATGTCCTGGGCATTCTCGTCGAACGGATTTCCGGACAATCATTGGGAGACTATTTCAAGCAACACATCTTTGATCCGCTCGACATGGTCGACACGGGTTTCAAGGTACCGGCTCAACAGGCTCACCGTATTCCCGAGTGTTTTGCGTTCGATCCAGCAACGAAAATGCGCCAGACGGACAAGGCCGGTTCAGATAGCCTTTGGGCACAGGGCTGGAAATTTGAATCCGGTGGTGGTGGTCTCGCTTCGACGCTTGCGGACTATCACCGTTTCTGCCGGATGCTGCTCAACGGAGGCGCGCTTGACGGCATTCAGATCATCAGCCCCAAGACCCTTGAATTGATGACGGCCAACCACCTGCCTGGTGGTGGTGACTTGACCCAGCATTCCAAGGCGCTGTTCAGCGAAGCGGAAAATGCAGGGATAGGCTTCGGCCTTGGCTTTGCGTGCAACATAAATCCGGCGGCAACCATGATCCCGGGCTCAAAGGGCGAGTTCTACTGGGGCGGGATGTATTCGACTGCATTTCTGGTCGATCCGGTCGAAGATTTGATCATGATCTTCATGACGCAATTGATGCCGTCCTCAACATATCCGGTCAGACGAGAGATCAGAACGATGATGTATGCGGCTCTGGCCGCTTGAATTTTCGGAGAAACCCAATGCAATCTGTTACCGTTCATGTCGAAGGCGATGTTCTTGTCGTCCTGGTCAACAATCCACCGGTCAACGCGCTGAGTTGGCACGTCCGCCAGGGGCTGAAGGATGGGTTCGAGCAAGGACTGGCTGATCCGGCGATCAAGGCGATCGTCCTGCGGTGCGAAGGGCAGACGTTCATTGCCGGGGCCGACATCACCGAATTCGGCAAGCCGCCTCAAGGCCCTGATTTCGCGTCCGTGCTGAAACAGATGGAAACTTCAACAAAGCCGATCGTCGCTGCGATCCACGGCACGGCGCTCGGCGGCGGGCTCGAAACCGCCATGTGCTGCCACTACAGGATCGCGGTTCCGTCGGCCAAATTGGGTGTCCCGGAAGTGAAGCTGGGCCTTTTGCCAGGTGGCGGCGGCACGCAGCGACTACCTCGATTGGTCGGCATCGAACAGGCGGCAGTCATGTGCAGCCTTGGCGAACCGATTTCGGCAAAGAAAGCATTCGAGACTGGCCTTGTCGATGCGCTTGCCGGGGAAAACAGCCTTGCGGAAGACGCCATTCGCTTTGCGCGCGAGACAATTGCAAAGGGCCCGCGCCCGACGTGTAGTCTCCCCGTCAAGGGCGACCTTGCCATCATTGAAAAGCTGAAGGCAGAAAATGGCCGCAAGTGGAAGGGGTTCGATGCTCCCTACGCCAACCTGCGTTGCGTCGAGGCAGCTGCCGCCCACGCAGACATTGATGCGGGCCTGAAATTTGAACGCGAAGAGTTCATGAAACTGATGACAGGCAGCCAATCCGCCGCACAGCGCTATATGTTCTTTTCCGAACGTCAGGCGGCGAAAATTGATGGCCTGCCCAAGGACACGGCACTGCGGGATGTGAAGACAGTCGGCGTTATCGGCGCGGGCACGATGGGCGGCGGCATAACGATGAACTTCCTTGCCGCAGGAATTCCGGTGACAATCGTCGAGATGCAAAAGGACGCGCTTGATCGTGGCGTGGCTCTCATCCGCAAGAATTATGAGGCATCCGCCGCCAAGGGGCGGTTCACGCAAGAACGCGTGGAACAGATGATGGGATTGCTGACCCCAAGCCTTTCGCTGGACGATCTTGCGCAATGCGACCTTGTTATCGAAGCCGTCTACGAGAATATGGACGTCAAGAAGGACGTGTTCGGCAAGCTCGACAAGATCGTGAAGCAGGGTGCGATCCTTGCGTCAAATACATCCTACCTCAATGTGGATGAGATTGCGGCGGCGACGGCTCGTCCGCAGGATGTGCTTGGAATGCACTTCTTCTCGCCGGCAAATGTCATGAAGCTGCTCGAGGTTGTGAGGGGTGAAAAGACGGCTCCCGATGTGCTCGCGACGGCGATGGCCATCGGCAAGAAGATTGGAAAGGTCGCAGTTGTCGCAGGCGTGTGCCACGGCTTCATCGGCAACCGCATGCTCGCCCAGCGGCAGGCGCCCGCTAGCCAACTGCTGCTCGAAGGCGCAACGCCACAACAGATCGACAAGGTTCATACCGATTTCGGCATGCCAATGGGGCCGTTCCAGATGTCCGACCTGGCGGGATTGGACATTGGCTGGCACCGCGACCCTAACCGGATCGAGACCATCCGCGAAGCCCTCTGCGCCGCCGGCCGATGGGGACAAAAAACCGGCAAGGGTTTTTACGATTACGATGAGAAGCGCAACGGCACCCCTAGTCCGGAAGCCTTGGCAATCATTGAGGATTTCCGTTCCAAATCGAACATGGCTAAGCGGGAAATTACTGATCAGGAAATCATTGAGCGCACGCTCTACCCCATGGTCAACGAAGGCTATCTGATCCTCGAGGAAGGCAAGGCCCAGCGCGCTTCCGACATCGATGTCGTCTGGATCTATGGCTATGGATGGCCCGTTTATCGTGGCGGACCAATGTTCTGGGGCGATCTCGAAGGTGCCGGAAAGATTGTCGAGGCGCTCGAGCGACACGGGATCAAGGTCGCCGATTCGCTCAAAGCGAAAGCCTGACCGACCTTTCTGCCGGATGAACCGAACGAGTCTGACGACGAGTCGTTTGCGGCAAAACGACTCGTCCCGGACGAGGTGCGCTCCACCGATCAATGCTTGGATGTGACGAAGATCACAGGCACGAGACCCTTGGTAGAGGGTCAAGGTTCGGGGTCGCATCCAGGTGAAGTTTCTCGCTCGCACAATCAGCGCAATTGTTCTTGCTGCAAGTCTCCTCCCGGCAACGGCAAATGCCAGCCGGTATTTGCAGTGCGTGCCATTTGCGCGTGAAGTGTCCGGGATCGATATCCGCGGAAATGCAAAGACTTGGTGGGCTCAGGCGGCCGATCGCTATGACCGCGGAAGCAATCCTCGCGAAGGTTCCGTCCTTGCGATGCCGGGCTATGGCAAAATGGGCTACGGCCATGTCGCGATGGTCAGCAAGATCGTCAACGACCGCGAAATTCTCCTGACGCATGCAAACTGGTCGCGGCGCGGCGGCATTGAGCGCGATGTGCGTGCCATTGATGTTTCGGAAAATGGGGACTGGAGTCGGGTGAAAATCTGGCATTCGGGCAGCAACGGTTTTGGCACGACCAACTATCCTGCCTTTGGATTTATATATGCCAACAAGACCAAGCGTAGTGACCCCTTCACACTTGGTGACGACGTCATAAGGCTCGCTGCGCTCGAACGCTAATCGGGCGATTGATCGAAGCGCCGATCAGCGCTTCGATCGTATTGAATCCGGTTATCGCCCTTTCCATTCAGGCTTGCGCTTCTGTGCAAAGGCAGCCGCCCCTTCTCGAGCATCCTCGCTCATGAAGAGAGTCCCGAGGGCCTCGGTCTGCTTTTTCCACATGTCGCTCTCCGACCAATCCCGCGATTCTACTATGACGCGCTTGGAAGCCGCGACCGCCAGCGGGCCATTTGCAGTGATACTTGCTGCAAGTTCCAAGGCCCCATCCAACGCCACGCCGTCGGTCAGGCGATTGATCAGACCTATTTCATAGGCACGCTGTGCAGTGATGAAATCGCCAGTCAGCGCCAGTTCCATGGCAAGCCGCGGGCTGATTTGACGCGGCAGCCGAACAAGCCCACCAGCAGCTGCAGCAAGACCGCGCTTCGCTTCCGGAATGCCAAATTTGGCCTGGGCGTTTGCAACGACCAGGTCGCATGCCAGCATAATCTCGAATCCCCCCGCTAGAGCATAGCCATCGACAGCGGCGATCAGCGGCTTTTTCGGCGGCGCTTCCGTAAGGCCGGCAAATCCTCTTCCTTTGATTGAAGGCAATTCGCCTTGCAGAAACGCCTTCAGATCCATTCCGGAACAGAAGGTTCCGCCAGCACCGGTAATGATCCCGACGCGAAGGGTATCGGCCCCATCCAAAGTGTCGAGCGCTGCAGCAACGCCCTCGGCAAGTGCCCGGTTGGCAGCATTCTTGGCTTCTGGCCTGTTCAGCGTAATAATCAGCACGCCATCGCGCACTTCGGTCAAGACTTCAGACATGGTCACACTCCCTTGATGATAAGTGCAAATGGAACAGCTTTACGTTTACGTCAAGCTATCGCGAAGCTCGCGCTTTAGGACTTTACCAATAGCACTCCTGGGGAGTTCGCCAGTTTCGATCAGACGGTTGAGACGCTGTGTCTTTCCCACCTTGCTGTTGACGAACATTAGGACCTCTTCGGTCTTGATGCCGTCACGCAAGACTACAAAGCCCACGGGCGTTTCCCCCCATTCCTCGCTGGGCGCACCGATGACAGCGGCTTCGACAACGCCCGGATGCTGCAGCAAAACCGCCTCCAAATCGCTGGGGTAGATATTGAAGCCACCCGATATGATCATGTCCTTTGCGCGATCCATCAAGGTCAAGAACCCGTCCTCATCGAACCGGCCGATGTCCCCATGACGATAGAAAAGTCGACCTTCATTATCGTACCAATGCATAGCCTTGGTCGCGTCCGGTCGGTTGTTGTACCCGGTCATCATTGCAGGCGAACGGCCGACGATTTCTCCAACCGATCCCGGAGGCAGTTCATTTCCATCCTCTTCGATTACACGCATGTCATGGCCCGGAGACGGCTGTCCGACAGTATGAAGCTTGTCTGGATATTTGTGCGCTTCAAGCAGGCAAACCCCGCCGCCTTCGGTCAATCCGTAAATCTCGATAAGACCGCCGGGCCAGCGCTTCACGATATCGGCCTTGAGCGCTGCCGGGAAAGGCGCGCTTGTGCAATATTTCATGACAAAGCTCGACAAGTCGAAACTGTCGAAATCCGGGAGCGCCATGATGCGACGATACTGGACAGGGACAAGCATCGTATTGGTCGCGCGCTCGCGCTCGGCGAGTGCGAGAAAGCCGTGCGCATCAAACTTCTTCATGAGGACAATCTTTCCGCCAGAACCGATGGTCGGAAGAAATGAAGCCATTGTCGTGTTGGAATACATTGGCGTTGAGAGGATCGTGACAGAGTCGGGGCCATAAGCAGGCAAGCCGCGCTGGATGTGCTGCCAACGCATCGCATGGCTGTGAACGATGCCCTTTGGAATGCCGGTGGTGCCGGAGGAGTAGATGATGTTGAAGCCGCTTTCGGGCTTGATCTCGACCGGCTCCGGCACACTGCCTTCGGGATCCATCCATTGAAGCAGCGACTCTCCGGCATCACTCCCGTCCATTGCGATCCGCTGGATGTCACCGAGATCAAAGCCCGCCAGTGTCGCCGCAGCCCCGGCATCGAGGAACATGTGCCGCGCGCCGGTATCGGCAATCATCGCAGCCATTTGTTCGCCGGTGGCCGAATAGGTTATCAGTCCGGCAACCGCACCGGTCCTTATGACGCCAAGCCACACAGCGACATGATGAGCCGAATTGAAGCCTGCCAACGCTACACCGCGCCCGGGTCCGACGCCTTCCCGCTGGAGCCGCGCCGCAATCCTGTCACCCAGCATGTCAAATTCGGCCCAGGTGAGTCTGACTTCGGGATCGGCAACGGCAATTGCATCAGGCCTCATGACCGCATGACAACGGACAATTTCAGGAAGGTTGGAAAATTCGGCGGAGAGCAGGGCATCTAGGTTCATGAGTTAGCCGTCGCGCATGAATGGGGGCCCGGTCAAGTCCGTCAAGAAAAATGTCGGCGGCCGCCCGAAGGTTATCACCAAATTAACCATAACTGTCAAAACTCCCTCCTTGGCATTGTGGCATGGCGACTTTTTCGGGGGAGTTCCAGGAAACCGTATGATCCGGCTGGCAAGATCGATTGCGGCACTTTGCGCTTTGCTGGGAGCAACTGCCCCACTTGGTGCGATCCCGCTTGCCGAACCGATGCCGCGCTACCATTGGGAGTGCGTTCCCTTTGCCCGTGCCATTTCGGGCATCCAGATCTATGGCGACGCATACACTTGGTGGGATCAAGCCGAAGGGCGTTATAAGCGAGGCCATCGCCCGAAAATCGGAGCTGTCCTGGCATTCATCCCTCACGGCCGGATGGAACTCGGCCATGTGGCCACTGTCAGTGACATCATTGATGAACGCACAATCCTCATCACCCATGCTAACTGGTCACCGATCAATGGCCGACGCGGCCAAGTCGAACGCGATGTCAAGGCCATCGACGTGTCCGAGGCCGGAGACTGGAGCGCAGTGCGGGTCTGGTATGCGCCGAACGACGATATGGGTGGCGCGGCCTGGCCCGTTCACGGCTTCATCTACCCCGCGCGGGGCGCTGTTGCGCCACCGAGACTGCAATATGCTGACGTGTTTGCCTGGACTGCGGGTCTGGACGAGGTCAAACGCCCAACCGGGCGTATCGCGTATCTTGGCACGCTTTTGCCAGGCCTCGCATCAGCGAAGCAAAAGCGACCCTAATTTGCTGGCTCGCAAGAGTGGCCGCTCTACTCGTTGGCCAGGCTTTTTGATGCTTGTTCATACAAGTCCTTGCTCAGTCCCGGTTTGGCGACGATTCGCTCCAGCTCTGCCTTCATCAATGCCTGCCTCGCAGCATCAAACCGGCGCCAACGTCCAAGCGGCGGAAGCAGCTTGGCGGAGGTCTGCGGATTGATCGGATCGAGCGCCAGGAGGATGTCTGCAAGGAAACGATAGCCCGACCCATCGGCAAGATTGAACTGTTGCTGGTTGACGGAAAAAGCTCCCGCCAAGGCGCGGACTCTGTTCGGGTTGTGAAGCGTAAAGTCGGCATGCTCCCGCAAATCCTGGACCGCCCTGATAGTATCCTTCCGCGTCGAGAGCGCCTGCGTTGTAAACCATTTGTCGATTACCAGCGGGTTGTCCCGATAGCGATTGTAGAAGATATCCAGCGCAGCCACCCGTTCTTCCGCGTCGGAATTGACAAGCGTCCCGAGCGCCGCCAGCCGGTCTGTCATATTGTCTGCAGCCTCGAACTGATTGAATGCCATCTTTGCGGCGTCGGGCGCCCCAGCCCCGGCCAGATATCCCAGCGAGACATTGCGCAGGCGGCGACTTCCCTTCGCAAGGGGGCTATATTCAAACGGCTTGGCCGCGTGCGCGGCAAACGCACCGCGCCATAATCCTTCGAGCGAGCGCCCAAGGCCACGGCGAAGGGCCTCACGCGCCGCATTGATCGCGTCGGGATCCACCACCAGCATCTGGTCACCGATAAATGCCTCGCTTGGCAGCAGCACGGCCTCAGCCACAAATGCCGGATCAAGGGCATTGTTGGTCAGTGTATTGCGCACCGCTTCGATGACCGGGCCATGATCGGTTTTACCCCCGCTCACGGCACCAACCAGCGTATCGAGCATGAGCTGTTGCATGGCTTCATATCGCCCGAATGGATCGTCATCATGTGCCGAAAGAAACGCTAGATCAGCCGCGCTCCTGTCGCTTTCCACAATGATCGGAGCGGAAAAGCCACGGTTGATGGACAGGACCGGACGCTTTGCAAATCCCGGTACTCTAATTTCCATTTTGGCGCCTGTGAGGATTTCGAGGCGCTCAATCTCGCGATTTGCAGAGTCACGATCGAAGAGCGCTAGCTTGAAAGGAATCGTCATTGGCAGCTTGTTGGTCTGTCCCGGAGTATCCGGAATCGATTGCTCAAGCTTCACCACCGCTTCCTGCGCGGTTGCGTCATGCATCAAACTTACTTTGACATGCGGCGTTCCGGCTTGCGAATACCAGAGCCGGAACTGGCGGAGGTCGACGCCACTGGCCTCTTCCATTGCAAGTACAAAGTCCTCGCACGTCACGGCTTGGCCGTCATGTCGCGCAAAATAAAGGTCGCTACCGGCGCGGAATTTTTCCGGTCCGAGCAACGTAAGCATCATGCGGATGATCTCGGCGCCCTTGTTGTAGACCGTCGCCGTGTAGAAGTTTGCGATTTCGATGTAGGATTCGGGACGCACGGGATGCGCGAGAGGACCTGCATCCTCCTGAAACTGCGAAGCGCGAAGCATACGCACGTCTTCTATCCGCGTTACCGGCGCGGAACCCTGGTCGGCCGAAAAGCACTGGTCCCGAAAGACCGTGAAGCCCTCTTTCAGCGAAAGCTGGAACCAGTCTCGGCAGGTAACGCGATCGCCCGACCAGTTGTGAAAATATTCATGCGCCACAACCCCCAGAATGCCGTCATAGTCCATGTCCGTCGCCGTATCCGGATCTGCCAGAATATAGCGTGAATTGAATATGTTGAGGCCCTTGTTTTCCATCGCACCGAAATTGAAGTCATCCACGGCAACGATGTTGAAAATGGCGAGATCATATTCGCGTCCGTAGACGTCTTCATCCCATTTCATGCTGGTCTTGAGAGCCGCCATCGCGTGCGCCGTCTTCGGAAGATCGCGCTCCGTGACCCAGATTGCGAGATCGACCTTGCGACCGGACATTGTCGTAAAACCGTCACGGTTTGCGTGGAGATCGCCAGCCACCAAGGCGAAAAGATAGGCAGGCTTCGGAAATGGGTCGTTCCACTCAGCCCAGTGGCGGCCGGCAGGCAACTCGCCGCCCCCCACTGGATCGCCGTTACACAACAGAATGGGAAATGACCCGCGATCCGCTTCCATCCGGACGTGGTAGCGGCTGAGCACATCGGGCCGATCGGGAAAGAAAGTGATCCTCCTGAACCCTTCAGCCTCACACTGAGTGCAAAGGAGTCCGCCAGATGCATAGAGGCCCATCAGCTTGGTGTTGGCTGCGGGGTTCAACTCGACTTCTGTTTCAATCGTATGTTGGTCGCCACTTAGCGGCAGGACCAAAGCGCCGGCATCCAGCGACCAGTTGCTTGTTTCTTCGCCATCCACGCGCAATGCAGCTGGCTGCAGCTCATCACCATCCAGTCGCAGCGGTCGATCATGGCGACCATTGCGTTCAACGAGCAACGTTGCGTGAACCCGGGTTCGCTCCACCGACAATTTGAACTCCAGCCGAACCGATGGCACAAGCCAGTCGGGCGGACGATAATCTTCCCTGCGAACAACAGTCGGGGCGGCGGGGGCATTCAAGGCATCAAGCATGCCGGGAACCTAGGCGACCCGGCAGGGTTGATCAATCCATCGACAAGTGTATTATTCTAATATTACACTGGAGGGCAAATGAGACCGAAAATTCTAAATCTGTTTGCGGTAGTGGTGTGCTGTACCGTCGTTCCAACGGCCGCTTTTGCAGCGGCTTTCGATGCTGAAGCGGCAACCGAAGCCTATCTCGCAACGCTCAAGGGCGCGGCCCGCGCGCAGTCGGACGCGTATTTTGAAGGCGGATACTGGTTGTTGCTATGGGGCACTCTGGTCTCCGTGCTTGTTGATCTTCTGATTTTACGCACTCGCCTTTCAAGCCGTTTCAGGGATTGGGCCGAACGAGCCAGCAAACGGCGCTTTGTGCAATCGATGCTCTACAGCGTTCCCTATGTAGTCGTCAGTACGATCATCGTCGCGCCATGGACGATCTACACAGGCTATGTCCGGGAAAAGCAATACGACCTGCTAAGCCAGGGTTTTGGTCCATGGGCTGGCGAACAGGGTATCGAGCTCGTGATCAATGTCATCGCGTTTTCGGTGATCATTGCCCTCATCATGAATGGTATCCGCAGGACTCCGAAGCGCTGGTGGATTTGGGGCACGGGAATGGCAGCGCTGACCCTGGCCTTTTTCATCATGATCGCGCCAGTTTTCATCAATCCTCTGTTCAACACATACACCGAGCTCGCGCCAGGCCCGGTCCGCGACAGGATTGTGGGCATGGCCCAATCCCGGGGCATTCCCGCCGATCACATTTATGTTTTCGATCAATCGAAACAGCACAAGCGAATTTCAGCAAATGTGTCAGGGCTCGGCCCGACAATCCGCATTTCGCTCAACGACAATCTCCTCAATCGTACGACACTTGCTGAAACCGCTGCGGTTATGGGGCATGAGATGGGTCATTACGTTCTGAACCACGGCCTTAAACTCGCGCTCGGATTCGGTCTGATATTCGGTTTCTGTTTCTGGATTGCCTCACTGGTTGTACCCGGGATCGTCACGCGCTGGGGGGCTGGCTGGGGCATTCGAGGGATTGACGATGTCGCAGCATGGCCGATTTACTCGATTGTGATCACGATCCTAATTCTAGCCATGACGCCCGTGAAGAATACGCTGATCAGAACCCATGAGAGCGAGGCGGACGCCTTCGGGCTCGACATCGCGCGCGAGCCCGACGGGTTTGCCCAGGCCGCAATGCAGCTTTCCGAATATCGCAAGATCGAGCCCGGCCAGATGGAAGAATTCCTGTTCTACGATCATCCGTCAGGCCGCACGCGGGTGCAAAAGTCCATGGAGTGGAAAGCGCGACATTTGGCCGATCCACAGCTAAGGTAACATGTCGAACCTGTTAATCTTCGGATTGGGCTATACCGCATCGCGGCTCGCTGCATCTGCCAGTTTTCTGGGCTGGGAAGTGCATGCCACCGGCTCGGCGGGGGACTTGCATTTCGACGATGTCGGCAATGTCAAACTGGCCATTGCGCAAGCGAGCCATATTCTCTCTTCGGTTCCACCCGTCGTTGACGGAGATCCTGTTCTGCAGACCTATGGGGAGGCCATATGCGCAAGTCCGGCACAATGGATCGGCTATCTATCCTCGACCGGAGTTTATGGCGATACACGCGGAGCATGGGTCGATGAGTCCGCGCACATCAAGGGCCGACGTGAAAGCCGCAATCAGGCGGACCGTGACTGGCAGAAGCTTTCGCCCAAGACGCGCGTGTTTCGGCTGCCAGGCATCTACGGGCCGGGTCGTTCGGCATTGGATCGTGTGAAACAGGGCAAAGCGCACCGGATCGATTTGCCCAACCAGGTTTTCAGCCGCATCCATGTCGATGATATCGTCTCAGCAGTGCAGGCGAGCTTTGACGGACCGCCGGGCGTGTACAATCTTGCCGATGATTCGCCCTGTTCGCAAAATCAAGTGATTGAGGCAGCGTGCGACATTGCGGGGCTGGACTACCCTCCCCTCCTCTCGCTCGAGGCCGCCGGACTCAGTCAGGAAGGGCGCGCATTCTATTCGGAGAACAGGCGCGTCTCGAACGGAAAAGCCAAACGCCTGCTTGGCTGGACGCCGCGCTATGCGGACTTTGCAACAGGTCTTCGGGTGCTGAGCGCAATGACCAGCCCCGCCATTGCCAATGCACCGCCGCCTGCTGCAATCCCAGTCCAGCGATAATGCTCAAACAGGGTTGAAATCACCATTGCGATGACCGGAGTAATGATCCCGGAATAGGCCGCCGGCCCCGGCCCGATCATCCGGATGACGCTGAAATAGGCCATGAACGCCGCTGCCGAGGCCGCAATCCCGAGATACAGGACGCCACCAATATAAGTAGTGTTCCATTCGATGCTCGGTGGCCCAGCCGAGCCCCATGCCCATAGAGCATTGGCCAAAGTGCCCCATGTCATTCCCCAGGCAAGCATTGTTGCCATTGGCATCTCATGTGCTCTGGGGGTGGCCTGCAAAATGTTCGCAATGGAGGCGGAAAGCACGCCAAGAAGCGTCAATCCGATCCCGAGCAGCACGGTGTCACCACCGCCTCCCTGTCGATATTCGTTGATGAAAAGCAGCACGATCCCTGCAATCGCGACCGAAGATCCCAAATAGAATTGCTTCGTAGCGCGCAGGCCTAGAAAAAATCGAGCCAGCAAGGTGTTGGGTATAATCAGCAAGGCGAACAGAATGGCCACCAATCCCGACGTGATATAGGCCTCGGCGCGATAGACGAAATTGAAATTGAAGACGAATTGAGCCACGCCAAACAGGAGCACAAATCGGTGCTGCCGCCTATCAAGTGTCAGCCGTTCGCCCTTGAGCCATGCGTAAGCAAACATCACAAGCGCAGAGACGCCAAAACGGTACGTCACTGACCAGCTTGGCGGAACAATTCCCAGTTGCCCGCGGATCACGAACCATGTCGTGCCCCAGATGAGCGTGCAAATCCAGAACGGAACCTGGACCTTCAGGCTCAGCAAGGAATGCCCGAATGGTTGGCTCACAATTTTGCGATAGCCGTTGCCAAAGCAGAAACTTCGTGCGGTGGCTGATCCCAGGACGTCACAAGTCTGATTTCACCAGGCGCCCAATCATAAAAGTCAAAACCCTGCGCCCGAAGGCGTGCGGCCTCCTCTGCCTTCACGCGGATGAAGACTTCGTTTGCCTCAACCGGATAAACCAGCCGAGGGCCTGCCGCCTGGCCCAAAGTTGCCGCCCCCGCATTTGCTGCGCGCGCATTTTCAAGCCACAGCCCATCTTCGAGCATCGCCAGAATCTGCGCGGCCAAATAGCGGCCCTTTGAAAGGAGGTGTCCGCCACGCTTTCTCCGATAGCGCGTCGCTTCTGCCAGTTCTGGGTCGAAGAAGATCAACGCTTCAGCGCTCATCCCCCCGTTTTTGACAAAACCGAAGCTCAGTGCATCGACGCCGCCGCGCCAAGTCAGGTCGGCCGGGGCTTCCCCCGTAGACACCACGGCATTGGCAAACCGCGCCCCATCCATGTGCAGGCGCAAACCCAATTCCTTTGTCAGCGCACCAATGGCGCTGACATCCCCTGCGCCATACGTCAGGCCATATTCCGTCGCATTTGTGATCGACACTGCATGTGGCTGGGCTTGATGGACATCTTTGCGGATCGATCCGGCGATGGCGCGTATTGAATCCGGAGAAAGTTTTGCGCCCTCCCCTTGCCCAAGCAGGAGCTTCGCGCCATGCGTATAGAATTCGGGAGCGCCACATTCGTCGATCTGAATATGCGCTTCTGCATGACAAATGACGCTGCCATGTGGCGGGCAAAGGCTGGCCAGCGCCAATGCATTTGCGGCAGTTCCGGTGGAAACCCAGAGCGCCGCAACGTCACATTCGAACATCTCGGAAAAGGCCGCATCGAGCGAGCGACTGAGCGCGTCTCCATCATAGGCGGTGTCGACCTGATTGACGCGCGCAATCGCTTCCAAAACCTTCGGATGCACCGAAGCCGCATTGTCTGAAAAAAACCGCATCGGAATTCCATGCGCGGACAAACCGACCTCGTCAACTTGGCAGCGGCAGGGCCCGGCAACGCAACCGGCCTCGAAAACTATAAATTATCGCTCATGCGCCGTTAATCACAACATGAGTAGCCAGCGACCCGTCAGGGGAGAAGATCATGCAAGGGGTGTATGATGCCGTGGGAAGTGTTTGAGGATCTGCCTATGTCCGATCACGCACCCATTCTGGAAATCCGGCGCGAGGCCGCTGATTTGCTCCAAAAACTGGACGAGCATGACATGATAGAGGCTGCCGCGCTCATGGCGTCGACCATTGACATGATCGATGCCTCGATCCGGCGGCTGACTACAGGTGAGCCTACATTCGGCGAATAGCCGACGGGCAAAATTCTGTCCAACGATGCTACACGCTGCAGCGACAAGTTCAATTTTGCCTTTTTGCGACGTTTGCTCACAAAATAATTAGCTTGTGGGCCTATAGATACTCTCCGAAATGCCGTTCCCTAAAGCGTCGCGCGGACTTTTGACTTGCCGCTACCGGGACGGCCAAGGTCAGACATGACCTGATGATGGAGAGTGCACCAATGTTTCAGGAAAAGCCGCCGAAAATCGCCAGCCAGGCCGCCGAACGTCGGACTGCCAAGCGGCACATGTCGGTTTTCCTTCTGGCCAAGGTGACAACCGAAGATAGACAATCATTGGGTCGCGTTTTGAACCTCTCCCAAACTGGCGCAAAAATTGAAACGCGCCTTTCATTTACACCGGGGGACCCGCTGGTGCTGGAAATCCGCTCCGACCTGAAAGTTGCAGGGACCGTGCGCTGGGTGGCCGAAAAATCAATCGGCATCCTGTTCGACAAGGAAATTGACGTCGAACGATTTCTGTCGCGAGAGCAGCCCAAGTTGCGTCGCGAAAAACCGCGGGCACCGCGATACGTCTGCGATACCGACGCGAGCATTTCCGCTGAAGCCGAAAAGTCCGTCCTCAAGGTTCGGGATGTTTCGTTGTCCGGCGCAGGCCTTACAGGCGAAACCTGTCTCAATCCCGGAGAGGATGTGCTGGTGACGATCCTGGGGCTGGCGCCTCGCCGCGCCAAGGTCATGTGGTCGAACGCAACGGGCATTGGGATTACGTTTCTCAAGCCATTGGATTTCAGGGATTTTGATCAATGGCTTGAGGAGCAAAAAGCCAGGTCCCGCCAGGCAAAATCTGGCGCGCCCCGCGAAGGCTAGAGCCCCGGCAAATCAAGCCCCTTCTGCTTCGCACAGTCGATCGCGATCTCATAGCCGGCATCCGCATGCCGCATCACGCCCGTCGCAGGATCGTTCCAGAGAACATTGGCAAGCCGCCGAGCAGCATCGTCTGTCCCATCGGCAACAATCACCATCCCGGAATGCTGTGAATAGCCCATGCCAACCCCACCTCCATGATGGAGCGAAACCCAGGTTGCGCCCGAAGCGGTATTGAGGAGCGCATTAAGCAGCGGCCAATCCGATACTGCGTCAGATCCATCGCGCATCGCTTCCGTCTCACGGTTGGGGCTGGCTACAGACCCGGAATCGAGATGGTCACGACCGATCACAATTGGCGCCTTGAGTTCGCCAGACCGGACCATTTCGTTGAAGGCCATGCCCAGTCGGTGGCGATCACCCAATCCGACCCAGCAGATCCGCGCAGGCAAGCCCTGAAAATGTATGCGTTCACGCGCCATGTCCAACCAGTGATGCAGATGGGCATCGTGGGGAAGAATTTCCTTTACCTTGGCATCAGTCCGGTAAATGTCTTCGGGATCACCCGACAGCGCTGCCCAGCGGAACGGCCCCACGCCCCGACAGAAAAGTGGCCGCACATAGGCTGGCACAAAGCCCGGAAACGCGAATGCATCTTCGACGCCCTCATCCTTGGCGATCTGACGGATGTTGTTGCCATAATCGAAGGTTGGCACGCCCATTCGGTGGAATTCGAGCATCGCGCGCACATGGATAGCCATCGATGCCCGCGCCGCACGTTCGACCGCTGCCGGATCACTCTGACGCGTGGTCATCCAGTGGTCGAGCGTCCAGTCCTTTGGCAAATAGCCATTGATTGGGTCGTGCGCGGACGTCTGGTCAGTCACGGCGTCCGGACGGACGCCCCTGCGAACGAGTTCTGGCAGGACGTCGGCCGCATTCCCGAGAAACCCGACAGAAACGGGCGCCTGTGATGTGGTAACGATCTCGAGTGCTTCATCAAGGCTGTCGGTCTGGCGGTCGATATAGCCAGTGCGCAGCCGCATCTCGATACGAGACGGCTGACATTCGATGGCGAGGCAGGATGCACCCGCCATCGTTGCTGCAAGCGGTTGGGCGCCGCCCATTCCGCCCAGACCAGCTGTCAGTATCCATTTTCCGGAGAGATTACCGGCGTAATGCTGGCGCCCCATTTCCACAAAGGTTTCATAGGTTCCCTGAACAATTCCTTGAGAACCAATGTAAATCCATGAACCTGCTGTCATCTGGCCATACATCATCAAGCCCTTGCGATCGAGCTCATTGAAATGGTCCCACGTTGCCCATTTCGGCACCAGGTTGGAATTGGCGATCAGCACGCGCGGAGCGTCCGGATGGGTCCTGAATACGCCGACGGGCTTTCCCGACTGGACAAGCAGCGTTTCGTCCCCCTCAAGCCTGCGCAGAGATTCGACGATCCGGTCAAAACACTCCCAGTTGCGCGCGGCGCGCCCGATGCCGCCATAGACGACCAGACCGTGTGGATCTTCGGCAACATCCGGATCGAGATTATTCATCAGCATCCGCAAGGCCGCTTCCGTCAGCCAGCTCTTCGCGCTGCACTCGGTGCCGCGCGGACTTCTGATGGTGCGGCTGTTGTCGATGCGCGTCATTGTGCAGCTCCTTTTGCAAAGGCGAGACAGGCAGAGAGAACGTCCCGCAGAACCGGTTGCAACCGCTCTGCGCGTGCCTTGTCCCAAACCGGCGGCCAAGGGCCGGTTTCATCAAGATATCCGCGCATTGCGAGTTCCATCTGGATTGCGTGAACTCCGTTTTCAGGATCACCATAATGGCGGGTGATCCAGCCGCCCTTGAAGCGGCCATTGACTGCAGTTGCATATCCCGAACACGCTGCCGCAACGCCTTCGGTCAAGGACGGCGCACAACTCCGGCCGTCGAAGCTGCCAATGTTGAATTGTGGCAATTCGCCCTCGAACAGCCGCGGCACCTGACTGAGGATGGAATGCGCATCGTAAAGGACGATCCGGCTATGCCTCCTGCGGAGGCGCGATATCTGCGCGGACAGCGCCTCATGAAAAGGATCAAAGAAGCATGCCCGCCGCCGAGCGACTTCCGCATCGTCGGGCTCCATGCCCGGCTTGTAAAGCGAGGTTCCTTCGAAGCTTGTCTCCGGGCACAATCCCGTGGTTGCCTGTCCGGGATAGAGAGATTGGCCGGAAGGATCGCGATTGACGTCGATTACCGTGCGCGAAATCGCCGTTCGAACAATTGTCGCGCCGAGTTCGGCGGCGAATTCATATAGCTGGTCCACAAAGAAGTCCGCATCGTGTCGCGCCAGTTCAAGGGAAAGCAAAGACACATGCAGGTCTTCCGGCACATCGGTTCCGGCATGCGGAACACTCACAATGATCGGCGCTTCACCGGGATTGACCGACAGCCAGTCCATCAAGCCAGCCCCGGAAGGCTCACGAGTTCGGCCAAAGCACCACTTCGAATGATCGAGGTCGCGGCGACCATATCGGGATGAAAATAGCGATCTTCAGCCAATATGGGCACCTGAGCACGCAGCAGTGCACGAGCGCTCTCCAGCGTTGTACTGGACGCGAGGGGAGCATGAAATTCACAGCCCTGTGCGGCTGCCAGATACTCTATGCCAACGATATTCGACAGGTTTTCGGCCATACCCGATAGTCTTCGCGCGCCGTGGGCAGCCATCGAGACATGGTCTTCCTGATTGGCTGACGTTGGAATTGAATCGACGCTGGCAGGATAAGCCCGCTGCTTGTTCTCTGACACGAGAGCGGCCGCGGTGACCTGCGGAATCATGAAACCCGAATTGAGCCCGGGATGCGCGGTCAGGAACGCAGGCAGGCCCGAAAGCGCCGGATCGACGAGCATTGCGATCCTGCGCTCGGAGATCGACCCCATCTCGCACAGCGCAAGCGCGATCATATCGGCTGCGAACGCCACGGGTTCTGCATGGAAGTTGCCACCGGAAAGGGCCTCGTCGCTCTCTGCAAAGATCAGCGGATTATCTGAAACACCATTGGCTTCATTCTCAAGTGTTGCCGCGGCCTGACGAAGAAGGTCGAGTACGGCTCCCATCACCTGAGGCTGGCAACGCAGGCAATAGGGATCCTGCACACGTTCATCTCCAGTGCGATGGGATGCCCGTATCTCCGATCCTTCCATCAGCTGCCGCAGGGCGGCTGCGGTTTCAATCTGCCCGCGATGCCTGCGAAGGGCATGTATGCGGGGGTCAAACGGGGTATCCGATCCCTTGGCCGCTTCGGTCGACAGCGCACCTGTCACAAGGGCTGACTGGAACAATCGTTCGGCCTCGAAGAGACCAGCCAAGGCATAAGCGCAAGAGAATTGCGTTCCGTTGAGAAGGGCCAATCCTTCCTTGGGTCCAAGGGTCAGAGGAGAAAGGCCTGCCTCCGTCAATGCAACAGTCGCGGGCAGCTCCCGTCCGCCAACAATGATTGCGCCTGTCCCAATCATCGTCGCGGCCAAATGGGCCAAGGGTGCAAGGTCACCCGAAGCGCCAACAGACCCTTGCGCGGGGATGACAGGCGTCAGACCCTTCCGCAGCATTGCTTCAAGCAACGCAACAGTCTCCGGGCGAACACCGGAGGCGCCTTGCGCAAGGCTTGTGAGCTTCAAGGCCATCATGAGGCGCGCGACAGGCACCGGCATCGCATCGCCCACGCCCGCGGCATGGCTCAGGACGATATTGCGTTGAAGGACTTCAAGGTCATTGTCATCAATCTTGACCGTCGCGAGCTTGCCGAACCCTGTGTTGATTCCATAGACTGGAACCTGCTTTGCCAGAATGCGGGACACAGCGGCGGCGCTCGCGGCGATGCCCGCGCGGCACGATGGATCAAGCACCGGACTTGCGCCTCGGTAGATCGCGCGCCAATCGCTCAGAGGAACATTGCCTGGCATCGTCACGACAGTCATTGCCCCCTCCAAATTCGCGCATGAAGCGGATTCCTGCCGATGTTACAGACAAGTTCCGCCGGACTTTCGATATCCCAGATCGCCAAATCGCAATATTTCCCGGCCTCGATAGAGCCAGTCTGCTTCCCCAATCCCAGGGCATGCGCTGCATTGATCGTGACACCGGCCAGACATTCCTCGACCGTCAGCCTGAAGAGCGTAGCCGCCATGTTCATCGCCAGCAGGAGCGAGGTCAGCGGCGATGTACCGGGATTGCAATCAGTCGCCACAGCGATTGGCACACCGACGCGACGGAGTGCTTCTACGGGGGGCAACTGCGTTTCGCGGGTAAAATAATAGGCCCCTGGAAGGAGGACAGCGACAGTGCCCGACGCCTTCATGTCTTCAACGCCAGCGGCATCGAGATGCTCAAGATGATCGGCTGAAAGCGCACCATATCGTGCTGCCAGCGCGGCCCCATGGCTGTTCGACAATTGCTCGGCATGCAGTTTCAGAGGCAAGCCATGGGCTCTTGCCGCAACGAAGACGCGCTCGATCTGGGCAGATGTAAAGGCGATGGATTCGCAAAAACCATCGACTGCATCGGCAAGGCCAAGGGCCGCAATGGCCGGAATCATGTCTGTGCAAACATGATCGATATAGTCGTCTGACCGGCCTGCATATTCCGGCGGCACGGCGTGTGCCCCCAGAAAGCTCGTCACGATTTCGACTTGCCGTTCCTCGCCCAGCCTTCTGGCTGCTTTCAACATCTTGATTTCGTGCTCAAGCGACAGGCCATAGCCGGACTTGACCTCCACGGTCGTCGCCCCTTCGGCAATCAGCGCGTCGAGCCGGATGAGAGCCTGAGAAACAAGTTCATCCTCACTTGCCGCACGTGTCGCGGCTACTGTCGAGACAATTCCGCCCCCGGCGCGCGCGATTTCCTCATAGCTAGCCCCTGCGAGACGTAGTTCGAATTCACTGGCCCGGTTTCCAGCGTGGACAAGGTGCGTGTGGCAATCAATCAGCCCTGGCGTAATCCAGCAGCCCTCACAATCCACCAGCTCGGAAGCAACGAACGACGGCGCTTCCGAGCGCGGTCCTGCGTAGATGATCCGTCCTTTTTCGCAGGCGACAAGTGCATCGGCGACACGCCCGGTCGACGACGAAGTCGCCATATTCGCGTTCAGCCAAAGGCGGTCGCAGGCAGGGCGGGACTCGGCATTCATCGACAACGAAACTTGCATGCCTGAACTATTATGTCTAGACATAATAGGATGAAGCGAATGGACCGGAAATGACTGCGCTCTGGCTCGGAACTGCCTTGCTGCCGTCCGGTTGGGCAAATGACGTCCGCATCGAAATCTCGGGAAGTCTGATTTCAGGCATCTTCGTCGGCACACCTCCCCTTCCCGGTGACGAGCGAGCCGGAATTGGACTTCCGGGGCTCTGCAATGTTCACAGCCATGCCTTCCAGCGCGGCATGGCCGGTCTGGCAGAGCATCGCGGGCCAAACGACGATGACTTCTGGAGCTGGCGGGAAGTCATGTATCGCTTCCTCGATCATCTCGATCCCGACGACGTCGAAGCAATCGCTGCCATGGCTTATGTCGAGATGCTGGAGACAGGATATACGCGGGTTGGAGAGTTCCACTATCTCCACAACGACCCAGACGGAAATCGATACAGCGATCCGGCCGAAATGGCAGGTCGTGTGATTATGGCTTCAGAAGTGACCGGCATCGGCATGACCTTGCTCCCGGTTTTTTATGCCCATTCCGATTTCGGCGGAGTTCCAGCCAAGCATGGACAGCGACGCTTCCTGAACGACCTGGATGGCTTCGCAAAACTGCTCAGCGCATGCGAAGATAACCTGCCAGCCGACGGAATGCTTGGGGTTGCCCCACACAGCCTGCGCGCTGTGACCGGCGCCGAACTTGCTGCGCTGGTGGATATGCGAAAGGGCGTGCCCGTCCATATTCATGCTGCCGAGCAGCTTAAGGAAGTGGACGCAAGCCTTGCCTTTTTGGGCGCCCGCCCCGTCGAATGGCTGCTGGCGAATGCCGAAGTCAATGTGAATTGGTGCCTCATTCATGCAACCCACGTGACCGATGCCGAAATCGCCGCCCTTGCAGCGAGTGGCGCCGTCGCAGGTCTATGCCCAGTCACTGAAGCCAATCTGGGCGATGGGATATTTCCGGCCGTGCGTTATTTCGAAGCAGGCGGGCGAATTGCAACAGGAACTGATTCCAACATCCTCATCGATCCCGCGCAGGAATTGCGCGCGTTGGAGTATAGCCAGCGCCTTTCACACAGAGCGCGCAACTTGCTCGCCAGTGACGCAAGACCATCAGTTGGGCGAAGCCTTTTCGATGCTGCACATTTTGGCGGTGCGCAAGCACTTGGCGCGATGCAGGGACTTGCAGTTGGCATGTCAGCTGACATTGTGACACTCGATTCTGGCAATTCCGCTCTCTACGGACGGAGTGGCGATTACCTTCTCGATTCCTGGATTTTCGCCGCCCGCTCGGGCTGTGTCGATACGGTCTGGCGCGCCGGTCGCATGCTCGTATCGAAAGGTCAGCACAAACACCGTGAAGCTGTTTCCCGCCGATACCGGGCCGTTCTCGATCGGATCCTTGCCGCGTGACAATTGCCGACAAAATCAGGAATGACATTGAAGCCCGTATTGCGTCAGGCACATGGAAACCCGGCTTTCGCATCCCGTTCGAGCATGAGCTTGTAAGCGAATATGGCTGCGCCAGGGCCACGGTCGGCAAGGCGCTGACCGCTTTGATGCGCGCAGGTCTGATCGAGCGGCGGCGCAAGGCCGGCTCCTTCGTCGCCCATCCGCATGTTCATGCGGCAGTGCTCGACATCCCCGATATTGGCGCAGCAATCGCGGAGCGCACGGGCTCCTACCATTTCGAACTGATCTCCAGTCACGTCAGTGTGAGCGACAGCAGGGCAAGCGACTTTGCCCAAGGCACAAACATCCGCCAGCTCGGCGGGATCCATCACGGAAGCTCAGGCCCTTTCGCGCTTGAGGACAGATCGATCAATCTTGATGCCGTTCCGCAAGCGCGTGACGCTGACTTTACCGTCGAGCCACCGAGCACCTGGCTTTTGAGCCATGTGCCCTGGAGCGAGGCGCGTCATCGCATCAGTGCGGTCGGGGCGAGCCCAGAAGTGGCGCGTCTACTAATGGTCAGCAAAGGCACGGCCTGCCTGATGGTCGAACGCTGGACGTGGCGGGAGGGGATCCCGATCACGTCCGTCTCCCAGATCTTTCTGGGCGACCGTTTCGACCTTACCGCGAGCTTTGCGCCCACGTCGCGCTAAAGGCGCGCACAACGGCGCGTATCGAGCTCAGCCGACGGCCGCAAGCGCAGGCATGGCCTCGTCAAGGGAACGGCGAATGATTCCAATCATGTCATCAATCTGCCCAGTACTGATGACCAATGGCGGGCACATGACTATGCTGTCGCGAATGCCGCGCACCATCAGCCCGTTCCTGATGCAGATATCGCGGACCATCGGCCCGGCCGTGCCTTCCTTCCCGCCAAACCGGGCTCCGCTTGTCTTGTCGGCAACAATCTCAACGGCGCCGAGAAGCCCGATCGAGCGTGCCTCACCAACCAAGGGGTGATCATTCAGCGCGGCCAGGGCATTGGCGAGGTGAGGCCCGGTTTCGTTGCGAACCTTTTCGACAAGCCCTTCGCGTTCCATGATTTCGAGATTGCGGATCGCAACTGCAGCAGCGACGGGGTGGCCGGAATAGGTATAGCCATGCACGAAATCGCCGCCGGTCTTCATCACCTTCACAATTTCGTCAGACACCGCGACCGCAGAAATGGGGAGATAACCACTCGAAAGGCCCTTCGCCATTGCAATGATGTCGGGCATGACGCCCACGGTCTCATGACCCCACATATTGCCGGTGCGACCAAAGCCGCAGATGACCTCATCGCAAATCAGGAGAATGCCATATTTGCGGCAGATTGCCTCGACCTGTGGCCAATAATTTGCCGGCGGGATGATGACGCCGCCTGCGCCCTGGATTGGTTCGCCAATAAAGGCTGCGACATTTTCGGGTCCAACTTCAAGGATCCTGGCCTCGATGGCCTCTGCGCAAGCGGTTCCAAAGGCGTCCGGCGTCATGTCCCGGCCTTCATTGAACTGGTATGGCTGACGGACATGTTCCACACCCGGAATGGGAAGGTCCCCAATCGGGTGCATTGCCTTCATGCCGCCGAGCGAGACACCCGCAACGGTTGAACCGTGATAGGCATTCCAGCGGCTGATGAAGGTCTTGCGCTTCGGTTCGCCCTTGAGCTTCCAATATTGCCGGACAAGCCGGAAAATCGTGTCGTTGGCCTCCGAGCCGGAACTGTTGAAAAACACGTGCGGCAGACGAAACTGGGTCAGGCCCGCAATCTTGTGCGCGAGCAATACGGTCGGCGGGTTGGCTGTCTTGAAGAAGCTGTTGTAATAGGGAAGCTCAAGCATCTGTTCGCGCGCGACTTCCGCCAGTTCGGCGCGCCCATAGCCCACGTTGACGCACCACAGGCCGGCCATGCCATCGAGAATGCGATTGCCGTCGCCGTCATGAATGTAGCAGCCGTCCGCATGCGTGATGATACGGCTGCCGCCGAGATTCTCGATTTCCTGCCAGTCGGCTTGGGCAGGCAGATGATGGGCAACGTCAAGGCGGCGAAGTTCGGCAATGTCATAATTGCGGGGCATGGTCATTTTCCTCGTTGGAGCGGATGTTCGGCAGACGGGCACACGTATTGGCCGCCAAAAGCAGGGCTCAGGGAGAAAAACCGATCCTCGCGAGAAACCGGTTGGTGCGCCCCTTCAATGGAGGTCGCTTGGGTGAAAACGCATCGTTCATGTCACGAAAGCAATACCACGGGACTGTCCGAACGCCAATGCATGCTGACCTTGTCGTCCCAAGTGAAATCCTCCTGGTCATGACGCGACATGTTGGGGCGTGACACGCGGATCATCTCACCGGAGTCCAGCTTGATCTCGAACAGCGTGACATCACCGAGATAGCTCATCCCCTTGATCGTCCCGCGCGCAAAATTATGGCCTTCCGGCGCATCCATCCCGGCCGCGCGAACCGCCTTGCCCTCTCCCGGTACGTGAAGGTAGATCTTCTCCGGCCGTATCGCCACCCAGACATCGGCACCATGCGGTCCGGTTACGCCGTGGTTGAGATAGATCTTGCCGAGGCCCGGGCAATCGACTGCCGCACGGTCCGGTTCGTCGAGAGTCAACTTGCCCTCGAAAAGGTTCACCGAACCGACAAAATCGGCAACAAAGCGGTTGGCCGGATATTCATACAGGTCCGAAGGCGAAGCAAGCTGCGCCACTTCGCCCTTGTTGATCACGGCAATGCGGCCGGCCATCGACAGGGCTTCGTCCTGATCATGGGTGACCGTGACAAAGGTGATCCCCACCTGATCCTGCAAGTCGGACAGTTCGAATTGCATTTGCGCGCGCAGCTTTGCATCGAGCGCGGACAGTGGTTCATCAAGGAGAAGCACCTTCGGCCTCATGACAAGGCTTCGCGCCAGCGCCACGCGCTGCCTTTGCCCGCCGGACATCTGGTCGGGCATCCGCTCTCCGAAACCGCCGAGCTTCACAAGTTCCAGTGCTTCGGCAACGCGCTGCTCGCGTTCTGTCTTGCCTACTCCCGCAATCTTCAGCCCATAGCCGACATTGTCGGTCACGCTCATGTGCGGAAAAACGGCATAGCTCTGGAAAACCATGTTCACCGGACGCTTGTTGGGCGGAATCCCGGCCATATCCTGCCCGTCGATCAGGATTTGCCCCTCAGTTGGCAATTCAAATCCGGCAATCATGCGAAGCAAGGTCGTCTTGCCACACCCCGATGGGCCAAGCAGCACGAAAAACTCGCCGGCCATGATGTCGAGACTGACATTGTCAACCGCTGCAACCTTGCCGAAACGCTTCGTGACATTGCGGATCTGGATAATCGGACTGGGGGTGTCATTCATCTCAATGGACTTCCGCAATGGCCTTCACACCCTGCATCTTGAGGGCGATGGCAGTCAAAACAACGGTGAGGACAATCAGCACAGTCGATGCCGCATTGACCTCAGGCGTAACCGAGAAGCGGACCATCGAATAGACCTTCACCGGGAAGGTGATCGTTTCAGGGCCACTGGTGAAGAATGTGATGACGAAGTCATCAAGGCTGAGTGTGAACGCCAGCAGCGCGCCGGCAATAAGGCCCGGCTTCATGTGCGGAAGCAGAATGTCCCGGAAGGTCTGCCATTCTGTGGCACCGAGATCCTTTGCGGCCTCCTCCTCTTCCTTGTTGAAGCTCGCCAGCCGCGATCGCACCACCATCGCCACAAAGGGAAAACAGAAGGTTATATGGGCAATCGTGATCGCGGAAAGGTTGAGCGGCCAGGCCATTCCTGTGGGCCAGTCGATCCGCGCGAAAAAGATCAAATACGCCACGCCAAGACAAATTTCGGGCACAATGATCGGCAGCGATATACTCCCTTCGACCACACCCTTGAGCGGGAAACGGAAACGCCAGAGCATCACCGCTGCAAGTGCACCAAGGACAAGGCTGAACAGGGTCGCAAAAAAAGCTATGGTCAGTGAATTGGTCAGCGCCTCGACCAGCGAGTCATTCCCCAGTGCCTTCTCATAATATTTGAACGTGAAGCCCTTCCAGACCACGTTGCGTTTTGAGTCATTGAAGCTGAAAATCATCAGCACGATCAGCGGCGCATAGAGGAAGAGAAGGGTTGCACCGACCCACATCTGCATCCAGGCTTTGCGCGTATATTCCAGCGGTGCAACCGCGCGAGTACGGAATATTGCCATCACTCTCCTCGCTTCGGTTGGCCGCGGCGTAGCGACTGCAAGGCCACAATGATGAACATGGCGTAGATCAAAAGGAACGAGAGCGCGGCGCCAAACGGCCAGTCGTTGGCGCGTTTGAATTGGCGCTCAATCACATTGGCGATCATCTGGCTGTCCGTTCCCCCCATCAGATCCGGTGTCAGATATGCGCCTAGCGCCGGCACCAAAGTGATCATCACACCGGCGGCAATGCCGGGGCCGGCAAGAGGCATGATGATACGGTTGAGCGTACTGATCTGGCTTGCCCCAAGGTCAAGACTGGCCTCGATCAGGCTCTTGTCGAGCCGGTCGAGCGCGGCATAAAGCGGCAAGACCATGAATGGCAGATGGACATAGACCAGCCCCAACACGACCGCGAAATTGTTGTAGAGGAGCTGGGCTGGCGTCCAGGCATCAAGCGGCTGCATCCCGACCAAAGTCTTCAGCCAACTTGCCCCGCCCCACAAGGCGCCAAGCGCCTTGTTGGCATAACCATTGGTCCCCATCAGAGTCATCAGCGCGTAGGTCCGGATCAGGAGATTGGTCCAGAACGGAAGCATGATCCCCAAAAGCAGCCAGGGCCGCCAATTCGGTGGAGCAAAGGTGATGGCCATGGCGACCGGAAACCCGACAATCAGGCATATCAACGTAACCAGCGCAGAGACAGCCAGGCTCTTCAGGAATATCGAGACGTAGAGCCATTCGGTGGCACGCTTGTAATTTTCGAGCGTCCCGGAAATGACAATGTCGGCAGGCCCGGCATTTTCGCCAAAACTATACAGCCAAACGACGGCCATCGGCACGACGAAGAACAGGACTAGCCAAAAAATCGGCATGCTCGCGATCGCGGCAAACGGTCGCTTCTGAGTTCTCCAATCCTGAAGCGGCGCTGCCACGAATCAGGCCGCCCGCACGCGGGTAAATGCCTCCTCATAGAGCGGCTGGAGTTCCGAATTGAACTTTGCATACTCGCATGTTGCAAGAAACTCTGACGGTGGGAAAATAACCGGATTGTTCTTGTACGTATCCGGCATCAGCGCCTTCGCCGCCGCATTTGGCGTGGGATAGAGAATTGTTTCCGTGATCTTTTTTCCCGCTTCAGCGTCGAGCAGATAGTTGATCAGGGCGTGGGCATTCTTGGGATGCGGCGCACCCTTCGGAATGCAGAGATTGTCCGCGTTAAGCTGGCTGCCCTCTTTCGGGAAGAAGAAGTCCAGATCGTCATCTTCGACCATGGCCTGCGCAATGTCGCCATTATATTCGAGCACCAGATCCACTTCACCCTTGGCGAGCAGATCCTGGCCATTGTCCTCATGGTATGCCTTGATGTTGGGCTTTTGCTTGATCATCATGGCTTCGATGGTTTTGATGTCTGCTGGTGTCAGGCTGTTGACCGATTTGCCAAGGTATTTTCCATAAAGGCGGAACATGTCCCCCGCCTCTGACAGCACGGCAATACGGCCTTTGTATTGATCTGAGTCGAACAAGACTTTCCAGCTGTCCGGCACCGGATTGACCTTCGACTTGCGATAACCGATCCCGAGCAAAAGCCAAGTGTAGGGCATGGAGTAGGCGCGCTTCGGGTCAAACGGCACATCCTGAAATTCCGGCGCAACATTCTTGAAATTGGGAATCTGCGCATGATCAAGCGGCATCAACATGTCAGCAGAAACCATGCGTTCGACAAAGTCATTTGACGGCACGATCACATCATATCCCTGGTTGCCGCCGCGCAGCTTGGCGAACAATTCATCGTTGCTGGCAAACAGGGACATGTTGACAGCGATGCCGCTTGCGCCCTTGAAATCATCGAGCGTGGTTTCTCCGATATACGTGTCCCAATTGTAGAAATTGAGTGTCGGCTCCTCGCCGGTCGATGCGATCTTGCCCCCACTGCTTTCCTTGCTGCATCCAACAAGACCAGTGATGCTGATCCCAATGGCCGAGACCCCAAGTCCCTGCAAAAGCGAGCGGCGGCCCATGCCGCGCGTCAGGACCGTTTTGATTTCGTCCATTGTTCCAACCCTTCTCTCGTTATTTCGACCTTAACGTGATGCTAACTGACTTTTCCCGCCTTGCAAGGCGCAGAATCACAATGAATTGGTTCTCAGGCGTTTCGCAAATACCAATCATAATCGAGCGCCGTGACTTCACCCATGAAATTGGCCATTTCGACGCCCTTCACCGTGCAATAGTGCGTCACGAACCGGTCTCCCAACATCTCACGCATCAAGGTCGAATTCTGCAAGACGTCGATTGCGGTAGCCCAATGATTGGGAAGCCGCGTGTCCGCCCCTGCCGCCTCATAGCCATTGCCGACAACCGGCGGGCCGGGATCAATCCGGTTGGACATGCCGTGATGCATCGCGCCCAGCACGGCAGCCAGCGCAAGGTAAGGATTTGCATCCGCGCCAGCCACCCGGTGTTCGACATGTCGCGTGGCCGGCGCACCTGCTGGGACACGCAGGCTGACGGTCCGGTTGTTGACGCCCCAGGTCGACGCGACCGGCGCATAGCTGTTCGCCCGAAAGCGCCGATAGGAATTTGCATTCGGTGCGAAGATCGCCATCGAATCCGCCAGAGCCGCTTTCATGCCGCCAATCGCATGACGCAAAAGCGGCGTGCCTTCCGGCGACTCACTGGCGAAGGCATTTGCGCCGCTTTCGTCAGCCATCGAGACATGAAGATGCATGCCGGAGCCCGCCCGATCGGCGAACGGCTTGGCCATGAATGTCGCTTCCATGCCATGCTTCACGGCAATGCCCTTCACCAGCCTCTTGTACATCACGGCATCGTCAGCAGCGCGCAGGGCATCCGCCTTGTGCCGCAGCGTGAATTCGAACTGACCCGCCGCATATTCCGAAATGCCGGATTCCAGAGGAAGCCCCTGCGTATCGCACGCCGCATAGAGATCGTCGAAGAACGGCTTGAAGTCCTCCATCTCACGCAGTCCGTAGACCTGTATGTCGCGACTGCGGTGGCCCGTTACCGGTCCGCGCGCAGCATCTGGTCGTGGTCCTGAGGTATCGAGCAAATAGAATTCAAGCTCCACAGCCGCAACGGGCGTCAATCCGTCAGCGCCAAGACGATCAATGACATTCGAAAGGATATGCCGCGGATCGAGATCATTCGGTGTGCCATCAAGCTCATAAAAACTTGTCAGAAATTGTGCCGCGTTGCTTCCCAACCAGGGTGCTGGAACCAGGGTTCCGGCCGCAGGGCGCACGATCCGGTCCGCATCGCCGTCCTCCCAGACAAGGCCCGTTTCCTCAGTGTCACGACCGGTTATATCGACGACAAGCACGGATCCCGGCAGGAAGCGACCATTCTCATAGACCGCCAGGACTTCGTGCGCGCGCAGGCGCTTTCCACGCGGAACACCACACATGTTCGTGAAGATCAGGTCGATGGCATCGATCTCAGGATGCGCCTTGAAAAAGGCCTGGGCCTCGGCAAGGTCGGCAATCGCCGAGGAACTGGCGGGTGTGTTGGTCATTCTTTTCATCCAGTCAGAGTTTGCAGACAATCATCGAGCGCATTCGCGAGGCGATCCACCTGGTCTTGCGTTGTGGCCGGGCAGACGAGCGTCATATTGTGAAACGGTGCGATCAGGATACCCCGATTGATCAGAAACAGGTGAATAGCGCGTTCGAGCGCGCCATGCATCGCAGCGCGGGCTTCGCTGCCATTCCGCGGAGCCGAATCCGCACATATGAATTCCCCCCGCGCGCCGACCCTTGTAACGTGCCAGCCCAATCCGCGTGCCCGAATGACGCCACGTATCTGCTCCTCAAGCTGCGCCGCAAGCGGAAGCATATGGTCATAGGCCTCTGGCGTCATCACCTGCTCCAACGCCGCGCGCATGGCCGCCATGGCCAGAGGATTGGCCGAGAGTGTCGTACCGATCCCGGAATGCCCACTCTCACCGCTGGCGCGGACACGCTCCATCCGTTCGGCCACCTCATTCGTGAAGCCGTAGACTGCAGCAGGGACTCCACCAGCGACAGGTTTCCCCAGTACAAACATGTCGGGTGACGGCCCGAATGTCCGGCTGTAACCGCCATGGCCAGTCGAAATCGTGTGTGTTTCATCGAACACGAGCAGTGTTCCAAAGCGCCGGGTCAGGTCGCGCATCGCGTCCAGATAGCCCGGCTGCGGAAGCACCATTCCGACATTGGTCAGTGCAGGCTCGGTCAGGACGGCAGCCACGTCGCCGGGCGCCAGAGCCGCCGCGAGCGCGTCCCGGTCATTGAATTCGATGACGCGTGTATGGTCCCGCACGTCATAGACCTGCCCCACAAGACTGCGCCGAAGTTCCGGCACACCGTCGCGAAGGTCAACGAACACGTCATCGACGGCGCCATGGTAGCAGCCGTTGAACACCAAGATCTTGTCGCGCCCGGTGATGCCACGGCACCAGCGGATAACGGCACGATTGGCCTCGCTTGCACTTGATGTCACCTGCCACCAGGGAAGTCCGAACGTGGACGCGAGAGCGTCCCCGACGACAACCGCATCTTCTCCCGGCAACATTGCCGTCAGCCCGCGCGATGCCTGATGTGCAATCGCTTCCGCAATCGGTGGTGGCGAATGGCCAAACATTGCGCCCGTATCGCCAAGGCAGAAATCATCAAAAGCCTGGCCATCCAGATCCCACAAGTGCGCGCCCTTCGCCTCCTTCACAAACAGGGGGAAAGGCGTGCCCCAGTCGAGCATCCAGTGAAACGGGACGCCACGATGCCAGTGTTTTGCAGCCCGCCTGGCGCATTCAGCCGAAGCCGGCTTGGCCTTGGCGAAGCGCTCAACTTCTGCGGCAATCATTGTTTCAATGGCGGAGCCGGCAATCATATCCGGTCCCTTAGCGCGTACCAAAGCAGGCCCAAAGTCGCGAGCGGTCGCGCCAGCAGTCTGCCACCGGGAAATGGTCGCTGGGGCAACGATGCGAAGACATCGAACCGCTCCATCGTTCCTGCAACGGCTTCTGCGAGCAATTCGCCAGCCAGCGTCGTCACCAGCGCGCCATGACCGGAAAAGCCATGCGCAAAGAAGATGGTCTGGCCGCTACTTGCTTGCCTGCGCCCAAGATGCGGCAGGCGGTTCATCGTCACGCCAACCGCACCGCCCCAGGCATAGTCGATGGCCGTGTCGGCGAGCGAGGGGAAGACCTTCACAATATGCTTGCGCACAAAGGCTCCGATGTCTGCCGGCGGACGCTGCACATATTTTTCGCCCCCTCCAAAGAGCAGGCGCTTGTCAGCCGAAAGCCGGAAATAGTTGAGAACGAAACGACTGTCGGCGACAGCCGCATCGCTCGGCAGCAATGCATCCGCGTGCGGCAAGGGCGCCGTGGCAATGTTGTAGTTCATGATCGGCACGGTGTAGCGGCCAAGGTCGGGCGCCAGTTCGCCCATCCATGTATCGGTGGCCAGAATTATGGTGTGCGCCTTCACATCCGGCAAGTTCACCCGGCTGTTTTCGTAAATGACGACACCAGCGTCGCGCGCAGCCTGAGCCAATCCCAAGGCATAGTTGAGCGGATGAAAATGTCCGCCCCGCGGGTCGTAAATCGCGCCGTGGTAGCCACCGCCGTTGATGTGGCGGCGCATATCCTTCGGCTGGACAATGTCCGCCGACCAGCCGTACGCGCGGGCAAGAAACTCCGCATCGCGCTGCATGTTCTCAAAATGGGCAGTTTTGTATGCGGCTTCGAGATGGCCGGACTTCAAGTCGCAAGCGATGCGGTGCTTCTGGATGCGGTCATGAACCCTGCCAACTGCGCCATAGGCAAGATCGAAGATTGCCTTGGCCCGATCGTGCCCGAATTCCGTTTCGATCTCGCGCATCGACCAGCGAAGCCCGGGGATCAACTGTCCGCCATTGCGGCCTGACGCGCCAAAGCCGATCCGTTGGGCTTCATAAAGCGCCACCTTGAAGCCCTTTTCCGCACAGGCCAGCGCCGCAGACAGGCCAGTAAATCCGCCGCCAATCACAGCAATGTCGACATTGGCGGGTTCGGCCACTGCAGGGATCGATTCCCACGCATTGGCCGTCGCGGCATAGTAGGACGGCGCATGACCCGCCGACATCAGACCCTCAGCAGCAGGTGTTCACGTTCCCAGGAGCTGATCACCGACTGATAGGCGAACAGCTCCGCTTCCTTGATGGCGTAGAACAGATCAAAAAAATCCTCGCCCAAATGCGCGCGCACCTGCTTTGCATGGCTGAACCGATCGAGCGCGGCTTCCAGAGTGCGTGGAAGAGTTCGGGCACGATTATAGGCATTGCCCGTGATGCTCTTGGGCGGCTGCATCCGGTCAACCATGCCGATATAGCCGCAGACCAACGACGATGCGATGGCAAGATAGGGGTTGGCATCGGCGCCGGGCAGGCGGTTCTCGATGCGCCGATCCTTGGATTCCGATACCGGGATGCGCAATCCGCAAGAGCGGTTGTCGGCCCCCCATTGCACGTTGATCGGGGCCGACGTGTCGGGCCGCATCCGGCGGAAGCTGTTCACATTGGGCGCAAACAAGGGCGTCACTTGCGGCAGCAAGCGCGCGAGCCCAGCGATATAGCTTCGGAACAGCGAGGAATCGCGTCCGTTGGGCGTCGAGAAGATATTGCGTCCGCTGGACTCTTCGAGGATCGACTGGTGAATATGCATGGCACTGCCCGGTTGGTCGGACATGGGCTTGGCGAGGAATGTCGCATAGACGCCGTGCTCCAGCGCGACCTGCCGGACAATGCGCTTGAAGAGGAGCACCTGGTCGGCAAGGGCAAGGGCATCGCCATGCACGAAATTGACTTCGAGCTGGGCCGCACCGGACTCATGGATCATCGTGTCGATGTTGAGTTCCGCTTTTTCGCAGAAATCGTAAATATGCTCGATGATGTCTTCAAATTCGCCCAGAGCCTCAAGCCCGAATGGTTGGCTGGCCGTTTCGGCGCGGCCCGAGCGCCCGGTGGGCGGGACGAGCGGGAAATCTGCATCCGTGTTCTTGGAGACGAGATAAAACTCGACCTCCGGCGCCACGACCGGCTGCCATCCGCGCTTTGCATAGAGCGCGAGGACTTTCTTCAGGATCATGCGCGGCGCAACCGAGAGCGCCTTCCCGTCCCGGCTATAGGCATCGGCAATCACATAGGCCGTAGGCGAAGCAAAACCAGGCGCCGCCCGGATGGTGGAAGGATCCGGCACCAGCACCAGGTCCGGATCGACATCGGGAATGATGCTGTCGATGTTTTCCGGATATTCTCCGGTGACTGTCACGCTGAAAACGCTCGCAGGGATGCGCAGCGTTCGTTCCTGCACGGATTTCAGGAACTTGTTTGCCGGGAGGACCTTGCCCCTCTGAATTCCGTTGATATCCGGAATGATGCACTCGACTTCAGTAATGCCGCGTTCGCTGATCCACTTCGCTAGACTGGTGGTCACTGTGTCACACATGGGTACGGCGGCAGTGCCGCCGTACCCCCCTTTCAGAATGATTTTGTTATTGAGAAAACGGCAGTCGCCTTGCCGGCAGTCGAGAAAGCCCTGGCAGTATCGACATAATCGAGCGTGGCGGTAAAGCCCTTGCCAAGGTCATAGCTTGCGCCGAGCAGCCAATCGCGCTTCTTGTCGCCAAAGGCACCGTCTTCATAGCCAAACGTGCCATGCAGGGAGATCGGCGAATCCTTGAACGGCAGTTCCCCCGAAATATAGACATAGGTGTTGTCGGTACTGCCGATGTTGTTCTGGCTCGGCGCATAGGCGGCCCCAAGCGTTACTGTGGCTGGGCCAACTGGAACGCCGATCGATCCATAGAGTTCAAGGTAGTTGAAGCTGCCGTTGCCGGGGTAAAGATAGGCAAGCACACCGGCATCGAGAGAGACGTTGCCGACATCCTTCGAAAAGCCCAGCGACAGATCGAGTTCAACGTCGTCCGCGCCGCTGCCCAGATCCACATTGCTCGCCCATGCGGTCGCATAGAGGCCGGATTCGTGCGTCACCGTAACTTCAGCCGTTACTTCCGGATCCTTTCCGGAAAGCGAAAGGCCGCGGAATCGATAGTCCGTAAATGCGCCAACTTCCGCATCGATTTCAAAGGCTCCCGAAGGCTCTTCTTTGGCGTCCTGCGCAAACGCGATTTGAGGCATGGCGATCAGGGCGGTGGCCGCGATCAAAATGCGGGTCTTCATATATGGTCCCCTTTTGGAGTAGTTTTATACACTGCCTCCCTGTTCGAAATTGGCCAGTGCCCCGTCAACCTAGCTGTTTTCTGCTCAAGCGGCAACGGGGGCGGGCTGGCGGGCATTCAGGACTTGGACTAAGGATCGATCTTCTATTCGAATTCAGGTGATCCAATGACTGAACCCAATGACCTGTCCGCATTCTGGATGCCCTTCACAAACAATCGCGGTTTCAAACAATCGCCGCGCATGTTCGTGTCCGCAAGCGAAATGCATTATGTGTCGACGACCGGGCAAAAGGTCCTCGATGCGACTGGTGGACTGTGGTGTGTCAACGCAGGCCATGGGCGCGCCAGGATCGTCGAGGCCATCCAACATGCGGCGGCAAAGCTCGATTTTGCCCCCACGTTCCAGTTGGCCCACCCGATTGCATTTGAAGCTGCGTCCCGGCTGTCACTGATCATGCCGAAGGGACTGGACCGGATTTTCTTTACGAATTCCGGATCAGAGTCCGTCGACACTGCCCTGAAGATAGCGCTCGCATACCAAAAGGCGCGCGGGCAAGGTGGGCGCACTCGCCTGATCGGGCGCGAGAGAGGCTATCATGGCGTCGGCTTTGGCGGGATTTCCGTCGGCGGCATTGTCGGCAACCGGCGCCAGTTCGGTACTTTGCTGACCGGTGTCGATCATATGCGCCACACGCACGATCTTGCCCGCAATGCCTTCAGCCATGGCCAGCCCGAGCATGGAGCAGAGCTCGCCGACGACCTCGAGCGGATCGTGGCGCTGCACGGTGCGGAGACAATCGCTGCCGTGATCGTCGAGCCCGTGGCGGGCTCAACAGGCGTCCTCGTGCCTCCGGTCGGCTATCTCGAGCGCTTGCGCGCCATCTGCGATCGGCATGGAATCCTGTTGATTTTCGATGAGGTCATTACGGCATTTGGCCGCGTCGGCGCAGCAACCGGTGCGGAACGGTTCGGTGTAACGCCTGACCTCATCACAATGGCAAAGGGTCTGACCAATGCCGCTGTGCCGATGGGTGCTGTCGCTGTCCGGCGCGAAGTACACGACATGATCGTCAACACCGCACCGGAGGGGATCGAGCTTTTCCACGGCTACACCTATTCCGGCCATCCGCTTGCCTGTGCCGCAGCCATCGCGACACTTGACTTGTATCAGGAAGAGGGGCTGTTCGACCGCGCCCGTTCGCTCGAAGAGGCCTGGGCCGCTGGCGTTCATTCGATGAAAGGGGTTCGCCATGTGATCGATTGTCGCAATTTCGGTCTGATCGGCGGCATTGAGCTTGAGCCACGCCCCGACGCACCGACCAAAAGAGCAATGGAAATATTTCACCGGGCCTTCGATGAAGGTCTGCTGATCCGGGTAACAGGAGATATCATCGCGCTCTCTCCGCCGCTGATCATCTCACCGGATCAAATTGGCGAAATTTTCGAGACACTTGCCCGAATTGTCGCAGCTGTAGACTAGCCGGCGATGACTCAGGATAGAACGCGGGTTTCGATCCAGTTGATGATCTCAAGCCGACGGCGGCGATCATCGGTGATGTCCTCATCCACCCCCAACTGCCAGGCCAGGCCAACATCGTTCGGACTCGCCGCAAGGCCCTTCAGAGACGCCACATAGCGCTGGAGTGCGTCCCTCGATTCAAAGAAGCCCTGTGTTACCATATCATCTGCATAGAGCGTATAAAGCTGCGCCAGCTGTTCAACATCGAATTCAGGATGATACTGCACAGCCCAGACTTCCGAATTGCCCAGGGGAACGACAGCGGCTTGGACAAGGCTGTGATTGTTCGATGCCAAAAGCGTCGCAGACTGAGGCAGCCGGATGACTTCATCATAATGAATGCAGGGCGCGTCGAAGACCGGGCCCTTGCCGCGAAACATGGGATGATCGGCCCCTGCGTCGTTCGTCAGTATCTTGCGGGCAAAGCCAACTTCCCGACCTCTGGGATTGTATGCGACCATACCCCCGGCTGCCATCACGGCGATCTGCAAACCCCAACAGCTCCCAAAAATCGGCAGGCCGGCATTTCCCGCTTCGCCAACCAGCGCAATCTGGTTGGTCACGGCAAATTCCGTGTCATAGGCATGCAGCGATGAACCGGTAATCACCAGACCGTCATAGTCCGACCATGAACGATCATGCGGCATTTGCCAGTCATTGTCCGCAGCATTGAGCACGTCCAGTTCAAGATCAGGAAAGTGCGCGCGAATGGCAATCGCATAGATTTCCGATGAGGATCGCACCCCCAGCGAAGCCGCAAGCTTGCGTTTCTCGGCAACATTGCCTTCCATCAACAACAGTCGGGCCATTGGTTCTGCTCAGTCCAAAATTGCGATTACTTTTCCAACACACAACATTCGCTCCCAATTCCGCATTGGGCGCAAACGACCAAAGTGGCCTTAACGCAATCCGGACAAGACTGCGAGGGGGAGCCGGGACCACAGGATTCCATGCGCTCTTTTGACGGTATGTGGTGCGTGATCCAGTCGCTAAGCTCTTCGAAACAGAATTGAGAGAGGGTAACAATTGGCTAGCTGCACAGAAGGCAGAATGACTCAACTCACGGACGATGGTTCGAGTCTCATGATGTCGCAGGCAAGCTGGTGAGGGAGCATCCCGCATATCGTTACTATGTGCTGGCGTTGCTGACGTTGACTCTCATGTTCAGCGTAGCCGACCGGTTGGTCCTTTCAATCCTGTTGCAGGATATCAAACGCGATTTTGCTCTTTCGGACAGCCAGCTTGGCCTGCTTGCCGGCTTCGCTTTCACGCTGTTTTACGTCATCGCAGGATTCCCGATGGCCCGGCTGGCCGACCGGGCCAACCGCAAATCCATCGTTGCAGCGGCGCTCGGCTTCTGGAGCCTGATGACGGCTTTATCCGGCGCCGCAGTCGGTTTCTGGTCGCTCTTCCTCGCGCGCATCGGCGTGGGCATGGGTGAAGGGGGTAGCGGTCCATCCTCGCAGTCTTTGCTGGCGGACTATTTTCGCCCAAAGGAACTTCCACGGGCTATGGGCTTCCTGACCCTGGGCTCGACCATCGGCACGGCGATCGGGCTCATGGCTGGGGGCCTATTCGCTTCGCTCTATGGCTGGAGGATGAGTTTCATCCTGCTCGGCATTCCCGGTATGTTGCTGGGCCTGCTGCTCTTTGCGACCGTTCGCGAGCCACAACGCGGCCGTTACTCTCCTGGAGGGACGGATTCGGCGACACAGCGACCGCTTGGCGCGACTGTCCGTTCGCTTCTCGCCAACCGGGCCTATCTGGGGTTGATCGTCGGCTATGCGGTCCAGATCATGATTGGGTATGCGATCGCCATATGGATGGCGCCAATCATGCTGCGGAGTTTCGCACTCACGACACGTGAAGTCGGATTCTATCTTGGGCTTGCTTTTGTTCTTGGAGGCATACCTGGTCCGATCCTCGGCGGCGTTTTGGGCGAATGGCTCTCCCATCGCGACGTTCGGTGGTTCGCCTGGATCCCCGGGCTGGCGGGCATCCTGTGCCTGCCGCCGCTGTGGTTGAGCCTATCTGCGACGACGTTCTGGCCCTTTCTGGGGCTGTTTGCGCTGGCCTATGGCATCTTCCTGACAAGTCAGGCGCCAATCATGTCATCAATCCAGAACAGTGTTCTGCCCTCCGAGCGTGGGTTCGCCGTCGCTTTGGCAATGCTGCTCAACAATTTTCTGGGCCAGGCGTTGAGCGCGGCCATAATCGGGCGGCTGAGCGATTTCTGGCACCCGACCTACGGCGATTTTGCGCTCAACCTGGCGGTCATGGCGGTTTGCCTTGCGGGCGGGATTATTGGCTTCGTCGTCTTCGCCTGGACAGCCCGGCAGATGCGTCGCTGACCATCGCGCCTGTCATGAGCCAGCAAGGCTTTGAGCATGATCGGGGCGATACGCCGAAAGGAAAATGCGGACCGCCAGCCTGATTTCGGCCTCGATCGTTTCCCTTTTCGGACGCGCAGAAGCGCCGAGCAAGTGACGATAGAAGCTGCCGGATTGGCAAAGCCCGAGAAAATGGGACGCTGCGCTCTGGGGATCAGCCGCGCGCAGCCTGCCCTTGTCCATCTGAAGCCGCAGCCATGCTTCAGTGCGTTTCTGACCGCGCTGCGCGCCGCGGTCCCAAAGCATCCGGCCCAGTTCGGGAAAGCGTCCCGCCTCACCAACGACCACGCGGTGCAGGGCGACAATCTGCGGACGCAGGATCGTGGTCAGGATTGAGACCCCAAGAGCAGTCAGTGTCTCCGGAAGATCGGCATCCTCGGGCAGTTCCAGCCGCAGGGCTTCACCATAACGTTCGACCTGATCGTCAACCACGGCTGCAAAGAGATCTTCCTTGCTGGGAAAATAATTCCACAAGGTCGTCTTGGAGCCTCCGACATCGGCGGCAATGCTGGACATCGAGGTCTGGCCATAGCCGTCACGCAGAAACGCCTTTCGCGCCGCCGCCACGATAGCGCTGCGCCGGGCTTCATGTCTGTCCGGTTCCTTTCCTTTCACAATAATCGTACTACACAGTATCATTCCGATTGACAAGCAAGGGCAGCCGGCGCCAAGAGCGTACCATGCAGTACAGCACACGTACCGGCCAGTTGTTTGCCGTGCTGGCCTTGTCCGGCGCAGTTTCGGCTTGCGCCCTTCCCCCGGCGCCGCGTCATGTGCAGCCGCTGAAGACTGTTGAGGCAATCGGTGACACCCAATCTCTGTCCGGCGAAGCGGAAGACTTTCCTGCTGATCGGTGGTGGAGCGCGTATGGTGATTCTGGTCTTGATGCACTGATTGCCGAAGGATTGGTCCGAT
Organism: Sphingomonadales bacterium; assembly: GCA_016704425.1. GTDB lineage: Bacteria > Pseudomonadota > Alphaproteobacteria > Sphingomonadales > Sphingomonadaceae > Aquisediminimonas. The sequence continues at coordinate 651,107 of JADJAC010000002.1, forward strand.
CTCCGGACCTTGCGTTGGCCGAAGCCCGGATTCGCGCTGCCGATGCCGCCAGCATTCGGGCAGGCGGCCAACTTCAACCGTCCCTTTCGGTCGATGGCACGGTGGGCGGCAACAAACAGAGCTACAACCTTGGCATCCCGGCCCAATTCATTCCCAAAGGCGTAGTCGAGACAGGCAAGCTCTCGGCAACATTGGGCCTTGATCTGGACATCTGGGGAAGGAATCGGGCAGCGCTTGCCGCTGCGCGCGGCGAAGCAGCGGCGGCACGGGTCGACGCTGCCCAGGCCCGGTTGCTGCTGTCCAGCGGAATTGCGCTCAGCTGGGGCAATTTGGTGCAGCTCTATTCCGCCCGTGAACTTGCCGTCCGTTCCGTTGGGGCGCTTGGCGGAATCGAGCAATTGACGGAGCAGCGCGTTGGCGCCGGGATCGACAATCGCGCCGATCTCGAGTTGGCGACGGCGCGCCGGGCCGGTGCCGAACAGGCGTTGGCAGCCATTGAAGAGACGATCGCGCTGGAGCGCAACCGGCTTGCCGCGCTGATCGGTTCTGGACCCGACCGGGCAAAGCGCCTGCCCATCCCCAGCCCGAACCTTCGTTATGCGACTGACGTTCCCGCCAATCTCGCCGCAAGCCTGTTGGGCCGTCGCCCGGACATCGTTTCCGCCCGGCTTCGCGCTGAAGCAGCAGCGCTCAGGGTAAAATCCGCACGACGGGCATTCTATCCCGACATCAATCTTGCGGCAGTCGCCGGATTGCAATCTCTGGGGCTGGGACAGTTGTTCAATTCGGGATCGCAATTTGCGAATTTCGGACCGGCGGCCACCTTGCCGATCTTTGACGGACAACGACTGCGCAGCAACTACAGGGCGGCGGAATCCGGATATGATGAAGCGGTTGCCCGATATGACCAGGTCCTGCTGGGTGCCTTGCGCGACGTGGCCGATACACTCGAATCGAAACGCGCTCTGACTGCGCGCCTGACAACGGCGCGCACGGCTGCGCAATCTGCTGCAGAAGCTGCACGGCTAATGCGGCGAAGGCAGGCCGAGGGCGTCGCCAACCTCATCCAGGCGTTGACAGCAGAGGACAACGCAATGTCGAGCCAGCGCGCGCTGGCCGAATTGGAAGCACGTGCCTTCCTGCTTGACGTAACACTGGTCCGGGCGTTGGGCGGCGGCTTTGCCGCTCCGTTGTCGGACGGGGAGCAAACAAACCGATGACCGAAACGGCCCTTCCTCAAACTGATGCACCGATGGCGGAACCCGATCCAGCCGTGCAGAGCAATCGCCAAAAATATCTTCGCCTCTTTGCCACCGCGCTGATTGTCGTCGCAGCTGTCTGGGGCATTTGGTATTTTCTGACGCAAGCGGGCCGGGTCCACACAGACAACGCCTATGTCGGCGCAGATTCTGCTGTGGTGACGCCTTTGGTTTCGGGCGCGGTCAAGGAGGTTCGCGTTGGCAACACGCAGCAGGTTGCCAAGGGCGATGTGCTGCTCGTGATCGACAATGCAGACGCTCGGATCGACCTTGCCAACGCAGAAGCCTTGTTGATGCAGGCACGCCAGCGCTTCCGCCAGGCCCGTTCCGGCGGCACATCCTCGGCTGCCCGGGTCGATGCACGTGACGCGGATGTTGCTCAGGCACAGGCCCGACTGGCAGCAGCACAAGCAGAGCACCGCAAGGCGCAAGAGGCGTATGAACGCCGCCAGAAGCTTGCCGCCAGCGGAGCCGTGTCGGCTGAAGAAGTCTCGCAGAGCGTGGCAGCATGGCAAGCAGCGCGCGCCAAATTGACACAGGCCCGGGCCGAAGTGGCGACTGCTGCAGCAATGAAATCCTCTGCCGCTGGAGATCTGGAATCCTCTGAAGCGTTGACCGCCGGGTTTACCGAGTCGACAGCACCGGATGTCGTTGCCGCGCAAGCGCGCGTGGACCAGGCGCGGCTCAATCTGGAACGCACGGTGATCCGCGCGCCGATCAGCGGCGTTGTGACCAACCGAAACGCGCAGGTCGGCCAGCGCATCAACGCGGGCGCGCAACTGATGGTGCTTGTGCCTCTGGATGCGATGTTCGTCGACGCCAACTTCAAGGAGAGCCAGCTGCGCGAAGTCAAGCCCGGCCAGCCCGTTGAGCTGACGAGCGACTTCTATGGCAGCAAGGTCGTGTTTCGGGGGCGAGTGAAGGGCTTTGCCGGGGGCACAGGTGCAGCCTTTTCGATCATTCCCGCCCAGAATGCCTCGGGGAACTGGGTCAAGGTGGTGCAGCGGTTGCCCGTCCGCGTTCAGCTCGATCCTGCACAACTGAAGGCACACCCGTTGCGCGTCGGGCTGTCGATGAGCGCGACGATCGATACGCGCGGACAATGAACACTGCGCCGATCCAGGCGCTGACCGGCGCGCGGTTGTGGCTGGCGGCAATCGGTCTTGCCCTGGCCAATTTCGTCGTCATTCTCGACACCACGATCACGAACGTCTCGGTTCCCCACATTGCGGGCGGCCTCGCTATCTCGCCATCGCAGGGCACCTGGACGATCACCTCCTACGCGGTTGCCGAGGCAATTACGGTCCCGCTCACGGGTTGGCTGGCGGCTCGCTTTGGCACTTACCGCACGCTCGTCGTCTCGTTGGTCGGCTTTGCCGTGTTCTCGGTCCTTTGCGGCCTTGCGCGGACGATCGAGTTGATGGTCGTGCTGCGCGTTTTCCAGGGACTATGCGGCGGGCCGCTCATGCCACTGACCCAAACATTGATACTCAGGATCTTTCCGCAAGAGAAGATCGGCACGGCCAACGCGATATGGGGTGTCACGACAATCTCCGCTCCGATCCTCGGTCCGATCGTTGGCGGCTATATCAGCGACAACTGGAGCTGGCCGTGGATATTCTACATCAACTTGCCGGTCGTGCTGCTTTGTCTCGGGATCATCGTCAATCTGGTCGGGCGCTACGAAACCCCAACCGAACGCGCGCGGATCGATACCATCGGTCTGGTCCTGCTTGTCCTGTTCGTGGGTTGCTTCCAGCTGGTCCTCGATCTGGGTCGCGAGCATGACTGGTTCGGCTCGAACATGATCATCGCGCTCGCAATCACCTCATTCGTGGCCTTCGGAGCGTTTGTTATCTGGGAGCTGACCGATCCACATCCCGTCGTGGACTTGCGGGTGTTGCGACACCGTTCACTCTGGGTCGGGCTGATTTCAATGGCTTTGGGTTTCGGCGGGATGTTCTCGACGATCGTACTAGTGCCCCTTTGGTTGCAATCGGTGATCGGCTATTCTGCCAGCGAGGCCGGGCACGCGATGGCTTTTGTCGGCGTGTTTGCAATAGTGATGGCTCCCGTCGCCGGCAAGGCGTTCGACCGGTATGACACCCGCATCCTGATTACCGGTGGGATGATCTGGCTTGTTCTCATTTCATTGCTGCGCACCCAGTGGAACACCGATGGGACATTCTGGGACTATAGTATGCCGCAGCTGTTGCAAGGCATCGGAATGCCGTTCTTCTTCCTTGGACTGATGTTGTTTTCGCTTTCCGCCGTGCCGATGCATGAGATGGCTTCGGCCGCGGGGCTGCTCAGCTTCATGCGCACGGTCTCCGGGGCGGCGGGTACAGCCCTCTCCACCTCGATGTGGGACACTTCCACGCGAGAGGCGCGCGCCAACCTGGCGGGCACTCTGAACGGAGCCGACGGCGCGATGGCGCAGCTGCAGGCAACGGGCATGACGTCGGAACAAGCGCGCGGAACAATCGAACGGATGGTGGATGCACAGGCAGCGACAATCGGGGCCAACCACTTGTTTTCAATAGCTGCGGTCGTCCTGTTTGTTGGCGCCTGGCTCGTCTGGCTCGCACCACGACCGAAAACTAAGCCAGGTCAGGCCGCCATGGGACATTAGAGAGCGTCCTGACGGGCAGAGGGCACGCGAAGACTTCCCGTGGTGAGCGGGGGGCGGGACAGTCGGTGCGGAAGCCTTGGGGGACGTCCGGCGGGTTTTGCCTTTGTGCGGTGGAAGGTGTTTCGAGTGCGTAACCGGCGCCCGGTCTCGAAACACCGCCTTCTCATCCGGCACGTCCTTGCAGGGGGGTAAGGCCCGAAAGCCCGCCTGCAAGAAGGGATTGCTCCCTCCAAAGACGCCCGGACCGGTTCAAAACGACAGCAGAGCGCGTGGCTGCACATTTGAGGAGAGTGCAGACGCCTGCCGCTTTCGCGCCGACCTTTTGCTGGAGAGGGATAATCCTTATCCAGCAGTCCCGCCCCTCGACCCGTGCGACCTAGAAACGCCGATCGAGTGACGGGGATGTGTGTTTCATGTTATCTCCTATTTGTCAAGCAAATAGGAACATAAGGGGACTATAAATCTTCCGTCGCCCCTGCCTGCGCAGGGCGACGGGGTACTGAATGTTTCCGGATCCCAATCCCTCAAACGCAAAAAAAAGGCCCGCCCGCACCTTCTGGCGCGAGCGGGCCGAATTTCAGAGCCCGCGTTTGCTGCGGGCTTTGGTCGTTAGAAGCCGAAGCTGAGCTGGGCTGCAACACCGTGACGATTGACATCGTTGCGGAATGCACCCTGGTAGCCAACCGAAGCTGACGCACCCTTTCCAATGGCCATGCTCAAGCCTGCATCGACATCGATTTCAGACCGCCCGGCAACTTCGCTCGTTACCGTGAAGGCCGAACCCGCGTTGCCGACAAAATTGGCGGTTACGCTGCCATTCCGGCCGCTTGCACGATAGCGATATGCCGCACGGGCATAAGGCGTCAGGCTGCCAGTCTTGAAGACCACATCAAGGCCGGCGAGAACATCGGTCCGGTCTGCCTTGATGCTGCTGACGTTGAGGTTGGCTGCATTGGCGCCGGTTTCAGTGAAGCTGTTCACCTTGCCGTTGCTGAAGTCCACACCAACGAACGGACGGATCTTGTTGCCATCCTGCCCGAGGTCATAGCCCAAGGTACCAACGGCCCGGAACAGGTTTCCATCGGTGCTGGCAACCGCAGTCCGTCCGACGCCGCCGACCGAGATCGAACGTGTCGCATCGATGTTGCCATCGATGTAAGCGAGCTGAAGGTTGGCCGAGATCGGACCAGCCGAATAGTCAGCATAGCCGCCGACCTGCCAGCCCTTGCTCTTGCCGCGCGATGTCCCCGCAAGGAAGTCGACCTTCGCCTGCGAATAGCCGGCAGCAACGCCGAACGTCAGCCCGCCGGAACCGAAGTCCACGCCGAGCGTACCACCCGTGATGTCCTGATCCGATCCGACGAGGAAGCTTCTGTTCTTGCCATTGCCCCACTGACCGTAACCACTGCCCCAGATGCGGGCGCGGCCATCTTCATTTGCCTGTGCCTGCATGAGGTGCAGCGCAACCTGACGTGTGAACAGTTCACCCTGATCCTGCAGCGCCGTTGCATAGGCGCCATAAGCTTCGGGGCTCAGCTGGTCGAAGAGCACCGCTGCCTGCGCTGCCGTCGAATTGTCGGCATTGATCACAAGCGTTGCCGTATCACCGGTTGCACCAGCAACCAGGGTCTGGAAGCCATTGGCAACCGCGATGCGGTTGGGATTGCCAGATGCGCCAAGCCCGGTTGCATAAGACGTCCGCGTTACGGTCAGGCGATAAACCTGTGCCGGAGTGGCGGTTGTCACAATGCCCGTGGCAGTGAACGACAGGAACGGAGAGAGCGTCGCACCCGTTATGGTTGCAAAGCCACCCGTGATGCCTCCAGTTGCCGACACGATGTCGTAGGTTGCGCCAGCCGTGTAGAGCCCGGCAGCCGGAGCCAGCGCAAGCGTTCCATCAAGTGCGGCCGTGCCGACCAGGCCCGTTACGGAGACCTGATCATAACCCGTGCCCGCAACGGCTGACGGCGTCAGTTCGATCGCAAGCGTGCCGGTGGCAGTCTGCGTAAAGCTGCCGTCGATGTTGAGGATGCCGGGGCTGTTGCCTGGTGCAACCGTTCCCGTGTTCGTCACCGCACCCACGATCGTGCCCGCACCGGACAAGCGCCCTGCGTTGGCCACATCGCCGGTAACAGTGCCGTTGACAACCGTGAACGAACCGGCCGCGCCGGTTACGTTTCCGGTCAGTGCTCCGCTCGCAAGAACATTGAGCGTTGCACCGGAAGCAACCGTGGCCGGGCTGGTGTAGGCACCGCCGACGGAGACGGTTCCCGCATTGGCAGCAATGCCGCCCGTCAGGGTACCCGTGCCGCCCAGCGTGAAGTTGCCAGCGCCCGTCTTGGTGAGAGCCGTACCGACCAATGTGCCGGTCACGGATGTCGAACTACCATTGCCACCCGCCGTCAGCGTGAAGGCGCCCGTATCGACATCACCGGCACCCGCAAGGCTGCCGATCGTTTCGTCACCCGTGAGCTGGAACAGCGCACCAGCATCAACAGTCACAGCTGAAGAATCGCCAATCCCGGTGCCCGCTGCAATCAGCGTGCCGCCCGAAATTGTTGTCGCGCCACTGTAGGTGTTGACGCCAGACAGCGTGACCGAACCCGTGTTCAACTTGGTCAGTGTGCCCGTCCCGGTCAGGTTCCCGGCATAAGTGCCAAGCCCTGCGTCATCGAAGACCACCGCAGCATTGTTGAGGATGTCTCCCTGCAGCGACGTCGTCGTTCCGGTCAACGTTCCGGCCGAAACCGTGGTGCCGCCGCTATAGGTGTTGGCACCCGACAGGGTCAGGTTGGCTGCACCCGTCTTGACCAAGGCACCAGCACCCGAGATCACGCCCGAGAGCGTTGTGTCAGCGCCCGTCAGGACCGTGCCGCCACCCGCGCCAAGCGTAACCGCATTGGCCAGAGTCAAAGCACCTGTCGTGTTGAGCGTGCCGCCGTCAAAAGCGAGCGTGCCGGTTCCGATGTTGTTGGCAGCCCCGATGGAAACCGTACCGCCATTGAGGTTTGTCGTACCGCTATGGCCGGAATTGTCTCCGGTCAGGGTCAGTGTGCCTGCACCAGCCTTGGTCACCACGCCGGCGCCACTGATCGCACCTGCATAGGTGCCATTGGCTGGCTGGGTGAAGAGCAATGTGCCAGCAGCATTGGCAACAATATCGCCCTGAAGCGATGTCGTATCGCCTTCGAGCGTGCCCGCGTTGATCACCGTGCCACCCGAGTAGGTGTTGGCACCTGTCAGCGTGAAGGTGCCCGTGCCCTGCTTGGTGAGGCTGCCAGCACCTGAGATGACGCCAGCATAGGTGGTATTCGATGCGTCACCTGTGGTGAGGCCAGCATCAAGTACGACCGTTCCGCCATTGCCCGACAAGCTGCCGATTGTTTCGGCAGCGCTGACCAGAAGGTTGCCTGCTGCGGCAGGAGAAGCGGTTGCATTGACGATGACAGCAGTTGTGTCGCCAATCGCATTGCCACCTTGCAGTTCAAGCGTGCCATTGCTGACCGTTGCTGCACCCGTGAAGGTATTGGCGCCCGAAAGCACCAGCGACCCGGTGCCGATCTTTGTCAGGCCATTGGCGCCTGAAATATCGCCCGAGAATGCACCCGAACCAACGGTAAGGTCACCGCCCGAAAGGGTGATCGAACCGTCACCATTGATCGAGCCGACTGTTTCCGAAGCCGCAACATCAAGGATGCCCGGGGTCGTCACAACGACGTTGCCCGTATCCGCGATGGCTGCGCCACCAAGGAGCTGAAGCGTGCCCTGAGTGATCGTGGTATCGCCGGTATAGGTATTGGTGCCGGAGAAGGTCGTGACGCTTGCGCCACCGCCGCCAACATTGACGACCCCAGCGCCCGACATGGAACCGGAATAGGTGCCGCTCGCCAAATTGGTGAAGTTCAGTGTCGCATTGTTGACGATCGTGTTTCCACCAAGGAAGTCTGCATCATCGACAATGAGCGTGCCCGCATTGATGTTGATCCGGTCTGCAAGCGAAACTGCCTGGGTCAGTGCCCAGCTTCCGGTGCCATCCTTGTTCATGACATCGAAGTTGGTGACGGCAATATTGAGCGTATCTGCCGCCGAACCGAACAGGTTGATCGTGTTGAGGCCAGCTGCGTCGGCCGTGAGCGTGCCGGTCGGCAGTGCAGCGGACGATCCGAAGCCGATCGTGTTGGTGCCGGCACCCATATCGATGTTGCCGGTGATCGTGCCTGTCGTGGTGATCGTGTCGTTGCCCGCTCCGAGCAGGATATCGCCCGTGATCGCGCCGGTGTTGCCGATCGTGGTGTTGCCCGAAGAGCTGATGTTGCCCGTCAGCGTGCCCGCATTGGTCAGGTTGAATGCACCGCCTGCCGAAGAGACATTGCCGGTGATCGTTGACGCGCCGAGGTTGTTCAGCGTGTTGGTCAGCGTGGTGCCTGCATCGCCAAAGGCAATGTCAGCCGTGATCGAGCCGGGGCCACTGGCCAGATTGTTGATCGTGCTGCCGCCGCCGACAGAAACCGTCGTGCCGGTGATCGAGCCCGTATTGTTGATCGTCGTAACGCCGGCCGAGGTGAGATTGCCGGCAATCGTGCCATCGTTGGTGACGAGGAACGCACCGCCTGCAGAAACGATATCGCCGGTGATCGTTGCGGGCGCGAGGCCCCTGAAATTCTCGAGAATGTTCGTCTGGCTGGCTCCCGCCGCGGCAAAATTGATGTTGCCGGTAATCGAGCCTGGCGCGTTGGCCGCATTCGAAACGCGACTGCCACTGCCGACAGAAATATTGGCACCGTTCAAAGTGCCTTCATTGTTAATTGCGCTTGAAGCACCCGCCTGAAGCGAGCCGCCATCAACCGATGCGCCTGGGCCGACATTGATCGTCAGACCCGAAACCGCGGACCCATCATAGCCGTCGGGATCAGTCGTCTGACACGTAACTATAGTGCCGCCCGCGTTGGGAAGGCAGTCTGCAAAAGCGACGCCCGGAAACGCAAGCAATGGCGCTGGCAAAAGTGCGGTTGAGCGGAGCAGCCGGTTAGCAAAAGACTGTTTTTTCATGAATGGGGGTTCCCTGCATCATTTACAAAAATTGTTACTCTACTTGCCAATTGGAGCACACGCCGCGCGTCAACTAGCCGAAATCGGCCGCACGCAAAGCAATACGCTACCAACGCAAAACGAAACGACCCTGATTGGCGAGCTACGGCACTCGCATTTCTCAAGTAGAGTCAATTTTCCGCGAGTGCAAGATCAAGTTAGTTTCGTATTATTATTTCGTTAACCATGAACTTCAAAAGCACCCGTGTGGGCCTCCCAGTCGAATCCGCGCACACATCCGCGGCGCGGACTGGCCGACTTCGGAGCACGTCATTGCCTCAGCCGGGCATTGATGGTGTGAACATCTCGCAATCGCGTCGGCGCAGTAATCCGTCAGCATGCCATGATCCGGCGCTGGGGTCCTTCACGGCGGCCAGGAGCATGATCTCGGAGATTTGCGTCAGCGGAGCAACGCCCTGCCTGATGGCATCCGTGCGCAGAGATTTCATCGTGTCACGCCACAGGACGATTGTTGCGGATCTGGCGCGGACTTTTGCCAGACGTCCGGGTCATGAAACGCGACAGCGCACTGGTTTGGGAGAACTGAAGGATCTCCGCAATCTCTGCCACAGTGAGCGACGACTCCCTCAGATAGAGTAGCGCAAGACTAGCCCGAACCCTGACGAAGATGTCCGCAAAGCTAGTTCCATGGGCCGTGAGCCGACGTTGCAGCGTTCGGCGGGACTTGCGGAGCAGTCGCGCTGCGATCGGCAGGTCGATTGGAGCAAAGGGCAACATCGTATGGATCAGGGCTTCGGTCTGCAGCACGTCCAGACCCTCGACCGATCTTGCTGCGGTTCCATATTGCGCGGCGAGTTGCCCATGGACCGCAGGGTCGGCCCCGGCCACAGGCCGCGCAAGCAGATCCTGATCGAGCAGCAACGCATTGCGATCTCCATTGAACATGATGCGATCACCCAGCAGGCGGGAGTGCCAGGAGAGGTCTTTGGGGGGTGAATGGCGCATCGTCACCATGTCTGGCTTCCACATGGGATCGTGTCGGCGCATCTCGCGCGCAATCACCGAGAAGCCAAGTTCGATCACCTGGCGCTGCTGACTGCCAACCTCCGTGCTGAGTTCATAAGTCAGCAGCAGGGCTCCTTCTGTCGGTTCCACGCCGACGATCGTTCCCTGGGTATGCAGGGGGAAGAAGTCCGCAATATCCATGATCATGCTGCGAACGTTCGCCGCGCTGCCCAAGAGCGGGGCCATTGGTCCGAACAGCGAAAGGCTTTGGTATGGCCCCAACCGCAGGCCGAATGCAGGTTCGCCAAGTCTCGTCGCAGCAAGTTCCATGAAAGCGGTAAAGCGATCAACCCGCATCGGCAGATCGGGATTGGCCATTGGTGTTTGCGGAACGCCGGCTTCGCGGGCCAGAGCACGGTAGTCGCCGCCCAGTTCGGCGACAAGTTCGGGTGCGCCCTCCATCACTCCGCTACGGACCCATTTGACCATCCGAACATCAAAACATTTTGGCGCGCAAAGTCAACTTTTTGAATCGACCCTCTGTTAACACAAACCAAGATGGTGATCTGGAGGGGGTGCCCATGCCAACCGTTAAACGACCGGGTTCGGCCCGGCTGCTTGCAACTGCAATTCTGATCCTTGGCCTGTTGATCGGCTATTTGGGGCTGAGCGCCAACGGCTATCTGGTGCCCGCCGTGGTCGCAGTGCTGATGGCCGCCTTGCTTTGGCTAGGCAAGGCTGGACGCCTGTTCATGGTCGTGACGCTGGTCAACCTGTTCAGCGGAACCTTGCTGGTGCTGGTGCTGGCCTTTGGCGATGTCCTTGGGACGCACAAGCTCGACGTCTCCGGCGTCTCGCTCCTGATCAACCTGGTGACCGGTGGTCCTGCCGTGGCGCTGGTCGCACCCGCTCTGCTGCTCGGACTACGCCGGGGCAAGCCGCTCCACTCCTGGTTCAACCCCGCCCAACGCGCGGCCTGAGAGAGAATTCGCGATGAAACGAACCGCCACTGTTTTCACGGCGATTGCCATGCTGGTCCAGCCGGTCGTCGGCCAAGCTGCGTCTTTCACGGGTCGGGTAACCTTGCCTGACGGTCGGCCTGCCTATGGCGCAATGGTCACCGTGTTCGACGCTGACGGCGAGCGCCGACAGACCGTCTACACAGCCGCCGACGGGTCTTATGCAATCCGCACCCCATATGCCGGGAAACTCAAGGTCCGCGGGCGCCTGTCCGGATTCAAGGACGGCACTGTGGAGCAGCAGGCTTCAGCCGGTGGTTCGGCACGGCTCAACGTTTCGCTGGGTACGTTCGCAAGCCTTGGCGAAATGAACGAAACGCTGTCGGCCTCCGCATTCAATGCCCGCTTGCCTTGGCCCAACCTCAAGCGCGATCGCCCGGCCTTCGTCAGCCAGTGCAACTATTGCCACCAGATGGGCAACGGCTGGACTCGCATCCCGCGCGATCACGAGCAGTGGATTGGCGAAGTCGAAAAAATGGAAAACATGCTGGCCATGCAAAGCCAGGCACAGGGGCGAGTGATTGCGGAAACCTTGTGGAAGGGCTTCGATGGCAAGCCGTTCCAAGCCAGCCAGAGTTATGGTGCCAACCCGGAGCTCGCTCGCGCCAAGGTGCGCGAATGGCTGGTGGGCGACGGTTATACCTTTATCCACGACGCCGATGTGGCCGACGACGGTTTGCTCTATGGCACAGACGAGGGCCACGACATCCTGTGGGTGCTCGACCGCGAAACCGGCAAGATCGAACAGTACAAGCTGCCGGATATTGATCTCCCGCGCGGCGGAATCTTCTCGGGCATGAAGCTGCCGATCGGGCAATTCACCGGCAAGCACGGACCGCACTCGATGGCACAGACCAGTGACGGACGGATCTGGATCACCAATGCTCTGTCCAGTACGCTGATGAACTTCGATCCCAGGACCAAGGCATTCAAGACTTACCAAGTCGGACACGACGCGCTCTATCCGCACACCATCCGCGTCGACAAGAACGATATCGTCTGGTTTACGATCGTCGCGTCCAACCAGATCGGCCGGTTCGATCCGAAAACCGAACAGATGACCGTGATGCGGCTGCCCTCAAACGGAGTGCTGCGCTGGGTCACCGACCAACTGTTTCCCACGCTGATGCGCATCGGCAGCTGGTTTCCCGACCAGGCGGTTCACCTCAATCTGTCCACCCACCGGTTCTTCGGCGAGCAGATACTGGCCTTCCCATATGGAATCGACGTCAATCCGGTCGATGGCTCGATCTGGTATGCCAAACTTTATGCCAGCAAGATCGGGCGGATCGATTCAAAGACAATGGAAGTGAAGGAATGGGACACCCCGATGCTTGGCCCGCGTCGTCCCCGCTTTGACGCCAATGGCATTTTCTGGATCCCGGCCTTTGACTCCGGCGGCCTGATGCGCTTCGATCCCAAGACCGAGAAGTTCGAAACCTACCGCATCCCAGCAGTCGGTAAAAATGAATACGAAACGCCCTATGCGCTCAATGTCGATCGCAAGACCGGCCAGGTGTGGATGGCGGCGAACAACTCTGACCGGATCATCCGCTTCGACCCCGCTTCCAAAGCGTTCTTCACTTATCCCAGCCCGACCCGTGTAACCGTGCTGCGCGATTTCTCATTTACCGAGGACGGTCAGGTCTGTTCGTCGAGTTCGAACATGCCCGCCGCGGCAATCGAGGACGGTAGGCCCAGCTTCATCTGCATCGAGCCGGAAGGCGGCGCAGCCGACCGCACGGCATTGGGTTCCTGAGGAGAGGAGGCTTGCAGCACCGGCTCCGGATCGATGGTCTGTCGTTCAACGTCCTTGATGAGGGCGTTGGAGAGCCGGTGCTGCTCGTACACGGGTTCCCGGACGATCACACTGTCTGGCGCAATCAGGTCGCGGCGCTGGCTGCTGCAGGGTACCGGGTCATAGCGCCTGACACCCGCGGTTGCGGGGACAGCGATATGGCGCGAAGAACCGGCGATTATGCGCTGCCCCGCCTGGTCGCAGACCTGATCGGGGTCCTCGACGCGCTGGCCATCCACAAGGTCAAGCTGGTTGGCCACGATTGGGGCGCAGTCATCGCCTGGGTCTTGGCTGCCCGACACCCCGAACGGGTTGAACGATATGCGGCGCTTTCGGTCGGCCATGCGGCTGCCTATGCCGCAGGCCCGCTCGAGCAAAAGCTCAAGGGTTGGTACGTGCTCATGTTCCAGCTGCGCGGATTTGCCGAATGGCTGATCAAGGCCCAGGATTGGGCCTTCTTTCGCCGCTTCACCAATCATCATCCCGAACTGGCCAGCTGGACAGCAAAGCTGGGGCGGCCTGAGCGACTTACCGCGGCGATCAACTATTACCGCGCCAATATCGGCATCCTGTTGAAGCCCGACCGAACCAAGGTGGCGGTACCGGTGATGGGCATCTACAGCGACGGCGACCGCTATCTGGCCAAGGCCCAGATGACCGACAGTATCGCCTATGTCGACGCACCGTTCCGCTTCGAACTGATCAAGGGAGCAGGACACTGGTTGCAGATTGATGCGCCAGAGCAGGTGAATGCCCTGTTGATCGACTTCTTCAAAAGGACTTGAATTCATGAGTAGCCCCTTGTTCCTGCTGTTGCTGGCCGCTGCGCTGGCATTGTTCGTCTGGTGGGTCTGGCGCAAACAGGAACCGCGCCGCCCGCTCACCAGCGCCGAAATCGATCGGTACTGCAAGGTGATCGATGCCAAGTTCCCCATCTCCGACGGCCTGGATCGTGCTGCCTGGGTCGCTCGTCTGCGGCGGTTCGGGGAAAATGACGACGGGCGCGACATCTATATGCTCAACCTGTTGCGCTATCACGAGACGATGGCCAAGGGTCCCGCCCCGGCGGGGTCCTTCAGGGGAACACCGCATGAAGCCAACAAAATCTATGAAGCAAATGCCAAGCCGATCCTGATGAAGAGCGGAGCCTTCCCGATCTTTGCCGGCAGGGTGGACGACAGCAACGTGGTCGGTGGCCCCGATCCGGCGGAGGACAACTGGACCCGGATCCTGGTGGTCCATTATCCCAGCCGCCGCCACTTTTTCGAGCTGCTGACCAATCCCCAATATCTGACAAAGGCCGACTTCAAGAGCTACGCCATGCACATGGCCTTGGTACCGATAAAGCGCGAACTGGTGATCCCGGATTTTCGCCAACTGGCCCTTGCTGCGGCGCTGATCATATTCCTGCTCGCCGGATGGGTCCTGGCTCTCGCTGGAGGTGCATGATGAAGGCGGTTGTCTGCCAGAATGGCGAGTTTCGCGTCGAGGACTTGCCTGAACCGATCCCGCAGAAGGGCCATGCCTTGCTCAAGGTCCTGCGCTGCGGGATCTGTGGTTCCGACCTGCACATGCGCCACCACTGCGACGAGCTGAAGGCGGTCAACGACCGGGTCGGCTATCCCGCGCTACCCTCGGCCAAGGACGCGTTTGTGTTCGGCCACGAGATCTGCGCCGAAGTGCTCGACTACGGTTCCGGCTCCAAGCGCAAGCTCAGGCCTGGCACCCGCGTGGTCGCGCCGCCGATTGTCCGGTGGGGCAAGGAAATCGACATGGCCGGGCTCTCAGCGCGTTCGAACGGCGGATATGCCGAGCGTATGCTGCTCGACGAGCTGGTGCTGATGCCGGTTCCCAATGGGCTTTCGGCGGACATGGCGGCGCTGACCGAACCCATGGCGGTTGCCTGGCACGCGGTCCGGCGCAGCGAAGTGAAGAAGAAGGACGTCGCGGTGGTGATCGGCTGCGGCCCGGTCGGGCTGGGGGTGATCGCGATCCTCAAGGCGCGAGGGGTCGGAACTGTGATCGCCAGCGATTTCTCGCCAGGTCGGCGCGCCCTTGCCAAGGCCTGTGGCGCCGATGTGGTGATCAATCCGCGCGAAGGTTCGCCCTATGCAAGTTGGGAGGAATACGGCTGGATTACAACTTTTGGCGGGCTGCTCCAAATGGGGGTTGAAACCCGCGAGACACTCGAGAAGGCCCCAATCCCCTGGTGGACGGCTTGGCGCTTGGCCGAAGCGTTGGGAGCGGGGCCCAAACGTCCGGTGGTGTTCGAATGCGTCGGTGTGCCGGGTATTCTCAATCAGATCGTCACTGGCGCGCCCTTGTTCTCGCGCATCGTTGTGGTGGGGGTGTGCATGCAGCATGATACGATCGAGCCGGCCATTGCGATCCAGAAGGAAGTCGAGCTGCGTTTCGTGTTCGGCCATTCACCGCTCGAATATCACGACGCCCTGCACATGATCGCAGACGGCAAGGTGCGCTGCGAACCGATGGTCACCGGCGTGGTCGGTCTGGCTGGGGTAGAAGGCGCCTTTGCTGCGCTCGGCGATGCTGAAATGCACGCCAAGATCCTGATAGATCCGGCAAGAAATGCCTCAGGGACCTGAATGATACTCTCCATCCGATAGCAGACGCATCTCCTGCCCCACCGCTGTTACCGAAAAGAGTATTTGCGCTGACGCTGCCAGGGCATTCATTTGCCGGCTATTTCCAAGATTGCCTGCACAAATCCTTGCGGATCATTCTCCTGAACGAAATGGCCGCCCTTGAGCGTGCGGTGCGGTTGACCGTCAGTGCCCGGAATGCGTCCTATGAACCGGCTTTCACCGCCTCGGGTTATCGGATCGCCGTCGCTGAAGCAGCACAGGAAAGGCTTGTTCCATTTCTCCAACACCTGCCAGGCGCGCTTCTGATCGCGAACCGCAACATTATCCTCAAAAGGAACGAAGCTTGGAAAGATCCGGGCGCCTGCCTTGTAACTGCTGTCGGGGAACGGTGCATCATAGGCGGCAATTTCCGCCTTGCTGAGCGCGCGCTTGGCCCCGGCGTTGACGATCCTGCCGATCGGGAAGATTGGGCTCCATTTGGAAAAGGCCCGCCAGATCGCGAACGCCGGCGGTGCCTTGCCGCCTTCGGGCAGCCCCCCGTTCGACAGTGCCACGCTGGCAAAGCGATCAGGCATTTCGGCAACCAGACGCAGGCCGATCAGTGAGCCCCAATCCTGGCAGACCAGCGTTATTCGCTTCAAATCAAGCGCCTCGACCCACTGGCGCATCCAGCCGACGTGGCGAGCATAACTATAGTCCGTCCGTTTGATCGGCTTGTCCGATCTGCCAAACCCAATCAGGTCTGGCGCCACCACCCGAAACCCGGCCGCGACGATGGGGGCGATCATGTGACGGTAGAGGTAGCACCAGCTTGGCTCCCCATGCATCATCAGCACGATGGGCGCATCTCGCGGCCCTTCGTCGACATAGTGAACCCGCAACTTGGTCCCGTCATCCGGATCGGTGATTTCCAGATAGTGCGGCGCAAAGGGAAAATCGGCGATCCCGGCAAAAGCCGCATCGGGCGTGCGCAGGACTTTCACGTTGTTCTCCGTCCGGTCAAATTATGGCACAGCAAATGTCATATGATAGACCATGGGTCAATGCGCCGGTCCCGGCCTCTGCCGCTATACCAGCTCCAACCCCAATGGATCTGCCCCCAGCCCGACTTCATGGACGGTGCAGTCAGTCCGATGGGAATTCGCCTCTGGTTTATGCGAATTTTTCAAATTTGCTTGCAGAGTTACAGATCAACACCGATCGCAGATGCAGTGTCGATATCGCCCTCGATGAGATCGCCGCCGCGGATCACCAGATCAAATTCGGGATTCATTGCCTTACCCGCCGTGCCTTACCCGCCGTTCCCGAGCCTCACGATCCCGCCAATCAGCGAGCCGAGCACGAAGACATAGATCGGCGGCATTGATATATAGAGCGGGATCAGCCGCTTCTCGGGCGCCTTGTGATAGCCCAGCGCATAGAGCACCCGCATGAACGGCCAGATCGCCCCGATCCCCGCCGCCCACAGCGGGCTGACGACAGAGGCAAAGAGCCACATGCCGGGCAGAAAGAGCACCAGATGCTCCAGCGTGTTGTGATGCGCGCGAACATAGCGTTCATACTCGGGCGGCCCACTGTGCGAGGGCGCCTCGATCTTGAACCGCACCCGCGCCAGACCCGCCGTCAGCAACGTGAAATAATAGGCCAGCAGCGCCAGTGCGCTGACGATCACGACATAGGTATATTCATCGGCCATAGATCTTCGCGCGCCTCTTTCCCCAGCAATCGGCAGGGTTTGCACACCGGGAACGACGCGGCAACTCACACTTTTGCGGCGCGCGTCAGCGCGCTGGTGCTGCCCGCAAGCGGTGAACCAGCCATGACTTGGCGGTGGTGTCATGTGTGGACGGCAACTTGTCTCTGATTGCCGCAGTTGTCGCCATATGCGCGACACTCAAGTCCATGGAACTGCCCTGCCCTGCCCAAGTTACTGAATGGCGAATTTGCAGACAGCGCCCCATGAATGGCAGTTCAGGCCCGAAACACCTCGTTGCCGCCGGTATAGGTCGCAGCAACCTTGATCTGGCGAATGCGGTCCTGGGCGACCTCGTGCGGATCTTCTTCGAGCAGCACGAAATCGGCCAGTTTTCCAGGCGTGATCGACCCCTTCAGATGGCCTTCGTCCGAGGCCATCGCGCCGTGCAGCGTGTAGATCCGGATTGCTTCCGAAACGGTGACACGCTGGTTCTCGCCCCAGGTCTTGCCATCCCAGCCTGTGCGCGTGACCATGCCCTGAATGCCGAGCAGCGGCGCGAAGGGCCCGGGGGAGAAATCCGAACCCGCCGCGACCGGAATGCCCGCATCGAGGAAGTCGCGGAATGCGAGACAATTGCGCATCATCTCCTCGCCATAGAAAGCGAACTTGTCAGAATTGTAGTAGAGATAGCTGGTGAATGGCTGCGGCGTCGCGCCGATCGCCTTGATCCTGCGTATCAGGTCGGGATTGACGTAGGTGCAATGCGTGATCTTGGGCCTGAGGCTGGTTCGCGCAATCAGCGCAGCGGAACGCTCATAGGCCTTGAGCGCGCGGTCGATCCCCACATCGCCATTGGCATGGATATTGGGACGTATGCCGGCCTTGAGCATGCGCTCCACCCAGGCATCGGCTGCGTCCTGGCTTTCGGCGATATTACCCGAATAAGGTGGCTTGGAACCACGATAGGGGTGGCTCAAGGCCATGGTGCGCTCGGAGAAGGATCCGTCAGCCATATGTTCGGCAGTGGCGCCGATGCGCAGCCATTCGTCGCCGAACCCGGTGCCGATGCCCGCCGCGATCAGGCTGTCGACCATGGCTGGATCGCTTTCATAATTGGCCCGGTGGACCAGCCTTCCCTGCGCGCGGATTGCTCGCAAGGCCGCGAAGCTGCCACCCGAATGGTGTACGCTGGTCAAGCCGTAGCGGACGAACTGCTTGGACATGAAAGCTGCTGCCTCACTCGCGCGTTCAAGGCTTGGGGGCACCTCCATCCGGGGCCTGACGCTGTCTTTGTAGAACAGATCCACAGCATTGTCCGTTACACGTCCGTCAGGCTCCCCCTTGGCATTGCGCGCGATGGTCCCGCCAGCCGGATCCCGGGTGTCGCGGGTGATCCCGGCAAGCGCGAAGGCTGCGGAGTTGAAGAACATCGAATGTCCGCCGCGATGCTGGACGAACACGGGATGCCGGGTCGATACCCGATCAAGGTCTGCGCGCGTCAGGCTGCGCTTGTCGGTGACCTTGGTATCGTCGAAGAAATATCCGCGGATCCATTCGCCCGGCGGCGTGTGGCTGGCGCGTTCGCGCAGACGCGCGACGATCGTGTCGATCGAGACAAATTCAACATCGTAGGGATTGCCCACAAGGACGTCGTTGAGCAGGACTTCGCCATCGGGATGGAGGTGACAGTCGATAAAGCCGGGCAGCAGGGCCATTCCCCTGGCATCGAGCAATCTTGTGCGCGGGGTCGCAAGTGCGCGGATTTCGGCATCGGTGCCTACCGCAAGAATGCGGTCGCCTGCGATTGCGACGGCCTGGGCTTTGGGCAAGCCGGGATCGACGGTGTGGACCTTGGCGTTGAACACGACCAAGTCTGGTTCAGCGCGGGACGTAGCAAGGGCTCGACCAGCGGCAGTGAAAGAAAGCGCGCCCAAGGCCCCTGCCCGCAGCAGGCTTCGACGTTGAAAAGCCAACGCCGTGTGAAAGTCGCGACAAGCCACGTTTCGCCTCCCAGAGGACTGTTGCAGGAGGGTCTAGGAGGCGTGATGGCGCAATACAAGTGGATCGCCGCTCCCTTGTCTCCATGTGTCGCCAGTGGACGGAGGCGCGAACGGGTCGCACCAGTGATGCACAGCCGTCGTAAAAGCATCGATCCCGCGTTCGAACAGCAGCACTTCGCCGTTTCAATGGCCCAAAGGATAGCGCTCATACATCGTGACGTCCGGGCAGATGATCTCCCGCGATCAATTGAAGTAGCGAAATGGACCGGAAGGCTCGCGCGATGTGGTCATCAAAGCCTCCTGCTCCGCCCATGTTACCAAATTGTACATTTGGGCTGACAGTGCCTTTTCAGGGGTTCAAGGTTGTTGGCGGACGGACAGATTAGCCTGAAGCGACCTTGTTAGCCGCCAACAAGACGGACCACGTCAGCAGTTACCCTTTTTCCCATCAGCGCAATCGCCAACCGACTGCACATCATCGACGGCACCATGCATCGTATTGCAAGCTGAAAGAAATACGCTGCTCGTGAGGGCCAGCACTAAGAGTATCCTTTTCATGGTTTATATCCTCTGCATAGTCTCCCGAACAACACGTCGCGCCGGGCTCAGCACAAGTAGAAACCGGCGACGAAGCCGTTGGTTCCATTGGCCGCCGTTGCACCTGGTCAAAGCTCAAAGATTCCTTTGGGCAGCAAAGCTTGTCGGGACCGCAGGTGCAGTCATGTGTGGACGGCTCCGTTTCTGCAAGGTCTGATGTTGTGCTGGCTTGATCATATGGGGTGCGGTCATGTGTTCGGCCTGTTGGCGCGGTGCATGTGACCGCCAACCCTGATCAAGACATGTCATCGCAGGCGCATCTTGAACGACTACGTAGCTTTACCGATTTTGCGTTCGCCTGGCGCAAAATAGTCTTGTCGATGACTCAGGCATGGGGCGCTGTTCGCGATTGCGGTCATCCAAGTCTCGGTTGGTATTTTTGGAAGAAGGTCGACGTCTCCCCCCGCTGCCGGCCTGCTCAATGATCAACGGGATGTGAGGACAGTCTTGAGCCCGCGAGAATCGAATGCGCTGCTTCAGGCCTGAGTTTCTTGTCGTGGAGCAGCGATAGGCAAGAATGAAGCTGCCAAGCGGCAGAGCAGGAAGATCGCCATCGAAGCCTAAGAGAGCACGGGCTGCGCGGTTCAAATGCTTTGCAGAGGTGGCGTGTCAGAGAGGCATTGTTCGCCGCGCAGCACCCGCGTTCCGTGCCTGAATATGTCGCGCAAGTTGTTATTCTAATGGAACGGAGTGAACTGCTGTGAAGGGTTATATCGATGACATTGAGGCCCTAACCGAGGGCAATCATGATTTTCGCCGGGTTCTCTATACGGGAAACCATATTCAGCTGGTGCTGATGACGCTAGCCCCTGGGGAGGAGATTGGCGAAGAGGTTCATGACGGTCATGACCAGTTCTTTCGTCTGGAAAAGGGCAAAGGCGTCATCATCATCGATGGCACCACGAGCAAGATCAAGGCGGGAACCGGCATCATTGTCCCTGCAGGCGCGAGGCACAATCTGAAAAATACCGGAAAGAAGTTCCTCAGGCTCTACACGATCTATGGGCCGCCCGAACATCGCGACGGGGTAATACACACGACCATCGCCGATGTTGCGGAGGAACATTTCGATGGCAAGACCTCGGAGTAATGCAAGAACCGTCAAGGAAACCGAAATCAAGCTGGTAACGGATTCGGATTCACTCGCTGAATTGAAGCGGAATCCGAATCTGAGAGGGCGGGAGACTTCTCAATCCCTGGTCACGACCTACTTCGACACACGCGACAGGCGCCTGGCCAAGGCCGGGGTCAGACTGAGGCTGCGTACCGGACACGGGAGGATTGAGCAGACCATCAAGACCCATGCCAGGGATGGCCCATCATTTGCTGTCCAGCTTGAAAAAACCTGCCTCCTCGACCGACCAAAGTTGGACATCAAGGCGTTTCCAAAAAGCAACCGAGAGAGTCTGGAAACTTTGGCTGGAGGGGCGGATCTCAAAAAGATTGCGTCCACAAAGGTCGAGCGTCTCCGACGTACCCTGGAATGCAATGGTGCAAGAATTGAATTGGCATTTGATTTCGGGACAATCGAGGCAGCAGGCTATTCCCGAAATATTTCTGAACTGGAACTTGAGCTCAAGCGGGGAAATCTGGCCACGCTGCTCCAGTTTATCCGGGACCTGCCCCCGGGTTTCAAGCTGGCCTGGTCGTCGAGCAGCAAGTGCGCGCGGGCGTTCGATCTTGCAGACGGCCTTGAAATGGCTGCGTCGAAGGCAGTACCGGTATCGCTGAAAAGTGACATGCCGGTCAGGACCGCATTTCAGGTTATTGCATGGAATTGTCTGGGCCACCTTATAAACAACTATCTTGTGGTCATCGAACAACGCGATGCGGAAGCCGTCCATCAATGTCGCGTCGCGTTACGGCGCTTGCGCGCTGCGGCTTCAATTTTTGATCGTGTCATTGATGAAAGACCGGGGGCCACCTTGCCTGCTCAGTGGAAGGCCGTCGCCGCGTCCCTGGGCCAGGCCCGGATTATTGACGTCGTGTTGGACATCATAAGATCTGGAGCGACCAAAGAAGCCGGTGACGCCAGTCTGGTGCTCTCGCTCCTCAAGCGCGTGCGGGACCAGCGTTATGACGAGATGGGAGCCTTATTGGGTAGTCGCTCCTTTCAGGACATGCTCTTGTGCACTGGTATCTGGATCGAGACGAACGGCTTGGCCTCCTCGGCTGCGAAGGAAAAGGAAGGTACGCTCTCAAAATTTGCTGCAGGATCAGTGCGGACATTGCGCAGTCGAGTGGAAAAAGATTGCCGGCGCGTCTCCAAACTCGGCAACCGCCAGCGGCATCGTTTGCGAATTCGCCTCAAGAGCTACCGCTATGGCACCGAGTTCTTCTCTTCGCTCTTCCAGACTCCCCGGAGCAAAGGTCATCTGGAGACTCTTCTGGATGCACAGGAAAAGCTGCAGGATCGACTGGGCGAACTCAACGATCTCTCTGTCTTTGGACGTTGCAAGCACATCGACTTGTCGCCGTTGAACGCAATCGATCAGGCAATCGTTCGCACATATTTGAAACGCATGAATCGATCGCAGCGCAGCAGCGTGGATAATCTGCGCGCGAGCACCGGTCGCGCGGGCCGCAAGCTTGCCAGACTCGAACAATTCAAATGGCATGTGAGCGACGAGCATTGGCCATCTCCATTTCGATGCTGTTCCGGGGCCAACCGTTCCTGAAGCAGAACAAGGCCGCTTGAGACGAGGTTAGGCCGTTCGACTTGTTTGCCGCATTCGGGAATTCTACCTAGACGGACCTGAACGATGCCGAGGCGGTAGGTAGTCCCCCGTATTGCAGGCAAGGTGCTTCTGGCGCCATCAATCACCTTCCACCAATACAGGAATTACCCAATGCCGGCTCCTGAAATTGGGCAAGCGGCGAATGAACAGCATGTAGCCTCAGAACCGATCTATCGCATTGAAGATCTGGCCAAGCGCTATGGTGAAGGGGACAACGCTGTCCATGCGTTGCGTGGCGTGACTCTGGACATCGCGCGCGGATCAATGATCGTCCTGTTGGGGCCTTCTGGCTCTGGAAAGTCGACGTTCCTCAACATCGTCGGCGGTCTCGATCGCCCGAGCGACGGTCATGTCTGGTTCGACAAGTCGGACCTCGCCGCCTGCAGTGATCGAGAACTTACCGAATATCGCCGAAAGAATATCGGGTTCGTTTTCCAATTCTACAATCTTATTCCTTCGCTGACAGCGCGAGAAAATGTGGCGCTGATCACGGAAATTGCTGAAAATCCCATGGATCCCGCAGAGGCGCTATCAATGGTCGGACTGGAGTCACGGATCGACCATTTTCCCTCTCAGCTTTCAGGCGGGGAGCAGCAGCGTGTTGCAATTGCCCGCGCGATCGCGAAGCGACCTGACGTCCTTTTATGCGACGAGCCGACCGGAGCGCTTGACAGCCTCACGGGAAAGCTGGTGCTTTCTGCGCTGGACACCATCAATCGTTCGCTTGGAACGACAACGATGGTCATCACCCACAATGCTGTGATCGCAGGCATGGCAGACGAAGTGCTGGCCTTTGCCGATGGCCGGCTTTCCGAAGCGCATAAAAATCCGTCGCGCAAACTGCCTGGCGAACTTTGGTGGTGAAGGCCGTGCGGATCCTTGACAGGAAATTGTTGAGGGATCTGTGGCGATTGCGCGCTCAATCGCTGGCAATCGCGCTCATCATTGCCGCGGGTATCGGTATGGTCATCATGTCGATGGGCATGATCCGATCACTCGATGAAACGCGTCTCGCATATTATGACCGTTATCGCTTCGCGGATGTGTTTGCACCGGTAAGCCGCGCTCCGGAAGCGCTTGCCGATCAGGCCCGCGCAATTGCGGGCGTTGCTGTGGTGGAAAGCCGGCTGACCACCATTGCAACGATCAATATCCCAGGGGTTTATGAACCTGTCGCTGCGCGCGTGCATTCAGTCCCGATGCAGGGCCAACCGGGACTGAACAGACTCGTGCTCCGTTCGGGGCGGTGGCTCAACCCGCTGCGATCAAACGAAGTGCTGGTAAGCGAGCAGTTCTTCAAGGCCGCCAGACTGAAACTGGGCAATGTCCTTTTGACGCAGATACGCGGAAGGCGCATTCCGCTGCGCATCGTGGGGACGGTGCTGTCGCCTGAATATGTCTATTCGATTGCGCCAGGCCAGATCTTTCCCGACAACAGCCGCTTTGCCATGTGCCAACGCCTTGCCTATGCCTTCTGCAGAGTTTTCGTTGGCTCCGGGCGTTCAGAAGATCCAGCGCTGCTTGTGACAAGGGGACACGATGTTCGCGCCCGGCCTTCATCTTATCGGATGGCACAACCCAAAGACGCTTGTCAAAATCAATCTCATCCCAGCGTGCCTTGCGGACTTCGCCTGACCTAGCTGCAGTCAGAATAGCAAACTCAACTGCGCGCGCCGCAACGCCTTCGCGCAACTTGAGCTTCGTCATGAATGCGCTGATCTCCTCCCACGGCATGGCTGGATGGTGCCTGACCTTCTTGACCTTGCTGATCCGCGGAAGCACGGCTTCCAGGCCTCCACGCCAAATGGCGGGGTTCTCCCCGTCTCTGAGTCCCAGAAGCTTGGCGCTGTTGAGGACGGCCTCGATCCGCATCCGCACGCGGCTCGCTGTTTCCGGCTTCGTGCTCCAGATCGGCTGGAGCACCGATAAGACATGATCGACGCCGATGTCGCACACGGGCATCTCGCCCATTATGGGAAAGGCATAGGTCTTAAGCGTGTTTTCCCATTGCTGGCGATGCTTGTCATTGCGCCATCCTGACTCTTGGGCAGCAATGTAGCGTTCAGCGACGGTGCGAAATGTCGCAGAGGTTCTCTTTTCGACAAGCTTCTTCTGACGCTCGGCTTCCGCCATCTCGGCTTTGACCCGCTGACGTTCTGCAATCGGATCAATGCCTGCTACGACCTTCTTGCGCAGTTGGCCGGCGTCGGCGCGCGCATCAACCGGATCAAGGGCCGCAAGCGGCCCCAAACCCATCTCGCGACGCTTGCCTCCCGCGGTGTAGCGAAAAATCCAACTCTTGGCGCCCCCGTCGCGCACAAGGAGGTAGAGTCCATTTCCATCAGAGTGCATGCCTGGTTTGGCATGCTCAATTTCGAATTTCGTGAGCGTCATGCGATTGGTCCCACCGTCTATCCCACCACTTTATGGTGGGCTGTAGGCGAATTTCAAGGGACGTTGCTGAACAAAGCTTCGCGGTTCTTGCCGGATTATCCTAGGTTTTTAGCCACTTCGGTGGTCTTTCTTGACCTTCCTGGAATAGTAACTTGGCGGAGACGGAGGGATTCGAACCCTCGGTACCGTTGCCGGTACGACGATTTAGCAAACCGTTGGTTTCAGCCACTCACCCACGTCTCCGGCGCTTGGCAGAGGCGGGGCTATAGCGAGGGCTTTGGTGGCGCGCAACAGGCCAGTTTCGAGGGACCCGCCGCAACTGGACGCAGAATTGACTCAACCCGTCGCGGTTGGCTTGCAGGACGCGCGTTCAGGGATTCTAGTCTCGTTGTGCATTCAGGCAATGGTCGGAATTTGAGGAGATTGGCATGGCTTTGAAGTTTCCAGCCTGGATCGTTGCAGTACTAGGCGCATTGTCACTGACGGCAGCACCAGCCGCTGCGGAGATACGGACAATCGATCCAAGCGCGCCGGCCGCGGCCAACCCGTCATCTTCGTCCCCGGCAAATGTGACGCCCGCGTCCGATCCCAATGCAAACATCAATGCCGACCTTGCCCCGGCAGAAGGTCAGGCGCCGTCGACTGCGGCAGCCCCGGCAAGCACCACTGATGCCGTGCGGACGCAGGCGGCGACAGGCACGACCTATCACAAGGACGATGTCATCGGTGCTGCGGAAGGCGTTTTTGGCAAAGGCGCAAAGGGCCTCGCCGAAATCGTGGAGAAAATCCTCAAGGATCAGGGCGAGCCCAATGCCTATATCGCCGGGCGCGAAGCGTCTGGCGCCATTGTCGTCGGGCTGCGCTATGGATCGGGCACCATGTCCCATACTGTCGAAGGACAGCGGCCCGTCTATTGGACCGGCCCTTCAATCGGCTTCGATGTTGGCGGCGATGCGACAAAGACATTTGTCCTTGTCTACAACCTCTACGACAGTCAGGACCTTTATCGCCGTTATCCGCAGGTTGAAGGCCGTGCATATTTCGTCGGCGGCTTTTCAGCGACCTATTTGCGGCGCGGCGATGTGGTCATCATTCCCATCCGGCTGGGTGTCGGTGTTCGGCTTGGCGCCAATATCGGCTATATGAAATTCAGCGAGAAATCGAAGGTGCTGCCCTTCTGATCCCCGGAACTCAGGCGGGCTTCAAGCCGATTTCCACCAGCCTTTGCTGAAGATAATCGTCTGCGGTGATCGGCTCTGGATAGAGATTGGGGTGTTCGGCATCGACACAGCCCGGCAGCGTCCTGATCTCGAAGTCCGATGCAAGGTGCAGGAAGAACGGCATCGAATAGCGCGGTTTGTGCCTGCGCTCGGGCGGAGGATTGATGACACGATGGGTTGTCGAAGGCAGCCGGTGATTGGTCAATCGTTGAAGCATATCCCCCACATTGATCACCATTGCCCCATCGGGCGGATCAATCGGCAGCCAGTCGCCTGATTTTGTCAGCAACTGCAGTCCGGCCTCCTCTGCGCCGAGCAATAGAGTGATGAGGTTGATATCTTCATGCGCCCCTGCCCGGATACCATCCGCTTCGCGCGGGATCGGTGGATAGTGCAGCAGCCGCAGGACCGAATTACCATCCTGAACTGCGGTGTCGAACCAGTCCGGCGCCAGGCCGAGATATCGGGCTATCCCACCAAGAAGCTTGTTCCCCGCCAAATCGAAGGCGGCAAAGATCGCCTGCAGCGTCTCCCTGAATCCGGCAATTTCCTCCGGCCAGATATTATCAGGCATTCGATCGCGAAACCGATGGCCGGGCGGTAAATCCCGCCCGACATGCCAGAATTCCTTCAAGTCATGCTTGTCGGCATCCTTGGCAATCTCGATTCCGAACGGCGTATAGCCACGCGCGCCACCCGTGCCGGGAAGGACGTATCGCAGCTTTGCCTCAACGGGTAACGCAAAGAAAGCACGGGTCAGTTCCCATGTCCTTGCGATCAACGCCGGATCGACGCCATGATCCGAAATCACCGCAAACCCGAACGTTTCGAAAGACTGGCCAAGGGCTTGCGCAAAGCCTTCGGCATCGCTCGCCTGCTGGCCCAGCGAAAGCGCGGGTACGGACCTCAACACGAAACGACTTACTCGCTGCTCGAAACCAGCTTCAATTGACCTTCGCCGCTCCTCTGCGTCAATCGCCCGTCCACGAGCGCCCCTGTGTCGATCGAAAGGCTTTCATAGGAAAGGTCACCACTGATCCGCGCGGTCTTCTCGACGATCAGGGTCTTTGCGCTGATGGTCCCGCCAACCGTTCCGCCAAGCGTTGCAGTCTCTGCGCTGATATTGCCCTTGACCCGTCCCCCAGACCCGAGGATCAGGCTCACGCAATGAATGTCACCTTCAACCGAGCCATCCAGGTGGAGATTGCCCTTCCCGCTGATATTGCCCGTAATCGTCACTTCCGATCCGATGAATGACAGCGAGCCTCCCGACCCCGACGCACCCGCAGGCCCGCCCGATTTTCCACCCCAAGCCATATTTCGCGACTCCAGCAAGAACAGAGAAGGCGCAAGCCTAGCCCTCGCCGTCGAAATCGGCAATTCCCGGCGGCGCTGGGCGTGCGCTAGAGAATACCGCCGCCCAACATCAGCCGCAGCACGCCTGCAACGATGACGACGATGTTGAGGTTTCTGCCACTCGTCCGGTCAGACATGGCACCAAGCGCAAGGCCGATGATCGCAATTGGCAGAATGAACCAATTGGCCCAGCCAAGCAGCGGAATGAAAGCAATGACGACCAGCACGAGTGCGATCAGTCCAAGCACGATTGAAATAAGGTTGCGCATGCACGCATGTTCAGCCTTTTGCATCTCGAACGCAAGTCTTCGGTTACTTCCCATTAACCAAACAGGGTTATGTCATCATTGGGGGTAATTTGATGCGCATCGCTGCACGCATGGCCGTTCAAACTGCTGCGCCGGACCGGAGGCGCAAGGAACGCTATGACGTCCAGAGCGATGATGCCGCCTTCATCCAGGGCTATCATGGCGGGGACATTGTCATCGTCGACCTTTCGGAAAATGGCTTCAAGGCCATGGCTGGGACGCACATTCCGCCAAAATCTCTCGTTCGCCTGAAAGTGCCCGGTCTCGGAATTGTCCTGGCCCGTATTGTCTGGTCGAAAGGTGGCATCCTTGGCGGCGAATTCATCAATCCCGTCGGAATCGGGCGGCTTCGGCTTGTTCCCGGCGTTGGCAACCAGATGGTCGCCCGCGAACTTTAACGCTCCTTCGGCGCTGTTGCATGCCGTTGGCAGTTCGGTTATTGACACTCTTGTAAGCAATCAGCCCCGGAGCCTCATCAGATGGCGTACGCCCATACCCATACCGCCAACCCGCACTGGCTTCCTCCCCGGCAGGGGCAGGAGATTGACTATGTCCCTGGGCGGGATGGCTGGCCATTGGTCGGGACCACGTTCGAACAGCTGAAAGATCCGCATGCCTTCACTCGGAAGATGGTGGACAAGTTCGGCCATATCTATCGCACGAACAGTTTCGGCGGCCGCTTCGTCCAACTGATCGGGCCGGAGGCAAACGAACTTGTCCTGTTCGATCGTGACAAGACCTTTTCGTCCGAACAGGGCTGGGGCCCTGTTCTCAATCTCGTCTTCCCGAGCGGGTTGATGCTGATGGATTTCGACAAGCACCGGAGCGACCGGCGTACGCTTTCCATTGCGTTCAAGCCGGAACCGATGAAACTCTATTCCGATGCGCTCAACAAGGGCATCGCCGCGCGGGTTGCCGAATGGTCTGGCAAGACCTTCGCGTTCTATCCCGCCATCAAACAGTTGACGCTCGATCTGGCCGCTGCGTCTTTCCTTGGCATTCCCTGGGGACCCGATGCACAAAAGATCAACCGCGCTTTCGTCGATATGGTTCAGGCATCGATCGGCGTCGTCCGCGTTCCCTTGCCGGGCACCGCAATGGGGCGCGGTGTTGCGGGCCGTAAATTCCTGCTCGAATATTTCGGGCGCGAAGTGCCGAAACGTCGCGCGAGCGACGCGCAGGACATGTTCAGCCAGATTTGCCGCGCGACCAAGGAAGACGGAACTCTGCTCAGCGATGACGAGATCATCGATCACATGAATTTCCTCATGATGGCAGCGCATGATACGATCACATCCTCTGCAACATCGATGGTCATGCTGCTTGCGCGGAACCCGGAATGGCAGGTCAAGCTGCGGGAAGAATTTGCCGAACTTGGGGTCAATGGCGATGATCTGCCTTATGACCGCCTGAACGATCTTGTCCTGACTGACTATGCCTTCAAGGAATCACTCAGGATGATCCCGCCAGTGCCTTCATTGCCGCGCCGGGCCATCAAGCCCTTTTCGTTCGGCGGCTATGATTTCCCGGCAGGCACCTATGTCGGCATCCAGCCCGCCTACACGCACCAGATGGCCGAACATTGGCCCGATCCCGAAAAGTTTGACCCACTGCGGTTCGAGCCGGAACAGGTCAAGGCCCGCCACAAATATGCCTGGGTGCCCTTTGGCGGCGGGGCGCATATGTGCCTCGGGCTGCACTTTGCCTATATGCAGATCAAGATCCTGATGTGGCACATGTTGCGCAATCACCGGATCGACATTGGCGAAGGCTCAGGCGACAAATGGCAGGCTTGGCCAATCCCCAAGCCACGCGACGGACTCCCGATTACACTTGTCCCGCTTGACGACTGACGGACTTAAGTGTATTGCTTAGATAATACACAAAGGACGCCAATCATGATTTTTCGCTCAATCCTCATTTCAACCGTTGCGGTTTGCGCGCTGTCGGCCTGTGGTAGCCGGGACGACGGCAAGGATGGTACCAACATCTCAATCAACGCCAAGGATGAGAACGGGGTCGTTGCGATCAATGCCGATGGCAAGACCGGCAAGGTCGATGTCAATCTGCCTGGCTTCAGCGCCAACCTGAACCTGCCGAAGGTGATGCTTGATCATTCGAATTTCGACCTCGATGGCGTGAAGCTCTATCCCGGATCGAATGTGCGTGGTGTAGCCGTTATGGCGGGCAAAGGGGACAAGGCCAATGTCAAGATCTCCTTCGAATCGCCAGCCGATGCCGCCAAGGTCAAGGATTGGTTCAAGAGCGGCTTTGGAGAGCATGAAATCAAGTTTTCCGAGACGCCAACCGGCTTTTCGGGCAAAACCGCTGACGGCGATGCCTTTGTCATGACGCTGACACCCAATGGCGCAGCAGCAACGAGCGGCACGATCGACATCGACGGCTGATTGTTGCCGGACCCTGCCTAATCGCGGAAGGTGCCGACGGGTTCGCGCAGCCCGTCCTTGCCGCGCAGTTTGAGTTCGGCTTTCAGGACTTCCGGCTTCGGCGCCCAGAGGAAGCCAAAACTGACCGTCCCTTCCCGTGTCTCGATGACATGGTGCAAACGGTGCGCCTGAATGATCCGCTTCATGTAGTTGCTTGCCGGAATATAACGGTGGTGTATGCGCTTGTGCACGATCACGTCGTGAAATCCGAAGTAGATGGCTCCATAGGCCGCGATCCCGCCGCCCGCCCAGGCATAGAGCGCACCATTGCCAAGCCCGATGCCCCACCAGAACAGCAGGATCGACGGAATGGCGAAGATCAGCGCATAAAGATCATTGGCTTCCCAGCGGCCGACCCGTGCGCGGTGATGGCTGGCGTGGAGGAACCACCCCGGCCCATGCATCACCCAGCGGTGCGCAACATAGGCAACACCTTCCATCGCAATGATCGTCGTCAGGAAGAGAGCGGGGCCGGCAAATGTCAACATGAACGCCAGTATAACAACTCATTCAGCTTCGCGTCACCCCGGTTCAGCGAATAGGTCCTCAGGCAGGTTGCCCCTTCGGCGTTGCTCGGGTAGCGTTTTGGGCGTGTATTGTCGGGGCACCTGCTGTCTTTCGCCCCTGCCCCGCTGGAGACGCCAATGAACCGCAGCCTTGTGCTCATCGCCCCGCTTCTTGCGCTTTCCGCCTGCGCGACACCTGAAACGAGGCTGCGCACGGGCCTGATGAACGCCGGCCTCAGTTCGGGCCAATCGGCCTGCATGGCTGACCGGATGGTCGACAGGCTCTCGCTCATCCAGCTGCGCCGGATCGCCTCGCTCAAAAATTTCCAGAAAGAACGAATTCGCGACATGAGTGTGGATCGATTCCTCCACAATATCCGCTCGCTCGAGGATAGCGAAATCCTTGCTGTTACGACACGCGCGGCCTTGAGCTGCGCAATCCTGCGCTAAAGACTTTCCAACCGCTCCCTCCTGTGCTTTAGGCCCCTGCATTCCAATGCAGAGGACTCGGGCCAAGACATGAACATTCATGAATACCAAGCCAAGGAATTGCTCGCCAAGTTCGGCGTTCCCGTGCCTGCGGGCCATGCGGCGCTGAGCGTGGAGGAGGCCGTCGAAGCCGCAAAGCAGCTTCCCGGACCGCTTTATGTGGTCAAGGCACAGATCCATGCAGGCGGTCGCGGCAAGGGCAAGTTCAAGGAACTCGGTACTGACGCCAAGGGTGGTGTTCGTCTGGCAAAGACTCTTGATGAGGTGCGCGCCAACGCGGCAGACATGCTCGGCAACACGCTGGTGACGGTCCAGACTGGCCCGGCAGGCAAGCAGGTCAACCGCCTCTACATTACGGATGGCGTTGATATCGAAAAGGAATTCTACCTCGCGCTGCTCGTCGATCGCGCGACAAGCCGCGTCGCCGTGGTCGCTTCAACGGAAGGCGGCATGAACATCGAGGATGTGGCGCACGACAGTCCGGAGAAGATCACCACAATCACGATTGATCCGGCCACCGGCCTGATGCCGCATCATGGCCGCACCGTCGCAAACGCGCTGGGCTTGACCGGCGATCTCGCCAAGCAGGCGCAGAGCACGCTCGCGGGCCTCTACAATGCCTTTCTTGGCACGGATGCATCCCAGATCGAGATCAATCCGCTGGCCGTCTGCGCGGGCAACAAGCTGCTGGTGCTGGATGCGAAGGTCAGCTTCGATTCCAACGCCATGTTCCGCCACAAGGATCTCGCCGAATTGCGCGACCTGACCGAGGAAGACCCGGCAGAAGTCGAGGCGTCCGAATATGACCTGGCCTATATCAAGCTCGACGGGAATATCGGCTGCATGGTCAATGGTGCTGGTCTGGCCATGGCAACGATGGACATCATCAAGCTCAACGGCGAATTCCCGGCCAATTTCCTTGATGTCGGCGGCGGTGCCAGCAAGGAAAAGGTAACGGCGGCGTTCAAGATCATCCTGAAGGACCCGGCCGTGAAAGGCATCCTCGTCAACATCTTTGGCGGGATCATGAAGTGCGATATCATTGCCGACGGCATTGTCGCAGCAGCCAAGGAAGTGAATCTGTCGGTTCCCTTGGTCGTTCGGCTGGAGGGTACGAATGTGCAGCAGGGCAAGGATATCCTTGCTGGCTCCGGCCTGCCAATCGTTGCTGCCAATGACCTTGGGGACGCGGCGAAGAAGATCGTCGCTGAGGTCCGCAAGGCAGCGTAAGGCTTGCAAACCGCCGCACATTTGTGCAGTGCGGCGAAAAATTTGACGTTAACGTAAAGCGATTCTTTGGAGGAATGACATGAAAATCCTCGTCCCCGTGAAGCGGGTGATCGATTATAATGTGAAGCCGCGGGTAAAGCCCGATGGCAGCGGCGTCGACCTGGCCAACGTCAAGATGTCGATGAACCCGTTTGACGAGATCGCGGTCGAGGAAGCGCTGCGCCTCCGGGAAAAGGGCGTTGCGACGGAAGTCGTCGCTGTATCCGTTGGTCCCGAAAAGGCTCAGGAAACGCTGCGCACTGCACTTGCGATGGGCGCAGATCGCGCCATTCTCGTGGTCGCCGAAGATGTGGAGCCGCTGGGCGTTGCCAAGCTGCTGGCGAAAATCGTCGAAGAAGAGGGCCCCGGCCTTGTGATCCTCGGCAAGCAGGCCATTGATGACGATTCGAACCAGACCGGACAGATGCTCGCTGCACTGACGGGGCGCCCGCAAGGCACGTTCGCATCGAAGGTTGAAGTGTCGGGTGACAGCGTGTCGGTCACGCGTGAAGTTGATGGCGGGCTGGAAACAGTCACCCTCAAGACCCCGGCGATCATCACCACTGACCTGCGCCTCAATGAGCCGCGCTATGCATCCTTGCCGAACATCATGAAGGCGAAGTCCAAGCCGCTGGCACAGAAGACACCGGCCGATTACGGCGTTGATGTCAGCCCGCGCCTCAAGACATTGAAGGTCACGGAGCCGCCGGTCCGCTCGGCCGGCGTGAAGGTTGCCGATGTCGATGCACTGGTTGCGAAACTCAAGGAAATGGGAGTGGCGGCATGAGCGTCCTCGTCTGGGTAGAACATGACAATGCGTCGCTTAAGGACGCAACGCTTGCTGCTGTCACCGCGGCAGGCCAGCTTGGCGAAGTCCATGCGCTGGTGGCCGGGAATGGCTGCTCGGCCGTGGCCGATCAGGCTGCGAAGATCGCTGGCGTCTCGAAGGTGCTTCTGGCCAACGACGCGGCCTATGCCAATGGCCTGGCGGAAAATGTCGCGCCGCTCATCGCTGGCCTGATGGCCGATTATGACGCGTTCGTGGCTCCTGCCACGTCGCATGGCAAGAATATCGCACCGCGCGTGGCGGCCAGCCTTGACGTGATGCAGATTTCGGACATCCTCTCGGTCGAGAGCGCCGATACCTTCACGCGCCCCATCTATGCTGGCAACGCCATCGCCACGGTCCAGTCGAGCGATGCGAAGAAAGTCATCACAGTGCGCGGTACAGCGTTTGCCAAGGCAGCCGCTGAAGGCGGTTCGGCCAGCGTCGAGCCAGTTTCCGGTGCGGGGGATTCCGGCCTGTCCACATTTGTCGGCGCGGAAATCGCCAAGCTCGAGCGGCCCGAACTGACGAGCGCCAAGATCATCGTCTCAGGTGGTCGTGCGCTGAAGGACAGCGAGACCTTCCAGCAGGTCATCTTCCCCCTTGCCGACAAGCTTGGTGCAGCCGTCGGCGCAAGCCGCGCGGCAGTCGATGCGGGTTATGTGCCGAACGACTATCAGGTCGGCCAGACCGGCAAGATCGTGGCCCCGGAAATCTATGTCGCAGTCGGTATCTCCGGCGCAATCCAGCACCTTGCCGGCATGAAGGACAGCAAGACCATCATCGCCATCAACAAGGACGAAGACGCACCGATCTTTCAGGTCGCGGACTATGGTCTGGTTGCCGACCTGTTCAAGGCCGTGCCCGAGCTGGTTGAAAAGCTCTAGAAGTAGGCTGACTCAATTTGGATGCAAAAGGGGTGGCTTTGGCCGCCCCTTTTTTTGGCCCATCAGCTGAGCATCCAGATCCCGCCCGCGATCAGGCCAGCGTCGACAAACAGCGGAAGCGCAGCCACAAATCCGGCGCGAAAGCCGCCCAGGACAACGACAAGGACGGATTTGAGGACGGTATTCACGAATATGGGAAGCGAAAGCAGGATGCCGAACTGTGCCAGAGGCAAGCTCCCCTTCGGTAGTGTCGTCGTCATGATGATCGCGGCGTCCACGTCGTAAAGGCCAGTCAGGCCGACCAGAATAGTCATCCCCTCCGCGCCATATCGGTCGATCGTCCAGCGCGCCGCAATCACGATCACGGCAACCATCACCGCAAAGCCGACTGCCGGCCAGAAATCGAAGGGATTCCGGCGCGGGGCAACGCCGCTGCCCTGGCTCCTGTCCGCGCGATAGACTGCAAGCAGCGCGTAAAGCACATTGAACGCAGCAGCGGCACCAATGCCGATCGCAAAAACTCCCAGCGCCGACGGCAGCAGCACGCTGCACAGGATCAGGACGCGCATGGGCATCATCGCACTCGCGGCCGCAATCGCGGCATTGAGCATCGAACGATCCTCTCCTTCCGACCGAAGCCGCCGCGCCAGTTCAGCAGTGACAGCCGTCGACGAATATGTGGCGCCAATTGCCGCTGCCAGGATCGTGCCCCGCGTGCTGCCGAACCGTTTGCTCGCCCAGTATCCGGCAAAGGAAAGGCCGGTCACAAAGACGACGACAAGCCACAACATGCGGGGATTGAGCGCATCGTAAGGCCCCATTGCACGGTCGGGCAGCAAAGGCAGGATGACAAGTGCTATCGCCCCATATTGCGCGGCCGCCAGCATATCGCGCTCATCGAGTGTCTGGAGCCAGCCGTGAAGCTTTTCGCGCATCGACAGGATCAGGGTTGTTGCCGCCCCTGCAACCATCGCCTCACGCGCAAGGCCGACCGTTGCCAACATGCCGAACAGGATCGTAAGCACGCCTACCACGGCCCCCGTCGCCGACACATTGTCATCAGGCTCCGCAAGCCGTTCGCGAAAGCCGAG
Organism: Sphingomonadales bacterium; assembly: GCA_016704425.1. GTDB lineage: Bacteria > Pseudomonadota > Alphaproteobacteria > Sphingomonadales > Sphingomonadaceae > Aquisediminimonas. Next base: position 686,299 of record JADJAC010000002.1, read on the forward strand.
CATCAGCACGCCAATCAACCCGGCGAGCCCCAGAACACCGAACCAGGGCGACAGCGCCGTGGATACCAGGCCGACAAGTCCTCCGCCCAAACCCAGCAAGGCGTGGGTCCTGATCCCGGCCACCCTTCCGCCAACATGCTCGTTGCGCTGGCGCCAGCCGCGTTCCAGCCCGACCAGCAGGCCAATGCCTATCGCCAGCAGGAGGCCAAGAACCGGGTCAAGCCCGGCCGAACTCAAGGGAAGATTGAGCAACCCTGTCTGGGCCGACGCCTGCGAAAGTGGCGGGATCACGATTTCGCTCTCGATTCGCCCAAGCGCAAAATCACATAGCCACACAGCGCCGCGATAACCGAGCCCATGAGTACGCCCATCTTCACACCGTCACTCATGCCGTGATCCTCAAAAGCCAGGCCGCCGATGAACAGGCTCATCGTAAAGCCGATCCCGCACAGAAGCGATACGCCATAGATCTGCTGCCAGCTTGCATGGGCGGGCTTGTCTGCAAGTCTGAGTTTCACGGCGAGCCAAACACTGGAGAAGATTCCAAGCTGCTTGCCCACAAACAGGCCAGCCGCAATGCCAAGCGGAAGCGGCGCCAACAGGGCATCGGGGCCCACGCCCGAAAGCGAAACGCCCGCATTGGCAAAGCCGAACAGCGGGACAATGCCGAAAGCAACCGGCTTGTGCAGTGCGTGTTCGAGGCGGTGGAGTGTCGAGTCCTCATCCTCGGGAGCACCGGGCGTCGGGCGCAGCGGAATGGTGATGGCCGCAAGCACCCCGGCAATCGTCGCATGCACGCCCGAGAGGTAGACCGCGACCCACAGCAGGGCCGCCAGAGGGAGGTACCATCGCAACTGCGTGACGCCGGATCGGTTCAAAGTGTACATCAACGCAACGATTGCAGTCGCAACAAGCAATGCCGCGCCGTGTATCGCACTGGTATAGGCCAGGGCGATGATCGCAACTGCTCCCATGTCGTCCACAATGGCAACTGTGGTCAGAAACAGTTTCAGTGATGCCGGTGCCCTGCTGCCAAGCAAGGCGAGCACACCAATGGCAAAGGCAATATCCGTTGCGGCCGGAATGGCCCACCCCCTTGCCAGCGCAGGATCGCCGCGCGTGACAGCAAGGTAGACCAGCGCCGGTACGATCATTCCGGCCGCCGCTGCGATCATCGGCAAGCGCCGGTCAGCCCAAGTCGACAGATGCCCGTCAACAAACTCGCGCTTGATCTCGAGGCCGACCAGCAGGAAAAACAGCGCCATCAGACCGTCATTGATCCAAGCGTGCAGCGAAAGCGGCCCGACCATGAGGTGGAAGACGTCAAAATAGACCGTAGCCAGCGCGCTGTTCGCCACAAGCATCGCGAGCGCCGCTGCCGCCATCAGGAGGATGCCGCCCGCAGCTTCGCTCTCAAGAAACTCTCGCAGCGCTGAGCGCGGTGTGGGTCGACTCTCATTCACGGCAATTGCAATAACCCATTTGGTATTTATGTCAAGATAATAGGATCATAAAGGGAACTTTTCGTCAGCGCACTGTGAAGCGAGATTGATCGACAATATGTCCGGATGGGTCGACCAGGGCAAGTCTATGCACACCCGGCCCAGCCAAAATAAGTGGCGCATTTCTGGCATCTCCGAGATCCCTCCGATCGAGAACCAGCCGGTGGCCCGTCACTTCACCGGTGACCGCAAAACCGAGCCGCTGACGGTCGATGGGAATATCGGGATCAAGCGCGTAGACACTTCCTGAAACCGGATTGGTTATTCTCGGACGTCGCGCGGCTGCCGGTGCCGCCACCTGAACTGCCTGCCCGGTTCCTTTCAGAAAATATTCCTGCCTTGGTGATTCAAGACCGCCTGCAAAGCGGATCGGTCGCGTTTCGATGCCTGCCGGCATGGGGGGCGCCCGGCCCGGGGCATGGGCATGAAGCGCCATCATCACATCCCGCCATACAGGCGCCGCGCCGCTCGTCCCGGACACGGCTTTCATGCTATCGCCCTCAAGGTTCCCGATCCACACCGCAACGGTATAGCGATCCGACCAGCCGACGCACCAATTGTCGCGCATCGCCTTGGAGGTTCCCGTCTTGACGGCTGCCCAGAAAGGCAGCTTCAGCGCACTGTCCAGTCCGAACGTGCCCGAACGCGCCAGCGGATCGGAGAGGATCGAACCGACCAGCCAGCTTGCCTGTTCCGACAATACCCGCCGCGGCGCTATGCGCGGATCGCTTCCCCGCAGCCGCAGCGGAGACCAGCGTCCGCCCAGTGCAAAGCTGCGATAAGCCGCAGCCTGTTCGAGCAGCGTCACTTCCGCCGAGCCGAGCGCCAGCGAAAACCCATAATATTGGCCATCCTCGGTCAGCCCGCGATAGCCCGTATCCCAAAGCCGGTCGCGAAAGGCTTCCGTCCCGCCGATCACCAGCGTCCGCACCGCCGGCACGTTCAGAGATCCAGCCAGGGCCGAGCGGACCGAGACCGGCCCCTTGAAGACATGATCGTAATTCTGCGGGACATACAGTCCCGATGCCGTGTCGAGCTGCACCGGAGAATCATCGAGAATGGAGGCCGGCGTCAGATAACCGCGCTCCATCACCATGCCGTAAAGGAACGGCTTCAGAGTGGAACCGGCCTGGCGATAGGCGTCCGCTCCGTCGACTGCAGCAGCCGTCGATCCACCCCCGACGCCGCCCACATAGGCCAGCACATCACCGCTTTCATTGTCGACGACGACAACGGCCCCGTCGCGCGCCCTCACACTGCCAAGCCCGAGAAGCTGGCGCCGCAGCGCGGCTGTGGCCATGGCCTGAATGCCACGATCAAGCGTGGTCGCCACGCGCATCCCGGGTTCGGTGAGAAGCTTGACCGAAAGGTGCGGCGCCAGGCCGGGATCGAGCGCGAGTTGCCGTTGATTGTCGAGCATTGCATTCGACATGTCGCGCAGCCGAGCGCAATCGGCAGGGCGCGCATGGCATGCCCGTGCCGCAACCGTTGCAGGGAGTGCCGTCGGATCTGGCAACAACGCAGCGACCAGCCGCGCTTCGTCTGCCGTCAATGTGGCGGGAGTCTTTCCGAACAGGCCGAGGGCAGCGGCGCCGATGCCCTGCGCTTCCCCCCGGAAACCGGCAAGATTGAGATAAGCCTCAAGAATCTGGTCCTTTGACCAGCGGGCCTCGAGCGCCCTGGCGGCCCGCATCTGCCGGGCCTTGTCAAACCAGCTTCGCGTGCCGGGAGCAGCGAGGCCGTGAGCCAGGAAGGCAGCGACCTGCATGGAGATCGTGCTCGCCCCGCGCGATCGTTCTCCTGAGAACCGTGCTTTCACAGCGCTCCCAATGGCCAGCCAGTCGACACCCCCATGATCGCGAAATCTCTTGTCTTCGGATGCCACGACAGTTTCGACCAGCGCCGGTGCCATGTTCCGGAGCGGCACCCAGGCCAGTCTCCGCGCATGGAAATTGACGCGCTGGCTGTCGAGCAATTGGCCGTTTCGATCGTAGAGCCAGGACTCGCTGGGCTGCCAGGCGGTGACCACCCGCCCGTAGCTCGGGAGTACGGGCGGAATGGTCGCCAACCAAAGCAACAGCATCGTCATCCCCGCGAAGGCGGGGACCCACAAACGCGCGTGACGGAGTAGAGCGATCCCCGCCTTCGCGGGGATGACGGCCGAAAACTTCACCGCATGGCCACCGTGATCGGCTTGTTCGGCACCTGCGCGCGGATATCGGGTGAGTACATCGCTTCGACGCGCGTCGGCGGCAGGCTGAAATTGCCGGTGCCGTTCAGCCGGATGGCGTACTCGGTCACGAACCGGCCACGTGGCACCCACTCGAAATAGCCGCGCCAGGCATCCTTGCCGCGCTCGACATAAGAAGGCTGAACACCTTCACCGCCCGAGGCTGCTGCCCCGAGAATGGCCGATTGACCGCCCAGATTCCCGATGATCGTCGCGCCGGGTGGCACGGGGTCATTCACTACCACCCAGTTGCGCTCGGCGGTTGCGTCGACTGTGATCGTGATCTTGAGGACGTCACCGCGAGTCAGCTGTCCCGGCACCTTCTGGCTGAGGACGGCAACGGACTTCGTCATCCGGTACCCGGCAAAGAGCGGCTTCTGCAGGGGAACAGCAGCATGGATGCTGATCATCGCCCAAGGTCCTGCCCCGCCCGTCTGCGAAAGCGTGAGTGGCGCAGGTGCCGTCGGCAGCGGCAGACGCAGCAAACCACCGTCGCTTGGCATGGGCCAGCCTTGTGTCAGGCTCTGCCCGGCAAGAGTGATCGTTGTCACGCCCTTGACAGCCGTAGCCGGGAACAAGGTTGCGAACCGCCGGGTGGCAATCGTCCCCCAGGCATTGGCTGGAGTCGTATCCCAATGGCCGCGCCGCTGCCTCAGCGCCGTGCCGATCATCATCTTCGGCCCTTCATCCCCCCAGCCGGGACGGCCAAGAACAGCAAGCAACGCCTTGATCGACATTTCGTCGCCCGACGTCATCATCCACCAGGGCGCAGTCGCCGCATCGGCAAGGTCCAGTCGCGAGCCTTCATAAACGATCCGCTGGCGCAGGGTGCGCTCCGCCGTCAGGCGAAGATTGGTGTTCGCGCCTTTGGTGCGGTCGATCGCCGCCAGCCAGTCGGTCAAAGCCGATGTCGGCATGTCAGCCGGGGCAAGGCCGATCGCGCCCAGCATGGCCGGGGTCGATGCTCCATTACGTGCGAGCGCCGCCAATGCAGCAATCCGGATCAACCGGGCATCGCCGCTCCACCGCGCCTCCCGCTCAAGCCGCCCGTCAACGACCGCCTTCATCGCGTCGATCATCCGGGCCTTCGGCGCATCCGGAATCTGGAATCCGGCTTCGGCCGTCATCGAGAGGACATAGGCCGTCAATGCTTCAGAGCCCTGAATCTGGGCAATCGGGAAGTATCGCAGCAGCCCGTCACCATCCATATAGGCCGGAATGTCCCCGGCCAGCCCCGTCCACGCCCCGGCATCGCCAAGCACTACTGCCCGCGAGAGGCGCTGCTCAAGGCAGTTGTAGGGATAGTCGCTCATATAGCCACGGACACCCGCCAGCGGCGGTGCAAGCGTATCCGTCAGCTTCACATCGACATAGCCGCCGGGCAAAGCGCCTTCCGGCGCTGCAACAGGGATCGGCACGCCATTGCCCACGCGGGCCAATGTCGCGGCCCAGACTTCGGTCGGAACCGCCGGAATCACGTCCTGCGAAACGGCAATCCGGTCTGCGGCCTTGCCGTTCGATGATCTGGCCTCGACCGTCCAGTCGAGTTTCCCGACACCTTCGGGTGCGGTCAGGTTCCATGTCACGGGGACAGCGCCACCTGCTGGAATGGTCACCGTCAAAGGCTCTCCCTTGGCGACGCTGGGTGTCACGCTGACTGTTGCTGTCACCTTCATGGGCTTGTCGGATGCGTTGCGGAGGGTGAAGCTCGCGCCATACCAGTCGCCCGTCCGAACCAGCGGCGGGAGGCCGGAGAAAAGCTGCAGATCCTGACTTGTCCGCACCGTCACCGCACCGGTTCCGAAGAGCCCGGCGCCTTCATTGGCAATCGCGACCAACCGGAAAGCAGAAAGCGAGTCCGAAAGCTGGACCGGGATCTTGGCCCTGCCCCTTTCATCCAGCGCGACACGTCCGCGCCAGAGCAGGACAGGCTTGAAGTCGTCACGGGTCACGGCCGATGCATCACCGCCGCCGCCGCCCGCTTCAACAGCTTTCCTGCCATAGTGGCGCTTGCCGACCACCTGGGTCTGCGCGGTTGAAGTCAGGACGGAAAGCGGCCGTTCGCCCATCATCGCATCGATCAGGTTCCAGCTTTCATTAGGTGAAAGCTGAAGCAGTGCCTCGTCGACAGCCGCAAAGGCAATCTCGGCCGACTTGGCTGGCTTGCCGCCGGGTTCGGTCACCGCGATGTCGACGCCTGCGGTTTCCCGGACGCCGTATTTTGGCTTGTCCGTCTTGACCTTGACCGCAAGCCGGTGCCCTTCCCAACCGACCTTCACTTTGGCAATGCCAAGCCGATAGCTGGGCTTCGCAAGGTCGACCAGCGCCGTCACACCTCCGCCTTCACGATTGAAGAAGGGCAAGTTCCACTCTCTTGCCGTTTCGGCCAACCATTGCCGCCAGCCGCTCACCCTGCCCCTGACGGCCAGCACAGACACGAACACGTCCGGCGCATAGGCCCCCGGCATCGGCACGGACACAACCGGATCCTTGCCCGAAAGTTCAGTGACGAAGCTCGACAGCACACCTTCGCGTTCGACCGTGACCAGCGCGGTTGCATCGCGGAACGGCATCCGCACCTGGAATTTGGCGGTATCACCTGCCTTGTAGCTCTTGGCTTCGGGGATCAGGTCCATCCGGTCACCATTGTCGCCCCCGAACCACCAGTCATCCTCTCCGGCAAGCCAGACCGACCGGACGGCGCGCGCTACATTGCCATCGGCATCCGTTGTCGTCGCAACCACCGTCACTTCGCCTGAAACCCCCGGCGCCAGTTGGCAGGACGCAAGCCCCTGTCGATCCGTCGTCGCTGAACATCCGCCACCGATCTTCGTCACTCGAACCTGGTTGTCATAGGCATAAAAGCCGCCAATCAGTCGGCGGCGCGCCGTGAGTACTTCGCGCGTATAGACGTCGAGCCGAACCGGCCGCCCCTTGATCGCATGCCCTTCGGTATCGAGCGCGGCGATCTTCACCCGCAAATCGCTATCACGCATCAGCCAGCCATCGGTCTTGATGCCCAGCTGGATTGCCGATGGAAGCAGGGAAATCCTTCGATAGGCAGTCAGCGTTTCGCCATTGGCATCCTCATAATCCATTTCGACCGTCATGTCGGTCGCATCCTCGATCTCGCGACCAATATCGATGTTTGTCTTTGCAGTGCCATCGGCGCCGAGCGTTGCTGGCAGCGTCTGGGCCAAGGGCAATTCAGCGGGCGGGCCTTCCTCGCTGTCGCCGGCGAGCGGGAACGTGCCTTCCTTCACCATTTGGCCACCAAAGGTCCAGTCTTCCCAACCTTCAGGCGTATTGTCGCGCGTGCCGAACGCTGTGCGGATATTCACTGCAAGACCGGGCGCCGGGCCTCCGGACAGATAGCCAACGAAAAGATCGAGCGGAACGGACGTTGGCCGAACCAAAACGGACTTGGGCCCGGTAATCGTTGCCTTCATTGTCGGCAGGCGGAATTCATCGACGCGGAAGGTCTGGTCGAGATAGACTATGTCCTCTCCGGTTTCGATCTTCATGGAATAATCGCCCTGCGGTGCGCCCTTGGGGATGGTCCAGCTGGTTTCTCCGATGCCGTCCTTGCCGATCGAAACCGGCATGTCGAATGTCGTGCCGGACCCGGAATGCGTCAGCTTCAGCGTGCCATTGATCGCGTCCGCAAATCCAAAGCCGGTTCCTATCGGGCGGCGCAGGATGTGTTTCATGTTGATCGTTTCGCCCTCACGGACGAGCGTGCGATCGAAGATGGTATGAATGATATCGTCAGCCGCAGACCAGCCATAAGGCAAGTCAAAGTCATAGGGCCTGATGCCCTCGCCCCATTCGGTGAGCGTAAAGCTGAAGTCGCCAGATTGCCGCGCCGAGATCATCAGCGCGTGGCTTTCGGAGGATTCATCGCAGCTGCCCGAGGTTTCGGGTTCCGGCAACCCGCCCGAGATCATCAGTCGACCCTGCTTGTCAGTCACGCCCCGCGCAAGCTGGCGACCGTCGCAACTGTCAGTCACCCGCACATCGGCTCCGGCAACAGGCAGGCCCGTATCCAGTGTCGTCACCCAGGCCAGCGACGCTTCGCGGCCCCATTTGAAATGGACCGCCATGTTGGTCACAAGCGCCCCTGCTGCCACATAGCGCGGCACATTGCGCCCCAGCAGCGTCTGCCCCAGCACCGGGCTGTTCAGTTCCACGACATAGAACCCCGGCGCCTTCAGGGGGATGCCGACGACTTCGAAATCCTTGCCCTTGCCGGGCAGTGCAAGGCTCATCCCTTCACCCTTGCCGTTCAGAAGGGATTTCGTGCCCGTGTAATTCACATCGACCTTTTCGCCCCTGATCGTCTCGGTGCGAAAGTCATTGTCACCGGCATCGTCGAGATCGCGCAGCCATTGTGCGATCTGCCCGTCAGACGCGTCGACACGCAGCATGTCCCCGCTGACCTTGCTGATCCGCTGCGCGAGCGCTGGCTCCACAGCGCGAACGGTTACCGGAAGGATGCCGCCTTCATTGGCTTCGATAATCCCGAAATCGGCTGCGAACTTCACCAAAGGCGGCGCAGCATCGATTTTGACCTCAAGAGGGAAGCGCTGAATGTTGACGAGCTTTCGTCCGCTTTCATCGACAATGTCCGCCGGTAGCGTCAATTTGCCCTTCACCGCGGCCGGCAATGGCGCGACGAACTTCAGATCGCTGATCGTCGCGCTGTTTTCCTCTTCTTTCGTCAGTTTTGGCGAAAGCGATGTGCCGTCCGGAAAGCTCAGACGCGCGGCCTTTGCCCGGGACAAAGGCACAGGGGCCGTAAAGCGCACATAGGCAGGCTGGACCGGGTTGCAGCCTGCCTGCGGATTCGCGCGACCGCATTCAAAGCGCGCAGAAAACTCCTTGCGCACCGTGAAATCGAACCGCTGGTCGCGCCCGGCAAGACGTCCATCCTTGCCCGCAATGCTGGCCCCCCAGACCAGCGCAACATCGCGGCCCGGCGGCAGGGGTCGACGGCATTTGACAGCGACCACATTCTGATAGGCTGCGGCGCGCTCGGATGCGCTGGCCGAGACTTCTGCCGGAAACCCACCCTCCTCCAGGAAGTTGCGCAGGTTCCAGTTGTCGGTGCCAAGGTCGGCGATCAGTTTGGGCGCAACGCCAGGGCCGAGAACGTCAAGCGCGATCTTCTCGCCAATGCCATCGACGGCGCAGTAACCTTGTGCCGCGACCGATTGCCGGTTCGGCTGGACATTGGTCGCAACGAGGAAAACCTGATCTTCCTCGATATCGCCATCATATGTGCCCGGAAGCACGGCACGCGCAGAAGGCCCGCCGGTATCGATCTTGTAACTGGCAGCGCCGGAAAGCTTCACGCCTTTGGCACTTGCAAGGTTCGGACGCAGCTTGATCTCGCACGTCAGTCCTCCGGGGAGCGGTCGTGCAAACTCGTGAACAAAGGTCTGCGGATCAACCCATCGCCCCGTGCCGCTGATCGGACATGTGACCGAGAACGGCGGCGCCGCCCGCGGATCGCCCAAAGGCACCATTGGCTCTGAAAAACGTATCGTGAAGCGATCTATGACCCCACTGTTGCCCCCTGCCCCACCCGGGGTTGCAAGGACCACCTGAGGCGGAGAGTCGGTGAGAGCAACGAGAGGAGTTGTCAGTGCAGCCAGACCAGCGACAATCACCCAAGGCTTCCACCCCATATCTTCCTCCTGATTGCGAATCCCTCGCGGCCGCCCTCGAAATTGACGCCAATTGCCTTCCCGAGTCTAGGCTTTCCCGGAGCGACGAAACACAATAGGGATCAGGAATATCACTCACGGCAAGGGATCGCTTATGGCCGGGCTGTATTTCGAAGAATTCACGGTCGGGCAGTGTTTCCGACACGCACTCAAGCGAACCGTGACAGAGACGGACAACCTTCTGTTCAGTGCAATGACGCACAACCCGGCCGCGCTGCATCTTGATGAGGAATATTGCCGCGAAAACAGCGAGTTCGGTACACGGATCGTGAACAGTTGCTTCACCCTTGGCCTGATGGTCGGGATTTCGGTTGGCGATACGACGCTGGGAACGACGGTTGCCAACCTCGGCTGGGATGAGGTTCGCTTTCCCAAACCGCTCTTTCACGGAGATACAGTGCGCGTTGAAAGCGAAGTGGCCGAAATCCGGGAGAGCAAGTCGCGCCCGCAAAACGGGATCGTGGTCTTCATCCATCGCGCCTTCAACCAGAAGAACGAACTTGTCGCCCAGTGCAAGCGCTCCGCACTGATGTTCCGCAAGCCGCAATCCGCATGAAACTCCGTTCGCTCCTTTTCGTCCCCGGCGACAGCGAAGCCAAGATTGCCAAATCGGGCGGAGTCGGTGCTGACGTGCTGATCTTCGACCTTGAGGATTCAGTGGCTGCTGCGCGCAGGCCCGAGGCACGCAGGCTGGTTCTCAATCATCTGGAAGCCCATGCTGCCAGCCGGACAAGTCTTTTCTACGTCCGCATCAATCCGCTCGATACCCCCGATGCACTTGCGGACCTTGAGGCCATCATGCCGGGCCGACCTGACGGCATCGTATTGCCGAAAGCTCGGGGAGCCGAGGACATTGCCGAGCTGTCGCTTGTGCTCGACCAGCTTGAGGCTGCGCTCGGCTTTGAGCCGGAATCGACCCGGATCATCCCTGTTGCCACTGAAACCCCGGCGGCACTTTTTACCTTGGGGTCCTATATCCTCGCTGGTCCGCGCCTGGCCGGCATGACCTGGGGCGCCGAGGACCTGAGCGCAGCCGTCGGTGCAACCGGCTACAAGGAAAATGGCCAATGGACGGCGCCCTATCAGCTCGCCCGTTCGCTCTGCCTCTTCGCGGCATCCGCGGCTGAAGTTGCGCCCATTGATACGCTCCATGCCGATTTCCGGGATGAATCCGGCCTTGCTGAAGCGGCCCAAAGGGCGCGCCGTGACGGCTTTACAGGGATGCTGGCGATCCATCCGGCGCAAGTTTCGATCATCAACGCGGCCTTCACCCCCACGCCTGAAGAAATTGCCCATGCCGAAGCCGTCGTCGCGGTCTTCGAGGCAAATCCGGATGCAGGCGTCGCAAGCCTCAATGGCAAGATGCTCGACCGACCACACCTCGTGCAGGCGCAGAAGATTTTGGCAAGACGATGATGAAGACCAACCAGGATCTGCGCGACCGGCTTCAGGAACTCCATGCCCTCACGGCACAAACGCCGCTCTTCAATCCGGTCTTTCAGCTGAGCCTGGACATTTCGCGCGAGCTCGAAGGCGGCGCGATCGATCTGTCAGTGATCGACGCTCTGGTGAATGATCTCAGCTGCGAAGCCCTGCAAAGCCGCGCGATGCGCATTCGTCGATTGCTTGCACCGGTCGGGCTGGATGACAATATTGCGGGGCTGAAGGCACTTGCCGATGCTTCGGCAAAATTGCTCGGCTTCGAGGGCTATTGCGCCAGATGGAGCCAACCGCTGTTACATGTTGTCTTCACCGGTCACCCGACCTTCCTGCTCACCCAGGCCCAAAGCGACGCGGTGGCCGAAGCGGCGAGCAGCGGAGATACGGCGCCAGCCACGCTCTGCCTCATCGAGACCGAACGTCCGCCCATAACCCTGGTTGGCGAGCATGATGAAGCGATTGCTGCGATGCGACGGGCAGGATCAGCGCGCGACGCGATGGTCGGCGTTCTGCTGGATGTTGCTGCACAGCACTGGCCGGATCGTTGGCAATCCTTCAAACCCCTCCCATGGCGGCTGGCAACCTGGGTCGGCTATGACATGGACGGCCGCACCGATATTGGCTGGGCGACAAGCATTGGCTTTCGGCTCCTCGAAAAGGCAGAACGTCTTGCAGGCTATGCCGAAGCACTCACCGACCTGGATGAAGGGATCGCGGAACGGCTGAAGGCTGCAGAAGCACATAGCCGAGAAATGGCTGCACTTTTTGCGACAGACCTATCCCAGCCGGCGGCGCTTTCAGCCGCAGCCAACCGCTTGACGGCGGACGCGCCCGGAAAACTGCTCTCCCTGGCGCCGATCATCTCGGACCTTGAAGCGCGTGCGGCCTCACAGGATGACAAGACTGCCAAAGCCCTGCTGACTGTTGCTGCCGCAATGCGGGCCGACGGGCTTGGCATGGGTAGCATCCATTTCCGCGTGAACAGTGCGCAGCTTCACAATGCGATCCGCAGGCGCATCGATCCGGATAATACGCTCGATCTCGCCAGCGGCACTGCGCTCAAGCGCATGCGCACATTGCTTGCCGACGTCAGGCCCCTGCGGTCGAATTTTGCGGCGCTTGCGATGGAGAATACCACCGCACTGCGCCAGTTCCTTGCGATGGCGCAGATCCTTCACCATGTGGACAGCGATACGCCCATCCGCATGTTGATCGCAGAATGCGAAGAGCCGCAGACTGTGCTTGCCGCGCTTTATTTCGCGCGCCTGTTCGGCATTGCGGACAAGGTCGACGTATCGCCGCTCTTCGAAACCGAAAGCGCAATGGAACATGGCGCACGCTTCCTCGATGCGCTCCTCGGTGAACCTGCCTATCGCGACTATGCGCAAATACGGGGGCGGGTTTCAGTGCAGACCGGCTTTTCGGATGCCGGGCGTTTTGTCGGCCAGCTTCCGGCCGCTCTTGCGATTGAACGACTGCAAGGCCGGATGGCGCGGATCATGGCAAAGCACGGCCTTGGCGATGTGGCTGCACTGATCTTCAACACGCACGGAGAATCCATGGGCCGCGGCGCGCATCCTGTGAGCGTCCATGACCGGCTGCGTCATCCGATGAGCGACTGGGCAAGGGCCCAGTTTGCGCACCAGGGCATCCGCACGGAGCTTGAGGCCAGTTTTCAGGGCGGTGACGGCTTCCTGTTGTTCCGCACTCCGCAACTGGCGCTCGCGACGCTGACCCGTATCGCCGAAACAGAGATTGCACCCCCTCCTGCTGCGGAAGATCCATTCTACCAGCGCACCGACCTCAGTCTCGACTTTTATCGCGGGATCCGAAAGGTCCAGCGTGACCATCTGGCATCACGCACCTACGCGCGCGCGATTACGGCGTTCGGGCTTGGCCTTCTGAACGAAACCGGTTCGCGCAAGTCCCGACGGCAATCGGATATTTCGGCCGACCGGGAAATGAGCCTGAGGCAAATCCGGGCCATTCCGCACAACGCCATCCTCCAGCAGTTGGGCTATCCTGTGAACGTCCTGTCGGGTGCGGGGACTGCTGCAGACGACAATCTCGAAGCAATTTCCGAGCTGATCAGCGCCTCGGCGCGCGGGCGACAGCTGTTTCGCCTGCTCGGCGCAGCCAATCGCCTGGCGAGCATAAAATCGGTCGCGGCTTATGGGGAACTGTTCAACAGCGCTTATTGGGCCAGCCGCACCTATCGCGGGAGCGAGCCGCATCTTGAAGCGGCGTGCACAGCGCTCGCGGAGAGATTGACCAGCGATGACCGGACAGGAGTCTTTCGCAGGCTTGCGTCCCGCTTGCGTGTCGATGGCCTCAAATTCCACCGTCTCCTCGCACGTTTGCCAAAGTCCGAAGGACCGGACGACATGGAGGAAACCCGCCGAACCCTGGGTGTGCTTCAGGCCTTGCGGCTCGCGCTCATGCAGCACATGTTTCTGCGCGCTGTCCAAATTCCTGCGTTTTCGCGCAGCAACGACATCAGCCGTGATGACGTGCTTGAAATGGTCTTCACGCTCCGGATCGATGATGCGGTCGGCCTGCTGCGCAAGGCCTTTCCTGTCGAAGCGCCTGCGCTGGCGGATTTCTCTGTCAATGAACCGAGTGACTATCCGGACGGCGATGATCAGGCCTATGCCGGAATCCAGTCGGCCTATATTGATCCGATTGCCAATGCATATGGCCTCTGCCTTCGCATCGGCACAGCAATTGCAAACCACTTCGGCGCCCATGGCTGACGCCGACCCAATCTCCGCAGATATGTTGAGGATGGATGCGGGCGCATTAAACGCATTCCTGCGTGATGCATTTCCACATTCCAGAGATGGAACGCGCGGCAATGTCATCCTGGCCGAGCCTGGCCATATCCGGATGCACCTCGCAACGAATGACAGTCATTTGCGGCCAGGCGGGATCGTGTCGGGTCCGACTCAGATGGCATTGACGGACAGTGCAGCCTATGTGCTTGTCCTCGCGCATATTGGCCCGGTTGCGATGGCCGTCACAAGTTCGCTCAACTACCAGTTCCTGCGACCATGCCGACCGGGACTGTTGGTTGCCGATGCACGGTTGCTCAGGCTCGGGCGGCGTTCAGTCGTCCTTGACGTCCGAATCTGGACGGATGACGAAGAAAGGCCGGTAGGGCAAGCCAGTGTAACCTACATGGTCCCCTGAGCAACTCGGCGACCTACGTGGACCTGCTTGACGCGAGACGTTTCACCCCGTTCGATGGAAAGTGCTGACTTTGGCAGGTCCAGCGCCTTTGCGAGCATCGCAATCACGGCCTTGTTGGCCTTCCCATCCTCCGGCGGCACGGTAACCCAGATGCGCAGCCGGGGACCGTCGCTGCTCTCCGTTTCAATTGCCATGCGGGCAGAACGTGCGTTTGGCGTAACACGCGCCAATAGCATGCCGCGCGTGTCGACAAGGGCCAGCAGAGCTTCGCGCTCAACTGCTTGCATGAAATCGCCTCACTGGCGTGTTTCGAACCTGGCCATTTGCGCTCATGGCATGACGCTTAGCCGTCGCTGCGCCGGGATTGCAAACCAGTTGCGCGCTGCGCCAAGGCTGGCTAGTCGCAGGCCATCTGAAATTTCCCAGAAAGACGCTTCGATGATCCGCTTCCGCCCTGTCCTGTTCCTGACCACGACAGCCCTGTTTGCACTCGGCGCTTGCTCAAAGCCGGCAAGCGAGGACGGCGACAAGGCTGGCGCCAGCTCAACTGAAACGGCGCCAGACACTGCTTCGACGCCGGTCGCTTATGCAAGTCTGAAGGGAGATGCGGCAGCGGGCGAAGCGGCATTTGCTCAATGCAAGGTCTGCCACAGCCTCGAAGAGAGCAAGACCATGATTGGCCCCAATCTCCACAAGATCATTGATCGCCCGGCCGGCTCCGTGCCTGGCTATGTGTATTCCGCGGCGTTGAAATCTTCCGGCATCGTCTGGAGCGAGGACAAAGTCTTTGCGTACCTTGAAAAGCCGCAAGCGTTGGTGCCCGGAACAAAGATGAGCTTCGCTGGCTATCCGGACCCGCAAAAACGCGCTGACCTGATTGCATGGCTCAAGGCGAACGGGGGGAGCTAAGGCTCGACCAGAATCAGCTCGATAGCCGCAAGGCGCGCTGCATCCAAATTGTCCGAAACTGTTTAATCATGTGGTCCGTTCCAAATAATTGAGGGCTGCATGACTAAGAATTCCGCCAAACTGCTCCTGGCAGTTGCTTTGGGCGCGGCTGTGCCCCTGATGGCCTATGCCGCCGCCGATCCCGACACGTCGAACGAAGCAGCGAAATCAACAAAGCTGCCAGGTGGGAAAAAGCCTTCCAAAACGCCCAAGCCACTTGAATGCCCAATGGAAGAAACCGGCAGGGAAATCTGCCGCGACAATGGTTTTGGTGACCAGATTTGCGAACCAGAGAAGGTTGAACGCTGCCCCTTGCCGCTTTGACCGCAACAAGCGTTCATTTGGACATCGGAAGAAGCCGCTGCCCCTTTCGGCTTCAGCCTGCGCTGCGGGCAACCTGGAAGCCCGCCCAGGACTGGCTGACGGGCATGAGTTCCAGCGCGTTGATGTTGATATGGGGCGGCAACGTCGCCACCCAATAAAGCGTGTTCGCGATGTCTTCCGCCGTCATGGGGTTCGCGCCGCCGTAGAGACTGTCCGATGCCTCCTGGTTCCCGCCAGTGCGCACGAGAGTGAACTCGGTTTCAGCCATGCCGGGTTCGATCGAAGTGACGCGAACGCCAGTTCCATGCAGGTCCGACCTGAGACCAAGCGAGAATTGCCGGACAAAGGCCTTGGTACCGCCATAGGTATTACCGCCGGGATAGGGGTAGGTCGCTGCCACTGAACTGATGTTGATGATCGCCCCGCGCCGATCGACCAAGCCGGGCAGCATCTTGTGCGTGATCGCCATCAGGCCCGTGATGTTGGTATCGACCATCTGACGCCACTGATCGAGATCTGCCTTGAACGCGGGCGCAGTACCCAATGCCAGACCGGCATTGTTGATCAAAAGATCAACGGCAGCGAAGCCGGAGGGCAGCGCGTCGAGCGCCGCGCCCATTGCCGCGCTGTCGCGAATATCAAACACCGCGCCGTGCGCCTTGCCCGGCCCGAGTTCCTCAACCAGTGCAGCGATGCGGTCGGCTCGGCGTCCTGTCACGACTGCGCGCCAGCCATTCTCCACAAACAGGCGCGCAGCCGCTGCCCCGAACCCCGCCGTAGCTCCCGTTATCAAGACTGTTTTCGACACCTCTGGCTCCTTGGACCTTGCCTTGCCCGATCGGGCGTTAGCCATTGCTTGGCGAAGGGACAATCCCGCGTCGCCGGACAAACGCCGATTAGGTAGTGTTCCCGATTCCCGCAGACCATCCTAGGCTTCATGCCGACTGGCATAGATAAAGGACAAGACATTGAGCCCGCCAACAGTCGCAATTCACGGAGCCGGACGCACGGTCACGGGCTCATGCTATGAGATACAATGCGGCGACGCACGCATTCTGGTGGATTGCGGCCTTTTCCAGGGTTCGCGCACGCTTGAAACGCTGAACCACACGACCGCCCCATTCGATGCCAAGGCCATTGATGCGGTCATCCTCACCCATGCCCATCTTGATCACAGCGGCCTGCTCCCAAGACTTGTTGCGCGCGGCTTTTCCGGCCCGATCTGGACAACAGCGCCAACGGCAGACCTGCTCGTCCCGATGCTCGCCGATGCTGCGCGACTGCAAGAACAGGAGACGATGCGGCGCAATCGTCGCCATGATCGCGCGGGCGATCCGCCAATTCAGGCGATCTACACGATGGCCGACGCCGATGCCGCGCTGGATCTGATCCGGACGCAGCCGCAGGAAAGGCCCTTCACGGCGGCCCCCGGCTTCGAGGCGGTTCTCTGGAATGCGGGGCATATCCTGGGTTCATCCTCAGCGGAGGTGCGATGCGGTGGATCGCGCTTGCTATTCTCAGGAGACCTTGGTCCCGCCCACAAGGCGTTCGAGCCCGATCCGGTTGCTCCATCAGGGTTGGATCATGTCTTTTGCGAAAGCACCTATGGAGACCGCGAACGCGAAGCCGTGACCATCGAGGAACGAAGAGAAATCCTCGCAGCAGAGATTGATGCGGGCCTTTCCCGCGGCGGCAATCTCATCATTCCGGTCTTTGCGCTCGAACGAACGCAGGAATTGCTCCTTGATCTGGCGAAACTGGCGGGATCGGGCCGCCTCAAAGGCGCGAGCATATTTATTGACGCGCCACTTGCCACGCGGATCACTGGCGTGTTTTCACGCTATTCGCGCCAACTCGAAGATGTGGGTTCACCAGATGACTTTGATCATCCGTCCTTTCACTTTGTCGATGATGCTGCTGAATCCCGCAGGCTCAACGAAATCTCGGGTTCGATCATCCTGGCCGGCTCGGGAATGTGCGAAGGGGGTCGTGTCCGTTACCACCTTCTCGCCAATCTCGACCGCCGCGACTCGACTATTCTCTTTGTCGGCTACCAAGCCGGCGGCACGCTGGGCAGAACGATCATCGACGGGGCGCATCGCGTTCGGATTTCCGGCCGCGATACGGCCGTAAGAGCAACAATCCGGAAGATCGACAGCTATTCGGCGCATGCCGACCGCACGGAGCTGAAGGATTGGATCCTGGCCCGAAGGCCAATTTCCGGCTCGCTGTTCCTGACCCACGGAGAAGCTGCTGCCGTTGCCGGGCTTCGATCACTGCTCGAGCCCGACATTGCATCAATCGTCGCGCCTGAAATCGGTGAAGTCTATGAGCTGCCGGCTGGTGCTGCCGCACGTCGGATCAAGGCCGGACGGACGGATTTGCACGATGCCGTCGAAAGTGACTGGCAGAACGACTATGCGCGCTTCGCGGTGGATTTGAAGCACGAACTCCAGAAGATCGAAGCGGCAGGACGCCGCCGCGAGGCCATCGAACGCATGCGCGATATTCTCGTGCAGTATCGCGATGCCCGCACGAAGCGACGACGCAAACAGGGTTAACGCCTGGCTGCAGCCCATTGTTCGGGAGCTGTTGGAATGCGATGCTGAATCATGACCTTTCTTTCCCGTCCTGCGGACCGACGCATCAACTGGAGCCCGATTATCGGGCTGCCGGACGTCTGGTGCGCGACGCTCGAAACGGCCTATCGAGCGGAAACGGGCCTTTCCAATATTCTCCATTGTGTCCGGCCGGATGAGGACAAGGTCTCGATCCGCATCCATTTGCGGTTCGGCAAGGTCCTTGCCTACTGGACCACCGAACATCTTGTCGACCCTTGGCAGGAAGACGGGCCGGCTTATCGCCCACTGCCCAATTCGCCACGCTTCAGTCCACCATTTCAGGAAGTATATCCTTCGACATGGGTCGCGTCCTTGGCCCCTCCCATCCTGCCGGCAACCGGGGGCCCAAACTGGCGCCATTTCGAAATCGTCAGCAGCGACGCAATCTTTCACGTGATCAGCACGGGCAAGCTTGAAGCCGCCAACTACATCAAGGTCTAAACCACGCCATAGGCCAGCATGGCATCTGCGACTTTCTTGAAGCCCGCAATATTTGCACCCTTCACATAGTCGCAATAACCTGACGAATCCGTTCCATATTCCTGGCATCGGCTGTGAATGCCGGCCATGATGTCGAGAAGAAGCCTTTGCAGTTCCTCCTCCTTCCAGGAAATGCGCGCAGAGTTCTGACTCATTTCGAGCCCGGAAACAGCAACTCCCCCCGCATTGGCGGCCTTGCCGGGCGCAAAGAGGATTTTCGCCTTCTTGAAGATATGCACGCCATCAAGGTTGGTGGGCATGTTAGCCCCTTCCGAGACCGCAATACACCCGTTCTTGATCAGCATTTCGGCATCGACACCGAGCAACTCATTCTGTGTCGCGCAGGGCAGCGCAACGTCGCACGGCACGCCCCAGGGAGTCTTGCCGGGATGAAACGATGCTCCGGTAAAATGATCGGCATAGTCGCTGATCCGCCCGCGGCGGACAGTCTTCAGTTCCTTGACCCAATCGATCTTTTCCTGTGTCAGGCCATCGGGATCATGGATGAAGCCCGCGCTGTCCGACAGCGTCAGCACCTTTCCGCCAAGCTGCGTTACCTTTTCGGCAGCATGTGTCGCAACATTGCCCGATCCGGAAATGACGGCCGTCTTGCCTTCAAGCGTCTGCCCCTTGGTCGCAAGCATGTTCTGGAGAAAATAGGTTGCGCCATATCCGGTCGCCTCTGTCCGGATCAGCGAACCGCCATATTCCAACCCCTTGCCCGTCAGCACACCTGTGAATTCGTTGCTGATCCGCTTGTACTGGCCGAACAGATACCCGATTTCCCGGGCGCCGACTCCGATATCGCCCGCCGGTACATCGATATCAGCGCCGATATAGCGATAGAGTTCCGTCATCATTGACTGACAAAAGCGCATCACTTCGCCATCAGACTTGCCCTTGGGATTGAAGTTCGATCCGCCCTTTCCGCCGCCCATTGGCAGGCCGGTCAATGCGTTCTTGAACGTCTGTTCGAATGCGAGGAACTTCAGCACGGACTCCGTCACCGACGGATGAAAACGGATACCGCCCTTGTAGGGGCCGATCGCATTGTTGTTCTGGACGCGCCAAGCGCGCTGGACACGGATATTGCCCTTGTCATCCTGCCAGCAGACACGGAACGAAATCACCCGGTCCGGCTCTGCAATGCGGCGCAGAATCTGGGCTTCGTGATATTGTTCCTTGTCCTCGATGAAGTCGAAAATATCCTCGGCAACCTCGGTTACAGCCTGAACGAATTCGGGCTGTCCGGGATTGCGCTTCTTCACACCTTCGACAAACGTGTTGAGATCAACATGATCAGTAACGGCCATTGGACTTCCCCCATTAAAAAGGTTGCATTTTCGCACGGCCTCGCCCGCCAACCCCGTGTTCGTGACTCAGGGTTGTTCGGTTTCAATGTGAAAGATTAGCAGCGAAATTTCCGATGGGAAGCGCGAAGGGTGTCTCAGAGCGTCCGGCCTGCACGCCCCGCAAGCTCGACTGCATAATGCCACGCTACCCGGCCTGATCGCGCACCCCGCTGGGTGGACCATGTGAGTGCGTCCGCAGCATCGAACGGAAGGTCGAAAGCCTCTGCATAGCGGGAAACCATCGCCAGATATGTCTCCTGATCGCAGACATGGAAGCCCAGACTCAGCCCGAACCTGTCCGCCAGCGCCAAGCGGTCGTCCACGACATCGCGAACATTGATGGCAGATTCCTGTTCCGCTATGTCACGCGCGACAATATGCCGCCGGTTTGACGTGACATAGAGCCGGACATTCGGTGGACGGCCGGAAGCGCCACCCTCAAGCATTGACCGCAAACTCCGCGATGCATCCGTCCCGCCCTCAAAGGCCAAATCATCGACAAAGACGATTGCAGGGCGGTCCCAGCTCTCCAGTATCGAAAAGACTTCGGGCAGCTTGTCGAGATCGCTTGCTCCCACTTCGACAAGAGCGATGTTCAGCCCCTCACCCCGGAGTGCCGCAATCGAAGATTTCACTAGAGCGGACTTGCCGCCCCCGCGCGCACCCCAAAGCAGGATATCATGTGCCGCATGACCCTGGGCGAGCCGCCGTCCATTCTCGACAACAGCATCGCGCTGCACATCGATGCCAGTCAAAAATGCAAGCGGAAGTGGCGCAAACCGGGCAACATGAAGCGCATCATTGTGCCAGACATAGGCCGGTGCGGCCGGATCGACCGGAACAGGCGCGGGAGGCGACAGGCGTTCAAGCGCCAAGACCAGACGTTCGAGCAGGGCATGATCCATGGCTTGGCCCCTATTGCCTCGTATCGTCTAGTGCAATGTTCAAACTTGCAGTCCGTGCTGCTTGATCAGGTCGTAAAGCGTCGGCCGGCTGATCCCGAGGAGCTTCGCAGCATTTGAAATATTGCCCTCGGTCCGTGCGATTGCCCTGCGGATGGCCTTGCGATCTGCCGCATCGCGCACTGCCTTGAGATTGATCTGGTCGCTGTCGCCATCATCGCCTTCGCCGCCATCAAGGTCGAGATCCGCCGCCGTTACCAGCTTGCCGTCAGCCATGATCACGGCTCGCTTCATGCGATTTTCAAGTTCGCGGACATTGCCGGGCCAAGGCCAGCGGTCGATGGCGGCAAGCGCATCGGGAGAGAGCCCTTTGACCGCAGGATTCATCGTACTCGCGAACATCTTCACAAAATGTTTGGCAAGAAGGGCCGCGTCCCCGGGGCGTTCGGCAAGCGTCGGGATGCGGACGACGATTTCAGCAAGACGGTAGTAAAGGTCCTCGCGGAAACTGCCTTCGGCAATCATTTCCTCAAGATTGCGGTGCGTGGCACAAACGATCCGTGTGTCGACTGCTATGGCTTTGCGGCCACCAATACGTTCAATCACGCGTTCTTGCAGGAAGCGAAGCAGCTTCACTTGCAGCGGCAAGGGAATGTCACCGACTTCATCAAGGAAAAGCGTTCCACCCTGCGCAAGTTCGATCTTGCCCTCTGTGGTTTTCACGGCCCCTGTGAATGCACCCTTTTCATGCCCGAAAAGTTCGGCCTCAAGCAGATTTTCCGGGATGGCGCCGCAATTGATGGCAACAAACGCGCCGCTCTTGCGACTGCTAGCCAGGTGAACCCCGCGCGCAAGCAATTCCTT
Organism: Sphingomonadales bacterium; assembly: GCA_016704425.1. GTDB lineage: Bacteria > Pseudomonadota > Alphaproteobacteria > Sphingomonadales > Sphingomonadaceae > Aquisediminimonas. Next base: position 707,880 of record JADJAC010000002.1, read on the forward strand.
TCCGGTACCACTCGCGCCCAGCAGCATCACCGAAACGTCCGTATTGGCAACGCGCTCGATCGTCCGCGCAACCTTGAGCATTTCCGGTGCCGCTGTGATCATCCCACCAAGGACACGGCCATCTTCCGTCGGCTCGGCCGCAAGACGCGCATTGTCAGCCTCAATGGCATGCAAGTGAAAGGCACGCTTCACGATCATGCCCAGCTCATCGATGTCGACGGGTTTCTGATAGAAATCATAGGCTCCGCTTGCGATGGCGCGCATGGCGCTTTCCCGCGCGCCATGGCCCGAAGCGATGATCACCTTGGCGTCCGGCTTCAATGAAAGAATCTCCGCAAGCGTTGCAAAACCCTCGCTCACGCCGTCGGGATCTGGCGGAAGTCCCAGATCGAGGGTCACCACCGCCGGCTCTTCAGCGCGCAGCATATCGATCGCAGTTGACCGATCACTGGCGACCACGACATCATAGTCGTCATAGGCCCAGCGGAGTTGCCGCTGGAGCCCTTCGTCATCCTCCACAATCAGGAGCTTGAGTTTTGCATTTTCGCTCATGCGGCCTCGGCTGAAGGAATTTGAGACGGCACTGAACTGCCCTGTGCGACCGGAAGGATGATTGTAAAGCGAGAGCCCTCTCCTTCGCGGCTGCTGACTTCAATCCGCCCGTTCATCGCCATGATCAGGGTCCGCGCCTCATAGGCGCCGATGCCAAAGCCTGCATCCTTTGTGGAAGCAAACGGTCGGAACAGCTTCTCGCGAATGAACGCAGCAGACATTCCACTGCCGCTGTCAGACACCGATATCGCAATTTCGCTGCCTTGCCGACTGAAGGACACTGTCACGGGCTCGGCAGTCGGACTGGCTTCGATCGCATTCTGGACAAGATGGGACAGCGCCTGTTCAAGTCGTGCCGGATCGGCAAGGACCAATTGTGCGGCATCGCCGGAGACGATGATCGGGTGCGATGCCCGCCTGGCAGCAGCGATGCCTTCGATCAGGGCGCTCACCGCAACCGGACGAGGGTCTTCCGCACGGCTCTTGTTGTGCTGAGACAATCGGGCAAGCAAATCGTTCATCCTGGCCGTCGAATTCTGCAGCGTGGCGATCATGTCTGCACGAAACTCCGGATTATCCGCGTGTCGCTCCGCATTGCGGGTGACAAGCGTCAATTGACTGACCAGGTTCTTCACATCGTGCATGATGAAGGCGAAGCGGCGGTTGAACTCGTCGAAGCGCTTCACATCGGACAACACTTCCTGCCCCTGCGCTTCGGCAAGATAGCTCGCGACCTGCCGCCCGACGACACGCAACAAATCAAAATCTTCCCAGTCGAGCGTGCGATCTATCGGCGGGCGTTCAAGCAGGACGAGCCCGGCAAGCCGGTCAAAATGAACAAGCGGCACAATCGCCCAGGCCCGCGGCTCGGCAACGATCCATTGGGGAACCGACGACGCCATAGCCTCATCAACATCGTCCTCCCTGCGAAGATCGTCGAGTTCAACGACGCGGCCCGTTCGGGCAAACCAGGCCGCCGCCTGCGCACTCGCGCCGGCCACGGGCGGATCGACGAGTTGCCAGTTCCAGCGAGCCTGTGGCACCAAGGTGCCCAAATCATCCGGAACAAGAAGCAAGCCGCCGGGGGACTCCGTAATATCAGCAATCGCTTGGACAACCCGCGTCTGCAATGGATCGGCCCCCTCTTCTGGCCGTCCGATCGTGTCTGTGAACCTTAGCCATTCGGAGCGATAATCGTAGCGATGCTGGAACAGATGCTTCGATATCTTGACCCGGAACCAGGCGCGGAACGCCTTGGACGGAAGCAGCACCAGCGCCGCAATCGACGCCCCGAAGACGAATGCGACCTGCACCGTCCTGACATATTCCCCGCCGATCAGCTCCAGCGCCGATGTCACACCGATCAGGGCCGCCAGATAGACACCGATGGCAATGAGGCTCAGCGACTGAAAGGTCATTGTACGCGAAAGCTGGACGGTCCAGTTTCGGGTCCGCCGAACGCCGAGCCCGAAGATGAGAGCAATGAGAACGTTTGCGCAACCCCGCAGAGCATACAATTCGTATGACCAGCCGCGAGCAAGATAGGAAATGGTGTAGAGATTGAGGTCATAGGTCCACATTGCCGCGAGAGCGACCATCGGCAAGCGTATCGCGGCGCGGGCATCCTGATTGGCGGCCGTGTAGAGATTGTGAACAAGGACAAGGGCGCCGACCGCGACGACCATGTGCAGGACCATGGACGCAAGATAGGCAGCCTCGAGAAGTCGCGGCGATCCGATAAGCCAGACCGGCAGGATTTCCACAGCCACTGCCAGCCCGATGACGGCCGAAAGAATGCCATAAAGCAGGGCAACCGAGAACAGGCTGTGACGGCTTTGTCCCTGCCGCCAAAGGCCATACATAAAACCAAGCCACGACGCGTTGCGCACGTGTTCGGCCAATCGCGCCGCCGGGGCTTCATGTCCCCCCATGGCGACAGCTAATGCCCAAATAGCTGTAACGAAGGTGGCAAGGATCAGAAGCCTGCCTTCCCGTTCTCCGGCGGATCGCTGCGCCAGCCAGATTGCCAAGGCTCCGAACAGGCTAGCGGCAAGCGCATGGCCCCATTGACCGACAAACACGATCATCGGACATACTCAGGTCGAGGCGTCAAGTCGTGGGGTTCCACGTCCGATTTGTTAGCATTCAGCATTCAGGCCAACTCAATCCCAAGCGAAACCCGGAGCGTCAAAAATCCCGACACTTTTCGCACTGTCGCCAAAATTTACAAATATTTGCTGAAGGCCTCGAAAATTTAACCTTCCCCGCCTAGACGTGAGGAATAAAAGGAGGCCAGCTTGAGCGACGAAACGCGCATTATACCCGTCATCCTCTCCGGCGGATCGGGGACGCGACTCTGGCCTATGTCGACACCCGAGCGGCCCAAACAGTTCCTCCCCCTCACGAACGTACGGACCATGTTTCAGCTTACGGTCGGTCGGGCTGCTGACGCGGGCAGATATGCGCCTCCGGTTATTGTCGCGAGCGAGCGGCATGCTGACCTTATCGAGGCGCAACTCGAAGAGATTTCAGTCCAACCTGCTGCGCTCATCCTCGAGCCGTGTGCGCGCAATACGGCGCCTGCTATCGCACTTGCCGCGCTAGGTGGCGGTCGTGCTCCGCTTCTTGTCATGCCCAGCGATCATGTGATTGGTGACGTGGATGCTTTCCACAAGGCCATCGCCCAGGCATTACCATTGCTCGATGATGGCTGGCTGGTGACCTTCGGAATTGAACCCGACGGCCCCGAAACAGGCTATGGCTATATCAAAGCCGGCGAGCCCTTGAATGAAACTACCCGGCGGGTCGCACAATTTGTCGAAAAGCCCGACCGGGAAAGAGCGGAAGCCATGCTGGCCGCTGGCGGTCATTTCTGGAACGGCGGGATATTCCTCTTTCGCGCCGATGTGTTCCTCACGGCATTGCAGGTTCACGCGCCTGCCATCCTGGAAGCAGCCAAGGCGAGCATCGAGACGGCGAACCGCAACGGGCACCGCATCTTGCCTGATGTGCAGGCCTTTGCCGCCAGCCCCGCCGATTCCATTGACTATGCCGTGATGGAAAAGGCGGACAGGGTAGCCATGGTGCCGGTCGCAATGGGCTGGTCCGATGTTGGCAGTTGGGATGCGATCTATGCGCTCGGCGCCAAGGACAAGGATGCAAATTGCCAGAAAGGGGATGTGCGAATGATCGATGGACAGGGCAATCTGATCCAGAGCGACGGACTGCGCATCTCTGTTTCCGGCGTCCATGACCTGATCATCGTGGCAAGCGGCAACGAAGTGATGATCCTCCCGCGCGGATCGTCGCAGGACGTCAAGAAGTTCAGCAGCTAGTCTCCGGCGAATGTAAACGGGGCGATGGCGCGCTCCCGCTCATTGAAGACAAGCGCGCGAGACACCGGGGGTGCCGAGCGCTGTGGACAATCGGGGCGCGTGCAGCTGCGACACCCCAGGCCAACGCCAACTGCCTCCCCGCGCTTCAGATCAATCCCCCGCGCCGAGGCCAGTGGCGATGCAACATCCGCCGCAAGCCCCAACCCGATTGCAAATTCGGCAGCGACGCTGCCAATGCTCACGCCTTGTGGCCGCACGGTCCGGGCCAGAGTGAACCACCTGCTGCCATCCTGCAGTTCCACAAGCTGGGTCAGGAGCGTCCCCGGATGATCGAACGCCCGATGCAGTGCCCAGAGCGGGCAACGCCCGTCTTCCTCGACCAAAGGCGAATTGCTCGCTCCGCCAAATCGCTTTGACGATTGCCCTGCCCGGTCGATCCGGATCATGAAAAACGGCAACCCCCGAGCGCCAACGCGCTGCAAGGTCGTCAGCCGATGTGCAACCTGTTCGAAACCGGCACCAAAGCGCCGCTGGAGCAATTCGAGGTCATAGCCGGTTGCTTCGCAGGCCCTGAGGAAGCGGGCATAGGGCATCATCAGGGCTGCCGCGAAATAGCTTGTCAAATGCCGCCGGAAGAGCCGTTCGGACGCGCGTTCCTTGAAGCCCGCACCTTTGACCAGCCATTCGATCGGATCCTTTGCCTCAAGCTGGGCAAGCTGGAATGCCGCACCAAAGGTCCGGCTCGCCGGGTCAAGCAGTTCCGAAAGCTGCAATTGTCGCGCGTGAAGGTCCAGACGCCGCAGGCGGTCCGGCATCGCGTCCACCGGCAAAATACGGATCGAAAGCTGATGCTTGACCCGCAGACGTTCGGCGATGGCATTGTAAAGATCGCCAGCGCCCAGCCTCAGTTCGTCTGCCAGTGCTTCGGCATCGCTGTCGAGGTCGGCAAAATGATTGCGCCAACGCTCTATTTCGGCACGCAGCTCTGCGAATGGATCGGACCCGGAGCCTAATGCGGCTCCAACCCTGTCAAAGGCACGCGCAAACGCCTCTGCACCGGCGGGGGCTGCTGCAAGCCACTCCTCGATCTGGACGCGATCGATTTCAAGATCGGCAAACATGGGATCGGCCAGGCGGCGGCGCATCGCGTCCATGCCCCCGCCCGGATCGCTTGCTCCGGCCAACGCGCGGGGATCAGTGTCGAACTGGTCTGCCAGCCTCAGGAGCAGGGCGGCGGTCAATGGACGCTGATTGCGCTCGATCAGGTTGAGATAACTTGGCGAGATTTCAAGCGCTTCGGCAAGCGCCGCCTGCGAAAGGCCATTGGACCGGCGAAGGCGACGCACAGCATGTCCCGCGAAGAGTTTCTGTTCAGCCATTGTAATTTATTTACAAAATGACAAGAAAACTTGCAAGCGATCATCACCACAGCACAGCAGAATTGCGATTCTCTTCTGGCAAATCGTCGACGTCTGTAAGAATTGCAGGGTCATTAGGATGCTTGAGGGCAACGACCCTTGTTTGATATTTTGTTAAGGAATTTACAGACCATGTCGTACACGGACCATATCACGCAGATCGGGCAGCTCGTCCGCACCAAAAACGGCACCTGGGACGGCATTGATGCTGAATCGGTTGCGCGCATGCGGCTCCAGAACCGGTTCCGGACCGGGCTTGATATTGCCCGCTACACAGCAAAGATCATGCGGGAAGATATGGCAGCGTATGACGCAAATCCGGCGCACTACACCCAGTCGCTCGGTTGCTGGCACGGCTTCATCGCCCAGCAGAAGATGATTTCGATCAAGAAGCACTTCGGCGACACGAAGCGCAAATATCTCTACCTCTCCGGTTGGATGGTCGCCGCCTTGCGTTCGGAATTCGGCCCTCTCCCCGATCAGTCGATGCATGAAAAGACAAGTGTCCCTGCATTGATCGAGGAACTCTATACCTTTTTGCGCCAGGCCGACTCGCGCGAACTCAATCTGCTGTTCCGTGAATTGGATGCGGCGCGCGCGGCAAGCGATCTCGCCAAGGAACAGGCAACGCTCGACAAGATCGAGAACTTCCAGACGCACGTCGTGCCCATCATTGCGGACATCGATGCCGGTTTTGGCAACGCCGAAGCCACGTACCTGCTCGCGAAAAAGATGATCGAAGCCGGCGCATGCGCGCTCCAGATCGAAAACCAGGTTTCGGATGAAAAACAGTGCGGACATCAGGACGGCAAAGTCACAGTTCCGCATGAGGATTTCCTCGCGAAGGTCCGCGCCTGCCGTTACGCTTTCCTCGAACTGGGCGTCGAAGACGGCATCATCGTGACGCGCACCGACTCGCTGGGCGCTGGCCTGACCAAGCAGATTGCTGTCAGCCACACCCCCGGCGACATCGGTGACCAGTACAACAGCTTCCTCGATTGCGAAGAGATCGACCCTGCCACGGCACGGAATGGTGATGTCATCATCAACCGCAACGGCAAGATGTTGCGTCCGAAGCGGCTCCCGTCGAACCTTTTCCAGTTCCGCCCCGGGACTGGCGAAGACCGCTGCGTGCTCGACAGCATCACGTCACTCCAGAACGGCGCAGACCTGCTCTGGATCGAAACCGAAAAACCGCACGTCGAACAGATCGCCGGCATGATGGACCGCATTCGCGAAGTCGTCCCCAACGCCAAGCTCGTCTATAACAACTCGCCGTCGTTCAACTGGACGCTCAACTTCCGTCAACAGGTCTATGATGCCATGCAGGCTGAAGGTCTCGACGTTTCGGCCTATGATCGGGCGGACCTGATGAGTGCGAAATATGATGGCACCGAACTGGGCGAACAGGCTGACAAGCGCATCCGCACCTTCCAGGCCGACGGTGCAAAGCGGGCCGGCATCTTCCACCACCTGATTACCCTGCCGACCTATCACACGGCCGCGCTGTCCACCGACAACCTCGCCAAGGAATATTTCGGCGACGCGGGCATGCTCGGCTACGTCCTGGGCGTTCAGCGGCAGGAGATCCGTCAGGGCATCGCCTGTGTTAAACACCAGAACATGTCCGGCTCGGACATTGGCGACGATCACAAGGAATATTTCGCTGGCGAAGCGGCGCTGAAAGCAGGCGGCGCCCACAATACGATGAACCAGTTCGGCTGATCACAGGGGAGCAAGATAATGCCAGAACCCGCTCGTTCACGTGCCGTTCTTTCGAATGAAGATTTCGAATTGTTGCGTGAAGCCGTTGCTCATTATCTGACGGTCATTGCGGACAAGCCAGAATCGATCAAATTTTCAAGGCTTTATCATCGGCTCGGGAGCGCGATGCCGAAATAGGCCAAGATTTCCTGGGGAGGAAAATGCGCCCGTCGGAGGAGACTCCGGCGGGCGTCATGTATTTGGCGGCTATCAGATCGCGTTGATCGGAATTTTCAGAAAGACATGCCCGCCAGGACTGGCCGGCGGCATTTGCCCTGCCCGGATATTGACTTGCAGCGAAGGCAGAATGAGCAGCGGCGCATCAAGGGTCGCATCGCGCGCTTCCCGCATGGCAACAAATGCCGCTTCTTCAACTCCATCATGAACATGGATATTCGCCCGACGATGTTCGGCAACACTTGCCTCCCATGCCGGATTTCCGCGCGACGGCGGCGGATAGTCGTGACCCGTCAGAATGCGCGTCTCTTCAGGTAGACTGAGGAGCTTTTTGATTGAGCGGTATAATGTGGCAGCATTGCCGCCCGGAAAATCGGCGCGCGCAGTCCCATAATCAGGCATGAAAAGTGTATCGCCGACAAAGGCCGCATCGCCGATCAAATAGCTCACGCAAGCCGGGGTGTGGCCTGGCGTATGCAGAACGCGGATCTCCATGCGACCAAGTGGCAAGGTATCGCCTTCACGGACAAGTGTGTCGAACGCACTTCCGTCGCGCGCGACATCATCGGCCTCGAAAAGATCAGCGAATATTGCCTGAACATCTGTGATATGCGCGCCAATGACAACCGGCGCGCCGGTCCGCTCGCGCAGATAATGTGAAGCGGAAAGATGATCCGCGTGTGCGTGCGTCTCAAGAAGGTAGCGCAGATCAAGGCCATCATTGCGAACAGCCTCAAGTAGGAGGTCGGCACTGGTGGTCCGGGTCCGCCCGTTGCGGGGCGTGAAGTCGAGTACAGGATCAATGATAGCCGCCGCCTTGGTGGCTGGATCGTGCACAATGTAACTGACCGTGTTGGTCGCGGGGTCAAATGCCCCCCGCACATGCGGGGCCGTTTTGCGATAAAAAAGGGAATCGGTCATGCAACGCCTCCAATATTTTATATATTAGTACTTGCTAATTTAGAATCAACTAATATATTTGATTCATGTTTGATCTGACAAAATTCGACTTCGCGCTTTTTGAGGCCAGTGCGGCCAAGGCAGCAGACGCGCTGCGCCTGCTCGCAAATGAGCGAAGGTTGATGATCCTGTGCCAACTTGCCGATGGTGGCGAACGCTCTGTCGGGCAGCTTCAGGCACGGATTGGCATTGGCCAATCAGCGCTTTCGCAACATCTTGGCCGCTTGCGAGAACAAGGTGTTCTTGGAACGCGCCGTGAGGGCCAGACCATCTTTTACCGGATTGTCGATCCTGCTGCTCTCAGGATCATGGCCACCCTCGCCGAACTATTCTGCCCCACAGACGAAGAAGGTGCCCCATGACCGCTGCTCTCACACCCTTGTCCCCTGAGGAAACCCGTCGTCGGCTTGAGGCCGGTCGCGCCATAATTGTCGACGTGCGCGAACAGGATGAATTCGCCCGCCGCCATATTGCCGGATCACTATCCAGTCCCCTGTCGCAATGGGAGGGGACGAGAATCCCTTCAATGCCGGGTCAGGAAATCATTTTTGCCTGCTGGTCCGGGATGCGAACGGCAGGCGCATGTGATCGCCTTGCCACGCAGGTTTCGTCACCTGCTTTTGTCTTGCAGGGCGGTCTCGACGCCTGGACGAAGCACGGCCTGCCGCTGGTCGTCAATGCGAAGGCGCCGATGGAAATCATGCGGCAGGTGCAGATTGCGGCGGGCTTGCTCGTCCTCGTCGGAGTCGTGCTCGGCTTCATGGTGTCGTCGGCATGGTTCGGACTGTCCGCCTTCGTCGGAGCAGGATTGACCTTCGCGGGCGCGACGGGCTTTTGCGGCATGGCTCGACTGCTGATGCTCGCGCCCTGGAACCGCCGCACGAGGTCGGCCTGAACCATGCTTGAGGCCCTTCTCCTTGCCGCAACGGGAGGTGTCCTGATCGGGCTGTTGTTGACGGTTTTCGGAGGCGGAGGATCAGTCCTCGCCACTCCCTGGCTGATCTATGTTGTCGGCGTCGCAGATACGCATATGGCAATTGGCACCTCCGCCGCAGCTGTCGCAGTCAATGCGGCCACGGGACTTTGGGCACAGGCGCGTGCCGGCACAGTCAAATGGCCTTGTGCCAGCGTCTTTGCTGCTGCGGGGCTGGCTGGCGCCCTTGCGGGCGCGCAAGTCGGCAAGACAATTGACGGATCGACTCTGCTTCATTGGTTTGCGATCGCGATGATCGCCATCGCCATATCGATGCTTGTCCCGCGCAAAAGTGAGGGCGATCCGGCGGTGCGGCTCGCCCCTGCAATGGTGTGGAAACTGGCGCCAGTCGGACTTGCAGCAGGCTTTGCCGCAGGATTCTTCGGCATCGGCGGAGGATTTCTGATCGCCCCGGGCCTCATGGCTTCGACCGGCATGACGCTCGCCAATGCGGCTGCGTCGAGCCTCGTTTCGGTGACCCTGTTTGGCGGCGCCACCAGCGCAAGCTATGCAATGTCGGGCCAGATCGATTGGTCGCTTTTCGGCGCCCTGGTCGCCGGCGGTGCAGGCGGCGCTGCTCTCGGGCTTCCTGCCTCACGCTGGCTTGCAACCCGGGCCGGCGTTGCACGCGCGATTTTCGCAATCATGGTCTCAGCAGTGGCGCTTTACATCCTCTTCAAATGAGTCCTCACGTCACTCGGCAAGCCCTAAAAATACGAATTCAGCCAGCCTGCAAATTTCGCCAAGTTTCAGCATTGTGAACCTAATCTTGGTAATTTTCCGTAGCCAATCCTCGACTTAAATCCAGTCAAGAATCCGAGAAATCTGCCAAAAAATTGCAATTGGCACGGGTCATGCAATTGAGTTGGCATGACGGCACTTCACCGACAGTCAAGACACTCAAATGCAGGGAGACCTAAAATGAATACGTACAATGGCTTCAATCTTCGCAACAGCGTTACCGCCGCATTCGTCAGCGTCCTCATGGTCGCAGGCAGCATGATGTTCAGTGCGACTTACACAAACGTGCCTGCGCAGATGCAGGCCTACACCATCGTAACGCCGCAAGCGTAACGCCTTCGCTTACCCCGAGCCTGCCCCCCTTAGGCAGGAGACCCTTGGCCGGGAGTGGTTCCCTTCCCCTCCCGGCCATTTTTTGCCCTAAAGCTTCGACTTACCTGGAAAAATCACTCTCCAGTTCGGCCCGCACCTCTTCTCCGATGATTGCTGCATGGCCGTAACGCGGATGATCGATCCTAACGAGAATGTCCCCACCACGTTTGAAAGCGGCAATCTGTTCGGCCGAGAATGGGAAATGGAGGAAATGGACGCTTGAGGTCTTTCCGTCAGCGGTGGTCCGTTCAAGATCCTCCTCGGCCACGGCCTTCACACGGTCGCCACCAATACTGATCGAGATATGGTCTTCGACCCCGCCCAGTTCGGCAAGGAATGCGCGCCGCTTGGCCTCATCGGAAATGCCGAACATGAGCGTTGCCGTGAGTTCCGAACCATTCGGGATCATGGGATTATAGGCCGCCAGTTCATCAGGCAGTTGATCTGCTCCGCCCTTTTCGATCCAGAGCATTTCCTGGATCTGGTACCACATCGTGTCCCAATTCTCGAACAGCAGCGTTGCATGCGGGCCGATTGCCACCCGTCGGCTTTTCTTCCGTTCGGAAAGCGCCTTGCGATGCGCGACCCTCACCTTCGCCCATTCGGAAAGCGGCAGGATGTCTGCTTCAGTTATCATTCGGTTTTCGCGGGGCATCTCAGAGTCCATAAGCCTTGACCATCACCTCGATGGGGTGACCGATCCGTTCCGGGGTAACATCCGAATCCACTGCCTTCAGCACCTGCTTGAGGTGCGGCCCGGCCAGGGGACATTCGGAAACGACATAGTCTGGTTTCAGCTTGTCGATCGCGCGCGCCGCCGCCTTGCCGACCTTGATCGCCGTGTCAAAATTCTCCTTGAAGATGCCCCATTTCCCGCCATGGCCAGAGCACCGCTCAACCACTTGAGGCCGCGCCTCCGGGATCAGCTTCAGCATCTCAACGGCCTTGGGCCCCATATTCTGCGCGCGGGCATGACAGGCGAAATGGACCGCAATGCCCGATGGCATGGCCTCGATCGGAACCAGCCCATGCTGCTTCGACAAATCGACGACATATTCGGAGAGATCAAACGTAGCCTGTGACAGCTTTTTCACTGCGGCATTGTCCGGCAGGAGCAACGGCCATTCGAACTTCAGCATCAAGGCGCAACTGGTCGTGAGCGGAACAATGTCAAAACCCTGCTCGATCAGTGGCGCGAAAAAGGCAGCGACACTCTCCGCGCTGCTCGCAACGGCACCAAGATCGCCATTTTCGAACTTGGGCATGCCACAGCATTGCGGGTGTTCGACACGACACTCGACGCCATTGTGGGCCAGCAGCTTCAGTGCCGCTTCACCGACGGTCTGATCATTGAACTCCCCATAACAGGAGGCATAAAGCACTGCCTTGCGACCGAATGCAGGTGCCTGGGCATTTGGTGCGTGCCTGATGGCGCCAGCGCGCTTCGTGAGGGGCACGTCAGCGAATTCCGGCAGATGTGCCCGCTTGTCGATGCCCGAAACGGCCTGGATCAGCGGTCGTGCGAAACTGCCCTCGCGCGTCGCAACGTTGGCAAAATCGGAGAAGACCGTGCCCAGTTTTCCATTGGCATCGGTTTCAGCCAGCCTCTTGTCCATGAAGCCGGTCTCACCCTTGCGATTTTCGATCGCCCGCGCGCGCAACATCAGATGTGGAAAGTCGAGATTGAACTCGTGGGGCGGGACATAGGGGCATTTCGTCATGAAACACATGTCGCACAAGGTGCAGGCATCAGTGATCGGCTTGAAATCGCCGGACTCGAGATGCTCGACATCCTCATTGGGACTCTCGTCGATCAGGTCGAACAGCTTCGGAAAGCTGTCGCACAGATTGAAGCAGCGTCGGCAGCCGTGACAAATGTCAAATACGCGGCGCAGCTCTGCATCAAGGTCGGCTTCGTCGTAAAACGCCTCCTCCTGCCAGGGAATCGGGTGCCGGGTGGGGGCGTCAAGGCTGCCTTCGCGCATGGATTATCCTCGATTGATAGGAGAAGAAAATCAAACGGCCGGAACCACGGTTGCGTGGCCCCGGCCGGATACGGCCCCAGTATGGGGAGGGGGAGGGGATGGGGCCGTTAGCCGATTGACTCGAGCGTCTTCTGGAACTTGCCCGCATGGCTCTTTTCAGCTTTGGCAAGCGTTTCGAACCAGTCTGCGATTTCGTCGAAACCTTCCTCACGGGCATCCTTCACCATGCCCGGATACATGTCGGTATATTCATGCGTTTCGCCGGCGATAGATGCCTTCAGGTTCTTGACGGTATCGCCGATGGGCTCGCCGGTCGCCGGATCGCCAACTTCCTCAAGAAACTCGAGATGACCATGCGCGTGACCGGTTTCACCTTCGGCCGTTGAACGGAACACGGCAGCAACGTCATTATAACCTTCAATGTCAGCCTTCTGGGCAAAATAGAGATACCGGCGGTTCGCCTGGCTTTCGCCAGCAAAGGCAGCTTTCAGATTGGCTTCGGTTTTCGTCCCGGCAAGACCCATTTCGCTCTCCATGATTGGGGTGATGTTGAAAAGCTTCCATAGCGCAAGGATCATAACTTGCGGAATCGATTTTTTGAAATTTTGTGATCGACGGAAGCGATCAACCAAATCAAATCAAGCTAGTGCCGCCCATAGATACGCCAGAACCGCAAGACCGGAAAGACCTGTGCGCACTGCATGCAGCCGGACCCAACGATCAAGCATACTGCGTGACTCCTGTCCTGCCGAGTCAGGCGCGATCGCTTTCAATCGATTGTTCAGCGGGAGAATACCCCAGACAGTATATGGCCAATTTGCCAGCATCAACATTGCGCCCACCGCCCAGGCCCAATCGCTCATCAGAAACGACGCCGCAAATCCTGCAAGTCCGCTGGCTACCGCCAATCCTCCCTGAAGATTGAAAGCACGATTATAACTTGGGGCCCATTGCGCCAGCGCGTTCCGATCATCCAAAAGCATCCTCGCGGGATGCTCGGCCACTTGAATATACAAAGCTGCGCCGCAGAACGCAGCGCCAAGGACCAGTGCTATCAATCCTGCAAGCATTGTGCGCCTCCCCCGGCACTATCGCCGAGGAAAGGCAGACTTGCAAACGGCTGGATTAGCCTGCCGCTTCAGCGAGAACCGTAAGGCCCTTTTCATTCACTTCGGCAAAGCCGCCTGTGATCTTGAGCATTTCCGGAGCGGCGCCGGCACTTGCATAGATGGCAAGTTCCGCATCGCTGCGGATCGTCGACATCGCCGCCATATGGCCTTCGAGTACACCGAAATCGCCCTCGGAGCCCGGAACGACGACCATATAAACGTCTTCCGAGCGAACCAGACGTTCCGGTGTGACGAGTTCGAAGTGCAGTGCCATCGTTCGTTACGCCGCGTCGGCTGCCAGCTTGGCAGCCTTTTCAACCGCTTCCTCGATGCCGCCGACCATGTAGAAGGCAGCTTCGGGAAGATGGTCATATTCGCCATCGACAACGGCCTTGAATGACTTCACCGTATCCTCGATCTGCACGAACTTTCCAGGAATGTTGGTGAAGACTTCAGCGACGTGGAACGGCTGCGAGAGGAAGCGCTGGATCTTGCGGGCGCGCGCCACGGTCAGCTTGTCCTCTTCCGAAAGCTCATCCATGCCGAGGATGGCGATGATGTCCTGCAGCGACTTGTACTTCTGCAGCGTTTCCTGCACGCGGCGAGCCGTGTCATAATGCTCCTGACCGACGACCGAAGGCGTCAGCACGCGGCTGGTCGAATCAAGCGGATCCACGGCCGGGTAGATGCCAAGTTCCGAAATCGCACGGTTGAGAACGGTGGTCGCGTCCAAGTGAGCGAATGACGTTGCCGGCGCCGGGTCGGTGAGATCGTCCGCAGGCACGTAAATCGCCTGCACCGAGGTGATCGAGCCCTTGTTGGTTGAGGTGATGCGTTCCTGCAGCGCACCCATGTCCGTCGCAAGCGTCGGCTGATAGCCCACGGCGGAAGGAATACGACCGAGAAGCGCCGACACTTCGGAGCCAGCCTGGGTGAAGCGGAAGATGTTGTCCACGAAGAAGAGCACGTCCTGCCCTTCCTGATCACGGAAATATTCGGCAATGGTCAGGCCGGAAAGAGCAACGCGGGCACGGGCTCCCGGCGGTTCGTTCATCTGGCCGAACACCAGTGCCACCTTGGAGCCTTCCGGTGTCGGATTGCCGTTCTTGTCCTTGGCGATAACGCCGGCATCAAGGAATTCGTGATAAAGGTCGTTTCCTTCACGAGTCCGCTCACCAACGCCTGCAAACACCGAAGTGCCGCCATGGCCCTTCGCGATGTTGTTGATCAGTTCCTGAATCAGCACGGTCTTGCCGACGCCAGCGCCGCCGAACAGGCCGATCTTGCCGCCCTTCGCATACGGGGCGAGCAGATCGACCACCTTGATGCCGGTGACGAGAATTTCCGTTTCGGTCGACTGATCGACGAACAGCGGCGCTTCTGCGTGGATCGGGGCTGACAATGTCGTGTTGACCGGGCCCTGTTCGTCAATCGGTTCCCCGACGACATTCAGAATGCGGCCAAGCGTCTGCGGACCAACGGGCACGCGGATTTGCGAACCGGTATCCCGCACCTTCTGGCCGCGGGTCAGGCCGTCGGTCGCGTCCATCGCGATCGTGCGGACGGTGTTTTCACCAAGATGCTGGGCAACTTCAAGAACGAGGCGGTTGCCATTGTTCTCGGTTTCAAGCGCTGAAAGAATTGCGGGCAGGGTTCCTTCGAACGTCACGTCGACGACGGCGCCGATGACCTGGCTGATCCGGCCGGTTGCACCCGCCATATTTGCCTTGGTTGCGCCCGAGCCTGCCTTGGGGGCCGGGGCCTTGGTCGCGGCGACTGGTTTCGCAGGGGCAGCTTTCTTCGCTGCCGGAGCCTTTGCCGCTGCAGGCTTTGCGGCTGCAGGCTTTGCGGCTGCAGCCTTGGTTGGCGCCTTTGCTGCCGCAGCGGCCTTGGCCGGTGCCTTGGCTGCGGCTGCAGGCTTTGCCGCTGCCTTGGGTGCAGCTGCCTTGGCAGCGGCTGGTTTTGCGGCTGCGGTCTTTTTCGGGGCGGTCGCCATGTCTGTCTTCCTTGCCTTTATGTCTGTTAGAGCGCTTCTGCGCCCGCAATGATTTCAACGAGTTCGGTGGTGATCGCGGCTTGCCGCGTGCGGTTATACTGGATGGTGAGCCGGTTGATCATGTCACCCGCATTGCGCGTGGCATTGTCCATTGCCGTCATCTTCGAGCCCTGTTCCGACGCCGCATTCTCGCGCTGGGCACGCAGAAGCTGGACGGCGACGTTGCGCGGAAGCAGGTCTGCCAGGATTTCCTCTTCGTCCGGTTCGTATTCAACCGCAGCGGACGCTCCAGCCGAACCACTGCCGTCTGCTGCCACAGCGACTGGCATGAGCTGGAGCTGGGTCGGCTCTTGCGTGAGTACGCTGACGAACTTGCTGAAGAAAAGATGCGCAACGTCGAATTCGCCGACTTCGAAACGCGCCGTCAGGTCCGCCGCCCATTCCTGAACCTTGTCAAAGCCGATCTTGCCCAGATCGCCCGGCTCGACGCCATGAACCATGTCATTGCGGAAGGTCCGGTTCAGCTGGTCACGGCCCTTGCGTCCGACCGTGTAGAATTTGACCGTCTTGCCCGCGGCCTTGAGCTCTTCAGCAGAGCGGCGCGCGAGGCGCACGATGTTCGTGTTGAACGCGCCCGCCAGTCCCTTGTCCGACGTGCAGACGACGAACAGATGCACGTCATCCTTGCCTGTGCCGGCAAGAAGCTTTGGCGCTTGCGGGCTGCGCTCCACTTTCGAGGCGATTGACGAAACGACCTTTTCAAGCCGCTCGGCATAGGGCCGCGATGCCTCCGCCGCGTCCTGCGCCCGGCGCAGTTTCGCAGCAGCGACCATCTTCATCGCCTTGGTGATCTTCTGGGTCGATTTGACCGAGTTGATCCGGATTTTCAGGGCCTTCAAACTAGCCATTTCGTCCCTTTTCGTATTCCTGCGAAAGCAGGAACCCAGCCTGGGCTCCTGCTTTCGCAGGAGCACAAGAAATCAATTACGCAAACGTCTTCACGAACTTGTCGAGAGCCGCCGACAACGCCTTCTTGCTCTCATCCGAGAAATCGCGGCTATCGCGAATGCCCTTCAGGACGTCGGCATGATTGGCACGAAGATCGGCAATCATCGCTTCCTCGAAGCGCGTCACGTCGGACGCTGGAATGCCATCGAGATATCCATTGGTGCCTGCAAAGATCGATGCAGTCTGCTCCTCGAAGGGCATCGGGCTGTACTGCTTCTGCTTGAGCAGTTCCGTCAGACGGGCACCACGGTTGAGCAGCTTCTGAGTCGAAGCGTCGAGGTCCGAACCGAACTGCGCGAACGCGGCCATTTCACGATACTGGGCCAGCTCGAGCTTGATCGAGCCTGAAACCTTCTTCATCGCCTTGGTCTGCGCGGCGGAACCGACGCGGCTCACGGACAGACCGACGTTGATCGCGGGGCGGATGCCCTGGAAGAACAGGTCGGTTTCAAGGAAGATCTGGCCGTCGGTGATCGAAATCACGTTGGTCGGAATGTAAGCAGACACGTCGCCAGCCTGCGTTTCGATGATCGGCAGCGCGGTCAGAGAGCCGCCACCATTGACGTCCGACATCTTTGCCGCACGCTCGAGCAGGCGTGAATGGAGATAGAACACGTCGCCCGGATAGGCTTCACGACCCGGCGGGCGGCGGAGCAGCAGCGACATCTGGCGATAGGCAACGGCCTGCTTCGAAAGATCGTCATAGACGATGACCGCGTGCATGCCGTTGTCGCGGAAGTATTCGCCCATCGCAACGCCGGTATAGGGCGCAAGATACTGAAGCGGAGCAGGCTCGGACGCGGTTGCTGCAACCACGATCGAATATTCCATCGCGCCGTTTTCTTCGAGCGCGCGGACGATCTGCGCCACGGTCGAGCGCTTCTGGCCGATCGCGACATAGATGCAATAGAGCTTCTTCGACTCGTCCTTGCCCTTGTTGACGTCCTTCTGGTTGATGAAGGTGTCGATTGCGACAGCGGTCTTGCCGGTCTGGCGATCGCCGATGATCAGTTCGCGCTGGCCACGGCCAACCGGCACAAGCGCATCGAGCGCCTTGAGGCCGGTCTGGACAGGCTCGCTCACCGACTGACGCGGGATGATGCCCGGTGCCTTCACTTCAACCCGGCTGCGCTGCGTCGTCTTGATCGGGCCCTTGCCGTCGATCGGATTGCCAAGACCGTCAACGACGCGGCCGAGCAATTCCTTGCCCACAGGCACGTCCACGATCGTGCCGGTCCGCTTGACGACATCGCCTTCCTTGATCTGGGCGTCAGAGCCGAAGATCACGACGCCGACATTGTCCGCTTCGAGGTTCAGGGCCATGCCCTTGATGCCATTCGAGAATTCGACCATTTCACCGGCCTGGACATTGTCGAGCCCGTGGATGCGGGCGATACCGTCACCCACCGAGAGGACCGAGCCGACCTCGGAAACCTGGGCTTCTGTGCCGAAGCTGGCGATCTGGTCCTTGATGACCTTTGAAATTTCTGCGGCGCGGATGTCCATGTTCTAACCTTTCATCGCATTCGCGAGGGTATTGAGGCGTGTTCGGATCGACGAATCGATCATCTGGGAGCCGATCTTCACGACCAGCCCACCGAGAATGGCGGGATCGACCTTGAGATCGACCGCGACGTCGCGGCCAACCTTGGTACGAAGCTGTTTTCTTAGTGCAGTCACTTGCGCCGCGCCGAGCGGATGCGCGCTCGTCACTTCGGCTGTCGCTTCGCCGCGATGGGCAGAAGCAAGTGCATTGTATGAGCGGATGACCGGGCCCAGCTGCGCAAGGCGGCGGTTCTGTGCGAGGACGCCCAGGAACCGGGTGGTCAGTCCGTCAAGCTTCATGCTGCGTGCCACGGCCGCTACAGCCTTGGCTGCGGCCGTGCGCGACAGAAGTGGGCTGTTGGTCAGGGCCGCGAAATCGGAAGACGTCGCGAGCGCGGACTCGAGAGCCGCAAGGCTCTTGCCGACCGAATCAATCGACTTGGACTCACGCGCCAGATCGAACAGAGCAGTGGCGTAACGCCCTGCAAGACTAGCCTGAATGCCGCCGGAATTCTCCACGCGCGAATGTTCCTCATGAGATCGAGAATGTTGCCCGAGACCAAGGGCAACGGGCTTACGCCCCCGCCAAAGTCGCGGCGCGCCTAGCAACGATTTTGCTGCGATGCAAGATGGGATTCCCCCTCAGCACGTCTGCGTCTCGATCGGCGGCCCAATCTTTCTTTTTTCGCGCCAAGACGCAAAGAAGCGATCTCAAAAGGAGAATGAAATGGGTCAGATGATTCGCATGACCATGTCCGACGGTGCGGAAATCGCTGTCTATCATGCCGAACCCGAAGGTGCTCGCCGTGGTGGGCTCGTCCTCATCCAGGAAATCTTTGGCGTGACTGACCATATTCGGGACCTGTGCGACGAATATGCAGCCGACGGATATGAAATCCTTGCCCCCTCGCTCTATGACCGCGAACACCCCGGATTCGAAGCCGACTATACGGGCCCGGATTTTGATCGCGCTGTAGAGCTAGCGCGAAAACTTCATCCGTTCGATCTGTCCTTGAAGGACGCGCAGACCTGCATCGATGCCCTCAAGGCCAAGGGGCCGGTCTTCATCACGGGCTATTGCTATGGCGGCTCTGTCGCCTGGGCGATGGCAGGGCAGAGTGACGACCTTGCCGCCGCCTCCAGCTATTATGGCAGCCTGGTGCCCACCATGTTTGCCGATCAGGTTCCGAAATGCGCGACGATCGCCCATTTTGGCCGCTTCGATAGCGGCATCCCGATCGAAGGGGTGGAGACCCTGATTGCAAAGGGCCACCCAACGGCTCAGATCTTCATCTATGAGGCCGGGCATGGCTTCAACTCCGACCGGCGCAAGGATTACCATGAACCAAGCGCCGACCTCGCCCGCGAACGGACGCTCGCCCTGTTCAAGGCATGCGGAGGCTGAGCCGCAATGGCGCGCGTTCTGATTCTCCTCCCTCAGACCGATTTCGACCCGACCGAAGTCGCTGTGCCTTGGGCCGTGCTGGCCAGGGCAGGCCATGAGGTCACCTTTGCGACCGAAACGGGTGCGGCGGCGGCTTGCGATCCCGTCACGCTGACGGGCGAAGGGCTGCCTCGCTTCGCCAGATCAATGAAGGCGCGCGCTCAAAATTGCGTTCTTTATGCAGAGATGGCGGCGTCGCCGGCATTTCAGAAGCCGCTTTCATGGGCAAAGGTGGATGCGGGAGCATTTGACGCATTCCATTTTCCCGGCGGCCACGCCCCGGGGATGCGGCCGTATCTCGAATCGGAGAGGGTGCAGGCTATCGCGGCTGCCGCATTTCAGGCAAACAAGCCGGTCTCCGCGATCTGCCACGGCGTGATCCCGCTTGTGCGGGCGAAAGGACCGGATGGGCGCGCCCTTCTCTATGGCCGCAGGACGACTGCCTTGACAGGAGGCATGGAAAACTTTGCCGTCAGCATCACCCGACAGGCCCTTGGCAATCATTACCGCACCTATCCTCAAAGCGTCGAGGACGAAGTCCGGGTCAATCTCGCCAAAAAGTCTGACTTCAAGACTGGCCCTCTCTTTCCCCGCTACGCGACCGAAACGAAACCGGATCGCGGCTTTGTTGTCAGGGATGGCAACTATATTTCCGCGCGCTGGCCCGGAGATGCATGGACGCTTGCGACGGCTTTCTGCCGGATGGTCTGATATGTAAAAGTTTGAGCGCAAGCTTCGGGACGCACCCCGTTGCACAATGCGCCAATGAGGCTCCACACCCTTTATGGAGACCGACATGACCTACCAGATCAATGGACTGAACCCGGACGCATTCGCGCCGCTCTTCAAGCTCGATGAAGCGGAGCTTTCTGCCCTTGGTGCACTGCGCGTTACGGCAACTGCCGACCGGGGATTTCCGTGTCGCGTCAGCCTGGAGGATGCAAAGGCTGGCGAGACATTGATATTGCTGCATTACACAAACCATGACGTGCAAACGCCGTATCGTTCCGCCTATGCAATCTATGTGCGGGAGAATGCACATGAGGCAGCGCGTTTCGAGGATGATGCACCGCCGGTCTTCGAGGGTCGCCCCCTCGGACTGCGCGCCTTCGATGCAGACGGAATGCTCCGGGATGCGGCACTTGCCATGCCGGGCGAAGCCGATGCAAAGATCCGCGGACTGTTCAGCAGCCCCGACATTGCCTATATTGATGCACATAACGCTGCGCACGGCTGTTTTGCTGCGCGGGTGGAGCGCTCCTGATGTCTCTGGATCCTGACTTTGCCTTTGCGGCCTTTGATCGGCGTGATCGAAACCTTGACGGCCAGCTCGTCGGTGCCGTGAAAACCACGGGCATCTATTGCAAGCCAAGCTGCCCGGCACGACGCCCGTTGCGAGAGAATGTTGAGTTCTTCGAAACGCCCGCGCAAGCGCGTGCCGCTGGCTATCGCGCCTGCCAGCGTTGCAAGCCGGACGAGATAGGCCGCGACCGCGAGGCTGTGAACAAGGCCCTGCAGCTGATCAATGACGCAGAGGAATCCCTGTCGCTTGAAAGGCTTGCTCGCGCAGTCGGCTATGCACCCCACCATTTCCATCGCCTCTTCAAGCGCGAAACTGGTGTGACGCCATCTGCCTATTGGCGCACCCTTCGGGCGAAGCGGGCGGAAGCGGCACTCAAGGCCAATGGCCGTGTCACCGACGCAATCTATGACGCCGGCTATTCAGGTCCCAGTCGCTTCTACGCTGACACGGGTCGCAGGCTCGGCATGACGCCAAGTGCCTGGAAGAATGGCGGCGCTGGCGTCACCATCCGCTGGGCGGTCGCACAAACGACGCTCGGGCCGATGCTGATCGCAGCGACGGAAAGGGAATCTGTCGGCTATCTTTCAACGAGGGCGAAGCTGACGTTCGCGAACATTTTCCGAAGGCAACGATCGAACACGGCGGGGCGCAACTGTCTGCTCTGGTCGAAGGCGCCGTTGCAGCAGTGGAACACCCCCGCGCGATGCCGCGCCTCCCGCTCGACATTGCTGGCACAGCATTCCAGCAGGCGGTCTGGCAGGAACTCATGAAAATTCCGCCCGGAGAAACGCGAACCTATACCCAGATTGCGGCTGCAGTCGGCAAGCCAAGGGCGGTGCGTGCCGCTGGCTCAGCCAATGGGGCGAACCGCGTGGCGGTGCTCATTCCCTGCCACCGCGTCATCCGCACCGACGGTTCCATGGGGGGCTATGCCTATGGACTGCCCATCAAGGAGGAATTGCTCAAGCGGGAGAGCGTTGCATAGCTGCGGTTTTCGTGGCTAGACTGCTTGCGAACAGGAGAGCAATCATGACACCCATCCCGAACGGCGCGCCCCAGACCCTTGGCGAAGCCTTTGCCCATATCAACGCACTCTCAGCTCCGAGCGTGGACGACCTCAAGGTCATGGTTCTCATCGAAGCGGCTGGCCAGACACTCTATGAAGCGAGTGCCGAAGGATCTGACCATGAGGAGGTCAAGGCGCTGCTGATCGAGAACGGTCACGAGGAAATGAAGCATGCCCGCCGAGTCAGCGCCGCAATCAAGATCCTATCGGGGGAGGACTTCCCGGCCCCAACTGCGGACGAGAATCCCTATCTGACGGGCGATTTCCCGCGCGCTACCCTGACAGCGGAAGGTTTGAGGAAGACTGCAGAAACGGAATTCGCCGGAGACAAGCTCTACACCACATGGGCAGACAATATGAGCAACCCGGAAGCCGCCGCCCTATTACGGCTCAACGCTGGTGAAGAGAGCGATCACGGCAACCGCCTGTTGAAAGCAGCCGCACTGCTGGAAGCCTGATCACACAAAGCTGTAAGGATCGACGTCTACACTCACCCTGACTGAGCGCGGCCATTCCAGCGCGCCGAGCCAGTCGCGGATGACGTCTTGTACATCGAGCGCTCGGCGTGCGTGGACCAGCAAGCGCTGGCGATGACGCCCGCGCAACATTGCAAGCGGCGCAGGCGCCGGGCCATAGACATGCATCCCTTCGACCAGTGGCGCAGACTTTCCGATCTGCTGCGCCGTATCCTGTGCATCCTTCATGCTTTCCGATGAAACGATGATCCCCGCAAACCGTCCAAAGGGCGGTGCCCCGGCTTCACGCCGACTTTCGGTTTCAGCCGCGTAGAAACTCTCGGCATCGCCCGAGACAAGGGCGCGAATGACAGGGGCAGACGGTTCATGCGTCTGGACATAAACATGCCCCGGCTTCTCACCCCGCCCTGCCCGTCCGGCTACTTGTGCAATTTGCTGAAAGCTGCGCTCCGCCGCGCGAAGATCCCCGCCCTGCAACCCCAGATCCGCATCGACAACGCCGACCAGCGTCAGGTTTGGAAAATGATAGCCCTTGGTCACAAGCTGGGTGCCGATCACGATGTCGATCTCCCCTGCTTCCATCTTCCCGACGAACTCGGCGGCCTTGGCTGGCGACCAGAGCGTATCCGATGTGACGATCGCACGGCGCGCTTCGGGAAACAGCATGGCGACTTCGTCGGCAATCCGCTCGACACCGGGTCCGCATGCGACAAGCGCGTCTTCCTCGTGGCACTCCGGGCAGGCCCGCGGCGGCGGCATGTTATGCCCGCAATGATGGCACTGGAGGCGCTGGAGCAGGCGATGCTCAACCATCCACGCCGTGCAGTTGGGGCATTGGAAGCGGTGCCCGCAGTGCCTGCACAGCGTCAATGGCGCAAATCCCCTGCGGTTGAGGAAGAGAAGCGATTGTTCTCCCCTTTCAAGCGTCTCCTGCATCGCACGGACAAGCGTCGGCGCCAGCCAGCGGCCCCTCTCGGGCGGGTCCTGGGTGAGATCGATCGCAGTGATTTCGGGCATCTCTGCCGTGCCATGCCGCTCCGGCAGCTTGAGTTCCGCATAACGGCCGAGAGCAACTTGCTGACGCGTTTCGATTGCAGGCGTCGCGCTGGCCAGAATGACCGGGCATCCCTCGAATCGACCGCGCATGACAGCCACGTCTCGGGCGTGATATTGTACGCCTTCTTCCTGCTTGAAGCTCGCCTCGTGCGCTTCATCCACGATGATGAGTCCGAGGTTGCGATAGGGCAGAAACAGGGCCGAGCGCGCGCCGACGGTCACAAGAGCTTCGCCCTTCGAAATGGCGCGCCAGGCCCGCCTGCGCTGGGACTGGCGAAGGTCTGAATGCCAGGCCACCGGCGCATGGCCAAAGCGGGCCTCGAAGCGCCGCAGGAACGGTTCGGTCAGGGCGATTTCCGGCAACAGGACCAGAGTCTGATGGCCCATCCGCAAGGCCTGGGCGATTGCCTCGAAATAGACTTCGGTCTTTCCCGAACCCGTCACCCCATCAAGCAAGACGGGAGCAAAGTCCTGCGCCTTGACGGCCTCGACAAGCCAGTCCGATGCTGCCGCCTGTTCTTCAGACAATTCGGGAGGGGCATGATCCGGATCGGGGGCGAGAAAAGGCGTTTCCAGCGAGACTTCGACAGCCTCGATGGCACCCAGCTTCACCAATCCCCGTATCACGCCGTCCGAAACGTCGGCAATTGTCGCGAGCTCACGGATCAGGCCCTGGCGCTCGCCGATCCGTTCCAGCGCCTGCGTCCGCTGCACTGTCATCTTGTCGGGCGCCCTGCCTGTCAGCCGATATTCGACAACGGTCGGCGCACCTTCAAGCGCCGCAGCCGATGAAAGAGCCATGCGCAGCACAGCGGCTGGCGGGGCGAGGTAATAATTGGCAGTCCACTCGACCAACCGCCTGAGCGGCGCTCCGATTGGCGGGACATCATAGACCTTGAGCAGGTTACGAAGCCGGTTGTCGCCCACTTCCGCATCGGAGGGCATGGCGTCCTCTTCCCAGACCACGCCGATCATCTGGCGCGGCCCCAGTGGGGCCAGCACAATGCTGCCAGGCTCCACCGCCATGCCGTGGGGGACACGGTAATCGAGTGGGCCGAGCGCAGGATTAAGAAGGAGGACGCGGGCGCGAGTCATGACAGGTTGCTCAATGCCCGACCAATCATTGCCGCGATAGCCGCAATGACGTTATGTACTGCTTTGAATTTGTCGGGAGGGAAACATCATGATTATTTCGCGCCGTTCGCTGTTATGCTCAGCCACACTCTTGCCGATCCTCACGCTGCCCGGATGCGCAGAGACTGGCCGTTTCAGCCTTGTCGAAGCCATTCGGCGTCTGCTGAGCCTGTCCGCGCAGCGTGCCTTTGCCAACCTGATGCGCGAAAACGGCTTTTACGATGACCAGCTCGCGCGGATCAGCCTGCCTGATGCATTGGGGGGATCAAAAGGCGCGGATGTGCTCACAGCGGTCCTCACCAGCGCGCTGTTTCGCAACCGCCTGACGAAGCAAGTCAATCGTGCCGCGGAAAAGGGAGCAGAGCTTGCAGCGCCTGTTGTTGCAGACGCCGTGCTCAACATGGGCATTCCGGACGCTGCGGCCATCATCCGTGGCGGGGGAAGCAGCGCAACGGAGTTGCTCAGGACAGCAATGGGCGAAAAGCTTCTGGGGACAATGCTGCCGGGCATCGATCGAGGGCTGCGGCTGTTCGATAATGCCGTTGTCGTGGAGGCACTCCGCGCAGCCACCAATATCGATTTTGCCGGGCTGCGCGACGATGTGACCGCGAAAGCCAGCGATGCCGTATACCGGGCGATCGGACGCGAGGAAATCGCGATACGGGCCGATCCTGCCTCGACAAACGATCCCTTGCTGATTGCTGTATTCAGGCCGGCAAAATAGAAGGCAGGATTGTGCGATGCTGAAGCTCTTTATCAGGATCATAGCGCCAGGTTTTGTTTTGGCTGGGCTTTTGCACGTCTTTCTTGGACTTGGGGCGGACGTCATGCTCGGGGCGGACATTCCGGCCAGCGTCCTGAACGATGCATCGCTAGACAGCCAGAACCGCTTTTACGGGATCAGCTTCACTGTTTATGGGGTCCTGTTGTGGATCGCCTCAACAGACCTTGCGCGCTACCGTACCCTGTTGCGCGTGCTGATCCTCTGGTTCTTCCTCGGGGGAGTCATGCGATTGGTTTCCATCGCTTTGAAGGGCTGGCCCAGCAATCTCGTCTGGGCATTGGCGTTATCGGAACTGGTGCTGCCACCTGTGCTTTGGTGGATGTTGCGCAGGGAAGAGAAAGCAGGACAAGACCAGCCCCGGCATTGAAAGCCGTCGCTGTGCCACCCAAGTGGCTGCACGCACATCGCTTGTTCCGTTTCACTCCACATTGCGCTAAACCGCCGCAACCAGAGCAAAGAGTATATTCCGAATGAAGAGTGATTTCCTGCGTGCCGCCCTCCTTGTTTCCAGCGTTGCCCTGATTCCGGCAGCGACGGCGGGCATGGCGTCGGTCGACGCGAACACCTATCGCGAGATGGACCAGTTCCTTGCGGTTTTTGAGCGCGTCCGTGCGGACTATGTCGACAAGGTTGACGACAAATCCCTCATCAAGGGCGCGATCAACGGCATGCTGGCCAGTCTCGACCCGCATTCTTCCTATCTGGATGCCCGCGACTTCGAGAATATGCGTGTCCAGACCGACGGCAACTATGGCGGTCTCGGGCTGACGGTCTCTCTGGAGGATGGAGCGGTGAAGGTCATCGCTCCGACCGAGGATTCACCGGCTGACAAGGCGGGGATGAAGGTCGGCGACTATATCACCCATCTTGACGGTGTCCTGATCTATGGCGGCACACTTGATGAAGCCGTGGACAAGATGCGCGGAACGCCCGGCACCAGCATTCGCCTGACAGTCGTGCGGCCGGGCCGCGACAAGCCGTTCGACGTCACGATCACCCGCCAGATCATCGAGATCAAGCCGGTAAAGTGGGAAGTGCGCAAGGGCATCGGTATCATCAACATCAACGGCTTTTCAAAAAGTGTCGGTGCCGACGTTCGCTCGGCACTCGTGAGCATCGACAAATCGCTTGGGCATGTGCCGACGGGCTATATTGTCGATCTGCGTTCGAATCCGGGCGGATTGCTCGATCAGGCCATCGAGGTGTCCGATGCGTTCCTTGAGCGCGGGGAAATAGTGTCACAGCGCGGGCGTAACCGGCGCGACATTGAACGCTATTATGCCCGTCCTGGGGATATGGCGCACGGCCTGCCGATCATTGTGCTGGTAGACGCTGGTTCCGCGTCCGCTGCCGAGATTGTGGCAGGCGCATTGCAGGACCATCATCGTGCGCTGGTCATGGGCGAACGCAGCTTCGGCAAGGGCTCTGTCCAGACGCTGATCCAGCTTGATGACAGCAGCGCCCTGCGCCTGACGACCGCGCGCTACTACACGCCGTCGAACCGCAGCGTGCAGGAAGGCGGGATCGAGCCGGACATTGCCGTGCCGCAATTGTCGGACCCAGACTACAAGGCCCGGCCGCGCTTCCGCGAAGCCGATCTCAGCCGCCATCTCATCAACGAGAGCAAGGTCGACAATTCTGTGCTTGAAGCGGATGCAAAGCCGGATCCCCGCTTTTCGGCCACTGCTGACCAATTGAAGGCGCAGGGCATCAAGGACTTCCAGCTTCACTATGCACTGGAAACCCTTGGCCGTCTGACCCGGACCCAGACGGCAACTTCATCCGGCAGCCGCAAGGGAAGCCGTTGAGCATGACGAACGTGCGCAGGGCTTCATGGCTGGCATTTCTCATCCCCGCTGCCCTGCTCGGCGGGGCGTTGGGATCGCAATATATCGGTGGGCTGTTCCCCTGCGAGATGTGTTATTGGCAGCGTTGGCCGCATGAGGCCGCCCTCGCATTTGCACTGATGGCCCTTTTCAGTCGGGACCAGAGCGTTCGCCGCCTGTTCGTCGCGCTGGCCGGCCTTGCGATCATGGCGAGCGGACTCATAGGGGTCTTTCATGCTGGCGTTGAATACAGATGGTGGGACGGCATCACAGCCTGCACGCGCGCACCGGGCACGACGGGCGGGAATATCATGGCCGACATCATGGCTGCGCCCCTCGTCAGCTGCAACCAGCCGCAATGGACCCTTGGCCCCATTTCGCTTGCCGGGTTCAACGCGATCTTTTCACTTGGCGGTGGATTGCTGGTCCTCTGGATGGCGGGAAAGCGCAGCGCATGATGCAGGATGACCGGCATTCCATGATCCGTGTCGATCAGGCGGGAGAATATGGCGCGGCGCGAATCTATGCCGGCCAGCTTGCTGTGCTGGGCAACCGACATTCTGCAGCCCGGTCGATTCGGCATATGGCCGCGCAGGAACAGCGCCACCTCGACCGGTTCAATGCAATGGCTGCGGAACGCGGGGTTCGACCGACTCTGCTCCAGCCTTTCTGGCATGTAGCTGGATTTGCACTTGGCGCGGTTACAGCTGCAATCGGTCCGGAAGCCGCGATGGCCTGCACGGCAGCAATCGAGACCGAGATCGACCAGCATTATGGCGAGCAGCTCGAAGCCCTTGGATCAGACGACACCGAATTGAGCGAGGTCATTGCCGAATTTCGTGCCGAAGAGGTCGAACACAAGGCGACGGCGATTGCGGAAGGCGCGGAAAGAGCCCCCGCCTATCCACTTTTGAGCGCGACGATCAGGTTGGGGTGCAAAATGGCGATCCAGCTTTCCAAGCGAATTTGATTTTGGTCATTGTGCGTTCATCGAAAAAGGCGGAAGATCACCGGATTATGAAACTTGTTCTTGCCTTTGCTCTTTCACTCGTTCCGCTGGCTGCTTCGTCGCCTGCGGTTGCCCAGCAACGCACACTCACGATCTTCGGGGATGACAAATGTCCGTCGGATACGATCTGTGTCGTTGCGCCGGAAACCGAGCGTTACCGAATTCCAAAGCCGTTTCGCGAGCGCCTGCCGTCGCCAGACAGTACAAGCTGGGCCATTCGTTCCCAAGCAACGCTGGAGGTCGGAAAGACGGGCGCAGACAGTTGCTCGACGGTGGGCGCTGGCGGATGGACCGGCTGCTTCATGAAGCAGCTGAAGGAATCCTACGCTGAAAAGACTCCTGAGCCGGAAGTCCCCTGAATCCTAAAATCGCGGCGGTTGTTGAACGCTGGCCCGTTGCCGGGGCGTTCGTAATCGCGCGCGGCGCCAAGACGTTCGTTGATTTGGTTGTCGTCGAAATCCATGACGGCAGCCTCTCAGGACGCGGCGAAGGAACCCCGATCTATTACAACGGCGAGACTGCCGAAAGTTGCATTGCCCAGATCAATAAATTGCCGCCTGATGTGGATCGCGTCCAGCTCCAGCAGCTGCTCCCGCCCGGCGCTGCCCGCAACGCTGTCGATTGCGCTCTTTGGGATCTGGACGCGAAGCGCGCTGGCGTGCCGCTCTGGCAATTGGCCGGCCTTGCTCCGCCGCTCCCCCTTGTTACGGCCATGACTGTCTCGCTCGACCGGCCCGAACAGATGGAAGCCGCGGCGAGAGAGCTTTCCCGGCAGACCGCGCTCATCAAGATCAAGCTGGCTGGCGAAGACGATCTTGCCCGCGTCGCAGCTGTCCGGCGCGGAGCTCCCCACGCCCGATTGATTGTCGACGCGAACGAATCCTGGACCAATCGCGACGTCGCGGCCGAGGCTGCTGCACTTGTCCCCTTTGGCGTGAAACTCATCGAACAGCCGGTTCGACGGGGCGAAGACCATCTGCTTGACGGGATTGCGTCACCCATCCCGCTCGGCGCCGATGAAAGCCTGCATGATCGATCCGATCTTGCGCGCTGCAGCGGTCGCTACCAGGCAATCAACATCAAGCTCGACAAGGCCGGCGGGCTGACCGAAGCCTTGGCCGTGAGGGCGGAGGCACGCACGCTTGGCCTCAAGATCATGGTCGGATGCATGCTTGCCACAAGCCTCGGCATCGCGCCGGCATTCCTCGCGGCGCAAGACGCAGAGTGGGTGGATCTCGACGGTGCGCTGCTGCTGGCCAAAGATCGTGACCACCCGCTCATCCTGGCGGGCGGCTTGCTCCGTTATAGCTGACCACCTCATATTCGATGCCATCGGGATCGAAGAAATGGAAGCGCCGCCCGGGGCGCATGATCGCCGTGTGAAAAGGGAATCAGCCCTTCGGCAATCACCTTGTCCTCTATCGCGTCGAGATCGTCCGTCTGCACCCCGACATGGTTGATCGGCTCGCCCTCTTCAAAATGCGCGTCAGCGTTTTCCCCGTCCGGCCCGGTATAAAGCGCGACGAAACTGGCATCGTTGCCGACATGAATGGTATACCGCCGTCGCGCGCCAGGCCGCGTTATATGATCGGAGACAGGGGCACGGACGCGCTGGCGGGTTAGGCTGGCCGCCCGTCCAATTGCGGGTCGAGCACCTGACCATCGTCCAGCTGCACCCCAAAGCTGTTCAACATCATCGAAACCTGGGTGTATTGCCCAGCCGTCATCACCAGATCCATCTTCTGCTTCTCGGTAAGAAAGTCCAGCGCGGCCCAGCTGGACTCGCTCACGAAAAAATCGCTGGTCAGATCGTCCGTCGCGCGCAGCAGGGCCCGATCATGTGCGCCCCAGATTGCGGCATCGGGGCCCGTCTTGATTGCCTCGATCTCGGCCTCGCTCAGCCCGCAATCAAGCCCGATCCGGTGATGTTGGGTGAATTCGTAACCCGATCTGCAATTGTATCCGGTGCGCAGGATGACCAGCTCGCGGTCACGTTCATGCAAGGCGTTGCGCTTCGACAGGATGTAGTTGCCCCAGGCCAGAAATGCCTTCAATGCCTTGGGCGCGTGCACGAGCGTACGAAAAATATTGAGCACTTGCCCTTCCGAACGCGTCGCCGACCGACCAGGCGTCAGAAAGGGCGAGAGAGCCTCGCGTTGGTCGTCATCGAGCGTGTCGAGATCGACCGGCGCGATGCGCGGTGCCCGCAAACGCATGTCAAAGAATCTCGAACAGGCCTGCCGCCCCCATGCCGCCGCCGACACACATCGTCACGACCACATATTTGGCACCGCGACGCTTGCCTTCGATCAACGCATGACCCGTGCAGCGGGCGCCGGTCATGCCATAGGGGTGGCCAATCGAGATCGAACCGCCGTTGACGTTCAACAGGTCATTGGGAATGCCGAGCTTATCGCGGCAGTAAAGCACCTGCACGGCAAACGCCTCGTTCAGTTCCCACAAGCCGATATCGTCGATCTTGAGGCCGAAGCGTCCCAGAAGCTTGGGGATCGCGTAAACCGGGCCAATGCCCATTTCATCGGGCTCGGTACCTGCCGCTGCCATGCCCACGTAGCGGCCAAGCGGCGTCAGGCCGCGCCGTGCTGCCTCGGCTGCCTCCATGACCACCACGGCTGCCGAACCGTCGGAAAGCTGGCTGGCATTGCCTGCGGTAATCACACCACCGTCAATCACCGGCTTCAGGCTCTTCAGACCTTCGAGTGTCGTTTCGGGGCGATTGCCTTCGTCCTTCGAGATCGTCACGTCATGGAAGGTGACTTCCCCGGTTTCCTTGTTTGCAACACCCATCTTGGTCGAGACAGGAATGATTTCATCATCGAACTTCCCCGCAGCCTGCGCCGCCGCCGTCCGCTGCTGGGACTGGAGCGAATATTCATCCTGCGCATCGCGGCTGACACTGTAACGCGCAGCAACGATTTCCGCTGTCTGGAGCATCGGCATGTAAATGTCGGGGTGCATCGCGACGAGAGCATCGTCCCGCCCAACCCGCATCTCCTTTGTCTGGACGAGCGAGATCGATTCCTGTCCGCCTGCGACGACAACATCCATCCGGTCGACAATGACCTGCTTTGCAGCGGTGGCGATCGTCATGAGGCCGGATGAACACTGGCGATCCATGCTCATCCCCGGCACCGAAATCGGCAGTCCGGCGCGAAGAGCAACCTGCCGCGCGATATTGCCGCCCTGGGTGCCCTGCTGAAGCGCAGAGCCCCAGATACAGTCATCGACTTCTGCCGGATCGATCCCGGCACGCTCCACTGCGGCCTTGACCGAAAAAGACCCTAAGGTCGCGCCGGGCGTCGCGTTGAACGCACCGCGATAGGCCTTGCCAATCGGCGTGCGGGCGACGGAAACGATGACTGCATCACGCATGGGAATATCCTTGAAAATCGGGGGTTATACGAAAAACTGGCTGATCCATTCAGCGATCAGGGCGGGCTTGTCCTCGCCTTCGATCTCGACGGTCACTTCCTGAAGCTGCTGCCACTGGCCGGGGCGCTTTTCCTCAAGCGACACCAGCTTGAAATGGGCGCGAACACGCTTTCCGGATTTGACCGGCGCCAGGAAGCGCAGCTTGTCGCAGCCATAGTTGACGCCCATCTTGATCCCGTCGAGACGTGGGAGATCCGCCTTGGCCGAAAGGGCCGGCATGAGCGAAAGCGTCAGAAATCCGTGTGCGATCGTGGTGCCAAACGGAGTCATCTTCGCCATTTCGGGGTTCACGTGAATGAACTGATGGTCGCCGGTCGCATCCGCGAACTTGTTGATGGTTTCCTGATCGACCGTCATCCAATCGGAGACGCCGATTACTGTGCCGACCTTTGCCAGCAATTCGTCTTTGGTCACGATACCCATTGGCTTTCCTCTCGCTTTGGCTGCGCAATATTATTACAAGCAGCCCGAAATCAAGGCGCCGAAATAGGGCCCCAGCTAGGCAAGAGTCAAAGGTCATGGATTCCGCAACGTCACTCATGCGTCAACTTTATCGCGCACCCGAGCCCGAAGTGTTGAGACCGCTGCTTGCCCGGGCGCGCTCGGTGCCGGACGAGCGGTCCCGGATCGTCAATCGCGCAGCTGACCTGATCACTGACCTGCGGGCAGCCCAAGGCACGGGCTGGGTCAACCAGTTCCTCCACGAATACCGGCTGAACACACAGGAAGGGGTCGCACTCCTCTCGTTGGCGGAGGCATTCCTGCGCGTTCCGGATCCCGAAACAGCGGACGCCCTCATTGCAGACAAGCTGGGCGATGCAGACTGGCGGGCCCATTCCGGGCGGTCGCAATCCGCCTTGGTCAATTCTGCGACGTGGGGATTGGTCATTGGCCGCGCGCTCGTCAGCGAAAAGGAAGAGGCCGGAACACTGCGTCGACTGATCGCACGCGCCGGTGAACCCTTCGTGCGGCAAGCCGTGGGTGCTGCGATGCGGATGATGGGCGAAATCTTCGTGATGGGCCGGACAATTGCGGAAGCAACCGAACGCATGGCCCGACCGGAACACAAGGGCTTCACGGCAAGCTTCGACATGCTGGGCGAGGCGGCAAGAACCTATGAAGACGGCCAGCGTTATTTTGCCTCCTATCTTGCCGCAGTCGACGCGACCGGTGCCGGCCACTCGATCTCTGTCAAACTGTCCGCGCTCCATCCGCGATACGAAGTCGCGCACTGGGACAAGTGCGTGCCCATGCTGAAGGACCTTCTTCAAACCCTGTGCGAGGCGGCGGCACGGCGGGACATTGCGCTGACGGTGGATGCGGAGGAATCCGAACGTCTCGAAATGAGTCTCGACATCATCGGCCATGTCGCGCGCCTCCCCTCGCTGAAGGGTTGGAACGGGTTCGGCATGGCGATCCAGGCCTATGCCAAGCGCGCGAGCGCAGTCGTGCAATGGGCCGACGCATTGGGCGCCGAAACGGGTCGGCGCATTGCAGCACGCCTCGTCAAGGGAGCCTATTGGGACAGCGAAATCAAACGCTGTCAGGAGGCAGGACTTTCCGATTACCCGCTCTTCACCCGCAAGGCGGCAACCGATGTCTCATGGCTCGCCTGCGCGAAGGACATGCTGGCCGCAAGAAATATCTACCCGGCCTTTGCCACCCATAACGCCCTGTCCGTTTCAACAGTCCTCGAATGGGCCGGAGAGTCGCGCGACTTCGAATTCCAGCGCCTCCACGGCATGGGTGAGGGCCTGTACGAACGTCTGGTTCATGAACAGGGCTATCACTGCCGAATCTATGCTCCAGTAGGCGGCCATCGCGATCTGCTGGCCTATCTCGTAAGACGGCTGCTGGAAAACGGCGCGAATTCGAGTTTCGTCCATCAACTGGCCGATGAAAGCCTCGATCTGGAAACCTTGCTCGCAGATCCGATCGCGAAGGTCGAAACCGTCGGCGGCGCCCGTCATGCTAGTATCCCCCTGCCCTGCGACCTGTTTGGCGAGCGCAGGAACAGCGCAGGCATTGACCTGCAGGACCGGCGGATTCTTGCCGAGACAGCCCTGTCCGTTCATGCGTTCGCGTCTTCGTGTGAGAATGAAGATATTGACCCCACACAAAGACAAGAAGACGCGAAAGGCGCCGTGGACAAAGCAGCGACCGCCTTTTCCAGCTGGTCGCAAACTCCGCTGGACGAGAGAGCGGATGCGCTCGAGCGACTTGCCGATCTGCTCGAAGCCAACCGCATCGAATTGATGTCGATTGCCGTCTATGAAGCGAAGAAGACAATTCCCGATGCGTTGGGCGAAGTGCGAGAGGCCGTCGATTTCTGCCGTTACTACGCGCAACAGGCACGCGACGGACTGGCCCCGATTGCGCTTCCCGGCCCAACCGGCGAACGCAATATCCTGCGTTATGAAGGCCGCGGCGTCTGGGCCTGCATCGCGCCCTGGAACTTCCCGCTCGCGATTTTTCTGGGTCAGATCGCAGCGGCGCTGGTCGCAGGAAACACTGTGGTGGCCAAACCGGCCCCGCAAACACCGCAGATCGCGGCGCGCGCGGTTGCGCTTGCGCATCAGGCCGGCATTCCAACCGACACGCTTGTGCTCCTGCCCGGCGGGCCGGAGGTGGGCGCCGCATTGATTTCAGATCCTCGCGTCGCCGGCGTGGCCTTCACCGGGTCCACCGCCACGGCAAAGCGGATTGCGCGGGCGCTGCTTGAAGACGACACCCGGCCGCTCGTCCCCCTCATTGCAGAAACGGGCGGAATCAATGCGATGATCGTCGATTCCACCGCTCTTTCCGAACAGGTTGTGCAGGATGTCGTGACCTCCGCGTTCCGTTCGGCCGGGCAGCGCTGTTCCGCTTTGCGTCTTCTGCTGCTCCAGGAGGATATAGCGGACGCAACGCTGAAGATGCTCGCAGGGGCAATGGATGCCCTTGTCGTCGGCGAATCGTCCGATCCGATGTCTGATGTCGGTCCAGTCATCGATTCAGCAGCATATGCCCGCCTGATGGAGTATCGCGAAAGCCGCAGGGCAAGCTGGATTCACACGATCCCTGCCCCCGCCACGGGCCATTTCGTTCCGCCGACCGCGATTCGGCTTGCATCGCTCAATGACCTGACCGAGGAATGGTTCGGCCCTCTGCTCCATGTCGCAACTTGGCGAGCCGGGACACTCGAACAGACCGTCGAGGCCGTCAACGCCAAGGGCTTTGGCCTGACAATGGGCCTGCACAGCAGGATCGCGCGAAACGCCGAAACAGTCGAAGCCCTGGCGCGCGTCGGCAATCTTTACGTCAACCGCTCGATGATCGGCGCCATTGTCGGGAGCCAGCCCTTTGGCGGAGAAGGTCTTTCAGGAACGGGTCCAAAGGCAGGAGGCCCCAACTATCTGCACCGTTTTTGCGCCGAACGCGTGACAAGCACCGATACGACGAGCGCGGGCGGCAATGCCTCACTCCTGTCGCTTGACGAGGTCGATCTCTAGACGGTGTCGGATTCCGGGGCGTAGAAAGCGACTCCCGCTTCCTTCAGGCAACGCATTACGGACAGCATGACGGTGTGACGGGCGTCGTTGCGCGCTTCAGCTGCCCCGCGCGTCACATGGAACATCAGTTCAAGCGTGATCGCGCTGTGGGCAAAATCTGTCAGCACGGCGTGGTCAAAGCGGCAATACTTGACGCCCTCGACCACAAGCTTCAATTTTTCGGGGAGGCTGGCAATGGCGTCCGCATCATTGGCATAGTGCAGAGGCAGGTTCAGGATCACCAGCCGCTCTGCAATGCCGTTCAGATTCCGGATCTGCAGGTCGAGCAGCTTGTCATTCGACATGATGATCTGATCGCCATCGATCGACCGAATTCGCGTCGTTTTCAGGCCGATCGCCTCAACCCGACCCGTCGCATCGCCGAAACGAATTGTTTCGCCGACCCGGAACGGTCCATCGAACAGGATGGACAGAGCCGCAAACAAGTCCCGAAAAATGCCCTGCGCGGCCAAGCCGATAGCGATGCCGCCAATGCCAAGACCCGCTACGAGTCCGATGACGTTAACACCGAGATTGGCGAGAATGAGCAGCGCCGCCAGCACAAACAGTGCGACATTGACGAACAGGCGGACCAGTCCCAGCGCATTGGCCAAGCCCGAATGGGGCTCCTTGCCCGCCGCGCGAACCTCGACCGTTCCCAGAATCAGTTCACGCAGGAAAAGTGCGCTCTGGAATGTAGCTGTAATGACGAACCCGAAACTGACGATGTTGGCCACGTCTTCAGGCGCATGGGCAAATGTCGCAATCAGTTCTGCTGCAAGCGGGACCATGAACCACAGCTTCATCGAGGCGAGCGCCCGCCCAATGACACTCCTCCAGGGATTTGGTTCGCGGCTGAGTCTCTTTCCGACCAGCCGAAGGCCATAAAGCGCAAGAACAATGAGCACGCCGAACAGCGATGCAGTGACGATCAGCCTGGTATGATCAGTTATCCAGTCGACGGCGCTGGTCCAGAGCATCATAATGTCGGGGTCGGAAGGGAGCTGCTTGGCCATGTGCGCTGGCTAACCTCGCTTATGAAATCTGTCCATGGCGTTACGGTTCGTCTCGATCTGGGACACTGGTTTATTGAGCTTCCGGTTGAAGCTATGTTCAGGTTGGCTATGGCATGAGAGCCGGATTGCCGGTTTGAAGGATACGCAATGCCGCTCGGTTTCAGTTCGCTAGGCAGGTCGCTGGAAGAGGTACCGCTTCCGCCCGTCTTGGCCGTGCTCTTTGGCGCTGTGGCCGCAATCCTTGTCCTTGCAACGCCCGACTGGATGTTTGACCGGATGGTCTTGGAATCTGGCTTTGCCATGCTTGCACCGTCCATCTCCCCACCCTTTGGCGAAGTGCCCAGAATTATTGCGGCGATGGCGGCGATGTGGCTGGTTGCGGGCATATTGTGGCCGGCTTTTGCGCTTGTGAGCATATTGCTGGCTCCCAAACCGAAGAAGGGCAAAGGATTTCATATCGAAGCCAGTTTTGATGTCCCTGCCCCTGCATTGCAGCTTGAAGCGCTGGTTCGATCATCGGCGAACAGCGGACCCTCCCTGCATCATGCGGCCGAGACCCCGGCTGATCCTGCAGTATCGCGCATCAAGGCCGTGGTTCGCCGCGCCGCACATTCCGCAGAGATGACCGCGGCCCCTGGACCCGTGGCGGTGAAGGCCAAGATAGACCCATCGGAAATCGGCACTGATGTGGCGAAGACTTCCGATGGTGAAACGGCTAGAGATGGTGTTGCGAGCCGGACGATTGAGCCGCGCAAGTACAAGTCGCGCAAGCACCATGCATTGCCGGGCAAGACTCTGGGCAGTTCCGAAACCCGGCATTAACTGGCTTCGACTGTCAGGGCTTCGAGTTCGATTTCGACGACATTCGGTCCCCGGGACTGTCGCTGGGCAACCGCAATGTCTGCAACAATATGACCGTCGATATTGAAATCATCGGACAGGATGGACGCGGTCGCTTCATCGACGCACTGTTCTGCCCCTTCGCCTGCAACACACACGGCGAAGCGATGGCGCGCGCCAACAAAGGTCACGCTTGACCAGCGGTGATGGCTGGAGGACTGGACTCGAGCGAGTGACGGGTGAAAGCGACCTGAAATGGCAGCGCGCAAGGCTCCATGGACGTCACAATTCATTGGGCCGACTCCAGGAACGCCTCGATCCGCGAAGCGAGGCAACGCCCCATGACCCTGCCTTCGCGCAAATCGAATACAAGCCGCGGATCGTTGGCGACCTCTCGACCAAAGCGTGTCGGCTTCTTTCCGCTCTTTCGTAGATACCGTTCGATCTTGCCCAGCACACTCATCCAAACCTCCACTAATCAAATGCGAATCAACCATGATAGGATTATTCCTATCTGAAAGGAGATTTCCTATTGTGCAAGGAAAATTCCTAACGTAGGAAAATTGGCATGGATGACGTCAGGACTCATCTGCAGAAACTTATGGAGGACCGTGGGGACGATTGCCTATCGATCTCGCGCCTTCTTGGTCGCAATGCAGCCTATTTCCAGCAGTATCTTCGGCGCGGCGTTCCGAAGCGACTGAAGGAAGACGACCGGCGTACACTGGCCAACTATTTCGGGGTCGATGAACTCGCGCTGGGAGGTCTGCCACCGCCGCCTGCACCAATCTCGACCGTGCTTGTGCCACGTCTGGAACTCGGTGCTTCTGCAGGCGCTGGCGCCCACACAGGATTGGAGCAGCGCTCCGGGCAGATCGGCTTTGAGCGAAACTGGCTGCGCAAGCTCGCGTCCAGCCCGGAAGCACTTTCGATCATTCAAGTGGCGGGCGATTCGATGAGTCCCACACTTGGCGATGGCGATGATATCCTCGTCGACCGCGGAGACGCAGCAGAGCGGCTGCGCGACGGCATCTATGTGATCCGGATGGATGACGCATTGATGGTCAAGCGCCTTTCAATGCGCCCGGCCCACCGGCTTGCGGTGCTCAGTGACAACCCTGCCTATCCCGGATGGCCGGATGTCGACGCGCGTGCGATCACCATTATCGGGCGCGTGGTCTGGTCGGGGCGCAAGATCAGCTAAGATCTTGGTCAACCAATGCTTTACCAAGGCTTCTCGCCCGATGTTAGCGATTGGCGGTTAGAGGCCGTGGCTCCCGCGACGGAGCAATCATGTCACCCCTCATAGCAGACCGAAAAACACTGGATGATGCCACTGACCTGATGGCAGCATTCGGCAATTTCGCCGAAACGGAAGCTGCGCTCCGGGCAGAGCGAAGCCGCGATCGCGGCAACGCGGTCCTTTTTTGCCATTGGCGTCAGGTTGAACGTCTGATTATCGCGCTACATGCTGAAGGCGTGAACGGCACAGTGCACTAATTCCTTACTGGCGGCCTATTTGACCAGCCGCTAGACACGTGAGCATGTTGGCCTGTTCGCTATGCCGTTCGCCTGTTCTGGCTCTTGTGATGCTTGCATCTATGGCGTTGGCAAATGTGGCAAGCGCACAATCGACGGCCCAGCCGGGCCAGGAACTTGTTCCCGACTCGCCGATGGCAGAAATGCCCGACATTGGTGTGGATTGGCCTGACATGCTGACCACGGAGTTTGAGTCGCCAAACTCTCCCGATGAAGCGGCAGAGGCTGCGCATCGTGCGACCGAGACTGTTGGCGAACGCCGCTATCGCACCGTCATCGAGGGTCTCGACCTTGCAGGAAAATCGGCGGTCATCGAGCGGTTCAACAGCGTTTCGACCTTGAAGGCTGGCGAAGGCAAACCGGCAAACGTCGCCCAGATCGATCGGCGAGCACGCGAAGACGCCGATCTGCTTGGAGAGGTGCTTCGCGCAGATGGCTATTATGACGCCAATGTCGAAACGTCGATCGAAGCCGGGGATCCCGAGCAGCTTGTCGTGACCTTGCGAGTCGAACCCGGACCGGTTTACCAATTCTCGCAGGTCGAGGTGACCGGGCTCGATGGAACGGGCAGCCAGATCGGCAAGTTGCGCGAAGTCTTTGCCGTCAATCCGCAGGATGCCGTCGACGCAGACAATGTCGTTCAGGCTGAAACCCGCCTTGCAAGGTCGATCAGGGATAAGGGCTATCCTTTTGCAAAGGTTGGCGAACCGGAGATTGTTGTCGATCACGATACGCGCACGGCCACCTTGAAAATGCATGTCGATCCAGGCGGCGAACGCAAATTCGGAGCAATCATTCTGACAGGCACGAAGTTGCCGTT
Source organism: Sphingomonadales bacterium (assembly GCA_016704425.1). GTDB lineage: Bacteria > Pseudomonadota > Alphaproteobacteria > Sphingomonadales > Sphingomonadaceae > Aquisediminimonas. The sequence goes on from JADJAC010000002.1 coordinate 747,111, forward strand.
CGATGCCAGACACGTTGCGCGCATTTCCAGGTTCAGGAGCGGGGAGGTCTTCGACCAGTCCAAGCTCGATGACTTGCGTCGCGCCCTCATCGCAACGGGACTTGTGTCCCAGGCGCGCGTAGAGCCTGTCCCCGCCAAGGATCCCGAGCTTGCCGATGTTGCCGTGGCGCTTGAGCCTGCAAAGCTGCGGACGATTGCTGCCGAAGCCGGGTACAGTACGGGTGAAGGCATCCGCGCGGAAGTGAGCTGGACGCATCGCAACCTGATCCGGCCGGAAGGAGCCGTCACCTTCCGCGGAGTCGCCGGAACGCGCGAGCAGTATCTCGGTGCGATCCTGCGGCAATCCAATTTCAGGGCGCGCGATCAGGTGCTCAACGCCAGCATTTCCGCGAGCAAGGTCAATCGCACGGCCTATGAAGCCCGCACATTTGGCGTTGGAATCGGAATTGAGCGGCAGACAAACATCATCTGGCAGAAAAAATGGACCTGGAGCCTTGGCACCGAGTTGCTCGCATCGAGAGAACGCGATTCGACCAAGATCGCCAATGCGCCTCGCAAGACCTTTTTCATCAGCGCTTTTCCTGGCACTCTCAATTATGACGGCTCGGATGACCTGCTCGATCCCACAAAAGGCTTTCGGATTGGTTTGAGGCTCTCGCCCGAGGTTTCCCGTCAGTCCGGCACCTTCACTTATGCGCGTGGCCAGTTGGACGGCAGCTATTATCTCCCGGCGGGGAATCGCGTGGTGCTGGCGGGCAGGATTCGCGTCGGATCGATCCTTGGCGCCCGGACCCAATCGATTGCGCCGTCCAGGCGCTTCTATTCAGGCGGCGGCGGCTCGGTTCGCGGCTATGGCTACCAGTTGATTGGTCCACGCGATGCCGCCAATACGCCCATTGGCGGAAGGAGCCTTACCGAATTCGCGCTCGAAGCCCGGGTGCGCGTTGGCAGTTTCGGCATTGTACCATTTCTTGACGGCGGCAATATCTACACGTCGTCGCTCCCGAAATTCTCAAAGTTTCGCCTCGGGACAGGGCTCGGCGCCCGCTATTATTCGAGCTTCGGCCCCATCCGCATCGACGTTGGCACACCGCTCAACCGGCAAAGAGGCGATTCGCGAATTACGGTGGCCGTCTCGCTCGGGCAGGCATTCTGATGCGCGTCCTCCGCTGGATCGCGATTGTTCTGGGCGGCATTGTCCTGCTGGCGGCCTTTCTGCTGTGGATTGCAGATACAAGCATCGGCCATCGCTTTCTTGCCGACCGGATTGCCGCACAATCGCCTGCTTCGGGCCTCAAGATCAGGATTGGTCGCATCGATGGTTCGATCTATTCCAGGGCACGGATCCGGGATGTGCGGCTCTACGATCCCGGAGGCCTGTTTTTCCATGTTTCCGACGCTCGCCTGCATTGGACACCAGCGGGCTGGCTTGCCAATCGACTTGACATTGTGAGCCTCGATATTCCGTCGGCGACGCTCCACAAAATGCCTAAACTCAAGCCGACGCGGAAAAGGGCATCGATCCTCCCCGGCTTCGACATTCACATCGGCCGGATCGCAATCGAACGGTTGGTCATCGAGCCGGTCGTCATCGGGGGCAAACGGCGCATTGGTCATCTCGCAGCAAGCGCCGACATCCGTCGCGGCCGGGCTATGATCAAGCTCAAAGCGGACGCTGCCGCTGGCGATCGTCTGGCTCTCTTGCTCGATGCCGAGCCGGACGGCAATCGCTTCGATCTTGACGCAGACCTCAACGCACCGGCCGGCGGCGTCTTCGGCCAGATCATCGGGACATCCCGTCCCGTCGAACTGCATGTCCGGGGCGACGGGCGCTGGACCCATTGGCAGGGCAAGTTCCTGGGCCGCGTGTCGGGATTGCAGATTGCCGAGCTGGCGCTGTCCAACGATGCCGGAAACTTCGCGCTTGCCGGTCAGCTGGCGCTTTCCTCGATTACGCACGGCAAGCTTCAGCGGTTGACGGCTCCCGTTCTTCGCGTCCGGGGCGATGGCAAGCTGGCCGATCGCAAGTTCCAGGGCAGCTTGCACCTTGCCTCGCAGGCATTGACAGCAGATTTTTCCGGATCCGCCGATCTTGCATCCAACCGGTTCAATCCGCTCAACATCGATGCCCAGCTGCTTCAGCCGCGCGCGCTGTTCCCGAACATGACCGGTCGGAATATCTTTCTCAAAGCGCGGCTCGACGGAGCTTTTGGCGCCGCAAACTTCGATTATCTGTTGACGGCGCCATTTGTTGCGTTCGACCGGACCGGTCTGGAAATGGTGCGGGCATCGGGACAGGGACGGCTGGGCAAAGCGCCGGTCCTCGTCCCGCTGAAACTTTCCGTGCGCCGCATTACCGGCGTTGGCGATGTTGCTGGCGGGATCCTTGCCAATATCTCGGTGAATGGCCTGTTGAGTGTTACTGCGAAGGCCCTGACCGGCGACGGGCTGATCCTCAAATCCGACAAGCTTTCGGGCAAGCTTACCTTGTTTGTCGACCTTCTGACGGGCCGATACGACATCGGACTGGCCGGTCAGCTCCAGCGCTACCTGATCCCGGGCGTTGGCATTGTGGACGTCAAGAGCGAACTGAAACTTGTCCCCGGCGCAGGCGGGCGCGGGACACAGGTCGTCGGGCGGGGTCGGGCATGGGTGCGGCGACTCGACAACGCATTCCTTGCAAGCCTCACCCGTGGGCTGCCCTCGATCGACACCGACCTTGTTCGGGGGCCGGACGGAATCGTTCATTTCGTCCGCCTCAAACTCACCTCGCCCGGCCTTTCACTGACGGGCAACGGGTATAGGCGCCATGACGGGACCTTCTTTTTCGAGGGCCAGGGACGACAATCGCAATATGGCCCGATTTCAAGGTTTGTCCTTGACGGCCGGATCGAGCGGCCTCGGATTGACATGAATCTGGTCCGACCGAACGACGCGATGGGGCTGCACGATGTCCATTTGCTCATCGAGCCCGATCCCGCCGGATTCACCTGGCAGGCAAACGGCGGATCTCGCTTGGGAAGTTTTACCGGCAACGGGGCCATATTGCTCCCGCAGCACCAGGCCGGAACCGTGACCGTCGCCAACATTGCTGCATCTGGCATCACCGCAAAAGGCGCACTGCGCTCGCAGGCTGGAGGGTTTTCCGGTCAATTGGCGTTGGCTGGCGCCGCGAGCGGAACGCTGGACTTTGCGCCTGTCGGAGCACTTCAGCAGATCGAAGGCCATATCAAGCTGCGCGATACGGCAATCGAAGGCCCGCCTGCCTTGAGTGCCCGACGTGCAAGTTTCGATGGCACCCTCCGTCTTGATCCCGCCGGTACATGGATCGACGGATCTCTAACCGGGCAGGGCCTCTCCTATAAGGGAATAAAGCTTGCCCGGCTTGCTGCAAGTATCAAACTGCGCGGCGGGAACGGCAACGTCACCGCCTCGTTCGCCGGTTCGCGCGGACGCGCCTTCGATCTGCAGACTGATGCACGCATCAGCACGGACCGGATCGAACTGGTTGGTTCAGGCACAATCGACCGCAAGCCGCTGCGCCTCGTCAGTCCGGCTGTACTGACGCGGGAGGGCGAAAGCTGGCGAGTCCAACAATCTGCGCTCGAATTTGCTGGCGGCCGGGCGAAGGTTTCGGGGCTGTTCGGTGCTGGCGCGACAGAATTTGATGCCAACGTGTCGCAAATGCCGCTGGCAATTATCGACATGCTCTTCCCGAGATCGGGGCTCGGCGGGACTGCGAGCGGCACCATCTCTTACAAACAGCCTGTCGGTCAGCTTCCAAGCGGTCGGGCAGATGTGCGCATTCGCGGGCTGACCCGCTCAGGTCTGGTCTTGTCATCGCAACCTGTAGATGTCGGGCTGACGGCAATACTGACCTCCGGAAATGCTGCGGCCCGGGCCGTCGCTGTGAGTGCGGGACAAACGATCGGGAAGGCGCAAGTCCAGATCCGCCCAGCGCAAGCCCCAAGCCTGTTGGCGCGGCTCAAGGAGGGCCGAATTTTTGCACAGCTCCGCTTCAATGGTGCTGCCGATACGCTCTGGCGTTTGACGGGAATCGAGGGCTTCGACATGTCCGGGCCGGTCGCAATCGGTGCGGACGTCAGCGGAACGACTGGAAATCCGATCATCCAGGGTTCGGTCCGCACGGCCAACGGTCGGCTTGAAAGCGCCGCAACGGGTATGGTCATTACGGGCATCAAGGCAACCGGCCAGTTCAACGGATCGAAGCTGGAGATTGACAGCTTTGCCGGGACCGCAGGCAACGGCACAATTTCGGGTCACGGCAGTTTCGACTTCACGACCGGGCAGAGACTCGGAATGAATCTTGCGCTTCGTGCGGAAAATGCGGTGGTGCTGGCCAGGGATGATATTGGCGCGACAGCGACAGGCCCCATAAATTTTGTCTCGGACGGACATGGCGGTGGAGTCATTTCGGGCGAGGTTGAGCTGGTTCGCAGCGCATTCCGGCTCGGCCGCGCGACAGCCGCCGCAGCCATTCCCCGCCTGAACGTCCAGGAAATCAATGTTGTTGCCGAGGACCGAGCACAGGGCCTTGCCTCAAGTCCCTGGAAATTCGACATCAAGGCGCGCGCGCTGAACCGCCTGAGCGTTACGGGGCTTGGCATTCAGAGCGAATGGCGCGCAAATCTCCGGATCGGCGGCTCTGTCACAGAGCCGGCTATCGTTGGTCGGGCTGACCTCGTCAGGGGGTCCTACGAATTTGCCGGTCGCCAGTTCGATCTCCAGCGCGGTACGATCCGGTTCCAGGGCGAAGTTCCCGCGGATCCGACACTCGACATACTGGCAACAGGAGACACGCAGGGCCTGACGGCATCAATCCGCGTTACCGGAACCGGTCAGCGTCCGGAAATTGCCTTTTCGAGCACTCCCGCCCTGCCCGAAGACGAACTCCTGTCTCGACTGCTGTTTGGAACCTCGATCACGAACCTGTCCGCGCCCGAAGCACTACAGCTTGCCGCGGCCATTGCGTCGCTGCAGGGCGGAGGGAACGGCCTGAACCCTATCAATGCCCTGCGCAATGCCATCGGGCTGGACCGGCTGCGAATCCTGCCCGGCGATACAGTGACCGGCCAGAAGACTTCGGTTGCCGCCGGCAAGTACATTACGCGGCGCGCCTATGTCGAAATCATCACAGACGGTCAGGGCTATTCCGCCACGCGCGCGGAATTCCAGATCACACGCTGGCTTTCCGTGCTTTCAAGCATCTCGACAATTGGCCGCCAGAGCGCGACTGTCAAAATCTCGAAGGACTATTGAAGGTCAACCGTGCAGGGTCAACCATTCGCTAGACGGTGCGCGCGTTGGCACAAGGCTATTGGCCGGATCATCAGGATCCTTGTATCCGATCGACATGCCTGTCCACAGGATGCGGTTTTCCGGCGTACCCAGAAAAGCGCCAATGGTCTTGGGATAGACCGCCCAGCACTCCTGCGGACATGAATCGAGCCCTGCTTCGCACAGGAGCAGGCAGATGTTCTCGAGCATCATACCGCAATCACCCCATTGCGGCGGCCCCATCTGGCGATCGATAGTCAGAAACAATCCAACCGGTGCGTTGAAGAACTGGAAATTGCGGGCAAACCATATCGCACGCCCTTTCCGGTCTTCCCGGGCTATTCCAATCGCACCGTAGAGCATTTCCCCGACCTCAAACCGACGATCCGCATAGGGCGATGAAAGTTCGCGCGGATAAATATCATATTCCTGCTGCTCGCTTTCCCGTGCAGCGATCTTTTCAGCCATGATGGCTTTCAGCTTTTTCATCGAGTCGCCATGGACAAGGTCGATGTGCCAGGGTTGAAGGTTACCGCCGGTCGCGGCTCGCGCCGCACGTTCGACAATATCCTTCACCAGCGCGATATCGACCGGCTTGTCGAGAAACCCGCGAACCGAGCGACGATAGGCAACAGCTTCGGAAACATTCATGATCCACATTCCCTCAAAAAGATCAGATTGTCATAAAGATCAGGCAGTGCAACTTTCCCTTGCCGTAAACGTCAATTTGCGCAAGTGGCTTCCCATCATTCAAGTCCAAGACAAGGAGTCGAACCATGGCGACAGCCTATATTGTTGATGCCGTCCGCACTGCTGGCGGAAAGCGCGGGGGAAGATTGGCCGGCGTTCATCCGGTCGATCTGGGCGCCGCTGTTTTCGATGCGATCGCTGAACGGAACAGCTTCGATACCAGCGCGATCGATGACGTCATCACCGGGTGCGTTTCTCAGGGTGGCCAGCAGACAATGGATCTCGGCCGGAATGCGGTGCTTGCATCGAAACTGCCGGACAGCATCCCTGCCGTCACGATCGACCGTCAATGCGGATCGTCACAGCAGGCCATGATGTTTGCCGCGCAGGCCGTTATGTCCGGCACACAGGATATCGTGCTGGCGAGCGGGATTGAGAGCATGACGCGCGTGCCTATGGGCGCTGTCGCGACGCTTTTCATGAAGGAGGGCCTTGGACACTACAAGTCGCCCCGCCTTGAGGAAAAATACCCGAACATCATGTTCAGCCAGTTCATGGGTGCCGAAATGATCGTCAAGAAGCACGGCTTCACCAAGGATGATCTGGATGCCTTTGCCCTGGAAAGTCATTTGCGCGCCAAGGCAGCGACCGAAGCCGGCCACTTCAAGAATGAGATCGTCGTGCTGGACATTGAAACGCCCGAAGGCATGGCAAAACACAGCGTTGATGAGGGCATTCGTTTCGAGGCCACCCTTGAAGGGATTGCCGGCGTCAAATTGCTGCAGGAAGGCGGTGCCATTACGGCTGCCACAAGTTCTCAAATCTGTGACGGCGCGTCTGCCGCACTGATCGTTTCGGAGCAGGCCCTCAAGGATCATGGCCTGACGCCGCGTGCGCGCATCCATCACATTTCGGTTACCGCAGGGGACCCGATCATCATGCTTGAAGAACCGCTTTTTGCGACAGAAAAGGCCCTCAAAAAGGCCGGCATGAAGATTGAGGACATCGATGCCTATGAAGTGAACGAAGCCTTTGCTCCGGTACCGCTTGCCTGGATGAAATATCTGGGAGCCCCGCATTCGCGCCTCAACCAGCATGGCGGTGCAATTGCACTCGGCCATCCGCTGGGCGCGTCCGGCACCAAACTCATGGCGACGCTGCTCGGCGTCCTCGACGCGACCGGCGGCAAATATGGCTTGCAGACAATGTGTGAAGGTGGCGGTCAGGCGAACGTCACGATCATCGAACGTCTTTAATCCTCCCAGCAAAAGGAAAACCCATGAAACTCGATTCATCCATTTCGGCCGTTGTCACGGGCGGCGCATCCGGCCTTGGCGCGGCAACCGCGCGCGTCCTCGCTGCGAAGGGCGTGAAGGTTGCCATCTTCGACCTCCAGAAGGAAAAGGGCGAAGCCGTTGCTGCCGAAATCGGCGGCGTATTCTGTGAAGTGAACGTGACCAGCGATGAGAGCGTCGCTGCCGGTTTTGCAAAGGCTCGCGCCGCTAATGGGCAGGAGCGAATTCTCGTCAACTGCGCCGGCACCGGTGCAGCCATGAAGACCGCAAGCCGTTCAAAGGAAGATGGTTCGATCAAGTTCTACCCGCCTTCGGCGTTTGACTGGCTGATCCAGATCAACCTTGTGGGCACATTCCGGTGCATTGCCATGTCTGCGGCTGGCATGATGACGCTGGACCCGGCCAATGAAGACGGGGAGCGCGGCGCCATCGTCAACACGGCATCGGTTGCTGGCGAAGACGGCCAGATGGGCCAAGTTGCCTATTCGGCGTCCAAGGCCGGTGTCATCGGCATGACACTTCCGATCGCACGTGACCTCATGAGCGAAGGCATTCGCGTCAACACCATTCTCCCGGGCATTTTCGAAACCCCGCTGATGATGGGTGCTCCGCAGAATGTGAAGGATGCCTTGGCTGCGTCCGTTCCGTTCCCCAAGCGCCTCGGCAAGCCGGAGGAATATGCCCATCTCGCGCTCACCATGATCGAGAACGGCTATTTCAACGGCGAGGACGTCCGCCTCGACGGCGCAATTCGCATGGCACCACGCTGAGGCGCAGAATCAGGTGGGAAAACCGGAAAGCTGGCGGCTCATCCCCGCCAGCTACCCCATATTGCTTGACGTCCAGACCCGGTTTCAGGATCTCGATCCGAACGGGCATCTGAATAATGTCGCCTTTGCGGCGTTGTTTGAACACGGCCGTGTCCGCCTCAATCGCGATGTCCGCCCGATGGGCGAACGGCCGGGCAATGAACGGACAATGGTCGCCGCTGTCACAATCAACTATCTGCGCGAAGGCAGCTATCCGGATGACGTCGTCGTTGCATCAGGCATCGGCCGGATTGGTACTTCAAGCTGGACAATAGAGCAGGCGATGTTCCAGCATGGCCTCTGCATCGCCACCTGCGATACGGTTGTGGTGTGCCGGACGGATAACGCTGCCCAGCCGCTTCGAATCGAACTTCGGGAGCAGCTTGAAAAGATGCTTACGACGGGCAGCTAATCGCAGTCCGAACAGGTCCCGCGCACCTCGATCACCGGCCGCACCGGATGGAAGCCGGCCTTCTCGGCTGCCGAACGGACTCCGGATGACAGTTTGTCATCGTCGATATGCGTAGTTTGCCCGCAACTGTCGCAAACGAGGAAGATGCAATCATGCACACAATCCGGGTGTGCATTGGCAAGATAGGCGTTGGCGCTCTCAACCCGCATCGCAAGGTTTGAACCCACGAACAAGTCAAGGATGCGATAAACGCTGTTCGCGGCAACGCGCTTCCCGCGCGCCTTCGAAACGGCTTCGGCAATGTCATAGGCAGAGGCTGGCTTATCAAAACCCGCAAGAGCGTCGAAGATGCTGGCGCGCATTTCGGTCCATTGCTCGCCTGATTTGAGCAGGGTCATCCGTGCCGCTTCGGCAAGCGACGGGCCGTGGTGAAGCGTGTGGTCATGCGCTGTGTTTGGACATGGATCAAATCTAGGCGCCTGCGCGCGCCTGCGCAAGGTTACCAGTGTGCGCGACGGTTAAGATCATGACCCAGAGCGACGATCAGGACACCAAGAATTGAATAGATGGTCTCCTGCCCGCCTTCGTGCGGCAAGGTCAGCGCACCCGCCATTACCCCCAGACCAAGCGAGCCAACCCAGACCGGCAATGCGTAGCCATGCTGCATGACTCCACGGCCCAGCGCGATTGCCCCGAGCGCCATGGCCAATACCAACCCAATCTCATGAAAGGCCGGATGCAGCAGTATCCCGCCTGCTGCCGCAAGCGCTGTGACGATCACCGCGCTCAGGATGCAGTGCGCAAGGCAAAGGCCGGAAAGGCCAATGGCCAGTCGGTCAAGACCCCCTTGTTTCAGCACCGCGTTCAACACATCCGATTCCTTCTCGTCATGATATAATGGCACTTCCTTGAGAAAGATACAACATTACATTCATCGGAACGCCAGAATATTTGTTGAAAGCGCACCGCATCGGCAGCATAGGAACCGCCGATGAACCGTCTGCGTCCCAATGCGATTGCCAACTGGCTTCTGGCGGTTGCGCTTCTTGTCTTTGCAATGGTCGTTGTTGGCGGCATCACCCGGCTGACCGAATCCGGACTCTCAATCACTGAATGGAAGCCGGTTTCCGGTGCTATTCCTCCGTTGAACGAAGCCGCCTGGCTGGACGCGTTCGCAAAATACCGCCAGATTCCCGAATATCAGCTGATCAACAAGGGCATGACCCTTGCGCAGTTCAAGTTCATCTATTTCTGGGAATTCATGCACCGTCTGCTCGGGCGACTGATTGGTGTTGCCTTTGCCTTGCCACTGGCCTGGTTCGCGCTGCGTCGTGCGATTCCCAAGGGCTATGGCTGGCGGTTGTCTGCCTTGCTGGCACTGGGCGGCCTTCAGGGTGCGATTGGCTGGTGGATGGTCGCTTCGGGACTGACGCTAAGAACCGACGTGAGCCATTACCGGCTCGCAACGCATTTGCTGACCGCGCTATTCATCCTGGGCGGACTCATCTGGACCGCGCTCGATCTCAAGGCGCTGGCGATGGACCCCAGGTCACGCCCCGCAAGAATCACCGGACTTGGTGCCGCCGTCTTGGTCGTTCTGGCAATCCAGCTCTTGTTTGGCGCCTACACTGCAGGTCTCAACGCCGGGCTCGTCAGCAATCAATGGCCACTGATGAACGGTCAATTCTTTCCAGGAGCTACTCAAACGGGCCGTTCCTTCTTTGATGCAACCTTCAACGATCCCGCGATCATCCATTTCATCCACCGCTGGTGGGCCTGGGTCGTGGTCGTGGTGCTCGTGGTTCTGGCAAGGCGCGTGAAGGCTTCAGGGGAAAGACGCGTGTCCATTGCCATTCATAGCGCGTTTGGAACACAGATCATTCTCGGCATTGCCACTGTCATGACGAACGTCAGCCTGACCATAGCGGTCCTGCATCAGGCAGTCGGCGCGCTTGTCGTGGCAGCCACGGTCTGGGGCGTTCATATTATTGGGCGTCGCAAGGAAAGCCTCTCCTGATTCAACACGCCCTGCTTCGAGTCGCCTTGTTCGTGCCTTCCTCTCCGTTTATTTCCATCCTCAGCCGTTGCCCCTGTTGGCATCGACAAATGCAACCGTCGCCAGGAACGTGATCGGCGGAGCGAATCGGACCAATTGGTCGATTGTCCACTTTGCTACCCTCGACAGAAGCGTTCTGCTCCGGAATTCTGAGGAGCCTGACCCGCAGCATGTGAATTTGCCAGTGGTATCATAATACCCGTTTCAAAAACCGCCCATATCCTTGACTTTCCGCAAATTCGCTGCAAAAGGCCCGCCATCGACGCGGGGCATTTGCTCCGCGCGTTTTCGTTCTAGATGAGGTCCAGCCCTATGAAGGCGCTTATGAAGACGACCAAGGCGGTCAAACCGGCAGAGGTCGAAAAGAAATGGCTGTTGGTCGATGCTGACGGCCTCGTCGTTGGCCGTGCCGCCACGATCATTGCCAATATCCTGCGCGGCAAGCACAAGCCGAGCTTCACCCCGCACGTTGATTGCGGTGACAATGTGGTTGTCATCAATGCGGACAAGATCCGCTTCACCGGCAGGAAGCTCGACCAGAAGGTCTATTATCGCCACACCGGCTATCCGGGCGGCATCAAGGGCGTGACGGCGGGCAAGATCCTTGAAGGACGCTTCCCTGAGCGTGTGCTCGAAAAGGCTGTTGAACGGATGATCCCGCGCGGCCCGCTTGGCCGTCAGCAAATGCGCAACCTGCGTATCTTCTCTGGCGCGGAGCACAGCCACACCGCCCAGAACCCGGAATTTCTCGATATCGCGGCCCGCAACCGCAAGAACAAGGTGGGTGCATAATGTCTGAAGATACCCGTCAGTCGCTCTCCGATCTCAAGGACCTCGCCGCCGCCGCGACAGCGGCACCGACTGCGCCTGTTGAAGAAACCGTCGCACCGGCCCCGGTCGTCAAGTCGACTCTCGCTGTTTTGCGTGAACGTGAAATCGACGCTCAAGGCCGCTCCTACGCAACTGGCCGCCGCAAGGATGCGGTTGCCCGTGTCTGGCTTAAGCCGGGCACAGGCCGCATCATCGTCAACGGCCGCGATCAGACGGCCTATTTCGCGCGTCCGACGCTCCGCCTTGTCATCAACCAGCCGTTTACGATTGCCGACCGTGCCGAACAGTTCGATGTGATCGCAACCGTCAAAGGCGGCGGGCTTTCGGGGCAGGCTGGTGCCGTGAAGCACGGTATTGCCCAGGCCCTCTCAAAATATGAGCCGACCCTGCGTCCGCTCGTGAAGGCAGCCGGCTTCCTGACCCGCGACAGCCGCACGGTCGAACGCAAGAAATACGGCCGGGCCAAGGCGCGCAAGAGCTTCCAGTTCTCGAAGCGCTAGGTTCCTTCAAAATTTTGCCAAGCAAGGCGGCTTCGGGGAAACCCGGGGCCGTTTTGCATTTTGGTCCGTCATCCCCCCATCAGGACGCGCTCTTCGCCATTCTCATAGGCCTTCACACTCACTTCGAGGACATTCGCCTTGGCCAGCACCGCGTTGAATGTCGCCATATGCGGACTTGCAAAATGCGCTGTGATGGCAGCATTGTCGCGCCAGCGTTCGGTAATGATCAGCGTGTCGGGATCAAGGACATCACGCGCGAAGCCGTAGGCCAGACAGCCGTCTTCAGCCCGGGTTGCGGTTATCTGCGCTTCCATTTCGGCGCCCAGCCGGTCGATTTCTCCGGCTCCAAGTTTTGCATGCCCCATTACGATGATCATTGCATTCTCTCCTCTCTGTCCCCAATTGACGTGCTTGTTGCGCCGATAGTCCCGATTTGATAGGCCCGCCAGCAATCACGGGGACTTCTCCCCTTACTTTCGCAAACTGGAATTTGGATGCTTATCACCCCCGCTTACGCTCAGGCCGCCGCAGGTTCCGCTGCCCCGGGAGGAGCCGCCGCTTTCTTCATCCAGATGATGCCGCTCGCGCTCATCTTCATCATCTTCTGGTTTCTCCTGATCCGCCCGCAACAGCAGCGTGCGAAACAGCATCGTGCGATGATCGACGCCGTCAAGAAGGGCGACAGCATCGTGACGGGCGGCGGCCTTGTCGGGAAAGTGACGAAGGTTGAAGGTGACATTGTCGAAGTCGAGATTGCTAGCGGCGTGAAGGTCAAGGCCATCAAGGCGACACTGTCGGACATTACCCCGACCGGTTCTTCCAAGCCAGCAAACGACTGAACCCGAAATGCTGGATTTTCCTCGCTGGAAAGTGTGGCTGACCATCGTCACGGTGGTCGTAGGCGTTGCACTTGCCCTTCCCAGCCTCCTGCCCGAAGGGGTAAGGCAGGTCCTTCCCGCGCGATACGCCGCCACGAGAATCAATCTCGGCCTCGACCTCAAGGGGGGCAGCCATTTGCTGCTCGAGGCCGATATTGATGATGTTGCAAAGCAACGGCTGGAACGGATGGAGGAAAGTGTCCGCACCGAGATGCGTCGTGCCGATCCACGTATCGAAATCGGCGATATTTCGACCGTTGGCGGAGAGCTTTCGTTCTTTGTGCGCGACACTCGACAGCTTGATGCTGCGGTCGAAAACGTCCGCCGGCTGACGACGGGGATTGGCGCAACAGGCCAGCGTGACTGGAATGTTGCTGTCCGGGATTCCAGCCGCATCGTCATGACACCAACCGTTGCTGGCCTCAATCAGGAGGTCAGCAAAGCCATGGAAACTGCCCGCACGGTCGTGTCCAAGCGCATCGATCCGGATGGGACGCGCGAAGTGACCGTCGTCCGGCAGGGAGACAATCGCATTCTTGTGCAGGTCCCCGGCCTGCAGGATCCGGAAGGCCTGAAGACCCTGCTTGGAAAGACGGCAAAACTCGAGTTCAAACTGGTCGATCAGACCGCCGATCCTGCAAAGGTGGCACAGGGCAACGCGTCTCCCGGCAGCCAGATACTGGCTTACCCGGACGATCCGGCAGGATTGGGCAAGATCGCGGTTCTGCGCCGCGTCATGGTTTCCGGGGATCAACTTATTGACGCGAACCAGGGTTTTGACCAACAAACCAACGCGCCAATTGTGAACATCCGTTTCAACGGACAGGGCGGCCGCCGCTTTGCGCGCGTCACACAGGAAAATGTTGGCAAGCCCTTTGCCATCATTCTCGACAATGTTGTCATTTCAGCCCCGAACATCAACGAGCCGATCCTTGGCGGCCAAGCTCAGATCTCCGGAAATTTTACAGTTGATAGTGCGAACCAGCTGGCTGTTTCGCTCCGCTCCGGCAAACTGCCCGTGGCATTGAAGGTTGTCGAGGAATCGACGGTAAGTCCAGAACTCGGGCAGGATTCGATCAACAAGGGTGTGCTCGCTGGCGTGCTGGCGACGCTTGCGCTCGTGATCTACATGCTCGTCACCTATTTCCGGTTTGGCGTCTACACCACCCTTGCACTTTTCCTGAACGGCATTCTCGTGCTTGGGGGCATGGCGATGTTCAACGCGACCCTGACGCTGCCCGGAATCGCCGGGTTTGTCTTGACGATCGGCGCGGCCGTCGATGCAAATGTGCTCATCAATGAACGTATCCGCGAAGAAATCCGTCGCGGGCGTCAGACGATCCAGTCAGTCGAATTTGGCTATAAGGAAGCCTCCACGGCCATCTTTGATGCAAACATAACCAATGTCATTTCAGCCTTGATCCTTTTCTGGTTCGGCTCAGGCCCGATCAAGGGATTCGCTGTCGTGCTTGCGATCGGGATTGCCACATCGGTGTTCACGGGCGTCACATTCACGCGACTTCTGGTTGCAGACTATCTGCAGCGTAACCGGCCAAAGAGTCTGAACCTATGAGACCGCTCAAACTTGTACCCGACAACACGAACATCCGCTTCCTGCGCTGGAAATGGGTCGCGCTTGCTCTTTCGGTAACCTTGCTCGCATCCTCAATCGGGCTGGTCGCAATGCGCGGCCTCAATTGGGGCGTTGACTTTGTCGGCGGCCAACAGATGCGGGTGAGCTTCGCGCAGTCCGTCGATCTGGGAGAATTCCGCGCGAGGCTCTCTGCGCTCGACGTGGGCGATGTCAGTATCCAGCAAATGGCCGACCCCAAGATCATGACGGTTCGGATTCCGCTTGAAGGAAGTGGAAACCCGATCGGAAAATGCATCGGCACCGGCTATGCCGCCACGGCGAAGGCAGACGATTCAAACAAGATCGCGTCCGCGGTTCGCGCCGAGATCGTGAAAGCCTATCCCGGCGCAAATGTTGGTTCCGTCAATTCCGTATCCGGAAAAGTCGGCTGTGAGCTCTTTTCAACCGGTTCAGTGGCACTGGCGCTGGCAATGGCTGCAATCGCTCTTTTCATCTGGTTTCGCTTTGAATGGCAATTTGGCGTGGGGGCTCTCGTCACCTTGTTTCACGACGTTGTGCTGACCTTCGGCTTCTTTGCGGTTACTCAACTTCAGTTTGATCTGAATGTGATTGCGGCAATTCTGACGATCATCGGCTATTCGCTGAACGACACCATTGTCGTCTATGATCGCATCAGGGAGAATTTGCGAAAATACCGCAAGATGGACATGGAATCGTTGATCGATCTCTCGACCAACGAGACATTGAGCCGCACTGTGACGACTTCGCTTTCGCTCATCATCACTCTTGCGATCCTGCTGTTCGTGGGACCGGACACGATTTTCGGCTTCACTGCCGCGATGCTCCTCGGCATTGTGATCGGCACATTCTCGTCATTCTATATTTCGAATCCCGTGCTGATCTGGCTCAAGGTCGGGCCTGACAGCTTTGTTCCGACAGCGGAAGCGAGCGTGAACGAGCGGAACGTAAAGCCGGAAGGATTCGTCAACTAGCTCCTTAGGCCTGGTTTCCGCGCGACCGGCAGGCTTAGTCGATTACAAAGGGCTGCGGGCTGGCAAACAGAAGTTCGCTCCCCGGTTCGACTGACAGTTGTGCTCCGCATTCGATCGTCCAGCATTCGCTTTCATGGAACGGCAGACCGTCGATCAGCCCACCTCCCTTGGTCGGGACGAGCCATCCGACCGCCCCGAGAGCGAGCGAACGCGAACCAGACCAGATCCAGCGTTCAAGTACGAATTTGTCCGTGTCAGCGAGGATCTGCCGTCCTGCAGATGACGCCTCCGCCAGCTTCGGAACGGCAAAGGGAACGGGATCGGCAACATCGATCCCGTCATCAAGATGCAATTCGCGCGGGCGCCCATAATCGTAGAGCCTGTATGTCAAATCGACATTCTGCTGGATTTCTATGAGGGTGATCCCGGCGCCTATGGCATGAACCGTATTGGCCGGCGAATATATCACATCCCCCGCCACGACAGGTTTCCAGTCCATCAAGGTTTCAATGCTGCCATCGAGCGCAGCTCTTCGAAGTTCCTCGCGCGAAACCGGACGAACCGTACCCAATGCAATTGTCGAATCCGGCTGTGCATCGAGGATCACCCACGCTTCGTCCTTGCCCCGGGCAAAACCTTTGGCGCGGGCCTGTGCGTCGTTGGGATGCACCTGGATCGAGAGCCTTTCGCTCGTGAACAAATATTTGATGAGCAGTTCCGCCTGCGGGCCCTCAGGCGCTTCGAACCAGATCTCGCCTACCGGCTGCGCATCCGGCGCAGGATCGGCAAACCCCGGCCAGAGCCGATGGCGCCCCCAGGGCTTTTCAACGCGGATGGTCGTAAGGCGCGCACTTGCCATGAGGGGAGGCCTTATCGGAAAAGGGTTAAGTAACATAATCTCGGTGCTTGGCGAAATGCCATGCAGCAGCTAAGACGCTCGACCATGCGCATTGTTCCATCAAAGTCCGTCGCCCTGATCGCAGCTCTTGCCGTCATCCTTCCCCTCGCTGGCTGTTCACGCAACAGCACAAAGCGCGATACAGCCTATGTGGCGCGCGATGTCGACACGCTCTACACCGCTGCAAAGGACAGGCTTGATCGTGGCCAGTTCAAACTTGCTGCTGCCCTGTTCGATGAAACCGAACGGCAGCACCCCTATTCGGTATGGGCCCGCCGGGCACAGCTGATGAGCGCGTTCAGCTACTACATGGCAAGAGATTTCACCGAGTCGACCAATTCGGCTCAGCGCTTCCTCTCGATCCATCCGGGCAACCGGGATGCACCCTATGCCTATTATCTCATCGCTCTGAATTACTACGAGCAGATTACTGACGTCACGCGGGATCAGAAAATCACCCAGCAGGCGCTTGATGCAATGGGCGAACTGATCCGCCGCTATCCAACCTCTCGGTTTGCCGCCGATGCGCGGTTGAAGGTCGACCTGATTCGCGATCACCTCGCCGGCAAGGAAATGGAGATTGGCCGTTTCTACGAACGCCGCGCACAATGGCTTGCGGCCGTGATTCGCTTCCGCACTGTGGTCGACAAATATGACAGCACCAGCCATACGCCCGAGGCCCTGATGCGGCTGACCGAGGCCTATCTGGCGCTCGGCATTCCCGAAGAAGCCAAGAAGGCTGCGGCTGTGCTCGGCGCCAACTATCCGGGCAGCAAATGGTATGATCGGGCATTTCAGCTGATGCAGAAGCATCCCGCCTGACGTCTGCAATTCAATGCTGACCAGCCTGTCGATCCGCGATATTGTGCTGATCGAGACGCTTGACCTTGATTTCGAGCGTGGGCTTGGTGTTCTCACGGGAGAAACCGGGGCGGGCAAATCGATCCTGCTCGATGCGCTGGGGCTGGCACTGGGTGATCGGGCCGACAGCGGACTGGTTCGCTCAGGCGTCGGGCAGGCAAGCGTCACGGCGAGCTTCCTGCCCTCGCCGGAAGCCAGGGCTCTTCTCGACAAGAATGATCTCCTTCTTGGCGCAGGCGAGGAACTGATCGTCCGCCGCACGGTCAAGGCTGACGGCGGCAGTCGGGCTTTCGTGAACGACCAGCCGGTTTCGGCAGCGCTGCTGCGGGAACTGGGCGGGCTTTTGGTGGAAATTCACGGGCAGCATGACGACCGCGGGCTGATCAACCCGAAAGGCCATCGCGGCTTGCTTGATGCCTTCGCACGTTCGAACACTGACGAGGTTGCCGCTGCATTCCAGACAATGTGTTCAGCAGAACAGGCGCTTGAAACCGCCAAAGCCGCATTAGCCGATGCTGAGAGGGATCGCGATTGGCTCGAACATGCGGTCACCGAACTCCGGGCCTTCGCGCCCAAGCCCGGCGAAGAGGCTGAGCTTGCTGACCGTCGGGCGACAATGCAGCGCGGCCAGAAGATCGCGGACGAGCTCAACCAGGTCAACGCCCTGATTGAGGACGGCGATGGGGGACTTTCGAAGCTCCGCCAGGCCGCCCGCATTCTGGACCGGATTGCCAGCGACCACCCGGCGCTGGCCGAAGCGCTGGCGGCAGTTGACCGGGCGATCAATGAAGGGTCCGTCGCCGAAGATCGGTTGCGCGAAGGAGCACGTGCGCTTGCCTATGATCCTGCGGCGCTCGAAGAAGATGAAGCACGTTTGTTCGATCTGCGCGCGCTGGCTCGCAAACATCGCGTCCAGCCAGATCAGCTTGCCGATCTGACCGAGGAACTGGCGGCTCGCCATGAAGCGATCGAAGCAGGCAGCGACGGCCTTTCGCGCTTGGAGGCCACACTGGCTGTCGCACGCGAAACCTATCGCAAGCGAGCGACCGCACTCAATAAGCAGCGCATTGCAGCTGCTGCAAAGCTGGATGCGGCGGTTGCCCAGGAACTGGCGCCCTTGAAGCTCGATTCGGCGCGATTCAGAACGGTGGTTTCGCCGATGCCGGAATTGCAATGGGGGCCACACGGCATGGACCGCGTTGAATTCGAAATCTCGACCAACCCCGGCGCGCCGTTCGGTCCACTGGTGAAGATCGCGTCGGGTGGCGAACTTTCGCGCTTTATTCTGGCACTCAAAGTGGCGCTTGCTGAACAGGGCACCGCCGCGACAATGATCTTCGACGAAATCGATCGTGGCGTAGGCGGTGCAGTTGCTTCAGCGATTGGCGAGCGACTCCAAAGACTGGCCGAGGGCGCTCAAGTCGTGATCGTCACCCATTCGCCGCAGGTCGCCGCGCGTGGTGCTGCTCATCTGCTGATCGCAAAATCGACCAGCGGGATGGTGACGCGGACCAGCGTCCACCAGCTTGGAGACGGAGAACGACGCGAAGAAATCGCCCGAATGCTCTCCGGCGCCGAAGTAACCGAAGAAGCGCGTGCGCAGGCAGACAGGCTGCTAACAGCGGCATAAGGCCGCTTGCCCAATTTCGTCACGTTGATAACAGATCTCCCAAGAGATCAATTGCAGGAGGAGAGCATCATGCAACAGCTTATTTGGCCTCGCGCACGGTCAGTTATCGGTCTGATCCGGCTGGCACTCGGAATGATTGCCGCATGCACGCTGACCGCAACGTCACCGGCACACGCCGCCAAATGGTTCGTGGACAACGCTCTGGGCGATGTGAAGGCCGAAGAAAAGGTACAGCCCGCTACTCCAAAGCCAGTGCAGATTCTTTTTGAGTTCCAGAGGGATGGATCGCCCAATCCGCGCGCGACCAAGCAGGTGAAGCCCTGGGCGTTTGACGCAATCAAGCAATCCGGAGCCTTCTCGGAAGTCGTTGAAACGCCAGCAAGCGACGGTGCAGTCCTCAGCATCCGGTTCAACAATATTGTCAAGAAGGAGGAGATCGACAAGGCAAAAAAGGATGGCTTCCGAGCGGGACTCGGCTTTGGCCTTTTCGGTGGCGTCGTGGCGACTGACCACTATGTCGTGACGTTCGATTATATCCCTGCAACCGGTGCCAAGCCGATCACGACGACAGTCAATCACGCTCTGCACATGAAGTTCGGCAAGAAGGATGTCGAGATCCCGGGTTTCGAGGTCAAGAATGTTCAGGCGGCGGTCGAGACGGTTGTGCGGCAGGCGATGGCGCGCGGCGTGAACAACATCGCTTCTGATCCCGGATTCCCGAAATAATACGCCTGGAGCTTATGGATCACTTCCTTCGACTGGCATTTCCTTTGGCCGCAGCGGCCACGCTCACAGGCTGTGTGCATATGCAGATTGATGAAACGGCCCCCTCGCTCGAGACACTTACGCTCCTTCGCACCCAGGCAGTTCCTCAGATCACGCTTGGTGAGTTCAAAGAGGTTGGAGGAACCTCATTTGCCAGGAACATAAATGTCCGCGGATCGACACTGAGGGCTCCGGGCGGTGGAAACTTTGCCGATTTCCTGAAGAAGAGTTTCCAATCGGAGCTGGTCGCTGCCGGCACATATGCCGCCAGTTCAACCACTGCCATCACGGGCACTCTGGAGGAGAGCCGCGCAACAGAAGACATGGCCAAAGGGTACGCCTCTCTGGGTGCTATAATGGCCGTTTCAAGAGATGGCACCACAGTCTTTTCCAAACGGTACCGAGCCGAAACCCGCTGGCGGTCTGATTTCATCGGGGCGATAGCAATTCCCGAAGCATTCCGTCAGTATAATGGCCTCTATTCCCAATTGGTGCGTACCGTGTTTGCCGATCCAGAATTCATTGCGGCGCTAAAGAAATGAACGCAGAGACAGAAGCCGCCGCCGAGCTTGAACGCATTGCGCGCCTGATCGCCTATCATTCGCAGCGTTATCACACCGAAGATGCGCCTGAAATCAGCGATGCGGACTATGACGCGCTGGTCAAGCGCAACAATGAGCTGGAGGCGGCGTTTCCAGACCTTGTTCGCGCAGATTCACCCTCGAAACTGGTTGGGGCGGCACCGGCGTCCCACCTGTCCAAGGTCACGCATTCCAAGCCGATGCTGAGCCTCGACAATGCCTTTGATGATGACGAAGTAAAAGACTTTGTCGGGCGCGTGCGGCGTTTCCTGAACCTTGGCGACAACGCAACGGTCGCGCTGACCGCCGAGACCAAGATTGACGGCCTGTCCTGTTCGCTGCGCTATGAGAAGGGGCGCCTTGTGCTCGCGGCAACGCGCGGCGACGGAACCGTGGGTGAAGACGTCACGGCGAATGTTCTCACCATTGCCGACATACCGCAACAGCTCGGCGTCGTCCCTGGCGCCGCAGGCTCAACGATTCCAGACGTCTTCGAAATCCGGGGCGAGGTCTATATGTCCAAGACCGATTTTGCTGCACTCAATGCTGCGCAGCAAAAGCTGGATGTAAAGCTGTTTGCGAACCCGCGCAATGCTGCTGCAGGCTCGCTACGCCAGAAGGATGCAAGTGTCACTGCTTCCCGGCCGTTGCGGTTTTTTGCGCATGGCTGGGGCGAAGCCTCCGCCCTGCCCGCTGATACGCAATCCGGCGTCATGGCAGCGATCGCAGCCTGGGGCCTGCCTGTCGATAGCCGGCTGGAACGGACCGAAACAGTGGAAGGCGCACTGGCCCATTATGCTGCAATCGAAGCCGAACGGTCTGACCTGCCGTTTGACATTGACGGCGTGGTTTACAAGGTTGATCGGCTCGACTGGCAAGCACGGCTGGGCTTCGTCGCAAAGGCGCCACGCTGGGCGATTGCTCACAAGTTCCCCGCCGAGCAGGCACAGACGACGTTGCTTTCGATAGATATTCAAGTTGGACGGACAGGCAAGCTGACTCCCGTAGGTCGGCTGCAGCCTGTAACAGTCGGCGGGGTCGTGGTCTCAAACGTTACGCTGCACAACCGCGATGAGATCGGACGTTTGGGTGTCCGCCCCGGGGACCGTGTGCTGGTCCAGCGCGCGGGAGACGTCATTCCGCAGATCGTCGAAAACCTGACGCGTGGCGAGGACAGGCCTGCCTACGCATTTCCCAATCGCTGCCCCGAATGCGATTCCGAAGCCGTGGCCGAAGAAGGCGAAGTCGATGTCCGCTGCACAGGCGGCCTCATCTGCCCCGCCCAGAGGGTCGAGCGGCTGCGGCATTTCGTCAGCCGGGCAGCAATGGACATCGAGGGCCTGGGCGAAAAATCAATCCGTGAGTTCTTCGATCTTGGATGGCTTCACTCACCCGCCGACATCTTCCGTCTCGCGGAGCATCGCGAAGAGCTTGTCTTGCGCGAGGGCTGGAAGGCAAAGTCTGCCGACAATCTCCTTGCCGCAATTGAAGCAAAGCGGGCGGCTGATCCCGTGCGGCTGCTTTTCGGACTCGGCATCAGGCATGTGGGGGCGGTTACAGCAAAGGACCTGCTCAAGGCCTTCGGTTCAGTTGCCCAGATTGCACAGGTTGCGCGCGATACTGACGCGTTGGAACAACTCACCGCAATCGACGGTATCGGGCCCGTCGTTGCCGAAGCGCTGATCGAATTCTTCCACGAACCACACAATCTTGACGTCTGGGATGATCTTTTGAAAGTGACCGACCCTCAGCCCTACGTCTCCAACGTCAGGGCTTCGTCAGTCTCGGGCATGACCATTGTCTTTACCGGAAGCCTGGAAACCACGAGCCGCGACGAGGCAAAGGCTCAAGCCGAGGCATTGGGCGCAAAGACGGCCGGATCGGTGTCCGCAAAGACGGATCTGGTCGTCGCAGGACCCGGTGCTGGATCAAAGCTGAAAAAGGCCCTGGAATTAGGGATTCGTGTGATCGATGAGGCGGAATGGGCGGCGATCGTCGCCGGCTAGCATGAGGCGAACAGGTTGCGCCTGCCGTTCTACTTCGTGGCAAACAGCAGTCGTCCCGGCCCCAGTCGAGCCAAGACCATCTGAAGTTCATTATCCGAAACGGCAAAACATCCTTGGCTACGCCCCACCCTGCCCTGCATATTGGCCATATCATCGCTGACATAGGATGCCGAGTGGATCACGATACCCCTTTTTTCGGCCAGATCGTTGCACGGTTCAAGACCGGTAAGCCTCCGGGATCGGCCGTGCTTTCCATAGTAGGTATCGCCCGTCAGGAAGCTGCCCGGCGAAGAGGCTTCCGAACCCGGACGGTTGGAAAATGACTGGACCCAGCCACTATTTCCCGGATCGGAGCCACGACCATGCGAAACCAGCAGGCTGGTCGTCCGGCCGCCCAAAAGGTCAACGAGGTAAAATCGCCGACTGCGGGAGGCCATGCCGAAATCGACAATGCCAATCCAGTCGCGATGCACGATGCGGCCCCGGTGCCGGTCAAGTGCAGCAAGGGCCCTCGGCAAAATGTCCGGTGTCCGGTCGCCCAAAACAGCCGCAAATGCCTTTGGAACGCAAAGCGACACTGATGCAACCGCACCGGCAGTCAGAAAACTGCGTCTATTCAATTATATAAACCCAAATTGTGAAAATCATTCATGTGTGTAGGTAATAGCCCTGATTGAGCCATTCAATGGACGCGCGCAGGTCTTCATCATGAGAATAAGTCTGTTGATCGCAGTTGTGTTCCTGACGACGGCCAACGCTGCCCCGGAATCGGCGACCGTGCCGAAATGGCCGGAAGAGCAGGTCCGGGCGCTCCGACGCTGGGCCGTTGCTGCACCGCTGGATGCCTTGCCCCAACCCTCCACGTCCAATCTGGACAAGGCTGTAACAAGCCAGAACCAGGAAGAGATCGACAGGGCGGCGACTGATCTTGCGCTCCGACTGGCTCGGATGCACCTCTTGGGCAGCGCTTCGGTCGAAACCCGCAGCACGTGGCATATGCCCGATGTTGACGAATATTATGACCTCAAGTCCTACCTTTCCTTCATGCTCGGCAAGGAGGATATTGATCTCTTCTTTTCACTGCTGATTCCACATCACCCAGACTATTCTGCACTGCGGGCGGCCTATGCCGACGAGAAGGATCCAGCGCGACGTGCCACGCTTGCCCTGAACATGGAGCGGTGGCGGTGGCTCCCCGTAGACCTGGGCGAGACCTTTCTGATCGTGAATGCGGCGAGGTTTGAAGTGACCTACTGGCAAGACGGCAACATGTTCGGCACATGGCCCGTCATTGTCGGCAAAGCCAAGACCCCGACGCCGACATTCGCGACTTTCGTAAAGGGCGTGACGTTCAACCCCTGGTGGACCGTCCCCAAGAGCATCGTGGCCGAAAGCGTTGGCGCCTTGGTCCGCCGCAATCCGGCAGAAGCCCGACGGCGGGGTTATGTCTGGGGCAAAGGCAGCTATCGCCAGAAGCCGGGGCCGACCAACGCGCTGGGCCAGATGAAGCTGGAAATGCCCAACCAGTTCAGCATCTATCTCCATGATACGCCGTCCAAAGATCTGTTCCTCAAGGACGTCCGTGCCTTCAGCCATGGCTGTATCAGGGTTGGCGATGCATTGGGCTTTGCGCATACGCTCCTTCGCGGAAGCGTGACCAAGGACAGGATCGACGCCATCGTCGCGGGTCAGGAAACCCAGACTTTTGCGCTGCCCAAGGCGATCCCGGTCTACGTGACTTACTTCACTGCGGATGTAGACAAGGACGGGCGCGTTGCCATCCTGCCGGACATTTACAAACGTGACGCTGGTACCGGAGCCGCGCCAATACGCTGCGCTGGATAATCGCAGCCTATCGACTTCAGGCCAATGCCGCGCACTCGGAACTAGCGTGCCAGCAGCAAGGGGATCGGAGAGTCCTTCAGCAAGTTGCGCGTGACGCCGCCGAACAGATATTCCCGGGCCCTTGAATGTCCGTAGGCGCCCATGACAAGATATTGCGCCTTGAGCTGCTTGGCAGTTTCGATCAGTAGCGTTCCAACCTCTCCACTATCTCCGCGACGCTCATGCAGCTCCGACACGATTCCGTGACGAGCGAGATATTCCGAGGCAGCCAGTGACGGAAACGCATGATCCCGCCCTTCCGAGACCGAGACGATATGGACATTGCCGGCGCTCGCAAGAAGCGGCAGCGCGGCGCGAAGCGCGTGGCCAGCTTCAAAACTGCCATTCCAGGCAACGACGGCTGTGCCAGTTGCATCGAAAGCCTTGGCCGTATCCGGAACAAGCAGGACGGGCGTCGAAGCCCCCATGACAACGTCACCAACGAGGGCGTGGGCGATCCCTTGCGGCTTGTCACCCACTGGATGACTCATGATGATAAGATCGCTCAGCATTGAGCGACTAACCAAGGCTTGCGCTGGATCGGCAGTGGAGTCGACATAATCCCAGGATATGTCTTCAACCTTCAGACGCTGCTCTACGCGAGCTTGCAAGAGAGCCTTGCTCTGTTCCAGTTGCTTGAGCACGTCATTCATCACGAAGACGCCGCCAAAATTGTCAAACGCGACATAGGCATTGATCGGCGTCACATAGAGGCAGGTCAAAAGCCCCTTCGATGCGCGAACAATGTCCAGCGAAGTCTGGAGCCGAGCTTCGAAACCAGCGTCGTCCTGAATGTGCAGCAGTACAGACTTCATGTGCTTGCCTCCTCTTCGCCAAGTGCGATCATGGCCATCCGTCTGGGCGCGGCCGATCATTCTTACCAGCAGAATATCCGACCAACCGGGCCAGCGAAATCAGGGACTATACGGAGCCGCCCAATTCCCCTTTTAGCGTGGCCAATGCCAGCAGGAGCGGCTTTGCCTCTGTTGGCCGGCATCCGGAGAACTCAAATTCAAAATGAACCGGATTTTAGAGGGAAAGCTGTTGCATCGGCGCGCCCGAAATGGGCGTCAAATGCCATTCCTGTCTGCTTGTCCGAAGTGTATAGCCGCAAACCTGCGACCAAGGGAGAATTCCAATGCCGATTTTGCACCGTGCGACTGGCTTTGCCGCCTTCCTTTTGTGCTCGGGCGTTTCATGGGCCAGCCCCCCTGCAATCAATGCCATTTCCGACATTGCGCACGACGCAACGCCAGCAACACGCGTTGTCCTCGAGCAAGCTGCCCGCGACCTGCCGCCAGAAGACGGACAGGATTTCGAATTTGCGCAACGCGGCTTCATTGCAACCTGGCCTGATTCCGTGATCCGCCAAGCCAATGGAAAACCGAGTTTTGACTTGTCTGGCAACGACTTTATCGAGGGACCGGCACCTCAGACGGTTCATCCGGCTCTATGGCGACAAAATCGCGTTTTACGGGCAGAGGGACTCTTTCGGATCACTTCCGGTCTCTACCAAGTTCGCAATTTCGACAATTCGAACGTGTCCTTCATCGAAACGCCCAACGGATGGATTATAATTGATCCGCTGACCGTCGCAGAAGTTGCGCGAGCAGCCTTTGACCTTGTCAAAAAGCATGTGGCTGACAAGCCCTTATTGGCGATCATCTATACACATTCGCATTCGGATCATTTCGCTGGCGCACCGGGCATTGTCGATCCTGCCGATGTGGCGTCCGGCAAGGTGAAGGTGATCGCGCCCAAAGGCTTTGTCGAAGAGGTGGTCAGTGAATGGATGATTGCTGGAACGGCGATGGGCCGCCGGGCCTTTTACCAATTTGGGTACTTCTTGCCCCGAGGGCCAAAAGGGCACGCCGGAATGGGAATGGGCACGGCCATTGCTGCGGGCCAACAGGGTTTTATTCCCCCGACTGTGGAAATTGAGCGGACCGGGCAAAGTCTCAGGATTGATGGAGTCGAGCTCGTTTTCCAAATGACGCCGGGTGCGGAAGCACCGGCAGAGTTCAACATTTGGATACCGTCGCTCAAAGCAATTTGCAGCGCCGAAACTGCGACTTCAACTCTCCACAATGTCCAAACGCTTCGCGGCGCCAAGGTGCGCGATGCGAAAGCCTGGGGAGACTATCTGACTGAAACACTGCGCCTTTGGGGCGCGGAGGCGGACGTCATTTTTGCTTCCCATCATTGGCCGCGGTTTGGCAATGAAACCATTCGAACGTATCTGTCGCGGCAGCGCGACGCCTATAAGTTCATTCATGATCAATCCGTACGCCGAATGAACATGGGGCAGACGCCCACGGAAATCGCCGAAAACCTGACAATGCCGCCGGCCTTGCGCGCCGATTGGTCGGTTCGCGGCTTCTATGGGACTGTCAGCCACAATGCCAAAGCTGTCTATGATCGCTATATGGGCTGGTATGATGGGGTTCCTGCCAACCTTAATCCGTACCCTCCGACGGAGCGTGCGAAACGATTGATTGCGGCGCTAGGAGGTTCGAGCGCCCTTCACCGTGTGACGCGAAAGGCCTTCGCATCCGGGGACTATCGATGGGCCGCAGAGCTCGGGCAAAATGGGGTCTTCGCCGACCCCTCCGACCGCGTGTCACGGACGCTGCTTGCTGACAGCTATGAGCAGCTCGGATACCAGTCCGAGAGCGCCATTTGGCGCAACATCTACCTCACAGGCGCACGCGAATTGCGCAGAGGAAGTCCGGATCGCGTCGCAGAAACCGGGCCTAACTATCTGATGATGGCCACCCCTCTGGCAGACTTTCTGGACCTCGTCGAAACGACGCTCGTGCCAGAAAAGGCAGGCGAGACAAAGCTGGCATTCAACATTTCCGACACAACCAGCGGAGAGCAGTTTGCGGTGACATTGGAAAATGCTGTTCTCGTGAGCGAGAAGGGCCAGTCCATTCCGGGAGCTCCCACCCTATCTGCGGCAAAGCCGATTATTCTGGGTGTGCTATTCGGCCAGGCCAAACTCGATGCGATGGTGGCTTCCGGACGGGCGCGGCTCACTGGCGACGGATCACAGATCCAGCAGCTAGTTGGATTCTTGAGCATGCCCAAACTGGACTTCGCAATTGTCGAGCCGTGAGAGCGGGCATTCGAGGACGATCTGCAGACGCGACGGCGCACTACCCAGACGCGATATGGCTCAAGATGATCTGTTCAGTGCACTCGCCAAGTCACGCAGATACTTCTGGGTGATCTTGGTCAGGCTAAGAAAGGCCTGATTGGCCTTGTCTGTCGCGGTCATGTATTTTCGATCGTCTCGCCTTATCCACCCTTTCTGGATGAGAATTTCGAGCTTTCGCCGCACTGTCTCTCTTGGAATACCGGTGAATTCGGAAATCGATTGAAGATTGATGGGCAGCGCCTCCACACGTCCCACTGTTCCGCCGACAAACGCTTCGATGCTCATCGCCTCGGGCGCACATCGCTCGCTGAACGTCCGCTCTCCAATAATTGCCATGACGAGGAACAGATCCAAGTCACCGTCACACGCTCTGCGGCACTCGGCAAGGTAGCGGGTCAAATACCCGGCATGCGCAGCATGAATCTTGCCGAATTTCTGATCGGAATTGCCGTCGTTCATACGCATTTATCGATTTCGGATCGCGCCGAAAGGCATGCCGACAATGACCGCGATTCCGATCGGGGCTGGAGGCAAGTCCCGCAGCGGGCCAGATGAAAAAAAATATGCAGCACGCGGACTATGGCCCGCGTACTGCATATTTGATTTCCTGCGACTTAGAATTCCATGTCGAGGGTTACGCCATAGGTCCGCGGATCGCCATAGATCGTTCCGGCAAAGCCGAGCTGACCAAAATCAACAGCCCGGGAAACGTATTTCTTGCTCGTCAGGTTCTTGCCCCAGAAGGTCAAACCGATATCCTTGGTGATACCTCCAATGGAAATGCCATCAACCCGCAGTTGCGCATCGACCAGGCCACGTGAATCGCCCTTTGTCTGCTCCTTGAAAGGCGCGGTGATCGGATTTCCGAACATGTAGTAACCGTCGATATAGGTGTACCCGACGCGCGCCGTAACCTTGGCATCCCCTCCGATTGGGAATTGCGCGTTGGCTGCAATGGCTCCGGTCCAATCAGGTCCATAGGCTGGTTCCACCACGCTCGAAATATCCGCCTGCTGGTTTGCAGCATTCAGGGTCAAATATTCCTTGAACTTCTTATGCGTGTAACCGACGTTGCCATCGAACCAGATGTTATCCGTCGGTCTGACCTGCGCCTCTATTTCAAAGCCAGTGTACTGCACCTTGCCGGCATTATCGACGGCCGTGCCGAAGCTTCCACCGCCGGTGATCGGGATTGGCACCGCGAGTTGCAAGTCTGAATAGTCATTCAAGAAAACAGAGGCATTAACGCGCGCGACCTTGCCGAACTGTGCCTTGACGCCCGCTTCATACGACCAGATGACTTCGTTGTCGAATGGCAGCAGGCCAAGATTGGCCGCAACGTTTGTCGGCTGTCGAGCATTGAAGCCGCCCGAGCGATAACCGCGCGCAACGCGGGCATACAGGTTAACATCATCATTGGCCCGGTAGTCGAGCGTGAGATTGCCCGTCCAGTCGCTGAATTTTGCCCGCTTGTCGTTCAAGGCAATTTCAGCCGCATTTGTGTATGCAGCCGCGCCATTCTGAAAGCGCGCCAGTTCCTTGGTATCCCAAGTATAGCGAAGGCCAAGCGTCGCACCAAACGCGCCATCCTTGCCACCGGGGCGATATTCTGCCTGTCCATAGACGGCGGTCGACTTGCCGCGCGCTCGATACCCGAGCGTTACAGCCTGCTGAGCACCCCGATAGCGCGCGGGATTGTTCGCCTGCAACAAGGGCGCAAGCGCGCCGAAGTTTGTCGCGTTGTAAACAGCCTGATTGGTGTCCAGAACAAAGACAAAATTCTGATCGTTCTTTTCGTAACCGTTCTCCCTGAAGAAGAACGCACCGACCACCCAATTGAAGGCTCCATCCCCATCTGAAAGCAATTCAATTTCCTGACTGCCCTGGTTCTGGCGCCGCTCGTTCGTGGCCTGGAACAACGAAACATTTGCCGTCACTACAGGTTGGCTAGCGAGGAACGCAGCGTTGCCGGGAGGGAGGAAGAGACCCAGAACCCCCGCAGGAAAGCCGTTGAGAGTTGTCGAGGGTGCACCGAGAACAGCGCCTCGGATGGTTCCAAGGCCATCAAGATCGCTGCCCCGGATATTGTTGCGCCAGCGGCGAAATGCCGTCGAGCTGCGCAATGTTGCGCCACCGAGATCGATCTCCACTCGGAACAAGTTGCCCCAGATTTTGTCAGTTGATGCACCGGCCTGATCGAGACAGATCGGTGAAATGCGGCTTAAGGAGACGTCCTTTCCGCAGCCCGCCTGTACTATGCTTGATTGCGCCAAATACTGCTGGACAGGTGCCGCCGTGACATTGGTAAATCCCGGAGCGAAAACGGTCGGGTCGGGAATCCCGTTGCCAAGGGCCGCCAGTTGCTGCGCATGTGGAACACCCGTCGTTTTCGTGTAATAGAAGATATGCTTGATCTTGATGTTTTCACTAGGCTCGAAAATCCATGCAAAGCGATAGCCGTCAGTCTTGGCTCCACCCGGGTCCAGTCGGTCCTTCGGCTGTAACAAATTGTCGATGACGCCATCGCGCCGTTTGCGAAGACCAGAGAAGGTCATCTTCATCGTGTCGCCAACGATCCGTCCAGTATCAAAGGACAGCCGCAACAAATTCTGGTCGAAGTTGCCGAGCCCGCCCCGTAGTTTCAGGCTGGTCTCTTCGGAAGGTTCACGCGTGATGAAGTTCACTGCACCGCCCGTCGTGTTACGCCCGAACAGAGTCCCTTGCGGACCCCGAAGAACTTCAATCCGCTCAATATCAGCGACTTCAAACGAAGATGTCGAAGAGCGGGCGAGATAGACCCCATCAAGATACAGGCCAATCGGCGAATCAAATCCTTGAGTTTCGTCTGCCGGTGTCGGGACACCACGGATGGTCACAACCGCTGCAGAAGAGTTTGTCGTGCCGCCCAGAACGGAAACGTTCGGAGCCAATGCGCCAATATCCTTGATCTCAGCCAGTCCTTGAAATTCAGCCTGAGCGCCGGAAATAGCCGAGATTGAAAGCGGGATATCTTGAAGATTCTGTTCGCGCTTTTGTGCCGTAACAACGATGTCGCCCAAGACTGAATCGTCATTTTCCGCACCCTGCGCATAGCCTGGCATGACAAAACTGCCGATGCTGAC
Organism: Sphingomonadales bacterium; assembly: GCA_016704425.1. GTDB lineage: Bacteria > Pseudomonadota > Alphaproteobacteria > Sphingomonadales > Sphingomonadaceae > Aquisediminimonas. The sequence goes on from JADJAC010000002.1 coordinate 777,373, forward strand.
CCCTGCAAGCAATGCGAACGCAGCCTTGCGATTGAACTTTGCCATATTGTCCTCCCCTCAGGTCGACTCCCGCCCTTTTCCTAAGGGCTGCGGTGTCAATATTCTCACCGCCATCAGGGATGCCAACAAACGTAATAAATGTCAAATCATTCTACGCATTTGCCATCTCATAGATGGATTTGGCTTCATTTTGCGGAAATTTATGCTCGCTTTAAAACAAATTTCTACGCGACAGCATCCCAAGGTGCGTCCGATGTGCCGCGTGTTGCATAGGTGCCGTTCACCCGGGCGTGAAACTCACCGGCCCGAGCGCGCGGATTGTAAAATTGTTTGTACCAGATGCGAAGCTTATCGAACGGACCGTCGCCCTTCACCATCATGGGGTTGATACAAGGGCGCTTGTTGGCCCAGATTTCAAAATCCTGTGCAAACGCATCGACACCTGCAACTTCATACCCTTTGGCCATGGCGACGTCTTCGTCAGTGGGGACGGCGTTCTTGACTTTAACAAGAAGGCCATACCAGACCTTGATGGAGCCATCATCTACGGGCGTATGGGCGATGAGCATGTGCGAAGGATATTCGCCAATCATGACCGACTGCAAAATCCCGGGTCCGGTGTACCAGGTATCGTTTGTCATTGGCTCCGCTCCTGACCCGGCAAGAGTCTTGTGCCCGGCAGCAAGAATCTGACGGCAAACATGCCCATCGAATTCATTGTTGAACGAAACCATGTCAACAGAGCCGTGAACGGGTTCGAGGTGTCCCTTGTCCGTCATATTATCGACGACCTCCTGGGGATGAGACTCAAGCACACCCAGACATTCGATCTTCCAGTTCACCCAATGCGGCGTATCATATGGCTCGAACGCCGGAACATCATAGTCCGGCTCACCACCCTCGGCATCATGCCAGGCCCAAATTACGCCAGCACGTTCGATCACCTTCCAGCTTTTCAGGCAAGCGGCCTTAGGCGGCGGTGCCGGGGAATAGGGGATATCATTACACTGGCCGTCAGGCCCAAAGCGCCAGCCATGATATGGACAGCGGATATTGTCACCTTGCACATGCTCCTTGTCCTTCACGACATAGGATGTCGTATTCTTGGCAAGATGCGTACCCATGTGCGGACAATAGGCTTCGACAAGGAAAACCCGTCCAGAATGGCCGCGATAAAGCGCCATATCTTCGCCAAAGTAGCGAACGGAAATTGGTGTCGTGGTAACCTCCTGCGAGGTCGCGACCATGAACCATCCGCGGGGAAAGCAATATTCTCCCAAACCATAGTCAGCCGTTTTCGCCATGCTCCGCTCCTCTCCACAACGCGCAGAGATCGATAACCCAAAATACGTATGATTGGCAACAACTATCTATAATTGCGGACAATACGTAATTTCATCGATATATTTTTACGCAGATGCCAATCAATCGTCATTGTCGATGATGTGATCGGTTTCCGTGATCCTCACAACGCGGGCATCATACTTGACTGTCTTGACGGCTATGGATGTTTCGACGTGATGCACACCGGGCAGTGACAGTATCTGATCCGACGCCACGGTATGCAAATGGTCGAGTTCGTTGAACAGGCAAATGGCAAGAATATTGAACCGCCCCATTGTGATCATGACGGCGTTCACAGTTGAAAGATCAGCAATCCTCTTTGCAATCTCGCGAACTCTTTCAACTTCGGCCAATACGCCAATAAACGCCATCTTTGTCGAATTCTCGAGGCCGAAGCTGGTTATGGCCGTAAAGGCAATAAGCCTGTCCTGCTGCAAGCGCTTAATGCGCCCGCGAACGGTTCCCTCAGTCACTCCCAGGTCTGCCGCGATTTTCCGGTTGGAGACGCGCGCATCAGTGGACAAGATCTCAACGAGCTGCCTGTCTAGGTCATCCATCACGGGGCTGCTCACGCTGCAGTCCTTGCTTCTATCGGCGCAACATCGAATTTATATTTTACGATATCCACGGCAATTGCTGGGCTCATTGAGCGAATGCCGCGCACTTTGGAAAACTTGTTGAGCATGAGGTCGGACAGTTCATCGAAGTCATGCAGCGCGACCAGCATATCGATATCGTAACGCCCGGTCACGAGATGAGCTGCAAACACTTCCGGAAATGCGGCAAGCTCAGTTGCCACTTCGGATGCGGGGCGACCATCGACTTCAATCGCGACCTCCATCAATACATTATAGCCGTGGGCAGAAAAATCGGACACAGCCACAACGCGCAGCTTGTTTTCATCTTCCATGCGACGGATACGGGCCGAAACAGTCGCCGCCGTCAATTCCAGTCGATCAGCAATCTGCTGGTTGGTCGCACGACCATTCAACCGAAGCTGCTCCACGATAGCTCGATCAATTTCGTCTGCGATAAAATCGTCACCCATAACTTTCCCTTCAAGCCTGAATCACCTGCGCGGCAGAAAAGCCTCCGTCAACCGGAATATTGGCGCCCGTCACAAAGGAAGAATCATCGGACAAAAGAAAGCGGATCACCTGACCGACTTCCATCGGTTTACCCGGCCTTCGAAGCAAGTGCATCGCTATAAATGCTTCTCGAACAGCACCGGCATGCGCGAGCATATGTGTCATCGGAGTTTCGATATAGCCTGGACTGACGGCATTCACCCGTATCCCCGCTGGGCCATAATCCGCCGCCATGCTCCGGACCAGTTGAAGGATGCCGCCCTTGCTGACATTGTATGGCGTATTGCCCGGACCGCCGCTCATGCCGTAAATGCTCGAAACAGCAACTATCGAGCCATGTCCTGCGGCCAGCATATGTGGCAAGACCGTGCGGCAGGTCAGCATGGTGCCCGTCAGGTTGATGGCGAGCGCACGGCTCCAGTCTTCAAGCGTAAATTGAGTCACAGAGCCCACGGCAGTAACACCTGCACAGGTCGCAGCGCCGTCGATCCGGCCGAAGTGAGAGGCAATTTGAGCAACGACCGATTCTGTCTGTTCAGCATTGCTGACGTCTAGGGCATATGCCACGTCGCTAGGGCCAAGATTGTCTATTGTGGAAATGTCGGCCGCAGCGACAATGCCTCCGGCTTCGCGGACAGTCGCTGCTGTCGCCTGACCGATACCCGATGCGGCCCCCGTTACAAGTACGACCTTGCCTTCAAGGGAATTCATTGCCGGAATTCCTTCAGGTCGGCATTCATCATCTCGGCATTGAACTTTTGCACAGCTCGGGTTTCGACCCATACAACCTCAAGTCGGCGCTCGGCAAATTTCCAGGCTCCGTCCTCATGGCGATACCGGTTGTGGTAACGGATGGCCATGTCGAGCAGCGTCCAATCTTCGCCAGCAAGAATGTGACTTGCGATACAAGTTGTCTGACCGATCACTTCACCGTCGGCCCCATTTTCAAATGTCTGATTGAAAACATTGTGCATGGTCTTTTGAAACGCTGCCCCAACTTGGGCGATCATCCGCGCCAGGCCTTCGCTCCCGTGAAATTCGATCGGGTTCACTCCAAATCCGCGCACCGCGCCGTCGCGCGTGAAGGCGCGGGCAAGCATTTCGGCATCAAGGGTATCGACTGCCAATGCGTAGCGAAACGCAAGATCATGCAGTTCTTGAGGCGCTGCCAGCCAGGTCACGCCAGTGCCCTGCCAAGGTTCCTGGAACCGTGATCTATCCATGACCAGGCGTCGGGGACCGCTTCGAACATGCTGAAAAAACCATGTATCATCCCTGGAGCAACAGCCGCATCAACGGGCACGCCTGCTGCCTTCAACTTTTCAGCATAGAGCATGCCTTCGTCGCGAAGTGGATCGAATTCTGCCGTGATCACAGTGGCGGGTGGCAGTGCTGACAGGTCCGGCTGCAGCATGATGACAGCATTGGTGGCATCCCTTGCATCCAAGTCCCCAAGGTAATGACCCCAGAACCAGCGCATTCCGGCTTCACCCAGAAAATACTCGCCACCGCCATTGTCCTTGTAAGACGCACGTTCATAATTCAGGTCTGTCACCGGGTAGATCAGAAGCTGGTGCCTGAGCGCAGGTCCGCCGCGATCACGAGACAGGATGGCAACAGCAGCTGCCAGGTTTCCACCGGCGCTATCTCCCGCAACAGCAAGGCGCGAGGAATCGATGCCAAGTCGCGAACTGTTCTGGGCAGCCCAAACCAAAGCCTCAAAGCAGTCCTCGACTGCAGCCGGATAACGATGTTCCGGCGCCAAACGGTAGGCAACCGAAAGAACCGCACTCCCGCTCTTCTGCGCAATCGCGCGACATGTGCCGTCATGCGTGTCGAGTGTGCCAATCACCCAGCCACCACCGTGATAGAATAAAGTCAGAGGCGGTCTTTCTCCGGCTCCTTCAGGCATATAAAGTCGGCCATCCAATGTCCTGCCTTCAAGGGTCAGCTTCACGTCGGTGACCATTGCAACTTTCGGGGGTTCGCCGAGCATCACGGACTGATCATAGGCAGCCCGGACTTCGCCGGGCGATGCTGAATCGAAGTCGATTTGCGGTTGATCCGCCATAAACTGCAGCAAGGCTTCGACATGTGGATTGAGTGGCATGCGTTCTCCTAAATTCCATATCCGCCTGAAACATTGATCTGCTGGCCAGTGACATATGCGGCTCTTGTCGATGCAAGCCAGCTCACCGCATAGCCAATTTCCTCCGGCTGCCCCCAACGCTTGATTGAGAGCATCTTCTGGGTTTCAGTAATCCATTCCGTCGGGAATGCTCCCTGCCCCATCAGGTCGTGAAACATGCCAGCGTCAATAACCCCTACAAGGACTGAATTGGCACGGATACCAAACCGACCTTCTTCCTTTGCGATGCCCTTGAGCCAGCTTTCGTTTGAAGCCTTGGGTGCAACGGACAATCCATCGCGTTCCGGCCATCGCAAATGCCCTGCCGACCCAAGGTGGACAATTGATCCGCCGCCATTTTCGCGCATGTGTGGAAGAAGCGCCACAACAAGCGCAAAAAAACCATGCACTTCAACTTCGAAAGCCTTTCGCCACTTGTCGATCGGAGTTTCTGAAAGGTTTAGCTGGTCCACGAGAGGGCCTGCAGCCCAGACCAGAGTGTGGATTCGCCCATGCTCAGAAATGGCATTGGTAACCAGTCGTTCAATGTCTTCCGTATTGGTCACATCGCAATGATGCACAGTCGCGCGACTGGCAACATGCATCGCGACGGCCCGCGCTGCGTCCGGCTTGCGATTGTAGACGAGCGCAAGCTCGCATCCGTCGCCCGCAAGCACCTCAGCGACTTTACCGCCAATTCCGCCGCTCGCTCCCACGACCAACGCTGCGCCATTCGGGAAAAGTGCGTTGTCAGGCATTCATTTTCTTTCGCATATCGCGGCTGTTAATCCCCATGATCAAATAATTGCGTATTGTGCGGGGTAAATCCAGTGCTAAATCGCTGCAGGAATGAGGAGAGCGTGATGCGTAGGCTTGAAGGCAAGGTAGCACTGGTAACGGGCGGTGCGCGTGGAATTGGTGAAGGCATTGTCCGTCGATTTGTCTCCGAAGGCGCCCAAGTGATGATCAGCGACGTCCTGGACGCCGAAGGTCAAACGCTGGCGGACGAGCTCGGTCAGTCCTATGTCCACCTTGATGTTGCCTCCAAAGCAGAATGGGACGCAGCCATTGACGCGACCGAGGCGCGCTGGGGTCGGTTGGACTGTTTGGTCAACAACGCCGGTGTGCTTGTCTTCAAGCGTCTTGATGACCTGACGGAAGACGAGATCAGGCGGATTATCGACATCAATCTCATTGGGACCATGTTCGGTGCTCAAGCAGCAATCCCGGCACTTGAACGTGCCGGTGGTGGATCGATTATCAACATGAGTTCGGCCGACGGTATCGTGGGCGCCAACTCGCTCACTGCCTATTGCGCGTCGAAGTTCGGCGTTCGCGGATTCACCAAGGCTCTGGCGCTCGAGCTCGGCCATCGTGGCATCAGGGTGAATTCAATTCATCCAGGCGGCATTGTCACGGCGATCTCCAATCCAACGAACCTGCCACGCGATGTGGTCGATCAAGGATACAAGATCTATCCCGCACAGCGTGCCGGTGATCCTCACGATATCGGGGCAGCTGCGGCTTACCTTGCATCGGATGATGCCGCCTATTGCATCGGCACGGAATTGCTGGTCGATGGCGGCCTGGTCGCAGGCCATTACTATGCAATGATGCCCGGTGCTCCGCCGTCCATGCAGCGCTGACTGCTCGATTCAGGATTCAAGGGCTGCAAGCTTGTTGCGCTCTCCCGCCAAATTGCGCGCGGAGGACCAAAGGAACACGGCTGCGACAAAGCCCGCCGGAATCGTGACGCTTAGCCCCAATCGAAGCGAATACTCCGCGTCGCCAAACAACTCGCTTACGGTTCCGGCCAGCCATGGCCCCGCAAGCAGCCCAATCAGGGTCGTTACCGCTACGAACGATGCTGTCGCCGTGGCCCGATAGCGATCGGGCAGGAGAAACTGAAGGCTGGCCATCACGCCCACTGACCAGCCGCCGCCCAAAAGGCCGGAAGGAATGGCAAGCAGCTTTGACTTCGCGAAATCATCGCTCCAGGTCACAAACAGGATGCAAAGGGTTGCGGCGAACAATGAAGCGGCTGCAAGCTTTGGCGGGCCAGCCGGACTCCTGACTGCCAGCCTGTCCGAGATGGCTCCGAAAATGAGCATTCCGGTAAGCCCGGACAACCCGAAATATGCTGCAAACGCATTGCTTGCAGCGGCTTCGCTCACACCATGATTGCGGACGAACAAGGTCGGACCCCAGAACCCGAACGAGACACCCGAGAGCGTGCCGAGTCCCATTCCGATCATCAGAGTGAGATAGCTTTTGATCCCAGCCATGCGACGAACAATGGCGGCGAGGCTTTCCGGAATCACCGCACGGGTTCTGTTGTAAGGTTCGCGCAGGGCAAAAAGCGCAATAATGCCGAGGACAATTCCGGGCAGCCCCATTGCGAAAAATGCGGTCTGCCAGCCGAATGAGTTCGCAATCGCAGGGCCGACTGCATAGCCGCCAATCTGGCCGAAATATGTACCCAGGCCCAAAATGGAGAAGGCCACTCCCCGCTTCGCGGGTGGAAAATAGTCAGACAACAACGAGTAGGCAGGGGCCAGAAGCGCGGCCTCACCGATGCCGACGCCGACGCGACAGAATGCCAGCGAAAGCGGCCCAACGGCAAGTCCAGTCATGCCGGTGAACAGGCTCCAGACGAGGCATCCGACAGCAATAATCACGCCGCGCGATCGTCGGTCGGCCAGCCTGGCAATTGGAATGCCGGCAAGCACATAAAGGACGACGAATGCTGGTCCCATCAGCAAACCCATAAAGGAATCACCGAGCCCGAATTCTGCCTTGATCGTGCCCACCAGCCCCGAAATCAAAAATCGGTCAGCATAGTTGAAGATGAAAATGAGCAGTAGCAGGAAAAGGACGAGCCAGCGACTGGGCAATGCCTTCTTTTCAGTTTCAGTCACGCATTTGAGCCCCACCATTGACGTGCCAGACCTGCCCATTCACCCAGGCACCGTCGTCAGAGGCAAGAAATGTCACGGCAGCTGCAATATCCTCCGGTTGTCCCAACCGCATGTGTGGAATCGCCTTCAGACCGCGCTCGACATACTCATCTGTGAGGTGCTGCTTGACCGCTTCTGTCAGGACCAGACCAGGGCAAATGACATTTGCGCGAATACCTTGCTTGCCGAACTTGCTCGCAACATGACGCGCAAGGGCATGAATGGCGTTCTTCGTCATTGGATAGGCAACCTGCCAGGGCGCGCCGCCTGTGGCAGCGCCGCTGGACGTGTAGATCATTGCGCCACCACCGCGTTCGATTATCCTTGGCAATGCCGCTTGCGTTGCAAGGAAGTGGCTCTTGGTGTTGATGGCAAAGCTCTTTTCCAGAACCTCGACAGGACAGTTCAAAGCATCGACATCGCCCTCGGTGCCACCTGCCAAGTTGGAATGATAGAAATCCAGGCCGCCAAATTGCTCGAGCGCGAAGGCAACGATCGCGGACTGCGACTCTGCACTGGTGCCGTCAAGATCCATACCGACTGCATTGCCACCGTCCGACCTGATGCCGTCCGCAACTTCCTTCGCCCAATCTCCCATGAGATCACCAATGACCACATGAGCACCTTCGTTCGCAAGACGTCTGGCCGTTGCGGCACCGATGCCTCGGCCGCCACCGGCGACGATCCCAACCTTGCCGGACAGCCCTCGCATGCATTCCTCCCGCTATTTGCGTAATATTATTCGTCCACAATTACGCATATCGCGGTAAACTGATCAAAACAACAGCGAATAACGCTTATTTACTCGGCTGCTTCCAACATCGGTTCACCCCAGTGCGGATCGTTTTCGTTGCACAGGCGGTTGGTGCCGTCCCAAAGGCCGACAGGCGGCAATGGCGAGATGCCCAATTCAACCCGAATATCGTCAATCTGCCAATTCGTCATCGTCCGCCAATCGACCAGCATGAGCGGAAATTTCCAGTTTCGTCCCTGAATGGCGCCCTGATACTCGGCTTCCAGGTTCAGAACGGCTGCCTCAGCATAGTGCAGGCCATCCTTCATGATGGTCTTCGATTTCAGATAGGTGGGGATACGGTTGAAAAAGGCGGCAAGTTCTGGGTGAAAATAGCGCGCCTTGGCGTGCATGTTGGCGTTGAGCAGAGCCACCTCGCCCCCATGGTTTGGCCCGAATCCCGAGACGATATGCTCAATATCATGCGTTAGCGCAGCCTGGCGGAGGTAAAATGTGAGATCGTTTACAACCTCAATCTCCCTGTAGAATATGTCGAGCTCGTAACCGCTGTTGACCATGAAGTCATAGAGCGCGGCCCCCAAAGTTCCTGGCGCGCAATCCTTGACATCATCCTTTTTGAAATCGGAAAGCGAACGATTGCTGCACCATTCACGGAATTTCGGCAGACGGGCCTTTTCTTCCTCGAAAAGGGCCATGATCCGGCCAAAATCCTCACACATCATTAGAAGTTGTGCAACTTCCGGTATGTAGGCCGTGTTCGGAAGATCGGCGCCATTGCGGCGCAGCATTTCCTGAGAGATCAGGTGTCGCAGATCCGCATTGTTGAGATATTTCGACGAACTGACCAGAACTGAACTTTCCGTTTCGACTTTGCGAATCGCACCATTGAAATATTCGCGCTCGCCGGCGCCCACTTTGACTTCCATGATCTTTACTCCGCAGCGACGGCCAAAGGCGCGTCGTCATTGGCTGGCGAAAGGTACTGGCCAGGCTTTGCCCCAGTGTAAGCGCCATTTTCGAATGTCGGCACACCATTCACAAGCGTAAGGCGCATCGGAGCGGCCTTGCGTGTGAAGCGCCAAGTGGTTCCGCCGTTCCCGTCGGGAACATCCCAAGCCTTTTCAAACTGGTGATAGGTCACTTCATCCAGGTTGAAGACCGTGATGTCTGCGCGTTTGCCCGGTGCGATCACGCCCCGATCTGAAAGGAAGAAGTGTTTGGCGAGCTTGCCAGTCATGATGTGCACGGCCTCCTCGATCGAAATCGACTTTTCTTCGCGGACATATTTCGTGAGAAGCAAGGCGTTTTCCCCGCCCCCACAGAGCATTTGGAGATGGGCACCGGCATCGGAAATATTGCCAACCGTCTTTGGGTCCTTCATCAAGGCCACGGTCAGTTGTTCGTCTTTCGGGAACGGCGCCATGTGCACCGTCGAAAGCAGCCCATTCTCCAGGATCCAGTCTGCCATGGCATCCGAACGATGGGCACCCCTGCTGTCCGCAAATTCCTTCAACGTGCCGCCAACGGGTCCAGCTCCATTTTCGCTGTCCAGCAAAAGCAGTTCCTGTGGGTTCTTGAGCGGCGAATGGTCCCATGCCTGAGTATCCCAGCTTTCCCGAGCCCGAGCCCGCCAGTCCGGATCACGAAGCAGTCGTGCCTTTTCCTCGGGGCTCTCGGCCGTGACCACCTCATGCCAGACGTAATCGTTCGACTGGGCAAAAATCAGTGACTTTGTAATGCTGAGTACGCTCGTTGGCGAAACATGGGCAAATCCAGGCCACACATCGACTCCCGCCTCGCGCATGCTCGCGATGCTCTTTTGCATTTCTGGCAAAATTCCGGCCTGAAAGAAGAGTGTCGGGATTCCTCCCGCGATCTGAACCCGGATCTTTCTGCCAGTCAGCAGCGCCTCAAGCCGCTTCAGATTGGCAGGACCGTTCATCCGCATGAAGGTATCGACAATCACCTGATAGCAAGTCGCCGGATAGCGATCCATGACATCGAAAAGCGCCTTGAATTCGTCGTCGCAAGCGAGAAGCGAAGGGACTGCACGATCGCTGCCGTCATGATCATGCATGTTGTCCGATAAGCCAAGCGCACCCGCCGCCAACGCGTCGTCAAGCAGTTCGGCCATCTTCGCGATTTCTTCCGGCGTTGCGGCGCGCTCCCATGCGTCCATCCCCATTGCCGCCAAACGAAGCGGGATGTGACCGACATAGCTGGTATAATTCAACGGCACCTTGACGCTCTTTTCAAAGGATTTGCGGTACTCGGACCACGTCGTCCAGTCCCACGGCACATTTTGCCGAAATGGGCCAATTGGAATGTCCTCGAAGAATGAGAATATCCCCATCACTTCATCGCGGGCCTGTTTTGAGGGGTGCAGCGGCGCCATAGAGAAACCGCAGTTGCCCATGATCATCGTCGTCGCGCCATAGCCAGGCAGCGGATCGAGATCCGGCTGCCACCACATACTGGCATCATAATGGGTATGGCTCTCGATAAAGCCGGGGCAAACATAGCAGTTCGACGCATCGAACATGCGTTCGTCACCGGCAGCCAGATTTGGTCCGACCTCAACGATTACGCCGTCCCTCACGCGCACATCAGCGGTGAAAGCATTTGCACCCGTGCCATCCACGACGGTGCCGTTCTTGATCAGGATATCCGACATCTGCTCCTCCAATTCGTCGTTGAGACGTTGATCGCCCCTTGAGTATTGGGTTCGAGAATAAACCGAAGGGAGTGAATCGAGCGAACAGCGAACTTGCAATGGGATCATATATCGATCTAAAAAAGATCATGAATCGATCCCAAAGCGATAGCGAGCGACTTCTTGCAGTGCTCAAGCGAGAATTGAAATCGCACGGATGGACGGGTGCGCGCATTGCCAGGAAGCTTTCTATTGGCGAGACGACGGTGAAGCGCTGGCTTGCCGGAAAATCTGCCACAATTTGTGGATCGGCGTGCAAGAAGGACCCCGTTATGGGGGTGATCGGCGTCTAAAAGGGACCCCCATCTCGATGGTTTAGGTGCGTCCGTTTGGTGATGACCAGACGGCGGGATCGGGATGTTGATTTTGGAGACGGTAGTAAGGATCCGGCGCGAGCACGCCGATGGCAAGTCGATCAAGGCGATCGCGCGGGATCTGCGGTTGTCGCGCAAAGTGGTGAGGAAGGCGATCCGCGCTCCTGAGGCGGGCTTCGCGTATCGGCGCTCGGTGCAGCCACTTCCCCGGATCGGCCCTTTCCAGGAGCGCTTGGACGCTCTGCTGGCCGAGAACGAGGTGCGGCCCCGGCGCGAACGGCTGCGGATGACGCGGATCCACGATCTGCTGGTGCGCGAGGGCCTACCGACAAGCTCAGGAGAGCGTTTGACGGTCTCCTACGATGCTGTCCGGCGTTATGCGAAGCGCTGGCTGGACGAGCGGCGCAAGGATGCAGGTGACGGCGCTGCGGCGTTCATCCCGCTGATGTTCCGGCCCGGCGAGGCATACCAGTTCGACTGGAGCCACGAGGATGTGGAGATCGCCGGCAAGCCGATGCGCGTGAAGGTCGCACATATGCGGCTGTGCGCGTCGCGGGCTGTGTACGTGAGAGCCTATCCCCGTGAGACGCAGGAGATGGTGTTCGATGCCCATGCGCGGGCGTTCGCGTTCTTCGGCGGCGTGCCGACGCGCGGGATCTACGACAACATGAAGACCGCGGTGACGACCGTGTTCACTGGCAAGGAGCGGGTCTTCAACCGGCGCTTCCTGATCATGGCCGACCACTACATGGTCGAGCCCACCGCCTGCTCGCCGGCAGCAGGTTGGGAGAAGGGCCAGGTTGAGCATCAGGTGCAGACGATGCGCGGGCGGTTCTTCCAGCCCCGGCTACGCTTCGCCAGCTTGGAGGAGCTGAACGGGTGGCTGGAGGCGGAGTGCCGCCGGTGGGCGGCGCTGCACCAGCACCCCGATCAGAAGGAGCTGACCATCGCCCAGGCATGGGACGCCGAACGTCCGGCGCTCCAGGCGATGTTGGCGCCGTTCGACGGCTTCCACGAGACGCCGCACGCGGTGACCGGCACCTGCCTCATAAACTTCGACCGCAACCGCTACTCGGTCATGGCCAAGGCGGCACGGCGGGCGGTGCAGGTGCGCGCTTACGCCGACCGGATCGTGGTCCGCCTGGACGACGAGGTCGTGGCCGAGCATCCCCGCTTCTTCGGCCGGGATCGGATGATCCTCGATCCTTGGCACTACCTGCCAGTGCTGGCCAAGAAGCCGGGCGCACTCAGGAACGGGGCACCGTTCCAGGGCTGGGAGTTGCCGCCAGCGCTTGCACGGCTCAGGCGCAAGCTCGGGACTGGCGATGAAGCCGACCGGCGCTTCGTGCGCGTGTTGTCCGCCGTGCTCACCGACGGCCTTGAGGCGGTCGAGGCTGCGATCCGCGAAGCGCTTGCTGCCGGCGCTGCCAGCGACGATGTGATCCTCAACATCCTGGCGCGGCGGCGTGAGCCGCCCCGGCCGAGGACGATCACCACGTCCGACGCACTCGCGCTCAGCCACCCACCGACCGCCGACTGCGCCCGCTACGACCTGCTGCGAGGCGCCCGTGCAGCGGCATGAGATGATCGCCGCGATGAGCGGCCTCGGTCTTAAGGGCATGGCCAGCGCGTTCGATGAGGCGGTCACCACCGGCGTGCAGCGCAAGCGCACCGCCATGGAGATCCTGACCGATCTGCTGCGTGCCGAGGCAGCTCACCGCCACGCGGCATCGATCCGCTATCGCATGAGTGCGGCCAAGCTGCCGGTGGTGAAGGACCTCGACGCGTTCGTGTTCGAAGGCACGCCCATCAACGAGGAGCTGGTGCGCTCGCTCCATGCTGGCGCGTTCCTGCCCGGCCAGCGCAACATCGTCCTGGTCGGCGGCACCGGGACCGGCAAGACCCATCTTGCGGTTGCCATCACCGCCAGCGTGGTGCGTGCCGGTGCCCGCGGCCGCTACTTCAACACCGTCGATCTGGTGAACCGGCTCGAGGAGGAGAGCCGTCTCGGCAAGGCCGGCGCACTCGCGGCCCAGCTCTCGCGTCTCGACCTCGTCGTGCTCGATGAGCTCGGCTATCTGCCGTTCGCACGCTCCGGCGGCCAACTGCTGTTCCACCTTGTTAGCAAGCTCTACGAGCGCACCTCGGTGATCATCACCACCAACCTGGCGTTCGGCGAATGGCCAACCGTGTTCGGCGACCCGAAGATGACGGCCGCGCTGCTCGACCGCATCACCCATCACTGCGACATCGTCGAGACCGGCAACGATAGCTGGCGGCTCAGGAACCGCAGCTAAAACCCTCCCCCCGGACCCCCCACCCGGCGGTTGACCCGGTGGGTCCACAGGAACCTCCCACGGCCGCCACCGCCAGCGCTTGGGGAGGCGCGCGGCGTCGGCCGTGGGTCCCTCCTATGGACTACCGGGACAACCGCCCGACATCACCAAAGGGGGTCCCTCTTCGACGCCGATATGGGGTCCCGGTTCGACGCCTATTTACAGTTCAATGGCCCGAGTTCGCCGGTCGGGAATTTTTCGCTCATCGACGTCGCCGAACGCCAATGGAACTATGTCGCGCAGTTGCTCGATCGTGTTTCATCAAGCAATGCGAGCGGAATTGTTGCCAGCCAGGCCGCATTCAATGACTATGAAGACCGGCGCATCGCAGCAGCAAAAGCAACCATTTTCGGCTCCGGCTGCACCAGTTGGTACCTCGACCAGACCGGCGTGCCAATTACATGGCCGTGGGACTATGATGCGTTTGCCAAAGCCATGGAAAAACCGGAATTTGACGCCTACGACATGGTGTAAGGTTCAATTCTGCTCATACCATTCGAGCCATTGGGTCGTATCCACGCGAGCCTCTGGCTTGCGCCCGGTCTTCCCGAGTAGGTGGCAGGTCAACCGCTCCTCGGCTGGTATCGGTCGGGCGATCTCGTACACGCGGTCGTATTCGCTATGCGTGATTTTCCATCCTTCCGCGGTCCGGACATATCTGTCACGATAGAGCGCGGTCCCTATCGTGTCTTCCTTCCGAACCGGGTCGATAAAGCGATCTTCAAGGTACCAGACCCCCTCCGCGCTATCAGGGCCGGTAAAGCTTATTTCCGGGCAATGGCCCTGATGTTGGGCAACGATGTCACTGTTGAAGGCGCTCCCAATGAAGTCCATCATGTTCTGGCGACCCTGCAATCGGGCACGATAACCACCGCCACGATAGTCGATCGTGACGTCTTCAGTGAACACAGTTGCGAGGTCGGCCTCGTTGCCCGTGTCAATTGACCGGAAATAGCAGTGCTTGAGCTGTTTGATCTCCTCAAGATCCGAAAGCTGTTCAACGCTGAATTTCAATTGCCTGCCTCCCCGAAATTCAAGGGCGCTTCACCCATGACGACGACTTTTGCCTCGCCGTTTTCAACGCTGTGGATCAAACAGCTCTTTCGCTTTGTCCGGGTTACAGCGATCCACCAGCGCCCATCGCGCTTCACATAGACATCATCATATTCCACCCCCATCTGCGTCAGCGTTTTGGCCTCAAGGTTGATGTTGTGGAAATAGAGCGACCAGCTGCCGGCCGCTTGTGTATCGCCCTCGAACCGAATGATTCCGTTGGCGCCGTGGTGAATGTCGAAAATCCCTGGAGCACAACCCATTTGCGCATAGACCGAGACAAAATCATCCCGACTTGTAAAGGTCGGAAAACCGTCAAATGCAATGACAGCCCCAATGGGGAGCAACGTATCGCGTAAGGAGTCTGGATCTTTTGCGTCGCATGCGCGCAGATAACTGGCTTTGAGGTCTCGGATTGCCCGATCGTCCTCAAGTTTCTGCAATCTTTCTTCCAAACCCATATTCCTTTCCCCTTTGCGTAGAGAATGAAGTCCTCTACTACGCAAATCAAGGTCTAAAGGAGAAGACAGTGCGTTTTAAGGGCAAGAAGGTACTGGTTACCGGCGCAGCTTCGGGAATCGGTCGGGCAACAGCAATCCGGCTCGCCAGTGAAGGCGCCACGTTGACCATTGGAGACATAAACGAGGCCGGACTTCGCGAAACTGCAACGATGCTGGACGGCTCTCCACGCATCCAGCCCTTCAATGCCGCCGACATGCAGTCATGCCGCACCTTGGTCGAAGCAGCTGCAAGCGACGGGCTCGATGTGGTATGCAACATTTCAGGTCTTCTGAAATGGGGACCAAGCGAAGAATTCAGTGTAGAAGATTTTGAGCATTTGATGACGGTCAATGCCACGAGTGTCTTCGCCATTTGTCAGGCGGCGCTGCCTTATCTGGTCAAGAGCAAGGGCTGCATCGTCAACACCGCGTCGACGGCGGCGCTACAGGGAATTGCCTATACAATTGCCTATTCGGCATCGAAGCACGCTGTTGCGGCAATCACCAAAGGCCTGGCGATTGAATTTTCCTCCAAAGGGGTTCGCATCAATGCGATATGTCCTGGCCATGTTAATACACCGATGGGCAACAGCCCTCCGCCACCTGGAGACGTCGATTGGTCTCTTGTGATGCGAAACGCCCCGAAGCTCGCAGATGGCAGTTGCGACCCAAAAGACGTTGCCGCAATGTTTGCCTATCTGGCGAGTGACGAAGCACGCAAGGTCACTGGCTCATTGTTCACAATCGATGGCGGTCAACTCGCAGGCTGACCGTTGCGCGGGATTTTGGGGCGTTCAATTCCTCATGAGACTCGACTTTCAAAGTCTGGCCATTGTCTGATCGGTCACCAAACCCAAGGAGTTGTCTGGCCTCCCCGCTGCCATCAAGTGGAGCGTTGACGCGCCTCGAAACGCGCCACCCGTCGGGCGTCCGGATCAATTCCCAACGATTGGCAGAAACCCGCCAAACACGATATCCGCTTTCGTCACGGCAGAAGACGACACTATGCCCGCGTGCAATCGCGGCATCCCCATCCAGCACAATCGCGACGGGGCCCAGCAGATGGGCGCAACCCTTTGCAAGAAGATTCTGATGCATCTCGCCATCGATCAGCATTGCGATAGCTGCTTGTCCTTTGGCCTCGGCTACTCCGCCGACAGAATATGTGCCGCTTTCCGACCATAGGTCAGCAACGCCTGAAGCATCACCGGAATCTGCCATCGGGCCATATCGCGCGATCAGTTCTCTGATCGCGTCCTTGTCTTCAAGTGCGCGAAGGCGGGTAGCAAGCGCCTGAACGCGTTCCATAAGTGCCTCAGCCAATTGTGCTACCGACAACAGCGTTTCTGGGGCGGTACAGAAAATTGAAAATCAGAGCCATCGCCATGCAAAGAACGATGCCTTCGATGACCTGTGTCCAAAGCAACAGCCAGCTTGTGTCCTTCACCGCAACAAAGAACTGCATGTTCGGAATGACAACGAACAGCCCGCCCCATGCGCCCCACCAAGCCGCATTCCCCAACTTGCGTGCAGGATAGAGGCGCAGGAACATGAAGCTGAACATCAACAGCTGGACGACATAGGTGACAAAAAGGAAGGGGAACAGGCCATTCATTTCCGCTACCGATCGCTGCGGATAGCCGATGTACATATCCTTCGCGAGCGTGCCGTGAAACAGGATGTCGAGGATGAAGATCAGCACCGCGCCGATCGTCCCGGCCGCAAGAAATCGCGTCCAATCAATCTTCTGCATCATATCCCCTACCCTCTATCTGTTACATTTTCCGTGGCAAAAAGAGCCTCGGCCCGAACCTTGAGCGCCTGCGCCGAATCATCAAAGGCCCGCTTGATCCAGGGCCCGGCAAAGCGAAAAACATGGATACCGTTGGCGCCAAGGAAAGCATCGGTCGAATAGTAGCGGCAGGTCTTCGACCCGGTGGATTCGATCACCTGATCGCGGCGGGCAGGATATGGCCAGAAATCAAGGTTGGGAAACTCCCAACTCAGGAGCCTTTCGGGTTCAAAGCCGCAAATATACTCCAGGTTTGGAACGGTTGGTCCACCAGCCGTAGCATAATTGATCAGCGTCATTTCTATGGGTTCGCCCATCTTTAGCGAGGAAACGGCCCGGATGCAGAATGGGTTCCATTCATTGTACCGAGGCAGATCGGTCAGTATGTCCCAGACGATCTTGGAAGGTGCATTGATTTCAACTGTTTCCGAGCGCGTGACGGCATTGGGATTAAAGCCAAATATCGGATCTTCCTCGTGGCTCTTGGCGTCCTTGACCCAGTCAAGCATCACAATTCCTCCAGTTTCACAACGCGGGCATTCGGCAACGGGTGCACATTTGCGCCCGCCCATCGAAGCAAGGCAGTACCCTCATTATGGCCGCATGTGTCTATCCAGTTTCCAACGCCCGGATCCCGCGCTGCACAAATGATCCGGACACCGCCGTCCGCCTCCAGCCTGGCGCTGTGCTTGTTCACGGTGATCTGACGGAAGCGGTAGTCGAAACTTTCCATCCACCAATTGTCGAGCTGGAAATTCCAATAGTCGCAATCCGGCGGATTCGCTTCGATCACCCACGCTTCGTCAGGCGCGATCCTCCAATAGGCATGCGCGTAATAGATGTCCTTTGCTCCACCGCCCTTCTGGAACATGGACTGGTCGATTGCGACAAATTGATTGGGATGTTCACGAAACAATCGTGTCCAGTCCGCAAAGGTGCTGGCGATGCCACGGACAAACTGCGCGGATGTTGAAAGGCCAGCTGCCAGCCGTTCCGGTGAAAGCGGTGCAGGGACTGCCGGTCCTCCGATGCGCTCGATCTTGAACTCCCCTCCCCGTTCCCGGCCACGGTCCAGTGCTGATTGCCGCAAAACAATGACACTTGCATCCGGTTCCAGCCGAAGCCAGTTTGTTGGCCGAGGAGTGCAGGAGGCAATGATTTCCAGCTCTCCGTCCGGTCCCCACGCGATGTCGCTGTCGAGCAGTTGGCCTGTGGCATGGGCACTCCCGTCGATGTGATAGCGCATCGCGTTCGCGACGATCGAGAAGTAGAACATCGATCCTCGTTTGCCGGTAATGCGATAATCGCAATCTCCACGTATTGAAGCGTTCCAATAAACATTGTCGGGATTGTCGGCGCCAATCTTCGCCGTTTCATGGCTCAGCTTGTAAAAGAACGGAAAATCCGGGTCGGATGCTTCGACATATTGTTCAAGCGCCAGCTTCGTCAGGCGGGAAAGATAGCGAAAGCCCTCAGCCCGGATCAGTGAATCATCCGGCACATCGGGCGCGAGGATAATGTCGCCGGCGTCAGCGAGCCGTGTGCAGAAATCTCTCCAGGCTGCAGCGATATCGGTCATCGGCCGACGCTCATGGGGCTACCCAATCGCCGCCGTTCACATCAAGCGCGGCGCCAGTGATTTCGCTCGCATAGTCCGAAAGCAGGAAATAGACCGCTTTGGCGCAATCTGTGTCGGGCGGGATATGACCAACCGGGATTTCGGATGCCCGCTGATTTCGAAAGGCTGAACCACCCTCGCCCATCGAGCTGAAAAACCCTTGCAACGGGGCGCCATCCATCCAGCCCATCAAGGCGGTATTGACCCGAATGCCGGTCCCGCCAAGTTCAACAGCAAGTTGGCGGCTAAGCTGATTGAGCGCTGCTTTCGCCATTGCGTACCCCCCCTCACCGGGCATGGGCTTGCGCGTCGCCAGCGTCGAAACATTGACGATCGAGCCCCTGCCCTGGGCTCGCATCGTCGGAATGACTGCCTGGGCCATGCGCAATCCTCCCACCGCAACGACATCCAGAACCTGTGCCAGTTGTTCAATCGAATGCACTTCCAGATTGGCCCAATCAGGGTGGTAATAAGCCGAATGGACCAGACCATCGATCCGTCCCCATTTGTCGAGCGCTGCCTTGGCAAGGGCATTGCAGTCCTCAACTCTGGAAACATCGCAACGCACGGCAATCGCTTCCCCGCCCTTGGCCGCAATGTCCGCTGCGATGGCATTGATCGCCTCGATCGATCGCGCTGACACAACGACCCTTGCACCTTCCGCCGCCGCACCGCGACACATGGCTTGCCCCATACCGGGGCCAGCTCCGGTTACGATCACGACCTTGTCTTTCAGAATCATAAGTACCTCTCATGGTAGAAGGCGAATGTTGTTGCGATATCTTCTGTTGAGATACCGAAATCTGCGGCGGCATATTTGTGCCGGGGCCGGGCTTCTCGCGCATTTGCAGCAATCGCCCCGTCCATCGCGCTGCGATCTGCGTCGTCGAATCCCCAACCCAGTGCCGTCATGACCTTCCTGGCCGTGCCCAACGAATCACTGACCGTTTCCTCGTAGCGAACGTCAATGATCTGGCCTTGGGGAAGCCGCGCGCGGATCGCCTCGAGACGCTCCAAGCCTTCGCGAAATCTCCGGCTCCAATGAGCTCCTTGCCGATCCTTCCGATATGTCATCGACGAATTGACCGACAACGAAGCACACATACTGCAATAGCTCGGCAGCACGTCCATCACGTTGCGATGCGTCATGACCAGTTTGACATCCGGCCAAACGCTCAAAAGCCCATCCAGTGCGCCGAGGACATAGTGAGGTGTCTTGAAAACCCAGGGACGCCGTGCTTCGCCGCGCATGGCTCTCTGGTGCTGGATCGCCTGCATGAAGCCATAAAGATCCCGGATCGCCGGATCATGATCCTGTTCGGCTTGCCAAAAACCATATTGATGGATCGGCATCATTGAATCGTACGTCGTGGAAAGAAATGTGCGGTCCAGCAGAACCACCTCTTCATTGATCGCCATCGCATCCATTGGATCGATGCTCTCGAAATCCGGCCATTCGGTCAGCAGCCAGTCGACCATCGCCTTTGCAGCATCCTGCCTTGGCGCGGGATCCGATAGCCGCTCGCCGGGGAGTGGAAGAGGAAATGCAGTCTCCCACCACCACAGCGCCGTAAGCTTGGGAGACGAAGCCAGCAACCGGTGCATCATCGTTGAACCCGTCCGCGGCAAGCCGATGATGGCGCAGGCCAGCTCGATCTTCTCGTCCTTGGCCGCCGGATTGTCCTTGAAATATTGGACGAGTTTCAAACGATCCGATAGCGCACTTTGGATACGGGCGCCCGCACTGCTTTCAGGAGACAACAATCCTGCTTCACGGTTCACGTCGTCCACCAGCCGGGTGAGAGGTTTGACAAACCAGTTGTCGCCAAAATCCTTGAGGCCAGTTTCAGACCGAGCCCTTTCAAGCAAAGCGCCCACAGCGAGTGTCATGCCTTGGCCCCGATATTGCCAAGTCCAGCAAGGAGCTTGAATGCAAAGGACGGATCGTCACGCGTATCACAACCACGCTGAGCGTCCGCCCCAGCGACCGCAAAACCTTCCTCGTCGACCGGCTTCAGATACCCGTGATCAAACACGATCTTGCGGTGAGCGAATTTCCATGTGCCGTTGCGCCGCTCATACTTGTCGAGATAGCGACCATGAATCACCAGTTCCTGCCGGGCGGGAGGGCGGGTCCGATGGAAATTATACGAATAATGCTCCCCTTCGGCATAGTCGCCATCGACCGCAAAAATGCTGTTGCCAATAGAATGGATTGTGCACTCCATGGCCGACAAGGCTTGTTCGACCCAGACGACATAATCATCTGCCGATCCGCAGAACATGCTGCCATGATCGTCAATCGCATTATCATGGTAGCACGCACGGACGAGAGCAAAGTCGCGCCGGTCGATCCCGCGGCAATAGCGCATCACCAGGTCGCGCAACTCGATCCGGTCGAGGAGCGCGCGATCCTTCATGCCTGCGCGGCCCCCTTGCCCGCCTGTCGGCCAAAGAAGGTACAATCAGCCAGACTCATGCCCGAACTGTAACCATGCCCCCATGCCGGCAAGCCAGACGTACAGCGTCCGGCGGCAAACAGACCGGGGATCGGCTTGCCTTCAGGATTCAGGACTTCGGCTCCGGGCGAAGTCTTGAGGCCACCAAGAGTGAAGAAGCTGAAATAACTGGTCTGGAAATTCAGTTCGAGCGCAATGAACGGTCCCTGATCCAGCGGAACCAGGATCGGAGCCCTTTTATCGAACAATGGATCGGAACCGAGCTTTGCGTGCTTGTTGTAGAAAGCCATCGTGGCGGACAGGGTTCCTTCGGGCATTTCGAGTTCACGCTCAACCTCTTCCCAGTCATCCCCCGTCCCTGCTATCGACATGCGAGCGAAGTCCATGAGCTGGACGAAATGCGCGTTGTCCAGCAGAAGATATACGCGGTCGCCCGGCTGATCGACCGCAGTGCGGCTGACACGGCCATGATAGCAGTCCTCATTGATAAACCGCTGGCCCTGACGGTTGACGAAGACTCCATAGGCATGAGATTCGGGCATGGTCCACGGGCATGTGGTGAAGAACTGTTCCATATGGATTGCTTCTCCGCCCGCGCCGAGACCAAGCAAAATGCCACTGCCGTCGTCCTTGTCACCTATCGGTGCATTAATCTTGAATGTCTCGGGGCAATATTTGCGCCGCATCTCGTCATTCATGACGAAGCCACCGGTCGCGAGCACAACGCCTCTGGTCGCCCGAACAAACCTGTTTTGATTGTCGATGCGCACGATCAAGCCTGCAATCCGTCCGGCATCTTCGATCAGGCCCACGGCGCGGGCATCGACGATCACCTCAACGCCCTTTGCTCTTGCGGATGCCTCAAGTGTATCGACCAGCGGACGCCCTCCTCCCCAACCCATGTGTTGGATGACATGGCCGCGAGGGGCCGGCTTTGCCATTTGACAAAAAGGGGCCGCAGCTTCGCTGCCGGACCAGATCAGCGTCGAATCGTCCGTTGGCTCAATGTGTTTACCCGGCAGGTAATTGCCTCGATATCGAACCCCTTGCTGTTGGAGCCACGCATAGTGGTTCAGCGCCTCTCGACCATAGAGTTCACACTTGCCCTCATCGACGCATGGCCCCCCGGCCGCCTTGAGGTAGCGGATAAAGTCTTCGGTCGAATCCTCGAATCCAGCGGCTCTCTGGGCATCCGTACCACCGCCGCCACCGATATAGATTTCGCCGCCGGAAAGACCGGAGGCACCACCGCTTCCCGAGTTGCGCTCGAACAGCATAACCTTCGCACCCGCATTTACAGCTTCGATGGCCGCGCAGGCACCGGTTGCGCCGAAACCGACAATCGCAACCTCGGTCTCGAAATCCCAAGCCGGCACTTCGCTAGCCAGCAAGGGCCTGTGAAGTGATGGCTCAACCATTCCTGGCCTTCAGCAGGTCGAGAGCGACGTCTATGATCATGTCTTCCTGTCCACCGACCATCTTCCGGCGGCCCAGCTCGACAAGAATCTCCCGCGTATCGAGGCCATAGTCGTTTGCGGCCTTCTCAGCGTGGCGCAGGAACGAGCTGTATACGCCGGCATAGCCGAGGCTGAGCGTTTCCCTGTCGACACGAACGGGGCGGTCCTGCAGCGGTCGAACAAGATCCTCTGCGGCATCCATCAGCTTCATGACATCGCAGCCATGGTTCCATCCCTTGCGATCAACAGCGGCAATGAACACCTCCAGCGGCGCATTGCCTGCCCCTGCCCCCATGCCGGCAAGGCTCGCATCGATCCTGACGGCGCCGCACTGGGCAGCGACAATCGAGTTGGCGGCACCCAGGGACAGATTGTGGTGCGCATGCATGCCGCGTTGTGTTTCTGGCTTCAAAACCCGATCATAGGCTTCAAAGCGCGCCCGCACGCCGTCCATATCGAGTGCGCCACCACTGTCAGTGACATAAACACAGTGCGCGCCATAGCTTTCCATGAGCTGAGCTTGCCCGGCGAGCAGGTTTGGCTCAACCATATGGCTCATCATCAGGAAGCCGGACACATCCATGCCGAGATCGCGGGCGATGCCGATATGCTGCTTCGACACATCGGCTTCTGTGCAGTGCGTTGCGACCCGAACCGAACGAACGCCGATGTCATAGGCGCGGCGCAGTTCATCAACAGTCCCAACGCCGGGAAGAATCAGTGTCGTAAGCACACTGTTGGTCAGAACTTCGGCAACTGCCTCCAGCCATTCCCAATCTGTGTGTGCGCCAAAGCCATAGTTGAAGCTCAGCCCGCTCAATCCGTCTCCGTGTGCGACTTCAATGGCATCGACGCCCGCTTCGTCCAGAGCCTTCGCAATTTTTCTGACGTCCTCGATCCCGTACATGTGCCGAATGGCGTGCATCCCATCCCGCAGCGTCACATCCTGGATATAGAGCTTGTGGCCCGCCTCGACATTGAAGTTGCTCTTCACGCCGCCATCCTCCGGGCCGCAAGCAATTCACCCGTTGCCTTCGCCGCTGCCGTCATGATGTCCAGATTGCCCGAATAGCTGGGAAGATAGTCGCCAGCCCCCTCCACCTCCAGGAGAATCATCGTCTTGATCCCCGTAAATTCCCCCATGCCCGGAATTTTCAACCGGTTGTTATCGCCAAAGCGCTCGAACTGGACGTCCTGTTTCAGCCTATATCCCGGCACATATTTCTGGACTTCGGCAACCATGTCCCTGACGGATTGGCGGATCGCATCCTCGTTCGCGCCTTCCGACAGTGTGAACACCGTATCGCGCATGATCATCGGAGGCTCTGCGGGGTTCAGGATGATGATCGCCTTGCCCTTGGTCGCCCCGCCGACCACTTCGATCGCGCGTGCGGTCGTGCGGGTGAACTCGTCGATATTGGCACGCGTGCCAGGGCCAGCCGAGCGCGAAGAGACAGACGCGACAATTTCCGCATAGTGGAGCTTGCTCGATACCCGCGCAACGGCCGCAACCATCGGAATGGTCGCCTGACCCCCGCAGGTCACCATGTTGACGTTGGGCTGGTCAAGATGCTGGCTCATGTTCACCGCCGGAACGGTAAACGGTCCTATCGCAGCGGGCGTCAGATCGACCACTTGAATCCCGTCTGCCCGCAAGGCCTCGTCATGCGCCTTGTGGGCATAAGCAGAGGTCGCGTCAAAAGCGATGCCAATCTCTTTGTAGCAGGGCAACTTTTTCAGCCCCTCAATTCCCTCATGAGTCGTCGCGATGCCATGTTCGCGAGCCATGGCGAGTCCTTCTGAAGCCGGGTCAATCCCAACGACCGCCGCCAGGTCCATATTCTGCGGATATTTGATCATCTTCATCATCAGATCGGTCCCAATATTCCCCGAACCAATGATTGCCGCTTTGACGCGTGCCATTGCCATTTTTCCTTAGACAAAATTGGCGATGCAGCGGCCAATCGGCCGACCCGCATCGCTGAGAACCATTTCGAAGCGGTCGCCCCTGATCGCCGGCGCGAGCGGCACAAGCGACCCGGACAGGATCACATCGCCCGCATCGAGCGTTACTCCGTGGGAGCCCAGCGTATTTGCGAGCCAGGCCACCGCCTGTGCCGGATCACCCTGGACAGCATGACCATGGCCTTCAGACAAGGGCGCGCCATTCTTGCTCACCGCGACGTGCAGGCTGGGGAGATCGATCCCACGCGGATCGAGACGTTCCGCGCCGAGCACGAAAACCCCGCACGAGGCGTTGTCGGCCACAGTATCGACAATGCCGATTTTCCAGTCGGCGATCCGGCTGTCGACAATTTCAAAACATGGTGCGATCGCCTCGGTTGCCGCGATCACCTGCGCCGCCGTCACCCCCGGACCATTGAGCCTGTCCTTCAGGATGAATGCTATTTCAGCCTCTGCGCGCGGAGCAATAAGAGCCTTCCCGTCCAGATCGATATCGCCGTGGACGAGCATCCAGTCGGTCAGAAAACCAAAATCAGGTTGGTGAACTCCCAGCATGTCCTGCACCGCCTTGCTGGTCACCCCGATCTTCTTGCCGATCACCCGCTCGCCATCCTTCTGGCGCAAGGCAAGGAATTCAAGGCTGATCGCATACGCGTCGTCAACGGTCAGCGTTGAATCCTGCTCGCTCAGCGGACCGATAGACTTGCGATCGCGGAGAGCCGAGTACAGTGCCTTGCCGAAACTATTCGAATTACTCACAAATAGCCCCCATCCTGATAAATCAGAGGATCTACCTTGTCGCTAACTTTCGCTCGGAGGACTCGTGCAATGACTATGCTATGCGTCCCATAGGCAAGCATGGCGTCTATGACGCATTCGAGGTTGGCCTGGGCACCTGAAAGACTCGGAAGGGCGTTCAAGCCTTCGGTCCAACTGCCCACGCTGAACCGCCGTTCTCGCGGCAAACCGCCGCCAAAGGCCGCAGCAACGTCACTCTGGTCCCGCGCAAGCAGATTGATGGAAAGCGGGGCAGTCGGAACAAGGAGCGCATGAAGACTGGTTGTACGATTGACACTCACCAGGACAGCGGGGGGATCAGCCGTCAGGGACGTGATTGAAGTCGCGGCAATGCCGACCGGACCTTCATCACCCTGTGCAACGACGATTGAAACAGACGCAGCCAGCCGTCGCATTGCGGCGCGAAACTGTGCCGGCAGATCTTCTGGAATCAAGGGATATCCATCACCCACGCAAGAACTCGATTGAATGCCGATTGAATTCTTCGGCGCGCTCGACCTGCACCCAATGCCCAACATTGTTGAATGTCATGATCCGGACGTCACAGCCCGCATCAAGAAAATGGCGGGCACCGCTTTCCGGACAGAATTCGTCCTGCAGGCCCCACATGACCAGAATCGGCAATTTGAGCTCACCGAGCCGCAACCCGAGATTTGGTGTTCTCATGCGCGCCAGAACATCTTTCGGCTGCGTGCGTGCAACGGCGAACCGCTCTTCGACCAGCGCAAGCGGAATCCTGTCCGCAAAGCTTGGGTGCACGAGGTTCAAGATCAGCCGCTTCTGTTCTTCGACATTGAAGTCGGGGCCACCAAACCCGCTGACCATCTTGGCGATCCCCGGCATTGTGAAATAGCTGGCCTGCTCCTCAATGCAGCCTGGTGCCATGAGCACGAGCCGTTCCGAAAATTCCGGATGATCGAGTGTCATTTGAATGGCAACGCCACCGCCCAGCGAATTGCCGATCAACGCGGCGCGCTCAACGCCATGCGCCCTCAGCGCGTGATAGAGAGTGTCAGTGAACAATTGCAGCGTGTAATCGATGCCCTCGGGCTTGGACGAAGCACCATATCCAATCATGTCCGGCAAGATGACGCGAAAGCCTGCCTTTACATAAGCCGGCCAATTATCCCGAAAATTTGACGCGCCCGATGCCCCGGGGCCACTTCCATGGATGAATACGACAACAGGCCCCACCCCTGCTTCAGCGACCTGGATGTCATAGCCGCCTGCTACGCGATAGGTCGCTACGGTAAGTTCAGTCATATGAATTCGTTACTCAAAGAAATGTAAATGCGGGTTGTTGGCCCAGCCATGTCCCGACGACGTCAGCCGCACGGTTGTTGGGGTCGTTCGCCACATGAGCGCGTCCTGCTTTAAGATCAAGCCAAGGCTGAATAATCTCGCTCGTCATGTAAATTGCGCGGCCGCCGAGCAACTGAACAATTCCGTCAACAAGATCGGCCAATCGCCTCACCACGTTGCTGGACTGATAGGCAAAAAAGGCGCGCTTTTGCATTGGGATCGCCTCACGGCGTTCGGCGTAGCCCATCAATTCATCAAACGTCAGCCGCAATGTGGTTTCCATTTCGCTCTTTTCGGCAATGGCCCGTGCGAGAGCAGCCTGAAGCATCGGATCTTGCTTGGATGCCTTTCCCGTATTGGTCGAAACGCGATCCTGCATGATCGCAAGCCCGGCATTGATGGCCGCCTGCGCCCCACCGAATGCGGCCGTCGAGACAGAGCGGACAAATACCTGAGCCCAAGGCAGTGTGTAGAGGGGACCATCATTCGCCACCTGTCCGGGGTTCTGGCAGAGAAATCCGTCAACCGCTCTGTGCGTGCGATACTCGGGAACAAAGACATCATCGACAAGGATGTCATGACTGCCGGTGCCCTGCAGACCAAAAACGTGCCACGCGTCTTCATCAATCGCATAATCACTTCGTGGCAAAAGGAAGGTGCGCATGTCTGGCGGCCCGCCTTCAACCTCCGGCGGTACCATCGCTCCAAGCAAAACCCAGCCGCAATGAGTTGAGCCAGTCGAAAAGCCCCAATGCCCTGAAAGCCGGAATCCACCGTCGACCCGTGTCACCTTACCAACCGGCTGGTAGGTCGAAGAGACGAGCATCGATGAGTCCGTGCCCCACACTTCTTCCTGGGCCTTCTCACTGAAAAGAGCCAGTTCATAGGGATGACAGCCAAGCACACCGAACATCCAGCCGGTCGACATACAACCTTCTGCCAGAATCTTCTGCACATTGAAGAAAACATTGGGATGCATTTCATAACCACCCCAACGCTTCGGCTGAAGGATTCGAAAAAAGCCTGCGGCCTGCATCTCCGCGATGGAATCCCTGGGCACGTTCCGCTCGCTCGTGCATTGCTTCGCACGCTGCTTTAAAGCCGGAATCATTGCTTTTGCCCGGGCAATCAGTTCATCGGCTGAAGGGATTTCATGAGCCCGATCCTTCATGGCTACAACAGTCGCCACCTGAGATTCTCCCGCAAATTGCCGACTCGAACCATATCGAGTCATGACATTCGTAATTTTTTTTGCCATTCAATACGCAAATCGTCAATTGAAAACCGCTTTGGCTTTCGATACGAGTAAAAATAGCATGAAAGATATGATGAAATCGATGATTGACCTTTCCGGCAAAACAGCAATTGTAACCGGGGGTACGCGTGGTCTCGGACGAGACATCGCGGTTGGCCTCGCCTCGGCGGGCTGCGTGGTCTGGATCTGCGGCCGGAATGCGCCGGATTCTGTGCCGGACGGGGTCCGGTTCGAAACCTGCGACATTCGCGATGCAGAGCAGGCCAAGGCCTTTGTCGACAAGGTGGCGGCATCATCCGGAAGTATCGACATTCTGGTCAACAATGCGGGCGGCGCACCGCCGCACGATGCCGCAATCGCCTCGCCTCGATTCGCCGAAGCATTGGTTCGGCTCAATCTGCTCGGACCATTTTACATGGCCCAGGCAGCCTATCCTCATATGGCGCGAGCTGGCAAAGGTAGCATCGTGAACATTGCCAGTGTGTCCGGAGCTCGCCCATCGCCCGGGACATCGATATATGGCGCTGCAAAGGCCGGTTTGCTCAACCTCACGCAGAGCCTGGCTCAGGAATGGGGCAAGGATGGCATCAGGGTGAATGCCATCATTGCCGGCCTGATGCATACAGAAAATGCCGAGGCCACCTATGGTGACGCCACAGCACAGGCAAAAGTCGGCGCATCGATGCCGCTTGGTCGCATGGGAACAGGTGACGATCTCGCCGGAGCGGTGTTGTGGCTCTGCTCCGATCTCGCCGCTTGGGTCAGCGGAGCCAGATTGCAGGTCGATGGCGGCGGCGAACGACCCTATTTTCTTGACTTGGTGAAGGGAGGCTGAGCGATGGGGGTTCAGGCGCTTGGATATGTGGTAATCGAAACCGCACAGCCCGAAAAATGGAATCATTTCCTGACTGAAATGGCCGGCGCAATGCGCGCTGAAGACGCAGCAGATGGTGCGACACAATACCGTATCGACGAGAGACCATTCCGATTCCGGATCGAGCCGTCAAACCGGGAATGGTTCAAGGCGGCGGCATATAGGGTGACGGACCGAAAAGCTCTGGAACACTTGGCCAATGTGATCGAAGCTGCCGGACGCGCTATTTCCCATTTGGACAACTCTGAGGTTGAACTGCGCCAAGTTGCGGCTGCATTTCGCACGACCGATCCTGCCGGCAACGGACTGGAGTTCTACTGCGGCGATAGCATTGCGGATTCGCCCTTTGTTTCGCCGCTCGGGATTTCAAATTTCGTTACCGGTGACATGGGCATGGGCCATGCCGTGTTCTCAGCTCCCAATTTCGAGGAAACCGTGGCCTTTTACCGCAACGTCATTGGCTTCCACGAAACTGACATGCCGCGCTTCTATTTTGCGGGCGGCGGAGCAAATGATCCCGGCATGGGTTTTGCGTTCATGCACGCCGATAACGGGCGACATCACAGCATTGCGCTTGGTGAAGGTCCCATACCTCCATCTGGCTGCGTCCACTTGATGCTTGAGCTGCCCAACCTCGTTGAAGTCGGGAAGGCGCATGATCGAATGAAGCGGCTTGGCTATGCTGAGTCAGCAACGCTTGGGCAGCATTTCAATGATGAAACTGTTGGCTTCTACGTGCAGACCCCGTCCGGCTTCGACCTCGAGATCGGGTGCGACAGTCTGATTATCGATCCAGCAACATGGAATGTCACGAAGCATGAGGGCATCAGCATCTGGGGCCATGAGTGGGCTTGGCAAAAGACTTTGAAAGAACAGCAAGCGGAGGCCGCAGAGTGACACTCGACAAGCGAATGACCACCCAAGAGATGGTCGCCGGATTGCAAGACGGCATGACACTCGGCATCGGTGGCTGGGGCCCGCGCCGCAAGCCGATGGCCCTGGTGCGCGAGATCATGCGTTCAAATCTCAGGGATCTCACAGTCGTATCCTACGGCGGCGCAGATGTTGGCATGCTTTGTGCGGCTGGAAAGGTGAAGAAGCTCGTCTTTGCATTCGTGTCGCTGGACGCGATCCCGCTCGAACCCTGGTTTCGCAAAAGCCGCGAAGCCGGGCAGATCGAGGTTCTGGAGCTCGACGAAGGCATGTTCCAATGGGGCCTGAAGGCGGCTGCCTTTGGCCTGCCTTTCCTTCCCACACGTGTCGGCCTTGGTACGGACCTGGCAGAGCTAGGCGATCTGAAAACGGTGCAATCGCCTTATGCAGATCGCGAAGTGTTGATCGCAATGCCGGCGCTTAGGCTGGATGCCGCCCTTATCCATGTCAACCGCAGCGATTGGAGGGGAAATGTGCAATTGTTTGGCGCTGACACCTATTATGACGAATGGTTCGCCAAGGCGGCGAGCAAGACGTTCGTAAGTTGCGAGCAGCTGGTTGACCGGATTGAGGACCACTATCCCGATGATGCGCATGCCAACACGTTTGAACGCTGTTTTGTGACCGGCGTAACTGAGATACCCTGCGGAGCCCATCCAAGCTCGATGCCGCCCTTATACGGTCCCGACATGAAAGCTTTCAAGGCGTACGCCGACGCAGCGCGTGAGCCAGGCGATTGGAGCGCGGTTGCCGACATCTTTGTCGCTTCGGATGCCGATGCCTATTTGTCGAGCGTTGGCGGAAGGGAGGCAGTGATGAACATTCCGCTGGCGATTTACTGATGGCTGCCGCTGACGGCACGCTGGCCGATCTGTGTATTGTCGCATGTTCCGAGGCCTTTCGTGGCAATGGCGAAATCATTGCAACCGGGGTCGGTCCAATTCCTAGGCTTGCGGCGGGGCTTGCCAAGCTGACGCACAGTCCGGAACTCATGATGACCGACGGAGAGGCCTTTCTTGTAGAGCAACCAGTCCCTCTGGGGCCTCGCAAGTATGAAGATCGCAAAAAGGCTGGCTATTTGCCGTTTTCGAGGTTCTTCGACAGCGCCGTGTGGACGGGGCGTCGCCACGCGATGGTCACGCCCACCCAGATCGATCGCTACGGCCAGATCAACCTCTCCCAGCTCGGAGGCACGCACCAGCAACCAAAGACGCAGATGCTTGGTGTGAGGGGCTTTCCCGGGAACACGATCTACCACCCTAATAGCTTCTTCTTTCCTTCGCACACCACGCGTGTGTTCGTGGAAAAGGAAGTCGATATGGTGTCTGGCGTCGGATACAATCCGGCAAAGCGGATTGCAGGCGGGAATTTCTCTGGCGTCGACTTGCGGACGATTGTCACAAATTTGTGCGTCCTTGATTTTGGGGGGCCGGATCACAGCATTCGGCTGGTGTCGTTGCACCCTGATGTGAGCATCGACGAAGTATTGCAATCGACGGGCTTTCCCCTGTCTACCGGTCAAACAAGCGAAACACCGCTGCCCACAGCCGAGCAGATCGAAATCATTCAGAAGCTCGACCCGCTCAACATTCGGGCAACAGTGATCAAAGACAATCCGCCCGCGAGGAGGGGCTGACCATGAGTGACCTGGTGCAACCAAAATCAGTAGACGTCACGTATGAAACCGAAGAGCCCGTGCTGTATGAGGCGGATGCAGGCATCGCATGGGTGACGATGAACCGACCGTCATTCAACAATTCGCAGAATGGCCAGATGACTTATGCGCTCGATGACGCGTTTCAGCGAGCAACCCACGATGATGCCGTGAAATGCATTGTCCTTGCGGGCGCGGGCAAGCATTTCAGTGCCGGTCATGATATCGGCACTCCGGGGCGCGACCTGCACCACGAATTCGACAAGCGCCTGATGTTTGCACCCCATACGAACAAGCCCGCTGCCGAATTGCTTTATACGCGTGAACAGGAACAGTATCTGGGCATGTGTCGCCGCTGGCGGGACATCCCCAAACCGACGATCGCCATGGTCCAGGGCGCGTGTATTGCGGGGGGATTGATGCTTGCGTGGGTGTGCGACCTGATCGTCGCGAGCGATGACGCCTTCTTTCAGGATCCTGTTAACCCGCTGATGGGCATCCCGGGCGTTGAATATTTTGCGCACGCATATGAACTTCCGCCAAGGGTTGCGAAGGAATTTTTGCTCCTCGGCGAACGCATGACCGCAGAGCGTGCAGAGCGGTTCGGCATGGTGAACCGTGTTGTCCCCCGCGACCAGTTGCGCGAGACTGTGAATGCCATGGCGGCAAAACTGGCCGGTCAAGACCGCTTGGGCAACTGGCTCACAAAGCAGGCTGTAAATCACGTCGAAGAATTGCGCGGCAAGCGCGCAGCCATGGATGCCGTGTTCCACATGCACCATTTTGCGCATGCTCAGAACGATCTCGTCAAAGGCGATTCGATCGCGGGCGTGAGCGGCAGATCGGCTTCGGCGGAGAACAAGAAGGCGGCGGGCTAGACCTTGCTTACAACAAAACTAACCGAGGCCCTTGGGTGTCGCGTACCGGTGATACAGACCGCAATGGGCTGGATCGCAAGGCCCGCGCTTGTGGCCGCAACCAGCAATGCCGGTGCATTCGGATTTCTTGCTGCCGCTGTGATGCGTCCCAAGGAATTGGCAGAGGAAATCGCGCGGCTGCGGGACATGACGCCCCATAGCTTCGGGGTAAATTTCCACAGTTTCCAGCCGGGCGCTGCGGAAATTGTCGAGATCATACTGGCCAACAAGGATCGTGTGCGCGCCGTCAGTTTCGGGCGCGGGCCGGACGCTACTATGATCGGGCGGTTCAAGGATGCGGGCATATTCTGCATTCCCACGGTCGGCGCGGTCAAGCATGCCCAGAAGATGGCTGAACTTGGCTGCGACATGGTCACTGTGCAGGGTGGAGAAGGGGGGGGACATACTGGCAGTGTCCCGACCACTATACTCCTGCCCCAGGTGCTCGACGCTGTTAAGATACCGGTTGTTGCCGCCGGCGGCTTCGCCGATGGCCGTGGTCTCGCAGCGGCGCTCGCATTTGGGGCTTGCGGCATTGCCATGGGCACCCGCTTTCTGATGACGGCCGAAAGCCCGGTTCCGGCCGCGCCAAAGTTGGCCTATGTGAAAGCGGGTACAGGAGATATCGCTGTCAGCACAAAGGTTGACGGAATTCCGCAGCGGATGATCCTGAACCCTCTGCTCAAGCGGATTGAAGGGTCTGGCAGGACCGCGATGTGGCTGCGCGCGATAGAGGCAGGCCTTGAGATGAAGCGTCAGTCGAGCATGTCCTGGCGCGACGTGCTGCAAGCAGCGCGTGGTATGACCAGCCACGGAGAGATGCCTCTCTCCCAAGCAATGATGGCGGCCGCGGCACCAATTTTGATTCAGCGCGCAGTCGTGTCTGGCGATGCCGAAAAAGGCCTGATGGCGACGGGTGTCGTTGCCGGACGACTGACCGATCTTCCGAACTGCGCGGAACTAATTGCAGACATCATGCGCGATGCCGAAGGCCGGCTGTCCGCATTGACGGGTTTGACGACCTAGGAGGAAGCGATGCCGATTACGTGCACCATAAAAGACAGGATTGCGGAAATCGTGTTCGATGTCCCACCGGTCAATGCCTTTGACAGCGAAACATGGATGTCGATTCCGGAAATCATCGGCAAGGCAGGGCGCGATCCCGACGTGAATTGCATTCTGATCCGCGCCGAAGGACGAGGATTCTGCGGCGGCGTCGATATCAAGGAAATGCAAGCGCATCCTGATCGGATTACCATTCTCAATCGCGGCAACTACCTTACATTCAAAGCGATCCGCGATGCTGAAATCCCTGTCGTATCTGCCGTGCATAAATTCGTCATCGGTGGTGGCATCGGCATCTGTGGCGCGAGCGACACGATCATCGCATCCGATGATGCTTTCTTTTCATTGCCCGAGGTCGATCGCGGGGCGATGGGCGGCGCCAGCCATCTTTCCCGGATGCTGCCATTGCACAAGGTCCGCGCGGCCTTCTTCACAGGCGGGAATATTTCCGCGCAGGAAGCTTATCGGCTCGGTGCCGTGGAAAAGGTCGTGACACGGGAAGAGCTGGCAAATGAAGCACGCTCATTTTGCGCTGTCGTCGCATCCAAATCACGAAAGGCGCTCGTGATTGCAAAGGAGGCTCTCAACGGCCTCGAAGCCCGCGATGTTGACCGTGGCTACCGCTGGGAACAGGGCTTCACACTCGAAATGTACATGCACGAAGACAGTCAGAAGTCGCGCGATGCCTTTGTCGAAACGGGCAAGGCAGCCAAGTTCTGATGCACCTTCACTACACCCCGGAACAAAGCGCATTTCGTGCCGAAGTACGGGCGTGGATGGAAATGCATGTGCCGGCCGAGCCGCTCATCACATTGGAATGTCGCGAGGGCTATGACCAGCATGTCGAATGGGAGCGAACCTTAGCTGCCGGAAATTGGGGTATGGTGACCTGGCCGGAGGAGTTCGGTGGCCGCGGACTGGATCTCATACAATGGCTGATATTTGAGGAGGAGTATTTTCGGGCGGGCGCTCCGAACAGGGCGAACCAGAACGGCATATTCCTGCTTGGCCCAACGATCATGGAGTTTGGTACAGAAGAGCAGAAGCAGCGCTTCCTGACTCCCATGGCCAAGGGCGAAGTGGTCTGGGCACAAGCATGGTCCGAACCTGGCGCGGGAAGCGACATGGCGGCGATTTCGTCCAAGGCGGTGAGAGACGGGAATCAATACGTCATCAATGGCCAGAAGACCTGGAGCAGCCGTGCAGCATTTGCAGACTGGGGATTCGGGATCTTTCGCACTGATCCGGACTCCAAACGTCACAAGGGGCTGACATTCATCCTCTTCGATCTCAACACGCCCGGAATAACGCGCCGTCCGATCAGGCAACTGCACGGCGAAACAGGCTTTGCGGAGCTATTCTTTGATGACGTGCGCGTGCCTGTTGAAAACTGCCTGGCTGGAGAAGGGGAAGGCTGGAACGTCGCGATGGCGACGGCCGGATTCGAGCGCGGGCTTATGCTGCGATCGCCCGGACGGTTTCAAGCCACGGCCAGACGGCTGATCGAACTTTACCGGCGACACCAGGCCGAAGCGGCTCCTTCTGCGCGCGAAGCCGTCTCGCAGGCCTGGATGGCAGCGCAAGCTTATGCCTACAACACTTATTCCGTCGCCGCGAAAATCATTGCAGGCGGAAAGATCGGGGCAGAGGCAAGTCTCAACAAAATCTTCTGGTCCGAGCTTGACCGGTCAATGCACCGTACCGCGATGCAGCTGCTTGGAGCCTGCGCTGAGCTCAAGACGTTCGATGATGGTTCTGTGAACCAGTGGCTCGAAGGCTATATTTTCTCGCTTTCTGGCCCGATCTATGCCGGATCGAACGAAGTGCAACGCAATATCACCGCAGAGCGCCTGCTCGGCCTGCCACGGGTTGGAGCGGGCTGATGGATTTCCGCTTTTCCGAGGATCAGCTTGCTCTTGCCGAAAGTGTTCGCGAGTTTCTTGCTGACACGCACGGACCGCAGGTCTTGCGCCATTTGGATAAAGATGGCCCACGCGATCCCAACATCTGGCAGGGTCTTGTCGATATGGGCCTGACGGGTCTGATGGTCCCGGAAGAGTTTGGCGGTCTCGGTCTGGGTCTGGCGGAGGCTGCGCTCATCGCGGCTGAATGCGGCCGCGCCTGCCTGGCGGAACCATTGGTCGATACGGCTTTCGTCGCTGTCCCCTGGCTTCTGGCCAAGGGAGAAACCGGGCAACTTGCAGCCATTCTGGCCGGCGTGTGCAGGATCCCGCTGCCCCACGCCATCAACCCCTGGGTGGCTGATGGTGATGGCGCACATCTGAAAAGCGTCGACCCGCTCAGAATTCTGACCAAGGGAACCGGCGGTGACGATCCTCATCTTCTTGATCTCGCTGCGCTGATGTCGGCGGCGCAACTGGTGGGACTTGCAGATGCGATGCTGGCGCAGGCGATCGAGTACGCCAAAATTCGAACGCAATTCGGCCAGCCAATCGGCGCCTTTCAGGGATTGAAACACCAGCTCGCGTCTTGTGCTGTCGCGATCGAGTTTGCGAAGCCGGTCGTCTGGCGCGCCGCTCAGGCCCTGCAGGATGAGGTGCCCACCCGATCCATCCACGTCAGCCATGCCAAGGTCGCTGCCACCGATGCGGCAACACTCACGGCTGAAACTGCGATCCAGGTTCATGGCGCGATGGGTTACACCTATGAAGTCGATCTGCATTTCTGGATGAAGCGCACCTGGGCCCTGTCCGGAGCCTGGGGTTCGCGTGCCTTTCACCTCAACCGGATCGACAATGCGGTTCTCGGCGACATGCTCGAGCTCGGACCGCAAGCCACTTTCGCATAAGGACCCAATATGGCCGACGCTTATATCATTGACGCTGTGCGCACGCCGATCGGACGCAAGAAGGGAAGCCTTGCCACCCTGCATCCGGCCGATCTTGGCGCCGCGCCGATCAAGGCCCTTGTCGAACGCACCGCAATCGATCCCAATGCCGTCGATGACGTCGTATGGGGATGTTGCGACACAATCGGGCCGCAAGCAGGGGACATCGGCAGAACGGTCTGGCTCGTCGCCGGCCTTCCACAGCATGTTCCGGGCACGACGATAGACCGTCAATGCGGATCATCCCAACAGGCTGTCCATTTTGCGGCACAGGGCGTGATGAGCGGTACCCAGGATCTGGTTGTGGCCGGCGGTTCGCAGGCCATGAACGCGATCCCCATTTCTGCGGCAATGCTGGCTGCCGAGCCATATGGCTTTTCCAATCCGTTCAACACGTCGCCGGGATGGGTTGCCCGCTATGGTGATGGCATCTTGAACCAGATCAATTCGGCAGAAATGATTGCAAGAAAATGGGACCTCAGCCGCGAGGCAATGGAGGAATTTGCCATGGCATCGCACCAGCGCGCGCAGATGGCCTGGGACAACGGCTGGTTCGACAGGGAAGTCTCGGCGCTTTGCGGCCTGCAAGTCGACGAGACCATTCGACCGCAGACGACGCTTGAAGGTCTGGCAAGTCTGAAGCCGGTCCAGGAAGGCGGAGTGATCACAGCCGGCGTTGCCAGCCAGAACTGTGACGGTGCCGCCGCCTTGCTGATTGCATCCGAACAAGCCCTGAAGGATCACAACCTCAAACCCCGGGCACGCATTCATCACCTTTCCGTTCGGGCAGATGATCCGGTGTGGATGCTTACGGCACCAATTCCCGCCACCGTGCATGCGCTCAAGAAGGCGGGAATGACAGTCGCCGATATTGACCTTTTCGAATGCAACGAGGCTTTCGCCAGCGTGCCCATGGCCTGGATGAAGGAGTTGGGCATACCGCATGAGAAGGTGAACGTGCAGGGCGGCGGCATCGCACTAGGCCACCCCCTTGGCGCGACCGGCGCACGATTGATGACAACATTGCTGAATGCGCTTGAACGCACCGGCGGCAGATATGGCTTGCAGACAATGTGCGAAGGCGGCGGTCAGGCAAACGTGACAATAATCGAGAGGCTGTGATGGGAATTTGCGACGGACGGACGGTCATAATAACGGGCGCGGCGCGTGGCCTTGGGCGCGCCTATGCTCTCGCCTTTGGCACCGAAGGTGCAAATGTGGTCGTAAATGACATTGGCACATCTCTTCACGGGGAAGGCCGCGATACAAGCGCCGCAGACGCGGTTGTCGAAGAGATCAGGTCAGCGGGCGGCAAGGCGTTGGCCAATTATGAGGACATTACCGATTGGGATGCCGCGAAACGGATCGTCGATGCCGCGGTCGCGACATTTGGTGATCTGCACGTCGTGGTGAACAACGCCGGGATTGTGCGCGACCGGATGTTCGTTTCCGCCACATTGGAAGAATGGGACGCGACGATGCACGTCCATTTGCGCGGACACTTCTGTCTTTCACGCCATGCAGTGAATTATTGGCGCGAAAAGCAGAAACTCGGTGCCAACCCCGATGCGCGGATCATCAACACATCGTCTGGAGCCGGCCTGCAAGGCAGTATCGCGCAAGCTGCCTATTCAACCGCCAAGGGCGGGATCGCATCACTCACGCTTGTGCAAGCCGCCGAACTGGGACGCTATGGCATCACCGCCAACGCGCTTGCCCCGTCTGCTCGCACCCGCATGACCGAACAGGCTTTCGCCGAAAAAATGGCCACAGAAGGAAATTCGTTTGACGTCATGGATCCGGCAAATATCGCGCCGACGGTCGTCTGGCTTGGCAGCAGCGAAAGCGCCCATGTCTCTGGCTGCGTCTTTGAACTCGAAGGTGGCAAGATCATGCTCGAAGACGGCTGGCGCGAGGGGCCGTCCTTAGACAAGGGCGCATGTTGGGCCGCCAGCGAAGTTGGCTTGGCGGTCGACCAATTGCTTGCCAAACGGGTACAGCCAAGAAAGGTCTGGGGGACAGCCTGATGGATTTCGCTTTCACTGACGAACAGGTGATGATCGGCGAGACTGCGAAAACCTTCTTTGGCGAGCATGCGTGTTCGGAGCGGACCCGCAAAGCAATGGCAGTCGATGGCCTTGACCGCGACTTGTGGCAGGGGTTCTGTGCAGACCTGGGCCTGGCAGGCATTGGACTTCCCGAGCTGTATGGTGGTGCCGGGCTGGGGATGGTCGAATTTGCACTCGTCGCTGAGGCGGCCGGTGCGCAAGTTGCAGCTTTGCCCTTGCTTGGGCTTGCGACAGCCGCCCGCGCAATTGCCGCCGGGGGGCAGTGAAGCCCAAAAGATGGAATGGTTGCCCAAGTTGGCAAGCGGGCAATGCGTTGCCGCTTGCGAGGGCATGCCAAAGGCTGACTATACTGGTGGAAAACTTTCGGGGACATTCGACTTGGTCCCGCACGGGGCGGTTGCGGACGTCTTTGTCTTTGTTGTTCCGGGAAATGCCTGGATCGTCCGCGCTGATGCTCCGGGCGTTTCGGTGCGCCGCCACACGACAATGGACCAGACGCGCCCGCTTGCAAAAGTGACGCTGGATCAGGCAAGTGCGGAACCTCTTGCAGATGTCGAGCGTGCAATCAACGCCGTCCATTCAGGTGGCTGGATCTGCCTTGCTGCCGAAGCATTGGGCGGCGCTCAGGCAGCACTCGACAGGACCGTGGCCTATGCAAAGGAGCGTGTCCAGTTCGGGCGGGCAATCGGCTCGTTCCAAGCCTACAAACATCGTCTTGCGGACATGCTGATTGAAATCGAGCAAGCCCGATCTGCGGTCTATTGGGCTGCCTGTGCGGTCGACGAGGATTCAGATGAGGCGCTCTTGGCGCTGCATGCGGCCAAAAGCTTCTGCGCAGACACCTTTTTCATGTGCGCTGGCAACATGATCCAGTTGCATGGCGGGATTGGCTTTACATGGGAACATGACGCTCATTTGTTCTTCAAGCGGGCAAGATCAATCCAGACCATGCTCGGAGACGGTAATTTTCACCGGGAACGGGTGGCAGCGATGGTTCTGGGAGAAGCGGCATGAAGCTCGGCTTCTCAGCCAAGGAAGAGGAATTCCGCCAGGAATGCGCTGACTGGCTTAATGCGCAGATGGCCGGCCCTTTCCGCGACATCAAGGGCATCACAACGCTGACCGCAAAGGCGGAGCGTCGCAAGGAATGGGAGCAGCATCTCGGGGAAAATGGCTGGTCATGCATCGGTTGGCCACGGGAGTGGGGAGGACGAAGCGCTGCGCTTGCCGAACAGGTAATATTTGCCGAAGAATATGCCCGAGCAGGCGTCCCCGGAAGGGTCAATCACATTGGTATCGAACTTGCCGGCCCAACAATACTGACCTTTGGTACCGATGAGCAGAAGCGGCGCTTTCTGCCCGATATCGCTGCGGGCAAGACGATATTCTGTCAGGGATTTTCTGAACCCAATGCGGGCTCCGATCTAGCCAGCGTCCGCACAAAGGGACGTATTGAGGGCGGGAAGTGGGTTGTAAACGGCCAGAAGATCTGGACGAGTCTTGCGCACATCTCAGACTGGATCTTCGTCGTCGCGCGAACCGAAGAGGGCTCGAAGGGCCCCAGGGGGCTTTCCTTCCTGATGATGCCGATTGACCAACCCGGCATCGAAATACGGCCAATCAAGCAAATCAACGGCGATGCCGAGTTCAACGAGACATTCTTTACGGACGCCACGTGCCCGGCAGACAGCATGATTGGCGGTGCTGGCGACGGGTGGCGGATCGCGATGGGGCTACTCGCTTTCGAACGTGGCGTTTCCACGCTTGGACAGCAGATGGC
Organism: Sphingomonadales bacterium; assembly: GCA_016704425.1. Lineage (GTDB taxonomy): Bacteria > Pseudomonadota > Alphaproteobacteria > Sphingomonadales > Sphingomonadaceae > Aquisediminimonas. The sequence continues at coordinate 817,346 of JADJAC010000002.1, forward strand.
TTTTCGCAACGAACTTGATGCCATTGTTGCAGCCGCCAAAACCAATGACACGGCCGAGGACCCATTGATCAGGCAACGTATTGCCCAAGCCGAAATTGGTCTGCGTTTGATGCGCTATGGGGCGTTGCGCATGCTTTCCAATACGGACCATTCGAAAGTCGATGGCGCTGCACTGACCTACAAGATCCAATGGGCGAGTTGGCGGCGCAACCTTGGTGAGCTTGCAATGGACGTGTTGGGCCAGTCCGGTGAGATCACGGATAATGCGGATTATGAGTGGGACCTGCTGCCCAATCTGTTCCTCTATTCGCGCGCCGACACGATCTACGGCGGCACAAATCAGATCCAGCGCAACCTGATTGCTGAACGCGGTCTTGGGATGCCGCGCGAACCCAGAGGTGACATATGATCGTTCCGGCCTATCCAACGCCAAGGAATCTCCTGAAGGACAAGACCGTTGTCGTGACGGCGGCCGCCGGAACCGGTATCGGATTTGCGGTTGCCAAGCGGGCCGCAGAAGAAGGCGCCCATGTACTGATCAGCGATTTCCATGAACGCCGCCTTGGAGAAGCGGCTGAGCGGATTGCGACCGAAACCGGAAAGCGGCCTGCGACATGTGTTTGCGACGTTACCATGCAGGAACAGGTCGACGGACTTCTTCAGTCGGCGAAACGGGAACTCGGCCATGTCGATGTTCTGATCAATAACGCCGGATTGGGCGGCGAAGTTCCTGTCGTCGAGATGACCGACGATCAATGGACGCGCGTGATCGATGTGACTCTCAACAGCGTCTTCAGGATGTCACGGGCATTCCTGCCCTCAATGTACGAGCGCAGATCGGGTGTGATCGTGAACAATGCGTCCGTGCTTGGCTGGCGGGCGCAAAAGGGCCAAGCTCATTATGCTGCCGCAAAGGCAGGTGTCATGGCTTTCACACGCTGCTCTGCGGTTGAAGCAGCCGAACATGGCGTGCGGATCAACGCGGTTGCGCCTTCGATTGCGATGCACGCCTTTCTGGCAAAGGTGACGACCGAAGATCTGCTCGCCCAGCTTTCCGCAAAGGAGGCCTTCGGCCGCCCAGCCGAAGTTTGGGAAGTAGCCAATGTGATGATCTTCCTGGCTTCCGATCTTTCAACCTACATGACCGGCGAAATTATCTCGGTCTCGAGCCAGCACGCATGACCCGGATTTTCGAAACACCCGGCGACCTGCTTGGCAGCGAGGGAACGATCCTGGGTCCCACCGAATGGCTGCACATTGACCAGCAACGCGTCAACGGCTTTGCAGATGTCACGGGCGATCATCAGTGGATTCATGTTGATACCGAGCGCGCCAGGGCCGGGCCGTTCGGGGGCACGATTGCGCACGGCTATCTCACCATGAGTCTGGTCAACCACTTCCTGCCGGAGTTGATCGAGGTGCGAGGTTTTGCCCACGCCGTGAATGTTGGTGCTGACCGCCTGCGTTTTCTCGCGCCCGTCAAGGTCGGCAGCCGCATTCGCGGCACCGGCGAGATCATCTCTGTCGAGGAGATGAAGGGCGCAATCCAGGCGATCGTCCGCGTGACCATAAATATCGAGGGTGGAGATAAACCTGCCTGTGTTGTCGATACCATCAGCCGCTACTTTCCGGAGACCTGATCATGCCCACGCCAGAGCAGATGACCGCCGCCGTGCATGCTTATGTCGACGCTTTCGGCAAGGGAGACCCTGAACTGGCAGTTGCAATCTTCGCCGACGATGCCGTGATAGAGGATCCGATTGGAACACCACCAAAATGCGGCCATGATGCCATTCGCGAATTCTACCAGATGTCGATGGCGACGGGTGCCAAGCTAGTGCTCGATGGGCCAGTCCGTGTCGGCGCAGATCATGCCGCGTTCGCGTTCCATGTCCCGCTCCACTTTGATGGCCAGGACATGGAAATCCATGTCATCGATACATTTGCCTTCGACGCCGACGGCAAGGTCAAGGAAATGCGCGCCTTTTTCGGCCCGAGCAACATGATTCCCACCGGCTGAAATGCTTGATCCGCTTCCCGCCACAATCCCGCACGCCGCAGAAGCTGCCGCACGCGCATGGCCCGACGCGACTGCGTTGATAGAAGACGATGTCGTCTGGACTTTCGCCGAGCTCTGGCAGCGTAGCCGTGCGGCGGCTTCGGCGCTGCTGGTCAAGAAAATCAAGGCTGGCGACCGCGTTGCCATTTGGGCCCCGAACCGCCGCGAATGGATTATCGCGGCCATCGCCACAATGGCGATTGGCGCGACGGTCGTCACGCTCAACACTCGATTGAAAGGTCGTGAGGCCGGAGACATTCTGCGCCGATCCAAAGCGCGTATCCTTTTTACGGTCAGTGACTTCCTCGGGATCGACTATCGCGCACTATTGTCGGATGAAAATCTTCCCGACCTCGACGAGATTGTCATGTTCGATCGGGAATTCGATGCGTTTGTTGCCCTCGGCCGCGGTGCCGGCGATCCAGCAGTCGATCAAGCTCTGGCACTGGTCGACGCGGACGCAGTTTCGGATATTCTTTTTACCAGCGGAACGACGGGCAGCCCCAAAGGCGTCCTTATGACTCATGGTCGAGTGCTACCACAATGCGCTGTTTGGATTGAAAATACTGGCCTGACGTTCGGCGAACGCTACCTGATCGCCAACCCGTTCTTTCACAGCTTCGGAATGAAGGTTGGCTGGGTTGCGTGCCTGCTGAGCGGGGCCGTTGCGGTTCCGATGGCTCAATTCGAAACGGCAAAGGCTATTGACCTTATTGAACGATTGAAGATCAACTTCCTTCCAGGTCCTCCAACGATATTCCAGATGCTGCTGTCCGAGCGGGACAGTCAGCCATTCGAGACCGCATCTTTGCGCGGTGGAACAACCGGTGCCGCAACGGTTCCTCCGGTGCTCGTCGAACGTATCCGGACGGAGCTTGGCATCCGCGACATCATCACGGCCTATGGCATGACCGAGTGCGTCAACATCACCAGTTGTCGCCCTGGTGATCCGGCTGATCTCATTGCGCAATCCTGCGGGGCTGCGATCCCGGGCAATGAAGTGATCATCGCCGATGATAATTGCCGGGAAGTACCACGCGGGGAAACCGGCGAGATCCTCGTTCGCGGACAGGGCGTCATGCTCGGCTACCTCGACGATCCGCAAGCAACGTCCGAGGCCATTGACGGAAACGGCTGGCTGCACACTGGCGACGTGGGAACCATGGACGATGCCGGCTATGTCCGCATTACAGACCGCAAGAAGGATCTTTACATTTCGGGCGGCTTCAACGTCTATCCCGCCGAAGTGGAGAAACTTCTCGCTGCCCATCCCGCAATCGCAATGGTCGCCGTTATTGGGGTTCCCGATGAGCGGCTGGGCGAAATCGGAAAGGCCTTTGTGGTGCTACGTCCAAATGCCGAAGCCAGCGAAGCTGAGCTTGCAGCATGGAGTCGGGGAAACATGGCAAATTACAAGGTGCCTCGGAGCTTTCACATCGTGACTGACCTACCACGCAATGCGAGTGGCAAGGTGCTCAAAACCGAACTGCGGACTGGCTGAGGTCGGCTGCAGATTCCGCCGATCCATAGGGCTTGCTGTCGCTCTTGGGGGCAGAATGGACATTGCCTTCAAATTGGGTCAATCATGCCGGTCTGTTGGTTCATGAAAATTTTCCGGAATGAGGAGCATCGAACCATGCGGTTGATTGGCATTGCATTTGGCTTTGGCCCGATCCTATTCGGCATTGGCTTTCTTGCACCGATGATTGCAGCAATTCTCGAGCTTGCCAGGCTCTCCGGCCCGTTTGGGCTTTCCCCAATTCAGTTCGGACTTGTGCTTGGTATCGTCCTAGGTGCTGTGGCCCGCCGGCGAAAGACATGGCTGTGGTAGCCCAGGTATCGCAGCAGAGCCTGCGCGCTCAGGAAAAGGCAATTGCCGACCGTTTTATTGGCGGGTTTCCATGGCCAATGGTCATTTGGCCGTTCGTGAACACGACTGTCTGGCTGTCTCTTTGGCCGCTTGTGTTTGCAGGGCTCCTGCCACTTTGGGCCGGTTTCCTGATCGCGTTGCTCAATCTTTCGGTCAGCTACCTGCCTTCACACGATGCCCAGCACAATATCATCTTTCCGGAAGGTTCGCGGTGGCACTGGTTCAACGAATTTGTCGGCTGGGTTTCTGTCATCCCGATGTGGATCCCGCTCTCTGTCCTGCGGGTCACACACTATGAACACCACCGCCACGCCAATCACCCGGACCTCGACCCCGATTATCCCATGGCAGCGCCAACGGCTCTTGGCGGTCTTGGCAAGGCAATTGTGAAAAGCCAGCCACGCCATGATCGTTACGGAGAAACATTGAATCGACTTGGCACGCCTGCTTCCAGGAAAGCCATGCTGCACGCCATGATTGCCCGTGTGTCGCAATATACAATCCTCGCCGCGTTGGCGTGGAGCGGGCATGTGTGGGAGGCACTGTTGTTATGGTGGCTGCCGCTCAAGATCAGCTCGGTCTATATCAACTTCTATCTGAGCTGGGCGCCCCACCGGCCCATGACACAGCAAGGCCGCTATTCTGATACGCGGGCCTTCAGGAGTATCTGGGGCAATATCGCTTCGTCAGGGATGCAATATCACATCATCCACCATCTCTATCCAACCATCCCGCTCTACAGGACGCCCGCTGCCTTCCGCGCGCTGCGCCCGATCCTTGTGCAAAGGGGATGCGATCTCGGCGGCATGTAATACGCGCCCATCGCGTCTCACGGTGGACTGGCAGCCGTCAGCCGACGGCCGTGCGCCATGACATGCAATCTGGAACGTCTAGAATGCCGTCGCTCCACCATCGATGACCATGGCATGCCCCGTGACAAAGCTGGCCTGATCGGAACAGAGCCAGAGCACAGCGCTGGCGATTTCTTCCGGCTGGCCCATTCGCCCCATTGGAGTCATGCTCTCCATGATCTTGCGGATTTCGGGGTTGGCGGCAACGCTATCGGTCATCGGCGTTTCGATCACGCCTGGACAAACGGCATTGACGCGAATGCCTGCCCGCGCATGTTTGAGGGCCGCATGCCGCGTCAGACCGACCACGCCATGCTTTCCAGCGACATAAGCCGGTTGCGTCGGGTTGCCCACCAATCCGTTGATCGAAGCGGTGTTCACGATCGCCCCACCCCCCAGTTTCAACATCGCTTCAGCCTCTTCGCGCATGCACAACATGACACCTGTCAAGTTTATCGCAATGCTCTTGGCCCAGATCTCATCATCATATTCATTGGCCATGATCGAATTGATCCCCGCATTGTTGTGCGCGAAATCGAGGCGACCAAATTCGGAAACTGCGCGGGCAACGAGCGCCTTGACGTCATTGCTATCCGCAACATTGCAGCGTTGGAACACCGCAATTCCGCCCGCAGCCTCGATCAGGGCAACCGTTTCATTGCCGCCATCGGCATTGACATCGGCAACCAGGACAACTGCGCCGGACTTTGCGAAGCCAATCGCGGTCGCACGCCCAATCCCTCCGCTTGCTCCCGTTACCAACGCCACTTTTCCGTCAAATTCATAGCGCACTGCCGCTTCCTTCCTTGATCTGCGTAATATTTACCATATTATCTAACGCAAATCGTGGTCAATGATAGACTTTAATGACGGAATTCGAATGAACGACCCGCTCTTTGCGCCAGTGCGACTAGGCGCGCTATCCTTGGCCAACCGCATCGTCATGGCCCCCATGACACGCGATCGTGCCGGTCCGGGTGACGTGCCGACGCCGTTGATGAGCGAATATTATCGCCAGCGTGCAAGTGCCGGGCTCATCGTCACCGAGGGCACCCAACCGTCCCCGGAAGGCAAGGGCTATTGGCGAACGCCCGGCATATGGTCGCAAGAACAGATTGCCGGGTGGGCATCGGTTGCCGAAGCGGTACATGCCGAAGGCGGAAAAATCGTGATGCAGTTGATGCATTGTGGTCGAGTCGTCGTTTCGGCAAATCGAGGCTATGATGCGGATGTCATCGCACCGTCGGCCATGCGCTGCACAGATCTGGTGCCAGGTCCGGATGGTGTTCCAGCCTCATGTGCAGAACCGCGGGCGATGCATGCCGAAGACATTGAACGTGTCGTGGGGGAATTCGGTCAGGCGGCCTTGAATGCACGCGCCGCCGGTCTGGACGGCGTAGAACTGCATTGTGCAAGCGGGTATCTGATCAACCAGTTTCTGAACCCCGCGAGCAACCGGCGCACTGACAGCTTTGGCGGCTCCCCGGAGAATCGCGCGGCCTTTCCTGCAAGGATTCTGGCGCATATGGCTGAATTGATCGGTCCCGGGCGCGTTGGCCTGCGCATTTCGCCTGGCAACCCCTATAACGGGATGGATACCGCCGATCCTGCCCCTGTTTTCACGGCGCTGCTGCGAGCAGCAGATCAGATCGTCAATCCAGCCTCGAAGGAGCGTTTGGCCTATGTTCATGTTATCGACATGGGACTTGCGGATCTGGACACGCTCGGGATGGTGCGATCAAACTGGTCAGGCCCGATCATAGCGAACAACAACCTCAAGGCCGAAAGCGCACGCGCCCTGCTTGAAGGCGACCGCGCCGAAGCGGTTTCCTTCGGGCGCGCCTTCATTGCCAACCCGGACCTGCCAGAACGCTTGCGAACGCGAGCCGCGCTGCGAAAACCCGACTACACTCTTCTCTACGTTGGCGAAGGACGCGGCTACACAGATTATCAGTCGCTATGACTTGGCAAGACTTCCTCGCTGAACTTTAGCGCAAGCGCGAATTCAGCGCGGCGCACTTTGTCAATTGCCCCAGCGGCAGCAGCGCAGTGATCAAAGTTTGCGGGAAATTAGTTGTCAGGTCCCGCGCGCCCGTGTTGCGTTCTTGTTGCAGGGGCGTGCCGGGGCTTTCGGGAAACCACCGGAAAGAGGCGGGAATGGACTGAACAAGTTGGGCATTTCGCTCAACGAGTTCGCCTTCCTAACTCATTGAAATACCTGTGTTTGCCTGGATGCCCCGTGAGGATTCGAACCTCAATAAACGGAGTCAGAGTCCGGTGTCTTACCGTTAGACGACGGGGCAGCGGGCAGGCGGCGCTGATAGGTTGGCTTGCCGCGCAAGTCAACGCCTGCCCGATTTGCGGAATGCGCGACTTTGGATTAGAAACATCGTCAAGTACCGGCGGCGTGCCGTGCGGAGAACAGAAAAGTTGTCGGGCATGACCCATTTTACCGCCCAGGGCCGTCGCGGCATCGCCGCGATCCGAATGCCCCGCCACAAAGCCCGAAGGGGGCTATCGCGCGCGCTTCGGTCAGGCGGCCTTGAATGCACGCCCGCCGGTCTGGACGGCGTAGAACCGCATTGTGCAAGCCGGGTATCTGATCAACCAGTTTCTGAACCCCGCGAGCAACCGGCGCACTGACAGCTTTGGCGGCCTCCCGGAGAATCGCGCGGCCTTTCCTGCAAGGATTCTGGCGCATATGGCTGAATTGATCGGTCCCAGGCGCGTTGGCCTGCGCATTTCGCCCGGCAACCCCTATAACGGGATGGATACCGCCGATCCTGCCCTATTTTCCCGGCGCTGCTGCGCAGCAGAATCAGATCGGCGATCCAGCCTCGAAGGAGCGTTTGGCCTATGTTCATGTTATCGACATGGGACTTGCGGATCTGGACACGCTCGGGATGGTGCGATCAAACTGGTCCGGCCCGATCATAGCGAACAACAACCTCAAGGCCGAAAGCGCACGCGCCATGGTTAGCGGCCGTGCCGAAGCAGTTTCCTTCGGGCGCGCCTTCATTGCCAACCCGGACCTGCCAGAACGCTCGCGAACGCGAGCCGCGCTGCGAAACCCCGACCACTCTTCTCTACGTTGGAGGAGGACGCGGCTACACAGATTATCAGTCGCTATGACTTGGCAAGACCTCCTCGCTGAACTTTAGCGCAAGCGCGAATTCAGCGCGGCGCACTTTGTCAATTGCCCCCGCCGCAGCTCTAATCGCAACTGGATGAAGGTTGGGGGTCACGTCAGAACCACTCGCGAATGTCTGCGGTGACATTTCGACTTGGCGCTTACAATGTTCAGAGAGGACAATAGATGTTATGTTAAATCAATTCTCAGGTTTGCCAGTCCGCCTGAGGCGCACCGGATGTCCTGGATCGCCAATCGTCGTAGCATGATCTCAAGGCGTCCGGCAGCAAGGCCTCGAACGCCGCATCAAGGGGATAATGCGGCATGGCATGCTCAACCGCACTCAGCAGCGCCAGCCCTTGTTTTCTGTCCTTGGGGCGCTTGAGCGGGTTGCGCTTGGCCTGACCGGCCATCCAGAGCTTGTGCAGCGCAAACCACCGCGGGTCTGGCGCGACGATACGGGCAGGAGTGCCGTCTCGACACCCGATCACCTGATCGACGGGGCGACCGAGCAAGAGCCATTCCTGCTCGGGGAGCGGGACAGGCTTGGGCCGGTCCGAAGCTCCCATCGTTGCAGCGCGCGAAGGGGCCACGAGCAGTTCGACCTCATAGGCCTTCGCATTGCGCGCCTGAAAATCCCGCTCACTGTTGATTGTGAAGGTGGGATCGACTGCTTTCAACATGTCCCAGACGCGGCGATCAGCGTCCTCGGGAGTTTCGCTGACCCAGGCGAGATCAAAATCCTCGGTTTCGTCAGGGAGGTCGATAATGCCATTGGCTTCAACCATATAGGCCACGATCGCATTGGTTCCGACCACAAGAAGGTGCGAGCCCAGAAGCTGCCACCGGTCGCATTCGCGCAGAATCGGTCCGGCATCACTCGATAGCAAAGGTAAGCGCAATGCCCGGTAAAGTGCGGCGCTCTCGGCAAGCAAGGACCGAAGTGCCTTGATCTGTGCTTTCAGCGCATCCTTTTGCATGTGGTAATCTGAAAACCGCGCCTCCAGCGCTTCATCCATCGGGCCAAGGCTTTTGCCGTTGCCGCTGCGATCTCGGATTTCATAGAGATATGCTCGACCAGTCACGGTCTTCCGGCGCAAATCATAGGGCAGCTCTGCAAGCGCACGTTCAGAGGCCATCCACCCCTCATAGCGCTGGCGCAGATTGACAAGCAGCCGCGACTGCTCGTCACTAAAGGGGCGAACTTGGGTCATAACATCCCTATTATCCCACAATGTCTGAAAATGCAATTATGTGGGATAAGTGGCAATAGATGCTATGTTAATTATAGGCTTCGGACCATCACAGGGCAAAGCGACAGAGAAAAACGAACATAGAGCAAAACGACGAGCCGGATTAATTCGGGCGGCGCGTGAAAATAGCGGAACGGGCCAGCGGGTTTGTGAGGTCGAGGCATACCCCTGCCCTACCTCTCATGTGGCCCCACTGCCAACCGGTGTAGTCGCTTTGACGGTGCCCTCGCTCCGCTTACGGTCCTGCGTCAATGATCGACTCCATAACGACAAAGGTTGAAGTGCTGGCAACATGAGGCAAACTTGAAATCTTCTCTCCCAGCACCCGCCGGTAACTGTGAATGTCTGCTGTCCGAACCTTGAGCAGATAATCGAAGCTGCTCGCAATTGACCGGCCCCCACAGAGTGGTCCGCTTTGCACTAACAAACAACGCGGGCAGATCGGCGATCTCGATGCCTAGCACCATCCCCCGCTCGACCGCACGGGTGATCATCGCCCGGAACAATACGCCAACCAAGCCGGCGTGAAGCGACCCTTCGCCCACGTCATACTCAACCCGAGCAGCGACACCGGCCTTCCCTACATATTTGACCCGGTCCAAGCGTGCCCCCGCGGACAGGTCGCCGGGATGCAAGGCCTTAACGGACGCGCGCTCTGCCTAACCTTCGTTGACATCGCCGGGGTCGCAAACTCACCCGCCGGCCAGATTCTTCACAAAAATATGCGCCAATCCGCCGAGCTCAGACCTCAATTTGCTGCCACCCATGTTGCATCCTTGTTGCATGGACGCGCCGGCGCCCTTTGCGAGCCCACGGAAATGCGTGGAAATAGACGGGAATCGGATGTTGAGCATTTCAATAGGCCATTTAACGTAACCCATTGAAACTAATACAAATCCCTGGATGCCCCGTGAGGATTCGAACCTCAATAAACGGAGTCAGAGTCCGGTGTCTTACCGTTAGACGACGGGGCAGCGGGCAGGCGGCGCTGATAGGTTGGCTTGCCGCGCAAGTCAACGCCTGCCCGATTTGCGGAATGCGCGACTTTGGATTAGAAACATCGTCAAGTACCGGCGGCGCGTGCCGTGCGGAGAACAGAAAAGTTGTCGGGCATGACCCATTTTACTGCCCAGGGGCCGTCGCGGCATCGCCGCGATCCGAATGCCCCGCCACAAAAGCCCGAAGGGGGCTATCGCGCGCGCTTCCCTGCGCGCCGTTCCTATGCTGCACTCGATCTTGGCACGAACAATTGCCGGATGCTGATTGCGCGGCCTGATGGCGACCAGTTCTTCATCGTCGATGCCTTTTCGCGCATTGTCCGGCTTGGCGAAGGCCTGGGCGCGAGTGGACGGCTGAGCGATGCGGCCATGGATCGCACGGTGGCAGCGCTTGCCGTATGTGCTGAAAAGCTGATGCGGCGGAATGTCCACTTATCACGTTCAGTGGCAACGGAGGCGTGCAGACGGGCCGCAAATGGTGCGGAATTCGTCGACCGCGTTTATCGGGAAACGGGAATCAAGCTCGACGTGATTGCTGCCGAGGAAGAGGCCCGGCTGGCAGTGGTGGGATGTCATCGTCTGCTCGAAGACGGCGATGGGCCGGCGTTGGTCTTTGACATCGGCGGCGGCTCAACCGAACTCGTGATTGTCGACACCAGCGGCGAAGAGCCCCGTACGCTCGATTGGCTGAGCGTGCCCTGGGGTGTTGTATCTCTGGCAGAATCCGAGGGCGCAGACCCGGATTGCCTGGACCTGCGTCTGTCTGCATACGAACGGATGCGGACGCGTGTCCTTGACAGTTTTGCCGAATTTGCAGCCCGCCAGACGTTCGACGGCAGCAATCTTCGCCTGCTCGGCACGAGCGGAACCGTGACAACGCTGGCCAGCGTCCATCTTGGCCTTCCAAGCTATGACCGCAAAATGATCGACGGGCTTATCGTCCCGAGCGAATCCATGCGCGGGATCAGTGCCAAGCTCTCGCGCTCCTCACTGTCAGAGCGTGCCAAACTGGCTTGTATCGGGCAGGAGCGCGCAGATCTTGTGGTTGCCGGCTGCGCGATTCTGGAAGCTATATTGGATATCTGGCCAGCCCCCCGGGTCGGCGTCGCCGATCGGGGCATTCGGGAAGGCATTTTGCGCCAGTTGATGCAGCTTGGCGCCCGCACATGAGCCGTGGCGGATCAGGCGGGCATACACGGGTCAAAACGGCGCGGGGACGCACAGCATCGTCCACACGCTGGCTCGCGCGGCAACTGAACGATCCCTATGTCAAACGCGCCCATGCGGAGGGCTTCCGGAGCCGTGCCGCCTACAAGCTGATCGAACTGGATGAGAAATACGGCTTCCTCAAAGGTGCCAAGCGCGTCATCGATCTGGGGATCGCGCCTGGAGGCTGGTCTCAGGTGGTGCGGCGCAAATGTCCTGCAGCTGCGATTGTCGGCATTGACCTTCTGCCAGTAGACCCGATTGACGGCGTCACAATTGCCCAGATGGATTTCATGGACGATGCCGCTCCAGAGTGGCTGCAAGAGACGCTGGGCGGACCGGCAGACCTCGTTTTGTCAGACATGGCCGCCAATACCGTCGGGCATCAGCAGACAGATCATCTTAGGACAATGGCCCTGGTGGAAGCTGGAGCCTATTTTGCGGTGCAAGTATTAAAGCCCGGCGGAGCCTTCATCGCGAAATCGCTGGCGGGCGGGTCGGACAATGATCTGGTCGCGCTGCTCAAACGGAATTTCACGACCGTCAGGCATGCCAAACCGCCCGCGAGCCGCAAGGGGTCGTCCGAATGGTATGTGGTCGCCCAAGGGTTCAAGGGCCAGGCTGCATAGCCAAAGCCTTCGGGTCTAGGCCGCTTCCTTCTCGAGGACCCGTTCGAGGACGCGACCGAAGGTTTCAGCATCCTGCGCGCCCGGGATCATGTATTTGCCATTGATGATGAAGGCGGGAACGCCAGTGATATTCTGCTCGGTCCAATAATTCTCTTCAGCGCGGACCTTGCCTGCATAACGCTGGTCGGCCAGCACCTCGGCTGCTTCTGCCGGATCAAGACCGGCGCTCTCGACAGCGATCATCAGAACATCCTCGTCATTGATGTTCGTCTGGTCCGTGAAATAGGCCTTGAAAAGCGCCAGCTTGAGTTCGGTTTGATGACCGACTTCGCCGGCCCAGTGGAGCAGTTGATGCGCCTTGAAGCTGTTGTAGATCCGGCTGCCTTCCGAATAACGGAAGTCCAGACCAACCGCTGCGCCAGCATCCACGATCCTTTGTCGGCTCTTCTGGCTTTGCTCGGCCGGTGCGCCATAACGTTCGCGCACATAATCGCTCAGGAGTTGGCCGCCTGCGGGCAAATATGAGGCCAGCTCAAATGGATGCCAGCTAACCGTCGCCTCGACCCGATCCCCCAGGGCGGAGAGCGCCTGCTCGAGGCCTTTGTAGCCTATGGCACACCATGGGCACACAACGTCGGAAACAATATCGATCGTAAGCTTTTGCGGAACGCCGGGCATCGCACAACCTCTGAAGGACAGAACGGGGAGCAGCCTAGCCACTCCGAAAGCGGCGTCAACCGACTGTCATTAATGCAAATGGTTCGCAAGTGCAACAAAACTGGTAACTTTTGATATTTATGCGGTTGTTTGCCCGGTCGAATTGGCTTAGGGCGACCGCAATTCCCCTACGGCCAATGGAAGGACATCAGATCAATGGCACGCAAGAAGATTGCGCTGATCGGCGCAGGCATGATCGGCGGCACGCTCGCTCACCTCGCAGCGCAAAAGGAATTGGGCGATATCGTCCTGTTCGACATTGTCGATGGCATTCCCCAGGGCAAGGCGCTCGATCTTGCACAGTCCGGGCCGGTTGAAGGCTTTGATGTTAACCTCAAGGGCACGTCTTCCTACAAGGACATCAAGGGTGCCGATGTCATCATCGTGACTGCAGGCGTCCCCCGCAAGCCGGGCATGAGCCGCGATGACCTGCTGGGCATCAACCTGAAGGTGATGAAGGCCGTTGGCGAAGGCATCAAGAAGCATGCGCCCAAGGCGTTCGTGATCTGCATCACCAACCCGCTTGACGCGATGGTCTGGGCACTGCGCGAGTTTTCCGGCCTCCCGCACAATATGGTCGTCGGCATGGCAGGCGTTCTGGATAGCGCGCGCTTCCGCCATTTCCTCGCTGAAGAATTCAAGGTTTCGGTTCGCGACGTGACGGCCTTCGTTCTTGGCGGCCATGGCGATACCATGGTTCCGGTGATCGAATATTCGACCGTTGCGGGTATTCCGGTTCCCGACCTGATCAAGATGGGCTGGTCAACCAAGGAAAAGATCGACGCGATCGTTGCCCGCACCCGCGCAGGTGGTGGCGAAATTGTCGGCCTGCTGAAAACCGGCTCTGCCTATTATGCACCGGCCACCAGCGCGATCGAGATGGCCATGGCCTATCTTGGCGACCAGAAGCGCCTCCTTCCTTGCGCCGCGAACCTGACGGGCCAGTATGGCGTGAAGAACCTCTATGTCGGTGTGCCGGTTGTGATCGGCGCGGGCGGCGTCGAGCGCATCGCCGAAATCAAGCTGAACGCCAAGGCGCAGAAGAATTTCAACGTGTCAGTCGACGCGGTGAAGGAACTGCTGGCGGCCTGCAAGAAGATCGATCCGAGCTTGAAGTGATGAGGTCACTGACAGTCGCTATCGTTGCCGTCGGGCTTTTAGGAACATCGACAGCCGGTGCGCAGGATAACCGTGGCTCTGGCAAGGCAGTTGTTGATGCGTTCGCTACATTTTGTCTGGAGAATAATGCATCCCTTGAGGCAATTGCAGCCAGGGCCGACGTCTCTAGTGGTTGGACAGCCACGGCTTTTCCGTCTGACATAAGCACGAAAGATCGCGACTTCATGCGCGCTTGGACCAGTTCAATTGACGGGTTCAAGTTTGAACTGATTCTGGCGAGATACCCTACGTTCAAAAAAATGGGCAGCGTATGCCTTTTGAGAGCAGTGGGGCCGGAAAATTTCTATCCTTATTTCGACCATTTCAAAGACCGGATGAAGGCAGCCGGCTTGGGCGGCAAAGAAGTCAATATTCCTCACCTTTATCGAGCGAGCGGAAAGCTTGCTGACGGGCGGCAAGCAAACGCGATTTTGAACACGCGCACGCCAATGGCGAACTCGAAAATTTACACGACACTGAATATCCAATTTTAGGAGCATTGGCGAATGTCAATATTCGTGAACAAGAACACAAAGGTCATCACCCAAGGGATGACCGGCGATACCGGCACATTCCACACACAGGCTGCGCTTGACTACGGGACGCAGATGGTCGGCGGCGTCACGCCGGGCAAGGGCGGGACAGTGCACATTGGCCTGCCGGTATTCAACACCGTGGCAGAAGCCGTTCAGAAAACGGGCGCCGATGCCTCGGTCGTCTATGTGCCGCCGCCCTTTGCTGCGGATTCGATCCTTGAGGCGATTGATGCCGAAGTCCCGCTGATTGTCTGCATCACCGAAGGCATTCCGGTCCTCGACATGGTCAAGGTGAAGCGCGCGCTCTCGGGCTCGAAGTCACGGTTGATTGGTCCCAATTGCCCCGGCGTCCTCACGCCCGGTGAATGCAAGATCGGGATCATGCCCGGCAACATCTTCTCAAAGGGTTCGGTCGGCGTCGTTTCTCGGTCGGGCACTCTGACCTACGAAGCTGTGTTCCAGACAACAGCCGAAGGGCTCGGACAGACGACGGCGGTCGGCATTGGTGGTGATCCTGTCAACGGCACCAACTTTATCGATTGCCTTGAGCAGTTCCTTGCTGACGACGCAACCAAGTCCATCGTGATGATCGGTGAAATCGGCGGCTCTGCAGAAGAAGAAGCCGCCCAGTTCCTGATCGACGAAGCGAAAAAGGGGCGCAAGAAGCCCATGGTCGGTTTCATTGCCGGCCGCACCGCGCCTCCGGGCCGGCGCATGGGCCATGCCGGTGCCATCGTATCGGGCGGCAAAGGCGATGCGGAATCGAAGATCGCGGCCATGGAAGCGGCTGGCATTCGCGTTTCCCCCCCCCAAGCAATGGGGGGGGGAGGGAAGGGGGCGGACACAGGGGGGAGGGATAGGGGGGACATTGGCCAGCAGCGAAACGGGACTTTGTACATCGTGTAACGAGCGACCTTCAAGCGTCGCCCCGGAGCGGGGCTGCCGCCGTTGGCAGCCAATACGACCTCGAGCCCGCGGGGGCCCTGCCGTCAGAGACCAGGGGCTGACGAGGTGAAATGGCCCGCCCATGGGTTACGAGCAACACGAATTCGAGCCGGAGCATCGTCCAAGCTGGGCGCGCCCGAACTGGCCATTGTTCGATACGGATGAACTGACAGCCGCGCTTGATCCGACCCAGATGTCGGTGGAAATCAAGGCTGCTGCTGCCAAGTCGGGCAAGGTCTTGTCCGAAGCCGAAGTTGCGGCAGCGGCAGGGGACTCGATCCGCGCGATGATGCTGATCCGCACCTATCGCGTGCGCGGTCACCTGGCCGCAAAGCTCGATCCGCTGGGCATGACCAAGCAGGACATCCCGCCCGACCTCACCCCAGAATATCACGGCTTCGCCGGCGCCGGCCTCGACAAGCCTGTCTATGTCGGGGGCACGCTTGGCCTTGAATGGACGACTGTGCGTGCGATCGTCGATATCCTGCGCGCGAACTACTGCGGCGCAGTTGGCCTTGAATATATGCACATTGCCGACGTGGAGGAACGGCGCTTCTTCCAGGAACGGATGGAAGGCGCTGACAAGACGATTGGCTTCACCGTCGAAGGAAAGCGCGCGATCCTCGCCAAGGTCATCGAGGCGGAGCAATACGAGAAGTTTCTCGGCCGCAAATATGTCGGCACCAAGCGTTTCGGGCTCGACGGCGGCGAAGCAATGATCCCGGCGCTCGAAAGCTTCATCAAGCAGGGCGGAGCTTTGGGGGTCCGCGAGATTGTGATCGGCATGCCGCACCGTGGTCGCCTCAACGTCCTCGCGAATGTGATGGCGAAGCCCTACCGCGTGATCTTCCACGAATTTTCGGGCGGCTCAGCCAATCCGGACGATGTCGGCGGATCGGGCGACGTGAAATACCATCTCGGCACCTCGACCGACCGCGAGTTCGACGGAATCAAGGTCCATATGTCTCTTGTGCCGAACCCGTCGCACCTTGAGGCTGTCGATCCGGTCGTGCTGGGCAAGGTCCGCGCGAACCAGACAATGCGCGACGATCTTGGCCAGCATGTTCAGGTCCTCCCCATCCTGCTGCACGGCGACGCTGCCTTTGCGGGCCAGGGGATTGTGTGGGAATGCCTCGGCTTCTCTGGCATCCGGGGTTACAACACCGGCGGCTGCATCCATTTCATCGTCAACAATCAGGTCGGCTTCACGACGAGCCCGCAATTCGCGCGGTCTTCGCCCTACCCGTCCGATGTCGCCAAGGGTGTGCAGGCCCCGATCCTTCATGTGAACGGCGACGATCCCGAAGCTGTGACCTTCGCATGCAAGATGGCAATCGAATTCCGTCAGAAATTCCACCGCGATATTGTGATCGACATGTGGTGCTATCGCCGCTTCGGGCACAATGAGGGGGATGAACCGAGTTTCACCCAGCCTTTGATGTATGCCAACATCAGGAAACATCCGCCGGTTTCGGAAGTCTATGCACCGCGCCTGATCGAACAAGGTGTGATCGATGCAAACTGGGTCGGCGAGCACATCATGCGGTTCACGGCGATGCTCGAGGCCGAATTCCAGAGTGCGGCCAGCTACAAGGCGAACGAAGCGGACTGGTTTGGCGGCCGCTGGTCGGGGCTCAACAAGCCTGCTGATCCGGAAAGCGCCCGCCGCAATGTCGAAACCGGAATTTCGAAGAAGCTGTTTGAAAGCCTCGGCCGGACCCTCACAACAGTGCCCGACGGCCACGCGATCCACCCGACACTGGCCCGCGTGCTGGAAGCCAAAAAGGCAATGTTTGCGAGCGGCGAAGGCTTCGACTGGGCAACCGCCGAAGCGCTGGCATTCGGCGGCCTGCTGTCCGAAGGCTTTGGTGTCCGCCTTTCAGGCCAGGATTCCGGGCGTGGAACCTTCAGCCATCGCCACGCCGTCTGGGTCGACCAGAATACGGAAGCGAAATACATCCCGCTTTCGACCGTGCCGCATGGCCGCTTCGAAGTGCTCGACAGCCCGCTTTCCGAATTTGGTGTTTTGGGCTTCGAATATGGCTATGCCGGTGCCGATCCGAAGGCGCTGGTCCTTTGGGAGGGCCAGTTCGGCGATTTCGCCAATGGCGCGCAGGTCATGATCGACCAATTCATTGCGGCGGGCGAAGCGAAATGGCTGCGGGCCAACGGGCTCGTCATGCTTTTGCCGCACGGCTACGAAGGTCAGGGTCCCGAGCATAGCTCGGCCCGGCTTGAGCGGTATCTCCAGCTGTGCGCCGAAGACAATCTGCAGGTCGCCAACTGCACGACGCCTGCAAATTATTTCCACCTGCTCCGCCGCCAGATGCATCGTCCGTTCCGCAAGCCCCTGATCGTGATGACGCCCAAATCCCTCCTGCGGCACAAGATGGCTGTTTCCAAGGTCGAAGACTTTGTCGATCAAGCCCACTTCATGCGCATCCTTTCGGATCCCTGGGCTCCTGATGACGAGGATGTGAAGCGACTCGTCCTGTGCTCGGGCAAGGTCGCTTATGACCTGATGGACGCGCGGAATGCAGCGGGTGACAAGAATACCGCGATCGTCCGCATCGAACAACTTTATCCCTTCCCCGGCGACCCGCTGGTGAAGCGCCTCGAAAGAATGACCAATCTCCAGGACGTGGTCTGGGCGCAGGAAGAACCGCGCAACGCTGGATCCTGGTTCTTCGTCGGAGAACTGATCGAGGAGTGCCTCGCCCGTGCCAAAGTCGCCACGAGGCGACCGCATTATTCCGGACGCAAGGCGAGCGCGGCCACGGCAACCGGCCTTGCCAAGCGCCACCAGGCCGAACAGGCCGCACTTGTTGCCGATGCGCTGGGCCACAATGTCCGCGCCGAAATCAGACGGCAGAGGAAGGGATGACGACGGGTCCCGCTCTGCGTGCTCCTGCGAAAGCAGGAGTCCAGCGCCACCAATGGGTTCCTGCTTTCGCAGGAATACAGATCAAGGAATGCCAATGAGTACCGAAATCAAAGTTCCGGCCCTGGGTGAATCGATCAGCGAAGCGACACTCGGCCAATGGCTCAAGCAGCCGGGCGAAGCCGTAGCCGCTGATGAACCCATCGCGAGCCTGGAGACCGACAAGGTCGCGATCGAAGTGACCGCGCCTGTCGCTGGCGTCATGGGCGCGCACGGTGTCAAGGAAGGCGATACCGTCAGCGTTGGAGCCGTCATCGGGTCAATCGGGGAAGGCAGCGGCACACCCGCAGCAAGCAAGCCCGAGAGCGCCGCGTCCGCACCGGCAATTGTGGCTCCCGCCCCCGCGCCTGCGGGTGACACTCCGGGCGACCTGACACTCTCCCCGGCCGTGCGTCGTCTGGTGCTTGAGCTGGGAATCGATCCGTCGAAGATCAGGGGCACAGGCAAGGACGGCCGCCTGACCAAGGAGGACGTGCTGGAAGCAGCCAAGCAAGGCGGCACGGCACCTGCCTCAGCCGTTGAGGCACCCATCGCAGTCGCGTCTGCTCCGTCAGGACGTGGAGAGGAACGGGTCCGGATGACGCGCCTGCGCCAGACGGTCGCCCGGCGGCTGAAGGAAGCGCAGAACACGGCCGCGATGCTGACGACCTTCAACGATGTCGACATGACCGAAGTCATGGCCGCGCGCGCGAAGTACAAGGATCTGTTCGAGAAGAAACATGGCGTCCGCCTTGGCTTCATAGGCTTCTTCACCAAGGCTGTGTGCATGGCGCTGAAGGACGTGCCCGCAGTCAATGCCATGATAGAAGGTGATGAAATCGTCTATCGCAACTATGCAGACATTTCGGTCGCTGTTTCCGCCCCCAATGGCCTTGTTGTGCCGGTCCTGCGCGATGCGCAGGCCAGGTCAGTCGCAGAAATCGAGCGCGGCATTGGCGAATTCGGCAAGCGCGCCAAGGATGGCACGCTCACGATTGAGGACATGACGGGCGGCACCTTTACCATTTCCAACGGCGGTGTATTCGGGAGCCTCCTCTCCACACCGATCATCAATCCACCGCAGAGCGCGGTGCTCGGGCTCCACCGCATAGAAGATCGTCCGGTCGTCCGCGATGGCCAGATCGTCATCCGCCCGATGATGTATCTGGCGTTAAGTTATGACCACCGCCTGATCGACGGGCGTGAGGCCGTGACATTTCTGGTTGCTGTCAAGAATGCGATCGAGGACCCGACCCGCTTGCTGATCGATCTTTAAGGAGGCGCGTAATGGCCGAATCGAACTATGACGTCATCATCATCGGCTCCGGCCCCGGCGGTTATGTTGCTGCAATTCGTGCAGCGCAACTTGGCCTGAAGACGGCCTGCGTGGAATCGCGGGAAACACTGGGCGGGACATGCCTCAACGTCGGGTGCATCCCGTCAAAGGCGATGCTCCACGCCTCCGAACTTTATGATGAAGCAGCAAGCGGAGCGCTGGCAAAGCTGGGCGTCAAGATCGACAAGATGAGCCTCGACCTTGCCACAATGCATGGCCAGCGTATCGACGCGGTGAAGGGTCTGACCGGCGGCATCGCGTTCCTGTTCAAGAAGAACAAGGTCGACTGGCTGAAAGGCCATGCCGCATTCACGTCGGCCAACACGATTGACGTGGGCGGCACGAGCTACACAGCAAACAACATCGTCATTGCGACCGGCTCTTCGGTGACCCCGCTGCCCGGCGTGGACGTCGACAACGCCAAGGGCCTGATCGTCGATTCCACCGGCGCACTCGAACTGGCGAAGGTGCCCGGCCATATGGTCGTGATCGGCGGGGGCGTGATCGGGCTTGAATTGGGCTCGGTCTGGCGGCGGCTGGGTGCGAAGGTGACGGTGGTCGAATATCTTGATCAGATTCTGCCGGGCATGGACGGAGAAGTCCGCAAGGAATCGAACAAGATTTTCAGGAAGCAGGGCCTGGAATTCAAGCTCTCGACAAAAGTGACGGGCGCCAAAGCCAAGGCCAAGGGCGTAACCCTCACAGTCGAGCCCGCAGCTGGAGGGGCGGCGGAAACAATCGAGGCTGATGTCGTGCTCGTCTCCATCGGCCGTCGCCCGAATACAGATGGCCTTGCGCTCGACAAGGCTGGCCTGACGGTCAACGCACGCGGCCAGATCGAAACGGATCACAGCTTTCGCACTACAGTTCCCGGCATCTGGGCCATCGGAGACGTGATCCCCGGCCCGATGCTGGCCCATAAGGCAGAAGACGAGGGCATTGCCGTTGCCGAGAATATTGCCGGGCTGACCGGCATCGTGAACCATGACGTGATCCCGTCGGTCGTCTATACTTGGCCGGAAATCGCGGGCGTCGGCTTGACCGAGGAGCAGGCGAAAGAGCGGGGCGAGGTCAAGACCGGCAAATTCCCGATGCTGGCAAACAGCCGCGCAAAGACCAATCATGAGCCCGACGGCTTCGTGAAGATCATCGCGGATGCCAAGACCGATCGCGTCCTTGGCGTCTGGTGCATTGCCTCAGTCGCTGGCACGATGATCGCGCAAGCGGCGCAAGCCATGGAATTTGGTGCGACATCCGAAGACATTGCCTACACCTGCCATGCCCACCCGACCCATTCGGAAGCGATCAAGGAAGCCGCGATGGCGGTGACCGGCAAGCCGATCCATATTTTGATCCAATGGGCGTTGACACCGTCGATCTCGCTCCCTCGCTCATCGCCTGGCTCGACCTGTTCGGCATCGCCGTATTCGCAGCCTCAGGTGCCTTGGCGGCGGCAAGACGGCAGCAGACGCTGGTCACATTCTCGTTCTTCGCGCTTGTTACCGGCGTGGGCGGCGGCACGGTTCGCGACCTGTTGATCGGCGCGCCTGTCTTCTGGGTCCATGACTGGCGAGTCCCCGCCGTGTGCTTGGCGACCGCGGGGCTGATCTGGGTGACGCCCGCGCACTTCTGGAAGGGGCGTGCGCTCGACTGGTTCGATGCTGTCGGGATGGCTGTCTATGCCGTGTTCGGAGCGGCCAAATCCCTGAGCTTCGGTGTGCCCCTTCTGCCTGCCATGATGATGGGCGTCATCACGGCGTGCGTCGGCGGAATCATTCGCGACGTGCTGGCAGGAGAGCCGTCTATCCTGCTGCGCCCGGAACTGTATGTAACGGCAGCAGCGCTGGCAGCGGCGCTCTTCGTGATACTGGCCGGACTGGGCGTCCCGCTGATTGCCGCAGCCCTTATCGGTGCAGTCTCCGGCTTCGGGCTGCGCGCGCTGGCGATCACTCGCGGTCTTGCCATTCCGTCCTACAAGCGCTGATCAGCCGCGGACGACACCCACGGAACTGAATGGCTTGATCTCATCCGGCGGAGTGCCTGCCTCCGCCAGTTCGCGCTGCCAGAGCCCGATATCGCTCCATTGGCCGTTCTTGAAGCAGACCTCGCGATAGGCCCCCGCGCGACGGAAACCGCACGATTCATAGAGCTGGATCAGCTTGTCATTCGGCGTCATCAGAGTGCAGATGGCCTGAGTAAAATTCTGCTCGGTCAAGGTCATGAGCAGGCTTGAAAGCAAAGTCCTGCGGAAGCCCTTTCCTTCCAGTTCGCCTGCGGCATAGACCGCGACCTCAACACCGAACCGGTGGGTCGGCCCCGGGCGGAAGGGCTTGGCAAAGGCATAGCCAAGGATCACATTGCTTTCGGTGGCAACGATCCAGGGATGAACGTCTCCGGCAGCCACAATGCGCGACCGCATTTCCTTGACCGTCGGCGCCCGGGTTTCGAACGATACGGCATTGGTCACCACATAGGGCGCATAAATCGCCGTAACCGCCTCCGCGTCGTCGGGTGTGGCGGCTCTCAAATCAACCATGAAACAATCCTGTCAATTAGGGTAAGGTCTTGCGGGGAATGTGCCGCCTTTAGCGGGAGTGAAGACGGACATTCAAGACAGCGGACCTGAATGGCAGGCCCGTCGAGCATCGCCTTCGCGTCGGAAAGTCCGCGCAAGGCAAGCGCCTGCTGCCGCCGGGCCATTTGGGTGAAGATGTCGACATGGCCTGACGGGCTTGTTTCGATATCGTCTTCGAACAGACTGGCGAGAAAGCTTTTCTCTGGTTTGAGGTAAACCCGAGAGACGGAATCGGGGGAGATTTTCGCCATGCGGGCCGCTTCGGCAACGGCATCATCCAGTGAACCGAAGGCATCGACAAGACCAAGCTGGCGCGCAGTCCCGCCGTCCCAGACCCTACCCTGCGCAATCTCCCCGACCTTGTCGAGCGGAAGCTTGCGCGACGTCGAAACAAGGCGGAGGAAGCGGGCGTAGATATCCTCGACACCGGCTTGCAGGAAAGCATCAGCGGTCGCATTGGTCCCGGCGAAAAGGTCGGGCTGGCCGGAAAGCGGTGTGGTCTTGATGCCGTCCGCTGTCACGCCATATTTCGCGAGTGTCGCTTCGAACGTCGGAAGGATTCCGAACACGCCAATCGAACCCGTAATTGTCGAGGGCTCCGCAAACACCTTGTCTGCTGCCCCCGTGATCCAATAGCCGCCCGATGCCGCAACATTGCCCATCGAAGCGACAACCGGCAACCCCTTGGCCCTTGCCCCGGCAAGCGCCAGCCGGATCCTTTCCGCCGCAAAGGCCGAGCCCCCGGGCGAATCGATCCGGACGACCAGGGCTTTCAGGTCCTGCTTGGCCAAGGCACCCATGACGATTTCCGAAATCGTATCGCCGCCTGCTGTGCCAGCAGGGGCTTTGCCATCAACAATATCACCGGCGACGGTAACAATGCCGATCTTGTTGCCACCGTGCCGGGCAGGATGCGCCGCCAGATACTCGCTCAGGGCGCTGTAGCGAAAATTGCCAGCCGGGCCGTGGTCATTGCCACCGGCTATCGCAGCAACGCGTTTGCCAAAGGCAGCGCGATCCCCAAGTTTGTCGACGAGACCGGCCTTCAGGGCCGCCTGCGTCAGACTCCCACCCGCCGCGTCCAAGCCTCCCAGTGGATTGGCGACAAAGGCCGCGATCTGCGCCTTCGGGCGGGCGTTCGCGACATTTTCCTTCCAGTTGCTCCAAAGCGCGCCTGCAAGCGCTTCATTGGCGGCCTTTGCTTCGGGCGATTGGTCGCTGCGGGTATAGGGTTCCACAAAAGACTTGAACTTGCCCACGCGATAGACGTGAACATTCACGCCAAGCCTGTCGATCAACCCTTTGAAGTAGAGGCGCGAACCGCCCGGCCCGGCGAAAGCAGCGGCCCCCATCGGATCGAGCCAGATTTCACTGGCGTGCGCGGCAAGAAGGTAGGAATCGTCGAAATATCCGCCGGCATACGCAAGAACCGGCTTGTTCGCGGCCTTGATCCGGTCAAGCGCCCGGGCAATTTCTTCAAGCGCAACCTGACCGCCGCCCTGAAAACCCTGCAGGTCAAGCACAACCGTCTTGATATCATCGTCCCGCTCGGCGGCCTTCAGGGCCTGAAGGATATCCGAAAGCTGATATTGTCGGCCGACCGGAGATTGGCCGAGTAGCAGCTCGCGCGGATCGATCGTTTCGCTCTGCTCGACGACCGGACCATCCAGGGCGAGTAGAAGGGCCCCGTCTTCCCCACCTCGCGGATTGGGACTGGCAGACACGACAGCATAGAGCAAAGCAAAGAAGCCAAGCATCGCCATCAGGACGAGCCCATCCTTGATGCCGACAAGCAGCGCCCAAGCGCCCTTTACGAGTTTCATGAAAACGCCTTTTTACACAATACGGGTCAGGCCCATTCGTTAGGGGAGCCTTCGCCGACTGTAAACCGAGCGAGACTTACCAGCGGATGAGCCGTGGCACGATCAGTCGGCCAAGCAGCGCACACAGCATGATTGCGCCCGTATACCATAGGCCCACGTAAAACACGGAAATGCTCGAGCAGTGCAGACCATAGGCAAAGGCGCCGAAACTGCCGGAAGTGAGGCCAACCAGCCAGCCGATGCGGTTGATTGCGGTCGGCGCGCCACTCCGCAACCAGAGTGTCAGCCCCGCTCCGATCAACAATCCGCCGCCGATGCTGACGCCGAAGCACCAGGGGCCATCGACGGAAAATAGCACATCCATTGGAAAACCGGTGCTGGTCATCGAAAGTGCAATGCTCGTAAGCGGAAAAAGCGATGCCGCAGCCAGCGCCCAGCGCCAACCGGTGCTGCTTTGACCAACCCCCGGCCGGGCGGATGCGACGACCGCGGCAAGCGATGCAAATCCGAGCAGGAGCAGCATGCCCTCGCGCATCATGACAACCGGATGCGGATCACCCGCCACGAAATCAGGGCGAAGACCAAGCGTCGCTGCAACGACCGCAACAACAACGGCGGCGGCAACGAGCGCAATCAGCACCCCGCCACGCGGAGAGACCGGACGAACCGGCTGAAGGTCAGCGACCAGCGTTTCGATATCAATCGTCATCGTCATTCGCTCTCAATCAGCGCTGCGAGCTTTTTGAGCCCGCGATGGATATTGACCTTCACCAAAGGTTCTGACTGGCCGCTGCGCAGCGCCGCCTCGGTGATCGAATGGCCGTCGATCTTGACCAGCCGGATAACATGGGCCTGCCGCTCGGGAAGGAAGCCCAGCAACCGGTCAAGGCTGATGCGTGCTGCAATTGATTCCTCTTCATCCGCCCCCACCACGTCTTCATGCAATTCATCTTCCTGCTGGCGATAGGTCCGGCGCAGCTGGTCCACCCACCGGTAGCGCGCGATCGCGGCAAGCCAGGGCAGGAACGGCCGGGACGGATCGTAGCTGGCACGCTTGCTATGCAACGACGCAAGAGTTTCCTGCACCAGATCATCGACCTGCGCTGGCACGATCCGGCCGGAAAAATACCGCAGGAGCCATCGCTGGCACGCGACAAGCACCGTGCGATACGCCACAGCATCGCCCTGCTGCGCAAGCGCCATCAGGCGCTGGAGGCTGGCATCGTCTGCTTTCATGACCACTTCATTCGCATCCCTGTCCTTCGCTGAAAAGCGCGAAAGGTTACACAGCCTGGCCGCCGCGTTTTTGGGGATGACAGGCAAAGACCAAATTCGCTACTCTGGTCGGCTATGTTGGAAAAGCCAGCCCTGCCCTCCGTTGGCGGAAATCTGTGGCGCGACGAGTTTCGCGCCACGCTGGCGCTTGCCTGGCCGCTGATCCTCTCCAACCTGACCATGGCGCTCATTCAGGCCACCGATGTCGTGCTTATGGGCTGGCTCGGGCCCCATGAACTTGCCGCTTCAGCGCTGGGGCTGAACCTTTGCATGTCGATGACCATTTTCTGCATGGGCCTTGTGATCGCTGCGGCGCCGATGATGGCGGCCGACCTTGGCCGCCGCTTCAATGCCGTGCGGGAAGTGCGCCGCTGGTTCCGCCAGTCCGTCTGGGTTGCCTGCGTGGCGGTCATTCCCGCCTGGGCCGTGCTCTGGAACACCGACGCCGTGCTAATCGCATTGGGGCAGGACGCCGCACTCGCCGAAACGGCCGGCACCTTCATGAACGGCTATATGTGGAGCATGCTGCCGTTCCTGATCTTTCAATCGCTGCGCGGCTTTGTCTCGGCGCTCGAGCGGCCGGGCTGGATTTTCGCTATCAGCGTCGGCGGCGTGGCGCTGAATGCGTTGCTTGGCTGGGCCTTGATTTTCGGCCATTTCGGGCTGCCAGCACTTGGCATTCTTGGTGGCGGCGTGACGACCACGATTGTCTGGTGGATCATGGCGATCGGACTGGGACTTGTCGCCGTTCGTCACAAGGCGTTCCGCCGCTTCCATATCTTCGGCCATTTCTGGCGCAGCGATTGGCCGCGTTTCGGCAGGATCACGCGCCTCGGGCTGCCGATCGCACTGACACTCTGGTCAGAAGGTGCGGTGTTCGCTGCCGCTGTCGGACTTATGGGCTTGATCAGCGAAGCGTCAGTGGCGGCACACGCCGTTGCGCTCCAGCTTGCGGCGTTGAGCTTCATGGTCCCGCTTGGCCTCGGACAAGCAGCCACAGTGCGAGTCGGGCTTGGCTATGGACGGAAGGATCCCGAAGCACTGCGCCGTGCTGGCTGGACGGCCTTCATGCTCGGCACCGGCTTCATGACATGTATGGCGATCCTGATGTGGACCTTTCCGCATCAGCTCATCGAGCTGTTCCTTGCCCCAACGGCGGCCAACGCGCCGGTGATCGATCTTGCGGTCTCCTTTCTTGCTGTTGCGGCCGCCTTCCAGATCTTCGACGGAGCGCAGGTTGTCGGCGCCGGCATGCTGCGCGGCCTGCAAGACACGCGCTGGCCAATGATATTCGCGATCTTGGGCTATTGGGTGGTTGGCATCGGGGCAGGCTCTTTCTTTGCGTTTCGGTTGGAATGGCACGGGGTCGGGGTCTGGGTCGGGCTTGCGGGCGGCCTGGCAGCCGTCAGTCTGCTCATGCTCTGGCGGTGGAGTTGGCGCAAACGGCTGGGACTTCTGCCGGTCTGAACTTGAAGCAAAAAGAATGTGCCGAAGCGCTTGACGCGGCGATTTCCGATACCCATATGCCCCCTGTTGGCACTCACTGTGTGTGAGTGCTAATTCGCTTTTTCAAGAAGAGGGAATAAACATGTCATTTCGTCCGCTGCACGATCGTGTGCTCGTTCGCCGCATTGAAGCCAATGAAAAAACGGCTGGCGGCATCATCATCCCAGACACTGCCAAGGAAAAGCCACAGGAAGGCGAAATCGTCTCTGCTGGTTCGGGCGCCAAGGCCGAAGACGGCAAGGTGACGCCGCTGGACGTGAAGGCCGGCGACAAGATCCTGTTCGGCAAATGGTCCGGCACGGAAGTGAAGATCAATGGCGAAGACCTGTTGATCATGAAGGAATCGGACATTCTCGGAATCATCGGTTGAGTGGACGTCGCCCCTGCGCAGGCCGGGGCAGCTTTGGGAGCACGCTCCCTGCCCGATGACGATCAATTCCAGACAGGCCCTGCCTTCGCAGGGGTGAAGAGTTAGAAAAGGAACACTCAAATGGCTGCAAAAGAAGTAAAATTTAGCCGCGACGCGCGCGAACGCATTCTCCGCGGCGTGGATATCCTTGCTGACGCCGTGAAGGTCACGCTTGGTCCCAAGGGCCGCAATGTCGTGATCGACAAAAGCTTCGGCGCCCCGCGCATCACCAAGGACGGCGTGACAGTCGCCAAGGAAATCGAGCTGAAGGACAAGTTCGAGAACATGGGCGCGCAGATGGTTCGCGAAGTCGCTTCGAAGACCAATGACGTCGCTGGCGACGGCACCACCACTGCAACCGTGCTTGCACAGGCGATTGTCCGCGAAGGCATGAAGTCAGTTGCCGCCGGCATGAATCCGATGGACCTCAAGCGCGGTATCGACCTTGCGGTGACTGCAGTCGTGGCTGATCTCGTCAAGCGTTCCAAGCCGGTTGCCGGCACTGCCGAGATTGCCCAGGTTGGCATCATTTCGGCCAATGGCGACACGGTCGTTGGCGAAAAGATTGCCGAAGCGATGGAAAAAGTCGGCAAGGAAGGCGTGATCACCGTCGAAGAAGCCAAGGGTCTCGACTTCGAACTCGATGTCGTCGAAGGCATGCAGTTCGACCGCGGTTATCTCTCGCCCTACTTCATCACCAATCCGGAAAAGATGCTCGTTGAACTCAACGATCCATACATCCTGATCCACGAGAAGAAGCTTTCAAACCTTCAGGCGATGCTCCCGATCCTCGAAGCGGTTGTCCAGTCTGGCCGTCCGCTCCTGATCATCGCTGAAGACATTGAAGGCGAAGCACTGGCGACGCTTGTGGTCAACAAGCTGCGTGGCGGCTTGAAGGTTGCGGCCGTCAAGGCTCCGGGCTTCGGCGATCGTCGCAAGGCGATGCTCGAAGACATCGCAATCCTGACCAAGGGTGAAATGATCTCCGAAGATCTCGGCATCAAGCTCGAAACCGTAACGCTTGGCATGCTTGGTCAGGCCAAGCGCGTCTCGATCGACAAGGACAACACCACTATCGTTGATGGCGCCGGTGAAGCCGATGCGATCAAGGGCCGCGTCGAAGCGATCCGCCAGCAGATCGAGAACACCACCAGCGACTATGACCGCGAGAAGCTGCAGGAACGTCTTGCCAAGCTCGCAGGCGGCGTTGCCGTGATCAAGGTCGGCGGTGCGACCGAAGTCGAAGTCAAGGAACGCAAGGATCGCGTCGATGATGCGCTGCACGCAACCCGCGCAGCCGTTGAAGAAGGCATCGTCCCTGGTGGCGGCACGGCTCTCCTTTATGCAACCAAGGCGCTTGCCGGCCTGAAGGGCATCAATGACGACCAGACCCGCGGGATCGACATCATCCGCAAGGCGATCGAAACGCCTCTGCGCCAGATCGCGCAGAATGCCGGTGTTGACGGGGCCGTGGTTGCTGGCAACCTGCTGCGCGAGAATGACGAAACCCGTGGCTTCAATGCCTCGACTGACGTCTATGAAAACCTCGTCCAGGCTGGCGTGATCGATCCGACCAAGGTCGTTCGCACTGCCCTTCAGGATGCAGCCTCGGTTGCTGGCCTATTGATCACGACCGAAGCAACGATTGCCGATGTGCCCGAAGACAAGCCTGCCATGGCAGGCATGCCCGGCGGCGGCATGGGCGGCATGGGCGGCATGGATTTCTGATCCAGCCGAACCTGCACGAAAAAGAAGGGCCGGAAGGAAACTTCCGGCCCTTTATGTTTGGGCTCGTCGCCCCCGCGCAGGGGCGGCAACGATCACAGCCACGCCAGAATAGAAAAGGCCGCACCCCAGAAGGGATGCGGCCATTCCATAACCGGTTTCGCCGAAAAGGCTAAACGGGCTTACTTCGTCGCAGCGTCCGCAGCGGTCGCAGCAGCGTCAGCAGCGGCGTCAACAGCGTTGCCAGCAGCGTCGGTTGCGTTGGCGGCAGCGTCGGTTGCGTTGGCGGCAGCGTCGGTTGCTGCATCAGCAGCATTTTCGGCACCTTCAACAGCTTCCGCAGCCATCGTGTCAGCAGCGTTGGCAGCAGCGTCGTCAGCCTTCTTGCTGCAAGCAGCCAGGCTCATCGAAGCGGCGAGTACAAGTGACAAAGCAATAGTCTTTTTCATGGGTAAATCCCTCCCGTTAGGTCAACAAAGCGGCGGTCAGCGCGAAAGGCTATCACGCCCCCTCGGACCGGCGGGACCTGTGACTAGCGATTCATTCATTTCTTGGCAATCAAGATTCTTCACGGAATCGCATGAATCTGCCGCAAGGCGTGTCTGGTCGCAAAAGCGCCAAGAAGACGTGTATATTGACATATAAAGAATTCTTTATATGTATGACGAATGCCAGTCGCACTCGACATTTTCCGCGCCCTTGCCGACCCGACCCGGCTGCGAATCATCGCGCTTTTGCGCAGGCTGGAGCTTTCCGTCGGGGAAATTGCCCAAGTTCTCGGGCAAAGCCAGCCTCGCGTTTCGCGTCATGTGAAGATTTTGTGCGATGCCGGGCTCGCCGTCCGCCGCAAGGAAGGAAGCTGGGCTTTCCTTGCCCCAGGGGCGCCGCAACGTGTCGATCCGCTCTTTCGCGCACTCGACAGCTGGCAAGGGGAAGAGAGCGAGAATCACTGGATTGTGGCCGACACGGCCCGGCTTGCGGCTGTACATGCGGATCGCGCGGCGGCGGCAGAACGTTATTTTGCGGCGCATGCGGCGCAATGGGATGCGATCCGCTCGCTCCATGTTGCGGAAAGCGAAGTCGAAGCTGCCATGGCGACAGCGTTGGCAGAAGCGCCGATTGGTCGCCTCGTTGACGTCGGGACCGGTACCGGTCGAATGATCGAACTGTTCGGCAGCGCGGCAAAGAAGGCTGTCGGAATTGATCGCAGCCCCGAAATGCTGCGGCTCGCGCGCGCAAAGCTGGGCGCACTTGACCTCACTGCCTGGGAATTGCGCCAGGGCGATATCGCTGCCCTTCCCGTCCCGGATGGCCAGGCAGACACTGTCATTCTGCATCAGGTTCTCCATTTCATCCCGGATCCTGAAAGCGCGATCGGCGAACTGGCGAGAATCCTTTCTCCCAATGGCCGCCTTCTGATTGTCGACTTTGCCCCCCATGATCGCGAAGAATTGCGTGATCGGGATGCCCACGCCCGGCTCGGCTTTTCGGACGATCAGATCGCCGGCTGGTTTGCGACCGCCGGGCTTGAATGCGACCTGATCGAAAACCTGCAGGGCGGCACGCTGACAGTGAAGCTCTGGCGCGCGCGCAAACGCCGGGAATCGCACCTCAAGGTCATTGCCGCATGAGCCGCGTGTCCAGCCACAGCGGGCCTTCGCGTGAGGCTTTTGCGCCGTCGCTATTTGCCGAACTGGCGGACGATGCTCGGGTGAGCTTTGAATTTTTTCCGCCGAAAACGGAGAAGATGGAGCAAGCGCTTTGGGAGACAATGAAGACGCTGGAGCCGCTGGGGCCGAGTTTTGTGTCAGTCACCTATGGAGCAGGCGGATCCACCCGGGAACGCACCCACGCGACGGTAGCCCGCATCGTCCGAGAGACGCGCGCCCCCGCAGCAGCGCACCTGACCTGTGTTGATGCACACGAACCGAGATCGATGAGGTCGCACGGGCCTATTGGGATGCCGGCGTCCGCCATATCGTGGCGCTGCGCGGCGATCCGCCTGTTCAGGGTGCCAGGTTCGAGCCGCATCCGCAGGGCTATGCCGGTGCAGCCGAGCTGGTTGCCGGCCTAAAGGCAATCGCGCCGTTCGAGATTTCGGTTGCCTGTTATCCGGAGACGCATCCTGACGCACAAAGCGCTGATGCCGATCTCGACAATCTGAAACGCAAGCTCGACGCGGGTGCCAGTCGCGCCATCACGCAATTCTTTTTCGAACCGGAAACCTTCTTCCGCTTCCAGGACAAGGCCGCAGCCGCAGGGATCGACGCGGAATTGACCCCGGGCATCATGCCGGTCACCAATTTCGCAGCCATCCAGCGCATGTCGGCGATGTGCGGCACACATGTGCCGCTCTGGCTGGCGCGGCTGTTCGAAGGGCTGGACGAACTTCCTGCTGCCCGCCAGCTTGTCGCAGCGACGGTTTCCGCCGAACTCTGCCGCAGGCTCTATGCAGGCGGCGTCCGGCATTTCCATTTCTACACGTTGAACCGGGCGGAACTCAGCTACGCCATTTGCCATCTGCTGGGTTTGCGACCGGAGGAGAACGCCCGATGACACCCCGTGAAGCCTTGAAAGCAGCCGCCGCAAGTCGCATCCTTCTGACCGACGGCGCCTTTGGCACCGAAATCCAGAACTACAAGCTCGATGAAGCTGCCTATGCAGGATCGCTTGGGCTTTCGCACGACCAGAAGGGCAACAACGACCTGTTGGCGTTGACGCGGCCCGATGTCGTCGATGCCATCACGCGCGCCTATCTGGCCGCAGGCTCTGACATTGTCTCGACAAATACATTCTCCGCAAACCGGATCAGCCAGGCCGATTATGGCGCGGAGGATCTGGTGCGCCAAATCAACCTTGCTTCGGCGCGCATCGCCCGCGCGGCAGCCGATGAAGCGGCGGAAGATGGCCGCCCGCGCTTTGTTGCAGGTGCAATCGGACCGACGAACAAGACGCTTTCGCTTTCGCCTGACGTCAATGACCCCGGCTATCGCGAGATCGATTTCGACTATCTCAAGGGCATATACCGCGAACAGATTGACGCTCTGCTGGAAGGCGGCGTCGATTTCATCCTGATCGAGACGGTCTTCGATACCCTGAATGCCAAGGCCGGAATCATGGCCGGTCTTGAAGCACGGCAGGATCTGGGTCGCGATGTGCCGCTAATGCTCTCGATGACGCTTACGGACCTGTCCGGCCGCAATCTGTCTGGCCATACGGTCGAGGCGTTCTGGCATGCGGTCCGCCACGCCCGGCCCGTCACGATTGGCCTCAACTGCTCGTTCGGCGCGGAGCAGCTTCGCCCGCATGTCCGCACCTTGTCGCAGATCGCCGATACGCTGATCATGGTCTATCCCAATGCCGGCCTGCCGAACGATCTCGGCGCCTATGATGAGATGCCCGAGGAAACCGCGGCACTGGTCCGCGACTGGGCGCTGGACGGTCAGGTCAATATCCTCGGAGGATGCTGCGGTTCCACGCCCGCCCATATCGCAGCGATTGCAAGGGCCGTTGAAGGACTGCCCGCGCGCCAGCCGAAAGCTCCGCCCGTGGCGACACGGCTTGCGGGTCTTGAGCCCATGATCCTCGCAGCCTGATCGATTGACATGACACAGACCACCCAAACGGCCACGTTCGTCAATATTGGCGAGCGGACGAACGTCACCGGTTCGGCAGCATTCAAGAAGCTGATCATGGCTGACGACTATGCCAAGGCCGTCGAAGTTGCGCGCCAACAAGTCGAAAATGGCGCGCAGATCATTGACGTCAACATGGACGAGGGCCTGCTCGACGCCGAAATGGCAATGACGACATTCCTCAAGCTGATCGCCGCAGAGCCTGATATTGCCCGTGTTCCCGTGATGATTGACAGTTCCAAATGGAGCGTGATCGAAGCAGGCCTCAAATGTGTTTCGGGCAAGCCGATCGTCAATTCGATCAGCATGAAGGAAGGCGAGGCACAATTCCTGGAGCATGCCCGCAAATGCATGGCCTATGGCGCTGCCGTGGTCGTGATGGCGTTCGACGAGACCGGACAGGCCGATACAATGGCCCGCAAGGTCGAGATATGCGAACGCGCCTACAAGCTTTTGACCGGCATCGGCTTCCCGCCGGAAGACATCATCTTCGATCCCAATATTTTTGCAGTCGCAACGGGGATCGAAGAGCATAACAATTACGCGGTCGATTTCATCCAAGCGGCGCGCGAAATCCGGGCCCGATGCCCCCATGTCCACATCTCGGGCGGGCTTTCCAACCTCTCCTTCAGCTTTCGCGGCAATGAACCGGTGCGCCGCGCGATGCATTCGATCTTTCTGTATCATGCCATTCCTGCGGGGATGGACATGGGCATCGTCAATGCCGGTCAGCTGGACATATACGACACGATCGACCCGGAGCTGCGAGAAGCCTGTGAGGATGTGATCCTCAACCGCAGGGACGACGCGACCGAACGGCTGGTGACGCTGGCCGAGCGGTTCAAGGGGACTGACGCGGTCGCCGAAAAGGCGGCAGAGGAATGGCGCGGCTGGGCGGTTTCAAAGCGGCTCGAACACGCGTTGGTCAAGGGCATAGACGCCCATATCGTCGAGGATACCGAAGAAGCACGTCTGCAGGCCGCCCGTCCAATCGAAGTGATCGAAGGCCCCCTGATGGACGGCATGAACGTAGTTGGAGACCTGTTCGGTTCCGGCAAGATGTTCCTGCCGCAAGTGGTCAAGTCGGCGCGCGTGATGAAAAAGGCTGTTGCCCATCTCATCCCCTATATTGAGGCGGCAAAGGAAGCAGGCGCCCGCTCCAAGGGCCGGATCGTCATGGCAACCGTCAAAGGCGATGTGCACGATATCGGCAAGAACATCGTCGGCGTGGTGCTCCAGTGCAATGGCTACGAAGTCATAGACCTTGGCGTGATGGTGCCCTGGTCCGACATCTTGAAAGCAGCAAAGGACAATGATGCCGACATCATCGGGCTGTCCGGCCTGATCACGCCGTCACTCGACGAGATGGTCACTGTTGCAGAGGAAATGCAGCGGGCCGGGTTCACGATCCCTCTCCTGATCGGCGGCGCGACAACGTCGAAAGTCCATACCGCGCTCCGCATCGACCCTGCCTATGAGGGCCCTGTGGTGCATGTTCTGGATGCGAGCCGTGCAGTCGGGGTAGCATCGACCCTGCTTTCCGACACGCAGCGCGACGGATTCGTTGAGACGACCGCTGCAGATTATCAGCATGTCCGTGACGTGCGCGAAGGCAAGGGGCAGAACCCGCTCGTTCCGATCACCGACGCCCGCGCCAACGCGTTCAAGATGGATGAGGCCCACAAGCCCGGCCCGCCCGACCAGCCCGGCCTGCACGTGTTTGACAGCTGGGACCTGGCGGATCTGCGTCAGTATATCGACTGGACGCCCTTCTTTCGGGCCTGGGAACTTGCTGGCAACTACCCGGCCATTCTCGAAGATCCGGTCGTCGGCGAAAGTGCCTCGAGCCTTTTTGCCGATGCGCAGGCGATGCTGGACCAGATCGTCAGCGAGAAATGGTTCACCGCAAGAGGCGTTGCAGGGCTTTGGCCCTGCCGCCGCGACGGAGACGATATCATCCTCCATCTGGAAGACGAAACGCATGTCCGTATTCCGTTCCTTCGCCAGCAGATCGCCAAGCGTGAAGGTCGCGCCAACATGTGCCTGGCCGATTTCATCAGCCATGATGGAGACTGGATTGGTGGCTTTGCCGTCGGGATCCACGGGATCGACGCTCATATCGCGCGCTTCAAGGCAGCGCATGATGATTATTCCGACATTCTGCTGAAGGCCCTGGCCGATCGCTTTGCCGAAGCCTTTGCAGAAGCCTTGCATCGCCATGTCCGAACCACGCTTTGGGGATATGCTCCGCATGAACAATTGACCAATGATGCGTTGATCCGCGAGCAATATCGCGGCATCCGTCCGGCTCCCGGCTATCCAGCCTGCCCCGACCACAGCCTGAAGCCCATTCTTTTCGACTTGCTGGGCGCGACCGAAAAAACCGGACTCACGCTGACCGAGAGCTTCGCCATGCTGCCAACGGCGGCCGTATCGGGCTTCTACTTTGCCCACCCGCAAGCCGAATATTTCGGTGTCGCCCGTATAGGCGCCGACCAGCGCGATGATTATGCCGCTCGGCGCGGGATCAACGTCGAGGAAGCCTCGCGCTGGCTCCGGCCCAATCTCGACTGATCTGCACCCATTAGGCATTTGTCAAAGTTTACCGCCTATTCACCCTGAGGTTTAACGGGCTGTGTAGTGGCCCTGAAGCAGGGCGAGGGTAAGACATGAGTGCTTTTGGACGACGCAATGGGCCCAGTGGGCCGGGCGGCAATCGCCCGACCTTCGGCGTCGCGCGTCCGATGCAGGGGGGAAGCTCCGCCCCGCAGCGTCCGGACGATCTGGCAAATGGCGGCTCCCAATTTCCTCCGATCGGTTCCGCCCAACTTCCGCCCGATGAAGACATTCCGGTTCCAGTCGGCGAAAAGCTGACGGCCATGCAGCGGCTGAGCGAGCGCGAAAACGCCGTGGATGCCCCGCAGCAAAAAGCCGAAGGCTTCGAGGCTTCCGTACACAAGATCAAGGAACAGGTTCTCCCGCGGCTGCTCGAGCGCATCGATCCGGAAGCTGCTGCGACTCTGTCGAAGGACGAGCTGGCCGAAGAGTTCCGTCCGATCATCGGCGAAGTGCTGGCCGAGCTGAAGCTGACGCTCAACCGGCGCGAACAGTTCGCGCTGGAAAAGGTGCTGGTCGATGAACTGCTCGGCCTTGGCCCGCTCGAAGAGCTGCTGAACGATCCACTGATCTCCGACATCATGGTCAACGGCCCCGAGCAGACCTATATCGAAAAGAAGGGCAAGCTCGAGATCGCGCCGATCCAGTTCCGGGACGAGGCGCACCTGTTCCAGATCGCACAGCGCATCGTGAACCAGGTCGGCCGCCGCGTCGACCAGACCACGCCGCTGGCCGACGCCCGTTTGAAGGACGGTTCTCGCGTCAACGTGATTGTGCCGCCGCTTTCGCTCCGCGGCACGGCCATCTCAATCCGTAAATTCTCCGCCAAGCCAATTACGCTCGACATGATGGCGAAGGGCGGCTCGATGTCGGAGAAAATGGCGACGACGCTGAAAATCGCCGGGGCCTGCCGTTTCAACGTCGTCATTTCGGGCGGCACGGGATCGGGCAAGACAACGATGCTCAACGCGCTCTCGAAGATGATCGATCCCGGTGAGCGCGTGCTGACGATCGAAGACGCCGCCGAACTCCGCCTGCAACAGCCGCATTGGCTGCCGCTTGAAACCCGTCCCGCCAACCTTGAAGGCCAGGGCGCAATCACGATCCGTGACCTTGTGGTGAACGCGCTGCGTATGCGTCCTGACCGCATCATCCTCGGCGAAATTCGCGGGTCGGAATGTTTCGACCTCCTCGCCGCGATGAACACCGGCCATGACGGCTCAATGTGTACGCTCCACTCCAACAGCCCGCGCGAAGCGCTGGGCCGTATGGAAAACATGGTCATGATGTCGGACATCAAGGTGCCAAAGGAAGCCATCTCCCGCCAGATTGCCGACTCGGTGGACCTGATCGTTCAGGTCAAGCGTTTGCGCGACGGATCGCGCCGCGTCACCAACATCACCGAAGTGATCGGCATGGAAGGCCCCGTGATCGTCACGCAGGAACTCTTCAAGTTCGAATATATTTCGGAAGACGAGAACGGCAAGATCGTGGGCGAGTACCGCTCCATGGGACTGCGGCCCTATACGCTCGACAAGGCCAAGCAATACGGCTTTGACCAGCCCCTGCTCGAGGCCTGCCTCTAGAACAGGAATCCGTCGGGATTGCCTAATGCTGCCTGATGCTTATCAGGACAATCGTGAGTCTCGATCCGACACTGCTTGCACAGGCCCTCGCCCGGATGGCCGGCGGCATCGCGCTGCCTATTGAACATCTCGGCCGCCTCTCTGGCGGCGCAAACATGGAAAGCTGGTCGTTCGATTGGGGCGGCGGTGGCTATGTCCTGAGACGGGCGCCCTCTGCCGAAATGATGGACGGTCGCCCGTTCGGCCATGATGTTGAGGCCGCCATTGTCCGCGCCGCGCGCAGGGCAGGCGTATCGGCACCCGAAGTGGTCGGCGAACTTGTGCCTGACGACAGGCTTGGCAGCGGCTATGTCATGCGGCGGATCGAGGCAGACGTGAGCCCTGCCCGGATCCTCAGCGACCCTCCGGCTGAATTGCTCGCTGATATTGCCCGCGAACTGGCCCGGATCCACACAATTCCAGTCAGCGAGTTTCAGCATCTGCCATCAGCGGACGCAGCGACGATGGTTCAGGACTTGAAGACGCGCTTTGCAAGTTACGGCGGTGATCGTCCTGTCCTTGCACTGGCGATAAAATGGCTGGAGGATCACGTCCCTGATCCAGTTCCAGCCACTTTTCTTCATGGTGACTTCCGGATCGGCAATCTGATGGCCAATGCGGACGGGTTGGCCGCAGTGCTTGACTGGGAGCTTTGCCACCTTGGCGACAGGCATCAGGACCTGGCCTTTGGTTGCATCAACAGCTGGCGCTTCGGCCATATCGACCGGCCTGCTTTTGGCGTTGGCGACGTGTCGCACTTCTGGACAGCCTATGAGGCTGAGAGCGGATTTTCTGTTGAGCCGGACCGGTTTCGCTTCTGGCTGATCTATTCGACACTCTGGTGGGGTATGTGCTGCCTTCAGATGGCTGACATTTGGCGCACTGGGCTGGACAAGACGCTCGAACGGGCAGTGATCGGCAGACGTGTCTCTGAAACCGAAGTCGATCTGCTGATGCTGCTGGAGGACGATGCGCCCGAAACGCAAAGGCTGCCCATTCGTCTGGATCAGCCCGCGGAGCCGAGGCGGCAGGGCGAGCCAAGCACCGTCGAAATGCTTGAAGCCCTCTCGGATTGGCTGGAAAGGGACGTCAAACCCAAGGCCGAAGGGCGGGATCGCTTCATGGCGGCCGTTGCCCTGAACGCATTGGGAATGCTCGGCCGCGATGCAGCCAACCCCACGGCAATCCATGACAAAGCCCTTTCCGACGATTTACTTGCCGGACGCCTGACGCTGGCAACACCGGGCCTGTTGGCTCGACTCAAGAAATCATCTCTCGCAAAATTGGCTGCCGACCAGCCCAAATATTCAGCGCTCGCCGCTGCCACCAGAAAATGGAGTCCATAAGCAATGATGTTCGAACTTCCTGCCGAAATCACGGCCTATCTGTCTGAACTCGACGCGTTCATCGAGCGCGAGATCAAGCCGATCGAACAACGCGACGACAATATCCGCTTCTTCGATCATCGCCGTGAAAACGCGCGCACGGACTGGGACAATGATGGACATCCCCGTGCCGACTGGTGGGCGCTGCTCGCTGAAATGCGAGCTGTGGCGGACAAGGCCGGACACTATCGCTTTGCCATTCCGGCCGAATTCGGCGGGAAGGACGGATCCAATCTTGCCATGGCGGCGATCCGCTATCACCTCGCCAAGAAGGGCCTGGGGCTCCACAACGATCTGCAGAATGAAAGCTCGATCGTCGGCAATCTGGTTCAGGTCCTGATGCTGCGCGATTTCGGGACGGAGCAGCAGAAGCGCGATTTCATTCCGCAGATGCTTGCAGGCAAGATGGGCTGGAGCTTCGGGCTGACCGAAGAGCATCACGGTTCGGACGCGACCCATATGGACACGCGCGCCGTTCCCGAAGTGCGCGACGGCGTTGCCGGTTACCTCATCAATGGCAACAAGATGTGGACCACGGGCCTCCCCTACACGAGCCATGTCATGACGTTCGCCCGCACCAATGGAGAGGATGGCAAGGCACGCGGCATCACTTGCTTTGTCGTACCTACCGACGCACCGGGATTCGAAATCGGCGAATATATGTGGACGTTCAACATGCCGACCGACCATCCCAAGGTGAAATACACCAATGTCTGGGTCCCGGAGAGCGCGATCCTTGGGAAGCTGGACGAAGGCCTTGCCGTTGCGCAGCATTTCGTCCACGAAAACCGTATCCGCCAAGCCGCGAGTTCGCTTGGCGCGGCACAATATTGCATTGACGAAGCAGTCAAATATGCGCGCGAACGCAAACCCTTCGGCAAGGCTCTGGCCGTAAACCAGGCGATCCAGTTTCCGCTTGTCGAACTTGCGACCGACGCGGAAATGCTGCGCCTGCTGATCCTCAAGACAGCCGCTGAAATGGACACGATGACCAAGCCCGAAGTCGCGATCAGGCTGTCCGACAAGGTCAGCATGTGCAACTACAAGGCGAACCGCCTGGTCTGCAACGCCGCCGATTTTGCGATGCAGGTCCACGGCGGCATGGGCTATTCGCGACACAAGCCCTTCGAACATATCTACCGGCATCACCGGCGGTATCGGATCACCGAAGGCGCGGAAGAAATCCAGATGCGCAAGGTCGCCGGGCATTTGTTCGGGTTCATGGGATAACGGTGGCAGGGCTCCTCATCATCTGGCATTCGCGAACCGGCGGGAGTGAGCAGATGGCGCGAGCTGCGGCGGCTGGGGCATCAAGCGAAATCGCAGTGACATTGTTGCATGCGGAAGATGCTGGGCGGGACGACCTCCTTGCCGCCGATGGCTACCTATTCGCCTGCCCGGAGAATCTGGCGAGCATGGCGGGAACGATGAAGGATTTCTTCGACAGGAGTTATTATCCCGTCCTCGGGCGGATCGACGGCAGGCCCTTTGGGACGATGATATGCGCCGGATCGGATGGCGAAAGCGCTGCCCGCCAGATCGCACGGATCGCAACCGGTTGGCGCCTGAAACCTGTCGCGGAGCCGTTGATCGTGTGCACTCATGCGCAGACGGCGGAGGCCATCCTGGCGCCTAAGACGATTGCTCCCGCCGATCTGACCCGCTGCCTAGAATTGGGGACCAGCCTTGGTGCTGGCCTCGCCTTGGGAATATTCTGAGGCGCGGTTTCGACAAACGGGGGCAGGATTTCTGCCAGCGCCTTTGGCCTAAATTGCCCCACGCGCAAAAAGCGCTCAGGATCGTCGCCTCCCAGAAAGGACCTTCCCGGACATGACAGCTATTTCGCGCCGTCGCCTCGGGCATCTCATGATCGGCACCATGTCCGCGTCTGTAGCGCGCCGCGCCCTTGCGACTCCCAAGATGCCGCGCGGTGCGGAGATCCGATCCCTTCGGCTCTTTGCCGAAAAAACCCATCCCCGGGCGTGCGAGGCGCGATCGGACCCGGACTGGCAGGTCCGCTGGAACCGACTTGAACAGATTGCCGATACGCTGACCGATGGCTCGTATTTTATGGAAGCGCGGCGCGCACTGGCCTGGTTCGGTGATGGCCACACAACGATATTGCCGTTCGAATTCACTGGCGGCGTTCCAGAGACTTTCAAGGCTGGTCCCTTCGGGCTCACCCTGCCATTTCGTGCGCGCGCCTTCGATGACGGAGTGTTCATCGTTTCGGCAACGGATTCCCGGCAGGCAATTCTTGGCGCCGAGATTGCCGTCGGCAATGCCGACGCCAGCACTTTGATCATGACTGTCGCGCGGGAATGGCCCGGCAATCTGGCTTGGGCTCACCGATGGGCGGCAATGCCGTTCCCCGCCCGGGGCTCGGTGCCATTGGCGATCCCGCCGCACCAATCCCCTTTGCACTCCTCAGGAATGGACAAGGACAAGCGGTGAGGCTTGCCCCCGACCGAAAGGATAACCCGCCTCGTGTCGATGTGGCGCGGCTTAAAACCGATAGAGAGAATTGGGCCGGGGCTGCTGGCCGGGGCAACTATGTTCGGTTGCTGGCTGACCGGCGTGCAATCTACGTCAGCATCGACGAGATGGCCGATTCAGAAGGCATGAGTTTCGAGCGTCTGACGCGCGAAATGGTTTCAGCATTCGATCATTCTGAAACTGACCGGCTCATCATCGATTTGCGGCGCAATGGCGGTGGCAACAACCTTCTGGAGAGCCAATGCGCAAGATCTTGGTGCGCCGTTATCGCTGGGGAGGTCTCTACCTCCTGATTGGCCCGCAAACATTCTCCGCTGCTCAGAACCTTGCCAACAGGCTCGAACGCGAAACGCTCGCAATCTTCGTCGGCACGCCAACTGGCGGTGCGCCCAATCATTATGGGGACGCAACGCTCTTTGTCGAGAAGCCCGGATCAGGACATTTGACATGCCGGTTCGTCCTGCCGCAGGACAAGCGGCTGGATCTGCCGGACATCATCGTCCCGGCCTTTTCCACTGATTGCCGGCCGCGACTCTGCCTTCGAACGCGCCGTTTCACATCAGCCCGAAGGACATGTCGCCCTTCAAAGCACCGACCGCAGTCTTTATTTTCAAAGGCCCTCGCAAGCAGCGATTTGGCGGCCATTCTGGAATCGCGCCTGAATTGGCAGCTGCGGCGCTATGCGCTGTCTCTGGTTGTCCGGGCCCGCTTGCCACCATGCTCTGCCGCGAGATGCCAGCGATTGAAGACTTGGCTTGGGGGCGGTATACTCTTGGCTGCACTTCTTTGAGGGAGAGAAGCTAACATGGCCACACTTGCCGAGACGCGTCTCACTCCAGCAGCAGACGATACCCGCTTTTTCATGTTTGCGGCATTTGGCATGGCATTCACCGTTGCGGCAGGTTTTTCACTGCAACTGGCAATGGGCCGGTCGTCATTTGCCGCACCGCCACTTGTGCATGCCCATGCGTTGGTCTTCATGGGCTGGGTGACGCTTTACGTGCTGCAGAACGTCTTTGCGGCCAAAGGCAATTCCGCGCTCCATAAACGGCTCGGCTGGATTGGTGCTGGCTGGATCTTTGCAATGCTGGTCATTGGGTGCATGGTAACAGTTGCAATGGCCCGCCGCGGACAGGTGCCCTTCTTCTTCAGACCGCTGCATTTTCTCGTCTTTGATCCCCTCACCTTGATTGCGTTCATGGGACTGGTGATTGCGGCAATCCGGCTGCGTCGCCGAACCGATTGGCATCGTCGCTTGCAATATTGTGGAATGTCGCTCCTGCTTGGCCCGGCATTTGGTCGGCTGCTCCCGATGCCGTTGCTCAAGCCCCTCGCCTTTGAAGCGACATTTGCTGCCGTCATGATCTTCCCGCTGGTTGGAATGTGGTCGGACCTGCGGCGCACGGGCGCTGTTCATCCGGCATGGAAATGGGGCATCGGCGTGATGATCGGATCGTTGATCCTGACCGAAGCGATCACTTACAGTCCAGTCGGGACCGCGCTCTATGATGCCGTCACGAGCGGATCACCCGGTGCGAACATAGCCCCGCTGGAGTTTCCCGCACCGCCTGAAGGGCCATTGGTGACAGGGCGGACTGCGGCAAACTGATTGAGGTCGATGCGTCAATCGACGCT
Source organism: Sphingomonadales bacterium (assembly GCA_016704425.1). Taxonomy (GTDB): domain Bacteria; phylum Pseudomonadota; class Alphaproteobacteria; order Sphingomonadales; family Sphingomonadaceae; genus Aquisediminimonas. Next base: position 859,659 of record JADJAC010000002.1, read on the forward strand.
CAATCCCCTGTCAGGATCCGGTCAACCAATTGTTTCACCGTCGGCACGAATCCGTTTGAATAGAAGGGATCCTTCTTGAAGCGGAAGGCCGCATGGCCGGCGAACATCAGATTCTGCTCTGTATCGCCACCATGGGCGATGTCCTGCAGCGTCTTCTGGATGCAGAAACTGCGCGGGTCCGCCAGATAGCCGGTCGAATAGTCATCATGGTCCTTCCATGATGAAAAGCCGCAATGCGAAAGGCAGCCCATGCAATCGGTCTGATCCTTTCGGATCACATCACGCTCTGCAGTCGTCACGAAGACCAGAGTGTTATCCGGCGTCTTGAGGGCGGCCGTATAGCCCTGGCCAAACCATTCCCGCGCGCGGAGCAAGTCTCCCCGCGTCACCCAGAAATTCTTCCCCTTCACAGCAATATCGAGCTGGTGCGTATGATCACCCGCCTGTTCGCCCGAATAGGGTATTTGGCGTTCCGACCGCGCCTCGAGACTTCTCAGGAAAGGATTGCGCACCGCGCTAGAGTAAAAGCCGGTCGGGGAAAATTTGTGAAGCAGGACATCGCCCTCCTCCAGAGTCATCAGCCGGTCTTTCCAGCCTTGCGGGATCGGGCTTTCCTGGGTCAGCAGCGGACGCGTGCCGAACTGGAAGGCAATCTGGCCGAGTTCGGGATTGTCGATCCAGTTTTCCCATTCCTTGAGGTTCCAGACACCGCCGGCCATCACGATCGGCGTTTCGTCTGGAATGCCGCCTTCGCGCATTGTTTCCCGCAGTGCTTTGACCCGGGGATAGGGATCTTCCGGCCTCAAGGGATCTTCGGCATTTGACAGGCCATTGTGCCCGCCCGCCAACCAGGGATCTTCATAGACCACAGCCGAAAGGAATTCGGCTGCTTTGGAATAGGCGCGCTTCCAGAGCGCACGAAAGGCGCGGGCCGAGCTGATGATCGGCAGATAGGAAACGCCGTAGGAGGAGGCAATCTCGGACAGCTTGTAGGGCATCCCTGCCCCACACGTCACACCGGAGACCATGCCCTTCGTCCTTTCAAGGATCCCGTGGAGGATCTGCTGGGCACCACCCATTTCCCAAAGGACGTTGATGTTGATCGCGCCTGCGCCCCCCGAAAGTTCCCAGGCGCGCTGGACCTGAGCAACACCGCCATCGATACCATATTGGATCAGTTCGTCATGCCGTTCGCGCCGTGTCCGGCTTGCATAGACTTGCGGGATGATCTTGCCTGTCGGATCGTAGCTGTCGGCGTTGACTGCAGACACAGTGCCGATTCCGCCAGCAGCGGCCCAAGCGCCCGCACTTGCGTGGTTCGTTGCCGAAACGCCCTTTCCGCCTTCGATCAGCGGCCAGACTTCGCGACCGCCATAGACAATCGGCTTCAAACCCTTGAACATCCCCACTCCTGCTTAAGCCCCGAATTCACCCATATAATCATGGCCGCCGGAAATGCTTCTGTTTTTTCGGCTCTATGCCTGCCGGGAAACTTCGGCCAGCAATGCATCGATTGCGGCGATTGATTCCGGCTCATCAAGCTCCGGCGGATGCCCTGTCCGCGGCACAACGGCGAGCCGTGCCTTCGGGATGCGCTTGATCATTGCCGCTGCCGTGCTTGCCGACAGGATATCCGACACTTCTCCTCGCAGGATCTGGACAGGAACGCCCCGAAGCGCTTCAAATGCGGGCCAAAGGTCCATGGCTTCCGCCGGATGCCGCATGGGTTCCGCAATCCGTGCATCATAGTCGGGCACGATCCGGCCCTGTGCCGTCAGGCGGTTGAGCCGTTTCGACAGGCTGATCCATCGCGAAAGATCATAGTCGGGATGCGCCGCGCCCAGGGTATTTGCAGTCGCCCGGGCTGCGTGCATCCAGCTTGGCCAGCTTCCCGACTTGCCGACAAATCCGCGGATCCGCTCAAGTCCTGTGTCCTCGATGACCGGGCCGATGTCATTGAGCAGTGCCCCGGCAATGCGCCCCGTCCGGTGCGCGGCCAGCATCATCGTCATCAGCCCGCCAAGCGAGGTTCCGAAGCTGACAAAGCGTTCGATCCCCAGCGTGTCGAGCAGATCCTCCAGATCCTGCAGATAGGTCAAAGGCCCATAGCTCATCGGCAATTTGGAATAGCCGCTTTCACCCCGTCCCCGCAGGTCGACACAGATCAGACGCCAGTCGCCCGCAAGCCGATCAGCGACATGCGCGAAATCGCGGGCATTGCGCGTCAGGCCCGGTATGCAGAGAATGGGCGGCCTGTCCGCGCGACCCGGATAGTCGCGATAATGGAGGCGCAAGCCGTCCTTGGACCACCAATAGCCATCTTCATATTGCGTCTGTGCTGCCATCGCTTCCATATCGCTCCATGATTCGAACTCCGCAACCCGGCATCCTGCGCCCCGCCCGCGACATTCTGGAAATAGCCGACTTTATCGGCGATCCTGTGACAGGTGCCGAATTTCCCGAAACGAAAGTACGATTTCGCAATGATCGCTGGGCGGAGACGGTCGGCCTTTCAGCGCTCGACGATGCACAATGGGCCTCCCATTTCGGCCGGTTTGCGCCCCTTCCCGGCTCGCTCGAAACACCCTTGGCGCTGCGATACCACGGCCATCAGTTTCGCAACTACAACCCCGAAATCGGGGACGGGCGCGGCTTCCTGTTCGCGCAATTGTGCGACGGGGACGGTCGCCTGCTTGACCTTGGCACCAAGGGATCGGGCCAGACGCCCTGGTCCCGCTTTGGCGACGGGCGGCTGACGCTCAAGGGCGCGGTGCGCGAAATCCTCGCGACAGAGATGCTCGAAGCCTTGGGCGTCAACACGTCGAAGACCTTCTCCGTGATCGAAACGGGAGAAGCCTTGCACCGGGGGGATGAGCCTTCGCCGACGCGTTCCGCCGTCCTCTTCCGGCTGAGCCACGGCCATATAAGGATCGGCAGTTTCCAGCGGCTGGCGACATTGGGCGATGACACCAATCTGGCGCGGCTGACCGATTATGCCCTTGCGCACTATTATGACGCGCCGGGCGGTGACGATGCCCCGGTTCGCCTCCTCTCGCATGTAACAGAGCGGACGGCGGACCTGGCCGCATCCTATATGGTCGCAGGCTTTGTCCACGGGGTACTCAACAGCGACAATATCAACATTTCCGGGGAAAGTTTCGATTACGGCCCCTGGCGCTTTGCGCAGGTGTTCGATCCCGGCTTCACTGCCGCCTATTTCGATGAAGCCGGACTTTACGCCTTTGGTCGGCAGGCCGAGGCCATCCATTGGGACGTTGTCCAGCTGGCCATCGCCCTGTCGCGGATTGCGGATCAGGAGGCCCTGGTTGAAGCACTCAATCGCTTTGCCGATCTTTATCGCGCGGCGCTCGTCCGGCGGATGCTGTGGAGGCTGGGCGTCACGCCCAAGGGAGCCGAGAACGACAGTGCACTGGTCCAGTCGATCGAAGCAGCCCTGATCGCCAGCCGCGTCGGGATCGACCGCTTCTTCTTTGACTGGCAGGGCGGATCGCGGCGCGCAGCCTCTCCGGCAGACCCGGCCTATACCGAAGAAAGCTTCGCAGATGTCCGCCAGCACCTTGCGGGCTATCAATCCGCTCGACCCCTGGACCACCCCTATTGGGCCGGAGTGGCGCCTGTCTCGATGAGCATCGAAACGGTCGAAAATCTCTGGGCCCATATTGCCGAGCGCGACGATTGGGGGCCACTCTATGCCCATATCGAGGCCGTGCGCACCATGGGCCGGGCGATGGTAGAGCCAGATGATATTAGCTTTGACCATCTTCGTCATTCCCGCGCAGGCGGGAATCCATAACCTTCAACATTTGGGTGTTTATGGATTCCCGCCTGCGCGGGAATGACGGAAGAGGGGCTGCGATTCAAACCAGGGTCATCAGACTCTAATGTGAGCGCGGGTTCAGTTCCGCTTCGGCTTGGGCGGCGGCGCGGGTGGCTTGGCCGGAGCCGCTGGTGGAGGGGCAGCCGGTGCACGTCCGGGCTGGATCGCGGCGAGATTGGCGGGCAGGATCGACACCCCGACAAGGCGCCACCGCCCGACCACCCATTGGTAATAGAGTTCGAAGCTGATCGCCGTCGGGCGCAGCCCGAAATATCCGCGCAGTTCCAGAACATCGCGTTGCGGCAGCCGTGGCGGCGCACTGAAGGTCGGCGCGAGCAATAGCGCGTTCGACAGGTCAATACCGCTCGCACGGAGCGACGCGAAGATCGAGGCAAGCTTTGCCGAATCGTTGAGGATCTGGAAATTCGGCGCAGAAAGATCGCGCAGCACCGAATAATTGCCCGCGAGATTGGCATGATCGATTGCGGCCATTGTGCTCCAGACCAGCTTGTTGAGTTCAAGGCTGTCGGGAACCGGGACCTGTGACGGCTGGGCCTGTGACGGCGGGCGCTGCTGCGCGAACGCGGGAACGCCCGCCAAGCCCGATGCGAGCAACAAGGCCAAAACAAGCCGGGCCGGAGCATGACGCCCCGGCCCGTTTGCAGCTTTGGACGGCTGGCAAGCTACCATGCGAACTGGAAGCCTCCGCGAGCGCCGACTTCACCGGAATTGAGGCCCACGCCCACACCGGCCGAAATGATCGCCTTGTCGCTGACGCGCGCCGAGAAGGCGGTCGTCGCGGCGGTGCGGTTCTGGTAATACCCAATGCCGCCCGACACCGCGAAATTCGCGCCCGCCGGCACCGACGGCGAGTCCAGCGCCAGCGCCATGGCCACGCCTTCGTTCGCCTTGCGAATATCGCGGCGGTTGATTTCGGTCAGGTTGAACAAGGTATTGACTTGCCCCGGCAGGGCGCCGAGCTGCGTCAGATTGATCGTCGAGCGGCCAAGCGTCCCGCCAGCATCAGCGGTGACGATGCTGACAGGGCCGGTCTGGGCGGCGGTGCTCGCAGTCAAATCGCCCACCGTGGCCGAACTGCCCGTGCCGCCAAGCACGACCTGGTTGGCGCGGGTGGTGGTTGCATTGAAGCCAACAGCCGTTGATCCGGCAAAGGCGGTGGTTGCTCCCGCGCCCAGCGCAGTGGAATTGGCTGCGGACGCCACTGCAAGATCGCCGACCGCAGTGGAACGCGTGCCCGACGCAGCCGCCTGATTACCGAACGCAGAAGCATTCGCGTTGGACGCAACTGCACTCTTGCCGAACGCAGTCGAACGGACGCCTGTCGCCTGCGCCTGATGCCCGCCTGCTGTGGCAAATTGCATGGATGCGTTCGCCTGCCAGCCAAAGGCCTGAGCGCCGGTGCCCGATGCAACCGATTCAGCCCCGACGGCCGTCGAGTGGAAGCCCGATGCATTGGCCTGATCGCCGATGGCGACGGCATCCTCATTCCCCGCAGATGCGAGGTTACCGATTGCGACCGAGGTTCCAAGCGAGGGTGCACCTGAAGGTGTTGTTCCCGGCGCCGTCATCGCACCATTGCCCAAGGCAATCGAATTGATCGCCGCTGCATTCGTGCTTTGCCCGATTGCGATATTGCTGGCCAGAGCGGCTGTCGCAGAGTCACCAAGAGCAATCGCCGATTGGCCTGTTGCCGACGAGAGATTGCCGAGCGCCACCGCGCCCTGGCCGTTTGCTGTGTTGTCCGTGCCGATCGCAACAGCACCAACGCCCGTAGCCGTGTTCGGATCGCCGATGGCGACGGCACCGCGACCGTTCGCGACGTTGCCCTTGCCGATGCCAACCGCACCGTCCCCGTTTGCAGTCGAGGTGCCAAGCGCCACGGCAGCATTGCCGCTCGCCGAACCAAGGACAAAGCTGGTTTGGCCAACAGTTCCGCTGCCGTCGACTGTTGCGATGCTAACCGGCCCCGACTGCGCCGCCGTGCTCGCCACAATATCGCCAACAGTGAAGGAACTCCCCGCTCCACCTGCAACCACCTGATTATCCCGCGTCGTTGTCGCCAGGTAGCCCAGTGCCGTCGAACCATCGAAGGATGCATTGGCAAGCACGCCCAACGATGTGGTAAATTCACCAGTTGCCGATGCAAGCGCGCCGAACACACTTGAACCAACCCCGCTAGCCGTCGTTGCAATTCCCACTGTCGTTGCGGTGTCCGACGCTTGTGCGCCCGTACCAATCGCAGTGCCGCCGTGGCCAGCGCTGGCCTGGAATCCGAACGCGCTTCCAAGATCCGTTGCGCTGGCACCGTTTCCATTTGCGGTCGAGGCGAAGCCGCTTGCCGAGGAACCCGCGCCAGTTGCGGTTGAACTGTCCCCGGATGCGTTCGCTCCCGCACCAGTTGCCGTCGACTGATCGCCAGCCGCATTCGCCTGCGTTCCAATCGCAATTGCATTCGCCCCACTGGCATTCGCACCTTGCGGGCCATTCACCAGGTCATTGTTTCCACCGCCGAGAGCAAGCGAATTCGCTCCGGTTGCTTGAGCCGTGTTGCCGAAAGCACCGGCATTGACGCCACTCGCCTGAGTGCCGGCACCCACCCCTACCCCATTCTGTCCCGCCACAACGCTCGATGCGCCAATTGCGACCCCGGCAAAACCAGTTACCAAAGCGCTGGCGCCGTTTGCAACGCCGCCTGCACCTGTTAAGGTGACCGAAGCATTGGCACCAGTTGCAATGCTCGCTGCGCCAGCAGCATTGGCTCCCGAGCCAAGGGCGGCGGCAAGCGTGCCTGACGCGTCCGAGTCTCCGCCAGCAAAGGCGCCAAATCCTCCTGCATTGGCTCCCGGACCAACGGCTGTCCCATTGAATCCCGCAATCGTGCCTGTGCCAATCGCAACACCATTCGCGCCAGTCACAGTTGCTGCGTTTGGAAATCCAAGCACGCCAGAGGACCCGCCGATTGCCACAGACGAATCCGCCAAGGCTTGCGCTCCGGTGCTCAAAGCGGTGGAAAAATTACCCAATGCATTGGCAAGGAAGCCTGTCGAAACTGCGCCAGCGCCCGTTGAAGTGCCCCCAAGCGTATTCGAAAGGGCACCGGTAGCGGTGGTTTGGGCACCAACTGCGGTTGAACCACCGGTTGCAAGGGACTGCGTACCAAGGGCGGTCGAGAGGGCGTCCTGCGCTGTGGCCTGAAAGCCCCCTGCAAAGCTGCCAAGGCCGGCCAGTGCCTGTGTTCCGATCGCCGTGCCGAAAAGGTCCGCTGACGCGTTGCTGCCAACTGCCGTGCCACCTTGAGCGGCGGTCAGCGCATTGACACCGACAGCTGTGGAGTCGTTGCCCGTGGCAGAGGTACCGTTGCCAACGGCAGTCGCGTTAGTAGCCCCGCCCGTCGTCGAATTCGTGCCGCATTCAGTGGAGCCTCCCGAAGCCCCGTCATTGCAATCCGGCGTCGCATCGGCCCAGGCGGGGGTGGAAATTGTCAGCGCGGCTACACCCGCGAGGAGAGTGAGACGATTCCGACGCAACCCGAACGCAACAGACATGGCATTACTCCTTACTGCAAACAAACTCATGTCAGCTATGCGCGGGGGGGCGGGATTGGATGCAGTCTTGTCCAGATTGGATGATCCCGATGTCATCCATTCCTGATGCACCGGACGGCACCCCGCATTCGTCATCCCCGGCGGAGGTGGGGGCTTCCTGCCGTCATGCCGAACGCGTTTCAGCATCCATGCCGTGAATCTGCGGAGGAGTGCCCGAACGGGCAGAAGATGGTGCCGAATTCTTGCCTGCGCGCGCTCTTCCCCAGAGTTTGTCCTGTTGAGGTAGAATCGTCGCCCCTGCGCAGGCAGGGGCCCTGTTTGAAGCCTAAGCGCCGGACTCTCCCAAAGGTGCCTGCCTGCGCAGGGGCGACGGCGTGGCGCGGGGATATGACACATACGGCCCAGCGGCACAGCGTGTTGCGGAAGTTCCAATGTCGAGCTAGTGCAGCAGGGCATGACCGCATCCGAAATCATATCGTTCGAACCAGCGACCGGCGCTGAATATTGGCGTCGTCCGGTGGGCGATGTGGATGCCGAAGTGGCCGCCGCCCGCGAACACTGGATCGGATGGGCTTCGCAACCCGTTACCGTCCGGATGGAAGCGCCTTGCGGCGGTTTGCCAATGTCGTGCGCAGCCGGGCCGAGGCGCTTGCCGATTGCATCTCGCGGGAGACCGGCAAGCCCTTGTGGGAAGCGAGGACCGAATCCGAGGCCGTGATCAACAAGGTGGAGATTTCGATCTCCGCCTATCTTGAACGCACTGCGCAGCGCCGGCTTGAGGGCAATATGGGCGCGCGCATGGCCGTCCGCCACAAGCCGCACGGCGTGCTGGCGGTGCTTGGGCCCTATAATTTTCCCGCCCATCTGCCGAACGGGCATATCGTGCCTGCGCTGATCGCGGGCAATGCCATCGTCTTCAAGCCATCGGAAAAGACGCCGGCAACGGGCGCGATGCTGGTCGAATGCTATCATGCCGCAGGGATTCCCGAAGGGGTGGTCCGTTTGCTGGTCGGCGGCCCCGATGAAGGCCGTGCGCTGGCCGGACATGCGGATATTGACGGGCTGCTCTTTACCGGCTCGGCGCGGACGGGCGTTGCGCTCAACCGCCAATATGCCGACACGCCGGGCAAGATCCTTGCACTCGAAATGGGCGGCAACAATCCCTTGATCGTGTGGGATGCGGCGGATATTCCGGCAGCGGCCACGCTGGTGATCCAGTCCGCCTTCCTGAGCGCTGGCCAACGCTGCACGGCGGCACGGCGGCTGATTGTCCAGGACGGCGCGCACGAACCGCTGATCGCGGCCGTCAAGGGGCTTGCGGACCGTCTGATCGTCGGTGAACCGCATGCGACCCCGGCGCCCTATATGGGGCCCGTCATCGACAATGACGTGGCGGACCAGCTGCAGGAAAGCTTCCTCGACCTGATGATGAAGGGCGGGCAGCCGATCAAGCAGCTCGATCGACTGATGGCAGACAAGCCCTTCCTTTCGCCCGCCATTATCGACACGACCCGCGTGACCGAGCGTCCGGACGTGGAGCTGTTCGGCCCGATCCTGCAAGTGATCCGCGTCGCCGATTTTGACGCGGCCCTGATCGAAGCCAACAATACCCGTTACGGTCTTTCCGCCTCGCTCATCGGCGGCGCGCCGGAACTTTATGACCGGTTCTGGGCCAACATCCGCGCCGGGATCGTCAACTGGAACAGGCCGACCAATGGCGCGCCGTCCAACGCGCCCTTTGGCGGGGTCGGGCTTTCGGGCAATCACCGGCCGAGTGCCTTTTATGCTGCTGACTATTGCGCCTATCCCGTCGTTTCGACCGAAGAGGATCAGGCGCGCGCCGTGATCGGTGTCGGCCTCAGTGACGTGGCACAGGGGTGACTCAAATCCCCTTCCTGCGGGAGAGGTGGCTTATCCTGTACTCCGGGCCTGACCCGGAGCCCATCTGTCAAACGCGCGAAGGGCTGGAAATATGGGCTCCGGGTCAGGCCCGGAGTACGACAATCGCGATAGCCCAGGCGCAAAGCCCCGGAGTACCGAGAAACAGAATCTAGCGGGCCTGCAACAAACTCTGGTTTGTCTGTCGGGGCCGATCGTCCCATTTTCGCCCTATGAAAAATCCCCTTCCCCATGCCAAGGGCGGGGTCCTGCTCGTGGGAGCCGGACCCGGCGATCCGGGCCTCCTGACGGTCAAGGCCGCTGCGGCGCTGGGCCGTGCCGATCTCGTCGTGCATGACGGGCTGGTTGATGATGCCATATTGGCGCTCGCCAATCCGCAGGCCGAACTCGTCTCGGTCGCAAAGCAGCGCAGCCGCCATTCCGTCCCGCAGGAGCAGATCAACCAGATCCTGGTCGATGCAGCGCGGGCCGGGCGCACTGTGGTTCGGCTCAAATGCGGCGATCCCTTCATTTTCGGTCGCGGTGGCGAGGAAGTCGAAGCCTGTCGCGCTGCTGGCGTGGCGGTGGAGGTTATCCCCGGCATTTCAGCCGCAATCGGTTGTGCTGCAGAAGCCATGTTGCCGCTCACGCATCGTGATGCCTCAAGCGTTGTCAGTTTCGTTGCTGGCCAGTGCAAGGGATTGACCGATCAGGACTGGTCGGGCCTTGCTGGCAAGGGTCGGACGCTCGTCATCTATATGGGCGTCGCGACCGCTGAAGACGTGGCCGACAAGCTGATCGCGGACGGCGTGTCACCCGCGATGCCGGTCGCCGTGCTTGAACGCGGAACCCGTTCGGGCGCGCGGGCCCTGCGTTCGCTGCTGGCCGATCTTGGCGGATTGATGACGCGCGAAGCCGTCAGGAGCCCCGCAATCATTGTTGTCGGCGAAGTCGTGCTCCGTTCGGATGCCGAAGACCGGCTTCTGGCATTTGCAAAGATCGCGGAGGCTGCGGCATGAAAATCCTGACAGGCAATGATCTGGCCAGTGGCGCTGTCACATGGTGGGCCGGAAGCTGGTGGTCGATCCATGTCGAAGATGCCGTGGATGTCGGCGAAGGCGGCGAAGCCATCCTTGCGCGCGAGGAAGGCGCCCGGCGCGTCAACGCGCCCTATATCATCGAGGCGGTGCCGACGCCCGAGGGACCCCGCCCGGCCCATATCAAGGACCGGATTCGTGCGCTTGGGCCCACGGTCCGTGTTGATCTGACTTTGAAACCCGCCGATCCCGATATCGGCCAGTGGGTGATCTGACATGTACAAATATGACACTTATGATCAGGCGATCGTCGATGCGCGGGTCGAGGAATTCCGCGACCAGGTGAAGCGCCGCCTTTCAGGTGAGATGAGCGAAGACCAGTTCAAGCCACTCCGCCTGATGAATGGCCTCTATCTCCAGCTGCATGCCTATATGCTGCGCGTCGCCATTCCCTATGGCACGCTCGACAGCCGGCAGATGCGGATGCTGGCGCATATCGCCCGGAAATATGACCGCGACTATGGCCATTTCACGACCCGGCAGAACATCCAGTATAACTGGATAAAGCTTGAGGATGCACCCGACCTTCTGGCCGAACTCGCCACTGTCGAAATGCATGCGATCCAGACCAGCGGCAATTGCATCCGCAACATCTCCTCGGATCAATATGCAGGCGCGGCAGCAGATGAAGTCGCAGACCCGCGTCCCTGGGCCGAACTGCTGCGCCAGTGGAGCACCTTCCACCCCGAATTCAGCTATTTGCCGCGCAAGTTCAAGATTGCCGTTATTGCCAGCCCCGAAGACCGCGCGGCGATGCGCCTGCACGATATCGGCATTGAGTTGGTGAAGCGTGACGGCGTGCTGGGTGCGCGCGTCTTTGTCGGCGGCGGCATGGGACGGACGCCCATGATTGCACCCGAGATCAAAGACTTCGTGACCGCGGACAATCTGCTCAGCTATGTCGAGGCCTGTTTGCGGGTCTACAATCGCTATGGCCGCCGCGACAATATCTACAAGGCGCGGATCAAGATTCTGGTCCACGAACTGGGCGCGGCCGAATATGCCCGCCAGGTCGAGGAAGAATTCGCGCATGTGAAGACCCTTGGGCTCGATCCGCCAGCAGCGGAGCTTGAGCGGATCTCGGCCTTCTTTGCGGCGCCGACATTCGACGTTGCCCTCCCCGACGCCGTCGACACCAGCGACCCTGATTTCGCAGTCTGGCTTGACCAGAATGTGAAGCCGCACAAGCAGCCGAGCTATGCCATCGTCAACATCAGCCTGAAGCCAAATGGCGGCATTCCGGGCGATGCATCCTCGGCGCAAATCGACCTGATGGCGGACCTTGCCGAGAAATTCAGCTTCGATGAACTGCGCGTCACTCATGCGCAGAACATCGTTCTGCCGCACGTCGCCAAACGCGATCTCTACACGATATGGCAGGCACTGGACCAAGCCGGCCTTGCCTCGCCCAATCTTGACCTCATCAGCGACATCATTGCTTGCCCGGGGCTCGATTATTGCAGCTTGGCCAATGCCCGGTCGATCCCGATCGCACAGAAGATCGCCAAGCGTTTCGAGAACCTCGATCGCCAGCGCGACCTGGGCGAACTGAAGCTCAAGATCTCGGGATGCATCAACGCCTGCGGGCATCATCATGCCGGACATATCGGCATTCTCGGCGTCGACCGGAAAGGCACCGAGAATTACCAGCTCTCACTCGGCGGATCGGGTGCCGAGGACGTCTCGCTCGGCAAGATCACCGGGCCCGGCTTCGATGAAGACGGGATTGTCGACGCAATCGAGCGTGTGACCGACCGTTACATCGCACTCCGCGAGAGCAATGAGCGCTTCCTCGACACCTATCGCCGCGTTGGCTTTGAACCCTTCAAGGAGGCGATCTATGGCTGATCTTCGATTTCGCAGCGATGAGCCGCTCGAGCAGCCCGCCGTGACGCTCGATGCGTTTCTCGACCAGACGAACGCCACCGCGGTACGGCTCGAGCCGGACGAGGATGCGCGTCTCCTGATTCCGCATCTCGCGCGGTTGGCGCTGGTCGAGGTGGCCTTTCCCAAGTTTCGCGACGGACGCGGTTATTCCGCTGGGCGCATTCTTCGCGAGGCCGGCTATACCGGTGAATTGCGCGCGCAGGGCGATGTTCTTGTCGACCAGATTCCACTGATGCGGCGCTGCGGGTTTGACAGTTTCGCGCCCGAATCCCCAATCAATGAAGACGTCGTGGCGGCAAGCCTGGCCCGGTATGACCATGTCTATCAGGCAGCGGCCGATGCGGCAGTGCCTGTGTGGAAGCTTCGTCATGGGCAGTAAAGTCGCCCGCGTCATCGACAGGATCGACGCAGCACCGCGTTATGACGAAACGGATGCCATTCGCCTGAATAATCTGTTCCGCGGGCGGGATACCGTTGAAATGCTCACAGTGCTGGTCCGCGAAAATATGCTGGGTGATGCGGCGATTGTCTCCTCTTTCGGGGCAGAGTCGGCTGTGCTTCTGCATCTGATCGGCTCGATCGACCCTGCCGTTCCCGTGATCTTCCTTGAAACAGGCAAGCATTTTCCGGAAACCCTTGCTTACAAGGACTTGCTGATCGAAAAGATTGGCCTCACGAATGTGAAAGTGATCACGCCTGATCCTGAGCTCCTTGCCCAAAAGGATGAAACAGGATTGCGCTGGTCCTACGATCCCGACGGTTGCTGCGAAATCCGCAAGGTTTTGCCGCTCAAGGCAGCGTTGGCGCCTTATGATGCGCAATTCACGGGCCGCAAGGCGTTCCAGTCTTCGACCCGCGCCGCCCTGCCCCGCTTTGAGGTGGAAGAGGGTCGGTTGAAGGTCAATCCACTCGCGGATTGGGACAAGGCCAGGATCGAGGCCTATTTCGAAGAGCATGACCTGCCCCCGCACCCACTGGTAGCGCAAGGATATCCCTCGATCGGCTGCGCGCCGTGCACAAGCATGGTCAAACCGGGAGAAGACCCGCGCGCTGGCCGTTGGCGCGGCTGGGACAAAGTCGAATGCGGAATCCACACCCCCATCGCCGACCCGGACGATCCTGCGAACTTCCCTGCCTTTTGATCTTTCCGCCGCCCCTTTGCAGGGGTGACGATGTCTTGGATCACCGGTCGACCTCCTTTCCAATCACACTATGATGGCAAGGCAGAAAAAGGGAATCGCCATGATTGAAACTGCCGTCGTCACGGGTGCGGCTTCGGGCATTGGCCTTGGCATTGCCCGAGCCTTGATAGCGCAGGGCGCACATGTCGTGCTCGCCGACATCGAGATTGATCGTGCACGCGCCGCTGCGAAAGACCTCGGGGCGAATGCGGTCGCCATGCCCGTCGATCAGGCTGACGAAGCCAGTATCGTCGCGCTCGCCGACACTGCGTTCGGGGAGCTGGGACAGGTTGATGCTGTCTTTGCCAATGCCGGCGTTGGCGCGGGAGGCCCCATCTACACAACCCCGCAACGTAACATCGATTGGGTCCTGAGCGTGAACCTGATGGGTCCGCTCTGGCTCGCTCGCGCGTTCGTACCGCGGATGATCGCGCAGCAAGGCCCGTCCCGCTTCGTGGTGACCGGATCGGAACATTCGCTTGGTTTGCCGGATCGCGGCGGACAGGCGTCAATCTACACCATCTCGAAACATGCCGTGTTGGGCTTTGCCGAAACACTGCGCCGCGATCTTGCTGAAACACAGGTCGGCGTGTCGATCATCTGCCCGGCTGTTGTCACGACCGACATCTGGAATCCGCTGCGGACCCGGCACGAACGCTTTGGCGGTCCCCGCATCATGGAGGAGCGACCGACAGGACAGGTTGGCCTTGATCCGGACACGGCAGCCGCCCGCATCCTCGATGGCCTCGCGGCCAATGAATTCTATGTCTTCACGCACGGCGCCGACATTGCCGAAGTCCATGATGCCCAATCCGGAGAGATCGAGGCGGCGCTTCGCCGGTTTGCAGAGCGATATGGCGAGGAGGCGTGATCGCCCACCCGTCGCCCCTGCGCCGGGGCGACGCGTTCAATCCCTGTGCGCGGGCAAATACGCGTCGTCAATATAGTCGCTGAACCGCGTGATCTGCGCCTCGAACTTCAGCTTGACCTTGCCCGTCGCGCCGTGGCGCTGCTTGGCCACGATCAGTTCTGACAGGCCGAAGACCTTTTCCATATCGGCCATCCATTTCTGATGGTCTTCATGCGTCTTTGCATCATCTTCCGGCCCCGGTCGCTTGGGTTCGCGCGAGGCGACGTAATATTCCTCGCGATAAACGAACAGGACGATATCGGCGTCCTGCTCAATCGAACCTGATTCACGAAGATCGGACAACTGCGGACGCTTGTCCTCGCGCTGCTCGACTGCGCGGCTCAGTTGGGAAAGCGCAATCACCGGGACATTGAGTTCCTTGGCCAGCGTCTTGAGACCGCGTGAAATTTCAGAAATTTCCTGCACGCGATTGCCGTCGCTCTGTCGGCCAGAGCCCTGCAGCAGCTGGAGATAGTCGACCACGACAAGTCCGATGCCATGCCGCCGCTTCAGCCGCCGCGCGCGCGTCCGGAGCGCCGCAATCGTCAGGCCGGGCGTATCGTCGATGAACAGCGGCAGCGTTTCGAGTTCGGCAGCGGCGCGCGCGAGATTGCGGAAATCCTGCTGCCCGATCTTGCCCATGCGCAGGCTCTCCGAACTGATCGAAGACTGTTCGGACAGGATACGCGTGGCGAGCTGGTCTGCCGACATTTCGAGGCTGAAGAATGCCACCTTCGCGCCGACCGACTTTTCTGGCGCGATGCCATCCTCTTCATCGCGGACCCAGCGGCGCGCAGCATTGAACGCAATATTCGTCGCGAGGGCGGTCTTTCCCATACCCGGCCGACCAGCCAGGATGACAAGGTCCGAATGATGCAGGCCGCCGGTCTTGGCGTTGACCGAGTCCAGCCCGGTCGTGACGCCAGACAAGCCACCGCCAGCGTTCAAGGCCTTCTCTGCCAGTTCGACCGCCATCCGCGTTGCCTGCCCGAAGGTCTTGACGCTCCCCGCTTCGCCACCTTCCTCGGCAACCTTGTACAGCGCGACTTCCGCTGCCTCGATCTGCGCCTTGGGTGTTTCCGCCTCGCTCGTATCGAAGGCCCGTTCGGCCATATTCCGCCCGACCGCCACTAGCTCGCGCAGCAGGGCGAGATCGTAGATCTGGTTGGCGAAATCACGTGCGCCGATCAGTCCCGCCCCGCTTCCGGTCAGCTGGGCCAGATAGGCGGGGCCGCCCAGTGATTTTATCGCCTCGTCCGCTTCGAACATCGGCTTCAGCGTGACCGGATTGGCCACCATGTTGCGATCCAGCAAGAGGAGGATCGCATCGAAGATCCGGCCATGCACCGCCTCATAGAAATGATCGGCCCGCAGCTTCAGCTGCACATCCTCGGCAATCCGGTTGTCGATCATGATCGCGCCGAGCAGCGCTGCCTCTGCCTCGACATTGTGCGGCAATTGCGGGCCCGCTTCGGCAGCGGAATGAATCAGTCTGATCGGATCGGCCATGACATTTCCTTCGGCGGACACGGATCATAGCGCAAGGGCTCCGGCAAGAGAATGACGGGGATAACTTCCCAAGCGCAATTCTCTCTTATATGCGCTGCAGCATGGCCGACCCGCGCATCTCGCACATCGAACTGGATCAGCGCACGATCATCTGGCGCAATGCCGATATCGAGCAGGAGCGGCGTATTGCCATTTTCGACATTCTCGAAGGCAATTATTTCGCGCCACAGCGCCAGCATGAGGACGGCTACGAAGGGCCGTATCACGTTACGCTGCGGGTGGAGGAAGGGCGGCTTGCGCTCGATATCTATCGCGAAGACCAGACGCATCTCGAATCGGTGATTCTGGCGCTCGGTCGGTTCCAGCGGCCGATCCGGGAATATTTCGCGATCTGCGACAGTTATTTTCAGGCGGTCAAGCAATCGACGCCTCAGCAGATTGAAACCGTCGACATGGCGCGCCGCGCAATCCACAATGACGCCTCGGAAATGCTGAAGGAGCGGCTGACGGGCAAGATCGAAGTCGATTTCGACACTGCGCGGCGGCTGTTCACGCTGATCTGCGTCTTGCACATCAAGGGTTAGAATGCTTCGCAAGCTGGTCTTCATCATTGCCGGAATGGCCCTGCTCGCCGGGCTGGGCTGGCGCTTTGTGACGCATTGGGGTCCGGGCAGAACCGCTTTCCCGACGCAGGGTATCGACGTGTCCCAAGTGCAGGGCGTGATCGACTGGAAGGCCGCGCGTGCCGCGGGCGTCGATTTTGCCTATATCCGGGCCAGCCAGGGCAGTGACATGCGCGACGAACGCTTCGCTGCCAACTGGCCGGAAAGCGCAGCCGCTGGCGTCAAACGCGGCGCCTATCATGTTTTCAGCCTGTGCAGGCCGGGGCGCGAGCAAGCGACCAACTTTATCGCCCTTGTGCCCCGCGAAGAAGCGGCCCTGCCCCACGCGCTCGATCTGGAATTCGAAGGCAATTGCGCCTCCCGTCCGCCACGCCAGACCTTGATCGCCGAAATCGCGACCTTCATCGAAATGGCGGAGGCCCATAGCGAGAAGCCAATGATCCTCTACATGACCCGTGAATTCGAAGACCAGTATCGTGTGATCGAAGCCATCGACCGCCCGCTCTGGCTCAGGCGCGCCGGGCTTGAACCGGGCTATGGGGGACGGCCCTGGGTGATGTGGCAGGCCAATCCGAAACGCCATGTCGATGGCATTGAAGGCGAGGTCGATTGGGACGTGGTGCGCCCGCAATGAGCGACGGCCTTGTCCAATCGGCAAGAGCGGCTGCCAGCAACGCGCATGCCCCCTATTCAAGGTTTGGCGTCGGAGCGGCCGTCCTGCTCGACGATGGATCTGTCGTCACAGGCTGCAATTTCGAAAATGCG
Organism: Sphingomonadales bacterium; assembly: GCA_016704425.1. Lineage (GTDB taxonomy): Bacteria > Pseudomonadota > Alphaproteobacteria > Sphingomonadales > Sphingomonadaceae > Aquisediminimonas. Next base: position 876,913 of record JADJAC010000002.1, read on the forward strand.
AGCTATGGCCTTTCGCTCTGTGCCGAAATCGTGGCGCTGGCCACGCTCAATGCACAAGGCAAGCTGCGCCAGATCCGCGAAATCGCAATCGTCGGCGGTCGGCTCGACAAACGGGCGATCAGCGGTTCGACGCCAGTGCGGCCCTGCGGCCGGTGCCGTCAGGTCATGACTGAAGCTGCCCAGCTTGCGCTGCGCGACATCATCGTTCATTGCGCGTCAGCCGACCTTTCGGTGGTCGAAAAGTTCTGGCTTTCCGACCTGTTGCCCCTTCCTTTTGGCCCATCAGACATGGGTTTGGTACAGGATGACTGATGTCGATACTTTCCGATAAATGGATCCGCGAACAGGCAACAACGAACGGCATGATCGAGCCCTTTGTGGAGAGCCAGCGGCGTGACAACTGCATCAGCTACGGCCTTTCCTCCTATGGCTATGACGCGCGTGTGGCCGATGAATTCAAGATCTTCACCAATGTCGACAGCGCCATTGTCGACCCCAAGAATTTCGATCAGAACAGCTTTGTCGATCGCAAGACGGATGTGTGCGTAATCCCGCCGAACAGTTTCGCACTGGCCCGTACGGTCGAATATTTCCGCGTTCCGCGCGATGTGCTTGTGATCTGTCTCGGCAAGTCGACCTATGCCCGATGCGGGATCATCGTGAATGTGACGCCGCTTGAACCAGGCTGGGAAGGCCATGTCACACTGGAGTTTTCCAACACGACGCCGCTCCCTGCCCGCATTTACGCGCATGAGGGCGCGTGCCAGTTCCTGTTTCTCAAAGGAAACGAGCCGTGCGAGACCAGCTATGCCGATCGCGCGGGCAAATATATGGGCCAGCGCGGCGTGACGCTGCCCAAATTATGATCATGCAATCGCGACGGAGATTGGCCGTGAACAAGTTCCTTCTTGCCCTTGCTCTCACCCTTGCCGGTCCCGCGCAGGCGCAACAGGCGGTCGCGCTCAAGAGCACGGTCTATGTCGCGCGGCCGGTGACAGACGCGCAGGGCAACAAGAAGAACCAGCTCTTCGCTCCCGACCGCGTCCTGCCCGGCGAAGCCTTGGTCATCATGCTGGAATACAAGAACAACGGCACAAAGCCGGCCGCAGATTTTGTCATCAACAATCCGATTCCGGGCGCCGTAGCCTTTACAGGCGTTGAGCAGCCCTGGGCTGTCGTTTCGGTCGATGGCGGCAGGACTTATGGCGCACTTGCGGCGTTGAAGGTCGCGAAGGGCGATGGCACGTTTCGTGCGGCGCTGCCCGGCGATGTCACACATGTCCGTTGGAAATTCGCCCAAACCATCGCGCCTGGCGCAAACGGCCGCGTCATGTTCTACGGCACTGTCAAATAGACGTCCGCTGCCCGTCGAAAACTCAGCCTCAAGCCTTGTGCGCTGACGACTGGCTGGATAGCTTCCGGCTTGGAACAAACAAGATGGGGAGGTTGCAATGGCTCAAGTCATTGGCCTTGGTGGACTTTTCTTCAAGTCGCAGGACCCTGCTGGGCTGCAGGACTGGTATGCCCGCGTCCTCGGGCTGGAGTTTCACCCTTGGGGTGGAACCGTATTCGATCCGGAAGTTGCTGCGGCCCATCCGGGGTCTGGGACAGTCTTCTCACCCTTTGGCAAGGACACGGACTATTTTGCCCCGTCCGACCGGGATTTCATGTTCAATCTCATGGTGGATGACCTGGATGGAATGCTGGCCAGATGTGCCGAGAATGATGTGCATCCGGTCAAGACCTTCCCGGATGAAGCCAATGGCCGCTTCGCTCACATCATGGATCCTGAAGGGCGCAAGATTGAATTGTGGGAACCTCGGCCTATGGAGCAGAGTTGACGTCGCAAGCGCGCCAAAAGGAAAAGCACAATGACCAAGACCAAAGCGGAATTCGATATCATCGTCTACGGCGCAAGCGGCTTCACGGGCCGTTTGGTGGCAGAATATCTTGCGAAGCGCGGCATCAAGCGCTGGGCGATGGCCGGGCGGAGTGCCGCAAAACTTGCCGAAGTGCGAGACCTGATCGGCGCACCCAAGGATACGCCACTGGTCGAAGCCGATGCGAGCGCGCCTGAAACGCTGACGGCGATGTGCAATCGCGCCCGCGTCATCATCACGACCGTTGGACCCTACCAGCTTTACGGCCCCGAATTGGTGAAGGCCTGCGCCGAAACCGGCACTGACTATGTCGATCTATGCGGTGAGCCGGCATGGATGCGGCACATGATCGACGCACATGATGTAACCGCAAAAAGATCGGGTGCGCGGATCGTCTTTTCCTGCGGCTTCGATTCGATCCCCTTCGATCTCGGAGTCTGGTTCCTCCAGCAGGAAGCCATTCGGCAAAACGGAGCGCCAGCACCCCGCGTCAAGGGTCGGGTCCGGAAAATGCAGGGCGGAGCGTCCGGCGGCACAATCGCGAGCCTTACCGAAACGATGAAGGCAGCAGCAAAGGACCTGAGCATTGTCGGCCTGTTGCGGAGTCCCTTTGCGCTCACGCTGGGTTTTGAAGGCCCTTCGCAGCCAAGCGGCATGATCCCCGAATATGACAGCGCGACGGGGACCTGGGCCGCCCCTTTCGTCATGGCCCCCATCAACACCAAGAACGTCCATCGCAGCAACTTCCTGCTTGGCCATCCGTACGGCACGGACTTCACCTATGACGAAATGATGATGACCACGATTGGCGATGCCGGCAAGGCGATCGCAGAAGGCATTGCGACCGCACTCAAAAGTGCCAATCCGTTCGGCGAAGGCCCCCAACCCAAGCCGGGCGAAGGCCCAAGCGCAGAAGAACGCGAAGCCGGATTTTACGATATCCTTTTCATCGGCGAATATCCCGACGGAAAGAGCATTCGCGCCTCCGTGAAAGGCGATCGGGACCCAGGCTATGGCTCGACAAGCAAGATGATCGCCGAAAGCGCGCTCACCCTGCTTGAGGTTGATACACCAGGCGGCGTCGTGACGCCCGGTGCAATCATGGCCAAACCCCTGATCGCAAGGCTGACGGCCAATGCAGGCCTTGAATTCGCGTTGGAGAGCTAGCCTCCACCCGTCGCCCCTGCGAGAGGCGAGGCGTTAGGGGGGTCTGGCATGACCCGTCGCCCCTTCCCTTCTGCTCGGATGCGCCTGATGCTCTAGAACGCCCCGGAAAATTTCATGACATGCCCTATGGGCGTTTCGCGAAAGCCTGCGGCCGAAAGGCCGGTCGCCTGTTGCGTGTCGCTGGCGCGCACCGCAAGTGTCGCCTGATAATGCCCGGCATCGGGAAAGCGCAGCGACAGGCGTTGCATTGCGGATTGGCTGACCAGTTCGGCGGATAGCCCTGCGCCATTGCACCGGAGCATTCCGGATAGCCGTTGTTCCCCAAAGGGCGTTTTGAGTTGCAGGCCGACCCGGCCATCGGCCTCGCTACAATCATCACCGCGAAAGCGGATGCGCGCGTCGGATATCTCAAGCCCGGAAAGCGCCACCGGCCCGAAGGACCGCGCAATCGGCATGTTGAGCATCGTGATTTCGCCTCCGCGTCCGCCAATGGACGCAACAGCCGCACCGTGCAGCAGCGGGCCATCAAGACGCACACGCACTTCCCCCAGAAACAGGGAGCCAAACGACAGGCGCGCGTCGAGATCGCCAATCGATTGGCCAGCCAGGGACGCCCCCACCAGACGCCCGTTCCAGATCGTACCTTCAACAGCCTGGGCAGAAATGACGTCCCCGGTTAGGGACATTGCCAGACGAAGCGGCAGCGAAAGAACAAGCGCCAGCACAAGCGCGGCTGCGAAGAGCCGGCGCACCGGTATCATTTTACACGCGCGCGCAATGTGGCGTCGACGGCGAGCGTCGTGTCACTGTTCGGGCGCAGGCTGATCTGTTCGACAAAGACCCCTTGTGCGTCAAGGGCCCGCAGCCATCTGACCAGCGCCACCGGCTTGGCGGTAGATAGCGCAATGATAACCCGGTTCCCCGATTGCGGATCAAGGCGCGTTGGGGAAAACCCGGCTTCATTGGCCGAGCGACTGACTATGGCTTGCGCCGTATCCGCAGCATAGACCATCTTGCTCTTGAGAGCCGAGGCGTCCCGGCGCACCCGCTCAAGCCTTTCGACGGCAAGGGCATGGTCCTTCTTCGCCGCGGCAAGCCCTGCCTCGATTGGACGAAGGATCGCCAGCCAGCCAAAGACGATGAGGAAAAGCGCAATCATGATGCCGAGCAGGATCTGCTCGCGCTGGCTCCGCCCGCGCCACCAGTCGGTGAACTGCCCCATCATTTCGGCCTCACTTGCATTTCGACCTCGATCCGCCCCTGCTGTGTGCGCGGCGCCCCTTTGCTCACCGCAAAGGCATGGCCTTCCATGGCCCGTACAAGCATGTCGACTTCGGGCTGGGCTGAAGCACGGACAGTGACATGGAGCGTCCCGTCGGGATCGAAGGAGAGAAGCCCAAGCTCGACATTCGGCATTGTTTCCATCGACGTCATGAGCGCGCCAAGCGTGGGCAGAAAGCCGGCACCGCCGCCCCGGAGTTCAGCAACCTTGTCCTGCAGACGATCGATCGCATCCTCGGATCCAGACCGTTCACCAAGAACGAGTGCGGAAATCGTGGCGCTCTGTTCGTTGGTTGAAGACGTTGCCATGGACAGCCGTGCCCATTGGGCAATCGGTATCGCCAGCACGATTGCCGCTGCCGCTCCGGCATAAATGGCGAGCCTTCGCCAATAACCTGCCGGCGCGCTCCAATCGGCGCGCGGCACGAATTCGCCCTGCAGCATGTTGAGCGGCGGCGCTTCGACTGCCGAAGCAATGGCCCGTTCAAGCTCCGGAGCCTCAAGCGTGCGCACTGGTGCGTCGCCGACGACCAGCGCTGAAATGACACCATCGTCCTCAAGCCCGGTCTCGGCAGACCTGAGGATCGCCTCATCGTGCAGAACGGCTCTCAGGAAACCCTCTTCGGGGACAGGCAGCAGATCCGGCGCGGGAATTATGGATGACGCGACAAGACCTCTCTCCGCCAACCGGGACAGCCAGCGCTGCATTATCGCCTTGTCCGTCATCACATAATGATCGCCTGCTCCGGCCACGGCAACATGCCGGTCGGTGCCAAGGCTCACTTCCGACGCATCAAGGCGCGCTGCGGCAAGGCCCTGGGCAGGGCTCAACCCGCCAAGCGCGGCTGAACGAAAGGTCACGCTTGAGGCAGGAGCAATGGCGGTGACGGTCACGCCCGTCTCTCGAAAGTCCTCGCCCCGTCCGATGACGCTGCCGTCCTCAAGCTCGAGCCAGGGCAAACTGTCCCCGCCCAGAAAGACCACGAATGCGCTCATGCGCCGTCACCCCAGCTGCGGCGGACGATCTTCGCGGGATTTACCCCGCCATCAATCAAGGCCAATTCGGTCAATTCTGCTCCACCCGTTTCAATCTGCATTTCGAGCGCAAACCAGCGCGTCTTGATTTTCGTCTGGGCCATCACTTCAACGGGTGGCGATATCCCGCGCAAGGCTGGCTTGGACCAGAAATTCTCCACTGCCGAATAGCCGGTGGCCGGGCGTTCGTCGATCATCCTTTGTGCAAAGGCGAGGCTCAACCTGTCTGGCAACAGCATGACAACCAGCGGTGCCTGATCCCGGCGGAGCGTGTTGATGTTGAGGGGTGACAATTCAGCCACGGGAAGTGCGCAAACCCAAGGTTTGACGCGATCATAAATGGCGGAATCCATGCCAGCGACGGCTTTGAGTTCCGACACGTCGGCCATGAGGGCATTGGCAGCCCGATAGGGCGTGGGCGCGCGCGCATAGGTCTCATCCTCGGCTCCGCCCGCTTGCGGAATGGTATCACTGTCGATCCAGTCTGCCGCGGACTGGGCGATTTCCCCGGCAATCCGCGGCTGGACACCGATCAGGGTCATGAGCGCTTCGAATTGACGCACTGCGACGGCGCGCACCACCCGGTCCCCCTCATCCGACTGGGACACGAGAGAATTGAGATTGAAGCAATTGCCCGCATCGCTCAGCTTGGCCGTCGCAGTACCGTTGTCGATCGGGAATGCGTTGGGTCGATCGAGCCAGTCTCCGGCAAGCGTGGTCGTCCGGTCGGTGCTGCTCACATCGCTGATCCGCGTCCGGGCAATGGCTTCCCCGGCAAGGGCATAATGCCGGGCCTGGTCGATTGCGGCCATATTCCCGGACAAGTGCGTCTGCAGCTTCAGGCGTTCGAGCGAGGCTGCCGCAATCACTCCGATGACCGAAACCAGCATCAGCACGGTCAAAAGGGCTGCGCCCCGTTCGGCCCGCGGCGGCGTCATTCGCCCGTCCCCACAAGGAACATCCGGGTGATGGGCGCGGCCCCTTGCCGAACCAGTGTCAGTTCAAGCGCGCGCGGAATTGCATCTGTCCTTTCGGAAGACCAGTCATCCTGCCAGTCGGACTTGTTGCGGAAACGCAGCTTTGTCCGTTCGACGCCCGTCTCGAGCACCAGCGCTTTTCCCACGGTCGCCCCGTCAACGAAGGGCGTCGCCATGCGGACGAGACTGCCCTTGTCGAGCCGAATCTCGACATGTTGCGGCTTGGCGCCACCGCGCACAAAGGCGAAGAGCAGATCACCCTGATTGGCCTGAAAGGCCGGGCGTGGCCTCCCGACTTCATCGCGCGACACCCGCGGCACGGCCTGCCCAAGATCGTTGATCAGGAGGGCGGAAAGCCTGCGTTCGTCGGATACATCCGAAAGCACGCGCGCGGTGGCCGACTGCGCCTTCACCGTAAAGGACAGGAGGCTGACGCCCGCCGTCGCCAGCATGGCAAAGATGAACAGTGCAACGACGACTTCGACAAGGGTAAATCCATTGGCGCGGGCCGTCATTGCGCGGGCCTCGCCAGAGTGAGGGCCGCCGCAGGGCGTCCGCTCGCATCACTGATCGTAATGTCCACACGAACGAGCCGCGGGTCCGCCGTCAGCGCCGCCGTGCGCCGCCAGTTCCAGAGCCGCCCGCCATTGTCGGTAACGCCTTCCTCTTCTCCGAGAGCCGGCGGTCGCGGATCAGTCAGGGTTTCGACAGCCATGTTGTGCGCGACGATCTGCCCCAGCGCTTGGCTCGAAATCTCGCCCGAGTTGCGGACAATCGTTCCTTCGAGCTTGAGCAAGGTCAGCGCGACAAGGCTGAAGATCGCAAGCGCGACCATCATCTCAATGAGGGTGAAGCCCGCCTCCCGGGCGTTTGGCGGCTGCTCATCGTGCGACACGAACAGCTCCGTCGGCTCCGATATCAACGGCGACGCGCTCGTCGCCACGTTGCAGCATGATACGTGTTTCGGGTTCGGCAACCCCTGTCGGATCGAACTCCACTTCAGCCTTGGAGGCGGTGGTTCCCGTCGTCCATCGTGCCGGTCCGAGCGGCTTTTCGGCAAGGTCACGCCAATCGCCGCTTCGCCGTTGGGCAAAGGCATAGCCGCCCGTATCGACCGCCAGCCGGGTCGTCCGGGCAGAAACGATCGCTGCATCACGCGCAGCGACGGTGCGCGCAGCGAATCTTTCCGCTTCATCCACCAGCCGCCCGCGCGGATCGGGGATCGCAAGCACGACAACAGCCGACATCAGTCCGAGGATCGTGAGTGCAACGAGCAACTCGATCAACGTGAAGCCGCGATCTGCCGAAGGCAATCGCGCGCCGGCGCAGGCCGGGACCACCCGCCGCAGGGGATGGGGCGTCGCGGCTATTGCCAGTTGCCGATATCGGCATTGTCTCCCTCGCCGCCTTCGGCTCCATCTGCTCCGAGCGAATAGATATCGACGGCGCCATGCTGGCCCGGCATTGCATAGCGATAGGGCCGCCCCCAGGGATCCTTGGGCAGCTTCTTGATGACGTCCTTGTCGACCAGCGCCTGCAGCCCTTCGGCAGGATCGGGATATCTGAGGTTCTGGAGCTTGTACATTTCAAGTCCCTGATCGAGCGTGGAAATGTCGATCTTGGCCTTCTCGGTCGTTCCCTTCGACAAGGCGGGCAAGACGTTGAATGCGACAACCGTTGCCAGCAGGCCGAGGATAACCAGCACCACCATCAGTTCGACCAGCGTGAAGCCGTCTTCAGCGGGATGCATTCGGGGCGAAAAGCCGTTCTCTTTCTCTCTCATTCCTAAACTCCGGCCAGCGATTCGAGTTGCAAAATGGGAAGCAGGATCGACAGCACGATGGCGGCGACGATCGCTCCCATGACGACGATGATAGCAGGTTCCAGCATTGCGAGCGCGGCCGCCGTAAAACTGTCAAACTCACGCTCGAGATAATCAGCCGCGCGTTCGAGCATCGTATCGAGTTGGCCCGAGGATTCGCCCGATGCCGTCAGATAGACAAGCAGAGGCGGAAACAATCCCGTTCGGCGAAGGGCTGCCGAAAGGCTTCCCCCGCCCCGGATTGCCTCGACCATCTGTTCGCTCGCCTGCCGCAAGGCATGATTGCGCACGGTCCGGGACGTGAGCGCCAGACCTTCGATAAGCGGGAGCCGGCTCGCGACCATTGTCGACAGCGTGCGGGCCAGACGCGCCGCATGCAGATCCCGGATCAGGCGACCGATCAGCGGAAGGCGCAGCAAGCGGAGATCAAAGGCCAGCCTGCGTGCCGGATCCTGGAGCAATCGCCAGCAAAGGAAGGACAGGCCACCAACGACAAGCAGCATCGCCCACCACCAGCCAGCCAGCAGACCGGAGACGCCTATGACAACGCGGGTCAGAAGCGGCAATTGCTGGCCAACAGTATCGAATTGCTCAACCACCTTCGGCACGACATAGATCATCAGCGCCCCGACAACGAACATGGCGACAAGCGCCAGAACGAGCGGATAGGCGAGCGCCGCAAAAAGCTTCGACCGAACCTGAGCCTGCCGCTCCTGCAAGTCAGCAAGGCGATCGAGGATGACAGGAAGCGAGCCCGCGCCTTCGCCCGCTGAAACCATGGCCCGGTAAAGCTGGGGGAAGCTCTTGGCTTCGCGCTGCATCGCTTCGGCAAGGCTGCGGCCTTCGAGAACGCCGCCATGAACCGTATCGATCACGCCCCGCGCCTTTTCGCTTTCGGTCTGCCGGGCGATAGTCCTGAGCGACTCTTCGATGGGGCTGACGCGAACAAGCGTTGCAAGCTGGCGCGTGAACAGGGTCAGTTCCTTGGCACTGAGGCGCTTCGGCCCGATTGAAAGCAGCGGCGCCCCCGCAGCCGCACGTTCGGGACCTTCACCAATGCTGACCACATAAAGCCTTTTGGCGACCAGCTTCTCGCGGACCTCTTCAACATTGGCCGCGGGCATTCGGCCACGCTTCTCGCGTCCGGCCACATCAAGTGCGACATAGTCAAACTGTGTCATCGCCCCATTCCGTCACTTTGGAGCGATCTTCGGCACGGCGTCCTTCCACTTCGCGGCGGTTGCCTGTCGGGTTGGCGCGCTGTTCGTCACTCGAATCCCGCCGTGTGATGCGCACCGCTTCTTCAGGTGTCGTCTGCCCGGCAACGACAAGTGCACGCGCAGCGGCGGCCAGATCGTGATTGTTGCGGAATGCGTGGCGGGCAATGGCCGCTTCGTCGCCACCGTCGTGGATGAGCTGGCGAACCGTATCATCGATCCGGATCGCCTCAAACACGCCGATCCGGCCCTTAAAGCCGGTCCCGTTGCAGGCCACGCAGCCGGTTGGTTCATAAACAGTGGTCGGTTGTTCCATGCGCAGCAGTTCCATCACCGAGGCGCTAGCCGGCTCGGGCCGGCGACATGCCGGGCAAAGCCGACGAACGAGCCGCTGTGCGATGACGGCGCGGAGCGTTGAGGCCAGCAGGAAGGGCTCGATGCGCATATCACGCAACCGCGTAATGGCCCCGGCCGCGTTATTGGTATGGACGGTTGAAAGCACCAAATGGCCGGTGAGGGAGGCCTGCACTGCGATTTCCGCGGTTTCCCGGTCACGAATTTCGCCAACCATGACGATATCGGGGTCCTGCCGCAGGATCGCCCGCAAGCCCGCCGCAAACGTCAGTCCGACCTTGGAATTGACCTGCGTCTGCCCGACGCCTTCTACGGCATATTCCACCGGATCCTCGACGGTCAGGATATTCCGAGAGCCATCGTTCAGGAGCCTCAACCCGGCGTAAAGTGTCGTCGTCTTTCCCGATCCGGTCGGTCCGGTGACCAGAACGATCCCGTTCGGCTCTGCCAGTGCCCCGCGCAGCAGCGCGTTGACATCCGCTCCCATGCCGAGCTGGTCCAGCCCGATGCCCGCATTGTCCTTGTCGAGGATACGCAGCACGACCCTCTCTCCCATGCGGGAGGGAAGCGTCGATACGCGTACGTCGAGCGTCTTTCCGCCAAGCGTCATGCCGATCCGGCCGTCCTGCGGAACCCTGCGCTCGGCAATGTCGAGCCGCGCCATGACCTTGATCCGGCTGACGAGCACCGGCGCGACATGCGGCGACATGCGCAGCGTTTCGCGCAGCACGCCATCGATCCGCATCCGCACGACCAGCGCCGATTCATAGGGCTCGACGTGAATATCGGATACGCCCTGCCGCACTGCATCGGCCAGGATTCCATTGATCAGTCGGATGGCGGGTGCATCGTCCGCACTGTCAAGCAGGTCTTCAGCAGTCGGGATGCCGCTTGCGATCAGGTCAAGGTCGCTGCCACTTCTGAGCGTGTCGGCTGCTGCCGCGGCGGCGTCGCCATTCATGGCATAGGTGGTCGACAATAACTGGTCGAATGCGGCCTCGGAAACTTTTTCGACGCCCATCGCGCCGTCGAGGTGCCGCTTCACTTCGATGAGGATAGCCGGATCGGCACCCTCGCGCAGGCTCGCGACCGGTCGATCTCCGTCCAGGCGCAGCACGACCCCGTGTTTCCGGGCAAAGCTGTATGATATCGCCGGGAGACGGGGCGCCAGCGCCACGGCGTCATCACTGTTGTCGGCGATCACTTCTTGTCCTTTTTGTCCTTGGCGCCAGGCAACTGGATCCGTTCGGAAGATTCGCGCATCCGGGGCTCAATAACCTGCGGCATGGTCGGCTTCGATGGATCCGCCGGTCCACCCGGATCCGACGTTGGCGGCGTCGTATCCATATAGTCGCGGACAAGCTGGTCGATGCTCGGCTCCTCATCGGGGCGAAGCATGCGCTGTTGTGCGCGGACATAATTGTAACGGCGTTCTGCAAGAGCCCGCGCTTCCGCTTCGGAACGCAGGATCGTCGGGCGGATAAAGACCATCAAATTGGTCTTGGACCGTGTCTTGGAGCGCGAGCGAAACAGCTGGCCAAGCCCAGGAATGTCACCGAGAAACGGAATTTTTTCGAGCGTCCGGCGCTCATTGTCATCAAGCAGGCCGCCTAGCGCAATGATCTGACCGTCATCGACGGTGACTGTTGTCTGGATCTCGCGCTTGTTGAGGATCAGGTCCGAGAAATTGTTGGAAACCGGACCGGCTATCGAGCTGACTTCCTGTCGGATCGCGAGCTTGACCGTGCCACCATCATTGATCTGCGGCGTCACTTCAAGCTGGATGCCAACATTCTGCCGCTGAACTGTGCGGAAGGCATTGTCGAAATTCTTTGAGAGTGCCTCGCCGGTGGTAATCGGAATTTCCTGACCAACCAGCAGTTTCGCTTCCTGATTGTCGAGTGTGACGATCGACGGCGTCGACAGGATGTTGGATTTCGTGTCGGACTGAACGGCATTGATGATCGTGCCGAACAGTCCATTTCGACCGATGCTGGTCGCAAAACCGCCGAAACCACCGCCCGCACCCAGAATCGAGTTGACCGCGGCCTGCGCCAGCTGGTCGCTGATTGCATTGTTGGTTGTCGTTGTTGTCGTATTGCCGTTGACTGTGGTTGTGGTGGTATTCAGTTCGCGGGCCCCGATAGCGCCCGCAATCGTCAGAATATTGGGAGCGGCATTGGAATAGTTGGTGGCTGCAAACGGAATGTTGCTGCCGGGCTTGCCGCCAAGCAGGAACTGGACGCCAAGCTTCCTTGCCGCATCGTCCGAAATTTCGACGATGATCGCTTCGACCAGCACCTGGTCGCGCCGCGTATCCAGCTGACGGATGACCTGACTCAACATGCGCTGGACATCGGAGGGTGCGGAAATGATTACGGCGTTCAAGCCTTCATAGCGGGCAATGATCGGTCCCGACCGACCTGTGGCCGAGCCGGATGCCGGTGCGGCTGCAGGAAGGGCAACCGCCTGTCCGCTGTTCGATGCGCCGCCGGACGAAGGAGATGAAACGACACTCTGCTGCCCGACAAGCTGTTGCAGCACCGGCATCAATTTGTCCGCATCGGCGTGCTGGAGCCAGTAGACCTGGATTTCCACACCACTCGCCGCGCGCCGGTCCAGGTCGCGCGCAATGGCACCGAAACGCTGGACCATTTCGGCATCGCCCCGGAGCGCGATCGAATTGGAACTGTCGATTGGAACAACGGCAACGGCCGTCCGCGCCCCGTCGCCGGTCTGCCCGCCCGTTGCGAGTTGCTGGAGCGAAGTCGCAATCTCGCGCGCTCCCGCATTCTTGAGGGCGATCACATCGGTTGCGGCGCCTTCGCTGTCGATCTTGCCAAGAAGTCCGCGAATGCGCCGGATATTGTCAGCGTAATCTGCAACAACAAGACTGTTGCCCGAACGGTTGGCCGTGACCGAGCCCTCGCGGCTGACCAGCGGGCGCAGGGTCTCGACGGCCGATGTCGCCTCGATCGCACGAAGGCGGAAAACTTCCGTCACGAACTGGTTGCGCGCTGCTCCCGCTTCACCGATCTTGCCGGGCTGCGCGGCCGCCGTGTCGGACGGCTGGACCCGATACCCACCACCTGACATCGGAACCGCAACAAAGCCGTTGGCTCTCAAAGTCGCCAGAAACACTTCGAAATATTCCGATTTCGAAAGAGCCCTGTCGGTCACGACCGACACCTTGCCCTGCACGCGGCTATCAATCACGAAGTTCCGCCCGGTCACCCGCGAGACATCCTGAATGAACGCGCGAATGTCCGCATCTCGCAGATTCAGGACCTGCTGCGCGGGGAGCGGCACAGCGAGGACCAGCAAGAGGGGGATAAGCTTCCACTTCATTTCTTGGGCGTTCCCGACGTCAGGCTGATTGTGCGGCCAGCGCGTTCGACCGAGAGAGAGACCGAGCCGCCCTTCGAAAGCTGACTCGTAACTGTTTCTAAGGAGTTAACGGGCTGACCATTCACTGCCAACACCTTGTCCCCGGGCAAGAGGCCTGCCTGAAGCGTCATGTCCCCGGAACCGCCAGGAGTAATCGTGATCCCGACCGCCTTGCCTCCAGGGCCTTCCCCTTTTGGGGCATCGGGCAAAGTCGTCGGTGCGGCGGTGGCGACATTTGCAATCGGGGCTGCAACCGACTGATCCAGAAAAAGCTGCTCGGAGACACCATTGCGTTCGATTGTCACACTGTCGAACGCGACCTGTTTCAAGGTCGCGCCGGGGACGATTTCGTCTCCCACGCCAAAACTCGATTGCACGCCATCAGGCGTCTCGATGATCGCAGAACCGCCGCCCACAGCTTCATCAACCCGCACGCCGAACAGTTTGAGCGCAAGCGACGTGACGACCATCGATCCGGGCTGATCGCCGATTCGAAAAAACGGATCGAAACCATCATTGCCTTGAAGCGCAATTTGGGTCGGGCGCACCTCGCCCAACGGCCCTGCAGGTGTGACAATGGCCCAGACCAGCCGCGCAAGCTGCACAGCGATCAGGATCAGCAATGCCACCTCCAACGCGCGATAGGCCGATCGAGGTGATATGGAGCGTTTGAGCTCAAACATAACGCGCGACTAATTACCTCCCACAGGCCTGACAAGCGGCCTTATGCCTGACAAATTCGTCGGCGCTAACCATTTTTATTAACCATGTTTTTACTTTTGGCGCGGGCGGCGCGGAGGCTTGCGGAATCCCTTTCCGCGCGGACGACGCAGTGGCAGGTGATTCACGCCTTCGGGCAGCTCGAATCGCAGTGCGCCGGAGACCGGATTCGCTTCGGCAAGACGCAGCTGGAGCTTCTGGCCCAGCGTATAGCGATCGCCGGAACTCTCCCCTTCCAGCGCATGTTCACCTTCGATGTAGCGGAAAAATTCCGCTCCCAGTGTCGACACCGGGACAAGACCATCGCCGCCCAATCCCTCAACAGTTGCGAAGAAGCCAAAATTGGTCACGCCCGTGATTCGCGTATCAAGAAGCTGACCCACCCGTTCTGCCAGATAGGCCGCAACATAACGGTCAATCGTCTCGCGTTCAGCCTCCATCGCCCGGCGCTCGGCCTTGCTGACCGATTCGCCGAGCACAGTCATGCGTGCGGCCTCGTCACTGCTCAGCCCGCCTTCGCCAAGGCGATAGGCATCGACCAGAGACCGGTGGACGAGCAAATCCGCATAGCGGCGAATGGGCGACGTGAAATGGGCGTAGGACCCAAGCGCCAGTCCGAAATGGCCTTGGTTGACGGGGGCGTAATAGGCCTGGGTCTGCGAACGAAGGACCTGTTCCATGACCTGGGGCTTGAAATCAGCCTCGCCCACGCGCGCGATCAGGTGATTGAACACCTTCGGCGTGATCACCTGCCCAAGTGCGAACGATATCTCGAATGTTTCGAGATACTCCTTGAGTGCCGCCAGTTTTTCGCGGGCCGGCGGCTCGTGAACGCGGTACATGACCGGGGCCTTCTTGGCTTCCAGCGCCTTGGCAGCGGCCACATTGGCCGTGATCATGAAATCCTCAATGAGCCTGTGGGCATCGAGCCGCTCGCGTACAGCGATATCGGCAATCCGCCCGGCCTCATCCAGCTGGACACGGCGTTCGGGCAAATCGAGTTCAAGCGGCTCGCGTTGGTCCCGCGCCTTGGCCAGCAGGGCCCAGCAGTCCCAGAGCGGCCGAAGCGCCGAGTCGCGCAGCGGATGTTCCGCACCATCTATCGCCGCCTGGGCGTCTTCATAGGCAAGATTGGCAGCGACCCGGATGACAGCACGGGAAAAGCGGAACCCGGCCATCTTCCCCTTGCCATCAATCTTGAGATGACAGGCAAGAGCAGCCCGATCGCGGCCTTCCTTCAATGAGCACATATCCGCAGACAGGCTTTCAGGAAGCATCGGAACCACCCGATCGGGAAAGTAGACGCTGTTCCCCCGCTTGCGCGCTTCCTTGTCGATCAGCGATCCGTGTCGGACATAGAAGGACACGTCTGCAATCGCGACGATGGCTTCGAACCCCCCGCCTGCGGCAGGCGCGGCCCAGACCGCATCATCATGATCGCGCGCATCGGCCGGGTCGATCGCGACAATCTGCAAATGGCGCAAGTCCTCGCGGTCGCCGAGGGGCCATTCCGCCACCTTTTCTGCTTCCGCGAGCAGCTCAACCGAAAAGACGTTGGGTATCTCGTATTTGTGTATCGCAATCAGACTGAACGCGCGGGGCGCAAATGGATCACCAAGCACTTCCTGCACCCGCGCCGTGATTCTCGGAGGACGTCCGGACTTCTCGGCGAGAACCAGATCCCCCGCTTGCGCGCCGCCAAGCTCGGAAATCAGCGTATCCTTGCGGTCGCGCTTGTCGACGGGCTTGAGCCAGTGACGGCCGCCGTCCATTGCGATCACGCCGAGCATCAGTTCCTCGCTGCGCGCCAGCTTCTTCATGGGGTGCGCGACATGGCCGCTCCCGCGTTCCTCGACCCGCGCAAGGATGCGATCGCCGACACCCAGCGCGCTGCGGCGGCCGCGTTCGACGACACGCAATTTCGGCATCGGGATGCCCTCGGCTTCCCAGCGCTCCGGAACGGCGACCACCTGGCCGTCATCAACATCGACGATCCGCAAGACAGTGACCTTGGGCAGGCCACCCATCTTGTGAAACGCGCGGCCGGGCGCGGAATCGATCAACCCTTCGTCCGCCATGTCCTTGAGGAGAGCCTTGAGAGCAATCTTGTCGGCACCATGCAGCCCAAAGGCGCGGGCGATTTCACGCTTGCCCGCTGGGCCTGGCGCCATTGTGATGAAATCGAGGATCTGCTTGCGCGAAGGCAGACCGGCGGGACGCGGCTTTGGCATGATTAGATCGTTAGGGGCTTGGCGTGGCAACGCCAACCGCTAAAGCGTGACCCTGATGACATATGACGTTCTGATTGTCGGCGGCGGGATCAATGGCTGTGCCATTGCGCGTGAAGCTGCCCTCAATGGCTGGTCCGTGCTGCTGGTCGAAAAGGACGATCTCGCCAGTCACACATCTTCGGCATCGACAAAGCTCATTCACGGCGGACTGCGCTATCTTGAAACCTATGATTTCAAGCTGGTTCATGAGGCTCTGCAGGAACGCAAGCGCTTGTTGAAGGCAGCGCCAAACCTGATCCACCCGATTGCCATTGTCCTGCCGCAAGACAATTCCGTGCGCCCCTGGTGGATGGTTCGTGCAGGTCTCTATCTCTATGATGCGCTGGCAGGCTTTGGCAATCTGCCGAGATCTCGCATGCTGGGCCGCAGGGATGGGGCACTGCGCCTCCCGCTCAAGAATGACACGCCCGGTTTTCTCTATTGGGACTGCACGGTCGACGATTCCCGCCTTACCGTGCTGAATGCGGTCGATGCGCGTTCTGCTGGTGCAGATATCCGGACGCGCACCGCATTGACGTCTGCAAAGCGCAACCAGAACAGCTGGACAGCCACATTGTCGGACGGGACGGATGTGCAGGCAAAGGCCCTCATCAACGCGGCAGGTCCATGGCTCGTCCATGTCGAGGGCAGACTTGGCCAAGCGAAGCGCAATTCGATCAAGCTCGTCAAGGGCAGCCACATCGTCGTGCCAAGGCTGTTTGACGGCGATCATGCCTATATGCTGCAACAGCCGGACAGGCGGATCGTCTTCGCCATCCCCTGGGTTGGTGGCACGACAATGGTGGGTACAACCGAAGTCGAGGTGCCGAACCCGGACCATCCTGAAATCAGCGCTGAGGAAACCGACTATCTCCTCAACGCTGCAAACACAGCCTTTACGCGTCAAAGCAACCGCAACGATATCAGTTACAGCTGGGCAGGCGTCCGCCCGCTGTTTGATGACGGCACAGGCGACCTGCGAACGACGACGCGCGACTATGTCCTTGAAGTCGATCAGCAAGGTGCCGTGTTGCTGAACGTGCTCGGCGGCAAGATCACGACAGCGCGTCACCTTGCCGAAGACGCAATGTCGCGGCTGGGCAAGGCCATGTCACGAACGATAGGGACCGTTACGCGCGGCCGCCCTTTTCCAGGAGGCCAGTTCCCTGGCAGTTTTGAATCCCTTGTGGAGGAAAATCGCAAGGCTTGGCCGTTTCTGGGGCCAGAGCGCACACTCCGGATGACGGTGGCTTATGGTAGCGATCTCGGCATTATGTTGGCGGGTATTGGCACCGAGGACGCAATGGGCACGGATTTCGGCCATGGCCTCCGGCAGGTCGAGGTCGACTGGCTCATCGAACATGAGTGGGCAAAATCGGCCGAAGACATTCTTTGGCGTCGGACCAAACTGGGGCTGGCATTCAGCAAGGATCAAGTCGCGACGCTCTCCAGCTATGTGGCGAAACGGGCTGGCTGCGCAGGCGAATAGCCGCCGAAGCCCGGCGCCGGCCAACTTCACCTTGGGGGACGCGAGCAAGAACTCAGATTGCCCTGCCCTGCCATATCGATAAGAAGCAGTTTAAGCCTCAAGGCACAATCATCGGAGATTACACATGACGGACCAACCCGCTTACATTCCCCCGAAAATCTGGACTTGGGACAAGGAAAGCGGCGGTCGCTTTGCCAACATCAATCGCCCGATTTCGGGCGCGACGCATGAAAAGGAATTGCCAGTCGGCGAACATCCGTTCCAGCTCTATTCGCTCGCGACACCAAACGGTGTCAAGGTAACGATCTTGTTCGAGGAATTGCTGGAGCTGGGCCACAAAGGGGCGGAGTATGACGCCTGGCTGATCAACATTGGTGAAGGCAATCAGTTCGGAAGCGGCTTTGTCGCGATCAATCCCAATTCGAAAATCCCGGCCCTGCTCGATCGCAGTGGGCCCGCACCGATCCGCATTTTCGAATCCGGAGCCATACTGGTCCACCTTGCCGAAAAATTCGGTGCATTCCTTCCCGCTGATCCGGCCGAGCGGGCCGAGGCATTGTCGTGGCTTTTCTGGCAAATGGGCAGCGCGCCCTATCTGGGTGGCGGATTCGGCCACTTTTATGCCTATGCCCCGGAAAAGTTCGAATATGCGATCAACCGGTTTGCCATGGAAGTGAAACGGCAGCTCGACGTTCTGGACAAGCGGCTTGCGGAAAGCGAGTATCTTGGCGGGAGTGAATATACAGTCGCGGACATTGCGACCTGGCCTTGGTATGGCGCGCTGGCAAAGGGACTGGTCTATGAAGCTGGCGAATTCCTTCAGGTGCAGGAATACAAGAACGTCCAGCGTTGGACGGATCAGATTGCCAAACGGCCTGCCGTCAAGCGTGGCAGGATGGTCAATCGCGCCGTCGGCGACCCTGCGAGCCAGCTCCGGGAGCGCCACGATGCAAGCGACTTCCTGACCAAGACACAGGACAAGCTCGACGCCGCAACCTGATTTGACTCCGGCCATTGCGTCTAGAGCAGGCAATCTACGTATTACGGTCAGTAATCCGCTCGGATAATCAAGCCCGCATTGCCGTGCCCGATTGCGGCTTGGAGATGAGCATTGATCCGCTTGAGAAGCATCATGATCGGCGCCGCCCTGCTGCTTCTTGGGGGCTGCTTTTTCAAAGCTGATGAGGATCTGATCGGCGACCATGCGTTGACGCTTGTCCGGGCAGATAGCCTCGTCGTCATTGAGGGAGAGGTTTATCGCATCGATGAAGGCGACAATGGCTATGTCAACGCTTGCAAGATCGTTCGAAAAGACACTCCTTCGGGAGAGTGTGAGGCCGAGTTCCAGATGAAGATTGAGCGCACGTCTCGCGGAAATTACATTGCGGAACTTCAAGATGAATATTTCGCCCTGATCACCCACGCGCCCGGATCAGACTCTGGCTGTTTTTACCTTTTGGGTGGTGCGCTCGCCATGGACAAGGAAGATTGGACGCCCTTCAACAAGGTGGAAGCGAAGGTGCTGAAAGGACTTCCAAAGGACGTGAGGACACGACAGGATCTTGCGCACATCATTGATCTTTATGAAATCAGGATCTTGCCTCAGGATCCGAAGTGCCCGGCCAATCTTTTTGTCGTCAGCGACCCGGCGGCGTTGCGCGTGGAGGGCGATGTTGCGCATTGAGGGTCCCTGGGCGCATTCATCAGACTTCGTATCGTGTCACAGCGCCGTCGCGCTGCTCGTCGCATGAAATGAACAGAACTTCCGCAAAGGAACTGATGCTGACCGGCCTGACACAAGCGGAGGCGCAAGCGCGCTTGTCTGCTGAGGGGCCGAATGAACTGCCACGTACCTCCCGGAGAACGGCACTCCGCATAGTCGGCGAGGTTGTTCGCGAGCCGATGCTCGCCCTCCTGCTCGCAGGCGCACTGCTCTACTTCCTTTTGGGCGACAAGACCGAGGCGATCGTCCTTGCAAGTTTTGCGTGTTTTTCGATCATGATCACAGCCGTTCAGGAGGCGCGGACCGAGCGCGTCCTTGAAACTCTCCGTGACTTGGCGAGTCCCCGTGCGCTTGTTGTCCGTGACGGTGAACATCTGCGCATTGCCGGTCGTGAGGTCGTCCGAGGGGACATCCTCATTATCGAGGAAGGCGATCGCATACCGGCCGATGCGACAATCTTGTCCAACAATGATCTGCACGTCGACGAGTCCTTGCTGACGGGAGAGTCCTTTCCCGTCACCAAGGACGTGGAAACCGACCCGGCAGTCTTTTCTGCCACGCTGGCCGTGCGGGGCGGGGCGATTTGCGAAGTCACAGCGACAGGGCCGAGTTCCCGTCTGGGCCAGATAGGCAAAGTACTCGGGTCAATCGAGACCGAGGCTCCCCAACTCAGGGTGGAGACCCGGCAGATGGTGCGGCTCCTTGCTCTCGTCGGCATCTCGATCAGCATCCTGGCTGTCCTCCTGCAGGGCGTGCTGCGCGGCAATTGGCTCGAAGCAGCTCTGGCGGGGATCGCGCTCGGCATGTCCATGCTGCCCGAGGAATTGCCCGTTGTGCTGACCGTCTTCATGGCAATGGGCGCGTGGCGCATTTCGAAACTCAACGTTCTGACCCGTCGGGCGGCGATGATAGAGACGCTGGGTTCAGCAACCGTCCTGTGCACGGACAAGACCGGAACGCTGACCGAGAACCGGATGTCGATTTCCGAGCTCAGACTTGCAGATGGCCAATCCTTCCGACGGCCGGAAAACGGAGCAACCATACTCCCTGACGCATTCCTCCCGCTTGCCGAACTCGGAATCATGGCGAGCGCGATCGATCCTTTTGACCCGATGGAAAAGGCGTTTCATGCGCTGGGCGCGGAACAGGAAGGCGATCGGGTCTCCCAACTCCGAGGCGATGGTCACCAGATTCGCCGCCTTTATCCGCTGGAAAAACCGGTTCTGGCCATGGCCCAGGCCTGGGGCGCGCCGGATGTGCCTGGTGGGTTGACGATTGCGACGAAGGGCGCTCCCGAAACAATTGCCGATCTGTGCGGCGCTTCGGACGCCCAGCGCGCCGAAATTCGCGAGATGGTCGAGCAGATGGCAGCCGACGGCTTGCGCGTGCTGGGCGTCGCCATCGCAAAATGGGGAAATACTCCGCTGCCCGCAACACAACATGAATTCGACTTTGATTTTGTCGGCCTGGTTGGCCTTTCCGATCCCTTGCGCGCCTCTGTTCCCGCAGCCATTCGCGACTGCAGCACGGCGGGGATTCGTGTCATCATGATCACAGGCGATCATCCGGAAACGGCGCGCACGACAGCCCGGCGCGCAGGCATAGCCTCAGTCGAAGTCCTGACAGGCGCCGAGATGGCCTTGCTTGACGGTGAAGCGCTGGCTCATCGGATCGCGCGATGCAGCGTCTTTGCCCGCATCATGCCCGAACAGAAGCTTCAGATTGTCGAGGCGCTGAAAAGGGCTGGAGAAATCGTCGCCATGACCGGTGACGGGGTGAATGACGCCCCGTCGTTGAAGGCAGCGCATATTGGCATCGCCATGGGAGGGCGCGGCACCGATGTCGCTCGCGAGGCGGCCTCGATGGTTCTGCTCGATGATGACTTTGGCTCGATTGTTGCCAGCATCCGCATGGGGCGTCGCATCTATGACAATCTGCGGAAGGCGATCCGTTTCATCATTGCCGTCCATGTGCCGATTGCAGGGATGGCCCTGATTCCGCTCCTGCTTGGCTACCCCCTCTTGCTCGGGCCGGTGCACATCGCGTTTCTCGAAATGGTCATCGACCCGGTCTGTTCGCTGGTTTTCGAGGCCGAAACCGAAGAAGCAAATATCATGAGCCGGCCACCGCGCTCGCCAAGGCAACGCCTTTTTTCGCCAAGGACGATGCTCTGGTCACTCGTCCAAGGCACATTGGCACTGGGACTGTGCAGCAGTCTTGTGATTGCAGGCCACCATTTTGGGGAAAGTGCGAGCCATATTCGTGCAACCTCATTTGTTACCCTAATTCTGTCGATTCTAGTACTGATCCTGGTCAATCGCTCGTTTGGTGCATCTCTCATCAGGGCTATCACTCGCCCGAATCCGACGCTTCTTCTTGTTGGCGCAGTAGTCCTGTCACTGCTCGTCATGAGCCAGTTCTGGCCCGCAATGACGAGCCTGTTCGCATTCGCGCCCCTTCATCGTGCCGACTGGATGATTGCCGGCGGGATCGCGCTGTGTCTCTTTGCATTGCTCGAAGCGATGAAGCTAAGCCCCGCCAGGACCCTGACCTCGGCCGAAACGCCGCATTAATGCTTAGGTGGCCGACGTTCAAAGGCGAACGACAATTCCCTGATCCGGTGCAGCCCCGCCCTTCAGTGTGCTCAGAAAGGCTGCTTCGGCTTCGGCCAGGCCGTGACGTTCATCGACTGTCATGAAGCCATCCGTGCTGACGAGGAAGTCACGCCAGGCGCCATTGTACGACGCCGTGAAGGCATCGAATCCCATTTCCTTGACGGCCGCGTTCATATGGTCCGGTGCGAAAAAGAGAATTGGAGCCGGGCCAGGCAGCGGGGCGTCACTTTGTCCGCGCGCATCGACATGGGTGGCACCGACAAGGCAGCTATACCTGAGACCGTCCCCCAAGGCATCATGGATCGCGCGAAGGACTGAGGCATTGCCGGCGAAATCGACTGACACGGCGTTGTGCCCTGCCAGTTTCCCGATCTCGCCATACGACAGGACCTCGTCATAGAGTCCGCTTTTCGCAACAAATTCACAGTTCCCGGCCGATGTCAGTCCAATCCGCCGGATCTGGGGGGCCTTCGCGCGTGCCACGTGCGCGAGCGCCAGCGATGTCTTTGATGACGCGCTTGTCATGACGAGCGTATCCGCGCCGAACCAGTTTTCCTTCGCAAACATTGCCTCGATCAGGAAGCTGGTGCCGAACAGGGGCTGGAAGATCATCCGCTGGGCTTCGCGGGCAGGATCGTGGGTCGGATCGCCTTCAAGGCGCCGGTACTGATTATAGACAGGACTCATGGGCTGACGGTGGGCCGCCATGTCGCTGAAACTGCCCTTGGAGATATTGCCGGGTTCGACCCGTAGATGGCTCGCCATCGGCAGATAGCCATAAACGCGCTCCCCGACGGCAATATCGGGATGCTCGGACGCTTCCACGATGGCGTGCCCCCACATGGGCACGATGCCCCAACCCTCGGGCGCTGGGAAGAAATTCCAATAGCCAAAGGAATCGCCCATAACCGCATAGGTGACATTGTTGGCCGTAACGGCAAAACTCTCTACGCGGAGCAGGACCGAGCCCGGCCCAAGCTCCGGAGCTGGCTGGGACTGCCGCTCGGTCCTGGTCAAATCACTCCGCAGGATGTGGACTGCCTCTGCCATTCTGTCTTTCCCTCCTAAATGTTGATCCGGTAATAGTCCGCAACGCGGTCGAGCGCCAGCAAGAGCACAAGGCGTCCGGCCCGGGTCGGCCAACCCAGCGCCTCCTCTGCAACAGGCACACTCTCGCCCGCACAGACGACGCGCCAGAGGATATCCCCAAGTCCTGGACCTGCCGCTGCGATGGCCTGGTGAAAGCGTTCACGGGCATCAATCTGTGCAAGGGTGGAAGCACCAGGAGAATGCCCGGCTCGTCGCCCCTTTTCGGGCGAGGGAGCGTCCCACCGCATAACAATCCGCTGCGGTAGTGCTCCGCGTTCATAGTCACGGCGCAGCGCTTCGCCTGCTGCCAACTGCCGTTCACTGACAAGGCCTCGCGCCCGCAACCAACCCAGCGGGGATTCAGCCAGGTTGACCCGAACACTCCTCACCTTTCGTGCTCGTGCACTTTGTTCATCCTGCGGCAACCCGCGTTCAACCAGAATCTGCTTCAAGCCATCCTCCAAGTGCGAATCAATCAAGATTGACACTTGCCATCGAGGATCGCTTGTAGGAAAGCGAAAAACCTTATCGGTTATCCTATTTCTGAGGCCACCCATGATTACTGCCATTCGCGAAGTTCGACGCGCCAAAGGTCTGACACTTGCCGACGTGGCTGAGCGCTGCGTTCCACCGACAACCGCTCAGACGATCGGTAGGCTCGAAACGGGAACAAGAACAGTTTCCGTCGGGTGGCTGAACCGGATTGCCAAGGCCCTTGATGTGGACGCGGGCGACCTCGTCAAGATGCCGCGGCGTGCTGATCTTCCGGTTGCAGCCATTCTCGGCTCCGACGGTGCCACCGCGCCCCGGCATCCGATCGTCGTCACCCCGCCCCTCCCGTCCGAAGGGGCCATCTCGATCCTTGTCGATTCGAGTGTCGGCGAATATCGCGCGGGAGATGAAATCTGGTGTGATCGTTACGCCCCCGAGCGGTTTGCCCAGGCGCTCAATCGCGATGTCCTTCTTCCCCGACCAGCCGGGCGATTCATTTTCGGACGACTGATCGGGCGCGAAGGCAACCGCCTTCAAATCCTGCCACTGGGATCAGGTGCAAAACAGCAGATCATCGAGGATCCGGCCTGGATGGGCGTGGCAATGAAGCTGGTCCGGGGTCTTTAAGCGACAACGCACCCCATTTGCGTCAGCCGGATTCCTGCCGACATTGCAATCCGATCATCAGCAAATGGTGGTGGAAACAGTCGCGCGCGAACCACTCTCCATCCCTGCATTCCCTGTTTAACAGGGAAAATACAGGGAATTCATGATTTTTCGTGCAGATCCGGGTCCAAATTACTGTCTAAAATTCCCAATTTTCCGCCACTTTCCAATGCAATTCCCTGGGGAAATATCAGGGAATTCTCCCGCGCCGAACAGCGAACACGTTCTGCCAGAACAGGGCATGCGGTGGCGCAAATCAGGGACTGATGGGTTGGAGCCGCAAAAATGACCCAGCGGACTGGCCGCAAGAGTCCAAGGTCGCATTTTGGCCGCCTCACGACGTTAACCGGTGGATAGGGCAGACCGCGTCAACAGTTGCAACATCGAGAATGTCTTGAAGTCAGCTCATCGGATCATGCACCTGATGCTGGCGAACTGCTCGCCCGATCATCCAGGATCGCGCCGAATGAAACTGCGACGAGGTGGGTTTGTCGCCTCCCAGCAATAGGCTTCCCGAGCTTCAACTGGTGCCCCAGGATGCTGGTACAAGACTGGCGCAGCAGCAACCCGACGTACTGCGACGGCAAGCTGGGCCGACTTATTGATTTCAAGGGATCTTGCCTGACGCCACAGGTCAGAAAAGCAACGCGAACATCCACAGGCATCGAACGCAACAAGCAAACTCCGGTAAAGAAGCGGAGTCCGAAAGTCAGTTCGACGCGACATGAGCTGCGTCACAGCCACGACGTGGGCTTGCGTTGGACAGCCCCCGAAGCGTTCTTCATGCAGGTCAATGTAACAGAGCAATCGCGCAAGCAGAGCTTTGCCGCGGTCCCACCTGCATAAACCATAGGCCATACCGACGCCGGATTTCCAATTGCGGAGTTTTCTGTTCGCTGCGCGCCCTGCAGTGTCGATGGCCGCCAGCCTTGGTCCAAATTCAGGCCGGCGCTGAGCTGATGATAGGGCTGACCATGCCGGTCCCCCCAAAAAAGCAGCACCGAGCGCAGCACCGATGACTGTGCGGCGGTCCAACGCGATCATGCGAGCCTCCGAAGAAGTCGAACCCCTTGAGCCTTTTTCAGACCAAGATCCTTGGACTTGCTGCCAGGATAGTCGTCCGCCATAGTCTCACAGGTGAACAGTCCCTCAAAGGGCGCCAGGTTATCTACTGAATCACGGCTCATCGACAGATCTCCTTCGCATCAGCGAGAACCACGAACAGAGACGTGAACCGAAGAGCCCGTATGTTTGCCGGTCGGCCACATCCCCTTGCGGGAGCCACCTTGCCCGGGAAGGCAGGTTGGCGACGGCCACAACGGCCGCTCTCTTGATGTTTCTTGAGGGGTATCTTTGCCCCCAATGGATGTCAAGATCGCCTTTGCGAGAGCCGCTATTCGTCCAACATTTCAGCGTGAAGCATGACCATGGTGTAGCCCTGGCTCTGGCCCAGGACCTGCTCGGTCAAGACGTCCACACGCCGAGCAACGCGCTCGCCCAGCCAGATTTCGGGATCACAATCCGTAACGCCTGACGCGGCACCGGGGTGCAGACGGTGCCTATGCGCAATTGAGTCAGCCGGCACGGGTTGCCCTATGCGCGGTTCAATCCAGGGAAAGCGATCCGGGTGACGATAGACACGCGCCAGCCGGGCATCGCGCAGCACGATGACCGCAACTGCCTCGGGATGAACATCCACATAGGTCCGGGCCATGGCCTCCTTGCTGACATTGAAGTCCCTAGCAAGCCTGACGAGCTCAAGCAGATCCGGCCCGCTCGAAGCCAAACAGCTCTTCACCCGCGCCGGAGGCATCAGCAACGCGGCTGCAAAACGGTTGGCTTCTGCCTCGATCCGCTTGCGCCGATCCTTTTCCCTTGGATCAAGCACGTGCAGGTCTTCAAGCGAGCAGTCGAACCGCTGGCCGGCATGGGGCTTGTGATATGGCAGAAGGAAGTGGCCCAGCTCATGGCCAATCGAGAACCGCCTGCGCGCTGGCGGACTGCCTGACGCCAGCAGGATGGAGCCTGCCGCCTTGTTGATGTCCATGAGCAGGGCAGCTTCAAAGGCGGACGTATCCAATTCGGTGATGGAATGGATATCAAGCTGTCGACACAGGTCCTCAATGTCAAAGTCCAGCGGCAGGTCTGGCAGGAGGTCGTGAATCCTTTTCGCAATGGCGCCGGGTTGACCCACGCCATCGAGATCGAGCCGACTGATCGTCAATCCTGCGACCTCTGACGATTCTTCAGCTGCTCCATCAGCAATTTGATAGTCTCGCGATCACGCGGATCAAGCTTCTTCAGGTCACGGAACATGGCAACCATCTCGGCGGGCTCTTCGGATGCCTCGGGGTTTTCTCCGACAAGGTCGGCCACCCTTACGCGGAAGAGGTCGGCAAGCTTCAGGACCAGTTCCATCGAGGGATTGCGGGTCGTGCCTTTCTCCAGGTTGAAGACATGCGCCTTGGATACACCGACCTTGTCCGCGACGTCCTGGAGCGAGAGTCGGTTCTGCAGGCGCAGCGTATGCAGCTTTTGCGCAAAGCTCATGGTTCTTCCCGTTCAATCGATAATGCCGGCATCATACTCCATGGATTGACAGGAGCAAGCGTTCACTTTATTTATACGATATTGGTCATTGCGAGATCTTGCCCATGAGCACAGTGCAACTGGATTATCGACCCATCGGGTCCCTGCGGCCCTACCCCGGCAATGCGCGCACCCATTCCAGAAAGCAGGTCAAGCAGATCGCAGCCTCGATCGAGCGGTTCGGGTTCACCAACCCCGTGCTCGTCTCGGACGACGGAGAAATCATTGCAGGTCACGGCCGTGTCGAGGCTGCCCGGCTCCTTGGTCACACGACAGTGCCCACACTGGTCCTGTCGCATCTCTCGGCAGAGGAGCGGCGGGCCTGTGCTTGCCGACAACAAGCTCGCGCTCAATGCAGGCTGGGACAAGGAGATCCTGGCCATCGAACTGCAGGCACTCATTGACCTTGACTTTGACGTCGAGCTGACCGGGTTCAGCCTCGCCGAGATTGACCTGGTGCTTGACGAGGCTGGCGACAGTGCCCCTGACGGCGATGATGCGCCTGAAGACCTGGTTCCCGTTCTCAATGGAACACCGGTCAGCAGGGCCGGTGACCTCTGGCTGCTTGGCCGGCACCGCCTGTTGTGTGGCGATGCGCGCAGTGCCGCTGACCTCAAGTCCCTGATGCAGGGCGAAGCAGCTGATTTGGTGTTCACCGACCCTCCGTACAATGTGAAGATCGACGGTCATGTCTGCGGCCTTGGCGCAATCCGCCACCGCGAGTTCGCCATGGCCACCGGCGAAATGAGCGAGGTCCAGTTCACGCAGTTCCTCATCGAGACCCTTGGCAACATGAGCCGCTCCATGCGCGACGGGGCGATTGCCTTTATATGCATGGACTGGCGCCACATGGGCGAGCTGCTCACAGCAGGCAGGGCGGCGTTTTCCGAACTCAAGAACCTGGTCGTGTGGAACAAGACCAATGGCGGCATGGGCGCCTTCTACCGGTCCAAGCACGAACTGATCTTCGTCTTCAAGCAGGGCACAGCCGAGCATACCAACAGTTTTGGCCTTGGCGAGACGGGTCGCTATCGCACCAATGTCTGGGACTATGCCGGGATCAGCAGCATCAGTGCGAGCCGCAGTGACGAGCTTGCCATGCACCCGACCGTCAAGCCGGTCGCGCTCATCGCTGACGCCATTCGCGATTGCTCACGGCGCGGCGAGATCGTCCTTGATGCCTTTGGCGGCTCGGGCTCGACACTCATTGCGGCGGAAAAGACGGGCCGCATCGCGCGCCTCCTCGAGTATGACCCGCTCTATTGCGACACGATCGTCAGGCGTTGGGAGCAGTTGACCGGCAAGCGGGCCACCCTGGCTGCGACAGGCGAGACATTCGAAGACCTGGCCGATGCCCGTCTTGGCGTGGCGCTTGACACCCTGGATGCAGCTGCATGAGCGAGGGAAAGCTTCCGGTCCCCGCAGGACAGGGGGTTGGCTATCGGCGTCCGCCAGTCGAGCACCGCTTCCAGAAGGGCCAATCCGGCAACCCGATCGGCAGGCCGCGCGGCGCGAAGAACAGGCCGAAGCAACTGGATCCGGCAAATCAGCCAACAGACGACCTCATCCTGGAGGAAGCCTATCGCCCGGTCACCATCCGGGAAGGCGAGCGAACGATTGAGCTTCCCGCAATCCAGGCTGCAGTCCGCGCGCTGGCGATTTCAGCAATGAAGGGCAGCCGCCTGTCACAGCGCGCGCTCGCCGAGCTGGTTCGCAATGTCGAGGAGCGCAAGTCGAGCGAGCACCTGACCATGATGGAGAACGCGCTCGAGTACAAACAGAAATGGACTGCGGAACTCGATCGCCGGCGCAAGCTGGGCATTACAGACCTGCCGGATCCTGTCCCCCACCCCGATGATCTCTTGATCAACATGCGCACTGGTCATGTCCGCACAGAAGGTCCGCTTGACGAACGGGAAAAGAAGGACTGGGACAGGCGGATCGCCCGCCGCGCCGCGGCACAGGAAGAGGTCAATGTTTACGCAGAGATGAGGCGAAAGGCGCGCTCGCCAAAGCGGAAGCAAATGTGGCTCGATGAACTTCACCACGAGCAGCGGATCTTCGACCTCATCAACGACGCCATGCCCGAGCGTTACAAGGCGAAGCTCGAGAACCGGTCCTGGGTGCAGGGCGCGTCGCGCGAAGGGAAGACGCTGGCCGAATATGCGCGTGACCGGAAGCGGGCAAAGGGCAGGAAGAAAGCCGGGCACTTGGTGGAGGGTGGATAACGCTTCGGTCAACGGCATGTCCTGTCGACCGCCGAATGCACCATCGCGGACTCCAAGACGACCGACGTGGTCGTACAAAATAATATAGCGGTGTCTCAACTCTGAGGAGCACCGCCAGGAATGTGGCACTGACCGAACGACAAATGACTGCCACAGTTCCAGGCTGCCATTAGCAAAGTGTTCTGCATTTTTGGCTTAGCCAGTCAGCATGACGATCGAAGGTCATAAATTTTATCCTGGCGAGGAGGCTACTCCTGAGCAAGTCCTGAGACTGGCAAACGAGTACGAGCTTGCTGCCCGACAACTGGCGCAGTGTGGTCGGCGGGGTGAGCCCCTTTCAAGATCTCCTTTTCGGTTGCTCGCAATTCACGCGATCGAACTCTACCTGAATGCATTCCTTCTGGCGGCGGGCCAACCGGCGGGAAACGTGAGGGGCCTGCAACATGATCTGTTCGCACGAGCCGAACTGGCGTCGGCTCAAAGGCTGCAGTTCAGGAAGAGGACAACAGATCACCTTCGACAGCTTTCCAGATCTCGAGAGTATCTGCTTACACGATACGATCCCCCTGGCCTCCGGGGTGTCAGAACTCAACCGATTGATGGCAACGCTCACGGAAACTTCAGAGAAGGTGACAGCCTGGATGAATGCGGGAAAGGTGAATAACTGACGGTCCGCGTCCGAAGCAGGCACTGTCTCAATTGTGCAAAAACATCTGCTCTCTGGGTTGTCGCGACGTACCTCCGATTGGCGCAACCATCGCCGAAGCAGTCATGGTCTAACCCCCGGTGCGATTGACATCCACCTGTCATCTTGCGACCGCCGTGCCATGCTGCGTTACCTGCTGTCTATCATTTCAGTGCTCCTCCTCGCGGCCGCCGGGCCTGCGCCAGGCGCCCGGGAAGGCTGGTTTCGCATCAAGGCGCTGGACGGCGTGACGATTGGCTGGCAGCACGAGACGCTTCGTCCGGGCAATCGCGGGAACATTGAAACACTTGAGCGGCAGCTGTCATACAGCGTCGACGGACACCTGCCCGTTCGGCAATATCTGAAGCGTGTGACCGTCCGCAACAGTGCCGGTCGCCCGATCGAGCAGTCACTCATGATCGGTGCTCAACCAAAAAGGGTGCGCAGCCTGAGCTCAGGTCACTCGACCGACCTGGTCTCGCTGCTTGCAATTCTCGACACTGCGGATGGAAAGCCAACCGCTGCCGACATTCGTGCGAGCCATGCGTCTGATGGTAAAATCATCGTCGCACGCTTCAAGGGGGACCAGTTCGCTGCAGCCTGGTTCGTGGATGGGCCTGGAGGGAAGAGTCCACGCACTGTCGTCAACCACAGCTCGGCGCAAGCATGACGTTCGTGACGTCGGATGTCCCCTTAGGCGCAGCGGACCTTTCGCCGAGGTCCAGGATGCCACATCCAATGGTCCCCTCGCCCTATGTCATCACCCGGGCCGCGCGAGCTGGGCACCTGCGTTTTCACTTTGAAATGCCTACTGGCCTTGGTCTGAAGGTCCCTCAAACAGGAGAGCAAAGGGTTCGCGTCGATGCCGGAAGCCTGACGCTCGATATTTGCCAGGAGTGCGGTCTGCAAAGGCCAACCGACCCGGCAAGTCTGAAACAATGGTCATTGCCAAACGCTTGGCTGCAAAGCAGCGCACCTGAACTTCAGCGCGCGGTCAAATCGGTCATGAAGCCAGGCCAAACCCAAATGCAGATCATGAAGAGGCTGGGTGAAGTCGCGCGGGCGCGGCTTTCGGGCGTTGACTACGATGGCCATTATTCCGCGCGCGATGCCTGGAAGCGTCGCAAGGGCGATTGCACCGAAGACGCTGTTCTTTTGGCAGCGCTGGCGCGCACTGCCGGAATCCCTGCACGCGTGGCAAGCGGCCTGGTTTATGACCGGGAGCGTTTCCACGGCGCGCGAGATGCATTTCTGCCGCATAGTTGGACACTGGCCTGGATCGATGGTCGGTGGCGCAGCTTCGACATTTCAATCGGCACCTTTGATGCAACGCATATTGCCCTGTCACTCGGCGACGGTGAACCGGAAGCCATTCTCTCCGGCTGGCAAATCGGCGCGCTCCTCAAATGGCGCGCTATGGCAGAAATCAGGCCGTCTACTCCTGCAAGGCAGTAGTTGCGGGGGTTGCTTCGACATTCGCTGATGTCGGCTCATCGTCAAAGATGATGGGTAGTTGATGGCCCACTGGAACAACTTCATTGCTTTCCCATTGCGCCTGGTACGGTTTGCGCAGACCGCCAACGATGATGACCATGTCGTCATTGGCGCCATACTCTTCCGCCACCCGTTCTGACGAAGTCGCGTCAGCATCCTGCCCAAAAGCGGGAGTTCCAAATGTCGCAGCGCCAAGTGCAAGTGCCGCAATCGCAGACATCCTGGGAACGCGATAGGAGACACAGATTTCTTCCGGACAGGCCTGGACGAGCGAATAGCGCTCGGAGTCTGAAAGAAGGCTAAGATCGTGGACCTCGCGCTTGCACAAGCGGCAGATGTCGCCGTCAACAATGTCAGAGAGCGGCCCCTTGTAGGGGCACGGGCTTTGGATGATAGGGAACATGCCCATGGCAATCCTCCTACAACCGCGGCCAAGCGACGGTTCGATTGTGCCCACATACCAAATTCACGAACCAAAAACCAGCTTCACAGGAATGAGCTTGTAAAGGAATATAGCCCTTCCATCGGAGGGGCAGATGATTGGTGACAACTCCAACGATTTGCCCTTGTGCCCCGCCGCAGGTTGAGGGTGCTCACGATCCGCGACGTTGACGGGAACCGCGCAGAATAGCTAAAACTGCTGCTTTCACCTCCCATTTGACCGCACAGGAAATGCCGATGCTTCCCAGATCAATAGTGAAGCATGCACTTGCAGCTGGAGTTGCAATGGCGGCCGTCCCCAGTTTTCAGGCCGCGCTCGCAACCCCTCATGAGCGCACCCAACTCGCGGATAACGACGCAGCTGCTGCGGCGTTTTTGCACCAGGACCTTGCCACACTGACCGCGTTGGCAACTGGAGGAAATGCGGTCGCGCAAAACTATCTGGGTACGGCGTATTTTCTGGGTCGCGGCGCGCCGCAAGACTATGCTGCGGCTCTGATTTGGTATCAAAAGGCAGCTGACCAGAACCTCGCCGACGCACAGTTCGTGCTCGGTATGATGTATGCTGATGGCCGGGGCGTGCCGCAGAATTATGTCACTGCGGCAAGCCTGCTTCGCAAGGCCGCAGATCAAGGACATGCCTTCGCGCAGGATAGCCTCGGCAGATGGTACGAAAGGGGCGATGGCGTGCCTCAAAGCTATGTTGATGCTGTAAACTGGTATCGAAAGGCCGCCGAGCAAGGGCATGCCTCAGCTCAGGACAACCTCGGATTGATGTACATCAAAGGTCTGGGTGTGGCGCAGGATTATGCCGCAGCTGAAGTCTGGTTGCGCACGGCTGCAGAGCAGGGATACGCACGCGCTCAACACGATCTTGGCTTGTTGTATGCCAACGGCCTCGGCGTGCCGCGGGACTTTGTCCAAGCCTACAAATGGTTCGACTTGAGTGTGGCAGCGGCCAAATCGGAATCAAGCCGAAAGGAGGCCACCAGGAACAGGGACGAAGCCGCTTCTGGAATGACTCCTGCTCAGATTGACAAGGCAAAGGCGTTAGCGAAAGAGTGGCAGGCTAAGCATAGGGACTAAGCCCCGCGACGATTCCATGGACAAGGCTAAGCAAGCTCGCGTTAGGCTGAAGCATAGTGTCCTTTTGAACTCTCCAATTGCTGCCTTGTTCCATTTGCCAAGGATTGGGATCTTTGTCTTGAATGGCGATCTCTTGGGCAAAGGCGGACATTCGGGAATCGACCCAATAGCGGACGTTGACAACTCCAAACCCGAATTTCGAAAGCAGCGGCAGCAAATACACATAAGTTTGCTGAACGGATGGTGGCTTTGGCGAAGTCCTCGTGGCAACATGTTTACCAGGCTTTTCGGCGATGGCAGGCTTTTCAAGCGAGCTTGATGAGACATTGAGCCAGAATCTGGACCATGAGCTCGTATTTTGTCTTCACTGGCCAGCCAACTGGGCGCAGCAACAAAACCTGACGTATTGGCAAAAGCTGTGGTGTGCTATGCCGTGCCGACGTAAGGAGTCTTGAATGGCCATCCAAGACTCTTTTCTGGCGCCCCGAAGCGGGAGGTTTGCAACCATGAATCCTGTCCGAGCCAATCTTGAAACACTGCGTGCGTCGTCATGTGGAGCGGTTGCGTTGGCCGGTCTATGTGTCCTTGTCAGTTGCGCTTCGGTCCAGCCTCCACGCGTCGCGACTACCGGTGCACTCCCCGTCGGGACCAATGTAAATATGGCGCTGGCGGCGGACGGCGTTGATGAGGAACTGCTGAACACGCAAATGGTGGTCAATTGCCTCGTTGATCAAGGCTTTTCCGTCAATGGGGAGCCTCATTACGTGGCACAATATGCCGCCGCGGTTCGCCCGACCAATAGTCAGGTGCGCACTGGCAAAGCGGCCGAACAGGCCCAGGGTCCGGGAACTCACAGCCGAGCGCCAAGCGGACAGCGTATTTTCTACAGTTTGACAATCCAACGGTTGGCCGACGGCGCACAAATCTATGATCTGCGTGCAGACGCCAACTACAAGCCACGCCGCTCTACAGCTGAATCGCGCGCCGCGCAGTTCTGTTCATCGATCCAAGGCCAGCTTCGCTAGTCGAAAGTCTCGCACAGTGGCAGTTCGACAGTAAACTTTGTGCCGACTCCTTGGGTGCTGTTGCATTTTATCCGGCCTGCATGTCGCAATACGGTCGCATGGACGAAGGCAAGACCGAGGCCAACACCACCGCCCATGTTAATCCTGGGAGTGCCGCCACTCTGGAACCGCTGGAAAAGTCTCTCCAACTGCTCGGAATCCATGCCCGGTCCTTGGTCGGCCACGGAAGCCACGCACACTGATCCACCGAGTGCCAATTCGGTAGTCAATGTCACTTCGATTATTTGTCCGGCCCGGCTATAGCGGACTGCATTGTCAATCAAGTTGACCATCATGCGCGCGAGCAGAGAGCGGTCGCCCAATACCCAGAGCTCCGCTTCGGGTACTCGGCATACTATCTCCGCGCTTTGCGCGCGCGCTTGCGGCCAGAGTGAATCCGCGGCTTCCTGCACGAGGTCGACCATGTCGACTGGCTGAGGTTCGAATCTCAGGGTCTGCGCACGCGCCAGATGGACAAAGCCGTCTGCGAGCTTCAGCGTGATATCAGCATAGCCCCGCAATCGCCTGACGAGCCCCGGAGCGACGTGTTTTGCCTCCTCGCTTTCGAGCAGTGTCAAGATCGAAACCTGCGGAGAGCGCATGTCGTGGCTCAGAAGCTGCAGCACATCTTCGCGTTGGCGCTGCGCCAGCCTTGCCTCTGTGGCGTCAACGATGCGTATGACAGCTCCGATCGTCGTTTCGTCTGCTGCTCGTTGCGGCTCGAACCGCAAAGCAAAAGTGCGACCGTCAGGAGCCTCGATTTCAGCCTGCCAACTGCCTGCTGCTGGGGCCTCCATCTGAGCTATCGCCTTGCTTGGAGACAAAAGGCCGAGCAGTTGTCGGCCACTAGTTAGTGACCCGCGCCCGCCAAGCGAATGCCAAAGATCTCCTGCTGCCTGGTTTGCGATCGCCACACGATCGGCGGTATCGGTCACCAAGACCGCATCGGGCATCTGGTTGATGCGGTCGACCAAGAAGCGACGCATGTCTCGTTCGCGATTGATTGCAGAGCGGAGCAACTTGATTTGCCGCCCTACGAAATCCTCGCGCGCCAGGTTAGGCCGGGCACGCTCGAGCGGATCGTGCTCGGCCTCCAGCCTCTCCAGCTCTTCGCCAATCAGCACGCTCACTGCGGCCAAGCGACGCCAATTCCAAAGCGGGTAAACGACCATCAACCCGGCAAGGGCACTACCCGGACCAATCCACAACCTGCCAAAGGCCAGCAGCGCCCCAGCGGTCACCAGCACTGTGGCGATCAGGCCGACGAGCGCCCAGATAGTCCAGCGAGGCGGCATACGGCGCAGCGACAACATCATTGCCAGCAACGGTGCCAGCGCGAAAACATAGAGGCAGGCCCCCTCTGCCGGCGTTGCTAGCCGTTTCGACAAAATTGTGTCGAGGAGGTTCGCCTGGATTTCCAACCCAGGCATCAAAGTCCGGTCACTTCCGACCGGTGTGGAATAGTTGTCGCCGAGCCCGGTTGCAGTTACCCCCACCAGAACAAGGCGCCCGGCAATTGCTGCAGTCGGCACCTCGCCGCGTATGACGCTCACCGCCTGGATCGTGGCGAAGGAGCCTCGCGAGCCAGCATAAGCGATCATAACCGGATCGCGTGCCTCGAGCGAAGGAGTCGTTTTGTTCGTCGCCGTTGGAATGGAGTTAGATCGCGCTGTCCCGGCGAGCCAGGTTACGAGGTGTGGCCAACTCCGTTGCCCATCCGAATATGAAAGGTAAGCACGCCGAACAATTCCGTCGGTGTCAGGCGTCAAACTAACCTGTCCAAGCCCGGCGGCGCCTTCTGCAAAAATTGGGAGAGGCTTGACCACGTCGAAGCCCGTTCCCTCTTGACCTGACACATCGAAATACATTGGCAGATATGTTGGCGGACCGCTTGCGATTGCCTTTGCTAGGCGATTGTCGCCCAACGGATCGCCTGGATCAACCAAAAGCAGGTCCAGCGCCACAGCGCGCGGCTTTCCTTTCGCGAGCTCTTCAAGAAGCAGCGCCTCGCGAGCACGAGGCCAAGGCCAGGGACCAAGTTCGGCGAGACTATGGTCGTCGATAGAGACCAGCAGAATTTGCGGCTGTGGCGCATGAGATGAATGCCGCTGCACCAAGTCGTAGAACAGCATGTCAATGCGCTGGCTGAGATTGGTCGCGACGCTGCACACGACGAGTGCCGTGGCAAGCAGCAGCACCAACCACCACTCGGCAGCGAGCCGATCAAAGCTGCGCTTGCCATTCTTCACTTCGTGACGTGGAAAGTCTGAGGCTCGGTCCACGTCATGATGACCTTGCCATTAGCAATCAGCTGCGATCCCACTCGCCATGCATAGTCGCCCTGGAGACACATTGCTCACCGACAGGAATTTCTCGGTGAGCCCCGTTTCGTCCACCACCGTTAAGCTGGGCTCGCTCTTGCGTACCAGCTGGAACCGGTAACTCGCCAGTCCGTCAGACGTGTTGTCCCAGCGGAAACGGAGTTGCCGCTTATCCGATCCCACTTCGATCGTGCCAGAGATGATATTGCGACGCCGTTCGAAGGTGTATGTGTCGGCCATCCCTTCAAGCCCCTGTTCATCATAGGCTGAGACCTTAACAAAATAGGAATCTGCTGGCAGGGACTGCATCGTAAATTCGGTGCCCTGGCTGGTTTCTTCTGCAACGTTCTCAACAAACCCGGCATCGCGCGCGATCTGCACATGATAGGATTCGGCTCCGGCAAGCGCGATCAACGAAAAATGCAACTGCTCCTCGGATTGCACCTTGTCGGGCTCGTCGAGTTTTGGTGGCGCAAGAAGTCTTAAAGCCCCGGACTGTTGACCATTCAGATTGACAGCGCCGAACCCGGCGGAAATCAAGACCCGAGTACCTGCCCCAATGAATTCGACTTTCCCGTTGTCGACTTCCACTGCAGAAAAGCTTTGCCCTGCCCGATATGCAACGCGGAACTCGGTCCCACGCACCGCAGAAACTGCGACTGGTGTCACCACCCGAAAACTGCTGTCTGGATTTGTCATTGGCGTAACGCGAGCCCGCATCCGACCAGCACGCACATTGACCTCGCGCTCGAGCGCGCCCGTCAAGTTCACTTCGCGCAGCCAAGTGAGTCCAAGCACGGAGAGCGAAGGAACAGCAAGCGTGCTGCCGTCTGCCAGGCGAAGCGTAACGAAGGCGTTGCGTCCGGTTTCAACTTCAGCGCCCTCGCCAAGCGTTTCCCCCTCTCGCGCCGGGCGAGTTGCGCCATTTACGGATATTGTCACCTGACCTCTAAGGGATTCAAGCCGCGCCAGGCTCTTCTGGTCCAGAAGCAGAGTTCGGGGGATGTGCAAGACTTTGCCGGTAGGAATGCGACGCACGTTTGTAATGCGGTTCATGCTCCGCACCCTGTTCAGTGCTTTCGGTCCTGCAAAGAATTGGCGCCAAAGCACAAACAGTGTGTCTCCGCGCTTCATCACATAGGAAACTTCGCCAGATGAATGCGAGGCAGTCGGGGCGTTGGCCCGGGCATTGCCGGCGCCTGGCAGCACGAGCGCGACCAACGCTAAGGCTGCCAAGCCGGATCGCAGATGAGTCATCGTTCTTGGCCCACTCCCTCAAGCCGATAACCATAGCCATAGAGGGAGGTTAGCTTAAAGCCGTTTCCCGGACGCAGCGATAGCTTGGAGCGTACTCTGGTAATATGGCTATCGAGTGTGCGTGTAGGGATGTCGGCCCTAAGCCCCCAGATTGTTTCGAGAATGTACTGGCGCGAAAGAGCGCGATCGAGATTATGGAATAGCAGGAGCGCGAGCTGAAATTCTTTGGCAGTGAGCGGAATTTCGTCACCTTCGCGAGAGACAATTCTTCGATGCAGGTCAAATTCGATATTGCCGTAGCGCTCCGGAGTTTCACCATCTGAACCTATTCGGAGCCGCCGACCAAGAGCCTGTACTCTCGCGCGAAGCAGAGCTGGCTGAAAGGGCTTGCTGATGAAGTCGTCGGCACCGGCTTCGAGCCCTGCAATAACATCTTCTTCAAGTGATCGGCTCGTAAGCAGCAGCACGGGTACGTTATCGCCTATACGATTGCGGATCCATTCGATTACGCTGATTCCTGAGCGATCTGGCAAATTCCAGTCGAGCACAAACAGATCGAAATGAGAGCTGCGCAGAGTCTGGATCAGGGCTTCGCCCCGATCGAAGCAAAAACATCTATGCCCGGCTTCATTCAGCAATCGCGAGACGCTCTCCAGCAATTCCGGGTCGTCATCAAGGATTGCAATCTTCATTTATGCTCCCGCCAGCAAATTGATCATTCCACCAAGCATTTTTACCATGGTTGGCAATGGATTGGCTCCAATCTTTGGAAGATTTTACAATAGTTTACATTCGAAGCGCATAACCTGTGGTACTTACGTGCGGCGGCCGGGGCTGACGCAAACCGCGAAATCAGCGGTGTCATCCAATTCGCTGACAATGCTCTAACTTTTCACGTAGTCGCATTTTCAAGGGAATACGTTCGCACAATGCAAAGGAAATTTGCCTCTGAGTTTCCTGAAAATGCGGAGATTTGCAGAAAGTGCGCGTCCCTCCTGACAATTTCAGAACGACAGGCGATATGACCATGCCCGAAGCAATCGACTCCTCCATCACCGAGAATGTCTCTGACGAACTCTTGGAGTTACTCGATTTAGCTCTGAAGCTTTCGGATACACGAGGATTTTATCTTGTATCGGCCCACATTCAATGGGCCAAGGACCTTTTGAAGGGCGAAAACGGCATGTCGCTGAACTAAGTCAGCACATATTTACCCTTACAATAAATGCGTCTTTTGGCATGGTCAAAATTCGATCTCATTGAGGAAAGTCTCGAAGTGCCGGACGGTATCCTGTTGCCAGGGTCTGTGAGAATATCCACTTCCGATATCACCAAGTCCGGGCGCCAATCAGGCGCGCAGCGCATCTGCCAGCCGCATGAGCAGCGCAGCTCCGTCGCCGCGCCAGGCGCTGCCATGCATGCACGCAAGGGTTCTTGGTTGGGCAGCAGCAAGACGAGCAAGTGTTAGCCGGGTATCTGGGCTATGCGCATAATAGTCCATCGCCAGACGAAAGCCTTCGCTTGGCTCGAGGATATCAGTCTCGATCAAGGCATCAGCGCCGCCGCCACCTTGCGTGAACAGATCGCCGCAGAACAGGGTAGCCGTCTTTCGTTCAAACAGGAATCCGTTGTCCCACCCATGGGGTACATGCGGTGCATCGAACCACTCTACTTGCCGCCCCCCAAGATCAAGCACCTCGCCATCGGCCATGGCGTGTGGCGGCCTTTCGGCAATATCACCGATCGTAGTCATCGCAGCTACTGCGCTGCAGAGCGGAACAGCGTTCGGTGCGATTTGCAGCCATCGATTCAGCGCGCCGCATTCGTCCGCCTCCACGTGGCAGAAACCGATGTAGTGAAGCTGTGAAGCGGGCATGACATGGTCCACCGCCTCTCGCACCACGGGAAAGAGCTGACGCGGACCCGTGTGGAAAAGCAGCGGGCGGTCAGCCTGCACCAAATATTGGTTGAACGAGAACCCCATGCCGCCATCAATCGCGACGGGTGTATTGATGCGCCAGATGCCTTCCGCGACCTCGCAGACATTGGTGCCGCTTTCGCTGTTGGTGATCGCCATCCTGGCCTCCTCGGACATTCACCCATCATGACTTTAGGCATTTGCGACAGGCCTTTCCAGCCTTGCCTCTGCCAACTTTCAGCACCTTAGGGAATGTCGCTGAAAAACCTACGTCCTGACATTGTAAATGCCTCTTAAGAGGCACGCTTGAACGTCCGCTTGCCACAACAAGGTCGCAATCCCCGCAGAGCAGACTTCGCCCCCCATTGCGGACAGCCTATTCGACATCAGCCACGTCAATTGTATCATGATAGGTAATGCGCTTGTCCCTGGTCCCCTCGAACGGTTTGAATTTTCGGTGAGCCATCATGTAGGAACAGGCCGATACCGAAACGTTCGGGCTATAGCCAAGGGCTTTGACCACTTTGCATGCCTTGACTGACCCGTCGGGCGCAACGATCAGCTCGATTTCAAGTGTGGATGGCGTCATTTCTTCAAGTCTCTCGTCCCCACCCGGCAGCCGCCACTTTATCCTTTGAGTGCGCGTTTCAGGAATAGCCTTGCCATCAGATCCCTTTGCGGGAGTATACCTGAATCGATCCCGGATGAGCTTGCAACTTGTATCGTCGAGGACATCCGAGCCACTTGATTCAGCTATCTCACAAACCGGCACACGTCCGTTCGTGGATATCGTGAACTTAACAACGACAGTGCCCTCCGCATAATTGCGGATTGCCTCAGGCGGATAATCATTGTCAGAAATATATCCTTCGGTCGAAACGGCTTGGGATTTCAGTCCTGCATCCGCTGAGCTTCCAGTCCTTGGCTCGCTGACTGATTGCGCTGAAGCGGTTGCCGGCATCATGAACAGAGTGAGCGCCAAAAGTTGCCTGGCAAAATGCATCGTCACTTCTGTGCCTCCAACATGTTCATGTTCAATCATAACTCAAAACTTGTCGCAGGACGACTGAATCTTCGCAGTCTTGGACAGACCAAAAATAGTTATCACAAATACTCGACGCAGCCCGGCTCGCTGCTAATCTGTCCTGACGCGCTATTGTCATAGTTGGCGCGTTGGTGTTGTGCCTATGCTGATTTTGGCAGCGCCAAGTGACCAAGAGCCGATCAGCGGGGGAGTTGCATGAGAACGGGTTTTGCGGCCTTGGGGCTGGCTTTCATTGCAATTTCGGCTCCATTATGCGCCGGCACGCGCGACGTTCAATATGCGCAGGCGCCAACCTGGGTCTTGCCGCCCCCGACACCAACCCTGAACGCTGCGCCTGAGGGCGGGCCGTTTCGTGTCACCTACAACGACACACAAGTGCGCTTTACAGATAAAGGGACAGAAACCTATTCTGCCTATCGGCTGAAAATCCTGGCGCCGGAAGCGCTCGATGCCGGGAAGATTTCTTTGACCTGGAATCCCGATGGGGGGGAAGCCACGGTTCATCTGATCAACATCATCCGCGACGACAAGCGCATCGATGTTCTCGCCACGGACAAATTTCTGGTAATCCAGCGTGAAGAGGGCCTCGAAGCCTCCATGCTGGATGGACAGCTGACAGCAACAATGCAAATTCCCGGCCTCAGGGTCGGCGACGAGATCGAGTTCGCCATCACCATTCGCCAGCGCGACAAGACATTGGGCAATCACTTTTTCGGCGCGGGACAATTGCCAATCTCTGAACTGCCTGGATCTTTTCGAATTCGGGTCAACTGGCCTCAGGAAAGGCCGGTAAAATGGGAGGCGACGCCCGACCTTGTTGGCCTCAAGGCTGCAACGAACAGCGGCCGGGTGGAACTGGCTTATGAGCTGCGTGATCCCAAGTCCGCCGTTTTCACTGACGGCGCGCCTCCGCGGTTCAACGTGCGTCGATATCTTGAGTACTCCGACTTCTCGTCGTGGTCTGAAGTCTCACAAAAATTCTGGCCGTTGTTCGACGAAGCGTCACGTTTGAGTGCTGGGTCGCCAGTCCTGGCCGAAGCGGCAAAAATTGCAGCGGCTACCCAAGATCCGGCCGAGCGCGCGATGGCTGCGCTGAAGCTCGTCGAAAGCCAGGTTCGCTATGTCTATGTGGGCCTTGACGCGGGCAACTACAGACCTGCGCCAGCAGATGAGACATGGAACCGGCGCTTCGGCGATTGCAAGGCCAAGACGGCGCTCCTCCTCGCCCTCCTTCGAGAGCTCGGCGTGCCAGCTGAGGCCATGCTCGTAAACACGGTGGCAAACGACGGCATGAATGAACGCCTCCCCACGCCGGCCGTGTTCAACCACGTCCTCGTCAGAATCCGGATCGGAAGTCAGTCATATTGGCTCGATGGAACGGGCCTTGGCGACCAATACCTGAACCTTCTGCCACGACCGGCCTATCGTTGGGCGCTGCCCGTGAGGCCGGAACTCGTCGAGCTTGAGCCGATAGTTGCTGTCCCTCCTCCCGTTCCACAATTCGTGACGGTCCTGGATATTGATGCAAGCTCCGGGTTTGACCGTGCTGCCAAGATATCTGCCCAGAACATCCTTCGTGGCGACGGCGTTCACCAACCCGCACCAAGCTGGCGGGGATGTCGACTGCAGACGCAGAACGGGCGCTGAAAGGATATTGGAAAGAGAACGCAAGTTTCGTCGACCCCTAAACCGTTTCATGGAGATATTCCAACAAGCAGGCCGCTCTAGTCATTTCGCTTGTCGGCACCGGCAAGCTTGATTGGGAAGTCGACGACGATGGCCGACATACGCTGACGATCATGGGCGCGGGATTCTATGCGCCGGACAGTCTCAAGAGACCCGCCGAGCAAGATCAATCCGCACCTTGGGTAACGGATTTTCCGAGATTCAAATGTTGGGCGACAACAGTCAGGCTGCCTAGCGGCCAAACCGACGCGGATCTGGGATTACCAGGCAGACCCCGTCGATGTGAGGTTGGGAGGCGTGGCCTAATGGCGGGACGCAAGCCTCGCGAACGGCACAATCACGACAGTTATGAGCAGAAGGGTCTACAAGCCCGAGATTTCGGCAAAGGAAGCAAGGCTACTGAACGGCAGCATAGAAACGTTCGATAAAAACATGTCACAGGTCTTCGAAACACCAAGCAAAGAAGGCAAGTTCAAGAATTCCGTGGCACTGCCACCCACCTCTGAGGTGGATTGGGTGAGCCCGGACGCGCCTTGCGCGTCGCCAGTTCCTCTTTGAGAAAACTGACTTGCTTCGCGTCGTTGTCATCTATGGAACGCAGCCTTTTGAGTTCGGCGATCGCATCCTGGGCTTGAGCAAGGTCAATCTCTCCAAGCTCGACGAGCTCGTGCACGACTTTTGCGAATAGCTGCGCGCTTTGCTCAGCATTGCGCTGGGCGTCCAATTGAACCTGTCGTCTGACCCTGTCCATCGCTTCGACGCTCCCGCTGCCGAGTTGGTTTGCACATGTCACGCCTTGGTTACTGCCGAAAGCCGGAAATGGACGCATGGCTAGCGGGCGACAGCTATTTCGGCGAGTTGCATGTCCCCGCCCAGAGCGGACCGATTGCCTTTTGTTCAACCGCGAATGTGAATCGGTATTCTGCCTTCGCAATCTTCATGGGATGCACCGGATAGGGGCATACCGCGACAAGGTGAATCCACCGGCCTCCAAGTTGGTAAGGCGTCATAAAACCAAGTTTCGCGGTTTCGGTTGTTCCATTTGTCTGAAGCTTGGCTGCAATTCGAACGGTCCCCGCCTGGATACACTGAACATTCGCAGGGCAACGACTGTCCTCGAGAATGGATAGCGGCGTGATCGCGACAGTGCCAATGCGCACACTCTTGCCCAAGCCCGCCGTCACGAATTTAGAAGGATCAGTGCCGTTGGCTGGTGCCGTCGGCGATGCAGCGCAGCCTGCCAGGCAGGCAATCAGTATGCTTGGCAACATCCGTTGCGAAATCAGATGCCTCATATTCGAATTCATTAGTGCTTTGTCGTGGTTTTTGACCAAGACAACAAGGGCGACCTCGCGCCTGTTCTCAGGAAAATGAAAGGCGCGCGATAAAAAGCATCCTCTTGGCAATTTTGTTCCTGATTTCGTTCTTGTCGCCAGCAGTTGCTTTGGTAGAGCCGGTTTTGACGCCAAGTGATCGCGCGAGCATTCGTACGTATGCTGACATGGAGCCTGTGAGTCTTGCCAGCTTATTCCACAACTTCCGCAACAAAAGATGTCAGACAAAAGAGGACGCCTTTTGGCGGCGGCGCAAGGTGAGACCGGCAGCCCCTAGTCCCAATAGTAGCAGCGCCCATATCTTGGGCTCGGGGATAGCAGAAGTGTTAGCAACACTTCCAGGGGGCGAGGCGCTCAACGTCGACACCGCGTCGACGGGGCTGATAGTGGGTTGAACGCCAAGGGCATTGGAGGGCTCTCGATTATCGAAGCGAATTTCAATCCAGTTTAGTGTCCCGACCGTGGCCTTCAAATCGGGAACGGCGTTCAATGGTTCCGGCTTGAGCGATGGCTCGACAAGATCGGAAGGACGGTGACTTTCGCATGAGAGGTTGCTTGGGCCGTCATCACCAGCGCCGAGTGACAAGCAGTTTAACGGTGCAGTTGCTTGGGCAGGAAAAGCAGCGACGATAGAACCAAACATTGCCAAAAACATGATGGCTGGTTTGTCGATCATGCTACCCCCATTTCAACAACGATTTATCGAAACCGTTGATAGGTTAAATGCCCGCGACTCTCCTTCTTGTGTCTTTGGATGGCAAAATACCTCTGCTCGGCTGGTTCTAAAAGCACGCAAGTGGCTAGTCATGTTTCATTTCAGGACAATCGCGGCCTGGGCCAACTCGGTCGCTCAAGGATTACGGAGTGTCCCCCCTGCCGCGCGTGGGTCGCACAAGAAGGCGCATTTGACCCTCGTCTCCATGCCGGGGTAGTGACACGGAGACGAGGATACAGGAAAACTGAATACAATCAGAAAAAGAGGCTGTTCCCCCCCCCGGGCGTCCCGCTGATCGTGCTTGGTCTCAGATCCCCTGCCGATTGGTTAAAAGCGAAATTGGCAGGAATCAATAAGTCAATCGAGCCTGCCAACGCTCGTCGGCCGCAAAGATGGGACAGGCGACAACTGCTACCCGTCCAATGGCTTCCTGCCGGTCGC
The DNA here is from genome assembly GCA_016704425.1 of Sphingomonadales bacterium. Classification (GTDB taxonomy): domain Bacteria; phylum Pseudomonadota; class Alphaproteobacteria; order Sphingomonadales; family Sphingomonadaceae; genus Aquisediminimonas. The sequence goes on from JADJAC010000002.1 coordinate 921,401, forward strand.
GATTGCCTGCACTTGTAATTGGGCTCGGCCTCGTGCCAAATTTTCTCAAGGAACAATCCGGCGAAGAATAAGTGATCGGGACCAAATTTGAAATCTGGTATCGCTGACAAGCCGGACGTTCGGCCGTGCTTGTGTACCATCTGGAACCTGCCATCTGTTCAGGGGGACGGGAAGGTTCCTACCGGAACTTGAGGTAGCCAGCGTTTCCCACACACTGCTCGTCGGAAGCCCGTTTCCCGTCAGCGCCAATGGCCGATCATCAGGGCCTCTGTCGAATGCCACGCCAGCATCATTGTCGAAGAGGTGAGCGGGAAGTTGGAAGAGATAAGGCATTCACGCCGTTTTCCTAAAGCCCGGGGGTCAGGATGAGCATGCCGGAGACGACTACAAAACATGTCAACGCGAAGTTGAGAATTCCAAAAGCCAATGTGAAACGGCGTGCACCGCGCATGAAGGGCAGGAGGACAAGCGGCAAGATCGCCGACGCGATGAGCATAACACATAGTATGGGGATCATCCATCGCGGCGGGGGTGCTCCGCCATATGTAGAGTCATCCAGCAGTGGTCCGGTGCCGAGCGCGGCAACCCACGGCAGGAGAAGCACGGCGAGTAATGGCAGGCGCTGCCGAGCAGACGCCTCTTCGTCGGGCACAAAGGCGACGGCACCCGACATGATCAGACCAAGGAGAACGACAACGTTCGGCGGCAGCGGAAAATCAATCAGATGGAACGTGCCGACGATCAAGAGCAGGACAATGGCCGCAATGGCCCAGGGCAGCGAGCGATAGCGCAGTTGGCGCGCGCCGGGTGTAGAGAGGTCACCGGGCGTAGTGAGATCATTTGTCTTGATAGGAAGCGACGGACCCGGTGTCGGAGGCGGCGGACCGTAATCGAACGGTTCCAGGGCGGCCGGCCGGGGCGGCACCCCCGTCTTTTCTGGTGAGAGCATTTCAGGGAGCGCCAGTTTTCGCATAACCGGGATTTCGTCCGAAAGTTCGCCTTCCGGCCCAACGAACGCCAGGCTGGTCTCGCGGCTGAGAATATTGGCCGTGCGGCGAACCGCATCGGGTTCTTGTGGCGTGGCCGACTCCGCAAAGGCTGCCGCTGCAAAGGCGCGCAACGCACGGGCGTTGGGCGCGATACCCTCGGTCGGCAACGGCGCTGTGACGCGGATTTCGCCCTGGATTGTCTTCATGACGCCGAAAATCCAATCGCTCCGGTTGCTGGTAAGATTGCCGTTGGGATTCATCGGGTGCCGGAATGTTTCGATCCCGCGTTCGGAAGTCACTTCCCAGCCGCCCACCTGGTCAACCTGCCAGGCGCGATGATCGAGCGAACCGCCATTACTGGGCACGATCTCCAACTGAATCGGCGCGGCGCAATCGATCCTGATCGGATCGCACGAAACGATTTCATAGGGCGCGCCTTGACCGCACAGGGTCACTTGCAGGGCCGCCGAATTCACTGCCAGCGTGGCTTTGTGCCAAGCGGGTGTCGTTACCAACGCATCGGCGTCAGTAAGAACGGACATGATGGCGTCATGGCGGGCGCTCAGCGGGATAAACAGTCGCGCGAGGTTTTCTTCCGGCCGCCCAAGTGGTTTGATGCTCCAGATTTGAACTTCGACCCAGTCTCCAGGCGCAATCC
>JADJAC010000003.1 GCA_016704425.1 Sphingomonadales bacterium
GCCCCAATGGCCGAGGTGGGAGAGATCTGGGTTTGCCCTGGACCTCTACAAACATATTATTGGCAAACCCGAAACGGCTAGGCTCGTCATGGGAGGTGACTCACGCAGGTGGCGGTCTGGCCGCCGCGACGGCAATGGCGGCGCGCGATGCAGGATTGCCAATGCCCGAAAAGATGATCCTGATATGCCCCTGGCTCGACGCCTGCCCGGATGATCCTGATCAACCCGGAATTGAGCTTCGCGATCCACTCTCACCATCCGTGGCATTCGTGAGGCTGGGGAAATGTATGCCGGCGCTGCCGGTACAATCGATTCCCGTGTGAGCCGATTCATGCAGATTGGTCGGGTCTTCCGCCAATCCTCGCCTTTGGTGGGAGTGATGATATCCTTGTTGTCCGATTCGCGCGCCCTAGGCGCAAAGCTTTCATCTGTGGAATATATCGAAGGATCGGGCCTGATGCATGACTGGCCGATCTTCGGTTTTCCTGGATCACGGGCGGCACAGGCCAGGATGGCAAGGTTTGCCGCGGCGTAACGTCGGGTCTTAGTGTGCCGGAATGCCGCGTTCAGGGTCCGAATGTCCCTCGGGATCGGGGTGAATCAGGATTTCCGTTCCAGGAAAATCGACCATCAGGCGCGCTTCGACTTCGTCCATGACCCGATGTGCTTCGGAAATTGTCATCGCTGGGTCGACCCAGACATGGAATTGGACAAATTCGTGCGATCCGCTGGATCGGGTTCGAAAGTCGTGGATTCCCTTGAGTTCAGGATGACCCCGGGCAATGGCGAGAAAGCGTTCCCGCTTTTCCTCTGGCCATTCCTTATCCATCAGTTGATTGACAGCGTGAGCGGCGACTTCCTTTGCGTGCCAAAGCAGCCAGAGCCCGATTCCGATTCCGAAGACGGGGTCAGCACCATGTATGTGCAGGATGGAATCCAGAAACAATGCGGCAATGACCGAAGCATTGAGCACCAGGTCGCTGGCATAGTGAACCTGGTCGGCCTGAATGGCGACCGACCCTGTCTTGCGCACAACGTAACGCTGGAAACTGACCAGCGCGAGGGTTGCCATGATCGCCACAATCGAGACGCCTATGCCAAGTTCCGGGCTTTCCGGCGCCCGACTTGCCCCGATCTGGCTCATGCCGCGCAGGCCGATTGCCAGCGCCGAGGCTGATATAATGCCCGTCTGAAACAGGGCTGCAAGCGCTTCGGCCTTTCCATGCCCATAAGCATGATCGTCATCAGCCGGCTGGGCGGCCAGGCGCACGGAAAAGAGTGTCACGAGTGATGCAACGATGTCGAGCGCCGTATCCGCGAGCGATCCGAGCATCGAGACGGAACCGGTCTGCCATGCGGCCCAGCCTTTGAGGCCAAGCAGGAAATGGCCATTGAAACGCTGGCAAAAGCTGCTCGCTGCGTCAAGGCGCTGCGCAGCTTCACATCGGCCTTCACGGGTAGAGCAGGCCTTCTGTCCAGCTGTCTGAACCGGTCCTGGTGAACAGATGCCGCTCATGAAGCCGGTGTTCACGATCCTGCCAGAATTCGATCCTGTGCGGCGAGACGCAATAGCCAGACCAGTGCGGGGGTCGTGGCACCGGATGGCCTTCAAATCGGGCCGCCATGTCGGCATAGCGCGCCTCGAAGACTTCGCGCGCATCGAGTGGACGCGATTGGTCCGATGCCCAGGCGCCAAGCTGAGAATCCCGGCTGCGGGTTGCGAAATAGGCGTCTGCTGTTGCGTTATCGACGTTCAGGATATTGCCTTCGATCCGGATCTGGCGCCGCAGGGACTTCCAGTGGAACAGCAGAGCCGCAAAACCGCGCTCCGCAATTTGGCGTGCCTTGTCACTTTCCTTGTTCGTGTAGAACACAAAGCCGTCGCGCCCATGTCCCTTGAGCAGGACCATCCTCACCGAAGGCTGGCCTTCCGCATTGGAAGTGGCCAACGCCATTGCATTGGAATCATTGGGTTCGGCTTTCCGTGCTTCCGAAAGCCAGAGATCGAACAGTTCAAAGGGATCGGTTGCCATGACGGCTCCACTAGACAAGGCTCACTTTGAAGTCGAGCATCGCTTGCCCTGTGCGGCTTGATGTGGTGAAGCGACATTCGATGGAAGGCGCAGATGACACATTGGGGTGATGGTTCTCGCGAGCGGGAGGCTGCCGAGTCAATCCTCAAGGCCTATTGCGGCGAGGCCGGGCCCGGCGCGATGTCATGTGCGGGGCTTCGGCCGGAGATTCCCAAGTCTGGCAGTCGATCCTCCAGGAGGTCCTGGCCGTCGGCCAAGGCAGTATTGCCCAGGTGCAAGAACAGCTGCAGCGCCATGTCGAGGAAATCGGTACGAGTTTTCGCCTGCCGAATGAAGGAGAAGAGCGACCTTGGCCGGTCTCTCCCTTGCCCTTGCCGATCGCGGAAGGTGAATGGGCGGGCATAGCTGCTGCTGGTAGTGCAGCGCGCAGAACTGAGCGAACTTCTGCTTGCCGACATTTATGGTCCGCAACGGCTTGTTGAATCCAACGTGTTGCCCACTGCTGCGTTGACGGGAAGCCCCCAGTTCTTGCGGCCAATGGTCGGAATTTCACCGCCGGGTGGCCACTATCTCAATATCTACGCTGCCGATCTGGGCCGCGGGCCAGATGGAGAATGGCGCGTTCTTGCGGACCATACCCGCTCACCGGCCGGAGCAGGTTATGCGCTTGAGAACCGGCTGGCCGCTTCCCAGATCATCGGCAGCCTTTCCGAACGGCTGAACGTAGCGCGACTGGCGCCGTTTTTCGCCGATCTTCGCGCGGGTATTGCAGCAAGCTGCGAGCGCAGCGACCCGAGGCTGGCGCTCCTCACTCCGGGACGGTTCAACCAGAGTTATGCCGAGCAGGCTCACCTGGCGCGCTATCTCGGGGTTCTTCTGGTCGAAGGCGCGGACATCGCGGTGCACGACGATCGGGTCTATCTCCGCACGATCGAGGGACTGAAACGGGTTGATGCACTTTTGGCAACGCATGGATGCCCGTCTGCTCGACCCTCTGGCGCTCGATTCACGGTCTGCAATAGGCGTGCCGGGCCTTGTCGACGCGATGGCCGCCGGTGGTATCGTCATCGCCAATTTTCCGGGGTCCGCGGTGCTGGAAGCGCCCGCATTTGCCGCTTTCATGCCACAGCTGGCCCGGCACCTCTTGGGAGAGCCGCTCCGGCTGCCAAACATCGCGACCTGGTGGTGCGGGCAGGCGCGCGAAGCAGAACATGTGGTGTCGGAACTTGACAATCTCGTGATCGACGCGGCCTTTGCAACGCCATTGCTGGGACTCGGCAAGGGCGGCGCGAGGCTCGGTAGTGAGGTGCGGCGAAGAGCGAAAGCGCTTGCTCGAAGACATTGCGCGGCGGCCACAAGACTATATCGCGCACGAAATTGTCAATCTTTCGACGATGCCAGTGGCCGTCGAGGGCGTCCTTTGGCGCGTCCCTTTACGCTGCGTGTCTTTGCAGCGCGCGATGCACGCGGGACATGGACAGTAATGCCTGGTGGATTTGTCCGCATAGGCCCCGTTGCGGATGTTCGTGCCACGTCGATCGGTGCCGGCACCCGATCAGCCGATGTGATTGTCCACGGGACGCAGCCTGTCGTTCCTGTAACCCTTCGAACAGCGAGCCAGGCGATCCGGCGAAATCCGGGGACTCTGCCAAGCCGGGTCGCAGACAATCTGTTCTGGCTCGGTCGTTACCTGGAACGCGGAGAGACCGTACTTGGCCTTGTCCGGGCCGGATCGGCGAGCGCGAACGCCGGAAAAGACAATCATCAGACGACGGAACGCCTCTGCAACCAATTGATTGCAGTCGATGCGGTTCGCTGGAAAGCGGACGCAAGCCCCGGCGAAATCTTTGCTGCAGCGATCGACAATCGAGAGGGCACGTCCAGCGTTTCTGCGCTGCTTGCGGCGGCGCGCGCAATCGGTTCGGGTTCTCGTGAACGGATTTCGCCCGATTTCTGGCAGATGCTTGACGCACCATTTCCCAAAGAGGGATCGTTCCAGCAAAGGAGCTTCATCCTGCGCGCGCGCTTCGCTGCCTTTGCCGGGCTTGCGGCTGAGCATATGGGCCGGACTGCGGGCTGGCGGTTTCATGACCTTGGGCGGCGGATTGAGAGGGCACTCAATTTCGCGCGGCTGCTCCGTACATTCGCGACGGAAGAGGCATCAGCCAACGACCTGACTGCGCTCCTCGAACTCGGTGACGTGCAGATCAGCTATCGTCAACGCTATGCGACTGGCCTCGCATTGATGCCAGTCAGGGACCTTGTCGGCCTTGATCCCTTCAATCCGCGTTCGATCAGCTTTCAGGCCAATGCGATCCGTGAACATCTCGACGCGCTTCCACGCCTCAAGGATGATGGCATGGCAGAGCCTCAACAGGCAGCGGCAACTGGATTGGTTGCGCTCAATTCAACACTGTCGGCCACGATGTTGACGGCTGAGGTCTGCGACGAGCTTGAAGGGCGACTGTTCGCCTTGTCGGACGCGATCAGCGAGCGATTCTTCCTGCGCGGCAGTGAAACGCTCCGGGCTTCGGGGATGACGCTGGCATGACACAGTTCGCGATCCGGCACCTGACGTGCTTCAAGTATGAGAAGCCGGTTCATTTTTCACGGTCAAATCTGAGGCTGGAGCCGATTGCCTGGCCCGGCCAGACTCTGGTCAGTCACAGCATCACCATCAATCCGGGCGGGCAGTTGGCTCCGGCTCCCTTGCGTTCGGCGCTCGTCAACCTGACGCGGCTGAACATTCCGGGCGCGACAACCAGTCTTGAAATTATCAGCAAATCGCTGGTTTCTGTCGAACGGACGCCCCAATTGTCATGGCTTGGTGAGCCGAGCATTGCAGAAGTCGGGAGGCTGGCCCGCGAAAGCGTTGACAATTCGGACCTTTCGCCTGCCAATTTCCTGTACCCGTCCAGCTTCATTCCGATGGACGCCGCCATTGCCGACTGGAGTGCCGAAGCTCTGTCTGGCGATCGGTCCGTCTTTGCTGCGGCCTATGAACTGGCCGTTCGCATCCAGCGGGAGTTTCGATATGATCCCAACGCAACAATGGCAGAAACACCTCCGGCAGAAGCCTTCGCCGCGCGCGCCGGGGTGTGTCAGGATTTTTCCCAGATCATGATTTGCGCGCTGCGGGCAGCGGGAATTCCTGCCGCCTATGCGTCAGGCTATATTCGGACCGAGCCGGCGCCGGGGCAGGACCGCCTTCAGGGTGCCGATGCGACGCACGGCTGGGTGATGGTCTGGTGCGGGCCGGAAAAGGGCTGGCTCGGGCTCGATCCAACCAATGGCATAGCAATGGGCGGCGATCACATCGTCATGGCGGTCGGGCGCGATTATCTCGACATTGCGCCGATCGACGGGGTCTTCAACGGATATGGTGCGCAGGAAATCTTCGTTGAAGTCGATGTCGAGGCAGTAGCAGACTAGCGATTAGTAAATCCGCTTGACCTTTATGCCTGGCTGCTTGCGCACTGACATCTTGTAAGTGCCAAGCGCGGCGCGCTTGATGACAACCGGCATGCCCGGTTTTGGCGAGAGCGCGAGCGGAGAAAAGTCCATCTGCTGCCAGGTTGATCCTTCTGCAATCGTGATGACCCAGCCCCTCACCATTATAGCTTGCCGATTTTACTGTCGATTCCAGTTCGGCGATCTGGTTTTCCTCATTATCGCCATCGCCGCCGCCGAACAGGCCAAGATCGGGCAGGGGCAGTCCAAAAAGAGTCCGCCGGGTCTTCTGCACCTGCTGCTTGTCGACCATGTAGACTTCGTTCTTCGTGGCGGCCTCATCAAGCCGGGCAACCTCGGCATCATAGCATGCAAGACGCTGGGTGCTGTCTGTGATGGCGCGGCAATTGACGACCTTTTGCAGGAATTCGGACCGTGGCATCGGCTTGTTGCTGTCCTTGGCCCATGCAGGCATCGCAAACAGAGCCAATCCCGCAAACAGATACCCGGCTTTCATTGTGCGTCCTCTTCTTCTCCCGCGTCCGCCCTGATTGCCACCAAAAACCGGATTCGCCAAGCGCGGCAAGAGTGTTGCATATTGGTGACAGTGTAGACGTAACATTGTGTCGCAGCCTTGAAACACGTTTACATCGGCGTTCCCCTTCGGCAAACCGCCCCCCAAGTCGGCATATGGGAGTGTGCCTGCGTTTGCATTCCCTTGTCGCCGGCGAAAAAATCGGGGCCGATCTTTCGGCTTTACACTCCAGAAGTAAGGGACTGGAACAACATGAAAACTCAGAAATTCTATAGCCGTGCGCGCTTGAGCGCTGGCGTTGCATCGGCAGTTGTCGGTTTTGCAATGCTCGCGACGCCCGCATTCGCGCAGGAAGCTGCAAGCGATGAAGGCGGCGACGACATCATCGTTACCGGTTCGCGCATTCCGCAGCCGAACCTTGAAGGCATCAGCCCGGTGACCACGGTCAACGCGGCAGACATCAAGCTTTCGGGTACGCCGAAGACGGAAGATCTCCTCAACTCGCTTCCGCAGGTTTTCGCTGCCCAGTCCTCGACGCTGTCGAACGGCGCAACCGGTACCGCCACGGTCGACCTTCGCGGTCTTGGCACGTCGCGCACCCTGGTCCTGATCAACGGCCGTCGCCTGATGACCGGCGATCCGAACAGCACCAGCTCGGCGGCTGACCTTAACTTCATCCCAACGCAGCTGATCAAGCGCGTTGACGTTCTGACCGGCGGCGCTTCGGCGACCTACGGTGCAGACGCTGTTGCCGGCGTTGTCAACTTCATCATGGATACGGACTTCGAAGGTTTCCGGATCGACGCGAACTACGGCTTCTATCAGCACAACAACCGCAACAAGATCACGCCGCCGCTCCTCAATGCGCGCCAGGCACAGGGCCTCGCCGGCTATGGCTATCCAACCGGCAGCGTTGCCGATGGTGGAACCTTTGATGGCAGCGTTTCGTTCGGTGGCAAGTTCGGCGATGATCGCGGCCATTTCATGGCCTATGCCGGGTATCGCAAGGCAAAGGCCGTGCTTCAGTCCAACCGTGACTACAGCGCTTGTACCGTGCAGGTGGCTGACGGTGCGGGCAATGGGTTCACACCTGGTTCGCCGCTTCAGTGCGGCGGTTCGGCAACCTCCGGAACTGGAAACGCCCTGCTTTTCAACAGCAGCAGTACATCTTCAACGTTTGGGGCGCTCGGGCCGGGAACCATAACCTTGGGGGCGCCGTCGCGTTATAATTTCGCGCCGACCAACTATTTCCAACGTCCGGACGAGCGGTATACCGCAGGTGCCTTTGTTGACTATGAAATCAGCGATGCCGTGAAGCCGTACATGGAATTCATGTTCATGGACGATCGCACGATTGCGCAGATTGCGCCATCGGGTGACTTTGGCAACACGCTGACGGTCAACTGCGACAACCCACTCATGTCGGCGCAGCAGTTCGGCGTGATCTGTCAGCCGGGCAACCTGATTAACGGGTTCATCGGCACTTTCCCGACGGCAACTTCCGCCGGATACAACCCGACGCCCGGTGCGCCTGCGATCAACTTCGTCGATCCATTCGACGGCCATACCTACAACCAGGCGTTCTTCCAGTTGCTTCGCCGCAACGCCGAAGGTGGGCCGCGCATCAATGACCTTCAGCACACCGCTTTCCGCACCGTGATCGGCACCAAGGGCGACCTTGGCAAGGGTTGGGCTTATGACGCCTATTACCAGTATGGCCGGACCAACTATTCACAGGTCTACAGCAACGAATTCTCGACGGCTCGGCTGATCAAGGCGCTTGACGTTGTTGACGATCCGCGCGTTGCGGGCGTCCAGGCGATTTGTCGCTCGGCACTCAATGGCTCGGATCCGAATTGCGTTCCTTATGACGTGTTCGGTGGAACGCCGTCAGCTGCTTCGCTTGCCTATCTCAATGCAACCGGCTTCCTGAAGGGGCAAACCTCGCAACAGGTCCTGAGCGGAAGCTTGACCGGCGATCTGGGCGAATATGGTTTCAAGACGCCTTGGTCGGATGATGGTGTCGCCGTTGCGTTCGGTGTCGAGTATCGCAAGGACTCGCTTGAACTGAAGGCGGACAATGCGTTCCAGACTGGCGATCTTACCGGTCAGGGCGCTCCGACTCTCGACGTTGTCGGCAACTACAAGGTCAAGGAAGTCCTGGGTGAAATCGAAGTACCGCTTGTGCGCGATGGTTTCATCAAGAACCTGACGTTCAATGGTGGCTACCGCCACTCAAGCTACAAGCTGTCCAGTGGCCGGTCGATCAGCACCGACACCTACAAGCTCGCGCTTGATTTCTCGCCAGTATCGGACATCCGTTTCCGCGGAACCTACAACCGCGCGGTTCGCGTTCCGAACATCCAGGAACTGTTTGCTCCGCAGTATGTTGGCCTCGATGGTGTGACCGATCCTTGTTCCGGGGCGCCAATCACGGCTGCTCAGGTTGGTTGTATTGCGCAGGGCCTGTCAATTGGCCAGTCTGTGACGGCCAACCCGGCGGGGCAGTACAACGGCCTGCTCGGCGGCAACCCGAACCTGTTGCCTGAAATCGCCACGACAAAGACTCTCGGTGCTGTGTTCACGCCGAAGTTCATCCCGGGCTTCTCGCTGACAGTCGACTGGTTCGACATCAAGATCAAGAAGGCAATTCAGGGCTTTGGCGCTGACGCCATCCTGACGGCATGTACAGCGGGCAATCTGACGGCTTGCGGTCTCGTCCAACGCGATCCTGCCGGTTCGCTCTGGTTGACGTCTAACGGTTTTGTTCGGGATCTGCAGACCAATGTCGGCAGCTTCAGCACGCGCGGTCTTGAAGTGAACGGGAATTATTCCCGCGAAATCGGCAGCGCCGGAACGGTCTCCTTCAGCCTGATCGGAACGCTGCTCGACTCCTACACTGTCGATAACGGACTGACCGCGGTCTATGACTGCGCCGGTTACTTTGGCCCGACCTGCGGCACTCCGGCTCCGAAGTGGCGGCACAAGGCTCGTGTGTCGTTCAATGCCGCAAACGGCTTGGGCGCGTCGCTCCAGTGGCGTTACTTTGGTGCGGTTGATACCGAGTACAAGAACTCGAGCGCCACGCTTAGCGGGAACTTCTATGACTACAACTCGCGCATTGCGGCCCAGAGCTATTTCGATCTGGCCCTCACTGCGAAGCTGGGTGACCGGTATCGTTTCCAGCTTGGTGTGAACAACATTCTCGATCGTCAGCCGCCAGTTGTCCATTCGGGCAGCGGTGCCTTCGGCGCGAGCAACTGCGCCAGCACGGTCTGCAACGGGAACTCCTATCCCGGCACGTACGACTCGCTGGGTCGTTACATCTACTCGGGCATCACGCTGGACTTCTAATCCGGCCTGACACTGTCTAAATACTGGCGGCGGTCCCGACACTGGGGCCGCCGCCAATTTTTTGACCAAAGCGCATCGTTTGACGGTGCGTAAGCAAGGGAATGCACTGGTGTCGAATTCGGAAGAAGCCGTCCGCCGGATTGCGGCACTCGCCCGCGGGGGGCAGCTTGATGCAGCCGCGATCCAGCTTGTCGAGGCGATCGCCCAGCATCCGGGCGATGCCGTGCTTTCGGCGCTTGGCGGGGCCATCGAATTTCATCGCGGCCAGTTCAAGCGCGCCATCCCCTATCTTGAGGTCGCATTCCGGGAAAAGCCGAATGACTTGACGATCCGCATCAACCTTGCGGAATCCCATTTTCATGAGGGCAACAATGCCGCAGCGCTGGCATTATGCGATGAAGCGATCGCGCTTGCCGACCCGAGCCTGCGGCTTGCCCGGCTGGGCGCGCATCTGGCGCAAGCACAGGAGGATTTTCCGCTCGCCATTCGGCTTTACCGGCATCTGGTCAAGCGTGATGCCAAGGATTGGTCGCTGTGGAACAACCTTGGCAATGCGTTGGGATTTGAGGGGGATCATGAAGCTGCGGTGGAGGCGTTGCAGAAGGCGGTTGCACTCGCGCCGGACTCCAAGCCGATCCGCATCAACCTTGGCAACGCCCTGATTGACGCTGGAAATGGCGACGAAGCTGAAGCAGTGCTCACACGAGCAGGCAAAGACTTCGCTGATGACGCGACGCCGTTTCTTTCGCTTTTCAATCTCTATCGTCTGGTCGGCCGTGAAGATGATGCATATGCCGCGATTGCAGAAGCTGCCCGTCGCGCGCCGGACGACGCCTCGATTCAATCCGATCATGGGCAGGAAGCGGCCCGCCGCAATCGATATGATGTCGCCGAGGCTGCCTTCGAAACAGCCGTTCGGCTCGACCCCAAGTTGGGCCCGCCTTATGTCGGTCTTGCCTCAGTCTATGAACGCATGAACCGGGAAGCGGAACTGGAGCCGCTTAAAATTCGGGCAGAGGCGGCGGGAACTGACGCCCAGTCAATGTCCTTTATCGAAGCCTTGCGGCTCAAACGCGCAGAGGCGTTTGAAGAAGCTTTTGTCGCCCTTGAAGCGGCAGGGGATGTCGTTGTTCCGGGCCGCAAACATCATTTGCGCGGGATCATGCTTGACCGGCTCGGCAAGCAAGATGAAGCCTTTGAAGCCTTTACGGCGATGAATGTACACTGGCAGGCCGATCCGACAAATCCAGCTGAACGGGCGCGTCAATATCGGGACATGGTTGCCTCGGCGACTGATGTTCTCACGCTTGAGTGGCTCGACAGCTGGACCCCGGCAAGGTCTTTTGAAGATCGCCCTTCACCGATTTTCATCGTCGGCTTTCCCCGTTCGGGAACAACACTGCTTGATACCATGCTTATGGCGGACCCTCATGTTCGGGTGCTTGAGGAGGAACCGTTTCTGGTGCAAGCCGAACAGGAACTGGGTGGCATTGAAGGACTGGCCGCGGCGACTGAAGACCAGATCCGCATGGCACGGGACGGCTATTTCGAGCGGGCAGCATCAATTACCAAGCTTGAGCCAGACTCGATCATCGTCGACAAGCATCCGATGCATCTCAACAAGCTGCCTGTCATCTGCCGTCTTTTTCCCGGCGCGCGGTTTGTCCTTGCGATGCGGCATCCATGCGACGTGCTGCTGAGCTGCTACATCACCAATTTTCGCCTCAATCCGGCAATGGCCAATTTCCTTGATCTTGACGATGCGGCAGCCCTTTATGACCTGACCTTCACCCATTGGGAAAAAGCGCGCGCCCTGTTCGATGTGCCCGTCGCGACAATCATTTATGAACGGCTGGTCGAAGATACCGAGGGCCAGCTGGAGCCGGTGTTTGACTGGCTTGGCCTCCAATGGCCGGGCAAGGCATTCGATCATACCAAGGCAGCGCGCGCGCGTGGCACGGTTGCGACGGCAAGCTATGCCCAAGTGACCGAGCCGATCTACAGTCGCGCCAAGGGGCGTTGGACCAAATATCGTCGCCACCTGGAACGGATCCATCCGGTTCTAGCGCCCTGGATCGAACGCTATGGCTATGACTACTGACGCAAACGAGCGCGAGCGGCATGCCGATGCCCTAGCGGCGGCAGGCGATCTTGTCGGCGCGCGCGCGGTGCTCACGGCGCTTGTAAAGACTGATCCAGACGCCGGGCGCTGGCTTAAGCTTGCCTCCCTGTGCCGGGCGGCTGGTGACCTTCAGGCTGCGCTGACGGCGGTCGAGCGTTCGCTTGCTCTTGCACCGCTCCATTTCATGGCGCTGATGAGCCGCGCCTCGATCCTTGAACGTCTTGGCCGGCCGGAAGCCGGGGAGGCTTATGGGAATGCGCTGGCGCAGCGTCCAAAGGCGGTTGATGGCCAGCTCGCCCGGATGGTCGACCATGCCGAGCAGGTGAGTGCCGCCTATGTTGCCCAGCGCGAATCTGCGATGAAGGCGGCACAGGCTTCGGCACTCGCCGTCGCTGACGAAGATGAAGCCGTCCGTATCAACCGCTTCGGGACAATGCCCTGCGCCGCACGCGCGTCTGGCATTCAGAACCCACGCATTTTCATTTTCCCGGCCTGATCGAGCGAGAATTCCACGATCGATCGGCGCATGGCTGGCTGGCGTCGCTCGAGGCCGCCTTCCCCGATATCCTTGCCGAGTTCCAGACGGTCGTTTCTGCCGAGCGGGCCGAACTCGTTCCCTATGTGCAATATGCCGAGCATGAGCCGCTCGACCAGTGGCGGGACCTCAACCATTCACGCGACTGGACGGCGATCCACCTTTGGCAAAATGGGCGGCGGATCGAAGCCAATGCGCGGCATTGCCCAAGGACAATGGCGCTGCTCGAAACCCTGCCCCAACCGCGGATTGCCGGGTGCTCGCCCAATGCGATGTTCTCGCTTCTGGCACCCGGTGCCCTGATCCCCCCGCATGTCGGGGTGAACAACACCAGACTTGTCTGCCACCTGCCTCTGGTCGTGCCCGAAGGATGCTGGTTCCGTGTCGGTGCGGAAACGCGGTTCTGGGAAGCAGGCAAGGCCTTTGTGTTTGACGACACGATCGAACATGAGGCCGCCAATCCGAGCGCCGAGCTCCGCGTCGTCTTCATCATCGACATTTGGCACCCCGGCTTGAGTACCGTCGAACGCGAAGCTGTCCGCCTGCTGCTGGAAGCGGATGTCGGTGACAGTGTGCTGGGCTTGTGACTCTGGAGAACCTGCTGGATACGGCGCGCGCCAACGGGGATGACACCTCAGCGCTGGAAGCCCTGGCCAGCTTCGCCCTTTCGCACCAGCAGGAACACCGGGCGCTTGACGTGCTCGCGCAGGCTGCTCGACGGCATGGGACCAATGCCCGTCTCTGGCAGTGGTTGGCGTTGCTGCAGCGCGCGGCCGATGATCGGGGTTTCCGCTCTCGGAAGCTTTTGCCAAGGCGGCGGCTCTGGCGCCACGACGCCAGCATCGCCAAGGGCCGCGCACAGACATTGCTTGAGGCAGGACTGCCTGCGGTCGATGCCTTTGCTGCTGCGCGCAAGGTTGCTCCAAATGACGGAGATATTGTGCTGGGCGTGACCGCAGCCCTATTTGCGGAAGGACAGGCGGAGACTGGCCTCTCGATCCTTGCCGGTTCGGTTGGTGCCAACCCGCTTTGGCTGTTCGGGCACCGCGATCTGGTCCAATTGCGCTGGATGATGGGGGAGGGTGCCGCTTCCTTTGCGTCTCTCCGCCAGGCGATTTCGACCAATCCGCAAAGCGAGGCACTGTGGGTTCAGCTGATCCATGCGTTGATGCAGGCGGAGCTGAATGCAGAAGCCCTTGCTGTGATCGCTGAGGGCCGAAAGGCAATTGGAGACGGCCCGCGCTTTGCTGTCAACGAAGCTGTCATTCGCTCCGACTCGGGAGAACGGGACGTAGCAGCTGGCCTGTTCGCGTCTTTTGAAAACAGCGACGATCCGACAATTGCAGTCCGGATCATTCGTCACCACCTCCGCTACGACGATGTGGACGCAGCGGCTGCGCTCGTCGATCGATGGATCGGTCGACCGGGCGAAGCACTTGTGTGGCCCTACGCATCGCTTTGCTGGCGGTTGCTGGGAGATGCGCGCGTTGACTGGCTGGAAGGAGAGGATGCATTGGTGCGCGTGGTCGATCTCGCGCCGCAACTGCCCCCGCTTGACAAACTTGCTGGCCTGCTCCGCAGTTTGCATCACGCCCGCAGTCAGCATCTTGATCAGTCGGTACGGGGTGGCACCCAGACAGATGGTGCGCTCTTCGCGCGCATCGAACCGGAAATCCGACAACTTCGTGCGGCCATTGTCGGCGCGGTTGCCGATTATGTGGGCGCGCTTCCCCGCGCGACGCGACGCATCCGACGATTGGTCCGCGTCGTGATCAGCCTGTGCGCTTCGCCGGATCATGGTCCGTGCGGCTGGCGGGCAAGGGCTTTCACGCCAACCATGTTCATCCGGCAGGCTGGATCAGCTCTGCACTCTATGTTGCACTTCCGGAACGCGGGCCCGATGACAGCCCGAACGCTGGCTGGCTCGCGCTTGGATCTCCCGAGGCAGGTCTGGGCCTCGATATTTCGCCAACGCGCCTGATCGAGCCCAAGCCTGGGCGGCTGGTGATGTTTCCCTCAACAATGTGGCACGGTACCGTGCCTTTTGACGCAGGCGAGCGTTTGACGGTCGCGTTCGATGTTGCCCCGCCAATGCCCGGCGATTGAGCGGCTCTCGCCGGCGCTTTGGCGAAAGCGCATAGGCACAAGTTTTTGCACTTTTGCATCCGGCGCGTGCCAGTCTAAGGTATGATCAAACGAATAGGGCAAGATGGAGCTTCCATGCTGGGAGGAATGCAGGATTGGTCGTTGAGGGTTACGCACCTGATTGATCATGCCGCGCGCGAGTGTGGCAATCGCGAGATTTGACACGCTGGGCCGATGGCACGATTGAGCGGACCAATTGGACAGGAGTTGCAAGCGATGCGCGCCGACTGGCGCAAGGATCTCGCTGCAATTGGCCTGAAGCCCGGGGATCGGGTGGCAACACGGCCATGAATCACCACCGTCATCTCGCGACCTGGTATGGTGCGATCGGCTTTGGCGGTGTCATCCACACTATCAACACCCGGTTGTTCGATGAGGAT
This sequence comes from Sphingomonadales bacterium, assembly GCA_016704425.1. Taxonomy (GTDB): domain Bacteria; phylum Pseudomonadota; class Alphaproteobacteria; order Sphingomonadales; family Sphingomonadaceae; genus Aquisediminimonas. The sequence goes on from JADJAC010000003.1 coordinate 14,555, forward strand.
CTGATCTACATCATGAACCATGCCGAGGATCAGGTGCTGCTTTATGATGCGCAGTTCCAGGGTCTGGTGGATCGTCTGAAACCACAGTTGACGACAATCAGACATTTCATCGTATTCGATGACCCTGAAGGATATCCGGCGTTCGTGGCAAAGCAGGATGGACATTACGAATGGCATCAGGGTGATGAGCGGGATCCTTGCATGCTCTGCTATACCAGCGGCACAACGGGCAACCCCAAGGGCGTGCTGTACCAGCATCGGTCGACCATGCTTCATGCGATGGCAGAAGTCGCGCCGGGTGTCTTTGACCTGTCTGCCACGTCCGTGCTCTTGCCTGTTGTCCCGATGTTCCACGCGGCGAGTTGGGGATTGCCGTTCGCGGGCGCTGCTGCCGGTGTGAAATTCGTTTTCAGTGTGACCAATGATGCGCCGACGCTGCACAAGCTGATGCTGGACGAAGGTGTGACGCATTCCGCTGGCGTGCCGACCGTGTGGCTTGCCATGTTCCAGCACCTTGATGCGACAGGTGCCGGGCTTGGCAAGTTGAGGCTTGTGACAATTGGCGGGTCCGCGGCACCACGTGCCATGATCGAGAGATTGATGAAGATGGGCGTTCGCGTCGCCCATGCCTGGGGCATGACCGAAACCTCCCCGATCGGAACAATGGGAGCACCAACCGCCAATTGGGATGACCTTTCATTTGATGAGCGTGTGGATGTCGTTTGCAAGCAGGGGCGTGTACCATTTGGCGTCGAATTGCGGGTAGTCGATGACAATGGCGATGTGGCGCCGCGCGACGGCAAGACATCGGGGCGACTCCAGATTCGAGGGCCCTGGGTTATCAAGCGCTACTTCAAGGCCGACGCAGATGCGACCGAAGATGGTCAGTGGTTCGACACGGGCGACGTGTCCGTGCTCCATCCGGACGGAACAATGCAGATCACCGACAGGGCAAAGACGTCATCAAGTCCGGCGGCGAATGGATCAGTTCGGTCGAGCTTGAGAATATTGCCGTCGGCTGCCCCGGCGTTGCCGAAGCGGGTGCAATCGGTATTCCGCATCCCAAATGGGACGAACGTCCCGTCCTTGTCGTGGTGCGCAAGCCGGGCGCCAATCTGTGCGAAGCCGACGTAAAGGAATTTCTGAAAGACCGGATCGCGAAGTGGTGGATGCCGGATGCCGTCCTGTTTGTGGACGAACTGCCGCACACAGGCACAGGCAAGATCCAGAAGGTCGCACTGCGTGCCCAGTTCAAGGATTTCAAGCTGGAGGCCTGAGATGAGTGAAGACCTGTTCGTCGATCCGTCGCGCGAGAATTTCGACGCCTTAAAGGCGCTGCCCCGCGACACGCCGATCCATATGCTGAACCTGCTCAGATTCCGCGACAAGGCCGCCTATCCGTCGGGCCATTCACATGCGGACAAGGGGCTTACCGGCAGGCAGGCCTATGCCGAATACGGACGGACGAGCGGGCCCGTTTTTACTCGGGTAGGCGGGTCAATTGTCTGGCGCGGCAGGATGGAAACGATGGTCATCGGCCCGACCGACAAGCATTGGGACATGGCTTTCATCGCCTATTATCCCAACTCCGCTGCTTTCTTGGAAATGGTCACCGATCCAGATTACCGGATTGCCGTCGTCAATCGACAGGCTGCGGTTCTTACAAGCCGCCTGATCCGGTTTAGTCCGCAAGAAGGCGACAGCGACAGCTTTGGCTGATCAATGAACTGGTGAAGCTGCGCGGTACCCTTCGGTGGCGGCTGGAAACAGGGTCTCGGTCCAGTTCGACCCGGTGAACCCCGGTTGAGACCGCAGTCCCTTGCAAGCAATGCGGAACCGCGTCCGGATCATTTCTGCCCAGGTCCCGAGCCGCGCATACGGCTGAAGAAATCCGGATCATTGGCACGCTCCTGACGGATCGACCGGATGAGCGACAGACCCTTTCGGCCCGTTCCGGATAATGCATCGATTGAGTCGCGGAAAAGCGGGAAACTTCGTGCGGGTGGCGGACTGGAACGAAACCGGCAGTTCTGGCTCCGGATTCAGCGCCTCGGGCAAGAACATTTCCGATTTCATGATCGGTCACGCCCGGAAGGATCGGCGCGACATTGATGTGCGTTGGAATGCCGGCATCGACCAAGGCTGAAATGGCCTTTCAGCCGCTTTTCGGGCTGAGGCGCACGCGGTTCGAGCGCGTGCGATGGATTCCCGGATCAAGAGAGGGGACTGACAGCGCGACGGCAACAAGGCGTTTGGCCGCCATCGGCGCAAGAATGTCCAGATCGCGGATGATCCCGGTCCTGACTTGGTGGTGATTGTGCAGGCATGGCTGGTCTCGGCAAGAACTTAGAATCTGTCGCGTAATCCGCCATCGACCCTCTATGGGGTTGGTATGATCGGTATTGGTGCCATGGGAAATGGTACACTTGCCTTATACCCTTCTTTCCCAATGCTATCCTGAGCAACGCGCGGCATCCGGCTTTACGAAGAGCTTGGGTCTCGAAATCCAGGCCAGGCGACAAGGCATGTGGAAAGCATGCGTCGGCCGTGCATAGTAGTAAATACAGCCATGTTCGATCCCTCGATAGGGTTGATCGAATGTTCGAATGGAATGTCCGGAGACGCATTTGTGCTGATGATCGAACGCGGCTTTTCGATTGTTACGCTTGTCCTGAGCGGAGAGCCGCTCCGTCGACCGCTTCCTTTTCATCAAGCCATTGCCCGTCCGGGTTCCCGAACCTTCAGATTGAAAAGCGTGTCGGCGTCCGGTTGGCAGGCGCCCCGGCCGGAGGTGGCAACAGACAGATTGATTCTTAGCATGTTTCGACCATGCCTCGAATTAAGCAAACAAAACAAGAACAAACCAGCCGCCGCTTTCGAGCGCCTTGTCCCTGCTTTTTTTTCGGGCTCGCTTGATCACATATTGCCCGATATTTTCGATCTGCCCCGCAGAATACTGGCCAGCCCAGGAAACCATCCCGTTGTCCTTCAGGAGACCATCGTGAACGATCTGTTGCCAGAGTTTCGCATTTTCCAAGGGCCGCAGAATGCCGAACATCCGGATTGAGGCTGCCAGCAACGGCGGCGTTCCCGTGGCATACACTGCAACTGTTGCCATAGTGGCTTGAACCGTCAGTGACCTGCTCTGGCTTTCCGACAAACGGTGGCGGATCGAGCACGCGCTTGTTTTCCGGCGGCGGTGGCGGCAGCGTCTTGGCGCCTCCAAGCTTGAACACTAGGAGCCGACTGATATTCGGCGTCATCCGCGACTTGCTGACGAGCATACCTGCCGAAATATCCCAGACGCCGCCCCAACCGACCAGATCGCAACATATTGCACGCCCTTAATCGAATAGGTAAACGGAGCCGCGATGACGCCGGTTTGCGTCGGGAAAGTCCAAAGCCGTTTGCCCGTATCGGCCGTGTAGGCGCGAAAAACCCGCCGCCGGCTGTTCCCTGAAAAACAAGGTTTCCTGCGGTTGCCAGTGCGTGTGCCGCCGTTCGTGGGTCCCGGATAATTCACCGTCCAGCGGGCTTTGCCTGCGACAGGATCCCAAGCGACAAGCGAACCATTCGATGCGGCTGCGGTTGCGGCCCGAATTGCCTTGTCTGCAGGGACTTCAAGGCCACCAAATTCGAGTCCAAGCTGGAACCCGACGGTGCCCGGCTTCCAGTCCTTGGACGCTGCCTGTAAATCTGCGCTGCCTCATTGGCGGTAAT
>JADJAC010000004.1 GCA_016704425.1 Sphingomonadales bacterium
AAAATTGAAAGAGTCTTGGAACTAAGAATTCCTTACTTATACCATCACAAAGCTTGGCGAGACCTCTTACCAATGAATATTCAAGACTCCGAAGTGAGATTTTGATCAGAAAGCTTCGAGGTCTATCGGAAACCCGTGTTGAAGACGCAACAGACCTTCTTTCAATCTCCTACAGGATATATGAGGAATCTGCGCGGGCATCCGCTACCCTCAATCGAGCACCTTAAAGCATTCGCTTAACTCGCAGACATTCCGCCATCGACGGCAAGAGTTGCCCCAGTGACGTAGCGGGCCTCGTCTGACAGCAGCCAGGCAACTGCATCTGCAATCTCTTCTGCGCGGGCAAGCCTGCCTTGCGGATACCGCATCGAAAGCGTGAATGTCGTCATGTGTCACGCGCCGCAAGTTGGGAGTATTCGGTCGCGCCCGGACAAACAGCGTTGATGCGAATTCCTTTTGAAGCGTAGTCAAGCGCTGCTGATCTGGTCAGCCCGATTACGGCATGCTTTGCGGCGACATAGTGTGAAATGCCGCCAACGCCTCGCAGGCCAAAGATAGAGGCTGCATTAACGATCGCGCCATTGCCCTGGTTGATCATCCAACCCAACTGTTCGACCATGCAGTAATAGACGGCCTTGAAGTTGAGGTCGATGACCCATTCGCTTTCATCATCAGGAACCGTATGAAGGGGCCTGAAATCCGCGTGTCCGCCAGCGTTCTTGAAGGCAAGATCTAGGCGACCAAACTCGCTGCCGATACCATTGATAAGCGAAGATACTCCGCTTCTCTGCGAAATGTCTCCGGGCCTTACGACCGCCGCTCCTTTCGTTGCGCAATCTCCTTGGCAACAGCTTCCAGCTTGTCGGCATTTCGACCATTGAGCACAACTGTCGCCCTTGAGCTGCCAGTCGCAGGGCCACGGCTCGTCCGATCCCCGATCCTGCACCGGTTATGACGGCAATTTTTCCAGTCTGGCTCACAGTCCCAGTTCACTACGTGGACGCATGAGCGTGTCGATGCATGCGAAAAGAATCTTCTCAAGGCACGGCATAAGATCGGGGATATAGGTCGCGCCCATCCCACCCAGACCTTCAGCAATTGGGAGCGGTGAACCCTCCGCTGGCCAAGGCCAGCCGATACGGGCCGTTGGCACGCCGAGCCGGCGCAAGCCGCACCATCCGTCTGGCCCCCAAGTGGATCGGGACGAGAATATGCGCGCCCTTCGACATGTTCCCAAGCGCGCCGGGCCGATTGGATGATCCAGTTTGCCGGATCAGTGGTTCCACCAGGAGCAGAGCCATACATTTCCCAATCACACGCTATGTCTGGATATCTGGTGGCGAGCGTGCGCATGAATTCTTCAAATTGGGCCTTCACCTCTCCAGGGCTGGTTCGGGGATTGATGCGTACATCGAAGAAGATTTCGGTGACCGCGCTGGGAAAGGACGGGCGTTCGGGCCAGCCACCGCGAACGCCACCGATCCAGCCATGCGGATAAACGTCGCCGGACCGATTTTTCTCCGCATAATCTATCAGCCATTGCTCGAGCTCGAGGATCACCGTTGCTGCCGGCACGATTGAACTGCGGAACCCCGGGGTTCCGCGCGGTACACCGGCATAGCCCATTGTACCTTTGACTTGGATCTTGAACCAGCCCATGCCAGGCTCTTCATGATATACCCAATTCCAGGGCTTCATGATGATCGCGAAGTCGGGCGCCATGCCGCGACCGGAGCAGGTGGTGCACACCATGACTCATGCCCGCATTGTCGCGCCAGGGAATGGTGACGGGCATGCCGCCATCTGCCAAGCCAACATTCAAATTCCCAGCATCGGCACGTCCGATTCAATGAGAGCGGTTGCCACTTCCATCAAGCTGGCGGCCAATGCCTTTGGGGTTTGATGAGCCGAGCCCGTACACCCAGTCATCGACCATGCTGGCTTCCGGCTTTAGGTCGACGAATTGCTCTGGGCCAGCCCAAGGAAAATCGCTTTCGTCACCTTCGAGGTGGGTGTCGATCGGCGAATAGAGCAGCAAGGTGGCGCCCCCCCCCATGCCGCGGCGTTCGCCCAGAATGTTGGCCGATATTTCCGTCATGGGGTCAAGCGTCGGCTTCAGCCCGATCTTTTCCATGTGGCCAGCAACAAACTCCACGATCTCGCGCGTGGCGCCGGTGGGAGAGTGGATGTTGGTCAGGTCAAACAGCAGTTGCTTCAAACGCGCAGGATCGAGCTTTGCTTTGGCTTTTGCAAATGCGGCGTCCATTTCCGGCGTGAATGGCATTGGGGCAGTCGGTTCCATGCTCAAGTCTCCCTCAAGGCGGCATGCGCGATTATCAATTTGGCATCTGCAAGCATCTGACGGTCCTGCCCCGGCACGGCGATCAGCTGCAGACCGAGTGGCAGCCCGTCCGCGCGCCAAGCAGCCGGAAAACACAGGCAAGGTGCACCGATAGCCGTCCAGATTCGTTGGAAAGCCGGATCGCCCGTAGACTCAAGCCCTTCCGGCGCGCATCCCGGAGCGGCGGGCGCTAGCAGTACGTCGGCGGCTGAGAACACTTCCGAAATCGCAGCTTGGCATTTCTTCTGCAGGGAGAGACAGGCTTGATACGTCTCCTCGCTATCGGCTGATCCTGCGTCGATCATGTTCCGGAATACTTCACTGATCTGCTCGGGATTATTGCGCCTGATATGGCCAAGCGCGCGTGCGGCCTCGTAGCGATGGATAATGGCCTGGGCTTCGTTCAACCCTTCAAAGCACTGTGGAAGTTCGATCTCGCATGTCTTGAAGCCGGCAATGTTCAACGCTTCGCTGAATTCAAACAGCGCATTTTTCATTTCAACATCTGCCGCCGGCCATGCAGGCATACGACAGATACCGATGCGCAAGTCCCGGCGTGACTCGCGTTTATCGAATTCACCCGAAAGCACCGCGTCAGCAGCATCGAGCAATTCCAGATTTCTGGCAAACACTCCCAGAGTGTCGAGGCTGGACGATGTCTCCAATACGCCTTCGAGAGGGTAGCGACCGAAGCTCGGTTTGAAAGCAATGGTGCCGCAGAAACTGGCCGGGCGTATCATGGAGCCTGCGGTCTGCGTGCCGAGAGCGATGTCGGCTTGGCCATCTGCAACGACTGCCGCGGAGCCGCTCGACGATCCGCCCGGTGTGTGGCCGGGCTTGCGCGGATTGACTGTTGGACCTGGATAATAAGTAGCGAATTCAGCTGTCACAGTCTTGCCAAGGACAATAGCGCCGGCCGATCGAAGTCTCTTGACCGCTTCGGCGTCATGGCTCGCGATGTTCTCGGCAAATATCGCAGAACCGTGGGTTGTCGGCATCCCGGCAACGTCGATGACGTCTTTGACGCCAAGCACCACTCCAGCCATTGGGCCGGGACCGCCTGTTGCCGTGCGGTCGAGATAAGCCCAGCCATGCACAGACGCGTCGCGCTCATCAATCCGGGCAAGGCATTGCTGAAGGCCCATTTGTGTCAGACCGTCAAAGGCCGATGACCCCACAGCATTGGTTGGTCATATGTCTTGATTTCCCAATCGGGCCCGATTTCGCGGCCACCAAAGCCATATTCGATCCAGAAGCCTGAAGGTGTCTGCAGGTAAAAACTCTGCATGTGATCGTTCGAATGCTTGCCCGGATCGAGCATGACCGGGATGCCGCGGTCGCGAACGATGTCATAGGCGTAACCCACATCGTCAATCGAGTTTGCCTCGACCATGATATGCATCAGTCCTCCAGCAGGACCAGGCCCTTCCTTCATGAGTGCCAGAGTATGATGACGAGGATTGCAGTGCAGAAAGACAGCATCGTGAACATCCCAGGCAATATAGTCGGAAATATTGAAGCCCATGATGTCTTGGTAGAATTTGACTGAGGCAGCCAAGTCTTTGACCCAGAAAACGATATGTCCAAGCCCTAAAGATCCGGTCTTGTAACCCGAAATGCCGCGGCGCGGGTTGAAGAGGGTATTGGAAACCAGCGGGCCGTAGTAGATCTCATTGTTGGAGCCAACCATTGGGCATGTGAAGCTGTAAAGCTTTCTGACCTTCCTCTCTTCGCAAAGTGCTTGCGAGCCGGCAATTACCTCGATCTGGCGGCCACGCAATTCTGCAACAAGTTCCTCAAGCTTGGCCTCCGCTGTAACTTCCCAGCCGACAACTGCGACACTATCCTCTTTGGAGGGATAGAGCGTAAAGCGATGGTGATGGTCGTCTAGGCGATAATCGATCGCGTTCGATCCCTCGCGAGGTCGGGCCTCCATGCCAAAGACCCCTTCCAAAAGGTTGGCCCATTCAGTCGGTTTGCTGACATTGAGGCCGACATAGCCGAGACTGTCCACACCCATCTTGTTCCTCCTGCTCAGTTGCTGGCTACGAATTGTTCGGCAAAGATATTCTCTGGTGAGAGACCACGCTGGGTCAGGTCAATTACTATGCCGCCCGTCTTCTGCTCGACTGGGAACCCTCAAGCAGATTGAATTTCGAGCTCAACCTGAACGGCTGGCGCGACAAGAGCGATCCGCAGGCACCCCAATATCAGACCCTGCTGTCGCAAGCCCCGCCGTTTACCGATCCAGCTCTGCGCGCTTTTCCGTTCGCACCCTTCAACGCGCGAGCAGCGGATTGGACGCCGACCGAGATAGCGCGCCAGAATGCGGCCTGGACGCCTGCTACTCGGCCTCACGCAAATAACCGACTACTACAGAGCGCGCTTCGCACAAACTGGGAAGTCGCGGACAATATTACGGTCACCGCAATCACGTCCTATGTTGATTACAAGCCTAATCAGGGCTTTGAGACAGACGGCACAACGCTGTTTGCCGACGATTTCATCGTCGATCGCGGCTTTATCAAATCTTTCAATCAGGAACTTCGTGTTTCGAATGGAGGAGACGCCCAGTTCCGCTGGGTCCTCGGCGGCAACTATGAAAAAAGCCACGTCTATGAATATCAACTGCAGACCTTCTCCCAGATCAGTACAGCCGCAATTTTCGGTTACACCGGCGCCTATGTCTACACAGACCAGCACATGAGAAACTATGCGTTCTTCGCGAATGGCGAATACGACTTGGGGGACAAGATCACGCTGAAAGCAGGCGCACGTTATACTAATGCGCGCCGCACCGCCGCGACTTGCACGGGTGATCCGGGTGATGGATCGTTCGGCGGCGTATTTGATTCGCTTGCGAATGCTATCCAGCTGGGCTTTTTCCCAGTTGCTGGTTTTACGCCCACTGGCGTTCCGGTGCCCCCAATTGGTGCCGGATGCGCTCCGCTGGACAACACCACGCTAGACGGCACGCCAGCTACATATCTGCCAGGCGAGTTTCGCGACACCCTCGCTGAGCATAACGTATCCTGGCGCGCAGGTGTCGATTACAAGGCCGCCCCGGGAGTCCTGCTCTATGCAAACATCGCAAAGGGCTACAAGGCTGGCAGTTTCCCAATCGCTTCGGCAGCGACTTTCGAGCAGTTTCTGCCAGTGGTCCAGGAATCGCTGCTGTCTTACGAGGCAGGTTTCAAGTTGAGCTCCTCCGACCGCCGCTTCAATGCCAGTGGTGCAGCTTTCTACTATGACTACCGCAACAAACAGTTGCGCGGTAAAATCGTCGATCCGATTTTCGGAGTCCTTGACGCCCTGGACAATATTCCGAAGTCTCGAATGCTCGGCTTGGAACTCGACACAACCTATTCGCCCGCCAATGGATTGACGCTCGGCCTCTCGGGTAGTTACCTGAACAGCAAGATCACAAGCTTTATTGGCCGTGACACTGCTGGCGGCGTCAAGGACTATGCTGGGTCGGTCATTCCGTACACACCAAAATACCAAATGCGCCTTTCGGCCGACTACAAATGGAAAATCGGCAATGCCGAGCCTTTTGTGGGAATTGTCTATTCTGTGCGGAGCAAGGCGCTTGCCAATATTGGCGGTGACCTCGGCTTGGTCGTTACGCCTGACTTCCGTTCATCGGTACCGGTAAGCAAGACATATACGATCGATGGCTATGGCCTTTTCGATGTCCGTGCCGGCGCCTCGTTCAATGACGGGCAATGGAGTGTCATGCTTTTCGGCAAGAACGTATTCGACAAGTATTATGTGACGAACGTGTTCACGGACTATGATACCATTGCCAGGTTCGCCGGACAGCCGGCGACCTACGGGGTGACAGTCAGCTTCAAAATGCGTTAGGTTCTTGGGGGGGGCGTCCTCCCAAGTGAAGGGTCTGGTGGGTTTCCATGAAGTTTCCCGATTTTTCATATGCCCGCCCCGCCACGGTTACCGAAGCAATTGAGTTGCTGGCAAAAAACAGCGATGCCCGCCCCTTGGCGGGCGGGCAGTCGCTTCTGCCGATGATGGCGCTTCGCATGGCAAGCCCTGGACTGCTGGTTGATTTGGGGTCGATCAGGGAACTGGAAGGCATTCAGGAAAGCGAAGGCGAGTTGCTGATTGGCGCCATGACGACCCATGATGCGAATGCCCGATCGCCTGTCGTGGCCCGCCTGGTGCCGCTCCTGCGCGAAGCACTGCAACATGTGGCACATCAGGCGGTTCGAAACCGGGGAACTATAGGAGGAAGCCTTGCCAACGCGGATGGCTCTGCCGAGATGCCCGTCGTGGCCGTGGCACTCGGGGCCATAATGTCCCTTCAAGGCCAACATGGCACACGTAGTGTATCCGCGAATGACTTCTTTGAAGGTCATTATACGACAGCAATAAGGGAAGGCGAACTTCTGACTCACATCGTCTTTCCGGGTAACAGGAAAACATGGGCTTTCGAGGAGGTCTCACGGCGCCCGGGGGATTTTGCGATGGCGATGGCCGCTGCCGGGACTGAAATGGACGGCAGAAAATGCCTAGACGCGACCATTGTCGTTGGCGGCATATCCGATCGACCGGTGAAATCCGATGACGCTACAGCCTTCCTGCGCGGCAAAGCTTTGGATCGCTCTGTTGCACAGCACGCCGCGCAAATTGCCTTGGAAGGCGTTCGATTTCGCAGTGACATTCAGGCAGACGCTCGCTTCAGGGCAAAACTTGCCAAAAACCTGGTTACCCGTGCGCTGTTGCGGGCCGGAGGTGTTGATGGATGAGGATATCGGCCAATCGGTGGTCCAGTTAACCATAAATGGAGAGTCAGCTGCCTTCACGGTGCCTATCCGAACAAGCTTGAGCGACGCGTTACGCGACAAGGTTGGCCTGACCGGACTGAAACAAGGCTGCGAAATTGGTGTCTGTGGTTCCTGCACGATCCTTGTCGATGATAAGCCGGTCAGGTCATGCTTGATGCTTGCAGTGCAAGCCAGCGGGTGTCGAATTGAAACCATCGAAGGCTTGGCTGGCAACGGCAAGCTCCATCCCTTGCAGGCGTCATTCCAGCGCCATCATGGCCTGCAATGCGGTTTTTGCACATCTGGAATGGTCCTTACGGCTCTGGCGCTGCTTCGGGAGACGCCGGAGCCAACGCGTGAGCAGGCGCGCGAGGCGATTTCCGGCAACCTTTGCCGATGCACCGGGTATGAAACGATCATTGACGCTATCGTGGATCCAGATGTCATGAGCGATCCCGAATTTGCCAATGGATAAGTCTCAAGCCCCTGAAATTCTCCCGAAGGAGATCGGCAAGTCTGCCTTGCGACGGGAGGATCCGGCAGTGTTGAGCGGCCGGGCTGCTTATATTGCGGACCTGCCCTTTCAGGATGTCTTGTATGTGGCGATACTTCGCAGCCCTTATGCACATGCCAAGATCACCGGAATAGACGTGACCGCGGCCGCGGGACATGCGGGGGTCGTGAAGGTCTGGACGGGCGCTGACGTGCTCCCCAAGTGCGCCGGTCTCATGGCCCGCATGGACCTTCCGGGTTTTGTTCCAACGATCCAGCCGATCCTCGCCCATGATATTGTGCGCTTTGTCGGTGAAGCAGTGGCGGTCGTGGTCGCAAACAGTCAGGCAGTGGCAGAAGACGCGCTCGAACTTATCGACGTCGACTATGATGAGCTGCCGGTCGTCGCCAGCATCGAATCCGCCATGGCAGCGGAAGCGCTCGCCAATGAAGCTGTGCCAGCCAACCTGGTCTATCAGGGGCACCGATGCCAGGACGATGTTGACGGCGATTTCGCTAGCGCAGCATATGTTGCTTCCGGCCGCTTCATTAATAATCGGGTCAGCGCATCGCCCTTGGAGCCCCGTGGATGCGTGGCTCGATACGAATGGACCAATGGCCAATTGACGGTCTGGTCTGCCACCCAGATGCCTTCGTTCCTGAAGACAATGCTCGCGATTCATCTGGCCTTCCCGGAGCAGCGCATTGAGGTGATCACCCCACAGGTCGGTGGAGGCTTTGGCCAAAAGGCCCATGTTCATCCAGAAGAGGCGCTCGTTTGTCTTTTGGCCATTGAGTTGGGGCGGCCAGTCCGCTGGATTGAAGATCGTCGGGAAAACCTGCTGAGCGCAACGCACGCCAAGCACCAGATTAACGACATGGCGATTGCCGTGGATGGCAACGGGCGATTTCTCGCAATGCGCAACCGGTCAAGCACTGACGGCGGCGCGTATAATTGCCTTCCTTGGACGCATCTGGTCGAATCCCATGTCGGCGCGTCGACGCTAACAGGCCCATATCGCATTGCGCACTTTAATGATGAGAGCCTTTCTCTGGTCACCAACAAGTGCCCGATTGGCGCCTATCGCGGTGTTGGTTGGTCTGCTGGCCACATCGCGCGCGAAATCCTGATCGACCGCGCAGCTCGCAGACTCGGGCTGTCGCCATTCGAAATCAGGCGACGCAATCTGGTCGACCAAAATGATTATCCGTTCACCACGCCGACGGGGCTCGTGATCCGAGAAGGGACTTTCGTCCAGACCCTGGATAGGCTCGAGCAAATGGTGAGCTATCCGTCTTTTCGTGAAAGGCAGGCTTCAGCCTTGGCAAGCGGAAAGCTGCTCGGACTTGGGCTATGCATCTTCAACGAAGTCAGTGGTGTTGGCACGCGCGCGCTTTCGTTCCTGCACATTCCGGTGACGACTCATGACACGGCAACCGTGCGTGTTGAACCAACCGGCAAGATAACCGTGACGACACCCTTGGTTGCAGCAGGGCAAGGCCATTTGACAACCTTTGCTCAGGTGGCTGCCGACGCGTTCGGTGTTCCTCTTGACGACGTGACCATCCTTGCGGGGACCACGAGGAATACGCATGGGTTCGGGACAGTTGCCAGCCGCGGTGCAGTATTTGGTGCCGGGACAATCGGACGCGCTGCTGAGGCGGTGAAAGTCAAGATACGTCGTCTTGCGGCACACTTGCTACAAACCGGAGTTGACCAAGTTACACTTTCTGAAGGGCGGGTGCATCTCATTGGTCACCCTGACAAGGGTATGCCGTTAGCGGATTTGGCGGGCGCCGCCTATTTTGCGGACGCTACTCATCCACCTGATTTCGATCCTGCGCTTGAGGCAACAGCAGCCTTTGATCCGGCAGACGTCGTGCTCGCAAATGGGGGGCATGCGGCCATTGTTGAAATCGATATCGAGACCTGCATGGTCCGGGTGGAGGAAATGTTTGCGGTCGAAGATTGTGGCAGGATGATTAATCCGATGATCGTTGAGGGTCAGATCAGGGGAGGAGTCGCGCAGGCTATCGGCATGACTTTGCTTGAAGAGCTCGTTCATGATGGGGAGGGCCAGCTGGTAACGACGACGCTCATGGACTATTTGCTGCCCACTTCGATTGACGTGCCAGATATCAAGATTGCGCATCTGGAAACGCCATCAGACTTGGTGCCGGGGGGCGTCAAAGGCATGGGCGAATCCGCGATGATTTCAGCTCCGGCAGCAATCTTGGGGGCGGTCAACGACGCTCTGGCGCTAGTTGATGCGTCGCTGGAAGACTTTCCGGCTTCGCCGCAACGGATATTCGATGCCCTTGAGCGCGCGGCTGCAAAAAATGCCATCCCGGTCTAGCGTCGAATGAAGGCGAATTGACATGATTTTCGAATACAGCTTCCAGCTCCCGGTACCAGCGGAGCGTGCCTGGCCGGTTCTGCTCGACGTCTATCGGGTCGCGCCTTGCATGCCAGGCGCATCGATCGAATCTGGCGAAGGCAATGACTATGTTGGCCGGATCAAGGTCCGTCTTGGTCCTGTAGAGATGGTCTACCGCGGCGATTTGCATTTCACCCAACGAGTCGATGCGAGCCATGCACTGGCTGTCGAAGGCGCAGCGAAGGATACAAAGGGCGGTGGCGGCGCCAAGGCCAAGGTTTCGCTGAAGGTCGCCGAACATGGCTTGAGCGCCTGCATGGTTTCCATCCACAGCGACTATGCTGTCAGTGGGAAAGCGGCACAGTTCGGCCGGGGTGTGATGGAAGAAGTTGCGGAAAAGCTCATGAACGAGTTTTCTACCCGTCTCCGACAATTGATACTGGAGGGTACCGGCGAGGACGGAAATGCGCCTGCCACTGAACTTGCCGAAGGGGCCGTTCAGTCGAATGTCAGTCAGGCGCCGTCACTCACCATCAGCAACGACGCTCTCGATATTGGTTCTGCTGCGGGCTGGGCGGTCATGCGCAGACTTCTGGTAGGCGCGGCATTTGTATTGGGCTTGACGGCAATTTGGTGGTTATTTCGCACCTAGTCTGCGCCCCGAGAAACGCGATGCCATGCAATTCAAGTAAATAGGTCGCAGGATGGATCTCGAAAACGGGGATTGGCCGATCTTTGGCTGGACAGCGGACGTGCGCATGGCGTTGTTTTCCTGCCTCGATGCCGGTCGTTCAGCAGTGCTTGGAACCATCGTGGCGCTTGAAGGCGGCGCGCCACAGCCGATTGGCACGCAAATGATCTTCGACGGAACTAAGGCCACGGGCTATTTCTCTGGCGGGTGCATTGAGGCCGATGTCGGCAATCATGCGCAGCGAGTCTTCGCTGACGGAAAGCCCCGCAAGCTTATCTATGGCAAGGGAAGCCCAAGGATTGACCTAAGGCTGACCTGCGGGGGCAGCTTGACCATCTTTCTTGAGCGGATCGACCCGAGCGATGATGCCGTTAAACTCCTTCTTGAAGGCTATGAGCAACGACGAGTCGTCCGCTGGTCCAGCAACGGTTTCGAGCGATCCGCTCTCATACAGGGGGCACGCGAGAAAGTTGAGCCGATCGAGGGCGCGTCATACTCAAAGATCTTTCTGCCACGATGGCGTCTGGCTGTAGCGGGAGACGGTCCCATTGCGTTGGCCTTGATTGCTCTTGCCGGGCAATGCGGGCTGGAGGCTATCCTGCTACGAAATTCCTATGCCGCTTCTCCTATGCCGATCGCCGAAGGACGATGCATTTCGGGCGATGCCAGCGCGTCGCTCAAAGAACTTGTGCCAGATCGGTGGACCGCCATCATCGCTGCTTCCCACGATGATGAGCAGGATGATGCAGTCACTAGAATGGCTTTGGCAAGCAACGCCTTCTATGTCGGCGTCCTTGGCTCCTCCTGCCGAGCCACTTCGCGCAAGCAGCGGCTGGAAGCATTGGGCCTTTCTGCCGACGAGTGCACACGCGTTGTGAGTCCAGTCGGTTTATCCAACTGTGGTCGATCCGCATGGGAGGTTGCAGTGTCGGTCATCGCACAGATTCTGCAAGTACGCAGTTCAGTGATTGCAGCGATTGCTTGAGCTGACCAAAGGACGATGGATCGTTCACCGTAGAAGCAAGTGAGGATGCGTCTTTTCTTCATGCATGGTGACTGAAGCAGTTGAATGGGCAAAGCCCAAGGCAATATTACCCAACGTTGTTACGCGGAGCGATGCTGTCTCACTTTATGCAGACGCCTGCAAAAATTGTGGTGCGAGCGCCCAAGGCAAATGATGGCGCAGCCAATGAGTGTTGCAACTCCCGGTGCGCTGCTCGGCAGTCAACGATGCTCTCACAAAAGCAAATCGTTTCTCAAAGACTCGATCAAAGCGCCTTGCGCTTGACGGGGGATGGGTCACATTACGCTGGAATGCTTTTTCATCGGAGGCCGTCGTGAGTGTCGCATTTCGTCGTGAGAGCGACGAGGAACACAAGGAGCCTCGTTTCGAGCTTCCGATCCCGGCTGGGCCCAACCTAGTCACAGCGGCAGGCAAGCAGCTCATCGAGGACCGGTTGTCCGCAATCGAAGCGGAGATTGCCGGATGCACCGACAAGGACGCGGTTGAACTGCTGATGCGCCAAAAGCGCTATTGGCAAACCCGCCATGCAACGGCTGAGTTAGCGCCCATACCAACCGGCGATGAAGTGGCCTTTGGCACTCGCGTGACATTCCGGCTCAAGGGCAAAGTGCGCACGATCGACATCGTCGGAGATGATGAAGCCGATCCAGCAACGAATCGGATCTCGTTCTCAGCGCCATTGGTGCGCGCACTCCTGGGTGCATCACCAGGCGATATCTGCGCATTCGGTGGAGATGACCAGGCAGCCGAAATCATCGATATCAGTCCAGCGGCTTGAACCGACGGCCAGGAACGCTGCCACGGCTTGCATTGTGGCGCCGCCCGAGACCAGGGCATAGATCACCCTGAGGCCGAATAGCCTATCACGGCAGGCCTCA
The DNA here is from genome assembly GCA_016704425.1 of Sphingomonadales bacterium. Lineage (GTDB taxonomy): Bacteria > Pseudomonadota > Alphaproteobacteria > Sphingomonadales > Sphingomonadaceae > Aquisediminimonas. Next base: position 12,589 of record JADJAC010000004.1, read on the forward strand.
AAAGCCTTCAAGGTACCCCATCATCTCCATCCCGTGCGCAACCTTGAGCCCGGCGTTCCCAAGTACCTCCTTTGTAGACGAGAGCAGTGTCAAACACTCTCATCCGCATAATGGCGCGACGAAGGCGGAGCATTAAACATGAACAAAAACCATTCCCGCGTCGATCCCGGCGCTCCCTGTTACTGCCGATAATGTCCCTGTTATGGCCGATTAAATACCCTGTTATGGTCGATTAAATACCCTGTTTTGGCAATTAACAGGGAACTGGCTTTCTTGCGCACCAAGGTGTTGATTTTCCTATGTTATTTCTTGCAAATAGTAGCTGATTGGCCGAGTTCAGCCTGTTTTCAGGCCGAATTTTTGAAATTTTCCCTGTAAATTCCGGTAAAACAGGGAAATTCCAAATGAGACCGTATCCCTCAGGACTGCGGCCACCACCACCCAACCGCCCCTACGTAAGTGGCGGGTCGGCTGGCACGCCAAAGAGTTTCTTGAGGACTCGTTGAGCGGCAATCACGGCGATAACGGCAGCGGCGGCCAGCAGGATTGCGACAAATATTGCAGTCTTCGGGTTTGAGAGAGCCAGAAAAAGAAAACCTCCTGCCACCACGTCCTCGCCGGTCGATACGGCGATGTTGCTGAACGGTTCGGGACTTGCATTGACCATGGCGCGCGTCCCGGCCTTCGCCCCATGACTGGCGAGCGCCGCACCTCCACCAAGCAGGAAGGTGACGACTTGCCATTTCGGGTCGGATGCATCGACCAGAGCAAGCGCAAGCATTGCGCCGCCCACGGGACGGATGGCAGTGTGAACCGCGTCCCAAAGCGAGTCGAGCCAGGCAATCTTGTCGGCAAAGAATTCGGCAATCATGCCAAGACCGGCTGCGCCCATCACCCAGTCGTTCGCAAGGACAGCCAGCCCCTGCAAATGCTCGGGCGGCGCAATCCAGCCGAGCCGCATGGCAAGACCGGTCGCAAAGATACACAGATACAGCCGCCACCCGGCAAGCAAGCTGACGCTCGCCGCCACCCCCAAGATCTCCATGATCCCCATATTGCCTCTTCCCCTGTATCCCGATCAAGGATAGGCCGTTCAGAATGAATGACAACATGACGGGCGAAGAGACGGAGAGGCCGGTCCCGATTCCGGCAGCAACACTTGTCATCTTCCGGCATCGGGCTGCGGCGCCGCCGGAGTTGCTCGTTGTGGAGCGTTCGGCCACCATGGCCTTTGCGGGTGGTGCAATTGTCTTTCCCGGTGGCCGCATCGATGCTGACGATCATGCCATTGCGGCCGCCCACTCACACGAACCCGAGGAGGGCGCAGCGCGCGTCGCTGCGATTCGCGAGACGCTGGAAGAAAGCGGCATCGCCATTGGCTTTGCGAGCCCACCGTCCACCGATTGGATCGCTTCGGCCCAACCCCGGCTGCATGCGCATGAGCCGTTCAGCACCCTGCTTTCCGAGGCGGGACTGGAACTCGATCTGGATATCCTTGTGCCCTTTGCACGCTGGTGCCCGGCGCACCGCGAAGCCCGCGTTTTCGATACGCGATTCTATCTTGCCTGCGTGAGCGATGACGCCCCCAACCCAGTTGTCGACGCGACGGAGAATATCAGCAGTTTTTGGGCAGGAGCGCAGGAGGTGATCGACGCGGCGGATGCCGGCAAGGTCAAGGTCATCTTCCCGACCCGGCGCAATCTGGAACGGCTAGCGCTTTTCGACAGCTTCGCCGCCGCAGAAGCCCATGCGCGCACCACGCCAATCGACGTCGTAACGCCCTGGATGGAGGAGCGGGCGGGGGAGCCCCATCTCTGCATTCCCGAAGGCCTTGGCTATCCTATCACCTCCGAACCCTTGCGATCGGCAGCATCGGCTTTTGGCAAGCCGCGTTAACCAAACAGTAACCATCTTGGCCCACTCTCTGCTCGGGCACATTCAGGGGTGGATGAGATGGGGATTGCAAAGGAAGCATTGATGCAGGCCCAAGCGCAGCTTTGGGCGCGAATTGATCAGCTCGCTGCCGGGCTGCCGCAATTGTCGGTTTCCCGTCTGGCTCATGAAATCGACGAATTGCGACGGATTGCCGGCGACCACGGGCTGACCCCTGTCGTAGAGATAGCGCATCGGCTGGAGAGCGAACTTGCAGTCTCGCGCGGTGGACCAATGGTTGCGTCATTCCTTGAAGCGATGCGCGATGCGGTTGGCTGCGAGCGGCTCGACGCCTCAGCCACACAAGCCTATCTCGCTGCAATCAACCAGCGGCTGTACGGATAGCAGTCTGGCCAGACCACGCGCAGTCTTATCTACAAAAACGATCACTGAAGCCCTTTTAATCAATTCGATCGCAAGACGATCCCTGCCTATGACTCGTTCATCCGCAAGGGAGAACGATGATGACCAATATGATGACCGATGTCGCTGCAGCTCTTAATCAAGTGCTGGCAGACAGTTTTGCCCTGTACATCAAGACCAAGAATTTTCACTGGCACGTCTCGGGACGGCATTTCAGGGATTACCATTTGCTTCTTGACGAGCAGGCGACGCAGATTCTTGCTTCGACTGACCTTATTGCAGAACGGGTCCGCAAGATTGGCGGAAACACGATCCGGTCGGTCGGCCATATCGCCCGGCTTTCCGAGGTGCGGGACAATGATGCCGATCACGTTCCAGCCAAGGACATGCTTGGAGAGTTGCGGCAGGACAATCTCATCCTTGTCGATTCGCTGAAGAAGGCAAAGGCCATTGCCGATACAGCGGGCGACAATGCCAGCTCCGGTGTTATCGACGGCTGGACCGACGAAGCGGAGCAGCGGGCCTGGTTCCTCCTCGAGTCAGCCCGGGACTAATCAAGCAGCCACTCGGGCAGGCGCTCTGCCGCGATCAGAGCTTCGGGCTGGACGCGATCAGCGACTACCGCATACTTGTCCCCATCGACCATGACTTCGGGAACGAGCGCACGGCTGTTGTAGGTCGATGCCATGGTCGCGCCATAGGCTCCTGCGGTGCGGAAGACTGCAAGGTCCCCCGGCTTCACCGAATCGATGTCACGCGCCATGGCGAATGTGTCTGTACTCTCGCAGACGGGGCCTGCAATATTTGCGACCATGCGTTCGCCGGTCGGCCGCACGGCCTCGAAATCATGCCAGGCATCGTAGAGCGCTGGACGGGCGAGGTCATTCATCGCTGCATCGACGATCACATAGGGATTGATGACACCGGGCTTTACCCAGATCACCTTGGTCAAAAGCACACCTGCATTGCCGACGATCACGCGACCGGGCTCGAACATCAGGGTAACGTCCCACCCCTTGGTGACACGCGCGACCATTTGCCCATATTCAGCGGGCTCGGGCGGGATTTGGCCGCGTTGATAGGGCACACCCAAACCGCCGCCCAGATCGACACGGTCAATCGCAAATCCTGCCGCCCTCAGTTCGGCAACGAACGTGCCAATCCGCGCATAGCCCGCTTCCAGGGGGGCGAGATCGAACACCTGACTGCCGATGTGCAAGGCAACACCGCGCATGTCGAGACCCGGCAACCGGGACAAACGCGCATAGATCGCGCCCGCCTGGTCGATTGGCACACCGAACTTGTTTTCCTTCTTGCCGGTCGAGATCTTTGCATGCGTCTTGGCATCGACATCGGGATTGACGCGCAGGACAGCGACGGCGCGCTTGCCCATTGCCACGGCAAGCTCAGAAATCGCGTTGCCTTCATCCTCCAGCTCGATATTGAACTGGCCGATGCCGTCATCGAGCGCCCGGCGCAGCTCTTCGCGCGTCTTGCCTACACCGGAGAATACCACATCTGCGGGCGCGATGCCCGAGGCCAGCGCACGTGCGATTTCTCCGCCTGACACAACATCTGCACCAAAGCCGCACTTCGCAAGCACGCGGAGGACCGAAAGGTTGGGATTGGCCTTGATCGCAAAGGCAAAATGCTTCCGACCGAGCCCGGAAAGCGCGTCCATGAAAACACGCGCATGACGTTCGAGCGTCGCGCGCGAATAGACGTAGACAGGTGTGCCGACTTCTTCGGCGATCCGGCTCAGCGGAACATCTTCGGCGTGCATTGCGCCGTTCTTGAGAGTGAAGTGATCCATAATGACCTCAGAGCGATGGAGGAAGGTCGAACTTGTCGTTCTGTCGTTCTTCGGAGCGTTTCAATTGCTCATCGCTACGTTTGGGCCGGGACTGAATGTCGGGAACCAGAAGCTGATCTGGTGTCGGGACCGCAGAAGCAGTCTCGGGTTTCGGCGGAAGGCTCTTGCCCGTCTCCGGCTTGAGCGCCACGCGGCCGCCACATGCCGAAAGTGCAAGCGCTACGCCCATCAATGCCCAACCCGCCTTCATGCATTCCGTTCCAGTGCAATTCGTGCTTCCGCAATCCGGGCCCTTACACCAGACGGCGCGGTCCCGCCATGGCTGGTGCGGCTCATGACCGATGCATCGACCGAAAGCACATCGAAGACTCCCTCCTCGATCCGCGGATCGATCCCTTTCAAATCGACAAGCGCAAGATCAGCAAGACCACAGCCCTTTGCTTCGGCCAGCTTTACGGCCTGCCCGGTGATATGATGAGCTTCGCGAAATGGGACGTTTGCCTCCCGCACGAGCCAGTCAGCAAGGTCCGTAGCCGTTGCAAAGCCGCTTTCGGCGAGGGCACGCATCCGATCCATCCGGAATGTGAGGCTTTCAATCATGCCGGTCATCGCCGCGAGTGAAAGCGCAAGCAGGTCATGCGCTTCGAAAACCGGCGGCTTGTCGTCCTGCATATCCTTTGAATAGGCCAGAGGCAGGCCCTTCATGGTGATCATCAGGGCCGTCGTGCAGCCGATGATCCGCCCGGCATGACCGCGCACCAGTTCGGCTGCATCGGGGTTGCGCTTTTGTGGCATGATCGAGCTGCCAGTCGACCAGGCATCCGGCAGTGCCACAAATCCGAAAGGCTGGCTGGCCCAGATCACGACTTCTTCTGCCATGCGTGACAAATGCAACGCGCACTGACTCGCGGCCATAAGATAGTCGAGCGCGAAATCGCGATCTGAAACGCTGTCCAGTGAATTGGCGGTCGGCCCTGCGAAGCCGAGCCCGGCCGCAGTCTGCATGCGGTCAATTGGAAAACCAGTGCCCGCAAGCGCGGCGCTCCCCAGCGGGCACTGATTCAGCCGCACCCGCGCATCGGCAAAGCGCGAAGCATCGCGCCGTATCATTTCATGCCAGGCCATCAGATGATGGCCAAGCGTCACAGGCTGTGCGCTCTGGAGATGCGTGAAGCCGGGCATCACGGCATCGACATGCTCTTCGGCGCGCGCAATGATGGCCAACCGCAACGCCCTCAACCCGGTGGCCACGGCGTCCATCGCATCACGGACCCAGAGCTTGAAGTCCGTTGCCACCTGATCGTTGCGCGATCGCGCCGTATGGAGGCGCCCGGCAACGGGTCCAATTTTCTCGGCGAGGCGGGTTTCTGTCACCATATGGATATCTTCAAGCGCCAGATCTTCCGGCACGCCATCTCGGGCATAGTCCAATGCGACGGCATCGAGTCCATCGACGATCGCCTGCGCATCGGCCGCCGACAGGATGCCGGTTGCACCAAGCATGGCTGCATGGGCCTTTGACGCCGCGATGTCCTGCTGCCAAAGCCGCTTGTCGAACGGGATAGAGGCATTTATCTCGCGCATCACTGCCGCCGGGCCTTCTGCGAAGCGCCCGCCCCACATTGAATTGGAGCTGTCATTGCGACTGGAAATCTTCGGCCTCCTCGGGAGTTGTGCCTTGCTGCTGGCCGGGTGCGATAAGCAATCTGCCCCTGCACCGCAAGCCGAGGGCGCATCATCTGCCCAATCGGAGGCCCCCGCGGGCCCGGAACAGGCTGGCACTGTCGACATGTCGCATCGCGGCGAGGCAATGCCGACTGTCGTGTTCGAGGACCCAAAGGGCGCGCCGGCGACGCTTGCTGACTTCAAGGGCAAGCCGCTGCTGGTCAATCTCTGGGCCACCTGGTGCGGGCCATGCGTTGCCGAAATGCCGACGCTCAACACCATTGCCGGTCGTGAGGCAGCGCGACTTCAGGTTGTAGTTATCAGCCAGGACAGCTCCCGTGCGCTCGTTGATGGTTGGTGGGCGAAGCGGTCGCTTCCCCATCTCAAGCCGTATCTCGACGCAAAAAGCGACCTTGGCTTTGCTTACAACACCGGAATGTTACCGACGACGATTCTCTATGATGCGCAAGGCAAAGAAGTCTGGCGCGTCATTGGAAGCATGAATTGGGACGGACCCCGCGCGAACACCTTGCTCGCGGAAATCCTCGAAGCTGGAAACTAGCGAAGTTTTGCCGCCAGCTCCGCCTTTGCAGCATTGAACTCGGCTTCAAGCCGATCAACACGATCAGCCACACTGTCAACGGCCGTGACGGCGCCGATGCCCTGACCCGAGCCCCAGATGTCCTTCCAGGCTTTGGCCTTTGTGTTGCCGCCCGAACCGAAGTTCATCGTCTTCAAATCACCTTCGGGCAGATTGTCGGGATCAAGGCCAGCGCGCTCGATTGAACCGCGCAGATAATTTCCATGTACGCCCGTAAAGAGGTTCGAATAGACGATATCCGAAGCCCTGCCTTCAACGATCCCCTGCTTGTAGTTGGGATCGGCATTGGCCTCCTTTGTTGCGACCCAAGGTGTACCGATATAGGCAAGGTCGGCACCGACAGCGAGCGCGGCCAGGATCGAACGGCCCGTCGCAATGGCGCCTGAAAGTGCAATCGGCCCATCAAACCATTCGCGCAGCTCGGATACAAAGGCAAACGGAGACAACCGGCCGGCATGTCCGCCCGCACCGGCGGCAACGGGGATCAGTCCATCCGCACCCTTTTCGATAGCCTTGCGCGCAAAACGATCATCAATGACGTCATGAAGGGCGATGCCGCCCCAAGAATGGACCGCCTGATTAAGGTCTTCACGCGCGCCCAAGGACGTGATTGTGATTGGCACTTGCCATTTCGCGCACGTCGCAACATCGGCATCAAGCCTGTCGTTGGACTTGTGGACGATCTGGTTGACGGCATAGGGGGCCGCCGGCCGATCCGGATTCGCCCGATTGTGAGCTGCCAGCTCTTCCGTGATCTGGTGGAGCCATTCATCAAGTTGCGCTTGTGGACGCGCGTTCAGGGCCGGGAAAGAACCGACAATTCCGGCCTTGCACTGCGCAATGACCAGTTCCGGACCGGATACGATGAAGAGGGGAGAGCCTATGACCGGAAGCCGCAGGCGATCGAACAGCGGAGATGGCAATGTCATGGGCGGGCGTCTTAGCGAAACATTCCGGGGTGTCCAGCCGCGGATTTGTTAGTTGCGAGACCGAGCCAAAGCCCTCGCTCTGGCGGCACTCGTCGTCCGTGATCGAACTGCACCTGCGCGCACCGCACTAACATTCTTGAGCATGAACTCTTTGATTTCGATCAAGGTCCCGCTGGGTGAACGCGTCACACTGATCGGTGGGTGCAGGGATCAAAGCTTCAAGGCTGTTGCCCGTTGGCAGGGCACCAAGACCCCGGCGCATAGGAGGTATCGTGGTAGAAACATTGACGGGAACCAACCGGTCCAAAGGCATAACCTATAACGAACTGCTGGACATGGACACACACAACGTCCCGACAAAGTTGCGTGAGGATGCTCCACTTGAACCCGGGCCAACGATCGTCAACCCGAGTATCTATTATTCCCGCGACTTTTTTGATCTTGAAGTTGAACGGCTCTGGAAGCGCGTCTGGCAACTGGCTTGCCATGAGGATGACATCCCGAATGTAGGCGACACGCTGGTCTATGACATTGCCAGCCTGTCCTACATCATCGTTCGGACAGGAAAGGACGAGATCAAGGCTTTCCCCAATGCCTGCCTTCATCGCGGGCGAGCGCTTGCCACTGAGGACGAATCAGGCCTGCATGAGTTCCGCTGTCCGTTTCATGGCTGGGCCTGGAAACTCGACGGAACATTGAAGGAAGTGCCTTGCCAATGGGACTTCCCGTCGGTCAGTGCCAAAACGCACAGTCTTCCGTCGGTGCAGGTGGGTCGCTGGGGGGGATTCGTGTTCATAAACCCGGATGACAAGGCCGGGCCGCTGAAGGAATTTCTGGGCGATATCAACCGGCATTTTGAACCAATTCCCTTTGAACGCCGCTACAAGTCCGCGCATGTTGCCAAAAAGCTGCGGTGCAACTGGAAGGTCGCGCAGGAGGCCTTCATGGAGGCGTACCACGTTGTAGCGACGCACCCGACGCTGCTTCCGGTGATGGGAGACGCCAACAGCAAGTATGACGTCTTTGGAAACATGTCCCGTGCCATTTCGCCAAATGGCCTGCTCAGCCCGCATGTCAATCCCGAACTGGTGGCGGATCCTGTGGACGGCGCGACCGCCTATACGAAAATTCGCCATGCGCTTTCAGGCAATATCTATGAGCGTCTCGCTTTGGGCCGGGTCAAGGTCACCACACGCAACGGTACGAGTGGCATTTTTGACGAAGCCGCCCATCACCTTGAAGGCGAGCTTGATCATGCTGACATCCAGTTGTGCAATTGGGTTGGCGGAGCGTTGGCGGAAGGGATGGAAAATGAACCGGATACAACGACCGTTGGTCCCGTTCCGGATCGACGCAAGGCTGCAGCGGATGCTCAGCGCGCCCTTTGGCGCGAACGTCTCGGAGCCGAAGTCGACCAGGTGAGCGATGCCGAGTTTGTTGACACGATCTATTACAATGTCTTCCCCAATATCAGCCCGTGGGGATGCTTCAATCCGATCTTTTATCGCTTCCGACCCTATGGCGACAACCCGGAGGAATGCATTCATGAAACCATGCTGATGCTGCCCGTTCCAAAAGGAGAGGAGCGGCCTGCTCCGGCAAAAATACACTGGCTGGATTTTGACGATGATTATGTCGAAGCGCCCGAATTGGGAATGCTCGCCAAGGTGTTCAATCAGGACGTGGTCAATTTGCCCCATGTCCAGAAGGGAATGAAATCCATCAAATCAAAGGAAATTGTCTTTGCGAACTATGGTGAGACAAAGATTCGCCACTTCCACAAAATTCTCAAGGAGTGGCTGAGCCGCTAACCTGTTCTCCGGATCAGCTGTTCCTTTCATGGCTCACATGCGACGAAAGAGCTGCGTCTTGCCCGGCGGGAAGTCGACTTCACCCATGGGCTCAAATCCAAGCTTGTCGGCCACGCGCTGTGAGGCGACGTTCCCGGCATCAATGATGCAGCGAATTTCCGGGTGGCCCAATGACTCATCCGCCCAGTCAAGCACCGCCGCGATTGCTTCAGTGGCAAGACCCTGCCCCCAGGCATCAGGGATGAAGGCCCATCCGGCTTCAGGAAAACCTTCAAGTTCCGGAATGCCTCGCTCGAAACTGGCAAGGCCGCCACTTCCGAGGAATGCCCCGGTTTCGCGGGACGTGAAACTCCAGTAGCCGTACCCAAACAGGCTCCATAGGCCGATACCCTGGAGAAACTTCCCCCAGCTTTCGGTCCGCGTTCGGGGCTGGCCACCGATGAATGTTGTCATCCGGGGATCAGCCCATGCCGCGGCGTAAGCCTCCCAGACATCGAGTGACAGCGGACTCAGGATCATGCGGTCAGTCTGGAGGATGGGCGCGATCATGCCCTGCCCTTTGCACGTCGCTTCCAGAAGGAAAAGGTCTTGTCCTGGACCCCGGACAGGAATGCTCGGGCCTCTGGCCCAGTCCATGCGCCTGCATAGTCTCGGCGGCCGACCCACCAGCCTTGCCCTGGCAAACCATCACCCTCGCGCACAACAAGCGCTGCCAGTTCCGGCTCTCCGCGCGCAGCGCCGCGCCGGTCGATTTCGTCGAGCACCTTGCACAAGGCCCGCATCTTTGGGCGGCTGAAGCGATAGCCGAGCTCAAGCAGAAGTTCGGAGTAACTTACCGCCTTCCCGTTCCGGGCGGCATCCTGCAGAAGTCGTTCAACCAGCGCGACATCGAACGGCGGTGCGGCTGGCTTGACGGGGCTTTCATCGAAGAATTCATCGAACATTGCACCGGTCTAGCGCGACCGGCGCGAAGCTCAAACCGTCTACCTCAGCTCGCTTTCAGGCGGCCAACGCCTTGGGCATCCGCGCCGCTTCATAGTCGCTTTCGGCCATATTGATCAGGTTGCGATCATCGTGGTTCCACGGATGAAAGCCTGGCAGGAAGAAGGTTGCCCAGGGGATCATCAATTTGCGGATGGCACCCGGACCGCCGAACAGGAACCAAAGCAAGCCAAGATGCGCTTTTGCGCCCGTGATGCCGTCCTGACGCAAGAGCTCTATCACGCCCTTGTAGCGATTCACCCAGAAATTCTTCGAGACGAGCAGCATCATGATGCTCTTGACCTTCCAGCGCTTCCAGCGCGTCCAGTCCTTCGTGGCGTGGAGCCACGTGTCATAGGCGACGCCCTTGTGCTCGATCTCTTCCATTGCGTGCCATTTCCAGAGCTCGACCTGTTCGGGATCGGCACCCTTCCAAAGCTTCTTATCCGTGATCATTTGTGTGGCCATAATCGCGGTGTAATGTTCAAGGGCCATAGTCACCGCAAGGTTGAGAATTTGAGGACGATTCTTCGTCATTTCGAGCGAGTCGATCACCTTTTTCTCGAGGCCCGAAATGTCATAGCCCGCGTCGGCAACTCTCTTGTTGAACGCCACATGTTCGCGCGTGTGCATGATTTCCTGCTGAACAAACGCGCGGATTTCGCGCTCCAGCTTTTCAGGTGCCCCGTTGCGGAAAGCCTTTACCGACTCAATGAAAAACGCTTCGCCACGCGGAAATGTGATAGAGAGCGCATTGTAGAAAGCCGTTGCAATCGGATCGCCACCAAGCCACCAACGATCCTGCTTCGCGTTGCGCCCGAAACGGCGGTCACGAGGCGTGATGGTCAGGTCGGCAGGGGTTTTGAGGGCAACAGCGGTCATGCACGAATCTCCTTACACTCGTGTCAATAGGATTTACTTACATAAATGTCAATAACTCGTAAACGCCTGACTCCGGACGAAAGCCGCGCTAGCGCGCTCGAAGCCGCGCGCGCGCTCCTGATCGAAAATGGCCCTCAAGCTGTGACGTTGAAGGCAGTTGCTGCGCGAATGGGGCGGACGCATGCCAATCTCCTCCATCACTTCGGCTCTGCTGCGGAATTGCAGGGTGCTCTTGCCGGCAGCATTGCCGAACAGGTTTGCGAGACAATTGCCGGCGTCGTCCTGAAAGCGCGCCAAGGCGAAGCAGACCCGCGAACGATCGTGGAAATGACCTTCGATGCTTTCGATCAACAGGGTGCAGGTGGTTTATGCACCTGGATGATAATGTCCGGCAACCAGGATGCGTTGAACCCGATCCTTGATGCGATCCACAAACTCATGGACCAACTGAGCATCGGCGAAGAGGATGGACTGATGCACGAGGAAACATTGACGCTCGTCCTGCTGGCGATGGGGGACGCCTTGCTTGGCGCGCCGATGGCCCGGGCGCTTGGTTTGCCACGCGGCGCGGCGCGCGACATTGCCCATCAGATTCTCATGGCCTCGCCTGGCATGCAGAAGCGGATGGCCGCGCACGAGGCGGGGTGACGGTTTCATAATCCGGCAAAGCCCGTTAAGGGGCAGCCATGCATTTCCTTGATCAGGCCAAGATTTTTGTCCGCTCCGGCGCGGGCGGCCCCGGTGCCGTCAGTTTCCGCCGCGAAAAATTCGTGGAATATGGTGGGCCTGACGGCGGCAATGGGGGCAAAGGCGGTGATATCATCTTCGAAACCGTCGCCGGCCTCAATACGCTGATTGACTTTCGCTATACCCAACATTTTCGCGCACCTCGAGGAAGCGGTGGCGCCGGCCGCAATCGCACAGGTGCCGGTGGCGACGATCTTGTGATCAGGGTGCCTGTCGGTACGCAGATCCTTTCAGATGACAAGGAGCATGTGCTGGCCGATTTCACCAAGGTCGGTGAGCGCAAGATATTCCTGCGCGGAGGTGATGGCGGGCGGGGCAACATGTCCTACAAGACGTCGACCAACCGCGCGCCGCGCCAACATGGCACCGGCTGGCCGGGTGAAGAGATGTATGTCTGGTTGCGTCTGAAACTACTAGCCGATGCCGGACTTGTCGGCCTGCCCAATGCGGGAAAATCGACCTTCATCAATGCGGTCACCAACGCCAATGCGAAAGTCGGCGCTTATCCGTTTACGACCACACGTCCGCAGCTTGGCGTGGTCAGCCACAGGGGCGGCGAATTCGTGATAGCCGATATACCGGGTCTTATTGAAGGGGCAGCAGAAGGCGCCGGGATCGGAGATCGCTTTCTGGGCCATATCGAACGCTGCAAGGTATTGCTCCATCTTGTCGATGCGACGGGCGAGGACCCGGTTGGCGCATGGCGAATCGTCCGGGGCGAACTGGATGCCTATGGCGCCGGCCTGACGGACAAGGTCGAAGTGATTGGTCTCAATAAGATCGATGCGCTCGAACCTGCCGCAGTCAAGAAGCTCGTGACCAAGCTCAAGCGTGCATCCAAGGCAGAGGTCTTTCCCCTGTCCGGAGCGAGCGGCGAAGGCATTGAGGCAGTGCTCGATCGTTTGGCCGATGCCATTGGCGTGAAGGCGACTGCGCCCGAAGAACATCCTGCCGAGGAAAAGCCATGGTCCCCGCTTTAGGCCGGGATGCCGCACAACGGCTGGTGGTCAAAGTCGGGTCGGCCTTGCTGGTCGATGCAGAGGGCAATGTTCGCCGGGCCTGGCTCGAAACGCTGGTTGCCGATATCGCGGCGCGCATGGCGTCCGGACAGCAGATCGCCATCGTTTCCTCCGGAGCGATTGCCCTGGGTGCGCGGCGTTTGAAACTCGCAAAGGGCGGTCGCGCAAGCCTTGAGGATGCGCAGGCAGCTGCAGCAACCGGCCAGATTGCCCTTTCGCAATGCTGGGCTGAATTGCTTGGCGCCCACGGGCTGACAGCAGCGCAAATGCTCGTAACTCTGGATGATCTGGAAGACAGGCGCCGCTATCTCAATGCGTCCGCCACTCTCCAGCGGCTGATTGGCCTTGGGGTTGTCCCCGTCATCAACGAGAATGATTCGGTCGCCACCGCCGAGATCCGTTTTGGAGACAATGATCGGTTGGCTGCGCGGATCGCCCAGGCCGCAGGCGCACAAGCTGTGGTCCTGCTGTCCGATGTGGACGGACTCTATACATCCGACCCCGCGCGGAACGCGAAAGCAGAGTGGATTGATCGTGTCGAAAGAATCGATCCAGCCATCGTCGCGATGGCCGGAGGCGGCACTTCATCCGGCATGGGATCGGGCGGGATGGCCTCCAAGATCGAGGCCGCGCAGATTGCCTCTAGCGCAGGCGTAGACCTGATGATCGTTTCGGGCTTGCACGATCACCCTCTCGAGCGACTTGCCAGGGGCGGATGTGGCACGCTTTTCGTTGCGGACGGCGCAACCCGCGCAAAGAAGGCCTGGCTTGCCGGAAGACTGACGGTCAAGGGCTCGGTCTATGTCGATGCCGGAGCGGTAAAGGCACTCAAAGGCGGGGCCAGTCTGCTCCCCGCGGGCGCGAAATCGATCGATGGCAAGTTCGCACGCGGTGATGTACTTTCGATTGTTGGACCGGACGGAATTGCGATTGCACGCGGCCTGTCCGAGTATGACAGCGCCGATGCAGTGCGCATTGCCGGAAAACGCAGTGATGCCTTGCCCGCCATTCTGGGCTATGCCCCGCGCGCAGCTTTGATCCACCGAGACCATATGGTCATGTTGTGAAGAAGGCGGTGCTTGCAATCACGGGCGGAACAGGCTTTGTCGGAACGACTCTGATCCGGCTTGCTCAATCGCAGGGTCACCGGATACGCGCGCTGACCCGCTCTCAACAGACGGCGCAAGAAGGCGTCGAATGGATTCCAGGCTCACTTGATCGCCCTGAGAGCCTTCGCACACTGGTCGAGGGAAGCGACGCGGTGATCCATGTGGCTGGGGTGGTGAACGCGCCCGACCGGGCAGGCTTTGAAGCTGGTAATGTCAGCGGCACTCTGGCCATGATCGAGGCGACGCGCGATGCCGGCGTTCGCCGCTTTGTCCATGTCTCCTCACTGTCTGCCCGCGAGCCGGAGCTCTCGGACTACGGCTGGTCCAAGGCCAAGGCGGAATCTCTGGTGCAGGCAAGCGCTCTTGACTGGACGATTGTTCGTCCGCCCTGGATTTTCGGGCCGGGTGATGCAGATACGCTCGACTTGTTCAAGATGGCACGGCGCGGCTTCGTCGTGCTGCCGCCCAACGGGCAGATTTCCGTAATCGAAGTGAGCGATCTTGCCCGGCTCTTGCTGGCAGTTCTGCCAGCTTCCGAAACGAAGACCCAAATCTATGAAGCCGATGACGGGGCGGAAGGCGGCTGGAGCCACAGCAATTTTGGAAAGGCAATCGGGGCTGCCGTCGACAAGGATGTCGCAACCATTCCCGCTCCGGCGCCGTTTCTGCGTTTGGCTGCGGGCCTGGACGGCTTTTTCCGAGGATCGGGCGCCAGGCTCACTGCAGATCGGGTCCGCTATTTCTGCCATCCGGATTGGGTGATCGACCCGTTGAGAAGGCCTCCCGCATCGCTCTGGAAGCCTGAAGTCGAAACACGGTCCGGCCTGAAATCAACTGCTCATGCCTATGTCGAGGCGGGCTGGCTCAAGCGCTGATCAGGGCTTCCGGCCGAAAAGCGGACCCAACCACGGGGCCCAGCGCTGCCATCCGCCGTGCAAAGAGAACCATTCCCATTGGGCAGTAAAGATCAGGCTTGACGTCGCGAGTACTCCAACTGTCAGCGTCTCCCAATGCGCAAAGTATCCCGCCACCGCAATCATCGCGAGCAGGAAATTGCCGATAAAGTGCGAAAGCGGCGGAAATCGCTGTTCACTCGTCACCCACTTGAACATCTGGTTGCCGAAGAGAAACAGGATTGGCCCGCCACACGCAGTCAACAAATAGACGCGGTCGGAAACTGCAACCGGGGCAGCAAGCATCTTGGCGTCGGCCACGGCCGTCACAACAACACCGGCAACGATTGGCATGTGCAGATAGGTATAGGCGTTGCGTGCAATGAATCCGACATTGTCCGCTGCGCTGATCATAGACGAGGCCCGCTTTGCGCCAATGTCGAAATAAATCCACCAGAGTGTTGCACTGCCAACGAAGCTGGTGACAAAAGCGGCGGTGGTTGGCCCGTCGTGAGGAAGCGCGGAATAGGTCGCGCCCGTCACAAGAACGGCCTCTCCCAACGCTATGATGATGAAGAGCGCGCAGCGCTCGGCCATGTGGCCGCCCGAAATATCCCAGTCTGCACCCGTCGAGCGGCCAAGGACCGGCATGCGGAAAAAGACCATCGGTCCGGCATATTCGATGAGAATCGCAAGGGCCCACAAATACATTCGCATGTTTGCATCGACGAAGGCGCCCCAGAACCAGAACGGCGCTGAAAGCACGAAATAGAAGCTGATCCTGAGGAAATTCCGGGCACGCGCATCATTCACCCCGCGCGAAGCCCATACCATGTAAAGGCTCCGGAAGAGCTGCATCGCGACATAGCTTGCCGAAAACAGCAGCCCGTCTCCTCCAAAAGCGTCGGGAATCGCGATTGCAAGTGCTAGCCCGCCCAGCATCATCAGGATGAGCATCAGCCGGACATTGGCGCGCTCCGGATCGAGCCAGTTGGTCGTCCAGCTTGTGTAGATCCACACCCACCAGACCGGCAGGAAGAGCAGGATTGTCTTGAGCGCACCATCTGTCGTCAGGTGGGAGAGAAGTCGATGCGACAATTGGGTGATCGCAAAGACGAACACCAGATCGAAGAAGAGTTCGATATAGGTGACCGGACTATGGTCCCGGGCCGCGCGGTCGCGGAAAAGGTGAGCGCGCGTTTTCAAGGCAGCCAATCCATCATCGCATCGGTGACACGTTCAGGTGCTTCCCACGGCACAAAATGACCGGCGCCTTCAATCCTCTCGATTGTGAGGTCGTTGATCAGAACGTCCAGCCCTTCGAGCATACAGGGGAGCAAGGCCTTGTCATTCAGGCCCCAGACAATCAGAACCGGCATGGCAAGCGTTGGGAAAGGCGCATCGAGGAAGGGTGGGCGAGGCACGACTTCATCCATCGCTGGCACGGTCATGGGGGACGCGCGGTACCAGTTGAACATCGCAGTCAATGCCCCTGGTTGACTCCACTGATCCAGGTAAAGCGCACGCTCTTCCTGGCCCACATCATCCTGCGTCAGATGGCGCATGAAGCTGTGATCGAAAAACCATGCGACTCCGTTTTCCGATATCCGCTGCTCTAGGTCATTGTCGCGGAAGGTGCGAATATACTGGGATGCCGCGCGCTGGGCCAAATCCTCAATCAGCATTTTCTGAAAAACATAGGGATGCGGAGCATTGGCAATGATCAGCCGCTCAACGCGCTCTGGTCGACCGAGTGCTGCCGCCCAGCCGATTGCACCGCCCCAATCATGCGCGGCAAGCGTGAAGCGTTCGATGCCGAGCGCATCGGCGAGCGCGAACACGTCTGCAACGAGTTTTGGCACCGCATAGTCCGTGACCTTCTGCGGTTTGGACGAGCGCGCATAGCCACGCTGGTCGGGCGCGATACAAAAATAGCGCCCGGAAAGTGCCGCCATCTGGTGCCGCCAGGTGCGATGCGATTCAGGAAACCCATGCAAGAAGATGATTGCTGGATTGGCTGGGTCGCCCGCTGTCCAGACATCGAGATCGACCCCGGTTGAAAGAGTCATGCGCTGTTTGTCAGCCATTACGGCATCAGCCATCAGCCTTCTCCTGGTGCACGCGCCTTTATCGCAAGCGCATGGACGCGCTGGCCAGGCAGGTTCCCCAGTGCGCGATTGACCATTCGCTGCCGCTCAAGCCGCGAAACGCTCGCGAAGGCCGCAGCCTCGATTTCCACCGTAAAGTGGGATTCACCGGAGCCATCGTCGCCCGAATGGCCGTGGTGCTTGCCACTGTCATTGATGACGGCAAGCCGAGTTGGAGAAAAGGCGGCGCGCAGCAGCATTTCAATTTCTTGCGAGACGGGACCAGACATGGCTTCCCTTGTAGCATCCGAGTTGGCATTGGCCAGCCTCATGGAGCGCGAGAAATTCCACGGACGAGTCAGAGGTCGCAGTCAGCCCTGCGCCCATCCCGGCTGCCCGGAGGCGGGCGAATTCCGTGCGCCCGCCCGTTTTGGTCAGCGTTCCGGTTTTGATGGACCGGGCGAGTGGCAATGGCTCTGCCTCGAACATGTCCGGGAGTTCAATACGCGCTATGACTGGTTCAAGGACATGACGCCCGACGAAATCGCGGCGGCGCAGACACCTTATGCCGGCTGGGCAACCGAAACCCGGGCCTTCACACGGTCGGGCGCCGATTCGCCTCCCAAATGGGGCGATTTCCATGATCCCCTTGACGCGATAGCGGCGCGCTTCCGCGATAGGTCACCACCCCAACGCGCCGACGGCAAACACTTGTCTCCCGTAGACCGCAAAGCATTGAAGACGCTAGGGCTTGGCGAGAATGCCGACCGGCGCGCGCTGCGCAGCCGCTATTCCGAACTGGTCCGCAAATTTCATCCTGACCGCAACGGCGGAGACCGGAGCCACGAAAAGGCTTTGCAGGAGACGATTGCGGCCTATACGCACCTCAAGAGCGCGCCTGCATTCAGTTGAAGAAGACAGACCATGACAAACATTCCCAACATTCAGCCCGACGCCCGCGGAACGACCCTGCTTGATGCGCCGGACAAGACCGTCAAGGTTCGCGAGCTCTTCGGAATCGATTCCGACATGGAATGCCCGGCTTTCAGCGAAGCCGACGAACGTGTGCCGGACCTTGATTCGGCCTATGTCTTCGACCCGGATACCACGCTTGCCATTCTCGCGGGCTTTGCGTTCAACCGGCGCGTTATGGTCCAGGGCTATCACGGCACGGGCAAGTCCACGCATATCGAGCAGGTTGCGGCCCGGCTCAACTGGCCCTGTATTCGCATCAACCTCGATGCGCATATCAGCCGCATCGACCTGATTGGCCGCGACGCCATCGTCCTGAAAGACGGTCAGCAGGTGACCGAGTTCCGCGAAGGCCTGCTCCCCTGGGCGCTCCAGACACCAACAGCGCTGGTTTTCGACGAATATGATGCCGGTCGGCCTGACGTCATGTTCGTCATCCAACGTGTCCTCGAAGCCGAAGGCAAACTGACGCTGCTCGATCAGAATCGCGTCATTCGCCCCAGCCCTTGGTTTCGCCTCTTTGCGACGGCCAACACGGTCGGCCTCGGCGACACAAGCGGACTCTATCATGGCACCCAGCAGATCAACCAAGGCCAGATGGATCGCTGGAACATTGTCGTTACGCTGAACTATCTTCCAGCGAAAGTGGAAGCCGAGATCATCCTTGCAAAGGCCACTGGCACGGCGCCCAAGGATGTGGACAATATGGTCAAGGTCGCGGACCTGACCCGCCAGGGTTTCATCAACGGAGACATCTCCACGGTCATGAGCCCGCGAACGGTGATCACCTGGGCGCAGAATACGGCCATCTTCAAGGATGTCGGCTTTGCCTTCCGCCTCTCATTCCTCAACAAGTGCGATGAAGCGGAACGGGCACTGGTTGCGGAATACTACCAGCGCGTGTTTGGGAAGGATCTTCCAGAGTCGGTCGTCGGCAAGGCCTGACATGACCGCCATCGGGACATGAACAGTCCATAACGATCGCGTTCAGCATCGATCCAAATTGAACATCGTAGAAGGCCCTTGTCGCGGGAAAGTCCGTCCCGATGTCGTGGGAGACACACAATGTTCAAGCAATTTGCCCAAGCCGCTGTCGTCGCAAGTGTGGCCTTGACCGGCTTGGCCGCTACGCCCGCATTTGCACATGATCGTTACGAACGCGGCGATTACTACAATGACGGCTATCGTGGTCACAGTGATGACCGCCATGAAGGCCACCGCTGGTCACGCAATCGCGGCTATTATGACAACGGCTACTACAACGACAACCGCTATGCCTATCCTGACCGCCGTAGCCGTTACAACCATCGCCGATGTGGATCGGGCACAACCGGCACGATCCTCGGTGCGGTCGCGGGCGGGCTGCTTGGACGGGAAGTCGGACGCGGCGGTCGCTACAATCGCGGGAGCACCACCGGACTGATCATCGGCGCGGGTGCCGGTGCTCTTGTTGGCCGCGAGATCGATCGAAACGGCAACTGCCGCTAGAAGCGTTTCCAAGCCTGACAAGTGTCTTGCTCACTACAGTTCGCCGTGTATCCTCCAGGCGCTCGGAGGGGAGGCGCCAAGATGGGCCAGATTGACGGATTTTTGGCCAGAGGACAGCTATGGCTGGTCGGCCTTGCGTTATTTCTGGTCATGCTGCTCTCTGCCCAAGGCGGTGCTGCGCTGCGCAAGCGGCTGGCACGGCCGACCGGCGATGCAGAAGCGGCCGAGGGCTATTTGTTGTCAGCGACTCTGGCTTTGCTGGGGTTGCTGATTGCCTTCACCTTCTCTCTCGCCATTTCGCGGTTCGATGCGCGTCGACAACTGGTTGTCAACGAAGCCAATGCGATCGGGACAGCCTGGCTCCGTGCAGGGCTTGCCAGCTCGCCCCAAGACGACGCGTTGCAACGGGCCATTGCGCGCTATACCGATGTCCGCCTGGGGCTTTCGCGCGGCCGAGACCCTGGAGAAGTCGAGCGCGAAACAGCCGCAGCACAAAAGGCCGTCTGGGACACGCTCGGCCAGACCATTGCCAAGGCACCGCCTGCACTCGTCAATTCCACGGTGATCGCCGTCAATGAAATGTTCGACGCAGCCTCATCGCGCAAGGCAGAGCGCAGTGCCATCATCCCGGCACGTGTTCTTGAGCTGCTTGTCCTGTACGCCCTTCTTTCGGCTGCCATTGTCGGTTATGTGCTGAGCGCATCGGGTCGACGGCATCTTGTGGTAACCTCCATCCTCTTCCTGCTCCTGACGCTGGCCATCACCCTTATTCTCGATCTCGATCGCCCGCGCCGGGGTTCGATATTGGTTCCGCAGCAACCAATGCTGGATGCACGAATGTCCATGCAGTAGGGGACGAACCCTGCGTGCCGCTTGGCGGATGCAACGGCACTGGTCCCCAAGGCATCAAGATGCCAAAGGAGCGCGATGCTTCCACTCGACCGCCCGTTTGTTTTGCTTGACGATGCTCGCGCGGAAGGGGCGGCTGCAGCACGCCTGTATCGCGATCCGGTCTCAACAATTGTCGCGCACAGCCGACAGGACGTTCTCGGCGCGCTGAATGCAGCGCGCAACGCGCAACGGCATGTGGCAGGATTCCTTTCCTACGAGGCGGGCCATGCCTTTGAGCCACGCCTTGAGGCGCTCGGGAACAAAGGGTCGCTCCCTCTGCTCTGGTTCGGTCTGTTCGACAGCTATGAGGAAATCCCGGCGAGGGAGGTCGCAACCCTGCTGCCAGATGCTCTTTCCGGCTGGGTCGGCAAGCCGGCCCCCCAGATTGATCGTGCTGAATATGGCGCAGGCTTTTCACGCGTGGCAGACTATATCGCGGCTGGCGACATCTACCAGGCAAACCTCTCTTTTCGCGCAGACGTCGCCGTGGCGGGCCATCCCCTTGCACTGTATGCAGGGCTAAGAGCGCGCGCGCTGGCCGGTTACGGCGGAATTGTCTGGACCGGTGACGACTGGCTGTTATCGCTTTCGCCAGAGCTGTTCTTCGCGCTGCATGACGGCAAGATCACGACCAAACCGATGAAGGGCACTGCAGCGCGAGCTTCGACGCCCGCCGAAGACAGAAGCGCAATTGAAAAGCTCTCAGGCGACCCCAAGCAGCGAGCCGAAAATCTTATGATCGTCGATCTGCTTCGCAATGACCTGTCCCGCGTGGCGACGCCCGGTACGGTCGAGGTGCCGCAGCTGTTTTCGGTCGAAACCTATCCGACGATCCACACGATGACGTCGACTGTCACGGCCCGGCTGGACTCCGGCTGCTCTGCAATCGATCTCCTGGCTGCAATTTTTCCCTGCGGCTCGATCACTGGCGCCCCCAAGATCCGGGCGATGGAAATCATCGATGAAGTGGAACTGGGTCCGCGCGGTGCCTACACGGGCAGCATTGGGCGAATCGATCCCTGCGGCGACGCCGCATTCAATGTTGCGATCCGTACACTCCACCTGCAGAATGGCGCACAGACGGCGACGATCGGACTGGGTGGCGGCATTGTTGCGGACAGCCGTATGGGGGAAGAATGGGACGAGTGCCTGACCAAGGGACGCTTTGTGGCTGATCCCCGCGACTTCGACCTCATCGAGACGATGCGTTTCGACCCGGAAGGCGGGATTCACTTGCTTGACCGCCATATCGAAAGAATTCGAGCGAGTGCTGCTGTATTTGGCATCCCGTTTGACCGCCATGCCGTTCGGAATGAACTTCAGGCCGCGACCTTCCGTATAGCTGCCGCGCGTCGCGTCCGCCTGATGCTGAGCCAGAGCGGGCGCATCGCGATCGAGATCGGCAAACTGCCTCCGACCCCGGAAGGGCCAGTCGAGGTTGCGCTGGTCGCGTTGACGGTCGATGCCAATGATTTCCGGCTACGCCACAAGACGAATGACAGGGCCTTCTACACAGAAGCCCGCAACCTGGCCGGCACATTTGAAGTCGCGCTGTGTGACGCCCAGGGTTTTGTGACTGAAGGAAGCTTCACCAATATCTTTGTGAAGGGCGAAGGCGCGCTGCTGACGCCACCGCTTTCGCGCGGCTTGTTGCCCGGCGTCTTGCGCGCCGAGTTGCTGGCCAATGGCAGCGCCATAGAGGCCGACTTGCGCCCAGAGGAGCTCGCGAACGGGTTTTTCATCGGAAATGCAAGCCGTGGGCTGTTGCCCGCCACACTCAAGACGCTATAGGCGCGCTGCACCGCACACAAAGAAGGCTTCCATGCGCACCACTTCTGCCGCGCTGAACCGCATTCAGCCCTCCGCCACGCTTGCCATGACCAGCCGCGTGCTCGACCTCAAGGCCAAGGGCGTTGATGTAATCGGGCTTTCGGCCGGCGAGCCTGATTTCGATACACCGGATTTCGTGAAGGAAGCGGCCATCGACGCAATCCGCCGCGGTGTCACCAAATATACCAATGTCGATGGCACGGCCGAACTCAAGGCTGCGATCAAGGCCAAGTTCAAGCGCGACAACGGGCTCGACTATGAAGCGAACCAGATCAGCGTCAATGTCGGCGGGAAGCATACACTGTTTAACGCACTGGTCGCCACGGTCGAACCCGGCGACGAAGTCATAATTCCTGCCCCCTATTGGGTCAGTTATCCCGACATCGTAGCTTTTGCAGGTGGCACGCCTGTCTTCATCGACGGGCCGGTCTCTCAGGGTTACAAGATCACGCCCGAGCAGCTTGAAGCCGCGATTACTCCCGCGACACGCTGGCTGATCCTCAACTCGCCTTCTAACCCGACAGGGGCAGCCTATACTGCCGCGGAGCTCAAGGCCCTTGCTGAAGTCCTGCTTCGCCACCCGCAGGTCATGGTCATGACGGATGATATGTACGAGCATGTCTGGTATGCCGATGAGCCATTCGCGACGATCGTGCAGGTCTGTCCGGAGCTTTACGACCGCACACTGACCGTCAATGGCTGTTCCAAGGCCTATTCGATGACCGGCTGGCGGATCGGCTTTGCCGGTGGCCCGCAATGGCTGATCAAGGCGATGGCAAAGTTGCAGTCCCAATCGACGAGCAACCCCTGCTCGATCGCGCAGGCAGCGGCAACAGCCGCACTCAACGGCGATCAATCCTTCCTGATTGCCCGCAACGAGGCGTTCCGTGGACGCCGTGATCTTGTCGTCTCGATGCTCAACCAGGCGAATGGGTTGACATGTCCCACGCCCGAAGGCGCATTCTATGTCTATCCCGACGCTTCCGGCACAATCGGCAAGAAGACGCCTGCAGGCAAGACAATCGAAACCGATGCAGATCTGATCGACTATTTCCTCGACGATGCCCAGGTTGCAGCCGTTCACGGTGCAGCATTCGGCCTTTCGCCGGGATTCCGCATTTCCTATGCGACGTCGGAAGCACTGCTGACCGAGGCTTGTACGCGCATTCAGCGTGCCTGCGGCAATTTACGCTGACACAAAGGCTGTCTCCAGTGTAACTTCACCCTGCCCGCTTGCGAATGTGAGGCAACAGGGTGAGGCAAAGGAGATTTGAAATGCTGACTCTCTCGCGGCGTGACTGCCTGGTATCGACCGGCGCGCTGTCGGTTACCCTGCTCGCAGCGTGCAATCGCGCGGAAGCAACCGAACATTTCGAAGTGGCATTGACCGACGCGGAATGGCGCAAGCGGCTTTCGCCCGCTGCTTACCAGACGCTGCGGCATGAAGCGACCGAGCGGCCCTATTCGAGCCCGCTCAACAAGGAACATCGCAAGGGGATGTTCTCCTGCGCCGGGTGTGCACTGCCGCTCTTTTCCTCGGCCACCAAATTCGACAGCGGGACCGGCTGGCCAAGCTTCTGGCAACCGCTCCCCAAGGCAGTCGGGACCAAGACCGACTGGTCGATCGGTTCACCGCGCACCGAAGTGCATTGCCGGCGCTGTGGCGGACATCTGGGCCATGTCTTCGACGATGGCCCGGCGCCCACGGGCAAACGCTATTGCATGAATGGCGTCGCCATGTCGTTCAAGCCTGCGTGAGGACCATTGTAATGCGTACTGTTTTGTTGATCGGCGCAGTCGCCGCGCTTTGGGCCATTTCGTTCTCCAGTGCCGGCGTCGCAGAAAAGGCCGTTGCCATCCCCGCGATTGCGGCAGATGCAAAAGAGGCCGGGAATGCCTCCGTCGCAGTATTTGCAGGCGGATGCTTCTGGGGCATGGAAGGTGTCTTTGAACATGTGAAGGGCGTCAAGACCGTCACCAGCGGCTATGCCGGAGGGACTGCCGAGACGGCCAACTATGATTCCGTTTCGACCGAAAGGACGAAGCATGCCGAAGCGATCCGCATCGTCTATGATCCGCAGGCGGTCAGTTACGGGACCTTGCTGCGCGTTTACTTTTCAGTCGCGCACGATCCAACGCAGCTTAACCGGCAAGGCCCCGACACCGGCCCCAGCTACCGCTCGGCCGTATTTCCGCAATCGCCCGCGCAAGACAAGGCCGTTCGCGGCTATATCGCACAATTGTCAAAGGCGGCGGCCTATCCGCGCCTGATCGTCACGCGGATCGAAACAGGCAAGTTCTTCCCAGCCGAGGCCTATCATCAGGATTTCATGCGCCGAAACCCGAATCACGGATATATCGTTCGTTTCGATGTGCCGAAGCTCGCAGCATACAAGGCGGCCTTCCCGAACCTATATCGATAGGGGAAAGCGCAGCAGCCGGTTTGCAGCGGGGAGAAGGGCGGTGGCGTCTTCACCGACTGCGGCCCTGATTTCCGGGTGATCCGCGGCAAGCCCGCCGGTGAGCGCGCCAAAGGCCGGCAGAATGAGCTTGGTCGCGGTGGCAACGAAGCAGGGCCGGTAGACGCTCTGCCCGCGCGCCGATGCACGATGCTTGGGGTGAAAATGGCCTGACAATTCGGGTTGAAGTTCGAGCACGTCAGCCCGATGCCGCAAGACGATGCCCTCCAGCTCGGCCTCGGGCAAGATCTTGCCACCTACACCATCGGGCAAATTCTCGTCGTGATTGCCGGTAATCCAGTGCCAGCGTGTCTCTGCGGTCAGCCTTCCCAGCAGAGCGGACGCCGCACCGGACAGGCGCTCTGCGCCGTCGTCGTCGTGAAAATTGTCTCCCAGGCACCAGACGTCCGATGCCCGCGTCTGGGCAATCAGTTTGGCGAGCCGTTCCAGCGTGGCCGCACTGTCATAGGGCGGGAGCATCTGTCCGCGCATTGCAAACCAGCTGGCCTTTTCAAGATGGAGATCGGCGACAATCAGGGCACTCTGGCTCGGCCAGAAAATCGCGCCCTCTTTCAGTATCGCGAAATCCTGTCCGCTGAAGGCAAAGGGTATCACAAGGACCGCGCACTCAGATTCGGGCCAAGATGCAAGCCCGCATCGACGAGCAAGGTTTCCCCGGTCACATGGCGCGATGCGCGGGAGAGGAAGAACAATCCGGAGGCCGCGATATCCTCTGGCGTGGACGCGGCTTGCAGCGGCACCGAAGCGATGACGTTTGCGCGAATGCGGGCCGTCAATTCTTCGCCAAAGGCATCAGAGAACCAGCGGGTGTCGATGAAGCCCGGGCAGATCGCATTGACGCGGATTCTGGGCGCCAGCGCGCGCGCAAGGCTTTTCGTCATCGTGTTGAACGCCCCCTTCGACGCGGCATAGGCGACCGACGATCCGATTCCCGTCACCCCGGCAATCGATGAGACATTGAGCACAGCCGCCCGGTCGCTGGCTTCAAGCAGGGAACGCGCCGCCCGGATCATCTGGAACGGCCCGACAACGTTGACCGAATAGATGCGGTGGAAGTCCTCTGCCGACAGCCCGTCAAGATCGGCATGATTGGGGACCTGCTTCGTGGTCCCGGCATTGTTGGCGAGCGCATCGATGCGGCCATATTGCTCTGCTGCCGCTGCAATCGCGCGACAGGCTGCATCATCCGACACATCACCCTGGACGACAGTGGCTTCGGCACCCGCCGCGCGTACCAGCCGGGCGGTCGCTTCCGCTTCAGCTAGGCTCTTGGTGCAATTGAGGATGACGGCCTTTGCGCCCTGTTCGGCAGCACCGATTGCCAGAGCCGCGCCCAATCCGGTCGCCGACCCCGTCACGACGACGACTGCATCTTCAAATTCGCGCATTGCCCGCTCCCCGTCTCTTTCCGAAAAGCCTAGGCCGGGTCGCGCCGGACCTCAAGCGGAAGCGTCGGTCGCCTCGCCGTCAGCCGGGTTTTCGAACCAGGCCTCCACCTCGCCACTGAGCTTGATCGTCAATGGCTTTCCGTGCCGGTCAACCGTCTTGCCCGCCTGGACGCGGATCCAGCCTTCGGAGATGGAATATTCCTCGACATCGTGGCGCTGGCGGCCCTTGAACTTGATACCGACGCCGCGTTGCAGCGCTTCGGCAGCAAAATGCGGGCTCGAAGGGTCGATCGAAAGATGGTCAGGGGGAGTATCTGTCATGCGTTGGGCCTTAAACGGGAATGGAGGGTGCGCTCAAGAGCGGGAAAGCCTCAGGCCGCCAATTTGGCGCGGCTCGCCTTTTTCCGCTCATGCGGATCGAGGTAACGCTTCCGCAACCGGATCGACTTGGGCGTCACTTCGACCAGTTCATCGTCATCGATATAGGCAATGGCCTGCTCGAGCGTCATCCGCTTGGGCGGGGTCAGGCGAATGGCATCGTCCTTCCCGCCCGAGGCGCGGAAGTTGGTCAGCTGCTTCGACTTCATCGGATTGACTTCAAGGTCATCGGTCTTGGCATTTTCGCCGACGATCATGCCCTCATAGAGTGGCTCGCCGGGAGACACGAAGAGGATGCCGCGATCTTCCAGGGGCCCGAGCGCATAGGCGACAGCCTCACCCGTCCCGTTCGAGATCAGCACGCCATTCTTGCGGCCTTCGATATTGCCCTTGTACGGGCCATATTTTTCGAACAGCCGGTTCATGATCCCGGTGCCGCGCGTGTCCGACAGGAATTCGCCGTGATAGCCGATCAGCCCGCGTGAGGGCGCACTGAAGGTGATGCGCGTCTTGCCACCACCCGAGGGTCGCATGTCCGTCATCTCGGCCTTGCGGATCGCCATCTTGTCGATGACGGTGCCCGAATATTCGTCATCCACGTCGATCACGACCTGTTCGTAAGGCTCTGTGCGCTGGCCATTCTCTTCCCGGAACAGCACGCGCGGACGGCTGATGCCAAGCTCGAAACCTTCGCGGCGCATCGTTTCGATGAGCACGCCCAGCTGGAGTTCGCCACGGCCCGCGACTTCATAGCTGTCCTTGTCTGCGCTTTCGGTGACCTTGATCGCGACATTGCTTTCCGCTTCACGGAACAGGCGGTCGCGGATCATCCGGCTCGTCACCTTGCTGCCTTCACGGCCCGCCATCGGGCTGTCGTTCACCGCAAAACGCATCGAGAGCGTCGGGGGATCGATCGGCTGGGCATGAAGGGGCTCGCTGACCGAGATATCGGCAATCGTGTTGGACACGGTTGCCTCGGTCATCCCCGCAATCGAGATAATGTCTCCGGCATAGGCCTCTTCGACCGGAACGCGCTCAAGCCCGCGGAAGGCGAGCAGTTTCGACGCACGGCCCTGCTCGACGATCTTTCCGTCATTGTCGAGCGCGTGAATCGGCTGGTTGAGGCGCACGGTGCCGGCGGCCACACGGCCCGTCAGCACGCGACCGAGGAAATTGTCCCGGTCGAGCAAGGTCACGAGAAACTGGAACGGCGCATCCCTGTTGACTTCGGGCGGCGGCACATGGGCAACGATGGTTTCGAACATCGGCGTCAGGTCACCCGACCGCGCATCGGGGTCGAGCGAGGCATAGCCATTCCGGCCCGAGGCAAAGAGCACCGGGAAATCGAGCTGCTCATCCGTCGCATCGAGGCTGACGAACAGGTCGAATACTTCGTCGAGCACTTCCTGGATGCGCTGGTCCGGCCGGTCCACCTTGTTGACGACGACGATCGGACGCAGTCCGAGCGCCAGCGCCTTGCCGGTCACGAACTTGGTCTGCGGCATCGCGCCTTCGGATGAATCGACGAGCAGGATCACACCATCGACCATCGAGAGGATGCGCTCCACCTCGCCACCGAAATCGGCGTGACCGGGGGTATCGACAATGTTGATCCGCGTCTTCGTGCCGTGATGATCGTCCCATTCGACCGAAGTGCACTTGGCCAGGATCGTGATCCCGCGCTCCTTTTCAAGGTCGTTCGAATCCATCGCGCGTTCCTCGACGCGCTGATTGTCGCGGAACGTGCCCGATTGGCGGAAAAGCTGGTCAACCAGCGTGGTCTTGCCATGATCGACATGCGCGATGATGGCCACATTGCGGAGAGGCATTCTGAATCTCAAAGTTTCGAGGAATGGATTGGCCGCGCCCCTAGCCGAATTTGTGCGTTGCGGCAAGGATGCCTGCCCAAGGCATGATCGCGCCGAAGGGCGGGACCCCGGACACGTCGCGTCTTCGCGGCCTTGCGTAAGGCCCTGACTCTGTCAGCACCGCGAATCGTTGCCAGGTAAGCGGACTCACGCAAAGGCACAAAGCCGCGAAGGGACACGGCGCCAGACCCCTGACGCCTCTGGAACTTGTCAAACTTGTCACTCCCCTCCGGTAAAATAATACCGGGCAGTCGATCATGGGGGCTTGCGGGATTTTTGAAGGAGAAGGCTCTGCACTTCATCACACAGGATGGAGCAGATTCGCATCGAATAGGAAAGAGGTTTTTCGCACGGCGACGGCGGGTTCGGCATTTCGCCTGCAGCCAACCCATCGCCCCGCGTCAACCACCGGGCGATGTCAGGTTTTGGGTGAATGCGAGAGGCCGCCTAATGTCCGATTTGGGGTGGGGAGCTGACTGTCTGCTTTTGGAAAAATTCAAGCTATAGCTGTCGTTGGTCACAAACTTCTGGCACGACATCTGTACGATGGCGATTTCAAAATCTGAAGGCGTGACCCCAACGGAGCGGCTGCTCGCTCAATTATGTGATCGGACATTTCTAAAGCTTTGGAGCTTTCCAAATCCGTGCCGTGAGGATGGCAAGGAGTTGTGTGACCTCATTGTTGTATTCGAGAATGAGGTTCTAATTTTCTTCGACAGAGAAAGCCGGAGGTTTGACACAAATCCCTCCGACGTGAATTTGGCTTGGAAACGCTGGCGAAAGGAAGTGATCGAAGCAGGTTGCCACTGCCCACGGGGCTGAGCGTTACATCCGCAAGGGCCGTCCAGAAGGGCCCCACGAGCGTCGATCAGCCATTCTTCGTGGAAATTGATCGGGACAATCCCGTGCATATTCTCGATACCGATAACTTGGAGATTGCCTTAAACGAGCTCGATACAATTTTCGATTTCACTGCATATCTGAATGCAAAAATCGAAGCGATTGAGCGCCATAAGTTCCTAACATATTGGATCGTGCCCCGCCGCATGGTGTAACTTCGCAAAGGAAGCCGCGGCGATCTCCAGCTTTGCCGGAGTTGATCATGCGCCGGGTACTGCCGATAGCATGACGATGGGATTGTCGCTCAAAGGAGCCATGGTTTCAAGAGTCCGTAGCGTGACCGTTGCACCGCCCATTCGTCATTCTGCTCCATGAGGATCGCGCCGATCAGCCGGGTGATGGCGGCCTCGTTGGGGAAGATGCCGACGACGTTGGTGCGGCGCTTGATTTCGCCATTGGAGCGGATCGGATTTTGAGAGTCTTGGCGCGATGTCCTTGGGGAAGGTCATATAGGCCAGTGGTTCGGCATCGTCCATCAGGTTTGCCAGTTTGGGGACCTTTGCCCTGACCTGGTCAGCAACCGAGCGCCATTGCTGGCTCGCACTGGCGGGGGCCGTCCTGATGAAGGCCGAGACGACGCGCGTGGTTGCCGGCATGGGCCACGCATGCGCATGAAGTGGACACGGCACCCTGCCAGCTTGCACAGGAGTTTCAGACCCACCTTGATGCCGCGTCGGAGATGACCAGTTTCCCGGGGCGGCACGCCAGGCTCGGCCGAGGCCCCCCCACGCCGGCCCCACCGCCGCAACGATGACGGCACGACGATCCGCCAGCCTGGCGGACTTTGACGTAAGTCCCGTCGATCCACAGATAAGGCCAGTCACCTTCGATCGGCCGGTTGAGGAACCTTCACACGGACATCGATCTCTTCGCACAGCCGGCTCACCTGGCTCTTCGAGATCCCGCTGATCCCCATCGCTTTCACAAGGTCGTCGACCGAGCGGGTCGAGACACCCTGGATGTAGGCCTCCTGCACAACTGCGGTCAGAGCCTTCTGGCAAGTCGCCTCGGCTCCAGGAAGCCGGGGAACCTTGCTGGGGCGGGGGCTTTGGGGAGCCTCTTGAGCGATAACACTGAGATTTGATGGCGGGGCAAGGCGGGGCGGAAAGGCCGCTGTGCGAGGCGAAAGGAAGCAAACAGCCTGGGATGCTTTGGGTGAGGCCTTTACAGGGAAACAGCGACCATTTAACATCATTTTATGGCCAAAGAGCCCCGCTTTTCAGGCGCGGCCTGTCGACCATATGCTTAAGTCCCCGAAATTTTCGAGAATGACGACCGCTTCGAAACGTGTCTTTGACTCGTTCTTTGAAGGCCGTTCTGCACCAAAACAGCGGCCTTTTAGACTCGGACGGGCCACTAGAATTTGCTTGGGAGCGGCAAAGCTGAAGACCTCAGGGTTGTCGGTATTGCAATCGACGGCCAAGGGGACAGTTACTCATGGAGTTCAGCGATTGGAATCTTGAGCGACGAGCTTACTATGAAGAAGCGAACAAGGAATGGCGCTTCTTTTCAACGCCACAGTTACAAATGACCAAGCAAACGGTATCCGAATTTCCCTCCACATCGAAGGCCAAAACCACTTCTCACAAGCGTGTGAAGGTTGGACGGAATGACCCTTGTGTATGCGGATCGGGTCGGAAGTCAAAAAAGTGCTGCGCCCGCTAGTTTTAATGTCGGCTTTTAGATGGCCGCGCTAGTAAATCGAACGACCGAACCTTGTCGATTCCGGACTGTCCGCTTTTGGCCAGCGCAGCTACCCCGCTGGCTTATCGGAACTCCAGCCGTCGATGGCCACGCGCCACTTTCCGTCCGGGCCGCGGCGATAGACGTTGATGCCCTTGCCGATATCCGCCGTGACCGCGCCGGTCTTCTTGTCGGTATCGGATGAGACATAGGTATAGCGTTCAAACGCCCAATCGCCGCTGACGGTGAAACCGATCGAGGTCTTTTGCCATTCGGTGTGATAGGCGCCGAAATAGTCCGCGACCCATTGGCGGACGGCCTTTTTGCCGACGACTTCGGGCGCACCGGGGGCCTGGTAGACAATGTCATCGGTCAGCATGTCCATCAGCGTATCGACATTGTTGCTGTTGATCGCAGCGACATAGCCGCCATGCGCGGCCTTTTCGATGGCGGCCACATCGACCGGCGCGGCTGCGGGTGGCGATCCCGAACAGGCCGAAACGAGCGCAAGCAGCGGCAAGACGGTGGCAAATAGTCCTCGGTTCATGGCAAATCCTCCCTGTCCGGTCAGGTTTTCATGATTGAGCCTGCGCGTCAATCGGCAGGACAGGCTTCCCGTCGCGCCTTCCCCCCCACGCCTGCAAATGGTAGCACTGGGAAGGCTGCATAAGCGTGCTACTTGAATAATACAGTGTTTCGCGCCATCTTGACGGCTCGAACTTAAGGAGATGCCCCGTGGCAACACAGGTTGAAGAGCCAGAAATCACATTGACCGCGCCGGACCCCGTGCCCGTGGTCGCGCCTGAAAAGGCATCCGGGCTGGTCCCGCTGGCCGAGGGACAGAAGAGCCAGCTTGAGGAAAAGGCCGAGAGCTTTGTGAATGACCTCGCGGCGCTCGATCCCAATTCGCCCGAATTCGGCAAGATGGTCGATCAGCTGACCGTGATGGGGCGCAAGGAAATTGCCGAGGCGGCGGGCCAATCGAACCGCTTCCTCGACCGCCCGGTGCGCGCGATGAGCAAGGATACCGGCGTCGGCGCCGATCTGGCCGAGCTGCGCCGCACGATCGAGGATCTCGATCCCGGCAAGAAGGATGATCTTTTCCGCAAGAAGAAGCTGTTCGGCATCATTCCCTATGGCAACAAGATGCGGGACTATTTCGACAGCTACAAGTCGAGCCAGGGCCATATCGCCTCTATCCTCCAGCACCTGGGCTCCGGCAAGGATGAGCTGATCAAGGACAATGCCGCGATTTCGGTCGAGCGGCAGAACCTCTGGGCGGCGATGGGCCGCCTCGAACAGATGATCCACATTGCCAAGGCGCTCGATGCGCGGCTGGAGGAAATGGCCGCCGATCTCGACATCAGCGATCCGGCCAAGGCCAAGGCGATCCGCGAAACCGCGCTCTTCTACATCCGCCAGCGCACGCAGGACCTGCTGACGCAAATGGCCGTGACAGTGCAGGGCTATCTTGCGCTCGATCTGGTCAAGAAGAACAATGTCGAGCTGATCAAGGGCGTCGATCGCGCCTCGACCACGACCGTTTCTGCCTTGCGAACAGCTGTGACTGTGGCGCAAGCGCTGGTCGGGCAACGCCTAGTCCTCGAACAGATCACCGCGCTCAACACGACGACGGCGAACATCATCGATTCAACCGGCGAAATGCTCAAGAACCAGACGGCGCAGATCCATGAACAGGCTGCATCCAGCACAATCCCCCTTGAAACACTGCAGCGCGCCTTCCAGAATATCTATCTGACGATGGACAATATCGACACGTTCAAGGCCAAGGCTCTGGTCTCGATGAAGACGACTGTGGACACACTCGGGCTCGAGGTCGAGAAGTCGAAGGGCTATATCGCGCGCGCTGAAGGCCAGGCGCAGGCGGCGCTTGAAAACAGCAGCGCGCCCAGTCCCTTCGCCCCGGTCGAGTAATGGAGTCGGAGCGTATCCTTGCGCGCGCCGAAGACGCCCTTCGGCGCCACGGAATGGAACCGAGGCTGGCCCAGCGGGCCCGCGCGGCGCGGCGGCGGTCCTTTTTCGGCAAAGTGAAACGCATTGCCGCAGTTGCAGGCGTGCTCACGGTTGGGCTGCCGCTCTGGGGGCTGTTCATCGGCCCCGTCGGCGCGGGCGGGCTGATGATTGCGGTTCTCGCCTTTGTCGTCGCTGCAGTTGCCCTGATGGCCTTTCCGCGCGCGCCTCTGGTTGCTGGCGAGGTTCTGCCGACGACGGAGCTGGCGTTGCTGCCGCTCAAGACCGAGGAATGGCTGGCCGGCCAGCGCCGCGCCCTGCCTGCACCCGCAACACGGCTGGTCGATGGCATTGGCCTGAAGCTCGAAATCCTTGCGCCACAACTTCAGGCGCTTGATGAACGGGAACCGGTGGCTGCCGATATCCGCCGCTTGATTGCCGATGAATTGCCCGAACTCGTCAAGGGCTATCAGCGCGTCCCGCTCAACCTGCGCAAGGAGGGGCTCAACGGCATCAGCCCCGACAAGCAGCTGGTCGAGGGGTTGGCTGTGGTCGATGAAGAGCTGGACCGGTTGAGCAAGCAGCTCGCTTCGGGCGATCTCAACCGCTTTGCGACGCAAGGCCGTTATCTGGAGCTCAAATATCAGGGCGATACCGCCTGATGCTCTATCTCGCGATCAAGGCCGTGCTGTCCGGCATATTGATTGCGGCCATTTCCGAAATCGCGAAGCGAAACCCGGCTGCCGGCGCGCTCGTGGCATCATTGCCCCTTGTGTCGATCCTCGGGATGATCTGGCTCTGGCGTGAAACAGGTGATCCGGTGCGGATGGCCGCACACACGGAAGCAACCTTCTGGTATGTCCTGCCGTCGCTCCCGATGTTTCTTCTCATCCCCGCGCTGCTGCGATCCGGGACACCATTCTGGGGCGCCCTGGCGTCGGGCTGCGCGCTGACAGTCGGGCTCTATTTGCTCATGATGTGGATTGGCCCGCGGTTTGGCATCCCGGTCTGATTTGATCCCCTGTTCGCGGCGTTTGCCTTCGGCTAATGAGTGACCATGTCTTCCCGTTTTGATCAGTTGCCCAATCGCCGCGCCATTATTGACCGGCGCAGCCTTGCCGATGTGCTCGGCAGTCTGGAGGGTCGCGATGCGACTGCCTTGCGCAATGCGTCGACTGCCTTGCTCAAGCCGGCGCTCGATGCGGGACGCGCGGAAATCGCCGCGCGCCTGGTCGAACATCCCCAGGCGGGGCGTGAGGCGGCATCCGGCCAGGCCTTCCTTGTCGACCAGATCCTGCGGCTCATTTTCGATTTCACGACCCAGCGACTTTACCCGCTCAACAACCCGACTGCGTCCGAACGACTGACGCTGATTGCGGTCGGCGGATATGGGCGTGGCGAAATGGCGCCGTTTTCGGATGTCGATATCGCCTTCCTCACGCCCTACAAGCAGACCGGGTGGGCGGAACAGGTGATCGAATCGATCCTTTACACGCTCTGGGATCTTGGCCTGAAGGTCGGGCATTCGAGCCGGTCGCTCGATGAAATGGTCCGGATGGCCAAGAGTGACCTGACCATCCGGACGGCGCTTCTCGAGTCGCGCTATGTCTGGGGGGATCAGTCGCTTTACGATGAAGCCTCGGCACGGTTCGACGCCGAAGTGGTGGCGGGGACCGCGCGTTCCTTCATTACCGAAAAGCTGGCCGAACGCGACGTGCGGCATAAAAGGATGGGCGACAGCCGCTATGTGGTCGAGCCCAATTTGAAGGAAGGCAAGGGCGGCCTGCGGGACCTCCACACGCTGTTCTGGATCGGCAAATATATTCACCGCGTCCAGAGCGTCGCCGATCTGGTTGAGCGGGGCCTGTTGACGAAGGTGGAGCTGCGGCAATTCCAGAAGGCGGAGAACTTCCTTTGGGCGGTGCGCTGCCATCTCCACGCGCTGACTGGTCGTCCCGAAGAGCGGCTGACCTTCGATGTCCAGCGCGAGATTGCCGCCCGGATGCACTATGCCGACAGGCCGGGCCGCTCTTCCGTCGAGCGGTTCATGCAGCATTATTTCCT
This sequence comes from Sphingomonadales bacterium, assembly GCA_016704425.1. GTDB lineage: Bacteria > Pseudomonadota > Alphaproteobacteria > Sphingomonadales > Sphingomonadaceae > Aquisediminimonas. The sequence continues at coordinate 47,334 of JADJAC010000004.1, forward strand.
GATCGCAAAGCAGGTCGGCGATTTGACAGGGGTGTTCCTCGCGCATCTGGATGACAGTTTCGCCCCCAAGGGGAGGCGCTTTTCGCTGGCGGGATTCCGCCGCTCAACCCGCAAGCTCAATGGCTTCGTGCTGGATCGGGGGCGGCTTGCACTGCCCTCTGACGACTGGTTCCAGAAGGACCCGACCCGCTTGATCGAATTGTTCGCGCTGGCCGACCAGCATGATCTGGAAATCCATCCGCAGGCCATGCGCGCGGCCAATCGCGACGCCAGGCTGATCGATGCGAAAGTCCGCAACGATCCCCGGGCCAACGCGCTTTTCCTCGACATACTGACCAGCAAGCGCGATCCCGAAACCGTCCTGCGCTGGATGAACGAAGCCACGGTGTTTGGCCGGTTCGTTCCCGATTTCGGGCGCGTCGTCGCCCAAATGCAGTTCGACATGTATCATCACTATACAGTGGATGAGCACAGTATCCGTGCGATCGGGCTGCTTGCCCGGATCGAGAAGGGTGATCTTGACGGGGATCACCCGCTTGCCACTGCCATCATGCGGCAGATCGTTTCGCGTCGCGTCCTCTATGTAGCGGTTTTGCTCCACGATATTGCCAAGGGACGAGGCGGCGATCATTCGGTGCTTGGGGCTGAAGTGGCGATGAAGCTCTGCCCACGGTTCGGGATGACGCCTGCCGAAGCCGAAACCTGCGCCTGGCTCGTACGCCATCACCTCATCATGGCCAATACCGCCTTCAAACGCGACCTTTCAGACTTCAAGACCGTGCTCGACTTTGCCGAACAGGTGCAATCGCCGGAGCGGCTGCGGCTGCTTCTCACACTCACGGTCGTCGATATTCGCGCAGTCGGTCCGGGTGTATGGAACAGCTGGAAGCGGCAATTGCTGTCCGATCTTTTCAGCGGTGCGGAGGAAGTTCTGCGGCTCGGCCACAAGCAGAATGGGCGCAAGGAGCGCATTGTGGCGAAGCAAGGCGCGCTGGAAAGCCGACTCGGTTGGTCGGCAGCGGCCTTCGAACGGCTGAAGAAGCGGCTGCCGGAAAGCTACTGGATTGCCGAGCCCGACGACATTCTTGAAAGCAATGCGCGGCATATTGCAGATGCAGGAACCCGTTCACTGTCCATTGCGGCCAATGTCTATCCCGCCCGAGGCGCGACGCTGGTGACTGTCTATGCAGCCGACCATCCCGGCCTGTTCTATCGCATGGCAGGGGCCATCCATCTTGCGGGGGGCAGCATCATCGACGCGCGAATCCACACGACGCGGGACGGGATGGCGCTGGACAATTTCCTGGTCCAGGACCCGTTCGGCCAGCCGTTCGACGACGATCGGCGGCTCAAGCGGATCGAGCAGGCCATCGAGGATGCCCTCGCCAACCGCCACGCGCTGACCGAGAAGCTGGCGGCCCGGCCGCTGCCCCGGACGCGCGCCGAGGCGTTCGAGATCGCGCCCAACGTCCTGATCGATAACCGGGCGTCGAACCGCTATACGGTTATCGAAGCCAATGCCCGCGACCGCCCGGCGCTTCTCAATGCTCTGGCCTATGCGCTGTTCCAGTCCCGCGTGACGATCCATTCCGCCCATATTGCCACCTATGGCGAACGTGCGGTCGACACATTCTATGTGACGGACCTGACCGGTGAGAAAATCACGAGCGATGCCCGCCTGAAGGCGCTTGAAAACGCGTTGCTCGAAGCCGCATCAGGCCTGCCGGCCGAAGCAAAAGCAGCATAGAGAAAGCCCGCCCCGCCAGTTGGCGGAACGGGCTTTCGTCTGACTTGTCTCGCAGCCTGTCAGTAGCGGAAACGGGCTGTCACACCATAGGTCCGCGGCTCGCCCGGGAAGGCAATGTAAAGCTGGTTGGCCGTGCCGGAAAGGCCGGTTGCGGCCGCCGCTGCAACCGCGCGGAATGTACCGCTGCCTTGTCCCGGCGCATCGGCCGCAACTTGCTGATACTTCTTGTTGAACAGGTTCTGGCCCCAGAATTCGAGGCTCCATTTCCTGTCAGGACCCAGAAGGCCAATGCGGCCGTTGACCAGCGCATAGCCGTCCTGAACCTTTTCAAGATCAAGGTCGGAGCCTGTGTTCACATCGCTCTGTAGGCGCGTGTCGAGATAGAAAAGGGCAGAGAGCGTATCACTGATCGGCGGCGTGTAGGAAATCGCGGCCGTCAGGGTATAGGCGGCACTGAAGGTCCGGCGACCGGGCAGCTGGAACAGCACGGGCGAGAGTGCGCTGCCGCCCGTCCCGACGAGATCATTGCGATAGCGTGAGTTCAGATAGGTGATGCCGCCATTCAGCGACAGATGGCGGGCAGGATAGACGAAAAACTCCGCTTCGACGCCCTTCGATACAACGCCCGGCCGCAGGCGGTTGGCGCCGCATGCTCCGGTCGCGCTGCTGCCATCGCGATCCGCGCCGTTGAGCTTGTCCCTGCAGCCCTGCACATTCGTCACTTCGAATGTCAGGCCGTTGAACGTGTTGAGCTGGTAATTGTCAAAAGCCGAGTAGAAGGCCGCAACGTTCAGATCGAACTGGCGCGTATCAAGCTTGAAGCCGACTTCATAGGCCGTGACCTTCTCCGCATCGAACTGCAGGTCGCTCGCTTCGGGTCGCCCGTTGAACGGCCTGTTTGCAGGCAGGGCGAGCCTGGCTGCACAGGCAGCGTCGAAGGTCGCGTTGCATGTCCGGTCAAGCGCCGAAACGTCGAGATTGTATCCGCCGGCCTTGTAGCCCTTTGAGTAGGACGCATAGAACATGACCTGATCAATGGGCTTCCAGCTCAGCACCGCCGTGCCTGTCCACTGGCTTTCACTGCGCGTCGTTCCCGGCTCGGTTCCGACAAAGCCGATACCGGTGCCATTGATGGAGCACACCGTGCCCGCAAAGGATTGGAGCGGCGAATTCACCAGCAAGGGGCAGATCGTGTTCGTGGCGTTGACCGTGGAACTGAGGTCCTTGCTCTCATGCGTGTACCGCGCGCCAAGCGTCAGCGACAGCCTGTCGGGCACAATATCGATCACATTGTGCGTAAAGAAGGCGTAGTTGGTGCTCTTCTGCCGAAAGCGGTTATTGTACCCCGTGTTGGCAATCGCGATGTTTGGTTGGCCAAGTGCCGCCGCCAGAGAGCCGAAGCCGGGGCGTGCCGGATTGGCAATCAGTGCGCCGAGCGCCGGTATCAATGCGCGGCGCGGATCCCCGACCGGCAATCCGGAAAGGGCCGTGATCGTTCCCTGAACCGTCGGAACATTGATGCAATAGGGGTTCGAAGTTTGCAGCGCCGTTGGCACGAGCGCCGCAATTGTCAGGCAGTTGGCGAACTTTTCATAGTCTGCGCCATATTGCGTGTTCTGTTCCGAAATCAGGGTTTCATCGGCATAATAACCGCCGACGAGCCAATCCAGCCGGTCGTTGAACGCCTTGCCCTGCAACCGCAGTTCCTGCGTGAAGGTCTTGAACCGCCGATCCTGGTCGACAATGTGCAGCAGATCGAGCGCCTGGAAGTCACTGTCCTGCCCGGTCTTGAAATGATAATTGCGATAGGCGGAAACGGACGTCAGCTGCGCGCCGCCCAGATCCCAGTTGAGTTCGCCCGAAACGCCATAATCCGTGCTGTCGGCGCCATAGGGAAATCCGGGAGTGGTTGCGGTGCGGCGCACGAAGGGCACGCCCGACGGTGCAAACTGATAGTTCGCACCCAGCGCGCCCAGCAACGGCGCAAGCGTGTTGGCCGATTGCACGACATTCTCGGGGCCGGAGCCAGCCGCACTGGCGCGGGACAGATTGCGGACCGGATTGAGGAACACGCCGGCACAGCAATTTTCACTGCGCTCCGAATAATCGCCGATCACACGAAAGCTGATGTCCGAACTGGGCTCGAACAAGAGTTGCCCGCGCAGGAGATAGCGATCACGGTCGTTGACATCCGGTTCGCCGGGTGTGGCCTGCTTCACAAAGCCGTCGCGCTTCATGTATACGCCTTCAAGCTTTGCCGCCAGCTTGTCGCTGATGAGCGCCCCGGTCACGCCACCTTCGAGCCGCAGATAATCATAGTTGCCGTATGTCGCGGCGCCATAGGCACCAAAATCGAAACTCGGCTTCTTCGTGACGATGTTGAGCAGGCCGGCACTGGCATTGCGCCCGAACAACGTGCCTTGCGGGCCGCGCAGCACTTCAACACGCTCCACCTCGCCGAGTTCCGAAAGGCCGACGCCGGTGCGACTGCGATAGACACCGTCGATGAAGAGGGCGACTGACGATTCCAGACCGGGATTTTCACCCACGGTCCCGATACCACGGACCCGCGCGGTAAAATTGGATTCGCTGGTCGCACCTGAAACGATGAGAGACGGCGCAAGCTGATTGAGCGCGCGAATGTCAGTGACGCCTGAGTTCTGCAGCGCCTGGCCGCTGATCGCCGACACAGCAAGCGGCACGTCCGATAGCTGTTCTTCGCGCCGGGTTGCCGTCACAATGATTTCGCCATTGTCCTCGGCATTTGTCTCCGCGCCTGTCTGCGGTGCCTGTGCTGTCTGGTTCTGGGCAATGGCCGGAACGGCGATGCTGCACAGGGCAGCCGAAATCATCAATGAGGTCTTGCGCATCTGACTCTCCCAAATCGTTGTGCCGAAATTCCAATAACTGGAACTTGGCGCTTCCGTAGAGGAAAGCCCGGAGTCTTGCCAACAAGCCCGCGTTCAGCGTCGCTCATTTCCCGGAGGCTGAGGCTTTTCTGCCACATGCCGGATTCGCTGCCAGGAAAAGCAATGGCCCGCCCCGGATTTGCCGGGACGGGCCATTCCAAGCGCCCGAATTTATGGCAGCCGTGTCGTCAGAACTTGCCGCGCACCGTGATTCCGTAAGTGCGCGGTTCGCCAGGGAAGCCGATAAAGAGTTGGCTGGCGGTGGTACCGAAGGCCTGGGTGCCACGGATCGTTCCGCTGCCCGCGCCCGGTCCGTCTGCACCAATCTGCTGGTACTTCTTGTTAAACAGGTTCTGGGCAAAAAGCTCCAGGCTCCATTTCTCGTCCGGCCCACGCACGCCGATGCGCCCGTTCACCACCGCAAAGCCATCCTGGATCTTTTCGGCATCAAGATCGGAACCCGTATTGGTATCGCTTTGATAACGAGTATCAAAATATACCAAGCCGGTCAGGCCGGAGCTGCCAAGCTCAGGCGTATAGGCGATGCCGGCAGTCAGCACATATTTCGGCGCATTTGAAATCTGCCGTCCGGGCAGCTGGAAGAATGCGGTTCCCAAGGGTGCGCCGTTTGCCCCGGTCAGGTTCTTGCGATACTTGGTTTCCGAATATGTCAGGCCGAAATTGACATTGAGATCCTGCGCGGGGCGAAGAAATGTTTCAATTTCGAAACCCTTGGACAGGACGCCAGGGCGCGTGCGATTGGGCGCGCAAAGGCCGGTCGCTGGGGAAGCATCGGTATCCCCCCCGTTCAGATTGTCCTTGCAGGATTGCAGGGTCGTGACTTGAAAATTGAGCCCGTTGAAAGCGTTCAGTTGAAAATTGTCGAAGTAATTATAGAACCCCGCAACATTGACGCTTAGATCCCGACCCTTGTACTTCAGGCCGACTTCGTAAGCATCGACCTTTTCCGCCGCGAACCGCAGATCAACCGCTTCAGGCCGCCCATTGCTCGGGCGGTTTGCAGGGAGCGCAAGTTGGGCTGCGCAAGCAGCCTGGTTTGCGGCCGTGCCTGCCGCCAGATTGCAAGCGGCATCAAGACCCGACGAGTCAAGATTGAAGCCGCCCGCCTTGAACCCGCGCGAAAAGGATGTGTAAAGGAGCAGACCGTCGACAGGCTTGAAACTCAGCACTGCGGTTCCAGTGAATTCCCCGTCGCGGAAACGTGCACCAGAATCGCTGTCAGGCGAAAAGCCGGGGCCGGACGTGTTGTTGACAACGCATGCCGATCCAATCGCTGTGTTCAGCAGGGCCGGATTGAAGCCGGCTGGCAGGGCACTGAGAGGCGCATTGCGGAGTGCGCTGCACAGGTTGTTGGTGCTGGCGAAAGCTGCGTTCAGGCTCTTGCGTTCGTTGGTGTAACGGCCACCAAGCGTAAGCGAGAGTTTGTCGGGTATGATATCGATGACATTGTGCGTGAAAAACGCATAGGTGCGGCTCTTCTGTTTGAAGTCGCTCCTTGTCACGCCAGTGCCCGCAAGGGGGCTGGCGCCGAGCGCTGAGGCCAGCGAGCCGAAACCGGGAATGAGGGCTGCGAACACACGATCCGCGTCCGCGCCGTACTGGAAATTGTCTCCGGTTCGGATCTTCTCGTCAGAATAATATCCTCCAACGAGCCAATCGACGCGATCGAGTAGCTTGCCCTGAAACCGGACTTCCTGAGTGAACAGTTCAACCTCACGACGCTGATTGTCACGGTGGAAGATGTCGAGCCGGTTGAAGTCGGCATCCTGCCCCTGACGATTTTTGAAATTCCGGTAAGCAGTGATCGCCGTCAGCTTTGTGCCGCCAAGATTCCAATTCAATTCGCCCGAGAGCCCATAATCCTCGACGCGTGAATTGTAGTTGAAGCCCGGCGTGGTCGAAATGCGCCGGTTGAATGGGTTGCCGGCGTTGATGTTCGCGCCCAAGCTATTGAGCAGTGCTTGGACGCCACTCGCCGAGAATACGAGATTGCCTGTCGCATCGCGTGTAATCGACCGCGTCGGGCCAAGATAGGGGGCGGCGCAGCAGATCTCGTTGCGTTTGCTGTAATCGCCGATCAGGCGCAGACTGACGTCGTCGGTCGGCTTGAAGAGGAATTGACCGCGGATCAGATAGCGATCCCTGTCATTGGCATCTTTCAGGCCAGGGGTATCGTTCTTGATGAACCCATCGCGCTTCTGGTAGATCGCATCCAAACGGCCAGCGAGCGTTTCGGTGATCGGACCGGTGACCGAACCGTCAACGCGATAGTAGTCGTAATTTCCGTAAGTTGCCGATCCCTTGCCTTCAAAATCGAAGCTCGGGCCCTTGCTCACCACGTTGATGAGACCAGCCGTGGAGTTCTTTCCAAACAGCGTGCCTTGCGGGCCCCTTAGCACCTCAACCCGCTCAATATCTCCCAGTTCGGATAGGCCAACGCCGGTGCGGCTGCGATAGACGCCGTCGACAAAAAGCCCGACAGATGATTCGAGGCCGAAATTTTCACCCACTGTGCCTACGCCGCGCACGCGGGCCGTGAAGCTCACTTCGCTCGTGGCGCCGGAAACCAATAGTGACGGCGCGACCTGATTCAGTTGGCGGATATCGTTCGCCCCAGTGTTTTGTAGCGTTGCTCCCGTAACGGCAGAAATCGCAATCGGCACGTTCGACAGCGATTCCTCACGCCGGGTCGCAGTCACGATAATGTCATCACCGCCATCTGCAGCCGCTTCATCGGCTGGCTTTGCCTGTTCCTGGGCCCAGGCGGGCACAGCCAATGCCAGCATTGCGACCGACACCAGAAAATTCACTTTACGCATATTCGACATCCTCGAGACAAAAGTTGCGTCTCGATTACGTCGCGCATGATGGCTTTGGTTGCATCGCGCCTGCCAGCCCGGAACGGAAATGGCAGTTTCACACTTTAATGCGGCATTTATGCCACAGCCCTATTTGGGACTGAGCACCATCAGCATCTGGCGGCCTTCCATGCGGGGATATTGCTCGACCTTGGCATCCTCGGTCGTATCTTCCTGGACACGCACGAGCAGTTTCATGCCCAATTCGCCATGCGCCAGTTCGCGTCCGCGGAACCGCAACGTCACTTTCACCTTGTCGCCTTCGGCAATGAATTTGTGGATCGACCGCATCTTCACGTCATAATCATGATCGTCGATGTTCGGACGCATCTTGATCTCCTTGATCTCCTGCGTCTTCTGGCTCTTGCGGGCCTGATTGGCCTTTTTCTGCGCCTCATACTTGAACTTGCCGACATCCAGGAACTTTGCGACCGGCGGATCGGCATTGGGCGAGACTTCCACCAGATCGAGGCCGACTTCGGCCGCCTGCTCGATTGCCTCGCGCGTGTACATCACGCCCAGATTTTCGCCATTTTCATCAATCACCCGCACTTTGGGGGACTGGATAAATTCATTGAAACGCGGCCCATTCATCTGGGCAGGCGTCGGGCCGAGCGGACGGCGTGGGGCAAGCGGTGGTATAACAATTTCTCCAAGACATGAACGTCAGCCGCGCGATGTATCGGTTTTGTGCCGGAAGGCAAAGCCCGAAAACGCCTTTGCGCCAGATTCTGGAGCAGTGTTGCGCTGCTACGTCACTTCAACCCGCAACGGCGGGCTGTCTTGGCGGCAAGCGAATGGAGACGAACAACAGTGCGCCGAACGCCAGTGCCGATGCACCGAGCAGCTGGGCAAACATATAGTTGCCGAACACGTCATGCAGGCGGCCAACACCGATCAGCCCCGTCGCGTTGCCGATCCAGCCGAGGCCAATCAACGCACCATAGACAGTCCCATAATTGGCAATCCCGAACCGGCGGGCCGTGAAATAGGCAAAGATGTCATGCTCTGACCCTTGCTGGAACCCGATCAGAAAGGCGGCTGCAAGCGCAGTCGCGCCCAGATTGTCGAAGCCCCAGAGCAAAAGAAATCCGCTGGCAGGCAAGAGGTTGAGCAGGATCGCAATACGACGCGGATCGAACCGGTCAAGGAACCAGCCGCCGATCAAACGGCCCGACACCTGGCCAATGGCAAACATCGACAGGGCAAATGCAGCCATTTGCGCGCTCAGCCCTTCATCCTGGATCATCGGTGACATCTGGCCGATGAATCCGGACCCTGCCGCCCCCATTGCAACAAGCGAGCACGCCATCAGCCAAAAAGCGCCTTCGCGAAGGAAGGACCAATCTCCGGCCTGGTGCATCGACCTGCGGCCATGCAACTGGGGTGAATCGGGCGGCTCATTGTCAACCAGGAAATAGACCGCTGGCAGGCCAATGATAGCGGCCATGGCCGCCAGTGCGGCGATACCTGCCCGCCAGCCATAGGTCGCCGCCAGCGCTTCAAGCAGCGGCGGAACGATGATCGTCGCAACTGCGATTCCACAAGCAGAAAGGCCAAGCGCCAGTCCGCGATGCTTGTCGAACCAGGCATTGATCGGGCGCGTAACCGTGAGACCGGTCGTTCCCACACCGATCAGGCCGATCAGGAAAACACAGACCGCCAGGCCGCGTGCATCATTCACCAGAAATGCAACCACGAATTCAAGAGCGGCAACCGCGATCATCGAGCCAAGAAAGACGACACGAAATCCAAGCCGGTCGGTCGCCCGACCGATCAGCGGTGCGCCGAGTGCACCGGCGACAACCAGAGACTGGATTGTTGCGATTTCCCCACGGGACACTTCCAATTCGCTCGCGATGGGAAGGACGAAGAGGCTGAATGTGAAGAACAGCAACACAGCCCCGACCCCGGAACCGACCGCACAGCCCAAGACAGTGCGCCAGCCGCGTCTCCACTCACTCATTTACAATCCTCTTGTTCCTGGGTGATGCTCGCAGCTTGTCAGGCGCAGAGTCAACAGAGAAACCGGAGTGCGCAATCCTCTTGTCGCACGCAATGCACTCGGGAAGTGAGTTGACGTTAACGTAAACCCCTCCTAATCGTGCGGCAACGAACAATGGAGAGTCGATCATGAATCTTGAATTCAGCCCCGAAGAGCTGGCCTTCCGCGACGAGGTCCGCACCTTCATCGCCGAAAACTATCCGCAGGACCTGCGCGGCAAGCAGGATGAAGGCGATGAGCTGGGCAAGGAAGATTTTCTGAGCTGGCATCGCATCCTGCACAAGAAGGGCTGGGTCGCGCCTGCCTGGCCCGTCGAATATGGCGGCACCGGCTGGACGGCGACGCAGAAATATATCTGGTCGGAGGAAACCGCGCGCGCGGACTGCATTCGCCTGATGCCCTTTGGCCTCGCGATGGTCGGCCCGGTGATCTACACCTTCGGAACGCCCGAGCAGAAGGCGCAGTTCCTGCCGCGCATCCTGTCCGGTGAGGATTGGTGGTGTCAGGGCTATTCCGAACCCGGTTCGGGGTCCGATCTTGCGTCGCTGCGCACAAAAGCCGTGCGCGATGGCGATCACTATATCGTCAACGGGCAGAAGACCTGGACGACAATGGCGCAACATGCCGATTGGGGCTTTTTCCTTGTCCGCACGAACAGCGACGTCAAGCAGCAGGAAGGGATCAGCTTCCTTCTCATCAACATGAAGTCACCCGGCATCACGGTTCGACCCATCATTACGCTCGGCGGCGAACATGAAGTCAACGAAGTCTGGCTTGAAGATGTGCGCGTGCCGGTCAGCCAGCGTATCTATGAAGAAGACAAGGGCTGGACCTGCGCCAAGTTCCTGCTGGCCCATGAACGCACGGGCATTGCCGGCGTTGCAGCATCGAAGCGCGGAATCGAACGGGTGAAGTCCATTGCCAGGACCGAGCTGGACGGAGACCGGTCCCTGCTTGCCAATCCCTTCTTCAAGCGCAAGGTCGCTGAACTGGAAATGGACCTGACTGCACTTGAATTTACCGAACTCAGGAGCCTTGCAGGTGAAAACGCGGGCAAGGGGCCGGGGCCGGAATCGAGCCTGCTCAAGATAAAGGGCTCGGAGATTCAGCAGCGGCTGACAGAGCTGAGCCTGGAAGCAGTCGGCCACTATGGCGCGCCCTATTTTCGCGGGTTTGGCGATGGGGACAATGAACATCCGATCGGTCCGGATTATGCCCATCGCACAGCACCGACCTATTTCAATGCCCGCAAGACCACCATCTATGGCGGGTCGAACGAGATTCAGCGCAACATCATCGCGAAGATGGTTTTGGGGCTTTAGCCACAAAGCCGCCCCGAACGCGTTTCGGGGTTCATGCAGCCTCGAAGACGGGGCGAAGATGCGCGCGATGGGTCCTGAGACAAGCTCAGGGTGACGAAGCAACAGAAAGACAGATTGACCATGGATTTTACCTACACCGAAACGCAGGACATGTTGCGCGACACGCTCGCGCGTTTTCTGGCCGACACTTACGATTTCGACAAACGCCAGAAGATGATCGCTTCGAGTGGAGGCCGTGACCCCGGCATCTGGAAGGGCCTGGCAACGGACCTCGGCATATTGAGCGCGCCGTTCAGCGAAGAACAGGGCGGACTTGGCGGCGGCGCGCTGGAAAACATGATCATGATGGAAGAGTTCGGGAAGGTCATCGCGATCGAACCCTATCTCCAGACTGTGGTCATCGGGGGAGGCGCCTTGAAAGCAGCCGGTGGCCCGCTGGCCGATGCGCTGATCCCAGAGATCATCGCAGGCAACGCCATCATCGCCTTTGCCTATGCAGAACCGCAAGGCCGCTACGACCTTGCCAACCTGCGCACGAGTGCAAAGAAGGATGGTGCCGGCTATGTCCTCAACGGGCACAAGGGTGTGGTTTATGCGGCGCCCTGGGCTACGCATCTTCTGGTCACAGCGCGGACCGGCGGATCGCAGCGCGAGGCTGCAGGCGTTTCTCTTTTCCTGGTCGACGCAAAGACGCCCGGCATCGTGCGCCGTGATTATCCCTGCGTTGACGGGTTCCAGGCCTCTGAAGTCTATTTCGAGAATGTCGCGGTATCGGCCGATGCCCTTCTTGGCGGTGAGGGGACAGGCTTGCCGCTGATCGAGCAGATTGTTGACGAAGCGACTGTGGCCGTGTGCGGCGAAGCGTGCGGCGTCACTCGCAAGCTGCACGAAGGCACGCTGGACTATTCAAAACAGCGGCAGCAATTCGGTCAGCCAATCGGACGGTTCCAGGTGCTCCAGCACCGGATGGCGGACATGTTCCTCGAAGTGGAACAGATCGTCTCCATGACTCTGATGGCGACGCTCAAGCTCGATCTGCCTGCAGACGAGCGCAAGGCAGCGGTGAGTCTCGCCAAGGCCAAGGTATCGCGGTCGGCCAAATTTGTCGGACAAAACGCGATCCAGACGCATGGCGGCATCGGAATCACGCAGGAACTGGCAATCGGGCATTATTTCAAGCGCGCGACAATGATTGAGGGCCAGTTCGGTTCAGCTGATTTCCATCTGGACCGGTTCGAAAGGCTGACACTCGCCGACGCTGCCTGACCGCCAGAAATATTTCCGGGTCGATGCATCTTTGTGACGTGTTGGTTCGTTAGGCAGGTGTCGCGCACGATCCGCGCGGCCTTGATCGAACCGACAGGCCCCGTGTCGGTCGGATCGTGTATGATATGTGCGTACCGCCCGCAGGAGCAACCGGCCCCTCCCCCCCCGACGTCGGGAGCTCCTGCGGCGGATTCGCGAAGCTTGCCGAAAGGCGGGGCGCACCTACTCTGGCGCGTGCATCCGTTACAGCCTCGTTGCCGTAGTTGGGTGTGAAGGGTGCAGAAACCGGGTGCGAAGAGTGTGAGTATTGTCAGCCAGGAAGTATATGTGGATGAAGCGTTGGCGTTGGACTATGCGCTTGGCATCCTTATCGATCCCGAACTGGGATATGCGTTGAAGCGGATGGGCACGGATGCGAATTTTGCACTGCTTGTCGCACGATACCGCGTTCGGCTCGGCTCCGGTGTGGTCGAAAGCCTTGCTTCAAAAAGACCTTTTCACACACCACCAGCCAAAACCTGGGACGCCATAATCGCCAGAATTTCGAGCCGCGAAAACGAATAGGGATTCACAACGTGCCCGCCAGTATCGCGTCGATGGCCGCCTTCACGCTGGCATGGATCTGCTTCGCCCCAAATCCGAGGGTGCGGTGAAGGAACACGAAGTTTTCGACGCTCATCAAGGTCAGCATTGCCGCGGCAATATCGCCGCGTTCGCTTGCGCCAAGGTTCGGACGCTCGCGTCCAAGCATATGGATAATGTTCGCGTAGCCGATTGCGTGTAATGGCTGGCGAAGCTCTCGCCCGACAGGCGAGAGGTAGATTTCGCTGACGATCCGGTGATCGCTTTCCCAGTCATGATATCGACCGGCCACCCACGCTTGCAATTCCGCAATCGTTTCCGGCAGCTTGCGATCAGGCCCCCCCGTTTCCCGATCAAGATAATATTGGGTGAACGCCCGCAAAAGGGCATCCCGGCTGCTATAGTGCCGGTAGACTGTCTGTTCGGACATCCGGGCAATGTGCGCCACTTCCGCGATGCTGACTGCAGACAGGTCGGCCTCTCGCAGGATTGCTGCAACCGCCTCGAGTATGATGATCGAGGTCTGCTCCTTGAGCCGAGCACGCAAAGGGCTCCGGTACGGTGCACGTGGTTTTGTCACGCGGCCGCCATTCCGCTCTGCATGGTTTCGGCATCGTCTGAAATTGTACCTTCAAGGGCCGACCGAAGGCGCTTGAGGCCCCTTTGTGCCCGGGATTTTACCGTTGGCAAAGGGACGCCGCTTCGGGACGCCACTTCGTCATGAGTCCAGCCTTCAACGACGACACTGCAAATGGCATCCTTCTGCGCTTCGGGCAGGGCGCTTAGCGCCCTCTCCAGATCCACCCGGTCTTCCAGGGGCTCGGGCGCAACCGAAACATCCGGCGCGTCAGTGTCCGGGACAAAATAGCGCTGCGCCTTCCGCGCCCGCCGCAGATGGTCGATAGACACATTGCGAATGATCCGCGCCATCCATGCATGGGCATGGCCATAAGCGGGATCATAGTGACCCGCACTTGCCCAAATACGCAAAAACGCTTCCTGCAGTACATCTTCGGCTGCTTCGCGAGACCGCATCAACTTCATGGCCTGGCCGAAGAGGCGCGGCGAAACAGCGTCATACAGGCATTTGAAGGCGAACTTGTCTCCGCAGCCAATCAACCTGAGCCAGGAAGAAAGTCTATCGTTCTCGCGTCCTATTTCGTTTCGATCAGTTCCTGACAGAGGCAAATTGTCCGACATGTCACGGCTCCTCGCGATTTGGCACTGTCGCTTGCAGGCCTATCCGACTCTACACCATTCAAAAATCATGTTAGTCATTATAACATGAATATGGCAATGCTCAACCCAAAATCCGCAAAACCCACCTGCGACATGCCAGACATCCTGCAAGTCTTAACTCTTCATCAACCATATGCGGTGCAGAATTGCGGCAATTCGATTGTGGGACGAGTTGAGGGTTTTCGAAATGGACCAGACAGGCCAATTTGCCCGGGACGACGATGGCGGCGTGGAGACGCCGTTGAATGTCGGAACCGATGAGCGACGGATGCACGTCCGCGCCTATAACTATTGGGTGTCGCTGCTTGATGGCCGTGCCTATCCGGCCATCGAAGATCTTGATCCGGCCAGCATGGACGATTTCGGACCGCACAGCGTGCTGCTCGATTTTACCGGCGGCCTCGAAAGCCCCATAATTGCCTATCTCGGCCACGCCCTGCGCAAGGAATGCGATTTGGGCAATGGCGTTGAAACAGTGTCCGACATTCCGAGCCGGTCGCTGCTGTCCCGACTGACGGACCATTACCTCCAGATCATTGCCAACCGCGCACCGATTGGCTTTGAGGCGGAATTCGTCAATGGTCGCGGCAATAACACAATGTATCGGGGCATTCTGATGCCCTTCTCGTCTGACGACGACAATATCGATTTCATTTATGGCGTGATCAACTGGAAGGAAGTGGCGGACGAAGCCGAAACGAACGCGATTATCAGCGAAGTCGAACAGGCCCTGCAGACCACACCTGTCCGGCATGATCGCCCAGTCAATGTATGGGCCGATGGGCCGAGCGGTGTAGCGCCTGTCGTTGCTCCCGGCTTCGACGCGATGACGCCCCATGACGTAGACGAAAGCATCGCCGAGTTCGAACCCGATGGCAGCGAAACACTCTGGGATTGGTTGGCCGCCGCGCGCGAGACCGCCGATGCAGCAACGCATTCGGAATCGCGCAGCCGCCAGTTTCTCTATCGTGCCCTCTCGCTTGCCTATGATTTTGCGGCAGTCGCGGATCATCGCCCCGAAGAATATGCGGAGCTTTTGTCGGACAACCGGATTGTGGCGCAGGCCAGAGCACCGATGACCCCGATCGTGAAGCTGGTCTTCGGCGTCGGCTATGACAAGACGCGCCTTGCCGAATATGGCATTGCATTGTCGCACGGCCGGCGGCTCGGCATCGGCATTGGCGGATTCCAGTCCGCGCTCGAGTCTCATCCAGGCGGCCTCAAGGGCATGGTCTACGCCGAACGTGCAGAACGCCGACCCGCAAGCAAAGCCGTGACCGCAACAAGCGATCCCGCACGCGAACGAGCACGCGCCATGTCTCCGCGCATGATTATTGAAGCGCCCGGTGATGAGGAATTTGTCCTGCTTGTCGCGCGCCGGATTGATGCGGGTCATGTCGGCCTGCTTGGTACGCTGCCAACGGACGATGGGCTGCTCCAAAAGGCCCTGCGCGCGCTCACGCAATAATATTACAGGGTTGAGCCGGACTGCTCCGGGGCGCATAAGCGCTCAATCTCGATGCACGCCTGCAAAGGGCGGCATCCATCAGATTCAGGCGGAGCAGAATGACAGCAGTGTCCAACGGCAGCAGCGCGCAGGCCTTCAATCCAATTGCTGAAGTGGCGAAGGCACTCGCTGCCCGTTCGCTTCCCGGTGAACTCGATGGTTTCGGGCCACAGGCACGCCTGGCAGCTGCCGAATTTGCCATGTCCGCGCTTGCCAGCCGCCGAAGCGGGTCGCCGAGCATTGCCGTCGATACGATAACCGACGGCGAAGGAAGACGGCGCATGCGGCTTGCGGTTGTCAACGCCAACATGCCCTTCCTTGTCGATTCGGTAGCGGCCGTCATTTCCTCCAAGGGCCTTGTGATCGATCGCCTGCTCCATCCGGTGATCAACGTCATGCGTGACGCCAAGGGGGGCCTGACCGGCATCGGCAAGGGCGGGAGACCGGAATCGCTGATCTATGTCGAAACCGATCGCGCCGACGCTCGTGACCGCGTCGAGATTCGCGATGGTATCCGCCAGACTATGGTCGATGTGCGCAATGCGGTGGATGATTGGGGAGACCTGAAAGCGGCCATGCTGGCCGATGCTGCGCAGCTCCTGGCAGAAGACAATGCTCTGCTTGCCTGGTTCGAGGACAATAATTTCACACTTCTTGGCCATGCCCTGTTCGGGCCAGACGGTGCCTTCCAATCGGGGATCGGCATAGGCCGCAATCGCGGGGAAAGCCTGCTGTCTGATCTTGCGCGCAAGCGGGCCATTGGTCACTACCGCAAGGGAGCGGATGGCCTGCTGGTCATCAAGTCCAACCTGTTGTCCAGCATCCATCGGCGCGTGCCGCTCGATCTCCTGATTGCGCCACGGCGTGAGGGGAAAAGGCTTGTCGGCCTGTCGATCCATGCGGGTCTTTGGACCAGCGCAGCACTTGGCAAGCCCGCCGAAGATACGCCCATCCTGCGCCAGCGGCTCCAGGCGCTGCAAGTAAAGTACAAGTTCGATCCGAGGGGCCATACCGGCAAGGCGTTGGGGCATGCGATCGAGAGCCTGCCACACGATATTGCGATAAGCATCGATGACGCGGCCCTCGAAGACCTTGCGCTTGCGGCCATGTCGATCGCAGACCGCCCGCGCCCGATGATCGAGTTGGTCGAAGCGCCGCTGGATCGCCACCTGTTTGCCTTTGTCTGGCTGCCGCGCGATGAACTGACCACGGCGCGACGGGTGGCCATTGCTGATATGCTTGCAGAGGCAGCACATGCCCGGCTGCTGAGCTGGACCATCGACCTGGGTGATGGCGAAGTCGCCCTGATCCGGTACACGCTTGACCTGCGCGAAGGAGGCAAAAAGCCGAAAGTGGCGCCACTGCATGAACGGATCGAGATGATGGTCCGTGGCTGGCAACCCGCAGTGGAAGCTGCCTTGGGCCAAATTGGCGATCACGGCCATGCAACGCGGCTGGCGCTGCGTTACGCCAGCGCTTTCCCGATGGCCTATCGCAATGGCGCGGGGCCGGAGGAAGCCGCTCTCGACATCAACTATATCAACGCGCTTTCCGATGCCGCACGACGGGGCGCCCGCTTCTATCGGAACAGCGATGATGCCGCGAACCGCCTGCGGCTCAAACTCTACAGCCTTGATCCGCTGACGCTTTCGGATGCCGTTCCCGCACTCGAAAACTTCGGCTTCCGCGTGATCGAGGAATTGTCGACGCCACTGGATTCCGGGCGCCTTGGGCATATCCAGAAATTCGTCCTTGAAACGGCAGGTGGGCGCAGCGGCTCGGCACTTGTCGCCAATCCGACCGTGCTTGAAGGCGCGGTTGCAAGCGTGCTGGAAGGCGCTGCCGAAAATGACCTGTTCAACCAGCTGATCGTCGAACTTGACCTGGCGCCCTTTTCGGTCACGCTGTTTCGTGCGCTCTACCGCTATCTGCGGCAGACGGGGATGCCCTATGCCATGGCAACGGTCGTCCATGCCCTTCGTCAGGCACCGGATATCGCACGGGCACTGGCAGCGCTCTTTGCAGCCATGCACAGCCCCGACGGAGACGATCTTGCAGCCAAGGCCGCAGAAGACGAGATCCAGCGCGGACTGGCCCGGGTTTCCGGGATTGACGATGATCGCATCCTGCGGCTTTACCGCGCAGTCATCCGGGCGACGCTCAGGACCAATGCCTATGCGCCAGCCGCGCGCGAGGCGCTTGCCTTCAAGATCGACAGCGCGCAGGTTCCGGGCCTTCCCGATCCCAAGCCCTGGCGCGAAATCTTCGTCTATTCGCCCCGCGTCGAAGGCATTCACCTGCGTGCCGGCCCCGTCGCACGCGGGGGCCTGCGCTGGTCCGACCGGCGGGACGATTTCCGCACCGAGATCCTGGGCCTGATGAAGGCGCAGCGCGTCAAGAACGCCGTGATCGTGCCGACGGGCGCAAAGGGCGGCTTCTATCCCAAGGCCCTGCCCGATCCGTCCAACCGCGATGCCTGGCTGGCCGAAGGCACCGAATGCTACCGGATCTTCATCCGCTCCCTGCTGTCGGTCACCGACAATCTGGTGAAGGGCCAGGTGGTCCATCCCGAAGGCGTCGTCATCCTTGACGGTGAAGACCCCTATTTCGTCGTCGCGGCGGACAAGGGCACAGCGACCTTTTCCGACGTGGCCAACGCCATCGCGCTGGAGCGCGGCTTCTGGCTGGGCGATGCCTTCGCGAGCGGGGGCTCGGTCGGCTATGACCACAAGGCGATGGGCATTACCGCCAAGGGCGGCTGGGTCTCCGTCCAGCGGCATTTTGCCGAAAGCGGCGTCGATGTGCAGAAGGAACCGGTGCGTGTCGTGGGCTGCGGCGACATGTCAGGCGATGTGTTTGGCAATGGCATGCTCCTGTCCAAGGCCATCAAGCTGGTCGCCGCCTTCGACCACAGGCACATCTTCTTCGACCCCGATCCCGATCCGGCGGCAAGCTGGAAGGAACGCGCGCGCATGTTCAAACTGCCGCGTTCAAGCTGGGCGGATTATGACGCGAAGCTGATCTCCAAAGGCGGCGGCATCTTCCCGCGCACCATGAAGGAAATCAGGCTGACGAAGGAAATGCGGGCGATCCTGGGCACGGATGCAACAGTGCTTGACCCCTCCTCCCTCATCTCCGCGATCCTCAAGGCCCCGGTCGACCTGATCTGGTTCGGTGGCATCGGGACGTACGTCAAGGCGCGGTCCGAGAACAATGCCGAAGTGGGTGACCGCGCGAACGACGCCCACCGCGTCAACGCCGAAGACCTGCGGGCCAAGGTGATCGGCGAAGGGGCCAACCTTGGCGTCACCCAGGCCGCGCGCATTGCCTTTGCCCTGAAGGGTGGGCGGATCAACACCGACTTCATCGACAATTCGGCAGGCGTCGATTGTTCGGACAATGAAGTGAACATCAAGATCGCGCTCAACGCCGATATGGCCGCAGGCAAGCTCGGCATGAAGGCGCGCAACACCCTGCTCGCCAGCATGACAGACAATGTTGCGGCGATCGTGCTGGAGGACAACAGGCTCCAGACGCTCACCCTGTCGATTGCCCAGCGCGACGGGGCGGACAACCTGCCCGCCCATATCCGCCTGATCGAGACGTTCGAGGCCGCCGGCCACCTGGACCGCGCGGTTGAAGGCATTGCCTCGAATGACGAGTTGCACCGCCGCGCGACTGACCGGCAGGGGCTGACCCGGCCTGAACTCGCGGTCGTGATGGCGACGGCCAAGCTCGCGCTCCAGCATGCGATCGAGCAGACCAGCCTGGGCCATGATCCGGCAACGCTCGCCGACCTGTTCGCCGCCTTCCCGCCTGAGATGCGCAAGCGCCACGCCAAGGCGATCGAGGGACATCGCCTGCGGAGCGAAATCATCGCGACCAAGCTCGCCAACCGCATCGTCAACCGGCTGGGCATCATCCACCCGTTTGAGCTGGCCGAAGAGGAAAGCGCGACGCTGGGCGATGTCGCCGAAGCCTTTGTGATTGCCGAGCAGGTCTATGACATTGCGGCCCTGTGGCAAGCGATCGACAATGCGGACCTTGCCGAAGACACGCGGCTGATGCTGTTCGAGCAAGTGGCGGTGGAGATGCGCGCACACATGGCGGACATCCTGAGGAACTCCGTCATGGGCCGGTCGAACGACAAGGCGATTGCCGACTATCGCCCGATGGTCGAGCGCCTGTCGGCCGAACGCAGTGTGCTGCTGCGCGATGAAGCACTCAAGCAAGCCGATGACTATGCCCAGCGGCTGGCCAAGGGTGGAGCGCCGCGCCGCCTTGCCGAACAGCTTGTCCGCCTTGCCGAGCTCGACGGCTCGATCGGTCTTGCAGCCCTTGCCGCAAAGTCCGGCACGGACGTGATTGCCCTGACCGGGGGCTTTACCGCCCTTGGCGCGGCGCTTGGCATCGACTGGGCGCAGGGCACCGCGATGCAGCTTGATCCGCGCGACCCGTGGGAACGTCTGCTCGCCGCTGGATTGGCGCGCGATTTCCAGGCGATGCGCCTCGAATTCCTCGCCCGAAAAGGCGGGAAAACACCGCGGGCCAATGTCGAAAGCTGGCTTTCCGCGCACGCCCAGCGGGTGGCCTCCTTCCGCACAATGGTCAACCGCGCGCGCACCGGCGCCCAGCCGACCCCGGCGATGCTCGCGCAGATCGCAGGACAGGCGCGGCAATTGCTGCTGAGCTAGGGACCCGAGATGTTCCGTTGCCCCTGCGCAGGGGTGACGGCGGAACTTGTCAAACTTGTCATTCCCTTCCGGTAGAATGATACCCGCCTCGTGTCGGCTGGCATCGCCGCGTGCGGCAGGATTCTCGGGACGGATGGTCGTGGACCTCATCGAGCAGGATGAAGCAGACCGGAACCGAATAGGAAAGGCTTTTTTTCACACGAAGACGCGAAGCCATCGTCGCCCCTGCGCAGGCAGGGGCCCCTACGGGAGTCAGCACAAAAGCGTCACCCTCGTCGCCCCTGCGAATGCAGGGGCCGCTGCGGGAGTCAGTGCCAAGGTTTCAAACGGGCCCCTGCCTGCGCAGGGGCGACGGCATTTTTGATATACCTCACAGCCGCGCCCCTTGCATCGCGCGCGCCTTGCCGACATCTTCGGCAATCGAGACGAGGGACAATTGGGCGTCTGCTTTCGACCCCATTGCGGACATCCCTCTCCTACGGCAAATTGGCAGGATGACAGGCAAAAAGATAATCGCACTTAGCTGGTGGACCTTCGCCTACATACTGCTTGCAGGGGCGCTGTTCGGCTTCAGCGCTATGGGCGATTGCCTTCAGGGGACTGAAGGGGCTGCGTGCCGTGCAAAAAATAGTGGGTTCACGGACACGCTTTTAGCAGTTGAGGTTCTCGCCTATTTCGCCCTTACATGGCTGATGTTTTTCCGTCGCCGCTGAATGTCCGCTCCCCACCCCAAATGAGACTTAGCGGTCGGCCAGTGAACGACCCCATTGCGGACACTAGAATTTCGTGCAAAAACTAACGGTATGGGCCGATCGCTAATAGCAGTTGGAATCTGCCTTGTTTGCTCCGTGACAGCATGCCAGACGCAACCGCGAAACCTCTACGTCTTGTCCAATTCGGATTCTGTTCTCCCGGCACTGGACGAATTTCTAAATGGCGCGGGCTTTAGCGTCAGCGATGGCCGAGCAAAGAGCGACACCGGAAATGTCTTGCACGTTATAGAAGCCAAAAATCATCTCGCCCGAATCTGGGTTCAGAATACCGTCATGAGTGGGAGAGAAAACAAGCAATTGTGTGGCGAGCACAGTGAGCCATATAATGATCCTGGGCAATTCCAAATAACGATTTGGCCGGTCCCTGTGTTATCAGACGCCGCGTCTATATCGAATTTAGAGTCAGCAATGATACGCAGGCTTAAATCCTTGGGATATAATGTTTCTTACAAGCCAGCAGTTTGTAGCGCATTGGCACATGACGTCCGCTAAGCTGTCCACATTAAATGTCCGCTTTCCACCCCAAAGCAGACACTCGACGACCCGCATCCATCCCTCGCCTGGTGCACGTATTGGGTTCCATGACCAATTCGATCCACCCACATGCCTTCAAGGATGGCAGCGAGATTGCGCTGCCCGCTGACCTCTGTTATAACGTCCGTATGAACATGCAGCTCAAGGTCACGAAGATCGGCAATTCGGCGGGGGTAATCCTGCCGAAGGAATTGCTGGCGCATCTGGAAACGTCCATCGGGCAGACCTTGTCCGTTGCCAAGACGCCGCGCGGGATCGAGCTTTCCGCGCCTGAGGCGGACTTCGATGCGCAGATGGAGGTGGCTCGCGAAGTGATGGCGCGTCGCAAGCGCGCGCTGGCCGAACTCGCCAAGTAACCCACAATGGCACAGGACTGGGTCTGGGTTGCGCTGGCCGTGGCCGAGGCAGCACATCTTGAACAATTGGCCGAGCACGGCGGCGGTCAAGGCGTACGTGATGCCCGCCTGCTCGACAGCGCGATGGCGCGCGCGCAGAACCTTGCCGCCTATGGTGAACCCGATGCAGCAGCACTGGCGGCGGCCTATGCCTTCGGAATTGCGCGGAACCATCCGTTTGTCGATGGCAATAAGCGGACGGCTGCGGTGGTTGCTGAAACTTTCCTTGTCCTCAATGGCTATGCCCTCAATGCCACGGACGCCGAACTGGTTGTCGCGGTTCTCGCGCTGGCAGCGGGCGAGCTTTCCGAGGAGGAACTTGCTGATTGGTTCCGGGGGCACCTCGCGGGATAGGGCGAGCGCCTACCGCAACTTCGCGATCTTCAGCCCGTCGGCCTTTGCGCGGTCCTTGATGCTGTCCTCGCTGCGGGTCAGGGCCTTGGCCATTTGTTTCAGCGGCATGCCCTTTTTGGCGAGGGTGTGGAGCTTCTGGATTTCATCGCTCGTCCAGGGCTGGCGGTGGCGTTCGAAGCGTTCGGCCATAATCTCTCCTGTTAAATTACCGACACGGGAGTAAATCCCGTGTCGTCGGATGGCTCGTTCGACGGCAGGGTCGAACGGCCACCGGCCGGGAGTTCGCCCTATCCTTGCCTAGCTGGCGCTAGTCTTGGGGCTCACTCCTCCCCCATCCTCAGCGCCGCGATGAACGCTTCCTGCGGGATGCTTACGCTGCCATATTCGCGCATCCGCTTCTTGCCTTCCTTCTGCTTGTCGAGCAGCTTCTTCTTGCGGCTGATATCGCCGCCATAGCATTTCGCGGTGACGTCCTTGCGCATCGCCGCGATTGTTTCACGCGCGATGACCTTGCCGCCGATCGCGGCCTGGATCGGGATCTTGAAGAGGTGGCGGGGGATCAGGTCCTTCAACCGTTCGCACATACCGCGGCCGCGCGCTTCCGCCGTGCCGCGGTGGACGATCATGCTCAGCGCGTCGACCGGTTCGGAATTGACCATGATGTTCATCTTCACGAGATCGCCCACCCGGTGGCCGATCTGGTGATAGTCGAAACTCGCATAGCCGCGACTGATGCTTTTCAGCCGGTCATAGAAATCGAACACCACTTCGTTGAGCGGCAGTTCATAGGTCACCTGCGCCCGCCCGCCGACATAGGTCAGGTTCTTCTGGATGCCGCGCCGATCCTGGCAGAGCTTCAGGATGCTGCCGAGATATTCGTCGGGGACATAGATGGTCGCTTCGATCCACGGTTCCTCGATGCTCTCGATCTTGTTCGGTTCGGGCATGTCGGCAGGATTGTGGAGATGAAGCACGCCCTGCCCGTGGCTGAGCTTGATCTCATAGACCACGCTGGGCGCGGTCGTGATCAGGTCCAGATCATATTCGCGGGTCAGCCGCTCCTGGATGATTTCGAGATGGAGCAGGCCAAGGAAGCCACAGCGAAAGCCGAAGCCCAGCGCCGCGCTGCTTTCCGTCTCGAAGCTGAAGCTCGCATCGTTGAGGCGGAGCTTAGAGATGCTCTCGCGCAGCTTTTCGAAATCCGCCGCATCGACGGGGAAGAGGCCGCAGAAGACAACAGGCTGGACTTCCTTGAACCCGGGGAGCGGTTCGGCCGCGGGGCGCTTGGCATCGGTGATCGTATCGCCGACGCGGGTTTGCGCCACTTCCTTGATCTGCGCGGTGATGAAGCCGATCTCTCCGGCGGCGAGTTCTTCCAGCTGTTCGATCTTGGGGCGCATGCAGCCGACGCGGTCCACCAGATGCTGGGTGCCGGTCGCCATGAACTTGATCTGCTGGCCCTTCTTCAGGACGCCCGCCACGACGCGGATCAGGATGACGACGCCGAGGTAGGGATCATACCAGCTGTCGACGAGCATCGCCTTCAGCGGGGCATCGCGGTCTCCCTTGGGCGGCGGGATGCGCGTGACGACGGCTTCGAGCACTTCATCGATCCCGATCCCCGATTTGGCCGAGGTGAGAACAGCGTCCGACGCATCGAGGCCGATGATTTCCTCGATCTCGAGTTTCACCTTGTCCGGCTCGGCGGCGGGCAAGTCGATCTTGTTGATGACGGGCACGATTTCGTGATCATGCTCGATCGACTGGTAGACATTGGCCAGTGTCTGGGCTTCCACGCCTTGCGCTGCGTCCACGACGAGCAGCGCGCCTTCGCACGCAGCGAGGCTGCGGCTGACTTCATAGGCAAAGTCGACATGGCCCGGCGTGTCCATCAGGTTCAGTTCGTAGAGCAGGCCGTCCTTCGCCGTATAGTTGAGGCGGACGGTCTGCGCCTTGATCGTGATCCCGCGTTCCTTCTCGATATCCATATTGTCGAGGACCTGCGCGGTCATCTCGCGGTCGGACAGGCCACCCGTGCGCTGGATCAGCCGGTCCGCCAGGGTGGACTTGCCATGATCGATGTGCGCGATGATCGAAAAATTGCGGATGCGCGAGAGTTCGGTTCTGGGCGGCGTAGACATGGCCGCGCCCCTAGCAGTGACCGGTGCAAAGGGCAAAGGGGCACGATCCGGCCGTCCATTTTATCCAATTCCCGACGCCGCTTTTTTGTTATATTGATGCTTCAGGTCACAGCGCGGCGCGCCGCTACGTGCCATTGGGGCCAGGGTTCAGGTTAAACAGGGGGAAAGACTTTGCGTAGATTCGTTTCAACAGCACTTGCTGCTTCGATGGTCCTCGCGGGCGCGGCGCCTGCCGTTGCGAAGGAAGCCAATGACCGGTCGTCGGCCAAGAAGGCGCAAGACAAGGGCGTCGCCGAAATCCCGGTCTGCACAAAGCGGCTCGGCACGATCGCGATCATGGAACCTGAAACAAAATGGTGGTCGGAACTGGGCGTTTCCAGCCCCGAAGCGCTCATCAAGTTCTTTGTCATGAAATCGGGCTGTTTCGGCCTGGTTGACCGCGGCGGCGGCCTGGCCGCGCGTGCGGTGGAGCGCGCGCTTGGCGATTCGGGAGAGCTGCAGCGGGGGTCCAACATCGGCAAGCGCCAGGTCAAGGCAGCGGACTATGTCGTCGTCCCCGATATCGTCAGCCGCAACAGCAATTCGGGCGGCATGGGCGTCGCCGGGGCGCTGGGCGGCTTTCTGGGCGGGCGCACGATTGGCGGCCTGCTGGGTGGCCTCAAGGTTTCCAAGAAGGAAGCCAATGTGACGCTGAGCCTCGTCAATGTCCGCACGACCGAGATCGAGTCCCTGTCCGAAGGCTATTACCGGAAGTCGGACCTCAGCTGGGGCGCTGGCGGCGGGGCCTGGTGGGGCGGCGGGCTCGCGGCAGCGGGCGGCGGAAGCTACACCAATTCGGACATTGGCCAGGTGATCGTCCTTGCCTATCTCGACGCCTATAAAAAGATGGTCGGCACACTTGGCGGCCTTCCCGAAAACGCGAGCGAGGCGGCGCCCAAGGCCGAATAGGGAGGCGGATCAGCCGTCCAGCCAGTCGCCCAGAATCGCGTTCACGGCCTCCGGCGCTTCCTGCTGAACCCAGTGGGAAACGCCCGGCAGGCGGCGGAGCGTGAAATCGGGAACCCATTCCTCCGTGCCTTCGGTGCACCGGATGTTGAGCGCGCTGTCCTCCTCCCCCCAGATCATCAGCGTCGGCACGTCGATCCGCCCGTCGCCAAGGTCGACGCTGTCGCGGTGCCGCAGGAGCGCGCGGTAATAGTTGATCATCGCCGTGATCGCACCGGGGCGAAGCGCGGCATCGGCATAGGTCTGAAGCACCTCCGCCGGAAAGCGGCTCTTGTCTACGGCCATATTCCGGAACGCGCCCTTGATCCCGGCAGCACCGTCGCGGATCATCATCCGTTCGGGCAGACGGGGAAGCTGGAAGAAGAAGATGTACCAGCTGCGCCGGAATTGGCGCCAGTGGCGAATCTCCCGCGCGCCGACCATCGGGTGCGGCACGTTCATGATGACGAGCTTCACCAGCGGCCGCAGCTTGCGGATCGCAAAGGTCCAGGCGACAATCGCCCCCCAATCATGCGCAACGAGCATGACCTCCCTGGCCCCAGAGGCATCGATCAGCGCCGCCACATCGTCCGTCAGATGATCGAGCGCATAGGCGCGAACGCCCTCCGGCTTTGACGAGGCGCCATAACCGCGCAGGTTCGGCGCCCACACCCGCCAGCCACGCGCGGCAAGCATCGGCATCTGGAGGCGCCAGCTGTAGTTGAGCTCGGGAAAGCCGTGCAGCATCAAGGCCAGCCGATCCCCCGAACCGCATTCGGCGAGCTCGAAAGTCTGGCCATTGGCCTCAACGAAGCGCTGGGTGATGCCGGATGCGGGTTCAGGGGTCCAGGAAAAGGGGGTCATGCGGCTTTCAGGCGAGCAAGCGGGAGGCCTTGGGTTTCGAGTGTCGCCAGATCGAGCTTTTCGGATGCATGGTCGATATCGAGCCCGACAACCGCTCCGTCTGCGCCGATATCGGCGTTCAGTCCGTCGGCAATCTCGCGCACTTCCACACCGGCATCGGGCTTCAGTTCGATATAGAGACTGTCGGTCTCTGGATAGTAATGGAGCTTCATCGTGTCTCCTCCCGGAAGTTCCGGTCGATAAAGGCATTGTGCAATGTGATGCCGTCTTCCAGCGTTACGACCCGCAAGATGCGCGGTTTGGCTTCGTTCGGCAAGAGGACAACGCCCCAATGGCGGATGCGGCCGTCCGCCTGCACCTCGCGGCGGAGGGGGTTGCTGACGGCGCTCCGGCACATGTCGACGGTGAGGTAGGGCCGCTTTCGCAGCACCTGCGCCTCGAAATAGCGGATTGAAGTCATGTCGCCCCCTTGCGCGCGACGCGGCTCATCTCACCGCTGCGCGATAGACATCCCGCCGGTTACCAATCCTCAAGTTGAGGATTCTGATCTCTGCATCCTCGATATTGGCGATGATCCGGTAATCACCAACTCGGTATTTCCAGAAGGATCCCGGTTTCGCGCCCTTGAGCGCTTCGCCAATGCTGCGCGGATCCTCGAGCGGCGCCAGACGATCCCTCAGGAACCGCAGGATACGTCTGGCATTTTGGGGGCCGAGCTTGTCGAGCTCGCGTTATGCGCTCCGTTCAATCTCGATCGTCCATGCCATAACGGTTCAACACATCGCCAAGGCTGGCAGATGCACTGCGCCCGGCCTTCAGATCGGTCAGCCTCTGTTCGGCGACATAGCGATCCTCAAGCTCATCGAGATGCTGGAGGATGGCCTGACGCGCATAGAAACTCTTGGTGCGCCCCGTCACCTTGGCAAGATTGGTGAGCCGCGCCTCGATCTGGGCAGGCAATCGGATGGCGAGCATGATGGCAGACTCCGTCAGGGGAATTTGTCATACATGTATAGCAAATCAGCGGACGCTTCAATGGCCCGCCTTGCGTGCGACGCGGCGGTTCTTGATTGTCTTGTCATGCCTTGCTCCCTCGCCATGCCCGCAAGGGCGGGACCCCACCGCCGTCGCCCCTGCGCAGGCTGGGGCGACAGGATCGGCCCAAGGGGCGCGGTCGCTTGCCCACCCTGGCTGCTCATGCGTTACATTTGGGCAACATGCGTTCAGGAAAGCGACCGGGTTCGGGTCGCCCGGATTGACGCGCGGCATCTCTATGGCCACGCATTTGCGCATCCGGTGCACATAACGGAGACCCATAACATGCGCTCAACCTCCATCAGAATTGCGTCCTTCGCTTTGCTTGCGGGCGTGTCCATGCCTGCCCTTGCCCAGGAATCTGCCACCGCCACCGAGGACGGGCTTGGCGTGATCGTCGTGACCGCGCAGCGGCGCGAGGAGAAACTGCAGGACGTTCCCCTGTCGATCACCGCCGTCAGGGGTGAGAAGCTCGATGCGCTGGCGTCGGGCGGGCCGGACATCCGCTTTCTTTCTGCACGCGTGCCGAGCCTGATCATCGAATCCTCGTTCGGCCGCACCTTCCCGCGCTTCTATATCCGCGGGCTGGGCAATACCGATTTCGATTTCAATGCCTCACAGCCAGTCAGCCTCGTCTATGACGATGTCGTCCTTGAAAACCCGATCCTGAAGGGCTTTCCGGTATTCGACCTTGACCGTGTCGAAGTGTTGCGCGGGCCGCAGGGCACCCTGTTCGGCCGCAACACGCCGGCGGGCATCGTGAAGTTTGATTCGGTGAAGCCCGGTGACGAACTGAGCGGATATGGCCGCGTCTCCTATGGCCGCTTCAATGCCCTGAACGCACAGGGCGCGGTCGGCGGGCCGATTGCGGGCGACACGGTGTCTGCCCGGCTCTCTGTGCTTTACCAGCGGCAGAGCGACTATATCGACAATGTCCT
This sequence comes from Sphingomonadales bacterium, assembly GCA_016704425.1. Classification (GTDB taxonomy): domain Bacteria; phylum Pseudomonadota; class Alphaproteobacteria; order Sphingomonadales; family Sphingomonadaceae; genus Aquisediminimonas. The sequence continues at coordinate 75,502 of JADJAC010000004.1, forward strand.
GCCCGGCGGCACCACCAAGAATGCGCTTGAAGGCTATGACGAAGTCGCAGCAAGGCTCCAGTTCCTCCTGAAGCCGAGCGAGGATCTCGATATCCTGCTGAGCGGACAGCTGCGCCAGCTTGACGGCACGGCCCGCGTATTCCGCGCCAATGTCTTCACGCGCGGCCAGAAGGGGCTCAATTCGAATTTCAGCCGCTATCAGGTTTCGACCGACGGCCAGAATGAGCAACACGTCAACACCTATAACGGCTCCGCGCGGATCACCTATGACGCAGGACCGGTCTCGCTCGTTTCCGTCACCAGCTATTGGGATGGCGATGCGACTTCGGTCGGCGATGTCGATGGCGGTTTCGGCGCCAACTTCCTGCCGCCTAACCTCTATGGCCCGGGCGAAATCCCCTTCACGGCGGAAACGCGCGACAGCGTGCCCAAGCTCAGTCAGTTCACGCAGGAATTGCGCTTCGAGAGCAATGGCGATGGCGCGCTTTCCTATCAGGGCGGATTTTTCTATTTTGACGAGAGCCTGCGCATCCTGAGCGAGAATTACTCGACGCTGGGTGATCCGAACAATGCGACAGGCGGCGTCAACATCGTCGTGACCCAGCGCCAGAAGAGCAAGGCCTATGGCATTTTCGGATCGCTGACTTACCAGCTGACCGACCAGCTCAGCGTGACCGGCGGCATCCGCTACAACAATGACCGGCGTCGCTATCAGGTGGATCGCACCAAGGACACGCAGTTCCCGGGCTTCCTCCAGAACCCGCTCGGCACGGTCAACCGCTCGGTCAAGGATGACAACATCACCTGGGACCTGACGGCGAAATATGAAGCCTCCGATGCGGTCAATCTCTATGCCCGTGCGGCCAAGGGCTATCGCGCACCCAGCATCCAGGGCCGCATCCTCTTCCCGCCCGCAACAGCAACGCCGCTTGAATCCGGCGTGACCGTCGGCAATTCGGAAACCATCTATTCCTATGAAAGCGGGATCAAGGCCGACATTCTCGATGGCAAGGGCCGCATCAACCTGAACGGTTTCTATTACGACCTGAAGAATGCGCAGCTGACGGCTGTCGGCGGCGGGGTGAATGCCAATCGCCTGATCAATGCCAAGAAGGTGCGCGGCTATGGCTTCGAGCTTGATGCCGAATTCAAGCCGTCCCGGCATTTGCTGCTGACGGCGGGCCTGAGCTACAACAACACCAAGATCAGGGACGCGAACCTCACCACCGCCGCGTGCGGCGCAGTGCGGGTCGATACTTTCCCGAACGTCTCGCTATGCACGATCCTCGATCCCATCGTCGTGGCGGCGGCGCCCTTCTCGGCCGCGATCGTGAACATCAACGGGAACAGCCTGCCGCAAAGCCCGCGCTGGATTGCCAACTGGACCGCGCGCTATGCAGTTCCCGTCGGCAATGGCGAAGTCTATGCCTATACCGATTGGGCCTATCGCTCGAAGATCAATTTCTTCCTGTACGAGTCCGTCGAGTTCCAGGATGCCCATCTGCTCGAAGGGGGCTTGCGGCTTGGCTACAAGACTGATCGATATGACATTGCGGCCTTTGTCCGCAACATCACCAAGGACACATCTGCGGTCGGTGGCATCGATTTCAACAACCTGACCGGGTTCGTCAACGAACCCCGGATCTGGGGCGTGGAAGCCGGGTTCAAATTCTGACCTGAAGCCAATTCGGTGCAAAATTGGGCCCGTCGGGAAGCTGACGGGCCCATTTGTCTCTGCGCTGGTTTCTGGCTTTGCGAGCGGCTTGTCGAGCGCAAATAGTGCTAGACCGCCTGCCCCGCGGCCACACCACTTGCCCAGGCCCATTGGAAATTATAGCCGCCGAGCCAGCCCGTGACGTCAACGGCTTCGCCAATCGCATAGAGGCCGGGAAGCCGCCGCGCCTCCATGGTTTGTGATGACAGCCCATCGGTGGCGATCCCACCGACCGTGACTTCGGCCTTGGCAAAGCCCTCGGTCCCGTTCGGGTGGAATGGCCAGCGGGCCAGTTGCCGTTCGACCTGCGCTAACGCTGCGTCCTTCTCTTCGCCAAGTTCACCTGTCGCGCCAATCCGGTCTGCCAGCGCCTGTGCCAGCCGGTCGGGAAGGCGGTCGGACAGGGCCCTGCGCAGCGTGAGGCGGGCATTGTCGCGCTTGAGCGCGCGCAGCCATCCGTCGGGCTGGTCTGGCAGGAAATCGATCTCGACCGGGTCCCGGTGCCGCCAATAGGATGAGACCTGCAGAATGGCCGGCCCGGACAATCCGCGATGCGTGAAGAGTGCCGCTTCACGAAATGCCGTCTTTCCGGTCCGCGCGATGACGTCGGCCGAGACGCCCGAGAGCGAGGTAAACAGCGCATCGTCCGGACCAAGCGTGAAGGGCACCAGCGCGGGACGCGGCTCGACCACTTTCAATCCGAACTTGCGGGCCAGATCATAGGCAAAGCCTGTCGCGCCCATCTTCGGAATCGAAAGGCCGCCTGTGGCAATGACAAGTGCGGGCGCGGCAGCAAGACGTCCGCCAAAGGCAATGCGGAACAGGCCGTCTGCATGGTCGACGCTCGAGATGGCCTCTCCCAAGGCGATATTCACCTTGCCCGCCGCGCATTCCTCAAGGAGCATATCGACAATCTGGCGCGCCGATCCGTCACAGAAGAGCTGGCCCAGCGTCTTTTCATGCCAGGCAATCCTGTGCGCCTCGACAAGCGCGATGAAATCTTCCGGTCGATATCGGCCAAGCGCCGATTTGGCGAAATGGGGGTTGGCAGAGATGTAACGGTCGGCGCCCGTGAAGACGTTCGTGAAATTGCACCGCCCGCCGCCCGAAATGAGGATCTTCTTGCCCGGCGCTTCGGCGTGATCGACGATCAGCACCGCCTTGCCGCGCTGTCCGGCCGTTGCCCCGCACATCATTCCCGCCCCGCCGGCGCCGAGGATGATGGCATCGAATGTTTCCGGGCCCTGCGTCACCGCTGTGCCTTAGACCGCGAGGCGGCAGACCGCCAGACAGGCAAATTTCCTTGCAAGCGGCTGCAGGCCCCCGCACAGGGTTCGACCAGACAACCGAGAAAGAGGCACAAGATGAAGGCTTATCGGATCCATCGCTATGGCGGGCCAGAGTGCGCGTCGCTCGACGAGGCACCGGAACCGGAATTGCGCGCCCATGATCTGCTGGTTCGGATTGCCGGCGTCAGCCTGAATCCGGTGGACTACAAGACGCGCCATGGGGCTCTGCGTGTGCTCTATCGGCCGAAGCTGCCTGCCACTCTTGGAAATGATCTTGCGGGCGAAGTGATTGCCGTCGGGTCGGCCGTTGCGGGGTTCAAGGTTGGTGATCGCGTGATCGCCTGTTCCCGGATCAACGACATGGGGAGCTTTGCCGAAGTGGCACGTATTGATGCGCGTTGCGCAAGTCTGGCGCCGAGCTCGATCGACCTCGCCACCGCCAGTGCCTTGCCACTCGCAGGGCAAACCGCGCAGCAGGCCCTGCGGGACCTTCTCCACATTCGACCCGGCATGCATGTTCTGATTACCGCAGGCGCGGGCGGGGTTGGCTGCCTTGCGATCCAGCTTGCCAAGAGCATGGGCGCCGAGGTTTCGACGACGGCCTCGCCGCGCGGTGATGCACTGGTCCGCGCGATGGGTGCCGATCATGTGATTGACTACACGACCACTGACCTTGCGAGCCTCGGCCGCACATTCGATGCCGTGTTCGATCTGGCGGGCGGAGACGCGCTGGACGCCTGCTTCAAGGTTGCCCGCCCCGGCAGCACCGTCATTTCGATCGCCGGGCTGCCAACACCTTCGGCTGCGAGCAAGGCGCTCGGCATGGGGATGGGGATCAAGACCCTGTTCTGGCTCGCCAGCCTCGGCTTGCGCCGAAAGGCCGCTGCGAATGGCGTGTCCTATCATTATTATTTTCTTCACCCGAACAGCAGTGACCTTTCCGCGCTCGCCGCCATGGTCGATGCGGGAACATTGAAGATCATTGCAGACAGACACTTTCCCTTTGAACAGATTGCCGATGCAATGGCCTATCTCGAGGCCGGACACGCCAAAGGCAAGGTCGTCGTCACCCTGTGAGGTTTACACCTTCCGTTTACGTCAATCTGTGCTAGTCTCGATTGCAAATCGAAACCTGGGAGAGTCGAAATGCACGATCTGGTGATCCGTGGTGGAACAATCGTCGATGGAACCGGCGGGCCGTCATTCAAAGGTGACGTCGCCATTGATGGCGGGCTGATCACGGCAGTTGGCAAGGTTGACGCCAAGGGTCGCGAGGAAATCGACGCGACGGACAGGATCGTCACGCCCGGTTTCGTTGATGTTCACACCCATTATGACGGCCAGGCCACCTGGGATCCGGAAATGGCGCCTTCAAGCTGGCACGGCGTGACGACGGTTGTCATGGGCAATTGCGGCGTCGGATTTGCGCCAGCCAAGCCTGACAAGCATGACTGGCTGATCGGCTTGATGGAAGGCGTTGAGGATATTCCCGGCACCGCGCTCGCCGAAGGCATGACCTGGGATTGGGAGACGTTTCCGGAATATCTCGACGCGCTCGAACGGCTGCCACGCACAGTCGATGTCGGTACGCATGTCCCGCATGGCGCTGTTCGCGCCTATGTGATGGGTGAACGCGGGGCCAACAACGAGCCGCCGACCGAAACCGATATCGCGCAAATGTCGCGAATCGTCGAGGACGGCCTGCGCGCCGGAGCGCTCGGTTTCTCGACCTCTCGAACCGTCCTCCACAAGTCGGTCGATGGCGTTCTCGTCCCCGGGACGACGGCAACCAAGGAAGAGTTGCTTGGCATCGGACGGGCGATGGGACGGGTTGGATATGGCGTGTTCGAAATGGCATCCGACCTGAAGCGCGAATGGAATGAGTTCGAGTGGATGGGCGAACTCAGCCGCGAAACGGGCATGCCCGTGACCTTTGCGGCGCTCCAGTCGATCGCCAAGGAACTGCCGCTTGTTGAACAGATCGCCAACATGCGTGCAGAAAATGCGAAAGGCGCCCATATCGTTGCGCAGATTGCCCTGCGCGGCAACGGCATTGTGATGGCCTGGCGCGGGACGGTCCATCCCTTCCGTTTCAAGCCGGCCTGGGTCGAGATCGAGGGCCTCCCGTGGGAGCAGCAGCTCGCGCATCTCAAGGACCCGGCATTCAAGGCGCGCATGCTCTCCGAAGCGAATGTCTTTCCCGAAAGCGACATCGCAGAGCTTCTGAAAATTGTTGCAGGCGGCTGGTTCATCCAGTTCGAGATGGACCCGGACTTCAACTATGAGCCGACCCAGGCGGAGAGCATCATGGCCCGCGCCGCCGCCGCTGGCGTCTCGGGTGACGAATATGCCTATGACCTTCTGATGCGCGATGAGGGCAAGGGCTTCATCTATTTCCCGATCCTCAACTATGCCGATGGCAACCTCGATTTCCTCGAGGAACTCCAGCACGCGGACGACACGGTCAATTCGCTTTCGGACGGCGGCGCACATTGCGGAACGATCTGCGATGCGGCCTCCCCCACCTTCATGCTCCAGCACTGGGTGCGCGACCGCAAGAAGGCCCGGATCGGCCTTGAAAATGCGATCAAGCGCCAATGCCGGGATACCGCGCTGCTCTATCACCTCGAGGATCGCGGCCTGATCGCGCCCGGCTATCTTGCAGATGTCAATGTGATCGACATGAACAAGGTCAAGCTCGGCAAGCCCTGGCTGGCGTTCGATCTGCCCGCAGGTGGCAAGCGTCTGCTCCAGAAGGCCGAAGGATATGACTATACGATCAAGTCTGGTCAGGTGACGTTCCGGAACGGCGAATATCTGGGCGTCCACCCCGGCGTTGTGCTGCGCGGGCCGCAGACAACCGAATTGGCAATGGCGGCGGAGTAGGGGCGGCCTCAGCCGTACATCGTGCAGCTGCCCCCTTGCGCTTGGCGACTGGTCCGTTAGCATCAGCGCCAAACACAAGGGGATGTCAGCCGATATGCGCCATATCGCGGTCGTTGGATCAGGCCCTGCGGGCTATTACACTGCAGAAGCCGCACAGAAGAAGTTTGGCGATGATGTCCGTGTTGACATCATTGATCGCCTTCCCGTTCCCTATGGCCTGATCCGCTTTGGCGTGGCGCCCGATCACCAGTCGATCAAGGGCGTCTACAAGCGCTATGAGAGCGTGAACCTTTCGGACAATGTCCGCTTTGTCGGCAATGTTCTGGTTGGCAAGGATGTCAGCGTCGACGAACTGACCCGGCTTTATGATGCGGTTGTGCTGGCAACCGGTGCGCCCAATGACCGTCCGCTCGATATTCCGGGAAGCGACCTGCCCGGCGTCATTGGCTCGGCGGCCTTTGTCGGCTGGTACAATGGCCATCCGGATTTTGCCGATCTCGACCCTTTGCTTGCCGGGCCGGGAGCCGTCGTGGTCGGCAATGGCAACGTCGCACTTGATGTGTCGCGGATACTCGCCAAGACACGTGCGGAATTCGAGGGCGCCGATATCGTTTCCCATGCGCTCGACGCGCTGGACCATTCGGGCATCAAGCGCGTGACGTTGCTCGGCAGGCGTGGGCCGCACCAGATTGCGATGACGCCAAAGGAACTGGGCGAGCTTGGCCATTTGATCCGCGCCAAGCCTGCGGTGGACCCTGCCGATCTTCCACCCCTTGCCGACGACGCCCTGCTGGAGCCGGGCATGCGCAAGTCCGTGACCCATCTTCGTGACTTTGCGGCCAATGGAGTCGACCCGAAGGACATCACGATCGAGTTCGATTTCTTTGCCAGCCCGGTCGCGATTGAAGGCGATGGAAAGGTCGAGCGGGTCATTGTCGAAAGAACAAGACTCGATGCCGATTTACGTTCCGTGGGAACGGGCGAGACCTATGTCATCCCATGCGGGCTCGTCATTTCCTGCATTGGATATCAGACCCCGCCGATCCACGGCGTGCCTTACGAACATGGCCGCGGCCGTTTCGCCAATTCGGAAGGGCGTGTCCTTCCAGGGCTCTATTGCGTCGGCTGGGCGCGGCGCGGGCCGACAGGGACAATCGGCACCAACCGGCCCGACGGATTCTCCGTCGTCGATCTGATTGCGGCCGATATTGGCGACGGCGCCGAACGGGAAGGGCGCCCTGGCCTTGACGCGCTGCTTGCAGGCCGTGGCGTCGATATTGTCACGTTCCGCGACTGGAAGAAGATCGAGCAGGCCGAAATCGCCCGTGCCCGCGAAGGCGCGCCGCGCGAAAAATTCGTGGCGGTCGAAGACATGATCGCCGCGCGGGGTTGAACCGCAGGGCATCCACCGCTAAGGGCGTCCGCCTGCCACTCGGCCATCGCGCCGAATCCGCATCGGTCGGGGAATAGCTCAGCCTGGTAGAGCACTGTCTTCGGGAGGCAGGGGCCGGAGGTTCGAATCCTCTTTCCCCGACCAATTTCTTCTAACTTCCAGCGCTGATCGGTCCGTTGCGGGAAGACTCCCATATTTCCGCGGACTTTCGCGGGCCTTTCGCCGCTGCCATCATACGGTGAGGCTTGGAGCCGGCAACAATCCGCTAGGGTGGCGCAGAAAGGGCCCGCCACCTCGGCGAGCCCTTTTCCAGACCTCACATGGGCCAGGTGATTATGTCAGTTGAACCCCAGCACATCGGCCTGCTTCCGCCAGCATTCGGGAATGTCCGAAGCGATCAGCCTGCGTGCAGTCAAACGACTTGGCTGGCGACCGGCGAGGATGGCTTCGGTGATTTGAGGCGACAGCCACGACAGTCGCATCAGACGGGCCAGCCTCTTGCGGCACTGGCCACTCGCCTGAGCATGCGTTAAGATCGTCAGATCAGGGTTCGCCCGAAACATCAGCTGCAGCGTGCGGGCTTCGCGAAGGAGCGAAATCAACTGCGTGTCAGGATCTGGCCCCCGACTGTCGCTGGTAATAACCAGCCGAACATCTTGTCCGCGTCGAACCCTGGCGATCGGCACCACAAGTTCCACCGGTGCCATGTCGCCTTCCGTCGGAAGCTTCAGGCGCGCAAGCAAGGCCGCGCGATCAATTACAACCCGCAGTCCGTCAGCCCCGATTGTTACCTTGGCAATCAGCGCGCCAAGCAATGTGTGGCGGGCATGGGTCGCTGCGAGTTGCGCCTTCATCTGCTTGGCGATCTGGAAAGCGAGCGCAGTCTCGGTTGCCCCAGATGCTCTCCCTGCGCAGATCTGTCCCAAGCGGGCATGGTCATCGAACAGCGCCGAGGTCAATGCTATTACCCGCGTTTCGATCTCGTGCGCAGGGACACTCCATGCAGGCTCGCCTTCGCGATCAATCTCGGACGGTCGGGTCAGGTAATAGCGGAAGCGCTTGTTCTGCTTCTTGCTATGGCTCGGCGACATACGCCGTCCCAGACCATCGAAGATGACACCTGCCAACAGGCTTGGATTGCGACCGTTGACCTTCTCCACCCGTGCAACCCGATTACTTGCCATCCGATCATGCACGCGGGTCCAAAGATCCTCATCAATGATCGCCTGCTGCTCGCCTTGGTGGATTTCCCCCTTGTGGCTGATCTCGCCTCTATAGGTGCGGTTGGAGAGCATGTTGAACAGCATGCCGAACCCGAACGGGATGCCACCGACCGTTCGCGTCTTGAGCTGCCGGACTTTGGTGCGATAGCCTTCGGCACGAAGCTCTTCGACAAGCAGACGTCCCGAGCCGAGCTCGGCATAGCGCGTGAAGATGTGCCGGACGATCGCTGCGTCTTCCTCCACGATGACCAGCTTGCGGCCTTCAACCTTGTATCCAAGCGGAACCACGCCACCCATCCACATGCCCTTGCGCTTCGATGCCGCGAACTTGTCGCGGATCCGCTCACCGGTCACCTCGCGTTCGAACTGCGCGAATGACAACAGCACATTGAGAGTAAGCCGCCCCATGCTGGTTGTCGTGTTGAACGACTGGGTGACCGAGACAAACGAAGCGCCACGACTATCGAGGATATCGACGATCTTGGCGAAGTCCGAAAGGCTTCGGGTCAACCGGTCGACCTTATACACAACGATGACGTCAACCACGCCGGCTTTCACATCGTCGAGCAGGCGGCGAAGGGCCGGTCGTTCGATGTTCCCACCCGAAAACCCACCATCGGCATAGTGAGTTTTGACCTGCGTCCAACCTTCATGGCGTTGGCTCGTGATATAGGCAGCACAGGCTTCCTGTTGGGCATCCAGACTATTGAACGCCTGATCCAGTCCTTCCTCGGTCGACTTGCGGCAATAGATCGCGCAACGGGTCGGACCGCGCCGCGTTGGGGACTGTTCAGCTCCGTGCATGACGACCGATCCCGAAGAAGCGCGGCCCGGAGCATTGGAAGCCGGTGACCGACTTCGCGATGGCGGTCAGCGAGGCCCAGGCCTTGCCATCATAATCGAACCCCGTCTCCGTGACCGTCACTGAGACACTCCGTCCGTTCCAAGTGCGCAGCAGTCTCGTGCCCGGCTTGAGCGTTGCTCCATCGACTGCCGCATGTCCCGACCCTTCCAACTGTCGTCGAACGGGCGCCGTAAGACCGCCAAGGGCATTTTCCTGGATCCGATAGGCCAGACCCAACCTCAGGAGGTCAGCTGAGAGGTTGGGGGCCGGGGCTCCATTATGCGAAAGCCACGCATCACGGAGTTGGGCTGGCGACATTGTCGCCAGCTCGGTGACTTGGTCAAGTGCACAATCTTGGTCATTGGGCTATCCCACCAGTAATCCGGTAGCGCCTAACCCCGTCGGCCTTGTCACTGGCGAGCGCATGGCCCTGTTTCTTGAGGCCGCTCAGGGCGGCTCGCGCTGTATGGGCGAGCCAGCCGGTCGCTGTTACAATCTCGGCAAGGCTTGCGCCATGTGGCCGAGAGAGAAGTGCGACAACCATCGCGCGTTTGGTCTGAGGCACTGGCACCTTTGGATCAACAGATTCAGATGTTGTTTTGGCTGTCTTTGTCATGGGTGGACTCCTTGATCGGAGCAGCACCGCGCTGCTCCCACCACCCAGAGCCCCGATAGTCAGCTGACCTGGGGCGCTCCGGCGAACGTCTATGGTTCGCGGTCACCAGTGACCAATGCTCCGAATGACAAGGAAGTCGAATGGATTGTGCAAGGGTCGCGAACTTGATGCCGGTGATGTCTGCTTTGTTCGACACTCCGGAACGGCAGCTCTTAGTTTGAAATCTTGGAAGGCAGACGATCCAGGCAACGCTTGGCCATGTCCAATTTCAGGGTTTCCAGTCCGAAGCCGGACTGTCGGAAATCGACAACGAAGAGGATATCGAGGTCATCTCTATTGTTGCCCGAATGAGCATCGTTCGCCTCATTCGGCAATTTCCCCCAATGCGGCCATCCATTCATCAAGAAGGTTTCCGACCTCCAGTCGCAAAGGGGACGACAAAGACTTCAGATCTGAGAGTCATAGGGTGTCGCTAGTATCCAAGCCTGGTTCCTCAGGCTATTTTCAATCTTGGCAAATCCTGCTTTCAGCGACGCACCGAAGGCAACTCCAGACCCGACACATGCTCCGCCACCACAAAGCGGTCCGGGCGAAGGGCAATTACCTTTGCCCCGTGGGCACGCATCCAGTTGAGCAATGTGCCATCGAGATCGATCAGATCGGTGTCAGCCTCACTCGCCAGATCGACCGATCGCACGGCTCGGTAGCTGGCGCCCAGGCGGTCCCATTCTGCGCGTTGATCCTGAGAGAGCAGTTTGGTCGGGTCGCAATTTTCGCCCAACAGCACGAACCCGCTGCCGATCAGATCGTCGAGTTTGCCATACCGCCCCTTCGCCGTACCCATGACCGGCTGCGGCGGCATCTTGCCCAACGCATTGCCTTTGACAGGAACCCCGCTGAGCCAGCCCGTGTCAAGTTGTGGGGGCAAGGCAATCGGCAGCGGCGGCGGTTTGATCCCAAGCTTGCCAAACACGGCTGCAAACAGGGCTTCTGCTTTTTCGCTGGCGGTCATCTGCATCTTGATGATCCGGCCAAGACGCTCGGACTCGGCGGTCATGAAGGCGACATTGGGCGCCCGTTCAGCTTCGTAGCTGTCCAGCAGCGTTTCAGCGGCCGCGCCGGCTACTAGTCCTGCGATCACCAGATGGAGCTTCCAGCTGAGGTTGAAGGCATCGCGGATACCCGATTGCATACCCTGGCCCGCCCAGGGGCGGCATCAGGTGTCCGGCATCGCCAAGCAGGAACACGCGCCCGTCACGCCAGCGCTCGGCAGCGCGGACATGGTGACGGTAGAAGGCATGCTGGTGTATCTCAACGTCCTCAGCGGTCACGCCCATTGAATTGAGAAGCGCCCAGAGCAGCTCCTTGGTCGCGAACTGATCTTCGCTTTCGTGCGGTTCGAGCGGGAATTCCCAGCGGTGGTTGCCAAGACCCAGCGCGATATCGACGACCGGGCGCCTGTTATCGGACCAGAATTTCAGGATGTGGCGTTCGGGCCACCAACGCTTGATCTTGGCGTCGATTACTACCCAGCGGGTGTCGATCGTGTCGCCCAGCAGCTTTATGCCCAGTTGCTCACGCGTTGCACTGGAGCCGCCATCGCAGGCCAGGACATAGCGTACCCGGACGCGCTCATCGCCGAGCGCAACCGTCGCGCCTTCGGCATCCTGCACAACTCCGGTCACGCTTTTCCCGTATCGCACCTCGACGTGGTCCGCGAAGCGGGCAGCACCATCGCGCAGGGTCTGCTCCATCACCGGCTGGTAGATCGCCATGGCTGCCGGTTGGCCCAGGGTTGAGGGTTCAACCGCCACCCGCATCAGTTCCTTGCCAGCATAGGTTTTCCAGCGATACTGCGTGTGCGGATCCATGTCCTTCAGGAGAGCCTGATCGAGCCCGACGGCCTGGAAGCAGCGCAGTGTCCAGTCGTTGACGGTTACAGCTCGGGCTCGCTGGTAAATGTCCTTCTCGCGCTCGAAAGCGACGACCTTGACGCCGCGACTGCCAAGAAAGTTGGCCGCGGCAACCCCGGTGGGGCCATAGCCGACGATCGCTACGTCGGCATGGAAGTGCTCGGCAGTCATTGCTGTTTTTCTCCTTTCACCAGATCCAGTGCGATATCGACGATCATGTCTTCTTGTCCGCCGACCATCTTGCGGCGGCCGACCTCTGCGAGGATGGAGCGGGTGTCGACTCCGTAGTCGGCGCTTGCCTTTTCCGCGTGGCGCAGGAAGCTGGAGTAGACCCCGGCATAACCCAGCGTCAGCGTCTCGCGGTCCACCCGGACCGGGCGATCCTGGAGCGGACGGACAAGATCTTCGGCGGCATCCATCAGAGCGAACAGGTCGCAGCCATGGTTCCAGCCCATACGGTCGGCAGCCGCAATGAACACCTCAAGTGGGGCATTGCCTGCGCCAGCGCCCATGCCTGCAAGGCTCGCATCGACCCGGATCGCGCCATTCTGGACGGCCACGATCGAGTTCGCGACGCCAAGACTGAGATTATGGTGCGCGTGCACACCGCGCTGGGTTTCGGGCTTGAGGACCCGGTCATAGGCCTGGCATCGTGCGGCATATTCATCCATGTTCATGGCGCCGCCGCTGTCCGTCACGTAGACGCAGTGCGCGCCATAGCTTTCCATGAGCAAGGCCTGTTGTGCCAGCGCCTCGGGACTGGTCATATGGCTCATCATCAGGAAGCCGGAGACGTCCATGCCGAGATTGCGCGCGGCTTCAATATGCTGCCTGCTGACATCGGCTTCGGTGCAATGTGTCGCAATACGCACGGAACGGACGCCCATCTCATAGGCGTGTTTCAGATCATGCGCCGTGCCAATGCCCGGAAGGAGCAGGGGTGGTCAGTACCGCGTGTTCCAGCACCTCGGCAACAGCACCAATCCAGTCCCAGTCGGTATGGGCACCAAAGCCATAGTTGAAGCTTGAGCCTTGAAGGCCGTCGCCATGCGCGACCTCGATCGCATCGACCTTGGCCGCATCCAGCGCCCTGGCAATCGCCTTGACATGATCAAGACCATATTGGTGGCGGATCGCATGCATCCCGTCGCGCAGCGTCACATCCTGGATATAGAGTTTGGTGGTGGTCGGATCGAGGATCATGCTGCCACTCCTTCGCGCATGCGCACGGCGATCTTCTCCGCTGTCTTCATGGCCGCAGAGGTCATGATATCGAGGTTGCCGGCATAGGCGGGCAGATAATGGGCCGCGCCTTCTACCTCGAGAAAGACACTGACCTTGAGCCCGGTGAACTCGGTTTGTCCCAAGGTCGCCATCTCGGGGATCCGCAAGTGGCGGTTGGAGCCACTACTCTCGAACTGAACCGCCTGCTTCAGCCGGTAGCCTGGAACATAGGCCTGAACTTCAGCAACCATATCCTCGATCGACTGGCGGATCGCATCGCGGTCTGCGTCTGCGCAAAGGCAATAGACTGTGTCGCGCATGATCAGGGCGGCTCGGCCGGGTTGAGGATGATGATTGCCTTGCCTCGCGCTGCTCCGCCAACGTCCATGATCGCCTGGCTCGTCGTCTCGGTGAACTCGTCGATATTGGCCCTCGTGCCGGGGCCTGCGCTCTTTGAAGCGATGGAAGCGACGATCTCGCCATAGTGCACCTTGGAGACGCGGTTGACAGCCGCAACGATGGGGATTGTTGCCTGCCCGCCACAGGTGACCATGTTGACGTTCTTCGCGTCAAGACAGGTATCGCCATTGACGGGAGGGATCACATAGGGACCGATGGCCGCCGGGGTCAGGTCGACCATCCGCTTGCCGGCCGCGAGGACGAGTTCGCTGTTGCGCTTGTGCGCGCCAGCCGAGGTTGCGTCAAAAACGATATCGACGTCCTGGAACTCGGCCATGGCCATGAGGCCGTCGATCCCTTCGTGGGTCGTCGCCACGCCCATGCGCCTGGCACGTGCAAGCCCGTCAGATGCAGGGTCGATGCCCACCATCACGCCCATTTCGAGCACGTCCGACAGGCGCATCACCTTGATCATCAGGTCCGTGCCGATGTTGCCGGAGCCAATGATGGCGACCTTGGTCCTGGCCATGCTCAGACCCCCGTGAATGTGAAGGAACAGACACCAATACCGGCAATCTCGGCACGAACTTCGTCACCAGCCTTCAGGGCGACCATGGGCCCAAGCGCACCGGCCAGAAGAATGTCTCCCGCCTTCAGTGGCTCGCCAGCGGCCGCAAGCGTCCGGGCCAGCCAGGTTGCCGCGTTAAGCGGGTTGCCCAATGCTGCTGCGCCAATTCCGGTCGATGCGACCTCGCCGTTCACTGTCATCACCATGGCGGCACCTGCGAGGTCCAGACCGGCCAATGGCAGGCCCTGATCGGCCAATACGAAAAAGGCGGAGGAGCCGTTGTCCGCCACCGTGTCTGCAAAGCTGATCTTCCAGTCGGCGATCCGGCTGTCGACGATCTCGATCGCGGCATGCACCGCAGCGACAGCTTCTGCCATGTCCTCAAGCCCTGTCTCAGCCGAAGGCAAATCAGCGCCCAGCACAAAGGCGATCTCGGCCTCCGCCTTTGCCTGAAGACAGCGCGCCGGATCCAGCGCCCCGCCATCGGTCACGCGCATGTCTTCAAATAGAACCCCGAAGTCGGGCTGGTCGACACCAAGCTGCTGCTGCACGGCCCTTGCCGTCAGCCCCGCCTTGCGCCCGACGATCCGGCGACCCTGGCTCTCCCAAAAGCGCGTGTTGATCGCCTGCACAGCATAGGCGCCAGCCGCATCGGTCGGCTCCAATCCGTCTCGCAGAGGAGCAACCGGACCTTGCGGAATAGGCTGAGCGCAAACGTCGGGCGAGTTCATCGTGATTTGTCATCGTCGATCCCCTCAATCCTGGCGGACCAGCGACCGAAGTGCTGTCCAGCCAGATTTCATTTTTTCACCTAGGCTGGGCCGAAACTCGGGCTGATGGCCCCATTTGCTGATCCCGCGATAATCCCGGACCTCCCATTCAGGTCCAATCTTGCGTGGTTCGTGGCCGAGTTCGACTTCGAAGCCCGAGGGACTCACGACATAAAAACTGAGCCCCAGATCGTTGGGGTGCTGACCCATGCCCATGGCGATCTGGAAACCGAGTTGCTTGCATCGCAGATAGGCGTCGCCCACATCCTCCAGCGTCTCGGCTTCCAGCATCAGGTGTTGCGCCCGCGTGCGGATCGGATTGAGGCGCAGACCCGCAGTTGCGGCGATCGCCAATGAATGGTGGCGCTCGTTGAGATGGAGAAAGGTGAACTCCATCTCCAACCCCATGATCCTGTCAGTAATTCTGTCGCTGAGCCGCGCACCGAGCAGGCGCTGCATGTCCTCGGTCAACGCCTCGGGCTTGCGGGTGAACAGGGCAACATGCCCCAGACCGCCGGTGCCTGTCACGAAACCGCTCACCTTGCCGTCCAGTGCGGCGTTCGTACGCTTGGCGTTGCTGAAGAACTCGAAACGCAGCCCCTTGTGCCCTTCGAACCCGCAAAATCCCTCGACCCCGCGCAGTTGCGCTTCTCTGGCTGTGCCGGAAGTCGGCGAGATTCCGTTCGCCGTCAGGTGGGCATGCATCTGTTCGAGCGCCGCCGGGTCATCGGTTTCCCAGCCGAGCGCGACCACGTCTTCGGCAGAGCCGCGCCGGACCATGATCCGCCGCTCGCGGTCGTCAAGTCGCAGCGCCAGCAGATCCGACGAAAGTCGGTCTGCATGAAGGCCAAGCCCATCGCGTGCAAAGACTTCCCATTGGTCCAGCCTTTCGGACTCGATCAGCAGGTAGCCAAGCCTGAGCGCCGGCGCCTCGGTCATTGCAGAAATCCGATCACCAGTTGGTTGAACCGGTCGGCATGTTCCCACTGCGCCCAGTGGCCGCAATTTTCGAACCACACAGTCTGCTGGTTGGGCACCACGCCGAAGGATCGGGCGCCGGCCGGCAGGTTGATCTTGTCCTGGTGCCCCCAGATTAGCAGCGCCTTGTGGGGCAAGGATTTGAGCCGGGGATCTTCGCTGAGAAACATCTCGCGCGGCAAGGGCCCAGTTGCTCCGGGGGGAATGCGCAGCGGCGGGTTGGCGGCAATCTCTGGATTGTTGCTTGCGGCAAAGCGCTCGTCGATCAGTTCGGGCGTCAGCACCGAAGTATCGAACACCAGGTTCTGCAGGAATGCCTCCAGCTTTTCCCGCGTCGGCCCTTCACCGGAATAGTAGGTCAGCAACTGGAAGATTCCGGGGGTCATGCCCTCGCCTTCGATCCAGGCGCCACCCGGACCCATGGTGACCAACCGATCGACCCGCTCGGGGAACTCCATTGCCATGGCATAGGCCACCGCCCCGCCAAAAGAATTGCCAATCAGATGCGCCTTGGCCAGCCCGAGCTTGTCCATGAACAACTTGACCGCGCGCGCGCCGTTAATGAACGGATTGGCCGCGCCAAAGCTGTCGAGATTTTTGGACGATTGCCCCCAGCCTGGAAAGTCGATCACATAACAAGTGAAGTGCTCGGCCAGCGCGGCCACGTTGCGGCTGTAGTTGCTGAGGCCAGTTGCCCCCGGCCCGCCGCCGTGGAGCAGGATAAGCGGATCGCCGCTGCCATGCACGGTGTAATGAATCCGAACTTCGCCAGCGCTGGCGAACTGCGATTGGGGAGTAGTCATGATTCTCTTCGGCCTCCGGCTGGGCGGTTTTTAGTTGTTGGCAAATCTACCTGGGGGCGGCAGAGGAGTCATTGAGCGGAGAGACGTTTTGATTGATCGATCGTTCACAAATGTCACACTGCCCGATGTTCGCGTCGCTGAAGTCGCGACTTCCTTGATCGTGCGCGAAGGCGATTTCGATGAAACAATCGAAGCGCTTGAGCGCACCATGATGTTCACGGCGATCAAAGGCGATTATCGCCTTGAAACGGTGGAGCGAACCTTCGAAGTGCTGGAGGGGACGGCGGTCGGCTTTCAGATCGGCCGCAAACACCGCTGGATCGGGACCAGATCTGCCGACAATAGCTTCTGCCTGTTCCTGGGCAGCATAAGCCGCCGTGCAGCGGTGCTCCAAGGGCTGGCTGACGACGTGATCATCGTGCCGCCCGATGCCGAGCCGACCGCTTCAATACTGCGCAATATCCTTGCGATCCTGTTGATCGAACTCGATCGTGAGGATCAGGACAACATGATCCGCCGCCGCTGCGCCGAGATCATCCAGGGCGAACTGATCCGCTTTGCGCGCACGACCGGTGTGGCGAGCGATGCCATGGCGGCGGGGATCGCGCACGATGCCAAGCTGCTGCGCGCCTGGTCTGCCTATTTCGCCGACCCGCGCCGCCGCTGGACAGTCGCTGCGCTGGCCAAAGAGGCAGGGCTCAGCCGCACTGCTTTTGCCACACGCTTCACGAAATTGATGGGAGTGCCCCCGCTGACTGCGCTGACCGACCTGAGGCTCGAGCAAGCTGTCGCCATGCTTCGCGAAAGCAATGCCCCGCTGATCGAAATCGCCTTTACCGTGGGCTACGCTAGCGAGGCCGCGTTTGTGAGAGCCTTTCGCCGCAAGTACGGAATTCCCCCCGGTCAATTCAGGCATAGCTTCGCATAAAGGCAGGCTCGTTCGATGACCTGAATGGCAAGTCAATGAGTTCCGCGCTCTTCAGATCAGCGGCTTCGAAGGCACCTTCCACGGCAGATCTCAGAGATGTGAGATCAGAAAAGTCACCCTTCGCAACCTGAACGTCCTTCGGGAAGGGCGAAGTTTCCGGCGACCGCGTCATTACCCGGACGCTCAAACCCTCCTTCGAGAGTCGGGTGCTCAAACCTGCGCCAACAGCTCCAGTCGCTCCGGTAACTAAGATTGTCATTTATTAGCCTTAGAAAGAGAGATGCCTGATAATTTCGTTCAGACCATTTCCGATGAAACGCGTCGCTACATGTATCTTCCGTCTGCGTAGATCAAAGGATCCCCTGTGATTGCAGAAATGCATCGTGTTATGCGTCCAACAAAAATGGTGTGGCTGCCGTATTCGACTTCAAGGTCGACCACGCATTCGATACGCGCGATGGCGTCCTTGAGTATTGGCACCCCGGATATGCCGGTTTCCCAATCGCCAAAGCGAAACCTATCCTCTCCTCGCGCCGCACCGCCGAATGCGTTAGATATGTCCGCATGCTGTCGGCCCAGAAGGTTTATCGAGAATGGCATGTTGATCGCCAAAGAAGTACGCAGCGAGGCAGACCGATTTATGCAAACCAACAGCGATGGCGGATCCATCGACAATGAGGTAACAGACGTAGCCGTCAAGCCAACGGGACCTTGTGCGTCCGCACAGCAAACGACCGCGACACCTGCAGAAAGTCGGCGCATAGCCCTTCGAAAGTGATCGGCAAGCTCGTGATCTGGACTGATCTGCAGACCATTCATCGAGTCTTGCATTGAGCGGACATCAAAGTTTCCGACACTATCTTTTGTCAACCTACTGCCTTTCTAAATCACGCGATTCTGACTTTTCCGCATGAGCAATGGGGCGAGCCTTGAAGTGGGGCAAATCTGAGACCCCAGTCCTCTGCCCACCTCTTGGACTGGGCAGTTGAACGTCAGGGTGCTTCATCGCGCACCCATCGAGATACGCACCCCGCAGTGAGGGAATGTCTCGGCGCGGCAAAAATTCACTCCGCAGTCCAGCCTCCATCAATGATTATACTTGTGCCAGTCATCAAACTTGACGCCTCAGAGGCGAGAAGCAGCAGCGACCCCATTAGGTCTTCCACTGTGCCGATCCGGCCCAGCTTTATCTTGGCCAGGACGCTGTCCCGGAAGGCCGCCTCCTCGAACATCGGCCGCGTCAGGGGCGTCTCGATGAATGTCGGGGCAATGGTGTTGGAACGGATGCCGTGACGGGCGAGGTCGAGCGCAAAGGCCTTGTTCATGCCTTCGAGCGCCCATTTGCTGGCGCAGTAGAGGCTGCGGTTGGGGCCGCCAACATGGCCCATCTGCGACCCCATGTGAATCAGGCTTCCCGGCCTTCCCGCGGCGATCATCTGCCGGGCGCAAGCCTGGGCGACGAAGAACGCGCTCTTGAGGTTGAGATCGAGCACCGCGTCGTAATCGGCCTCGGACACCTCCCACATCGGCATGGGGCGATTGGTTCCGGCGTTGTTGACCAAGATGTCGAACGCCTCGTGGCCGGCGAAAAAGCCGGCCACGGCATCGAGGTCAGTAACGTCGAGCACCGCCGCGCTGGCACCTTGGCCGATTTGTGCCGCCGCGACCTCGATCTCGCTGGCGGTGCGGGCCACCAGCGTTACGCTTGCCCCCGCTTGGGCCAGCGCGGCAGCGGCGGCCAGGCCAATGCCGCTCCCCGCACCAGTCACGACGGCGCGCTTGCTGTCGAGGCGGAACGAAGGGGTCTGCGGCAGTTCACTCACGCCCGGGTCATCTCGCTCGGCTCGGCCTGGCCGGCATAGGGGACGTTGCGCCCGCCAAAGCGGCGAACCCGGATATTGGCCTGCTCGCCATGACCGGCAAAGCCTTCGAGCGCACAAAGGCGACTGCAATATTCGCCGACCAGGGTGCTCGCTTCGTCAGTCAGCACCTTCTGGTAGGTGCAGGTCTTAAGGAACTTGCCGACCCACAGCCCGCCGGTATATCGCGCCGCCTTCCTGGTGGGCAGGGTGTGATTGGTGCCGATCACCTTGTCCCCGTAAGAAACATTGGTGCGACTGCCCAGGAACAGCGCGCCGTAATTGGTCATGTTGTTCAGGAAATAGTCCGGGTCGGCGGTCATCACCTGGACGTGTTCGCTGGCGATCTCGTCTGCGACCCGCACAATTTCCTCATAGCTGTCGCAGACGATCACTTCGCCGAAAGACTCCCACGCCTTGCGGGCGTGTTCGGCGGTCGGCAGGATTTGCAGCAGGCGCTCGATCTCGGCCATCGTCTCGCGCGCGAACTTCTCGCTGTTGGTCAGCAGCACGCCTGGGCTGTCCGGCCCGTGCTCGACCTGGCCCAGAATGTCGGTCGCGGCCATCTCTGGGTCGCAGCCCACCTCGTCGGCGATGATCAGGGTCTCGGTCGGTCCGGCGAACAGGTCGATCCCGACCCGGCCGAACAACTGGCGTTTGGCTTCGGCAACGAAGGCATTGCCGGGGCCGACGAGTATGTCGACCGGATCGATGGTTTCCGTCCCGATCGCCATCGCCCCAATGGCCTGGATCCCACCGAGCGCATAAATCGCATCGGCCCCCGCCATGGCCTGCGCGGCAACGATCGCCCGCGCGGGCTGACCCTGGAAGGGCGGGGCGCAGGTGATCACGCGGTTGACTCCGGCCACCTTGGCGGTGATGACGCTCATGTGCGCAGAGGCGAGCAGTGGATACTTGCCGCCCGGAACATAGCAGCCCGCAGCGTTGATTGGCACGTTCTTGTGGCCCAGCACGACGCCCGGCATCGTTTCGACTTCGACGTCCTTCATCGAATCGCGCTGGATCTGCGCGAAATTGCGAACCTGCGTCTGCGCGAACTCAATGTCTTTGCGTTCTTGTGGAGTCAGGCTGTTGACCGCGGCGTCGATTTCGGCCCGCGACAAGCGATAGTCCGCGCGCTCCCAGCCATCGAACTTGATAGACATGTCGCGGATCGCCACATCGCCGCGTTGCTCGATATCAACCAGCGCCGCCTCAACAATATCGCGCACTTTTCGGTCGGCAATCGCTTTGACTTCCGATGTCACTCCCAACTTAAGATACTGTGCCATTTCGCTTATCCATCCCTCGGCCGATATCAGGCGACCACACGGTTCTCGATCGCTCCAATTCCGTCAACTTCACAGCGCACTACGTCTCCGGGTTGCAGAAAGACTTGCGGGTTCATGGCGACCCCAACGCCCTCTGGCGTGCCTGTCGCGATCAGATCGCCGCTTTCCAGCGTAAAAGCTGTCGAGAGGTATGAGATCTGCTCCCAGAGACTGAACACCATCTCCGATGTGTTGCTTTCCTGGCGAAGCTTTCCGTTGACCGAGCAGCGCAATCCGAGAGCATGAGGATCGACGATCTCGTCTGCGGTTACGATCCACGGCCCGATCGGACCATGGGTGTCAAAGGACTTACCCATCGTGAAGGTCGGCGAATGAAACTGCCAGTCTCGTGCACTTACATCATTGCAAACCGTATACCCGAAGACGTGTTGGCCAGCATTCTGGGCGTTAACACCCTTAGCGGGCAGACCAATGACCGCAGCCAGTTCGACTTCGTAATCGAGTTTTTCGGTGACTGAGGTCACGATGTCATCGAATGGGCCAGAGATGCAACTTGTCTGCTTGTTGAACCAGTACTGCTGTTGCGGCTTGGGCACGCCGAGTCGTTCGGACTCAGCAATATGCTTGCGATAATTCATGCCGATCGCAAGGAACTTGCCGGGTCTTTCGAGCGGTGCCAACAACCGGACTTCAGCGAGCGGAACAGTGTGTTCGCGCATGGCAACGACTTCGCGGACGCGAGCCAAGGCGGCTTTTCCGCCTGCAATGATCGACAGCATGGTGGGATAGTCCTGAGAGATCGGATCCAAGGCGATGATCGTTTCGCCTTCCAGCGCTCCCAAACACACCTTGCTGCCGTCCTGAAATCGCAAAAGCTTCATAAAGGGGCTCCAAACAGAGTTAGCCTGCAATCACCAGGCCGTGGTTCCACCATCAATGCGGATATCGGTGGCGGTAATGAACGAGCTTTCGTCCGAGGCGAGAAAGAGCGCGAGGTCAGCGACTTCCTCCGGGCGGCCAGGTCGGCCGAGCATTATCTTCTTCAGCATAGGTCCGCTGAAGTCTGCATGCTGCAAGAGGTCCCTGGTTGCGCCGGTTTCGATAAGCCCTGGCGAGAGCGAATTTGCACGAATCCCGCTGTGCCGACCCTCCATCGCAAAGTGTCGCGTCATGGAAAGGACAGCACCTTTGCCTGCAGAATGCGCCAAGCCGGGCAAGACTTCGTATCCGATCCACGCGGAAACCGAGGCCATGTTGATGATAGCTCCACCCCGGGTTCCCAGCGCAGCCCATGCGGCCTTCGTCAGATTGAAGACAATGCTGACTTCGGCTTCAAGCGTATCGGCGAATTGTTCGTGGGTCAGGTCATCAAGCCATGCGAACTGTGCATCGGCCGCACAGTTGAACAGGACGTCGAGCTGGCCGTACTGCGAAAGCGCAAAGTCCACCAATCGCTGACACATCGCCGGGTCGCGCGGGTCACAGGGTTGGAGAGAAACCATGGCGCCACCAGCTTCGCGAACAGCAGTGACACAGGCTTCTGCAGCTTGCGCATTAATGTCGCACCCGACCACTTTGCCCCCTTCGCGCGCGAAGGTCTCCGCAGAAGCACGCCCGATACTTCCGCCCGTGCCCGTGATGAGGCACACTTTGCCTGCAAGACGTCCAGCCATTTGCATTCCTCTCTTGGAACGCGAGTCGGGAGGCCGGGCGACCGGTCCTCCCGACTTGCTCAATTAGAAGTCGAACGTCAGCCGGGCACCGAAAGTCCGGGGAGGCCCGAGCTGGGTTGCTGTGGGACCAGGTATGCCTCCGATGGCAGATGATCCGGGGACCGCCCTGTTGAGGAGGTTCTTGCCCCAGATGCCCAAGCTCCAGCGATCGTTGTCGCTGTAGTAGGTCAATGAAGCGTCAACCAATGTGAAGTCACCGAGAAGGTCGCCGGGAACGAGCGCAAAGTCTCCCCAGTAAGACGATTCATACCTGGCATCGGCTCGTGCCCGGATGTAACCCGAACGCATGGTGAAATCGTGGGAATAGCCAGCCGTGACAGTCCACCTGGGAGCAAACGCAATCGAATTGCCACTGTAGCTGACCCCATTCGGCTGCACGAAATCCTTGTAGGTGCCGTGCACGTAACCTACCGAAACATTCAATTGATCGGCAGATGCCGGCTTCACGACGAGATCGGCCTGAAAGCCGTAGATTTCCGTGCGCTTCGCGTTGAAGATCGGATTGAAGGCAGCGCTGATATCGTAGCTCTGCTGCAGCAAGTCATTGTACCTGTAGAAGTATCCCTCCAAATTGAGCTGGACCATGTCGTTCAGGAACCGGGATTTTATGCCCGCCGAGAACGCATTGAGGGTCGAAGGCTTTACCGCATTGTCGAACGTGGCGGAATTCGCCTTCTCGTTGTAGGTTCCCGGCGTGTATCCGGTCTGGAAGCCAGCGTAACCCAGAACCTTGGGCGTGATGTCATAATCGACCCCAACCTTGAAATCGACGTGGCGGTAGCTCTTGTCGAAATCATAGAGCGCGCTGTCGTAAGCAACGCCCGCACCTTCACGCTTGAAATAGCTGGCCCGTGCTCCTGCAGTAACCCGCAGCCGGTCGGTTGCCGAATAGGTCAACTGGCCAAATGCCGATAGATTATCGAGGCGATTACGCGTCACATTACTGATGAAAACACCACCGCCAAACAGTCCGAAAGCTCCGCTGTTGGTCAGGCGCGATCCATACAGACCGACCAGCCAGCGCACTTTGCCGGCTTCTCCGGCAAGACGGAACTCCTGGGTGACTTGCTCATACTTCGAAGTCAGTCTCGCGGGGATCGAAGTCAGCCAGAAATTCTGATCGGAATCGATGTATTGATAGGAGGTGATGGAGGTCAGTGTTGTGCTGCCGATTTTTGCATCGAGCTGCGCGCCGGCCACGTAGTTGTCGTAGCTCTGCCCAAGCGCAGTGATTGCCCCGAACGGAGCCAGGGGTGCCAGCGCCCCTGTGCGAGTATCATCCCACGGATCATTCGGATTCAGATAGGCCCCGTTCCGGACGCTGAACGTCGCCGCATCGAACGATCTGGTCACAACGTTGATTGGGCTGCCGTCCTTTGTCGCGACAGATCCCCAAAGATACACTGAAACAGTGCCGGACGGTGAGTACAGAGCGGAAAGGCGGGCCGTAAAGTCTTTCTGAGAATTCGCGCCGCTCCTCTGATAGCCATCGTGCCGCACGTAATCGACAGCGCCGCGTATCGCCAATTCCTCCGAGACTGGAATGTTCTGCACAGCCGTTGCGTGGAACAAGCCGTAGTTCCCGCCCTCAGCGATCAGCTTTGTCTCGTAACGATCAGACGGGCGATTGAAATTGACGTTTACCGTGCCACCCATTGCGGTGCCACCATAAAGAGTACCTTGTGGGCCAGGCAGCACTTCAATCTGCGCCACATCGAGGAAACCCGCGCTTGCGCCCTCGCGCGGCGTCGAGACGCCGTTCACGTTTAGGGCGACAACTGGCTGTACGTTGGCGAAGTCAAGGGAGGCGCCCACACCCGGATGAAGATCTGCACGGACTGCTGCTCGATCTGGAAGCGCGCACTCGGCACCAACGCTTGCGCGGCCGGGAGATCGCTAATCCCGCGGGCAACCAGGGTATCGCCCGTAATGGCAGTAATCGCAGCAGGTGTCTTTTGTAGCCGCGTGGAGCGCTTTTCCGCGGTGACAATGATGTCTTGTACACCCTCGCCATCGTCATTTGCGGCGTCAGCGACGTCCGGTTGCTGCGGGAGAGCCTCCTGGGCGAAGGCTGCTCCGCCGTGGCTAAGCGCCAGAACCGAAACACAACAAGCGAACTTTTGCTTCCAAGTCATACAAAATCTCCCTCGCAAATGATTTATAGTATTCAAAATTTGATACTATATAACCGTATGTCATAGATTCTTTGCGGCACAACCCATATTTTTATTCAGAACCGCACCATATCGCGGCGATTCAAAATCTTGGCTGTTCATTCAAATCTCCCGCTTCTGAAATGTAGGTTCCGATGCGGTTGCCCTTCACGACAGGCACGAACAATGCGGATGGATGCTCCGCGTCGTGATGGATGGTCACCCATGAAGGACGCTGCTGGACGACATGCCCCTTGCCCAACCGGGCGAAGAACGTATCTGATCGATCAGTGTCGCTGGAACTCACGCCGAGCGCCAGGCGATGCCCCTGCTTGAACACATTTGCTGTCGGAATCAGGTTGATGTCGAAGCGATGGGGCGCGCCAGGCGTAAGTTCAGCTTGCGCGTTAAAGGGATACTGCCAGAGCCACTGCTTCGAGAGCTCCGGATCAGTCTTGCGCATACTTCCTTTGAGCCAGCCGCGCGTCAGGAGCGTGCGTTCGCCGTCGGGAGCGATTGCCCATAACGTCAGAAAGAGCAGCAACTCGGGCTGAGTGCTCGACGCATAGATCGTTGCGGTAAGCGGGCCGACAACTTCGGTCTCCTCCACCATTGGCGGCGTGGTGAACAGGATTCCGCCACGTTCGTTGTACCGGTTGTCCTCATAGCTCGTGCCACCTTCATGCGGCCAGTGCTCATGCTCCGACAGAAGCCCCTTGAAGTGCAGATAGAAGGGCTGCCAGACTGTTTCTGGTAGCGGCCAAGCGTGGCTCTGCTTCCAGTTACCACCGCTACCCATCACGTAGAGATTGACGGCAGGTTCCTCGAGATAGCCTGTATCATTGCCTTTGAGCCAGTGATCGAACCAGCGCAGGGACTCCATCGCATACTGATAAATGGGTCGATCGAGATACATCGGAGGTCCAACGACCAGCTTCTTTGGCGCGGAGAGTTTTTCCCAAGCCCTGAATTCGCCGGGCAAATGCAACATGTACATGTCCCAGGAAGCACCGATCATCATCGGGACTCGGATGTCTTCAAGGCGAGGATTGCGCTCGGCCCAATAGGGCCCATCGTGCGCGTTGATGAGCACGTCGATAATGAGTGGATGGCCGCCCTCCTCGGGAGCATTGATCGCCTTTGCGAGGGCGGGAACTGCCATCAGATCCTGATCAGCGCGCAGCTCTTCGATCCGGCGATTGTACTCGTCTTCACCCAGGGCATCGCGCGACCAGCCTTTGATTCTCGATCCATCGAGATGCTCAGCCCAACTCGTCAGGAAGCCGGCAGCAAGGATGCCGCCGTGATAGAACTTGTCGCGATAGAAATCATTGTAGCCGTAAAGCCCGAACACCGCCTTCAGTGCGGGGGGATTGCGCGCAGCCACCTGCTTCGCGCAGACCGAGAAATAAGACGCACCGAACATGCCGACGCCGCCCGTGCACCACGGCTGCTCGGCAACCCAGGCGATGACCTCGACGACATCGTCGACCTCGCGCGGGCTGTAATGAGCGTAGACGCCTTCCGACTGCCCCGTGCCGCGCGCGTTGACGATCACATGAACATAGCCCCGCCGGACGAAGAAGTTGGGATCTCCCGCCTCGGCCTGGGCATTGGGAAAGGTGATCGCCTTTGGAATCGACGGGGCGGATTGCATTGCCTGATCGTAGGCGTGGACGCCGATGATCGCGGGAAAGCTACCAGCCGATGCCGGGCGGAACACGTCAACTGAGATGCGGACACCATCCGACATCTCGACCTTGACGTTTCGCTCGATCACAACCCCATGTTCGCGGGGCGACAAATGCCAATCGAGGGAGAACATGCGTTAGGCCTTCAGGCCGGCGAGCGCAGCTTCTGCAACCGCCAGATCCATTTCCGCCGTCGCGCCGCTGACGCCAACAGCACCTACGCAAACGCCATCGACCAAGATGGGCAGGCCACCGTCGATCACCGAGAAATCGGCCAGATGGGGCATCGTGATTGCCGAGCCCTCATCCGACCCGACGAAGGCCCGCACTCCGGCGGTCGGCGCCCCGGTTACCGCCGCCGTCCAGGCCTTCTTGAAGGCCACCTGATAAGGCAGAACGGTCGCGCCATCCATGTGGGCGACTGCCTTGATTTGCCCCGAGCGATCTACCGCCACAACGCACATGGGCACCCCCATCCGCTCGGCTTCGTTGACGCCTGCGGCGACAATCTTCTGCGCGGCTTTGAGCGACAGCATTAGGGACGGTGCAGCAATATTCGCATAATCGGTCATGAGGCATCTTTCCAGAGAACTGAATTGATCGGGTCAGACCTGCCTCGCTTCAAAAGGGAGGGAATCGCTGACCTGCCTCACCATCAACGACGCGGTGGCATGCGTAAAATTGTTGTTATGAATGGCTCGTATTAAGCAGCATTATCGGAAAGTGATCGCACGTGCGCTTGCGATGCCCTGCAATCGCGGTCGCTAATAACAACTATGACGATGTCGAGATTATCGTTGGGAATCAAAGGCAGAAGACTGCGAGAAGCCCTTCAGGAAATTGCGCAGCCACATATGTGCCGGGTCATTATCGTTACGGCGGTGCCAGATAAGTTTATGATTGAGTGGCGCAAGTTTGAACGGCGGCTCGAAGATTGCGATCTTGCTAAAGTGAGCCGATCGTTGTGCGACTTGGCGCGGCACTACCGCGGTCATCGAGGTGCCAATCAAGGCTTCAATCGCCAAAGCGTAGGTGGAAACAAGCAATGCCGTCCGTGGTCGCTCTCGCATTGTGCTCAAAGCGCGTTCGACCGTACTGCGAAAGTCACCTCCAAAGCGTGTTTCGACGTGATCGGTCGAGCAGAAGGCTTCATAAGTTACACCATTGCGAAAGCACGTATTCGACTGATCGACGACCAAGACATATTGGTCGGAGTAAAGTGGCTCGTTCGCAAGCAAGTCAGCGTCACTGATGGGATCCCACAGACCAGGCTCGTAAAGCTGAACTGCTAGGTCGACTTCACCGTCTTGAAGCCGCCGAAGCAGGCCCGCTGTCACGAAGATGTCGATCTGGCAGCAAAGATTTGGTGCCGCTCGTCTGAGGCTTCGCATTGCCGGAACCCCGAATATCTCGGCGACCGAACTGGACATGAGCAGGCGGAAGTTTCGGCTATCGTTTTCCGGGTTGAATTCGGACTGCCGATTGAGGACCGCTCGGATGTCGAAAAGCAGCTCCTTGACTGGTTGCACCATTTGCTGACCAAACGGCGTGAGCTCCATTTGCCGACCGACTCTTTCCAACAGCTGGTCGGAAAACTGCGTGCGCAATTTGCTGAGTGCTATGCTCATTGCCGGCTGGGTGACGCACAGCCGAGACGCGGCCCGGGTCACGCTGCGCTCCGTCAGAAGCGCATCCAGCGCAACCAGGAGATTAAGATCCATCCCATCAAAATGCATCCTGTTGCCTTCTTTGCATCCGCGCCTGCGCTTCAACCGGCGAAGTTGAAACAGACTCCGTTGCTAGCGGCGCCGGCGTTTCGATCGGCACATGTGAGCAAGGATCTGGTCAATTGACCAGATATCCGCCGTCAACAGGCACCGCGGCGCCATTGATGAAAGATGCGTGGTCAGAAAGCAACCATGCCACAGCTTCGCCGATTTCACGCGGCGCAGGGAACCGGCCCATCAAATGGCGGTCCTTCGATCGTCCCAGGAATGCCTTGAACTCGGGCTGCTCTGCCAGGCGCGAAATGAGGTCGGTCTCCACGATACCCGGCAACACGCTGTTGACACGGATGTTTCGCCCGCCAAGTTCAACAGCGGCGGCGCGAGTAAGGCCCACCACGCCGTGTTTGGCCGATACGTATTCGGCGGCATTGGCGATCGCGATCTGAGCAAGGCCGGAAGCAGTGTTGACAATCGCACCCCCGCCGCTGCGCAACATTGCAGGCGCCTGGTGCTTGATACAGAGAAAGACGGCGGTCAGATCGATCCGCAGAGCGCGTTCCCACTGTTCCAGACTGAGTTCGGTGAGGGGGAATGTTGCTCTGCTCCACACCGGCATTGTTGAACGCCCCGTCGAGCCGACCATAATGTTCGAGAGTTTCCGCCACCAATTGCTCGATGGCCGTTTCCGACTCGAGATCAGCTTCGAGGTAGATGGCCTCGCCGCGAGCTTTGCAGACGCTTTTCGCGACAGCTTCACCAGCAGTCTGGTTGATATCGCTCACCACCAGTCGCGCGCCATGTTCAGCAAGGACTGCGCAGGCTGCCGAGCCAATCCCCCCGCCACCGCCTGTCACGAGGATCACCTTTCCATCGAGCATCTTCTTCATCAGCCATCCTCTCTTCATGAATGAGCCACCTGCTCACCGAACAACGATTCCAGCAGCAAGTCTGATCTGCTTGTCGAACGTCTCCGACACGTCCTCGGCACTGACCACGCCCAGCAGAACGCGCTCATATGCATCGCCGAGCGAAGCCCAGAAGAACGCGCCAGCGCGCAACCGCGCTTCCTCGGGGCAGTACAGCTTCGCGAGGATCCGCTCGATCACGGTAATGGCCTGGCCCGGTCCTCCCTCGTAGAAGATGTCCCCAAGGCCGCTGAAATGGTTTATCTCACCGACCATCATGCGAAAGAGCATGACAATGTCTCGTCGGGTAATCAGGTCGACCACGATGTGGCCGTAGTCGATTAGCATCGACTTCGCTTCCTCGGGGGTTTCCGCGCACTCATAGCGATCCGGCGTCAGCATTTCTGGCACTGATCATTCAGGCAGGCGATGAACAGCGTCCGCTTGTCGGCGTACTGACGATACACCGTCATTTTGCCCACGCCGGCTTCTTGCGCGATGCCATCCATGCTTGCGCGCTCGTACCCACTGCTGAGGAACACGCGCTGGGCCGCCTCAAGGATCTGGGCTCGTTTTTGCGCAACGCGGGCAAACCGTTTGTCGTCTGGATTCCACTGGCGACGATTTTCATTCTTCATAATGATACGATACCGTCTTGTCTCATATGGAATGAGGTTCTATTATAGCCCGACTCGCGACGCAAGTGAGAAGTTGGATCAGTCATGCGAGCGCGGGGGGATAATTTCGAGATTCGGCAACAGCGAACGCCCTCTGCAATTCCGGGCAGGTCGCGGAAACAAGGAGATGGATCTTGAGCTCATTGGATTATGCAGTGGACAGCGCTTTCAGCTATCCCAACCAACAAAATACCGAGTTCTGCGCGCGGGCCGCAGCGCTTCGTGATCTCATCAAGGTCGAAGCTGGCAAAGAGGAAAATCGCGGGGCAACATCGCTGAGAGCAGTCGAAGCGATGCGCGAGGCCGGGTTCTACTGGTTGCTGGTGCCTGAAGCCCTTGGCGGTGCCAACACCGGGGTCAGCGAAATCACGGCGCTGGCCGAGGAGGTTTCAAGTGCGGACTCCTCAACTGGCTGGTCGCTCGCCGCTCAAAGCATTGCCACCATGGTCGCTGCCACTTTCTGCTCAGATGCTCACGTCGAACGGATGTTCGGGGGCGCGCGCCTGCCGGTGATGAGCGCAACCTATGCGCCGACCGGCAAGGCGGTGCAGTCGGGGGACAACTACGTCGGCAGCGGGCGCTACAGCTTCGGCAGCGGCATTTCCCATGCCGATTGGGTATCATCGGCCTTTGTGCTGCAGGAAGGCGGCAAACCGGTACTGCAGGAAGACGGCCAACCGCGTGTGGTCGGCGCCTTTCTGCCTGCAGAGAAAGTGAACATCCTCGGCAACTGGGACGTTGTTGGGATGGAGGCGACTGGCAGTTTCGATTACGAAGTGCCTGAGCAGGCCTTCCCCCTCGACTGGACTTTCAACCAATACTGGACTGAGCCGATGCGGCAATCGAGGGCCGCAACGATCGGCACTCTGGTTGCAGTTTGCGCCGCTCACGCCGGCGTAGCGCTGGGAGTTGCGAGGCGCTCGCTTCACGAAGCGGCGCATTCGGCAAGTTTGAAGAAGCGTCTTTATGCGACGGCCTCCATCGCTGACACACCGACGTTCAAGATTGACTTCATTCGGAACGAAGCTCTTTTCCAAGCAGCGCGAGCCAGGACTTACGACCTACTCGCCAAGGTCGATCGCAAGGCTGACGATAATCAGCCGCTTACCGAGGGTGAGATTCAGCAACTCCGGCAGGTGACGACCTGGACTCATCAAGTTTGCCGCGATGTCGCGCTGCTGGCATACAGCTTGGTTTCTTCGTCGCTTCGTCGACCGAGCATTCTGGCGCGTAATGCAATGGACGCAGCTGTCGCGGGCCAGCATTTCATCGTCAACGATATGACAATGATCGATGCTGCCCCCGCCATCATAGATCAATGGGCCGATGAGAGCGCCCAGAGCGTGGGAGGCCTCTGGTGACCCAGGAACGACTTCGGGGGGCCGAACCGGTCGGTGTCCATTCGCTCGACCATTTTGCGTTGACCGTACCGGATTTAGGGGAAGCAAAACGGTTCTTCAAGGCGTTTGGTCTCGAAGCAAAGGAAGAGGAAGGCACTCTTGAACTCTACACATTTGGTTCTCACCACATGTGGGCAAGGCTGCAAAATGGTCCCGCCAAGCGTCTCCGCTATCTGAGCTTTGCTGCCTATGAAGAAGACCTGTCGAATTTCGAAGAACGGCTCGGCAAACTGGGCGTCGAGCGCGTTGACAGTCCCGAGGGCGCTCTGGACGAGGGCGGCATCTGGTTCCGGGACCTGAACGGCATCCCGGTGCAGATCAGGGTTGGCTGCAAGAAGACGCCGGATGCCAAGAAAGCGATACCGCCAGCTCAAGGGTGTGCAGCCGTTCGCAGCGCACCACTGCGGGGTTCACTCCCACCTGTCCGCCCTTCGCGGCTGTCGCATATCCTCCTCCTGGTACCAGATGTCACGGCGGCAGTCGCATTCTACGAGAACATTCTTGGACTGCGACTTTCTGACAAATCCGGGGATGTTGTTGCCTTCACGCACGCGATGCACGGGTCCGATCACCACCTCATTGCCTTTGCGAAATCCAACGGGACTGGGCTTCATCACTCGAGCTGGGACGTTCCGACGATCGACGACATCGGCCGGGGCGCTGGGCAGATGCAGGACGCAGGTTATGAACGGGGCTGGGGCGTCGGTCGCCACGTGCTGGGCTCCAATTACTTCTACTATGCGCGAGACCCCTGGGGCAGCTATGCAGAATACTCGTTCGATATCGACTACATTCCCGAAGGCACAACATGGGAGCCAACCTCACCGCATGAAGATAACTCGTTCTACCTGTGGGGCCCCAATCCGCCCGAGGATTTTACACACAATTACGAGTGGTCTGAGCCCGTCGATGTCCCTCAAGCTTGAGTAGGCTCGGGACTTTGTCAGGTTCGGACAAATGAATAGCGAGAAAGGCCCTTCAGCACGCCATTCGAGACATAGCCGCCCCCAGCCCCGAATTCCGAAAGCAGCCGTCAGCCCAGCCAAAAGCTAGCTGAACGGATGGCAGCTTTCGGGAAATCGGCGCTGCAACGCTAACGTAGGCTCTGTTCGCGGAAGTCGCCATTTGACTCATGGCTAGAACTCTCCGTTGCTAAAGGGTAGCGAGCTATACAGGGCTTACGAACTCAAGGTCCGATAAGGACGCTTATGCAAATGCTAGGCCTTGGCCATCAATTGGACAGCCTACTACTAATCCCAGTTCGGACAGATGGGTCTTGGCGTGACCTCTGCTGCAGGTCGATGGTTGGGATTTGATTGCGATGGAGCTCCCTCCTTGAGCCCAGCAATTTGGCTCCTTTTTTTACGTTTCGAAAGTGATTCAAGTCCGATTCGAGAAATCGCTGATTTCCTTAGCGCACCATTCTGGCTCATCGCGATGTGCCCCATGGCCGGCTCGCTCAAAGATCTTCAAATTGACAAGTTCGTCGGCAATTGCACTGGCAATCGCTACGCTACATTCGACCGGAGTTATCGGGTCATGGCGACCAGCCAGTACGAGCGTCGGGCATGCAATCCGGTGAAGGCTGGGGAGCATGTCCATAGTGCGCATCTCGCCCAGAAAGAAATGACGGGCAACATCGGTTCTGACAAGGGCCCGCGCTCGGCTCTCTGCTGCTTCGGGGTCGGCAGTCGTATTATAGAGTGGCAAGCAGACCTGAAGGTATTCAGCCATCGCCCGCTCATCGGCATCCTCAAAAACACGCTCCGCGATACTTCTGGCTCTTAGCCCCCATTTTCTCCATCATGCAATATGTCGCGGACAAATTGAGTTTGGCTGCAGTCGACGACAGTATCAATTTGGAAGGGTGTTCCGGAAATTGGATTGCATAGGACATTGCCACCATGCCGCCGAAGGAAACGCCAAGAACCACCGGCCGTTCAATGCCCAGAAAGTCGCAGACCTGTTTGATATCTTGTCCCCAACGCTTCAGTGTCCAAGTTTCTGGCGCGCCGCTTGCTCGGCCATTGCCGCGAAGATCCCGATCAAGGCCCTGATGCGTGTCAGCAAAACGGTCGAAATAGGGCCGCATCGGCGAATGATCAAAGCCCGGCCCTCCGTGCAGTGCTATCAGCACTGGCCTTTCGACCATATGGTTTCCGCATGGCTGAAGTTGAGATCCAACCGTATCGACAAATATCTTTGCATCGCCAAGATTCACAAACATGAGCGTCTCCCAGGAGCGATCAAAATTTCAGCAGCCAATGCCACTTCGCCAGTCCAGGCGACGCGATCAATAATTGCGACTTCATCGATCCCACTTGAGGCAGAGGCGCGCAGGCTGCCGGAATTCGTGCCCGCGCGGTTCGTCACCGGCAGAAGCCAACTGCAAATTCTTTGTGTTTGTCAGGATGAAGTCCAGAGCCAAACGCATTTGCAACTGCGCGAGATGGCGGCCAAGACAATGATGCGGTCCCGTCGCGAACCCGAGATGTTCTCGAGCATTTTGACGCAAGAGATCAAAAGCGTCAGGACATTTGAAAACTGCCGCATCCCTGTTTGCAGAACCCAACATGCAATTCACTGTGGCGCCTGCTGGAATCGAAACGCCAGCAACAGAAACCTCCCGCACTGTATGCCTGGTGGCGGATTGGACCGGAGCCATCCATCGCACAGCTTCATGGAATGCTGCGTCCAACAAGGATCGATTCTCACGCACCAAGGATAAGGCTGGAGGATGCGTCAGCAACGCCCAAAGGCTGTTCAGGATGACTGCTTCAACGGTCGATATGCCTCCAAATAATATGATCAAGGCATTGCGCCGAATTTCTTCATCTGTGAGGCGAACTTCAGTCGGGCCATTCAGGAAATCGTGCAAAAGACCGGAGCGCGGATTGGCCCTGCTTGCTTCGATTTCGCTCTGGAAGCGTATGTGAAATTCTTGAACACAAGCCTTGGCGCGATTGCGTATCTCGGGATCGTTGCCGTGATTGGACAAAGCAGCCTCAAAGGCGTCGTACCAGCTTCGAAATCTGGGCTCCCAATCATCGGTGAACCCGAAGATGTCTATCATTGTGAGAACCGGTAGACGCGAAGCCAACGTGCTTCGCAGTTCAGTTTGACCATCTCCCAAAATTGCGCCGAGCAGCTGCCTGATGCGACGTTCTATTTTATCCTGATATGCGTTTCGCAACGGCGCCGGCATGAAAGTGCCGTTCAATTTTGCACTGCGATAGCGTTTGTGAGTGCGACCCTCGGAGGTGAGCATATGTTCACCGAAGATATCAAAAATCAGCGAAGCAGCAGTGCCCGTTGCAAAATGGCCAGTGTCAAGCAACACCGAGCGGACATCCTCGTACCGCGTGACCCAATACATATTGAGCGCGGGTATCCAAGCTACCGGCGCTTGCTCACGCAGTTCCGCATAAGTGGGGTATGGATCGACCGAGAGTGAATTGAGATCAATCTCATCAATGAACGGCGCAGCATTCATCGGCCGCTAGTCCGCGCCAGCTTGCTCCAAAGGAGCAGTATCCATCCAGCGACGCACATTTCTCTCCAGCAGGTTCAAACTTACCGCCCCTGTCGAAAGCAGCACATCGTGGAAATCTCGCAGCGAGAAGTTCCGTGCGAGCCTCTTCTCACTTTCCCTTCTGAGCGACAGAATCACTCTTTCGCCGACTTTGTAGCTCAGTGCCTGGGCTGGCATACCGATGTATCGATCAACCTCAGATGCAATAGTTTCCGGGGGCAGGAACGAGTGGTCAGAGAGATATGCGATGGCCTTTTCTCTTGGCCAGTCAAACCAATGGATACCCGTATCCACAACCAACCTTGCCGCGCGCCACAGATCAGAAATGAGCTGGCCAAATCGGTCGTCCACATTGCCATACAACCCGAAATCATAGCCGAGCTTTTCGCAATAGAGGGCCCAGCCTTCAATGTAAGCGTTGTACTCTAAGGAAGTTTGTCTGCGAAATTCAGGGAGAACCTTATTCTCCTGTGCAAGTGAAAACTGGAGGAGGTGCCCCGGCCAGGCCTCATGCAAACACAGCGGTAGCAGCAAATGGCTCGGACAACGTTCCGGGATAGCCGTCAGCCAGAAAATGCTGGGCTCAGTGAAATCCGATGGTGCCGGTTGAACCATCGCCGGAGGGCGATGCAGCGATTGTTCAAGACCGAATGAACGGATTTCGTATGCGCTCTCAGGCAGGCGCCCGAAGAAGAGCGGCAGTTTGCTCTCGATCATTCTTGAAATCGAACGAGCGTGCTCAAGCAGCACCTCACCACTGGAAGCGATATTGCTCCGCGCGAGGTGGCTGGCATACTCGCGAGCACTGCCGTCGAAGTCTGCATGCCTCAGGAGATTTTCCAGTTCCGTCTGGATCAGGAAAACCTGCTCTACCCCAAGGTCAAAGATCTCGAGAGGCGTCAGGTCCGTTGTCGTTTGTTGGCGAACCTTGAAGCGATAGTAATCCTTACCATTTGGCTGATCACAAATTGATATGCTGTCGCGCCAGAGGTCCGGTTTTTCGTCTGAAAAATAGTCGATCAACGATACAAGTGCGGGCCGAACATGCTCGCGCACTACCCGCTCTGCTTCGTTCTGCAGTTGGCTGAACTCGCTCACGTCCAGAAGGCGTGGTCGAACCGCAAAGCGACCCCGAACCAGAGACTCTATGCCACTTTCGGCAAGCTGTGCTTCGATCATGCCGCGTATTCGCGGCGCCAGAACGCGCGGCATCCGGTAACCTTTGGACTGCGCAAGTTTGAGTGAGTCTAAGCCACCTGCAAAATAGGCAGGAATAGCTCGAAGCCCGTCAATGAAATTGCAGCAGTCTTGGCGTGTCTGCAGTGACAAGTTCGCCAAGACATAAGCAGGCAACTCAGTGAAGCCGAATGGATAGAGCTTTGGAGTCAAAGGTTCTCCGAAGGTACTGCCATCAACGATGCTGGAAAGTTGTCCGACAAGGAGTTCGCAAGTGATGGCCTCTTGATCATCCAAGCCATCCTTATCCAGGCCAGTGACGCGTTTCAGCATTCCTCTCGCGTCATTGAGTCGTCGCTCAAAATCGGTAGGCGCTATGCCGCCAAATGGGCTGCTACCCGTGCCTCGATTGAACTGGCCAGACTCGGCCGGAAATTCGCGGCAGCGAAAATCCCAAAACTCTTCAGCAAGGCAGGCCAAGTTGGTCGAAGCGCTCGAGGCAATTCGATGGGCAGAAACAATTGGAACCGGGCTCGCTATCATTTGGCCAGACATTTGTGGGAATGGAGCAGAGACTATGGTCTTCCGACTATGGATATCCCTCACAATATCCATACCTCCAACAACTTGGCCGAATACGGAAAAACCTTGCTTGTCAGCCCGACGAGATCCCCCTGAATCGAGTTCAGGCTGACGACCGATAGCAATGAAAAATGCGGCGGGCGAAACGCGGCCGTCATCACTTTCAGCAAACGAAACGGCTCCGTCGCAATGCTTAAGTCCGCTTTCGTGTGTTCGCTCAAACGGGCCGCAAAGCAGATCGCCATCAAACTGAGTTGGCAAGGTCTGCAAGACCTCGATCTTGGGACTCGTACTGTCGTTATCCAACCGCACAGCGCGGATGAATTGAACGCCGTTCAGCTCCGTTGCGTCCAGATAGTTCAGAAATGCTTGAGCCGAGCGTGGGGCCTTCGAGCCCAAAATGCATATCGTGATGTCGCCTGCCGACGTTGACAGACGCACCAAAACATCACGAAAGGTCGACGTCATAATTCCTCAGAATTCATAAGAAAGCGATATTCCCAAGGTTCGTGGCTGCGGCCGCATCGGCACAAATAACCCGCCAAAAGCAGGATAGGTCACTGCCCCTTCGTCCAACAGATTTTTCGCGAATATCGAGAACATCAAATCGTTCCAGTTCAGCCCGATCCGCGCATTGATATAGTCTTGTTTTTCCGCAAAAGCGGGCGCGGGCAGAAGATTGCGGGGGTACACCTGCCATCCATCGGTATGCTGATAGTCGAGCCTGGCAAATCCGGGGATGCTTGAGGCCCAGTGAAAATCGTAGTTGGCTGAAGCGGCCAGTGTGAACTTTGGCACATAGTCCGCAGGATCACCGGCAATACGCTCTCCGGTGGTATTCTTGTATTCCATGCCAGAATAGCTGCCCGAAACTGAAAGGGTCAGCCCTTTTGTTGCCCGCCAGCTTGCCGAGGCATCGACCCCAAAGCCCGCTATATCGTTTCCATTGACGACGTATTGCACGGGAAGACCGTTCGCAAACTCAAGGGACTGCACTCCCGTCCAGTCGTTGTAATAGACCGAAAACTCGGCATTAAACCGATGATCGGCCGATCTAAAGCGTCCGCCAAATTCATAGCTCCAGAGCGTATCCGGATCATAGGTCGGAGGAACAGTGACAAGACCAAGTCCTGCCGATAGCCGATTGAAGCCGCCGCTGCGGAAGCCCTTGGCAGCATTCAAGTAGAACGTTGCGCTATCCGAGGGCGTCCATGAAAGGTTAAATCGCGGACTAAAGGCAGAAAATTTCGCGCTATTTGAGTCAGCAGAGGCTGCGCCAAAGGTGGCCGAATTCACATCCTGCCTGCGCCTGTCTTCAAAATAACGACCGCCCAATGTCACCTTTATCTGAGGAGCAAAAGTCCAGGCCAACTCTCCGAAGACGGCCCATGATCGCGAGTTGGACGGGTTTGTGCCATTTACGCTCAAGAGATCGAATGGAACGATGTTCGGCGCGACGATTGCAAAGGAGTGCGTGGCGGTTTTTGAGTTGCGGAACATGCCGCCGAAAGTCCATTGCAAGGGCCCTTTGCCATTCGACGATAGCCGAACTTCCTGTGAGAAGATCTTGTTGGAGCTGGGAACGTGATAGGAGATGCTGGCGAAGGTACCAGGGGGGTAGCCGAGGCCGAAAGGCGCGGGCGCTTCCAGAGCCGGTATGAACGCCGGCGATAAATCGTACTGGTTTGTATCCTTGCGGTCGACCCATCCAGATGAGCTTACCAGCGTAGCGAAATTCATGTCGTAGTTGATGGCCAGATTGGCGATGTTGGCTTCACTCGACGTCGGCGTAGGCACGGCGCTGGTGGTCGTGCGATTTGCATCGCTGAGATTTATCGATCCAACCTCAAGTTTCTGATGCGATAGCGTAAGCGAGACGGACAATTTGTCAGTTGGCAGCCAAAGCGCTCGTCCACGCACGATGTCACTGGAGCCCGAATTGGCATCCTTCAGATTGAGCGTCGTATTGTCTACCCAGCCCCCAAAGTGCTGGTGCGCAGCTGCAACCCGGACTCCGAACTTGCCCTGTGCAATCGGCAAATTCAGCACACCCTCAATGCTCGAGTCCGTTCCACCGTCGTTGATCGTGCCGAGCTCGGCAGAAATATTTCCCGAGATTTGTTCCAGACCCGGAGCGTTGGTAATGTACCTGATCGTTCCTCCCATCGCGCCTTGGCCGTAAAGAGTGCCTTGCGGCCCACGCAAGACTTCTACCCGAGCAACGTCGAGTAGCCGAATATTGAGCCCAGATTGCGCAGTCTCACCATTGAGCGGAAGGTCGTCCATATAGACACCCACGGTCGATTGGCCGCTAAACACGGAAACTCCCCGCAATTCGACCTGTTCGGTTCCAGGAGCCAATTCCGATATCGACAGGCCCGGGACGGAATACTGAAGGTCCTTGAGCTCCCGAGAGCCTCGCTCTGCAATTTCCTGTCCTGTCAGGGCGGTAACAGACATTGGAACTTCAAAAAGCACTTCTTCGCGCTTTTGCGCCGTCACGATGATGTCCTCCGGCTTCGAACTATCATCGGCCGTCTGGGCCGTTGCCGACTCAAACGGCATGAGTGTCAACGAGCAGGTGACAAGGAGGAACCACCGATATTTGGCTGAAATCTGCATAAAATCCACCCCTAACTATTGATTGAAACGCACTTTCCAAATTCAATAATAAAAAACATGCGTTCGTTTTTTTATATTTGCAAGCTGATTTTCGTTGCCCTATGAATGCAATCTGATGTGGGGATCCACAGCCAGAGGAGTGAGAGTGCCTAAACGTGACTTTGCGTACATGGAGGGCCAGCGCGATCAGATCGCCAAGGCTGCTCTGGAATGCCTGATAGAGAATGGCGTTGCGGAGACTTCGCTTCGAGACATCTGCAAACGAGCAGGGGTCAGTATTGGTGCCCTCTATGTTCACTTCCCGACAAAGGAAGATCTCATCTTGGCGGCCTGCGCCCTCGACAACGAGGAGTATCAATTCAATCCGATTCCGAGCACTTGGGCAGAATTTGAAGCCGCAATGACCAAGATGTTTCTTCATCTGCGCACGGCGAGGCAGCTAAAGCGCATGCGCCTGGCATTACAATTTACTGCAAACTTGGCTGTCTCAGAAAATGCCCCCGTGGGACTATTCGAAAACTATCGAATCCGCCTGTCTTCTCTGCGCAAAATCATTGAACGTCTCAAAGCGAGCGGTGAGATAACTGCACCAATGGGCGTCGATGCGACCACGACTTCATTGTTCAACTTCGTCATCGGGACCAACTATACCTGGGTTGCAAGCCAGATTGAGTTGTCTGCGGATCTGCTCAACGAGATGTTTGCAGCCATGGCGGTGCTGGCAGGTCGAGCCCAAAAACTCTGAGCGAAAGTGGGGCTTATGCATAATTGGAAAGTTGCCACGGCTGCAATGCTTGACGAGATGGTTGCTTTGCGTCGGGCAATTCATACTGAGCCCGAACTTGGCCTAAAGACTCCGGCCACTACAAAAAAAGCGCGTGCCGCTTTGGAAGGCTTGCCTTTGGAGTTTGCAGATGGCGGCTCAACTACTGGTTTTGTCGCGACATTGCGTGGTCCTTCTGGCGGCAAGACAGTGCTTTTGCGGGCCGATATGGACGCGCTGCCGCTCGACGAGGAAACTGGTCTGGCTTTCACCTCGCAAATTCCTGGCGCGATGCACGCATGTGGGCACGATGCACATGTTGCGATGCTCGTGGGGGCTGCGAGAGCGTTGTGTGAAAGGAAGGATTCGCTACCTGGGACGGTTCAATTCATGTTCCAACCCGGAGAAGAAGGATGGCATGGCGCTCGGCACATGTTGGACGATGGGCTTATCAAGCCCTTGCCTGATGCCGCCTTTGCAATTCACGTCACACCAAATATTCCCTCGGGAACGATGACCGGCCGACCAGGCCCGATGTTGGCTGCTGCCGACCGGTTTGAGATTATAATCGAAGGTAAAGGTGGGCACGCATCACAGCCACACGACGCTGTGGATCCCGTGCCAGTTGCAGGTGACTTGGCAAGTGCCATACACGCGATGGTGACCCGACGCATACCCGCTTTTGATCCCTGCGTGATAACCACCGGAAGATTAATGGCGGGAAATGCTTGCAACGTCATCCCTGCAACAGCAGTGATTGAAGGGACGATCCGATCATTCTCGGAGACCACTCGAGAGCTCGCTTGCGACGGACTTCGGCGCCTGGCCGAGCATATTCCCGCGGCACATCTGTGTCGTGGCAGCATTACGATTGAGCCTGTATTTCCAGTGACCGTCTGCGACCATTCGATCGCAGCGATCGCCAAATGCGCAGCTTTGGAACTCGTTGAATCCGGAGAATGGATAGACATGCCATTTCCGGCGATGGGGGCGGAGGACTTCTCATACGTCCTGCAGAAAGTCCCTGGCGCAATGATCTTTCTAGGAGCGACGCCCGAAGGTGGAGATTGGCGCGACTGCTGTGCTTTGCATTCCAACAAAATGGTTCTGGACGAAAAAGTCATGGCTCTTGGCGCGGCACTGCATTGCGCTTTCGTCGAGGCGTATTTCGCCCGGAATTTGATTTCTTGATAAATTGAGGCAGCCGAGCGGTAGTGGAGGTAAAACATGGCACTCACAATTGATCCACGACCCTTTGTATCTGTGCGTCACGATCAATTTGAAGTCGAGGCGAAGGGGCTAGGGGCCTACTTGATCGATGTATCAATTCCGGCCAATCTGGCACGAGATTCTCGTCTCCCCGTAATCCTCGTGCTCGACGGGAACCTGATTTTCGATCTTGTCCAGGCCATAGCTCATGGAAGATTCACTGAAGCGGCAGGACCTTTGCCACCCGCGATAATTGTGGGTGTCGGCTATCCTGCACGCGAAGGATTCTCGACCTACTATGCACGACGGAACTTCGACTTCCACGGGCCATGGGAAATGACCGATCCATTGGGATTGCAACTCAAAGGCCTTTTTACATCTTTAAGAAATGCGGAAGGATCGTCTGGTCACGCTACGGAAATATTGGCTGGGGGGTACAGTGCATTCTTGAGCTTTTTGCGAGACGACCTTTTGCCAGATTTGGCTGCTCACTACCCGATCGATCTTGATGGCAACCATACTCTAATCGGAGATTCGTCAGGGGGGCATTTTGCCCTTCGAGCCTTGTTTGACCCCAAATCGCCATTCTCAAAATATATTGCAATAAGTCCGAGCCTTGGCACAGCACCTGGAGAAATCGAAGCGGCGGAAGCGGCGTTTGCTGCAACGCATTCAGATCTCGAGGCAGATGTCTTTGTCTGTGCAGGTTCCGCTGAAGTGGATGAAAGTGTGCCAATTGCCCTTTGTCGCTTCGGAAGTGCCCCGATCTGGGCCGCCGAACAGTTCGCGATCCGGAACTGGCCAAGCGCTCGGCTGACCTGGGAAATAATGAACAATGAAAATCACACGTCGATTGCCCCTCGGGCGATTGCGACAGGCCTAAGGGCAGTGCACAATCTCCGACCCGGGATAAACAATGCCCAACTTGCCGCCGCGACTGCAGCAGCGCAGCGCAGTTTACTCGGAATTAAGTAGAACCTTAGCAAGAGCTAAATCGCCTTCAAAGCGCGTTTATCGGCTGCGATGAGTAAGAGCGTTTGCACGGGCCCATATCCGATTGTTCATTGCGGTAGATAGCTCTCTTATTCCTCCTCATCGGCCGCCACCCTTTTAAAAGTTGTCTTACTCCCTCTCCAATTGGGCTTCTTGCCGGGCGCAAAATCGCCAGGCCGCGATGCGTCCTTCAGATACGAACGATTTTCCAGTTTGACCTGATAATGTTCTGGCATGCGATCATTTATGATGTCGAAAATGCGCTGTTCGAAGGTCCAGTGGCTGAGCCACATTTCCTTTGAGCGTTCGTCCTTTGCCCGTTTGTATTTGGTTGAAGCGTAGGTGACTTCATCCTGCGCTTCATTGCGGCGCCGCAACCGCACGTCCCACTCTGCCTTTTCTTCTCTTGTCATAGGCCCGCGGACATTTGTTTCGCCGGTCCGAAAATCCAGGAAAATGTCCTTGGGATGAGGAACCGGATCAGGGTCAGGAAGGCCCAGTGACTTGCATCTCTCAATCTCCTTTTCCCAAGCCATCTTGTATGTGAGCATGGCATCGAGGTTTTCGATGCGAAGCGCCTGATCCTCCTGCTCAACCGTCCGAACAAGCTCGGCCAAGGTGCGCTGGGCGAAGCGATTGCCCTTCATTGCCGACACGCCCATCGCCCGAAACACCGCCTGAATGGCAGGAAGCTCAATGACGCGGTCCCCCTCACGCACGCTCACGCTCCGATAGGCTTCCTGGAGGAGGATGTCGTTCGCTGCTCGCGCACCGGAACGCGGCAGTGTTGCCTGTCTCTTTATCCCTCTGGGCCGCCCATTCGGATTGCCCGAGAATCCCTTCTTGAAGCGATGTTCAGCCGGCGGGTTCGCATACCCGACAGGCACGAGCGCCTGGCCGGGCTCGGTTTCCTCTTCGGATTTATTGGGTTCCGAACCCATTACGCTGCCTGCCCTATATCAAGGCCCTGACGATCGGTGTCTGTCACATCTTCAAACGCTTCGCCTGTCGCCTCAAGGATGGCGCGCTTGCCTGTATAGCGCTCCCAACGGCGGATGATTGTGTCGCAGTAAAGTGGGTCATACTCGATCAAGCGAGCACTGCGTCCGGTCTTCTCGGCAGCAATGAGCGTGCTCCCCGAGCCTGCGAAACAATCAAGGATGATTTCTCCACGTTTGGAACAGTCCTTGATGGCATCGGCGATGAGCGCAACTGGCTTGACCGTTGGGTGCATGGCGAGCTCCTCGCTGCGCGAAGCGCCAATACTGCTTATGCCTGCATAGTCCCATACATTGGTGCGGTACCGCCCGGTCTCACCCAGGCCAAAGCTGTTAGTATGTGTTGCAGTTCCCTGTTTGAATACAAAGATCAGCTCGTGCTTGGAGCGATAAAAGGCGCCCATGCCACCGTTGGTCTTGTTCCATACGACCAAGTTCTTGAGTTCGGTGAAAACCGCTTTCCCCGCCTCAAGCAGCTCTCCCATATGCCGCCAATCCATGCACACAAACGCAATCGCGCCGTCCCGCATGACAGAAGCCGCGCGACCCAAGGTTCCTGACAGAAATTCCGTGAATTGAGGGGCTGACATCTCACCGCTGGCGAAGGCGAACTCGCGGTGCTTTACCGAGCCCAGCCCGCAGACATTACCGTCGATTGCGACATTGTAGGGAGGATCTGTGAAAACCATGTCCGCCTGCTCACGGCCAAGCAGCGTAGAATAAGCGTCAGGGTCGCG
This sequence comes from Sphingomonadales bacterium, assembly GCA_016704425.1. Lineage (GTDB taxonomy): Bacteria > Pseudomonadota > Alphaproteobacteria > Sphingomonadales > Sphingomonadaceae > Aquisediminimonas. The sequence continues at coordinate 119,099 of JADJAC010000004.1, forward strand.
CGCATCACCGCAGACAAGCTTGTGGCGACCCAAGAGCCAGGCATCGCCCATCCTGGAGACCGGTTCGCCCCCCATCGCCGGGACTGCATCTTCCGGCGCTTCGATGCCATCGGGGTCGCTCTCCCCCGCCTCATCGAGTACCAGATCGATCTCGGCCAGGCTGAACCCGGTCAGTTCGACTTCGAAGTCCAGGTCAATCAGACCCTGCAGTTCAATCGCGAGAATCTCGCGGTCCCAGCCGGCATTGAGCGCGAGCTTATTGTCAGCAATGACATAGGCGCGCCGTTCGGCTTCGCTCATGTGCGACAGCGTAATGGTCGGCACTTCGCGCATTTGCAAAAGCCGCGCAGCCTCGACGCGACCGTGACCTGCAACAATTTCGCCGGCGTCACTCACCAGGACCGGGTTCACGAAGCCGAACCGGGAGATACTGTCGGCGATCTGCTTGATCTGTTTTTTGGAATGTGTGCGCGCATTGCGCGCATAGGGACGCAGCGTCGCGATGCTGCGCATTTCGATATTCTGGTAGATTTGTTGCATGCGAAGGAACCTTTCAAAATCGGGCTCCCCACTCGTACATAGTAACGGAACATAGGCCGAACAGTAAAGAACAAAACATAACCATCTGGCGCGATTCAATTGCAGTTCGTCGTAGTTTTCGAATGTGGCCTTGGAGCGCAGACCATGAGAGCCGAGCAAATCTCGAGCTGAGTTTTCGTCCCTGTTTTGACTATTAGCCTTCCCTGTTATGGCGAAAATATTTCCCTGTTAGTGCAATTAGAATTCCCTGTTATTGAACTAGGGAATTTCGCGCTGCAACCCACGGAAATCCTCACCTTTTAGGGGTGCTAGAGGCCCAGAAAAGCCTCAGGAATTGCAATTTTCCCTGTTAATTCCCTGAGAACAGGGAAAATGTGCCAGAGACTAAGCCGCTCGAGACTGGCACCACGACCAATTTCTTCTAACTTCGGCCGCCGATTGGTCAGTTGCCTGTAGTGGCCCCTTTTTCCCCGGACTTTCGCGGGCCTTTCGCCGCCACTAACATACAGTGAGGCTTGGAGCCGGCAACAATCCGCTAGGGTGGCGCAGAAAGGGCCCGCCACCTCGGCGAGCCCTTTTCCAGACCTCACATCTGTTGAGCGATGACGTCAGCTGAACCCCAGCACATCGGCCTGCTGCTGCCAGCATTCGGGAATTTTAGCAGCGATCAGCCTGCGAGCAGTCAAACGACTGGGCTGGTGACCGGCAAGGATGGCTTCAGTGATTTGAGGCGACAGCCATGACATTCGCATCAGGCGTGCAAGCCTCTTGCGGCATTGGCCACTCGCCTGGGCTGTCCCCCGTCAGCATTCAATAGACAGATTGGCTGCATAAAATAGGTGAGTGTTTTGGGTTCATCGTAGTGACTGTAAGGAACGAAGATGAACGCAAAACACTCAAGGCCGTCAGCGCAAGCGGTGGTAAAAGACATCCGCCGTGCCACGCGCAAGCAATATGGCGCGGAGGAAGATCCGGATCGTGCTGGAAGGCCTGCGCGGCGAAGATAGCATTGCCGAACTGTGCCGCCGCGAAGGCATTGCACAGGGCGTGTATTACAAATGGTCAAAGGACTTCATGGAGGCTGGCAAGCGCCGGTTGGCAGGGGACACGTCGCGCGCCGCCAACACCGACGAAGTGCGCGATCTGCGCCGCGAGGCCGGGATCTGAAGGAAGTTGTGGCTGAGCAGATGCTGGAGATGCGGCTGCTTAAACAAAGCATGATCGCGGATGGGGGAGACGAAGAATGAGATATCCCGCATCCGAGAAGCTCGAGATCATCCGTATTGTCGAGCAATCGCAACTGTCCGCTAAACAAACTCTGGATAAGCTGGGCATTGCCCGGCCTACCTTCTACCGCTGGTATGATCTGTATCTGCGCTTTGGCGCTGAGGCACTGGAGGATCGGCGCCCAGGCCCCAAGCGGGGTTGGAACCGCATCCTGACAAGGTGCGCTGCGATATCCTTGATTTGGCGCTGGAGCGCACTGACCTATCGCCCAGAAGGCTTGCGGTGACGTTTACCGACACCAAGCGCTACTTCGTATCAGAAGCCAGCGTTTACAGGCTGCTGAAGGCGCATGACCTGATTACCAGCCCTGCCTTTATCGTCATGAAGGCCGCCAGCGAGTTCAAGGACAAGACGACCGCCATCAACCAGCTGTGGCAGACCGATTTTACCTATCTCAAGATCATTGGCTGGGGCTGGTATTATCTGTCCACCATCCTCGACGATTACTCGCGCTACATCATCGCGTGGAAGCTATGCACGACGATGCGTGCTGAAGATGTCACCGACACACTTGAACTGGCGTTGGCAGCTTCTGGCTGTGCGTCGGTGCACGTACTACACAAACCGCGGCTGCTATCGGACAATGGTCCCAGCTATGTTGCTGGCGAACTGGCGGACTTCCTCGCCGACAACGGCATGAGCCATGTGCGCGGCGCGCCATTCCATCCCCAAACACAGGGGAAGATCGAACGCTGGCACCAGACCTTGAAAAACCGCATCCTGCTGGAAAATTACTATCTGCCCGGCGACCTTGGAAGCCCAGATCGAAGCGTTCGTCGAACATTACAACCATCAGCGCTACCACGAGAGTCTGAACAACGTTACGCCCGCCGACGTCTACTTCGGCAGGGCAAAAGCCATCATCAAACAACGCGAAAGGATCAAACGAAAAACCATCGAACAAAGGCGCTTGCATCACCGCAAGCTTGCCGCATAACATCAACCCTACACATGGACCCAAACGCTCAACTGTTTTAACCCAACATATGTCTCAAATTATCTGACGACGGACAGACATCCAGTTCAAACGCGATGCCCGTCGCTTCCTCTACGGCAATGACACCTTCCTTGCCGATGCGTTCCATCGCTTCGGCAATCTTGCGTCCGACGATCTCGTCGCCATTGGCCGAGACGATCCCGACCTGGGCAATTTCCTCATTGTTAGCAACTGGCTTGGACCGCGCCTTCAGGTCTTCAACTACACGGTTGACCGCAAGATCAATGCCGCGCTTCAAATCCATTGGATCAATCCCCGCCGCGACCGATTTCAGGCCCTCGTGCATGATCGCCTGCGCCAGCACCGATGCGGTCGTCGTCCCGTCTCCGGCATGATCATGGGTTTTCGAAGCGACCGCGCGCAGCATCTGCGCGCCCATGTTTTCGAACTTGTCCTTGAGTTCGATTTCCTTGGCGACGGTCACGCCATCCTTTGTGATACGCGGTGCGCCGTAGCCCTTGTCGATCACGACATTGCGACCCTTCGGCCCCAGCGTGACCCTGACAGCATTGGCGAGAATATCGACGCCGCGGGCAATGCCTTCACGAGCGTTGCGTGAGAATTTGACGTCTTTTGCGGACATGAAATGTGTTCCTTTGACTAATGCTGCAGCAGGCCACCGGGTTCAGCCGAGAATCCCGAGAATGTCACTTTCGTTCATGATGAGCAGATCTTCGCCATCAAGCTTGACCTCGGTGCCCGACCATTTGCCGAACAGAATCTTGTCGCCGGCCTTGACGTCAAGCGGCGTGATCTTGCCGTCTTCGTCCCTCTTGCCGGCTCCAGCAGAGACGATTTCGCCCTCCTGCGGCTTTTCCTTGGCGGTATCGGGAATGATGATGCCACCGGTGGACGTATCAGCGGCTTCAATCCGGCGAACCAGCACGCGATCATGCAGCGGGCGCAATGTCATGGGTCAATTTTCCTCGCGCTGGGCCGCGACGAATTCGTCGCTTTCACAAGCGGGAGCCAGCGCTGCCAATTTGCGATTTGGCACTCTCAATCAACGAGTGCTAACCACCCTCATCTGCGCCTGCCAATGAGAGACGTCAAGGCCCCTCACGCTTATTCCAAGAGTTGCTGGTCACCGCCAAATCCCCAGCAGCGCCTCACTTGCAACATCTATTGCTCCAAAGCTCTGATTCCGTCTCCGTGCCAACGCTCGCGATGGCGGCCGCTGTTGGAATGCCGGCGGCCACACGAATTGGGCGAAGGACGTTAACCCGAAACAGAGGCCGCGCGCCTAGTGCAGCAGCAACGGGAGTTACCATTATGAAGTTTGTTCTACTCAAGTCGCACGGCGGCGACTATCTGGTGGTTGTGTCGAATGTCGCTTATCTGCGCAAGGATGAGAACGGGCAGACCAAGATCGGCTTGATCGGAGGGGATTCGATCCTCGTCGCCGGAAGTATGGAAGAAACCGCCGCAGCCATTGAAGCGGGCTGAATCAGTACAGGTTGCAAATTCGACTGCCATGTGTCGGAAACCGTCATAGGTTTACAGTCTTCGGGAACGGCAGCTTTTGGGGAATGTCACTTGTTCTCGGAACGGCCTGGATGTCAGCGTCTGCAGCCGGCTATGATTCCGATTGTCTCTGACAAGAAGTTGACCATAGTGTTTCAAACAGGGAGGGAAACCGATGACACGACTGGGTTTTGGCGCTGGAATCTTGGCTATGGCGATTAGTGCCCATGGTCCTGCTCGTGCGGCGCCTCCCAAGTTGCCGATCGCCGAAGGCGTGTGGGTCAAGACCGATACGCAGTGCAAGTCTGCCTTCATTGGCTATGTTTACAACGGAGCCCGGTTCGGATCCGTCTATCTCTATGGGCCCGATCAATCGATGGGCCCTGCCAATGAAACAGAGGTGCTCACGAAAATTGGCCGGTGCAAGAATGGCTTCACGGTCATAAACGAAGGCCCGATTGAAGTCGCCAGCAAGCCGAAGGGCGAAGCGGCAGTCCGGGCCGTGTCACTCAGCGAAGGCGTGCAGTGGACGGAGGTCGTGAAACTATGTCCTGCGGCCACTCTTTCCCCCAAGTTCAGGTCCGGCCTCATTCGGGTTCGGTTGATACCCGCCATTCGTTGAATTCAGGCGGAGCCAGCTTATCAGGAGCCTGACTTTTTCGGTGCAGAGACCTTGGGACAAAAGCCCTCCTCAAGCGAGTGAAAAAAATCCTTTTGACATGCCTTTTGCCGCAAGGCCTTGGCTTTCGCGGGATCGGCCTTGGCGCCCAGGCCCTTTTCGTAACGGCGGGATGCCGCAGCGCAGGCACCAACATCTTCGTAATCACAACCTTGCGTGTAGAGCTGAAGGATCTGTGCCGGGGTGCCGCTGCCGAGCTTGGCCATAACTTCAGCAGCATAAAAGCAACCATTTCCATCTTTGGCGGCACAGCTTTTGTTGTAGAGGCGCTGGGCTTCGGCGAGATCCTTGGACACACCCTCACCGCGTTCGAAGCTCAGCCCGAGCCAAGTGCATTCCATAGCGTCGAGGTCGCAGGCCTTGCGGAAATAGACCACGGCGAGCTTGTGGTTGGGGACCGGAGGATTGCCGGTCTTGCCAATTTCGCCGAACAAGAACTTGGTGCCCAGGTTCCTGCAGCCCGAAGCGAGCCCGAGCGAACAGGCGCGGTGAAAAAAGCGCCCGGAGGCTTCATGATCGGCACCCTGGCCGTCACTTATGTTCATTCCGAAGACAGTCCCCAAGAGTTCGCAGGCTTTGGCGGCAGCCGCCTTATCGGTCGACGTGTTGCACTCATCCAAAGAGTCAGGCTTTTCGGCGGGCTTGGCTGCCGGGGTGGGAGCTGGCACGGGCTTGGGCGCCGCTGCAGGAGCAGGCGCTAGCTTGGTCGCGGCGACCCCGGCAGCCGGTGCACATTGCGCCTTGTCGAGCCCACAGGCTGTCTGGCGCAGTTGCGCTGCGCGGGCCGAATTGGCGGCCATGCCGATGCCCTTCTCAGTCATTCCAGCGAGCGAAGTGCAGGCGCTGGCAATTCGACCTTTCTCGCACGCGGTCTGGTAGTGCGCGGCCACCTTAACCTGGTCGGGTTTCACATCTGTACGACGCAGCATGAAATCGGACCAATAGCCGCAACTGGCTGCATCTGCAGTGCAGGCCCGCGCATAAAGTTGGTCCGCAGTTGCAAGGTTCTTGGAAATCCCCTTGCCGCGTTCATATGCCGTTGCGAGCACGAAACACATGGCGGCGGAAAGCTCGCATCCGCGGCGGAAGTAGGAGAAGGCACCCTCAAGAGCTGGTTGCGGCGGATTGCCCGACATTCCGATTTTGCCGGATGTATAAAGAAATCCAGTGGACATGCAGCCACCAGCATCGCCCAAAGTGCAGGCACGATCATGAAACCACAGAGCCTTTGGCCAGTCGATCACCTTGCCTGGTTCGTTCTCGCCCTTGCGGGTGGCAAAGCCAAGCGTTTGGCATGCGGCGGCCGCGGTCACTGGGGAGACGTCATAGCTGCGACAGGTGGCGAGCAACTGCGCCTCGGTTGCCGCTGCTGTCGGCTCGGCAACAAGCGAGGTGGCCAGAACCGCAAGCAGTAATGCAAACCGCCGAATCATCGCCATGGCACGCCTCCCCCAAGAGACTGACTATAGTCGTCCATATTGATAGGCCCATTGGTCGTATCAGAGCAACTGCCCGCATTGCGGCGCCGTCTATCGGATGGTTGGGTCCAGCCAAACTGTTCGGATCGATGGCTAGGCACACCTGAATGGACGGCAGCTTCTAGTGAACTGATTCCGGTGCGGGAATGTCTGCAATGTTCGCGAATGGCGAACTACAGCGTTGGCCAAAATTGCGATTGCAGCGGAGCGCTGATTCTCGACGTCGACCCCCCACTTCATTTTCCCTCGGACACAAGCGCGAAGTGTTGCCTGCGGTAGCGGGAATGATGAGCCGTGATGAGCACCTGCCGAAAATTTTCGACCTAGGCCGATTGCATTATTGCCAAATCTGGGTGACGACGAGCGGAAATTTGGAATCTAAATCGAGGTCGGGGGACAGTATCGGTGAAGGCGGACCAAGCCAATTGCGCTGTGCCCTCACATAGCGACATCTCATTCGAATTGCATGATCTGCCAAAGGTGAGTTGGAGATCATGCTGAAAAACCCAAGCAATGTCAGCTTTGACAATCCAATTGTCGAGCAAGAATATATTGAGACTGCAAGGCTGAGGCGTTCCCTCTATCTGAAATATGTTGTCGGCCTCGGGATCGCGACGCTTGTAATCTATTTCGTCCTGAACCCGCTGATATTGCCGACATCCGGCGTCAACCAATTCAACTATTTGGCTGTACCGCTTCTGGCGGTGTTAACGGCCTATTTTTTCCTCCTGCGGACCAAGATGTATATCACTCGGCCATGGATCGATCTTGTCTTGTTTGTGGGCATCTCCCTTTGCATGGCAGCGATAGCGACAACTCTTGGCGGCTATCAGGCAGAGACAGGGTGGCCGAGCTCTGCGGTGATCACCGGGAACACACAAATCCTTGTCGGATTCACGATACTTGCCTTTGTTGCGTCCGTCCGCTGGTACTTCATCTGGCTTATCTTTGAACTGGTCGTTTATTTTTATGCAATCCGATATGGCGCTGGCGTGTCGGGGTTCGTCTTTGGTGCTGCAGGGCTTCTGCCCACGATGGGTGTCGCATTTCTCACCAATTATTCGTTGGACCGAAACGAGCGCAGTGCATTCCTTGCGGCGCGGCAGCTCGATGAAGAACGAGCGCATACGGAAAGGCTCTTGTACAATGTGCTGCCCCAATTCGCAGCCGAGCGCCTCAAAGCTGGAGAAATTGTTGCTGACGCGTTTTCCGAAGCCACGGTTGTGTTCGTTGATCTGGTTGGCTCTGCCAATCTGACGCGCACGCTTTCGCCAGGACATCTCTTGAGCGTGCTCAATCGGGTCTTCGGGCTTGCCGATAGCGTCGCTGCAGAATGCGGCCTGGAGAAGGTAAAGACAATCGGTGATGCGTATCTCGCGATTGCCGGAACACACAGTCCAGGAAAAGCGAGCGATGCCGTTCGGTTTGCCAAGGCGATGGTCGAAAGGATTAAGATGCTTTCGGCAGAACTTGATCTGGACCTCCAGGTTCGCATCGGACTGCATTCGGGACCGGTGATCGGTGGCGTGATCGGCGATGTCAGGATGGCGTATGACTATTGGGGCGATACAATGAATGTCGCGAGCCGAATCCAGAGCGTCGCGCCTGTGGGCGGCATATCCGTTTCGCGGCAAACTTATTACGCAACCAGGTCGGACCATCAATATAGTGAGCCTCGAGTGGAGATCCTTAAGGGAATAGGGGACACAGAGGTTTTCGACGTACTGCTGTGAAAGTTCAGCTTAAGCTGGGCGGTTTCAAGCGTTGGCGGGGCCTGTAATGCCTTTGCTATGCCAAGTTCTCTCCTGATCCGCTTTTGATCTTAGATCTGGATCGTCGAAATACTGCGAGATCACGTTGTTCAATTGGACGGCGCAAATCGGGCCATACCGTCCGCACAAGGGACCCGGAATAGCATAAGCGTCCTTATCGGACTTTGAGTTCGTAAGCCCCTGTATAGTTCGCTAACCCTTAGCAACAGAGAGTTCTAGCCATGAGTCCAATGGCGACTTCCGCGAACAAAGCCGACCCTCAGTCGCTCAAGCTCACTTCCCGAAAGCCGCCATCTGTTCAGCTACATTTTGTGGCAGGTTGACGGCCGCTTTCGGAATTCAGGTTTAAGGGCAGTAATGTCCTGAATGGGGTGGTCAACCAAGCGGGCCGGTTGCCTCATGCAATTGGCTTCAAGGGATTAGTCGGGTCACGACCCACTTGTGCTTCCCGAACGAGGCGCTCCTTGGCTTGCCGCTTGGCGTCCGGTGGCTGTCCCCCATCCTTGCCGTGATGCAACATGCTCCAGCAGCCACCCCAAGCACCATTGTTCGCTTCGACCAGGCGGGCGCCGATATGTCTCTCGGTGTCATATAACTCTTTTCATATCCGCACTTCTGCGTAAGGTGCAAACAGCTAAAATCTATCTCGTCAAGAATGGGGCCGCCGGAGAGGTGCGAGGATGACTGAACCAATGCCAGCAGGCGGAGTGGCGCAGTCCGATCCCGCATTCGTCACAGAAGAGATGAGGGTGACCGACCGCACATTGGCGCGAAGCAGGAATTTTCTGATAGCGCTGGTCTTCTTCGGTACCATCCTTAACTATGTCGATCGGCAGGTGCTATCCCTTCTCAAGCCGACCATTGAGGCAGCTTATGGGTGGGGTGATGCCGAATTTGCCCATTTCGCAGCAATGTCGCAGCTAGCTGCAGCAACCGCCCTTTTGCTGGTTGGCTGGCTTATTGATCGATTTGGCGTGCGCCTCGCTTATGGTGCGGCTGTTGTTATATGGTCCATTGCCGGAATGGCGCATGCTTTCGCCGCCAATGTCACCCAGTTTGTTACAGCCCGCGTAATCCTAGTGGCGGCAGAATCGGTGAATACACCGGCTGCGGTCAAGGCGGCTGCACAGTTTTTGCCGATCCGGCAACGCTCATTCGCTATGGGCATAGTCAACACCGCGCCCAATCTGGGCAATATCATCGCCCCGCTGACGGTGATTCCCTTTGCTGCGATTTATGGCTGGCAGGCCGCCTTCATCGTCACTGGGGCACTCGGGTTCATCTGGATCGGTCTCTGGGTGGTCGGGACACGCCACCTTCAGCCACTGCCCCGCTCGGCGGGCGCGCAGAATGACAAGTTGTCGTTCAGCGAAGCGGCGCGCGACAGAACAACTTGGGCGATCGCCGGTGCCAAGGCGATAACTGATATGTTCTGGTGGTTTTTCACCTTCTGGCTGCCCGATCTCTTTCACAAAGTATTTCACCTAAGCCAGGAACAACTGGTCGGGCCCACTGCGCTCGCCTTTGCGCTGGCGGCTCTCGGCGCGCTGTCAGGCGGATCGCTGTTCCCCTTGCTTTTGTCGCGTGGGCTTAGCGTGAACGGCGCACGCAAGCTGGCGATGCTGATTTTTGCGCTCTGCGTCGTTCCTGTACCGATTGCACTCGGCGCGGCGAGCCCCTGGTTGGCAGCGTCGATAATCGGCATGGGACTGTTCGCGCATCAAGGCTTTTCGACCAATATTTTTGGCTTTGCTGCCGACTCGGTTCCCGCTGCGCGGGTTGCAACGGTAATGGCAATCGGTGCCGTTGCGGGCAACCTCGCGGGCTTCGGCATCCAGGAAGCGACTGGCCGCTTGCTGACCTACGGCTATGGCTATGCTCCGCTGTTCTATGGTGCTGCCAGTGCCTATTTGCTGGCACTCGGCTGGGTCCATCTTCTGGTACCCCGGATTTTGGCAGAAGACGAAAAGGCCGCGTGAAATGGAATAGGCCGCAGGGTTTCACCCTGCGGCCTGTTGAGATCCGGATTAGTTTGCTTGCCTTAGAAGTTGATTCGGCCCGTTATGCCAAAATAACGATCGGCATCGCGCGGAATCTGGTAGCGATAGGAGCCCGCGGGGCCGCCGTTGATGATCGCAGCCGGATAGACGTGCCAACTGACTGGCGTGGCTGCCCCTATTCCGGAAATCGCTATCAATCCGAAAAGCCCATGAATGTTACGGCGCTACGAGCAATGCGTGTGCATTGGCGTCAGATGATGGCCTTGCTTCTGCGAATCCGCGAAGCCTATCTCAATCGATTTCCTGCGGCCCGATCTGGGTGGACGGTGGGCGATGTCGAGCGTCTCACGGTTAGCGTGCTGGCGCTGCCGTCATACATGTTGCTGAGGTGCAAGGAACCAGTCGCCAATGGCGACTTGCATCCTGCGCTTTCAAATCTCTTTCGGGTCACGGACGGGTTGCGGATGGTCATGCACCAGATGCTCTTCCTGCCGCTTTATGAGCCGATGAAGCAGCCGGACATGCTGGTGGTTGCCGGTGATATACTCGACTATGCGGATCGCAACTTTTCGTTCCATTCCGATCACGGCGTTTGCGCCGGGCCGCGCTTCATGATCGAGGATTTTCTCGGCGTCATTCTGGATGGCGCCGAACCCCGGGGCGGATGGGATGCTGAGCTCGATGCAGAGCTCGAAGGTGCGGCGACATTGATCGAACCGGCGATGGATTATGCCATGCACGGACTGCGCGCATTCGGCGCCGTTTTCTCCCTCTGGCCGGCCATGACAAGGACCTATGAGCGGCTGCACCAGTTGCTCGCCGGGAGCGGCCGGAATGGCACCGCCGCGCAGGAAATCGCCGCGCGGTTCGAAGGGCATTTCGCTGCTCTGAGCCGACGTTCCTTCCTCGCAAGCGAGGATTGGCGGACACATCGTGAAACGGTCTATGATGACATGTTTGCCAGATGTACTGCAGCGGTTTCCCCTGTTGCTCCTGTGGAAAAGCTCTCCGCACAGATTGCCGCGCAAGCGATCGCTCTGGACGAAAAGTCCGGTCAGGCGCTGCGTGACGCCTTGGTCGCCCGCTTTGGTGCCAAACACGAAAATCTGGCCGGGGAGTTTTCGGAGCTGGTTCGGGAGTTTCTTGGCAAAGGTCAAAAGATTGTCGCACTGGCAGAAGCCATTCAGGCGCAGACGGCCGCCCTGCTTCACAGGCCCCAGCCCGGTCAGCGCCTGACTCTGCAGAACCTCAACCTGCATAACGTGCTGATGGGTGAGGACGTCCGTACGGTTCCTTTCCTGCTGGACGAAATCGCAGACCTCTTTGGCGTCATAATCCATGTTGATGCCGACACAATCGAGATCCGGAAGCGGCCTTCGGTCGCTGCCAAAAGCCATTCGGCGGGCGTGACGTCCGACGGATACCCCTGTGCCCTGGGCACATGTGAAACAAAGGAAACAGTATGAAAATCAAGACCAACCTTCGCGCCGGTAAGGGCGGAGCAGATGATACGGGTGTCGACACTTCGACATCGAGCGGTGTCAATTCCGGTGGCGTGAACTCCGGCGGCGGTGGCGGCGGTGGTCGCGGCGGCGGCAAGGTCGTCTACACGCGCTGCGCTGGCTACTGATCGTCCGATCGGAAGCAGGAATGGCCGGGCCTTGCCCGGCCATTCACATATTCGGCATGACAAGAGTCAAACCATTCCGGGCTTTGGTCCTCGCCATGGCACTGCCGTGCGCTGGAGTGCCCGTTCTTGCGACTGCATCGTTCGCCCGTGACACTGCGATCCCGGCGATGGACATTCCCGCTGCCTTTGATGGCGATACCGAATCGGCCTATACGCCTCTGCCGGCCGATGGGTGGTGGACGATTTACCAAGATCCTGAGCTCGACCGGCTCATTGCCCAGGTCCATGCGACCAACACAAGCATCGAGCAGGCCGCAGCGCGGCTTGCTGCGGCAAAGGCACAGGCGCGCATCGGAGATGCAGCCCAGCTCCCGCAAATCGAACTCAATGCGAGCGCGAGTCAGGCAAACGGCCCGCTCATCAATGAAGCCGGCAGCAACGGTGGCCTCGTGTCCGCTCACGCAACCATATCGTGGGAAGCCGATCTGCTGGGCCGCCTTTCGAGCGACCGCCGGGCCGATCGGTTCGATGCGAAGGCTGCCGAAGCATTGCTGGCAGATGTTAGGCTTCTAATCGAGACCGACGCCGCAAAGGCCTATTTCGAGGCGGTCTATCTTGCAAAGGCAATTACAGAAGCCCAACGGCGTGCCGCATTGTTGGACGAACGCCTTGCGATCCAGAATCGCCGTTTTGAACTTGGCTTGATCGATCGTCCCTCACTCAATGACGCGCAGAGAGCGCGTGACGAGTCGCAGCACCTGGTTGAGCAACTCGTTGAAGCCAGAGCTGGTACCGCTCGTCGCATGGCGTTTCTTTTGGGAGAAACACGCTCTCACGACATGCAGACACGCGATATGCCTGCGGCACCCCTGGTCCCGGCTGGAATGCCGAGCAATTTGCTGGTTCGTAGGTCGGATGTTGCGGCCGCAATTGCGCGACTTGAAGCGTCTGCGAACAGGTTGCAAGCTGAGAAGAATAGCTGGTTTCCTCGCTTCACGCTCACCGCGTCGGGCGGGGCGGCATCTCCCTCCTTGGGCCAAATCCTCTCTTCGACGGCAAGGGATTTCGGGCTCTCTGCGTTGCTGTCTCTTCCGATATTCGATGGTGGTCGACGAAAGGCTGCACTTGCGGTTCGCAATGCCGAACAGGACCTTGCCGCTTCAGAATACCGCGAGAGTGTTTTGCGCGCGCTCAGAGAGGTGAACGATCACTTGGGGGCGTTCCAACTTGGCAACAGTGACCTGGCGCTCGCCAACAGTCGGTTGGCGAGCGGCAGCGCCGACACAGAAATACTGATCGCGCGACAGGCCAATGGAACAGTTGCAAGGGCCGATGTGATCAATTCGCAACTGCGGACATGTCAGTTTCGACTTGATGAACTGACTGCCCAACATCGGCAGCTCGCCACGAGCATTGATCTGATCAAGGCGTTGGGAGGCTCTTGGTAATTCTCCCCCTTGCTTGCCGGATTCACATGGCACCCGATCGCGCCAATTGAGCAAATGTCCGCTTCTGGGTTCGCGCGCAAATCGTCTGGACGGCAGCTTTGTTCGCGATCCCTGCATCTTGATCATCATACTCCCGTGCCTGGAAGGGGAAACAGACCTTCATCTGGCGCGCTGAGGCGACTAAAGCTCAAGAGTGCAGTCTAATTGCCTTGGCAAACCATTCTTACACCGTGATCCGATCCAATCAGTTCTGCCGCCCGCTCACCGATCATGATCGACGGTGCATTGATGTTGCCACTCGGGATCTCGGGCATGATGCTGGCATCTGCCACACGCAGGTTCTTCACGCCGAACACCCGCAACTTGGGATCGACGACACTGCCGATCCGGCATGTGCAGGACAGGTGATAGATTGTCTGGGCGAAGTGCAGCGCATGGTTCTCGAGCAATGCGTCGCTCGGTTCCTCTCCTTCAACAAAGCCGTGAATTTTGGCAAGCATCGGCGGAATCAGCCAGTTTCCGAGCTTTTTTTCGCCCGGCCAGGCAGCCGCAATCTCGAGAACGCGTCGCATGATCGCCACGATCACCTTCAGATCGTAAGGATCACTGAAGTAGTTGAAATTGATGACCGGAGGAACGGACGGATCCGCGCTTGCAATAACCAGCTCGCCTTCGCTGTGTGGCACGCAATTACTGGCAAGAAACAGGACAAGTTCTGAATCGGGTGCGAGGGTCTTTGACGCGTCGGCCATCAGCATGTCGAGATCAATGTTGATCCGAGTACCGATGACATCCTCATTGAAAGCGTGCGGGATGAAGCCGATCTGGGCATCGTGCGTGAAGTCATCGCCCAGCCCCGTCGAAAAGAAGCAAACTCCGTCGTACAGCGAGGACGACACAAGGCTACTGCCGGTTTCATGCCATTCCTTGAGCCGCCGGTCGGCTTCGGCCTTTAACTCGGCGAGGTCTCCGGATAGGTGAATATCGTCAGCCGGGTCGGCCGGAAGCGGGCCGGCCGGCGCGCGCAGCGCATCGGGCCCCATCGACATTCCAACGTCCATGCCAGTAAGCGCTATACCGGAAGCAGGAAAATGCATCGGGGCCAGCAAATGGTCTTTCAGGTGCTTGCCGACATCGGGAAGATCGAGGCGACAGGCAACCCCCGCGGCTTCAAGTTCGCGGCGGGGGCCAATGCCGGAGAGCATCAAAATATGTGGCGAGCCAACCGCGCCGGCGCTCAGTATGACCTCCCTGCTTGCAGCAATCGACCGGATCGAGCCGCTGTCGTCACGATATTCAACCCCAGTAGCGGTCAGGCTGTCTCCTTCGCCCTCAAGAATAAGCCGTTGCACCTGGGCTTGTGTAATGATCGTCAGGTTCGGCCGCAGTTCGGCATTGTTCTCAAGGTAGGCATGAAAGGTGCTCGAGCGCTTGCCGTGCCGGGTGTTGGTCTGCACCAGTGAGGCAACGCCACCGAGGTTGTGACGACCTGAGCCGTTATAATCGCCTTCGGGAATACCGGCCGTGCCGGCTGCCTTGACGAAGTCCCGCGAAGCCGGGATGACCGGCGAACGAATGCCCACGCCGACCGGCCCTGCATTGCCCCGCACTTCGCGGCTGATGACGGCCTCATTGGTTTCGGAAACTTCTTCCATCCGCTTGAAGCAGGGCAGGACGTCATCATAGCTCCAGCCGTCGGCGCCCAGCCTTTCCCAATTGTCGAAATCACCGGGATGGCCGCGCACAAAGACCATGTAGTTGATGCCGGAAGACCCTCCGAGCATCTTGCCGCGCGGCACCGGCATTCGCCGGTTCTTGAAACCAAGCCCGCCCTTCCCGGGATCACCGGTGAACATCCAGTCCGTCTCGGGGTCCAGCTGCAGGCTGGCGCAGGCCACAGGCATTTGCTCACGTTCAGGAGGGCGATCCCCGGCTTCGATCAGCGCCACATTGACGTTGGGGTCTTCGGACAACCTCGCCGCGAGGGCTGCACCGGCTGATCCGCCTCCGACGATCACAAAGTCGAACCCATTCTGCATTTCTGTGCCCCCCACAATGTTTCATCTCGCGTTGTTTCATATGTGTGGCCAAGAGTCACGGAGGACAGCATCAAGTGCTTCATTGCCGTCATTGCCGAAGGGCATAGCTTCAGTATCGGACTTGGTTCGCTGGACAATGGCAACATAGAGCAATTGCCATGAACCCAATGGGGTCATCCGCAGACAAAGCTCTCGTTCAGCTTGAGCGGATGAAACGCAGTTTCGTCACTCGAGAATCGACCCGTTCAGGCCTTGAGCCCTGCACCGGATTGAAACATCTGGGCCCGAACCAAGTTAGAGTGCCTGACAGATGAAGATAGCTTCCCGCCTTAATGATGCGCCAGCGCTCTCCCCGCAGGGTCCTGGAATCACGCCCGGTTCTCAGCGCTTGCCCGAGTTTCGGCGGCAAATCGGGACGCGATCATGAAAAGAATGAACACCGGAAAGAGCCAGACAATGCGCGCCTGGTAGCGTTCTGCCACGCCGGAGAAGGCAGAACAGACAAGCGCGTTCCCAAGCATGCCGATGACAAGGAGCATGAGCATGACGCGCTCTTCTGCATGCAATTGCCGGTATCGCAAGAAAACCCACCCTGCACTCAGCACCAGAAGCATGATCACCAATATGTCGATCGTGTGCAGCAATGCCGAATGGTCGCGCCCTGATTCTGCGAGCGTCGGCAAACCGTCTGTTCCCATTTCTACCTGCCGCTTGAAATTCGTGAGGCCGAGGTCAAATGTGACAAGCTGCTTCAGGATGCCGGTTGCAAGCTTGCGCGCTTCCACGCCAGGATAGGTCATCGCCGCGCGAAGCACGATCTCGGATTCCTGGGCGCGAATCCTGTCCATTTGCTCTGGTGTTGCAAGATCGTTCAGGCTGTTCTTGTCGAACAGGAAGCCATTGATCGTCCCCGGAATTTTCGTTCCGTAGATTTCGCACACAGCGTAACGCGGCGTTTTGCATTGCTCTTCCAGATACCATTTGCCCGGGCCTTGGGCGATCGAACGCGCGAGCGCGGTCGGAATGCGCTTGCCTGTCGCGCTCACCTTTCCGAACGAAACATAGTTGATCGCAATATTCGCCCCGAAGCCGAAAAGGACTGGCAGCAACAGCCAGCTCAGCTTTCTGGCGGGAATTTTCAGGCCGGTTCGGCGCTGAAAAACAAAACACACGACCCCGATGATCGTCATGCCGGCCGCGATTGGCGGAATGCTGGCATGGGCCGAAATTGCGAACATGATCACGAGAGCCAGATATGTCTTGACCCCGAACGAAAGCCGATCACCTGTTGCAATCAGGAGTGTCATTGCGCCGAGCAAAACACCTGCCCAAATATCCGGCACGGTAAAGGCCGCGAAGGCCGAGAGCGGTGTTGCGAAGGCGGCGAGGGGCGCCACGGCTGCATAGCTGCGCAATCGCCCCAGTCCCAGTACGCTGCCGATGATCGCGCAAAGAATCGAAACCGCGAGCACCTGGACGGCGGCAAGTGCCGTCAGGTCCTGACCCGGCCAGCGCAAGGCATAGGCCGCAACGCTGTAGGTGACGGATCGCGCTGTTTTTGTGTCTGCGCCTCGGGCTGCCGGAGCTGGGTCGGGATGCCCGACAGAATCGACTGCACTGGTAGGAGCGGGGCCAGGCACACGCGACGAGATCTTGGACTCTGCAAACTCGACTGCCTGTTGGCCTGTCTTGAGATACGCCAGGCTGTCGCCCATCAGGTAGGTCGGTCGTCCGAACAGGATCAACGGCCAGAGAAGGAATGCAGCAAAAATCAAGGTGCGACATGCCAGGGCGCGATCGAGCCGAACCATCATTGGCCGCCCGCTCCTGACAAAAGCAGTTCAATGGACATCAAACCCACCATGCAGCGAATTGGTAGGCGCCGGGGCGACGATGGCAAGGCATTTAAAGGCAGTGTGCATTTATAGGACGAAAATCCGCCCCTCGTTAATTCGAATTGAACCGTGCTGCGGCTTTGTGCATCATCGAGCATAGAACGCAGAAGCTACCAAGCGGACGGGCCGCCAAATGTCGGGAAGATCGTGTTGAACATCCGCACACTACGCGTTGCACTGCGCTCGTCGCTTTTGGCCCTCTGCGTGCCAGCCATCGGATGCACCCAGCCTCCAGCGCAGTTGACGGTCGACATCAATGATGTTCACCAGACAATGGCGGGCTGGGAAGTGACCGCGCGGACCTGGGAATTCGACAAGGTCAATGACCGGTTCGACGGGGCTGCCGCTGCCCAGCGCGATGCCCTTGCCGCAATGCTGGTCAACGAGGCAGGGATCGACCGTCTGAGGCTCGAGATCAAGAGCGGGATCGAAAACCCGGTCGACTATTGGGTGCTCTTCGTTGCCGGCAAGATCGGATACCGCGAGTACAAGGCCCATTTCTACGAAAAGATCAACGATAATGCCGATCCCCAAGTTCTCAATCCTGCGGGAGTCCAGTTTTCGGATCTGGACTGGCGGGTTGAGAATGTCGTCCTGCCGGTCAAGAAGCAGCTTGAAGCCCGCGGCAGGCGCTTGTGGCTGAACTTTGCCTATGGCGATTTCAGGTGGACAGAATTGCGCGGCTCCCTGTCGCACGCTCGAAACCCGGCCGAATATGCGGAGCTTGTCGTCGCGGCCTTTTCCCATCTCAGGACAAAATATGGCCTTGTGCCAGACTCGCTTGAAATGATCGTCGAGCCCGACAATACCAATGAATGGAACGGGGTCGTCATCGGACGGGCGATCGTTGCGGTATCGGACCGGTTGGAGGCCGCAGGCTTCCCGGGCGTGAAAATTATCGCGCCGTCCACGGCCAAAGCGCGGCGCGCGCTTTCCTATTTCGAGGAGATCAAGAGCGTTCCCGGCGCCGCCGAGCGCATGACGACATTGGCCTATCATCGCTACGAAGGCGAGCCGGACACGCTGGACCTCAATGAAATCCGGGATGCAGCACACGCCTCACGCATGCAGACAGCCATGTCGGAATATGTTGATGGTGACATCACTGACCTGCTTGCCGACCTCAACGATGCCGACGCGACGGTCTGGCAGAGCTACGGCATTGCCGCCCGTCTGCCGTGGGACGAGGCGACGCGACCAGGAACGCTGATTTCCGCAAGGGGGCCAGCCGGCGTCCGCCCGGTGCTCAGCGTGACGCCGGCAACGCGCGCAATGGCCTTGATCTTCAACACCGTGGATCAAGGCTCACGGCGCATTGGGGTACGAAGCAACAATCAGGACTTTGCGGGGACCGGCTTTGTGACCCCTCGCGGCAAGCTG
Organism: Sphingomonadales bacterium; assembly: GCA_016704425.1. Taxonomy (GTDB): domain Bacteria; phylum Pseudomonadota; class Alphaproteobacteria; order Sphingomonadales; family Sphingomonadaceae; genus Aquisediminimonas. Next base: position 137,708 of record JADJAC010000004.1, read on the forward strand.
GTGGTTGTCGGGCATGCGCAGGCCGCCTTGCCGGTCGCGATTTCGGGTTTGCGTGCGGGGCGTTACCAATTGACCGTTGTCGGCACCGATGGCAGAGTCGGAAAGCGGCCAATGCTTGTCCCGGCAACGGGCGAGGTGAAGCTGAAAGTCGCAACGGGGGCGACGTTTTCGTTCATGGAAGAATGACCGCGATGGGCGTGCCTTTGACTCGAAACTAATCAGTATCTCTGCTCGAAGGTGCGGGCGAAGTCGGCACATTGACGAGCTCGCTCTCGATCACCATCGGCCCGCCGCGCACCTGATTGCTGATGGAGGTCACATATTCCCCCAGAGTCCCGATGAAGAGCAGCTGAATGCCTGACAGGAAGAACAGCGAGATGATGATCGTCGTAATTCCGCGCGGGGCGAGGTTAGGATCGACAAAATAGAGGATGAAGGACAGCAGCGAAAAACCGATGCTGAGCGATGAAATCAACAGGCCGGCAATCGTGCAGGCGCGCATCGGCGCGCGCGTAAAGGCAAAAATCGCGTTCAGGGCCTGATCGACGAGCGTGTACAGATCATGCTTGGATTTGCCCCGCTTCCTCTCGACCCAGGTGTAGGGAACAATGATCCTCTTGAAGCCGCATGAAGCGATCAGGCCCCGAATATAGGGATATTGATCCTTGTGCTTGAGAAGTGCGTCCATGACCTTGCGGTCGAGCAGCTGAAATTCGCCGACATCGGGAGAAATCTCGAAATCCGAAAGCCGGTTGACGATGCGATAGAAAATCTTGCGGGTCGATCGCATCAGCAAGCCTTCCTGGCGATCCGACCGCGCCCCGGCGACAACCTGATAACCTTGCTCCCAAAGCTTGACAAAGTCCGGCAGCAGCTCTGGCGGATCTTGCAGGTCCACCGGAAGCATGACGAGTGTCGCATCTCCAGTGGAGAACCGAAGGCCGTTGAAAGTCGATCGGAAAACCCCGAAATTGCGTGCATTGACGATGATTTTGACTGCAGGATCGTCCTTGGCGATCCCTCGCAGGATATCGACTGTGCCATCGGTCGAGCAATTGTCGACAAAGATATGCTCTCTGTGATAGCCGCTCAATTCCCCTTCGAACAATTGCCTGACGATTTCATGGCAGACAGTGACATTGTCTTCTTCATTGAAGCATGGCGAAACGATTGAAATCTTCTTCATCTTGCGCCCCCGATACGCTCGCCGTGCACGAACGGCGGCCAACAGAAGTCCAGCTGCCATTGGCCCAAGTTCGACGTCATTTTCCTAGCACAGGCAAATTCTCTTCTCAAAATGTGCCCAGCCCTATTGATAGTTAAGGCCGTGCCGGAAAGCGTGAAACGCGTGGGCGGCAGCGCCACTGTCATGGCGCCCGTCCGCTGGAAGCCAAAAGTTCGCGCGCTGCATCGACAACATCCTCAAGCCCGTCGCGAATGCCGAAGGTCGGTCGAAATCCGGTGCTTGCCAGCGTTGCAATGTCGGCGACCAGTTTTGGCGGATCATCGTCCGGTCGAGGCCTTGCGCCAAGCCGGACAAGGTCGGGCCGACCGATCAATTCGGCGGTCACCCTGATCACGTCGCGGACCGGCGTCGCGATTCCGCTACCGATATTGACTGCGCCTGCGCGTTCGGCCGCCAGCACCGAAGTCAAGGCCCGCCCAACATCGGACGTGTGCAGGAAATCCCGCTCCTGCAGCCCATCTGTGCATTCTACCAACTGGCCAGCAAACAGGCCGTTGACCAAATCGCCAAGCAGGCGGCCTTGCGGTTCATTTGGGCCGAAGCAAAAGAAGATGCGGGCCCAGGCCACAGACAATCCGAGACCGGGCCCTTGCGCAATCAACCATTCCCCCGCTTCGGCCTTTGCCTCACCATAGCGTGTCCTGGGTTTGAGCGGGGTCGATTCCGACAGGACAGGAAACGACCAGTCATATTCGGCGCAGGAGCCGGCGAACACTGCCCGTCCTCCCCCGGCGGCCGCAAACTCCCGGCCCAGTTCCTTTGTTGCATGGGCCCATTCCTGATTTTCCGGAGCGGTCCAGCGCCCTTCATTTCCGCTGTGCCAGGCAAGGTGGAGGAGGTGGGTCGCACGGGCAGCCTTGATCGCGGCACCGCGCGATTCTGGGTCAAGCAGATCCGCTGCCACCGTCTCATGTGCCATCGCTATGGGCTGCGACCGGCTCACTGCAATCACGTGAAACCCTGCGGCACGGAGCGCGGCAATTGCCGGGCCGCCGAGCAGCCCGCCAGCCCCGGTGACGATAACCCGCCCTTCCACCGTCAGAAGATGTCGATCTGGGGCACCGGGGTGACGAATTTCGTGCCCAGCGCCTTGATATCGGCCAATTGGCTGGCGATTTCCGTGCGCAGGTTCCACGGCAGGATCAGGACATAATCCGGACGTTCGGTGCGCAGCCGTTCGACATCGAAAACCGGGATGTGGCTGCCGGGCAGGAGTGTATCCTGCTTGGCGGGATTGCGATCGACGCAATAGGCGATGTCGCCGCTCCCCACTCCACAATAGTTGAGCAGCGTGTTGCCCTTTGCTGCGGCTCCATAGGCCGCCACTGTCTTGCCTTCGGCCCGGGCCTGGCCAAGAAACGCGATCAGATCCTTGCGCACCTGTTCGACGCGGGCGGTGAAGCCATCATACCCCTCGGGGCGATCCATCCCGGCGGCGCTCTCCTGCGCGATCATATCCGCGACCGCTGGCGTCGTTTCATGCCGGGCCTTTTCGAGGCAGGCATAGACGCGCAATGATCCCCCATGCGTTTGTAGCGCCTCGACATCAAACACGCGCATGCCGAACGAAGCGAAAATCCGCTTCAGGAAGACGAGCGAAAGATAGGTATAGTGCTCGTGGTAGATGGTATCGAACTGAACCTGTTCAATCAGGTTCTTCAAATGGGGAAACTCAACCGTATAGACCGCATCCCCAGACAGCAGGATCGACAACCCGCGGACAAAATCGTTGATGTCGGGAACATGCGCCAGGACATTCGCCGAGCAGATGAGATCGGGACGCACACCCTCGCTGACCAGCCGCTCGGCAAGCGCCGTGCTGAAGAACTCGACCAGGGTCGGGACCCCGCGTCCTTCAGCAACCGCTGCTGTATTCGCCGTTGGTTCGATACCCAGCACGGGAATTTTCCTGGCCACGAAATACTGGAGAAGATAACCGTCATTGGAGGCAATTTCGGCAACCAGAGACTGCGGACCGAGGCCGAATCTCCCGATCATCTGGACGGCATACCGCTCGCAATGCCTCAGCCAGCTGTCCGAAAAGCTGGAGAAATACGCATATTCCGAGGAAAAGATGCTGGCTGCCGGCACGGCATCCTCGACCTGCACGAGCAGGCATTTGTCGCAGACGCGCGCATGCAGCGGGTATCTTGGGCACTCGATGTGCGCATGATCGGGCATGACATAGGAATTGGCCAGAGGAGACAGGCCAAGATCCACCAGTGTCCGGGTCAGCGGCGCCTTGCAATGGCGGCAGGCTGGCGTTGCGGTCATTTCGCGGCTCCGCATTGCGTCATGTAACTCTCGATCTGTTCGGCGCAGAGGGAAGCCGGATCTTCGCCAAGCGACCAGCGTCTGTACCAGTCGGCGGTCATGCGGATAGTCTCTTCGAAGTTGAACACGGGGGACCAGCCCAGCTCCCTTGCCTTCGCGCTGTCGATGTGGAGCAGCTTTGCCTCATGCAGGTCCGCCTCGCGCTCGGGTGCCTCGATCCTGCCCTGGCCAAGCGCGGCAACAATCGCCTGCGCCACATCCAGAACAGGGCGGGCCTCGCTTTCGTCCGGTCCGAAATTCCATGCGGCATCCGCGCCAGCGACTTCGCCGAACAGCTGCTCTGCCAGCATGAGATAGCCTCCAAGCGGCTCGAGGACATGCTGCCACGGCCGGACCGATCGGGGCGAGCGAAGCGCCACCATCGCCGCCGGCGAGAGGCATCCGCGGACGATATCGGGCACAAGCCGATCTTCGGACCAATCGCCTCCGCCGATCACGTTGCCGGCCCGTGCGGTTGCCACGCGAGCCCTTGAACCCGCCGCAGCGTAGGGGTGGAAATAGCTCGCGCGCATGGCCGCCGTTGCCAGTTCGGCGCAACCTTTTGAAGCCGAATAGGGGTCTCGTCCCCCCATGCGGTCGTCTTCACGATAGGCCTGACCGGTCTCGTAGTTCTCGTAGCATTTGTCAGATGTCACAACGACAACACCACGCACCGACTCTGCCTGCGAAGCGAGATGGAGCAAAGTGACTGTCCCGACGACATTCGTCGCAAAGGTTTCAATCGGGGCCGCGTAAGAGCGGCGGACCAGGGATTGGGCCGCGAGATGCATGACAATCTCCGGACGTTCCATTTCCAGAACGCGGGCGATTGCCGCCTGATCGTTGATATCGGCGATGTGGCTCTTCCCGGTATTGCGATCCAGCAGAGCCCACAGGTTCGGCGTGCCCTCAGGCGCCAGGGCGAAGCCGCAAACGTCTGCGCCCATCAGCTCGAGCCAGCAGGTCAGCCATGCCCCCTTGAAGCCTGTATGGCCGGTGACAAGGACACGACGGCCTTTCCAGAACCCGGGATTCACGCCCAGGTTTTCCAGGGAGCCGTGCCCGTCGCCCAACGCGCCTCAAGCTCCTGGCGTTCGCGCAATGTGTCCATCGGCTGCCAGAAGCCCTTGTGCTCGAACGCCATCAGTTCCCCGCCAGCGGCAAGGGCCTGCATCGGGCCCTGTTCCCAGATCGTGTCGTCTCCTTCGAGATAGGCGCCAACCGATGGATCGAGCACGAAAAAGCCGCCGTTGATCAGGCCGCCTTCCCCGATCGGCTTTTCCGAGAAATCCGTCACCCTTTTATCATCCAGATTGATCTGGCCAAAACGGCGTGGGGGCGAAACGGCCGTCACTGTCGCCTTCTTGCCGTGCTGGCGATGAAATTTGATCAGGCGCGAAATGTCGACATTGCCCACACCGTCCCCATAGGTCAGGCAGAAGCAATCATCGTCCTGAACAAAGGGCAGGATGCGACGCACGCGTCCGCCGGTCATGCTTGACTCGCCCGTGTCGATAAGTGTGACCTTCCAGGGCTCGGACTGTGTCTGGTGAATGTGCCGTTCGCCAGAAGCCAGATCGATCGTCACGTCAGACATGTGCAGGAAATAATTGGCAAAATATTCCTTGATTACATAGCCGCGGTATCCAAGACATATGATGAAGTCCGTGATGCCGTGGGAGGCATAGATCTTCATGACATGCCACAAGATGGGACGGCCGCCGATCAGGACCATGGGCTTCGGAATTTGACCGGTTTCTTCCGCGATCCGTGTCCCAAGACCGCCTGCGAGAATGACGCACTTCATCCTGATAAATTCCCGGCCCCTGACTGTGCACAACCCCTGAACGCGGGCCCGCAATCCCTGATTGCAATGTCCGCATACCGTATTTCCGGCGCGATAGCATAGAGACCATTAGATTTTCGTGAACATTGTGAACACCAAAGTTCCAAATTGACTGGACATGCACTTGTTGTCGCGGCACCGCACAACTTTGCGGCAAGCGTCGTTCAATCGCGCGTTCGGGAAAGCCTGGCTTTTGAATTCTGCTCTGATTCACATTCATGGAAGTGCAACCCCGGAGCCGCTGGCATTGTTTGGCCGCGACCTGGCAGTTCTTGCGATTGTGGCGCTGCTCCCGCTCTATGCTGCCCAATTCGGCGTTGGAAACCAGGTTGAACAATTTGCCCTGATCGAACGGCTGCGGGATCCATTGTTCGCTCGCGGCGATTTCTATGTCGACAGCGCCGCCAGCCTCGGTCAGCCCCGCTATTACTATGCCCTTGCGATGTCGTGGTTCGCAGGCGCGACTTCGCTCGCGACTGCTGTCCACGTTGCGGCATTTCTGAGCAATTTCGTTCTTGGCCTGGCGAGCTTCGTTGCCGCCCGCCGGTTTCTCGCCGCGTCCGCGACGGGCGCTGCAGCGGCAGCCGCAATGGTTGTCCTCAACGGCAGCTTTTCCCTTGGCTATGCCGGATACCTCAATTTCGACAGCTTCCAGCCCGCCAATCTGGCGATCGCAGCAGCGTTGTCAGGCGTGACATTGCTTTTCCTCGGGCGGACCTTTGCCGCGGCGGCCTGCTTCATTCTCGGCGGGATCATGCACCCTACAATCGGGGTCGAGATTGCCCTTGCTGCCTTTTTCGCGATCGCAGTGGCAAGTGTCGCACATGCCCGGTCGGCGCGCGCTGTGCTGCCGTTCATTATGCCCGGCGGCCTGTTTCTGGTGGCCATGGCCGCGGCCTGGGCTCTGCCCAACATGGGAGCAGATTCCTTCAGAATGCCCCAGGCGACTTTTTTTGAAATCCTTGCCCACAAGCGCGCACCCCACCACTATTTGGGTCTCAGTTTTCCCCGCATGGCATGGTTCCATGCAGCTCTGTTCGTCGGCGGCATCGGGGCGGTTTACCTGTATGCGATTCGGTCTCTCGGGCCGACCCGCGAACGGACCGCTCTTGCCGTCATGGCGGGGCTGGTCGTCGCGATATGCTTGGGCAGCCTCTGGCTTGTCGACATTGCGAACGACCGAATCTGGGTAACGGCCCAAGTCTTCAGGATGCTTCTGGCTGTCAAATGGGTAGGGTTTCTCCTGCTCGGCTGGCTGGTCGGCCGCTGGCTCGCCAAGCCCATGCTGGCCTATCTCCTTCTGGCCGGCACGCTGGTGACGGTCAATGCAGATGCCCAACCGCGCGCATTGATTCTTGTTCTGCTCGCAGCATGGGCGATCGCAGCCCTGCGACCGGGACGTGTCGTTTCGGGCGCGCTGATCCTGGCAACATTGGGCCTCAGCCTCTATTTCCAGCATAAATACGGCATCGACAAGCAGGCGCTGCGGCTGGCAACTGCCTGTCTTGTCATCGCGCTGGTTTATTTGGCTCCGCTTCCAGGTCGGACGGCACTGATCGGGGCGACAGCGCTCGGTCTGGCCCTTGTCGGCTTCGGATATGCCTCGCGCACCAGAGGGTTTCTCGGCAAGGAAGATCTTGCCGCCAGCTACGGCTGGCAGGATCATCAAGACGACGCCGCAGACATTGCCAGGAAAGCGGCGGCAACAAGCCCGGCGGGATCGATCTGGCTCACGCCGCCGGATATGGAGTCATTCCGGCTGATTTCGCGGCGCGCTGTCCTTGTCGATTTTACCTCCATTCCCTTCGAGGATCGTGCGATGCTTGAATGGCAGCGGCGGATGGAAACACTCTACGGGCCCGTGTCAGGGACCGGATTCGAGGGTCTTTATCAAATGGAGGACAATCACCGCGACCGGCCTGGCTTGGCCGATGCCCGAACTCTCGGCGCGGAGTTTGCAATCCTTGACGCCAGGACGGAATGGCGCGGTCCAGTTCTCGCGAGCAATGGCAGTTTCAAGGCAATCCGCATTCCCTGACCCTCTCCTGTTCGCCGGGCCGTGAAGGGCGGGGTTGCAATGATCCTGTTTTCTGCAACATCATGGTATCGGTCGGGAATGCTCGTTCGCGGGCAGAAATTGCTGTAACGGCCCGATACGGGGGGCACTATCAATGCGTATAGCCACTGTCGGGCTGATCCTTTTCTGCGTAGGCATTTCGGCCGGGGCGCAAATTGCCCTCAAGGCCGGCATGACAGCGCGAGACATCAGGACAGTGATCGAAAGCGGGGACTATGTCCGGATTGCAACTGCCTTGATCACATCGCCCCTCGTCATGCTCGGGCTTGTGACCTATGGGCTCAGTGCCATTATCTGGATGTTTGTGCTGTCGCGCGTGGCCCTTTCGACGGCCTATCCGTTCATCGCACTTGGCATTGCGATGACCGCGCTTGCTGGTCGCTATTTCTTTCAAGAGCCGATGACTCCCGTCAAGATTGCCGGAATTGGTCTGATACTGGCGGGCATTCTGGTCATCGGCATCGGTGGGGATGGCGAGCAAGCAAGCGGTCTGCAACCCGACCAATTCCGCAATCTCTAGCCGGATTCCATTCGGGGACGGACATGATGTTTACCACCTTTTTGGAAATTTCCCCTATCGTCGGCCCGGCTTGGACCCTAACCGGGCGTTGCGAGACGGTGCCTATTGCGACCATGCGGAGCAAATAGGCACAACCCAATGAAAGCGCGCTTTTTCGATGACGGGCATGACGATCTCCCTATCCAAAGCAGCTCTCAGCCAGGTCCACGCCTATCTTGGCGGGAGCGGGAAAGATTTGGCGGCCGTTATTGCAGAGACGCGCCAGGCCAGGAACACGGGTCATGTGACATGGTCGGGCACGCTGACCCCTGAAACCATCCATGGGCTCGGAGCCATTCATGCCCTCGCACAGGATGAAGGCGCACGCGCTGTCCTGACACATGCCGGCCTCAACAAACGCCAGACCGCATTCTTTGAGGATTATTACCACTATGGCCCGGAGGCCACCAGCAAGTCCGGCCCGAACGGTTCCGAACTTTTGGCGGCGATCCGCGAGGCACTGTTTGCAATCGTCCAGATGATGCGCCCCGCCCGGCGCGCAATGAACCCGCCGGGCGGAAAGGCCTTGATCATTGGTGCCTATGGCGGCGACCATGTTGGCGATACGGCCATACTCGGTGGTGTACTGCTGTACTTGGCGCGGGAATTCGGGACCAAGCAAGCTGAAGTGCTCAGCCACCGGCCCGAGCACACCGCGCGGCTTGTAAACGGGCTGGAATCGCCAGTGAGCGTAGCTGTCTCGGACTATACGCCCAGGACGATTGCACAGCGTGTTCCCGAAGCCGGACTGGTCGTGATTGCCGGCGGTCCGATGATGGATCTTCCGCGCGTTCTGGCAAAGCATCTCGGCACGATCCATCTGGCACGATCGAAGGGCATCCCGCTCTATATCGAGCGCGTTGGTGTAGGGCCATTCAAGCGACAGTTGAGCCGTTGGGCGGCACGGCGGATATTCAGTCTGGCCGAGCGGATTTCGCTTCGCACTTCTGGCGCGGGGCTTGATCCTGCGCTGGACGGGCTGAGTTATGTCGTGGGACGCGATCCGGCATTCGACTATCTGGAAACTCGGACAAGCCTGAGCAGGAGCACCGATGCTTCCGATGGGGTCAAGCAACTTCTTGAAGGGACAGACGGCCATATCGTGATCGGCATCAACCTGCGACCGCTTCGCCACGAATGGGCAACCGGCGGCGAGGAATATTCGAAGTCGGTCGATACCGGATTCCTGTCGCGGCTTGCGGAAGCGATGATCAGGGCAGCAGGCCAGACGGCCCGCCCAATCACATATGTCTTCTTTCCCATGAACCCGATCGAGTTCGGCAAGAGTGATCTTGCAGCAGCTTATCGATTGCACAAGCTGGTTGCGGGCAAGGCAGACTTCCGGGTCTGGGAAGCCGATCCGGATATTGACGATGTGCTTGGCTTGCTGAGACAGCTCGACGCCGCAGTCGCCATGCGGTTCCATGCCGCAATATTTTCGCTTTCGCAGGGCAGGCCTACATTCGGCATCGACTATTATCCGAATCAGGGCGGCAAGGTCGAACAGCTGTTCGCTGACCTCGGAAAGGCGGATGACGCAGTCCAGATTGACAAGTTCACGCCCGATTGGCTTGTTGACAAACTGGCAACACTGGCTGCGATACAAGGGGCCATGGAGTTTGAAGCATGACACAGATCGAAGCAAAGGTATCGGAAAGCCGAAACATAGCGGCCGAGCCTGACCTGGCAGCGCGTTTACTTGGTGGCGAAGTCATCGTCGCGCGGCAGGCGCTGGAAAGCTCCGGTGTGTTCCGGGAGATGCTGGACGACAGCATTGCAGCCGTTCGCGAACATATGGGCAGCGAAATGACCGCGACGATCCTTGAGGCCGGTTTCGAACGCGTGCACGAGATTGTCCCGGCCGACCAGATCCCGGCAATGACCGAAGCCGTCTATCGCGTGATCGAGGCCAAGGCCCCCGCTTATCTTTCGCGCCTGATGCCTGCGCTGTTCGGAGATCGGAGCTTCTATTTCGAGACGGCGCCAAACGTCCGCTTCCATATCCCCTATGATAGCGCGCGGCAGCATGCCGGATTGTATTCGACATTTGCCAAGAAGCGCGGAGAAGGCAAGCTCACAGCCCATGGGCCACATCGCGATTCCTGGCTGGACTGCCCCGACAATGGCGTCAACATCTGGATCGCGTTCGGGCGAGTCCGCAAGGGCAATGGGTTGACCATCTTCATCAAGGAAAACGGGCAAACCCAGAATTATACTGAAAAAGGCAGTGTGGCGGACGATGTGGCGCTGAGCCAGCCAGAAACCTTCGACCTTGAACCCGGCGATTGCATTCTCTTTCATACGGATCAGCTGCACGGATCGGAGTTGAATCGTACCAACGAGACGCGATTCGTCATCAGCTTTCGGGTGACACTCGACAAGCCCCATTTTCCGCGTGAGCACCACCACAGCTACGAATATTCGGGGCTTGCAAAAGGTCCGTTTCGTCCGCTCGCTACATTGCCCGCAATCCTCCAGCCCAGCTTTGCAACATCGGCCTTCCGTCGCGCGGTGAGGCGCCTCGCCGGACGCAGCGGCAGGCCGGTTACAAGCAAGACAATCGGCCCGGTGCCGACAGTCTTTGCGGACCAGCTTGCCGACGGCAAAATTCAGCCCATCGATGCGAACAATTGCGTCGCGCGACTGAGCGACGGGAGCATCGTCGCATTCGCGCGCCGCTGCCCGCACGAAGGGGCCGACCTTGCGAACGGCTTCATGTCGGATGGCCAGATTGTTTGCCCATGGCACAATGTGCCATTCGATCCGGTTTCCGGGGGCTCTCCATGCGCAGCTCTGAAAGTGCGGATGAAATCTTGCAAGACACTTGAGGATGGGCGCGTGGTCATCGCAGGAGAGGCCAAGGCAGCCGCTTAGACGTCGCTGGTCAACCGATCTGCTTCGCTGCGCAGTCTGGTATGCCCCAATTGGGTAATATCGCGGATCAAGGACCGGTCGAACAATGGGGCCGCCGCTGCATAGCAGGCGATGGCCAGGGCTGATTGCCAGAAGCCAAGCATCTGCCAGCGCGTCAATGCAATGACAGCCGCCGCCAGGGCCAGCGGCATGATGACAAAACCAGCGGCCGGCGGCTCACAGCCCTGCGATCGGGCAAAGCGGTGCGAAGCAGCCCAGACGACGACAGCGCCAATCAGAGATCCGGCGGCATAGCCAATGCTGCCATAGACCAGTCCCAGACCCACACAGGCCGCGACCGTCGCGACAAGCCCGATGATCTGGGACGCCAGCACCTTTTTCTGCTCTCCTGCTGCTGCCAGCGCGCCGCGGGAATGGCCAGACCACAGGGCGACAGGAAGGATCCAGCACAGAATTTCAAGAAGCGGCGCTGCGGCAAGCAGTTTCGAGCCGAGCGCCAGTTTGACGAGCGGTTCGGCCAAAACCGTCAATGTCAGCGCAATGAACACACCGCCCCAGGCTGTCACGCGCATGGAACGCGCCTGCATCTGCCCGAGCGAGCCATCTGCAAGTGCATAGGCACGACTGACAGAAGGATAGAGATTGAAGTGATACAGATTCCCGAACTGCCCCAGCGAACCGACAATGCGCGCCGCTCCTGCAAACCACGCGGTTTCCAGACCTCCGCTGAGTGACGCGACGAGGAACAGCGGCGCCGACTGGGCAAGCGCCCAGACAAAATTGGTGGAACCGACCGCTGCGCCCTCCCTCACCAGCGCACCAAAGCCCGAGAACGATCCCGTCAAGCGAAAAGGCGTGACGTGTCGTTGCTGCACATGGATGCACAAAGCCGTCATCGCCACGACCGCACATAGCTCGGCCGTGCCGACCGCAAGAATATCCGCAGGCGAATGCACGAAGATCCAAACGCCAAAGGCAAAGACGGCCATACGCAAAATTTCCGCATTGGCCACTGACGCCATCCTGCCAGTTGCCTGGAAGAGCCATTGCTGCCGCCAGGGAGCAGTGAGGAGGCTCGCCGCAAAGAGCCAGACAAGGCCTTGGGGGACCGATACGTGGATTGTCGCAAGGGCGATCAAGGCCATGACGGGGACAAAGACGACCGCCATCATCAGTCGAGCAGCCGGGATTTGGTGGGCAAGAAGGGCGAGCTCATCCGGATTGCGGATTGCCCGGCGCGTGCCGACAACGCCCAGGCCTCCATCCACCAGCAGGGCAAAAAAGGCCGTTAAGCCAACGACATATTCGACGGCGCCATAGCCGACCGGATCAAGGGCCCGCGCAATCCACGCGAATGCGAGAAAGCCGAGCGCCTTGCTTGCCAGCTGGCCACCGGCCAGTACCGAAAAGTCGCGAAATAATTTCATCCCTGCGCCGAACCCGCCTGTTCAGAAGGTGTTTGCGCTACCCTTTTATTTGATCGCAAGGAATCCTTCGAAACAGATATATTTCGAAATCGTCGTCACGTCCTGAAAGCCGGCGCGACGGAAGAGATCGAAATTTCCTGCCGTGGAGAAGGGCTCGAGAATCCCCTTGAGGCTGCGCGTCTTGCCCACGATTTCCTTTTCATCGAAGCCCTGCGAGAGTTTGAATTCGTTATAAAGACCTGTCGCGATGTCCTGGAAACGGGCATCGGGCGCGCGCACCTTCTCGAACATGATGAACGCCCCGCCCCAATTGAGCGCTTCGAATATGCGATCGAACAGAAGCTGCCGATCACGCGGCGGGATGAACTGCATCGTGTAATAGGATACGATCAGATCAGCCTTCTCAAAGGAGTAGAGCCGGGCATCTTCGTCCAGGATCGTGATGTTGGGTACATCGGCGCAATGGGCCCGGGCCTTGGCCGTCATGGCCTCTTCAACGTCCATACCGATGAATTTGGCACCGGGCTTGTGCGCATTGTGGACTGCCAGCTTCTTCAGCAATTCCCCCGTTGATACGCCAATCTCATAGACGGTGCTCCGATCAGAAACGAACCAGTCGCTGATCTGGCAGGTCAGATCATGGCCTTCGGCATAAAGCGGAACCGAATGGCGGATATGATCCACAAATGTATCGGGAACACTCCCTCCAAAATTCCACGCGGCATTCCCCGTTTCGATATTCTGCCCGACTTTCATCGAATTTACCCCTCTTGCAGATTAGGGCTTGTATCAGCTTGAGGCGCCGCTTGGGAATTGGAATTCAACCTTAACGCATCGACCCTGCGCACGGTTTCCCCTTTCCCCTTCTCGACGGCAATCCTGCGCACCAGATCGAACCAGGCATCGACTGCAGTCGTTTCACTCCAGCGCGTCTCGACCGCCGCCCGGCCGGAAGCCCCCATCCGGTCTCGTAGAATGCGGTCTTCACAAAGGGTCTTCAAGGCCGCACTCAGACTGTCTTCGTCAACAAAAAGCAGTCCCGCTGCGCTTTCTTCTATAATCTGCCTGTAGGGGCCAAGGTCGCGCGCAACCACCGGCGTTGCCTCGCGAAAGGCCTCAAGCGCAACCATCGGAAAGACCTCGTAGCATTGCGACGGCGCGATAAGCGCCACGGCATTCCGGTAAAGGCCCGGCAGGCTATCCGGCGGGAGATTGCCCAGAAACCTGACCGTTTCGCGACCGGCTGAGAGCGCGCGCAGCTCCGGCTCGAAGTCTCCTGTTCCGGCAATCAGCAAATCTGCCGGGCTGTCCTTGTCGAAGCAGGGGATCACATCCTGCAATCCCTTGAATTTTTCCAGTCGGCCAACAAACAGGAAATAGGGTCGTTCCTGCGGTGACCCGGCGCTGGAAACCCGCGCCTTGGCCGCACTGTCAGGCATGAATGATGCCATTGGCACCATCTCCCGCTTAAGGCCGAAGGCGCGGTGATTTTCCGCGACAGACTGGCTGAGCCCGATCAGGGCATCGACCTGCGTCAGACTGTCTTCGAGCAACGACGTCTTGCGCCACAGCTGCGGAGGCCGCTTGAAGGCAAGGGAACAGCGAAAACATTCGCGACCGTCGCACAGTTCGCGATTGTGCCGCCACAGGATGTGATTGGGACAAACCAGCCAATGTTCGTGCGCCGTATAGAGCTTGACCGCATCGCCCAGCGCAAGAATCCCGGGGCCGCCAACCAGCGAAATATTGTGGTAGTGGATGACATCGAAGCCTTTCGCGAGAATGGCCGCGATTGCCTGGCGCTGTATGATTGGCCTTCCGGTCTGCTGCGTCAGCAGAGTTGAGCCCAACGGCCAGCGGCTTTGCAGCCGGTGAACGGTCACACCGGCAGGTTCTGGCTCTGGCGACGGCAGGTCAAAGGTGCGTGCGATGCCCTTGCCCACCCTCCAGGCATCGGCATCATAGATGACTTCCACGTCGCAGCCACGTCGGGCCAGCGAGTGAACAAAGCTCTGGACGTAACGCCCATCGCCACCAAAATTGCAGGGCGGATAGAAAGTCGTGATAACGGCCACGCGAAGCGGGGATTCACCTTGGGTGTGCGTCGCAATCATGCCCCAACCTTACCTGCTCGATCACCCCTCGCCACCCCTGACTATTTCGAGCGGTAAAGTCTTACCGCTCCTCCTCCAAGAGTACCGTCCATTTCCCTGACGAGCAGATAGTGCTCGCGAATCCGCGCAAGCGCTCTTTCCTGCTCCGGCCGGACGTGATCATCAAAGGCCGTGATGACCCAGACATGCCCGGCACGAGCTTCGAGCGACAACAGGTCGGCTTCATTTCTGACCACAGGCCATTCCGGCGCGAAATAGCTCTTCACCGGTTCTGCGGCGAGGCCAAGCGAGGTCGCAACGTCCCCGGCCTCGCGCCGGGTTGCAATCAACTGAAGGGCGCCGTCGAAGTCCTGTTTGGGATGCGCATAATTCCGCGCCAGCAAGACAAGGGACGCGGCAGTCGACGCCAGTACCCCGCCAGCAAACAGGAACTGTTTGAGCTTTGGCATGCGCAGCAATCCTGCCGCCCAGCCGCAAAGCGCATAAGCGCCTGTACACAGGCAGAGGAAGATGAAGCCGATATCGACGAAAAAGTAGCGCGGCCAGATCCGGAAGTTCAGCATCACGAGTAGCCCCAGCGCAAGCGGGATCGAAATCACATAAACCGCCACGAGGATCGGAGCGCGGCGCCACAGGGCGATGGCGCCGACAACGACAATGAGCAGGGCGCCAGCCAGCGCAAACGGAGCAAGCGCCCCGAAAACAGAAAGGCTATTCACGATTTCGTGCAGCATGCGCATCGGACTGACCCATTCAGCCATCGCCGATGTTGTCTTGCTCTGCGACACCTTGTTCACGGCGGCAAGAACCTGCGCAAAGAGCGGCAAATGCAGAATGGCCGTCAGCAGTCCGCCGACCCCAAACCCATATATCGACCGGATGTCACGAAGGCCCGGATAGGGGGCAAGCCTTTCGGCCGACCGCGCGAGCCAGGCAATACAGAAGACGAGTGCATGGCTGGCAAAGAAGAAGCCTGCGGAAAGATGCGTATACATCCCCGCGGCCACACATACGCCATAGCCTGTCCAGATACGCCAGGATGGCCGCTTCAGACCTTCGATCAACAAGAGAGTCGCAAGGCTCGTCCAGACGAGAATCCCGGTATAGCCACGCGCATTCTGCGAGAACCAGACATGGTGATAGGAGATGGACAGCAGCAACAGCGCGAACAGTGTCGGGACGCGCCCTGCAACGCTGCGCCCGATCGCCCAAAGCACGATGAGGCTGGCCAAGCCGAACAGCATGGCCGGAAGCCTGAGTGCCCAGGCACTCTCACCCAGCAATGAGACTGTAGCCTTGGCCTGAAGGCTGTAGAACATATGATTATTGAGCGACGAAAAGTCGGTCAGCACCTGTCCCACCGGTGCGCGCACATAGTGGGTCAGGGTAAAGACTTCATCGTACCAGAGGCCGGCATCGAGGCCGATGATGCGGGTGACCGCCGCGAGGACCAGAATCGCAACGAGCGCCAACCCCTCCCGACGCTCGACCTTCATGCCCCGGCTTTCCTGATTCGGGCCGCAACAATGACTTCGAAGTCAGGGTCGACATAGTCAAGCTCTGCGGGTTCCAGTTCTTCCAGCGCAAGGCCTTGCAGATAGGCATTCGCAGAAAGGACATTCCCGTAGCTCATCACCTTTGCATCGCTCCCGGGAAACAGCTCCTCAGCAAGTCGCTCAACTGCAGGAGCGGTCAATCGCCAATATTCGCCCCAATCGTCGCGCCCGAGGCGGCGGCCGATCTTCGAGATGCCGGAGGTGGTCAGCAACAATACGCCTCCGGGCTTCAGGATGCGGTGAAGCGTGGCGAGCGCTGCTTTCATGTCCCAGATCATCTGGAGCGTCTGCGTGAAAATGATGCAATCAAAACTGTCGGATTCGATGCGCGGCGCGTCCGTCAGATCGGCGACAATCGTCGCCAGCGGGTTGCCCTCTACATAGTGAAGGATTTCGGGCTGGGTCACGCGGCCCTGGCCATATTTCTCGATGTAGAAGGGGTCGCCCAGTTCTAGCGTCCGCCCCTTGATGTCGGCGGCATTCGCCTCGAGAAAGGCCTCAATGTAATAGCGATCGATCGGCCGACCGCGTTCCATGCCGAAGCTTGCGCTTACTGGCGTCACGCGACGAAGATCTCCGAAAGAGACGCTGCCGCGTGGCGGCCATTGAAGGCGATACTTCCGCCGCATGCTGCCAATCCATGCGCGCACGCGCGGGCTCAGTAGATAGCGCAATCCAGACTCAGCCAATCCTGCCTCCTGCCATTGCCCGAACGGCGCGCAGCCCCTGCCGTATCCTGAAATAGCCGCGCTGGCCGTCAAGAAACCTGCTCCACGTGCGGCGGTTGCGGAAATAATGCATTTCGATCCGGGGCAGGTCAGCGCGGTCATCTTCGCGGCGGGCAATAGCCAGCCGGGTTCCAAACGCCACGCGGTAATGCCGCCGGATTGCATCGAGAACAACCGAAGAGACCCGTCCGTAGGGAGCAGCAAAGCTCTCAACCGGTTTGCCGATCCGTTCCGACAGGTCTGCGGCGCAACCGGCGATCTCGTCTTCGCGGGCAGCCGGATCGAGCCGGGTCAGATCCGCGTGCGTCCGGCTGTGTCCGCCGAATTCCATGCCTTCGCCTGCAAGCCTGCGTACAGTTTCCCAATCCATCAGTGGCCGCGCGGGCTGATTGGCACCATCCCAGGATTCCGGAAGGCCAAGCCTTTGGGTCGGCACGAAAACCAGGCCTGAAAATCCATGTTGCTGCAAGGTTGGCACAGCCGCCTCTGCAAAATCCGCAAAGGCATCGTCAAACGTGATGAGTACGCGCCTGTCCTCGCCTTCATCGCCCTGTCCCGCATGCCATTCAATGAATTCCGCCAGTGTCTGGCTGCGGTACCCTGCGGCGGC
Source organism: Sphingomonadales bacterium (assembly GCA_016704425.1). Lineage (GTDB taxonomy): Bacteria > Pseudomonadota > Alphaproteobacteria > Sphingomonadales > Sphingomonadaceae > Aquisediminimonas. Next base: position 155,058 of record JADJAC010000004.1, read on the forward strand.
AAGAGCGGCCATTTGCATGCCAAAGACGGACGGCGGTATGCTCGTCGGACCACCGCTGTCGGATATAGAATGATAGGTCAGGACGAGCATGCCAGCCTCTTAGTCCTCGACCACATGGGTTTCGAATATCCGGCGATAGTCACGCCATTTGGCAAGATCGAAACTGCCATCTGCATTCAGGCAATCGACTGCACCATGCGCTGTTGCCAGGGCATGATGCGTATTGTCGTGCGCGAACAGACCCTGCCGGCCGAACGTCAGCAAACCCTCGAGACTTTCGACCCACTGGTCCATCACGGCAAGATCGCCTTCGAAATTGCGATCGTATACGGGATAGGCATAGCCCAACCGGCGCGTCACGGTGCGGCGCACTTTCGCCGTCACGGGCAGGCCGACGCCTGCCAGCCAGTCGCAGAGCTTGGCGCCCAGCTCGTCATCGGAAAGCGACCACAGGGGCTCGTGCGGATCGCAGGGCAGTTCGGCACACAGCACTGTGACCCCATTTGGCTCTGTGCTCGCCGAGTAATTCTTGGGTTCCGACAGGCGGGAAATGGGCACGGCATATTCCGGAAAATAATGCGCGTCATATTCCGTGAATTGCTGCTGCTCGAGGACAAGGTAGATCAGGATCATGCCCCGAAACCGGATCCGGGACGCTGCCTCGGCGACGGGAACGGGGGCAGGCGGGTCCATGAAGGACACGAGGCTTGTGATCGGAAGGCTGGACCAGATCTTGTCGGTCTCGACCCGCGTCTCGGTTTCGCCCTTGCGGAACCGGACAGCCTTCACTTTCCCGTCCGCATGCTCGATGGCCGTGACCGATGCTTCGAGCAGGAATTCGGCCCCGTGCGCTTCAGCCTTGGTTCGCAAGGCATCGCAGATCTGGCCAAAGCCCTTTTTCGGAAAGAAAAAGCCGCCTGTCTGGGGCTTCTTGAAACCCGGGACCTGACCGAGAATCTTGTGCACGATCTTCCCAATGGAGCTTCCGGAAACCCGCCGCGTGGCAAGTGTGACGGCCAATTCCTCGGGAGGAAGCGCCCAGAGCTTGCGCATATAGGGATAATAGAAATTCTCGCTCATCGCCGGGCCAAGCCCCTGATGCAGCACGCTGGCAAAGGTCGGTTCGCCCGAAGGTGCGCGGCGGAACGGCTTTGTTGCAGCATCCCAAAGCAACTGCGCCGTGAACCCCTTGGGCAGACGGAGCAGAAGATCGACGGGCTTCAAGGGGAAATGGATCCAGCGTCCCTTGAGCCGGATGCGACCGTGGCGCGGCCGCCAGAGCAAGTCGGGGCCCACGGCATCCTGGATCATGGCCAGGATATGGGGCTCGCTTGCCGGGTGCAGCCGATGGCTGCCAAAGTCGCAATGAATGCCTTCAAGGACGAAACTGCCCGAATTTCCGCCCACCTGCTGCGCGCGCTCCAGGACTTTGACCGACGCCTTACCGCTTTGCGCAAGCATCAGCCCTGCCCCCACTCCGGCCGGCCCGGCTCCAAGAACGACAACCTGCTGCATCAACTTTGCTCCAATGCCATTTTTTCCGGTGCAGGACGACGCAGCTGGACCAGAAAACCGATCGCGCCGCTCGCATAAAGGACTGACTGCCAGATCAAGCCAATCGCAATGACCTGGCCGGGATCGGCTCCAAACGGCTTCAGCAATCCCGCCATGCTGGCCTCCCGCACACCGAGTCCGCCAAGGCTGACCGGCGCGATCGCGATGATCTTTGCGGTGGTCCAGGCAAAAAACCAGGCGGAAACCGGCGCTTCGACATGCGCCGCCTGAGCAAAGGCAATGTTGATGCCGACAAACAGGCACTGCACGGCCATCGAAATCGCAAGACACGCAAGAAGGCGGCCGGGCTTGCGGGAGAGCTCGGCCGCAGCGTGAATCATCGCGCCAAGCACGCGGGCGATCTTGCCGGACGATGCCCGGCGCGCCGCCGCCCGATCCAGCGAGGGCGCCGCCAAAAATCCGCTAACAACCAGCAGCAGCAAGGCCACAATGGCCCAACGCAATTGGGTTGTCTCAAAAAGTCTGGGCCCCCAGGCAACTGCAGCACCGACCAGCGCAATCAGCGCAAGGCCAAGCGTATCGAGAAGCCGGTCGGCAACCGACCCCATTGCCAGCCGGCCCTTGTCGGGCGCTTGCCCGAATACCAGTCCGGCACGAACAACGTCACCACCAGCCACGCCGGGCAAGGCAAGGTTCGCTGCCAGACCTGCCAGATGCGCACGAAAGGCCTCGCGATAGGATATGCCATCGCCTATGAGCATGCGCCATTTTGCCGCCGCCGCCGCGTGACCCGCGATGAACAGACCAAGGGCAGCGAGCCAAAGACCTGGCGAAAATTTGCGCGCTGCAGACCAGACTGTTGCAAACGGTACAAAATGGAAAATCAACGCCAGCATCGCGATGCTGACGCAGGTTCGGACAATCCAGACGACCGGAATCCGGCGCCTACCCGTCTTCACAGGCGCGGTCTTCAGGCTCACTTGGTGGCGATATCTGCGCGAGATCGCAGGTTCAGGCGCGAAATCATGTCGGCGATCAGGCCGAGGGCCCATAGGAGGACAGCCCCCAGAAGTCCCAGGACTGCGGTTTCCGAAAGATTGTCGATATAGACGTCATATATCGCCTTGCCGAAGCCCAACACGAACAGCGCCATACCAGCCGGCAGATAAACCCGGAGCGGCTGGAAATAGACCGTGAGGCGAAAGACGAGGAACATGAAGCGCCCGAAATCGGCAGCCCGGATCTTCGACTGCCCTACGCGCTTTCCATAGACAATCGGTAGATACGAAACCCGCATCCCTGATGCCAGCATGCACAGGGTGATGGTTGTCGTGAATGAAAAGGCATCCGGCAAAAGCGGTACAAAGCGTTCAAGCGGTTCACGCCTGAACACCCGCAGGCCTGAATTGAGATCCGTAATGTCGTGCTGAGCAAGCAGGCTGGCAAGCTTGTTGAGCGTCCATTTTGCCGGACGGCGTATGAGCGGAACACCCTTCATGGCCGCCCCTCGATCACCGACGACCATATCATTATAGGTCGCCATGGCGATCATTTCGGGCAAATATGACGCCGGATATGTTCCATCGGCATCAAGGATTGCAACGAGCGGCCCGGTGCTGACCGCGATACCCGCTTTCAGGGCCCGCCCATAGCCGCCGTTGTGCGGGAAATTGACCACTTGAACGCCTGTTTCACGGGCGCGAGCCAGGGTGTCGTCGGTCGAGCCATCATTGACCACGATGATCTCATGCGAAATGCCCGCCGCATCCAGAACCTCTCGGACCGATGCGATCGTCTCGGCTACGGCACCCTGTTCATTGTAAGCCGGGATAACGACCGAAACAGAAGGCACTCCCGCTTTCTGCTTGTCCATATTGGCCGATGCCCCCGCAGCCGCCACCAACTCCAATTGCTCAGCCAATTGTCTGCCCCCTGCTCACTGATCCCTGACGCCCCAGTATATGGTGAACGTCTATATAAGGTGAATGCGCGCAGGCCAACGCGGGAAAATTCGCTAAAGGCCGGGCATATCGCCCGGTTGCCAGGCCGCGATCAGGCGATCTTGGGAGTACTAGCGAAGCCAGCCTGCAACACCGGCCACGGCAACCCAGGACAAGACAGCGCCAGTGCCGATGATTGCGAGCCGCATCCAGCCGGGAAAACGCCGCGCGGGAACATCCGCTGCGACCGATTCGCTTGACGTATCATGGGCCGATTCCAATGCCCCTTCGGCCGATTGAGCCGCAGACTGATAGGACAAGTTCGGACTTCCATGTGTCAACACTACACGCTGCGCCATTTCCCAATCCTTTTCGCGCCTACTCAACCAATAGGACGGCGGACCCACTCGGAGATTAAGCCCGTTCACAGAAATTAAGGCTTAAAATCCAGGTAACCGACGCTGGAAATTGTACAGGCGGGGCCGGCCCTGTCAATCGAATTGCCAACACTTCGGAAAAATATGCTGCATCGCACAATACTGAATTTCGGCGGGAATCCCGCTAGGACACGAGCAAACCAACCCCCGAGCCATGTCAAAATCGGCGCGGATTCAAGCCGCAAAAACTGGTTTATTTCCAGTTTTCCAATAGCTCGGCAGATGTAATATTACGTTATTTTATCAGATTGTTAATGATTTTTTAACGGTGCCGATTAAGTCTCTTTGCCGGCTCGAGAGTCGGTCGATCGGCACTCCAATCGCGTTTGGCGATGAGGCCTCGTTGAAAAAGTGATTCTCCATCCTTGACGCTCACTTGAGTTCGCTTATGCAGCATGATACGCAACCTCGCGAGGCCACAACACGGGATTGTCTATGCACTATCTGGATACTGTCGCCGAAACTCCCCCAAGATCCCAGAAACGCCAGCGGGCCCAACGATCCTCAACGGACATTGCCATACGAGCACTTGACGTTTTCATCGCGATCGTCGCTTTGATTGCCTTGGGGCCCTTTCTCGTCTTCGTCGCCGGCTCGATTGTCCTGGCGGATGGCGGGTCGCCCATCTTTGCCCACCAGCGCTTGGGGCGCGGCGGGAGCCGTTTCGGTTGTCTCAAGTTCAGGACGATGGTGATCGATTCCCAGCAGCGGCTTGAAGCACTGCTTGCAAAGGACCCCGTCGCCCGCGCCGAATGGGATCGGGATCAGAAGCTGCGCAATGATCCGCGCGTGACACGCCTTGGCCGCTTCTATCGCAAGGCGAGCATCGACGAGTTGCCGCAACTGATCAACGTCCTGCGGGGCGAGATGTCGATTGTCGGTCCGCGCCCGATCGTGCAAGCGGAACGCGCGCGCTATGGCCGTCACTTCAGCGCCTATTGTGCCGTCACGCCGGGTATTACCGGCGTCTGGCAAGTCTGTGGTCGCAACGACGTTTCCTATCGTCGCCGGGTCGCTTGCGATGTGCTCTACGCACGTTCCAGGTCGCTGCCACTCAACGTGCGTATCATTGCGATGACGATTCCCGCGGTCTTGAAAAGCGAAGGAAGCTACTGAAGGACGTCAACGGCGCTTTGCGGGCCTTCCCGCACTGGCTTCCATCCACTCAAGCATCTGGCGTCCGATGGTTCGTGCATCGAAGCGATGCGCCTCTTGTTCTGCAGTCTTCCGCCAGGCTTTCAGATCTTGAGGGCTGTCCAGCACGTCACCGATTGCTGTCTGCCATCCAGGAAGGGTCGTGTCGTGGACAAGTCGCCCATTCTCATGATCACGGACCAGTTCCGGTATGCCGCCGCGGGCGCTGCCCATGACCGGCAGGCCAAGGCCGAGCGCCTGAATGACCACGCCGGGCGAGTTCTCCGCCCATATGGACGGGATGCAGAGCAGGTCGCTCTCCATCATCCGGTCGGCGAGCTCCTGATGCGAAATGAAGCCGAGAAAATTGCACCAGGGCGCATCGCCGAAGCGGGCGCGCAGTTCGGCCTCCTGCTGACCCTGTCCGGCCAGCGTCAGCGTCACGCGCCGATCCCGCGCAAGCGCTTCGACAGCACCCAGCAGCATTTCGACGCCCTTGGAATCGTGAATTCGGCCGGCGTACAGGAGACGCAGATCGTCACTTTGTGTGCGTCCTCGGGTCGGCCTTGGGTAGGTGTTCGGATTGAGGATGACGGCGTGCGGATAGTCCTTCACGGGAAAATGGCGTGAAAGCGTCTCCAGGTTCGCGCGCGACGGAGAAACGAAGCTGACCGAGGATTGCTGGCGGATGAGGCCAAGCTTGTAGCGCGTCGAGAGGGCACAAGGTGCGCAGTGGCCGGAACAATCCTTGCCATTCTTGAACATGCTCATGCGGATGCACGCAAGCCCGAGGTCGGGCAGGACATAGTTGACCGGAATCCCTCGCTTTGCGACTTCCTTGAGCAAGGGATAGCCCAGTCCTTGCAGCAGATGCACATTGACCAGATCGGGCGCGAAATCGTCGAGGATGCGGCCAAAGGCCGGTCGCAGGCGTTGATCGAAATGGTCCTGGAGATGCCACAGCGGCTTCTTCACCGGTGTGGCATCATAAAAGCGAAAGACCGGGTAAATGTGCGGCGTCCGGAGCCGCGCAACCCTTATCCGGGGGGCGATGCATTCTTCCCCTTCCGGTTCTTCGCCATCCGACGCCCTGACGACCAACACCTCATGGCCAGCGGTCGCAAGCAGGTCGGATAGGTTGCGGGCGGACACTTCGGCGCCGCCAAGCATTTTTGGCGGATAGAGAGAGGCGATCTGGAGGACGCGCATCAGGACGACCTTCCGATTGCCAGCACCCGGACTTCCATCCGCTTCCAGGCGATATAGCGCAGGCCAAACAGGATCAGCGCCGATGCCAAGGCCGCAACCGCGGCGCCAATGATGCCCAGCAGCGGAATGGCTACAAGGCAGCCCGCAACACCCAGGATCAGGCCCGCAATGTTGAAGACCGCATATTGGCCATCGCGTTCAGAGGCCGCAAAGGCCAGGTTCATGAAGTCCGAAAGCAGCTTGAATGCATAGGCTGCAAGGAGCAGCGGGACGATTTCGATGGCGTCGAGAATTTCCGGCTTCCCGGAAATTCGCGCCGCGATCCAGGCTGCAGGCGCCGCTGCAAGCAGGCTGACCAGACCCACAATTACAGTCGTGCGAAAGCGGGTCCTCAACGCAATGCGCAAGCCGGTAACGCCGCCCGATAGCCAGGCCGCGCGAAGCTGGGGCTGATAGACCTGTACCGTGGCTGCAAGGCAGATGATGTAGGCCGAGTTGATGATGGAGGCGTAGAAGAAATAGATGCCAGCCGACCGGACGTCCTCAATCGCCGAGATGATGAAGCGATCGAGATAGACGCTGCCGGCAAGCCCGAGGTCGCTTAAATAGATTTTGGCGGTCCCCGCACCGACCGAGGCCACAAACCCGTCCTGGGCCACACCGCCCCCGGTCTTGAGCATAGCCATCAGGTCCCGGCGATAGTGCAAGGCGAGAAGGCCGTGGCTCAAAGCAAGTCCGCACAGCCAGAACCAGGCCAATACCTCGATCGACCGACACATTGGCTGAACGAAGGCCGCAACCATGAAGGGCAGGACCCATGCACCGTTCCGCAGGAAGAGCAGCACATTGGCAAAGGTGGACCGGCTCCGCGCGAGGAGTGCGACCTGCAGATCGAAACCAAGCAGTTCGAGCATCAGGATTGCGACCGCAAGCCAGGGCGATATTGGCAGCGACAGGTGGCCAGAATTGGAGAGGGCGAGCAGGATACTCATGCAGCACGCCCCGGCGAGGATCGAGACCCTCAGGCGTTCCCGCGCAAGCCCGACAGCTTCGGCATGGCCGATCCCGACAAGGCGCCGGGCCAGGAAGAAGTTCAACCCCAGACCCGCGACAGAGGGCAGCAGACCGGCTGCGCCGGCCATCAGGGCAAAAGTGCCGATGTCAGCCAGTGTCATGTAGCGCGCCATGAATATGGCAAGCAGGAAGCGCGAGCCGAGCCCAGTCATGCGAAGCGCGGCATTGATCAGGCCGACGCTCATGCGGACGCCCCCGAAGCGCCAGCATTTCGCGGGCACCAGAAATTAACGAATGGCTCGTTACGCGATTGTCCACGGAAACTATGCGCATCTTGTTCGACAGCCGCTGGATAGCGCCGCACGGCATCGGCCGGGTCGCGCGCGAATATCGCGACCGGCTGGCGCAGGACTTCGAACTTGTCGAGCTCGTCGACGGGCCGAAGCCGTCGAGCCCGATGGACTGGTGGTTCCTTGGGCAGGCGTTCCGGCGCTCCGGCGCGGATATTCTTTTCGTTCCGGGGTACAATGGAACGCCGCTCGCAGGCCGACGGCAGCTGTTCATCATTCACGATCTTATCCATTTCGGCAAAGCCGAGCCGGACGGGTTTCGCAAACGGCTCTATTACAACAGCATCACCCGATTGGCTGCCGCGCGCGCCAAAGTGCTGACGGTCTCGCAGGCGTCGGCTGATGAACTCGGGCGACGCTGGCCGGAAACAAGGGGTCATGTGGGCGTGGTTCCCAACGGGATTTCGGAGCAGTTCGCGGTTCGCTGCGGCGTGCCTGATGGCAAGAGAGCCGGGTTGGTCCTGTTCGGCAACGCGCGCTGGCACAAGAATCTCCCCGCCATGCTTGAAGCCGTTGCTCTCTGGCAGGCACAGGGCCCGGAACGATCGCAAGACGCTGTCACGATCATCGGGGCAGACGAACCGGCGCGCACCCTTGCTGCCAGGGCTGGTGTCCGCAATGTGGCCATAGGTCGCGGTTTGAGCGACGAAGACCTGGCGGCCTTGCTTGCACGATCGTCGGCCTTGCTGTTCTGTTCGCATGCCGAAGGCTTTGGACTTCCGATCCTCGAAGCCATGGCGTGTGGCTGTCCGGTCGTCGCGTCCGATCTCCCCGTGATGCGCGAAGTCGGTCAATGTGGTTGTGTCTTTGTCGATCCGAAATCCACCGCGGACATCGCCCGCGGCATTGATCGTGCCATTGGCCTGACCAGCGACGAACAGGCCCGCGCTGCGCTGGTCGCCAATCACAGCTGGGACGCGAGCTATGCAATGGTCGCCGCTCACATCCGGGCCCTTGCCGAAGCGGTCGGGCCGCTGCGGACGACTGGGCGCTGAAGATCCGATCATGCCGGGCGTTCGCTGCGCGACGGCCGACGGCTGCGCGGGCGGGCGCAGGCAATGGCCAGAATCATTGATGGCAGAATGCTCTCGATGACGTTGGCCGCTGTGCCAATCCCGAGCATGGCTATGATCAGCACAAAATCGCGCCGCCCGCGGCTGCCTGCGGCAATGGCCCTTTGCCCGCCGCGAAACATCAGGACGCCAAACACCAGCGACGCGAGCCCGAACGTCACGAACAGGTAGATGGCGAGATTGTCGCCCGGATTATAGTTGTCGGGATGCGAGAGCTGCTGAGGGGAGCCGATACTTCCCAGCCCCCGGCCAAAGACCCATTGTACGGGATCATAGCGGTCGATCATCGCAATCGCATTCGGCCAGGTGTTGAGCACACGATCGGCAAAGGAACTATAGTCCGCTCCGACCCCCGTTCCGGCCGGGTAGAGTTGCGGACCATAGGTCATCGCCAGGAAGGGCCCTGCAAAGACCAGCAGCAACCAGAAGGCCATCAGTGCCGAGGCTGCCCAGCGACGGCGCGCCGCGCCGGAGTCCCTGATCCGGCCGACAAGGAAATAGGTGAGCGGCAGCAAGGCCATGGCAAGCATCGGCGATTTGGAGGTCGTGTAGTAGATTGCCACAAGGCCCACGGCCCAGAAGCCGGCGCGCCACGCCAATGACTTTGTTCGGTGTTCCAGCGCGACATAGCAGATCAGGATCTGCGCTGCGGCAGTGTAGCTGGCCCGTGTGAAGCCCGAGAGGCGCGGCATCCCATAGGCCTCCCAATCGCGTGCAGCCACCATCTGGCGGCCCAGCACTTCATAGCTGGCATCGACCCAGGGATAACGCACCACAATATTGAGGAGCACCCCCGCCGTCGCAATGAAGAAGATCGGCACCATCGCCCCGACAAGGCGATCGTGCATGCGCCTTTGGGTGATCGCGAGTGCGACGAGAAACGACAGCCAGATATAGAGAGCGAAGCCGACTTCGCCGAGGCTTCGTCCCAAGGCGAAAGACAAGCCGATCGCAATGAGCGCAAAAGCCAGCGTCGCAAGCATGGGCGCTGCGGACTCCGTGTCGCCAAGCCGCGCGACGAAGTGGCAAAGCAGCGCAATGATCGCGATCCCGGCCGGAGAATAGGCAAGCATCGTCAGCCCGACTGCCGGAAGCGCAAACCGGATGACGCCGCCAAAGGCATCGAAATAGAGATAGGCCGTGGCCGAAACGATCAGGGCAAGGCCTGCAAACTCGTCGAGCGCACTGCTGGTGCGCGCTTCCCCTGCATGGGGCTTCAGGGAGAATGTCTCACGAAAGCTGGCCGCAAGAGTCATGGCTTCAGTCCTTGGCCCTTGCGCCGGGCTGCCGCTCTTGCGCAGTCGCCAGGGCATCCCCGACAAAGGCACCGAATTCTGCCATGAACCGCCCTTTGGCGAAGCCCAATGCATGCCGTCTGATGGCGGCGGGTTCGAACCGGTCTTCCCGGCCTTCAAAGGCCAGCATGGCCTCACTCAGGGATTCGACCGTCTGTTCTGGAAAGAACAGGCCGGTCTTGCCGTCGACAACAGTCTCCCGGGCGCCGCCACGCCCAAAAGCAATCACCGGCCGCCCTGACGCCATGGCTTCAACCGGCGCAATGCCGAAATCCTCTTCGCCCGGCATCAGGAAGGCCCGGCATTCGGAATAATGACGCTTCAGATCGGCGAACGAACATCGCCCGACAAACTCGATCGTCGGTCCGGCGCTGGCTCGCAGCCGTGCGGTTTCCGGGCCGTCACCCGTGATGACAAGCTTGCGGCCGAGCGCGTTGCACGCCGCAATGGCAAGGTCGATCCGCTTGTACGAGACGTGCCGTCCGGTGATGAGATAATAATCGCCGCGCGTTTCGCTCAGGGCAAAATCATCGACATCCACAGGCGGATGAATGACATGCGCGGGACGCCGATAATAGCGGTCGATCCGCGAAGCCACATAGCGCGAGTTGGCTATGAACCGGTCCACGCGCAGGCTCGACGCCTGGTCCCAGAGCCTCAGCCTTGTGATGCAGAGCGAAAGGACGAGCCGCTGCAGCCAGCCCGCGCTTTCGCGGTATTCGTGATACTGATCCCACAGGTATCGCATCGGCGAATGGCAATAGCAGATATGCACGGCATCAAGCGGGGGCACGATGCCCTTGGCCGGGCCGGATTCGCTTGAAATGATGAGATCATATCCCCGCAGGTCGAGGTTCTCGAGCGCGGTGGGCATCAAGGGAAGAAGCGCGCGATAATGGCGCGCTGCACCCGGTATGCGCTGGAGGAAGCTCGTCCGGAGACGGTCGCGCGGAACGATGGTTTGCGAAAAGGCCGGATCCTCGACAAGCGTGAAGACATCGGCCTGCGGAAAGAGTTCCAGCATCGCCTTGACCACATTTTCACCGCCGCCGCTGCCGACCAGCCAGTAATGGACGATCGCGACTTTCGGCTGACTGACCTTGCTTTCAAGAACGTGAGCACCACGCGCTGTGGCTTGCAGGTCCAGCTCAACGCGCATTCGGCCCCCCGGACTTTCCATGATTCAATGAGAGTGTTTCAGCCCGGATCGAGAGCGCTGGGTCCCACACGGTGTAGGTCCGCCGCGTGAACAGGGATTCGAGCACGCCCGCCGCGACGCCGGCCAGGCTGAGGGTTGCACTCGACAGGGCCGAGAATGGCCGCACTTCGAGGGAATGACCAATCAGCAGTGCAGCCAGGCCCGCTGCGACGACTGCGGTCGCCATCGCCGCGCCATAGGCAAGCGCAACGGCCGCAATCAGGCACAGGGCCCCGGCTCCAAGAAAGAAGGGCGTGAGCCATTTCATGACCCGGTGCGACAGATAGGCATAGAGCTGCAGCCACGGCATCCGGCGCAGCTCGGGCCAGAGCACACGGTGGACATTGGCCGCCTGACAGGCAATGCGCCGCTTGCGCTGCTTTTCCTCGACCGCGCCAACGGCACTGCGTTCAAAGACGCGGACATGGTCCGCCGAATGGATTCGCGCGCCTGCGATCAGCACCCGAAGGCTCAGGTAGAGATCGTCAATCAGGTGCGGCGGCGGCGGCTGATACAACGACCTGCGGAGCATGAACATCGCTCCATCAACACCGATGACGCCGACTGTGTGGCTTTCGATGCGCTTGATGGCTTCTTCGAGACGCCAGTAAAGCGCGCCAATGGCGCTCGTCGGAGATTCGCGGCGATTTGAATAGATGAGATGTGCCGTAACGCAGCCGATCGTCGGATCGGCAAAGGGCCGCGCCAGCTCAACCGCACAACCATTGTCGCTTTCGACATTGGCATCGGTGAAGAGAATCAGCTCGCTCTCCGATCGTTCGACGAGCAGGTTCATGCCGTAGGTCTTGCCGGCACGAGCCTTTCCGACCACCAGGTCGATCCGGTCAGCATAAGGCTCGAGCAGCGCGACGGTCCTGTCCGAGGGCGCATCGGCGTAGACGTGAATCGTTGCCGGCCCATAGGCTCTGGCGACCTCCAGAAGCCGCTCGACCTTGGCGACAATCACCTTTTCCTCATTGTAGGCACTCAGGCAGATGGCAAGTGAGGGGCGCGGCGCAAGAGCCGGGGAAAGCGCAGGATTCGGGGCCTTGCGGCAGAAAAGCCTGAGGCTCAGCGGGTAAAAGACAAAGCAGTGCCCAGCCAGCGCAAGCAAGGCCAGCGCAAGCAGTGTGAGGGTCGCGGTCAATGGCGTCGAGAGCAAGAATCCTCCATCGGCAGAACTCCGCTGTCGCAGATGATCGTTAACGATTTGCCAAACTATTCAGCCCTGATTTCCGCACGCTTTCTCGGCGCGTTTACTTTGTGGCAAGGTTTGCATCGCAGTGCAGCATCTCCATATTTTGCGGACGGGCGATGTCCGCGCGAGTCGTTTGGGGACTGCCTATGCCGCGCTTTACACATGCGATCGCCGCCACTCTCATGATCTTGGCCGGGACGGCCGCCCTGGCGTCCGACATTCCGGATGGAGTCGGTCCGCCCGCTGATCCGGTCTCGCAAAACTACACGCTCGGGATCGACGACAAGCTGTCGCTCACGGTCTATGGCGAAGATGGCCTGACCGGCGAACAACAGGTTGGGCCTGACGGCTCCATTGCCGTTCCGCTGATCGGCAAGGTCCGGGCCGAGGGCCGCACAGTCGATGCGGTGAGCGCCGAGATCCGGGACAGGCTTGCTGCCGGGTATCTCCGCAACCCGAGCGTCTCGATTGCCATACTGACTTTCAGGCCCTTCTACATTCTGGGCGAAGTCAACAAGCCGGGCGAATATGCCTATCGCAAGGGTCTGTCTGTTGCAGAGGCCGTCGCGACGGCACAGGGTTTCAGCTACCGGGCGCGCAAGAAATATGTTTTCGTGAAGCGCGCGGGCGCCAGCGAAGAACAAAAGCTCGAACTGCGCCCGGACCTGCTTGTCATGCCGGGTGACACACTGCGGATCGGTGAGCGCTACTTCTGAAATGGCGCGCCGCTGCCGTTTCTGCAGGGCGATCGCGCGGTCGCTCTTGGCGTGCATGCTGCTCGTCCCGGGGGTCGTCTCGGCGCAAACCTACGCGCCTTTGCTCGACACCGACATTCCCGTGGCCATGCCGAGCCAGCGCAACCGCACCGTGCTGGAACGGCCGCATCCGGAACTGGCGCCACTGGGCGTGACGGCCAGCGGGTTCCGCCTTTATCCCGTGATCGGGCTTGAAGCAGGCTATTCGAGCAATGCCTTGGGTTCCGCTGCCGGTGCCAAGCAGGACGCCATCCTGTCATTCAATCCCGCTGTGCGGGTTGAAAGCCAATGGTCACGCCATGCCCTGAGTGCCGGTCTGGAGTATGATGCCCGGCGCTATGCGACCGTGACTGCAAAGAACCAGGACGGCTGGCGCACCCGCGCCGAAGGCCGTCTGGACATTCACGGGGACTCCAACCTCCTTGCCTCCCTGACCTATGAGCGGACTTTCGAGGATCAGTATGTTGGCTCTTTCCCCGCCAATGCAGGAGCCTCGATTGCCGTGCGGCGCTCTGCCGCCCTGCTGCGGGGCACGTTCGTGGCAAACAGGCTGAGGCTGCTGGCGAGCGGCGACGTCAACCGCTTCAACTATGCAGACAGTCGCACAGTGGCCGGCGCTCCGCTCGACCAGGACTATCGGGACCGCAAGGTCTATCGGGCGAGCACGCGCGCCGAATATCTTTTCGCTGCCGACAGTTCGGCCTTTGTGCAAATGACCTATCGGCGGACGCGTTATGACGTCAGGACAAGCGGCCTGACCGACCGGACGAGCAGGGAATATCGGATTGTCGCCGGGTTTGTGTCTGACGTCACGCCCGTCATCCGCGCGGCAGCCGGGATCGGCTACGCGAACAGGCGTTATGATCAGCCCGGAATTCGCCCTGTGCGCGACCTGGTGGCTGATGTGCGCGTCGATTGGAATGTGACTGCGCTGACCACCGTGTCGTTCGCTGGCCGGCGCGGCATCGAAGAAGCGATCGAGCCCAATGCCGCCGGCTATGTCGCAACCAAGGTTGGCATCCGTGCGGATCACGAACTGTTGCGCAATCTCCTGCTTGACCTTGGCGTAGATCGCGAGCGCGACAAGTTCAAGGGAATCGCCCGCAATGACAGGCTCACCCGCGTGAGCGCCGGTGCTTCGTATACCATGTCTCGTAACGTCCTGCTCACCCCTCGGCTCGAATATGTCCGGCGCAGGAGTGAAGGTGCATTCCCGGGGCCCAGCTTCAAGGAGGTCCGATTTGCCCTGCGCGCGTCATTTCGAATCTGATCCATACATCGCCCCGCCCCAACCCCTCTCGCTTAACTGACCACGGAGACCCCAATGTACCAAGACAGGATCGTAAGGGTCGAAGAGCGGCAGGACCTTGCAGGCGTCTTTTCGAGATTCAGGCGGCACCTGCCATTGGGAGGGGCAATCATCTTCGCCTGTCTCGTCCTTGCTGTCCTGGCCACGCAGTTCCTGCCCAAGAAATATACCGGGCGGGTCCAGCTCGCCTTTGCACCGCAGGGTTCACTCATCAAGACGATCGCGGATCCGGGACTGAGCGATGCAGCACGCGAAGCCGAGATCGAAGCGCAACTGCAATTTGCCCGCTCGCTTGCCGTGGCCAATCCGGTCGTCAAGTCGCTTGGCCTTGCAAAGGATACCGAGATTGCCGCCAAAGCCAGTCGCTTCAAATCCGGCGGTGCCGACGCAGTGGCAGCGGCGGTTCTTCAGGATGTCAGTGCGCGGCGTGTGGGCCAAACACCTCTGATTGAACTGACCTATACATCCAGCGACCCCATCAAGGCCGCCAAGATCGCCAATGCCATTGCAGACAGCTACCTTCAGCACCAGGTGGCGCAAAAGCTCGCCCAATCGAAATCGACGCTCGATCGGCTGGATTCGCGAGTGGAGTTGCTGCGGCAGCAAGCGGAAGCAGCCGATGCCGCAGTCGCGGACTTCAGGGTACGCAACAACCTGATCGGCAACCCCGATTCCATGGCGCTCGAGCAGGAAATTTCCGCGATCAGCACCAGCCTGGCAGACGCCCGCGCCATTGCCGCTGAAGCCCAGTCGCGGCATGCGGCGGCCAGCCGGTCAACCATTGTTGGCAGCAACAGCGGGCCGATCGACAACAGCACGCTTTCAAGTCTTCGGGCACAGCGGGCAGAAGTCGTCCGCAAGGTCGGCGCGCTTTCGGCGCGCTATGGCGACAAGCATCCGCTGATCATCGATGCCAAGGAAGAACTTGCGCGGATCGATGGAGAAATTCGCACTGAAATGCGCGGGCTTTCGGCCACGGCTGGGGCTGAGTCCGGCATTGCCGGCGCACGAGCGGCCTCACTCAGCGCCAGCCTCGGGGCGGCACGCGCACGGCTTGCCGCCAATGTGCGCGGAGGCGTCGGTCTGGCAGAGCTTGAACGCAGGGCCGAAATCGCACGGCAGCAATACCAGAACCTCTTGACCGCACGCGGGCAGGAAACGGCGCGCCGGGCCCTGTTTCAACCGGATTCGCGGCTTGTTTCGCCCGCTACGCCCCCGCTGTCCGCCAGCTCTCCTAACCTGATCGTCAATCTCGTGCTTGGCCTTGCCCTTGGCCTCGGCCTTGCGCTGGCAACCGCCTTCTTCCGCGAGCGCTGGTCGCAAAGCCTGAACACGATTGACGATATCGACCGCTTGCTCGGCGTCGAATTCCTCAATTCGGTGCCAACCCTGTCGTCGGCAGTCGACCAGCCGAAGACGCGCGACCCGGCCGAAGCCGTCATCCTGCATCCCCTGTCATCCTATGCCGAGGCCTTCCGCAGTCTTGCAACAACCCTGCTTTACCGGGCCCGCGAACCCGGAAATGGTCGCGGCAAGGTGATCGGCATCACCTCATCGCTGCCAAAGGAAGGCAAGACGACAACCTCGATAGCGGTTGCACGCGTGCTGGCCCTGTCCGGCAAGAAAGTCGCGATCCTTGACGCCGATCTGCGGCGCCGTTCGGTCACCCAGACGCTGGCGCCACAGGCTGCGGAGGGTTGGGTCGAAGTCGTTGGTGGCTCTGCCCAATTGAAGGACATATTGATCGTCGATGGCACCGGCGCGACCCTTGTTCCGGCGGCGATCAACGCACATCTGGCCACAAGCCCGTTCACCGGCTCCGCGTTCGATGAACTGATCGAAACGCTGCGCCGCACCTTCGACGTCATCGTCGTCGATACGGCGCCGGTGCTGGCAGTCGATGACACGCGGGTCCTGCTGAAGCATCTTGATACGCTGGCGATGCTGGCGCGCTGGCGGCAGACGCCGGTGAAGGCCATCCGCGCCGCGCTGCATCAGGTGCGCACAGTCGGCGGATCCGTATCTGGCGTCGCAATGACCATGGTCGACCTCAAGAACCAGGCACGGTCCGGCTATGGCGATGCCTCCGACTATTATGGCGACATGAAGGATTATTACGCGACCGAGTGAAACGGCCGCACAACGAGGAAAGTTCAGTGACGCAAACGTCGCTCCAGATGGGTCTTGTGCCCGGCCCGACAGCGCGGCAGCCATTTCCGGGCCGCATCCTTGCGCCGATCGAGCGGCGGATTGGCCGGCTGGCGATGGCCCGTCTCTATTCGGTGTTTGATCAGGGCGCATCCGGCCTGGCGAATATCCTCGCTCTGGCGATCCTCGGCCGCGCCTTGCCGGTTGAACAGTTCGGCGCCCTCGGAATGATGATCGGGCTGCACTATTTTGTCGCGGGATTTCATCGCTCCGCGATCGTCTTGCCCTTCCTGACAGTGCATCACGACGATCCGACCAGCAAGTCTTCCCATGCCGA
Organism: Sphingomonadales bacterium; assembly: GCA_016704425.1. GTDB lineage: Bacteria > Pseudomonadota > Alphaproteobacteria > Sphingomonadales > Sphingomonadaceae > Aquisediminimonas. Next base: position 171,970 of record JADJAC010000004.1, read on the forward strand.
TTGCTCCTCATGGTGGTGGCTTGCAGCGATCGGAGGCCTGTTGCTGGGGACAGTTCTTGCGACGATTGCCGGGCTCATTCATCTGTTTCGGGAGGGTGTTCCCGAAGCAGCCTGGTTGATCCAGCCCTTGCTTCTCGCCGCCTTCGTGACACCGGCAATGCTCGCTGCCGAATTCACGCGCCGCTGGCTGTTCCAGATCGCGCGTGCCGACCTCGTTGCGCTCTTCGCATTCGTCTATTTCTGCATTCTGGTCGGCAGCGCCATGATCGCGGCAGACGCAAGTCCCGATGCGAGTGCGGGGGCCTGCGGCTGGGCCGCGGCAAGCCTTGGCTCCGCCATTCCGGCGCTCTTCGTGCTTCGCCCGACTCGTCTGCAGCGCCCTGGCCTCGCGAGGATTATCGCGGATCATCGCGCCGAGGCCCGCTGGCTGGCGTGGGCAAATCTTCCCTATGCGGTCTATGGCAGCGCCACGATTGTCGTCCTCATCGGGGCAATCATCGGCCCGGTTGCGGCCGGTGTCTTTACGGCGGCGCGCACCTTGACCAATCCTGCGATGAGCATCGTCTCGGCAATCGATTCAACCGACAAGCCGCGCGCGACCCGCGCGCTTGCGGAACATGGCGCGGCCGGACTGCATGACGCCATTGCGCGAACGCGCAGATTGATCGCCATTGCGACGGGCCTTTACCTGGCCACCGTCGCGATCTGGGCCGGCCCGATCACCGAATTTGCCTTCCGCGGGCAGTATGCGGACGTCACAACCGACGTCCGCCTCCTCGCCTTTGCGTTCTTTCTGGCGGGACTCAACCAGCCATCGGAGACGCGCCTGATTGTCCTCAAGGCCGGTCGGACCCTGCTTCAGATCCGGACGATATCGGCCATCTTTGCCCTTTCGGTGCTGCTGCTTTCCGCCCGCTCGGGCATCGCCGGCATGGCCGCGGCCGTTGCCACTGTCCAGGCCTTCAACCTTCTTCTCCTCTCCGCCGCAGAACGGCGCGTTGCGTCAAAGGATACAAGTCGATGAACAACGGCCTGCGCTTCTCGATCGTCATCCTGACCTTTGCGCGCGAAGCAATTCTTGCAGATACGCTCGACCGACTGGCCGGCCACCTTGAAGGCCGGACGGATTATGAGCTGCTCCTGGTCGACAACAATCCCGAAGACTTCAGCCGCTCGGCACAGCTGGCGCGATTCAACCTCGCCAAAGTCATCTGGGACGGGCGCAACAAGGGCGTTGCCGCACGCAATCTGGGCTTCGACATGGCCCGCGGTGAATATGTCATCCTGCTGGACGACGATGTCTTTGTCGACACGCCCGATTTTCTCGACCGCTTCGCCGCGGCCTTTGATGCCGATGACCGTCTGGGGGCCGTCACGACCCGCAAATATGTGCGCGGCGAAACACGGCGTCGGCTCGACCTGATCCCCCACACGGACAAGTCGGTGGATCTCACACGTCCCTTCTACACTTTCCGCTTTGTTGGGGGTTGCGTCGGGTTCCGGACGCAGATGCTCCGCGATGTTGGTGGATTCCTGCCGGATTTCTTCTACGGCCTTGAGGAAGTGGAGCTGGCGTACCGCATCATCGATGGCGGGTGGAAGATCCGCTATGAGCCGGATATTGTCTCCGAAGAGCTCGAGCATCCGGCCGGCCGGAGGCCGAAACGGGACGTCCAGACCGACCGGCTGGCAAACAAGTATATCATCTCCTACTTGCGCATGCCGCAGCCCTGGCTGCTGCTCAACATGGTCGCCTTCACGCCCTATCTCCTCTATTTTGCACGCGGCGAGGCAAGTGTCGGGCGAGCCGTCCGTCAGTTCGCAACCTGGCTCCGCAAGTCGGACCGTCCCCGGCGGCGACCGATCGGCAAGGAAGCGACGCGCTATATCCGTGCCTGCGGGGGCTCGACATGGCGCTGAGGCATGTCCTGATCACAGCGTCTGTCGCCATGTCACTGCCAACACTGGCGTGCGCCGATTCCATGCCCGTGCATCGGCTCGACCGGTCAGCACTCGTGCCTGTCTTCGATGAATCCTTTGATCGCGCTCCCAGCTTCTGGGATCCGGAGAGTGGGCAAATGGGTCGCTGGAAGACGAACTATTTTTTTGGCGAACAGGATGCCGATCACCCCCGAGGTTGGACATCGCGGACGCTCGAGCCAAATGGCGAGCTTCAATATTATGCGCGCCCCGGGGACGTACCGGCAGCCTTTGTCTGGAAGGACGGTGTCCTTTCGCTCGTGGCGCACCCGAATCCCGATCCCGCGAATCGGCTGAGGCATGGGCTGCCTTTCGTTTCGGGGCTCATCACAACGGAAAAGAGCTTCCGCCTTGACGAGGGATATTTCGAAGCCCGCATGGCCTTCCCGCAAGGAAAGGGCCTGTGGCCAGCCTTCTGGCTTCTCCCCGAGCCTGCCCTAGAGGCGGGAAAGCCATCGAATCCGGGCGGTCAGGAAATCGATATTGTCGAATCGATCGGAGAGCCGGGCCGGATCTACCAGACGGTGTTCACCGACCCGGATGGCACGAAGGTCAAAAACGCCCGCGCTTTTGAAACACGTGCCGACCTTGGCCAATTCCATGTCTATGGCGTTCTCGTCACCAAGTCGGACATCGTCTGGTATTTCGACGATGTCGAAGTGCGGCGCGTTGCCAACATCGATTTTCACAGGCCCGCCTACCTCCTGCTCAATCTGGCCGTCGGTGGAGACTGGCCCGGCGCGCCTGACGCGAGCACGAAGTTCCCGGCCGCAATGCGCATCGACTGGGTTCGCGCCTACCGGGTGAAAGGCAGCACGTCATGATTGCCGATGCGCGCTCAGCAGGACTCCCCGATCGGCTCGAAACTGACCTTGTCATCATCGGTGCGGGCGCCGCCGGGATCACGCTCGCGCTTTCCCTCGCCAACTCCGGGCTAGACATTATTCTGGTTGAAGCGGGCGGACCCAAATATTCGGCCGCCGCACAGGCCTTCTATTCGGGCGAAGCCGTCGACCCCGAAGGCCACAGCCCGGTCGACATGTATCGACGGCGCGTGTTCGGAGGATCCACGACGCTCTGGGGCGGGCGCTGCATTCCCTTTGGAGAGATCGATTTCGAAGAGCGACCCTGGATGGACTACGCCCGCTGGCCCTTTGGTCATGAAGAGGTTGCCGCGCACATTCCCCGGGCAATGGAGATTCTGGAGGCCGGTCTGCCGGAATTCGAGGCAGGCGACGCACTTCTCGGACAGCCCGCAATGGTTGGCGGCGTTGTTGACGAAGACGTGCTGCTCGACCGGATCGAGCGCTTCAGCAAGCCAACCGACTTTGGCGCACGCTATCGCGCCGAGCTGTCAAACGCCCCCAACATCCGCCTCTTCACCAATGCAGCGACGACACAGATCAAGCTGGGCAATGACGGATCGGCCGCGGGCGTCATCATCGATGCGGGCGGCAAGCCCGTGACGATTACCGCCCGGCGCGTAGTGATCGCGGCGGGCGGGATCGAGACGCCCCGGCTTCTCCTCGCGGGCAGCCCCGCCCGACCGAACGGCATTGGCAACGAGCATGATCTGGTCGGAAGGTTCTACCAATGCCACCTCGAAGGGTCGGTCGGCACCCTGCATTTCCTGACGCGCGCCGAGGAGGTGCGCCTCGGGTATGAACTGTCGCACGACGGCGTTTACTGCCGACGTTATATCGCCCTTTCGCCGCATGCCCAGCGCCGCCACCGGCTGGCCGGGCTGGTTGTTCGCCCCTCCCATCCCGGTATTGTCGATCCGGACCATCGCAGCCCGGTCCTTTCGGCCATGTACCTCGCAAAGGCGTTCATCGTGCCCGAATATGCGCGCAAGATGACAGCGCTGGAGCATCAGGCCCGGGCCCAGCGCGGCAGCTCCGCCATTGCCTACCATGCCGCCCATCTTCGCAACATCATTCTGGGTTCTCCAAAACTGACCGCCTTTGCAGCCGATTGGACACGGCGGCGCATTCTTGCCAGCCGCAAGCTGCCGTCTGTCGTCCTTGCGGACCCGCGCGGCTTCTATCCGGCAGACATCAATGGCGAACAGGAGCCCAACCCCGACAGCCGGATCACGCTGGGTTCGGACCGCGATGCCCTGGGGATGCCGAAAGTCCGCGTCGCGTGGCGCGCGACTGTGGAGGACTATCATCGGCTCCTTGTGGGGCTGAGGCGGATCGAAGGCGCATTCACACGGAGCAAATCCGTCCGGTTCGATCTGGCCGGCGTCACCGAAGCGACGCTCAGGGACATGATCGTTCCGATCGGCGGTCATCATATCGGCACGGCCCGCATGGCAAGCAGTGCGCGCGAGGGAGTCTGCGATGCCAATGGTGAAGTCTTTTCCGTGCCCGGTCTCTTCATTGCAGGCGCAGCGGCCTTTCCGACATCGAGCTTTGCCAATCCGACGCTCACACTCGTGGCCCTCTCCCTGAGGCTGGCCAACCATCTGCAGCGCGCACCTGCCCGCCCTGCCGTGACGATCCGGAAACAAGCGGGAGCCGTTCATGCGTGAAGCCCTGACGCGCGACGCCCAGATGTTCTTTTCGCGCTGGGGCACCTCGCGCAAGCCGCGCTGGATGCTGTGGGGACGACTGCTCCTTCTCACGCCCGGATTCCAGCTCGTCTTCTGGCTTCGGGTGCAGCGCGCTCTCAAGACCGTCCCGGTCGTCGGCCCCGCGCTCCGCAGGTGTCTCTGGTATGTGACGACAATCTGGTTTTCGTGCGATGTGGATCCGGAAGTCGAGATCGGGCCCGGGCTCTATCTGCCTCACCCGCTCGGTATCGTGATCGGCGGCGGCGTGAAGATCGGGTCGAACGTCTCGATTCTCCAGAATGTCACGCTGGGCCGCGTGGCGACCGAACATTTTGATCCGACATTGGGTGATCATGTGGAAATTGGCGCCGGGGCCGTGGTGCTGGGCGCAATCCATGTCGGATCAGGATCGAAGGTGGGTGCCAACAGTGTGGTACTGCGGGACGTGCCCGCCGGCGCGGTCGCGGTCGGCGCGCCCGCGCGCATCATCATGCCCGGAGCGCGATCATGACGCTGGCCCGGGACATGGACATTTTCCTGGCGCGGCTCGGCGCGTCCCGCAAGCCACGCTGGATGCTTTGGCTGAGGCTCCTTTTCCTGACCCCGGGATTCCAGTTTGTGTTCTGGCTGCGCCTCCAGCGCAAGGTCGGCGCCATCCCGCTTGCCGGTCCGATCCTGCGACGAATCCTCTGGTATGGCACCCGCGTCTGCTTCGCGAGCGATGTCGACACTCAGGCGCGCCTTGGGTCGGGTCTTTATACACCACACCCCTTCGGCATTGTGATCGGAGCCGGCGTTCGGATTGGCGAGAATGTCGCCATCCTGCAGCGCGTGACGCTCGGGCGGGCTGGCCTTGATCATGTCTATCCCGTGATCGGCAATGGTGTGGAAATTGGCGCCGGGGCGTCCATTCTCGGCGCAATCCACATCGGCGATGGCGCGCGGATCGGCGCCAACAGTGTCGTCCTGAAGGACGTTCCGGCGGGGGCCGTCGCTGTCGGAGCCCCGGCGCGCGTGATCCTGCGCGCCGCAGCAGGTTGAGGAGGACGCATGCAGGACAAGCTTCCATTTCCGTTGAAGACCGCTCGCGGAATGCCGCAGGTCGACCGGTTCGGCCTTCCCCTGCGCGGCCATGGGAGTCCCCGCATGTCCGGCGACACATTGGCCAAGCGCCCGGTCCTCTGGGCCTTCCTGATTATTGCGCTCGGCACCACAGTGTTTCAGAAGATCGGCTTTGGATCGGCGCCGGACGGCATCGTCCCCTTCGTCATCCCGATGGCATTGTTCGCAACCATCCTTGGGCTCGCATTTGCGAGGCCCGTGTTCGATACGGGAAGAGTCGCGCTCTATTTCCTGTTTGTCGTTGTCTCGGGGCTGACGACGACATTGTTCGCGACAAACTATTCGATCAACAGCTTTGCGCTGTATACCATTCTCTATCTGCCGCTGGTTGTCGCCTTTCGCGTGTCTGAAGCGACGTACAGGCAATGCATGAACGCCTTCAGTTCACTGATGGTCGCTGCAGCCACAATCCTCTTTGCCCAACATCTCGTCCAGCTCGCCATCGGCTGGCAATATTGGCCCAATCTTGACCAGCTGCTCCCGCCATCGCTGCTGATTCCCAATTTCAACTATGTCCAGCCGATCGTCTGGGGCATGAACTATATGAAGCCCAATGGCATCTTCTTCCTGGAAGTGTCGTTCCTGTCGCAGTTCATCGCCCTTGCGCTGGGTATCGAGCTGGTCCTGTTCCGGCGCTGGTGGCGCGTGACGCTGTTCGTTGCGGCCGTGTTCGCGACCTTTGCGGGGACGGGCCTTTTGCTCCTGCTGCTGACGGTCCCGGTCCTGATCGGTCGGGTTTCGATTCGTAACATGATGCTGGCAACCGCAGGCTTTGCGATCATCGGGCTGCTCGCCTGGTGGCTTGGATGGGTGGACCTTGTTTCGCACCGCTTCGATGAATTCAACCGGACCGGGGCCAGTGCGAACATGCGTTTCGTCGAACCCTACAACCGGCTTGTTGCCTTCGCGAGCGACCCCCATTCGCTCTATAGCGGGATCGGTGCGGGCCAGATCGAAAAGGCCCTGAATTTTCAGTGGTGGCCGATCACCAAGGCGATCCTCGAATATGGTATCATCCCCGGCCTGCTCTTTTATGCCTTCTTCCTCTACACCCTGTTCAACCGGGCTCCGCGGCTGCGCATCGCCTATATGCTGGCAGTCTGGTTTACCTTCGAGGGCGCACTTTTGACGGCAGTCAATCCGATTGTCTGCATGCTGCTGTCCACAATGTTTGCCATCGAAGGGCGTAGCGGCGCTTCAAAGGGGTCCGGTGGCCCTGGGCCGACCAGACGCTACCGGACCTAGCGGTCATCATTTGCCCGCACAAGCCGGTAGGCCGCGAACGCCAGCAACGCCACGCCGGCCAGAAGTACTGTCCATAAGGCGACGATCTTCAGCGGGAAGGAAGACAGGCCAGCAGACCTGTTCAAATCGATCGCGACGAGTGGCAGCGCTCCAACGATGTGCGCTTCGGCCATCGGGCCGGAAATATTGGAGAGATCTGAAAGGGCAAAGGCCTTGGGCTGTGCTTCGGAATTTCCGACAACCAGCCTGTATGGCCCGTCACCATTGAAAGCCGCAGCCAGAATGACAGGCGCATACTGGAGATCGATGGATGGCGGCCCTGAAAATCCTGCGCTGCGGGGATCGGCTTCCAGCCTGAGCATGCGCGCGGTCCCATCCCCAATCTCAAGGAGTGCGCCCGGGCCGCCCTGCTTGAGGCTGGCCATGGCGAGCAGCGCCCAAGGCGCCTCGGCATTCGCGCGACCGAGCAATCGGACTGGCATGACGCCATCGCTGCTGGTCATCCGCACCCGCATCGCTCTGGGCATCAAGGCGGACGGAACGCTGAAGGTCAAACTGTGCTGGTCAGCAAGCTCAAGCCCGCGGACGGCAATCGAAATCGACGGAACCACGGGGACGCTGCTCGTGAACAGGGTTGCCCCGGAAATGCGGACCTCTGGCCCTCCCTGCCATGTGGCGCGCAGATACCGTCCACGCAGGTCAGCAGACGGCAAATCGATCCGGCTGCCCCCCAGAAGGCCAGAGCCATCGCTGGCGCGAAACAGCACTTGTTCGGCAAGGGGCTCCCAGAGTTTGAGATCGGGTCCCGTTGCAATGGACATTGTCACGGGGCGCTGCTTCGGCAGAACCGCGTCGAGCGCAATACCGACAGCGGGATCGCGGACATTTCGGGTATCGAACACAACACCTGGCTGGAAGCCTTCCGCCTCGCTGCCATCGGCATGAATGCTGACCGACCCTCCGCGCTGATCGACGCGAACCGAAAAGGGCCCCGTGCGTCCCGCGACCGTCGGGCTGCCGAACGGGATTGCGTCAAGGTGGATGCTGTTCCGCTGTTCGGCATTGGGTTCGACAAAAGCGACCGACAGTGGGCGATCATGCGCATCGACGATCCTGATATCGCCCTTGTCCGGTCGCTTGAACGCAGTCAGTACTGCGGCCGGAAGTGCGACACTTTGAACCTGCACCCCCGATGCCTCGACTTTCAACGACAAGGCGAAATCCTGGGTCTTGGGCTCGGCGGTTCCATCCGGCCTGCCGCACCCCGACAGGAGCAGGAACAAGACGAATGCAGCAGGCAGGATGCGGTTCATGCAGTCGCCTCTTTCGGACTTTCAGCTCTTGGCGGTATCGGCACGAAATAGCCAATGAGCAACATGATCACGCCGACCGCGATGAAGGCAACGATGCGCGCCAACCCCTCAACCTGTGACATATCGACAAACACCAGTTTCGCCACGACAATGGCCAGAAGCACAGCACCGGCCAGCCAGGGCAGTCGCTCCGAACGGCTGCGGGCAAGGAACATCAGCCCCATGGCGATAAGCGTCCAGAGGATCGAATAGCCCGACTGGACGATCTGGCTGCCGGCCAAGGCATCGGCCTCCCAATCCACGCCAAGCAGGTGATGCGCGCTACGCAGCCAGATCGTATTGGCAAGGACGAAAGCCAGCAGGGCCATCGCCGCCAATCCAGTCCGGCCGGTCACAAATTGGGCAGCTTCGACACGCGGCTGCGCCTCTTGCAGCAACTTGCGCCAGAGAGCGAGCGCAGCAAGCGCAAGCAGGGCGGACAGGTCGACGGGATTGAGTACAGGCAGGTAAGGGAGCGGGTCGGTCACGCCCTCCGCCACAAGGCATGTGGATAATGCCCCGAAATAGACAAGCAGCGCGAGCACGAGCGCGCCGTGCAGCCAATAGGCTTTTGCATAGGGATTGAGCGGCCATGAAAGGCCATCGAGAGCCGCAGACCGTGCCGCCTTGCCTGGCCATTGCACGAGCAGGATCAGGATTGCGGTTGCACTGACAAGCAAAGTCACCCCAGCCCAGGACGTCTCCCACAAATTGCCGCTCTCAATGCCAAGCCAGATACAATCGGCAACCAGGGCCGTAGCCAGGAGCACACCGCCCACATGCATCGCATGCGTCCAACGTGAAACAGGCTGTCGCCGCAGCAGCCAGATGTGCATGCAGAGCGCCGCCCCCCACAAGATGAGATCCGGAATGTACAGCATGTGTCGGCCGTCGATCACCGCGCCGAACAGGCAGACCGAGAGGAACGGGAGGCTGAACTTTCCGGGCCAGCCAGCAACAGACCAGTCCTTTCGTTTGCCAAACCAGTCTGCCAGCACCATGGCACCGAGAACCGCGAGCATGATCGCATAGACCTGCATGTGTGAAGAGAATACGGGCAGTTCGCCCTGCCTTGCGTCGGGAATCGAACGCAACGCCTCAAGCACGATCGAAAGGCAGGCGAAGGCAAAGCCTCCCAGAAACCAGACCTGGCGCAGGCCCGCTTCAACCTGCGCATAACCTTTTGCCCAGGATGAACCGCTGTTTTCCAGCGGCTTGCGCATGATCCACGCCGTGAAAACCATTGGCAGCGCGACCAGCATCGGCTGAAGAAAGCCGCTGTTCGCCAGTGGAAGAACCGAAAGAGCCGGCCTTGCCGCACCCAGAGTCAGCAATGCAGCCACAGCCTGCAACACCAGCCCCAGACAACGCGGCACCCAGCGTGCCTGTCGCGCGCCGATCCAGAAGGCGCCCGCACCTTCAAGCGCCCAGACACAGGATGTCCACTTGACGTCCAGTGCCAATGGCACAGCCAAGGTCACGAATCCGATGCCGATGGCCAGCAGGCATTCATTCAGCAGGCGCATTTCCGGTCTGCCCCTGCGCATTGTTGCAGCCGTCACGGCGATATAGGCCGCCCCAAAGCCAAGCGCCGACCAGGCCGACGCAAAGGGCCGGTCATGAACCAGACCGACCTGCAGACCGAACCCGGCAAGCGCGGTGCCGAACAGCAGCGTCGAATCGGCATAATTGCCGAGCTTTCCGGGCGTATTGTGCGCGTAAAGGACTGCGGTTGAGAGATAGATCGCCATGGAGACGATCAGGAAACCCTGGCATAGCAGATAATGCCGGGGCTCATAGGCCGCAAACCCCCAGAGGGATGCCAGCGCAAAGGTCGCGACAAAGCCGAGCAGGTTGAGCGGGCGCCAATTCTTTTTCCAGGCAATACCGAAAATCGCAAGGTTGAGCGTTGTCATATAGGCGAACAGGCCAAGCGGTGTTTCGCTCCGGCCTCCCAGCAGGACGGGAACGGCAAAGCCGCCGAGGAACGCGATGAAGGCCATCACCAGCGAATCCTGCATCACTGCCAGTGCGCAGCCGAGTGCAGCAAACAGGATCAGGAGAAAGAACGCCGCAAGGGGAGGCACGATGCCATAACCGCGAGCGGCCGAGAAGACGACGAGATAAAGGATTGCGATACCCGCCCCTTGCAACGACAGGGAAAATGCAGGCCGCTCGGCCCGCTTCCTGAGGCCGATCGCGAGCAGCGCCACACCGACTGCCGCCACCAGCGCAAGCCGCGCCTCGATCGGAAACAGTCCGGCAACGGCAGCAAACCGCACAAGGAAAACCAATCCCAGAAACAGGATGACGATCCCCACCCGAACGATCGTGTTGCCACCCAGCAGCCAATCCCTTGCCTTGCCAAGGAACACAGATGCAGGACTGGGTGGTGCTGGCTCCAGAGGCCGGGGTGGTGGCGTGCGAAGCGGGGCAGGCCCGGCGGCGGGCGCAGGCGATTCTTCGATTTTCCGCGGGTCGCCAATCGGCGCGGTCACCACCCGGGCAGGCTCGGGCTGAGTTCTGGCGGCAACGGGCGGCGATGGCGCCACCTGCGCAGGCGGCACGGCCGACAGTCCGCCCGAAAGGGCCGAACGCACAGCGTCCCCGATTTCCTGACGGATGGCAGAGCGTAGCCATGCCCCCATGCCCGCACCAAGCGCGCCCCCGAAGATGAACCCGAATTGGGAGAAATCCGCAAGGACGAACCCAAGGAGTGCGCCCACCACAGCGCCCCAAGCCGCTATTCCCATCTAAAAAATCCCTCCCCCATTGCTCCCCAAATCTGGCACATCTGGCGAAAAATAAAAGCAATGCTTTTGCCTTGTGCCGAAGCCGGTCCGACAGCATCTTTCTCACTAAGCCATGGGCGGCGACCTTGTCGCGGTCGATTTCTCCCGGTGAGTCAAATGCGCGCGCAGGGTATCAAACGCGGCCTGATGCACGGCATCGGTGTGCAAGTTTGAAGGCAGCGGGTAAGAACCAAAGCGGACCAGAGCCAACTCTGCGGCCGGCTCAATATGAACCCGCTGGCCATAAACGCCGAGCGCGGAAATAGCGCCCTGGGCGTTGTGCGAAACCCACCACTGGCTGCGATAGGAGCCGCCCGCTCGCGAGGCATGCCGCGATGACGCAAACAGTGCGCGGTCACCGCCTGCAAGAATGCGCTCCCGGACGTCGGAGGGCAGGGCCGAATCCCCGTCAAGGATCAGCAATGCCAGCCGGGCAAGATCGCGCGCTGTAGCGTTGAGACCCGTCGCCGCGATTTCGTGGCCAGCCGTATCGACCAGAAAATGCCCGTCCTCTTCGCATCCGGCCGGATGCCATAGGAGTTCAGTCGCGAGATCGGCAAGCCGCTGGCCGGTCGCATTGACAAGCACCCATCCGAGCGCATCCGCCACCGGCGTGCGGTAGGAAAAGCTGGTGCCTGGCTCTGCCACGCGCGTATCGAGCCTGGCCAGCGTTTCACGCGCGCCGCCCGTTGCGGCGGACGGCGTCCAGTAGCTTGCCGAATAGCGATGCACATCGGCATCGGGATTGGCATAATCCTCATCGAAGGCGACACCATCGGTCATGTCCAGCAGGTCGCGCACGCGAGCGCCAGCAAAGCCGCTTTCGGCCAGTTCCGCCACATAGTCAGTCACAGGCCGCTGTGGATCAAGTCGGCCCGCGCTGATCAGGATTTCGGCGATCAGCCCTACAAAGGACTTGCTGACGGAAAAGCAATGATGCGGCGTCAGGGGCGTCATGCCATTGCGGTAGGTCTCATAGACGATCGCGCCTTTGTGCAGGACGATCATCGCATCGGTGTATGTTGCTGCGATGAAGCCTTCCCAATCCATGCCATCAAAACTCAACCCGGAAAGGTCGACCGGCGCATAAGGAAGCAGGCGCGGCGACGGGCTGCGTCGGAGTGCACGTGACGGAACGAGTTCGCGCGTATGCTGGAAGGCCCAGCGCGAGAAGGGGTATAGCCGCCAATTCTCGCGTGTTACCCTCAGGTGCTGGGGGATTTCGGGCCCCGGGCCGATACCGGCAACTGGCCAGTCCAAGGGTGGAGGAAGCGTCATCGGGTTGAGGGATAGCATCTCACAAGCGATTTCTCACGCCTCCATTGCCAGAAAAATGCTCGAATTGACAGCGGCAGACAATCGCGCCTCGCGCTGGCGGCGCCCAGACGAAACAGGGTGAGGACCTGGACACACAATGTGTATGCGGCATGCACAAAGCGCGCACGCGGGTCTTGCTTTTCAGGCTCGACCCTCTCTAGGCGGCAATCCAGTCAGCGACGTCTTCCGCCACCTTGTTTGCTGCGGCATTCAGGGCCCGGCCGACGGCCTCTGGCTTGATCTGTCCAATCGGGACGCGCGCCTCGAAGCGACGTGTCCGCACCGTCCGGCCATGATCTGACGTCATGGCTGCATCGTAGGTCACGACTGCTTGCCCCGAAGGACCCGCGTTCGGATCGATTCCGAAGGCACTGAGCGTCCCCGTCACCTGGGTGCCCTGATCGAGCGCCAGTTGGCGGACATCGAGCACAACACGCCCGGACTTCGCCGCCACGGTTTCGGAGACCACGCGCTGAAACAGGCGCGCAGGCGGTTCGGCCCAGACGGCATCCTTTACATAGGCGAGGGCCGTCGCGCCGTTCATGACCAGAACGCGGTTGCTGGCCAGTGCCTGCGGCACCACGGGCACGTGGATGGTGATTGCTTCCCCTGCCCCTGCCGAGCGCATGTCATTGGCCGCCACCCGCGCGGCGGACGACAGCGTCAGCAAGGACTCGGGCGGCTTTCCGCCCAGGCTCACACATGCCGAAAGTGCCAGGCCAAGTCCGAGTACCGAAAACGTCCTGATCATTTGCCGCGCCTCCCGGGCTTGTAGTCAGGGAGTTGCGGCGCGCCGATCAAGGCCCCTGCCCCACCCTGATCGAGCTTTGTTGCAACCGATCCCAGTGCTTCGGACATCGTCCGCAGATCGCGGACGAGTTGGCCGATTTCGGGAATCGTCTGGTTGGATAGCTGCTGTACGCCGGGTCGGGCCTCGCTCAGCACGGCATCGAGGCTGGCGAGGCTCTTCTGGGCCTGCGTTGCCGTCTTGCGCAGCTCCACAACCATGGGGCGCCCGTCACTGTCGAGCAGGCTGTTCGTCGTCCCGGCAAGCTTGGCGAGCTCATCCGCTGCAAGGCCAGCCGATTTGATCGTTGCCCGTGTCTCGGCAATCGTCGCTTCGATTTGCGGGCCATTCCGCGCCAGGGTCGCAGTCAGGCGGTTGGTGTTCTCAAAAATTCCGGACAGGCTCTTCTGGTTCTTGTCGTTGAGCAATTCCGTCACCCGCTCGGTCAGCGTCGAGATGCGTTCGAGCAACTGCGGCGCATTGTTGAGGAGCGCGCCAAGTCCTGACCGCTTGGTCGGAATCACTGGCGCGCCCGCAGGACCGATATCTGCAATCGGCGGGGCACCCTTGACGGCTCCGTCAAGCAGGATCGAAGACGGGCCGGTAAAACTGCCCTGAAGGCTTGCCGTTGTGCCTTGCAGGATCGGGGTTTCGCTCTTCACTTCGATCCGGACACGGACAAACCCCGGATTGTCGCGCCAGAGCTCGATATGCTTGACCTGACCCGAAGGCACGCCGGCATAGGTCACCGTCCCGCCTTGCGACAGGCCTTCGACGGATTGCTGGAAGAAAATGTCGTAGCTCTTGGTCAGCCCGCCGTTGATCCCGGCCAGCCACACAATGAACCCGGCAAGAGCCGCCAGCAGGCCAAGCACGACCCCGCCGACGAGGATATGGTTGGAACGTGTCTCCATCAGCGCATCATGCCCTTGTTTCGCTGTTGCGATCAACCGCCGCGGTTGCTGCGCGCCCGCGTGGTCCGTTGAAATATTCCTGTATCCAGGGATGATCCATTGCCAGCAGCTCCGGAATTGTGCCCACGCCGATCACTTTCCGATCTGCGAGCACCGCAACCCTGTCGCAGATCGCATAAAGCGTATCGAGATCGTGCGTGATCAGAAAGACCGTAAAACCGAGAGTCTTCTGCAAGCTCTGCGTCAGCGAATCGAAGGCAGCCGCGCCGATGGGATCGAGCCCGGCGGTCGGCTCATCGAGAAACAGCAGCGTCGGGTCCAGCGCCAGGGCGCGCGCCAGCCCCGCCCTTTTGCGCATGCCTCCGGACAGCTCGGCCGGATATTTCGGACCCGCATCCGGCGGCAGGCCGGACATGACGACCTTGTAGGCCGCGATTTCATCAAGCAGCGATTCGGAAAGATCGGGATAATATTCGCGCAGCGGAACCTGGATATTCTCGGCCACGGTCAGTGTCGAAAACAGGGCTCCGCCCTGAAACAGCACGCCCCAGCGCCGCCGGATGTCGAGGGCTTCCAGTTCGTCCTTGTCGAGCATCGATTCGCCAAAGACGAGCACTTCACCTTCATCCGGTCGCTGGAGGCCGATGATCGAGCGCATCAGCACGGACTTGCCTGTGCCCGAACCGCCAACAACACCCAGGATTTCGCCATTGCGCACATCGAGATCCAGGTCTTCATGCACGACCTGCGGCCCGAAGCTGTTCTTCAGGCCGCGAACGCGAATCGCAATGGGATCGTCCCTGTTCATCAATCCCAACCGATCGATGTAAAAAAGACCGCGAAGAAGGCATCAAGGACGATCACCAGAAAGATGGCCTGCACCACGGCGGAGGTTGTGCGCAGACCCACTTCTTCGGCATTGCCCTTGACCTGCATGCCCTGGAAGCAGCCCGAAATCGCAATGATCGCGCCGAACACCGGGGCCTTGGTCAGCCCGACCCAGAGGTCGGTCATCGGGATGACTTCGCGCAACCGCTGAATATAGGTGAGCGGGGGAATATCGAGCGAAAGCCAGCAGAAAATCCCGCCGCCGATCATGGCCACGATCATCGAGAAGAAACCGAGCAGCGGCATCATGCATGTCGTTGCCAGCAAGCGGGGAAGGACAAGGGCTTCGATCGGCGAAACCCCGATTGTCCGCATCGCGTCCACTTCCTCGGTCAGCTTCATTGTTCCGAGCTGGGCCGCAAAGGCAGAGCCCGACCGGCCCGCGACCATGATTGCCGTCATCAGCACCCCGAGTTCGCGCGTTGTGATCCGGCCAATAAGGTTCACGGTCAGAGACTCCGCGCCGAATTGCCGAAGTTGCACCGCACCCTGTTGCGCAATGACGATGCCAATCAGAAAGCTCATCAGCCCGACAATGAAGAGCGCCTTGACGCCGACCAGCTCGAACCGCTGGATCACGGCATTCATCCTGAAGCGGCGCGGGTTTCGAATCACGGACCAGGTGCCCACCAGGATCGCGCCGAAAAAGGACAACAGCCCGAGCATCGTCTGCGCGGCAATCACCGTTGCATCACCAACTTCGTCAAGCACCCGAAGGAAGGGACTGAAAGGCTCCGGCCGCATCAGCACCGGCTTGTCGGAACGTTCCACCTGCCGCAGGAGCGTCTGTCCATTGGCGTCGAGCCCGACAATTTTTGCTTCATTCTCTGTCGCAAGCTTATGAACAATCCACGCGCCGACTGTGTCGATCCGCTGGATTTGCGTCAGGTCTATCCGCTTCGGCGGCCTTTCGAGCGCCTCGAGACGGCGTGGCAGATCGTCCAGACGCGGCAGCGTCAAACGGCCTGTGAAGCGAAGGACGGGCACATCGCCATCCATTTCCTCCACAAAATCGGCCTTGAGAGAGTCCGGTTCCGGCATAATCCTCAAACACTGCTGCATTCGCTGCTTACGGGCAAGCTGCAATGCCATTATGGCGAAATCATGCAGCGCCTCGCAATTTACGACATGGACAAGACAATCACACGACGGGCAACCTTCGGGCCGTTCCTGTTTTATGCCTCGCTGCGCTACAGGCCTTGGCGGATTTTGCTGGCGCCCGCGCTTGCTGTCACGGTCATTGCCTATGGCCTGAAGCTGCTCAACCGTGCGCAACTGAAGGAAATCAACCTGGCATTGATGCTGGGCAGGCGGATCGATTCGGCTGCCCTTGCACGAATTTCAGCAGGTTTTGCCGGTCGCACACTGACAAGGAATGTCTTTCGGGCCGCACTGGACCGGATTGATGCCGATCGCGCCGACGGATACCGGATCGTCATCGCCAGTGCCTCCTATGCCTTTTATGTGTCGCAAGTGGCCCGATTGCTGGGGACGGACGCAGTGGCCACGCAGGCAACGCCGGTCGATCATGACGTCACCCCGACGATTGCCGGAGAGAATTGCTATGGCGCAGCCAAGCTTGCAATGGTCATGGACTGGATGAAGACCCAGTCCATCGCCCGTGAACAAGCCTACATCCGCTTCTATTCGGATCACGCCTCGGACGCGCCCTGCCTTGAATGGGCTGACGAGGCCTTCGCTGCCAACCCGCACGGTGCGCTGCGAGCGCTGGCGAGGACGCGCGGCTGGACGATTCTGGACTGGGGTTGATCCGATCGGGATTTCCGGATTGTGCTCTTCATAGCCGAAACAGCGTGACGATGTCAAGTATAATTGTCCAGATAGGATAATTATCGGTTTTTATATGGATCATACAGCCCTTAGCGCCTGTTCGAAATCGGCGATCAGGTCATCCGCATCCTCGACCCCGATGGAGATCCGCACCATGTTCGGCGTGATGCCGAGTGCGGCCTTGCGATCATCCGGCACAGACAGGTGCGTCATCGCGGCGGGGCAGCTGGCCAATGTTTCCGTCCCGCCCAGACTGACGGCGAGCTTGGCGATCTTCAGCGCGTCGAGAAAGGCGAAAGCCTCCCGTTCGCCGCCTTTCAGGTAGAGCGAGAAAGTTGAACCAGCGCCCGTGCAATGACGGCGGTAGATATCTGCCTGGCGCTCATTCTCGGGAAAGCCCAGATAGACAATCTTTTCCACCTTGGGCTGATCCTTGAGCCAGGCGCAGATCTTCGCCGCATTTTCACCGGCGCGGCTCATTCTCAGTTCGAGCGTTTCGAGGCTTCTCAGCAACATCCACGCACTGTTGGGATCAAGGATCGTTCCAATCGTGTTGCGCATCGACCGGATGGTGTTGATATGTGCCTTCGATCCCAGCGCACCGCCGGCAACCAGATCGCTATGGCCCCCGGCATATTTGGTCAGGCTGTAGACGACGATGTCCGCGCCGTGCGCCAGTGGCTTGTGCCAGAGCGGCCCGAGGAAGGTATTGTCGATCACGATCGGTGGCCGATCCTCGCCCGTTCCGAACCGCGTGTCACGGACGTTTGCCACGGCCTCGACATCGACAAGAACATTGGTCGGGTTGGCCGGGCTTTCGAGATAGATCAGCGAAACACGGCCAAGGGCCTGCGCCTTTTCCACCACGGCATCGATCTCCTCCGGGGTCGCGCCGGCCGGAAAGTCGAGCCATTTGACTCCGAACTTTCCGAGGATGCGGCCGATCAGCGTTTCGGTTGCCGCGTAGAGCGGCGCCGAATGGACAATCACGTCGCCTGGCTGGACAAAGGCCAGCAGCACTGTCGCAATGGCGGACATGCCACTCGAGAACGTCAACGCATCCTTGGCATCTTCCCAGACGCCGAGCCTGTCTTCGGCAATCTCCTGATTCGGGCCGTTGAACCGCGAATAGACAAGACCCTCCGCGCCGCCGGGGCGCTTTCCCGTCACGCCTTCGAAATGCCGTTTGCCGGCCGCCGCGTTCTCGAAGACAAAAGTCGACGTGAGAAAGATCGGGGGTTTGAGCGATCCTTCGGAGAGAGCCGGATCGAAACCATGCCCCATCATCAGCGTATTGGGCTGGAGCCTGCGATTGCCGATTGCCCTGACACTCGCCTTGGGACGACGGCGCTGATTATCATCAGTCATGTAATTTGCTTTCCGAAAACTGTAATATTATTGTGCAGTCTAGCGGAAAGACCGTCAGCCCGGAAGCCCGATCAGCGAAATCTGTCGACCATAGCCGGGCTCTCCGCGGTGGGTTGCCCGGCGGAAGCTGAAGAACCGGTCCGCATCCGGATAGGTGTCCAGTCCCAGCATCTCCACGCGGCCGATCCCGGCTGCTGCCAGCCGCGCGGCCACATAGGCTTCGAGATCGAACTGCTGATGCCCGGCGCGGCCCGGCGAGAAGAAGCGCTCATTGGCGGGATCGGCAGCTTCGAAGCGCTGGGCAAAGCCATCGTCGACCTCGTACGAGCTTCTGGCGATCACAGGGCCGATGGCTGCAACGATCCGGTCTCGAGACGCGCCCAGCTTTTCCATGGCCGCAATGGTCGAATCGGTCACGCCACCCAGCGCGCCCTTCCACCCGGCATGAGCGGCACCCACGACGCCCGCCTCCACGTCGGCAAGCAGGACGGGCGTGCAATCTGCCGTCAAGACGCCAAGCAGAAGGCCGGGCCTGTCTGTAACCAACGCATCGGCGTGCGGCCGCTCGTCATCGGACCACGGCTTTTGCGCCACAACAGCCTCTGCCGAATGAACCTGGTGGAGCGTGACCAATGCGGCCCCCGGCAACACGGCTTCAACGGCGCGCCTGCGGTTTTCTTCGATCGCCGCCCGTTCATCCTCTGAACCCAGCCCGACATTGAGGCCCGCGTAGAGCCCCGTCGAAACGCCACCGCGCCGGCCAAGAAAACCATGTGGCAAGCCCGCCATCGCTTGTGCTGAGATCACTTCGACCGGGTCCACAGCACTCTCCATTAGAATCCGGCCGGTTCCGGCCAATCGGGCGAGACAATGGCCATGGCGCGAAACAGTCTGCCCATATCTGCGGGGCTCGTCAGGCGACGATGCGCTTCTGCCAGTCGCTCGCCTTCGTGGCGATTCGCGCGCGCCAGGGTTGACGCGCGCTCCGCAATGCCGAGGCTACCCAGAAAATCACCCTGCGAAACCGGACCGCGAACCGCACCGCCGGCCAGTGTTGCAATTGCCGCGAGCGCCGTGAAATCGACATGGGCCGTGAGGTCGTGTTCGCCGGGCGCTTCAAAGGGATTGGCAAAATTATGGCCCTTCACAGCCTGAAGCGTCTCGCCGACGGCCGGTCCGTCATAACCATAGTCGACAATCAACGCAGCGCCGCCCTGCTTCACAAGCCGCGTCGCCAATGCCCGCGCGATTGCAACGCTCGCCGGTGAGCTTTCGATGATACTTCCGGCGGGAGCCTCACGCACGCCGTCCGGAATCACGGTTTCGGGCACAAGCTTTCCGGCGACGGGCAGGAAAATCAGATCCTGGCATGCGACCCGCCGTTCACGCCAGCCATCGCTGGCTTTGACAAGCTGATAGACGGGCAAGGCGTCGAAGAACTCATTGGCAATGACCAGCAAGGGGCAGTCGTCCGGCAGGCCGCCGATGTCGTCATGAAAATGCGCGCCCGGAACACGCTCTGCCTGCAGCGCGCGAAGCGCCGGACTCGTTTCAACGAAATGGACCTGCGGCCTCAGCCCGGTACTGGACATCGCCCGAAGTGCATCGGCGGCGAGAGTTCCGCGGCCCGGGCCCAACTCAACATAACGGATCTCCGGCCGTCCCGCGCGCACCCAGAGGTCCGCACACCAGGCGCCGAGCAATTCGCCGAACATCTGGCTGATCTCTGGCGCGGTTATGAAATCGCCGCTCGCGCCAAGCGGATCGCGCGTCGCATAATAATGCGCATTGGCCGCCGCCATGAACTGCGCGACCGGAATCGGGCCGCCAAGCGTAATGGCGCGCGCCAGGCGTTCGGGCAGATGAGGCTCAGGCGACGCTGGCTGTTCCGGCAACGGATTCCACCCGGTCGCGGCGCGCCTTGGAGGTCAGGATGAGATAAATCCCCAAAAGGATCATCGGCACACACAATGTCTGCCCCATCGTCAGGCCGAACAGGCCAGCCACGCCGACATCGGGCTCCCTCAGGAATTCCAGCCCGAAGCGCACTGAGCCATAGAGCAGGGCGAGCATCCCGAACAGGCGCCCCGGAAAATACCGCGCATCAGATTTCCAGAAGAGCAGCCAGAGCACGGCAAAGGACAGGAGCCCTTCCAGGCCTGCCTCATAAAGCTGGCTCGGGTGCCGAGCAATCTCGTCGCCGGTTGCAGGGAAGATCATGGCCCAGGGTACATCGGTTGGCCGCCCCCAAAGCTCTCCATTCACGAAATTGGCGAGACGGACGAAGAACAGCCCGAATGGCGTGGCACAGGCAATATAATCGCAGAAACGAACGAAGCTCAGCTTGTTGCGGCGCGTGAACCAGCCAATCGCGATCAATGTGCCCAATGTGCCGCCGTGCAGCGACATGCCGCCTTCCCAGAGCTTGAACACATCCAGCGGTGTGAGGAAAATCTCCGGCTTGTAGAACAGGCAATAGCCGAGGCGCCCGCCGAGAATAATGCCAAGCGTGGCGTAGAACACAAAGTCGTCGGCATGTCGCCGGGCCATCGGGGCGCCGGGCTGCGCAATGAGCTTCAGCAGATACCACCAGCCGACGAGAATGCTCGCGATATAGGCAAGGCTATACCAGCGAAGCTTGAAAAACCCGAGGTCCAGAGCAATCGGGGAAAGCCCGAGCTGGTCATAACGGATGGCAGACGTAGCGTCAGCGAGTAACGGCAGGATCAAGGCTTTTCCCCAGCAATTTTCCCCTCCATAGAGGGGCCAAACAAGAAGACCAAGAGGAAGAGAGAGACGATGCCATCTGAGTTGGACCTGCGCCTCGAAAAGGCGACTGCCGAACTGACAAGCGCCGACGGCCCCATGCCGTTGACGACATTCCGCCAGCACGGGGTCGACCTGCCGATGATCGCAGCTGCGCCACCGGCACTTACACATTATTTTGCGTATTTCAGCGCCCAGCATGGCGAAGCGACCTTCCTTGTCGATGGAGAGGAACGGTTGAGCTACGCCCAAACCTATGCCGCAGCGCGCAAGGTGGCCGGGGCTCTGATTGAAGGTTATGCAGTCAGGCGTGGTGACCGGATTGGCATCGCGATGCGCAATGCGCCGTCGTGGGTCGTGCTCTATATGGCCATCTTGATGGCCGGAGGCTGTGCAACCCTCCTCAATGGGTGGTGGCAGGGGGCCGAATTGGCTGCCGGCATCGACGATGTCGAGGCGAGCATTGTGTTTGTCGATGCGCCGCGCGCAAAGAGGCTGGAAGAGGCGGGGTACAAGGGCAACGCCAGGATCGTCACACTCGATATCGCCCAGCTGATCGATCAGGCCATGGCACCTTTGCTGGCAAGTGGCGGCGGCGCAGACACGCCCCTGCCCGAAATTACAGGCGACGATCTCGCAACCATCCTTTTCACGTCGGGGTCGACGGGCCAGTCGAAAGGGGCCTTTTCAACGCACCGGGCCGTTATCCAGGGCACATTCAACTATATCGTGCAGGCCTTGGTGATGCTTCGCCTTGCCACCGAAGACGGCACAATCGGTCCGGATCGCCCGCCGCATGCATCATTGCTGACAGTGCCCTTGTTTCACGTGACCGGCGAAGTGCCGATCATGCTCGTCAGCTTCGCCATCGGCCGCAAGATCGTGATGATGCCCAAATGGAACGCCGTGACCGCGATGGAACTGATCCAGCGCGAGAAGATTACCAATTTTACCGGCGTTCCCCTGATGAGCTTCGAGTTGCTCACGCACCCGGACCGTCACAAATACGACCTGTCGTCTCTGCAAGGGCTTGCAGGCGGCGGTGCGCCGCGGCCGGTTGATCATGTTCGCCGACTTGTCGAAGAATTCCCGACGGCTCCGCCTGCGCTGGGCTACGGCCTCACTGAGACCAATGCGATTGGCGCGGGAATCTTTTCGACCAACTATCTGGAAAAGCCCAACAGCACCGGGGCGCCATCCAAGCCACTTGTGGATCTTGCCATTCTCGACGACGCCGGAAAGTCGGTGCCCCAGGGCGAACGGGGCGAAGTCTCGATCCGTTCAGTGGCGCTTTTCAGCGGTTATTGGAACCGGCCCGATGCCACAGCCGACTGCATGACGTCAGACGGATATTTCCGCACGGGCGACATCGGCTACCTCGATGCCGACAATTATCTCTTCATTGTGGACCGCAAGAAGGACATCATCATCCGGGGCGGCGAGAATATATCCTGCCAGGAAGTCGAAGCCGAAATCTACAAGCATCCCGCCGTTGCCGAAGCGTGCGTCTTTGGTCTGCCCGACGAGCGGCTGGGCGAAGTTGTCGGCGCCGTTGTCTATTGCCACCCGGGCCAGAGCGTGACGTCCGACGCATTGTCCGATTTCCTGAAATCGCAATTGGCAGCGTTCAAGTTGCCGCAACAGATCTGGATTGCGGATGACCCGTTGCCCCGATTGGGCACGGAAAAGATCGACAAGGTCGCGCTGCGCAAGGCATATCGGGAAATCTGGGCGGCAACTCCAAAGGCCTGAATTTTGCCCCGGGGCTTCCCCCGGAATCGATCAGGCTCTAAGCGCCATTCAATGGAGTTCTCACGGCGATCCTTGCTGGCAGGGGCAGCAATCGGCGGCGGGCTGGCGATCGGCTGGGCGCTTTGGCCGCGGGCCTATCCGCCGAACCTTGTCGCGGCAGAAGGCGAACGCATCTTCAATGCCTGGCTCAAGATCGGAACCGACGGACATGTGACTGTCGTCGTGCCGCAAGTGGAAATGGGACAGGGCAGCTATACAGTCATTCCCCAGATCATTGCCGACGAACTGGGGGCAGACTGGCGAACGATTGCCGTCGAACCGGCGCCGCTCAGCCCCGCCTACGCCAACACTGTCTTTGCTGATGAATGGCATGAAGGATGGTGGCCGAAGGAGAAGGTGCAAGCAACGGGCGGATCTTCCACAGTTCGCGGCTATGAGTTCGTGGCGCGGCAAGCGGGTGCGGCGGCGCGCGCGCTTCTTTGCAAAGCAGCAGCAAAGCGCTGGGATGCGGACTGGCTGGCCTGCGACACAGAGGGTGGATTCGTGACACGCGGCGACGATCGTCTGCGTTTTGGGGAACTTGTCGAAGACGCAGCTCGCATGAGTCTTCCAAAGGATATTCCCCTGCGAACGGGAAATGGGGTCGACCGTCTCTCGGGGCGGGGCATGAACCGGCTGGACATTCCGGCCAAGCTTGACGGATCGGCAAATTTTGCCGCCGATATTCGCCTGCCGGACATGGTTTATGCGTCCATTCGGCAGGGGCCGCTTGGCGATTCGATATTGAAATCGGTCGACAAGGCCGCAGCGGACAGGATTTTCGGTGTGCTCGAAATTGTCGAGCATGAACGGTGGGTGGCGGCAATAGCCACCAATTGGTGGGCAGCAAACCGGGCACTGGACGCCATGCATCCCAGATTTTTCAATCGGGACAGCTTTTCGGGGGATCGTTCGATTGACCGCGCACTTGTCAACGCCCTTGGGGTTGAAGGCACGCGCGTGGCCGAAGCGGGCGATGTCGATGCTGCTTTGGAAAACGCCCGCGTTTCGACGGCTGAATATTCGGTGGGGCTTGCGCCGCACGCCGCGATCGAGCCGCTGAGCGCGACAGCCACACTCGTGGATGGCAGGCTTCAGCTCTGGATTGCGACGCAATTGCCCGGCCTTGCACGCGACGCCGCCGCGCGCGCGATCGGGATCGATCCTGAGGACGTGACAATCCACCCGATGCTTGTCGGGGGGTCGTTCGGGCGCAAGTATGAAGTCGAGATCGCCGGGCAGGTTGCGATCCTGGCACTGAAGATCAAGCGCCCGGTGCAACTCACCTGGTCGCGTGCCGAGGATTTGATGCATGAGCCATTCCGTCCGGCAGCGCGGGCACGGATGACGGCGCGGCTCGGGCGGGCTGGGCATATTGATGCCTGGCTGGCGCAAATCGCTGCGCCCAACGGCCTTGGCGAAATGCGATCGCGCACGATGGGAGGACATTCTGCAGACGCGGCGCGCCGGCATCACGCGGGAAAGGCACATTTGCACGCCGTGGAAGGTGCGGCGCCATCCTACACGATTGAAAATTTTGGCATCAATCATCACCCCGCCGACATTGGGGTGCCCACGGGCCCCTGGCGGGGCCGTGCGCACAGCTATACGGCCTTTTTCAACGAATGCTTCATCGATGAGCTTTCCCGTGAAAGCGGCGTGGAACCTTTTTCCTTCCGTATGGCGATGCTTGGAGGCAATCCCCGGCTGGCTCTTTGCCTGTCCAAAGTTGCAACCAAAGGTGGATGGGAAGGTGGTGGCCAGGGCACGGGCCAGGGATTGGCGTGCCACGCGATGGCCGGAAGCCAGATTGCCGTGCTCGCCGAAGCCCAGCTCGACGACAGTCAGCGCATCCGCGTGACCCGGCTGGTCGCCGTCGCCGATATCGGGCGGGTCATCAATCCTGACATTGCCAGACAGCAAATCGAAGGCGGCCTGCTGTTCGGTATGGCGGCAGCCACCGGCAACGCTGTCCATATCACTCGCGGTGTGGCCGGCCCCTTGCGGCTGCGCGAATTGGGCCTGCCCAAGCTGGGGGACATGCCCGAAATTTCGGTCGAGCTTGTCGCCAGCAATGCAGCCCCGGGGGGTGCCGGGGAACTGGGTGTTCCAGCTGTAGCGCCAGCCATTGCCAATGCCATTTTTGCGGGCAGCGGTCGGCGCATCCGTAACCTGCCTCTTTCCCCGGCCAACTTCTGATGGCGCGGCCTGCCAATCATCCTGCGGCACTCAACGGACGGATAGGGGTCCTGCTGGTCAACCTCGGTTCGCCCGAAGCGCCAACGAGGGCGGCAGTGCGATCCTATCTCAAGGAATTTCTCTCCGACCGGCGCGTCGTCGAAATTCCGCCGCTGCTTTGGCAGCCGATCCTGCGCGGATTCGTCCTGACCACGCGACCGAGTCGATCCGCTCACGCCTATGCGCAAATCTGGACAGAAGAAGGCTCACCGCTTGTTGCCATCACCCGGCGCCAGGCAGAGAAGGTACAGACTGCATTGGGAAGCGATGTCATAGTCGATTGGGCGATGCGCTATGGCCAGCCTTCGATCAGAGACCGGCTTGCCGCACTTCAGGCCGCTGGATGCGACCGCATCCTCCTCGCGCCGCTTTACCCGCAATATTCAAGCGCAACGACCGCAACTGTATTCGACGCAGCTGCTGCGGCCCTTGCCGCGATGCGCTGGCAGCCCAGCCTCCGCGTCCTGCCGCCATATTATGATGACCCAGCCTACATCGGCGCTCTCGAAGCCAGCGTGGCCGCAGGGCTGGCTGCTTTGCCATTCGTACCTGACACGATCATCGCCAGCTTCCATTCGCTTCCCGCACGCACACTCGATCTTGGCGATCCTTACTACTGCCAGTGCATGAAAACGGCGCGCCTCCTGTCCGAGGCGTTGGGACGCGAGCTGAAAATCAGCTTCCAGTCACGCCTTGGCCGCGCCAAATGGCTCGAACCGGCCACCGATGCGACACTTTCCAACCTTCCACAGAGCGGAGTGCGCAAGATCGCAATCATCGCGCCAGGATTTGCAGCAGACAATCTTGAAACACTTGAGGAACTGGCCATTCGCGGGCGCGAATCGTTCATTGAAGCGGGCGGAACCGATTTTGCCTACCTGCCCTGCCTCAATGACGGTGACTTTGGGCTAACAATGCTCTCGACTTTACTTTCGCGTGAACTTGCAGGTTGGCGACCGTCTCCCTAATCTTGCCGAACGGCAACGAAGGAACGGCACGATGGGCAAGGTGGCAATTGTAACCGGCGGAACGCGAGGCATTGGAGAAGCGATCTGTATCGCGCTCAAGGACGCCGGCTTCAAGGTTGCCGCCAATTATGCAGGCAATGCCGAGCGCGCCAAGGCGTTTACCGAACGTACGGGCATTCCCGCATACCAGTGGGACGTTGCCGATCACGCAGCCTGCCTTGAAGGCTGTGCAAAGGTCGCTGCAGATCTTGGCCCGATTGATGTTGTCGTCAACAATGCCGGCATCACGCGCGACGGCACGCTCCTCAAGATGAGCTATGAAGCCTGGAAAGAAGTGATCGATACCAATCTGGGTGGCTGCTTCAACATGGCCAAGGCAACATTTGCGGGGATGAAGGACAGGGGTTGGGGGCGTATTGTCAACATCGGATCGATAAACGGCCAAGCGGGGCAATATGGCCAGGTGAACTATGCTGCCGCCAAGTCCGGCATTCACGGGTTCACCAAGGCGCTGGCGCAGGAAGGCGCGAAGTTTGGTGTAACCGTCAATGCAATTGCCCCCGGCTATATCGACACGGATATGGTTGCGGCTGTCCCGGCGGATGTGCTTGCCAAGATCGTTGCCAAGATTCCGGTCGGGCGGCTCGGTCAGGCCAGCGAGATTGCTCGCGGCGTGGCATTTTTGTGTTCTGAAGAGGGCGGATTCATCACCGGGTCGACCATGTCGATCAACGGTGGGCAACACATGTATTGATGACAGGCCCAGTCAAGCGCTCGGTCACGATTGCAGGCCATGAAACCTCGATCAGCCTCGAGCCGGTGTTCTGGCAAGCGCTCAAGACGTCCGCCGAAAGCCAGTCGCTGCCGCTCAATGCACTTGTTGCCCAGATCGATGCCCAGAGAATTGAACTGAACAACCCTCCGAACCTTGCGAGCGCGATCCGCGTTTGGCTGATGGAACGAGCCGTGGCCCGTTTGGGAGATTAAATCGGTTCGCCGCTCAACCGCTGGCAAATCATGTCGAGCTGTTCAAGCGAAGAATAGGAAAGCGTCATCGTCCCCGAACGCGCCTGATGATTGATCTTGACCTTCAGGCCCAGCATGTCGGTCAGCTGCCGTTCGAGCGCCAAAAGGTCGGGATCTCCAACCCGGTCGCCTGATCGCGGGCTGCGCGTTCGTGCAGGCGCTTTCGCCTTCTTTACAAGCCGTTCGGTTTCGCGCACCGATAGGCCCCGCTGGACGATCATGCGCCCAAGCACCAAGGGATCCTCCGCCCCCAGCAGCGCCCGGGCATGGCCCATCGTGATCTCGCCCGCGGTCAGCCAGTCATGCACTGGCAAGGGCAGATTGCGGAGCCGCATGAGATTCGCGACATGGCTGCGCGATTTTCCGACAATCCGGCCAAGGGCTTCCTGCGTATGTCCGTGATCGTCAATCAGCCTGCGATACGCTTCCCCTTCTTCCCACGCATTCAGTTGTTCGCGCTGGATATTCTCGATGATCGCAATTTCGAGCGCTGTAACGTCGTCAAATTCCCTAATTATTACAGGAACTTGATGAATTTGGGCCTTTTGCGCGGCACGCCAGCGGCGCTCGCCTGCGATGATTTCGTAATGGCCGTCATGTTCCGGATCGCGCACAACGATAGGCTGGAGCATACCCCGCGACTTGATCGATTCAGCCAGTTCATCAAGAGCATCATCCCTGAAGGTCTTGCGCGGCTGATTGGGCAGCGGTCGCAATCGATTGACATCGACCATCCGCACGCCGTCCGGCGCGGCGCCGTCAAGCGCCACCGGCGCCTCCCGCTCGATTTCGCCAAGCAAGGCGGACAGGCCCCGGCCGAGTCCAGTCGGGCGCTTCTTCAGCGGTGTGGCCGGGGTTTCTTCGCTCACGCCGCAGCCTTTTGCCGGGGAAGCCGACCGATCAGTTCACGGGCCAAAGCCATATAGGCTTCCGACCCAGGACATTTATGATCGTAGATCAACGCAGGCAGGCCGTGGCTCGGCGCTTCGGACAGGCGGACATTGCGCGGAATCACCGTTTCAAACACTGCCTTGCCAAGACAAGTGCGCACATCCTGGGCCACTTGCTCGGTCAGCCGGTTACGGCGATCATACATCGTAAGCGCAACACCAAGAATCGAAAGCGTCGGGTTGAACCGTCCCCTGATCCGTTCAACTGTCTGTAATAATTGACTTAATCCTTCCAATGCGAAAAATTCGCACTGGAGGGGAACGAGAAGCGATTGCGCTGCAACCATAGCGTTGAGAGTCAACAGGCCAAGAGACGGCGGGCAATCGAACAACGCGATGTCCCATTTGCCCGGCGGCGCCGTTTCAAGTGCCGTCAACAGGCGGTGCGTTCGATGTTCAAACTCGACCAGTTCAATTTCCGCCCCGGACAGATCGGGCGTCGACGCAATGAGATCAAGTCGCGGGATTCGTGTTGCAATCACGGCATCGGCAAGCCCGCATTCCCCAAGAAGCAAGTCGTAGCTTGAGCGCACACGCTCCGCCTGGTGGATGCCAAGACCCGTCGATGCGTTGCCTTGCGGATCAAGATCGACCAGCAACACTCTCCATCCCGTTGCAGCCAATGCAGTCGCAACATTGATTGCCGTCGTGGTCTTTCCCACGCCACCCTTCTGATTTGCAACAGCGATACGGATCATCGGGCTCTTTTCCTCGGTCTTACACCGGTAGCGACGATTATCGCGGCGTCGGCGTCAGTCTGGCTGGATTCCACTTGAAAGCTACCCTGCCACGAACTTGCGACCGATTCCAGTTCTTCGCGCACACTTCGGCCCTTTGGCAGCAGCCAGCGCGTCTTTTCTGTGGAAAAGCGGTGGGCGAGTGTCAAAAGCTTAGCCAATGGCGCAAATGCGCGCGCGGAAATCGTGCCCACGGGGAAGGTCTCAAGCGTCTCAAGCCGCCCGCAATGCACCCTGACATTGGTCAATCCCAGCGAACTTGCCTGATCAACCAGAAAGTCAAAGCGCTTCCGCCGGGATTCAACGAGAATGAGGGGCAATTCAGCAAGAATTGCAATGATCATGCCGGGAAAGCCGGCACCCGTCCCTAGGTCAAGCCAGGACGGGTGCGACGGATCAATCTTCGGGCCAAGGCGAAGCAACTGTGCCGAATCGAGAATGTGGCGGCTCCAGATGTGTGGTATCGTTGCTGAACTGATCAAATTCTGTCGCTCATTTTCGGCGATCACTGCCGCGCCGAATGCCTCGAGCCGAGCCATTGTTTCACGTGAAACATCAAAATGACGAACGAGCCAGTCCCTGACTTCCTCGTCGGTCATGCTGCTTTCCGTTTTGCGCTCACAAGGATTGCTGCGAGCGCCGCCGGTGTGATGCCTCGAATCCGTTCGGCAGCTCCAAGCGTTGCCGGACGCGCCGCCTCCAGGCGCTCGACCATTTCATTCGAGAGTCCGGCAATAGCGCGATAGTCGATCAGCTCGCCAAGCTTGACGGCTTCATTAGCCTTCATCGCCCGAATTTCCGCCTCCTGGCGCGCAACATAAGGTGCGTAGCGGGCGTCCTCAATAACCTCGGCAACGATGGATGGCTGCCAATCCGAAAGCTCGGGCAGCATTGCATTGAGGTCATTGGCATCAAGCCCGGCAATACGAATAAGTTCGTAGAGGGAGTGCTTTTCCCCTCCGGTTCCACGTGGATCACGCTTAATCCGGGCCTTGAGCAGATTGATCAACGCAGCACGTTCCGAACTGTAGCGCTCAAACCAGTTGCGCCGCGCAAGTTCGACACAACCGACGTCGATGGCCAGAGGCGTTAGTCTTGTGGCTGCGTTATCCGAACGGAGCCGCAATCGATATTCCGCTCGCGCCGTGAGCATCCGGTATGGTTCGGTAATGCCTTGCAAAACAAGATCATCAATCATCACGCCAATATAGGAAGTGGCACGGTCGAATAGGATGGGCGGTCGCCCCAGCGCTTGTGCGGCAGCATTCAGCCCTGCCACCAGACCTTGCGCGGCAGCCTCTTCATACCCGGTTGTGCCGTTAATCTGCCCGGCACAGAACAGCCCCTCAATGTCCTTCAGGGCCAGCGTCGGGTGCAAAGCGCGCGGGTCGATATGATCATATTCCACCGCATAGCCGGGCTGAACAATCTCCACCCGCTCAAGTCCCTTGATTGTCCGCAGAAAGGCTAGCTGCACATCGGCGGGAAGAGACGTCGAAATCCCATTGGGATAGACGAGCGTACAGTCCAAACCCTCCGGCTCAAGAAAAATCTGATGCCCGTCCCTGTCCCCAAAGCGGTGGATCTTGTCTTCAATCGACGGACAGTAACGCGGACCTTGCCCCTCGATATGCCCTGCGAAGAGCGGAGACCGATCGAGACTCTTGCGGATCACCTCGTGAGTCCGGCTGTTGGTGCGCGCAATTGCGCAGTAAAGTTGGGGTGTTTCACGTGAAACATTGAGGTCCGAGAAGGTCCAGCCTTCGTCATCAGACGGCTGGGACTCGAGCACCGCCCAATCGATCGTCCTCCCGTCGAGCCGCGGTGGCGTCCCAGTCTTCAGTCGCCCTAGCGGCAATTTGCGATCGCGCAATTGAACGCCGAGGGAGATCGATGCCGCCTCTCCAACGCGACCGCCGACCGTCTGGGATTCCCCGCAGAACATCTTGCCATTCAGAAATGTGCCCGTCGCCAGGACAACCGAGTGGGCCTCGAGTTGCCCACCGTCTCCGAGAACCAGCCCCGTGACACGATCACCTTCAAATTGCAGCGATGCGGCCTCCGCCTCGATTATTTTCAGGCCAGCCTGCGCGTCGAGCAGACGATGAATCGCGGCCTTGAAAAGCTTCCTGTCCGCCTGGATCCGGGGGCCCTGAACTGCGGCTCCTTTAGATGCGTTGAGCATCCGGTAGTGAATGGCGGCCGCGTCAGCAGCGCGCGCAATAATCCCGTCGAACGCGTCGACCTCGCGCACGAGATTCCCCTTGCCAAGTCCGCCGATCGCCGGATTGCAGGACATGGCACCAATCTGGTCACGCCGAAAACTCACAAGAGCCGTGCGCGCACCCATCCGCGCGGCAGCAGCCGCAGCTTCGCAACCCGCATGGCCTCCACCAACGACAATGACATCGAAACGCTGCATGATCGCGCCGCTACGCCCGAAGTGGCGGATTGCCAACCTGTTTCACGTGAAACATCCTATTTCCCGATGCACATGCTGCCAAACAATGCGTCGAGCATATCCTCCACGCCGGAACGACCGGTCAACCGGTCCAGTTCACTCCGCGCGTGACGCATATGTTCTGCAACAATCAGGAGATCGTCTTCGGCTGCCGCCCGCGCAAGTGAATCCCCGACTGCACGCAAAATGGACTTGTGGCGACGATTGAGTGCGAGAGCGCCCGGCTTGGGCAGAAGACCACGCGCGCGCGCCAGCAGCTCAGACTTCAGCTGAGCGATGCCTTCGCCTGACACGACGGACACCGGAAGGCCGGGCCGTCCCGCGTCCAGGTCCGATTTGGCCGCCACGAGCAGCCCGCCGGAGGGCGTGGTCTTTTCCTCTCCCAGCCAGAGCACGACATCGGCCGACGCCAAGGCATCTTCGGCGCGAGCCACACCGATGGCCTCAATGGCATCGTCGCTTTCCCGCAAGCCTGCTGTGTCGATCAAGACGAAAGGCACGCCGTTCATCGCAACGACCGCCTCAATCCTGTCACGTGTCGTGCCCGCTATATCAGAAACAATCGCCGCCTCACGATCCACTAATACATTGAAAAGGCTAGATTTTCCGGAATTCGGGGGGCCCGCAAGAACAACGCGAATGCCATCGCGCAACCGCTCTGCACCCGGCTCGGCCAAGAGACTTGCCATCTCGTCTGCCAGCGTTGCCAAATGTGCGCGAACAGCTGACGCGTCACCGACATCATCCTCGTCGGAAAAATCCAATGCCGCCTCAACCTGCGCTGAAAGTCCCAAAAGCCCGCTTTGCCAGATTTCAACCTTGCGTCCCAGCCCGCCTTCCGCAAGCGTCAAGGCAGATTGGCGTTGGCTTTCCGTTTCGGCCGCAAGAAGGTCTGCAAGGCCCTCGGCTTCCGAAAGGTCGATTCGTCCATTTTCAAAAGCCCGGCGCGTGAACTCTCCGGCCACTGCCGGACGAAGACCGGGAACCTGCTGCAACGCCTCGAGAACAGAGGATACCACGGCTCGCCCTCCATGCAGGTGAAGCTCCGCGAGATTCTCACCTGTTGCGGTTTTAGTGCCGGAAAACCACAGAATGAGTGCGTGATCGAGCAGGGTGCCGCGATCGTCATGGAGCGCTCGATAGACTGCGCGCCGTGGTTCAGGCAGCTTGCCAGCCAGCGCCTCAAGCGCGGTTGCAGCTTGGGGGCCGGTAATACGAACAACCGCGATCCCTGCAGGCGGCAGACCGCTGGACAAGGCAAAGATCGTATCGCGTATCGACAGGCTCAATCCTTTTTCTTCCTGCCCGATCCGTCGCCACCGGAAAATTGACCTATCAGGTCTTTGACGAAATCCACGCCCTGTCCTCCCATCGGAACCCAATTCCGAACCATGCCTTCAACCATGTCCGGGGTCAGCCCTTTGGTCATCACGGTCTTCATCTGATTGAGATAGACTTCATGCACGCCTGTGAGATCGGGCAAGCCGACCAAGCGACGGACCTCTTCTGGGGTGCAATCGACATCAATATTGAATTTCATGGCTGGTCTCCGTTGGGCCCGGTGCTAAACCTTGCCGCATGTGCGCCGTGCCCGCAACTGCCCGCATCGAAACACCGATCGGCATGATCGAACTTGTGGCAGTGGGTGACGCCCTGACGTCAGTTCGGATCTTTCCTGAAACCGGCAATGAATGGGCACATCGGCAGAATTCTGCCCTTGAATGCGCAGTTGATCAAATGCGCGCCTATTTTGCCGGGCAACGCAAATTCTTCGACCTGCCGCTGGAAAGCGCCGCCTCGCAGGAAGCCCACCAAATGCGATGCGCCATTGCCGCCATTCCCTTTGGCGAGACGGCGACTTACGGCGCAGTTGCGCAACGGGTCGGCACGATTCCTCGCGCAATCGGTCAGGCTTGCAAGATTAATCCGTTTCCGATCATCATCCCGTGCCACCGGGTTATTTCATCTTCGGGCCGCGAATATTACTCTGCTGGCGCCGGCCCGGAAACAAAGGCCTGGCTGATCGATTTTGAAGCTGTACACTCCCATGGAATAAGGACACGATTGCTATGAGCACGATCCAGATTGGCGAATTTTCCGCCTATATGGCCGAACCGCAAGGCACGCCTCGCGCGGCGATCATCGTCATTCAGGAAATATTTGGTGTTAATGCGGGTATTCGCCAGAAATGCGACAATTGGGCGAAGCTTGGTTATCTGGCAGTCGCACCGGATCTTTTCTGGAGAATCCGTCCCGGAATTGAGCTCAACCCCGATGTCGAATCCGAGTTTCAGGAAGCGTTGACACTCTTTGGCCAGTACAGCGCCGACAAGGGCACAGACAAATCAATCGTTGATATTGAGGAAACGATCCACGCCATTCGTGCCCGCGGCGTTCAAAAAGTCGGTGCCGTCGGATTTTGCCTTGGCGGCCTGTTGGCCTATCTGACGGCCTGCCGAACGGACATCAACGCATCGGTCGGATACTATGGCGTCATGATTGACCAGTTGCTTGGCGAATCACACGCAATTGCTCATCCTTTGATGCTTCATATCCCAACCGCAGACCATTTCGTCGGGCCCGAAGCACAAGCAGCGATCCATGAAGGTCTGGACAATCATCCCAAGGTCACGCTTCACGATTATGCCGGCCTGGATCATGGCTTCGCAGCTGAAATGGGATCGCGGCGGAACGAAGGCGCCGCTAGGCTCGCCGACGCTAGAACTGTCGATTTCTTCGCGAACACCCTTCGTTAGCGACCAACGAAGGTCATCAGGTGCGGATGGACATCGTGCCATCCGTCCCAGATCATCTTGCCCGCAACCCACACAATGACTGCGAGGCCGATCCACGCAATCCAGCGATAGCGCTCGATATATTTGGCGATGACGTTTGAGGCCGCGCCCATCAGAATGACTGAAAGGATGAGGCCGATCACAAGCACATTCGGATGCTCACGCGCCGCACCTGCGACAGCCAGGACATTGTCCAGACTCATGCTGACATCAGCGAGAGCGACGCTCCACGCAGCTGCCGCAAAGCTCTTGCGCGCGGCAATGCCCGAATGCTCATCCCCCTCAATTTCCGGAGATCCCGCACTTTCCCCGCTGTGACGCAATTCGCGGTACATACGCCATGCCACCCAAAGCAGCAGAAAACCGCCGGCAAGGACGAGGCCGACAATCCCAAGAAGCTGACTGACGGTCAACGCGAAGACAATGCGCAGCACCAGCGCTGCAAGCACGCCGAGCATGATGACCTTCTTGCGGTCAGCCTCAGGCAATCCGGCAGCAAGCGCACCAACAACGATCGCGTTGTCGCCCGCAAGGACGATATCGATCATCAATATCTCGAAAAACGCTGTGAGCGCTGCTGGCTCGAATAAGGTGGTCAGGTCCATCGCTTGTCTATGGCCTCAGACGACCGAGGATACAATGATCGGAGCAACCTGGTGTGCGCCTTCCCAAACCATCTTGAGCGCAACGTAGAGAATGACGAGCAATCCGATCCAGGCGATCCAGTGATAGCGCTGGACGAGCTTGGCAACGAGATTGGCCGCCAAGCCCATAAGAGTGACCGAAAACGCAAGCCCAAAGAAGAGAACGGTCGGATGCTCGCGTGCAGCCGCTGCTACAGCCAGAACATTGTCAAGGCTCATGGAAAGGTCAGCAAGCGTAACCTGGATTGCCGCCTGGAGAAAGGTCTTGGTCGGCGGCGGCCCTTCAACTGCGAGCGTTCCCGGATCATCAGCAACGACAATATTGGCCGGGCGGAGCTCGCGATACATGTTGAACGCGACCCACAGCAGCAAGAGTCCACCTGCCAGCAAAAGCCCGGTAATTTTCAGAAGCCAGGTCGCAACCAGTGCAAAGGCGATGAGAAACACCAACGCCATGCCAACCCCGAACATCAGGACGCGCTGCCGGTCCCGTGCGGGAAGCCCGGACGCCAGTGTTCCCATGATCACGACATTGTCACCTGCCATGGTGAGGTCGATGAGAATCACCTGCAACAGTGTTGCCATGCCTGCCGCCGTGAACACGTCAGCGAAATCAATCACAGAACATCTCCGAAATAAGCAACCGACGGCATCGGATCATAAAATGGGTGCAGCAGCTCGCGCCATTGCTGATAACGATCCGACTTCCGAAACCCCTCCCGATGATCGGCAATTGAGTCCCAGCGGACAATCAGCAAGTAGTGACCCGGCATCTCGCAATCCCGCCTGACCTCGATCCCCCGAAAGCCCGGCGAAGCGGAAATAACGGGTTTCGCTTCGGCCAGCGCCGCCTCGAACGCGGCTTCCTTGCCTGGCAGAACCTGCAGGAGCGCATGTTCGAGGATCATGTGCGCTGCCTTATTGATTCATTGAATCGAAGAAATCCTCATTGGTCTTCGAATCCTTCATCTTGTCGAGCAGGAATTCCATCGCATCGACGGTGCCCATCTGCATGAGAATGCGGCGCAGCACCCACATCTTCGAGAGATTGCCCTTTTCAACAAGCAATTCTTCCTTGCGCGTGCCCGATTTCCCGACATCGAGCGACGGGAAGATGCGCTTGTCAGCGACCTTCCGGTCAAGCACGATTTCCGAATTGCCGGGCCCCTTGAATTCGTCGAAAATCACTTCGTCCATCCGGCTGCCCGTATCGATCAGCGCGGTCGCGATGATCGAAAGCGAACCGCCTTCCTCGATATTGCGCGCGGCGCCGAAGAAGCGCTTGGGGCGCTGCAGGGCATTGGCGTCGACACCGCCAGTCAGCACCTTGCCCGACGACGGGACAACCGTGTTGTAGGCCCGACCCAGGCGCGTAATCGAGTCCAGCAGGATGACAACATCCTTCTTGTGCTCGACGAGACGCTTGGCTTTTTCGATCACCATTTCGGCAACCTGGACATGGCGCTGTGCCGGCTCGTCAAAGGTCGAAGACACAACTTCGCCCTTCACTGAGCGCTGCATGTCCGTCACTTCCTCGGGTCGTTCATCAACCAGCAGCACAATCAGGAAGACCTCCGGATGATTGTCCGTAATCGCCTTTGCGATGTTCTGGAGCAAAACCGTCTTGCCGGTACGTGGCGGCGCAACAATCAGCGCGCGCTGGCCCTTGCCCTGTGGCGAGATGATGTCGATGACGCGTGCCGACTTGTCTTTGACGGTTGGATCAAGCGTGTCCAACCGAAGCTTCTCGTCTGGATAGAGTGGCGTGAGATTGTCGAAGTTGACGCGGTGACGGACAACATCTGGATCGTCGAAATTGATCGCCGTGACCTTGTTCAGGGCGAAATAGCGTTCGCCGTCCTTCGGCCCGCGAATTTCGCCTTCGACTGTATCGCCGGTGCGTAGCCCGTGCTTGCGCACCTGGTTCGGCGATACATAGATATCGTCAGGTCCAGCAAGATAGTTCGCTTCGGGAGAGCGCAGGAAGCCAAAGCCGTCCTGCAACACTTCGATTGTGCCCATGCCCATGATCTGGGTGCCGTTTTCGGCCTCAACCTTGAGGATCGCGAACAGCAGGTCTTGCTTGCGCAGCGTCGAGGCGCCCTCGACACCCAGCTCTTCCGCCATTTCTACGAGTTCTGCCGGGGTCTTCTTTTTAAGTTCTTTCAAATGCATGTCTTGGATTCCGTATGGAATATAGTGGGAGAACCGCGAACAGCGAAATCAGGGATTGAAATAAGCTGCTGAATGGCACGAACGGCCCAGCGGTGGTCGCGGAGTTAGGCTTGCGATGGCGTAAAGTCAAGATTCGGGGGCACTGCTCAGTCGAACGGCTTCAATCGGTCGCGCAGCGGCTTGCCAATGTCCATGATCGCACGATTGGCAGCGTCATTGCCCGCATTGCTGACGAACAGAATGATCATGTCATGCTTGGGCATGATGCGTATATCGGCGAGCCAGTGCCCATTGCTTCCGCTGTGTGTGAGAAGCAGCGGCATGCCTTGCTCATCGAGCTTGACCCCCCAGCCCAAGGCATAGTTTTCACTTACCGGCGTGTGGAGAATGCGATAGGTTTTGGCTGACACAAGCCGACCCCGTCCATGGACGCCATCGAGTTGATCCTGCGCAAACCGCATCCAGTCAGCCAATGTCATGTGGATCGTTCCGGCAGGGCCAAGGGCTGGCGGATCCTGACCTTCAGGATCATTGGGGCTCAATGCAACGAGCTTGCCGTCGCTTTCCCTATGCCCCCAGGGTGCATCGACCTTTTTTGCATGGCCCGGAAGGCCGAAACCAGATTCTTGGATGCCAAGCGGCTTGAAAATTTCCTGCCTGACCAGATCCTCCCAGCTTTTGCCGGTGCGGCGTTCTGCAATCGCACCGGCGACGATGTAACCAATGTTCGAATATGAAAATTCACCGACCGGGGACGCGAGCGGTTTGGCCAGATAAACGCTGGCGATCGCCCGCCGCTGCGCTTGCACACTCTTGGATTTTGCAATGATCCGCTTGAATTCGGGAAGGTCAGCATCGTCCGTCAAGGGCGGAAGTCCGCCCGTATGGCTGAGCAACTGACGAAGCGTTACCGTGCGATAGGCCGGATCCATCGTCTCAGACAAATCAGGGAGCAAATCCTGCAAACGATCATCGAATCGCAGCAGGCCCTTGTCGACAAGCCGGCCAATCATGGTTGCCGTGATCGCTTTGGTATCCGATCCGAGATGCCAACGGTCCCGAAGGGTTACCGCCTCTGGAAATCCAATCGCACGCAGCCCTTGCGCCGAACTTGCAACCGTCTTTCCATCAATCTGAATCATCACGGCCGCTGCTGGAAGCTGATCCTTCGCCCGGACATCAGCCAGCGTTTGATCAAGAAAAGCCTGATGGCCAGCGTCGGCAATTGCTGCAGCAGGCTGGAACAAGGACAACGACAAAAGAAGCAGTTTCAGCACCCGCATAGTCTCGCCCTCTCAGAACGGCCGAACGATGACCATGATGACGATAATGGCAGCAGCAATGCCGGGGACTTCGTTGAGCATGCGCAGCGATCTGCTGGTCAAAGTACGGGTACCCCGAGCAAGCCTCCTGCTATATCCCGCCATCCAGCCGTGATAACCCGAGAGCCCAATAACCGCAGCAAATTTGAGGTGAAACCACCCCTGAGCATGAGCTCCCGTATCAAGCACGAGCAACAAGCCAAACAGCCAGGCCAAAATCATCGACGGATTCAGGATGATCCTGATCAGCCGACGCTCTCGTTCGGCCCAGACTGAATTTTCGGAGGACAAGGGATCAGCTTCCTGGTGATAAGCCAGAAAGCGGGGAAGCATGAACAATCCGGCCATCCAGAAGATGACGAAAATCACATGTGCCGATTTTACCCAGAGGTAGGCATTGCCAAGAAAACCGATCATCCGCGCACCTTTCTGAGCAGTTCTTCAACATTCTCGATCGGCGTATCCGGGAGAATGCCATGACCAAGGTTGAAGACATGGGGGCGATCGCAAAACGCACGCCGGATGTGGTTCGTGGCATCATCAAGAGCAACGCCACCGGCGATCAGCGCCAATGGATCAAGGTTACCCTGAACCGGAAGGGATTCCGGCAAGTTCGCATTGGCCCAGAACGGATCCACCGTTTCATCGAGCCCGATCGCATCGACACACGTCTCCCGCGCATAGGCGGAAAGCTTTCCGCCTGCGCCTTTGGGAAAGCCGATGATCGGGATGTCTGGATGGCGAACCTTCAGCAAAGAAACAATTTTTGCATTGGGCCCAATCACCCAGCGCTCGAACTGCGCCGGGCTCAGGCTACCGGCCCAGCTATCGAAGAGTTGGACGGCATCGACGCCCGCATCGATCTGGCCGGAAAGATAATCGACGGTCAATGCGATGATGGCATCGACAAGCGCCTGAAAGGCAACTGGATCGCGATAGGCAAAGCGGCGTGCTTCTGCCTGCTCTCGGCTGCCCTGCCCTGCGACCATGTAGGTTGCAACTGTCCACGGGCTTCCGGCAAAACCGAGAAAGGTGGTTTGGGATTCAAGCCGGGCGCGAACCTGACGGACTGTTTCATAGACCGGCGCAAGCCTCTGCGGAACGGCGTCAAGACTATCGAGCGCATGATCGACCAGCCTGGGGGCGAGTCTAGGACCTTCTCCCTCCTCAAACCAGAGATCCTGGCCCATCGCGTGAGGCACGACCAGAATGTCGGAAAAGAGAATTGCAGCGTCGAATCCGAACCGCCGGATCGGTTGAATCGTCACTTCAGCAGCTGCAGCGGAATCATTGACCAGCTCAAGAAAGCCACCTTTTTTTGCCCGGAGTGCGCGATATTCGGGAAGGTAGCGGCCTGCCTGCCGCATGAGCCACACCGGCGGTGTTTCCTGGCGGACTCCGTTCAGGGTCGCCAGCAAGGGCTTCGTGGTCAGATTGGCCATGCTTACTGAATCATTTCTATATTAAAGAGGATTGTAGTTGTTGTTAGGGATCGGGTTTGCCGGGTTTATGCGCTGTCCCGCAAATTGCCAACACCGTGCGCGGCGGACGAAGCGCCGAAGCCCTGCGAGTCGCGTAACCTGTCCCGGTAATTCACAGGGCGTGGATGGAATCAGTGAGCTGTTGAAAGCCCTGTGGACGGATTCCGGTGGCACGGGGTTGAATTGTGGGCTTGGATTTGCGCAGCTTTTTGGAGTAGCCCTGTCCCCAATGTTGTCCACAGCCTGCCGCCCTGCGTGAACCGCCTTCATCTGCACCTCGTCTCGGACTCGACCGGCGAGACGCTCGAGACCGTGGCCAAGGCCGCCCTTGCGCAATTCGACTCGGTGGAAACGATCAAGCATTTCTGGCCAATGGTTCGCTCTGAAGGTCATTTGACCCGAATCATGGCAGATATTGCACAGAATCCGGGGCTTATTCTCTACACCATGGTCAATGCAGATGTCCGCAGGACATTGGAAGCCAAATGCCGCGCGCTTGGGCTGCCTATGGTCGCTGCAATCGATCCGGTCGTTCATGCCCTTTCGCAAATGCTTGGCCAGACGGCGAAGGCACGGCCAGGCGGGCAGCATATGCTAGATGCAGCCTATTTTGCGCGCGTCGAGGCCATCCAATACACGATTGCGCATGACGATGGCGTTGGCCATGAAAATTGGGAAGAGGCAGACATCCTGCTCGCTGGAGTATCACGCAGTTCGAAAACGCCGACGTCGATCTACCTCGCCAATCGGGGTTACAAGACAGCCAATATCCCGATCGTTATCGAATCGCCGCCGCCTGAAAACCTGTTCAGCCTGAAACATCCGCTGGTCGTCGGACTGGTGACAAGCGCGGACAGGCTCGTCCAGATTCGCCGCAACCGGCTCCTGTCGCTCAATCAGATGCCGGATACGGACTATGTCGACCAGGAAGCCGTGCAACGTGAACTGGCCTATGCGCGCCGGATGTTTGCCGACAATGGCTGGCCTGTCATCGATGTAACGCGCCGTTCGATCGAGGAAGCCGCTGCGGCCATTATCAACCTCTACAATGAGCGACATGCGGGTGAGGCAACGCACTGATGCTGGTCCTTGCTTCGGGAAGCGTCGGGCGTCGCGCCCTGCTGGCAAATGCGGGAGTTCCGCATGACGTCATGCCCGCGCCAATTGACGAAGATGCTGCAAAGGCTTCGCTCAGGGCGCGCGGGCTTGGGCCCGGAAATGTCGCCAAGGCGCTTGCCGAGCTCAAGGCTTTGGACGTTTCGGCAAGGCGACCGGAAGACTTGGTGCTGGGATGCGACCAGACGCTGGCGCTCAGCGATGGGACACTGATCGACAAGGCGCCGGATCGTGCTGTTCTGGAGAGCCAGCTCCGGCTTCTGTCCGGCAAGACGCACACCCTGTTCAGCGCAATGGTCGTAGCGCATCAGGGTGTGCCGGTTTGGCGCCATGTCGAAGGTGTCAACTTGACCATGCGCGTCCTGTCCGATGCGTTCATCGCGGACTATCTTGAGGCCGAAGGCGATGTCCTGCTCGGGTGTGTTGGCGGCTACAGGATCGAAGGCCGGGGCGTGCAGCTTTTTTCGGACATTGCAGGGAGCCATTTCGCAATTGTTGGATTGCCCCTCCTGCCGTTGCTCGCTTTCCTTCGAACCCAAGGAGTCGTGGCGACATGACGAAGCGATATGCCGAAGTCATTGGCGATCCGATCGCGCATTCGAAATCGCCCCTGATCCACAACTTCTGGCTGGGGAAACTTGGCATTGATGCGGACTATCGTGCCAACCAGGTCGCCCCCGACGGGCTGGAACATTATTTCAGCCAAAGGCGTGAAGACCCGGCCTGGTCCGGTTGCAACGTCACCATCCCGCACAAGATTGCGGCGCTGGAGCATGTTGCCGATCCCGGGGGTGTCAGGGATTCGATCGGTGCCATCAATACGGTTGCCCGCGGCCCAGACGGCGCGCTTTTCGGAACGAATACCGATGCTGCCGGCTTTCTTGGACCGATACTGGATATGCCGCTGGACGGGGCGCCCGTCATCCTCATCGGAAGTGGCGGGGCGGCCAATGCCATCTTGTTCGCTCTGGCGCAGGTTGGCGCAGGCCCGGTCACGATGCTGGCGCGCAACGCTCTGAAAGCCGCAGCACTGCTTGCCCGCTTCGGCTTGAAGGGCGATGTGAAGGCGCTCGACGCGGCGCTCCCGCCGGCAGCGCTGCTGATCAATGCCAGCCCGCTCGGGATGAAGGGTCAGGAACCCCTTCAACTGGATCTATCACCGCTCCCTGACGATGCCATTGTCTATGACATTGTCTATGCCCCGCTTCAAACCGCCCTGCTGCGGGCGGCGCGGGCGCGTGGGCTCGAAACGGTCGATGGGCTTGAAATGCTGGTGGGGCAGGCGGCGCTTGCCTTTGAATTGTTCTTCGATGTCCCGCCACCAGAGGGGCATGACGAAGAACTCCGGGCGAAGCTCGTGCAATGACTGTTGTTGGTCTCACCGGGTCCATCGGGATGGGCAAATCAGCGGTCACGGCCATGTTCCGACGGGCCGGTGTGCCGGTGTTCGATGCCGATGCCGCGGTTCATATCCTGCAGGGCTCCGGTGGCGTGCTCCTACCGGAAATCGAGGCGCGTTTTCCCGGGACGACCGGGCCCGCCGGCGTCGATCGCGCGAAGCTCGGCGCCGCTGTCTTCGGCAAGCCCGATGAGCTCAAGGCCCTTGAGCGCATCGTCCATCCCGCTGTTGCGCGCATGCGCGCGCACTGGCTCAGGCGCAACCGATCGCTGCCAGTGGTGGTGCTGGATGTTCCGCTCCTCTTTGAGAAAAAGGGCTGGCGGACGGTTGATGTTGTCGTTGTCGTCTCTGCCCCGGCCTGGATGCAGCGCAAACGCGTGCTGGCGCGTCCCGGTATGACGGCCGGAAAATTCCGCCGGATCCTTGCACTCCAGACGCCTGACGCGGAAAAGCGCCGTCGCGCCGATTATGTGATTACGACAGGATGCCTCAAGCACGAGACTGAAGCACAGGTGCGACACCTTGTCGCTTGCCTCCGCGCCAAAAGACGCAGATAATCGTCCACGGAATGCGCGAGATTGTTTTCGATACCGAAACCACGGGGCTGAGCCCGGCCAGCGGGGACCGCATGGTTGAAATCGGGTGTATCGAACTCGTCAATCGCGTTGAAACCGGCAACAGTTTTCATGCCTATTTCAATCCCGAACGGCCAATGGACCCGGCCGCGCAGGAAGTGCACGGCCTTTCGGATGCATTTCTGGCAAACAAGCCACTCTTTGAAGACAAGGTTGAGGAATTGCTCGATTTTCTGGGTGATTCACCGCTGGTCGCTCACAATGCGCGGTTCGATTTTTCGTTCCTCAACCACGAACTCGGAGCTTGCGGGCGCCTGCACATTTCGGAAGCTCGGATGGTCGATACATTGGCACTGGCCCGCGTCCGGCATCCGGGTGCGAAGCACAGCCTTGATGCACTGTGCACACGATACGGCATAGATCGCAGTCACAGGGTGAAGCACGGCGCGTTGCTCGATGCCCAGTTGCTGTCCCAAATCTATGTCGAACTGACAGGCGGGCGGCAGATCGGCCTTTCGCTTGCCGATACCCTTGCCGAGGAACGGTCGAGCGATGCTTTCGCAGGTGGGCCGGCTGCGGCAAAGCCAGCCTTTCGTCCTGCACGTCCACATCAGCCAACGGAAGAGGAGCGCAAAAGACACCGCAAATTCATCGAACTTCTGTCCAACCCCTTGTGGCTCGATGGCCCGTTGGCGGAAGAACACCCAACCGAAATCGGTAGCAATTGACGACGACGCGGCGCGCGCCTAGAGCGCGCCGCTCTGATTGGAGGTCAAGCATGGAAATTCGCGTTTCGGGGCATCAGGTCGATACCGGCGATGCACTTCGCACCCATGTGAACGAAAGGCTGCAGGCGATTGCCAGCAAATATTTCTCGCGCGCGCTTTCGGCTCATGTAACCTTTGGAAAGGGACCATTCGTTCATGGCTTCGGGTGCGACATTGTCGCGCATGTCATGCAGGGCGTTGTCCTCAAGGGTTCGCATACGGCCCAGGATGCACATCTGGCTTTCGATGGTGCGGCTGACAAGGTCGAACGACAGCTGCGGCGTTACAAGCACAGGCTGAAGGATAGGGCCGGCGTCGGGATCGATGCGTTGCCTGTAATCGAGGCCAATGCCGGTTACACCGTTTTCAATGCTGTTGAAGACGCTGAAGAAGTCGGTGACGCTCCGCTGATCATTGCCGAAACACGCGTCGATGTGCCCGACGCGACAGTATCGGATGCCGTGATGATGCTCGATTTGCGGAACACGAATGCCTTGCTGTTCAAGAACAGCGGCAGCGGGGTTCTCAACATGGTGTACCGCCGGGGCGACGGCACGATCGGTTGGGTCGAACCCCAGAGAGCCGACTGACTTTTGTCCGGTTTGCAGAATTAGGATCGTATATGGGTTTTCTCGCCGACATGATGAGTGCAGGTGCAATTGCGTCTGCAGTGAACGCTCCGACCAAAAAGGCGTTGTTCCAGCAGCTCGCTGCGGTGGCTGAGCGCGAATATGGCCTCGATCCCCAAGAAGTTTCCGAGCGGCTGACCGAGCGCGAACGCCTTGGCTCGACCGGTTTCGGAAAGGGAGTGGCCATTCCGCACGGCAAGATCGAAGGGCTTGCGCATATTGTTGCGGTTTTTGCGCGAATCGATCCGCCTATCGATTTTGAAGCCATCGATGATTTGCCTGTCGATCTGGTTTTCTGCCTTCTTTCGCCGCCAGATGCGGGGGCCGAACATTTGAAGGCGCTGGCACAGGTCAGCCGCTGGCTCCGCGATCCTGGTTTTGTGGCCAAATTGCGCGGTGCGGGCTCGAACGATGCGGTCTATGCCTTGTTTGCCGGCCAGGAAGAGCGCCATGCCGCCTGACGGCGGCGATGCAGGCAAGCCACGATGAGCGCGGCCCGCCTGACCAGTGCGATGCTGGCCAGCGGGTTGTCACGCCAGGCAAGCGCGCTCGGCGGATTTGCAGCCATCCTCGCCAAGGGAGACCCCACGTCCGGCGCGATGCTTGTTCAGATCCTTGAAAAGGGCAGGTTTTTTGGTCTTTTCGAGCGCCTGCTTGATCCTTCCGGTGTCTATCTGTGGACAGCGACAGGACCACAAGGCACTGAAAGTGAAGACCTAATTGAGCCCTATCTCGCGCGGAGGCGTGAGCGGGATCCTGATCTCTGGATTATTGAACTGGACGTCC
The DNA here is from genome assembly GCA_016704425.1 of Sphingomonadales bacterium. Classification (GTDB taxonomy): domain Bacteria; phylum Pseudomonadota; class Alphaproteobacteria; order Sphingomonadales; family Sphingomonadaceae; genus Aquisediminimonas. Next base: position 216,709 of record JADJAC010000004.1, read on the forward strand.
CGGATGCGGAACGGTTCGTCGCGGATCGACTTTCGGGCGCTTGACTTTGTTGCGTTGCACAATCAAACGCCGCCCCATATTTAGGCGCGTAGCCTTGTCGCCACCCCAAATGTTGTAGGGCTTTGGACAGGGACGTAGACAGGGGGCGATCGCGAAAGCCGGGTATTGGGGCTTTCGGCCGGACCGTCCACTGCACAAGCAAGTGTGAAGATGAGTAATTTGAAGCGGACCGCAATATGTGCGGCCCTTTCGATTTTTGCCGTGACTGCGCTTAGCGGATCCGGCGCGGCCTCGGCTTTCGGGGCGGCAGATATTGTGGAGGCGGAGAAGAGCTCGCTGCTTCCGGGCGCGGTCTACGAAGCCGCAGCCGAAGAGGGCGAAACGCCCATAGACTATACCATCGTCCCCGAGATTTCTGAGCCAGCGCTTGCCACTGATGCGGGACGTGCAGTCTCGTTGTCGCACCTCGTTTCGCTACATGCCGGAACTGAAGCCGACAGCCGCGAACAGGAATGCCTTGCCGGGGCTGTCTATTTCGAAGCCAAGGGCGAACCGCTGGACGGCCAGTTGGCGGTTGCCCAGGTGATCGTGAACCGGGCGCGCTCCGGCCGGTTTCCATCGTCAATTTGTGGCGTGGTCTTCCAGCCGAGTCAGTTCTCTTTCGTTCGGGGAAACGGTCTCCCGCCGATCGCTCGGAACAGCCATAACTGGCGGCAAGCGATCGCGATCGCAAAGATTGCGAGCAACGACATGTGGGATTCAAGCGCCGGAAGCGCACTCTATTTCCATGCGCGCCGCGTTTCGCCGGGGTGGCGCCTGAACCGGATTGCGACAATCGGCAACCACGTTTTCTACCGCTAATCGCAAAACCTCTCGCCATCGTTCCCTGCTTGTTCTATGCCTTGGGCCATGGAACCTGCGGACTATGGCCCTGACGAAAGAGTAGTGGCGGGAGATGTCGCGCGCGGCGTTACCCGCCTTTTCCTCAGGCACGATCTTCTCAGCATTTCCGAAGTGCCGCTTGGCAACGGCCGCCGGGCTGACCTGTTTGCCCTTTCGCCCAAGGGCCTGGTGACGATCGTCGAAATCAAGGTTTCAAAGGCCGACCTGCTGGGAGATGGAAAATGGCCCGAATATCTCGATTATTGCGATCGGTATTTCTGGGCAGTTCCGCAGGGCTTTGATCTTTCGCTTATGGAACGTCCTGCGCTGATGCCCGAACGCACCGGGCTGATCGTTGCGGATCGATACGATGCCGCCATCCTGCGCGAAGCGCAAAGCACGATGCTGGCACCAGCCCGCCGCAAGGTTGAAACGCTCCGGTTCGCACGCCGCGCTGCCCGCAGGTTGCTGGTGTCCATCGAGGCGGAAGACGAGACCGCCTTTTAGTTGGGGCCAGCAGCTTTGGGAGCTGTTGTGACTGGCTTGGCCCCTTCCAGAATCTTCAGGATCGCAGCCGATCTCCGATCGCGGACCGCATAATCTCGCGCTGACAACCCCGCACCCGAATCGACCTTGTTGGGGTTGGCCCCGTTCGTCATCAAAAGCTGGACCATCGCAGCATCACGGTTCTGCACGGCACGGATCAGCGGGGTTTCCCCCGAACCGTTTGCAAGGTCGACGCTTGCCCTTTTGGCGAGAAGCGCTTGCGCTCCTTCAAGGAAGCCGATCTGTGCCGCAATCATCAACGGAGTATTTCCGCGCCCATCGCGGATGTCGGTCCTTGCGCCACGGGACAACAGGAAGCGCAGCCAGGTTTCATCGCGTTCGCGCGTTACGATATGGAGCGCGGTTTCGCCAGTCGAGGAATCCCGCGTGTCGATAATGACATTGCCGGGCTTCGAAATGATTTCGGTCGTCTTGTTTCCATCCCGGTCTTTCACGGCTTTCAGGAAATTGTAGCTGTCCGAAAACTGCGCGAGCGCAACCCCCGGAACAAGCAGCCCGAGCAGTGCCAACGCCTTGAAGGATTTTGCCATCGTCATGCCTTGTTGCCTTTTCCCCGCTTCTTGCGCAGAGCCGCTTAACAAAGCAAGGCTGCCAAGATGATGAACAGGTTTCTATTTCTGCTCCCGCTGCTTCTGCTCGCTGCGTGCGGCGAAAGCCAGCCTGCGAGAGCGCCGCTCGAGGGCGCGACGATGGGTGGCGCTTTCACTCTGACGGATCAAGACGGAAAATCCGTTCGCGAAGCTGATTTCAAGGGCAAATACCGCCTTGTCTATTTCGGCTATACTTTCTGCCCGGACGTCTGCCCGGTGGACGTCCAGAAGCTGATGCTCGGCCTCAAGGTCTTTGAAAAGCAGGATCCGGTTCGCGGCGCAAAGGTCCAGCCGCTGTTCATTACCGTTGATCCGGAACGCGATACGCCCGAGGCGCTGGGGTCTTTCACAAAGGCCTTCCACCCACGCCTGATCGGCCTGACCGGCTCACCGGAGGCAATTGCCGAAGTCGCCAAGGCCTATGGTGTTTATTTTCAGAAGAGTCCCGGGGCAACGCCAGGGACCTATCTTGTCGATCATAGTCGCTCCTCGACACTCTATGGCCCTGAAGGCGCGCCCATTGCACTCATCACCGAAACCGGATCTCCCGAAGACATTGCCGGGGAGCTTGGGCGCTGGGTCAAATGAGCGCGCGTTTCTGGGAAGATGTTGCACTGGAAAAGCTCGACCGCGCCCAATGGGAAGCCTTGTGCGACGGATGTGGCAAATGCTGCATCCACAAGCTTGAAGACGAGGATACCGGGGAACTTCATCCAACCAATGTTGCCTGTCGCTTGCTGGACCGGCGCAGCGGCCAATGCTCCGACTACAAGCACCGCCATGCCTATGTGCCGGAGTGCATCCGGCTGACACCAGCCCGCCTCAAGACAATGGACTGGCTGCCCGAAACCTGTGCCTATGTTCGTCGCGCGGAGGGAAAAGCACTCCCTGACTGGCATTATCTTGTTTGCGGCGACCGCGAAGCTGTCCATCTTGCGGGCGCCTCGGTCAGGGGATGGACGATATCGGAAGACGATGCGGGCGATCTGGAAAATCATATCCTCGAAGCCTGAGGCACAACCGGTCTTTTCCGGCGGAGAGCATGTACGGCCACTGATCGTCGTGCGCTCCCCCCAGGCCCGGCAGATGCGGCTGGCTGTGAGCCCGAATGACGGGAATGTGCGCTTGACCATTCCGCGACGGGCTGTCCTTGCCGATGCGCATCGCTGGGTCGAATCGAAGCGCAGCTGGGTTGAAGCGCAGCTTGCCGCCCTGCCAGGTCCGCAGCCCATCTGCCCGGGCATGTCCCTGCCGATCGCTGGCGAAACCCTCACGCTGGACTGGTCGGAACAATATCCGCGAAAACCCCGCAAGACGGGGCAGGCCCTTGAGGTTGGCGGCCCGCGCGATACGCTCCAACCGCGGATATTGCGGTGGATGAGGGCTGAAGCGCAGCGCCTTCTGGAAGAGGAAAGTCGCGAATTTGCATTGCGTCTTGGCGTCACGCTGGGGCGGGTTGGGGTCGGCGACCCTGTATCGCGCTGGGGCAGTTGTTCTCACGCGGGGGATCTTCGTTACAGCTGGCGCCTGATCCTTGCGCCGGCCTCTGTGCGCCGGGCGACTGTTGCGCATGAAGTGGCACATCGGATCCACATGAATCACGGTCCGCGCTTTCACGCACTTGTCGCCGAGTTGTTGGGAGATGATCCTGCACCCGCACGCAAGTGGCTGCGCTCACATGGTGCAAAACTTCACTGGTTCGGACGATCGCCCTGAGGAAGGAGTTCGGAAGGCGGATTGCCGCTTTCGTCCGGCGCCCCGGGATTTGCGACCATGTCCTCCGGCGTGGACGGGTTGCCGTCCACAGGATTGCCGTCAGCATCGACGAAGGCGCCAGTGTCGGGCCCGCCGAAATAGGCTTCTTCATCGGGCTCAAGCTGCCACTCGGGCAGCGTGACCTGCGTATCGAACGGCTCGACCTTGCGGTTCGCCACAGCAACACGCATGAAAGCGGAAAAGGCCCGGGCAGGTGCCGTTCCGCCTTGAAGGCCGCGGACCGCGCGTGCGTCATCTCGCCCCATCCACACACCGGTTGTCAGTCCGCTCGAGAATCCCATGAACCACCCGTCCTTGTTGGAGGATGTCGTGCCGGTCTTGCCGGCGACAGGCCGTCCGATCTGAGCGGCCTTGCCCGTGCCTACGCTGACTGCAGTTTGCAGCAGGTCCGTCATTCCGGCTGCCACCTGGGGCGGGATCAGTACGCGTGAAAGATCCGGCTCATGCTCATAGAGAACCTCGCCTTTGTCTGTTGTCACTTTGACAATGCCATAGGGCACAATGGCAACGCCCTTCGACGCGACCGACGCATAGGCGCGCGTCATGTCTATCAGGCGCACGTCCGATGTCCCCAGCACCATTGACGGCAGGGTGTTGATCGGCGTGGTGATCCCCAGTCGCTGCGCCATGCCAGCGATAGCGGATGTCCCGACTTCGGCGCCGATTTTTGCGGCAATCGTGTTCACCGAATAGGCAAAGGCTGTGCGCAGGTTCATGTCCCCCGCAAACCGGCCATTGGAATTGCGGGGCTTCCAGCCGCTGATGTCCACTGGTTCATCGACCACCGCCGATTCGGCGTTGAACCCCGCTTCCAATGCAGCGAGATAGACGAACAGCTTGAACGCCGATCCGGGCTGCCGAACGGCTTGGGTCGCGCGGTTGTAAATCGATGTGACGTAATCGGTTCCGCCGACCATCGCGCGGACAGCACCATCCCGGTCAATGGCCACCAGGGCACCCTGTGTGCCCGGCGGAGCATTGGCGCGGATTGCTGCGTCCGCTGCACGTTGCATGTTGATGTCGATGGTCGTCCAGACGTCAATCGGCGCCTCGCTTTCATCGATCAGGGTTTCGAGCTGGGGCAGCGCCCAATCGGTGAAATAGCGAACGGATGTGCTGTTCTGTTCGGGCGCCAGCTTCACATTGGCGGGATCGGAAGCCCGGACCTGCGCTGCTGTGACCGCTCCTGTCGATTGCATCGCGGCCAGCACAACGCCTGCACGGCCAATCGCTGCCTTTGCATCCGCAGTCGGCGAATAATTGGAAGGCGCCTTGACCAGACCGGCAATGATCGCAGCTTCTGCCAGGCTCAGCTGGTTGGCCGGATGCCCGAAGAATTTCCGCGATGCCGCGTCGATGCCATAGGCGCCGCCTCCAAAATAGACGCGGTTGAGGTATAGCTCGAGTACTTGGTCTTTCGAGAATTTGCGCTCAAGCGCCAGTGCAAGGATGATTTCGCGGATCTTGCGCGTCCAGGTCTTGTCATTGGTCAGGAAAACGTTGCGAGCCAGCTGTTGCGTGATGGTCGATCCGCCCTGCGTGAAATGCCCCTTTTCGACGCGGACGATCATCGACCGCGCAATGCCCAACGGGTCCACTCCCGGATGCCAGCGATACCGCCGGTCCTCGACCGACACCATGGCGTCAGTCATCACCTTGGGAATGGCGGAATAGGGCAGCCATGCGCCAAAACTCGGCCCGAGCGAAATGATGACTGTACCATCCGCCGCGTGCACCCGGATCATCTGCCCGTTGGGGGATTGCTTCAGTTCCTCATAGGATGGGAGGGTCGACCAGGCGACACCAACGGCAATCGCAAGTATGAGGAACCCTGCCCCTGCGGCAAAGAGACTGTAGCGAAAGACCCTTGCATACCAAGGTCGTGAAGGTTTTGTGGTTTTGCGGCGAGCCATTGGTCAGCGATGATAGGGTGCGCGGGACTCCCTCGCAAGAGTCAGCCGTTTTCAGCGCCCTTGAAATCTAGCGCGACGCTGTTCATGCAATAGCGCAGGCCGGTATCTTCAGGAGGCCCATCGGGAAAGACATGGCCAAGATGCCCGTCGCATCTTGCGCAGCGCACTTCGACTCGCACCATGCCGTGGCTGATATCACGATGCTCGGTGACGGCATCAGGGCTTACCGGTGCGGTAAAGCTGGGCCAGCCAGATCCGGAATCGAACTTGCGATCGCTTTCGAACAGGGGATTGCCGCAACCAACGCAATCATATCGCCCTGACGCCTTGTTATAGTTGAGGTTGCCGGCAAAGGCGCGTTCGGTGCCGGCCTGCCGCAGAACGGCATATTGTTCCGGGGTCAGGCGTTCGCGCCATTCGGCTTCGCTGAGATCGAGTCGTTCCATGTCGCCAATGTGGTAAGATGACAGATCACAATCAATGGGCAATTCGTGTCCACTCTGCGAATCGGGCTGCAAGCCAGGGCGCAAAACGCACGCCTGCGGCAACCAGTCGGGCAGTATCGGCGTGTTCGCCCCAATGCCACAACCAGCTCGCAATGCCGATCGGGCGTGTCGTTGCCCGGGCGAGGCGGGTTTGAAACTGGTCGGCGGGTTCACCGGCCAGCCAGCCATTGGCCGCCAGAATGCCGCTTGCCAGGGCAATGCCATTGCCTTCGCCGGACAGTGACGGGATCACGGCAGCCTGGTCGCCAAGCCGGAATACGCCGGGCAGGGTTTCGCGTGCGATCCAGCCATAGGGCACCGCACCAATGGCATCGCAGCCCTTTTCGCGAAATGTCAGGCGATCGCCAAAGGCCGGGCTTTCCGCCGCCCAGGCCGCAAGGAGTGCTTCCGGATCGCCGCCATAGTCGGTGAGCCGCGACTTCCGAACCGCGAGACACAGATTGCCGCGCCCCCCTTCTTGCAGCTCAACGCCGCAATAGCCCTGCTCGAACATGTGCAATTCGATGGCTCCACCGACCAGCCTTGTGAGGGCAGGATGGGCCGAAAGCCGGACGCGGATGCCAAGGGACTGGGTGCCAGCTTCCGGGCGCGGCCTGGCAAGTCCGCGAATGTCGTGCTTTCCGCTCGCAAGAAACAGCGTTTCAGGGCTCAGTCTTGTGCCGTCCGCAGTCTCCAGCATACCGTTTCGCCATTCCCGCACGGTAACGCCGCGCTCGATGCCGGCACCAACGGCCTCGGCCCGCGCCAGCAAAAGCGAATCGAGTTGCTGCCGTGAGACCCCCAGGGCCTTGTGCGGAAGCCTCGCCTCGGCTGTCGCTGTTCCGGCAAAGACCCGAAGGCGGTCGATCGCATGCCCGTCCAGACCCTCAATGCCCAGCCGTCCAAGAGTCTCGAGTGTTCGCCAACTCAGGAAGCCTCCGCACAAGGCGTCTCCAGTCACATGTTGCCGTTCAAGCAAAATCGGCCGGACGCCGGAAACCCCGAGCGAGATCGCAGCAGCGGTCCCGGCCGGACCGCCCCCGACAATCAGCGGATCGCTTCGACGCATAACCGAAAAGGGAAGGCGCGAAAGGCACGCGCCCCCAAGATATCCGCCTCGGCAAGCAACGGGCCCCATTCGGCGGGACGATAGGATCGCGCGATCGACAATTGGCCGTCATGGCGCACGATCGGATGCCAGAAGAACATTCGGGCAAGCAGGGGGAAGCCCAAATAGGCAAAGCCATGGCGATGCAGATCGTTGATGAACCACCCCCTTGTGCCGTGCCGGTCCATGAACCGCAGGAACGCAATCAATTGGTCATGCGTCATGTGGTGCGCGACGAGGCTGGAAACCACAAGGTCCCAGGGCTCGCGCTCGAGATCGGCATAGTCGCCTGTTCGCCAGTCGATCTTTAGTTCATCCGGGGTAGACGCGCGCGCGACCGTTTCGCTGCGGGGATTGAGGTCTATGCCGACCAGTTCTGCCATGATCCCCCGACCGGAAGCCCAGCGCGCAATGGCCCGCAGCATATCCCCGTCACCAAAGCCCACATCAAGCAAGCGGAATGATTCTGCCCCGACAAGCGCGCGCTCGAGAAAGGCGAGGGTCGGCCTGCGCGCCATCGTTACCGTGTTGACCTTCGCCAAATCGCCAAGCACCGCTGCATATGTGGCAAGGTCAAGCGCGGGATCGTCCATCAATTCATCGGAAAGGGATCGCCCGGCCAACATCTCAATCGACCCCGTGGAAGCGGAATCCCTCGGCGGCGAGGCCGGGGCCAAAGGCAAGGGCAACGCCTTGCTGCGACGGACGATCAAGAAAACCGGCCAAAGCGAACATCAGAGTTGCAGATGACATGTTGCCGTAGTTGTGCAGGACGTTGCGCGAAATGGTCAGGGCCTGGCTGTCAAGGTCAAGGGCATGCGAGACGGCATCAAGGATCGACCGGCCGCCGGCATGGACTGCCCAACTGTCGATTGCACCGGGATCAAGGCCACCAGTCAAGATGTGGCGGAACTCGGGCTCTCGCAAGGCGTCGGCGATCCGTCCGGGGACAGCGCCTGAAAGATGCATGGAAAACCCCTGGTCCCCAATGTCCCACCGGATCAGCCCTGCCGAGTCGGGAAGAGTTGTCGCGAATGGATCCTCGATTGCCAGCCCCGACCCCTCAGCCGTAACCAATGCCGCCGCCGCGCCATCGCCGAATTGAAGCATCGCAAGCAGGGGCTCCAGGGCCGTTTCGGGCTGAAGATGAAGCGTCGACAGCTCAACCGTCACCACCAGAACACGCGCGGACGGCTCTGATCGGACAATATGCCGCGCGCTGCGCAGCGCTGAAATCGCAGCATAGCAACCCATGAAGCCGACCAGCAGTCGTTCGACGGAAGGCGAAAGGCCAAGGCGCCCGGCAATGATCTGGTCAATTCCTGGCGCGACAAAGCCGGTGCAACTCGCAACGACGACATGCGTGATGGTTCCAAGCGGACCAAGCCTGCGAATGGCGTCCATTGCTAGAGCGGGCGCATGCTGGCCATAAAGCGCCATGCGCGCAGAGGTCGGCGGCAGTATGTCATCGGCATAAAAGCCGTCTTGAGCGACGGGCGATCCACCATCTTGACCGCGGGGGAGTACAGAATAGCGATGTGCAATGCCCGATCGTGCTGCCATCCGCGAAAAAAGCCCCGCTTCCCGGGGGTCCGCGACGCGTTTTGATGCCCAGTCGATAAAGGCCTGATGAATGTCATGCGCAGGCGTAGCCGTACCGATGGCGTTGATTCGGGCGATGGGAGCGGACACAACTGGCTTTCGCTTGGTCGCGTCAGGGGATTACGCGAACGGCGGTCATGCCAGAGTTAACTTCATATTGAAAGTTTAACGTTAGATTCAGCATGATGAACGTGGGGACGGTCATAAGAATTGTGCTGGCTTTCGCGCTTCCTTTGCCGGGAACTGCGTCAATCGCCCAGTCATGCCAGCTTTGCGCGACGGCACCGGCTGATCCTGCCCCATCGCTTCGTGCCCTATCCGTGACGATCGATGCAGCGCTTGATTTCAGCACGGCTGTCTACACGAACCGCGACTCGGGAAGCATTGCGATCGAAGCGCGCACCGGACGCCGCCAGATGATTGGCTTTGCCGCGCTCGGTGGCCCGGCGCTTGCCGGAACAGTTACGATCACGGGAGAACCGTTCGCACGGGTCACGGTGAATTTGCCGCGCACGGTGGTGCTGACGTCCAATCTCGGCGGAACCGCAGACGTGACAGAGATTCGGACCGACTTGCCGCCGCATCCGGTTATTGGGCCCAATGGACGGCTTGTCTTCACATTTGGCGGGCGACTCACGGCACGCAACGGTGTGGACGGAGATTTCCGCGGCCGCATTCCAGTGACCGTCGACTATAATTGAACGGTCCTGCGTCCGGGCGCAGGCGTTACTGCCGGATTAACCATGCCCCAAAGCAAATTGTGAAAACCTCCCGATGTACGGCGGATATCGGAATGGGTGTTTTTCCATTCGGGAACGACTGAAACGCATTTTTGTTTAGGGGACTTTTTCAATGAAGATTCAGAAGCTCAAGGCAGCCGTCGCCGTTGCCACATTGGCCGCACTCAGCCTTGGTGCCACCGCCGCCAATGCCGCGACCGCAAACGCAACGGCACGTGCCAAGATCCTGCGCCAGATCACGCTGGCAAATACATCAGACCTCCAGTTCGGCACGATCGTGACCGGCGCGGCCGCATCGACGGTTGCGATTTCGTCGGGCGGCGCGCGCACGTGCGGTTCGGGCCTTGTCTGCTCAGGCGCGACGACGGCTGCCGGCTTCACCATCGGCGGCACGACCGGCGCAGTTGTGACGATTTCCGTCCCGGCATCGGTTTCGCTGGTTTCAGGCGCAGACACGATGACGGCATCGCTCGCCGCGAGTGCCACCACAGCAACACTGGTTGCCAATGCCGGATCCTTCTCGGTCGGCGGTACGCTCTCGGTTGGGGCGAACCAGGCTGATGGAGACTATGTCGGTACGTTTACGGCAACCGTCGATTACCAATAGGCCTCGTTGACCCAGGCTTATGGGCCCGCCGACACATCGCCCGTGTCGGCGGGCTTTTTTTGTCCTGATCCCGGCCTTTGGTTAGCCGAATATCAACCAAATTGGGTCATGATCCCGAACTGCCAGGTCGTGGGGACCATTGGGCTTGGAGTCATGTTCTATGTTCGCATTCCGGCGCGCGGGCGCCCTTGCCTGGTTAACCGGGCTTTCCCTCCTGTGTGTCGAACCGGCCATTGCTGCGGGGGACCTGCTCGTCGCCCCGACACGGGTCATCCTCGACGGTTCCCGGGGTACGGAAGTCGTCCTCAACAATATCGGCAGCGAGCCTGCGACTTATCGCATCTCGCTCGAGTTGCGACGGATGCTTCCCGACGGATCGCTTGAGGAGATCGATCCCGCCAAGGCTGATAGCCATGACGCAACGACACTCGGGATGATCAGCTATGCGCCGCGCCGTGTTGTGCTGCCGCCAAACCAGCCGCAATCCATCCGGATCGGTGTCCGCGCACCGCAAGGCCTGCCTGACGGTGAATATCGTGCGCACATGCTGTTTCGGGCCATTCCCGATGCGAAGCCCGTCGAATCCGGCGCTGGCCGAAAGGACGGCGTTTCGATTGCGTTGACCCCGATCTATGGCGTGACCATCCCGATTATTGTCCGACAGGGCAGCCTTGCGGCGTCTGCCGCCATCGCCAACCCCAGGATCCTGCGTGAGAAGGAGGGGCCCGCCCTTGCCTTTACGCTAAGCCGAAGTGGCAGTCGCTCCGTCTATGGCCAGATTCGCATCACCAAGCCCGGCATCGCAAAGCCTGTCTTCGAGGTTCGCGGCATCGCAGTCTATGCCGAAATACCGGAGCGCACAGTCAAGCTCGCGATCCCCGAAGATATGGTCGCCGCGCTCGCGGGGCCGGTGAAGATCGAATATGTCGAGGACAATGAGGCCGGCGGCGGCACCATGGCCTCGCTCGACGCGGTCATTCGATAGCCGGATCAGGGGCGCCCGTCAGGCACCACGCATGAAACGCCTTTCCACCTTTTTTGGCCGCGTCCTGATGGGCGCGGCTGCGCTGTTCGGGTTGGGCCAACCCGGCGTGGCGAGCGCGCAGGCGCGGTGGACGGCGAATTCGGACGACGCTTTGCTTTTTGATGCGCGGCTTGGCCACTATCGGCTCGGCGATGGCGTGCGCGGCTATCAGATCCCCGGCGGGACCTGTGTGGACCTCGCTGATGTGATCCTCGCGCTCGACATTCCGGTCCGTCTCGACAAGAAGTTGCGCCGCGCAACAGGCTGGGCGTTTGAGGAACGTCGCACGGTGCTGGTCGATCGCGAAGCTGGCACGGTACAAATCATGAACAATGTCGCAAAGCTGGGACCGAACGACATTTTTGATACGCCCGAAGGATGGTGCGTCGCAACCGCAAGGCTTGGCAGCTGGCTTGGGATCAATTTGCAGGCCGACCAGGGCAATGCGCTGCTGATTGTCAATTCCACGACCAAACTGCCGGTGGAAATGCAGATGGAGCGTCGGGCAAGGGCGGCGCGGGTCCGCAATGTCGCTGCGTTTGACCTCAAGAGCCTCCCGCACAGTGAAACGCCGTTCCGCGGCGTCCGCATGCCGTCGGTCGATGCGGTTGTCAGCGTCGGCGGCCTCAAGGACAGGGGGCGCGGCACTGGCCAGATCAACCGAAGCTACGAACTTTATGCCGCTGGAGAAGTTGGCCCAATTGCCTATAACGCGCGTCTCTCCTCGACGCGCAAGGGGGTCCCGGAAAGCCTGCGTGTTCAGGCCTACCGGACCGATCCTGAGGGACGATTGCTCGGGCCGTTGAAGGCAACAAGCGTTGCAGCGGGCGACATTTCCGGATTTTCCACGCCACTCGTCGCCCAATCGAGCGCCGGACGCGGAGCAATGGTCACCAACCGTCCGGTTGAGCGGCGCGACAGTTTCGACCGCACAGATTTCCGAGGTGAGCTTCCGCAAGGCTGGGACGCCGAATTGTATCGCAACGGGCAGTTGCTGATGTTCGCCAATGACAGGGCCGATGGTCGCTACGAATTCCTCGATGTGCCGCTTCTTTATGGCCAGAACCGCTTTGAAATTGTGCTTTATGGGCCGCAAGGCCAGATTCGGCGGGAGACTCGCAACGTGCCCGTCGGGCTCGACAGCATTCCGCCCCGAAAATCCTTTTTCTGGGCAGGGGTGTATGAGGATGGGCATGACCTGATCGGCCTGGGTGGCAGCGGGCGCTATGGCCGAAGCGGCTGGCGCGGCACGTTCGGGCTGGAGCGCGGCCTCAATGCCAAAACGTCGCTTGCAGCCCTGGCGCACAGCCTGGTTCTCGAAGACGGATTGCGGCGCAACTATGCGGAACTGGCGCTTCGACGTGCAGTTGGCCCAACTCTGGCGGAGTTTTCGGCATCGCAGACAAGCGGCGGAGGCTCGGCTTTGCGGGCGCAGGTCCTGGGTGAGCTGTCAAACACCTATTTCAGCGCCGAAACGATACTGGCGCGCGGCCATTTCCGCTCCGACCGAATCGCGCTGGACGTTACCGGGCTCCACACAGTTTCACTCGACCATAGTTTCAAGGTCGGCAGCAGTTTTGTGCCAGTTCATCTCGAGTCGCGTTACACGACGCGGTCTTCCGGTCTGGACAGCCTCGACACGGCTGCCCGTATTTCGACAAGTATTGGCCGCATGTCGTTGACAGGCGAAGTGAACTGGCGTGACGAGCGCCGCAAATATGGGCCTGGGCAGCCCGGTATTCTGGAAGCATCCCTCCTTGCCAACGCTCGGATCGGCAAAGTCCGCCTGCGCGGCGAAACGCGTTATCGGTTGCGGCCGGACTCCCGGTTCGACAGCGGCACACTGGTGGCCGAATGGTCAGCAGGCCGCGGCGATGAGCGCAATCGCGGCGACTGGCGGGCCGAAATTGGCTATGATCGCCCGCTCAGGCGTGCGCGGGTCGGGCTGGGCTATGTCCGCCGTTTCGAGACTCTCGCGCTAACGGGCTCGATTGAAGCCGGCAGCGATGGCTCGCTCGCCGGCGGCCTGAATCTGGCGTTCAGCCTGGGCCCCGTCCCGACCGACCGGGGCGGGATGCGCATGACATCGAATCGATTGGCCACGCAGGGACAGGCCGTTGCGCGGATCTATCGGGACCTCAATGGCGATGGCATCCGGCAAAGCGATGAGCCGCTTGAACATGATGTGCAGCTGACGGCGGGACGCGTACCGGTTGGGCGATTGACCGGAAAGGACGGGCAGGTCCTGATCGATTCGCTTGAGCCTTATCAGCCTGTGCTGATCGGAATCGATGCATCGTCGCTTCCCGACCCGTTGGTTCAACCTGCAACGCCCGGTGTGGTTGTCACACCACGCCCTGGCGTGGCCGTGGCGATCGAGCTTCCGCTGGCGAGTGCCGGCGATGTCGATGGGACGCTTGTGCATTCCGGCGGCGGCAGCTTTGCAGGCGTGGAGCTTGAACTCGTGAATACCGAAGGTCGGGTCGCATCCACGACGCGCAGTGATTTTGACGGCTTCTTCCTGTTCGAAGGCGTCCCATACGGGCGCTATTCGGTGCGCATTGCACTTGGCTCGGCCAACGCTGCCCGGGTTTCGACGGCGCTTGGTGGCGTCCTGCTTGTCAACGGAGCCTCGCCATCGGTTCATCTCGGCACGATTGCGGCCCAGGCTTCACCAAGGCAGGCCGCGATCCCATAAGTTTCGAAGAGCTGGTGCGGTCGAGAAGACTCGAACTTCCACGGGCTTTCGCCCACAACGACCTCAACGTTGCGCGTCTACCAGTTCCGCCACGACCGCACGCTCATGAAAGATCCGGGAAAGGCCCGGCCTCGGTAGGCACGCGCCCCTAGCAGAGGGTTTTGCAGCCTGCAACCATCCCTTTGCAGATGCGTAAAAGCCGTTAACCAAATTTCCGGGTTGAGCGTATTGGTAAACAAAGCCCTAACAGGGCCATGCTCGCCGCGATCGCACTTGCTTCGGTTTCTGTTCCCGCTCCGCCGCGGTCCGCGCAGCGCGTGGTGGCTGTCGCACGGGCGCGGATTGTTGCCGGTGTCCGCATTGGCCAGTCCGCGCAGCCTTCGGGGTCGGCAAGAGGGAAGCCGGGCCTTGTCGAATTCCAATAGGGGCAGCCGCCCGGAGGTTCAGTTTTTCAGCGATCCGGAAAAGCTGAGATTGAGCGCGCGGGCCCCCTTCGGCACATCGACTTCTGCCGAATTGAATTCGGCTGTGCCCTTGGGGCCAATCGTGCGTCGCGGCGGCATGATCGTCCAGCTATAGACAACGCGGCCTTGCGCATCCCGCAATTCGGCCAGAATGTCAGGCACGCGCTGTCGCTGGTCGGTCGGATTGATGATCCGCCCGTTGATGGCGAACAATTCATTGCCGCTTTCGAGTGTCCGCCGTTCCGGTTTGCGCGGCACTTCAAGCAGCAGGGGCACTTCTGCCGTCCCGACTGGCAGGCCAAGCCGTGCCATGAAGCTTGGCGTCCCGAAAAACTGGATCGCCACAATCCCGGCAAGCAGGACCAGAGCGGCAGCAACGGCCGCAATTGTCCAGCGGTGCGTGGGGTTCCTGCGCCCGCGAAAAGGCGGCTGGTGTGCAAACGGATCGGGCCCCGCATCTCCGACGCCAGCGCCGTCCTGCCACGGGGCGGGCCCGGCATCTTCTGTAGGCTGGACGGCAACCGGCGGCTCCGGATGCGATGGCGCGGTTTGCGGGGAAGGGTCCAGTCGCGGTGATGGCAGCACAGCTGCACCCGAAAGGTCAATGGCAGCGGGTTCGGCAAACCAGCTGTGCTTGCACGACGCGCAGCGGACCTGGCGGCCATTTGGGCCGACCGCCGTATCCGGCACGAGATATCGGGTTCTGCAAGCCGGACAGGAGAGGATCATTGCGAGCGAGAAATTCCTTTGCGAAGCTCGTCATAAGCACCGAACGCAGGCGACTTGCAAGCCCCCTGCATGTTTCGACTGTCGTGCAAAGCCAAGTCGTGCTTTACCTGCGGGTTGCTGCAGGGCATTGAAAGCGGGGGGAAACAGCGGCAAGGCCATGGCAACAATCGTCAAGTTCGAAAATGTCGGTTTGCGATACGGCATCGGTGCAGAAACGCTTTCCGATCTCAGCTTTTCGCTTGAGCGGGGGGGATTTTATTTCCTCACTGGAGCGTCGGGTGCTGGCAAGACGTCACTTTTGCGGCTGCTTTTTCTTGCCCAAAGGCCAAGCCGCGGCCTCATCAGGCTGTTCGGCGAAGACATGGTGACGCTGCCGCGCGATCGCTTGCCGCTGTTCCGGCGGCGTATCGGGGTGGTCTTCCAGGATTTTCGCCTGATTCCGCATCTTTCGGCATTCGATAATGTCGCCCTGCCCTTGAGAGTCGCGGGAACCAGCGAGCGCGATATCGAAAGGGCTGTCAGCGAGATGCTCGCCTGGGTCGGACTGGCCGACCGGATCAGCGCGCGTCCCGCAACGCTCTCGGGCGGGGAACAGCAGCGCGTCGCAATTGCCAGGGCGGTGATTGGCCGGCCCGATATCCTGGTCGCAGACGAACCGACGGGCAATGTCGATCCGGACATGGCCGCCCGGCTGCTCTACCTGTTCGATGCGCTTAACAAGCTGGGGACAACCATTGTGGTTGCCACGCACGATGTTCATTTGCTGAGCCGCGTCGGCGCTGCAACGATCATGCACCTGGACAGCGGGCGGCTTCAGGATCCGACCGGGGCGCTCCGCTATCCGCCGCAGCGCGAAGGGGCAGCCTGAATCATGCGGCTTTTCCGTTCCAGCCCTGCCGAACGTCGCCTGTTGCTCGAAGGCCGTCTGGCAGGCCCCATGCCGTGGGTCATCGCGATCATGATGTTCCTGACCGCGCTTGCGGCCGCCTCTGGCCTTGCGCTTGGCAGTGCGGCGCGATCGCTCGGCGAGGATCTCGCGGGACGCCTGACCATCCAGCTTCCCGAAGCCAATCCGGTGACAAGGGAAGCCGGCAAACAGGCAATCATTTCCGAGCTTCGGCGCCTCGGCGTGATCGAAAAGGTCGAACCGGTCAGCGACGATCAGCTTGCCGCACTGCTCGAACCCTGGCTTGGCGATCAAGGCAATGAGGCCGACCTCCCCATTCCGGCACTCATCGACGTAACCTTGCGGCGCGCGACGCCAGCCGACATTGCCGAGGTACGCAAGGCTGTCGGCTCGGTCTCCCAAACCGCGCGGGTGGATGCGCATGCTCGCTGGCTAGCGCCGCTGGAGAGCCTGCTGCAGTCGCTCCGGTGGCTTGCGGCGGCCCTTGTCCTGCTGATGGCTGCAGCGACGGCAACGATTGTCGTGCTCGCGGCGCGCGGCGCACTCAACACGCACCGGCCAGTTATTGAAGTCATGCACTTGCTGGGGGCGACGGACCAACAGGTGGCAGCACTCTTCCAGCGCCGCATAGCGCTCGATGCCCTGCTTGGCGGGTTGGCCGGCCTTGCAATAGCACTTTCGGTGTTGGCGCTTGTCGGCAGTCGCATGTCCGGGATCGGATCCGAACTGCTCGGTTCGGCGAGCCTTGGCCTATCCGACTGGGCGCTCATTCTCTGCCTGCCCCTGTTTGGGGCATTGCTGGCAACAGTTGCTGCGCGCCTTACGATTCTCTTTGCCTTAAGAAACACATTGTGATTCGTCGTGTCCTTTCATTGATTGCGACAGTCTGGCTGCTCGGCTGGGCCTGGTTTGTCGTGAGCTTGCCGCGCGCAGCCGCAAACACGCGGACCGATGCCATTGTCGTGCTCACGGGAGGGGCGGGACGAATCCAGCGCGGGCTGGACCATCTGGCGCCCGGTCACGCCCGGCGCATGCTTGTTTCTGGCGTCGATCCGGCGGTTCGGCTGGATGAACTCGCGCAACTTCAAAAGGCCCCGGCGAAGCTGTTTGCGTGTTGTGTGGACCTTGGCAAGGACGCTGTCGATACGCGGTCCAACGCGGCTGAAGCGGCGCGCTGGCTTCGGCACCGGCATTACCGATCGGTCCGGCTGGTGACTACGGACTGGCACATGCCGCGCGCTCGGTTCGAACTCGAACGCGCCGTCGGCCCCGGCGTCCTTGTCATTCCCGATGCCGTGGACAGTGCGCCCGGCTTCGTCACGCTCTTTGCCGAATACAACAAATACCTGCTGCGGCGGGTTTCGGCCCTGGCAGGCGTCTGACGCGTGGCGCTTCTCCGTTCGATCCTGTTCGTCCTGATCTTCTATCCCGGCAGCGTCGTGATGGTCCTGGCGGCCCTTGCTTCGATTCCGTTCGGGCAGGAGGCGATCATTGCCAGTTCGCGACGCTGGGCGATCTGGCATCGCTGGTGCGCACGCTGGATCCTGGGCATTCGCACACGCGTGATCGGCGACCTTCCAACGCACGGCGTCCTTTATGCGCTCAAACACGAAGCGATGTTCGAAACGATCGAGACGCTTGTCATTTTCCATCGCCCGGTCGTGGTGATGAAGAAGGAATTGGCGGATATGTTTGGCTGGGGCTATGCCGCACGGCGGATGGGCGTCATCCCGGTCGATCGTGAAGCGGGTGCTGCAGCCATGCGGCACATGATCGCTGCTGCCAGGATTGCCAAGGCAAGCAACCGCCCAATTGTTCTCTTTCCTGAAGGGACGCGGGTGCCGCATGGCGAAAGGCCGGAACTTCGCGCCGGGTTTGCAGGGCTCTACAAGGTGTTGGGGTTGCCGGTTGTCCCGATTGCGCTCGATTCAGGAAAGATCTGGCCAAAAGGTCTGGTGAAGCGCCCCGGGATCGTGACGCTGAAGGTCGGGGAGACAATTCCGCCGGGCTTGCCGAGGGAAGAAGCAGAGGCGCGCGTTCATCGGGCCATCAATGCCCTGAACGACTAAACAGCCTTCAGTGGTCGGCGCGGCCGAAATCGGGGCGGTCGTCATCCTGACCCTGTTCGATGATCGACCGGCGCACTGTTCGCGTCCGGCTGAACAGGTCGAACAGGGCATCGCCATCGCCCCAGCGGATCGCGCGCTGCAATGCAGTCAGGTCTTCCGAAAAGCGCTGGAGCATCTCAAGGACAGCGTCCTTGTTGGAGAGGAAGACGTCCCGCCACATGGTGGGGTCCGATGCAGCAATGCGAGTGAAGTCGCGAAAACCGCCTGCTGAATATTTGATCACTTCGGACCGGGTCACTTCTTCAAGATCGGATGCCGTGCCAACGATGGTGTAGGCGATCAGATGCGGCAAATGGCTTGTAATGGCGAGAACGAGATCGTGATGCTCGGCGGCCATGATTTCCACATTGGCGCCCAGCCGTTCCCAGAAGGCCTGAAGCTGGGCGACCTTCGCCGGATTGCATCCCTCAGGTGGGGTAAGGATGCACCAGCGATTGTGGAAAAGCCCGGCAAAGCCCGCTTCGGGCCCGCTTCGCTCGGTGCCGGCCACCGGATGGGCGGGAATAATGATGTGGTTGGGCAGCGCCTGGGTGAGTGCTGCAGCCACGCTGGCCTTCGATGAGCCGACATCGGTGACAATTGCCTCTGGCGGCAAGTCATTGGCAAGGCTGGCCGCGACCTCTCCCATGATGCCGACGGGAACGCACAGGATGACGAGTTCTGCATCAATCACAGCCGCACCGGGCGTGTCGGTTACATCGTCGAGAAGATTCATGTCCCGCACGGTTTCGCGAACGCCGGCGTTGACGTCATGACCTGTGAGCACAACACCAGGCATTTGTGCGCGCACGGCGCGGGCAATCGACGATCCGATCAGGCCCAGCCCGATGATCGAGACCCGCGCGAACGGCAGCATCAGGCCGCCTCGCCCACGATTTCACGCAGTGCGGCCGCAAATCCCCGTGTTTCCTCTTCCGAGCCAATGGAAACTCTCAGGCCATGGCCCAATCCCTGGCCGGGCAGCCAGCGGACGATATAGCCGCGCTCCATAAGGCTGTGATAGGCGGATTCAGCCGTAACGGCGCCATTGAACAGCACGAGCAGGAAATTGGCCTTGCTTTCGAGCGTGCGAAGCCCGGCATTGCCCAGCTTGTCGATTTCCGCCGTCAACCAGCTGCGCCATTTCGCATTGTGCGCGCGGCTGCTGGCAACGAAATCCTCATCGCCAAGCGCTGCAATCGCTGCATGCTGTCCGGCGATTGTGACGTTGAACGGCAGCCGGATCCGGTGCATCGCGTCAATGATCGGAGCGGCTGCATAGCCCCAGCCGATCCGCTCCGCTGCAAGTCCGAAAATCTTTGAAAAGGTGCGGGTGACGAGGACATTGGATGCGGACATCGCGAGTGCCAGCCCGCCATCATCCTCATCGTCTTCCAGATATTCGGCATAGGCCTGGTCAAGGACCAGCAGGACATGATCCGGAAGCCCCGCATGAAGCCGCGCAATTTCCTCGCGCGGCGTATAGGTGCTCGTCGGATTGTTCGGGTTGGCAACGAATACGACGCGCGTCCGTTCGGTCACGGCGGCAAGGATTGCGTCAACATCGGTCGCATAATCCCGATCGGGCGCGATGACAGGGGTTGCACCGACGCGCCGGATCGCGATTTCATAGACGGCAAAGCCATAGCGGACGTAGATCACCTCATCGCCCGGGCCGGCAAATGCACCCGCCGCCTGGTGCAGCACTTCATCCGAACCCGTGCCGCAAATGATGCGATCCGGGTCAAGGCCGTGTCGCTGTGCGATGGATTCGCGCAGGGCAGTTGCGCCACCATCGGGATAGCGTTCGAGGCCTGCCGCCTGTGCAGCAAAAGCGGCGCGCGCCTTTTCGCTCGTCCCCAGCGGGTTTTCGTTGGAGGAAAGCTTGGCCGCACGCATGCCGCTGCCGGTCGCTGACTTGCCGGGAACATAGGGGTGGATCGCCTTGACCCAGTCTTTTGGAGATGGTCCTGTCATGATGCGCGCGGCTCTAGGGGTGGTTGGCTTCATTGACAAGGCGGGGTCGCGCGCCTTAGCCCCGCCAGCATGTCGGATCCGTTTGGCCTCAACCGTCACATTATCCTGCCCGGGCCCCTGAAGCTCGACGGCGGGACCGCACTTGCGCCCGTCGAGATTGCCTATGAAACTTACGGCACGCTCAATGCAGAAGCGTCGAACGCGATCCTTATCTGTCACGCCCTGACCGGGGACCAGCATGTTGCCAGCAATCATTCGATCACCGGGAAGCCCGGGTGGTGGACGCGCATGGTGGGCCCCGGCAAACCGGTCGATACGGATCGCTTCTGTGTCATCAGTTCAAACGTGATCGGGGGATGCATGGGGTCTTCGGGCCCGCAAAGCGTCGGCCCCGACGGCAGGCCCTATGGCATGGATTTCCCTGTCATCACGATCAGCGACATGGTTCGCGCGCAGGCGATGCTGCTCGACCATTTGGGAATTGCGCAGCTCTATTCCGTCATCGGCGGGTCGATGGGCGGCATGCAGGCCTTGAGCTGGGCAGCGAATTTTCCCGCGCGGGTGGCATCGGCGATTGTCATTGCCTCGACCGCGCGGCATTCGGCCCAGAATATCGCCTTTCACGAAGTCGGTCGGCAAGCGATCATGGCCGATCCCAACTGGCGCGAAGGCCGCTATCTCGAAGATGGCAAGTCGCCCGATGCCGGGCTGGCCGTCGCCCGGATGGCAGCGCACATCACCTATCTGTCGGAGCAGGGGCTGACCGAGAAATTCGGGCGCCGCCTCCAGAATCGTGACGTCAAGACGTTCGGATTTGACGCGGATTTCCAAGTCGAAAGCTATTTGCGGCATCAGGGGCTGAGTTTTACCGACCGGTTTGATGCCAATTCCTACCTCTATATCACGCGCGCGACGGATTATTTCGATCTGGCGGAGGAGCATGGCGGCCACCTTGCCAATGCATTCAAGGGCTGCAACGCCCGTTTCTGCGTCATCAGCTTCGACAGCGACTGGCTCTATCCGACCAGCGAGTCGCGCAATATCGTCCATGCGCTGAATGCGTCCGGGGCGCCCGTCAGCTTTGTCGAACTGTCCTCGCCGTTCGGGCATGACAGCTTCTTTCTCGAACTTCCCGCACTCGACCGGGTGATCGACGGATTTCTGAAAGCCGGGGGATTATGAGCGCGCTTCGACCTGATCTTGCGATCATTGCGCGCGAAGTGGCTCCCGCCAGTCGCATTCTCGATGTGGGATGCGGTGATGGCGCGTTGATGGCCGCGTTGCGCGACGGCAAGCAGGTCGATGCGCGCGGCATGGAGCTTGATCGCGCCAATGTGACCGAATGTGTCGCACGCGGCCTTTCCGTCATCCAGGGCAATGCCGATACGGACCTGGCGGACTATCCGGATGCCGCGTTCGATTATGCCATCCTCAGCCAGACGCTGCAGACGACGATGCGGCCCGACCTTGTGCTCGAACAATTGCTGCGGATCGGGAAACATGCCTTCGTCTCCTTCCCCAATTTCGCGCACTGGCGCGTGCGGCTGTCGCTGCTCTGGGGCGGGCGGATGCCGGTCACGCGGCTCCTGCCGGTCGCGTGGTACGAAACGCCCAACATTCATCACGTCACGATCGACGATTTCCGCGCGCTCGTGAAAGAGCGCGGCATCCGCGTCGATGGCGCCTGGTTTCTGAGCGGAGACCGGCTCACCAGCGATGCCGCCGCCAATTTCCGTGCGGAACATGCAGTGTTCTTGTTGTCGCGCTGAACTCCTGGCTCACCCAGAGGCCCCTGCCTGCGCAGGGGCGACGGGGGCGGGCAATGCACGTGCCTATCCGCGCAGCACTGCGCCCAGTTTTGCTGCCGCCGCGACCACGGCATCGCTGATCGCTGAAAGATCGGCCTCAGCGAACGTCTTTTCCTGCGGTTGCAGTGTCACTTCGATCGCCAGCGACAACTGCCCGTCGGGAACGCCCGGTCCGGCAAAGCGGTCGAACAGGCGGGCTGCGGCAATGTTGACCTTGTCCGCTCCCCGGACGGCCCGGACAAGCGCGTCTGCCGTCAGGTCGGCCGGCACAAGGAAGGCGAAATCGCGCGTCAGGGCTTGCAATGCCGGAGGCCTGTAGTCCGATCTCATGAAACCGCTCGTCCGTTTGGCGGGAATCGCGTCGAGATAGGCTTCGGCGACCATCACCGGTCCGTCGAGGTCGAAGGCCCGTGCCGTGCCGGGATGCAGGGCGCCAAAGCTTGCGAGAATGGTCTTGGGCCCGAGGCGGAGCGTGCCGGATTGACCGGGGTGATAATGCTCCCCCGCTTCGCCAAGCACCTGGAGATTGGCAATCGGAGCGCCAGCCGCTTCCAGCAGGGCAAGGACCTCTGCCTTCGCGTCGAACGCGTCGAATTTCTGCGCCTTTCCACTGGCCCAGCCGCGCGGCGCCTTGTCGCCAGCGAGCACGACGCCCACTGTCGCGCGCTCCGCTTCGGCGAGATAGCGGCGGCCGATTTCGAACAGGCGGGCACTTGTCGCGCCGCGGTCCATGTTGCGCCGTGCCGCCGAAAGCAGTCCGGGAAGCAGCGACGTGCGCATGACTTTCATGTCTTCGCTGATCGGATTGGCAAGGCTCCAGGCCCCGCCGCCAATGGCAGAAGCCTCCCTTTCCGACAGGAAGGACCAGGTGATGGCCTCGTTCAGCCCGCGTGCCGCCGCTGTCCGCCGCACCTTTCGTTCGATCATCTGTGCAGGCGTTGCCGTCGGCCGTGCCACGCCATCGGTGCGCGCCAATGGTGTCGATTTCACCGCGTCGAGCCCAATGATGCGAACGACTTCCTCAACAAGATCGGCCGGGCCGTCGACATCACGACGCCATGACGGCACTTCGACCTGCCAATCCGAATTCACGGAAAATCCAAGGTTTTCAAGGATTTGCTTCTGTTCATCGGGTGCAACAGTGACTCCGCCAAGGCCCGTGCATAGCGCCGGATCATAGGCGACATGCCGTTTCCCCAGCGGAGGCTGGCCGGAACGCGCGATCGCGCTTGGGCTGCCGCCGCAATGGTCGAGCACCAGCTTCGTCGCGATCGCCAGACCGTCATCGAGAAACGCGGGATCGACGCCGCGTTCAAAACGCTGCCGGGCGTCGCTGGTCAGCGCCAGCTTCTGGCCGGTTCGGGCGATGTGCGCAGGATCGAAATAGGCGCATTCGATCAACACGTCGGTCGTGGTTGCCGAAACCCCCGAATGTTCGCCGCCCATGATGCCGCCAATGTCATGCACGATCTCGTCATCCGCGATCACGGTCATGCTCGCATCGAGCGTATAGGTCTTGCCGTTCAGCGCGAGCACCTGTTCGCCGTCCCGCGCCTTGCGGGCAACCAGAGCGCCCGAAAGCTTCGCGCGGTCATACACATGCAAGGGACGGCCCAGATCGACCGAGACAAAATTGGTGATGTCGACCAGCATCGAAATCGGCTTCTGGCCGATCGCCTTCAGCTTGTCGGCCATCCACTTCGGACTCGCTCCGTTGGTCACGCCGGAAACAGCCTGGGCAAAGAATGCCGGACAACCCTCGGTATCGTCCGTGCGCACGTCGGGCGCCGCGTCGGTGCCCGCAACCGGGGTCAGGGAGTCCATGCGATAGACGTCTGCCAGTGGTCTGAGCGTGCCGAGACCGGCGGCCGCCAGATCGCGCGCGATGCCCCGAACGCCCATGCAATCCTGCCGGTTCGGCGTGATCGCCACATCGATTACGGGATCGTCAAGCCCGGCCCATTCGGCAAAGCTCGTCCCGACCGGCGCGTCGGCGGCCAGTTCGATGATGCCATCATGATCGTCGCCAAGTTCAAGCTCGCGCGTCGAACACATCATGCCATTGGATTCAACGCCGCGGATGGCGGCGACTTTCAGGACCATGCCATTGGCTGGCACGACAGCGCCCGGCGCGCCGAATACGCCAACAAGGCCCGCGCGCGCATTCGGGGCGCCGCACACCACCTGCAACGGCCCGTCTCCTGCATCGACCGACAGCACCTGCAGCTTGTCCGCTTGCGGATGGGGTGCTGCGCTCAACACTCTTGCGATCCGGAAAGCCGCAAGTGAGGCGGCCGGATTTTCAACCGACTCGACTTCCAGCCCAATGCGCGTCAGCGTTTCGGCGACCAGCGTCACATCAGCGTCGGTGACGAGATGCTCTTTCAGCCAGGAAAGCGTGAATTTCATGCCCCGACTCCTCCGCTGAGCGTTGGGACGTCCAATGCCGAAAAGCCGTAGTGCCTGAGCCAGCGCAGATCGCCGTCGAAAAAGGCGCGCAAATCGTCCATTCCGTACTTGAGCATCGCAAGCCGGTCCACGCCGGTTCCAAAGGCGAATCCTTGCCAGATTTCCGGATCGAGCCCGCAATTCGCGATCACACGCGGATGAACCATGCCGGAGCCCAGCACTTCCATCCATTTCTCGCTTCCGCCGATCACCCGCTTTCCGTTGATTTCGGAATAGCCGACATCGACTTCGACCGAAGGTTCGGTGAAGGGGAAATAGCTTGGGCGCAACCGCAGCACGACATCGTCACGCTCGAAAAAGCCCTTGAGGAAGGTTTCAAGCGTCCATTTGAGATGGCCGAGATGAATGCCCTTGTCGATCACCAGTCCCTCGATCTGGTGGAACATTGGGGTGTGGGTTGCGTCACTGTCTGAACGATAGACGCGGCCCGGCGCGATGATGCGAATGGGGGGCTCCTCATTCATCATCGTGCGGATCTGGACGGGCGATGTGTGTGTGCGCAGCAGCTTCCCGTCCGGGAAATAGAATGTGTCGTGCATGGCCCGCGCCGGATGCGTCTCGGGAATATTGAGTGCCGTGAAATTGTGCCAGTCGTCCTCGATTTCGGGGCCGGTCGCGACCGCGAAGCCCATATCGGCGAAAATTTCGGCGAGTTCGTCCATCACCTGGCTGACGGGATGGACGGAGCCTTGCGGCGTTTCGGGTGCAGGAAGGCTCATGTCGAGCCGTTCGGTGGCGAGCCGTGCATTGAGTAGGGCGGCCTCGAGTGCCGCCTTTTTCTGGGAAATGGCACTGCTTACCGCTTCCCGCAGTCCATTGATCAGCGGGCCCTTTTCCTGCCTCTCTTCCGGAGACATGGCGCCCAGCGTCTTGAGGAGCGCCGAAACGCTGCCCTGCTTGCCAAGTGCTGCTATGCGCACGGTTTCAAGCGCATCGAGCGTATCGGCCGCTGCAATGGCTGCAAGAGTTTCGGATTCGAGTTTTGCCAGATCAGTCATCGTGTTCGCCCAATAAGCAAATGGGCGCGAACGGCAATGCCGCCCACGCCCATTTGCGCTTTTACGAAAGTGGAAGCTGTTAAGCTGCCTGTGCCGGCAGCGCCGCCTTCGCCTGCGCAATGATGGTGCTAAACACTTCGCCTTCATGCATCGCGATATCGGCCAGGACCTTGCGGTCGAGCTCGACACCGGCGAGCTTAAGCCCGTGCATGAATTCGCTGTAGGTCAGGCCTTCGATGCGGACGGCCGCATTGATGCGCTGGATCCACAGGCCACGGAACGTCCGCTTCTTGGCCTTGCGGTCACGATAGGCATATTGCCCAGCCTTTTCGACGGCCTGGCGGGCAACGCGAATCGTGTTCTTGCGGCGGCCGCGATAGCCCTTTGCCTGTTCGAGGATGTTCTTGTGCTTGGCACGGGTGGTCGTGCCGCGTTTGATGCGAGCCATTGTCCGGCCTCCTTATTTCAGGCCGTAGGGCGCCCACGCCTTGACCGTTGCCGTATCGGCATCGGACAGGACAGAGGTGCCGCGATTCTGGCGGATATACTTGCCATTGTGGCTGATGAGCCGGTGACGCTTGCCGGCAACGCCGTGCTTGAGCTTGCCGGTCGCGGTCAGCGTGAAGCGCTTCTTCACCCCGCTCTTGGTCTTCAGTTTGGGCATTTTCGTCCTTTCAAATTTCGACGATTCGCATCCCCCGTGGCAGCCCTTTCAGCCAGGCGGATCGCATTGCAATCGTGCGGAAGTGGGCGCCCCTAGCCGGAGTCTGGCCGGAATGCAAGCGTTTGGCGGCCTTCCTCGATGGTCAATCCTTCGGCATTGCCCTCGGCAATCAGCCGCATCAGCGTCTTGAAGACAGCCGTCAGCAATGGCCGCTCCATCGCGAAATAACGGGTCGGCGCCATGCCGATGAAATGCTTGAAATCGCGGATCATGTGGCTCTGGTCGGAATATTGCGGATCCAGGAAATGCGGCCATTCGCCAACCGACATGCCCTGCATCGAATGGAGCATCCGCAAGAAGCGTTCGCGCCGCATCAGCCTTTTGGGCGAAAAGCCGAAATGCTGTCGGGTCAGCCGGGCAAGCTGGGGCTGGGACAGGCCGGTTCGTGCCGAAAGTTCTGCCACTGTGGCACAATCCGGATCGGCAATCGCAAGCGAGACGGCCTCGATCCGCTCGGAAACTGGCCCTCTTTTCGTGCGGGACAATCGTTCCAGAAAGAAGGCGTCGGCTGCCGCAACGCGCCCTTCAAGGCTGTCCGCCGCCATCACTGCGTTGAAGAGCCGATCCCCATCGCTGCCCAAGATGTCGGACAGCGGACGAATGGCATTTGCATAGCGGCTGGCCCGCGCATCGAGCAGCCGGTGCCAGCCCATCGGGAAAACGGGCACGCAAAAGACCATGCCGGCGCTCCCGCGCACCCATTGGACATGGCTGGCCACGCCGTGGACGATCGCGCGATCTGCAAGCGGTGCGAGGTGCGCGCGCGATGGCCCGAATGCCCATTCCCCGCCATTGACCAGCCGGATATTTGTCCATTCCGGCCGCAACAGGTCTTCGACGATCCCTTCGCCCTCGATCGCGACATCCCAATAGGCAGGGATGAAGGGGCGAAGTTCTTCTGCAGGCTGAGCGAATGTGACAGACGCTTCAGCCATGATTGCGCGACCGGGACTGTTTCATTCCCGCCCCCTGCTCATTTTCGGGAACTCGGGCAAGCCTGTTCCCGCGAGGATTCGAATCGGGCATCGCTTTCTGCTCCACAAGTCCGGTGCAGGTGGTTATTGAGCCTGTCATGCTTGCATCGATCTTCGGCCTGTCGGGCCCTGCCCTAACGCCAGATGAGGCCGCCTTTTTCCGGGACGCCGATCCTGCGGGCTATATCCTGTTCAAGCGCAATATCGTGACCCGTGACCAGTTGCGGGCCCTGACGGATTCGCTCCGCGCGCTGCACGGTCGTGATGACCTGCCGATCCTGATCGATCAGGAAGGTGGCCGCGTCGCGCGGATGCAACCGCCGGAATGGCCAGCCTTTCCCTCGGGAGAAGCGTTCGACCGGCTTTATGCCCGTGCGCCGATGTCTGCCATCGAGGCAGCCCGGGTCAATGCCAAGGCGATTGCGCTGACGCTTTGCGAAGTCGGAATTACGGTCGATTGTCTGCCGCTGCTTGATGTCCGCGTGCCGGAAACCCACCCGGCAATCGGGGACCGCGCACTGGGGTCGGAGCCAATGCAGGTGGCAGCTCTCGGGCGTGCCGTGATAGAAGGACTGCGCGCTGGCGGCGTGGTCGGTGTCGTCAAGCATATGCCGGGGCAGGGGCGCGCAGTGGTCGACAGTCATCATGCCCTCCCGGTCGTCAGCGCAGACGATGCAACGCTTGCCGCTGACCTTGCCCCGTTCCAGCGCCTTGCCGATGCCCCCATGGGGATGACGGGGCACATCATCTTCGAAGCCTGGGATGCGGAGCGCTGTGCAACGCTTTCGCCCGTCGTGATCGGAGACATTATCCGCACGCGCATCGGCTTTGACGGCTTCCTGATGAGCGACGATCTGGACATGAAGGCGCTCAATGGTGCGATCGGCGATCTGGCAGCCGCGAGCGTTGCAGCCGGCTGCGACGCTGCGCTCAACTGCTGGGGCCGCATGGAGGAGATGGTGGCGATTGCAAATCAAGTCGGAACGCTGACCACCGAGGGCGAGGGCCGACTGGCGCGTGCAATGGCGACGATTGGCCCCATGCCCGACATTGCCGAAATGCCAGCGCTTCTTGCCAAGCGCGACGCCTTGTTGCAGCTTGCGGCCTGAATGGGAGAACAGCTGATCATTGAGGAATTTGCGACACCCGCCGATGGTGAGCCGTTCCTGCTTGAGCTGGGAAGCTGGGAAGGGCCACTCGATCTGCTGCTTGCCCTTGCGCGGAGCCAGAAGGTCGACTTGCGGGAAATCTCGATCCTGGCGCTCGTTGAGCAATATCTGGATTTCATTGCCAATGCGAAGGCGCTGAAACTCGAAATTGCAGCGGACTATCTCGTGATGGCGGCCTGGCTGGCTTATCTCAAATCCTGCCTGCTTCTCCCGCGTGAGCCGCATGTCGATCCGAGCCCGGAAGAACTGGCCCTGCGCCTCCAGCTGCGGCTGGAGCGGCTGAACGCGATGCGCGAGGCGGGCGCTCGGCTGATGGGGCGTGATCGTCTGGGGCGCGATGTCTTTGCACGGGGCCTGCCCGATGGGCTGCGCGTCATCCGCAAGGCGAAATGGGATGCGCAAATTTTCGATCTCATCCAGGCCTATGGTCATGTGAAGGCACGCGCGATGCCGGCCTTTCACATTGTCGCCCGGCGTCGTGTCATGACGCTTGAAGATGCGATCGAACGCGTGGCCCGACTGGTTGGGGTCGCAATCGACTGGATGGAGATCGGGCACTTCCTGCCCGAAACCGACGATCCGGTATTCCGGCGCTCCGCACTTGCGTCGAGCTTTGTCGCGACCCTCGAGCTGGCAAGGCAGGGCAGGCTTGAACTGGCACAGGAAGAGGCCTTTGCCCCGTTGATGGTGAGAGCCGCATGATCGATCCTGCCGAAGACCTGTCCCGGGCCGTCGAAGCCACGCTGTTCGCGGCCAGCGAACCGATGACGGTGTCCGAAATTGCCGCCTATGTGGGGATCGACGCCGATGTGAAGGGCGCGCTCAGCGATCTGGCGATGCGCTATGAGGGTCGCGGCATCAATCTGGTCGAACGCGGCGGGCGCTGGCTATTTCAGACTGCGCCCGATCTTGCCCATATCCTGCGCCGCGAACGCGAGGAAGCGCGCAAGCTTTCTCGCGCAGGGATCGAGACGCTGGCGATCATTGCCTATCATGAGCCGGTGAGCCGCGCCGAGATCGAGGCCATTCGCGGGGTCCAGATTTCGAAAGGCACCCTCGACGTCCTCATGGAAGCCGGCTGGGTCAGGCCAGCGGGGAGGCGGGACGTCCCCGGTCGGCCGCTCACCTATGCAACGACACCGGGATTCCTGGCTCATTTCGGGTTGGAAAGCCGTCGCGACCTGCCGGGAATCGAGGATCTGAAGGCTGCCGGGCTGCTTGATCCGGTCGATCTGGCGTTCGATGCGCTCGAAATGCAGGGCAGAGATGCTGAGCAACTGGAAACTGTCGACGAGAGCGACTAAATAGACGCATATGCATCCAATGCCGGAAGCATCCGGTAACACCCATGCGCGCCAGCCATGGCCGCTCAAGGAGAATAATCATGGGCCTCAGTCTTCCGCATATTCTTTTGCTGGCACTGGTCGTGCTGCTGCTTTTCGGCGGCGGTCGTGTGTCAGGTCTCATGGGTGACGTCGCCAAGGGCATCAAGAGCTTCAAGAAGGGGCTTGCCGACGACGACGAGGCCCAGAAGCCTGCGGCCAAGATCGAGGCGCAGTCAACTCCGACCGTGATCGAGGCCGAAAAGCAGACCGACAAGCAGGCCTGAACCGCATACCATGTTCGATGTCGCGCCCACCGAATTGATGCTGGTGGCCATTGTCGCGCTGGTCGTGATTGGCCCCAAGGATCTTCCGCGCGTCCTGCGAATGGTCGGGCAATGGGTCGGCAAGGCAAGGCGCGTGGCGGGGCAATTCCGATCCGGCTTCGATGAGATGATCCGCGAAAGCGAGCTCGCTGAGATGGAAAAGAAATGGGCTGAGGAAAACGCCCGCATCATGGCCGAGCATCCGGTTGCTCCACCGCCTGAACCACCCGCGCCGGAACCGGCTGCAGAAGGCGCCAAGCCTTGAAGGACATCGATGAAACCAAGGCGCCGCTGCTCGATCACCTGATCGAATTGCGGCGGCGGCTGCTTTGGAGTTTCGCGGCGTTCGGAGTAGCCTTTTTGGGCTGCCTTTATGTTGCGCGGCCGATCTTTGCCTTTCTCGTCCAGCCGCTCCTCAGGGCGGGGCAGGGCAAGATCATCTATACCGATATTTTTGAGGCCTTCTTCGTGGAACTGAAGGTCGCGCTGTTTGCGGCCTTGATGATCGCCTTTCCTGTCATGGCAACCCAGCTCTGGCGGTTCATTGCGCCGGGTCTTTACGCGAAGGAAAAAAGGGCATTCCTGCCCTTTCTGCTGATGACGCCGATCCTCTTCGCGGGGGGTGCGGCGATGGCCTATTATGTCGCGATGCCAATCGCTCTGACCTATTTGCTTGGCTATAGCGGCGACGTCGGGGGCATCCAGCAGGAAGCGCTGCCTGGCGTCGGCAACTATCTGAATTTCGTCACGAAATTCATTCTCGGCTTTGGCCTGGCGTTTCTCCTGCCGGTCCTTTTGATGCTGTTGGAGCGCGCCGGGATTGTGACGCGGGATCAGCTGAAAAAAGGCCGTCGTTACGCCATCGTCGCCATCGTTGCGGTGGCGGCGGTGCTGACTCCACCGGATATTCTGTCGCAGATCCTGCTCGCGGTGCCGCTCTACCTGCTCTACGAATTCGCCATCATCGCCATTTGGTTTACCCAGCGCCGTCGCGCCACCGAAGCCGCAGAAGCACTGGCCGAATGACAGCAGCAGCGCTCAATGGAGCGCTGGCCCGGGCCGAGGCGCATTCCCCGTTCCTGCGCAAGTTGATCACGCGGCATGCAGATCTTGCTGACCTGCTTGGCGCAGGCGACATGGCCGGGGCCTTGGCAGCGGCGAGGATCATCGACGCCAATATGCCGGTCCCGACAGCCTTGCGGATTGCAAAGGCGCGGCTTGCGCTCACGCTGGCGATTGGCGACCTTGCCGACATTCTCCCGCTTGAAGACGTGGTTGGCGAACTGTCTGCATTCGCCGATCTCGCTCTCGATCATGCAATCCGCGAGTCGATCGAGACGCTGACGCCCGGCGCCGAACCGCGGGGTTTTGCCGCCATTGCTCTTGGCAAGCATGGCAGCCGTGAGCTCAATTACAGTTCCGACATCGATCCCATCCTGATTTTCGATCCCGAAACCTTGCCGCACCGCCAGAGGGACGAACCGGCAGAAGCGGCGGTCCGGATTGCAACGCGGATGATGCAGACGATGCAGGCGCGCGACGGCGATGGCTATGTTTTTCGCGTCGACCTGCGGCTGCGACCCAATCCCGAAGTAACGCCGATTGCATTGCCGGTGGAGGCTGCGATCTCCTATTATGAATCGAGTGCGCTGGCGTGGGAGCGCGCGGCGTTCATCCGGGCGCGGGCCTGTTCGGGCGATGTCGCGCTGGGGCAGGGTTTTCTTGACGTCATAAAGCCATTCATATGGCGCAGAGGCCTTGATTTCGGGGCGATCAGCGAGATTCGGGGCATGTCGCGGCGGATCCGAGACCATTATGCCGGTGGGCAGGCGTTCGGGCCCGGGTTCGATCTGAAGCGCGGACGCGGCGGGATTCGCGAATGCGAATTCTTTGCCCAGATCCACCAGCTGATCCACGGAGGCCGCGATCCGGCACTCAGGGTGCCAGCGACGATGGACGCGCTCCACGCTCTGGCCCGGGCGGGCCATCTGGAGAGCGACGATGCAAGGATATTGGTCGATGCATATCGGCTCTACCGCACGATCGAGCATCGCTTGCAGATGGTCGACGACCAGCAGACCCATGCGCTGCCCAGACAGGCCGAAGCTCTTGACACTGTGGCCAAGTTGCACGGACTTGCCTCGGGACAGGACTTGCTCGCGCTCCTCGCGCCGCATGTCGATGCTGTCGGGCATCTTTATGACGCACTCGATTCGGACCGCCCGGATGCCCTGCCGCAGGATGCCGAAGCACTTGAGGCGATGCTTGCATCGGTGGGGTTTGACGACCCCCTGACCGTCACTCAGCGGATTTCAGGATGGCGCAGCGGGCAGGCCCGCTGCTTGCGCAGTGCAGCCGCTCAGGACGCCCTCGAGGCGGTTCTGCCGCGACTTGTTCTTGCGCTTGGCCGATCCGCCGATCCGGTATCGGCGATCAATCGGCTGGACGGCCTGATCGACCGGCTGCCGAGCGCCATCAACCTGTTTCGCCTGCTTGAAGCGCGCCCGCAGCTTTTGCGGGTCCTGACAGATATCCTGTGCACCGCGCCGACGCTTGCAGCCGATCTTTCGCGCCGCGCCAGCCTGCTTGATGGCCTGATCGACGCGACTGCGTTCGATGTTCTCCCCGATGTGGCGGCCATTGCAGCGCGGCTGCGGGTCGAGGACGGCCGGGCGAGTCTTGAGGAGCGGCTCGATCGCGTTCGTCAGCTTGTCGGAGAATTGCGGTTCGCGCTTGGTGTGCAAATCGTTGTTGGTGCAAGCGATCCGGTCAGCGTTGCTGGCGGCTATGCCCGGGTGGCGGAAGCGGCCATCCTTGTCGTGAGTGAGGCCGTCACCGCAGAATTCGAAGCTGCGCATGGCAAGGTGCCGGGCTCCGAACTGATCATCCTCGCGCTCGGCCGTATGGGGGGAGGCGAACTCACCCATGCGTCCGACCTTGACCTTGTCTATCTTTTCAGCGGCGATTTTGCGGCGGAATCCGATGGTGCAAAGCCTCTTGGCGCGACGCAGTATTTCAACCGGCTTGCGCAGCGCGTGACGGCGGGACTTTCCGTCGCAACGGCAGCAGGCGCCCTTTACGAAGTCGATACCCGGCTTCGCCCGTCCGGCGCGCAAGGCCCTCTGGTCGTCTCGCTCGACAGTTTCGCGCGCTACCAGCGCGAGGAGGCCTGGACCTGGGAGCATATGGCGCTCACCCGCGCCCGGGTGCTGTTCGGGTCCGCGAAAGCCCGGTCGGAAACGGACGCCATCATTGATGCGGTGCTCAATCAGCCGCGCGAGCCTCAGGATATTGTCAACGCGGCGGCCAAGATGCGCGCAGACATAGCGGCGCACAAGCCTCCGAAAGGCCCGCTCGACGTCAAGCTGTGCGATGGCGGACTGGTGGACCTCGAATTCACGGTGCAGGTGATGCAACTTGTCCATCGCAAGGGACTGGTGCCCAATCTTGGTGATGCGGTTGACACACTGGTTGGGGCGGGACTGTTGCCGCAGGGCTTGTCCGATGCCTACCGGCTTCTCTCGCGGTTTTTGGTCACCGTCCGGCTCGTCGCTCCCGATCTGGAGACGCCTACCGCGCCCATCTGCGCGCTCATCGCGCGCGCCTGCGACCGCCCCGACTGGGAGAGCCTGCTTGCAGCGCTCGCCGACGTGCGGCAGAGCGTATCCGAAAGCTGGCAGGCGATTTCCGCCGCTGCAAAGGGAGATTGATCATGCTCAACCCGGGCGATGCCGCACCCGATGTCCGCTATGCAAAGCTCGACGGGGGCGAAGCCGCAATCGCCGGTCACAAGGGCCGCGCGCTTGTCCTCTATTTCTACCCCAAGGACGATACGACGGGCTGCACGCGCGAAGCGCAGGATTTTACGGCGCTTGCGGCTGATTTTGCCAAGGCTGGTGCCGATATCGTCGGCATTTCGAAGGACAGCATCAAGAGCCACGCCAAATTTGTCGACAAATATGGACTGAAGGTTGCCCTCGGCAGCGATGAAAGTGGCGCCGTCTGCGAAGCCTTTGGCGTCTGGGTGGAAAAGTCGATGTATGGACGCACCTATATGGGGATCGAGCGGTCGACGTTCCTGATTGATGCAAACGGCAAGATTGCGCGGGTCTGGCGCAAGGTGAAGGTGGCCAGTCATGCGGCTGACGTGCTGGAGGCAGTGAAGGCGCTTTAGTCGTGGGACCTGCAGTTTCGGCATTCCTGATCGCCACGGCGTTTCTGACTGCGGCACTTTCCGGAATTTTCGGCATGGCGGGCGGGTTGGTGCTGATGGGGGCACTGGCCTTTGTCTTGCCCGTTTCGGCAGCTTTTGTGACGCACGGCATCCTGCAGCTTGTAGCCAATGGCTGGCGTGCCGTGCTGCACCGCCAGCATGTCGCCTGGCGCATCATTGCCAATTACGCGCTAGCTTCTGCCGCTGCTGCCGGTGTCATCGCGCTTGTGTCCTTTGCGCCTTCCCGCCCGTTGCTTTTTCTTCTGCTGGGGCTCGTCCCCATGCTGGTCTGGCTGCCGAGACATTGGATACAGCTTGACGCAGCCAAAACGCCCCATGCGCTGATATCGGGATTTCTCGTGACACTGGTGAATCTGACGGCCGGCGTTGCTGGGCCGTTGCTGGATATCTTCTTTGTGCGGACGGCACTGACCCGGCACCAGATTGTGGCGACCAAGGCTGCAACGCAGGTGTTCAGTCATCTCGCCAAAATTCTGGTGTATGGTACGCCGCTGCTGCTCGCGGCACAAAGAGGCGCGATGCCGCCATTGTGGGTCTTTGCGCTTGCGATTCCGGCGTCGATGCTCGGCACCATCGCCGGGGGCTGGGTGCTTGACCGCATCAGCGATGTCGATTTCAAGCGCTGGACAGCGTGGATCGTGACCGGGATCGGGTTGGTCTATCTTGGCAAAGCGGCGCAGCTTTTCCTGTGACAAGCGTTGGGGCGGCCATCCGGTCGGTCCTGTTGACGGCCGACCCAAGAGCAAAGGCGATGCGTGCCCGGTCCGTCGCGCGGGATTGGCGGCTCGGACGCCTTGCGCACCGCTTCGACGAATCGATGCCCGACCGCCCGGCGCGGCCCGATGCGCCCGCATTGCTCCCGCCAAACCGGATGCCGAGCCGGCGTCGTGGCGGCTCGCAGGCAAACCGGATCGCGATGCTCCATGCGTTTGCCCATATCGAATTTGTTGCCATCGACCTCGCCTTCGATGCGGCCGGCCGATTCGGAGCCGGTCAGCCGCGCGAATTCGTGACCGACTGGCTTTCGGTTGGCGCGGATGAAGCCATGCATTTTGCCCTGCTCAGGCGAAGGCTGGTTGCGCTGGGCAGCGATTATGGCGCGCTTCCGGCGCATGACGGGCTTTGGGAGGCGGCCGAGGCGACTCGCAATGATTTGATGGCGCGACTCGCAGTCGTCCCGATGGTTCTCGAAGCGCGCGGCCTTGACGTCAGTCCGGGAACAATCGCGCGGCTTGAGGCAGCCGGAGACCGCACGTCCGCGCGGATTCTGGCCCGCATTTATGCTGACGAGATCCGTCATGTCGCGGTCGGCGCGCGCTGGTTTTCGCGCCTGTGCGATTCTGCGGGGCTGGACATGGCAGAGTGCTGGAAAACACTGGTGAAACAGCATTTTCGGGGACCCCTTAAGCCTCCATTCAACGACTCGGCGCGCACGAAAGCCGGTCTGCCCCGTGAACTTTATGCATCGCTTGCATCGACCGGGCCGGTGCCGCAGTGATCTGCATCACAACAGGCGTCGGGTCGTAGGCGGCGCTTTCAGAGTTTGGGTCGCCGGGGGAATCATGGCTTCTTTGTCGCAATCGAACGGGTCTGGGCTATTGTCCAAATTCGTCAAGCTGTTCCGCGCACGAGATGTATTTGTGCACGATGGAAGCGCCATGCGCCGTGTCCATATTTCGGCGCGCGCTCAGTTCGCTGCTGTTTCGGGCGGAACCTTCGTCGTTGCGATTTCGCTTTTCGGTCTCGTCCAGTTTGCATTGGGCACCCCAGCCATTTCGGGCGCCATCGAAAATTTTGCGTCGCGCCAGGTCGAAGTGGCGATGATGGAAGACCGCGTGGAAGCGCTGCAGTCGGAAGTGTCCGCTATCCGCGTTTCAGCACGGCAACACGCCGCCAAGCTTGAGGCGCGTCAGGCCTTTCTCGCGGCCGTGCTGAAAGGCGAAGGCGATCCTGCCAAGCTCGCGGCCCTGCTTCCAGCCGATGCACGGTCGGTCGATGCGGAGATTGCGGCGGCTTTTGGCGAAGTCGAACTTTCCCAGACTGCAATGGCTTCTGCAGTGCGGGTCTCGACAGAAGCCCGCTATCGTCAGGCTGCGCAAATGGTTGCCCGCCTTGGCATTTCGCCCCAGCGGCTTGGATCCCCCCAGTCGATGACAGGTGTTGGCGGTCCCTATGAGCCTGTTCCGGCGGGAACGCAGATCGCGCCAGCCAAGCCCGGCCAGCCCGACCCCCAGTTTCAGGCGCTGTTCAACAGCTGGAAGCGCCTTGACCAGCTTCAGACCGGCATTGTCGCCATCCCGTCGATGCGCCCGGTCCAGAGCCTGACCTTCACCAGCAATTTCGGTATTCGGACCGACCCTTTCCGCGGCGGAGCTGCCATGCATGGAGGTGTCGACATTCCCGGCGCCTACGCGACGCCGATTTACGCAACCGCCGATGCCGTGGTGAACCGCACCGGCTGGGCCGGTGGTTACGGCAATCTGGTTGAACTCAATCACGGACGTGGCATCCAGACTCGCTATGGTCATTTGTCCTCCATCCTTGTGATGCCGGGTACGCGCGTGAAGCGCGGGCAATTGATCGCGCTCATGGGCTCGACGGGCCGTTCAACCGGGACGCATCTTCACTATGAAGTCCGGATTGATGGCCGCGCGGTGAACCCCGTGCCGTTCCTCCAGACGTCGGACTACCTCGTCGCCATGCAGCGCCGCAGCAGCAGCACAGCGGTCGGTGGTCCGTTGGAGCCGGGTTCCAAATAATCGATCCCGTCCCTGCCGGTTGCGGTGCCGGGTCATTGCTCCTATCTTTACGCCCATGAGCGTCACACTCTCCGAAAGCGCGGCAACGCGCGTTGCCTGGATTGCCAAGCGTCAGGGAAAGCCTGCAATCCTGAGGCTTGCGGTCGAAGGCGGAGGCTGTTCGGGCTTTCAATATCGCTATGGCCTTGCTGAGACGATCGAACCTGATGACATTGTGACCAGCAAGGGTGACGTGCGCCTTGTTGTCGATCCGGTCAGCCTCGACCTGATCGAGGGATCGGAAGTTGATTTCGTCGAATCGCTTGGCGGCTCGGCCTTTCGCATCACCAATCCGCAGGCGGCATCAGGGTGCGGCTGCGGCGCAAGCTTTTCGGTTTAAGAGGGGGTGGCAGAAAAGGTGGATACCGGTTTTTCGTCCGACACCCCGACGGCCAGATAATGCGGATTGCCACCTATAACGTCAACGGCATCAAGGCGCGTCTCCCGCGGCTGATCGAATGGCTGGATGAAACCCGACCGGATGTCGTTTGCCTGCAGGAATTGAAGTCCAGCGACGAGACTCTGCCGATCGCAGACGTTGAAGCAGTGGGATACAAGGGCGTCTGGCATGGCCAGAAAGCATTCAATGGCGTTGCCATTCTCGCGCGCGGCGACGCGCCGGTCGAAGTTCAGAAGGGCCTCGATGGGGAACCGGAGGATGAACACAGCCGCTACATCGAAGCCGATGTCATGGGCATTCGCGTTGCAAGCATCTATCTGCCCAATGGCAATCCGCAGCCCGGGCCAAAATTCGATTTCAAATTGCGCTGGTTCGAACGGCTGACGCGCCGGGCGCGGGATCTGATGGCTCTGGAAATCCCGGTGGTCCTTGCCGGCGACTATAATGTCATCCCGACCGATGCCGATATCGCGAACCCGCGTTCGATGATGGATGATGCATTGATGCAGCCGGAAAGCCGTGCGGCGTTTCGTCGGCTGTCGATGCTGGGGCTGACCGATGCGCTGCGTGCCCGCCATCCGACGGGGCCATTGTGGACCTATTGGGATTATCAGGCCGGCGCCTGGCAGCGCGATGCCGGGTTCAGGATCGATCATCTGATGCTGTCCCCCGAAGCGGCCGACCGTTTGGTCGATGCCGGAGTCGACAAGGAGCATCGCGGCCGAGAAAAGGCCAGCGACCATGCTGCCACCTGGATCGAGCTGGATTAGAAGATTGCGTTGATCCGCTAACGCAGGGGCGACGGGCTTAAACCATCTGTTCTGCAAGGGCGCCCGCGGCCACGTCAAACCCGCGCCAGGCCGCTGCTGCCAGCGCTCCGCCCACACTGATCCGGCGCACGCCCAGCGCGGCAAGATCGGCAACCCGCATGTCCGGGTTCATGATCAGGACATTGACCGGCTTGGGTGCAACCGCCTCCACAGTCTTCGCGATTTCGGCAGGATTGGTCATTCCAGGCGCGAAAAGGCAGTCCGCGCCCGCCTCGGCAAAGGCCGTCAGCCGGTCGACTGCAAGGCTAACGTCCTTCAGATCGTTGAGATAGGCTTCGGTTCGCGCAACAAGCAGCGCCCCGGTTCCACCTGCATCGATCACTGCGCGCGCCGCCCGTATGCGTGCGACGGCCATGTCGAGCGGATAGAGTTGTCCCGGCCCGGCCTGATCCTCGATCGACAAGCCGGCGATCCCGGTTCCCAATGCGCGCTTTACATTGGCAGCCACGCCCTCGGGCGAATCTGCAAAACCGCTTTCGAAATCGGCATTGACCGGCAGATCCGTCGCCGCGCACAGACGGTCCAGATGGTCGAGAATCTGCTCGATCGTGATCTGGTGATCGTTGAGACCCAGCGTCCAGGCAGCGGCCGAGCTCGATGAAGCCAGCGCCTTGAAGCCGAGCTTTTCGAGCCGCTTTGCGCTGCCTGCGTCCCACGGGTTGGGCAGGATGAAACAGCCCCGTTCGTGCAGGGCGCGGAAGGCCGTGATTCGCGTGGACTGGTCAGACATCACAAAGCCTTTTCGTAGAGCCAATAGTCCTTGTTGACATGGGAATTGATGGCGTCGGCAATCGCGTTCATGCCCTGGTTGTCGTCAAGGATCCAGCCAATCTCGCCGCGCGATGCGCCATAGCGCGTAACGGCAGTGCGCCGGATGAACTCGATCATCATGAAAGCCAGCTGGCTCGCCATGCGTGATGACTGGAGCCGCTTTACGACCCCCATCAATGGCACCCGCATCGTGCGGACCTGCGGCCTGCGCAGCCACCAGAGCAGCTTTGCCCAGTTGAACGGCAGAAGCTTGCCACCGAACTGCACGAGCTTTTCGTTGATGTCGGGAAGGACGATCATGAAAGCAACCGGTTCGCCGTCATATTCGGCGACCATGATCAGGTCTTCATAGACGATCGGCTTCAGCTTCTTGCCGACATAGTCGATTTCGCTGTCCGAAAGCGGAACGAAACCCCAATTGTCCGACCAGGCGTCGTTCAATATGCCGAGGATGAGCTTTGCTTCTTCGTTGAAGCGCGATTTCTCGACCTGGCGGATGCGAATGCGGGCATTCTTTTCGCCCGCAGCAACGATCCGGTTGACGAGTTCGGGAAAAGGCCCGCTGATGTCGAGATCCCAGGTCTTGAGGGCCTTGGCAAAGCTGTAACCCTGCCCTTCGACCCAACCCTGATAGGCAGCGGCATTGTGTCCCATCATGACGGTTGGCGGGTGATCGAAGCCTGAAACCAGCAAGCCGGGTTCGTCCCAGACCGATATGCTCAAAGGCGCGAGGACGCGGTGCATCCCCTTGCCCCTAAGCCAGGTCTCGGCCTGGGCAATCAGGGCTTCTGCCGTGGCTTCATCTTCGGCCTCAAGCAATCCCCAGTTGCCTGTGCCCGGTCCCATCCCCTTGTCGGCTGGCTGGCCAAGCGCAAGATGGTCGATATGCGCGGAAATCCGGCCAACGACCCGCCCGCCCTGTTCGGCAAGATAGAGCTGCGCTTCGCCATGTTCGAACCAGGGGTTCCGGCCTGGCATGATGAGGCCATGGACTTCGTCCTTCAGCGGCGGAACCCAGTTTGGATCGCTGGCATAGAGGCGATACGGCAGGTCGACAAACGCCTTCCGGTCGGCTTTGGTTGCGACCGGGCGAACCGAAAGTGTAGCTTGCGTCAAGATTGTCTCCTTTGATCCGGGCATAGTGCATTCGCCCTGTCGCGGGAATCCCTGCCGTACGTGAATGTGGCGCGACGTCGCTGTAGAGATCAGGGTGGTGCGCCATCATCCTGCCACACTATTCTGGTGTTAGCCCGAGCGATGAAATCTGCCACTCTTGCCTCTGACAGCGTCACGCCGCTTCGCGATGCCGAGGTCACGAAGTCTCGCGTTGCGGACGATATGGTCATGATCCGCGCCGCAGCCGATCTGACGCGTGATCTGAACGCGCCGAATCCGCAGATTTACTGGGCAGATTTCCTCACCTTCACGATTCTGGGCTATGCGGGCCTTATTCTGGCGTTGGCCGCCTCGCAGCCATTCGCAATTGCCGGCTGGGCAATTGTCTCCATCATGGGGCTGTATCGCGCTGGCCTGTTCATTCATGAACTGACGCATATCAAGCATTCTGCAGTGCCGGGGTTCCGCCTGGCCTGGAATGTTCTCATCGGAGTGCCGCTTCTGGTCCCGTCTTTCATGTATGAAGGGATCCACAATCTCCATCATGCCCGGACGCGTTACGGAACAGTCGAAGATCCGGAATATCTTCCGCTTGCCCTGATGAAGCCCTGGACAGTTCCTCTGTTTGTGCTTGTCGCTGTGCTTGGGCCGATTGCCCTGCTTGTCCGCTTTGCCATTCTGACCCCGCTTTCGGCCGTCATCCCGCCATTGCGGGTCCTTGTGGTCGAACGTTTTTCAGGCCTGATCATCAATCCCGTTTTCCGCCGTCGTCCCCCGGAGGGAGAGGCAAGGCGCGACTGGCTGGTGCTGGAAACGGCCTGCAGCCTGTGGGCGATCGCCTTGCTGGCATCGGTATTTGGCGGACTCATTCCGTTGCGGGGCTTCCTTCTGTTTTTGGGCGTACTGTCCGGCGTTGTGGTGCTGAACCAGATCCGCACACTTGTCGCGCACCTTTGGGAAAATGACGGTGACGTCATGAGTGTCACAGCCCAGTTTCTCGACAGCGTCAACGTGCCGCCTCCCGGCTTCCTTCCGGCACTATGGGCGCCGGTCGGGCTGCGCTATCATGCGCTTCACCATCTCCTCCCCGGCTTGCCCTATCATGCGCTTGGCGAAGCGCACCGCCGCCTGAGCGCAGCACTCGTGCCCGAATCCGCTTATCATCGCGCAAGTTATGACGGGCTTCCCGGGCTGGTCGTCCGGCTGATGAGCAATACGGCGAAAGGCGCCTGACCTTATTCTTCGGTCTGGATCAGCACGGCTTCGCCAATGAGCAGGAACAGGAAGAATGGGCCCCAGGCCGCGAGCAGCGGCGGATAGGCGCCGAGATTGCCCATCGCCAGGCCGAAATTGTCTGCGACGAAATACGCAAAGCCAAGCGCCATGCCGATCACCGCCCGCACAAAAAGGCGGCCAGACCGGGCAAGTCCGAAAGCGGCCACAGCACCCAGCAGCGGCATCAGCATCGTTGAAAGTGGCCCGGCGATCTTGTGCCAAAGGCCGGCTTGCAAGGCCGCAGTCGGCCGCCCGGCCTCGCGCAACTCGCCAATGGCGCGCCATAGCCGCCGGAATGACATTCCATCCGCACTGACATTTGACAGCGTAAACTGCTCCGGCCTGACGCCAGCGCCTACCTGCACATTGCCCAAACTGGACCGCATCCCGCTGGCAACATCGAACCGGGTTGCCTGAATCAGGGTCCAGCCGCCGGCCTGAGGAATCGCGCGCGGCGCCCGCACAATTGCAAGCAAAGAGCCGCCGGAGCGATTATAGATTGTTACGTTGAACAGGCGCGTCGCGTTTGCTCGGCCTGTCACGCTTTCGGCATGGATCAGATGGTCTCCATCGCGCACCCAGACGTTGTCCGCGCCATTCCTTTCGACCGGGATGGGGCCGTATTCAGCACGTTGCCAGCGGTCCAGCGTTGCAGTTGCACGCGAAACGATCCGGTCATTGAAGGCAAAGGACGCCAGAGCGACGCCGAATGCAGCGACAATCAGCGGGGCCAGCACCTGATGTGCAGAGAGGCCGGCTGCCTTCATCGAAATCACTTCGCTGTTCTGGTTGAGCGTCGCCAGCGTGATGATGGTGCCCAGAAGGATCGAAAAGGGCAGCAGGAAGGCAATGATTTCCGGCAGGCGCAACGAAAGATAAGTCCAGAGCTCGGCGCTGCCATTGCCCTTGTGCGCCAGGACATTTCCGGATTCGCCCAAGAGGTCGAGCGTCTGCAGCACGAGAGTCAGCGCAAGCAGCACAGCGAGGCTGCGCAACAGGAACATGCGCGCCATATACCAGCTGATCGTGCTCGACGGGAAAAAGGAGTTCGACATGATCAGCTCCCTGCCAGACCCGGCAGGAATCTGCCCAGCAATCGCCGGAACCCGGTGCCAAGTTTGGCGAAGGACCGTTCAAGCGCGCCGATGGGCTGCCCGCCCGGCACATAGGCAACGGTGTAGAACATCCAACAGATCAACGCTGCAAAGGCAAGGAAGGGCAGCCAGAGGGCGTAGAAGGGATCGATCAGGCCGAGCGAGCCCATGCTTTCGGCATACTCATTGACCTTGTGATAGGCGACCACCATCACGATCGACAGGAACACCCCAAGCGAGGATGAAGACCGCTTGGGCGGAACGGCGAGGGCCACGGCAAGCAGCGGCAGAAGCAGCATCATGGCCACTTCGACAAGCCGGAAATGGAAATTGGCGCGGGTTTCATCGCGAATCATCTTGGACACCCGCGGATCATTGCCGACCCGCGCGAGTTCGGGGATTGTGAGCTCCCGGTCTTTTCCGCCGCGATTGCGAAATGCTTCGATCTTGGGCAGGTCAATCGGCAGGTCGTGTCCGGTGAAACTCAGGATGCGGGGAGTCTTGAAGCTTGGGGCATCGTGAACAAGCACACCGTTTGCCAGCCGCAGGATGATCGTGTCGGGATCGTCTGTGGCAAGGAAGGTTCCCTTTTCGGCGGTCACGGCAAGGGTCTTTCCGTCCTTGCCCTCGCCCATCACGAAAATTCCGGAAAGATCGCGGCCATTGTTGCTGCTCTTTTCAATCCGCATGGTCATCCGCTTGCCGAGATGGGTGAATTCACCAACCTTGATTGATGCGCCGAGCGCGCCGGAGCGGAGTTCGAAACGCAGGCCTTCATAGGCATAGCGGGCATAGGGTTGCACGTAACCGACAATGGCCAGATTCACGAGCGCCAGTGCGATCGCATACAAATAGGGTGTGCGCAGAAGCCGACCGTAACTCTGGCCAATCGCGCGAAAGGCATCAAGTTCGGATGAAAGCGCAATCCGCCGAAACGCCAGCAGAATCCCCAGCAAAAGCCCGATTGGAATACCAAGCGATAGATATTCCGGCAAAAGATTGGCCAGCATCCGCCAGACGACGCTCACCGGTCCGCCTTCGGACACCACGAAATCGAACAGCCGTCGCATCTTGTCGAGCACCAGCAGCAGTGCTGCAATG
This sequence comes from Sphingomonadales bacterium, assembly GCA_016704425.1. Classification (GTDB taxonomy): domain Bacteria; phylum Pseudomonadota; class Alphaproteobacteria; order Sphingomonadales; family Sphingomonadaceae; genus Aquisediminimonas. Next base: position 260,295 of record JADJAC010000004.1, read on the forward strand.
ACCAGGCAGGCAAAGAGCGGTGCCGCGATCAAGCGAGCGATATAGCGATCGGCGGCTGAGAGCATTGTTTGAGTGTCTGTTTATCCAGTGACCATCATTTCGCCGCAAAGAGTCCCCATAGCGCAAATTACGCAGGGATTTTCGGCGACGTATTGCTGGATATAGCCTTGAGGAGTCTGTTGGTCATGTTGAAATTTCGCAGCTGCATGGTTGGCCTTTCGCTCGTGTTTGCACAGGCAAGCGCGGCGCCGGCGGCAGCGACGATTTTGGGCCCCGATGCAGCAACGTGCGCACGCGGGGACGGTCCAGCCATCCTTGTCAATGTGGTTGGATTCAAGAATCGCGCCGGGACGGTCCGGGCTCGCACATTCGGTGGAAGTCCCGCGACATGGTTCGACAAGAAGCATGTCCTGAAGCGCACGCTTGCCGATGTGCCATCTGCGGGCCCGGTTGCGATCTGCATGCCGGTGCCGGGGCCAGGCACCTATGCTGTCGATATCCGCCATGACATCGATGGCGCCGGCAAGACCGACAAGGGTGACGGGGCCGGGGCATCGGGCAATCCCCAGGTTTCGCTGTTCGATATCATTTTCAAGCGCAAGCCGGCTGCTGACAAGGTTTCCGTTCGCGTCACTGAAGGCGTTACGACGATCACGATCGTCCTCAAATATCTGTCGGGCGGTTCGATCAAGCCTGTCCAGATGACGTCGGGCCGCTGACATGGTTGCTGTCGCGCTCCTGTCGAACCCCCGCTCGACCGGCAATCGCGACATGCTTCCCCGGATTCGTGCCTTTTGCGCGGGTCGCCCCGACATGTTTCACTATGAAGTGGAACATGTCAGCCAGATTGCCGAAGCGCTTGAGTCGATTGCACGGGTAAGGCCCAAGGTGCTCGTCATCAACGGCGGCGATGGAACGGTGCAGGCGACGCTGACCGAGCTATACAATGGCGGCCAGTTCGGGCGTGAACTCCCGCCGGTCGCTGTGCTGCCCAATGGCAAGACCAATCTGATCGCGCTTGATCTGGGATCGTCGGGCGATCCGCTTGTCGCGCTTGAACGCATTGCCATGCTGGCCAAAAGCGATCTTGGCCCGCATGTTGTGGAGCGCGAACTGATTGCGCTGACCGAAGGCGAAACCGCCATCAACCGCCCGGTGCTTGGCATGTTCCTTGGAGGGGCTGGCCTCGCTGACACGATCCTTTTCTGCCGCAACAAGATCTACCCGCTCGGCCTGCCGAACGGTGTGAGCCATGTTCTGGCGGGCATCCTGGTGCTGTTCTCGGCAATCTTCGGGGTTCGCGGCAAATATTTGCCACCCGCGCCGCAGCCTGTTCGCGTGTCCCTGATCCGTGAAGGCCAATCCTCGCAGCGTTTTTCCTTCCTGATCGTCACGACCCTCGAGAAGATGTTGCTCGGCAGCAAGTCTGGCGGCCGCGCTTCGGGCCTGAAGCTGATGGCAGTGGACCAGTCGCCGCTCGCCTTGCTGAAGGCGCTGATCGCCAGTATCCGGGGTGAGCTCGGTGACAGGCCGGTTGCTGGCGTCCATGTAGAGCAGGGCGATGTCATCCGCATCGAAAGCGAACGATCGAGTGTCATTCTCGACGGCGAGGAATTTCACGCGCTGAAGGGCAGGCCAATCGTCCTGCGGTCGACGCCGCCGGTATCGTTCCTCCGCCTCGCAGCGTGAGCGACCTTCGCGCGCTGGTCTGTGCCGAACTGGCGGAACCGGTCAACCCCCGTGTAACGGCAATGGCCGCGGCCATCGCTGCGCAATATGGGGGCGCCGCGCGTGCCGTGCTTTTTTATGGATCCTGCCTGCGCCAGCAGGAGCTGGACGGGCTCATGCTCGATTTCTATCTCATTGTTTCCAGCTACGAAGCGGCCTGGCCGGGACGCTGGCTGGCGATGGCAAACCGCCTGATCCCGCCCAATGTCTTTCCATTTGCGCATGCCGGACTTGCCGCCAAATATGCAGTGCTGAGCGAAGAGGATTTTGCCGCGCTCAATGGCCCGGCAGCCACGACCGTCTCGGTCTGGGCGCGCTTTGCCCAGCCCAGCCGATTGGTCTGGATGGCCGACGATGCTGCGCGGGAGAGCGTCGTTTCGGCCGTGGCCGATGCTGCGCCGACCCTGTTCCGATTCGCCCGGCCGATTGCGGCGTCATGCGATCCGCTCGATATCTGGCGCGCGGGCTTTGCCCAGACCTATCGTGCCGAACTGCGCGCCGAACGCGAGGACCGTTCTGGCTCGATCGTCGATGCGGATCCGGACCGTTATCGCCGTTTCGGAGAGGCAATTCCCGAAACAGCGCTCGACCGCGCGCTGGCTCTGCGCCGCTGGCGCAAATTGCAGCGGCACGGCAAGCTCATGTCTGTCGTGCGGCTGGCCAAGGCGAGTTTCACCTTCGCTGGCGGCGTCGATTACCTCGCCTGGAAGATCAATCGCCATGCCGGGACGCAGATCGCGATCAAGCCCTGGCAGCGCCGCTGGCCGCTTCTGGGGGCAATAGTCTTGGTGCCAAGATTGCTGTTGCAGGGAGCCGTGCGCTAGCGCCCGAACTTGCGTTGCGTTTTCCCGAAGCGTGTCTTCCTTGTCCCCGGCTTGCCTTCGTTGCTGCGGCCCATCATCGGCAGTTTTTGCTGATCCACGGGTATCCCCAGCTCGCTTTGCTCCAGCATCCGGATTTCGTCGCGCAGGCGGCCGGCTTCCTCGAACTCGAGATCGGCGGCGGCGGCGCGCATCTTCTTTTCAAGCTCCTCGATATAGGCCCTGAGATTGTGGCCGACCATGTGAACCGGTCCATCCTCAATCTCGATGGTCACCTGATCGCGTGACGCGACGTCCTTGATGATATCACCGATCGCCCGCTTGATCGTTTCCGGCGTGATGCCGTGCGCGGTGTTGTAGATGACCTGTTTCTCGCGGCGGCGGTCGGTTTCGGCAATGGCGCGTTCCATGCTGCCTGTCATCCGGTCGGCATAGAGAATGACGCGGCCATCGACATTGCGCGCGGCGCGACCAATCGTCTGGATCAATGATGTTTCGGACCGCAGGAACCCTTCCTTGTCGGCATCCAATATGCACACGAGTCCGCACTCCGGAATGTCCAGCCCTTCGCGCAACAGGTTGATGCCGACGAGGACATCATACACGCCCAATCGCAGGTCGCGGATCAGCTCGATCCGCTCGAGCGTCTCGACATCCGAATGCATGTAGCGGACGCGTAACCCGGCTTCGTGCATGAACTCGGTCAGATCCTCCGCCATCCGTTTGGTGAGGGTGGTGACGAGCGTGCGATAGCCAGCCTCGGCCGTCTTGCGGCACTCGTTGATGCAATCCTGCACCTGATCCTCGACCGGGCGGATCGTGACGGGCGGGTCGATGAGGCCGGTAGGCCGGATGACCTGTTCGACAAAAACACCGCCGGTCTGTTCCATTTCCCAATTGCCGGGCGTTGCCGACACATAGGTCGTCTGCGGACGCATCGCCTGCCACTCGTTGAAACGCAGCGGGCGATTGTCGATGGCAGAGGGCAGGCGGAAGCCATATTCGGCGAGTGTCAACTTGCGCCTGTGGTCACCACGCGACATGCCATTGACCTGCCCGATCGTCACATGGCTTTCATCGACGAAGAGCAGCGCATTGTCCGGCAGATATTCGAACAGGGTCGGGGGTGGCTCGCCCGGCAAACGGCCGGTCAGGAAACGGGAGTAATTCTCGATGCCTGCGCAGCTTCCGGTGGCCGCGATCATTTCAAGGTCGAAATTGGTCCGCTGCTCAAGCCGCTGTGCCTCGAGCAGTCGGCCTTCGGCAACGAGTTCCTTCAGCCGTTCCGCCAGCTCAAGCTTGATCGCTTCCATGGCCTGCTTGAGCGTCGGGCCGGGCGTCACATAGTGCGAGTTTGCATAGACGCGGACATAATCGAGCGCTGCGACCTTCTTTCCGGTCAGCGGATCGAATTCGACAATCTCCTCGATTTCGTCGCCGAAGAAGGAAATGCGCCACGCGGTGTCTTCATAGTGCGACGGGAAGAGTTCGAGATTGTCCCCGCGCACGCGGAAATTGCCGCGGGCAAAGGCCTGATCATTCCGCTTGTACTGCAGCGCCACCAGCTTCCTGATGATCTCGCGCTGATCGACGGTCTGTCCCTTTTTCAGGTCGAAGATCATCGCCGAATAGGTTTCAACCGAACCGATACCATAGAGGCAGGAAACAGAAGCCACGATCAGCACATCGTCGCGCTCCAGCAAGGCGCGCGTTGCCGAATGCCGCATCCGGTCGATCGCTTCGTTTACCGAGCTTTCCTTCTCGATATAGGTGTCCGACCGGGGGACATAGGCCTCGGGCTGGTAGTAATCATAATAGGAAACGAAATACTCGACTGCATTGTCCGGAAAGAAGCTCTTGAATTCGCCATAAAGCTGCGCGGCGAGGATCTTGTTCGGGGCAAGGATCAGGGCGGGCCGCTGCACCGCTTCAATCACCTTGGCCATGGTGAAGGTCTTGCCCGAACCGGTCACGCCCAACAGGACCTGATCATGTTCATGCGCCTCGATTCCGGCGACAAGCTCGGCAATCGCGGTCGGCTGGTCGCCTGATGGCGCATAGTCGCTGACGATCCTGAACCGCTTGCCTCCGTCGGTCTTGGGTGGGCGCTCCGGACGGTGCGGGATGAAAGCCTGGCCCGTTTCCGGCTCGTCTAGCGTGGTGCGGATGGTGACGGACATATCAGGAACATAGGCAAGCCGGGCGCAACTGGCAATGGCGCCAAATGGCGGGAGGTCCTAGTATTTGTCCCTATGTTCCGTTCCCGCGCACTCTGGCAGGTTTCGGGCGCGCGGCGATAGCGAGCCGCAGGATGCTTTGAAGGGGTGCGGCAATGAATATTGAGGTCGGTGCGGTCAGGGTGCAGTCCGGTATTCCCGCGAAGGCGGATATGATTGCGCGGGCGGAAGCACTGCTGCCCGTCCTGCGGGAACGCTCGGCCGACGCCGAAAAGAACCGGCGGCTTTCGGACGAGACTGTGGCGGATTTCCGCGCCGCCGGCTTCCCCAAGATTCTCCAGCCCAAACGGTTCGGCGGGTATGAGCTGGGCCCCGACACCGCAGTCGAAGTGATCCGCACGATTGCGACAGCTTGCGGGTCAAGCGGGTGGGTGACCAATTTGTTCGTCATCCACAACTGGCAGGTCAGCCTTTTCCCGATGCAGGCGCAGGAGGATTATTGGGACGGCAGCGATGACCGGCTGTGTTCGACCGTGTCCTTTGCGACCAAGAGCGAAATGACCGAAGTCGACGGCGGAGCCAGGTTGACCGGTCGCTGGAAGTTCTCGAGCGGCTGTGACTTTGCGGACTGGTTCCTGATCATGAAACCCAGCCCGACCTGCTTTGACTGGATACTCATCCCGCGCAGCGATGTGACGATCGAGGATGACTGGTTCGTTTCCGGCCTGAGCGGAACGGGAAGCAAGGACCTCATCCTCGACAATGTCTTTGTGCCCGCGCATCGCCGCGTCTCTGGCATGGACGTTGCCATGGGAACGACGCCGGGAGCCAAAGCGCTTGGCATTCCAATGGGCCGCCTGCCCTTTGCCTGGCCCGCCGTCTGGGGAATTCCGGCAGCGCTGATCGGCATGGCTGCGGGCATGGCGGAGGTCGTGCGCAAGACGCTCATTGGCAAGAAGGGCCTGTTTACGGGCGAACTGCAGGTGGAACGGGTCGCCAACCAGATCCGGCTGACCGAGGCCCTGACGGACATTCATGCCGCCGAACTGATCATGCGCTACCGCATGGACGAACTCGGCCGCTGGGCGCAGGCCGGTGGCCCGCCAGCCCCGATCGATGCCTTCGCCTCGCACCGCGACGCTGCCTATGTCTCGCGAAAGATGGGCGAAGTGGCCAGCAAACTTTCGCTGATGGCGGGCGCAACCTCCGTCTATCTCGGCAACCCGATCCAGCGCTTCAAGCGCGATATCGATGTTGGCGTAACGCATGTCTCGCTGGTCTGGGAAGAAGCGGCGGAGAATTACGGACGGGCGCTGTGGGATCTGCCCCCGAAAGGCCGGGGTTAGCCGCTACCCGCGGAACGCCGGGTTCGTCACGGCGTTTCTGGTTCTGTCTGGAAGTCCGGCCAAAAGTCCGGGCCTGCCCGATTATTGAGGCGGTCCGCATCGGTTCGTCGCACGATGCGCTCCCGTTATCGGGACACTATTGGGCTTGCCGATGGCGTTCATGTGCCAGAAAGGTTAACATGAACAGGCCAGGCGGGAAGTTTCAGCTTGAAGGGATAACTCAATGAAATTCGTTACCAAAAGACTTGGAATACTCATCCTGCTTGCCACGCCATCGGCAGGCAGCCTTTATGCGCAGCAGCAGGAACCCGCCCAGCCGGCGATCACCGTGACTGGCGCGGCAATGCCTGCCGGGCCCGAGGTCAAGGGCATCATTTCCGCGCGCAATGATGAAAAGATCAAGGTCACGGCTGTCGATGGCACCAGCACTGTTCTTATCGTCACGGACGATACGAAGATCGCCTCAGGCGGCGGCCTTTTCGGCAGCAGTCGCGGCAAGCTGACCGCGGACGGCCTGCTCAATGGCCTGCCGGTGACGGTGAAGACGTTGCAGGGCCCCAATGGCCTGATCGCCAGCCAGATCACCTTCCGCAACAATGACCTCAAGACCGCGCGGATGATCCGCAACGGCACGGCCCAGCAATTCGACGAACAGGCAGCGGCAACCGCCGCGCTGCGCAGCCGCATGGGCGATATCGACAAATATAATATCAAGAGCACCACAAACGTGTATTTCGATACCGGACGTGCAGTGATTTCACCCAGCGCCAAGGCTGAGCTTTGCGCCACCGCAGCGCAGGCCGAAGCAACGGAAAACGCCCTGATGCTTGTCGTCGGCTACACCGACTCGGTCGGAAGCGAAGAGATGAACCAGGCGTTGAGTGAAAAGCGCGCCAGCAGCGTCATCAACTATCTTCAGCAGGCCTGCCGCTGGAAGCCTTACCGCATGCTGACGCCGACCGGCATGGCTGAATCGGATCCGCTGGCAAGCAACGACACGCCCGAAGGCAAGGCGCAGAACCGTCGGGTTTCGGTGAATGTCCTCGTCAGCAAGAGTGTCGACGTCGGCATGTAAGGCTCGGCCGGGGTGGGCTTTGCGCTCACCCCGCCCCTTTTGGTTTTGGCACTTCGCCTGCGGCCGCGATTTCGGCATCCTCTTCCAGAAATTCCAGCGCGATTTCCGCGTCAAGCGTATCGAGCGGTGTCTGCTTTGCATCCCGTGCGTCGGCCGCTTTTGCCGCCAATCCCCAGGCCTTTGCCGCAGTCAGCGCAATCGCCCGGCGGCTTTCGAGCGTTTCGCTCTCCGCCCGCGCCAGCTGAATGGCTTCCTGCTGCCTGCACATGATCGCCGAAGGGCGCATGGGCGGCGCCCCTAGCGCTTCATATTGTCAAGACCCGGAACCAGTCCACGCTTTTCCGACGGGTTGGACGCGTTGGTCTTCGTCTTTTCCGCCTTGGGCTTGCGGACTTCACGGTTGGATTTCTTTTGCGATTTGGCCACGAACTTGTCCTTTCAATGGAGGTTTTTTCCCGATGATACCCGCCTCCCCTCAGACGGAAATCCGCTCCGGACTGTCGGCAGTCGAAGACGATTTTGCCCCGGCATTGGGTGCGCGGTAGATATTGGCCGCAGGGGATCGGAGGTGGAGTTCCAGCAGCGAAAGGATCTCGGTGTTCTGCTCGGCATCGAATTTCCGGGCGAACAGGTCAGTGCTGCGCTGCAATTCTACCAGGTCCTTCGTATCATAATTGCGCGGCCTTAGCTTGATGTCTCCGTCCGGCACCCAATCAATCATCCGCAGGTCATCATTCATGACGATGCCCTGATCACCACTGTTCATGATTACGGACTGGAAAAAGGCCTCATCCGGAATGAAGCTGCCGCGATAGAATGCCTTGAACCGTTCTACATGCGGATCGTGGCAGACATATTCGCAAAAGCTGCGGGTCACGGCCTTCCACTGGGTGCCGATAAAGGGTGTATCTCCCGTCGGGTATCGGCGCGGCACGCCGGTTGCGGTCATCTTGCCATTTTCCTCGACGAAAAGATGGCTCACGCGGTTCATCGTGTCCGGGCGTTCTTTGCGCTGATCGAGCGCCCGAATGAACTGTTTGCCGGGGTTCGCAGCAAAGAACTGGCGAATATAGTCCTGGCTCTTGAGTGGAAAATCCTGCCCGGAAAGATTGATATAGTGGGTCCACCGGTCATTCATCTCCAGCAGGCGTTCCATGCCGCGAAGTTCCGCATCGACCAGACTGTAACCGCCCCAAAGCGCATCCTCTGCCTCAAGGATTTCAACGCCCTGATACGGTGAAAGAAACGTGGCAATGTCCTTGGCCAGCTCCGTTCCGGAACTCTTGTCGACATGGACAACATAGAGATTTCCCGGCGCATAAATGGCGATGAAGAGGCGTTTGAATTGCGCGGGATAACGGTGCACGAGCAGGAAATAGGCGATCATGGAGCAGTTCTTTCAGGATCGCTCATGCTTGGCTGTCAAACTCCGTGCACGGCGATTGCGTTTCCTGTCTCAGGAAAGCCAATCAAACGAATTTTGATCGTGAAGAGACACCGCCAGACAGCATCGCGCTCGACAGAGCGAAAAGGCGTATGCGACATGTGGGTATCATCCACCCGGTTTACAAGGAACGCGCGGCATGCGCCGGCAAAGGCGCCGGATTATCCCCTCTCCCAGAGGAACTTTTCAAACTTGTCACTCCCCTCCGGTAGAATGATACCAGCCGCGCGTTGGGCCGGAGCGGGAATGCTGGCGGGGAAGGAAGGCCTTGTGCTTCATCAAGCAGGATGGAGCACAACGGATTCGAATAGGAAAGGGCTATTTCGCGGCGGCGGCGGGTTGGGCGTTTCGCCCCCTGCCACAATGTCGATGATATCGATCCGGTTCTGCCGGTAACGGATGCCGACGACAGGCTTTCGGTGGATGAGTGCGCCTGTCGAGCGTCAGAAATATTGCGGGGCGGGAGCATTCCCTCCCCTGCTTCGCCAACAAAAGGCCAGTCTGATCGCTCCGACGGGGCTTGCGCTCTGCGGCGTGGAGTGGGGTTTAGGCGTAAGTAACGCGGACTGACTGACGACGGCGCATGGCGCCGCCGACGAAACCAAAACCAGCGACCATCATCGCCCATGCTGCCGGTTCGGGCACACTTGACCTAAGAAAAGCCTCGAAACTTCCCTGGCTTATGGTCGTCTGGGTGATCAACAGCGCGCCGCCGGTCACAGGGATCGGCAGCTGGCCGGGTCCGGGAACGGCATCGGTGCGTTGCACAAAGGCGCCGGTCGAAAACAACGGTACGTCCGAAATCAGGTCATAGTTCGTCAGTGGCGACACGGATCCCGAGATGTTCACTGCCATCAGAGTGCGGATACCCAGCGGTGACAAGGCGTACACCTCCGCAAACGAAAACGCACCCAAAGCATTCCGGATGCTGAGGGATGGCGACAGAATGTCAAAGCTTCCCAACCCTGCCACATCAACACTCAGACTATCGTTGATCAGCAGGAAGCAGTTCGGGATCAGCACGTTGCCCTGCGTGCACTGCCTTTTGGAATTGGTATCCGCCGTTGCCGTCACGGTGAAGGGCATGTTGCTGAACGCGCCAGCCGTTGTGCTGAAGCCGGTGGCGGTTCCCGTGGCGCGGAAAATGATTGTCGCGGAAACTGCAGGCGTTGCGCACATGATTGCGGCAAGAGCGACGAAAACGCCCAAAAACTTCGACTTCATCCTGAGTCCCCCGATCTATCAGAATGAGGCAATTCGGACATGCCTGCTCCTCTGTCAATCACCAGCGGTACGTTAACCATGTTGGCGGTGACCTGACCTGCTGATTTCCTTGCGGAATGGCTGAGCGGACGGATTTGAACAATGTCCGCAATGGGGTCGAGTCCGGAAAGACCGCTCCAAATATGCTTGGGGACACAAATCCTCACGCCGCCAGTCCCGGCTTTCCCTGACCGTGGCCAAGCTGGAAGAGGCGCGAACTAGCTCTTGAAACGCGGCACGCCCATGAAATCGCGCTTGCCCAGCGGCACGCCCTTCATCCGCAGAATGTCGTAGAATGTGGTCGCGTGGAAATAGACATTTGGCTGGCTGAAGCTGAGCAGGAAATTTTGCCCCGTAAATTCCATCAGACGCTTGCCCCCCAGCACAAAGCCAATGGTGCTGTCCGCCACCGCTTCCAACTCTTCGGGCGTGACCTTTGCCAATCCGTCCAGCGTTGCGGCGACCTGCGCGCGCATCGCATCCCAACTATCGGGGACCTGGGTGAAATCGGGCGAAAATTCTCCGCTTGGCAGCAGGCTGATGACATAGGCCGAATGGACCCAGCAGCTGCGCACGTGCCACGGCAGGTTCCACATATCCTCTGCCAGGCGAGCCCCGATCATGTCCTCGTCCGAAATCCCCTTGTCCTTCGCAAACGCCTCCCCCTTGTCGATCAGATTGGCGAGTGCGCCCACCACTTGCTGGCAATTGGGAACAAAGGCTTCGTAAAGTGAGAGCGACATGGCGCAGGTCCTTTTTTCGGAGATGCAATCGGGATACAAACTCCGGGTGCAAATTCAATGCCCGATCAGCACAATGCGTCAAATTGCGCTGCTAGGTCTTTGGCCTCTGAGTCCGCTTTGATGCCGAGGGCAGCCGCGCTTGAATGGCGACTAAGTTGTGGAAAGCGGACATTAGGCTAACTGTTCGCGCTTCTTCAGCAACCGGTCCCACTTCCGCCCGTAGTAAACTTCGACCAGGACCAGCGGCACCACCCAAGCCAGCCAGTCGCTATGCGCATTGGCCGCCGCCTTTTCGCTGGCGAAGATGCCGACAGCGCCCATGCCATATTTGTCCATCAGCCGGACGACCACGAAATAAGACGCCAGCACGAACGCGCGGGTCATGTTGTGCTGGTGGGTCAGGAGGCGCTTGCGCCGCGCCGCAATCACCGCCGCGCCCATCGCCAGCATCCACAGGCTGATCGCCGTCGCCTGGCTGAGGAAGAAGACATCGGTGTCGCCCGGCTGCACGGCCCAGAAGCCGATGAACGCCGCGATCGAGGCGCCGACGAACGTGTAGCCCGCCCAGCGGTGATAGCGACGGAATCGGTTGCGGATCGGGGCGATCAACTGGAACGGGCCAAGCGCCATTACCACGCTGCCGCCAGCGATGTGCAACCAATAGGCCCAGTGCTTGTCGGGTGGGTGTCGTGCCACTCCAGGAATGCCGAGGCTGAGGAACCGCACCACGAGTGCGATGAACAGGACAACGGCCAGCGAGGTAAGCAGACCGCTCCACGAAAAACGCTGCACTTTTACTGGGTTTGCTGTAGCCATATTCTGCCCCCGCTCGGCAGAAGCTTAGAGGCTAGCTCGCGATAGGTCCAACTGATATGCGCGCCTCGGTTTCGGACCGGCTGTAACGTCCGCCATGTTGTCGATTGCCGGCAGTCCGCTTCGGCGTATTTGGGGTGGACAAGCGAACATGGTCCAGCCGGCGTTGGGATTATTCTGCTTGCTGTGCCCATTGCATGGTGCGAAGTGTCCGGTGAAAGGGGGGGCAATGCCATTTCGCAAAGCTTGGCTTTACGTGCTGACGCTGCTCGTTCTAACCTTCGTCGCCTTCTGGCCGAGCTATCTGAGCAAGCTCCCCGCGGCAAAGATGGCCCATCATTTCCACGCCGCCAGCGCGGTACTGTGGACCGTCCTCGCCATTGTCCAGAGCTGGACCATCCATCACGACCGCATCTCTCTGCACCGCAGGACGGGGATGGCGATTTTCCTGCTGTTCCCCCTGTTCCTGGTTGCGGGCGTTTGGGTGATTCATGTCGAGGCGACCACCCTTGCGACCGGTTTGGATTCCGCCACTGGGCTCAGCGATTCAGAAAATGTGGAGCTCGCGCAGTTCGGCTTCTTCGATCCGCTCGCTAACCTCGGTTACGCCTTGATGTTCTGGGGCGGTCTCAAATATCGCTACAAAGTTCATCTGCACGCCCGCTACATGTTGGGCACGGTCATGTTCGTGATCGCACCGATCGTGTGGCGCTTGCTGCGCGGATATGTGCCCATGATCCACGACATGCCATTCTCTTACCCCTTCGCGCTCGGCAATCTCACCGCGATTGGAATCGCCCTGTTTCTTTACGCGCAGGCGCCGAAGCACGGTCGGCCTTTCCTGCTCGTTGCCGGTATCATTGCAGCCCAGGAAGTCTTGTTCGAGACGCTGGGGCGCATACCAGCCTGGGCACCAATGTTTGCCAGCGTCTCCGATATGAATCTGCCATTCCTGCTCATCCTAACTGGAATCACTAGTATCGGGATTGCTTGGCACGGCTGGGTTGTCGGCGCGCGTCCGGGAGCCCCAAGCTAGTGTTGGCAAACTAAAATCCGCCAGCTGCGCACGTAAGATCTAATGTCCGCAACGTCATCGAGTCCGGACTGTCTCCTTTTGCACGAAAGATCTGCAATCCGGTCCTAGCGGCCGTCATGCCGCCCCGGTCACGCTGGCACCGGATTGGGCAGGGCCGGGCCTCCCCCAACCTCCCCGCTGGACATTCCCCCCGCAATCGCGATGCTGCGGTCATCGTCATCTGGTGGGAAGTGACCTGAACGACAATGATAAGGCATGGACTGGTTCTGGCCGCCCCGGCGCTTTTGCTCTGCGGGTGTGACAAGGGTGTCGACATGAAGAACGCCTCGGCCCCGGCATCGTCAGCGCGGGCTTGCGATGGTTCGGACGCGGTGAATCGAAAGATCGTGCTCGCATTCTACAACGAAGCCCTGGTTGGCCTTCGGCCACGACCGGCGTTCGAGCGGTATATGACACCTGACTTTGTGGAGCACAAACCTGATGTTTCGAACGGGACCCGCGAGGCATCTGCTGAATTCCTGGAACAACTGATCTCCGAATTGCCACAGGCTCGGTGGGAGGTGGTGCGAACAATCGCGGAGGGCCAGATGGTCTTCCTGCATGCTCGATTCACACCCGCTGCCGGCGCGCCTTCCTATGCAGTTGCGGACGTTTTCAGGCTCGAAAACTGCAAGATTGCAGAACATTGGGATGTTGTTGCGCCGCCGCCAAAGGAGCAGCGCAATCCGAATAGCCGTTTCTAGATTGGCGGCGCCTGTATTGGCCTCTTCCCAAACTCCCCGCTGGACATTCCCCCCGCAATCGCGATGTTGCGGTTCATCGTCATCTGGTGGGAAGAACGACAATGATGAAGCATGGACTGGTTCTGGCCGCCCCGGTGCTTTTGCTCTGCGGGTGTGACAAGGGCGTCGACATGAAGAACGCCTCGGCCTCCGAGGTTGCCGACACGGTGAAGGAAGCGACGGCGGACGGGCAGTTCGTTTCTCCCGGGCGCTGGGAATCGACGATGACGATGATCGACATGTCCATGCCCGGCATGCCACCCGAAGCGCAGGCGCAGATGAAGGGCATCATGGGCAAGCCCAAGACCTTCACCTCCTGCCTCACCGAAGCGGATGCGAAAAAGCCCCGGGAAGATTTCTTTTCAGGCGGCGACAGCAAGTGCCGCTATGAGCATTTCACGATGTCCGGCGGGGTTATCGATGCTGCGATGATCTGCAACGATCAGGGCGGGGTGCGCACGATGACGATGAAGGGCAGCTATGCCCCCGAACGCTATCAGATGGCCATGACAGCCAAGAGCAGTGGCGGCCCCGGCGGCGGCATGTCGATGAAGATGGAAATGGACGCAAAGCGCATCGGCGCCTGCACGGGCAAGGAAGGCGGTTAGGGCGCGTCGCCAGACCGGAGCGCCATACGCGCGGCTGCAAGGTCTTCCTCCAGCACCATGAGCCGGATCGGGATCGAGAGCCCCCCGGCATAGTTTGACATTTCAAGGTCGAAGATCACGGAGTCGATATCGCAATCGGCGAGCCGTGACCGGGCGAGGCCCGCCTCGAAACTGTTGTAATAGCGGGCGAACTCCACAAGCGCCACGCGCGTCAACCCTGCCAGGGCAGATGGGACTGGACGCGCAGGGGCAGTCCGTCGATGCTCTGCGTCCGCGTGGCGAGCTTCCTGAGCCGCTCCTCCGCGTCCTGCTGTGCATGATATTTCGAAAGCGTGGTGCGCTCGGCCTCCAGTGTCATCAGGGGCACGCCCCAGCCGCAGCTCGTCTGGACGCTCTCCACATCGATCACGAAGATCTGCCGTGTGCCGGGAAGCAGGGTGAACTGCCCGGCAAGCTCCGCCCACCCCGCGTCCTGCGGCAGGACAGCATGGCCCCGGCCATAGATGCGCAGGATCAGCGGTGGCCGGTCAAACGCGCAGAACATGATCGTGATCCGCCCGTCTGCCGAGAGATGGGCCTGTGTTTCATTGCCCGATCCGCCGACATCGAGATAGGCGACCTGGCCCGGCCCCAGTACGCGGAAACTGTCCATGCCCTTGGGGCTGAGGTTGATCCGCGCGCCGTCCGCCACGGTCGCCACGAAGAAGACCGGCTGTTTCGTGACGAAGGCAATATGGTCGTCGGTCAGTTCAGGTGTGAACTCGGACATGTTCGCTCCCTTCAGAGCATGGTGATGCTGGTTTGATCCCACCCTGTACTCCGGGCCTGACCCGGAGCCCATGGTTCCGCACTGCCATCTGTTTGACGCATGGGCTCCGGATCAAGTCCGGAGTACAGGGCTGGAAAGTGTCGATCCAATGCCATTGCAGGCTAGGCCGCTGTGCCGCCGACCGTCAGCCCCTCGACCAGCAGGGTCGGCTGGCCGACGCCCGCGGGCACACTTTGGCCGCCCTTGCCGCAGATGCCGATCCCTTCGTCGAGGGCAAAATCATTGCCGATGCCGCGCACCTTGGTGAGGACGCTCGGCCCGTCGCCGATCAGGGTTGCACCTTTGAGCGGCGCGCCGATCTTTCCATTCTCGATTGCATAGGCTTCGGTGCAGGAGAAGACGAACTTGCCCGAAACGATATCCACCTGCCCGCCACCAAAGCTCTTGGCGAAAATGCCGGACTTGACGCGCGAGAGGAGTTCGGCGGGATCGTCCTTGCCTGCTTTCATGAAGGTGTTCGTCATGCGCGGCATCGGGGCGTGGGCATAGCTTTCGCGCCGCCCGTTGCCCGTTGTCGGCACGCCCATCAGCCGGGCATTGAGCCGGTCCTGCATATAGCCCTTGAGGATGCCATCCTCGATCAGGACCGTCTCGCCCGTGGGCGTGCCTTCATCATCAATCGAGAGCGACCCGCGGCGGTTCGGGATCGATCCGTCATCGACGACCGTGACGCCGGGCGCGCCCACGCGCTCCCCGATGCGGCCCGAAAAGGCCGAGGTGCCCTTGCGGTTGAAATCGCCTTCAAGCCCGTGGCCGATTGCCTCGTGGAGGATGATGCCGGGCCAGCCGGGGCCAAGCAGCACAGTCATTTCCCCCGCTGGCGCCGCAACGCTTTCAAGGTTGACCAGTGCTTGTGCTAGCGCTTCGTCAATCGCGCGGTTCCAGGTCTGCGGCTCGAAAAGCTTGTCATAGAGATAGCGACCACCGATCCCGAACGTCCCGCTTTCGCGGCGGCCATTCGCTTCGCAGACGATGCTGATGTTGAGCCTGACGAGCGGGCGGATATCGGTAGCCAGAAAGCCGTCAGCGCGGACGATCTCGACAACGCTCCAGCTTGCGGCAAGGCTTGCGGATACCTGCACGACGCGGGGATCGCGGGCGCGCGCAGCAGCGTCGATCTGCTGGCACAGCGCGACCTTGTCCGCAAAGGGGATCAGCCCCATCGGATCGCCGTCGGTATAGAGGTGCCGGTTGTTGAGCCGGGGGGCAGGGGCCATCGATGCCTTTGCGGGGTCGAGCAGCGTCAGGGTTTCCCCCGCACGGCGAATGGCCGCCTCGCTCAGTTCATTGGCATGGGCAAAGCCGGTCATTTCCCCTGACACGCCGCGCAGGCCGAAACCGGCATCGGTCGAATAGTCGGCGGTCTTCAGGCGGCCATCGTCGAATCCAAAGGCTTCGGACGCGCGATACTGGAGGTAGAGTTCCCCGTCATCGCAGGATTTCAGCAGTTCGGCTGCCAGTCGCTGGGCCGTTGCGGGTTCGAGATTGCCGTCCCGATACAGGAAGCGGCGCGGGTCGGTCGAGTTGATCATCGCCTCCATATAGGAAGGCTAGGCTGCAAAGGATAGATTACCGCTGGGCAGGCGGTGCCGAATTTGCGTCCACGATCGTATATTGCTGGGCGGACTGGGCCTGATGCGCCGCCAGCGACACCAGCGCGGCAAAGCCGAGGAGTACAAGCTTGATGGCCATGCCGTTTGTCATCGGTCGAGTCGTAGCGGGCAAGTCTCGCCAACCGCTGACAAGTTGCGGTTAACAGCGCGATAAGGGTGGCGGCGTCAGTGGGTGTCCGCCGGGCTTCCAGCAAGGACGAACCTCTTGTCGCAATAGCCGCAATCGACATAGCCGCGCTCATCGATTTCAAGCCAGACCCGCGGGTGGCCAAGGGCGGCCCCGCCAGGGATTTCGCTGGCCCCGTCGCAGGAGACCCTGCGGGCTTTCACGGTCACGGTTTCCGGATTGTGGATCATGGGCGCGGCATTAGCAATCGTTGCTGCGCCGCGCAACCGGATCAGAAATAGTTGACGGTCAGCGAAAAGGTCCCGGCATAGTCGCCGGATTGCTGGTTGGCGCCGACATTGAGTGTGCCGCCAACGCGGAACGTCTGCACCCCCGTTCCCGGGAAAAGCCTTATGCCTGTGCCCCCCTGAACAGCCAGCGCAGAACTCATGGATCCGCCGGTCCCGTTGGTCAGGGTCGGCGATGCACTGATCGCAATGGTGATAAGCAAGCCGATGCGCGCAACACCCACAAATTCTGCGCGTTTGGGCGTGCCGCCCGCAGCCGCCGTAACACCGCCTGCTGTCGTTCGGACGCCCGTATTCGCGTTGATCGTTGCCGTGCCGGCGCTCGGGCCCGCAATGAGCGTCCCGAAATCCAGATCGTCGGTCTTGACGAGCGACAAGGGCCTGATCGTCACCGCTTCGACGGGCGCCGCGCGGGTTGCCGCCTGTGCCGGCACACTCAGGATGCCAGCGGCGGCCATGCTCGATCCGAGCACCCAGTTTCTGATGGTCCCCACCTTCATGCGGCCCGTCTAGGCGGACCGGGGCTAAGTGCGGTTGAATGGATATGGTAAAAATTCCGGAAAGGATTCGCGGCTCTGCGGTTTGCGTTGTCGGGCATGGTCGTTAAAGCGGACCCAATGACTCAAGCCGCAATTTCGATCGATTCACTCCGCAAGACCTATGAGGGCGGAAAGGAAGCGCTGAAGGGCGTCAGCCTTGACGTGCCGCGCGGCGAAATCTTCGGGCTGCTCGGGCCCAATGGCGCGGGCAAGTCAACCATGATCAACATTCTTGCGGGGCTTGTGAACAAGACCGGCGGGCGCGCGAACATCTGGGGCTTCGATATTGACGAGCATCCGCGCAATGCGAAAGCCTCCATTGGCATCGTGCCGCAGGAAATCCTGTTCGATCCCTTCTTCACGCCGTTCGAGGCACTGGAGCTTCAGGCCGGGCTCTATGGCGTGCCCAAGAGCCGCCGCCGCTCGATGGAATTGCTGCGTGCGGTCCATCTCGAAGACAAGGCCGATGCCTATTCACGCACGCTGTCGGGGGGCATGAAGCGCCGCTTGCTGGTTGCCAAGGCGATGGTCCATTCGCCGCCGATCCTTGTTCTTGACGAGCCGACAGCGGGCGTCGATGTCGAATTGCGGCAACAGCTCTGGGCCTATGTCCGTGAACTCCACGCCAGCGGCGTGACGATCGTGCTCACCACACATTATCTTGAGGAAGCCGAGGAATTGTGTGACCGGATCGCCATCATCAACAATGGCGAACTGATTGCCAACAAGCCGACCCGTGAACTGGTCGATATGGCGCAGGAAAAGGTGGTTGAAATCACGGTCGATCGCGATCTGGCGGAAGCGCCATCTTCCCCGATGTTCGAATCGATCACACTGAAGGCCGGGCGCGTCCTGACGATCACCTATAACAAGGCGCGCGCCAACGCAGGCGATGTGCTTGGCGCCGTTCAGGCCGCTGGCCTCGGGATTGCCGATGTTTCGACGCGCGAGGCCGATCTTGAGCATGTCTTCCTGAACCTCACCCGCGCGGCAAATGGCTGAACATCATGAATTCGATGTGCTGGTCCTTGGGTCCGGCGCTGCGGGACTGACCGCCGCGCTGACACTGGCCCAGCAATACAAGGTTGGCGTGCTGGCCAAGGGCGGGCTTTCGGACGGCGCGACAAGCTGGGCACAGGGCGGAATCGCGGCCGTTCTGGAACCCGGCGATACATTTGAAAGCCATATCGAAGACACGATGATTGCAGGAGCCGGCCTCAACAATCGGCAAGCCGTCGAATTTGTGATCGAGAGTGCGCCAGAGGCGATTGCCAGGCTCGCTGCTCTGGGCGTCCCGTTCAATTCGGGCGAAGGCGATCAGTGGCATCTGACGCGCGAGGGCGGGCATTCGCATCGCCGGATTGTGCATGTCGATGATGCGACGGGCTGGGCGGTGCAGCAGGCGCTTGAAAAATCCGCACGCGATCATCCCAATATCACGCTGGTTCCCGGCCGGGTTGCGATCGACCTGATCATGGGGCGTCACCAGCAACGATTTTCGACCAGCGGTCGCATCCACGGTGTCTATGCGCTCAACCGCGAAACCGGATTGGTTGAAACGTTCGCAGCGCGCGCGACCATTCTCGCAACCGGCGGGGCGGGGCGCTCCTATCTTTACTCAACAGCACCGCGCGGCGCGACGGGCGACGGGATCGCGATGGCCTGGCGGGCCGGCTGCCGGGTATCGAACATGGAATTCATGCAATTCCACCCGACCTGCCTCTACAATCTCGAGGTCAAGAATTTCCTGATCACCGAAGCCGTCCGCGGCGAAGGCGGGCAGTTGAAGATTCCGACCACGGGCGAACGCTTCATGCCGCGTTTCGACACGCGGGAAGAACTGGCGCCGCGTGATATCGTCGCGCGCGCGATCGACCATGAAATCAAGCGGCTGGGCCTTGATTATGTCCATCTCGACATCAGCCACAAGCCGCCCGAATTCGTTCGAGAACATTTCCCCAATATCCATGCCAAGCTGCTTGAACTCGGGATCGACATCACGACGCAGCCGATCCCGGTTGTGCCAGCGCAGCATTACACCTGCGGTGGCGTCTTGATCGACCTTGACGGGCGAACCGATGCGCCGGGGCTCTATGCCGCTGGCGAAGTCACGCAGTCGGGGCTTCACGGTGCAAACCGGCTGGCGTCCAATTCACTGCTTGAGTGCCTTGTCTTCGGCGAAGCGAGCGCCCGCCACATTATGGCAAATTGGGAAACACTGCCCGCTCCACCGCCGATCCGGGACTGGGACGAAAGCCGCGTGACCGATTCCGACGAGGAAGTGGTGATTGCGCAATGCTGGCGCGAACTGCGCCATTTCATGTGGAATTTCGTCGGCATTGTCCGGACGACGAAGCGGCTTGAGCGCGCCAAGCATCGCGTCGACCTGCTCCGGCAGGAAGTGCAGGATTATTACAGTGCGTTCCGCGTGACGCCGGATCTTGTCGAACTGCGCAACCTTGTCGAAGTGGCGGACCTCATCATTCGCTCGGCCCTCCACCGGCATGAAAGCCGGGGCCTGCATTACACGCTCGATTATCCGCAGACATTGCCAAAGCCGGCAGACACAATTCTGGTGCCCTGACACGCGGCAAGTGGCGCCAGCCCGGGCCAATCAGAACCGGACTGTGGCCTCCACCCCATAGGTGCGCGGCGCCCCGCGAACGAGATAATCCTCGAAGAAAGCATTCAGGTTGAGACCGTAGCTGTAGTAGAATTTGTTCGTCAGGTTCTTGCCCCAGACACTCAATGAGTAACGATCTGTCGCATAGGTGATGCGGCCATTGAACAGCCAGTAACCGGGGTTGCCACAGGCAAGTTCGGGGGTTGCCTGCAACACGTTGCTTCCGGCGACAGGCCGGTCACACGGTTTCTGACCATAGTCCTTGAACGGATCGAAGAAATACCGGCCCTGATATTGGGTTTCGCCGCGTAACTGGAGCTTGCCATTGCCGATCTCCAGCGGCGCCCAGTCGAACCCTGCAGAAAACGTCGTTTCCGGGGCGTTGGGGAACGGATTGCCATTGATGTTGAGCGTCAGGCTGCGCGGATCGGTGAGGTCGATCTTGTTGCCCGTATATTTGGAATTGAGCAGTCCAAGCGCGGCGTCGAAGCGGAGATTGTCGGCAGCCTGAACAACAAGTTCGGCTTCGCCGCCATAGAGCCGCCCGTTGGCATTCCTGAGGAACGATGTCGCGCCCACGATCTGTGCGATCTGCTGGTTGCCATAATCATAGTAGAAGCCCGCAAGGTTCAATTGCACCCGGCGATCGAACAGCCTCGTCTTCAGGCCGACTTCATAGGCATCAACCTTTTCCGGCTTCACGAAATAGACCTGCCGGATGTCCTGATAGGCAAGACCATTATACGTCCCGGCCCTGAATCCGCGACTGAAACTGGCATAACCCAATATGTCCCTGGCGAATTTATAGTCCACGACAAAACGACCGGTCAGCCGACCGGTTCGCTCCTTCTGGCTGACCGGCTTGAAGTTCGGATTGAACGGAAAACTGTAGGGAACGAGCGAAGCTGCCGGGTTCTTTCCGCCCAGATCGAACAGGACCGTGGAGGCATTCTTGTATTTTACGGTGTCGCGTGTGTAGCGCAGGCCGAGCGTGAGCGTCAGCTTGTCCGTTACCTCCCACGCTGCTTCGCCATAAATAGCCGCCGAAGGCCGGTCGATCGTGAAACGCTGTGTCGCCAGAATCGGCCCGAATGGCGGGGCGCCGGCCGCAGCGCAGGCAGCCTGTGCCGCCGTGCCCGCGGCAGAATTGGTCGCGGCGATATCGGCCTGGAAAGCAAGGAGGCTGCGGGCGTCGAAAAAGCCGTTCGGATTGACGACCACCGGAGCGCAGAAGCCGGGCGAAGACGGCGTGAGGCTCGGATTGAGCGCAAAAGCCGGAAGCGTCTTCAATGCGTCGCCACCAGGAACTGCAATCGCGGCATTGTTGAAGTTGGCAGGGAGCCCGGCCCCAAGGAGCAACGGGCGGAGAAAGCCGAAGAAATCCTCTTCGTTGCGTGTGCGGATCTTGTCACGGCCATAGTAGAGGCCGCCGATCAGCTTCAGCCCGTTCCCTTCATAGTTGACGTGCAGGTCCTGATTGAAATTGTCTCCGATCGACAGGTAGCGGATGGCGCAGATGTTGTTCGGCGATCCATCGCAGTCGAAAGGCGACAGGTGGTATTTGAGATGATCATACCCCGTGCTCGAATTGAGCGTCAGCTTGTCGCCCAGGTCATACTGGATCGATAGCGACGCCCCGGTTGTGCGGACAAAATAGGTGCCAGCGGTGTCGGCCTGGATTTCGTTGCGCTTGAGTATGCGCCCGCCAAGCTCCGGCCTTGGCGCAAAACGCGAATAGCCAGCGGCGTCCGTCCTGCCCTGAAGATAGCCGATACCGTAAGGAATGTCCTGCCTCGGGTCAGCCTTGGCCCCGAACAGTTTCAGCGAGATGTCAAGCGTCTCGGTTGGCTTCCAGCGCGCGGTGATGCGGCCCGACAGCGAGTCAGTCGTGGCAAAATCCCTGTTCTGTGTGGGATTGAAAGTATAACCGTCGCCCTTCGCGCGGGTGCCCGCGATGCGGATCCCGAACGTGTCCGGAACCAGTGTGGCTTCGGCGGCGCCTTGCAGGGAGTAGGTGTCGTAATTGCCATAGCCCGTGGTCAGATAGCCTTCGGCATCGCCAAGGCGTGGCTTGCGGGTGATGAAGTTGATCGCGCCGCCTGTTGTGTTGCGGCCATAGAGCGTTCCTGCGGGCCCCGAAGCACCTCGACACGTTCCAGATCGTAGAGTTGCTGGCCATGGCTTGCGCGGAAGCTCTGGTAAACCTCGTCAACATAAACGCCGACCGGAGAGGCTGTGGATGCCGAAAATTCGTTTGCAACCGAAATGCCGCGAAGCAGAAATTGGTTAAGGTGGTACCATAGGCCGAAGTCACCTGAAGGTTCGGCAGCGCGCCCGCCAGATCGCTGGTCTGGACAATTCCGCGGTTCAGCAGTTCGTCTCCGCTGATTGCCGACACGGCGGCCGGGATATCCTGGATATTCTCGGCCCGCTTCTGGGCCGTGACGATGATTTCTTCGAGGCCGCCCGCTTCAGCATCCGACGCCTGTGCCTGCGCGGCAGAGGCCGACACGATTTGAATTGCGGCCGCCGCAGTGGTGGCCAACAGTACGGATTTGAACAAAACGCTTCTCCCTTGTATCTAAGGGGGATTACAGGGGCTTTCCTCTATTTGGATGCGCGCGATGGAAGATTTTCGGGCTGGTACGTGTTGCATGGGGAGCGCCATGCGGGCGCGAGCGCTGTGATGGCGGCTTCGACCTGTCCCTTGTGCCACAAGCCTCCCGCCAGGGAATTCCGGCCTTTCTGCTCGCAAGGCTGCAAGGATCGGGACCTGCTCAACTGGCTGGGCGAGGCGTATCGCGTTCCTGCCAGGGTGGACGAAGAAGAGGACGGTTCGGGGCTGGACAGCACCCCTGAAGCCTGACTATAGGCGCGCTTCGCTTTTGCGGCAGATGCCCGGGTAGCTCAGTTGGTAGAGCATGCGACTGAAAATCGCAGTGTCGGCGGTTCGATCCCGTCCCTGGCACCACAAAATTAAGGTGATTCTGATTTAGGAGACCGTGAAGCGCTATGCTTTCGCGGTGCCGCGCCTTTCGGCGGCATTTTCAGGCTTGCGCGCTGTGGACGCCGTGTTGCGGAGACCGATTTTTCGAGCCGCAACGGTTAGAATTTTGGCCGCCGTCTCCGACACCCAATTTATTGAATTTTTCGGCCGGAGCCGATTTGAGTTTGTTTTTGGCGTTAATTGTGATTTTGTGCGATGTGGAACGGCTAATTGTGGAAAATTGTGAATCTTGGCCTGCTCGGAACGTATAGCGAACACGTGAAGCGGATACGAAATGGACACGCCCAAGTTGACCATTGGCGATCTGCTCAAGATCGGCCTCCTGACGGACGCGCGCATTCAAATATGTTGTGGCAGGTGACACGACATTCCTTCTAACCTGGTACGGCAGGGATTATTCCTCAAGACTGCCTGGCTCTCCCACAATGCTCCATTCAAGGCATTTGTCGAGATCGTTTGGGAACGATTCGGAAAAATTGAACGACCATTTTTTCGGTGTGCCAACACTGGCAAGATCTGTTCCCGCTCTATTTCAATGGAGCCGATTGGGCACACCGGACCGACACGACCATCAAACAGAACAGGAGGCCTCGGCCTTTAAGGGACGTGCTTGAGGGGCGGCATGATCGTTTGCGTATGCGATTGTTGGGCGAAGACGGACGGGGTCCGCCTCGCACGCGGCGACGCCTGGAGATCGTGGCCCACTTCAAAAACCATCCTCACTATGTCGCAGATCACCCTGATCTACGAAGAGCGATGGAAGCAATCGAGGCACGCGCGTTCCTCAAACTTCGTCCCATAGAGCGCTCAAACCAGACAGATTCTCCACTTTCAACACGAGCGGGGCTACTGCCCTCAGCACCTTTACAATGCTTGAACGTACCGCGACGTCATTTGATTCACTCGGCCGACCGGCGGCCATTGCGCGCTCAGGCACAGGGTCGACGCTCTCCCTGACCCAAATGGGCTATGACATCCGCAGCCGTCCCGACTGTTCGGTAACACGGATGAATGCGTCGGCGTTTCCGATGATCGGCCCGGGCGGCGCGCTTTCAGGCGGCAGCCTGCTTGGCATTTCTGCTTGCGCTGGGGTGTGCAGGGCACGCAAGGCGCAGACCGTATCGAACGCAAGGTCTATGACGGTGCGAGCCAGGTGGTCGCCCTGGAGCGCGGTGTCGGGACGGCG
The DNA here is from genome assembly GCA_016704425.1 of Sphingomonadales bacterium. Taxonomy (GTDB): domain Bacteria; phylum Pseudomonadota; class Alphaproteobacteria; order Sphingomonadales; family Sphingomonadaceae; genus Aquisediminimonas. The sequence continues at coordinate 284,342 of JADJAC010000004.1, forward strand.
CTGGCGCAGGCCTATGCACGATATGGGTTCAGCGCCAACGGAAAGACAATCTCGGTCACCGACGCGAACGGAATTTCGCAAGCCTTGGTTACGATGGACATGATCGCCAAAATCGCTGGACTTTTCCGTCCAAAACCACGCCCGGCACGGTCGATCCGTCTGATTATGAAGCCTATGGCTATGATCAGGGTGGCAACCGAAATCCAACTTTCGCAAACGTGACGGTTCAACATTGGCATATCAATATGATGCCTTGAACCGGGTTACAGCGAAGCTCTGCCGGAGCGTGCCGGGCTCGATCCTGTCCATACGCGTGACGTGTACTATGGATGTGACAATCGCGCTTGCAGCTTTTTGCGCGCTTTGGATTTCGGTCCTTTGGGTGAAGGCATCTCGACCAGTTATGATGGCGCTGGGCGCAATATCGAAACGACGACAGCGCTCGGCGGGCTTACAAGAACACTGAAGCACCAGTATGATATGAATGGAAACCGAACGCGGATCACGCATCCCGACAGCAATTTTTGACTATACCTACGATCCGTTGAGCAGGCTGCGCAGCGCATCATGGACCACGCAATCGGGTCCAACGGTCCCTTCCTCGCCATCACCGCGATGAACTTGGGCGGCGGACCGACGCAAGCCGGGCAACAGCTCCACGGGTTACACTTATGACGGTGTTTCGCGCCTCGCGACGATCAATCAGCGCTTCTCGGGAGACATTGGAGGGTTGAATGAAGGTTTGACCAATCCGCCTCAACAGATCGTGAGCTGGAGCAGGGACAACGGTGCATATGGATTCAGTGGTTCCCGTAAACCTCAGCCGCCCATCCGGCGTCAACGGACTGAACTAGTATGTCAGTGCAGGCATCGCCAGCTTTGCATACGATGCCAACGGCAATTTGATGAGCGACGGTGCCACGAGAGCTATCTCTATGATAACGAGAACCGGCTGGTAGGAGCCAGCGGATCGCCTCCGCACAGATGGTGTATGACCCTCGGCGCCTGTTCAGCACAATGGCCCATCCAGGCTGACGCGGTTCCTCTATGACGGCGATGATCTGGTGGCGGAGTATGATGCCACAGGTGCCATGACGCGCTACATGCATGGTCCGGGCAGCGAAGATCCGATCCTGTGGGACATTGGCAACCGGATGGACTGTTCGGGTACGCGGTTCCTGCATGCCGATCACTGAGGCCCGGTGGTTGCGTTGGCAGACTGCAACGGCAACCGGGGCGCGCTGAACAGCTATGATGACTATGGCATCCCCGCTTTGCGAACGGCAGCGCGCCGAACACGGGCCGGTTCCAGTACACCGGTCAAGCCTGGCTGCCGGACCTCGTATTGCTACAAGGCCCGCATCTATTCCCGACACTGGGCCGCTTCATGCAGACCGACCCCATCGGCTATGAAGACCAGATCAACTCTATGCATATGTCGAATGATCCGGTTAATCGGAGCGATCCGACTGGGCTGGAGGCGCGTGCTTTACGGGCCGAGCCAGTAAGTTCGACAGGCCGACGATTGGCAGCGCTATCTGGAATGCAATCAAGATGATCCAGGCGTAATTCTGGATGCGGCAATGATTTTGCTGACGTCATTACGGTGCCTAGTGGTGAGTCGGCTTGCAGGAATTGCGCTAAGGCGTGGCGCAAAGCGAAGCGGCCGAGGCTGCCGCTAAGGGCCGGGCGCGTTGGTCCCGGCCCTTTTGGCAAAGGATCGATTCCTGCGGGACCCACCGCAAGGCCAACTGCAGCGCAGCAGCGCCAAATTAACGAACTCGGTCGGGCGAACGGCCGTTATGCCTGCGGGTCAAAAGCTCCAGGTACAAAGAGCGGAAAACTTTGTTGGTGATCACCAACCGCCCACGAAACTGAATCCACCGGGAGAGCGGCAGCATATTACCCCGCAATGCCGGGGGTTGTAGTAAGCCAAGGCCGCATACAAATTTATGCAGGCCCCTCCGCCTCCTACACTTCCCGCAACACCTGGTGGAAGTTTTGGTAGTGACAAAGATCGAAGTAAACTTGTCCGCAGAATATGGGATCATGTTTTGCATGATAGTAAACTGACCTACAGTCCCCATTGATGCAGGAAAAAGAACCGATTATACACACCGCACCTGCGTGGCACGCGTTCACTACAACGATGGAGACGCTAAAATTATTCTAGCCGACGGCAGTTAGGAGAGCAAATATCGGGAGTATTTTTCCGGCGAGATTGTTTTGTCCAAGCAGATCTCTCTCTCACGGATCCAAATGATTTTGCCTTCGCGTCGGTCCCGTTAAAGGATGGATTTGCGAAAGTTTCGCTGGATGTCTGAAGAACTGAAATCCAGACGTGGATGCTGTTAACAACATAGAGACATTTTAACTGGTTAGCCATCAACAAGAGATGCGAGCGCGTGCTATACCTGATTTTGTCGTTCAGAAATCAAACGGCGCTATAACAGTGGTTGAGGCCAAATATGGCAAGGGCCAACTTAGCGAGCTCAACGAGCAACTGGAGTCAGATCGGCAGTGATTTTAATCGCTCGGACTACATCACAGGATATTGCAAATGTATTTGGCGGCACCGCATCAGTATTTGCAGGTGGCGGGAATCGCTTTCCCAATGCTACTGGGGAAGAGGAGGTTGCTG
>JADJAC010000005.1 GCA_016704425.1 Sphingomonadales bacterium
AAATGGGTTGTGCTCCAGGGATTTTCGACATTCACCACGGCGCCAACGGAATCATTCGGTTCGAAAGCGATACACAAGCGACCGGCAGCTGGTCGCTCTATTTCCACAACATCAACCTTGAGGCCAAAACGCTGACGCAGATGGGGGTGGAATATGATGATGTCTATGTGAAGCGCGACGGGCGCTGGTGGATTGCCGTAACCCGGACAAAGCGAAAGAGCTGTTTGATCCACAGCGTTGAAAATGGCGAAGCAAAAGTCGTCGTCATGGGCGAAGCGCCCTTGAATTTCGGGGAGGCAGGCAATTGAAATTCAGCGTTCAACAGCTTTCGGATCTTGAGGAGATCAAACAGCTCAAGCACTGCTATTTCCGGTCAATCGACACGGGCAACGAGGCCGACCTCGCAACTGTGTTCACTGAAGACGTCACAATCGACTATCGCGGCGGTGGTTATCGTGCCCGATTGCAGGGTCGCCAGAACATGATGGACTTCATTGGGAGCGCCTTCAACAGTGACATCGTCGCCCAACATCAGGGCCATTGCCCGGAAATCAGCTTTACCGGCCCTGATAGCGCGGAGGGGATATGGTACCTTGAAGATCGCTTCATCGACCCGATCCGGAAGGAAGACACGATAGGGACCGCGCTCTATCGTGACAGATATGTCCGGACCGCGGAAGGATGGAAAATCACGCATAGCGAATACGACCGCGTGTACGAGATCGCCCGACCGATACCAGCCGAGGAGCGGTTGACCTGCCACCTACTCGGGGAAGACCGGGCGCAAGCCAGAGGCTCAGCGTGGATACGACCCAATGGCTCGAATGGTATGAGCAGAATTGAACCCTACACCATGTCGTAGGCGTCAAATTCCGGCTTTTCCATGGCTTTGGCAAACGCATCATAGTCCCACGGCCATGTAATTGGCACGCCGGTCTGATCGAGGTACCAACTGGTGCAGCCGGAGCCGAAAATGGTTGCCTTTGCTGCTGCGATGCGCCGGTCTTCATAGTCATTGAATGCGGCCTGGCTGGCAACAATTCCGCTCGCATTGCTTGATGAAACACGATCAAGCAACTGCGCGACATAGTTCCATTGGCGTTCGGCGACGTCGATGAGTGAAAAATTCCCGACCGGCGAACTTGGGCCATTGAACAGGAAAAAGTTCGGAAAGTCGGGGATTGAAATTGCCATATAGGCGCAACACCGTTCCGCCCAGGCCTCTTCGATGTCGCGACCGCCTACGCCCTTGACCGAAATCGGACGGACAAACCTGTCGGTCCTGAAGCCGGTGGCAAGAGCAAGGACGTCAAGCTTGTGCAACACGCCTTCGTTGTCGATTACACCCTCGGGCACGACTTCGCGAATGCCACAGACAATGGTTTCGACGTTGGGCTGTTGTGCAACACCGTAATAGTCATAGGAATAGATCAGGCGCTTGCAGGCTGCGCGATAATTTGGGGTCAGCTTGCTGCGCAAGACGGGGTCTGTGATGGCCGTCTCGAGGAAAACACGACACGCGTCCTCGATCTCCAGCATTTGCGGGCTGTTGATATCGGTAATGCCGGTGGTGAAGCGACGAATGTTCGACCAATAGGTTTCGTCGTAACGGATTGCATCGATAGCTTCGACGCTTTTCCGGAAACGGGCCTTGTCTTCCTCGGTGTATGCAAAATTTGGATACGGCATCATCCACTGGGGGGATCGCTGGAAGTGGACAATATCCTGGCCTGCCTTGCCGAGATGCGTGACAATCTGAACACCGGTGGAGCCGTTGCCGACAACGCCAATCCGCTTGCCGGCGAGCGGGAAATCGACATCCCACTGCGCGCTATGCATGGTCCGTCCGGCGAAATTCTCCAGTCCGGGGATGTCGGGGAATTTCGGATGATGCAGCACGCCCGTTGCCATGATCGCAACATGCGCAGTGTCCTTGTGCCCGTCGGCGGTTTCAATTTCCCAATGATCATTGTTCCAGATCATGCTGGCAATTTCACTGTTGAAGCGAATAAGCGGGCGGATGCCGTAATCGTCCACGACCTTCTCGAAATAGGTCTGTATTTCATCGCCGCCGACGAGGTAGGCGGACCATTCGGGGTTGGGTGCGAATTCATAGGTGTAAGCATGCGCCGGGACATCGCATGTGAGCCCCGGGTAACGATTGTCGCGCCAGGTCCCGCCGATACGATCGGCCTTTTCATAAACGGCGATATGCTTGTGACCGGCTTCTTTCAGCTTGATCGCGCAAAGGATGCCGGACATGCCGGCACCGATGATTGCGAAGCGCTTTTCTGCGGTGTTCACTCAAGTCTCCTAAAAGCGCACAGCAGCTGAGATGCCCCATGTGCGTGGGTCAGGGAAGTAACCGAGCGTAAGGCCACCAAATCCGGGCCCGAAATCGATAAAGTTGCTGGGATTGTCTTCCTTCGTCAGGTTCCGGACGAAAGCTGCGATTTCCGTTTTCACGCCACCGATTTCAAAGTCAGAAAGTGCCGCACGCAGGTTGACAATCGTGCGCCCTTTAGAACGCGTCGTGTAGGCGTTCTGGTCAGAAGGGGTCGGCGTGACCAGCGGATAGGGGAAGGTGAAGTAGGCGGAGACGTAGTTGACATCCCCATAAAGGTTGAACTTGCCCCAATCTCCCTTGAAAACGGCCCAATCGACACCGAGCGAAGCACTTCTCTTGGGCGTATGCGGGAAAGCGCGATTGTTTGACACATCGAGGCCCGCATCAAGGTATTTATTGTACTTCGCGTCGAGCAGCGCGAGCGTTGCATTGACCGTAAGGGCATCGACCGGGCGGGCAATCGCTTCGAATTCCAATCCCTGAATCCGGGCTGAAGCGGCATTCCGGACGATTGAGGATGCAGCGCCTGTGGCACGGAAAATGGAAAGCTGGATGTCCTTGTGTTGGTCGCGGAAGGCTGCGACGTTCAGGATCAGCCGGCCATCCGCCAGTTTAGTCTTGATCCCCAGTTCGTAACTGTCGACCTTCTCGGGGTTGTACGGATCGCACAGTTCCAGTGCCCCCGTTGGGCAGGCGGCCGTCGGGGCTCCAAAATCATTGGTTTCGCCGTTGAAGCCCCCGGATTTGAAACCGCGGGCAAAGCGGGCATAAACATTAACATCTTCGCTTGCAGCATAGCTCAAAGTGGCAGCTGGCGAGAAATTATTGTATTTCGCGTCCGGTACACCGCCATAGGGAATGTTCGCAACGACGAGTGGGGAAAATATCCCATTCGCGGCATCGAAATTGACTCTGAGGAAGCGCCGTACGTCCTTTGCTTCATGTGTATATCGACCGCCCACTGAAAGCTTGAGCGCGTCGGTGAGCTTGTAGTCCAGCTGGGTGTAGAGTGCGAACGCCCTGGTGTGTGACCCATAGTCGGACTGGAAGTCCGCGCCTCCACCGAAGAAGACTTGAGGGCCAAGCGTTTCGGCCTTTTCCTTGAAATAGAAGGCTCCCAGAACATAGTTCAAGCGATCGGAAAGCGCAGTCCCGGTTAACTGAAGCTCCTGACTGAGCGCATGATAGTCTGTAATCCGCTGGGTATAGGCAACAGGCGTAGGCGATCCATCAAGGTCAAGCCCGTCGGACCATGCCAGATCGCGATAAGCTGTGATTGACTTCAATGTGGCACTGCCCAGATCGGCCGTCAGTGTAAGCGCGTGTCCATAGGCGCGGGAACGTTCATAGACGCCCCCGTCTATGCTTGCCACGCCCTGGCGCTTGGGATTGGCGTAGAGGTGCAACGGGAAGAATGCGCCACCAATGCAAAGCTCGGCGAGCCCGGATCGAAAATGTCTCGGGGGTCGCCGTGTGCGGTTTACGCGCAGAAGCTGCGCAAAGGGAGGACGCTGCTTCTGCTTGTTGTAGTCGTAGGTATAGTCAAGCGCTACGGAGTCGCTCAATTCCGCACGTACCTGGGCCATGAAGCTGCCGCTGTCGATCGTGTCGGTTTGATTCACGACATTCGGCAAGGCGGTCACCACGCCTGCAACGGGGTTTGGAACAATATCGACGAGCCCGTCGCGCTTCACATATTGGCCGGACAGCTTGGCCGAGAAAATGCCCATGCGCGGCAAATCGATGACACCCTTGATCTTCTTGTAGTCGTAGCTGCCATAGGTCAGCTCCATCGAACCGCCCGCCTCGCCAGACGGCTTTTTGGTGATCAGGTTGATCGCACCGGCGAGTGCATTGCGGCCATAGAGCGTTCCCTGCGGGCCGCGCAGAACTTCAACTCTTTCGAGGTCTGCAATATCGAAGATCGAGCCTTGGGCCTTGGCGATGTAGACACCGTCCAGATACAGTCCGACGGCCGGTTCCCAGGTTATTGCGGGGTTGATTGTCACTGATCCACGAATGGCAATCTGGGTAATTGTCTTGCTTGATGGCGCGCGCTCGATCTTGACGTTTGGTGCAATTGTACCGAGGCTATCGATGGAACTTATTCCGCGAGATTCCAGATACTCCGATCCTACCGCAGAAATTGCGATGGGGACGTCCTGAATATTCTCCGCACGTTTCTGGGCCGTGACGATGATTTCGCCCAAACCGTCGCTGGACGTTCCTTCTTCCTGAGCAAAGGCAGGCGAAGCGCCGACACATGCGGCGGACAGCAAAAGGGATTTTACAAGGGCATTTCTCATGGCAGGCTCTCCCAATCTCGGTCGAACAATCGCGATATGCGTAATTTATTATTGTTGCCACTACGATATATGGAATATATCAACAATACAAGAATGATAATCGTAGCATGAAGCATTTGGAATTACGCAAATATGGAGTACGCAGTGGCCAGTCTGGAGGAGAGAATTGATCGGTTGGAATCGCTGGATGCCATCCGCCAGCTCCCGGCCAAATATGCTCTTGCGCTGGACATGCGGGACATGGATGCCATGGTTTCGCTCTTTCCAGTGGACGTGCGTGTCGGAAAGGACTCGTCTGGGCGACATGCACTTAGGGCCTATATGGACAGGACGTTGCGGTCGCCCTTTACAGGAACATCCCACCACATAGGCGGACACATCATTGAATTTGACGATCCCGATCATGCCCATGGGATCGTTTATTCCAAGAACGAACATGAGACTGGTGACGAATGGGTGCTCATGCAGATGATGTATGCCGATGACTATGTCCGAACAGAGGGGCGTTGGTACTTTGCTCGGCGCTTGCCGCTGTATTGGTACGCCACCGACCAGAACAAGCCGCCGATCGGTCCAAAGAAGATGCGTTGGCCAGGTACCGAATGGGCTGAGGGCAATTTTCACAAGCTCTTCCCAAGTTTCGAGGAGTTCTGGGCCCGCGATGGTGACAAGGGTGGCCCCGTTGCAGAGCCGGCGCCGCTTGAGAAATTCATCGAAACGATGCGGCGGGGGCAGGGCGCCCCCAAAGTGAAAGTCAGGGCGGATTGATGGCAGAACATGTCGGCGTGCCTCCAAGGAAGTCGGGCCGCCGCCAGCAACGGGGGTGTGGGTGCCTTCTTGCACTTCTCATTCTCATTGCGATTGCCGGGGCGGGCTGGTGGAAGAATGCCGACCGGGAAGTTGCAGAGGCACGATCCATTGCAGGCGGGTCAAATGCCAAAATCGTGCTGGAGGGATCATTTGCGCCAGCTCCGGTAGCAGGTGCAATTTCGCCCAACCCATTCTTGGCCGCAGGGACCAATGGCACGATGCACGGGGATGGCGGGCAATCTGATACGCACCTTGCGGCGGGGCCTTTTGGGCAGGATCTGGAAGTTCGCAGCCGTCGCTCAGGCAATGGTCTGCCGCGCCAGTGCTCGACTTTCGTCTACAGGTCGGATGGCAAGCCGATTGTGATGTGCGGAGGCATTTTCGGCTTTCGTATGATCTTGCTTGAACCGGAAACACTCGAAGCCCTTGCCAGTTACGATTTGCCGATGCGACCGAGTTCCTTCGAAGCATTGGTTCGTCGAGACATGGGTATCATGATGAATGACAGTTCCGGTGGGGCTTACATGTTCCTCGACAATCATGATCGTCTCGTCTTTGCCAACAGCCAGTGGCTCGTTCAGCGGCTTGTTGCGTCGCAGTATCGGGGGCGCTGGACATTCGAGGTCGAACGTCAGTGGGACTTGAAACCCTATGTTCCGCACGACTGTCTCAATTGGAACAATTGGTTTCCCAACAGCGAATGCGACAAGATAACCACCGTCATGCCCGACCATCAGGGCCTGTATTGGTGGACCACGAGAAGCGGTCGGATTGGTACGCTGGATCCAAGGAGCGGGCGGGTTGCGATGCTTTCCTTGAAGGGCGAGGAAATCCAGAATGCGCTCGCGATGGATTCATTCGCTGTTTACGTGCTTTCCGATCATGCTCAATACGCATTTTCAGCGGATGCAAATGGTCGACCGCGGCAATTGTGGCGTTCGGTCTATGATCGGGGCGCCGGTCGAAAGGTCGGGTCAATCAATCAGGGAAGCGGAACCACGCCAACCTTGCTCGGCTCCAGCTGGCTTACATTTGCTGACAATGCCGACGGGCGCATCAACATTGTCGTCCTCAGACGAACTGACGGGAGCCGCATCTGTTCCGTTCCCGTTTTCAAGGAAGGCGCCAGCGCTACTGACAACAGCATGATCGGTTGGGGGCGATCAATCATCCTTGAAAACAACGCAGGCTTCAAGAGCGCGCATGAGCAGAAGGACTGGAGTGCCGTTGCAGGAGGTGTTGTGCGGGTCGATGTGCGGACAGATGAAAGTGGCTGCGACACTGTGTGGACTTCGCCACTCAAAGTGCCCTCGGTCGTTCCCAAGCTGTCTGCGGCAAACGGCATCGTCTATTTCTACAGCTTCGACCGTATCACCGATTCTCAGGGACGGCCCGATCAGGATTGGTCAATCGTCGGCCTGGATTTCATGTCCGGCCGTCAGGTCATCAAGATTCCCACAGGGCGCGGAAAGGCGTTCGACAACAACTGGGCTTCCATGTCGATTGCGCCGAACGGTGATTTCTATGCCGGTATGCTCGGGGGGCTGGTTCAGGTCAGGCGGCGTCAGAAATAGTAGCTCGCGCCATTGGCCACGAGCACTGAGCCGTTCACGAAACTTGCATCGTCCGACGCAAGAAAGGCAACAGAAGCGGCGATTTCTGCGGGCTCTGCCATGCGGCCCAAGGGAATGCTCGCTTCCATCGATTTGATCCAGTCTTCGGGTATGCCCTGCATGATCGGGGTGTTGGTCGGTCCGGGAGCTACCGCGTTGACGCGGATCTTGCGCGGCGCAAGCTCGCGCGCCAGTTGTCGCGTCAGGCCGATGATCGCAGCTTTTGAAGCGCAATAGTGCGGAGAGCCTTCGCCGGACTGCGCACTGGTCGAACTGATGGCAATGAAGCTCCCGGGATTGCCGTCCTGGGCAAGGACCCTCACGAACTCGCGCGCAAGGCGAAACGTGCCGTCAATATTGACCGCCATGACACCGGCCCAGCCAGCGTCTTCCATGTGAATCAATTGATCGACAAAGGTGTCAGACTTTCCCGTTTCACTGAGCTCAGACGTACGTTTCGCAATTGCTCCATAGAATTGTTCGGAGCCGTCATGTGCCGCGGAACCGATGCCCGCATTGGCTACCGCGATATCGAGGCGTCCAAATTGCTTGCGTGCCTCGGCGACAGCGGCCTTGACGGATTCCGCATCCGTGACATCGCATTGAAGCGCGAGCGCGCCACCGCTGGCCTGCGCATCGGACTGGTTGATATCAAGCGCCGCCACTTTTGCGCCCTCGCTTGTCAGTCGCTGGACAATGGCACGGCCAATTCCGCGTCCGGCACCCGTCACGATTGCGCCCCGACCTTCCAAACGTCCGTTCATGCGTTACTTCCTGTAATTTGCTTGGCGGCAATGTAGCCGAATGTCAGGGCAGGCCCGATTGTGACGCCGGCGCCGGGATAACTTTCGCCCATTGCCGAAGCGGCATTGTTGCCAATAGCATACAGACCGGAGATCGGTTTACCATCGGTACCGACGACTTGGGCCAAGTGGTTGGTTTTGAGGCCGCCGTTGGTGCCAATGTCGCCCGGATAAATGGGCATAGCGAAATAGGGCGCCTTGACCAGCGGACGCAGGCAAGGGTTGGGTGTGACCGACGGATCACCATACATCTTGTCATAGGCAGCTTCACCGCGACGAAAGTCAGGATCTTCCCCTTTTGCAGCGAATTCATTGTATCGCGTCATGGTCGCTACAAGGCGAGCAGGGTCAACGCCCATCGCAATGGCCAGATCTTCGACCGTTCGACCCTTTTTCAGGATCGACCGCACCTCGCCCCGCTGGAGCCAGTCTGGCATGATTGGCAGTAGTGGCCCCACGGGATAGCTGTGGCGGTACCGATAATCGAACACGAACCAGCTGGGGCTGGCGTCTCCGTGATCCGCCTCTCGCTTTGCCATCTGCTGACCGACGACATGGTAGGAAGCAGCTTCGTTCAGATAGCGATCGCCGGACTGATTGACCATAAGGCAGCCGGGAAGCGCGCGCTCGATCGTGCAGAGCCTGCCGCGGTCTTCGCCGGGGACATAGAAAACCGGAGCGGCCCAGGCCGAATGCATGTTCATCGTGTCGGCGCCCAACCCGATCGCAGCGCGGATGCTGTCACCCGTGTTGCCGGCGGTTCCACCTGAAAGCTGGGCATTTCGGTAAAGCGGCGCATTGGCGTCACGCATCTCCTGGTTCTTGTCGAAACCGCCCGCTGCAAGGATCACGCCCTTGCGCGCGCGGATCCGGATTTCCTTGCCTTTGCGACGAATGAGTGCGCCGGTAACCTGACCCTTTTCGCTCACCAGTTCGATCAGCGGTGCTTCCAGCCAGACAGGTATATTCTTTTCATTCGCCGCAAGCCTGAGCCCGCCGAGCAGGGCGTTCCCCAGTGTCAGTCGGCGATCCTTGCGACTCTTGAAACGGAACGGCCAGTCGAACCAGTATCGGGCAAGGCTTTTTGCAAGATGCCATTGCCAGCCGCGCGCGCGAAAAAGCATGATGTAGGTTTCGTCGAAATGCCAGTTGAGATAGCCGAACATGCTTGCCGCCGGCGATGCAAACCGCAGCGTTTCAACATCCCTGCCGAGTTTGCGGCCGTCGATCGGAAGCGGCATGTGCGTTCGAAACCCTGAAGGGGATCCGCCGGGTTCTTCGGCGTGATAGTCGGGATAAGGGAACGCCTGATATTCGATTTCAGTGTTTGCGGTGACCCAGCGCAACATGGCAGAAGCATTTTCGACATAGGCTTTGATATTCGCGTCAGGCACGTTGTCCGCAGAGAGTTTGCGGACATATTTGAATGCTTCTGCAGTATCGTCTTCGAACCCCGCGGCACGGGCCTGGTCGCTTGCGGGAATCCAGATACCCGCGCCGGAAGTCGCCGAAGTGCCGCCCCACAGCTTTTCCTTCTCCACCACCAGAACATCGGCGTGATGATGTGCAGCAACCAACGCCGATAACAGGCCTCCAGCCCCTGAGCCGACAACAATGACGTCGACTTCCTTGTCCCAGTCCATGTTCATTCTCTTTCGACACTATAGAAGATGGGCAATGATCGTTCTTCGATCATGCGATTGCGCCTCCGAAATCCCTCTTCGAACATATCGGGTTGCGGGATGATCCAATATTCACCGCGATCAATGGCGTCGAATACGAGTGGCGAGAATTCGTCTGGAGTCAGGCCATTGGTATCCAGCATGGCCGTCATGGCGGAATGGAATTCTTGCGATGACGCGCGCGGCTTGGCCTCGAATATACGGGACTTCACCGGCCCCGGCGCCAGCAAGGACACATTGATTCTCGAGCCGCTCGCCTTGAGTTCGCCAGCAAGCGCTTCCGTCAGCGCGACAACGGCGAACTTGGTCGCGGAATAGGGTGCCATGAACGGGGAGGGCAGGAACCCGCCCACGGATGCCGTGTTGATGATGCGTGACGAAATATCGGTAGCGAGCATTTTTGGCACAAAGGCATGAAGGGAGTTCACGATGCCCATGATGTTGACGTTCAGGACCTTGTTCCAGTCTTCAGGGTCGATGTCCCAGGTCAGTCCAGTGCGCAAAATGCCTGCATTATTGAATAGAAGGTCTACCTGGCCAAAAACCCGGAACGCCTCCTCCGCGAGCAATTGCATATCCATGAGGTTCGCTACGTCGCACGCTTGTGCAATGGTCTTCCCGCCGATCTCAGTTGCAACTGCTTCAAGTGCGGCAGCATCCAGATCAGCGAGTACGACGTCCATACCACGATGTACCGCTTCTCGGGCCAGACCTGCACCAATGCCCGAAGCGGCGCCAGTGATGACAGCAACGCTCATGCGCGAAACTGCGCAACAACCTCTGCGACGGCATTCCTCACATCGCGTCGCCGATAGCCGAGCAATTCAACATCGCCCGGGTCAGGCTCGAAGCTTACCCAATTGCCGCGCCCTTGCGGGATGGCGACATCCGGCAACAATGGATGTTCTATGTCGCGTTCTTCCAGCTTTACATCAGTTGAAACTGCATCGAAAAAAAGTTGAAAATATGCGGTAAAGCTCAGGTTCTCGTCTCCCACGAGATAGGCCTTGCCAGCCTCACCCCTATTAAGGGCGCCATCAATTGCTTCGGATAGGGACTGGAAAGACATGAAGTTTGTGCCTCCGGCCGGCCCGAAATGCGGGATCGGGATCTTGCCTTCTGCCCAATGTGTGTAGGGTTCGAAAATCGCGCTCGGCAGCCCCGGGACGCTGCCCACCATGAAGGGGGCGTTGACACTGATCACGTCGAACCCCGGCCGCGCCTGCGCCCTCGCGCCTTCGCAAGCGGCCTTTCGAGACCGGATATAGCCATTGCCGTCGAGCAACTGGGGTGCAGCCTGGTGGTAGTAGCTGCCCAATTGTATCGCGCGTTTGACTCCGCCTTCGCGGCACGCTGCGAAGAAGCCCGGAACTCCGACATGATTTGCCCGGAATAGAAACTCCCCAAAATCCGCATCCCGAGGAACATGGCGCGGATCATTGCCTGCCGCGAAAACCACCCAGTCGAACGCCTTCAATCGCTCCGGCGTAAAATCTCCATTGATATAGTCGCCTTGCAGAAAAGGCATTCCCGCCATGGGCGTTGCAGCATGCGCAGGCTTGCGTCCGCCGATGGAGACGTCGTGGCCCTTTGAGGCCAGGTTGATGGCACAATGCCCTCCCAACGCACCCGTGCCACCGACAATTAGGACTTTCATTCGCTTATGCTCCTGGCAATTCGATTGCATTGCCGCTGACAAGCGGTGTGTTTGTCCATTGACCGTCGGGGGTGCGTGTCCAGCCAGCCGCCGCCAGGGCACCTCCGTCAACGTGCAGCGTTGTCCCCGTCACCCAGCCGGCAAGATCGCTGGCCAGATACAAGGCGGCGCCCGCGCAATCTTCAGGTTTGCCAAAACGGCCAAGTGGTATCCACTTGTCCATGTTTGCCCGGTTTTTCGGCGGGATCACATAGTCGATCGCAAGCTGCGGCGTATCCGTCGTTTCGGGCGCAATGCAATTGACGCGGATGCCAAGCGGCGCAAGTTCGAGTGACAGGCTCATCGTGAAACCGGTCAGGCCGGCCTTTGCAGCGCCATAGGCAACACAGTTCGGAACGCCCCGGAACGCTTCAATAGAAGAGATGCTGATCACACTCGAACCGGCTCCAGACCGTTTCAACGCAGGGAGCATCATTTGCGTAACGCGCATCGCCTGCCCGAGATTGGTCGATAGGACCCGATCCATATCGGCTGCGCTCATGGCTTCGAACGGCCCAATCACCAGGAAGTCACCGACATTGTTCACGAGGACGTCCAGAGCCCCGAATTCGGCTGCGACCGCATTTGTCAACGATTGGAGATCATTTTCACATGTTACATCGCCGTCGATCACGATGATCTCCGGGTTTTCGGCGCGCAATGCCGAAGCGCGATCGGCAATGTGTTCGATCGTCAAAACCTTCGCACCGGCCGCGTGAAACGCCTCGACAATGGCGCGACCAATACCCACGCCTCCACCGGTGACCACAACCTTTTTGCCAGTGAAATCGAGCATCAATCTGAGCCTAGGATGGCAAGTAGAGTTGGGCAGCCTTGCCACCATCAACGGGCAGTGCGACGCCCGTGATATAGCTCGCAGCGTCTGACAGAAGGAAAACAATCGCCTGTGCAAGCTCGTCTGGTTGCCCGCCGCGCAACATGGGAATAGCGCCTGCTGGTTTTGCGGCAGTTTCAGGCGTCTTGGCGGCCCATTCCGCTGTCGCCGGCGTCATGACCTGTCCTGGAACAATAACATTTACCCGAACGTTTGCCGGAGCAGCTTCCATCGCTGCAACAGCACTGAACTGGATGAGCGCGGCCTTGGATGCCGAATAACTTGACATGTACGGCGCAGCCCGGATTGCCGTTGTCGACGAGATATTGACAATCGATCCCGACATTTGCGGCATCATGACTTTCAGCGCCGCCTTGGTGCCCGTGAAAACCGCTTCGGCATTGACAGCGAAGTCCTTGCGCCAATGCTCCATCGTCAGATGGGTCACCGGCGCATAGTGAACCGACATTGCATTGTTGACCATCATGTCGAGCCTTCCATGCCGGTTCGCGACGTCTTCGACCATGGCAGTGAATGCATCTTCGTCAGACACATCCAACGGGAATGCCTCGACCGCCCCGAACTGCGCGACTTCCTGACGTGCGGCTTCGAGCTTTTCCGGCCGCCGCGCGCAGATCACGACCGTCGCGCCACGGCTGGCAAGCAGTTTGGCAGTCGCAAGACCAATGCCATCGCTCCCACCCGTTACAATTGCGACCTTTCCGGCCAAATCCTTGTTCATGCTGCGGCTCCTGCTCGAATTGTGTTCAGCTTGGCATCGCCCGGCTTACCTTCAACGCACGAGGTTCCACCGGGCGTATACATCATCGTCACGCAGCGATTGCAGGCGGTGCAGGCCGATTTACGCACCTCTCCGGACTTCAGCTTGTTGACGAATCCCGGATCATGGACGAGGGCTCGGCCGAGCGCGACGCAGTCAAAACCGTCCGCAATGGCCTGCTCCACACCCTCGATCGATTGTATGCCCCCGAGATAGGCAAGCGGCATATCGGTCGATGCGCGCACTCTGAGCGCCAGTTCGCGCAGGTAGTTCTCGCGAAAGACAACGTTCTTGGGCTCGGACAAAGACTGAATCCACATGCCGAGGGCAATGATTGGATTGTTTACCGTGCCTCGATTTGATTGAGGAAAGGATGATCCGAACATCGCGGTGATCGATTCAACATTCAATCCGTTCGAGAGGACCGCGAGGTGCGCACCATCTGCAGCGATCGCCCTGGCAATCGCAACGCCATCCTCAATGCTGTTGCCTTTGTCTCCGTCCGTCATCGAGTATTTGACGACAACAGCGACGTCCTTCCCAACAGCATCAAGTACACGGCCCAAGACTTCGCGCGGGAACTTGAGGCGCTTCTCAATGCTTCCACCATAGGCGTCCCAGCGCTTGTTGTAGATTCTCGAAAGGAACTGGCTCAGCAGATAACCGTGCCCCATATGCAATTCGACGGCGTCGAAGCCTGCTTCCCGCGCCCGCACTGCGGCGCCGACAAATTCGGCTGTCATTGCCTCCATGTCGGTGACGGTCATCTTCTTCTTTAGCCACCGGCGTGACATGACCCCGACCTTGTTGAAGCCGCCGCTCGACGACAGCGGGCGGGATGTCCGAAGCGTTGCATGATCCAGGAATGTAAAGCTGCCGGCATGCGTGATCTGCGCTGAAGCAGCAGCGCCATGCTTGTGCACACCGTCTGTCAAGGCGCGAAAGTCGGCCGCCGAAGCGTCGTCGAGTACGGCTTGATCAACAAAGGTTCGGCCATCGGGCGATGTCGCGCAATAGGCGACGGTCGAAAGCGCGGCGCCACCTGCGGCAATCCGTTCGTGAAATTGCGCCAGGCCCTTGGAGACGATTGCCTTTTTTGCCATGCCTTCGTTGGTTGCTGACTTGATAAAGCGATTGCGCAACAAGATCGGACCGATCTTCACGGGCGTGAAAGACAAAGGCGTAGTGTTGTCCTGCAATCTAATCCTCCCTATGGTTCAACGCATTTGACGTTTATTGTAGCATTTTGTCAACGGCATGCGTAGAAAACGATTAGAAAAATTACGAGAATGAAGGGTGAGGTATGAATCGGCTTGCGGGCAAGGTTGCGCTTATTACCGGCGCCGGACAAGGAGTGGGGCAAGGGATTGCCTTTGCCATGGCCGCCGCTGGTGCATCGGTAGTGGTCGCAGGTCGCACTCTCGAAAAGGTTCAAAGAACTGCGGCTGAAATTGCGCATAGGGGAGGCGAGGCGCTCGCGACAGCGTGCGATGTCAAATCGGCAAGTGATCTTTCACGCGTCGTCGATGAATGCGTATTGCGACTTGGCGGCATCGATATCCTGGTGAACAACCCGCTTGCATCCTTTAGGCTGATGAAGCTGGTACACCCCATATGATTGGGCGCGGTGGCGGAACGATATTCCACCTTGCTTCGTCAGCCGGCGTACGCTGGGACATGACGGGTTATGGCGCTTATGGGGCTGTCAAACAGGCAACACGCGTCCTCACCCGCGCCGCAGCGGCGGAATGGGGTCCGCAAGGTATTCGCGTCCTGACAATGGCGCCGCACGCCGAATCGCCGGGTCTGAAATGGTGGATTGAAAATAATCCTGACGAGGCCGCTGCCTTTTTCAAGACCATTCCGCTTGGACGGGTTGGCAAACTGGAAGAAGACATCGGTCGCGCTGTTGTTGCCTTGTGCGCGCCCGAAATGGCCTATCTGACCGGCGCAACCATTCCGCTTGACGGCGGACAAGCCAATTTCGCCTGAGGGACCCAATGGAAAAGATTGTCTGCGCATTGTGGGCGGGGAATGTCGGCCGCGAAGCCTTCAATGCGCGGCTGCATACTGAACTGCCAGGTGCTCTGCATCGTGCCGGGGCATTGCAAATTCGACTCAATCTTCGCGACGCCGAGGTTGAATCCGGAGTGACGCTCATTCAGCGCTGGCAAGAGCCACAGCAGGATGCTGTTCTGCAGTTCTGGCTTCCGAGTGCCAACGCGATCTTTCGGGCGGAGATCGATAGGCTCATTGCGGACCATTGCGATCACTTTGCAGCATGGCTTGTCGCTGAATCAACGATCATTCCAAACAAGGCGCATCCGCCCAATAGCGGAGAACGGACTTGGGGCTGGAGCCAGGCGAGTTTCATCAATTTTCGGGACGACCTGGCACATAGCGACGCGGTCGAGATCTGGCACAGCCATCACACACGTGTTGCGATCGATACGCAGTCCAACTTTGAGTATGTGCAGAATCTGATCGTTCGACCATTAACTGAAGGAGCGCCAACCTATAGTGCATTTGTCGAGGAGTGCTTTCCAATTTCTGCGCTGACCGATCCGCATGCATTTTTCAATGCAGTTGGTGATCAGGCAAAATTCGAAGCCAATCTGAGCGCCATGATGGAAAGTTGTGGCCGTTTCATCCAGTTCGGGCGGATCGATATCATGCCGACAAGTCAGTATGACCTTGGATAAGGTCGTCCGGATCGGCGGTGGCTCCGCCTTCTTTATCGACAGCGCGCTTGCGGTGCCGCAGCTTCTGGACGCCGGCGTCGATTATATCATCCTCGACTATTTGGCCGAAGGGGCGATGGGCCTGTTTGGGCGAATGAAAATCTCGGATCCGGTCAGCGGCTTTCCGTCCGACTTCATGGACATACATATTGGTCCTTTCCTGCAGCAGATTGCAGAGAAGGGTATCCGGGTCGTGTCAAATGCCGGGGGCGTGAATCCTGCCGCACTTGCGGCGAGGCTGCGCGAGCGCATTTCCGAACTCGGATTGGGCCTAACAGTCGGCTGCCTTGAAGGCGATTGCCTGATGCACAGGGTCGGCGATTATGCCGAGGCCCATGACATGTTCAACGGTCGGCCATTTCCGAAAAGCGGCCTAACAAGTGCCAATGCCTATCTTGGAGCATTTCCGATTGCACAAATGTTTGAAAGCGGCGCCGATGTCGTAGTTACCGGGCGTGTCGTCGATAGCGCTTTGGTGCTGGGACCGCTTGTGAAGGAATTTGGCTGGAACGCCGGAGACCTTGACCAGCTCGCTGGCGGCACATTGGCAGGGCACCTCATCGAATGTGGCGCGCAAGTGACTGGCGGTACCTTTACAGACTGGCGCGAAGTCCGGGGATGGGCAGACATTGGCGCTCCCATTGCAGAATGCTTTCGCGACGGTAGTTGCATCATCACCAAGCCCGAGGGGTCTGGCGGCCTGGTCAGTTTTGGTACGGTCGCAGAACAGCTGCTGTACGAGACCGGCGATCCAGCGGCCTATATTGTGCCGGATGTGACATGTGACTTTTCGACGGTGACGATCACGGATGTTGGGCAGGATCGGGTTCTTGTGGCCAACGCAACCGGCCTTGCGCCGCCGGAATGCCTGAAGGCATGCGCCACCTGGGATGATGGCTGGCGAGCGATTGCTTATCAGCCTGTGATCGGGCCGTATGCGGCGGAAAAAGCGCGAAAGCAGGCTGACGCCCTGTTTGAACGCGGCCGCTTGATGCTTCGCAATCGGAATCTTGCGGACTGGCGCCGGACCGAATGTGTGCTCATCGGAGATGGGGAAGAAGTCGTCGCAAAGTTGGTTGTCGAGCACGACGAAATGCTTGGCCTGTCAGATGTTCGCTCGCGAACAATTTGCTGCTATTTCGTCGATGGCTCCCGGCACCAGCGTTGCTTTCGGGGTGCAGGTGCAGCCATGCATGAACCTTATCTCATTCCTCGTGCCGAGAGATGACCTGGTTGCGCGGACCGATCTCGGGACCGGCTTCCAGCCTTTTGTTGAGCCGGCAGCCTGCGCTGCGGAAATTCCGTCGTACGCGATCAATAAAGTTCAGCTGAACTCAGAAGTGCCTCTGCCGAATACTGCAGCAGTCAAGCAGGCAGCAGGATCCAATCCGACAATTGCCAATCTTGCCTATGTCCGATCTGGCGAGAAGGGCGAGACAATCAACATTGGTGTCATCGCCCGTCGTCCAGAATTCTTGCCAATCTTGCGTTCCGCGCTTGCGCCAGGGGCTTTGCGGGATCACCTGCCTGATCTGGGCAATTTCGAGGTCACGATTTACGAACTTCCAGGCATTCATGCGTTGAATATTGTCTTGGAAGGAGCCTTGCCCGGAGGTTTAAACGCAAGTCAACGGCTTGATCCTGCAGCAAAATCCATCGGGCAAAGATTGACCAGCCTCATTGTGCCGCTTTAGGCGGCCTGAGCGCCGCGAACGAGACGCCCTGGCCTTGCGCCAGTGCTTTCATCAAATCTCCGAATGATTTCCCCGCTCACGATCGTCGCATCATATCCGGTTGCGCGCTGATGCAATCTGCGTCCTCCAGCCGGCAGATCCCTGACAATCTCTGGAAGGTGGAGCTCGAGCCTGTCCATATCGATGACGTTGATGTCGGCCTTTGCTCCCACCTTCAATGTGCCCCGATCTGCAAGACCAACGGCGAGTGCCGATTTCTGCGTCAACATATGGACTGCTTCGGACAAGCCGAATCCTCCGTCGCGGCGATCGCGAACGAAATGCTTGAGCAGGAAGGTCGAATAACTCGCATCACAGATCGCGCCATAATGGGCGCCGCCATCTCCCAGTGCAGGCACGCAATGGGGGTGTGCGAGCATTTCGTGAGCACTGTCGAGCGACGCATTCTCGAAATTGCCGAGAGCTGCAAGGAACAGACCTTTGCCGTCAGTCGCAAGCAATCTTTCGTAGGCGACCTCTTGCGGCGTGCAACCTCTTGCACGCGCCTGATCCGCCATGCTGCTTGATTTGGGTGGAGCATAGTCTGGCGGACTGTCGAGCGGAAACATCCATTCCCAGTTTCGTGCAAGCGCATTGAAAGGATGACCCTCGCCAAATTCCTCACTCAACAGGGCTTTGCGCAGCTCTGGTTCCTGCATGGCAGCGACCTTCTCGGCCAATGGCAGATCTGCGATCCTTGCCCAGCTGGGGCAGAGCACGAACGGATGGACGGTCAATTCCAGTCCGGCGATCAACCCTATCGGACGTGGCATGACCTGAGCCGTAACCTTTGCTCCCTTTTCCGTGCTTGCCTCCATCAGGCGAAGGACGTTGCGCCAGCGTGGTGGCGCATCATTGCCACTCGCGAGCGTAAACGTAGCAGGGCGACCCGTCGCCTCGACAACAGCGTCGATAACGGCATATTCCTTGTCCCAGCCAACAAAGGCATCGAGAACGATCTGGAACGTCCCGGCACCCGCGTCGGCCATGCCGGCACAGATTGCCTTGAGTTCTGCGACATCGGCTTCAAACGTCGGGATCGAGCCACCGTCGGCAGTGCGATGAATTGAAAGGCGGGAGGTTGCGAAGCCTATTGCGCCAGCTTCGATCGCTTCCTTGGTCAGAGCACGCATGCGCGCGAGATCGTCTTCATTTGCAGACTCGCGCCGGGCACCGCGTTCGCCCATGACATAGACGCGCAATGGGGAGTGCGGAATGTAGGCTGCGACGTCAATGTCACGCCTGCCCGCTTCGAGTCTGTCAAGGTATTGAGGAAATGTCTCCCAATCCCATGGCAGCCCTTCCGTCATCACGACGCCGGGGATGTCCTCCACTCCCTCCATGACGTTGATCAGCATATCCCGATCGTGCTTTCGGCATGGAGCAAATCCGACTCCGCAATTGCCCATCACGACCGTCGTGACGCCGTGCGCAGAAGAAGGGGCGAGTTCTTCTCCCCAAATGGCCTGCCCGTCATAGTGCGTGTGTACGTCGACAAATCCCGGGGTAACTATGCGCCCTGTGGCATTGATTTCCTCACGACCTTCGGCAACTCCCTGGCCAATTGCCGCAATGCGGCCATCCTTGATCGCAACGTCGGCGATAATCAATTCGCGGCCGGTACCGTCAGCGATCGTCCCGCCGCGAATGACCAGATCATGCTGAATCATATTGTCGCCCTCAACCCGCCCCATAAATCGCCTTCTTTTTGCGTATCAAGATCAACCGCGCCGCGCACCCCCAAATGGGCGCGCGCCTCTTCCAGTGGCATGTGCCACACGTCCTCCATCTTTGCCATCCAGAACGGCTCCGACTGGCGACCGATGTGGATGCCCTGCTGGATGCATTCGAGTGCGCATTCCCAAACCTGCGGGTAATGGAGCATGGTGCGGACAACATAGCGCATTGTGCCAAGGATCGAGAGCACGCTCATCTCGCCTGCAAGTGCCTTGTTCTGGATGTGGGTATGGATTGTGGCGAGCCGGAACCAATAGGGAATAAGTTCACCCATATAGTTGAATCCGCCGCCTGTCAGGATGTGCTCGTAATCGTGGGTCTGGCCGGAGCGCAGAGAATAAAACTCCCATTGTGAGCGAGGCTTGAAATTGGGGACAATCTGGATTTCATAATTCCCCTCTGTTGCCGTCTTGTAGTAAATGCCTCCGACTGTTCCCGGCGCGCATGATTTCAAGTCGTCGATGACATAATCTGAGATGAAGCCAGTCTCGAACCAGGCATCAAAGCGAGGGTTCGATTTGCGCTCCTCGGTGATCATGGTTTCGATTTTGTCGAAATCGCGCAGTTCGTCGAGAATGGGGAGCAACTGGAACATTTCCGCAGCCGGCGGGAAATCAGGGCCATTTTTCTTGAGTGCAATGAATGCGATCCATTCGCGCAGTCTGGGTGAGTTCAGATATTTTGATGACGAAACGAGTACGCTCGAGTCCGTCCCGAGCATATTGATGCCGCGCGCGAGATAGGGAATATCGTCCAATGGTCGGCCTTTCGCTATTTGCGTAAAATATAACCCTTTTAAATTCGCAAATCTAGGCTATTTGTCAATTATATAAGCTATGTGCGTCGAATCGAGAGGGGATTCAAATGGTAGTCGGCAAGGTGGCACTGGTCACCGGCGCGAGCCGGGGTGCAGGCGCTGGCATCGCGCGCGGATTTGGCGAGCTTGGTTACACCGTCTACGTTACTGGACGGACGATGTCGCCCGGCAAAGCCAAAGGCTGGGATGGCTCGGTTTTGCCGGGAACTGTCGCTGAAACCGCTGCAGCAGTGACTGAACGCGGTGGCAAGGGAATTGCCGTCATGTGCGATCATACCGACGACGACCAGGTCGCATCCGTGTTCGAACAAATTGAACGAGAACAGGGCCGCTTGGACGTGCTCGTCAACAATGCAACATATATTCATCACCAGTTGATCGAGAAGATGCCATTCTGGGAAAAGGAGCTTGATGCGGCCAAAATACTCGATGTCGGCTTGCGCTCGGCCTATGTGGCGAGCTGGCATGCAGCGAGGATGATGGTCAAGCAGAGGCATGGACTGATTGCCTTCGGGTCCTCATTTGGCGGCAGCTGCTACATGCATGGGCCGGCTTATGGCGCCCAGAAGGCCGGCATCGACAAGTTCGCCCACGATATGGAGCATGATCTACGTGGAACGGGCGTGATCAGTGTATCGATCTGGATGGGGCCATTGGTGACCGAGCGCAGTCTGATCGCCCGTGAGACCAATCCCGAGCAATATGAAGGCTTTATCGAAAGCGCGGAAAACCCCGAATTTACAGCGCACATTCTGAACGCGATCGACCAGTCGCCAAATCGCGATGCCCTTTCGGGGCGTACACTGATCGGTGCCGAGATCGCAAAGGAGCTTGGTGTTACTGATCGGGGCAAGGAGCGTCCGTCCTATCGCGATATGCTTGGCAGCCCGCCCGAAAAAAACCCTGCCGCAGTATACTGATGGCCAGCCAGTTCCATCTTGCTGACCTTTTCGAGACTGTCGCGGCCCAGATTCCCGATCGCATCGCGATCAAATCTGACGCGGGGCATCTGAGTTATGCCGAGCTGAATACGCGTGCCGACCATCTCGCATCAGGGCTTTGGGAACTCGGCGTAAGGCGGGGCGACAGCGTCGGCCTCTACATGATGAACGGCCCGGAATATCTTGAGTCCATGCTTGCGGCATTCAAGATTGGCGCTGTGCCATTCAACGTGAATTATCGCTACCGCACCGAGGAACTGCGTTACCTGTTTGACAACGCCAAGGCCGTCGCGGTCATTCATGGCGCTGAATTCAGTCCAGTTATCGACGAAGTCCGGCGCGACCTGCAACGGCTGCGATTGACAATTGCCGTGGCGGATAACCTGATTCCGGCAAAGAGCCCGACATATTCCGAATTGCTAGATACGCCCATTCACGGGCGGTTCGAGCGGCACGAGGACGATATTCTCCTTTTGTATACCGGCGGAACTACCGGGATGCCCAAGGGTGTTATGTGGCCTCACAGGGCATTCTTCTTCGCCTGCCTTAATGGAGCAGGCTATTATCATCCGGATGGCCCCTGCAAGGAACCCGAGGACATCGCGGCACGGGCGACGGGAGGTTATTCGCTGACAATGTTCCCCACAGCGCCCCTCATGCATGGTGCAGCAATCTGGGCTGCGCTTGGTGCAATCCTGTCGGGCCTCACGCTCGTACTGGATCCGGTGCGCAGTTTCGATGCCTGTGCCATATGGGATCGCGTCGAGCGGGAGGGCGCGAACATGGTGCAAATCGTCGGTGATGCAATGGCTATTCCATTGCGCGATGCCCTCCGCGACAATCCCGGGAGATGGAATCTCGGCCATGTGGTCAACCTGGGGTCAGGAGGAGCGGTATTTTCAGAAACTGTGAAGGCGGACATAAGATCCCTGCTGCCGAACGCGTCGATAACCGATGGCATGGGTTCATCCGAGACGGGGGTCAGCGGCATGGCCGTGCCAAGCGACGAGGGCATGATGAGGCTCCCGGTCAGTGACGTCCAGACGATCATCGTCGATGGGCGCCTGGGCTCGCGCGGTGAAACGGGCTTCGTCGCTCGCTGCGGCAATATCCCGGTCGGATATTTCGGCGATCCTGAAAAGACCGCAGAGACCTTCCGGGAAATTGACGGGCGGTTGTGGTCGGTTTCAGGCGATGCCGCCAGAATCGATGATGATGGCTTTATGACTGTCTTTGGGCGCGGCTCGACTTGTATTACCACTGGCGGCGAGAAAGTATTTCCCGAAGAAGTTGAAGAAGCATTGCGCACGCACCCTGCAATTTTCGATTCAGTCGTCGCAGGGCAAAAGGACGACCGATGGGGAGAACGTGTCGTGGCGATTGTCTCTTGTCGCGACGGCTTCGACAGGCCTTCATTGGAAATGGTCAAGGCGCATCTGTCTGGCAAGTTGGCGGGCTACAAGCTGCCCAAGGCGATGGTCTGGGTTGACAAGGTGAAACGGTCGCCAGCTGGCAAACAGGACTTTCGATGGGCCAAGGCGGTTGCAGCGACGGCATGACGAGATCCGACCCCATCTTTGAGGTCGTTACAGGACCGGGTTCGCCGTTCGAGATTGGCGAGCGCAATGGTATGCGGCAGTTCGTCAACGCGCCAAATGATCTGAACCTCATGATTGAACGCGCGCGCGACTTTGGCGATCGGACCCTGATCGTTGACGGTGACCTGCGTCTTAGTTTTTCCGATGTGTTCGAGCGGCGAGATGCTCTCGCGGCCCGGCTCGGGATTGAACGTGGCGACCGGGTTGGGTTGTGCATGAAAAACAGCGCCGCCTGGATGATCGGATACCTTGCGATCCTTGCAAGAGGTGGTGTTGCCGTCGCCGTCAATAGTCGTGGCTCGCCAAGCGAACTCGCAGCCATGCTCGATGATGTTGGTGCTCGTCTGGTGCTTGCGGATGCGGATCGCGCCAAGCGTTTGCATGAGGGCGGATTTCGTGGCCGGATTCTTCAGACTTCCGAATTTCCGGAATCGGCGGAAGCGCCACTGGTCGCGCTTGCGCCGGGAAATCCGGATGATGCGGCAGCGATCCTCTTCACTTCGGGCACGACAGGTCGTGTCAAAGGTGCCGTTCTGACCCACAAGAACCTTATTCACGGCATCATGCTGATGCAATTGTCGGGTGTGATGATCCTGCATGGAATGGCGCAGAAATTTGGCATTGATGTTGAAACGCTAAGGGGGAATCTTCCACAGGCTGCAGTGCTGCAAGTCTATCCGCTTTTCCACATTTCAGGAATGGGTAGTGCGTTCCTGTCGCCAATGCTTGCAGGCTCGAAAATCGTTGTAATGCACCGTTGGGATCCGGAAGAGGCGCTGCGTTTGATCGCGGCGGAACGGATATCGATGTTTTCCGGAGTTCCGACAATGCTGTGGGACTTGCTCAATCGGGCAAAGATTGATGGGGCAGATTTGTCTTCAATCACCAACATTGGAACAGGGGGACAGGCACTTCCGGTGCATCTGCTCGACGCGATGCGAGCGGCATGTCCACAAGCGTTTATGGGAACCGGTTATGGGCTGACGGAAACGTCGGGGAGTGTCGCCCAGTCTGTCGGCGAAGATTTCATTCGCAATCGCACCTCCGCTGGCCGTGTTCTAAGCTTGGTGGATTTGAAGGTTGACGCCCCCCCTGGCGAAGCTGGCGAAATCATGGTGCGCGGTCCGATGGTGATGAAGGGCTATTGGAACCGGCCAGAGGATACTGCGGCTGTGCTTTCGGCTGAAGGCTGGTTCCGAACCGGTGACATCGGCCGGGTGGATGAAGAAGGCTATGTCTTTATCGTCGATCGCAAGAAGGACATGGTGATCTCTGGCGGGGAGAATATCTATTGCGCTGAAGTTGAGCGCGTGATCGGTGCGATGGCTGGCGTGCACGAATGCGCTGCCTTTGGTATCCCGGATGAGCGATTGGGCGAACTGCTGGTCACAGTGGCCGTCGCGTCCGGAGTTAGCGAAGATGCCATAAAATCTGAAGTCGGCGAGAAGCTGGCGCGTTACAAGGCGCCTGGCAGAGTGGTTCTGGCGAGTGAGCCCCTGCCGCGGAACGCTGTGGGTAAGATAGACAAGATTAAACTCAGGGCGATGTGGTCTGCCCTCTCAGGAGCATAGAATTATGGGGATGCCCACCGACATCAAGGTTATCGACTGCATGCTGGGTATTCCCAACGCGGAAGACAGGTCGGACTGGTTTGCCGCCTTTCGTCCTTTGATAAAGGACCAGCAGACCCTCCAGCAATTCAGCATGCCGGCGCAATACATGTTCAAAGATGTTCCGCAGACTGGGGATCCCGGCGATTTCGTCAAATGGACAATCGACCAGATGGACCGTTTCAATATCGAGAAGGCGCTGGTTGGCTGGAACGATGATGACACGTCGCGTCGCGCGAAAAGCCTCTACCCGGATCGGTTTTTCTTCGATGTTCCATGTGATCCGAACAAGGGCGTCGACGAGGTGCGGCGAATCAAGCGGCTTCATAGCGAGGTTGGAATTTCGGCGATCAGCGTGTTCCCGAGCGGGACCTTGCCGCAGGTTGCAATCAACCATAAATATATGTTCCCGCTCTACACCGCTGCTGCGGAGCTGGGCATCCCGATCTGTCTCAATGTGGGCATTCCAGGCCCCAGAATTCCAATGGAAACACAAAAGGTCGAGCACCTGGACGAAATCTGCTGGTTCTTTCCGGATTTGAAGATAGTCATGAGGCACGGTGCGGAACCTTGGGAGGCATTGGCGGTCAAGCTGATGTTGAAATGGCCCAATCTCTATTATTCAACGTCGGCCTTTGCGCCCAAGCATTATCCCAAGGCTATCATCGACTATGCCAACACGCGTGGGGCGGACAAGGTTATCTACGCAGGCTATTTTCCGATGGGATTGAGCCTTGATCGCATTTTTGGAGACATGCCGAATGTTCCCTTCAAGGATGAGGTGTGGCCGAAATTTTTGAGGGAAAATGCCATAAAGGTCTTTGGCCTCTGAGAAATGGCGCAACGAGGAGAAGGGAGCCGGGAAGTCTGCTCCCAAATGCATCTGTTGCCGGCCGGGTGAGACAACCCCCCTTGGCCGGCCCTTCCAGAATGTGGAAGGTCAAGAATGGAGACTGATCATGTCCGAAGTTGAAAATCACGCGGTAGCTGATGCACGCACGCCACCTGTCGCGGTATGGCAAATCCTTGAGAAATTGAAAGGACAGGAACTGCTTGATTGGCGCCTTGCACCCCTTCAGGGGCGCGCATCGATCAAGGATCGCAACCTCGATATTGGCTTTCCCTTCGGATGGTACCCCGTGACTCTTTCCAGCGATCTTGCAAAGGGCGAAGTCAGGCCGCTGAGATATTTTTCAAAGGATCTCGCGATCTGGCGTGGAGAGGATGGCCAGGTGCGCATGGTCGACGCCTATTGCCGGCACCTCGGGGCGCATATGGGCCATGGCGGGAAAGTGCATGGAAATTTGCTGGAATGCCCGTTCCACGCCTGGCGTTATGACGGGATTGAGGGAATCGTTAGGGAAATTCCCTATTCGAAATCCATCCCGCCACAGGTGAAACGTAAATGCACACGTACGTGGCACGTGACTGAAGCAAACCGCTGGATCTGGATGTGGTACCATCCCGAGGATATCGCTCCGCTGTTCGAGGTTGTGCATATCCCCGAATGCTCCGATCCCGACTGGACGGAGTACGATGTGCATGAGTGGAACGTCTACGGTTCTATCCAGAACATGGCTGAAAACGGTGTCGATGTTGCTCACTTCAAATACATTCATGGTACGGCCAATGTCCCACTCGGCGATCTGCGTTGGGGTGAATGGGGGCGTGGTGCCGATGTCCGCGGAAAGATGGGCACGCCGTGGGGCGAAGTCGATGGCTGCATCAGCTACGATACGATGGGCCCCGGGCAGAGCTGGACGCGTTTTACCGGAATTTCGGAAACGCTGCTTGTGGCCTGCATCACGCCGGTAGAACTGGACCATGTCCACGCGCGGTTCTGCTTTACTCAACCAAAGGCGCAAGCCCAAGGGGAGCGCGCGGGCGTTGCGAAGGCGATCATTCGCGATATCTGCAAACAGTTCGATCAGGACAAGGTGATATGGGATCGCCAAAGGTACGAGCCGAATGCGTTGATCTGTGAAGGTGACGGTCCGATTGCCCAGTTCCGGAAATTCTACAGCCGATATTATGCGCGGCCTGGTGCACCCAGTGAGGGGGACAATGTAACTCCGATCAGGCAGACCCGATGAAGCGCCTTGCGGTGCTGCTTTTGTCTCTCGCACTGGCAGCGGCGAAAGCTGCGCCGGAGCCAGCGACAATCTTGAGCGGCGGGCCAATCATCACAATGGATGGCGCATCGCCGGAGACGGTGGAGGCCATTGCCGTTCGCGGCGGCAAGATCATTGCTGTCGGCACGATTACCTCGGTCGCCAAGGCTGCGGGTAAGCACGCCCGTCGGGTTGACCTGAGGGGACGCACGCTCCTTCCAGGCTTTATCGATGCACACGGCCACGTCAGTTTTGTGGGTCAGAATGCGGGAATGGTGCAGCTTCAACCGCCCCCTGTTGGCGGTGTCGACAGCATTGCCAAACTTCAGCAGGCTTTCCGCGATTGGACGCTCGCGCAGGCGCTGCCGGAAGGTGTGCCGGTCGTTGGCAATGGTTTCGACGACAGCCAGCTGGTCGAAAGGCGATTCCCCAACCGGCATGATCTCGATGCTGTTTCGGAGACTCGACCATTGATGGCCATTCATGTGAGCGGCCATTTTGCGGTCCTGAATTCAGCAATGCTGAAGCTGGCGGGCATTGGACCCGCTACACCCGATCCAATCGGCGGGGTTATTCGTCGCGAAGCGGATGGCAAAACGCCGGATGGCGTGCTTGAAGAAGCTGCCCTGTTCGCGGCGCTCAAGATTCTGTTGCCCAAGAATGCTGATGCCGGAATCGATGCCCTTGTAGCGGGCGAACGAATTTATGTCGCAAATGGCATCACGACCGCACAAGACGGCCGCGTTATGCCAGAGAGCTGGCCAGCCCTGGAAGCAGCAGCCAAACGTGGTGCTTTGCCAATCGATGCGGTTGCGCTGGTATCATTCGAGCGCGATTGGCCCGAAGCGCTCCAGGCACAGATTGGCAAAGGCTATGTTGGTCGTTTGCGGATCGCCGGAATCAAGCTGACGGTCGACGGGTCGCCGCAGGGCCGCACAGCTTGGCTGCATGATCCTGTGCCTATTCCGCCAGCAGGGAAGGGTGCCGACTATCGGGGTTACCCCGCCATCGATCTCAAACTGTTCAACGCAAGACTGGGGGAAGCCGCGAAGAATGGCTGGCAGGTATTCGTGCATGTCAATGGTGATGAGGCGATGCAGGCCCTGATTGATGGCGTCCGGGCTAACGGGCTTGCCGGCCGCCGGACCATCGCGATCCATAGCCAGGTGGTGAGGCCGGAACAGCTTGATGCAATGAAGGCTTTGGATATCCAGCCAAGTTTCTTCGCCAATCATACCTGGTACTGGGGAGACTGGCACCGCGATGTGGCTCTAGGCCCGAAACGCGCCGACTTTATATCGCCACAAGCGACAGCCTGGCGGATTGGGTTGAGGCCAACAGCCCATAACGACTCCCCCGTCGTTCCGCCCGATATCATGCGTCTGATCTGGTCATCGGTGAACCGTCGTACTCAGTCTGGTGACATTCTGGGGCCTTTGGAGCGCATTTCGGTCTATCAGGCGCTACAACAAGTTACGATCAATGCAGCATTACAGATTGGCGAGGATGGTGAAAAAGGAAGCATTGCCATCGGCAAAAAAGCTGATTTCGTGTTGCTCGACACAAACCCGCTTTCGGCCGATCCGATGAAGCTCAACGAGGTGAAGGTTCTGGCGACGATCAAAGATGGCTCGACTGTTTTCGGAAAGGTTGAATAGGACCGTCCATGGCTATTCCGCGACTGCATGATGAACCTTCGGCAAACGAACTGGCAAAAAGTATCGCCCAGGGGGAGTTGAGTGCTGTTGAAGCTACAGACGCAGCAATTGCACGAATCGAAAGGCTGGATGGGCCCATCAACGCCGTTGTTGTGAGGGATTTCGATCGCGCACGCGAAGCTGCCGGCAAGGCTGACGAGAGGCGCGCGGCAGGAAATGCCGGCCCCCTCAATGGTGTGCCAATCACCGTCAAGGAAAGCTTCAATATTGCCGGGCTGAAGACGACCTGGGGTTTCGAATACGCGCGTGATTTCGTGGCCGATGAAGATGCACACGCGGTCAAGAAATTGAAAGAAGCCGGAGCAGTTGTGCTCGGCAAGACGAACGTACCTGTTGCCCTCGCCGATCTCCAAACCAACAACCCCATTTATGGGCGCACCAACAACCCACATGATCTTTTGCGCGTTTCAGGGGGGTCATCTGGTGGAGGTGCAGCGGCCCTCGCTGCCGGAATGGTTCCGCTTGAATTCGGTTCGGATATTGGAGGTTCGATCCGCACGCCGTGTCACTTCTGCGGCGTCATGGGCCTGAAACCAACCTATGGCGCAATTCCCATCGATGGTCATTTTGCACCCGGGACGGCGGGCGCGGCGACGGTTCTTTCGATGTCCGGTCCTATGGCGCGTTCTTCTGCGGATCTGGCCCTTGCGCTCGATTTGACGTCTGTGCCGCCACTGCCCCGGGCGCGGCATGCCAGTTTCAAGGGCGTACGCATTCTATTGCTGGACACACATCCATTGGCTGCTGTCGATGCGCCTGTCACCGCAGCGTTACGTCACGCCGCGGATGTCGCAGCAAACGAAGGTGCAGTCATTTCAGTGAGGAGTTCGTTACTCCCCGACCGTGAAGCGATGCATCCTGCCTATGTCAAGCTGCTCAGCACAGCAATGGCAGTGCGTATGCCGCCATCGCCGGAGCACCCGGAAATTGGCATGCGTGACTGGCTCAAGCTGCTTGACCAGCAGGCAGATATGACTCGACAATGGCAGAGGCTCTTCACGGAGTTTGATGCCATTTTCACACCTGTGTTCGGGACTGTGGCATTTGAACATGTCGAAGAGGCTGACTGGCGGAAGCGCAGGCTGACAATAAATGGCGCAGAAGAACCATTCGCACCGCAAATTGCCTGGATTGGCCAGGCTACATATCCCGGACTGCCGGCAGTTTCGGTGCCTGTAGGCAGTAGTGGGCATCTGCCGATTGGGATTCAGGTAATCGCGCCGCACTGGCAAGACCATAGTGCGATTGCGCTTGCCGGCATATTGCATAATTTGATCTCTTAAGAGGGAAAAGGGAGAAATCTGATGTCAACCGCCACGCTGCCCCCCATCGATGGAGGAACACCTGTTCTTGGCCATTTGCTACCTTTCTTCAGAGATCCCGTTTCAGTCCTGAGACAGGGATACCAAAGTCGAGGGAAGCTCTTCTCATTCAACATCCTCGGACGCACGATGAACGTGATGTTGGGTCCGGAACATAACCGCTTCTTTTTCGAAGAGACTGACAAGCTTTTGTCGATCCGTGAATCGATGCCCTTCTTTCTGAAAATGTTTTCGCCAGATTTCTACAGCTTCGCGGAAATGGATGAATATTTGCGCCAGCGCGCGGTCATCATGCCGCGCTTCAAAGCCGCTGCCATGAAGCAATATGTCGGAGTGATGGTTGAAGAGTCACTCAACCTTGTGAACCGACTGGGAAGCGAAGGTGAGTTTGACCTGATACCAACTTTGGGTCCTGTTGTGATGGATATCGCGGCGCACAGCTTCATGGGCAAGGAATTTCATGAAAAGCTTGGGCACGAGTTTTTCGAACTTTTTCGCGAGTTTTCAGGCGGCATGGAATTTGTGCTGCCTCTCTGGCTGCCAACACCGAAAATGGTGAAGAGCCAGCGTGCCAAAAGGAAGCTTCACGCCATCCTGCAGGGCTGGATAGAAAAGCGCCGCGCCGCACCACTTGATCCTCCTGATTTCTTCCAGGGCATGATTGAAAGCAAATATCCAGATGGCCGCCCGATACCTGACGAGTTGATTCGTCACCTGATCCTGCTTCTGGTCTGGGCGGGCCACGAGACAACTGCGGGACAGGTAAGCTGGGCCCTCGCAGACATTCTGCAGAATGCCGACTATGAAACTGTCCTTCGTGACGAGTTGCGTCTGGTTCTCGGCGGCGATGACGGGAGTTCGCTCGGATGGGAGCAAGCTGTCGCGATGCAGAAAATGGATCTCGCATTGCGCGAGACCGAACGCTTGCATCCTGTTGCATTCATCCTCTCGCGCAAGGCGAGCACAGACATTGAGCGAGAAGGCTATACGATCCGCAAAGGCGATTTTGTGCTGTTGGCTCCGTCTGTCACGCATCGCATGACCGAAACCTGGATCGAGCCGGACCGCTATAACCCGGAACGCTTCAACGCCGAACGAGAGGATGCCCAAATAGAGAGCAATTCGCTGGTTGGCTTTGGCGGGGGCGTGCATCGCTGCGCGGGTGTCAATTTTGCCCGCATGGAGATGAAGATCATTCTTGCGGTGCTGCTGCAGAATTATGAGATGGAACTGCTTGACGAGGTTCGGCCCATTGCCGGGGCCGGGACCTACTGGCCGGCACAGCCTTGTCGCGTCAGGTATCGCAAACGGGCCAGAAATTCCGAAGCAGGGCGAGCGTTGCGGAACTCGCAACGGCAGCGGGCTGTCCGGTGAATCACTAATGGCGAAAGTCACCTATATCCAACCTGATGGAACGCCGCGGACGTGCGTCAATTTCGAAGGCATGACTGTTATGCACCTTGCTGTTGGCAACCTTGTAGATGGCATAGATGCAAACTGCGGTGGCATGATGCAATGTGGTACGTGCCACGTGTACATTGCATCCGAATGGGCTGACCGGGTCGGGCCGCCGTCGTCCGATGAGCGTGCGATGCTTGAAGGATTGGCGGGGGTGGAGGTTCGACCCACCAGCCGGCTTTCCTGTCAGATACAACTTGGTGAAGAGCTGGATGGCCTTGTTATAGAAGTCCCGACCGAACAACCGGGGATCTGATTGTTCGGCTGGAAGGGCTAACCCCCTCGAAGCCTGTCGAGGCCACTCGTATCAAGCGGACGCATCACTGCCAGTGATACAAACCAGCTTGCAGGGCGGTGCGTTGTATCACGATCATGCCGCGCCAGTGCCTGAACCTTGCGTCGAAACTCCTCGATCAATTCGGCGAGCGTTGCAGCGCCCTGAGGAGATAGCTTCACCATTTCCGAGGCGTAGACGCTCTCTGCGGCCGAAAAATCCATCGTCACGAACTGGGTCTTCATCCGTTGTTCGAACAGGGTCCGCATGGGAGCCTTGTTCCAGATGATTGTCCCGTCGACGAGTGAGCGGACCCGCCCGCCGGGCAGGCGGTCAATGAGCGCCAGCCTTTCCAGACGAGACAGCGCCGATTCGATGAGCCGAGGCGGCAAAGCGAAATCGGTTGCGGTTTCCTCAGGCGGGTACCCCGAGAGGATCGTGACAAACATCAATGCGAGGAATTCATCGGCCATCAACGCGCGCTCCTGCGCGAGCGTCAATTCCTGAGCGAGCCCCGACGCAGGCCGCCTCGGCTTTCCTCACAAGATCAGCCAAGCTCAATCCGCAAAGTTCCGCAAGTTTCGACAATCGGTCAATTGTGGCAGATTTTCCGGCAAGCCAGCGCTTCACCGTCGTCTCGCCAATAGAAAGCTTCCTGGCAATGCGCGCACCCGTCCATCCGTGCGATTTCAATTCTCGCTTGAGCACTGCAAGAAGTCGCTCGCTATCGCTTTGGGATCGATTCATGATCTTAGATCGATATATGATCCCATTGCAAGTTCGCCGTTCGCTCGATCACTCCCTTCGGTTTATTCTCGAACTCAATACTCAAGGGGCGATCAACGTCTGAACGACGAATTGGAGGAGCAGATGTCGGATATCCTGATCAAGAACGGCACCGTCGTGGATGGCACGGGTGCAAATGCTTTCACCGCTGATGTGCGCGTGAGGGACGGCGTAATCGTTGAGGTCGGACCAAATCTGGCTACCGGTGACGAACGCATGTTCGATGCGTCGAACTGCTATGTTTGCCCCGGCTTTATCGAGGCCATACCCATTATGATGGCACCATGTGGTGGCAGCCCGACCTCGACCCGCTGCCCGGCTATGGCGCGACGACGATGATCCTGGGCAACTGCGGTTTCTCTATGGCGCCGCTGCACCCCTCAAAACAGGCCCGCGATGAAGTGATGGGGATATTCTCATTCTTCGAGGACATTCCAATTGGCCCATTTCGGCAAAATGTGCCGTGGGACTGGACGACGTGGTCCGAGTACCGCAAATCCTTTGAAAAGAGCGTCAAGGTGCCGTTGAATTATACCAGCTATGTCGGTCACATCCCGCTTCGTTTGGCGGCAATGGGGATGGACGCATGGGAGCGCGCCGCAACGCCCGAAGAGATCGCGAAGATGGCCGAACTGCTTGACGATGCGCTGGCCGCCGGCGCGATCGGCATGTCGGACAACATGCACGATCATGACGGCACCGATCGTGCAGTTCCTTCGCTTCTCGCTTGCGACGACGAATTCAAGGCGCTTTTCGACGTCATGGATCGTTATCCGGCGACTTGCTATCAGGTGATCGTCGATACCTTCATGCGGATGAATGGTCCGGCCAATCTGAAGCGACTTGAGGCGCTGCTGACTGGTCGAAAGATCCGGGTTCAGATCGCGGGGGGAATCCCGACACTCTTCTTTCAGGCCGGAATTTTGCCAGAATGCAAAGAGCATCGCGAGCATGCGCGAGGCGGAGTCGATGTGTGGCCTGGATTTGCCCATGTTTCGCCAACGAGCGTACTCAGCATTACAAAGTCACTGATTTTTGCCCAGTCGAACGATTACGTCTGGCATGAGGTGGTCACGGCCGAGAGCCCCGAGGAAAAGGCACGACTGCTTTGTGATCCGGACTGGCGGGCTCGGGCTCGGGAAAGCTGGGATACTCAGGCATGGGACCATTCGCCGCTCAAGAACCCTCAGGAACTGCTTTTGCTGGACAGCGAAAATGGAGCTGGACCCATTGGCGGCACGTTGAAGGAGTTTGCGGACAGCAGGGGTGCCCATCGTTCGAATGCCATGGCAGACTGGATCCTGGAGAATGGGCTGCTTTCGACGGTGCACATGGCGCCGTTCCCGAAAGACGAACAACTGACCGTGGCCTTGATGAAAGACCCAAAGACGGTTGGCAATATCTCCGATGCCGGTGCCCATCTCCAAATGCTCTGTGGGGGCGGGGAAAACGCCTTGCTTCTCACGAAATATGTCCGCGAAGAAAAGTCGATTTCAATCGAGGAGGCCGTGCACATCATGACTGGCAAGCTCGCCGAGCACTTCTTCCTTTCAGATCGGGGCGTGATCGCACCGGGCAAACGCGCAGACATCACGGTCTTCAATCTGGATGAAGTGACCTATCACCAGTTTGAAAAGGCTTGGGATGTTCCAGACGGGAACGGCGGAACCACTTGGCGCTTCGCAAGGCCGCTCCGATGCGCCTTACGCTTGTGAATGGTGTGCCGACATTCGAAAATGGCGCTTACACTGGGGCAAAGCCTGGCCAGTACCTTTCGCCAGCCAATGACGACGCGCCTTTGGCCGTCGCTGCGGAGTAAAGATCATGGAAGTCAAAGTGGGCGCCGGCGAGCGCGAATATTTCAACGGTGCGATTCGCAAAGTTGAAACGGAAAGTTCAGTTCTGGTCAGTTCGTCGAAATATCTCAACAATGCGGATCTGCGACACCTGATCTCTCAGGAAATGCTGCGCCGCAATGGCGCCGATCTTCCGAACACGGCCTAAATACCGGAAGTTGCACAACTTCTAATGATGTGAGGATTTTGGCTGGATCATGGCCCTTTTCGAGGAAGAAAGGCCCGTCTGCCGAAATTCCGTGAATGGTGCAGCAATCGTTCGCTTTCCGATTTCAAAAGGATGATGTCAAGGATTTGCGCGCCAGGAACTTCGGGGGCCGCGCTCTATGACTTCATGGTCAACAGCGGTTACGAGCTCGACATATTCTACAGGGAGATTGAGGTTGTAAACGATCTCACATTTTACCTCCGCCAGGCTGCGCTAACGCATGATATTGAGCATATCGTCTCAGGATTCGGGCCAAACCACGGGGGAGAGGTGGCTCTGCTCAACGCCAACATGCACGCCAAGGCGCTCATTTTCACCCAGAACTTGCCGCCTTTTTCAATCGCATCCCCACTATCTGAAATCGAAGACCATCATGAAGGATGGGCTGCACTCACTGAGGCAGCCGTGCTGAACCTGGAAGCCGAGTATCAGGGCGCCATTCAGGGACGAAACTGGAAATTTCCGCTCATGCTGGTCGATTGGCGGACGATGACGAATTGGCAGATTGACGATATTCGTGTTGAATTCGGCATCGCGCCATTGCCGCGGTCGGCCTTTGGGACGGCACCAACCGCCTGTGCAACTTGAAACGATCCGCACTGGGGTGAAACCGATGTTGGAAGCGGCCGAGTAAATAAGCGTTATTCGCTGTTGTTTTGATCAGTTTACGCGATATGCGTAATTGTGGACGAATAATATTACGCAAATAGCGGGAGGAATGCATGCGAGGGCTGTCCGGCAAGGTTGGGATCGTCGCCGGTGGCGGCCGAGGCATCGGTGCCGCAACGGCCAGACGTCTTGCGAACGAAGGTGCTCATGTGGTCATTGGTGATCTCATGGGAGATTGGGCGAAGGAAGTTGCGGACGGCATCAGGTCGGACGGTGGCAATGCAGTCAGTGCTGGATCTTGACGGCACCAGTGCAGAGTCGCGATCCGCGATCGTTGCCTTCGCGCTCGAGCAATTTGGCGGCCTGGATTTCTATCATTCAACTTTGGCAGGTGGCACCGAGGGCGATGTCGATGCTTTGAACTGTCCTGTCGAGGTTCTGGAAAGAGCTTTGCCATCAACACCAAGAGCCACTTCTTTGCAACGCAAGCGGCATTGCCAAGGATAATCGAACGCGGTGGTGGCGCAATGATCTACACATCCAGCGGCGCTGCCACAGGCGGCGCGCGCCCTGGCGGTGCCTGTCAATCACGACGAAGAACGCCATTCATGCCCTTGCGCGCGTCATGTTGCGAGCAAGTTCGGCA
>JADJAC010000006.1 GCA_016704425.1 Sphingomonadales bacterium
GCTTATTTGGCAAAGCCGTCGAACGTCGAGTATGTCGCACACGCCATCGGCTGCGAACGCAATGCCCTCGGTGCTACCCGGCAGCCGGCCGACGAACATCATGAATCCGTGAATCTGCCGGCAAACCTTCGATGTTTGACGGTATTCCGCTTGCGCCAGCTTATCAGCATAGGCTTCCACCTTCGTCCCGGAGGACGTCGTGCTCTGCCGTGATCAGAACCGCAGGCGGTAGCTCGGAGAGCTTGGCCGCATTGAGCGGCGCGGCTTCGCAATGCAACCGGTCGACGATCCGCGGAACATAGAGATCCCAGAACTCGGCCATTTGGCGCGCAGAGAGCAACGCCTGGTTTTCAGGTGCCAAATATGATTCACGTCCGAAGTCGGCGCGTAAAACCGGGTAGATCAAGAGCTGACCCGCTAGGCGCTGATTGCCCAGCGCCCGTTCCCGCAACGTCACCGCCGCCGCAAGATTTGCCCCGGAGCTATCGCCGCCGATCAGAAGGGGCAACCCGGCGAGAGACGCGTCGAGTGTCCCGCTGGCGACAGCTTCGAGCGCTTGCCAGGCGTCGTCCACTGCAGCTGGATATGGATTTTCCGGCGCCTTGCGATACTCCACCATAACGACCACACAGCCGCTCCTCTCCGCCAGCTCTCGGCAGAGAGGTTCGAAGAGATCGTTACTGCCCATGACCACCCGCCACCGTGACAATAGACCAGAACGGCTTTCGGACATGCTTGAGGGGTCAGCAGACGCAGCGGAATATCTGCCTGCGGTGTCGATAAGATCCTATCCTCGGCTCGCACCGAGACAGCGGTCGTAACAATAAGCTTCCGGAATCGCTCAAACCCGTTTCGGAGCTCCTCGATGCCGAGCTTGGACCCGGTATCGCTCAGAGAATGGCTCACCCGCTCCACAATGATGCCGTTGCTTCAGCGCAAGCCAACTTGCCGTCCTCGCTGTATTGCTGCGCAGCGCCCCATCTGATCGCCAGAACGAGCGTGGCGTCAGCACGCGACCCTGATCACGTCTCCACTCACATGGGCACTCGCCGCCGAAGAGAGGAACACAGCTACCTCCGCCACCTCTGGCGGATGTCCTTCACGCCCGAGCGGTGAGCGGCTGCGATAGGCATTGATATATTCTTCGGCGACAGCTTTCGATAGGTTCTCGTTCCATATCAGGCCCGGCATAATCGCATTGACGCGGATCCGGGATTGCCCCTCGGCGGCGGCGGCACGCGTGAGACCAAGCACACCCGCCTTCGCCGCCGCATAGGCTGCCTCGCCGAACGCAGTCGGCTTTTCGCCGGCAAGCGAGGATATGTTCACGATCGTGGCCTCGTCGGACTGCAGCAGGTACGGCCAAGCGTGCTTGATGTGAAGAAAATGCGATGTGAGCGACGCCGCCAACACGTTCGACCAGCTTTCGAGTGTGGTTTCCGCGAGCGGCGAAAGGCTATTGAAACCGACGCTGTTGCCGAGGCTTGTCGATACGTCCAAATCGCTGATGGCCTGCGCAATAGTGCCGAACCGCGTCTTCGTCCGCCGCATCGGCGACGGCCGTCACAGCGACCAGGATCATAAGCCGACGCCAGGGCGCGTTGCAGCTGCTCAATCCGAGCGGCGCTGCGATCGGTCGCCATAACGGAGGCGCCCCGGTCGAGGAATGCGCGCACAATGGCCGAACCGATTCCCGAACCAGCCGCGGCGTTCACGACCGCGACCCTCCCTTTGAAGATTTGGTCGATCATCTCTTCTCCGGTCCCGGCAGGCTCAGTAACGAATTCCTTAAGATCTGCCGAATGCGTCATCTTCCAGGAAGTCGATGACGCGCCAGGATTGCTCACCACGACGCGACCCGGGAATTATTATAGTATGTCGAGATACCGGGGTGGGTCCAGATCATCTTCTGGTGCGCTTCCTGTACACGGCGATTGTAGTCGTCGTGCAGATCCTTGCGAACTTCTGCCGCTCCCGTACCTTCGTTCAGCATTCCCTTGAGGATGTCCATGATGTAACGGAACTGGCACTCCAGATAGAAGATCAGGCTGCCGCCGTGTCCTGCTTGCGTATTTGGCCCATACATACAGAACATGTTGTAAGTCCAGGAACAACCGTGCCCAAATAGGCCTGGGGGTCGTCGTCGTTCAGGTATCGCGCAGGCTCACACCCGAGCGGCCGTAGATCTGAAGTGCCGTCAGAAAGCGCACGACGTCGTAACCGGTTGCAAGGACGAGCATATCGAGCGGAAGCTTCGTGCCATCCTCCAGAACAGCACCTTCGCTGTCCATCCGTGCGATCCCCGTCGTCACGAGATCGACGTTCTTGCGCAGGAGTGTCTTGTACCAGCCGTTGTCGAGCAGGATTCGCTTGCCGAACGGCGGGTAGTGCGGTGTTACTTTCGCAATCAACTCTTCGTTGTCGCCAAGCTGCTCATGGATGTAGCGCGAAGGCCCTGCGATGACCGTCGTTCGTCGCGTTGATGGGAAAGCTCCGGATGCGTGGCCAGTTCAAGTCCCGCTGAAGGAGTTAGTAGAGGGTGTCGTTCAGCATCCATCCGAGCCGCTGCCGGGCAGGCCCGATAATAAGGGACTTCGCGGATGAGCAACCGGACCGATTCCAGGCACCTCCGCCCCCGAATTCTCGAACGGCGCAATCCAGTGGCAGCTTCTCTGGAAGATAGAAAGGTGATCGACCTTCTCGGCGATTGCCGGCACGAGTTGCATCGCGCTCGCACCGGTCCCGACCACGCCGACACGCTTCCGGTGGGGTCGGCGTCCTTGGGCCAACGGGCCGGGTGAAAATTATCTCGCCCTTGAATTCGTTCATCCCCGGGAATGTCGGGTAGCTTGGGCGTGCCGAACGCCCCCACCGCCACGATCATGACGTTCGCGCGCAGGACTTCCGTTTCGCCATCCGCATTCTTAAATGGATTTTCCCTTCTGGTCGTCCGGAAGATAGCGTGCTTCCTGGACGTCGCAGTTGAAGCGGATGAGCCGTTCTATATCCCAGAGATGACTAGGCACGTCGACGCCGCAACCCGGATAGCGGTTCACGTACCAGGAACCGCCGACATTATCGAGTTTCTCGAGGATCGTGCAGCGAATCCCGGCGCGCGTGAGGTTCGACGCGGCCAGCAGTCCGGAAACGCCCGCGCCGATTATGACGACAGAAAAATCCGATGGAACATTTGCGAGCTTCTCTGCGGGCTTGTCGAGATCAATCGCTGATTGAAGGTCTTCAGCGATCATCGGGCCATATTCATCGGGCCACCGGCTCGCCCATCGCAACGCCCAACATTACGCGCGAGAAGCGCGTCCGATGGCTGTGGTATCGCCACAGACTTGCCGTTCGTCCAGTCAGCGATCGCATCAACAGCGGCAGCCCTGATCTTTCTGGAGGTCCTCGGCAAATCCG
Source organism: Sphingomonadales bacterium (assembly GCA_016704425.1). Lineage (GTDB taxonomy): Bacteria > Pseudomonadota > Alphaproteobacteria > Sphingomonadales > Sphingomonadaceae > Aquisediminimonas. The sequence goes on from JADJAC010000006.1 coordinate 3,418, forward strand.
CCTGTATCGTTCTCATTGAGGCCGCGACCGCGCGTCGGATGATACGGCGGGTCAAGCCAGCTCAGATCACCGGTGAGCTGAACAATGACCATCAGCAACGTAGCAGGAACGTTTGCGGGGGCCACCGCGTCTTCGGTGCACGCCTGTCCAATTTCGCCGGCGAAGTCATGTAATTTTATCACGTCGGGCATTTCCCCCGCGAACTCATGCATCAGCCACCTCCAACCAAGCGGTCCTGCCCGGCCCAATATTTTTCCTTGATGGCGCGGCGCATGATCTTGCCGGTTCCGGTTTTCGGAAGGCTATCGACAAACTCGATGGAGCGCGGACGCTTATAATTCGCCAGTCGCACAAGACAGGCAGCGGTAATGTCATCTTCCTCCAGGGTGCACCCCTCGCGAACGACGACCAGCGCCTTGCCGGTTTCACCCCACTGGGAACTGAACTCAATGACGGCGACTTCAAGAACGCCGGCAACGCTGCAAATCGCGTTTTCCACCTCGGTCGGATAAATATTGAAGCCACCGAGACGATCATATCTTTCTTACGATCCCGATGTGAATGAAGCCGTCTTCCCAGGCGGCCGACGTCGCCGTCGCGATCCATCCCCCCGGAAGAATGGTTTCGCTGGTTTCTTGCGGACGGTTCCTAGTATCCGACATCGCCCCATCCCCGCGCAACTGGATTTCTCCCGTTTCACCGTCGGACACCTCGGCACCCTCCGAATTAACAAGCCTTAGCTCCACAAACGGACTCACCCGTCCAGCGGATGCAAGCCGTGAGGGCACCGCCTTCTCGATGTCGAAGCCGTGATCCTTCTTCGTCATCCAGCTCGCCCACGGATATTCCGTAAGGCCATAGGACTGCACGAAAACCGGCCCGAGGCAGCGTAGCGATCTCGCCAGGCGATCCGGTGCGATCGGCGATCCGCCATACATGATCGTGTGAACAGACGAGACGTCGTGCTTCTGTTCCTCCAGATGGGGCAGCAGCAGGTTTAACATGGTCGGCACGAGTGGCAGCACCGTGACTTTATGCTGCTCTATCAGGGCTAACGTGTTCTCGGGATCGAATTTCGATGACGCGATATGGCTGGCCCCGCGAAGGAAATAGGCGAGCATGGCATATCCGCTCAGATGGGTAAGCGGCGCGATGTGCAGCAGCACGTCGCTGGTATGGGCTGCTGGCAGCTCGACAAGGATGTTCCGCATCAGCGATAGCAGGCTGCGATGACTGTGCATGACACCTTTCGGACGACCGGTGGTGCCGGAGGTATAGGGCATCCAGGCGATGTCATCGGCGCCGATTTCGCGCGGCGCGCTGCGCTCCTCCGACCGAAAAGGCTGGTATAGTCTTCGACGCCACTGCCACCGTCGAGCCCGATCAGAAGCGGACCACACCCCGCATCGGCAAGCGCTTGACGATTTCAGGCATCCGCTGGCTTTCGACGATAATCGCCCGGGCCTCGCAATCGGCAACGATTTCAGCAACCTCTTTCGGGTGCAGCCGATGGCTCAGGGCAACACGTAAGGCCTCCGATGGCGAGCGCGTGATCGATAGTGAAGCATTCGGCCCGATTCTGTGTGAGCACGACAACGCGATCGCCTGTAAAAGGCCACGATTGTAAAGCCCCGACCAGCTGGCGAGCCTCGCGGCCAAGCTCCGCGTAAGTCTTGGATGTGCCATCCAAATTGCGACAGCAATTTCTTGAGCAAACTGCTTATGAGATCTCATGAGACAAGATGCCACGGTGACCATTTTAGTTCCTCTCAACCCTTGGGGTTCAATGTTCCATAGGGATTAGGTATTTCCGAGTCCAGGCGTCGCACCATCGACCGTGTTTCAGATGCGACGCCGCATCGGCAATGGGTCAGTCCCGGCCGGCCGCGTCAGCGAGCTGTGTTGATAATATGAATCTGGGTGAACTCGAGCAGGCCTTCCTCGCCGCATTCTGACGCCGATACCCGACTGCTTCGCGCCGCCGAAGGATCGTCGGACCGAAATCCAGATGCTTGTTGATCCAGGTCGTGCCCGATTCCATCCGCAACGCCATCTCACGCGCCTGATCGGTCATCCGCCGCCCAAACCGAGCCGGCAAGACCGTAGGGCGACGCATTCGCGCGGGCCAGCGCGTCTTCCGGATCGGAATATCGGATGACTGGCAGGATCGGGCCAAACTGCTCTTCGCTTACCAGAAGTGAGCTGTCGTCGATATCGGCCACGATGGTCGGGCGGATAAAATAACCCGGTCGATCTTCGACCTTGCCACCGGCGACGATCCGGCCGGTGGCAAGCGGCGCGTCGAGATAGCCTTTGAGCTTTTCACATTGCAGGCGGTTCTGCACCGGCCCGATGGTCGTGCCTGTTCCAGGCCGTCGCCGACCACGGCGGCATCGGCCAGTTCGGCAAGACCGGCCACCACCTCGTCATAAATGGATTTCGTGAACGTAGGCGCGTTTCCGATCGCCGTGCAGACCTTTGGCCGCAGTTCATGAAGGCGGCGCCGAAAATGCCGGGGACCTGTCTTGGGATCGGCGCCCGGAAGCACGATAGCCGCATCGTTGCCACCCAGTTCCAGAGTCAGCCGCTTGAGCGTATCGGCCGAATTCGCCATGATCTTCCTGCCGGTCGCCGTGGATCCGGTAAATGATACCTTGGCGACATCGGGATGCCCGGTCAGCTGCGAACCAAGGTCGTTCATGTCGGTGACGATGTTAACGACGCCCGGGGGGAGGATCTCGGCGATGAGCTTGCCCAGCCAGAGCGTGCTCAGCGGAGTGGTCGGCGCAGGCTTGAGAACCACCGTGTTTCCGACCAGCAGCGCTGATGGAATCTTGAGGCCGATGACCAGGATGGGGAAGTTCCAGGGGGCGATCGCCGCTACCACACCCAGCGGTCGGCGATGCTCTTCGACAAGACGGGACTCGCTATCCTCGATCACCTTGGCTGGCAGGTCGAACGAAGACAGCTGGCGAATGAACGCGCAGGTGAAGTTCACTTCAGCGCTAGCGTCGGATAGCGGCTTGCCCTGTTCCTGCGTCAGAAGACGCGCCAGCTCGTCCTGTCGCTGCTCGATCGAATCCGCCAGGGCATAGAGCGCTGGCGCGGCGCTCGGCCATCGGACGGCGCGCCCAAGCAGGAAGGCTGCCTTCGCCGCAGCGATCGCCTCATCCATCTGCGCAGCAGAGCCGCGCGGGCAGATTGCGAGAATTGGTTCGGTGGCCGGATTGATAACCTCCATGATGGCATCGCCATCCACCAGCTTCCCGCCAATCAACAGTTTATATTCGCTCATGTTCATTCCTCACCTGGAGTATCTGGAACTAAAGATCGCAAACCGGAACTGAACTGGTATTTGCCTGGCTCGCCGATCTGCGCTTGCTTCGGCAAAGTCATTCCCGAAGCGCCGGTTTATTTTTTCTGTCGCTCGGACCAGCTGGACCGTCAGGCGACGACGGCCTGGGCGTCGATCTCGATGAGGCTATTCCCAAGACAAGATCAAACTTCAACGAGAGTGGCAGCGGTCCGGCTGGTAGAAAAAACGCTTCATGCACTTTCATGAATTCATCTGCGGTGGCCAAGTCCGTGACATAGGCGCAGACCCTTACAATATCGGTCTTGGCTGCGCCGAAATGCTTGAGGCTCTGTTCAAACCGTTCATAGATACGTTGTGTTTGTGACGTCACGTCCGGTCCGACAAGACTCCCATCTTTCAACCCGCCCGTTCCGGATATGAAGATCTGATTGCCGCGGCGCACCGCGCGGCAGTAGCCGCCGCTCCCCTCGCTGCCATCGAGGTAGTCATCTCTCATCATGCAGGAAGCCCTCTCTCACCCGACTCTCGGTGGATAAATTCATCTCAGTGACGAAAAGAGAGCATATTTTCATTTATGATGCAAAAAATAATTTTTACATGCCGTATCGCTAAAAATGACATATAGCTTGACAGCCGACAAGAGGCTTCGCTTTCGCGCGGCCTTGAGTCGACGTGACAAGTTGTTCTCGTCCGCCACGCAACGCGAACGCCGGTGGAATCCGTGATCCCGGAGCATCTGTCCGGCTTCTTTCGCAATCTCCGCGTGCAGTTGTATATCAGTGAGTTTTCACTAATATGAAGGAATGGCGCCATAATTTCACTTTTCGGATTGGGTCCGTTATGATATTTCATTAAATGAGGGCTGGTCTGCGGTCGGCTCCGTCCGTAATGCTTTAATGACGAGAGATGGAGGAACCGGTGAGCCTTGTGGCTGACAAACTGAATACCGCTCCCAAACAGAAGCGCCTCGCATCCACGCCTGATGGCATCGTGGGTGAGAAAATCCGTGCCCGCCGTAAGATCCGCCGTGTATCTTTGGAGCAGCTGGCCGCTGAGGTGCAGGCTTCCACCGGGCTGCTGAGTCAGATCGAGCGGGGATTGACGTCGCCCTCGCTGGAAATGCTGCGACGCATAGCTGCTGCTTTGGGAATGCCCTTGAGCTGGCTGTTCGGCGAGGACAATCTCGCGCGGCCTGACGCCGACATCGTCGTGCGGCATGCCGATCGCCGGAAGCTGGAATTCGACGATATCGGCATGGTGAAGGAGCTTCTCACGCACGATGCCGAGGGTGTGCTGCAGGTGGTGATGATGACATTGAAGCCGGGCGGCCGTTCAAGCGACGAGCCGTTGTCATTCGAAGGAGAGGTCGCCGGTCTCGTGCTGTCCGGAGAAATCGAGCTGATGATCAAGGCCCGGACGATCCTGATCGGTGAAAAGGACAGCTTTCGCTTCAAAGGCGACCAAGGCTGCCAGTGGCGCAACCCCCTCTCAGCAGCAGGACACGGAAGTGCTCATCGTCGTCACGCCACCATTTTGATTGAGGCGGCGCCTAGGTCTTGTGGCGGATATAGTAGGGAACCTCGGACTTGGACTTGGCCGCACTCAGGAATCAATTTGAACGGCTTCACGGATACTGGAGCGAAGATGTCGATGCCGCGCTAAATGCCGATCCGCATTACTTCGCCGGGTATCTCAAAATGGCCGACGTGTCCCTTGGTTCGACGCATCTGGATCCCAAGGTGCGGGCACTGGTCATGGTCGTCGCAAATGCGAGCGTCACCCTGCTCAAGCCACAGGAGGTCCGGCGGAATATCAAGGTCGCTTTAAACGCTGGCGCCACCAGGACGAGGTCCGCGAAGCGCTTGAATTGGCCTCCTCGTCGGGAATTCATGCCTATTGGAGCTGTATTTCCCTCTTTATGGAACAGGTGGAGGAACATGGTTTTTCTCTCGATGAAGTGTTTCCGAAGGATGTCCACTACGAGACTTTGAAAAAGACTTCATCGCGACGCGGGGCGTCTGGAGCGAAGGAGTTGAGGCAATGGCCCGGCCATCGCCTGCCTTCTTCGAGGGCTATACTGAATGGACGTCGGCTCCTTGGCGTAATGGCAGCCTGACTCCCGCTGTGAGGGAGCTTTTGTATTTAACTGTGTCAATTCACGGGACTGAGGGCGGTATGTCGGCCATGCGCCTGCATATGAAGAGCGCATTCGCCCCAGCAAATTCTGCAAGTCATGCAGATCGTTAGCTGCCTCGGCCTGTTGAGTGTTCTGGCCGGCGCTCGCGAGATCATCTGACATCACAGCCGATGTGTCGCCCGGGCCCAGCGGGTTATTGGCGAATGAAGAGTTCCGTTTCGTCACGAAACGGTCTATCCGAGGGCGAGGAGCGCCGGGCCTGCCTGGAGAGGGGCCATTGATACGGGTGTCACGAAACAAAATGCGCAAGTTCAATAAGACGCACCTGATCCGTAGGATCGATCTTTTTCGCTGCGCCTGTTTCTGTCGGTGGTCGAAGAGGGGCAAATCGGCCGAGCGGCCGCGCGCGAGAACATTGCGCCGTCGACCGCGACAAAAGCGCATTCAGGATCTGGAAGAAATTGCGGGGATCGAGTTGCTCGATCGCAGCGCAAAAGGGGTCGTGCCGAGTGCCGCAGGTGCCGTTATGCTGCGCCATGCGCGCGCCATTGTGGATAGCGTTGAGGGCTCCGTGCGGAAATTGCGGCCTTCAACGATGGCCATGAAGGCAAAGTCACGATCGCGTCTGCGAGATCGATCATTGATCCGTTCTTAACGCGCGAGCTTGCAGTTCGCCCGTGAGTTTCCTCTCGTCGAGCTCGACGTGCACGAGGTCGAAAACGTGGAAATCGTCGAGATGGTTACGCGTGGTGATGCCGATCTCGGCGTTTTTGCCAAAGAACCCCGCATTTCGATCGAGGGCCTCCGCACGATTCCCTTTCGGGAAGACCGGCTCGTCGTCATCGTACCGCGCTCACACCAATTTGTCGGCCGGGAGAGCGTAAGCTTCAGCGAATTGATGTCGGAGAATATCATTGCGCTCAAGGCGTTGATGGGAGCGTTTTGTTGCGGCTGCAAAGCGGGCGGGTGTTCGATTTGACACGCGTTTCAGTGAAAAGCCCGGGTCTGGCGGTTAATCTGGTGCGTGAAGGTTTTGGCGTCGCCATTCTCCCGGCGGGCTTGCTGAACCACGAGAATCTCGAAAATGTGAAAAGCTTAGCTCTGGACGAAAGCTGGGCGCGCCGCATTATCCACATTGCAACCTCACGAAGTCGGCCCCTCAGCCCTGTAACTGAACATTTTTTGAACCGTCTGACAGGCGATAGTGACCACAGCGCCGTGACTGGATCGCGCAAACGATCCCTCATTTTTTGCTATCGCCGGGTGAATTGTTTGCAGCAGGACCCCGAAGCTGTGCAAGTGATCGAGGCTGGGGGCAGCAATCAACACATAGGCACCCCTATGTCTGGCCCAGGGAGTTCAAGGTCGGAATTGTCGCGCCAACGCGAAAAAGTGCGACCCGGGCATGGAATTAAGCACCCAGCAGGAGGCGCCGAAGGGCCTTGCCATGTCGATATTTTGAGCGGTTATCGCGTTCTGGATTTCGGCCGCCATATTTCCGGGCCGTTCTGCGCCGCCCTGCTCGGCGACCTGGGCGCGGAGGTGATCCGTATTGAGCCGCCTGGCGGGGGGGCGGTCGGGGATGTATGCTGTGGAGATTTATGCCGCCGTTCGGCGTTTCGTGTTTATTGAAGGGAACAGCCGTCGCGAAGCGGCGCGCGTGTTCGGGTTGAACCGGGAGACGGTGGCGAAGATGTGCCGGTTTTCGCTGCCACCGGGCTACATGCGGACGAAGCCGGTGGACAAGCCGAAGCTGGGGCCGCTCTTCCTGTAATCGATGCGATTCTGGAGGCGGACCGGACTGCACCGGTAAAACAGCGCCATACGGCCAAGCGGATCTTCGAGCGGTTGCGCGACGAACATGGCTTTGGCGGTGGCTACACGGTGGTGAAGGATCATGTCCGGCTGTGCCGGGCGCGCGAGCGGGAGACGTTCGTGCCATTGGCGCACCCGCCGGGACATGCACAGGTGGATTTTGGCGAAGCGGTCGGAGTGATTGGCGGCGTGCGCCAGAAGATCCACTTCCTGTGCATGGACCTGCCGCAATCGGATGCCTGCTTTGTGAAGGCCTATCCAGCGGGAGACGACCGAGGCGTTCCTGGACGGGCATGTGTCGGCGTTCGCCTTTTTTGGCGGCGTGCCGCGCTCGATCCTCTACGACAACACGAAGATCGCGGTCGCGAGGATTTGCGGCGATGGAAAGCGTGAGCGGACCCGTGCTTTCACTGAGCTGGTCAGCCATTACCTGTTCGCGGACCGCTTCGGGCGCCCTGGCAAGGGTAACGACAAGGGCAAAGTCGAAGGGTTGGTAAAGTCTCGCGGGCGAACTTCATGGGGCACTGATTCCGCACGCCGCGAGCTTCGAGGCGTTGAACGCCTATCTTGAGGAACGCTGCCGCGCCCGCCAGAGCGAACGGGCGGGGCGTCATGCCGAGACCATCGGCGAGCGGTTAATCGCCGACACCGCAGCACTGCGGCCCCTTCCCGCAGTACCGCTGGAGCCATGCGAAAAGCGCGCGGCGCGGGTCTCGTCGACCGCACTCGTGCGATACCGGACCAACGACTACTCGGTGCCCACCCGATACGGCTTCCAGAACGTCGTGGTGAAGGGCTTTGTGGACGAGGTCGCGATCCTGTGCGGCGGCAAAGGAGATCGCGCGGCATGCGCGCTGCTATGGCGCAGGCGTGTTTGTGGCGGATCCGCTCCATTATCTGGCACTGATCGAGATGAAGCCCAATGCGCTCGACCAGGCGGCGGCATTGCAGGACTGGGCGCTCCACATGTGTTCCAGCATCTGCGCCACCTGCTGAGGCGCGGATGGGGAATCGGGGCCGCGTGAGTTTATCCAGGTGTTGCGGTTGCTGGAGGCGATGCCGATGGAGATCGTCACCTTCGCGGTGACCGAGGCGATCCGTATCGGCGCGATCGGGTTCGACGCGGTCAGCTGATCGCGCTGGCGCGGATCGAGCGGCGGCCACCCGGTTGGATCCGGCGGCTTATCCGCACCTGCCGAAGATGGATGTGAAGACGACGCGGGCAGCCGACTATGCAGCACTCGTGCCCCAAATCTCTGGGGGGCTGGCGGCATGAGCCGGGTGGCCGATGACACGATGCCAGTCGGCACCATGGCGGGCACGCCACAGGTCCTGCTGGCGCACCATCTCAAGCAGCTGAAGTTGCCAACGGTGCTGCGTGAATATGAGAAAGTCGCGCGTGAAGCGGCACGCGATGGCGTCGACCATCCCCGTTACCTGCTGCGGCTCATCGAGCTTGAGCTGATCGACCGCGAACGCCGCATGGTGGAACGGCGGATCCGCGCAGCCCGGTTCCCGGCGGTGAAGAGCTTCGACACCTTCGACTTCGCCGCGATCCCCAGTCTCAACAAAATGCTCGCGCTCTCGAACTGGCGCGCTCGGAATATATCCTGCGCCGCGAGAACATCATCGCGCTGGGCAACAGCGGCACCGGCAAGACCCACGTCGCACTCCGCTGGGCTGGCGGCCTGCCAAAAAGGGGTTCACGGTGACGTTCACAACCGCCGCGGCACTGGTCAACCAGCTGATGGAGGCCCGCGATGAAAAGCGGTTGCTCAAACTGCAGCGCGACCTCCAGGCGGTGAAGCTGCTGATCATCGATGAGCTGGGCTATGTGCCGCTGTCGCCAACAGGTGCCGAGCTTGTTCCGAGACCTTCTCGCAACGCTACGAGCGTGGCTCGACGATCGTCACCTCCAACCTGCCGTTCGAGGACTGGACACAGGTGCTGGGGGGCGAGCGTCTGACCGGCGCGCTGCTCGACCGGCTCACGCACCACGTCAGCATCCTGACCATGAATGGCGACAGTTACCGTCTCAAGGAATCCGCCGGCCGCCATGCCGCCGGGGTGATGCAAAACCAGGCCACCGAGATCGTCGATCCTGATACCGGCGAAATCACCACCCCCTGATCCATGATAACGCCGACGATATGCAAAGGGCCCCGATCGGGGTCCTTTGCATATCGCATCGCCTCACCATCAATGGCCTGCTTTTACTCCGCCACACTGGCCTGAAATCCAACCGCCGTTGACATTGAGCAACACATGTGCTTGGGCTGCTACGCTTAGCCCGATTGTCGAATGCTAGCGATATGCGGAGGATCATTGACAGATCGCAACCTTTTTCCCCCTTTGGCGGCACTGCGTGCGTTCGAGGCGGTTGGCCGCTTGGGCGGAGTTCGCCGTGCCGCCAAGGAATTGTCAATCGACCATGCCGTCGTCAGTCGCCATGTCCGTTCGCTGGAGGCTTGGGTAGGCATTCCCCTGGTTGTCAGGAACCAGCTCGGATATGACCTGACAGAGTTGGGAGAAATTTTATCATCAGCAGATATGTGCTGCGATGATGGCCATAGCAAATGCCACTGGCGCCTTGCTGAAGGCTGATGGCGTTTTGAAGCTCCATATCCAGTGCATTCCCGGCTTTGCTAGCCTCTGGCTGTCCGACCGACTGGGAGATTTTATTAGTAAAAACAAAGATATAGATATAGACTTTCATCCATCCGACAGCAGCCCCGATTTCCGGGGGAAAGATGTCGATGGCGATATGTCGTTATCTTCGGCAGTGGAAGAAGCGGACCGCCGAAAGTAGTGCATACATTTGAGTTTGCGCGGCCAGAGGTTTTCCCTGTTGCCAGCCCGGATCTTGCGGCGACCTTACCCGTGATCCATCATGCGCGCGACCTCTTCGAAATACCCTTGTTGCACGAGGATAATGATCTGGAATGGCAGCATTGGTTTGCCGGTCAGGGACTTGAAACGCCCGAACGTCTTCCTGGGTCAAGGCTCTGGCACGCGCACTTGACACTTAAGGCGGCTCAGCAAGGACATGGCGTAGCATTGGCAAATTCGTTGCTTTTACGTGATGATATTGAAGCGGGCCGTCTTGTCGAGATCAAGCCGGCCGAAGGGCAATTCGTACCTGTCCGTTTTGGCGGTTACACGTTTATTGCACGCGAGGATCGCTGGAACTCGCCCGCAATCGTGCGATTTCGACGCTGGCTGCAAAGTGCCGCGCTCTCCACTGAAAAACTACACCGCTTGGAGTAGTCGGCTGACACATCATGGCTGTGTGCATCGCGAACTTTTGAGCCGCGATATTCGCTCCCGGCCTTCAAAGCGGGGTTTCTGCGGGTATATTTGGCCTGAGCGGTAGGGCGAGTTGATGGCTGGTGCCTGGAGGGCACTGTAGTTTGTGGAATAGGCACCTTCCGGGTTGAGCGCTGCTTGGGGATAGCATTTCTGGAGCGACGTATTTCGCGTTGCGATGGATGGCGGGTAACGGCTTTGGCGTTGCCCGGGGCAAGCAGGTAGATGAGAGCAGGCAACGATCTTTCCCAGTTCTGGATGCCGTTCACGGCGAACCGGCAATACAAGTCTTCTCCCCGGCTTTTGGTGGCGGCGCAGGGGAATTATTATACCAGTCATGACGGGCGTCAGGTGCTGGATGGCACGGCGGGGCTTTGGTGCTGCAATGCGGGTCATGGCGATCCGCGGATTGTGTCGGCGATTCAACGCCAGGCAGCCGTGCTTGATTATGCGCCGTCCTTCCAGATGGCGCATCCCGCGGCGTTCGAACTGGCGAGCCGCCTGACGCGGATGGCGCCGGAGGCTGTCGACAAGATCTTCTTTTGCGGCTCCGGGTCGGAGGCGGTCGATGGGGCCTTGAAGATCGCGCTGGCCTACCAGCGGGCGATCGGTCAGGGTGGCCGTACCCGGCTGATCGGGCGGGAGCGGGGCTATCACGGCGTCGGGTTTGGCGGGATTTCCGTTGGCGGCATCGTCGGCAACCGCAAGCAATTCGCTGCGCTGCTGCCGGGCGTCGACCATCTTCACCATACGCATGATCTGGCGCGCAACGCCTTCACGCGAGGTTTGCCCGAGCATGGCTGGGAACTAGCGGATGATCTGGAGCGGCTCGTGGCATTGCACGACGCCTCCACCATCGCGGCGGTGATCGTCGAGCCGGTGGCCGGATCGACGGGCGTGCTCGTCCCGCCGAAAGGCTATCTGCACCGTCTGCGCGAGATTTGCGATCGCCACGGGATATTGCTGATCTTCGACGAGGTGATCACGGCGTTCGGCCGGATCGGCGCCGCCTTTGCCGCGGAGCGTTTCGACGTGACGCCCGACATGATCACGACGGCGAAGGCGATAACGAGCGGAACGGTCCCGATGGGCGCGATTTTTGCGCGCCAGGGCCTATTCGAGGCGATCGCGCAAGGTCAGCCCGAAAACGCGATCGAGCTTGCCCATGGCCATACCTATTCCGCACATCCTCTGGCCTGCGCCGCGGCGCTCGCCACGTTGGATGTGTATCAGGAAGACGGTCTGTTCGAACGGGCAAGAGGGCTTGAGAAACATTGGGAGGACGCCCTGCACGGGCTTTCCGACAAGCCCCATGTCGTTGACGTTCGCAATTTCGGGCTGATCGGCGGCATCGAACTGGCGTCCCGGCCAGGCGAGCCTGGCGCCCGGGCTTATGAGATGTTCACGCGTTGCTACGAGGCGGGCGTGTTGATCCGGGTCACCGGCGACATCATCGCGCTTTCACCGCCGCTGACCATCCAGGCGGACGAAATCGACAAACTGATCAATACCATCGCGCACGAACTGGCAAAGCTCGCCTGAACTTCAGAACGAAGGAAAATGATGTGAACTCCGAACAGGACTATACGTCAGCGGGCACGCCTTCGCCTGAGCAGGTCGAAGATGGGATACATCGGAGCCAGGATTTCACGGTCGGGCACTGGGATATGTACGATGGTGAGGAGAAAATTGCCGAGTTCGTGAACGATCTGGTGCTTGGAGGCCGTGCCATCTCTCAGCGTATGGACATTGCCGCAGGCGGCAGCGCGATCGGTTTGACCGCATATTCTCCGGCACTCAAGGTTTGGCATTACCTCCTGACCTCGGATGTTGGCATCACAACGCTCTTTACTGGAATCGTCACCAGTCCAGGTGACGCTCACACAACCCAAGCACCGCTCGACGATGGCCGCACCAAGCACCGCAAATGGAGTCTGACCTTAAAACCGGACGGAAATGTTCGCGAACTTTCGGTCGCTTCCGAAGATGATAGCCAGACCTGGACGACAGAATATGACCTGCTCTGGGTCAAGCATGAGTCCAAATTATAATTGGCGCTTTAGAACTGACGGCCCCCACAGGCGTCATCCTGCCTTTAGAGCAGAATATGCGGATGTGCATTATAGGAGCTGGCGGCCGATATGCTCGAAAATGTTATGGAGGGGTGATCAACCACCGAAGATAAAGCGCTGGCATGGACGCGGATACCACAAGGCGTGACTTCATCAACGGGACCGCCGGCCGCTGGCGCCTTGGCCGCGGGGACGTTGAGCGGTCCGGCTCTGGCAGCGGTCGCTGGCGATCCCACTTATCCCCCTGCGAAGATGGGCATGCGGGGCGCTCATCCGGGGTCGTTTGAATATGCCCATTTGCTGCGCGATGGACAGCT
>JADJAC010000007.1 GCA_016704425.1 Sphingomonadales bacterium
GGTTTGACTGAAAGTTCAAGGCCGATCTTCCGGGCACGGTCCGGCTGGTCAGTCCATAAAAGCGTCGCGCCTGATGAAAGTCATTGCGTTCATACCAGCCGCCGATGGTCAGAGTGTTCCAGCCCAGATCCGCCTTGATGTCACCAAATGCGCCTTTGCGGCTGATGTCATATTCTGTGGTCCGATCGAAATGGGTGAGCCGGAAGGCGAGGGCACATAGGGTGTGTACCAAAGGCCCTGTCCATGATTGTCATGAAAATAGCCTTGAGCTCGAAGTTCACCTTGTCCGAAAGGGGAACTTCAACGCCAAGCGAACCGAGATAGTCGCGACGCAAGCCGGATGCGTCGAAACAGACATCGTCAACGGTTGTGTATGGTGTTGATAGACGAGGCCCGCAGCCGGGTTGAGCGGTGCCGCGCCGGTATCCCCACGATTGGCACCGACATCGGCGATGAGCACAGCCAGCGGATAATCGTCGGAGATATTGTCGACCTTGTAACCGAGACGGTTGATGATCGAGAGAGTCAAATCCTGATAATCCTGCTCGTGGCGATCGGAGAAATTGAAAAAGCCTGTGATCTTCGCGGTGCCGGCATCAATGATGCCCTTGGCGTTGAACTGATGCTGATATTGCTCGCCGGAGCCCTTCCATTTGTCGAGGCCGAGATAGCCATAGGAGAACCAGGCCCGGGCCGTGTCGCCGCCGGTATCGACGCGGACGAAGCCTCGCTTGGTGTCATGATTGCCATAAGTTCCGTTTGCATCGACGCCAAACTCTTCAGAAGGGTCGCGCGATACAAACTCGATGGTGCCGCCCAGATTGTTCGTGGCCTGTGTGCCCACAGAGCCTGCGCCTTGGGTCAAGCGAACCGTGCCCACATTTTCAGAAGTGATGGCGCGGCTTGTGTGCAGTCCGTTGTTGTTGCCATAGTTCTGATTGCCAAGAGGAATGCCGTCGAGGGTAAAGCCGAGGCGGCTTTGATCGAATCCGCGCACTGTAATCCGTCGACCATTCATATGCCCCAAAGGGATCGGCGGACTGGAAATTGACACTGGGCAATTTTTCCAATGCCTTGAGCGCGGTCGTTCCCGGCGAGAATTTCGATATCAGCCTGCTTTGATCTCGAGACCTGACGGGTCTCGCCTTTGCCGTATACGATGATCTCGGATGACCCATCGGCAGTCTCGTCATCGGCCAGCGCAGGTGATGAAAGGATCGTTGAACTGGCTAGCGCCAGCACGAATAGTGCACGCATTTTTAGACTCCCACTGATTTGTTGCGTTGCAGCAACTAAAGTGCCTCTGTGACTCAGGTGTGCGATTCAGATGACGGTTCCGTGGCTCGCTTGTGACAATTGAGTGGCCAAGGATTGAGACACAGGGGAGCCAGAGGCGCGCCGGTTGGAACGCGCCCAAAGGTTCTTCACGAATACCTTCTATCCATCAGAAATAGGAATGCTGTGTCCTGCGCCGACGTTTGCGCATGGCGCCGCCAACCAGCCCAAATCCGCCAATCATCATTGCCCAGCTTGAGGGCTCGGGAACGGACGAAAAGCCAAGCGCGACGGCTTCTTCATTCGTCAGCAGGAAACTGAACAACCGGATGAAACAAGAGACTGCGCTAGACATGGAGTACCAAGGGCGACCTGGCTTGTGACGCCGCCAACGCCTGACGTGCAGACATCAAATTGTTGCCCCGAGCCGGTCTGAGTTACCGAATAGTCGTTGTCGGTTGCCAGGATCAGCGCGAGCGAGCCATTGGCAAGGCGAGGTCCAAATGCCAGCCCCTCGATCTTTTCAGGGATGACAATGCCGGCAGCAAGGAGCTTGGCACGGATATCGAGAAACGGCGTCTTGGAAACGGGCGTGACGCCATTCGGCAAGGCGCCTGACCCTGCCAGGCTGATTGAGGCAACATTTGTTGCTCCGTTCAGATCAATGACAAACGCCGATTTCAGTCCGGTCGGGACAAGAGAATTTGGATCGTCCACGCCTTCGCCGCGATTGTCGCGCTCAAGGACAACAAACCTCCCGTCAGACAGCGCGTAGATCGCCGAAACCCCGATTGAGCGGCCCTGATTGGTCGCACTGAATGTATTGCCGGGAACCACGGCGTTTACAGTCGCGATCGATTCCAGCTGGTAGATATATTGTTCGGTCGAGGTTCCGGTTGCGATATCAAAGACGACAATGCGGACATTGCGGCTGCGTCGGCCGTCCCCTTGGTCGCCCTCATTGACGAGCGGGTCCTGCAAAATGGCATAGGCCTTCTTCCCGTCGGGCGAAATGGTCAGGCCTTCGAAGCCGCGATTGTCCTGTCGCCCCGAAGTCGTTGTCGGGCGCCCAGCAACATAGTCGACAGAACCATCGGCTTTTTTTGGAATCAGGTTTGCTGGCGTCGTGAAAGCGCGCACCTGATTTCCGTTTGCGTCGAACTCGATGATACTCGGCCCATATTCGTCGGACACGAGATAGTGTCCGTTGGACATGCGCGCCAAGCCCTCGGGATCGAGAGACAATCCCAGCGTCGCCGGATCATTGTTGAGGAGAAATGGGTTGAGGCTGGAAAAGGCATTGCCGGAGCCGTTGCGCAGGATCGTCGTCGCGTTGAGCGTGAAATTGCTGATTGCCCCCGTGTTGTAGTCGAAGTTAAGCCCGAAGGATTGAATGCGCGGCGCATAGTCGATCAAGCCGCCACCGGGGCCACGGTCGGTAAGACCGTAGAACTGGTTGGTTGCGGCATCATAGACAAGATCGGAACCGAATCCGCCGAGGCGATTGAAATTGGGACCGCTTCCCAGCAATCCGAAGTCGATTGCAGATCCACTTATGGCGATCTGATTGACATAGGTGACGGCCGATGCCGGTGCGGCAAGAGCAATGGCTGCAGCAACAGAAAAAAGAATGGTCTTGCGCACGAATCAGGTCCCCCATGTTGGCTTTGAGGGCAACACTTTGGGCATGCTGTGTGACCATGCCGCGAAGCTTTGGTGACGATTGGATGAAAATGGACTTGTGGTGCTATGCCGACCGCGAAATGTGGCTGGATGGGGCGACTTCATCGCGGCTTTCGGTCAAGCCACGCAATCCAAGGCGGTCGAAAACGCTCCCATCAGGGCATCGACAAACTGATTAGCAGACGTTTCCCAGGAAAATGCCCTTCCATAGGATGCGACGGCAGTCCTGTCCGCCCGCATCGCCAGTTCGATTGCCCGTCGAAGATCGTGATCCACCGCGCCGATGTGCGAAGGCAGGTCATTTCTCGGCCCTCGCCCCTCCCCGCCGACGATGTCGAGCGGCCCCGGCACAGGATAGGCAGCCACAGGAACGCCGCAAGCAAGTGCCTCGATCATGACCAGGCCGAACGTGTCGGTCTTGCTCGGGAAGACAAAGACATCGGCAGCGGCATAGGCGCTTGCGAGCGCATCGCCGAATAGCGCGCCCGTGAAAATCACTTCCGGAAAGCGCCGCCGGAGCGTTTCGAGCATCGGTCCGTCGCCGACGACAACCTTGGTTCCACAGGTTTCTGTGCTCAGGAACGATTCCAGATTTTTTTCAACCGCAACCCGCCCAACCGAAAGCAACACCGGACGTGGAAGGTTCGAGAGACTGGCCAGCGGGTGGACATCGGGCCTGAATAGCGCGGTATCGATGCCGCGTGACCAAAGCCGGGTATTTGCAAAGCCTCGTGCCTTCAATTCGTCCATAAGACTCGCGGTGGACGTCAGAACGGCCTGTGATGGCGCATGAAATCGACGCATGGTTGGCCAGAATACATCGGGTGAAAGGCCGGTTCGAACAGCTGCATAGTCAGGAAAGCGGGTATGAAACGCACTTGTGAAGGGGATGCCGTGCGACAGGCACCAGCCCCGGGCGCTCCAGCCAATCGGGCCTTCGGTCGCGATGTGCACGATATCCGGGTTGAGTACATGAAGCCGCTTTCGCAGCCGAATGCGTGGCGCAATCGCCAGACGAATTTCACTATAGCCCGAGACGCGATTGTCCGGAATTGATCCGGACTCAGAATTGCGACGTCATGTCCGCGAGACGCGACAATTCTCGCTGTTGTATCTATCGTGCGAACCACGCCATTGACCTGCGGATGCCATGCATCCGTCGCGATAGCGATCCTCATGCCAGTTGTTTTCTGAGTTTTGCGATTGAATGCTCTCGTCGATGTGCCGACCAGTCGAGCACTTTCATCGAGCCATCGCGCTCTTCGACGAGGGCAGTGCAGCTTTCCACCCAGTCGCCATCATTATAATAGATAATCTGGCCAACCTGACGGATCTCTGCGCAATGGATGTGGCCGCAAACGACTCCATCAACACCGAGATCGGCGGCCGCGCGTGCAACGGCTTCCTCGAACTGACCAACATATTGGACGGCGTTCTTGACCTTCTTCTTCAGATACGAGGACAAGGACCAATAGGGGAGATTCAGGCGACGACGGACAGCGTTGAAAATCACATTCGCCTTGAGCAGCAACGTGTAAGCCTGGTCACCGAGAAAGGCGAGCCACTTCGCGTAAAGGACAACGCTGTCAAACATGTCCCCGTGGGTAACAAGGAGCGTGCGGTTGTCTGCCGTCACATGCAGCGCATCGCGAGCGAGTTCCACGCCGCCGAAGTTGAGGCCGACATAGTCGCGAAACATCTCGTCATGATTGCCCGGAATATAGACGACACGCGTCCCTTTGCGCGCGATCTTGAGGATTCTTCGCACCACTTCATTGTGCTGCGCGGGCCAGTACCAGCCCTTGCGTAACCGCCAACCGTCGATGATGTCCCCGACAAGATAGAGCGTCTCGCACTCGACGGAGTGAAGAAAATCGACGAGCAATTCTGCGTTGCAGCCAAAGTTCCAAGGTGGATGTCAGATATCCAGATCGTCCGAAACCGAAGCTTTGGATGAAAGCTGCGTGGTTCAGGTTCATGGATCCAGTCCGGCAAATGGGGAACCGCAACCGAGCCTTTGCTTCTGGGCGCGACTTCGTTTCTTTTCAGCTGCATCGAGCTCGTTCGTTGGCATCAAACCTCCTGAAGCGTTTCAAACTGTCCCTGCGATACGGGCAGGCAAGGCATGCCGGGCGCCAACAAACATCTCTATGCGTGCAGCGATTGCTTGCATGTCCGACTGTAGTCGCGCCTTGAGCGAATGGGTGTCCATTGCCGCAAATTCGACCATCTGGGGCATCGAAAGGCCAATGCGAAGATTGCCGCAATAATCGCCATTGGTGTTTGGAATGTACTTGACGGGCTGACCGAGGCGCACGGGACGCAGAGCGGAAACCTGCCCTCCGAAGGACTCACGCGAGGCTGCGATAGAGTTGGCGGACTGCTCCAGGTTCATGGCGAGTGCCGACTGACCAAGATCAATCGTGACAAGTGTGCGCATTTCCAACGGATGCTGCCTGACCTCGTGTGCCTCGTCCCGCATATTTGGTGCCAGCCGCGATGCGCCTATGCGTTTGGTCAGGCAATTGATGGCGTCGTCGAAATGATCGAGCGTTCGCCGAACGTCAGCAGCACTCAGCCCGTTGAACAACTCAAGTTCATATATGCTCGCTTCCAAACGCAAGAGCAGACCCAGGTTGCTTCCATGGGGCAGCATGTCCCGATTCTTCCAGCCCTCCGGGCATTCGGCTCGGTTGAATATCTTCTCGAAACCCTCGAACAGGCCGGACGAGCGCTGGGCAATCTTTTCTGGGATCAAGGCAAAGCCGCTGAAAGGCGGCCCGCCCATGAACTTTGAACCTGTCAGGAAGACAGTTGCTCCGCGTGAAAGATACCCGACAATGGAATCGCGATCGATCCGCGCCTGACAGGCATCGACGACAAAGCAGACCTTGTTGCCGAACCGCCTGCGCAAGGCATCGATATGCGCGAAACTTGGCAGGATCAGGCCAGTCTTCGATCCGTGGACGACATGGACAAGCGGAACTTCATTGTTCAGCAATGCAAATTCGATCGCCACGCAGACCGACAACAATATGTCTTCGGACGGAATCGGAAAGCCACCCGCGCCGCGGATAGGAATGTCCTTGACGACGAAGCTATCCTTCTTCGCGGGATCAACCGGCGCGCCGGGAACAGTCCGAACCCCAAGCGCAGTGCAATCGGCGAAGAAATTGCCGCGCGCCGAATGGGCACACCCGCTCCCCACTTCATCGGAGCCTAGCAGGATGTTCAAAATCCCCGCCTCGCCGCGATTGGCGATAACAAGTCCGACATATTCCAGATCAGTTCCAGAACCTGCAAAAGCGATGTCGACCGTAGCAGGCAGGGCCCAGGTGCTGCGGATGCGCTGGCGCGGTCCATCAAGTGCGTCGCCATAGGCCCCCGGCGACAGTTGCAGATCCGGGGCAAGCGCTGCAAGCCGCCGCGTTACCTCACTGAATGCCGGACCCGAAATGTCATTCGCGGTCGATGAAGAATAGGCCGTCATTGTGCTCGGTCGGGGAGCGACCATATACTGGTTCAGGCCCGTTTCCGGATTGAGCACAATCCGCTGGTCGCCGCCCGTTGTCATCAGTTCAGATGCTGCCGCCGAAAGGTCGGAGCAAACTGCTCTGCGCACAGGCTCAATCGTCTTGGCCAAAGCCGGAATAAGGAGCTCCCCGCCGTTCACAGGCGTCGGGTATCCCAATGGCATGACAGCTTGGGGGCAATTTCGTGACAATAGTCGCAACAAACTGCAGCCGTCATGTCACATTTATCTGGTTCACTGATTACATGACTATTCAAGCGAGCACGATTCGACCGACGCCAATTCCCTTGGATGTCCGCGCAAATCTTCGAATGATGTTCGTCGCAAAGCATGCGCGATGGACCGGGGATCTGCACCCCGAGGACGGCAATCATGCGCCCTATCATCGCGAAATGCGCGAGATACTCGAAGGGCTTGGATTGAATCTGGTCATCGAAGACAGCTACAAGGCTCTGTTTGACAGGCCGGACGTCGACTTTGTCTTTCCGCTGCTGAACCGGGGCGGATTTCTCAATTCGGAAATGCTCCTGCCGCTCCTGTGCACGCGCCACGGCATCCCGTTTCTGGGCGCGAGCCCCATCCTGCGCGGCCTTTCGGATGACAAGCATCTGACAAAGCTCGAAGCCCGGGCCAACGGCGTTCCAACCGCGCCATGGACGATCTTCCGCAAGGGGGCGCCAATCGACGTCCGTCGCTGCCCGGCCGCCGCCCGGTGGGTCATAAAGCCCAATGCATCCTCGGCATCCTGGGGCGTGCGTGATGCGATTGATCACGCTGATATCCTGGCTGCAGTCGATGCAATTCACCGCGACGGGCATGATGCGATCGTTGAGCCTTTTCTTGAAGGCAGCGATGTCGAGGTCCCCGTGATTACCGTCGGCGGCCGCGAGGCCATCATGCCAATGATGCTCTTTGAACAGGCAGACCCCGCACATTTGCGAACTTATGCCGAAAAGCGCGACCTTGCCGACCGGGCCGACAAATACCGCCTCGTCCCCTTTGATGATCCTCGGCTTAGCCGCCAGATCTCGGCGATGACGGAGGCGCTGATCCGCGTGTTCCAGCCCTTTGACTATGGCAGATTCGAGTTCCGCGTCGACCTCGCCACGGGCGACATCCGCTTCCTCGAAGTGAATCTGAACTGCAACCTTTGGTCCCAAAAGGTCTTTGGGCGTTCAGCGCTTCTCGCAGGAATGAGCCAGGACCAGTTGATCGAGACGATCGTCGCCGAAAGCCTCATGCGCCAAGGCCTTTGCGAGCGAGACTCCATCAACCGCTTGTCTCAGGGGCTGGTGGCTTCTGCCAATGGCTGATGGCCGGATTACTGCGCTTGTTCTGGCGGGTCGTCGCGATGGAGTCATTGATCCGCTTGCGGCGGCGTTTGGCGTAGAAGACAAATGCCTTGTGCCAATCGCCGGCCAGCCCCTGATCGCTCACGTGCTGCGTGCCCTTGCATCTTCGCCACTCGTCGCAAGGATCATTGTGTCGATCAACGATCCAAGTCTGCTCGCGGACTTGCCCATTGCGCGAGCTTGAGAGAGCAGGGCGTCTTGTTCCCTTGAAGGCCAAAGACAATCTGGCCGAAAGCATCTTCGCAGCCGCCGAAGGCATCGATTTCCCTTGTTGGTCACGACCGCGGACAATGTCCTGTTCACGCATCACGCCGTTTCCGAGATGCACGACCAGGCCTGTAGAGGAATGCTGACGCAGCCGTCGCCTTTTCCCGCCGCGACGATATCCTTGCCGCACATCCCGATGGCCAGCGCCGCTTCTACAAGTTCGCGGACGACGCCTACTCAAACTGCAACTGCTATTGGATCAGGGATGCATCCGCATTGTCTGCCGCCGAAGTGTTTCGAAGTGGTGGCCAGTTTGCCAAGCACCCCATGCGGATTGCAAACGCGTTTGGAATTCTCAATCTCATAAGATTTCGGTTGGGGCTTGGGTCATTGGCCAAAGCATTCGAACGGTTTTCCAGCCGGCTGGGCCTCACTCTGCACCCGGTAATCTTCGCAGACGGCGCGCTCGCTATCGACGTCG
>JADJAC010000008.1 GCA_016704425.1 Sphingomonadales bacterium
TTCACGGTAGTAGCGGCCACCGTGGGTTCTTCTCGTAAACTGGAGGTTACGTCATAATCACCAATCAAGAGAGACACCATGACACCTACTACAGGATGGCATTGATTGAGCTGGCTGAAAAGCATGCGGACGGCGATTTACTGAGGAGCTGGGCGAACCGGGTCCTGCAAAAGCGACCGATGGATGGAAAGGGAGAACAGCGTTTTGGCGCCAGCCGACATGAACGCAGCGAGGGCTGGTATCAACCAGCGCAACGGCTATCGCGAGCGCACACCCTGAGACACACGATTGGGAACGATGGACCTGCGAATTCTGAAGCTGCGCACGGGCAGTTACCTGCCGAGCTTCCTGGAGCCCCCGGAAGGCCTCGGAGCAGGCGTTGGTGGCTGTTGTGCAGGAGGCGTATGTGAAGGGAGATCGATCAGCAGGGTCGATGATCTGGTGCAGGCGATGGGCATGAGCAGCATCTCCGAGCCAGGCATCGCGACTGTGCGAGGAACCGGACGAGCGCGTCGAGGCTTTCCTGAATCGCCCGCTGGAGGCCCATGGGCCTGGCTGCTCCGGCTGGATGCGACCTATCTAAAATCGCGCGAGCGTGGCGCTGTCAGCAGCCAAGCGGTGGTTGTTGCCGTTGGCGTCAGCAGCGAAGGTCGCCGGGAAACCTTGGCATGGCTGTGGGTCCGGCCGAGACCGAAGCCTTTCTGGACCGAGTTCCTACGCAGCCCGGAAGTGCGCCGTGGCCTCGTCAGGCGACTGGCGGTCTCGGATGCCCACGAGGGCCTGAAGCAGGCGATTGCCAAGGTCGCAGGTTTCACCTGGCAACGCTGCTCGGTGCACTTCAGGCGCAATGCGCTGGCCCATGTCCCCGCAAGTAGCACCCATGGTGGCCGCCGTGATCCGCACGGCCTTCCCCCCGCAGGAGAACCAGCAGGAGGCACGCCAGCAGTGGCGAGAAACCGCTGACAAGCTGCGAGCGCTTCATTACGTGGGTAGGGAGCGGCATGGACAGCGCCGAGGACGACGTGCTTGCCTTCTTGAGCTTCCAGAAAGAGCACTGGCCTCAGCTGGCATCGACGAATTCCTGGAGCGATTGAACAAGGAAATCAACGCCGCTCGCGGGTGGTGGGTATCTTCCCCGAACAACGCTGCCATCATGCGGGCTCGTGGGAACGCTACTCCTCGCTGAGCAAATAGATGAATGGCGGTGACACGCCGCCACATGAGCCAAGAGACGTTGGCGCGCGTGCTGAGCAGAAGACCAGGCCAACCTACTGCCACAGTCTGAGGCCGCCTGAAGCAATGAAACTGGAGACCGGAATTACACCACTGACGGGACACTACCACTCCTTGTACTCTCATAGTATGTGCTTCGTTTAAGACGGGGCGACATGTAAAGCAACCGTAGCTTCAAAAACAATATTAAACTTTTGAGAAGCGTGAGACGTGAAATATGAATGCAATTACTAATGTCGTTGGTCAGTCACTGGAAGATGGTGCTCGAGTCGCTCGCCTGAAGAAAGCTGTCGACGAGGCTACCTACGGTGGCTGCATCGAGCGCGCAGTGCTTTGGTCAGAGTATTACATGGATGAGGCCAACGATGGAAATCTACGGCCGTTCAGATAGCTGAAGCGACACGCCACGTCCTGGCCAACAAAACGGTGAAAATCTATCCTGACGGGCTGATTGTTGGCAACTTCACCGCCAAACGGGTCGCCGGGCATCTGTTATCCGGAGTTGGGCGGTCTGGGCATAATGATTGGTGTCGACCAACTACCCACCCCGCAAGGTCAATCCTCTCGAGATCAGCGAAGACGAGCAGGCAAAACTCCAGTCATATTCCGTTCTGGATGGACAAGAATATGACTATCTTGCCTTTGACGGGCAGGAAGAGCAGATGCGCTTTGTTAAGGAGCAGATTGAAGCACTGCAGTACCACCAGCGGAGGCTGGTGGGGTTGCTCACCTGGCACCCGGCTACGAGAAAGTGATCAAACTGGGTGCCGAGGGCATCATCGCTGAGGCGGAGGCCTTCGAGGAACAAACCAACGATCCCTCCAAGCTGGACTTCTACCAGTCTGTGAAAATCGAATACGCTGGCAGAGTTTGGTGACCGCTATGCGACCGAGGCGCGTAGGCTGGCAGAGGCTGAAGCGGACCTCAGCGGAAACTTGATCTCAGAGCGGATTGCGGAGGTCTGCGCTCGCGTACCACGTTATGGCGCAACCAGTTTCTATGAAGCGGTCCAATCAATGACCCTCTACCCACATCGCCATTTTCCAGAGACAATAGGTGAAACCACCTGTCCGGGCCGCGTGGACCAATTCCTGAATTCCTACTATGAAGAGGATTTGGCGGCTGGACGTATTTCAAGATCAGAGGCGAAAGATATTCGGGAGCTTTCTGCGTAAAGCTATGCGAAACCATCCCCATGTACCCGGACGAGCTGACCAGCATGCTCGGTGGATTGACCAGGGAGGTAGTGACCATCGGTGGTCAGGACCCGAGGGCAACGATGCGACCAATGAACTGAGTTTCATTTTTGTTGGAGCTCGCCGATGAGTCGTTGCATGCGCCAGCCCAACTTCCACGTCCGTCTCCACGAGAACACACCCAAGGCATTCTACGATGAGGTCATCCGGGTGAACTTCTGCCCGGGTTCGGCGCCCGCCATGTATAACGACGAGACCATCATCGAGTCCATGATGAATGTCGGTTATTCCCTGGAGGATGCCAGGGACTATGTCGCCATCGGCTGTGTTGAGCCCACGGCGCCGGGCAAGACCCTGGGTTCCACCGACGCCGGGATGTACAACATGGCCCTGGCCCTGGAAATGGCGCTCAACGAGGGGTGCCAGTTTGGTTCTGACCGACAGATCGGTGTCAAGACACCCCCGGTCTCCAGCATGAAGAGCATGGATGACGTATTGGACGCCTACAAGGTGCAGGTGAAGCATCAGCTGGGCAAGCTGCACGCGGATTTGCGAAGTGTGAACAGTTCCACGCCAAGTACCACCCCACCCCGATCACCAGCGCTACGCTGGAAGGCTGTCTCGAGCAGGGTGTTTGCTCTACACAGGGTGGCGCGAAGTACAATTTCTCCGGTATCCAGGGCACCGGCATGGCGGTCGTGGCCGATTCCCTGGGGGCCATTGAGAGGTTGCTGTGTTCGAGGACAAGTGGCTCACCCTTGAGGAGCTGGTCGCTCACCTGAAAGACAATCTCTCGGATGAGGTTGTGCGGACCAGGCTGAAAGGCATCGATAAATTTGGCAACGATATTCCCAAGGCGGATGCCTGGATGAAGTGGGTCGGGGATCACTACTCCGATTCCATTCACGCCCTGGGCAAGAATACCCGCGGTGGCCAGTACCTGGCGGGCGTGTACTCCAACACTTCCCACACCCACTTCGGCGGGCTGATCAATGCCACACCAAATGGCCGTCGTGCCGGCGAGACCTTCGCCTCGGGTTTTGCGCCGGAAAACGGTGCAGACAAGCGTGGCTCCACCGCCTTGATCAATTCGATGAACCGGATCGATTTCAAGAAGTTTGCCAATGGCATCAACTTCAATATCAAGCTGGATGCCTCCAGTTACGACTGTGACGATGGTAAGAGTGCACTGGGTAGCATGTACAAGGTGTACTTCAAACGGCACGGTATGCAGGTGCAGGCCAATATGCTGGATCCGGAAAATCCTGATTGAGGCACGGGACAACCCGGAGTTGCACCCCAACCTGCTGATCCGGGTATCTGGCTACTCGGCGTACTTCAACGATCTATCACCTGAAATGCAGGATGAGGTGATATCCCGGAGCAGTAATGGGGCGGAGCAGTAATGGGGCCTGATGCAAGCCTGATTGATGCGATAGCAGTTACCGAGCCAAGGAAGGCTTCGCTGTACTTCGACATCAAGAGAAACACCCTGGACGACGGGCCGGGTATTCGCAGCGTGGTGTTCTTCAAGGGCTGCCCGCTGTCTTGTACCTGGTGCCAGAATCCGGAAAGCATCAACACCGGTTACGAACTCTCCTATGATGCAGAGAACTGCATCAGCTGTCACGACTGTGCTGACGCCTGCCCCGAGCAGGCGATCGACCTGAGTTCGCCCGACAAAATCATCCGCGACAAATGCACCCAGTGCTTCAATTGCGTTGATGTCTGCCCATCCGGTGCTCTGGAGCGCTGTGGCAATGACATCGACATGGATCATCTGGTGGAGAAGGTGCTTGAAGACGAGGCCTTCTTCGAGGCCTCCGGCGGCGGGTTACTGTCTCCGGCGGCGAGGCGCTGATGCAGATGGATTCGGTCGGCGAACTGTTCTCGCGGCTGAAGCAGCGGAATGTTCACACGCTGATCCAGACAGCGGGCCTATTCAATTACAAGGTATTTGAAAATCTGGTATTGCCCTACACCGACACCATCTACTTTGATCTCAAGTTGATGGACAGCGATGCGCACAAGCAGTACTGCGGCGTTCCCAACCATTCTATTCATGAGAACTTCAGGAAGGTCCAGGCCCTGGCACGGGATCTCGGTGATCGAGGTTCTGCCGCGGGTCCCGTTGGTGCCCTTTATCACCGACACGGATGAAAACCTCAGTGCCATTGCTGACTTTATGCTCGAGAACGGCGTAAAGAACATGCAGATCTTGCCGTACAACCCGATTTGGCTCGACAAGCTGCCACGCTTCGGCAGTGTCCAGCGTCTGGACTTCGGTGAAGGGACAGGCAAGTTCATGCCGGACGCGGAGCTTGACCGCTGTACGGAGATTTTTGAGTCCAGAGGTATTCACGTCCATTGTCACAGGTGATGTATCAGCTCAGACAGCCGGCGCCTTCCTGATTTCGCTTTACCTATAACCCATAATCAATCTGTCCATCACATGAGGAAAATAAAATGACGTATGCACAACCCGGCCAGGAAGGATCTGTAGTTTCCTTCAAATCGCGCTATGACAATTTCATCGGCGGCGAATGGGTAGCGCCCGCTGACGGCCGTTACTTCGAAAATGTGACTCGGTAACCGGCCAGGTGTACTGTGAGGTGGCCCGTTCCTCGGCGGCGGATATTGAGAAGGCCCTTGATGCGGCGCATGCAGCGCGAGCAAGTTGGGGTGCCACCTCGGTAGCCGACCGGTCCAACCTGCTGCTGAAGATCGCTGACCGCGTCGAGCAGAATCTTGAAATGCTGGCGGTTGCGGAGACCTGGGAGAATGGTAAAGCCGTACGCGAGACCCTGAATGCTGACCTGCCCCTGTTTGTAGACCACTTCCGCTATTTTGCGGGCTGCATCAGGGCCCAGGAAGGCAGCGCCGCTGAACTGGATGCGACAACGGCCAGCTATCACTTCCACGAGCCCTACGGCGTGGTGGGCCAGATCATTCCCTGGAACTTCCCCTGCTGATGGCCGCCTGGAAACTGGCGCCGGCGCTGGCCGCGGGTAACTGCGTGGTCATGAAGCCCGCCGAGCAGACCCCGGTGACCATTCTCCTGGTGATGGAGCTGATACAGGACATTCTGCCCGCTGGCGTGGTTAATATCGTCAACGGCTTCGGGGGCGGAAGCGGGGGCGGCACTCTCGCAAAGTACACGCATTGCCAAGCTGGCCTTCACCGGCTCGACGGCGGTGGGTAATGAGATCTCAAGTGCGCGGCGAACAACCTCATTCCTTCAACGGTTGAGCTGGGTGGTAAGTCACCGAATATCTACTTTGAGGATGTTCTGGACTATGAAGATGACTACCTTAACAAGTGTGCGGAGGGTCTGCTGCTGGGCTTCTTCAACCAGGGTGAAGTGTGTACCTGTCCCTCCCGTGCACTGATCCAGGAATCCATCTATGACCGTTTCCTTGATATCGTGGTTGAGCGTTCAAAGACCATTAAGCAGGGCAATCCGCTGGATCCTGAGACACAGGTTGGTGCGCAGGCCTCCAAGGAACAGTTTGACAAGATCATGAGCTACATGGAGATCGGTCGGCAGGAAGGTGCACAGATTCTGATCGGCGGTGATAGTGCCAACCTGTCCGGTGATCTGTCCGGCGGTTACTACGTGCAGCCGACCCTGATGGCGGGCAAGAACGACATGCGCATTTTCCAGGAGGAGATCTTTGGGCCGACGCTGGGTGTGACCTCTTTCAAGGACGAGGCCGAAGCACTGGCCATCGCCAACGATACTGACTATGGCCTGGGTGCCGGCGTCTGGACCCGCGACATGAATCGCGCCTACCGCATGGGACGGGGCATTCAGGCGGGTCGCGTGTGGACCAACTGCTACCACGCCTATCCTGCGCACGCGGCCTTTGGCGGATACAAGAAGTCGGGTATTGGCCGTGAAACCCACAAGATGATGCTTGACCATTACCAGCAGACCAAGAACCTGCTGGTGAGCTACAGCATCGACCCGCTGGGTTTCTTCTGAGTCCAAACTACTGCCTTAATGGTCTTAATGCCCCTTGGTAATCACCTTGGGGCATTTCTAATGCCAGAAAATTTAGTCTCAACCATTCTCGCCGTGCCAGCTTGAATTTAACCCCGACTTGGTCACGTGTTGAATGGCTCAGTGACCTATCCTTACTACAGGAGTTGGAATGTCCGAGTTTCAGACACACCCAGTACCAGCGAATTTCGGGTATCCGGAATTTCTGGTTGATAAAATGCCAAAGATGTAAAGAAGAAAATCTTTCTCAGCGGATTATCTGATTGATCCTCTTCAGCCTACTCTACTGCCAATTTTCTGTTTCCACCTTCGCCTGAGTCTTCATAGCGATGCTGACTAGGGAGGACAGCGAGAGCTGGGCAAGCGTCAAAGCGGTTCTGGTTCATGCGCAATCCGGACACCTGCACAACATTCCTCTTGTAAGAAACCGATCAAATTCTCTAGGTGCCCATACTCGGGTATACAGACAATCGTGCGGCTATGTTTCTCCTGCCGGATCAGCCCTACCTTGGCCATGCGCGCAAGGTGATGTGATAGCGTCGAAGCAGGAATACCCAGCCCCTTCTGGATATCTCCGACCGAAGCCCCATCATGGCCAGCTTTGACCAGAAAGCGGAACACGGACAGTCGGTGACTGTTCCCCGTCAGCACCAATGGCACAGATTTGAGGTTGTGATTTAAGGAGTGTTGGGGCTTCGTCGTAGTGACGAAGGAACGAAGATGAAGCCCCAACACTCCTTGAAAAAATCGCCTGCCAAGGCCCCTGCTGAGCGGGTGGTGAAGGACATCCGGCGGCAGACCCGGCGGCACTTCTCGGCCGAAGACAAGATACGCATCGTGCTCGATGGGCTGCGCGGCGAAGACAGCATTGCCGAACTATGCCGCAAGGAAGGCATTGCACAGAGCCTGTATTACACCTGGTCGAAGGAGTTCATGGAAGCGGGCAAGCGACGCCTGGCGGGTGACACGGCTCGTGCCGCGACCAGCGGCGAGGTGCAGGACCTGCGCCGCGAAGCCCGTGCCCTGAAGGAATGCGTGGCCGACCTGACCCTCGAGAACCGTCTGCTCAAAAAAAGCATGATCGCGGATGGGGGCGACGAAGAATGAGGTATCCCGCATCCGAGAAGCTCGAGATCATCCGGATCGTCGAGCAGTCGCATCTGCCGGCGAAGCTCACTCTCAACAAGCTGGGGATCGCACGCCGGACGTTCTACCGCTGGTACGACCGGTTCCTCGAAGGCGGACCGGAGGCGTTGGAAGATCGGCCATCGGCACCGAGCCGCGTGTGGAACCGGATCCCGCCTGACATCCATGATCAGATCATCGAACTGGCGCTGGAGCAGTCCGAGCTGAGCCCACGGGAGCTGGCGGTGCGCTTTACCGACGAGAAGCGTTACTTCGTGTCGGAAGCCACGGTTTACCGCCTTCTGAAGGCCCATGACCTGATCACCAGCCCGGCCTATGTGGTGATCAAGGCCGCCGATCAGTTCCACACCAAGACCACGCGGGTGAACGAGATGTGGCAGACCGACTTCACCTACTTCAAGATTATCGGGTGGGGCTGGATGTACCTGTCGACCGTGCTCGACGACTTCTCACGCTACATCATCGCCTGGAAGCTGTGCACCAACATGCGCGCCGAGGACGTGACCGACACGCTGGACATGGCACTGGCCGCATCGGGCTGCGACAGCGCCACGGTGCTGCACAAGCCAAGGCTGCTGTCGGACAATGGCCCCAGCTACATCGCAGGCGAACTGGCGGAATACATCGAGGCCCGGAAGATGAGCCATGTTCGCGGTGCCCCGCTGCACCCGCAAACCCAGGGAAAGATCGAACGCTGGCACCAGACCCTGAAGAACCGCATCCTGCTCGAAAACTACTTCCTGCCCGGCGACCTTGAGGCCCAGATCGAGGCCTTCGTCGAGCACTACAACCACCAGCGCTACCACGAGAGCCTGAACAACGTGACACCCGCCGATGCCTACTTCGGCAGGGCACCGGCCATCATCAAACAGCGTGAAAGGATCAAGCGAAAGACCATCGAACATCGGCGCTTGCAACACCGCAAACTCGCCGCCTAACATCAACCCCCAGACGAAGCCCGCACTCCGCTAATCTCCGCCGCGAGTTGTGCCAAATGTTCTGACGACGGACAGAATGAACGACGACAACGCCGACCGGGAACCGACCGCGACACCCGCCGGACCTGCGGCTGAAACCGGCGCTGCCGACGCGGCGCCGACGCAGGAAAACCCGGAAGGCTGGGCGCCCGAACGATCGCGCAAAAAGACAATCTTCTTCGCGGTTGCCATCGTGCTGGGCGCGCTTGCCGCACTCTATGCCTGGCAATTGCCGCCCTTCCGGTCCGACAGCCAGACCACGGACAACGCCTATGTGCGCGGCCAGACCACGATCATCAGCCCGCAGGTTACAGGCTATGTAACCGAAGTGCTGGTGCAGGATTTCGCGCAGGTGGCCGCCGGGCAGGCGCTGGTCCGCATAGACGACCGCATTTATCGCCAGCGCGTGGCGCAAGGACAGGCCGGGATCGCCACCCAAACGGCCAGCCTGGACAATGCGGGACAAAACCGGCGTTCAAGCGAGGCGCAGGTCAGGTTACAGGAGGCGTCGGTGGCCAATGCTCGCGCCCAGCTTGCCAAGGCGCAGGCAGATATGCGCCGGGTCGATGAATTGGCCGACGAAGGTTCGGTATCCTTGCGCGAACGCGACCAGACGCTGGCCGCGCTGCGCCAGGCGCAGGCGGGCGTGACGCAGGCGATGGCCCAGCGCGACATCGCGCGCGAACAATTGCGTTCGGTGAATGTCGGGCAGGGCGGGCTGGAAGCGCAGGTCGAGAATGCGACAGCGTCGCGCGATCTCGCACAGATCGATCTCGACAACACGATCATTCGCGCCCCGCGCGCCGGCAGGCTGAGCGAGGTTGCGGTGCGCGAAGGGCAATTGGTCTCGCCGGGTGCGCAGCTGATGTATCTTGTGCCCGAACGGCTGTGGGTGGTCGCCAATTTCAAGGAAGCGCAGACCGCCGAAATCCGCGTCGGGCAAAGCGCGACACTGGAAATCGACGCGCTGGGCGGGCTTGAGCTAACGGGCAAGGTGCAGAGCGTGTCGCCTGCCGCAGGCAGCGAGTTCAGCGTTATCAAGCCCGATACGGGCGCCGGTAATTTCGTGAAGGTTCCGCAGCGCATCGCCGTCCGCATCCGTATCGATCCGGGGCAGAGGGCGGCCCAGAGACTTGGCCCCGGCATGTCGGTGATTGCCACCGTTCATACAGGAGACCGTTGATGCGCCGGATCGGTCTCCCCCTGCTGAGCCTGAGCCTGTTGGTCGGGTGCGCACCGGCCCTTGCGCCGATACCTGCTGCCAGCACGGTGGCGCCGCCGATGGCATGGCGCACTTCGCTTGAGGGGCGGGCCGAGATCGAGCCGCAATGGTGGAACGCATTTGGCGACCCGGCCCTTGCATGGATCGTGGCGGCGGCACGGGCGAACAATCCCGACATCGCAATCGCATCCGCGCGGGTGCGAGAAGCGCGCGGGCAGGAACGCGCATCGCGCAGCCTGCTGGTGCCCACGCTCGATGGCTCGACCGGGGTGAGCGAGGCGCGCAGCCTGAACGCCTTTGGCACCGCCTCGCGTTCGCTTGGCGTGCAGCCGGTGTTCCAGGCCGCGTATGAGGTGGATCTGTTCGGCCGCAACCGCGCGCAGGTCGATGCCGCCAGCGCCAATACCGCGGCGACACAGGCCGCGCGCGAAGCTGCCGCCCTTGCAGTGACGGCGACCGCCGTTTCGGGCTATATCACCCTGCTGACGCTGGACCGCCGGCTCGAAACCTTGCGCGAAACGCTGGGGGCGCGGGCCGAGGCGCTTAAGATCGCGCGCGATCGCGCCGAAGTCGGCTATACCTCGCAGCTTGAACTGCGGCAGGCACAGGCCGAATATCGCGCGGCGCAGCAACAGATCCCTGCCGTCGAGGCCTCCATCGCAAGGCAGGAAAATGCCTTGTCGCAGCTGATCGGCGAAACCCCGCGTGCCCTCGCGCGGGGCGGAAATTTTGCAGGGCTGCAAACCCCTGCCATCCCTGCCGTGTTTCCCAGCGAATTGACCCGGCGCAGGCCCGATATCGCGCAGGCGGAATTCAATCTTGCGGCCAGCGATGCCCGCATGCGCGCCGCGCGGGCCCAATTTCTCCCCCAGCTGCGCCTTGCCGCCTCTGCTGGTGCGGTGCTGTCGTCCCAGCTGGACGATCCGGTCGGTATATGGTCGCTTGGCGGCAGCATTCTTGCGCCCTTCTTTAGCGGCGGAAGGCTGGAAGGACAGTTCGACGCCGCTACTGCGCAGCGCGATCAGGCCGCCTTTGCCTATCAGCGAACGGTGCTGACGGCATTCCGCGAAGTAGAGGATCAACTGGTCTTGATCGACCGCCTTGGGGAACAGGAACGCGCGCTTGTGGCCCAGCGCGAAGCGGTCGCCGATGCACTTCGCCATGCGACCAATCGCTATCGCGCGGGCTATTCGCCCTATCTGGAGCAGATCGACGCACAGCGTGCGTTACTCTCGGTGGAGCTCGCGATCCTGCAGGTGCGCAGCGATCGCCTGACGGCCCATGTCGCATTATACCAGGCCCTTGGCGGCGCTCCGGAAAGCGAAGCTTGACATGGTTTGGGATGGTCGGGTCCGAAAACCACCCGGCTCCGGGCGCAAAGCTGCCGTACTCAATGCAGCGCGGACGATCGTCAATTTGAGCGCAGGTTACCACCAAGGGATGAACGAAGGTTCCTTGTGGGGAAGCTGCGCCCATTCCATCAACCGTCATCGGTTGGGTTTGTTGTTCCGAGCAGCAGATTATGGCCAAGGTGTATCGGCAGCGCGCCTCTGTGGCACCCCACTCGAAAGCGGCTAACCGACCGGGTTTCACCATCAAGGTTGATAAAAATATCCTCCTCGGCTTCGAACGTGACCCACGGGCTCCGCGCGGTAATCTTGAGACCATCCACGCTGCCCGCACCCTCGTGCAGGAAGCGGCCAAGGGCATCGAGCCCCGCGTTCCGGTCTAATTCCGGCAGGATCATCAGGTCGAGTTCGCCATCATCCAGCAACGCTTCGGCGCATAGCTGGATGCCACCGCCGGCCTGTCTGCCGTTGCCGATGGCCAATGCCAGAAACGATCCCTCCCAGGAAAAGTGCCGGGCCGTGAAGCGGCCTCTGCAAGCGGTAAGTTCCCGTGCGCGGCGCAGGCCGGTCAGGACATAGGCGAAACCACCGAGCGTATGTTTCAGGGCCGGATCGGTTTCTGCCGTGACCTGTGACCCGAATCCGCCCGTCACCAGATTGACGAAGGGGCTGTCGTCCAGAACACCGATGTCGATCCAGCACACTGGTGCGACAAGGGTCAAGCGCAACGACGCAGTCATGTCGTCGATGGGGATTCCCGTCGAACGCGCGAAATCGTTGGCCGTCCCAAGCGGCAGGATACCGAACGAACAGTGCCCGAACGAGCCTGCCCGAAAGGCGGCAGCAAAGACCTCGTTCACGGTGCCGTCTCCGCCACCGGCGACGATGCGATCCACGCGGCCTTGCTGCGCCTTCATAACAGCTTCGTTCGCGAACCGCCCCGCATCGCCATTTTCCCATGTGACGCGAACCTCGACGTCATGACCATCGGCCCGGACCGAGCGAACTGCCTCTCGTACCCGCGGGTCCTGCGCTGACTTCCCGTGAAGTATGAGGAACACGCTCACCCTCGGGGATGCGGTGTTCACATTCTTGCTTATGGCCAATTATCAGTCCTCAGCCGCGTCCACTGTTGCGACCTGCAACCGACCCGTCCAACCAGGCACCCTCTGCCGACTATCGTGTCATCATCGATCACGCTGATGGTTCCCGCAAACGTCCTGCCGATATCGGGCACAAAAACCCTGCCGCGCCAGACGCCGGGCCTCTCCAGCGCAAAATCCTGAAAAAGCCGCGACCCGATAAGAGGATCGGTGCCACCTCTGCGCGCATCTGCCTGTGCCTTTTCGTTGGCCCAAATCACGACACCGCACATGCGCTCGCCGCAGCGCTCAACCCGGACATGAACGCTGTTCTGCGGGTTTTTCCACGTCCCGAAAGACTGATCGCTCGCATACGCGACAGATTGCGGCGCCATCACCGCCACCGCCACCGCCAGAAGGATCAACGCCAGCCGCCGCACGCTTAAAGACTCCGGGACAGGCGGCGCAAGCCGAGCGCCAGGATGATAAGGAAGACACCGCGGAAGAGAAAGCTGATCCCAACGATTCCCGCCAGGAACACAAGGCTGCTCGCCGGGCCTGAAAACAGGAGGAATCCGCCAAGCACGATGTCGAGCAGGCCGAGCGCAAAGCGCCATCCCCGATCATGGGATCCCTTGATCGCGCTCACCAATTCGAGAATCCCGGCAACGAACAGCCAGAATCCGATCGCCCAGACCAGCGACAAGGCACCGGCAAAGGGCGCGAAGAGGACGAAACCCCCTGCCGCGACCCCGAGCAGGCCCAGCAGCGCCTCAATCCAGCGCCCCCGCTTCGAAAGCGAAGACAGGCCAGAAATCAGGGCAACGAGACCATAGGTCAGCAACATCACACCAAGCAAAAAACCCGTGGCCAATCCCGTCGCCAGCGGGTTGCCCAACGCCAGCGATCCGATCAGGACAACAAGCACGCCATAAGCCAGGATCCATCCCCAAGCTGGTCCGGGTTCAGTTTCCACCGATGACGTCAATGGGTCGTTCTGCGGCATGACTTCCTCCACATTGCGCAAAAATTAGGCCAAGATGCCTCATTACGATAAATCTTTGACACTTACCTGGAATTACCATCGGTCAAAATCCGTCTGTAAATTCCGACTTCGCGCCAGCGTCGTTCGCGACTGAAGTGCCTGATATACTGCCACGGAGCGACAATAGAACTGAAACACCAAGCACGTGCGGCGGAATTCGGGATGGTCGTCGTGTGCTCGCATATCGCTGCTTAAGCGAGTTGTCACCTGCTGCTGTGAGCCAGTGGGCAAGGGCAGTGAATCGGCAAAAATCGCAAAAACGGGTGCCGATGAAGGTCGCGTCCGTCAAGGTGGTGTAATTTCGGCTGTGGCCGTGGGCCATCGTCAGGCGGCTTTGGCGGTGATGTGTAGGGGCTGATTTTCCTCCTCGATCATGGGTTGGTTGAGTTCGGCCATGCCTTCGATCTGCATGTATCGGTGCTGGAGCTGCCACTCGTCGTTCTGCTCCATCAGCACAGCCCCGACGAGGCGGATGATGCTGTCTTCGTTCGGGAAGATTCCGACGACGTCGGCGCGGCGCTTGACCTCCTTGTTGAGCCGCTCGAGCGGATTGGTTGAGTGTAACTTCGTGCGGTGCTGGGTGGGAAAGCCGGTGTAGGCGAGCACGTCGGTTTCGGCCTCGTCCATGCAGGCGCCGAGCTTGGGCCAACGGGTGCGCAACTGGTCGGCGACCTGTCGCCAGACCTGCGTTGCGCTTTTCTGATCGGGCTGCAGGAAGACCTGGCGGATCGCGGCGGCGACGACAGTGTTCTGGCCCTTGGGCACATAGGACAGGGCATTGCGCATGAAGTGCACCCGGCAGCGCTGCCAGGTGGCGCCCATGACGCGGGTGATCGCGCCCTTGAGGCCCTCGTGAGCATCGGAGATGACCAGCTTCACGCCGGTAAGACCGCGCCGAACAAGGTCCTTCAGGAAGTCGGACCAGAAGACCTCCGCTTCCGAGGGGCCGATATGCAGGCCGACGATCTCGCGCCGGCCCTCGGTGTTGACGGCCATGGCGATTATTGCGGCAACGCTGATGATCCGCCCGCCTTCGCGTACCTTGAGATAGGTGGCATCGAGCCAGAGATACGGCCATTCGCCGGTGAGCGGGCGTTTCAGAAAGGCATGGACGCGCTCGTCAATGTCCTTGCAAAGCTTGGAGACGGTGGACTTGGAGATGCCGGTCATGCCCATGGCCTGGACGAGTTCATCGACCCGCCGGGTGCTGACCCCGCCGATCCACGCTTCCTGGATCACCGCAACCAGCGCTTTCTCGACCATCTTGCGGGGCTCAAGGAAGCCCGGAAAGTAGGACCCAGCACGCAGCTTGGGGATTTTCAGGTTCAGCGTGCCTACCCGGGTATCCAGCGAACGGTCGCGATAGCCGTTGCGCCAGGTCGCGCGCTCGCTGCTGCGTTCGTGGCGACCCGCGCCGATCAGGCCATCAACGTCGGCCTCCTGATCAGCTGCAGCACGTTCTCGGCGATGGTGCGCAAAAATCCGGTTGGCCGCCCTTCGCAGCAAGCTCTTCGATCAGTAATCTGTCCTCGGTCATCGGGAACTCCTCTTCGTCACGGTTGAAGTGTGCAAACTCCACCATAACGATGAACCCGGTGGCCACCAGCGACGCCGCATTCCGGGGTGGGGCATGCCCCACCCCGGAATACACCATCGCCTACACCGGAAATTACACCACGAGCGCGGACGCTAACCCGATGAAGGCCCAGACCGGCTACCAGAATGGGCTTGTCGCGAGCTACAATCGACTGGTCGCAAGACCCATATTGGGGATAGTGGTGGGGGTTTCGGAAAACTTATCACATTATAACCACACGATATATGCTGTCCGTGGATCTCTCCTCCGTCCATTAATCATGAAAATCTCAGTTGTTGTTCGGCCGGGCTGGATCGCCAGACCAGTCGAACACCGCAGTCAGGCACCGTCATTCGCGCGGAGGCGGCCTTGGCGTGGCCGATAGCGTGGCAATGACCAGCCGTACCTGATTGCGCCTCCGCGCAGTGCGAAGCCTACCATGAATGCCGCGGACACGCCGACTTCCCGGTCAATGCCCAGCGCGTTGGTGCAAACGAAAGTGATTGCAGCGGCCAATGCGGCGGTCACGTAGATCTCGTAGGAAAAGATGATGGACCGCTCCTGGCTCAGCGTGTCACGGACGATGCCGCCAAAGCATGCCGTTATCATGCCCATGATGACAGAAGCGACCGGACCTGCGCCGGCACCGATCGCCCGTTCGGCGCCTCTCGCGGCAAACAGGGCTAACCCGACTGCTGCGGGATGCCTTTCCCGATGCGCTTATCGGTTTTCGCTCCAACAGCCGCGAAGTGCAGGTTCACGCGACTCTTGCAGGGGCCGGGGTTGCGGCGCTCGCCCGCTATCGTGCCGATGGGGAGCTCGGGCTAATTCGCCTGTACCCCGACAGACCTGACCTTGTTCGAGACATCTGGATAGGTGTGCATGTGGACATGCGCCACATGCCGAGAGTGCGGGCAGTGACCGATACAGTTGTCGAAGCACTGCGGAAAACGCCGCGATTCTCAATCCGGGTTACTGAACCCCAAGTGTTGATAGAGCAAGACAGGCTCGAGCACACGCTGGAGCCAGCTTTTCGTCGCAATACCTTGATCAACCGTCGCCGGATCCGCTGCTACCTAGAGAGCTACCTAGCGATCTGCGAGCGGAAATCCAGTTGGCCCAACGGCCATTTAATACGTTGAAATATATGGATAAATTGGTGGACGCACTTGGGCTCGAACCAAGGACCCGCTGATTAAGAGCGGCTTTGCGTCCACATGCGTTCGCTAGTGTCCGCCGAATTTGGTGCACCCGCAAATTTTTCAAGGTGAACTGCGCCGAGCAATTGATGGTGATGGC
This sequence comes from Sphingomonadales bacterium, assembly GCA_016704425.1. Taxonomy (GTDB): domain Bacteria; phylum Pseudomonadota; class Alphaproteobacteria; order Sphingomonadales; family Sphingomonadaceae; genus Aquisediminimonas. The sequence goes on from JADJAC010000008.1 coordinate 16,129, forward strand.
AGATGCCTGCTGCCTAACATCCGATCCGAGGTAAAGCCCACACCTTGCTGATTTATAATGGCGTCACCAACGATCTGACCAAAGAAGATACCGGCCGTAACTCACTGAGTATCCGATGCAGATCCCGCGGAGGCAAAGCCAGCGGATCGACAAGCCTGGCTGCCATCCACGTGATCTCAGGCTACGGTATCTTGGCCGTCATCAATCGCCATTCCCCACTCGCTCGACCGTGACGAAGCGCGCCGCCGCCTGCGCGAGAAGGCTGCGCAGGCGGCGGCCAAGGCCGATGGCATGGCGACCGTTAGCACCGCCTTCACCGATGACGACCACATGGTGATGACCGTCAGCGCGATGGGCTACACGCTCGATTGCGGAGTGGAACTGGCCGAGAAGGAGCTGGTGGTCGAGGTGGATATTCCCGCCAGCCTAGGCTTTGCCAAGCGCATGATCGAAGGCGTGATCCGCGAGAAGAGCGGCAAGCTGCTGACGTGAAGCCAGGGGCGCAGCCCTGAAGGCCGCGCCCTCTCCAGATCAGGCCTTTTCCAGTTGCGGGCGGTTGGCGACGAGGTTGTCGACCACGCTGGGATCGGCCAGCGTCGAGGTATCGCCAAGGTTCGACATGTCGTTCTCGCCGATCTTGCGCAGAATGCGGCGCATGATCTTGCCCGAGCGGGTCTTGGGCAGGCCAGGGGCGAACTGGATCACGTCGGGCGTGGCGATCGGGCCGATTTCGTGGCGCACCCACTGGATCAGTTCCTTGCGCAGCGCCTCGTCCGGCTCGACCTCGGCATTGCAGGTGACGAAGGCGTAGATGCCCTGGCCCTTGATGTCGTGCGGCATGCCGACGACCGCGGCTTCGGCAACCTTGGCGTGGGCAACCAGCGCGCTTTCGATCTCGGCGGTGCCCATGCGATGGCCCGAGACGTTGATCACGTCGTCGATACGGCCGGTGATCCAGTAGTATCCGTCCTCGTCGCGCCGACAGCCGTCACCGGTGAAATAGAGGCCCTTGAAGGTGCTGAAATAGGTCTGGAAGAAGCGCTCGTGATCACCCCACACGGTGCGCATCTGGCCGGGCCATGAGTCGGTGATGACCAGGCAGCCGTCGGTCGCACCTTCGAGGAAGTTGCCCTCATTGTCGACAAGGGCGGGCTTCACGCCGAAGAACGGGCGGCTGGCCGAGCCGGGCTTAAGCGGCGTGGCGCCCGGCAGCGGGGTGATCATCGCCGCGCCGGTTTCGGTCTGCCACCACGTGTCGACGATCGGGCAGCGGCTGTCGCCCACGACCTTGTGATACCATTCCCAGGCCTCGGGATTGATCGGCTCACCCACCGAGCCCAGCAGGCGCAGCGAGGCGCGGCTGGTCTGCTTCACCCAGTCATCGCCTTCGCGCATCAGGGCGCGCAGGGCTGTGGGAGCCCCATAGAAGATCTCGACCTTGAACTTGTCGACCACCTGCCAGAAGCGGCTGGGATCGGGGAAGTTCGGCACGCCTTCGAACATCACGGTGGTCGCGCCGTTGGCGAGCGGTCCGTAGACGACATAGGAGTGGCCGGTGACCCAGCCGATGTCGGCCGCGCACCAGTAGATCTGGCCGGGACGGTAATCGAACACGTACTGGTGGGTCATCGAGGCCCAGACCGAGTAGCCGCCGGTGGTGTGCAGCACGCCCTTGGGCTTGCCGGTGGAGCCTGAAGTGTAGAGGATGAACAGCGGGTCTTCCGCATTCATTTCCTCCGGCGTGCAGTCCACGCTTTGCGCCGAAACGCCGGTGGCCCAATCAACGTCGCGGCCTTCAACCATCGGCACGTCGGCACCGGTGTGACGCAGCACGATGACACTGTCGACGCCCGGACACTGCTTGAGCGCTTCGTCGACGTTGGCCTTGAGCGGGACCTTCTTGCCGCCGCGCAGGCCTTCGTCAGACGTCAGGACGATGCGGCTGTCACAGTCGATGATGCGACCGGCAAGGGCATCGGGGCTGAAACCTGCAAAGACGATCGAGTGGATCGCGCCGATGCGGGCGCAGGCAAGCATGGCGACGGCGGCTTCGGGCACCATCGGCAGGTAGATCGTGACCCGCTCACCGCGCTTCACCCCTTGCGCCTTGAGCAGGTTGGCAAAGCGGCAGACCTGTTCGTGCAGCTCGCGGTAAGTGATCTCGCGGTGGGGTGTGGCAGGGCTGTCCGGCTCCCACAGGATGGCGATCTGATCGCCGCGCTCTGCCAGGTGGCGGTCAAGGCAGTTGGCCGAGAGGTTGAGGGTGCCGTCCTCGAACCAGCGGATGCCGAAATCGGCTTCGTGATAGGAAGTGTTCTTCACCTTGGTAAAGGGCTTGATCCAGTCGAGCCGCTTGCCGTGTTCGGCCCAGAAGGTTTCGGGATCTTCCACCGACTGGCGGTACATCTCGAAGTAGCCCGCTTCATCGACAAGGGCGTTCTCGGCCCATTGCGCGGGAACCGGATAGACTGCCTCGCCCATGATCAACTCTCTCCTCTGGCTTCTTCGATCTTGCCTGGCGGTTTACCGCCTGAGGCCCCGCCGGGCTTTTAGACAATAGTCGTAGACCGACATTCCCCAAGTGGCCTGCCGCTTGACTTCAAGATCGCCTGATTTTGCTCGCTGGGCAAGCGTTTTTCGCCCCGAGCGGTGTCTGTCGTCGCGCAAACGGCCGAAGTCGGGTGGATCAAGCCTCGAACCCGCAGCATTCTGGCCCGGCAGAGCCGCTTTTCCGCGCGGCAGACGGACCTGTCCTGCCGCTTTCGTTCAGCTTGGGCATGGATCGTGGTCATGCGCATGACGGAGGCGTTCGAAGACGGCGGATGGCGGCAAGGACGGCCCGCACCATCGGGCCGGTGACGGCGACCTCGGCCAACTGGAAGGTAATGGCGCGGGCGTGGCGGACGACGCGGGCGCCGATCTTGATCAGCTTGAGTTGCAGGCTGGTCAACGACCAGTCCGCCATGGCCTCGGGCAGTTCGATGCAGCGCAGGAAGGTTGCCAGGTTGTAGGCCAGCGCGTGCAGTTGCAGCCGCACCTCGTTGTGCCGGAACTTCCGGCATGACAGCCGCGTCCAGCGAAAGGCATATTTGCCTTCCTTGATGTGCTGCTCTGCGGTGCCGCGCTGGTTGTAGAACCTCACCACCCAGTCTGGCTCCATCGGCAGGTTGGTGACGATGAAGCCGACTTTGGGGAACAGCTCGCCCGGATGCCATTCGATCTTGGCGATGACGCGGCGCGGCTTGTCCCAGGACGCCGCCTGATACTCGAAGTCCTCGAAGAACCGTTTGACCTTGGTCAGCGAAGGCCGTCCCACGGGCCGTGTCAGCCGATGCGCGATCTTCTCGCGCAAGACGGCGTTGGCGGGCAGACGGATGGCGTAGAAGAACCTGGCTTCTTCCAGCCGCATATAGATCGCGGGGATCGCGTAGGCAGCGTCGGCCCGGAAGAAGCGTCCACCAAGGTCGCGGCCAGCATATCGGGCAATGACGGGATCAAGGACATCCCGCCAGCCATCGGCGCTGTGGACATTGCCGTTACGCAGGGCGCAGCGCTCCAGCATGCCAAACTGGTTGAACAAGAAGATGGGGTGATAGCAGGTGCAGTCGAAATGCCCGTTCCAGGCAGCACCTTCCTGATCGCCGTGGGTGGGGCTGACCGAGCTGTCCATGTCCAGCACGATGTATTTCAACCCGTTGCGGTCATGAAACCGGTCGATCCATTGGCCGTTCAGATCGGCCAGCGCCGCCCGGTTCGCGGCCAGAGCCAGCGTCTCGGTCTCGAACCGTCCCATCTGCGATGCCGAAGCAGCTTGCGCCTCGACGGCCCTGCCGCCAACGACCTGACGCATCACGGGATCGAGGGCCAAGCGGTCGGCATCGTTCACATCCTCGTATCCGGCCAGTCGTCCGAACACCGATTGCCGGAACAATCCGTCAAGCCGATGGAGCGTGTTCTTCCCGGTGCGGCTGTCTCGCAGCGCCTCCGACGCCAGATTGGACAGGCCGAGCACGTCATCAAGCTCGCGCATCACCAGCAGGCCACCGTCTGAACTGATCTGCGCACCACGGAACTCCAGACGCACACGGCGGTCGAAATCAACCCGATCTCCCGCGCCAAGCCCGCACCCTCCAGGTGATCCATGAAACGCGCCCCTCGCAGCCGTCAACGCCATGATTTATATGCGAAATATCACGATTACGACAGCGAAATCAGCGACTTACTTGGAGAATGTGGGATCAAAGGTGATAGACGGAGCGGGCGTCCCGCCGCCGTTTGCACCCGCCTTCTTAGAAAAACATGAGATCGGCGCCGAGATGCAAGGCTTTTTCATGTGCTTGCGGTGCCACAGTGACCAGCCGGGCTTTCAGCATGTCGCCGGCATCCTTCTTCATCTGATTGCAGTTGGCCCTGAGGTCGTTGGCCGACCAGATCGTATCGGCATTCATCCCGGCAAGCTCATCAACATAGCTGCACGCTGTGATCAGACTGCGGGCCCAGCTTGGAAGCATTATACCTTCGCCGCCAGTGCTGTCTCGGGTCACGCCCTGACACAGGCCCTTGACCCGCTGGCGGCTACCTTCGGAGGATTCTCCCGTACGCCAGGCGGCATGGAGTGCGTCCAGAATACCATCGACGCGTCGTTCGTACTTGCTCCAGGCCGAGGCTTCATCAGCCCGCGCAGTTGCTGGTGCCAGTAACAGGGCTGCGGCAAGGCTTGCAGCGATGGGCTTCATTTATTTTGCTCTCCTGCGCAGGGACTGCCGGAAACATCGCATTCGTGGATGCGGCAGTCATCCCCCGGTTCAGGGGATTGTGACTTGTGAGAATGCCCTGTTCAGGGGGTGGCGCGAATCCACGGCATCGCTAAGTCTTGTTTGCTAGGCAGTAATACGGGGCCGGGTAAGTTTCATGAGATCGCGATTGTCGCCGGCGACTGTAATGATCGGGCTGGTTCTGGCCGGACTTCTGGCCGGGGCTGTCCTGATACAAATGGCGATCAGTCGGCCATGGCTGGCCCTCGCGTTTACCGCAGATGATTCCGGTATCATCCATGTGACGCCTGCGTCCGGCGTTGATGGCTCTGCGATCGTTTCCGGGCCGATCGCTGCCATCCGCGGGAGCGACGGCAGAAGAGTTGCGATCGAGGCTGGCGATCTGATCGAAGAGCCGGACACGCTGGCGACCTATGCCGAAATGCGGCGCTTCTTTGCGCGACAGTCGATGCTTGAGGGGGTGGTGAGCGGCCGGAGTGTTTCGATCGAAACGGCAGGTGCCAGGCCCGCGCAGCAGACGACCCTTGCACCGGCGCGAATGCGGCCCATCAGCGATCTTCCTGCCGCCTTCTGGGTGCAGATGCTGGTTGGACTGGCAAGTTTCCTCATCGGCGGCTGGGTCTGGGCGCTGCGGCGCAGCGATACGGCTGCCCGCCTTTTCGCCCTGGCGAGCCTTGGCATTCTTGTTTTCACCTTTCCTGCCGCGCTTTACAGCACCCGCGAACTCGCCATCGACGGCGACCTGTTCCGCGCCCTTTCGGTGATGAACCACGGCGGCGCGCTGCTGTTCGGCGCGGCGATGATTGCCCTGCTGCTGCGTTATCCAAGGCCTCTGGTTCCGGCCCGTTGGCTATGGGCGCCGTTCGCGTTGTTCGGGGCATGGTGGCTGGGTGACAGCCTGCAGGTGTTCGATGGCCCCCCTGCCGGTTCGCACCTGCCAACGATGCTGGAGATGCTCGGCATCTTTTTTGCAGCGGCGGGACAATATTGGCGCTCGCGCGGTGATCCGGCGGCGCGGGCGGTAGTGCGCTGGTTTGGCCTGTCGGTTGCGGTCGGGGCAGGGGCATTCGTCTTCACGGTCATTGCGCCCAGCCTGGTCGGGCTGACGCCGGGCTTGCCGCAGGGTTATGCCTTTGCCTTCTTCCTCCTGATCCACATCGGCATGGCCATCGGGGTCGCGCGTTACCGGCTGTTCGATCTCGATCGCTGGGCCTTCCGCATCCTGTTCTACATGACCGGCGCCGCACTGCTGATCGCGGTGGACGCGGCGCTGATTTCGTGGATCGCGCTTGAGCGTGCGCCGGCTTTCGGGCTGGCGCTTGTAATGGTCGGCTTCCTTTACCTGCCGCTGCGCGACATCATCGCGCGCAAGCTGTTCCGGCGTGACGGAGAGATCGAGGCAAGTTTTCAGGACATACTCGCCATTGCGCTTGCAGAGGGCGAGGTCGAGCGCATGGACCGCTGGCGCGGCTTGCTCGATCGGGTGTTCCAGCCGCTGAAGATCGTAGCCGGTCAAGCGGTTGAAGCATCTACGGTGATTGAAGACGGCGCAGCCCTGGCGATCCCCGCTACCGGACCGCTGCCACCGCTGCGCCTGGAACATGCCATGCACGGCCGGCGCCTGTTCGGTTCGCGCGAACAGGCCAGGGCGAGCGAGTTGTGTGCGATGCTGTCCCAAGCCATCGCCAGCCGCTTCGCCCACGAACAAGGCGCGGCCGAAGAGCGCCAGCGCATCACCAGCGACATGCACGACAATATCGGGGTGCAACTGCTCGGCGCGCTGCACAGCCGCGACCCGGTCCGCAAGGACGAGCTGATCCGCGACACGCTCGCCGACTTGCGCGAGATCATCAACAACAGCGCTGGCGAGCGGCTGACCCTGGCCGAACTGATGGCTGATCTCAGGGTGGAGATCGCCGACCTGCTGTCATCGGTCGGTATTGGGCTGGTCTGGCAGGTGGACACCCAGGCCGAACTTCCGCCGCAAGCGGTAGCCGCCATGCGCTCGATCCTGCGCGAGGCCGTGGGCAATGCCCTGCGCCATGCGGAGGCCACCACGGTCGGCATACGGCTGGGTGACGTGGCGAGCGGCCTTGTCCTGATGGTTGCCGATGACGGCAACGGCTTCGATCCCGAAACCGCGCCAGCGGGCAACGGCCTGCGCAACATGCGCTCACGGGCCACGGCGCTCCACGGCACGATGACGGTTTCGCGGGGCGCTGCCATGGGGATGCGCGGAACGGTGATCGAGGTTCGCTTTCCGCGCGAAGGCGTCGCGGCGTGAAATCCGTGCTGATCCTCGAAGATGTATCGGAAACGCTGCAGTGGCTGGGCGAGATCGCGGCCGAGGCGTTTCCGGGTTGCGGGGTGACGGGTGCCTCCACCGTGCGCGATGCGCTGGCCGCAATGGACCGGCACGTGTTTGACCTTGCCTTGATCGACCTGCGCCTGCCCGACGGATCGGGGCTGGATGTGCTGCGCCAGTTACGAGTAAATTCTCCCGATACGATCTGCGTCGTCACCACCGCGATGGCCGATGACAGCTCGATCGTCGGCGCGCTTTCGGCTGGCGCCTCGGGCTACCTGTTGAAGGAGCAGATGCGCGAAGGGATCATCCGCCAGTTGCAGCAGATCAAGGAAGGGGTGCCGGCGCTGTCGCCCTCGATTGCCCGGCGGATCATGGAGCATTTCCGGCGGACCGGGCCGGCAGCAGGCGAAACCGGCAACCTGACAGCGCGCGAGCTGGAAGTGCTCACCCTGATCGGACGCGGCATGCGCAATGCCGAAGTCGCCGCGCAGCTCATGCTCAGTGAGAATACGGTCTCGGGCCATATCAAGGCGATCTACCGCAAACTGGGGATTTCCAGCCGGGCCGAAGCGTCGTGGCATGCCGCGCAGCTTGGTTTGTCCTATGGCGGAAAAGAAGGGAAGTGACTGCCTCGAAGATCGCAGGCGTCATGTATTTTCAAGGAATTGTCTCCGCCGCGTTAGCCCCCTGAACAGGGGGTGCATGATGTCCCGAAGACCAGTTAGGCGGGGATCGGCTCGCGGTACTGCGCGCGCGGGCGTTTAACGGGGACAGTTTCAGAGATGACCGGCACGTTTGCGACCAACGCTGTATTGAAGACCACGACCGCCATTGTGGGCGCGCTAGGTTCTGTTGCCCTGCTGGCGGGATTGCCTGCACCTGCGTTCGGACAAGTCACCGGCTCGGAGCAGATCCCCGGAAGCCCAGACGGAGCCGAGAACGGGTCGAACTCCGACGGCAATTCCGTCGATTTCGTGGACATCTCCGGCGACGGTACGTCGGTCATCGGCTTTCACAACAAGGTGGTCGGCAACAAGTCTGTTCTCGAAGCCTGGGTATTCACCCCGACCGGCGCGACGAAACTCGCAGCGCCGACCGGCTACCTTCACTACGTTGGCTATGGCATATCCGATGATGCCTCAGTGATCGTCGGCGAGGCCAAGCCGACCGCACGCACGGATTTCACCGGCATGGTGGGCGTAAAATGGCTGAACGGCACGCCCACGATCCTGGCACAACCTACCGGCGCTGGAAATTACAAGGCAGTCGCCGTCAGCGGTGACGGCAATATGATCGGCGGTCTGGCCAGTATATCGGGCTTCAACATCCCGATCCTGTGGACGGGCACCGCCGCTCCAGAGCAGCTGCTTCAGGTCGGCACGACCAGTCCAGTGCAGAATGGCGTGACCTTCAACGCCGAAATTACCGGCATCTCACGGGATGGCTCGGTCATCGCCGCTATCGGCGGGCGCGGCCAGCAGTGGGGCGCAAATGGAACCATCGTCGGGCCAAACGTCCAGGCGCTGCGGTGGACCCGCGCCACCGGCTTTGTCGAACTGGGCGTTCTTGCCAGCCATTCCGCCGCCGGCGCGAGCAGTTGGGCGAACGACATTTCGGCCGATGGCGGAACAATCGTCGGCTATTCGCAGCAGGGCGGCGTCATGGGCAACGACCTGTTCAAGAACGACAACCAGATCGCCATCAAGTGGACCCAGGCGGGCGGCATGGTCGCCTTGCCAAAGCTAACCAATCAGGTCGCATCCGTTGCCTCCGCAGTGAATGCCGACGGCAGCGTCATCGTCGGTGAAGCCCTTGTTCCCGGACAGCCTATCGGCACGATGGTGATCAACGAATCCCACGCCGTGCGCTGGACTGGCGCCAACGTGCAAACGGTTGCGGCATGGCTGGCCGCCAACGGCGTGACCAACGGCACGAACCAGTACCAGAACGCCCTGGGCGTTAGCGACGATGGCAATGTCGTCGTAGGCTATGGCATCATTAACGGCCACAAGCAGGGTTATATTGCCCGTGTAGCTGGGGCCGCACCTACTCCGACGCCGACGCCGACGCCGACGCCGACACCCACTCCGGCGCCGACACCTACTCCGACGCCGACACCCACTCCGGCGCCAGCACCTGCCCCTACTCCCACACCCGGTACCGGCATTATCGGCCTCGACGACTTCAGCCCCACGGTTCTGCAGGCCGCACCAGGCCGGACCTTGCAAGGCGGCCTGGGGCTGATGATGTGGGGTGCACATCACCGCGTCCTCACCGACTATGTGCAGCCGGGCCGCGGCTGTGCGTGGACCGTGCTGGACTATCGCCGCGATGGCCGCAGCGACGGGGATTCCGTGCTGGCCGAAGCCGGTGCCTGCGTCGATGCGGGCCCGCTGCGGCTGGGGGCAGGCATCGGCTATGATCGCTCGGATGCTGACCTCACCCTTGGCGGCAAGCAGAAGCTGGAAGGCTGGCACGGCGTGGCCGAGGCTGACCTGCGCCTGGGCCAGAGCGGGGCGGTGCTGAGCGCAACGGCGATCTATGGTGACTGGAACGTCAAGCTGCGCCGCAACTACCTCAATGGTGCCAGCACCGACACCAGCACCGGTTCGACCGATGCCCAGGGGGTCGCGCTGCGCGCCCGGCTGGACTGGTTTGACGCGATCGGAAGCGAGCGCTTCGGGCTGACCCCAACCATCAGCTATACCTGGAGCCGGGTAACGGTCGATGGCTATACCGAGACTGGCGGGGGCTTCCCGGTCACTGTCAGCCGCTCGGTTGACGAGGCTTCGGAAGGGCGCCTGGGCCTGACCGGTCGCTTCGCCCTGGCCGAGCCGACCACGCTGCGCTTGCGCGGGGAGTACATCCACCGCTTCGACCGGTTCGATGCTGGTCCCTCGTTCCAGATCATCGGCACCGGCATGGGCGGTGCGGGCGGTCTCTATGCGGTAGACCGCGACCATGCCCGCCTGGGGGCGGACATCGATCAGCGGATAGGGCGCAACGGCGTGCTCTCCCTCTCGGCGCACAAGGCCGTGGGCAACGCGGGAGGTAACCCGTTCTCGGTTAGCGCCTCGCTCCATTTCGGGTTCTGAACCAGGGGTTCCTGCGCGGGAGCCCAAGGCTCGGTGCGCAGGAACCAGTTGGGTCGAAAGGGACGGGATGCAAGGAGCAGAGCCGAGCTGGCAGGAATGGATCGCCAGCAATCTTTCCGCAGGCTGTGACCCGGCGGACATGCAAGGCCGCATGATCGCCGCCGGGTGGAACGAGGCGGATGCACGGGCGGCCCTTGCATCGGGAATCGGGCAGGTGTTTCCGGGCCTGACCGCGCAGGCCATCGCCCTTCCGGTTGTTCCTGACATGGGAATGGCGACGTGTGACGGACGAGACATCAAGGTGATCATGCGCTTGGCCAGCCCTGCCGTGGCCATGTGCGAAAGCGTCCTGTCACCTGCCGAGTGCGCCGAATTGCTCGCTTATGCCCACGATCGGGGTTTGCACCCCTCCACCGTGGTGGACGAACTGAGCGGGCAGAATGTGCCGCATCCCGAGAGGTCGAGTGCCGGTGTGATGTTGGCCCGCGCCGAAACCGGGCTAATCGACCGGCTGGAGCGCCGCCTGGCCGCGCTTACCGACTGGCCGATCGCCAATGGAGAGGGCCTGCAGATCCTGCGTTATCGCAAGGGACAGGAATACCGGCCGCATTTCGATTCCTTTCCTGATGGCGCAGGAGGTGCAGTTCATACGGCGCGTGGCGGGCAGCGAGTGAATACGGTTCTCGTCTATCTGCAAAGTCCCGAAGCGGGCGGAGGCACCGCTTTTCCCGCTTGCGGGCTTACCGTGTGCCCACAGCCGGGATCCGCCGTGATTTTTCGCAACGTCGATGGTACGGGCCGACGAGATCCGGCCAGCCTTCATGCCGGACTGCCCGTTGTTCATGGCGAAAAGGTGGTCATGACCTATTGGCAGCGCGCCGGACCTTATGCTTGACCGGTAACAGTCGATCGCGTCGGGCATGCCGTCCACGCCATCACGTCATGATCCTTGCTGGACTCAACGGCGGTTCGAGCGACGAGTTTAGAAAAGGAAGTCCCGCTGCCCCCGATTTGCGCATCAGCCAAGATCGAAAAATTGGCGGTGTGACAGAGTCACACCGCCGAAGTTACCTTCAAGAGACTCCAGTACTGAAGCATCTTGGAGGCTGGGTCGCTCCTGTGTAGTCCGCCATCCGTTGATCGCTGCCTACCCCCGGAACGGGGGGTAAACACTCTCAGCAGCGTTTTAACGCGATTGGAAGCTGCGCTTCGCAAGTTCGATCGCGACAATGTGGACGTCGGTCATGTGCTCCTCCCTCTACAGCGCAACATCGCGCTGGTCTGACATCTTACGATGCCGTCGAAGGGGGCATCCACCCCATCAGTTCACTGAGACCGCAACGGGAGTTGTAAGCTCTCGGAAGACTTCCCCTTGAACAACTGCTATCGCGCCGAGATGAGAAGACTGTTTCACGGCGCCGGCAAGGCCGATTTCGCGATTGATTTTGGCACGGCCAATACGCGGGTGATGTCGGTTGATGGCGGTGTCCTGTTCGATGAGCCGTCGCTCTGCTGCTTCGCGGGGCGCGTCGATGCCGGTGAACTGGTCACTGCCGGAGTTGCCGTCGGCCCCATGCAGGAGCGTGCAACCGGAGAACTGCGCATCGTGCGCCCCCTGCATCGCGGAGTGCTTTGCGATATCGCGGCGGCCCGCGACTATCTGGCCTATGCCGTGCGATCGAGTGTCGGCCAGCGCAGGCTCCGCTCCTTTCGCGCAATCATCGGAGTGCCAGCCGATGCAACCAGCGCAGAGCGCAGCGCGTTGCTCACCGCGGCAAACGATGCGGGCCTGGGGGCGATCGAACTTTTGACGGAACCCTTGGCGGCCGCGTGGGGGGCAGACCTCCAGGTCGATCATCCCCGTGGCTCCATGATCGTGGAATGCGGTGCCGGTACGACGGAGGCGGCCGTCCTGTCACTGGGCGGAATCTGCGCGACTGCATCCCTTCGCGGCGGAGGCGATGCTCTTGATACCGCGATTGCCGATCATATCCATTTTCAGCACAAGTTTCTCATCGGCATGAACACCGCCGAAAATGCGAAACGCGACATCGTCAGGATGCTTCAGGATCAGGCGGACCCCGCCGCCCGGACCCGGTTCAAGGGACGCGACCTCGTGAACGGATTACCCGCAGCCCTGGAACTGCCAATAGGTGATCTGCTCCCCGTGGTCGAAAAGCATGTTGCCGGTATCACCAGGATGGTTGTGAACCTGCTGGGCCAGATATCGCCCGAACTGAGCCGTGATATCCACGATGACGGCATTGTCCTGACCGGCGGCAGTGCAGCCATCAATCTTGTCCGGCCGGCATTGGCCCAGGCCACCGGGCTGCATATCGCCCTTGCTCCGAACAACGCGTATTGCGTGGCAAATGGCCTGCAAAAGGCGCTCCTGCACTGATCGGGGCGTGACACCTGGTTTGACTTGAGGATCGCTTGCGGCCATCATCGTGCCATGTTCCGGATTGCCACACGTCAGCGTCAGCGCTGCCATGTGAGTTCCCTTCTCGTGGGCCAATAGCCCCGGATAGCGAGAGCCACGTCCGGCGCAGTCCGGGGCAAAACCGACCATCAGCCTTTACATTGCGCCTTTCCAGCGCACCGCGCCTGCATGACTGGCGCTGACGGAGAAAACACCATAACCACCCATCGCAAGGCCAGGGCACGGCCACCGATCCAGATTCGTGAAACCGATGCTGAACGGATCGGAAATCTTGCCATCGAGGCCGAAGAACGGCTGCCCCTGGTAACTGAACTGCTCCTCGCCGAGATCAACCGCGCCAAGGTTGTGCCGGATTCCCGTCTACCGGGGGATGTGGTGGCCATGCAATCGACGGTAAAATTTGTTGACGAGGCGAGTGGCGTCGAGCGCACGCTGCAACTTGTCTATCCTCAAGCTGCCGACATCGAAGCGGAACGCATTTCGATCCTGTCGCTGGTGGGAGCTGGTCTGCTCGGTTTGCGAACCGGGCAATCGATCATGTGGCCGGACCGCGCTGGCAAGCAGCGGCTCTTGCGAATCGTCGATGTGGTGCACGTATAGCATCCCGACAAGCGCCTTTAGCGCAGCATTGGCGGGACAGATGTCAGGCTTCGCCTTGCAATTTCCGGTTCTGCGCGCGGTCCAGCGAGATGAGTAGCCCCTAGTTTTCTAGACGCCTTCCGCTTTCAAAATCTGCTGCCGTTCGAACTCGACGGGTGACAGCATCCCGTTCCTGACCTGCTTGCGCACCGGGTTGTAGAACATCTCGACGTAATCGAACACGTCCTGCCGGGCTTCCTCGCGGGTTTTGTAGGTCCGACGCCGGATGCGCTCGCGCTTGAGCGAGGAGAAGAAGCTCTCGGCCACGGCATTGTCATGGCAGTTGCCGCGTCGGCTCATCGAGTGCTCAAGATTGTGAGCCCGGATGAACGCAGCCCAGTCCATGCTGGTGAACTGCGAGCCCTGATCCGAATGGATCAGCACCCGCTGCTTCGGCTTGCGCCGCCATACCGCCATGTGCAGCGCCTGCAGCACCACGTCGGTGGTCTGCCTGCTCTGCATCGACCAACCCACCACCCGGCGGGAATAGAGGTCGATCACGACAGCCAGATAGGCAAAGCCTTCCAGGGTGCGGATGTAGGTGATGTCCGTCACCCAGGCTCGATCGGGCGCAGCCACGTCGAACTGGCGATCCAGAGTGTTGTCGACCGCCAGCGATGGCTTGCCGCCATAGCTGCCCGGTCGGCGCTTGTAGCCGATCTGCGCCTTGATACCCGCCAGTCTGGTCAGACGGGCGATACGGTTCGGGCAGGATGTCTCTCCCTGATCGAGTAGATCATCGTGCAGTTTGCGGTAGCCATAGACCTTGCCCCTGTCGTTCCAGGCTTGCCACAGCAACTCCGTCTGCCGAGCGTCTTCCCGAGCTCGCTGGCTCAGCGGGCTCTTCTGCCAAGCATAGAAGCCGCTGGGCTGGATGCGCAGGCACCGACACATCGACCGAACCCTGAACTGGTCACGATGCTCGGCAACGAACGCGTATCTCACTTTGCATCCCTGGCGAAATACGCGGTGGCTTTTTTTAGGATGTCGCGCTCCTCGGTCACCCGGGCCAGCTCGCGCTTCAACTGGCGGATCTCGGCATCCTTGCTGGCATCGCCGGACACCACCTTCGCAAGCTGACGCTTCCAGGCATACAGCGAGTGCGGGCTGACGCCGAGCCGCTGCGAAACCTCCGCCACTGGATACCCGCGTTCGACGATCTGGGCCACCGCATCACGCTTGAACTCATCGCTGAAATTAGCCTTCCCCATCGTCGCCTCCTGTCCTCAAAATTAGGATCGAAGGCGTCCAGAAATCTAGGGGCTACTCAGTCTAACCATTCTCATCGTCCACTTTGCATGTCCTGGCTGGCATGTCATCCAACGCGCGGGCGTCGACATCGTAGGACGGGTGATCTGGATCGGCGCTAGGTTGCCCCTGGCGGTCCTTACATCCCCGCAAAGCCAGAGTCTCGTGGCGGCCTTTCAAAGGTGCCATGCTGATTTAGAGCAGAGTGGGATTAGCCGTCGCAATGGTCGGCGAGTGTGGCGAGGACTCGCTCTAGCGCTGATACCTCACGCCCGCCCGCAATGCGGCTCTTGGAGGGCTCGATCGTAGCGCTTGACCATGCTCGATGGTGAATTCGCGTGCTGCTACCTAGAGAGCTACCTAGCATGCAGACGTCAGCATCCGCTTGACTGATCGAGCGGTTCAAATATTTGAGAATATGGGAAAAAGTGGTGGACGCACTAGGGCTCGAACCTAGGACCCGCTGATTAAGAGAAGAATTCGATTTGCGGGTAAGAGGCGAGCTTTCGCTCTCGAATGCTTGCGGGGACCAACCCTCAGCGCACATCCTCCGGGCGACGGGTCCGCTCCCGTCCGCATGGATATATTTGATGGATATTTGACAAAAGGCAGCTGCACCAGCCTAAGCCATTGATTTATTTGGTGACCCCTACGGGAATCGAACCCGTGTTTCAGCCGTGAGAGGGCCGCGTCCTAACCGCTAGACGAAGGGGCCTTTGAAGCGGGGAGGGCTTATGCCCCGGCGGGTCGGTCGTCAAGGTCAGGTGATCGTGCCGTACCGGCACACCACTTCAAAAATGAGCGAACCCGTTTCTCAGGCTGTAACCTGCGTCAGCTTCCTTGCGAATGACTGCCGTGACCCAGCTATTCATCATGGGCCACCGGGCGGCGGATTCATCCCCCCGTGACTGCCGCCCGCCTCCATCGAGTCCAAAGCGAACCCCGCAGTTCTGCAAGGTTCAGGCCGCTGCTTTGCGGTCCGACATTTCCTGATTGAGCATTTCTGCCAGCAGGAACGCCAGCTCAAGCGACTGGCCAGCATTCAGACGCGGATCGCAATGGGTATGATAGCGGTCCGACAGGCTCTGCTCTGAAACGTCCATCGCGCCGCCCGTGCATTCGGTGACGTTCTGCCCCGTCATTTCGATATGAATGCCGCCTCCATGCGTGCCCTCCGCCCGGTGGACAGCGAAGAACCCGCGCACTTCGGCAAGGATACGGTCGAACGGGCGGGTCTTGTAACCATTGGCGGCCTTGACGACGTTGCCATGCATCGGGTCGCAGGACCAGACGACCGGATGGCCTTCCGCCTTCACTGCCCGGACGATTGCTGGAAGATGTGCTTCGATCTTGTCGTGACCATAACGGGTGATAAGCGTCATCCGGCCGGGAACGCGTTTCGGGTTGAGCGTGTCCAGCATCCGCAGC
The DNA here is from genome assembly GCA_016704425.1 of Sphingomonadales bacterium. GTDB lineage: Bacteria > Pseudomonadota > Alphaproteobacteria > Sphingomonadales > Sphingomonadaceae > Aquisediminimonas. The sequence goes on from JADJAC010000008.1 coordinate 32,065, forward strand.
AACGCGTCCGGCGCAAGGGTCGGACCGCATTTCATGCCAATTGGATTGCCGATGCCGCGCAGAAACTCGACGTGCGCCGAGCCTTCGAAACGGGTGCGGTCTCCGATCCAGAGCATATGAGCCGATGTGTCATACCATTGGCCGGTCAGGGAATCCTGACGTGTCAGCGCCTGCTCATAAGGAAGAAGCAGTGCTTCATGGCTGGTGTAGAAGTCGGTCCCCTTGAGTTGCGGTACGGTTTCCGGGTTGATCCCGCACGCTTCCATGAAGTCGAGCGCTTCGCTGATCCGATCGGCAACATCCTTGAATTTCTTGGTCCAGGGGGAGCGGCCCATGAAATCATGGGTCCAGGCGTGGACCTGAAGGAGGTTGGCATAGCCGCCACCCGCAAATGCGCGCAACAGATTGAGTGTCGATGCTGCCTGCGAATAGGCCTTGATCATCCGTTCCGGATCGGGGGTGCGCCCGGCTTCCTCAAAGGCGATGTCGTTGACGATATCGCCGCGATACGATGGCAGGGAAACACCATTGATGTCCTCGAAATCGGCAGAGCGTGGCTTGGCGAACTGCCCAGCCATGCGACCGAGCTTCACCGTTGGAAGCTTTGAGGCGAATGTCAGCACCACGGCCATCTGGAGCAGGACCCGGAACGTGTCCCGTATGTTGTTTGGATGAAATTCCGCGAAAGACTCGGCGCAATCTCCACCCTGAAGAAGGAAGGCCTTGCCCTCGACGACCTTTGCAAGGTCCGCTGTGAGATTACGGGCTTCGCCGGCAAACACAAGCGGGGGGTAGTTGCCCAAAGTCGCCGTCGCGCGGTCGAGCGCTGCCGGGTCGGGGTAGGCTGGCAATTGCCGTGCTTCGCACTGCGTCCAGCTTTCAGGTGTCCATTTCTGCTTCATAGCTGGTGGCCCTTGGGGAAATTTCTATAAAAAGGCAAGGATTTCGCGACGTCGCGGAGCAGCGCCGCGCAACGCAAATGACGAATTCGAGCGTCAAGATTTTGACATGTGTGGCAATCTTGTCGCGACCCATTTTATCTCGCCCCTGCGCGACATACCACCGCGGAATACCTCGATAGTGACGGTATTTAGCGCCTTTTCGAAGAAATGGTTGATGATCTGGCAACCATCAAAATCGCTCGGCAATTAGGAAGAGTTTAATTTTTTGACCGCAGGCTCATCCAAACATTTGACACGTGGGTAGCTGTTAACATGAACAAGACAAAATTCAAAATCGGGTCCTCCAAGCGCGCTGCAGCAATGATGATTGCCTTGGCTGTTGTTTCCGGAACTATGGTTGTCGAGGCGCGGAAGCGGCGGGTTGTCTTTGCTCCGCCTCCCGCACCGGCGCCAGCTCCCGACCCAAGGCCAGAGCCTGTTCCGGCCCCTGCGCCCGCTCCGGCGCCTGCGCCCGCTCCGGCGCCCGCGCCCGCGCCGGCTCCTTCAGGGTCCTATGATCCGATGACGGTTCAGCTTCCTGACGTCCCGAGCAACTTCGATGTAAATTCGGAGCTTGTGAAGGCTTGGGGAACCGGAGCGATCCCGGCAAGCGCCTTGCCCGATGTGGTCGGGGCCTTCCGCTTCATCTGCAACGCAAGCCATTTGTCCTATGACGATCCGATCGTCTATCCGGGGCAGCCCGGCAAATCGCACTTGCACCAGTATTTCGGCAACACGTCTGCGGACGCGAACTCGACCTATACGAGCCTGCGGACCACGGGCAGCTCGACCTGCAACAGTCCGCTCAACCGCTCGGCCTACTGGATGCCGGCGATGATGAACGGCAAGGGCCAGGTCATCAAGCCGGACTATGTCAGTGTCTATTACAAGCGCAGGCCCAAGACCGATCCCTTGTGCGCCAAGATCGGCACGGCCTGTGTCGATCTGCCGCGCGGCCTCCGCTTCGTCTTCGGCTACAACATGCTCAACACAACAGCCAAACCAACCGGCGGCGGTTATTTCAACTGCGATGGTCCTGGTGCAATTCCGGGTCACTACAAGGACCTGCCCACGGCACAGGCAAATTGTCCCGTCACGGCAAGGGTTGGAGCCGTCATTTCCGCGCCGGAATGCTGGGACGGCAAGAACCTCGACAGCGCCGATCATCGCAGCCATGTCGCCTATTCTGCCTATATCGGGCAGGCCTATGCCCAATGCCCGACAACGCATCCTTACGTCATCCCGACCTTCACGATGGGCGTCTGGTACAGTCAGGGAACCGCTGTCGAGCCCTGGCACCTGTCGTCCGACGTCATGGCCAATGGCACGATGATGCCAGCAGGCACAACCTTCCATGCCGACTGGTTCGGCGCATGGGACAGTTCCGTCATGAACATGTGGGCCAGCAATTGCGTGAACCTGCTCCTCAACTGCTCGGGTGGAGACCTGGGCAATGGCAAGCAACTCAAAATGTACTCAGGCTTCTCATGGACCGCCAACCCCCGCGTCGTCACCGCACCGGGTGCTTGATTGAAGGCCGCGATCGAGGCGTATTGCGCTTCGATCGCGGCTTTTCAACAGCCTAGGCCGCTACCCAATTGCCGTGAAACCCCGGCGGAATGCGGTGGGGGATGTGAACAACGGCCTGTGGCGCTCCGGCGAAGTCGGCTGCATTCAAGATGACGAAATCCGTCGTGTCGTTTGCCACGTTCACGACATAACCCATCAGCCAGCCATCATCTTCTGCACTCGCATTCGCCTTTGGCACGAAGACGAACTCGCCCGGGACCTTGCCGGCACCGAAATCATGCGTTTCGCGTGTGCCGGCTTCAAGATCATGCTTGTACAGCGTCGTGTTCGCGAGGAAGCTCGGGTCTCCGCCCTTGGGCAAGGCCATGGCATATGCATAGCGGTATGGCTTGCCGATCAATGTTTCATTGGGACGCGGAAATTCCTGGCTGTCGGGATCGATCACCGAACGCTCCACCCGGTGAGCGGTCGGATCGATCGTCCAGCGCTCGAACGGAGTTTGCTGCGAATCCGGGCCGTGCGCATCTGTCGCAAACATGTTCGTATGGGCGCAGACGTCGAGCACAACCTTTCCGTCTTCGGTTTCATAGGCATTGCACGGGTGGAAGACATAAGCGGGCTCCACATCGCACCAGATCGTAGCCTCGCCCTTACCCTCACGAGGCAGCAATCCGACGCGGGCCTTGTGTTCCGGGTTCCAGCGATAAGGGAAATTGTGGCCGGCAAGCAGCGTCTTCATTGAGAAAGTGACTGGGAGGTCGAGGATGATGACGTAGTTTTTCGTGATCATGCAATCGTGAATCGACGGGCCATCCTTGACGGAGACAGGCTCTTCGCGGCGGACCTTGCCCGCGCGATCGACAACGACGTGCCGGATGGTGCTCTGGTCGGTCGCTTCATAGCAAATGGCATGCATCTCGCCGGTCTCGGGATCGAGATGGGGATGTGCCGAAAAGCTGCCCTTGAGTGTGCCGCCAAAGGGGTCATGCGCAATCGTGTTCAACTCCTCATCGATGCGCACGGGAAAGCCGCCGGCTTCAACAATCGCCCAGGTGGCCGAGGCATGGCCGAGCACGTTCGTGTTGACCGTATCAAAGCCGTTGCGCGGCCCCGGTGCCGGCGTTTCGCCTAGCGCTTCACTCACTGCAGTCGAGCGGACCCAGCGGTTGCGATACCACAGCGCCTTGCCGTCCTTGAGTCGCACGCCGTGGACCATGCCGTCCCCGGTGAACCAGTGATATGCTGCAGGATTGGGCGGCGAGACAGGATTGGGCCCAATGCGGATATAGCGGCCATCGAGCTGTGCCGGGATACTGCCCGTCACCTGAAGGTCAGTGATCGTGCGTTCATCAGGCATTGGCGTATGGATACCAATGAGGAAGGGATTTTCTCCGTCTTCCCGCAACCGGCCTCGGTTGAATTCCGCAATTTTTTCGACGCCCTTGGTGACTGTCCTGCGGATCAGCGTTTCAACCGTGCTTGCCATAGCCTTGCTCCTCTTGCTTGAAATAGACTCGAATATGTTTACAGTGAAAACATGATCGAGAATGATAACAGTGTCAACATAGAAAATGAAAAGGGCCGGTATCACCACGGTGACCTTCGGGCAGCCTTGATCTCCGAAGGGCTGAGGCTGCTGGCAATTGGTGATGTCGAGCAACTCAGCTTGCGTCAAATTGCCCGTAATGTCGGGGTAAGCCCGACGGCCGTTTATCGCCATTTTCCGGACAAGCAGGCCTTGCTCACGGCACTTGCAATGGAAGGCGGGGCCCAGCTCGCGCGGCGTCAGAAGAAAGCGCAAACGGCCGCAGGCGGCGGCCGCGCCGGCTTTGATGAAACTGGGCGGGTCTATGTCCGCTTTGCTCTGGAAAACCCCGCCTTGTTTCGCCTGATGACGGCGAAATCGCGTGTGGGGACTGAAACTTGCCCAGGGGAGGAGAGGGGAGGACTCGGCCTGCTCCGCCGCAACATAGCGGCCCTTGCGGCGCCCGGCACAAGCGAGGAGGCACAGCGCGTCGGCTTTGTACGTTCCTGGGCGATGGTACACGGATTGGCGATGTTGATGCTCGATGGCCAGGTTCCGGCTGACGAATCGCTCATCGATCGGGTCGTGGACACAGCATTCGTTGCAGGTCCCGCCTGAACCGGGTTCACAGTGACCCGAGCTGATGGCATAATCGGTTAATGGCGGGGGAAATCGAAGCAGCTGGTGATATTGTCGCGGGAGGCCTGATTGCCCGTGCGATCGAACCTGAAGCTGGCGAACATGCTGACGAAGCCAGGGCAAATTGCCTGAATTGTGGCACCTTGGTTGTTGGCAGACATTGTCATGATTGCGGCCAGTCGGTTCGTGTTCATCGCACGCTATCGGCCTTCTGGCATGACTTCACGCATTCCATACTGCATTTCGAAGGGAAAATCTGGCGCACCTTGCCGTTGCTGTTCTTCAAGCCTGGCCAGTTGACACGTCGTTACGTGCACGGCGAACGCGCCCGGTTCGTATCGCCGCTGGCACTCTTCCTGTTTTCGGTCTTCCTGATGTTTGCGACATTCAGCTGGATTGGCATGCCGCTCGGCCCGAATAAGACGGAAGCCAATCGCGGTGGCACCGTGCTGAATAGGTCCCAACTGACGGCCGAACTGGCCAAAGCCAATGCCAAGGTGGCAAGGCTCGAAAAACAGTCCGCGCCCTTGGCACAAATCAAAAGCGCGCGCGAAGATGTTGCGGGAATCGAAACCGTGATCAAGGTGTCCGACGGGATTGGCTCGAATAACCTGATTATGGATGACACGAAAATCGACGTTGGAGTGCCGGCGTTTGACGAAGCGATCCAGCACGCGGTTAAGAACCCGGCGCTGTTGCTCTACAAGATGCAGTCCAACGCCTACAAGTTCAGCTGGGCCTTGATCCCGATCTCGATCCCGTTCGTGTGGCTGCTTTTTGCGTTCCGGCGCCAGTTCAAGCCCTATGATCACGCGATCTTTGTGACATATTCGCTTTCGTTCATGGGTCTTTTGCTTGGCCTGCTCTCGATCATGGGGCGGCTGGGGCCACTGGCTGGGTGGCGTGTTCCGCTCATAATTGCGGGTCCGCCGACGCACATGTTCTTCCAACTGAGGGGCGCCTACCAGATCGGCGTTTTTTCAGCCGTCTGGCGGACAATGGCACTGCTCATCATCGCGTTTTTTGTTCTGATACTGTTCGGGATCATCCTGCTGATGCTGGGGGTAACGGCCTAGGCACCCTGGGCTGCCGTGCCCCCGATGCCGCGTTTCCGCGTCTTGGGGATGGACGACCCACCGGCCTTCAAGGCCTTGGGCTGGTTGTGATCAATGCCACTCCGATCAGGTGGTGTGCCTTGCTTCAGCAACGCCGAAATTTCGTCTCCGGTCAGCGTTTCATATTCGAGCAACGCGCCCGCAAGTGTGTGAAGTTGCTTGATGTTCTTCTTCAGAATCTTGGTTGCCTGGGCGTGTCCACCCTCGACGAGGGCACGAATCTCGCTGTCGATCAGTTGCGCCGTCTCGTTCGACATGTTGTGCCGCTGGGTCTGCGAATAGCCGAGGAAGGTTTCGCCCTGCTGCTCTTCATATTGCAGTGGCCCCATCTTGTCGGACATGCCCCACTGCGTCACCATTGAGCGCGCAAGACCTGTTGCCATCTGGATATCGCCAGAAGCCCCAGACGAAACCTTGTCATAGCCGAAGATCAGTTCTTCAGCGACGCGGCCGCCCATCGCGATCGAGAGGTTCGCATACATCTTGTCACGGTGATAGGAATAAGTGTCGCGTTCCGGCAGCCGGACGACCATGCCCAATGCGCGACCGCGCGGGATGATCGTGGCCTTGTGGATCGGATCGGACGCCGGTTCATGGAACGTAACGAGTGCATGGCCGGCCTCATGATAGGCCGTCATGCGCTTCTCATCGTCGGTCATGACGAGGGACTTCCATTCGGTGCCCATCATGACCTTGTCCTTGGCGGCCTCGAACTGCGCCATGGAAACAAGCCGCTTACCAAGCCGTGCCGCAAGCAAGGCGGCCTCGTTCACCAGATTGGCAAGATCCGCACCGGAGAATCCGGGCGTGCCGCGCGCGATTGTCCGTGCATCGACATCGGGAGCGAGTGGAACCTTCTTCATATGGACCTGGAGAATCTTTTCGCGACCCTCGATATCCGGGTGCGGCACGACGATCTGGCGGTCGAAACGGCCGGGACGGAGCAGGGCAGGGTCGAGCACATCGGGGCGGTTTGTGGCCGCGATAATGATGATCCCTTCATTGGCCTCGAAGCCGTCCATCTCGACGAGCAACTGGTTGAGCGTCTGTTCCCGCTCATCATTGCCATTGCCAAGGCCGGCACCGCGATGACGGCCCACGGCGTCGATTTCATCGATGAAAACGATGCAAGGCGCCGATTTCTTCGCCTGGTCAAACATGTCGCGCACGCGGCTTGCGCCGACGCCGACGAACATTTCGACAAAGTCCGAGCCCGAAATCGTGAAGAATGGCACATTGGCTTCACCGGCGATGGCACGTGCAAGCAACGTCTTGCCCGTACCGGGAGAGCCGACCAGCAACGCACCCTTCGGGATCTTGCCGCCGAGCTTGGAAAATTTCGACGGATCTTTCAGGAAGTCCACGATTTCCTGCAATTCCTCGCGCGCTTCATCGATGCCAGCGACATCGTCAAAGGTCACGCGCCCCTGCTTTTCGGTCAGCATCTTGGCGCGCGATTTGCCGAAGCCCATCGCTCCCGAGCCAGCGCCCTTCTGCATCTGGCGCATGATGAAAAAGCCGACACCAAGGATCAGGATGAACGGCAACGCCTGATAGAGCATAACCATCCAGACACTCGGCCCTTCTTCAGGGCGCGCGGAAAAGCGGACATTGCTGCGTTCAAGACGCGCAGTCAGTCCTGGATCATTGACGGCATAAACGCGGAAGGCGTCGCCGTTGCTCATCTTTCCGGTAATGACGTCTCCGGCCTGAACGATTTCCTTCACAGACCCTTCGTCCACCTTGGAGATGAATTCGGAATAGGCAATTGCATCGGATTTCTCGCTGCGCGACCGCGTGTCGAAGACTGAAACGAACACCCCGATCAGGAGCAAGATGCCTGCCCAGATCAGCAAACTCTTCATCATCGGGTTGATGCCTTGGGGTTCCTTGTCATCGTTCATCGTGTGCAAACACCTTTCTGAAGACCTAGATAGGGCACAATTGGTGAATAACAATGCAACGAAATGGTGAATTGGTCAGTTTTTGCGGCGAGGCGGGGCAGGCGCAAATTCCCACGATTCACGCACCGCCCGGGCCGTGAGCCTGCCAATGCTGGCTTTGCCGCCAGTCCGCAGTGTTTGAGCAAGGCGCTGGACATCGGGCCCGTTGTCCTGCCAATTTTCATCGAGCGCCCGAATGCAGCGAATGAGCAAACGCCGCTGGAGTTCCAGCGGGAGTGAGAGCGGTTCCGCAAGTACAAGCGTTTCTGCTGTTCGCTGCACGCGTTCGGCAAACAGCCTGTCGGCCATCCAGCCGAGTGCATTATCGCCTTCCGACAGGGCTGCCGCACTGTGAGCCATTGCGACGGGATCGAGCCAGTCGCTCATCGAGATTGCCTTTCGTATGCGTACCCGGTCGAAGCGTTCGTCGTCATTCGATGGGTCAGAGATCGGCTTGATTCCCGAATGCAGCACAATTTCCGAGAGCTCCTGACGGCGCCAATGCAGCAGAGGTCTCAAGATGCGGCCATTCGTAGAGCGCACACCGGCCAATCCGCTCGTTCCGGCCCCGCGATTCAGCCGCATCAGAAGCGTTTCCGCCTGATCATCGGCGTGATGGGCGGTCATGATCGCTGCCAGATCATTTTCGTCGGCCCAGCGCTCCAGCAGCGCGTAACGCGCCTTGCGTGCGGCCGACTGGATGGAGCCTGTGATGGGCACATTTGGCACGATCACGGTGTGCGGTAAGCCCAGCGACCGGCAGACTTCGCCGACATAACTCGCTTCGGCTGCGCTTTCGGATCGGAGTTGGTGGTCCACCGTCGCTGCAACGCATTGTCCGCCAAAGGCCGCATTGCAAAGCAGGAGCAGCGCCAGGCTGTCCGTTCCACCCGAAACCGCGATGCCCAGTTTGACGCCGCTTGCCGGAATCAGCTTTTGAAGGTCGTCTCGAAACCTCTCGACCGCTGCCTCAGGCAGCGCATTTTGCATCGGTTTTGCCTTTGGCGACTTTGGCCTTCAGATCTGCGCTGGCCTTGTCTGCGTAGACATCATCAAATTCCTTGTAGACCTTGCAAGCATCAGACGCCTTTTTCAGCTTGGTCAGCGCGATGCCGAGCCAGTAGAGGCTTTCCGAAGCGCGGTCGCCGCGCGGCATTTTCTGGTAATTGTCGTAGAAGGCAACGGATGCCAGTGCCGGCTTTCCCTCATCCAGATAGGCGCGGCCAAGCAAATTTTGTGCATAGCTCGCCCGCTTGTGGTTCGGATATTTCGCGACAAATTCCTTCAGCTTTACCTGTGCCTCGGGGTAGAGTTTCGCGGTCCAGAGCCTGAAGCCATAAGTATAGGCGTCCTCGATCGCATCGCCGGTTGCCGGAATTTCGACGGCTGCGATGGCAGCCTTGCGGTCAGGATCGATTTTGGTTGCGCTGGCAGCCGTCGGCTTGGTCGCAGAAGCAGCAGGCTTTGGCGCAGAAACAGCCGGTTTCGGGGCTGGTGAAGCGACAGCCGCGCTTGCGCCAGTGTCAGCGGCGATCGGTCCGGCACCCTCAAGCGCTTTCAAGCGTGCGTCATAGGCACCGAGCGCGTCCTCGAGTTTTTTTACCCGATTGCCGCTCGTTTCCACCTGGCCAGTCAACACCTGAAGTTGGGATTCAAGCGCATCGACGCGGGCAGTGAGGTCTGCGACGGGAGAACTCGCAGGATTGCCGGCGGCGGCAGGCGGCGCGCCGTTTCCGATTTCGGGCTCGATTGCGACACCGTTGGGAAAGACCTTGCGCTGGACCGCGGTCATTTCCTTTTCAAGCTTGCCCACCCGCTGCACCAGTGGGTCGGACTGTGCAGTTACAGGTCCGGCTGCGACACTGGCTAGCAATAGCGTGGCGAATGTGAGTTTGCGCATCGCGGTTCCTCTGTCTTGAAATTTTGAGTTTCCCGATCAGGCTTGTGGCGCACCACAGTGCTGCGATCAAGGCTGGGGTTGTATGGGTGTAGCGGTGTTTGAGGGCGCTGTTGTGTCAGAAGCCGGTGGTGCGGCAGCCGGAGTGGGAGCTGGCGTCGCTACCGGTCCTCTTGGCTGCGACGTGCGTGTCGGACCTTCCGTTCTTTCAGGGGCTGGTTTTTTCTCAGCCGCCGGCTTGGGCTTGGGTGTTTCCAACGCGTCCGGGCTTTCTGGCGTCTGTGTGGGTGCAATGGCAGGCGCAGCCGTTCGTGCCAAAAGCGCGGCTGCGCTGATCCCAACATCTTTCAAAGTGCGTTCAGCAGGGCCGATCGAGGGCACAGCCGATCCATTGATGGTAACAGCAATCAATTGGGCTCGGCCTGTGCGGATCATGGGATTGTTCGCGTCTGCCGGAACGACAAAGCGCTCTCCCTTGGCCATTTCCTTTTCAAGGAGAACCTTGTCAGCGGCATCATAAACGCGAACCCAGACCGGCTCGATCGCTGTCAGAACAACTTCACTTGACGCGCTGGGCGATTGCACGACCGGCGCCTGCGGGGCCGGTGCAGTGGCTGCGACGGGAGTAGGGGCAACTTCAGGTCCGCTCAGCAGCATGGTTCGCCAAACGCCGTAACCCACGGCCAGCAGCAACGCGACGGCGGCGGCTGTCCACGCGAGCGTGCGAGACGGAATGCGCGCCGGGTCCGCATCGTCATAGTCCTGCAATTCTGTGCGATACCCCCGACCGTCCTGGCCAAGTTCGATCCGCAATTGCTGGGCAAGTGCCTGTTCATCTTCACCAACAGCCCTTGCGTAGGCTTTGACAAAGCCAACACAATAGGTGGACGATGGAAACGAGGAATAGTCTCCCGCTTCGATGGCCTGCAAATGTCTGAGCGGAATACGGGTTCGACTGGCCACATCGGAAAGGTCAAGGCCCGCACGGGTTCTCGCGGCGCGAAGCCTGTCACCCGCCCGCTCGGGAAAGAGCGCCTGTTCTTCTTCGGCAGAGTCGACCACTATGTTTTTGTCTCCCGATCCGTCGCCTGGACTGATCGACGCGTATGTTTCAATGCTCACATATTCTGTCAACGTCGGATTGGCAATTGTCGGCCAGTATTCGAGACTTAGGCGACGCGCCGGTTATCTCGTCGGACAAGCCGGGACTCAACGCTGGCCTGACCATCCCAATTCGGCAAAAAATTGGTGCGAAATGATCGGTTGCGGCCTCAATGGATTGCCACTTCACGCGGCACAATGTCCTTCAGCCAGTCGACGACAGCCGAGACCCGGGCAATCCTTCGAGAATCCTGATGGACGACCATCCAGAAGCTGCGAGTGATTTCGGCACTGAATTCGAGAATCCGCACAAGGTCCGGATCTCTCAGGCCAATGAAGAGTGGCAGGACTCCAACGCCACAGGAGGCATGCAGCATGGCATGCTGCACGTTGATGCTCGAACTGCTCAGGCTTGTCTCGAGCTTGTTTCCGATTTCGGCAAGGTAACGCAATTCATCCGAATAGATGAAGTCCGGGGCATAGCCGATAATCGGATGCTGGCTGAGCTCCTCGCCCGACAGGGGCATTCCGTTTCTTTGCGCATAGTCCTTTGATGCGAACAATCCCAATCTGTAGTCGGATAGCTTGCTCGCGATCAGGTGGCCGCGCGCGGGTCTTGCAAGGGTGATCGCCAGATCCGCCTCACGCTTGGATGGATTGAGAAAACCGTTGGTCGTCACGAGTTCAAGCGAGATTTCGGGGTGCAACTCCCGGAAACTGGGCATGTTGCGCGCAACGATCCATGTGGCGAGGCCTTCCGACATGCTGATCCGCACCAAACCTTTGAGGCGGCTTCGCTCCCCCGTCAGGGTTCCAGTTGCAACCCCAATCGCATGTTCCACGGTTTCTGCCTGTACGAGCAGTTTCTGTCCGTGGCTTGAAAGAACCAGCCCCGAAGAGTTCGATTCGAAAAGGCTGCTCTTCAGGTCGCCCGACAGCCGGTCGAGCCTGCGGCTGACCGTTGTCGCATCGATTCCGAGCTTGCGCGCGGCGTCGGAAACTGTCCTTGATCGCGCTGCGGCGAGGAAGATTCTCAAATCATCCCAATGCATGTTCGTTCCAACTGCAAAATTGCAGGACGTCACTGCAATTTTTGCGTATTGAATGCAAATATACTGCTTCGCTAAGGGCCGGCAGCATTGATAGGGAGTCCATTGTTATGCGGCAGATTGATCATTTTATTTCCGGTGGGGCCGGAGCGGCAGCGAAGCGCTTCGGCGATGTCTTCGATCCCAACAATGGAACTGTGCAGGCGCAAGTCGCCTTGGGAGATGCAGCCGTTCTTGAACGCGCGGTGCAAGCCGCACTTGCAGCACAGCCGGCCTGGGCCGCAACCAACCCGCAGCGGCGCGCACGCGTCATGTTCAATTTCAAGGCTCTGGTCGAAGCAAACATGGATGAGCTGGCGAACTTGCTTTCCAGCGAGCATGGCAAGGTCATTGCCGACTCCAAGGGCGATATACAGCGGGGGCTTGAAGTCATCGAATTCTGCTGCGGCATTCCGCATGTGCTCAAGGGTGAGTACACCCAGGGCGCGGGGCCGGGCATCGACGTCTATTCGATGCGCCAGCCGCTGGGCATTGGTGCGGGCATCACGCCGTTCAACTTCCCGGCCATGATCCCCCTATGGATGTCGGGTGTCGCCATCGCGACCGGCAATGCCTTCATCATAAAGCCGTCAGAACGCGACCCGTCCGTGCCGGTTCGACTTGCGGAACTGTTCATTGAAGCGGGTCTGCCCGAAGGCATCTGCCAGGTTGTCCAGGGTGACAAGGAAATGGTCGATGCGATTCTCGATCATCCTGCCATCAGTGCTGTCAGTTTTGTCGGCTCTTCCGACATTGCCCATTATGTCTATCAACGCGGCGTTGCGGCCGGGAAGCGCGTCCAGGCCATGGGCGGCGCGAAGAACCACGGCATCGTCATGCCCGATGCCGATCTCGACCAGGTGGTAAATGATCTTGCGGGCGCGGCCTTCGGTTCGGCGGGCGAGCGCTGCATGGCGCTGCCCGTTGTCGTTCCGGTTGGAGATGAAACGGCAGACCGTCTGAAGGCGAAGCTCATTCCAGCGATCGAGGCTCTGAAGGTCGGAATCTCGACCGACGCCGAAGCGCATTACGGACCTGTCGTCACGGCTGCGCACAAGGCGAAGGTGGAAGGCTGGATTCAGACCTGCATTGATGAAGGCGCGGAGCTGGTTGTCGATGGTCGCGGCTTCAAGCTGCAGGGCCATGAAGAAGGGTTCTTCATCGGGCCGACCCTGTTTGATCGCGTCACGACCGATATGTCATCCTATAAGGAGGAGATCTTCGGGCCGGTTTTGCAGATGGTTCGCGCTCCCGATTTCGAGACTGCGCTCTCGCTTCCGTCGAAGCATCAATATGGCAATGGCGTCGCGATCTTCACGCGCAACGGACATGCGGCGCGTGAATTTGCTGCACGGGTCAATGTCGGCATGGTCGGCATCAACGTGCCGATCCCGGTGCCGGTTGCCTATCACACATTCGGCGGATGGAAGCGTTCGGCGTTTGGCGACACCAACCAGCACGGTATGGAGGGTGTGAAGTTCTGGACAAAGGTCAAAACGATCACGGCACGCTGGCCGGATGGGTCCCCGGATGGTGGCAATGCATTTGTGATTCCGACGATGGGGTGACATGGGGTGACCATGACCAATCAATTCGACCTAACCGAAGACCAGCTTGCGATCCAGGACATGGCGCGCAAGTTCACGGCGGACAACATCACGCCCTTTGCCTCCGAGTGGGATGAAAAGCATATTTTCCCCCGCGATACGATCAAGGCCGCGGCGGAACTTGGCTTTGCCTCAATCTATGTTTCCGAGGAATCGGGAGGCATCGGCCTCGGACGGCTCGAAGCGGCGCTGATCATGGAGGCGATGGCCTATGGTTGTCCGTCGACGAGCGCCTTCATTTCGATCCACAATATGTCCGCCTGGATGATCGACAGGTTTGGCTCTGACACGGTCAAGGCAAAGTATTTGCCGGGCCTTGTGAACATGGACCAGATCGCGTCCTATTGTCTGACCGAGCCGTCCTCCGGTTCCGACGCCTCCGCGCTGAAAACCAAGGCTGTCCGCGACGGAGACCATTATGTTGTCAGCGGATCGAAAGCCTTCATCTCGGGTGGCGGTGCAAACGAAGTCTATGTCACCATGGTCCGGACTGGCGAAGATGGCCCCAAAGGCATTTCCTGCCTCGTCATTGACAAGGACATGGATGGCGTCAGCTTCGGAGCCAATGAGCGCAAGCTCGGCTGGCATTCGCAGCCAACGGCACAGGTCAATTTCGACGCTGTGCGTGTTCCTGTGGATAATCTTGTGGGCGGAGAGGGGGAAGGTTTCCGTATCGCAATGATGGGGCTCGATGGCGGGCGGCTCAACATTGGGGCCTGCTCGCTCGGCGGAGCTCAACGATGCCTTGATGAAGCCATCAAATACACAAAGGACCGCCAGCAGTTCGGTAAGCCGATTGCCGATTTCCAGAACACGCAGTTCATGCTTGCCGATATGGCCACAGACCTCGAGGCGTCTCGCGCCCTGCTTTACATGGCGGCGTGCAAGGTCACGGCAAATGCCCCCGACAAGACGAAGTTCGCGGCGATGGCGAAGCGGCTTGCGACTGACAATGGCTCGAAGATTGTCAATGATGCGCTGCAACTTCACGGTGGATATGGCTATTTGCAGGATTATCCAATCGAACGGTTTTTCCGGGACCTTCGCGTCCACCAGATTCTCGAAGGGACAAACCAGGTGATGCGGATGATCGTGGGGCGGGAGCTGACACGCCAATGACTCAGGACATCCTCGCGCAGGTTGAAGGCAAGGCTGGTCGGATCAGCCTGAACCGGCCTGCCGCCCTTCACGCGCTCAATATCGGCATGGTCCATCAAATGACGGCCCAGCTTCTCGCATGGAAGTCCGATCGCCAGGTCGCTTGCGTGATGATCGATCATTCGGAAGGGCGTGGCTTCTGTGCAGGTGGGGATATTCGCTTCCTGCAGGAATCTGCGTTGAAAGATGGCGTTGACGGGCGTCGCTTCTTTCACGACGAATACCAGCTCAACCATTTGCTGTTCGAATATGAAAAGCCGGTCATCGCCTTCATGGACGGCATTACGATGGGCGGCGGTGTCGGCATTTCACAGCCCGCCAAGTTCCGCATCGCGACAGAAAATACCCGATTTGCAATGCCGGAAACCGGGATTGGCCTGTTCCCCGACGTCGGGGGAGGATGGCACCTCTCTCGTCTTGAAGGCCGTCTGGGCCACTTCCTTGCTCTCACCGGCGCGCGGCTCGATGGGGCCGAATGTCTCGCAATCGGGCTGGCCACTCACTACCTCCCCGCTGAGGCGCTGGCAGAGGCGAAAACCCGGATCGCCGAAGATCCCGACCGCATCGAGGGCATATTGGGCCAATTGTCGGTGAAACCACCGGACGCCCGGATTGTCGATAATATCCCTACGATCAACCGGCTATTCGCGTCAGATCGCTACGAGGATATTCTTGCAGCGCTCGAGGCTGATGGGTCCGAGTGGGCGGCCAAGGAACTCGCGACGCTGTCGACCAAGTCTCCCCAGACGTGCAAGGTCGCTCTGCGGCAATTGGCTGAAGGCGCAAAAATGGCGTCATTTGCTGACAACATGGTCATGGAATATCGGATCGGATCGCGGGTGCTGGTGCGTCACGATTTCATTGAAGGTGTGCGGGCCGTGATTGTGGACAAGGACAATGCCCCCAAGTGGGACCCGTCCACACCCGAAGGTGTGACCGACGCCTTGCTGGATGAAATTTTTGCGCCGCTGCCAGCGGAAGAGGAGTGGAAGCCACTATGAGTTATGAAACGATTCTCGTTGAGCAGAAGGGCGCAGTCACGCTCATCACGCTCAATCGTCCGCAGGCGCTGAATGCCCTCAATAGCCAGGTCCTCGCTGAACTTATTGACGCCTTTGGTGCGTTTGATGCCGATGACAGTCAGCGATGTGCAATTCTGACCGGTTCGGAAAAGGCCTTCGCTGCCGGCGCCGACATCAAGGAGATGCAGAGCCAATCCTTTGCGGACATGTACGGCGGCAATTTCTTTGCTGGCTATGATCGCGTCACGGCGACCCGGAAACCCTGGATTGCCGCCGTGTCTGGCTTCGCGTTGGGTGGTGGCTGCGAATTGGCGATGATGGCGGACTTCATCATCGCGGGTGACAATGCCAAGTTTGGACAGCCGGAGATCAAGCTTGCCGTAACGCCGGGCATGGGTGGTTCACAGCGCCTGACGCGTGCGATCGGCAAGGCAAAATCGATGGAAATGTGCCTGACCGGGCGGATGATGGACGCTGCCGAAGCAGAGCGTTCGGGCCTGGTCGCCCGCGTTGTGCCAACTGCTGATTTGATTGCAGAAGCGTTGAAGACAGCCGAGGTCGTTGCTTCAATGGCGCCACTGGCGACAATAGCAACGAAGGAAATGGTCAACGCCGCTTATGAGATGACTCTGCAACAAGGTGTGGTCTTCGAACGCCGCCTGTTCCACGGATTGTTTGGCAGTGCAGACCAGAAGGAAGGCATGGCGGCCTTCGTTGAAAAGCGGCCCGGGAATTGGACAGGCAAATGAGCACAATTGCATTTATCGGCCTCGGCAACATGGGCGGCGGCATGGCGGCCAATCTTGTAAAGGCCGGCCATAGCGTCAACGCGTTTGATCTGGTCGAATCCGCGCTTGCACGCGCCAAGGAGAACGGGTGCAAGACCTTCACGAATGTCCGCGAAGCAGTCGCAGGGGGCGATGCGGTCGTCACAATGCTGCCCAACGGCAAGATCGTCGAGACGGTGTATGAGAATGATGTGATTGGTCATGCGCCAACCAATGCCATTCTGCTGGATTGCTCGACGATTGACGTCGCAACCGCGCGAAAGGTCAGCGCGGATGCCGCCGCCAAGGGCTATGACATGGTGGATGCTCCGGTTTCAGGCGGCATCGCTGCTGCCAATGGCGGAACGCTGACCTTCATGGTTGGGGGCACTGAGAAATCCTTTGCGCGCGCCGAACCGATCCTTGCCAAAATGGGCAAGGCCGTGATTCACGCCGGCGAAAGCGGGGCAGGGCAGGCCGCAAAGATCTGCAACAACATGCTGCTCGGAGCGTCCATGATCGCGACCTGCGAGGCCTTTGAACTCGCACGAAAGCTCGGGCTCGATCTGCAGACATTCTTTGACATTTCATCAAAGGCATCGGGCCAGAACTGGTCCATGACGAGCTACTGCCCCGTTCCGGGTGTCGGCCCGCAGACGCCGGCGGACAATGGCTATCAGGGCGGATTTGCCACTGCCCTGATGCTCAAGGACCTCAAACTGGCCATGGAAGCGGCGCAATCGGTTGACGCAGACGTGCCCATGGGCCATCGCGCTGCCGAACTCTATCAGGCGTTCGCGGACGCCGGATCGGGTGGGCTGGACTTCTCGGCCATCATCAAGACCCTGGAATAGGGCAGGCAAGGAGGCCAGATTTGACGTCACCCCTTCTGATCGAGCGGCAGGGCGCGGTCCTAACGGTCACACTCAACCAGCCGGAGCGGCGAAATCCCATTTCCGACCAGGCAATGGTCGAAGCGTTGCTTGCCGCAATGCAGGATGCGGATGCAGACATTGGCGTTCGGGCTGTCATCCTGACTGGCGCTGGGTCTGCCTTTTCCTCAGGTGGCGACCTCAAGCAGATGAAGGCAGGATCTGGCCTGCGCGCGCAATTGCCTGCGCAAACCCGTCGCAACTACAAGACTGGAATTCAGCGACTGCCGCTTGCCTTTCAGGCGCTTGAAGTGCCGGTGATCGCTGCGGTCAACGGCCCTGCGATCGGAGCTGGCCTTGACCTGGCAACAATGTGCGACATTCGCATTGCGGGAGAGAGCGCGAAGTTTGCCGAGAGCTTTGTCAAGGTCGGCATCGTTCCGGGTGATGGTGGTGCCTGGCTCTTGCCGCGCATTGTAGGATTTTCTCGGGCGACGGAACTGGCATTGACCGGCGAGATGTTCGACGCGCAAACGGCATTGGCCTATGGCCTTGTCTCGCACGTGGTGCCTGATGATCAGCTCCTGGCCAAGGCAATGGACATTGCGCTCAAGATTGCGGCCAATCCGCCCCACGCCGTCCGGATGACGAAAAGGCTATTGCGCGAGGGGCAGACGGCGACGCTTGCCAACATCCTTGAAATGTCAGCAGCAATGCAATCGCTGGCGCATGCCACAAAAGACAATGATGAAGCGATCGACGCGTTCATCGAAAAGCGCGCGCCGGTCTTTCGCGGCGAATGAATTTCGACCATCTGACCTTGTCCGAAATCCCGGCGACGGATGAGGAATTGCGCCCGGCGATCAGAGAACTTATCGCAGCGCATATTGGCAATATGCCGCTTTACAAGCGGGCACGGACCTGGATGGGCGGCGATGCGGTTTTCAGCCGCGCAATGGGTCAGGCAGGGTTTCTCGGCCTCACCTTGCCAAGGAAATACGGTGGTGCCGAGCGCGGCCCGCTCGCGCGCTTTGTTGTGGTCGAGGAACTCTTGGGCGCAGGGGCGCCAGTCGGCATGCACTGGATCGCGGATCGCCAGAGCGCTCTTGTCATTCTCAAGTTCGGGACAGAGGCTCAGCGCGAACAATATCTTCCCAAGATCTGCCGCGGAGAGATGTATTTCTGCATCGGCATGAGCGAGCCTGGATCGGGATCGGATCTTGCGTCGGTCCGGTCGCGCGCCGAGCGAACAGAAAATGGTTGGCGGCTGAATGGGCAGAAGGTGTGGACATCGGGCGCTCACCACGCCCACTACATGATTGCACTGGTCCGGACGTCGGGTGAACCTGCAGATCGGAACCAGGGTCTTTCGCAATTGCTGGTCGATTTGAACGCTCCAGGCATCACGATCCGTCCCGTTCCCGATCTCAATGGCGATCATGATTTCAACGAAGTCTTCTTTGACAATGTGGAGCTTCCTCACGATGCGCTGCTGGGCGAAGAAGGGGCGGGCTGGTCTCAGGTCACGGCAGAGCTCGCCTACGAGCGGAGCGGGCCGGAGCGGATTTACTCCAGCGCCGTCCTCCTCGATGCCTGGATCCAGCATGTCGCGCGGCAACCGCAGTGTGAAGCGCGCCAGCGGCTTGTCGGGTCACTGACGGCACAGCTTGCGGTCCTGCGTGAATTGTCGGTGGCCGTGACGTCGCGCCTCGCGGCTGGAGAACAGCCAGTCGTCGAAGCGTCGCTGGTCAAGGATCTGGGGGCGACGTTCGAACAATCCGTGCCAAGCTTGATTGCGGATGACCTCGCCAGCCATCCCGAGGAATCGGTCGATCCAGAACTTTGGCACGCCATCATGACCGTGACGCATATTGCGCCTGCATTTTCCTTGCGGGGCGGCACGCGCGAAATCCTGCGCGGGATCATCGCACGCGGAATGGGGCTTCGCTGATGGACGAGCTGCTCGGGCCATTTGAGCAAATGCTCGCTTCTGTCGCGGGGCGGAGCGTGGACTCTGTTGTTCAATGGAAAGCAATCGAAGAGTCAGGCTATCTTGATGCGCTCGTACCCGAAGCAGCGGGCGGAGCTGGACTTTCATTGTCCGACATCGAACCGCTGATCCGTGCCCTGGGCCGATTTGCGATTACGGCACCGGTCGCGGAAACGATGGCCAAGCGAGCCTTGGGCGTCGATACACTGGGGCGTCCGCTGTCAGCCATCCTCGCTGTCGCCGAAATCGCAGGCCTTGCCGAGAAAATTCTCGAGATGAGCCTGTCCTATGCCAATGATCGCGTGCAATTCGGAAAGCCGATCGGGAAGTTGCAGGTCATACAGCAGCAGCTTGCGGTGATGGGCGAACAGGTCCTGATGGCCCGGATGGCTTCGCAGATCGGCTGCGCGCATGGGCTCGCACCTTCGCTCGAAGTCGCCGCCGTCTCAAAGCAAGTTGCGAGTGCGACAGTTCCTCAGATTGCGTCAATTGCACATGCAGTGCACGGCGCAATCGGGATCACTGAAGAGTTTGACCTCCAACGCTATACGCGCCGGCTGCATGCCCTGCGTCTTGCGCACGGCTCCGAGGGGTATTGGGCGAATATTGTCGGCAAAGCCCGTCTTCAATCAGACAGGCAATCGAGCGTCGAATTCATTCTTTCGCTCCGAAAATCCTGAACCTGGCCCGCTGCTAGACCACGCCTAAAGTCCACCCTTCTGTCTCAGCCACGGTTCCAAGTCCGGTTGGAAACCAGAGCGCCTCGGAATGCGCAACCGCGCGAAGCCAGGCAGCGGTCAGGATCGCATCGGTCGCATGGTCTGAGTAATGCGTCATGGGTTCATGATGGCTGCTGCCCAGGGCGTGGAGAGCAACGTCAAGCGCGTGCCCGTCACGGATCTTGCTCCGCCCCTTTGGAATGCGTGCTGCCCGTGCCGCCAGACTGGTATAGATTTCCACAATGACCGAACCTGTCCTGGGCAGTGGATCAAACGGCCAGATGGGGACGGCATCGCCAATGCGGTGCAACATGCGCATCGCCGTCAGGCTCGACTTGCCAACCTGAGCTGCCCCTACCAGATTGAAGCAGCTATAGGGCGAAAGCTGGATGTCGCGCTGACGATGCTCGACAAGGCGAAAGCGACCGGGTCCGGTCCCGAAGCGATCTCCGGTCCCCTTGCCTTGCAGTCGAAAATAGCGGCTGGCCACCCCATGAGAAACGAAGCTGCTGACCGAGAGGTCGGGATCAGAGACGCTGAGCCGTTCCACGAATTGCCAAAGCGAACGCGCATTGCTGGGACTCTCCTCCCAACCGGGAAAATAGGCGCCGCCATCGATGAAGGGCAAGCCGGGAGACACGTCAAAACCGATGATTGTGTCACTGGGCATTTCGCGCAAAACCCAGTCCAGCACATCCTCTCTTGACCAGACATGGCTGGGGCGGACAAGCCGGGGTGCGGCGTTGCCCGGAGTGCAGATGGCGATCGCAATACCCTTTTGCCTCGGTCCAGCGGCGCCAGACCAGTCAACCACAACAAAATGCTCGAACGACCTCATGGCATTGTGATGACCGCTCGACCAATGATATTTCGGGCTTCCAATGCTCGAAGCGCGTCTGTCGTGTTTTCCAGTTTGAACGTCTGGGAAATGTGAGGCCGCATTGCGCCCGATGCCGCCAGACCGTGCAACGCCGCTTGGGTGCGTTTGGCAAGATCAGGGTCGCGCCGGCTTGCTTCTCCGGCACGCAGGCCGATCAGGCTATAGCCCTTGATGAGCGCATGGTTTGCCGGAAAACTGGGGATTTCGCCGCTTGCAAAGCCCACGATGAGGAAGCGGCCGCCCCAGGCGATTGCCCGCGTGGCCTTGATCGAAAGCGCCCCCCCGACAGGATCGAAAACAACATTCACGCCGTTGCCTCCCGTCAGCGACTTAACTTGGCCGGGCAGGTCCTCTGCGGCAGGATCGAGAGCATGATCCGCGCCCGCCGCCAGAATTGCGTCGCGTTTGGATTGGGTTGAACCAGTGCCGACAACTGTTGCACCGAAATGCTTGGCGAGCTTGATGGCCGCCATGCCAACACCGCCGCTGGCGCCCAGGATCAGTGCAGTTTCACCCGCTTGCAGTCCGGCCTTGTCATGAAGGGCATGCCATGCCGTAACTGCAGCACTTCGCCAACAGGATCCTTCCTCGAAGCTCAATGCCGGCGGAAGCAGCATGACTGCGCTTGAAGGAACGACCAGCTGTTCGGCAAAACAGCTGCCCTTCGCGCCAGCCGTCACGCGGTCCCCAACCTTTACGGCGGCCACCTCGGCGCCAGTCTCGATCACTTCGCCAGCTATTTCCATGCCCGGAATGAATGGTGGATCCGGGCGGAACTGGTACTTGCCGTAAGTCATCAGCAGGTCCGGGAAATTGACGCCAGCTGCTCGCGTGGCGATCCGAACTTCGTCCCGGGCGAGGGGGACAGATGCGCGGTCCTGAATCTGAATGGAATCAGGGCCAGTCAGTGCAGTGCAGACAGCGGCGCGATACGGTCCACTCATGCGTTCTTCTCCCGCCTCAGCCGGTCCCAATAGGCAATACGCTCGGCAATCTTTGCTTCGAAACCGCGTTCAACGGGGGTGTAGAATGTCTGTGGCTTCATGTCGTCTGGCCAAAAGTTTGCACCACTGAAGCCATCCTGTGCGTCATGGTCGTATGTATAGCCTTTGCCATAGCCAATATCCTTCATCAGGCGCGTTGGTGCATTCAGGATATTGGCGGGAGGCATGAGCGATCCTGTATCGCGTGCAGCCTTCCATGAAGACTTTTGCGCGACATAGGTGGCATTCGATTTGGGCGCTGTTGCCAGATACAGACACGCCTGAACAATGGCGAGTTCGCCTTCCGGGCTGCCAAGAAAGTCATAGGCGTCCTTCGCCGCGAGGCATTGGAGCAGCGCCTGCGGATCGGCAAGGCCGACATCTTCGCTCGCAAAGCGGACCAGGCGGCGCAGGACATAAAGCGGCTCTTCTCCCGCTACGAGCATTCTGGCGAGGTAGTAGAGGGCAGCCTGCGGATCGGAGCCTCGCAGCGCCTTGTGGAGGGCCGATATGAGATTGTAATGCCCTTCGCGATCCTTGTCATACACTGGCATTCGGCGATGAAGCAGGTCCGACAGTGTCGCAGGGGTCAGTGGTTCCGGAACGGCAATTGAAAACAGAGTTTCAACCTGATTGAGCAGGAATCGCCCGTCTCCATCAGCACTGGCGATCAGGGCGGCGCGAGCCTCCGTCGTCAGGGGGAGGGGACGCTGCTCGAGCGCTTCAGCCCGCGCCAGCAGCGATTCGAGGGCAATGGCGTCAAGACGATGCAGAATCAGGACCTGTGCGCGGCTAAGCAGCGCGGCATTCAGCTCGAAGCTCGGGTTTTCCGTGGTCGCACCGACCAGTGTAATCGTGCCATCTTCGACAAAGGGCAGAAAACTGTCCTGTTGCGAACGATTGAAACGATGAATTTCATCAACGAAGAGCAAAGTGCGTTGGCCTGCCAAGGCATGCTCGCGAGCCGAAGCAAAAAGCTTCTTCAGGTCTGCAACGCCCGACAGGACCGCGGAAACGGCTTCGAAGCGGAGCCCGACTGCATCGGCGAGGAGGCGGGCCATTGTCGTCTTGCCCGTGCCGGGCGGACCCCACAAGATGATTGAGGCGAGTTTTCCCGCTGCAACCATGCGTCCGATTGCGCCTTCCGGTCCGGTCAGATGGTCTTGACCGACAATTTCGCTCAATTCGCGGGGGCGAAGTCTTTCGGCCAAAGGAACGCCGTTCAATGACTCCTCGGCCAAAATGGGAACAGCGCTGGGAAACAGGTCGGTCATGATGCTTCCTATAGCCGCTTGGTCGTCTTTGTGGAGCAGGTTGACAAAATATGTCTAAGATATATCGTAAGCCAATAATGAATATCATAAGGAGAAAATCATGTTCTATGCGAAAGCCATGCGGGCATGTGGTCCGCGCGGATTTTACGCAATCTGGGGGCACCACGGTCGCCACGGATTTGGTGGACGTCATGGCAGCGGAGAACGCGGAAGCCGGCGTCGCGTCTTCGATTCGGGAGAATTGAGGCTGGTCTTGCTCAAGCTCATCGAGGAAATTCCTCGGCATGGTTATGATCTAATTCGAGAAATCGAAGATCGGACAGGCGGGGCCTATGTGCCCAGTCCCGGCGTCGTCTACCCGACGCTGACCTTGCTTCATGACATGGATCTGATCGAGGAGGAAAAATCTGATGGCGCACGCAAGCGGTTTTCGATCACTCAGGCCGGTGCGGTGCATCTGACCGAAAAGACCCAGGAGGTTGACGCTGCAATGGCGAAGCTGGCCGAAATGGGTGCACATCGTGAACGAACCGAAGGCATGCCGATCCGGCGCGCCATGGGGAACCTCCGTCAGGTCCTCCAGCACCGCCTGGTGCGCGACGATGTGACGACGGAATTGCAATATGAGGTTGCGGCGTTGCTGGATGAGGTTTCGCAGAAGATCGAACGCCTCTGAACGGGGCCGCGCTAGATCTGGCGTAACCTCGTTTGGCGAAGATAGGTGTCAACCAGAGTCTGGTTGACCCTGTCCCAGTCATAACGGGCACTGGCTGCAACACCTGCCTGACCATGTGCCTTGCGAAGCGCAGGATCGGTGCAATAGTCGCCAAGAGCATCTGCAAAGGTCGATACTGCGCCCGGCTTGATCAATCGTCCAGTCGCGCGGTCATCCACGATGTTTTCGCTACCCGTCGCCTTGGCCGCGACAACCGGAACGCCGCAAGCCATTGCTTCCAGCGTGACATTACCGAATGTTTCTGTAACCGAAGGGTTGAACAGGACATCCATCGATGCGACCGCACGACCCAGATCGTTTCCGCCTTGAAAGCCGGTGAAGACAGCTTCAGGGAGTCGACCCTGAAGCCAATCCCGGGCTGGACCGTCGCCAACGACCATCACCGAATGCCTGATCTGTCGTTTCTTGAGTGTATCGACGGCGTCCGAAAAGACGTCGAGGCCCTTTTCCATGACGAGCCGACCGAGAAATCCGATTACCGGGAGTTCGGGATCCAGTCCAACCGATTGACGCCAATCCAGATTTCGACGGCCCGGATTGAAAATTTCGCGATCTATGCCGCGCGTCCAGATGCCGATATTATAACTCATCCGCTGCTCACGCAGCACTTGAGCCATCGATTCAGATGGCGCCGCCACGGCGTCGCAACGGCGATAAAAACGCCGCAGCATCGCTTCGATTGCCGGCTCCAGAAACGCAAGCCCGTAGTAGCGGGGATAAGTTTCAAAACGTGTGTGCATGGACGCGACAACCGGAATGTTTCGCTTTCGTGCGTAGCTGACAGCGCGATGGCCCAGAAAATCGGGCGCTGAAACATGCACAAGATTAGGTGCAAAGGCTTCCAGGTCGCGTCGGACCGAACCCGGCAAGCCAAGCGCAAACCGATATTCCCCGCGCCCCCCCGGGAGTGGAAATGACGGCACACTCACAAGATCGCCAGTCGCCGGAAATGCAGGTGTCGGCGTGGTTGCAGAGTAGACACGGACAGTTGCGCCCGATCGGAGCAAATATCCGACGAGCCTGTTGAGCGCCTGGTTCGCGCCGTCCAGGACGTAGTTATAGTTCCCGCTGAACAGGGCGATGCGAAGCGATGAAGCGTCCATCGGGCGCATGTTAACGGATCACGGCTCAGAAAGCCAGTTCAGCCCAGACGGGCAAATGATCGGATGCCCGTTTCGCCTGTGCGGTATTGTGAGTGCCGGAACGAAGTATGCGCAAATCTTCTCCCACCATGATCCGGTCAAGACGCGCCACCGGGCGCTGAGAATGGAAGCTGGGACCGGTGAAGACGATGCGGTAATCATGGAGGAACTCGACAAGGCAGCCTCGGTGGCGCGCCCACTCGTTAAGGTCACCCATCAGGATTGTTGGCATTTTTTCAGGCCTCTGCAGCACGGCATCAAGAATCGCGCGCACCTGCCGCTTGCGCCACAGGCCGGAAAGATCGAGATGCATCCCGACAATGCGCAAGTCCTGCTTGCCAACGCGGCACTCAACAAGGACGGCCCCTCGCGGTTCGAGAGAGGGGATATCAAGGGGCATGCAATCCAGCACCTTGATGTGTGAGCGAACCAGAATTGCATTGCCATGCCATCCGATGCCTTCTTGCCCTGTGCTGAATGGCACGGGTCGCAATTCGCCATGATTGTCCAGCAGTTCGAGCGGCAATGCCGACTTGCGCGCGCCGAAGCGGCGGTCAGCCTCCTGAAGGGCAATGATGTCTGGCTGTACCTCGTCAATGACCGACAAGATTCGTTCTGGTCGCCTCAAACGGTCAGTGCCGATGGCCTTTCGGATGTTGTAACTGGCAACCCGGATCACGCTGTTACGCTAGCGACTTCCTCAGCGACGGCCAAGCCCGAGCGCAGAAAAGCTGTTCTGGTCGAATTTAAGCCTCACCGTGACGAATGGCCCACTCCGTGTATAGCGACTAGCTTCGAAATCGCGATCATGAAATCCAACGACATTGTAGCCCACGGCTATGTAGGTGTTGTTCATTGGCGAAATGCCGATCGTCGGTCCTCCCGAACCTGCATAGGACCTCCCGCCCGGATTCTGCCTGACTGTGCCTGAGACGCCAACATCGACGAGCCTGCCAAGGTCGAAGCGGATATCTGCCCCGAACACATTGCTCCAGCCTTTGAGGTCATCGGCTCCGAACCTGTCGAATACATAGCGCGTACCCCAGAAAGCCGAAACTTCGCTCCGGCCAAGATAGCTTCCGTCTTCACGTTTTTGGGTTGGTGACCAGTTCAGCGAAAAACTGTTGACTATGCGGCGTGAGGTCGCGTTGCCGTCGATGGTCAGCGGCGGCCCGCCGACCGGGCCGGGCATCCCGAAAACAGCCCCGCGGACGCGATCCTCGCGGAGTTCAAACTTCTCGAGAAATGCAAACCGGCTGTCATCGGGGCGATTGGCCCAGCTCAGGGCGATGGCGCGGGCGTCTGTCTGCAACCCGTTCTCTTGCGAAGCCCGGAACCAGGTCAGCGCGCCACCGAATGCGCGTCCTTCGCCAATCTGGCGCAAGCCAGACAATGTCAGGCCATAGCGGTTGCTCATTTCGCCATTGCGATACTCGGCGCGCCCGGCAAGGCTCCAGCGCTCGCCGCGATATGTGGCGCCAGCGGTGATAGCAGTGAAGTCCTCGCTCAACGCTCCGTCAGTGCCGATAAATCCACCAGACGCGACTGGATGCCGAGGGTTGAGTACACGTGCGGGATCAACGCCGCCCAGCGTCTTGTTGCCGTCGAGAGTCAGGTCCACAGTCAGCTTCGTGCTGACCGGCAAGGATTGGGACAGGCCATAGGCGGCAAAGCTGCGTGGCCCATATTCATTGGTTGATTGCTGGTTGGCGCTGGCGACAAGTCGACCCCCGATCCAGGGCTTCAGGTCAAAGCCAATGCGCGCTGTCCTTGCATTGATCACATCGCCATCTGCAATTTCATATCCGCCGACAAGCGTGACATTGTCCGTGACAGCATATCGTGCGGAAAACTTGTGACGTGCGGGGAAATCAATGCTCTCGTTCTTTCCGGCGACCGGCAATTCGGTTTGCGCATCGAGTTCGAGCTTGTTGTCCAGCAAGCGTTTGGTTGCTCCTAGTTGCACAACCGTCGAACTTGCGGAGCGGCCGTCGTCCAGCCTGTCGCTGGCGATTGTCAGTCCTGCTCGCAGGTCTAGGCCGTGAGTCCTGTATTCAGCCAGTGCACGACCTGCCGAGCGCTGCGCCGCGCTGCCAAGATAGTCTTCATTCCACGCGCTCCCAGTGATCGAAAGGTCAGGTGTAATCCGAATTCTGCCGTCGAAGCCGAACTTGCGCGTGCCGCCTTCCGAAGCGTTTGTCTGGCCCACGCCATACCCCGCTTCCTGTTCGCGGGCATAGGCAAGCAGATCAAGCTTTTTGCCATGATGTTCGGCTTCGATGAGCCAAGCGGTCGCCGTGCCGCTCGCGCCATTGGATGCTGTTCCGCGCGCGGAGGAGTCGCTTCCGGCGAACTCGGCGCGCACTTCTGTGGACGCATTGGGCGTAAAGCGCAGGTCCACGCCTGCCAAGTCGGTTCGAGCACTATCGCTTTCGTCATGGATCGCGGTCGCGCCCAGGGTCAGCGTCTTGGCGTCATTGCTCCAGCTTGCCCTGCTGCCAGTGTTCAGGACGCGTTGGCCAACCCCGTCAACTTCATAATCGATGACGATGAATTGTGGATCGAGCTGGCTGGAACGGCTGAGAATGGGCTCGCGGAAACGGAGCGTGCCGCCGACATAGTCAATGTCATAATCCATATGGCGCACAAGTGTTCGGCTCTCGACAATTTGGTCCGAGCGAAGCCGATCGCGCACCTCGATCACAACACGCTCTGAATTTGGCAACACATCTTGCGCACCAAGGGCATATGGCCCCGATAGGCCATTTCCCTGGATTTCCTCGCGCCGGTGACGATAGGGCGTGTCGGCGGCAAAGGCCGTCGCGCGAATATGGTCGTTGCCATATTCGGCTTTCACGCCATTGAATGCACGCTGATAGCGGGTCAGTTGCGGCTCGTTGATGCCCGTTTCATAGTCTCCGAACAGAGCGTAGAATTGCGGGCGTTCGAGCTTCAGATAGAGCTTGCGGACACTCGAGGCGTCGTAGCGTCGCTCGCTGCGATCGGCATAGATTGTATAATAGGCCCCTGGATCGATCGTTCCGGCAAAGCGGGACTCGTCCTTCGCCTTGTCGCTGTCGTAAGCCAGCGTCATCAGCCATTTGCCCTTGATCCGCCCCTTTGCGTAAAGCGCCAGCCGAGCATCGCCATACCAATGTTCGCTACCTGCGCCGAGAGTTTCGGTGCGGCCATTCAAGGTATTGAAGCCGACAGTGCCTGCCGCAAAGCCGACAATCGTCCAGGGGCGTTTGCCCGGCGTCAGCCATGTCTGGATCGTCTGTTTGCGCGTGACGTCTCCGTCGCGGAAGGGCAGGGTGATCGAAAGCCCGCCGGACGCCGTCGTGGGTTCAAGCTCGACATAGGCAATGCCTTCGTCACCTTCGACGTGCCAGACTGGCCGTGCCCGCTCGAGCCCCGAGAGTTGGCGCGCTGCCTGCGCGTCGGCTTCGACTGCCGGATAGTATGGCGCAGGGAGAATGAAGTCTCCGACAAGTCCGCTACGCACAGGCCTTCCGGCGCGATCGGTCATGCGAAGCGCGAGGACCGGGCGCGTCACGCCGTCGGCGATCAGGATCGACTTTCCCCGGACAAGCTCTGCATGAAGCGCGCTGTTGGCATAATGCACCGTCTGTCGCAGCGTTTCGACAAGAACGCCGTTCTCATCCCGAATTTCGGCGGTAAAGGCCGTGTCGCCATCTTTCAGTTCGAGCGCGCGCCACTGGCTTACCGCCAGGCTCCCGACGCCATTTTTGCGGGATCCTTCGAACGCCAAATCGTCGACTGGCTTGCTGTCAACCAAAAGCCTCACAGTCTGGCCGGGAAGATGCTTTATCACGACACGGGTCGCCTTCGTCCGGGGATTGTGGTCAGGCCCGGGGAACAGCCAGCCGATTTCGGGCATCTGGCCCGTGAACCAGTCACGGTCTGCCCCGGCAGCCTCCGCATCGCTTGGTGGTGCAAGGCGGCGCACAGCATTCGCCTGCAGGCGCGATGCATTGGGGCCGGTTGCCGTTCGGAAGTCTGCGCGCATCAGGGAACCGCCGCGGCCATCGACAAACCGCGAAATCGCGCTGCCTGCTGAGCGTGCATTCCTCGCGCAGTCGGTCGGCACCTGGTCCGAAGGCAAGGATGAGGGGTCGATCTGGACCACATGCATGCCGGGCAGAACGCCCTCGAAATGGTAGCGGCCCTCAATGTCGGTCACGGCATAGCTGCCATCTTCGAGCATGACCCGGACGCCGGGAATGCCATTGGCTGCGCTCGGATCAACCGTGCAACCGCCATCGGTGATCCTGCCGATAATGGTCATGCGATCCGTGATCCCGTCCCGCAGGATGCGCACCGAAGCATCTGCAATCGCGCTTTGCGCGCCACGATTGTCGCGAGCGCTGGCCTGATTGAGCGACAGGCCCGGCTTTGCGTCCGGACGAACTTCGAGGATGTAAGTGAGAATGCCGTTCCCGCTGCGTGAGAGGGGTGGCAGTTCGATTGTCAAACGGCGCCCGTCCGGTGTTGCCGAATAAGCCACCGTCGTTCCATTGTAGCGCACAGAATTCAATTTGAGCCGCATTTCGGCTGGCAAGGTATCGGTCACGGTAATTGCGCCCGTGCCGCGCCCTGCATCGCCATTCTGGACAATGATGCGGTACTGAACCGGATCACCCGGGACAGCTGTCGGGCTTGAGGCGGATTTGCGCAGGATGATTGTGCCACCCGGCCTGTCCGCAGGTATGTCTATGCGCACCGGTGCCGGCGTGCTGAGCGTAAAGACGCTGCCGTAGGACGCGGCTGACACGGCGAATGGCTGACCATCTGGACGGCGCAAGCCCGCCAGATCGGCGGGCGTCGATGTTGACGGTACTGTATAGGGCTGGGGCGGCTGGACCAGCAGGCGGTAATTCCCCGGCCGCGCGAAGGGGAACCGATAGTCGCCGGGCGGGAAGACATAGGTGTTTCCGCCCCCGTCGGTGACGGTCGATCCGGTTACAATTGTCGCGGGGAAGCTCGAGATTCCGTCATCACCGAAGACTTGCGCCGGTTGCCCCGTATCCGCGTCTATCAAGGTTACAGTTGCACCGGCGACTGCAGCTCCGTCGCCGCTATCGAAGACCATCCCGAATGGATCGATCAGGACATCGACGACAGAACTCGCAAGCACCGTTCCCAGCGTGGGGCGCACGCTCGTCAGTGTGAACTGCGACCCCGGCGAAACCGTGAGCACGCAATCTCCCGGGACTGGCGTTGCCGGATTCGCGGAAGTCTGGACCAATCCCACGAAACGGCCGGTATTCGGCCCGTCTTCGGTCAGTGTAAGGGTTTCAGAGTCCCCGGCTGGTGTCTGGAGCTCAACAGCGATTGTATCAACAGCAGTGGTACTGAGATTGTCGCCGGCAGAATCGATTGCGACGACCATCGGTGCCCCGGCATGTATCTGGCCGGATTGCAGGACAGAAGCCGGTGTCAAGCCGATGCCGGAAAATGCACCACCAAGTGCGACGGGGACAGGTCCGGCGCTGCCTTGGCAGAGAGTTGTAGGGACATTGAGCAATTGCGAGCCGGGCGCGCCCTGTAGCTGGTAGAGGGTCAGGGTTGTTGGCGTCGGCGGTGGTTGCTCGACAACGAGGTTGACCGGGTTCGAGTTGCGCACGACGCGGTTTGGCCCGGCATCCCATTGGATCGTTGCGATATTTGAAATGATCTGGGCGCGCGCTTCCGTCGCCGGCATGCCGAGGAGGAGTGCCGCCAGGCCAATCAGGAAGGCCAGAATATGGTTAATATCACTCCGCATCGGATTGCAGGTCGGCCGGAGATGGCGAATTCCGCGATCTCCGGCGAGCTGCAGCCCCGCCTAGTTGATCGTAACCTGGAAATAGAGCGTCCGGGTGGTGCCCGCAGCAATAGTTCCCAAAGTCCCGCTCAGTGTCCCGGCCGCTACTGATCCGCCTGCCGTGCCGTCAAGGTTGCATGTCCCGGTTGGCGTTGACCCCGTATAGGTCCCGTTGAGGAAGCTGCTCGCGGTCACAAAACTTGTCTGTGCGGGCAGCGGGTCGCTGATCGTGACGCTGTTGGCCGATGCGCTGCCCGCCGCGTTCTGCACGACAATGCAATATTCGACCACCGCGCCCGGGATGAGCTTGGGATTTGTTGAACCGTTTACCGGATCGGAAACGACCCGGCTTTGCTTGGTGACAGTCAAGGAAGGAGCCGATACGGTATAATCGTCATCGTCACTGGCTTTGCCGTCGCGCGCACCGTCACCGGATGCCGGTCCTGCAGCGTCCGCAAACACGGTATCCATTGCTGCAGTATTGGCCCCAGACGTTTCGGTGATGACAGCGCCCTGGCTGCCAGCGCCGCTGCCTGAGCGCGCCTGCGCGACGAGAGTAACACCGGCAACATCTCCGTTCGCGCTCGTGAGCGGAACATTACCAACGATGAAGACCGTGCGCGACGCATCCGCCGCGATTTCATCGAGGTAGGTTACGGCCTGATCCGTACCGGCATCATATGACCCGTTGCCGTTGGTATCGACGAACATGCCAAGCCCGGTCAGATCGAAATTGTCCGTTCCGCCGTGAGCGGCCGTTCCGCCAGAAAGCTGGGCTGCCGTCAGGCCAAGGTCGATCGTATCGTTCGATGAATTGGTGACGGTAAAGCTCGTTACCTGGGCCGAAGATCCCGGTGCAACTGAAGTTGTGGCGGATCCCACTTCCGCGACAGTCAGTGTGATCTTCCGATCGACCGTTATGTTGTTGGACGCGTTGATCGCCGTCTGGGCGACGCCGCCCACCTGATAATTCAGGGTAGCGGTGTTCGTGATCGTAGCCCCTGCAGCAGTGCCTGCAGCAAGCGCGGGTGTTGCCCCGAGCACGCCGGCCGTCACGCCGCTGGCCACTGCCAGTATTTTGATAATATTACTCATTTTTTCCGTTCCTGTCTTTACGGATGTGCCTTTTGCCCCTCCCGCTGGCACACGTTGGCGGGTGTGTTTTTTCAGCGGACGACGCCGCGGAAACTCAATTTTCCAAAAGCCCCTGCCGGAATGGCCTGTTTCAGGACCCAGCGAAGATGCGTGACGTCTTCAGCGCGCGCGCTGCGCCAACGGCCGTCGGGTTCGAGAACCCGCAGAGCAGGCAGCGTTCCCCAGTTTCTGCCCCCGTCGATCGAAACTTGTGCGCTCTCCGCGCCGCCCTGATACACGACTGCCGCCGGAAGCGGGTTGGTCACGACGAAGTCGCTTGCCGGCAGTCGTCCCGCATTGCGGTAATTCAGGATGAAAACGAGCCTGTCACCGGGCATCACGCTTTTCGGCTCTTCCAGCACGATATGTTTGCGTCCCGCACCGTCAGGGACGGCTTTTTCGACAAAGACCAAACTGGAAAGAGTGACGTTATTGGCCGCGAGCGCCATGCTCGGGGCCAGAATTGCCAAGAGTGTGAGAAATATGCGCATCAGTCGATCCTGACTTTGAATGTGACTGTTCGGGTCTGTCCCCCAGCGACCGTTCCCAGTTGAACCGAGACAGCGTTGCCGGCGAATGCTCCGGCATCTGCATCGGCAGCGTCGGTCATGCCGTTGCCCTGAAACGTCAGTGATCCGGCCTGGTAAGTCGTGTTCGCGGGCACGGTGTCACCAATCGTCAGATTGGCCAGCGAGCCGGTGCCTGAAACGGTGGCAACAAGCGTATAGGTGACGATCGAGCCCGGCACTGATTTGGTGCCGCCGAAGGGATCCAGGACGGTTGCACTCTTGATGAACGTCATCGCGGCGCTTTGAACTACATAGATGCCACGATCCGTGCCGTCGGCTCCCGTGCTGCCGACAACCGCGTCGCCGCCGCCTTGTCCCTGACCTGCGAAGATCGTGCCTGCTGACCCACTCCCGGTTCGTGCGGCGGCTGTCAGGTCGAGAAAGCCGCGGTCGAGGTCGGCACTGCCTCCGGGAATGGTCGAAAGGACGAAAACGCGCTGCGACTGGTCGGGTGTCAGGGTGAGCGCGTTCGACCCGTTCGTGTAGACCGTATCGACGCCTGCGTCATAGGCACCATTGTTGTTGGTATCGATCACGATGGACGTGGTTGTCGGGTCAAACTGATCGCCGCCGATTGAGCTTGTTGCGGTCAGGTCGAACGCTTCGGCCCCATTGCCTGTATTCGTGATCGTGAAACTCAGCACCTGATTGATGGCGCCGGGGGAAACGGGAACCGGCCCCGGATCTGCCGTTGCGACGGACACATCGAGCAACTCGTCAACAGTGATATCGACCTGGTTCGAATTAGCAGTCTGCGTATTGCCGCCTGGATCAGTGTAACTGGCCGTAGCGGTGTTGCTTATCGTCGTGCCTGCCGTGGTACCGGCTGCCGAGGCCGATGACGAATAGCCAATCGTTGCTGTTGCGATGGCAAACGGCAACATGCGCAAAAATTGCACATGCATGATCGACCATCTGTAAGCGGTAAACATACCGATTCCGAAACTTGTTGTCCCCGCGCAAGCCAATGCACTTGGAACGTCAAAGATTTGGTTAACGCGATCTTGGTGATAAGCGGGCCTTTCACTGTCGCGGAAATGCCAGAAATCAGCCGAATTTTGGACTTCCTGACACGGTCGCTGCACGACCTGCTGCAGTTTTATTGACACCCGTTTTAAGGAGTTTTGACACTGGCGGGATTGACGATTTCGTTTTCCGACCGCGCCTTGACAGCAATTGCCGTGGCGCCTAACAGCCGCGCCTCAACACCGTTCGCGGGTGTAGCTCAGTTGGTTAGAGCGCCGGCCTGTCACGCCGGAGGTCGCGGGTTCGAGCCCCGTCACTCGCGCCATTTCCCGAAATATTACAGGCTTATGGCTGCCCGGGCGGGCGGCGGAACCGTCCTGTCTCCATCCATGACAGGAGTGGCTTCAACGGGGCGATCCAGACGATCCCGCACACGATGTAGACCATTCCCTGCAGAAGCGCTGGAAGCCGGGCTATTTCCGCCGAAAAACTTCCAACCAAAACTGCCACAGCTGCGATGATGCCAAGAATGGCCAACATGCCTGCGGGTTTGCGCCAACTGGGTTTCATCAGGCACCGATGCGCGAATGCGGGGCCGTGATCCACTCTTTTTCCGTCAGGACAGCATCAAGGGGCATGTCCCATGGATCCGTCATGAGGCCGTCGCATTCCTGGATCGACCAGGCAATGCCAATGCGCAGGCTGTCCGGGAACGCGGCAAACGCTCGGTCATAATAGCCAGCGCCCTGGCCAAGCCTGTTGAGCGCACGGTCGAAGCCTACAAGCGGGGTCAGAATCAAGTCCGGATTACAGGCCTCAGCTGACGGCAGGGGTTGCATGAAACCAAAATCGGCTTGTTCCATGGGGTCTCCGGGTTGCCACTTGCGGAACACGAGATCGGTCGCGCGCCCGATCAGGCAGGGCAGGGCGATTGTCCGGCCCATGTCCACCGCAGCGGAGATCAGGTCCGAAGGGTCAACCTCTGATCCGAGCTTGACATAGCCTGCCACGACATTGGCCGATCGGAACAGGCTCTTGAGAGAATCTGGCAGGCCTGACGAAACAACAGACCCATTTAGTTGTGATTTTACAAACTCTTCCCGACGCTTTCTTATGTCCGTTCTGAGTTTTTTCTTGTCGGTCACGAAGGGACTTTCTCGAGGTTGGCGGAACCACCTTGGCCGTTTGCCGGAATATCCTCTGACGCCGTAAACGTCAGGTGGGGATCATATACCCAGACCAGGGCCTGGGCAGGGACAACCCCCATGGATGTTGAATCGCCTCAGGGATGTTCGAAGGCTCGCACCGGGCAGTTCCGCCTCTTTCAATCTAGGGATGCTGGTTGAGGTTCTCAACCCTTGTTGCAATCAATTCGATGCGATCGGCGAGTCTTTCGAGCGCGGCGGTCAGTTGTTCTGGTATCGCCGGAGCCGCAACAGGGGCATCGCCCTGACTCCGTTCAAGCGTTTCATCCGCAAAGAGGAGCGCCGAGAGCAGCAATTGGCGGACTTCGCTCGCATTGCCGACGGCGCTGCGGGCCTCGACAGCCTTTGCATTGACCATCTCGCCCAAACGCTGAAGATGAGCCTCTTCGCCATCACGACAGGCGAGCTTGTAGTGATAACCACCAACGGAAAGGGTGACTTCAGCCATTTTCGACGCTCACCAGAAGTGCGTCCAGATCGGCAAGGGCGCGGCGCGTTTCGTCACTTAATGCGCGGTGCCGCGCGGTCATTTCCGCCAGCGCGAGGTCGTTTCCTCGTGGTTGCACACTCTGGGCAGACGCGGCTTCGATTCGTGCCAGGGCCCGTTCAATTCTTTCAATCGCGGTAAACGCCCCGTTATCGCTCATGAACAAAGGCATAGCATGTCAAAACCAAGGGGCAAGTCCCTCTTGAACTTGGCTGATTTACAGGCGGTTGACGCAGGCTCGTGCGCGAGACAAAGGAACCGCGCCGCAAGGGTGGGCGAGTCGCCCCCTGTTTATCCGCAAAGGACCGAAATGACAGCAGCGCCGCAACAGCTTGCCAATGCCATCCGGGCGCTTTCGATGGACGCTGTCCAGGCCGCAAATTCGGGTCACCCAGGCATGCCGATGGGTATGGCGGATGTGGCGACTACGCTGTTCACCCGATATCTGAAGTTCGATCCGAAAAATCCGCGCTGGGCGGATCGGGACAGGTTCGTTCTCTCGGCGGGGCATGGCTCGATGCTTGCCTACGCAACTTTGCACCTGTCCGGCTATGCCCGCCCGACAATGGACGATATCCGCAATTTCCGGCAACTGCACAGCCCGTGCGCCGGGCATCCGGAAAATCATGAGCTGGAAGGCATCGAGTCGACAACGGGTCCCCTTGGCCAGGGACTTGCCATGGCAGTGGGCATGGCGATTGCCGAACGCCATCTCAATGCCGTTTTTGGCGACGATCTGGTCGATCACCGCACTTGGGTCATCGCAGGCGATGGCTGCCTCATGGAAGGCATCAATCACGAAGCAATCGGCCTTGCCGGGCATCTTGGGCTTGGGCGCCTGATCGTTCTTTGGGACGACAACAAGATCACCATCGACGGCAAGACCGACCTTTCAACGAGCGAGGACATTCCCGCACGATTCCGCGCGACCGGCTGGCACACCGAAAGTTGCGACGGCCATGATTTCGCCGATATTGCACGAGCCATTGACGCTGCATTGGCCGATGGCCGCCCGTCGCTCGTTGCATGCCGGACGTTGATCGGGAAAGGGTCTCCGAACAAGCAAGGGACGTCAGCCACGCATGGCAGCCCGCTGGGTGCTGACGAAGTGGCCGCAGCACGTGAGGCGCTGGGCTGGCCTTGGCCGCCCTTCGAAATTCCAGCTGATGTGCGCGATACCTGGCTTGAAGCCGGTCGCAGGGGCGAGCCTGTGCGAGCGGCATGGGAAACCCGCCTTGCCGCCCATCCACAGGGTGCGGAGCTATCGCGCCGGATGCGCGGCGAACTGCCGCAGGGTAGCGCAATGCAGGACTATCTGACTTCGTTATGCGAGACCAAACCCAATGCTGCGACCCGCAAGTCCAGCGAAATGGCTCTGGAAGCGATCACGGCGGTCCTGCCCGAAATGGTTGGCGGCTCTGCCGATCTGACCGGCTCAAACAATACGAAGACAAAGTCGACCAATCCGTTGGCCAGGAACGATTATTCGGGTCGTTACATCTATTATGGCATCCGTGAATTCGGAATGGCAGCAGCAATGAACGGCATGGCGCTCCACGGCGGGATCATCCCTTACGGCGGCACTTTTCTGGTCTTTTCCGACTATAGCCGAAATGCAATCCGATTGTCATCGATCCAACAGCAGCGTGTAATTTACGTCATGACGCATGACAGCATCGGCCTGGGTGAAGACGGCCCGACGCATCAGCCGATCGAGCATGTCATGAGTTTGCGCGCCATGCCGGGGCTCAATGTCTTTCGGCCAGCCGATGCCGTCGAAACGGCGGAATGCTGGGCCTTGTCGCTCAAACGTGCCAATGGCCCGTCGCTCCTGGCACTCTCCCGGCAGAATTTGCCCGCCGTTCGCTTCGATGCTTCGGAAAACTTGTGTGCCCGTGGTGGATACAGGCTCAAGGCGGCCGAAAATGCGCGCAAAGTCGTGCTGTTGGCGACCGGATCCGAGGTGTCGCTCGCACTGGATGTTGCCAAGGCGCTTGAGGGGGCCGGGATCGGGACCGACGTCGTCTCCATGCCCTGCACCGAATTGTTCGATACTCAGGAAGCTTCATATCGCGCCGGATTGTTGCCACGGGATGCACTGGTCGTTTCGATTGAAGCGGGGGTGACGCTTGGCTGGGAACGCTTTACGGGCCTTGATGGACTGAATATTGGCATAAACAGTTTCGGCGCTTCGGCTCCTGCGGAAGCATTGTTCGATTATTTCGGCCTGACGGTCGAAAAGATTGTTCCACAAATTACTGCTAAATTAAAAGCTTAAAGGGAGTTTTGAATATGGCGACGAAGGTTGCAATCAATGGTTTCGGACGTATCGGTCGGTTGGTCGCGCGTGCAATCCTCGAGCGCCCCGATTGCGGGCTTGAGCTGGTTGCGATCAATGACCTCGCGGATGCGAAGTCCAATGCCTTGCTCTTTAAGCGTGATAGTGTCCATGGGGCGTTTCCAGGCGAGGTCAAGGCGGATGGCAATGACATCGTCGTCAACGGCAAGCGCATTCACGTTACGGCCGAGCGTGACCCGGCCAAACTGCCGCACGCCGCCAACGGCATCGACATAGCACTGGAATGCACCGGCTTCTTTACCGATGCCGAAAGTGCCGGCAAGCATCTGTCAGCAGGTGCCAAACGTGTGCTGGTGTCTGCACCTGCCAAGGGGGTCGACTTGACGGTGGTCTATGGCGTCAACCACGACAAGCTGACGGCCGATCACAAGATCGTTTCCAATGCTTCTTGCACCACCAACTGCCTCGCGCCCGTTGCCAAGGTGCTCAATGATGCGATCGGCATCGAGCGCGGGCTGATGACGACCATCCACGCCTACACCAATGACCAGAAGATTCTCGACCAGATCCATTCGGACATGCGCCGGGCTCGTGCCGCCGGGATGTCCATGATCCCGACGACGACCGGAGCCGCCCGCGCCGTCGGCGAAGTGCTGCCCGAACTCAAGGGCAAGCTTGATGGCTCGGCCGTGCGCGTGCCGACGCCGAATGTCAGCATGGTCGATCTGACCTTTACACCGAAGCGCGACACGACGCGGGACGAAGTCAATGCAATCCTCAAGGCTGCATCAGAAGGCGCGCTGAAAGGCGTACTCGATTATACGGACGAGCCGCTCGTTTCGATCGACCTCAACCACTGCAGCGCCAGTTCGACGGTGGACAGCCTTGAAACGGCGGTTCTTGAAGGAAAACTGGTTCGCGTGCTGAGCTGGTACGACAATGAATGGGGCTTCTCGAACCGGATGGTCGACACGGCGGGCGCCATTGCAAAGTTGATCTGATGGCCTTCCGCACTCTGGACGATATGGGTGATATCGCGGGCAAGCGCGTCCTTGTCCGCGAGGATCTCAATGTTCCGATGGCCGATGGCGCGGTAAGCGACGATACCCGCCTCCGCGCCACAATTGCGACCCTGTCCGAATTGGCCGATCGCGACGCCAAGGTTCTGGTGCTGGCACATTTCGGGCGACCGAAGGGGCAGCCCGATGCGGCAATGTCGCTTCGGCAGGTAGTGCCTGCATTGGCCCAGGTGTTGGGACGTGACGTCTCTTTCCTGGACGATTGTGCTGGCGATCTGGTTGCGGCCAAAACGCGGGAACTCCTGAACGGCGCTATCTGCGTTCTGGAAAATACCCGTTTTCATGTGGGCGAAGAAAAGAATGATCCGGCCTTGGTTGCCGAGATGGCGAAGCTGGGCGATCTCTATGTGAACGATGCCTTTTCGGCAGCGCATCGCGCCCATGCCTCGACTGAGGGACTGGCGCATGTTCTGCCAGCCTTTGCCGGCCGTGCAATGCAGGCAGAGCTTGAAGCACTGCAAAAAGCGCTGGGCAGCCCGGAAAAGCCGGTTGCCGCCGTTGTGGGTGGCGCCAAGGTTTCGACAAAGCTCGATGTCCTGAAGCACCTTGTGGCGCGCGTCGATCACCTGATCATTGGCGGAGGCATGGCGAACACGTTCCTGGCGGCGCGGGGCGTGAATGTTGGTAAATCGCTGTGTGAGCATGATCTTACCGCGACGACGGATGCTATACTCGATGCCGCGGACAAGGCGGGATGCACGGTCCATTTGCCCTATGATGTCGTGGTTGCGAAGGAATTCGCTCCCAATCCGCCGACGCGCACGGTCAATGTTCATGACGTTGCGGCAGATGAGATGATCCTCGATGTTGGCCCGGCGGCTGTCGAAGCACTTGCCGACGTGCTGAAGACTTGCCGGACACTCGTCTGGAACGGTCCGATGGGGGCATTCGAGACGCCGCCATTCGACGCCGCGACAATAGCGCTGGCGCGCACGGCTGCCGCGCTGACAAGCGAAGGATCGCTTGTATCGGTCGCCGGTGGCGGTGACACGGTTGCTGCTTTGAATCATGCTGGAGTCGCCGGAGACTTCACATTCGTTTCGACTGCGGGTGGTGCCTTCCTTGAGTGGATGGAAGGTCGAGAACTGCCGGGCGTGGGAGCGCTTCAACAAACGTTATAATTCATTAAATTTAGCAGGGATTGTTACCATTATGTCTGAACTGAATTTGGCCGAGAAAATTGCAAATGGCTCTGGCTTCATTGCCGCGCTTGACCAGAGCGGTGGCTCAACGCCCAAGGCCCTGAAGGGCTATGGGATTGAGGAAGGTGCGTGGAACGGTGACGAGGAAATGTTTGCCCTCATTCACGCCATGCGCTCGCGCATCATCACTTCACCGGCGTTCACGGGCGACAAGGTGTTGGGCGCCATCCTGTTTGAGCGGACGATGGATGGTCAGGTGAATGGCCTTCCGGCGCCCAAGGCCCTGATAGAACGGGGCGTCGTTCCCTTCATCAAGATCGACAAGGGACTTGAGGACGAAGCAAACGGCGTTCAGCTCATGAAGCCCATGCCTGATCTCGATGCCCTTCTCACGCGCGCCCGCGAATTGGGCGTGTTTGGCACCAAGGAGCGATCGGTCGTCAATCTCGCGAGCCGCGAAGGCATCGCTGCGATCGTGGCGCAGCAGGTCGAGGTTGGACTGCAGGTTCTGGCGAGCGGCCTCATGCCGATCCTCGAGCCCGAAGTGAACATCAGGAGCCCGGAACGGGCCGAAGCAGATGCTATTCTGCTTGACGAGCTCGCGCGGCAGCTTTCAGCAATGCCAGGAGACGCCAAGGTCATGCTCAAGCTCTCCTTGCCCGTAAAGCCGGGCCATTTTGACCCACTGGTCGACCATCCACGTGTGCTGCGGGTGGTGGCGCTGTCTGGCGGATACAAGCGGCCCGAAGCTTGCGTTGAACTGGCGAAGAATCGCGGCATCATCGCAAGCTTCAGCCGCGCGCTGCTGGAAGATCTGCGCGCCTCGATGAGCGATGATGAATTCAACGCCTCGCTCGGCGGCGCGATTGATGAAATCTACGCAGCCTCGACCTTCAAGGCCTGAGTTGGAAGGGAATGGAGGAACAGGAACTGGACCCGGATTTCGCGGATCGTTTCCATCGGGAAAGGCGTCCGCCGTGCCAGCTCTACCTGATTTCGCCACAAGCGCTCGTACCGGGTTTCGAGGATCGGCTGCGCGCAGCGCTGGACGCCGCGCCGGTTGCGGCCTTCCAGCTGCGCCTCAAGGGCATTGATGATCATGCAATTGCGCGCGCTGCAGAGCCGCTCCAGAAGATCTGCGCGGACCATGATACGGCGTTCATCATCAATGACAGTATAAGCCTGGCCAAAAGGCTTGGCGCCGACGGTGTCCATCTCGGACAGGACGACGGCGATCCTCGTGATGCACGAGTGATCCTTGGCAAGGATGTGCAGATCGGTGTTACCTGCCACAACAGCCGGCATCTGGCGATGGAAGCTGGCGAGGCTGGAGCCGACTATGTCGCGTTTGGCGCCTTCTATCCGACGGGCACGAAGCAGGTCGAACATTTTGCCGAACCCGAAATCCTGAGTTGGTGGAGTACCTTGTTCCCCCTGCCGAGCGTTGCGATTGGTGGCATCACGCCGCAGAATGCCGCGCCGCTTGTCTCAGCGGGGGCGGATTTCATTGCGGTTTCCAGCGCCGTGTGGAATGCCAGCGCGGGTGAAGCGGCGGCCGTCAGGGCTTTCAGTCCCATACTTGCCGGGTCGGCTCGGGAAACTTGACGCAAACTGGAACGAGGGAGGGCGGCAGATGCTGACCAAGGGCGATGAATATCCGATCCATCAAACGCCAGAGCCGATTGCCTTTTCCGGCACAGACAGGAATTTCTATGATCGTTATTTCTTCTGCGGCTATAATCCGGACGGCAGCGGCTATTTTGCTGCGGCATTTGGCGTCTATCCGCACCTGAACATTGCCGACGCGCATTTTTCGACACTTCGGGATGGAACCCAACACTGTGTCCACGCTTCGCGCCTCCTGAACATGGAGCGCATGGACCTCCAGGTCGGCCCGATCCGGATCGAAGTGATCGAGCCGTTGCACAAGGTTCGGCTCATCATCGACGATCACGAAGGCATATCGGCCGATCTGGTTTTCACCGGGCGTGCCGGGCCATTGCAGGAACCGCGTTTCACGCGGCGGAGTGGCCCGAGACTCTTCATGGACCTGACGCGCTTCACTCAGAATATGCGCGTGACAGGTTGGACATCCGTCGATGGCCAGCGGATCGACTACAGCCACGGCCTTGGCACGCGAGACAGGAGCTGGGGTGTCCGCTCTATTGGCGCCGCTGATGCCCAACCGGTTGTGCCGATGGCTTTACCTCAATTCTATTGGCTTTGGGCACCAACGAACTTTCCTGATCTTTCACTCTTTGCACATGTGAACGAGGATGAAACCGGCGCCCCCTGGAACAGCCGGGCAGCGCTTGCCATGGATGGGGCCGGCCAAGGCGAAGTTCTGCATTTGAAGGACGAACATTTCACGGTCGACTGGTTGCCGGGGACACGTCATGCTCGATCGGCCAGACTTGACGTGGTCGATCCATCCGGTCGGGATCATCAGGTGACCTGGACGCCAATCGCGCAATTCCAGATGAAGGGCATCGGCTATGGGCATCCGGAATGGACCCATGGCGGCTGGAAGGGGGAATTGGCCGTCGCGCGAGAGGATTTTCGCCCTGACGCGCTCGATCCATTGCTATTGCCGCATCTTCATGTGCAAACGCTCTGCACGGCACGCCACGAAGGCGGTGGCGCGGCTTCAGACGGGATTGGCATAGTCGAGCAGCTTGTCATTGGTCCGCATCATCCAAGCGGATTTGTCGGCCTGAATGACGGGGCAGGCTCCTAGAAAAGCTTCCGGAAGCTGAGTTCTATTGTCCTGCCAATTGGTTCGAGATAGCCAGGCTGGTATCGAAATGGCGTCAGCCCGCGATCGTCACGTACGGAGCGCACGGAATTGGTGATGTTTTCGATGCGCAGCCGGATCCGGCTGCCCTTGAGGAAGGGAGCCTGTTCAACAAGTTTCTTGCGCTGATCGAAATTGAGGAAAATGCGCAGATTGATTGTCGCAAGGCTCGAAAAGCGAAGGTCCGAGGTCGTGCCGCCCGACGGTACCAGCCCGCCCTTGGTGTGCGTCGCACTTTGCCATGCGGCTGTCGCGCGGATGCCGAACCCATTATTGTACCAGCCACTCTCCAGATCGAACCGGTGTTCCGGGGTGCCCCCGAATGCGCCGGTCGCACCGCCGTTGAGCAGATCAAGCGGCGGCAGGATGGAATCGATGCGAACTTCGTCTTTCAGTTTGAGGGTATGCGATAGCGAAAATTGGACCCGCTTGCCCGGACCGGCGCCACGAAAGCTTCCTCGGCCAGATGCGAAGCCGCCTGCCAGAGACCGGCCAGCGGCACCTAGCCCTGAAAGCCCGGCCCGACCTTGCGGCCCGGTCTGTTTCGAAAAATTGATTTCCCAGCGAAGTTCGTCGCTGCTTGTCGAAAAATAGTTGATCGTGCGACGGTCGATCGAGATCAGGCGACCCGCAGAATCCCGAACGACGCGATCTGGAAAGGCGCTTTCGACATCTGGCGTCAGTTCGGGGAAAGCGGACAGGGGATTGCGGCTACGATTGCGATAGTAATTGGCGCTGAGTGTCAGTCCCGAGACCTTTGGAACTTCATAGCTGACCCCCAACTTGAGATCCCGCGTGCGTTCTGTCCTGAGAAGCGGATTGCCGCCACCTATGATCGTGACCTGCGCGGATTCGCCGCGCGCATAGTCGTAGACCGTGGTGCCAGGTGACGTCACTACAGGGTTGCTCAATTGTTGCAGGGAAGGTGCGCCCTCAGCTGCTGCCAGACTGGCACTGAAGTGCAGGCTTCGCGAAGGGGACCAGTTGATCCCGTAAC
Organism: Sphingomonadales bacterium; assembly: GCA_016704425.1. Taxonomy (GTDB): domain Bacteria; phylum Pseudomonadota; class Alphaproteobacteria; order Sphingomonadales; family Sphingomonadaceae; genus Aquisediminimonas. Next base: position 75,493 of record JADJAC010000008.1, read on the forward strand.
CATAGGATGTCAGCCCGCCAAAATCCTGGAGATGGCGATAGGCGCCGTTGAGGTTAATCGACAGGTCTCCCAGCGGAGCGGCAATGTTGCGCCGTCGGCTTGCAAGCGGGATATCGAGGCTGGCGCGCGTAGTTGCGTCACTTTGGCCAAGGCGCGCGTGTTGCACGATTCCGGTCCGGACGGACGTACTCCGCAAGCTCCGCCGCTCGAACCCGGCGCGAAGGGTTACCGTTGCGGCTCCTGCCGGCAGTTCGGCGACCGGGCCAGTCGCGGTCCAGACCGTATTGGCAGTTGTCTGGCGAGATCGCGCCACATCGCGAGAGCCAGGGGAAGCCGTCACGTCGGTCAAGGTGCGACTCATGCCGACGCTGTAGGTCGATGTACCAGTCCATTGCCACAAGCCGACGCTGCCATCGAGCGTCAGTCCTGCACTGGCGGAGCGGGCTCGCGCATCCTGATCCAGTCGCTGGGGTGTTCCAGTTGTTGGGGCCGACAGACCAAAAGATGAAGCTGAGCGGGTCTGATCGAATTTCAGATTGAGCGTCGCGCTCGTTCGCTTGTCCAGATTGCGATTGAAGACCGAATTGAGCTGAATTTGCTCCGTCGATGGCAACAGGGTCCGGTTTTCCGCCTGCCCGGCGATTGGCTGCAAAATACCGCGTTCGTTCTCGAAAATGCCTGAAGCGCGATCATATTGTGCGCTGAAATTGGTCCGTCCGTTTTTTCCGATCTGGAGCGATGTCGCCCGTAACTGCCCATCGGAGCGCGCACCAGATGTTGGTCCGCCAAACTCCGCTTCGCCCGAATAGGCGGAAAACTCCGGCTTGAGGATGAAATTGACGACGCGCTGGTCGGCCGAATAGCCATATTTCAGCGCGACTTCCTCCGGGAAAGTTTCCACGCGCTGGATCGCTTCTGAAGGGATATCCCGGATTTCCGATATATCTGATATTCGTCGCCCATTGAGCAAGACAACCGGCGCGCCCCCGTCTCTTCCGCGCCCCGTTCGTGTTTGCGTCGATAGAGCTGCAAGCAGTTCGGTGATGTTCGAAGCGCCATAGCCTTCGATCGCCACCGGATCGAGTTCGAGATCGGGCGGTACGTCGGTTTCGATCGAGCCTCTAATGCGAGGTGCGGTAACGACAATGTCTGTCACCTCGTCTTCCGTCGCTGCCATCGATTGGGGAGATTCCTGCGCTTGCGCCTCGCTCGACAGTGCAATCAGAACAGAACTGATCAGCCCGCAGAGAATGAATTGACGCAATGCGACGGTTCGGCTGGGACTCGGCATGATTTTGAAACTTTAGCTTCCGGATCATGGCAGTTATGTGAACGCCGCTGTGTCGCGCGATTGGCGATTTGACTTTTAGTTTCGGGCGACGACAGTGAGTGCCATGACACAAAGACCAGCTCCACTCACCGGCCGCCGAATTCTCGACCTATCCCGCGTCCTTGCCGGCCCCTGGTGTACGATGATCCTCGCCGATCTCGGTGCTGAAGTGATCAAGGTCGAAAACCCGCATGGCGGCGATGACACACGCTCGTGGGGTCCGCCTGATGCTGCGGGAGAATCGGCCTATTATCTCTGCGCGAATCGCAACAAGAAATCCGTTGCGATCGATCTGTCGTGCGCGGCCGGGCAAGAGGCCGTGAAAGCCATTGCGGCGACGTCTGATGTGCTTGTCGAAAATTTCAAATTGGGTGGGCTCGACAAATATGGTCTTGGTTACGACCAGCTGTCTCAACAATTCCCCGGCCTCATATATTGCTCGATCTCCGGCTACGGCCGCCATAGTCCGCGTGCGGCGGAGCCGGGATATGATTATGTCATTCAGGCAGAAGCCGGCATGATGGCGATCAATGGCGACGCGGACCGGCCGCCGGTAAAGGTGGCCGTAGCGGTTGCCGACCTCTTCACCGGCATGTTTGCAGCGCAGGCTATCCTTGCAGCGATCATTGCCAAGGACCGGGACGGGCTTGGCCAGCATATCGACATGGCGCTGTTTGATGCTCAATTGGCCATGCTGGCCAACGTCGGATCGGGCGCGCTCGTATCTGGCAAGGAACCGATCCGCTATGGGAACGCCCATCCCACGGTCGTGCCTTACCAGACTTTTGAAACAGCTGATGTCGCCATTGTGATCTCTGTCGGGAATGACCATCAGTTCGGTCACCTCTGCCGTGAACTTCTGAAAAGGCCGGACATCGCCGACGACGAACGCTTTGCAACGAATAGCGCACGCGTAATCCACCGCGAGGCATTGATCCCGATCCTTCGGGACCTGATCCGCCAGCATCCCAGCGATTGGTGGCTGACGGAACTCCGGCGCGTCGGGGTGCCATGTGGCGCCGTTCGGTCAATGCGCACGGCGTTGTCAGCGCCGGAGGCTATAGCGCGTGATATGGTCCTGAGCGTCGCCCACCCGCTTGCCGGGCGTGTGCCGCTCATTGGATCGCCGCTCAAACTGTCTGATACGCCTGTCGTCGAACCTGTCGCGCCGCCGCTACTCGGGGAACACAGCAGTGATGTGCTCGGTGGTTTGCTGGGTTATGATGCCGCGCAGATTGCGGCGGCTGCCGGTCAGACCTGAGCGCGCACAGCGTCGAGAATCTTGGCGCCGCCCATGAAGACTGCACCTGTGCAGGCAAGGAAGAGCAGCTTTCCTCCGAAACCGGGATATTGGTCGAGGTAGATAATTCCGCGTTCTACAGACCCGAGCGCCAGCGCATAAATGATGGCGTAGGCTTCCCATTTGGTCTTGATGACGAACAGTCTTTTTATCTTTGCTCCCATAGGCAAAAGTTAAGCAAGCATCGAGCCAAGCCCGGAAATCGAGGATTCACCTGCTGAGACTTATGGTTAATTGTAAATTAATCCGACACTTTGGGCGATTGCTCGGCAGCCGTCGATTACGCCAGTTCGCCAAGGTCGAGCGCCATCAGCAGTGTTGCCCGCGCCAGTCCGATCTGGTGCCAGAGCTGGGGGTCGGCAAGCTGGCCAGGGTCGATTGTTTCGGGCCAGTGAGTAGCGACGATGTCTTCGATGCGATCCAACGCAGCGTCATCAACAAGGAAGCGGGGATCGACTGTTTCTGGCTCGCAGACGACGCGCAACCGAAGACAGGCCGGGCCACCGCCATTGGCCATCGACTGGCGGACATCGACCGGGATCAGCCGGCGGATCGGACCATTACCCGCGACCATCTCCGAGAGCCAGCGCCAAACTCGGGTGTTGTCCTGTGCCTCGGTCGGGAGGATCAATGCCATCCCGCCGTTTGGCAGTGTTACCAGTTGGGCATTGAACAGGTAGGACTGAATGGCATCAGTCAGGCTGACAGCGGCGGTGGGAACCTCAACGATCTCGACTTGCGGCAGTAGCGCCCTCAGGTCCCGGTAAAACCCGTCCTTGTCTGCAAATGCCAGTTCGTGTGCAAAGAGAACGCGTTCGTTCGCAACAGCGACAACGTCATTGTGGAAGGCTCCAGCCGCAATTGCTTCTTCCGATTGCTGGACGAAAATCGCTCGTGAGACGCCGTGGATCCGCGCGACTGCCTTGGATGCCTCGATGTGCTGGCGCGCGGGGAATGGACCGCCTGTCACACCGTACACAAAAATCTCGACGCCCGGAGCCTCATGTGTCGCCGAAAGCCGCATGTGGTTGGCAGCGCCCTCATCGCCGAACGGGGCCGGGATAGGGCCATGCACAGTGAAAGCCGGATTGGCGAATGCCAATCGGAGCTGTGCCAATGTGCCCTGCCATTCGTGACTGCGATGCGGCATCGTCACGAGGCTCGCGACGCTCAGGTGACAAGTTCCATCTTCAGTGTCGGCAGCAGGCGAAACAGTCGCAGCATTGGCCGCCCACATCGATGATGCGGACAGGGCATTGGCAAGCAATCCCGACGGCGCCGTTTCGGGAGCACATCCGAGCGATGCCAGCCAGGCACGATCCGGCCGACTCTGTGGCAGAAAGACTCCCTGGGTCAGCCCAAGCGCGATGTTGGCACGCATCTTGGCAATGCCTTGCAATGCGGCGGCGCGCGGCTGAGCGGTGCCACCGGCATTTTTTGCAGACGCCAGATTCCCAAGGCTCAGCCCGGCATAATTGTGACTGGGGCCGATCAGTCCGTCGAAATTGATCTCAACGATTGCCATTTTACCACCGCGCGACATGAGTGATCGTGTCGCCCTTTCCTACGCCCAGAGCCTTTGCGCCTTCCAGGTCGATCAGAACGCCGCCGTCAACCGGGCTGATGTGCGCATAGGCGGCCTTGAATCCCGACAGTCGGCCATGCGCTGCAAGCACCTTTGTCTCTCCACCCTGCTGGATATCGACAATCGTGCTGTCCTGGGCCTCGCAAATGCTGCGGACCATATCGGTGCGCGCAGTCATCGTCGGCCCACCGTCAAAAATGTCGATATAGTTCTCCCAATGGAAGCCTTCGTTTTCGAGCATGCGCATTGCGGCGCGGCCCGAAGGGTGGGGCAAGCCGATCACGGCTCGTGCCGTTTCGGGCAGCATTGCAGTATAGATCGGGTGTTTTGGCATCAGGTCTGCGATAAACTGGTTGCCGTTGACCGCATTGAATTGATCGGCGTCCTGAAAATTCATGCCAAAGAAGCGCCCTGCAACGCCATCCCAGAACGGCGATCCGCCCGCTTCATCAATGATGCCCCGCAATTCCGCCAGTATCCGGTCTCCAAAGCGAGCACGATGATTGCGGATGAAGAGGTAGCGACTCCGCGCAATGAGCATGCCAAGACCACCAGCCCGCTCCCCTGGGTGAAGAAACAAACCGCCGACTTCGCTCGATCCTTCAAGGTCCGTTGAAAGGGTCAGCATGTCTGCCCGGAACGTGCGACCGAGCTCCTCGCTGTGCTGCGTCAGCGCCCCAATGCGATAGGAGTAGAACGGCCACTTCTGCCCCACCTGGGAAAAGAGCTGGCATGTGCCCCGAACATCACCATGTTCGGTGTTTTCAAGGACAAGGACAAACAGGTCGTCGCCTAGCACATCATCGTCCCGGTCGAATGCCAGAATGGATTTTTCGATTTTCGCTGCCAGCGACTTTCGGTCAGGGGGCAGGTTCGTAAAGCCACCACCAGTCAGTTTCGCCATTTCATAGAGTGGCTGCAAATCAAGCGCATTGGCAGCCCGAATCCGGAAGGTCATACGCGGCCCCTTTCTGCAAGTCGCATAAGGGTAAGCGCCGAAAGCTGCGCGCGCTCGGCCAGGCTGTCCACGATCAGAAACTCCTCGTCAGAATGAATGGCACCGCCGCGCGGGCCCATCGTGTCGACGACGGGTACGCCGCACGCGGCGATATTGTTACCGTCGCAAACGCCCCCCGTCGCTTTCCACGCTACTGCCAGACCGAGATCATTTCCGCAATCTCGGACCAACTCGAAAAGCTTCCCCGCAGCTTCATCAATCGGCTTGGGCGGACGATTGAACCCACCGTGAAGGTGACAGTGAACGCCATGTTCGCGCGATATGGCGGCGATGCTGTCCTTCAGCATGCTCTCTGCGGCGATCATGTCGTCGGGTGACATCGGTCGCATGTTGACGCGGAGAATGGCGTGGTCCGGGACGATGTTGTTGGGGCCCCCGCCGTCGATCCGGGCCGGATTGACCTTCAATCCAGGCGATCTTGCTGCGTTGAGGCGAAGAGCCAGGTCGGCCGCTGCCAGCAATGCGTTGCGTCCGTCTTCCGGGTTGCGCCCGGCGTGCGCGGCCTTGCCGTGTATTGTAATTGAAAAATTGCCGCTGCCGGGCCGCGCGCCGGCCAGAGTCCCGTCGGGTAGAGCCGGTTCGTAAGTGAGTGCAGCAATCTTGCCCATTGCCAGTTCCGCGATCAGGCGGGCCGAGGCATGACTGCCAGTCTCTTCATCCGAGTTGATCAGCACGTCATAGCCGATCCGCCCTGCCCAAGGCGACGCTTCAAGCGCACCAAGAGCAGCAAGAATTACAGAAAGGCCGCCTTTCATGTCGGCTGTCCCCGGGCCGTTGAGGACCCCGGCTTCCAGCCAGCGGAGCGACTGAAAAGGATGATCAATGGCAAACACCGTATCCATATGTCCGGTCAGCAATACCCGAACAGGAGCTTCCGGCCGGACAGCAAGATGGAGATGTTTGCCGCGCTCGATGGCCTTTATCGACCCGTCGGCAAGGACTGCTTCGACAGGCTCGGCCTCGACGAGGTGTATTGCACCGGGGAGGGCAGCAAAGGCGTCTGCAAGTTTTCTGGACACACGGTCCAGCCCGGCAAGGTTTCCGGTTCCAGAATTGACTGCGGCCCAGTCTTCGACCTGAGCAAGCATTGGTGCGTCGGCTGCAATTTCCAGGGCAGCCCGTTCCTGCGAAGTAAGTGACGACATGCAGGGCTTATAGCGCGGAGTTCAATACAAGCCACTGTTGCCAATTCCCGGCGCGCTCGGCATAGCGCCCTCGCGATTCAACCCCTCCCCAGGAAGAACGCATCACCGGAATTTTCGAAGGGGTTTTTCATGTCTGTTTATGTCGATCGTGCCGGCCTGAAGGTTGCGGAAGAGCTTGCCGGATTCGTCGAAGGGCCGGCGATTGCCGGAACAGGGATTGCGGCCGAAGCCATTTGGACCGGGCTTGCTGCGATACTTGACCGTTTCGTTCCCGTGAATCGTACCTTGCTTGCCAAACGGGATGCCCTTCAATCGAAAATCGATGACTGGCACCGCGCCAACCCCGGCCCAATTGCAGACATGCCTGCCTATCAAGCCTTCTTGCGCGAAATCGGCTATCTCGTTCCCGAGCCTGCGCCCTTCACAATCGGGACCGCGAATGTGGACGCCGAAATTGCGACGATGGCCGGACCGCAACTCGTCGTGCCATCGCTCAATGACCGGTTCGTCCTGAATGCTGCAAATGCGCGCTGGGGAAGCCTCTATGACGCCCTGTATGGCACCGATGCGCTCGACGCACCTCAGGCGCGGCCAGGCGGCTACGACGTGCAGCGCGGTGAAGCTGTCATCCGACGCGCCAAGGCATTCCTCGATGAGGCCGTGCCGCTTGCCGCTGGCGTCTGGGCGGACTGGAAGGGCGAGACTCCGCATCTGGCCAACCCGGCGCAGCTGGTAGCGCGGAAGCCGGGAGGCTGGCTTTTCAGGCACAATGGCCTGCACATCGAGTTGGTGATCGATCCGGTCCATCCAATCGGCAAGACTGATCCGGCAAACATCGCCGATGTCGTTCTGGAAGCAGCCCTGACGACGATTGTCGACCTTGAGGATTCGGTTGCGGCGGTTGACGCAGAAGACAAGGCGGCGGCTTACACAAACTGGCTCGGCCTGATGCGTGGCGATCTGGAAGCAAGCTTCGAAAAGGGCGGCCGCACTTTGACGCGTAAGCTTGAGCTTGACCGCGACTGGGGAGACGTCGTCCTCCATGGCCGCAGCGTGCTATTCGTTCGCAATGTTGGACACCTGATGACCAATCCTGCGGTTCTGCTTCCGGACGGATCCGAAGCACCGGAAGGCATTCTTGATGCCGTGTTCACGGTCCTGTGTGCCCTGCATGACCTCAAAGGCCTGGGCAAACTCAAGAATTCGCGTGCCGGCAGTGTCTATATCGTCAAGCCGAAAATGCATGGGCCCGAGGAAGCGGCGTTCACCAATGACCTGTTTGACGCTGTCGAGGATCTTTATGGTCTTGCGCGCCACACCGTGAAAGTTGGGGTGATGGACGAGGAGCGTCGGACATCCGCCAATCTTGCAGCCTGCATCCACGCCGTGCGAGACAGGATCGTCTTCATCAACACCGGCTTCCTCGATCGTACCGGCGATGAAATGCATACTGCGATGCAGTCCGGCGCCATGATCCGCAAGGGCGCCATGAAAACGTCCAGCTGGATCCAGGCTTATGAGTCTCGCAATGTCCAGATCGGACTTGCCTGTGGCCTTTCGGGACGGGCGCAGATCGGCAAGGGCATGTGGGCCGCACCCGACATGATGGCGGACATGATGGTCCAGAAGATCGGCCATCCGCGTTCGGGGGCCAATACCGCCTGGGTCCCATCGCCGACTGCGGCCACGCTCCATGCCATGCACTATCATCAGTGCGACGTGTTTGCGCGGCAAGCCGAATTGGCAAAGGAGCCGACGCCCAGTCTGGATCCGCTGCTTACAATCCCGGTTTCGCCGAAGGGGCATAATTGGTCGGAAGAAGAGGTTCGTGAAGAGCTGGAGAACAATGCTCAGGGGATTCTCGGATATGTCGTGCGCTGGATCGACCAGGGGGTTGGCTGTTCCAAGGTGCCGGACATTCATGACATCGGCCTGATGGAAGACCGGGCTACATTGCGCATTTCGTCGCAGCATATTGCCAATTGGCTGCTGCACGGCGTTGCAACGGAAGCCCAGGTCGATGCGGCGCTGGCCAAGATGGCCGCCAAGGTCGACGCGCAGAATGCCGGAGACGCGCTTTACCGAAAGCTGACCCCGGATAGCATTGCATTCCAGGCTGCGCGCGCGCTCATATTCGAAGGTGTATCCCAGCCGAACGGTTATACCGAACCGCTGCTCCACAAATTCAGGCAGCGGGTGAAGGCAGGCTAACGCAGCGCTTGCCCTGTCGAACGGGCCTGTTACGCTTGTTCGACAAAGGAGAGGGACATGACGGAACTACAAGGGCGCGTCGCGCTTGTGACGGGCGCATCGCGCGGAATCGGTCTTGCATCGGCGCGTGCACTGGCGGCGGCTGGCGCGCGTGTCATCGTCAGCGATCTTCAGGCGCCGGAAGATCTGGCCAAGGAACTTGGCGGGATTGCGTTGCGGCAGGATGTGACGAGCGAGAGCGAATGGGTGGATGCGATTGCGTTTGCAAAGGCCGAAGCTGGCGGGCTCGACATCCTTGTCAACAATGCCGGGCTTTTCCTTGCCAAGCCGGTTACTGAGACGACTTTGGACGAATGGCGCACGCTTCACGCCGTCAATGTCGAGGGCGTCTTCCTCGGCTGCAAGCATGCCATCCCTGCTTTGGCTGAACGCTCTGCAAAATGGAGCGGTGGAACGTCGATCATCAACCTCTCGTCGGTAGCCGGCATAATGGGGAGCGGGTTGGCAAGTTGTTACAATGCCTCAAAAGGTGCGGTCAGACTCTTTACGAAAGGTGTCGCCCTGGAAGTCGCTTCGCTCAAGATCCGGGTCAACTCCGTCCACCCGGGCATCATAGAGACGGATATGGGGAATGACCTGGTGCATCGCTTTTCGGAGAGATCCGGGGCAGGCGACAATGAGACGCGAGTGGCACTGTCGCAACTCCACCCGCTCGGCCACTTTGGAACGGCTGCAAATGTTGCAGATGCAGTGACTTTCCTCGCTTCGGATCGTGCAGCGTTCATGACCGGATCGGAACTTGTCGTCGATGGCGGCTTTACAGCTCAATAGAAGGACCTGGACAAATGCCTGCCGCAATCACTCCTATCGATGTCAGTGATAACAGCCTTTACACCGAGAATCGCTGGCAGGAGCCGTTTTCCCGATTGCGGGCGGAAATGCCGGTCAGTTTCCGGTCTGATAGTCCTTATGGGCCCTATTGGTCGGTCGTGACGCATGATCTCGTTCAACAGGTCGAGATCAACCCTGCAGTTTTTTCTTCTTCCTATGAATTGGGCAATATCACGATCGTCGATTCCTATGGCGAGCGTGAGTTTCCGAACTTCATCGCGATGGATGCGCCGCGGCACACAGAGCAGCGCAAGGTTGTTGCGCCGGCGTTCAACCCCAGCCAGATGGCCGATCGTGAAGTGCAGGTGCGGCAGCGGACCAAGCAATTGTTCGATTCGCTGCCGATTGGTGAGACATTCGACTGGGTTGAGCGCGTCTCCATCCCCTTGACGATAGGCATGTTATGCATCCTGTTCGATTTTCCTTGGGAGGAAAGGGCGGACCTCAAGCGCTGGTCTGATCTGGCAAGCGATGTCAGGCCCGATCATGACGAGGAACGGCGTGCCTATTTCATGATGGAAATGGGCCAGATGCTCATGCGTTTCGATGCGCTGCTCGAAGCAAAGCGTGCCCAGCCCCCTTCCGATGATCTTTTGTCGCGCATGGTCCACAGCGAGGCGATGGGCAACCTGACGCCGGCAGAACGGATCGCGACGATTGCGTTGCTGATCGTTGGCGGGAACGACACGACCCGCAATTCGATGAGCGGGTTCATCGAGGCCTGCAACCTCTTTCCCGAACAGCTCGACCAGTTGCGTAAAGATCCCTCGCTGATTCCCAACGCGGCGCAGGAGATTGTCCGCTGGCAGTCTCCCGTGACTCACATGCGGCGCACGTGCCTTGACGATACCGAACTTGGCGGGCAATCGCTCAAGAAAGGCGACAAGGTGGTGATGTGGTATATTTCCGGCAATCGCGATGAAAGTGTCTTTCCTGACGCGGGACGTTTCGACGTCCGGCGGGAAAATGCGCGGCGGCACCTTGGCTTCGGGCATGGTGTGCACCGCTGCGTAGGCGCCCGTTTGGCCGAGATCCAGCTCGCGACATTGATCGGCGAGATTGTCGAGCGGAACTGGACCGTTTCCCTTGCAGCAGAACCGAAACGGCTCGCCAGCTGCTTCCTTCACGGCTTTACGGAAATGCCGGTCAGCATTTCCATTTGAGTGAAGGAAGAGCCAGGAATTGGCGAATATGTTTACCGTTGCCGCACTCTATCTTTTTGCGCCGTTCGACAACCCGGCTGCCGTCAAGCCGCACCTCCTTGAGGCCTGTCGGGCAAACGGAGTGAAGGGCACGCTCTTGCTCGCGCGCGAGGGCATCAATGGCACGATCGCCGGCCAGCGGGCGGGGATTGATGCAGTATTGGCACAGATTCGCAATCTTCCGGGGTGCGAGGCGCTTGACGTCAAATTTTCGACCGCATCGGATTTGCCCTTTCACAGGATGAAAGTCCGCCTCAAGAAGGAAATCGTCACTCTGGGCGTGCCTGGGATCGATCCTTCGCGAGACGTCGGGCGTTATGTCGAGGCAGCGGAGTGGAATGCCCTCATCAGCGATCCTGCGACGATCGTGATCGATACACGCAACGATTATGAGGTGAAGATCGGTACGTTCAAAGGCGCGCTCGATCCGAAGACGCGCAGCTTCTCGCAATTTCCTGACTGGTTTCGGGCCCATCGCGCAGAATTCGGGAACAATCCCAAGGTGGCGATGTTCTGCACCGGCGGGATACGTTGCGAAAAATCGACTGCGTTTCTGCGGGCAGAGGGAATTGAGGATGTGGCCCATCTGAAAGGGGGAATCCTCAAATATCTTGAAACCGTGCCCAAGGAAAAGAGCTTGTGGGAAGGCGAATGCTTCGTGTTTGATGAACGCGTATCCGTCGGGCACGGCCTCGCGCCGGGCAGTCACAGCCTCTGCCGTGCATGCCGCATGCCGCTCAACGCCGAGGAATGCGCGTCGGTCGATTTTGTCGAGGGCGTCCAGTGTCCGCACTGCGCGGCGTCACGCACCGATGAACAACGGCGGCGCTATGCCGAACGTCACAAACAGGTCGCCCTGGCCGAGCGGCGGGGCGAGCGTCACGTTGGAGATTCTGACAGTTAGTTTCGCGCCTCGCCCCATTCGATCCAGCCAAATGGACGGGGCGTTTTGGGCATATAGGTCTTGTCGGCGTTTGCGATCCTGAAACCAGCCGCTTGATAGGCTCCCGTGATTTGGCGAGTCAGGTGGCAATTGCCGCCAATGCGTTTCCATACCGGTTCGATCCGGCGTTGCCATTTCTGAACGGAAGCGTCGGGAGCGCGACCATGTTCGAGGAACAATGCCTTACCGCCCGGGCGAAGTACGCGGCGCATTTCTTTCAGGACTTGAGCTTGTTCATCGACAGAGCAGAGCGTGAAGGTCACCAGAATTGTATCGAAACTCGCATCGTCGAACGGCATCGCTTCTCCAACGCCTCCGCGAATGTCTGCTGTCATGCCCCGAGCGCTTGCAGCCTCTCGTGAAGCATCGAGCAGCGCAGGGGAGGGATCCAGTCCAGAAAAGCTCCGGATCCTGGCAGGGTCATAGAATTCCATGTTTATCCCGCCACCGCATCCAAGTTCGAGCACGTCGCCATCTGCTTTCGGAACAATGCGGCTGCGGGCCTTCATGATTTGCGGCTGGGCGCAGCAAAAGCCGATCAGCTTGGGTACGGCATTGCGATCCCACCAGCTTGCTGGGCGCGTTTCAAAAATGGGGCGTGAATTCGGCGACGACATTGCGATACAACTCCCTCTTGAATGGCACGATAAGACCCTCGAGCTGATCGGGCCCAACCCAGCGCCAGGCGCGAAATTCCTGGTGCTTGGTTGCAATGTTCACATCGTCGTCGGTGCCCCGGAAACGCATCAGGAACCAGGTCTGGCGCTGCCCTCGATACCGACCGCCCCATATCCGGCCCAGCAATGACGGCGGAAGATCATAAAGAAGTTCTCCAGCCGAACGTGCGACCACATCGACAAGGTGCCGTGCAATGCCGGTTTCTTCTTCCAGTTCGCGGATCGCGGCGTCCTCGGGGCTTTCCCCAGGATCAATTCCGCCCTGCGGCATTTGCCAGGCGTCCGCATCGCTATCAAGCCTCTGCCCGACGAAGACCTGCGCTTCAGGGTTGAGCAGCATCACTCCGGCGCATGGGCGATATGGAAGGTCATCCGGACTCATCATCGACCCAGAGATCTCTGTCGCTCAAGCAATTGGGCAGAGCGACATTCTGCATCCGTCGACGAGGTGCTGCACAGCCTTACTCTCCCGAATTGAGCAAGTGTCCCGGCAGCAGCCTTGTCCGCTATCGGCGGCTGGCCGTTCAGGAAACTGCGGCGCACCGCGAATTGCAGGGAGTAGGTATTCTGCGCGTCGCGAAAATGGAGGATAAGGCTTTGCTCGCCGCGGCTAGATGTCGCGCCGGGATAGGCTCCTGATGCAGTAGCAGCGCAACCTTTTGTAACCATGACTTGCGACACGCCATCGACCGTCTTGGCCGAACCCAGCGCGCGATAGAATGGAGACTTCGCGCAGCCTGCCGGATTGCCAAGGATCGCCGCCGCCAATTCTAGGTCGTTGCGGGTATCCGCACCCGGTCCCTTTGCACCCGTGACAGTGACCATCTGAGTCCAATTGTCAAAGGTTTCGCCATCGGGAAGGAACTCGAAAATGAATTGCCGCGCATTCTGTGCCTTGTAGGCAGGCACAAAGCCGCGGATCATATCGAACTTCATGATCCGCCCAAAGAGTGGCACTGTGATCGCAACGGGTTTTGCTGGGCTTTGCCGCCATGCCTCGCGCATTGCATCAGCGGCGGGCTTGATGGCGGGACCCTCTTCGACCTGGGCAATGGCAGGTGTCGCCATTGCAAGTCCAAGCAGGAAGGGCGTGAATTTCATGCCTCGGCCATCACTGTTGCAAGCATCTCCTTCAAGGCAGCAAGGTTGGCGTCGATATCGTCCTGAACCGATGGGATTCCTTTTCGCAGATTGATATAGCCGTGGATATTTCCCGCAGCTTCCAGATAAACCGTCTGCACTCCTGCGGCTTTCAGGGTTTCGGCATAGGCGCGACCCTGATCGCGCAGCGGATCGAGGCCCGCTGTCACAACCAGCGAGGGTGGCATTCCGCTCTGGTCATGCTCAAGCGGGTTGGCGCGACGATCTTCGGGATCGAATTGATAGGCATCCATGAACCAATCCATGCCGTCCTTGGTAAGGAGGAAGCCCTCATTGAAATCCCGGTAGCTCTGCCAATCATTGTGCGAGGAAACTGCCGGGTAAATAGGGTGCTGTGCAATTACGGGAACCGACGCCGGGTGATCGCGGAGCGCCATTGTCGTTACGACCGTCAGGTTGCCGCCGGCACTGTCCCCCGAAAGGACAAGGCCCGTACAGGGAATATTGTCTGCAATCCAGCGCGCCGCAGCTTCGCAATCTTCAGGAGCCGCAGGAAAGGGATGCTCCGGAGCGAGCCGGTAATCCACGGAGATGACGGGCATGTCGAGCTGGCGGGCCACTTCGGCGCAATAGGGCTCATGCGTATCAATGTCGCCGATGACAAACCCGCCCCCGTGGAAAAACACCATGACCGGCCCCGGTTGCCGATTCTCGCGAGCATCATACATGCGCGCGGGAATATTCCCGGCAGGCCCAGGAATCGAGAGATCGCGGATAATCGCAAGATTGCCCGTTTCGGCATCTGCGACGTGCCGCATGGCAAGCATCATGTTCCTGGCGTCGGCGACAGGCAGGTCCTGCATCTTCGGGCCGGGCTGATTGTTCAGGAACTGCAGGAACAATGCCACATCAGGTCGGACAAAATGCTCAGCCATCCAATCTTCTCCTTTTTCGTTGCACATGAGGACTAATCCGCTCAGAGCCATTCGTCCATGCGCAAAGAGAGATTGCGTGGCTGGCGAGTTTTACTAGTTTGTTGTCGCGGGGTTTCCGGTCTAGGGGCCTCTGCACAGACGATACAATCGCAGGACAGAGTTGATGGCCTCCGCCGCACACAAGATTGACGATCAAGGAAATTCAAGCACCGCCAACCATCCCTCCGAAGCGGTTGTTGTCCGCTTCGCTGGCGATTCGGGCGATGGCATGCAGTTGACGGGTGGCCAGTTCACTCTTTCATCGGCGCTTGCAGGCAATGATTTCGCCACTTTCCCGGATTTCCCCGCGGAGATCAGGGCGCCGCAGGGCACATTGTTCGGGGTTTCCGCCTTCCAGATCAATTTCGGTTCGGATGAAATCGATACGGCCGGTGATGCACCCGATGTGCTCGTCGCGATGAATCCGGCGGCACTCAAGACAAATGTAAAGGACCTGAAGCCCGGTGGTCTGATCATTGCCGACAGTGGCGAGTTTTCTGCGCGCAATCTTGGCAAGGCCGAATATGACGCCAATCCGCTTGAAGATGACAGCCTGGCGCAATGGCAGGTGATCCATTTCAATATCTCCCAATTGACGATGGATGCCGTGAAGCCGTTCGGCCTTGGCAACAAGGAAGCACTGCGCTGCAAGAACATGTGGACGCTTGGGCTGGCGCTCTGGATGTTCGATCGTGATCGGCAGCCGATTATCGACTGGCTCAATGGCAAATTTGCGAAGAACAAGGTATTGGCCGATGCCAATATCGCGGCTTTGAATGCTGGCCATGCCTATGGCGAAACGGCCGAAATCGGGCAGCCCGGTTCGGTGCCCATCCCGCAGCGCCATATTTCGGCTGCTGACGTGGCCCCCGGGCTCTACCGGACGATTACCGGAGCAGAGGCAGTGGCCTACGGGCTTGTTGCTGGGTGCCATCTCGCCGGCGTAAAGATGTTCTTCGGCGGCTATCCGATCACGCCAGCATCGGCGATCCTCCATTATCTGTCGAACCTCAAGCATTTCGGGGTGACGACATTCCAGGCAGAAGACGAAATCGCTGCAATCGCATCCGCAATCGGCGCATCCTATGCGGGGCAGCTGGGCGTTACGTCATCATCTGGCCCCGGCATCGCCTTGAAGGGCGAAGCGATGGGCCTTGCGGCGATGACGGAACTTCCGCTTGTCATTGTCAATTCACAGCGCGGCGGTCCTTCGACGGGCCTTCCAACCAAGACCGAGCAATCGGACCTATATCAGGCAGTTTACGGCCGTAACGGCGATACACCGATGCCTGTGATTGCGGCGCGATCGCCCGCCGATGTATTCGAGTGCGCAATCGAGGCGGTGAGGATTGCGACCCAGTTCATGACGCCGGTCATCCTATTGACAGACGGCTATATCGCGAATGCGGCTGAACCCTGGAAGGTTCCCGATACCGGCGATTTCAAGCCCTTCCCGGTAAGCTTTCTCGAATCCGTTCCCGAGGGCGGGTTCAAGCCCTATAGCCGCGACGACAAGCTGGCACGCCCTTGGGTCAAGCCCGGAACGCCGGGCCTGCTTCACCGGATCGGCGGTATCGAAAAGGAAGTGGATACCGGCCACATCAACTATTCGCCGGCCAACCACCAGGCGATGACCGATATCCGCAAGAACAAGATCGACGGGATTGCGTCATATATTCCGGAACAGGATGTTTGCATCGGCGAGGATCATGGGACGCTCGCGATTGTGGGCTGGGGTTCGACTTTCGGTCCGATCCACCAGGCAGTGCGGCGTGCGCGTGCCAAGGGGCATGATGTTGCCCATATCCATGTGCGCCACATCTGGCCGCTGCCGTCCAACCTCGGCGACCTGCTCAAGCGCTATGATCGGGTTCTCGTGCCCGAAATGAATACAGGCCAGTTCAAGACCGTGCTGCGCGATCAGTTTCTGGTTGACGCGAAACCACTTAACAAGGTCAGCGGGCAGCCGTTCCGCATTGCCGAAATCGAAGCCGCGATTGAGGGAGAACTCGCATGAACGACATGACCCCTGTTGCGAAATCATCGCCGAAGGATTGGGAAACTGATCAGGAAGTCCGCTGGTGTCCCGGTTGCGGCGATTATGCTATTCTGAAGGCCGTCCAGCGGACGATGCCTGAAATCGGCGCGACGCCGGAAAACACCGTATTTGTGAGCGGCATCGGCTGCTCCTCGCGTTTTCCCTATTATATGGAAACCTATGGCTTTCATACGATCCACGGTCGTGCGCCGGCTGTGGCGACGGGTGTGAAACTGGCCAATCCAGACCTTGATGTCTGGATCATCACCGGCGACGGAGATGCACTCTCGATTGGCGGCAATCACACGATGCACTTGCTGCGCCGGAACCTCGATTGCCAGATACTTCTCTTCAACAATGAGATTTACGGCCTGACCAAGGGGCAATATTCGCCGACCAGCCGGATCGGGACGCGCAGTCCTTCGACTCCCTTTGGCTCGGTCGATCGCCCGGCGACGCCCTGCGCCTTTGCACTTGGATCAGGCGCGCGCTTCGTAGCGCGCGGTTTCGACGTGAACAAGAACCTGCCGTCGGTGTTAAAGGCTGCGCACGCGCACAAGGGCGCAGCCTTCGTTGAAATCTTCCAGAATTGTATCGTTTACAATGCCGATGTCTTCGCGTCCTTCACTGAAAAGGCGAATGCTGATCACCAACTCTGGCTCGAGAACGGACAACCGATGCTGTTTGCAGGAGGCTCCAAGGGCATCGCAATGGATATTGATAGGCTGACGCTCAAGGTCGTCGATGTTGCGGATGGTGATTGGCAAGGCGCGGGCGTGATAGTTCATGATGTCACGAATCGCGCCGTTGCCCATATGTTGGTTGAAATGCCGTTCGGTGCGTTCCCGATGGCGCTTGGTGTGCTTTACGATGATCCGCGCCCGACCTTCGAGGCGGCTGTGATGGAGCAGAATGCCAAGGCATCCGAAGGCAAGGTAGCTGACCTTCAGGCGCTCATTTCACGCGGCCAGAACTGGACTGTCGAAGCAAAGGAGTGAACGACTAGCCGGGCTTTGATTTTCCGAGGTATCCGGAAAGCGGCGTCGAGCTTTTGATGTTTGCGCTCTTGGGATTGAGCAGGTCGTAAACGACTGCATTTTCCAGCACGCGCTGCACATAGTCGCGCGTTTCCGAAAGCGGGATACGCTCAATCCATGTCAGGACGTCCATACCCGAGCGCGGATCGCCAATGTTTCGGAGCCATCTGTCGACATTGCCCGGCCCTGCATTGTAGGCCGCGACAGCGAGGACATAGCTTCCGGAATAACGGTCCATCATCTGCCCGAAATAGGTGGAACCCAGCCGCACATTGTAGGTTGTGTCATACAGAGCCAGCGGATCGTAGTTCAATCCGGCAAGCGATGCAGTTTCCCGGGCAGTGCCCGGCATCAACTGCATCAGGCCTCGCGCACCGGCATGGCTAACGATCTGGCGATCGAACTGGCTTTCCTGCCGCGCTATGGCATGAATCATTGTCCAGCTTCCTGCGATATCGTCCGGCACCTGGACCTGCGGGAAGGCGGTGCGCAAATAATCGCCCAAGCCCGCCGCACGTGCATTGCGGCCAATCATGACCGCAAGATCAGGGCGATTGATCTTTTGGGCAAGCTCTGTGGCAAGGATTGAATCCAGATCCGTTGTCGATTTCGCTGCAATGGCGCGAACGAACTTTGTCTGCTCCAGCCACTGCCCCTGCGCCCCAAGGTATTTTGCTGCCTGGACGAGCGGGGAGTTTTCGAACGCCTGCCGTTGCGCTGCCGAGATTTCAATAACGCGCGTGGCTGAGGGCGGCGCGACAGGCCTGCCGAGCCGTTCGAGGGCAAGCTGGCCGTGGAACTGGTCGAAGAAAGCCCCGGCGCTGCTGTAGTAGCCGGCTGCCAATGCCTTCTGTCCCGAAGCTTCGGCCGCGCGTCCGGCCCAATAATAGCCCTTGGCGCGGGTTTGAGCTGATTGCGCAGCGTTTGCATAGAGGTTGAAAAGCGCAACGGCATCCTGTGGCTTGCCAAGCTGTGTCATCGCCGCTTGTCCGCCCAGCCAGGCAAGATCTGTATAGGTATCGCGCTCCGAAAATGGCCGTTCGCTTACGATTGTGCCGGTCGGATAGGTTTCTGCGAGTTGCCGGGCGATGTTGTATACGAGGCTGAACTGGCCGTCATTGCTCGCCGCTTTTGCAGTCACGTAGAGTATGTCGAGCCATTTGCCCGGATCGCGCGGCGGGCTGATCAAGGCGCGCGGCGCCGCAAGCAATTCCCGCGATGCAATGAGCTGGCCGGTGTTGCGCTGCCACCAATTGCGATCGGCAAGAAAACCGGCGTCGTTGCGGGCACTGTCGAACACCAGGGAAGATTTTGCCGCGGCATCGGGCGCCTTGGTGAGCATGGCCAGCCTGGCTTCGAACACGGCGCGTTTCTGAGGACTGACCAATGCAAGCTGGCGAGTGGCAGCGGTCGTCGCGCGGTCCCATAACAATCGGTCCATCCGCAGATCATGATCCGATGGGAGGATCGCATCGGCAAACCGGCCAAGCAGGCGGCTTTCGTCTTCAGGGGTGAGGGCGCCTCCGATCCAGGCGTTGCGCGCAGCTGTCTTTGCTTCTTCTCGGAAACCGCGCGCCGAAAGCGCTTCTGCAAAACGCAAGCTTGCTGTTGCGCTCAATGGCGGATAGCGGCGGAAAAAGGCCATGACCTGATCGCTGGACTCACCGTCAGTCCGCAACATCTTTTCGGCATTTTTCCGCATCGCGATCGAATCGGGGAAGCCCGCATGATGGATGAGAAAATTGGCGTAGCTGGCGAAGGGAAAATTCCCGGACTGGCTAAGCATTCGCCATTCGGAAACTGAACCCGCAATGGCGTCGGCAGGCCGCGGGGGCTGCGCGATCGGCATTGGCGTCGGCTGCAGGACCTGCGCAAATGCGCCTGTTGTTCCAAGCGCTGTGCCCAGGACCAACATTGACGTGACAAATCGTGTTGCAAAGCTGGACAGGGCAGGGGGTCCACTCCTATCTGGCCGCTTGGAATGCATAACGTTCATCATGATCGCCATATGGCGGAAAATGGTGAAGATTTGAAGGACTGCTCCTATGTTTTCGGGCTCAATTCCCGCTCTGGTGACTCCTTTTCGCGACGGGTTGATTGACGAAGAGGCTTTTCGCCGGTTTGTGGACTGGCAAATCGCCAACGGATCGAGTGCTCTCGTCCCATGCGGGACAACCGGAGAGAGTGCGACCCTGTCCTATGACGAGCATTATCGCGTCATCGAATTGTGTATCGATCAGGCCAATGGGCGCGTGCCTGTCATCGCTGGTTGCGGTTCGAACGACACTGCGACGGCCGTTCGGCATATGGATTTTGCAAAGAAGGCGGGTGCAGCTGCGGCGCTTGTCGTGGCGCCCTATTACAACCGGCCGAACCAGGAAGGCATTTACGCGCATTTCGCGCATCTTGCCGAGCACAGCGACCTGCCGATGATTGCCTATAACGTCCCGGCGCGGACAGTGACGGACATCCTGCCCGCCACGATGATAAAGCTTGCTGCGATCCCCTCAATCATCGGGATCAAGGACGCCAGTGGTAATCTTGCGCGCGTTTCCTCGCATCGTATCGGCTGCGGGCCAGATTTCTGCCAATTGTCCGGGAATGATGACATGGCGGTCGCGTTCAATGGCGCCGGAGGGGTGGGTTGTATATCGGTGACTGCCAATGTTGCCCCGAACCTTTGCGCCGAGGTTCAGAGAGCGTGTCAGGCTGGCGATTTTGCGCATGCGCGTGAGCTTGATGACGTGCTGCACGCACTGCACGGTGCCCTGTTTGCTGACGCTTCGCCCGGGCCCGCGAAATATGCGCTCAGCCGGATTCTGGACTGGATGACCGATGAGCTTCGCCTGCCAATGACACGCCCTTGCGAAGCCGCGCGCAATGCCGTCGATGCGGCTCTGGAGATTGCTGGATTGATCTGATGGCACGCCCCCGCCCCAGCAGTGACAAGGTCAAGGTCGTCGCCGAAAACCGGCGGGCGCGCTTCGACTATGCCATCGATCAGACCTATGAAGCCGGAATTGCGCTTACTGGAACTGAGGTCAAGGCGCTGCGTTTTGGCGAAGGATCGATTGCCGAAAGCTATGCTGAAGTGAAAGGCAATGAAATCTGGCTGGTCAATTCGAACATTCCTGAATTCAGCCACGGCAACCGGTTCAATCATGAACCGAAACGGCCGCGCAAACTATTGCTGCACGAGCGCGAGATCAACAAGATGCACGGCGCCGTGGCCCGGCAGGGAATGACACTCGTGCCTCTGTGCATTTATTTCAACGCCAGGGGGCGAGCGAAGGTCGAACTGGCCATTGCCAAGGGCCGCAAGGCACATGACAAGCGCGAACATATCAAGGAACAGGACTGGAAGCGCGAAGCGGCCCGGCTGTTGAAGGATCGCGGATGATTGGCCTGATCGGAACTTTGAAAAGCAAGCTGCCCACGCGCGATTGGGTGGCCAAAAACCGTTGGACCCGTCCATTTGCGCACCATTTGTTACGACCGGACCTTTGGAGGCTGAACAGGCGTTCGGTGCCAAGAGGCGTTGCCATCGGATTGCTGATAGCCCCGATCATCCCGGTTGCACACACGATGTTTGCTGCTCTCGCTGCCGTTCCGACTCGGGCGAACCTCGTGATTGCTGCCGCAGTGACCTGGCTGATTAATCCCTTCACAATACCGCCCTTTTATTATCTTGCCTATCTTGTCGGCACGGCGATGCTCCATCTTGATGCCATGTCACCATTGCCGCACGTCGACCACCCGGCGGCCGGGCAAGCGACGCAATGGGCTGCTTGGCTGATTGCCAAATCGGGACCACTGGCACTGGGGACTTTGGTCATGTCGGTTGTGATCGCTTCGATTGGCTATCTCGTCTCGTCCTTCTTCTGGCGGTGGAATATCGGTCGCAAATGGCGTGCGCGATCTGTTCGGCGGCAGCGGGCAGGTTGATGGCAAGTTCTTCTCTACCTCCCCGGCCGATGACGCTTCTGGCCCGAGTGAGCGATCGAACTCTTCTGATTGCCGTGCTGTTTGCAGCTGTCGGATCCGCATCGCTCATTTTCTGGGGCTCGGGCGACGGGTTGATGGCATCCGGCTTCGCGGCAATGACCTTGGTACTTGCGGCGCTGCTTCAGGTTTTTCGCACGCTTTATCCACCTGTCGCAAGCGCACAGGTCGATTTCGACTGGGCACTTGTGCGCGAAGCTGCTGACAATGGAAATGTTGCCGTGGCCGTGACGGACCGGATGGGCCGGCTCGTTTGTGCCAATGCGCTCCATGAAAGCTGGTTCAGCGGCCCGACAGCTCCTCCCGCGCTGGGTCTGAGCGACGCCGATACCGCGGCATTGACGCAGGCCGGGCGCGTTGCCTGGCGCGATGGTCGCTTCCTGCTGCGGGGCCTGCGCCGAGATCTCATGACGTTCGATGCAGAAGTGATGCGCGGGGGGCGCAATGAAGATCATCTCGTCTGGCGGTTCAACGCGGCGAATGCGATTGACCTTGCCGCTGAAGCGAAGCGCCTGATCGAAGGCCCCGCCGGAGTGCGCATTGGCGAGGCGGGCATCATGGCCGTCATGATCGGTGCCGAAGGTCGTGTGCGCAGCGCCAGTCGCAGCTTCATGTTGAGGGCCAGCGGGCGGCCTGAGGGTAGCGTCGAAGGCCGCGATTTCGTGACTCTGCTTGAAACGGACTCGAATGGCGCAATCCGGTTCGTGAATGAGGGGCCTTCCGGTACGCCGCTTCGGCTGCTCCAGATTCCGATCGAGGCCGACAATCCTGATTCTCCAACGCTCATCATCCTGCTGGATGAAGATGGCGAAGCCCATTCGGCGGGTCAGGGTGGGGGGATCGCCCATATCCAGTCGCTTCTCGGGATCTTGCCCCTTGGCTTGGCACTGGCGGATCGTGACGGCCGGTTTCTGTTTCTGAACGACGCCTTTTGCCGTGCCGTCGGCCTGCCGCCCAATTCAAAACCGATTTACCCCGGCGATCTTGTGGTCCGCGAAGACAAGGCGGCGGTGGCGGACTCTGTCCGGCGCTTTGCGTCTGGCCAGGCCATGACCGGGGATATCGCTGTGCGCTTGCGCGATCAGCCCGAGGAGCCTGTTGCGCTGACCATTGCGGGAGCGCGCGGACTTGGGGATGCGGCAGTTCTTCTTTCGATCAAGGACAATAGCGAGGAATCGAAACTCAAGAAACAAGTGGCGCAGGCAACGAAGATGCAGGCGGTGGGACAGCTTGCCGGTGGCGTTGCGCATGATTTCAACAATATCCTGACCGGCATCCTCGGCCATTGCGACCTGATGCTCATGCGCCATACACCTGGCGACAGCGATTATGATGACATCCAGCAAATTCGCAGCAATGCCAATCGCGCGGCAGGGCTGACACGCCAGCTTCTTGCCTTTTCCCGCCAGCAGACTTTGCGTCCGCAGATCCTCCAGTTGCCCGACATCGTTTCGGAAATTTCAAACCTCCTGAAGCGGTTGCTGGGCGAAACGGTTACGCTGAACGTCAAGCATGGCCGCAACCTTGGTGCCGTCCGCGCGGACCCCGGGCAGCTCGAGCAGGTGATCGTCAACCTCGCCGTCAATGCGCGCGATGCCATGCCGCGCGGCGGGACGTTGACGATCCAGACCTATGCCGTTTCCACGGCAGATGTGCGCAAGCTGGGCAGCGATATCCTGCCGATTGCCGACTATACGGCGCTCAGCGTATCGGACACGGGCACCGGCATTGCGCCCGAACTTCTTCCCAAGGTGTTCGAGCCCTTCTTCACGACCAAGGAAGTGGGGAAAGGAACCGGCTTGGGCCTTTCGACCGTTTACGGGATCGTGAAGCAATCCGGCGGGTTTATCTTTGCCGATTCCAAGCCGGGAGAAGGAACAAGCTTCGTCATCTACCTGCCCGTGCACCGGGTTGAATCCCATCCAGCGCCGGCATTGATCAAGGTTAAGGAAAAGCCGTCGGAAACCTGGGGGACGGGTACGATCCTCCTGGTCGAGGACGAGGATATGGTGCGGGCGGTTGCCGAACGGGCACTGACGCGGAACGGCTACACTGTCGTGACAGCTGCAAATGGCGAGGAGGCGCTTGAGATCATGAACGGGCGGGATGACATTGACCTCCTCGTGTCTGACGTGGTGATGCCCGTGATGGATGGACCGACACTTGTTCGCCATGCACGTGAATCCCGTCCCAAGCTGCCGATCCTGTTCATGTCCGGCTATGCCGAGGAACAGCTTCGCAAGACAATTGACCTTGATAATCTGGCCTTTCTTCCCAAGCCGTTTTCAGTCCAGCAGCTGGCAGAGGCCGTACGTGACGTGATGACGGCCAACGCCCGTATGCAGGGTTGATCTGCACGGGATTGGCCCATGGAACGAAAAGGGAATATTTTTTTGTTCCCCCCTTGTTCAATAGGAACAAAAGATATACATGGATCATCGAACCGCAGGAATCGGCTTGCGGCGGGTGAGGGTAACGGCCATGGCAGCGTCTCTGAAATTGATCGATTCCGAACGGACAGCAGGAAATATGGATAGGGAAAAGGCGCTCGAGGCAGCACTCGCACAGATTGATCGTGCTTTTGGCAAGGGTTCGGCAATGAAGCTGGGCCAGCGTGAAGCGATCGAGATCGAGGCGGTTTCAACCGGATCGCTCGGGCTCGACATTGCGCTGGGCATCGGCGGCCTGCCCAAGGGGCGCGTGATTGAAATTTTCGGTCCTGAAAGCTCGGGCAAGACGACTCTGGCCCTTCATGCCATTGCAGAAGCCCAGAAGAAGGGCGGAACAGCAGCGTTTATCGATGCCGAGCATGCGCTGGATCCGGGCTATGCGAAAAAGCTGGGTGTCAATATCGATGAACTGATCGTGTCGCAGCCCGATACCGGTGAACAGGCGCTCGAGATTACCGATACGCTCGTTCGTTCGAACGCTGTGGACGTTCTGGTGATCGATTCGGTGGCAGCCCTTGTTCCGCGCGCGGAAATTGAAGGCGAAATGGGTGACAGTCATGTTGGCCTGCAGGCACGTTTGATGAGTCAGGCGCTGCGCAAGATCACGGGTTCCATCAGCCGTTCGAACTGCACGGTCATCTTCATCAATCAGATTCGTATGAAAATCGGTGTCATGTACGGGTCTCCCGAAACAACGACCGGAGGCAACGCGCTCAAATTCTATGCGTCTGTCCGCCTTGATATCCGCCGCACGGGGCAGATCAAGGACAGGGACGATATTGTTGGCAACACGACCCGGGTAAAGGTGGTCAAGAACAAGGTGGCTCCTCCGTTCAAGCAGGTCGAGTTCGACATCATGTACGGCGAAGGCATTTCGAAGACGGGCGAAATTCTCGATCTTGGGGTCAAGGCCGGGATTGTCGAGAAGTCCGGCGCCTGGTTTTCCTATGACTCGATCCGGATCGGGCAGGGGCGCGAAAATTCGAAAATGTATCTCAAGGAAAATCCGGAGGTTGCCGAAAGACTTGAAAAGGCCATTCGCGGCAAGATCGAAGTGGTTGCCGAAGAGATGATGACAGGACCCGAAGCGGACGACGACATCTAGTCGCGCCCCGCTTCATGCAACCAGAGGCCCGCTGCTCCCCCCGCAGCGGGCCTTTTTGGCTTTATGACCGGTACCGATTGCGCTTGTCCGCCAATGCCGCGAGGATGTGCTTATGGACCCCGTTTTTCACCTCATTGGCTTGCCAACCGATTGCAACAGTTCGTTCGTGCGTGGGCCCGCCCTTGCCCCGCCATTGATTCGGGATGCACTATGGAGCGATCGCGGGAATACTGCATGCGAGAACGGCATGGAAATTGGCCGTGATTTTCAAATTGTCGACAAGGGGGACCTGGCCCTCACGGAAGGTCCCGGTGATGACGATCTGATCCGCATAGCCGTCGCTGCGTCCTTGCAGGGGCAGGCGATCCCCATCCTGCTGGGAGGTGATCATGCGGTGACCTATCCGGTGCTTCAGACCATTCACGCGCATTATGGGCAAGTCACCATACTCCATGTGGACGCTCACCCTGATCTTTACGACGATTTTGAAGGCAATCCGCGATCGCATGCGTCTCCCTTTGCACGCATCATGGAAAACGGGCTTGCGGTCCGGCTTGTGCAGGTTGGAATCCGGACCCTCAATCGACATTGTCGGGAGCAGGCGGAGCGCTTCGGCGTCGAGATCATCGACATGCGGAATTTTGCGCCTGACAATGTGCCTAGCCTTGCGGGCCCCGTCTATGTGAGCCTTGATCTCGACGGATTGGATCCGGCTTTCGCTCCCGGCGTCTCCCATCCAGAGCCGGGCGGATTGAGCGTCCGCGACGTGCTCGAAATCCTTGACAGGGTGACGGGTGAAATTGTTGCGGCCGATATCGTCGAACTCAATCCGCGGTTTGACGTCAATGGAGTGACGGCCATCATGGCCGCAAAATTTGTGCGCGAGGTTGCTTCGCGTGCAACGGCACACAGGAAAGGCATGTCATGACGAATGCTGCAGACTGGCAGGGAGCGGTCGGACGAAATTGGGCTGCAGAGTTTGAGCGCACCGATCGGAGTTTTTCGGAGCTCAATGCCGTTCTTGTCGATCGTATTGCATCCAGGGCCCGGCCTGATGCACGCATTCTTGATATTGGGTGTGGGGCGGGTGCGACGTCTCTCGCGCTGGCCGAGCGGCTGCCAATGGCTGACATTGTCGGCATAGACCTGTCTGAGTCGCTCGCTCTTGCGGCGCGGGCGCGCAACACTGATGGCCGCGTGCGCTTTGAAATTCACGATGCGACCCGCTGGTCTGGCAATGGTTGGCGTCCGGATATGCTGGTCTCCCGGCACGGGGTAATGTTCTTTGATGATCCTATTGCTGCCTTTACGCATTTTGCTGAAATTGCGACCCTCGGTGCGCAACTTGTCTTTTCCTGTTTTCAGGATCGGGCAGAGAATGAATGGGCTGTTGAAATTCCGGCTCTTCTCCCGGCTCCGCCAGCGCCTCCGCAACCGTTCGCGCCAGGCCCCTTTGCCTTTTCCGATCCCGACCATGTCCGGAACATACTTGGACAAGCCGGCTGGAAGAACGCTCACGCGGAATCCGTCACCTTTTCCTATATCGCTGGCGCTGGAGATGACGCGGTTGCGGACGCTGTCGACTTTTTTTCACGCATTGGTCCGGCTGCGCCATTGATCCGCAATCTTGATGCGGAAGAAAAAAATGTCTTTTTTGAACATTTATCGCAGAAATTATGCAACCATTTGGTCGATGGAACTGTAATGTTTAAGGCGGCGGCATGGATTTGGTCGGCGCATTTATAGTGGGAGTTATTGAATGACCTTGATTGTCCATCACCTGAACAATTCACGTTCGCAAAGAATCCTCTGGTTGCTTGAGGAAATTGGCAGGCCCTACGAAATTCGCCACTATCAGCGTGATGCCGTTACAAATCTGGCGCCTCCCGAACTCGCGGCCGTGCATCCGCTCGGAAAATCACCTGTCATTGAGGACAATGGGCGGGTGATCTGCGAATCCGGGGCAATCACCGAATATATCTGCGAACGACATGGCGGGGAGGCGTTTGTGCCGACACGTGGCACGGACGATCATGTCCGTCATATGGAATTGATCCATTTTGCCGAAGGTTCGGTCATGACGCCGATCTTGCTGGGCCTGTATGCCGGTCGCCTAGGTGAGGCTGCAGCCCCCATCTTGCCGCGGATTGACGAACAGTTGAACAGCCATTTCGACTATATGGAGAGCCAGCTTAACGGCAGCGGGCATTTCATAGGGAGCAGCCTTTCGGCCGCCGATTTCATGCTGAGTTTCCCTGCCGAAGTTGCTGCAATGCAAGGGCGCACAGCAACGCGGCCGAAGCTCGATGCCTTTGTCAAAATGATCCATGCCCGGCCCGCCTGGCAACGCGCGCTTGAAAAGGGTGGGCCTTACAACTTCGCCTAAGCCGCTAGCGCTGCTTGTTTGATCACGTCGTCTGCGAGCTTTCCGCTCAGTTCGGCGACGTGATCATAGCGCGCAGTGAAGCTTGCAAGTCCCTGGCTCATTGACCGCAATTCGGCATCAAGGCCATGCAGGCCGGCCTCGGGGATGATGGCCTCAACCCTGTCCCAGCGCTGCCAGCTTGGGTGTGATCCTATGCCGAGAATTTGACCACGGCGGCTCGAGATGGTTGAACTCGCCTTGGATGTGGCGCCGGTTGGCGTTTCAATCACAAGGTGGCACATGGGTTCGAGCAGATAGGGTTGGCATTGCGGCAGGGCCTCGCTCATGGCTATTCGCCCGGCGATGCGGAAGGCAAGCTCGGAGCTGTCGACGCTGTGAAATGAGCCATCAATCAATGTGACTGCCACATCGACCACGGGATAGCCCAGCGGACCCTTCTCCATGGCGTCGCGCACACCCATTTCGACGGCAGGGATCCATTGCTTTGGAATGGCACCGCCGGTGATCCTGTCATCGAAACGAAACCCTTCGCCGCGCGGCAGGGGGCGGACTTCGATAACGACATCCCCGAATTGCCCATGGCCGCCCGACTGCTTCTTGTGGCGTCCTCGCTGTGTGATGCCTTTGCGGATCGATTCCTTGTACGCGATCCGCGGCGGATGGACGTCGACCTCCACGCCGTAGCGCCGTTTGAGCTTGGCAAGCGTGACGGCCAGATGCTCGTCATTGATTCCGCGCAACACGGTTTCATGGCTTACATCGTCATGCCCCCAATCGAGCGCAGGGTCTTCCTCGACCAGCTTGTGCAAAGCCGTGGAAAGGCGGACGTCGTCCTTGCGATCGCGGGTCGCAATGGCAAGGCTCGCATTGCGAGGCGGCAGGTCGATCAGGCGGATCGAAGCGTCGCCATGCGCTTGCCTGCCAAGCAGCATGCCGGGCTTGGCGTTGTCCGCCTTGGCAATGGCGACAATGTCCCCAGGCTCGGCCTTGGACAGCTTGATCGTCTTGTCTCCCTGAACACTGAACAGGGCCCCGACACGAACGGCTTCGCCATCGCCGGAGACGAGCTCAGCCCCTTCGGCAAGGCCGTCGCCAAGGATGCGCGCCAGTGCGAGTCGGCCGACCGATCCGCCATTCGCAATCTTGAAAATCTGCACGCTGCTGCCATTGGTTCCGAGGCGCATTGCGGTTTCCGGTGCACCCGGGGCTTCATGCCGCAACATCTTCAGCAACCGGCGCACGCCAAAACCGTTCAGCGCCGATCCGAACATGACCGGCACCACAAGACCCGCGCGCGTTTCCGAGACCAAATCCTTGAAAACTGTCTGGATGTCAGGGGTTTCGTCTGAAAGCAGCTGCTCAAGCAGTGCGTCATCGTGATCGGCAAGCTGTTCAAGCATGTGAAAGCGCTCGCTCGACTCCCGTTCCGCCAGTGCGTCCGGAATGGCGATTTGCTCAGACGGTTTGCCAGATTGATAATGAAAGGCGCGTTCGAGCGCGAGATCGACAAAACCGGTAATTGCGTCGCCTTCGCGTATCGGTATCTGGCGGGCGATCAGCGGCGCTGCACTCAGTGGCTGGAGAGCCTCAAGCAGGTCGCGAATCCGACCCTTTGCCGAGTCGATCTTGTTGAAGAAAATGGCGTGCGGCAATCCCAAGGCTTCAATGCGTTTGAGTGTTGGCTCAACCAGACCAGCCCGCGCTGGATCGGGATCCACGACCACGATCGCCATGTCTGCCTGTTCAAGGGCCGATAGCCCGTCCGCTGCGAAACTGACTGCACCTGGCGCGTCGATCAGCGCGAACTTGTCTCCCAGATAATCGAGCCTGAACAGATTGAGTTCCGTGGAGCCGCGTCTTGCCCGCGCTTCCGGGCTGGCATCACCCAGGCTTGTTCCAGCCTCAACGGACCCCTGTCGCGATATCGTGCCGCTTGCATACAGGAGTGCTTCGGCCAAACTGGTTTTCCCGGCCCCGGCTGGCCCCACCAGGGCCACTGCTCTAACGCCGTTGACTGTACCCGCCATCATCCACCTCCTTATTCTCATAAAGGGGCGCCGGGGCGACGTGCGCCGAGGCGCAATATCAGCATCAGACGCCTGTTCCGGCTGAGTCGCAAGTGTTGAATCGTCCGTGTGCCAATGAGGAACGCTTGATGCGAGCGACGGCCTCCCCTAAGCGGCAAAAGTTATGACTTCGACCAACGATATCCGCCGCTCATTCCTCGACTATTTTGGGGGAACGGGACATGAAAAAGTGCCGAGCGCACCGCTCGTGCCGCACAATGATCCGACACTCATGTTCGTCAATGCCGGCATGGTGCCTTTCAAGAATGTCTTCACGGGTCTGGAAAGCCGACCCTATTCAACGGCGGCCTCCAGCCAGAAGTGCGTGAGGGCCGGCGGCAAGCACAATGATCTGGACAATGTCGGCTATACCGCACGGCATCATACGTTTTTCGAAATGCTCGGCAATTTTTCGTTCGGGGACTATTTCAAGGAGCAGGCGATCCACCACGCCTGGAGCCTGCTGACCAAGGAATGGGGGCTTGATCCGGCGCGCCTGACGGCGACTGTCTACCACACTGACGATGAAGCTTTCGGACTCTGGAAAAAGATAGCCGGTCTTGCTGACCATCGGATAATCCGCATTCCGACATCGGACAATTTCTGGTCAATGGGCGATACGGGGCCCTGCGGCCCGTGCTCAGAGATATTCTTCGATCATGGCGATCACATACCTGGTGGCCCGCCCGGATCGCCCGATGAAGACGGTGATCGCTTTGTCGAGATCTGGAACCTGGTCTTCATGCAATTTGAGCAGGCAGCAGATGGTTCCCGAACGGCGCTGCCAAAGCCGAGTATCGATACTGGCATGGGGCTGGAGCGGATTGCGGCCGTCATGCAGGGAGTTCACGACAATTACGACACGGATACGTTCCAGACCCTGATCGCGGCGTCAGCGGAATTGACGAAGAATGACCCGACTGGGCCAATGAAGGCATCACACCGCGTCATTGCAGACCATTTGCGGGCATCCGGGTTCCTTGTGGCCGATGGCGTTCTGCCCGCCAATGAAGGGCGCGGCTATGTGTTGCGCCGGATCATGCGCCGGGCCATGCGGCATGCGCATTTGCTGGGTGCGAAAGAGCCGTTGATGTACCGGCTTGTGCCGTCGCTGGTTGCGGAAATGGGCGCGGCCTATCCCGAGCTCGTCAGGGCGCAGCCTCTGATTGAAGCGACTCTCCAGCAGGAAGAGACACGGTTTCGCCAAACACTTCAGAACGGACTGCGCCTGCTTGATGAAGCCACCGCAAGCATGGCGCCGGGGGATACGCTTGCAGGCGAAACTGCGTTCAAGCTCTATGACACCTATGGCTTTCCCTATGATCTGACCGAAGATGCCTTGCGCGTGCAAGGGCTCGGCGTTGACCGGGCGGGATTTGATGCAGCGATGGCCGAGCAGAAAGCGGCCGCCCGCGCTGCGTGGAAGGGTTCGGGCGAACAGGCGTCCGGCGAAATCTGGTATGATATCGCCGACGAGTTCGGCGGAACAGAATTCACTGGCTACACGTCAGTGGTTGGCGAAGGGCAGGTTGTTGCTATGGTCCGCGACGGCCAGCGCGTGGACAGCGCCTCGGCTGGCGAGCAGATAACGATCCTGACGAACCAGACTCCCTTCTATGGCGAAAGCGGTGGCCAGTCGGGTGATGCTGGGACAATCACAGGTGACAATGGCCTTCGGGCTATTGTGGAAGATACGGCCAAGCCGCTCGGGCGATTGCATGCGCACCACGCCAGGATAGAGAATGGATCGCTTGCTGTCGGACAGACGGTTCAGCTAGCGATCAATGCCGAGCGTCGCGACCAGATTCGCGCCAATCATTCGGCGACTCATCTGTTGCACGCGGCGCTGCGGAACAAGCTGGGCGGACATGTGACCCAGAAGGGCAGCCTTGTCGCTGCGGATCGTTTCCGCTTCGACTTCTCACATCCTACAGCATTGACCCCGGCTGAAATCGCTGATGTGGAAGCAGCGGTGAATGCGCAGATCCGCAAGAACGCGGCGGTTTCTACACGGCTCATGACGCCCGAAGATGCGATTGCGGCGGGCGCGATGGCGCTGTTCGGCGAGAAATATGGCGATGAAGTTCGCGTCTTGACGATGGGCAGCGATGCCTATTCGGTCGAACTCTGCGGGGGCACCCATGTCAACGCGCTTGGGGATATTGCGCTGTTCAAGATTGTTGGAGAGAGTGCTGTTTCAAGCGGTGTGCGGCGCATCGAAGCCCTGACGGGTGAGGCCGCAAGGCTGTGGCTTTCAGAGCGTGAGGGGCTCCTCAAGGACATCGCAGCGACATTCAAGACCAACGCGGAAGATGTTCCGGCACGCGTTGCTGCGCTGATTGAAGAGCGCAAGCGGCTCGAGCGCGAATTGGCAGATGCGAAAAAGGCACTGGCGATGGGTGGTGGCAGCTCGAGCGCTGCTGCCGGACCGGAAGATATCGCTGGCGTCGCGTTTTCCGGCCAGGTTCTTGAAGGACTGGACCCCAAGGAATTGCGCGGTCTTGTCGATGAAGCAAAGGGCCGGCTGGGCGAAGGTATTGCTGCTCTGGTGGCCGTCAATGAGGGCCGGGCATCAGTCGCGGTTGGCGTGACGGGTGGGTTGAACAGCCGGTTCAGCGCGGTTGACCTTGTCAAGGCAGCGGTGACTGCCTTGGGCGGGCAGGGCGGCGGAGGCCGACCCGATATGGCGCAAGGCGGCGGTCCGGACGGTCAGCAGGCTGGAGCTGCGCTGGATGCAATTCGCGCTGCTATTGCTGCCTAGTACGCAATCCGCCCAGACGGGGCATCACATCCAGTTGGCCAGCCTCGCGAATTTCCGCGCGCAATTCATCGCGCTTTTCGTGAATTGAGGCGATCACCGGCCCCATTGCCACACCGAGGTCGATGAGCACGGCTTCCGAAAGCTGGAGCGAGCTCTCAAGCGTCTCCGGAACGGCATCGGACGCACCCGCGCGGTAAAGTTCAGCTGCATGATCTGTGTCTCTGGCGCGGGCCACAATCGTCAGGTCGGGGAAACTCTTGCGCAAGCTCGCCGTAATGCGCACGGCTTGCACGGGATCGTCCATCGTCAGGACGACTGCGCTAGCGCCCTTGAGATCCAGCCGTGCAAGGGTCGCCGGGCGGGCTGCATCTCCGAATTTGACAGGTTTGCCTTCGCGTCGCGCGACTGTCACGAGATCGACGTCTGCCTCGATTGCCACATAAGGGCGATTGTGCGCTTCGAGCATTTCGGCAACCAGGCGTCCGACACGGCCAAAGCCAATCAATATGGTCTGCGGTTCGGTTTGCAGTTGATCAGCTTCCCCTTCGAGCATGGCATCATGACGCCATTCGATCCTGCGCGCGACGCTATGCCCGATCCGGGCCAGCGTTGGTGTGATGGTCAGGCCGATGGCTGTCACGACTTGCCAGAATGCAGCAACATCGGTGCCGATCAATTTTGCCTGTGCGGCCGCTGCAAGGACAATGAGTGTGGTTTCCGATGGCGATGCCATCAACAGCCCTGTCTCGGCGGCTGTCCCCCGCGGAACCCGGCCAAGCCGGAGAAGGCCAGCCGTAACCAAGGCTTTGACCAGTACCACGCCAACAACGGCAGCCGCGATCGACGACGCATCGGCCACGATCATATCGAGGTCTATGCTCATGCCGACCGTTATCAGGAATACGCCGAGCGCGAGGCCCTTGAACGGTGCCGTCGCAAGCTCGACTTCGCCGCGATATTTGGTTTCTGCGATGAGCAGGCCAGCGACGAGCGCGCCGACAATCGGAGAGAGGCCAACCAAGGTCGTTGCAAGACTCGCCAGGATGACAATGAGCAAGCTGGTCGAAAGGAAGAGCTCAGGGCTCTTGGTGCGGGCTGCTTGCGCAAAGAGCGGCGGAATGAGCCAGCGTCCGAAAAAAAGCATCGCAAAGACAGTGGCCGCGCCCAAGCCGATAACGCTTGCCAGTTCGCCCAGCCCACTATCCGCGGAAGGGCCAATTGCGCCCAGCAGGAAAATGATTGGCACCAGCGCAAGATCTTCAAAGAGGAGCATGGCGAGCGCAAGGCGGCCGACGGCACTGGTAGTCCCGGCAATCGGCAGCACCAGAGCGGTTGAAGAGAGTGCCAGTGCGAGGCCAAGCCCAAGCGATCCTCCCGGTGTTTCGCCGAAAATCCAAAGCGGCACCGCTATGATGGCTGCCGAGCCGATCAGTTCGGCAGCACCAAAACCGAACAACGGCTTTCGCATTGCCCAAATACGGGCATAGGAGAGCTCAAGGCCAATGGAAAACAGCAGCAGGATGATGCCAAGTTCCGCAAATGGCGCAATGCCCTTCGGATTGCTGATTGTCACCCATTCCAGCCAGCGGTGCTCGGGAACGGCTGCACCGAGGCCGAACGGTCCGACCAATACGCCAACCAGAATGAACCCGATCACCGGCGTGATGCGGAACCGGGCGAAGGCCGGTATCACCAGCCCGGCTGCGCCGAGGATCACCAGCGCATCGCTGAAGCCAGTTGTCTGATAGTCGAGCGCCATGTCTTCCCCTTAGCCCGATAATGCGGCATCTGTCAGCCTTATGATACCGGATGTGATTGTCGTTGGCGGAGGTCCCGCCGGGATGATGGTCGGCCTTTTGTTGGCAAGGGCCGGTGTGTCGACGCTGGTCCTTGAAAAACATGGAGACTTTCTCCGCGATTTCCGAGGCGATACGGTCCATCCTTCGACAATGGAAATCCTCGACCAGCTTGGCATGCTGGACCGATTCCTTGAGAGACCGCATAGTCGGCTTACAAGAGCAAATCTGACCATCGCGGGCCAGAATTTGACCTTCGGCGAACTGGGCCATCTCAACACGCCAGCCCCGTTCATTGCCATGATGCCGCAATGGGATTTTCTCGACTTCTTGAAGACCGAGGCTGCGGAGTTCCCTGAGTTCTCGATCGAAATGGTGTCCGAAGTTGCCGGATTGATCGACCATGGAGGCCGGATCACCGGCGTGAAATTGGCCAACGGCCGCGAGATTTTGGCGCGCAAGCTCATCATCATGGCCGACGGGCGCAAATCTTTGGTGCGCGGCCAGTGCTTGTTGCCGTTGACGGTGCTCGGGGCACCGATGGACGTCTTCTGGTTCCGCTTGCCCAAGCGCGGCCAAGGTGGAGAAGCCTTGCGCGGAGTCGTCGCCGCCGGGTCAATGATGGTGATGATCGACCGAAACGACTATTGGCAATGTGCCTATATATTTCCAAAGGGCATGGCCGATGCGCTTCGCACCGAAGGCATTGAGGCCATGCGGGCGCGAATTGAACGATTGGCGCCGGACCTTGGGTCGCTCGATACTCTCTTGACCGACATGAGCCAGTTTTTTCTGTTGAGTGTTGCGCTTGATCGGCTTGATCGGTGGGATCGCCCCGGATTGCTCGCCATTGGCGATGCGGCGCACGCCATGTCGCCAATCGGCGGTATTGGCATCAACCTTGCGATTCAGGACGCTGTGGCTGCTGCAAATATCCTTGCAGCGCCACTGCGGCGCTCAAGCAATGTGGACGACCTCCTGTTCCGCGTCGAGCGCCGTCGGCGGCTTCCCACCCGTGTCATACAAGCTGGTCAGAAGCTGGCGCAGGACCGGATCATCGGGGCGATCTTCAAACCGGGCGCGCAGATTGACCGGCCACCTTGGGTGCTCAGATTGCTGAATCGTTTTCCGCTGCTGCGGCGCATACCCGGCCGAATTGTCGGCTTGGGTGTGCGCCGGGAACGTGTTGAATCGCCCAGGGCCTAGCCCCAGTTCGCCATTTCCGCTTCGAGATTGGCGCGGACGGCCTCAAAGAACTGCTCGGTCGTCATCCACGGCTGGTCCGGACCAATCAGGATCGCAAGATCCTTGGTCATTGAGCCGCTTTCGACAGTCTTGATGCAGACCTTTTCGAGCGTTTCGGCAAAACGCACGACATCCGGTGTATCGTCGAACTTGCCGCGGAATTTGAGTCCGCCTGTCCAGGCGAAGATCGAGGCGATCGGATTGGTCGAGGTTGCCTTGCCCTGCTGATGCATGCGGTAATGGCGGGTGACAGTGCCATGCGCCGCTTCCGCTTCGACAGTCTTGCCATCTGGCGAGAGAAGGACCGATGTCATCAGGCCAAGCGATCCAAAGCCCTGTGCAACCTGGTCCGACTGGACGTCGCCATCATAGTTCTTGCAAGCCCAGACGAACTTGCCCGACCATTTGAGCGCAGAGGCAACCATATCATCGATCAGGCGATGTTCGTAGATGATGCCGGCTGCAGCGAACTTGTCTGCGAACTCCGC
Source organism: Sphingomonadales bacterium (assembly GCA_016704425.1). GTDB lineage: Bacteria > Pseudomonadota > Alphaproteobacteria > Sphingomonadales > Sphingomonadaceae > Aquisediminimonas. The sequence continues at coordinate 111,244 of JADJAC010000008.1, forward strand.
ATCAAAGACTTCCTGGAACAGGTCCTTGAACTGGCCGTCATAGGCCTTCAGAATCGTGTTCTTGGTCGACAGATAGAGTGGCCAACCGCGGTTGAGCGCATAATTCATCGATGCCCGGGCAAAATCGCGGATCGATTCGTCCAGATTGTACATGGCCAGCGCCACACCGGATGACGGGTAGTCAAAAACCTCCTCGTCGATCCGCTCTCCGTTTTCACCTTCCCAGACCAAGCGCAGCTTGCCGGGCCCCGGAACGCGGAAGTCGGTCGCACGATATTGGTCTCCAAAGGCGTGGCGACCCACGACAATCGGGTCGGTCCAGCCCGGGATCAGCCGAGGGACATTCTTGATGACAATCGGTTCACGGAACACCACGCCGCCAAGGATGTTCCGAATCGTTCCGTTCGGAGATTTCCACATTTTCTTGAGCTTGAATTCTTCGACGCGGGCTTCGTCCGGCGTGATTGTCGCGCATTTGACGCCGACGCCATATTTCTGGATCGCCTTCGCGCTATCGACCGTGATCTGGTCATTCGTCTCATCGCGCTTTTCAACGCCCAGATCATAGTAGTCGAGTTCGATATCGAGAAACGGGAGGATGAGCTGTTCGCGAATCCACTGCCAGATGATCCGGGTCATTTCGTCGCCATCGATCTCGACGACGGGGTTCTTTACCTTGATCTTGGCCATGTGTTGCTGCTTTCTCCGTCACAATTCGAAAAGCGCTCTAGGGCGACGCGCGTCCGCAATCAACCGCTTCTGCTTGCCAGCGGGGCAGCGTCTGCCTAGAACGCGAAGTCATGGCCGCACTTGAAAAGAACGACCCTCCCGGTGAGGGCGTAAAATGGCGTTTCCCCTCGGTCCATCCGGAGGGACGAAAATTCGCAGTTATTGCAGCAGCGATTACCGGTGTAATTGCGCTGGTGGGCTGGCAAACGCTTGCCTGGCTGATGCTTGGCGTCACAGCCTGGGTTCTGGCGTTTTTCCGAGACCCGATCCGCACGACACCCCGGAGCGAACGCTTCATCATTGCGCCGGCCGACGGAATGGTTACATTGATCCAGTCTGTCCCTGCGCCGAAGGAACTTGTTGCAGAACTGGGCGAGGGCCATTTTACGCGCGTTTCGATCTTCATGAGTGTGTTCGACGTCCACATCAACCGAACGCCGATCGCGGGAACGATCAAGCAAGTGGTCTATATCGCGGGAAAGTTCCTGAACGCCGACCTCGACAAGGCGAGTGAGGACAATGAGCGGCAGCATTTTGTCGTCGAACGCAATGACGGCGCGAAAGTTGGATTCACACAGATCGCCGGGCTGGTTGCACGTCGGATCGTCCCGTTCGTGAAGGCTGGAGATATCGTCGCAGCCGGCCAGCGCATCGGATTGATCCGCTTCGGAAGCCGCGTCGATGTTTACCTGCCAGCGGGAACTGCACCCAAGGTGGCCCTTGGCCAGCGTTGTGTTGCCGGGGAAACCTTGCTCGGGATTTTCGGGGACAATGAAAGCGTTTGCGGAATTCGCCTGTGACCGGCGAAGATCATGGTGCGCGCGGCGGGTTGAGCCTGAGGGCAGTTCCACCCAACGCGATTACCGCGCTGGCCTTGTGTTTCGGGTTGACCGGGGTGCGCTATGCAATTTCGGCGACCGGGACGGATCCCCATGCAGGCGATTGGGAACGCGCGATTGGCGCCATCATTGTGGCCGGTGTCCTTGACGGAATCGACGGTCGCGTAGCTCGGCTCCTGAAGGCGGAAAGTCGGTTCGGAGCCGAACTTGATTCGCTTTCCGATGTGATTGCCTTTGGCGTGTCTCCTGCAATCATCCTCTATCTCTGGTCGCTTCAACAATTGCCGCGCTTTGGGTGGATCTTTGCCTTGGCACTCGCAGTCTCTTGCGCGCTCAGGCTTGCACGCTTCAATGCCCGGATCGACATTGAGGATCAGCCGCACAAATCTGCCGGGTTCCTGACGGGCATTCCGGCTCCCGCGGGGGCAGGGTTGGCCTTTACGCCGCTGTATCTCTGGCTGGTGACAGAGAATGAATGGTTCCGCGAACCGTTTGTGGTAGCGCCTTGGGCCGGTCTCATTGCGTTCCTGATGATCTCCAACGTCGCAACCTTCAGCTGGGGTTCAATCCGTCTGCGCCGCCATATCCGGCTTGAGGCAATTTTGCTCGCGGCTCTGATCGGAACAGCCTTGTTTTCCGATCCCTGGATAACGCTGACTGCCGTCTCTGCTGCGTATCTGGCGGCTATTCCTCTCAGCATCAGGAGCTATGCCAAGGTCAAGCGCGCACGCAAGCTCTCGGTCCAGCCAGTCCAGCCGTAACTGGTTCAGGCCGCGAGCCGGACACGTTCCGCCTGTTCTACCAAGGCGCGCGGGCGTATCGGCAACGGAACGATCACCGAAACACTGTCTTTCCGGACAGGGCCTACGCCGGACAGCGCTTCCACAATTCGATCCGCTTGGGACATGATGGACTGGCGGATCACTTCCATTGCGAGGAGCAGTGCAAAGCATGACAGGAAAAAGCTGAGAATCTGCATGTTATTCCCTTTCTGTTCTCCTTCATATGTTCTTTTGATGTTCCGGAGTCAAGCGAAAAGTTTCATGTTTGTTCCGCCTGGAATCAGTGGGATTTGCGCGTGATGATTGTCCTGCTGGTACGCTTCCAGTCGGGAAAGCCCCAGTCCGAGGGATCCTCTATGCCGGCGACGGACCAGCCGCCCCTGTTCCGGGAAACTTCGATATCGAGCAGTGGCTCGTCATGCCCGCGATCCGGCGAATAGAATATGCGCGCGCGCGGCAGGGTAAAGTCTGACGGCGATTCGCCGGTTACGATCGCCAGTCGGTCGTCGTTGACACGGATGAGCGTTCCGACCGGCAGGATGCCGAGACTTTCGATGAACGCATCCACGATTTCGGGATCGAAATGGCCTTCCCATCCCTGCATGAGTTGAAGCGCGTGCGAAGCGGACCAGGGCGTATTGTAGGGGCGTTGCGATGTAACGGCGTCGTAGACGTCGCAAACCGAGGACATTCGGGCAAAAAGGCTCAGTGACTTGCCGGGGAGCCGTTTGGGATAGCCGGTGCCATCCATCTTTTCATGATGGTGCAGACAAACGTCGAGTGCAGTTTCGCTTACTCCCGAGGACGCCGAAAGAATGTCATGTCCGCGCTGCGGATGGTTCCGCACCGTTTCCATTTCATCTTCGTCAAGGCGCGCAGGCTTTTTCAATATCGTCTCGGGAATCGCCATTTTACCGACGTCATGGAGTAGGCCGGCCATTCCGATTTCCTGCGTCAGCGCCTCGTCAAGCCCCATTGTACGGGCCAGATTGATCATCAGCGCGCACACGGCGACGGAATGCAGGTAGGTGTATTCGTCCTTGGTCTTGAGCTTGGCGATATTAAGGATGATTGCCGGGTCGCGAGAAACAGATTGCGAAATTTCCTCGACAATCGGCCCCATGGAATCTGTCTGAACGGCCTTGCCAAGCCTGGCATCTTCAAACAGGCCCATCACGGCCACTTTGGAGCGCTTGATTGTGTTTGTAGCCTTGCGCAATTCGGTAATGCGTTCGCGCGCGCTCAATGGCGGCCTGTCTTGAGCTTTTGCACCCTGTTCAGGATCGGGGGAAAACTGGGTAGGATCCAGACCGCGTGTGGCGTCGATCACCAGATAATCGACATTGCTCGCAAATACCTGATCCAACTGGGCCTGATCGGAGAGCAGAAAGCGGGACCTCCAGAAAGGATGGTCCATCCACGACCCCTCGATCGCGTGAACATACATCCCCAAACGAACGTCCTGCTTTGCGACCCTGACCAGCATTGCGCCAAAAATGCCCCGGCAACCCCCTGAAGATGACCGCTCATTGGCCAGCAGGTGTTTGCTTTCCGCAAAGAATTAGGGTTAATTGCGCAAGGAGCGCGCGCAATTTTGCTGCCTCTTGCGTCCCGCGTCGGCCTTCGCTAATGGCCCGCCCTCAATCCCGCATGGGTGGCATCATAAACCGGTGTGAGGCAATTGCCTCATTCTCGCTGCCCAGTGGACCAACCGGAAGGAGACTATCCCCATGGCGGCACCGACTGTCACCATGCACCAGCTCTTGGAAGCTGGCGCACACTTTGGACACCAGACACACCGCTGGAATCCAAAAATGAAGCCTTACATCTTTGGCGATCGCAATGGCGTCCATATTCTGGATCTTTCGCAGACCGTGCCGCTCTTTGCCCGCGCGCTCGATTTTGTAAGCCAGACTGCGGCCCGTGGCGGCAAGGTACTCTTTGTCGGTACCAAGCGCCAGGCGCAGGATCCGATTGCAGAAGCAGCCCGCGCATCGGGCCAGCACTTCGTCAATCACCGCTGGCTGGGCGGCATGCTCACCAACTGGAAGACGATTTCAAACTCGATCAAGCGTTTGAAGTCGATGGAAGAGCAGCTTTCGGGTGACACCCACGGCCTTACCAAGAAGGAAATCCTTCAGCTGACCCGCGAGCGCGACAAGCTTGAACTCTCGCTCGGTGGTATTCGCGATATGGGCGGTATTCCGGACGTGATGTTCGTGGTTGATGCCAACAAGGAAGAACTCGCGATCAAGGAAGCCAATGTGCTTGGCATCCCGGTGGTGGCGATCCTTGATTCGAACGTTTCGCCTGACGGCATTGCCTTCCCGATCCCGGCAAATGACGATGCCAGCCGCGCGATCCGCCTCTATTGTGATGCAGTTTCTGCTGCTGCGACACGTGGCGGCCAGCAAGGCGCTGCTTCGCGCGGCGTTGACCTGGGCGCAATGGACGAGCCGCCAGCCGAAGAAGCACTGGCTGTAGTTGAAGACGCTGCTCCTGAAGCTGTTGCTGCAGAAGCGGCACCTGAAGCCTGACATTCGTCTCCCCTGTGAAAGCAGGGGGCTTTGCGGGAGTTGGGTGCCAACTCTCAGACAGGCCCCTGCCTTCGCAGGGACGACGCACTGATTGAACTAGAGGAAAGTAAGATGGCAGAAGTGACTGCATCGATGGTCAAAGAACTGCGCGACAAGTCGGGCGCAGGCATGATGGATTGCAAGAAGGCGCTCGCCGAGACTAGCGGCGACATGGAAGCGGCCGTCGACTGGCTGCGGACCAAGGGCCTCGCTACGGCTTCAAAGAAGTCGAGCCGCACAGCAGCAGAAGGCTTGGTCGGCGTTGCAGTGAATGGCACCACGGGCACGGCCGTGGAAGTCAATTCGGAAACCGATTTCGTCGCCAAGAACGATCAATTTCAGGACTTTGTCCGGACGGTCACGCAACTGGCAATCGAAACTGGTGACGATGTGGCGGCGCTTGCAGCTGCAAGCTATCCATCGGGCGGAACTGTCGCCGACGCCTTGACGACCAATATCGCCACCATTGGCGAGAATCAGACTCTGCGCCGCGCGCGCCGTCTGAGCGTCACCCAAGGCGCTGTTGTGCCCTATGTCCATAATGCAGCGGCACCCGGCCTTGGCAAGATCGGCGTTCTTGTTGCGCTGGAGAGTTCGGCACCTGCTGAAAAGCTTGAATCGCTTGGCAAGCAGCTTGCAATGCATGTGGCGGCTGCCTTTCCCTTGGCGCTCGACGAAAGTGGCATTGATTCCGAAGTGATCGCGCGCGAGCGTGCGATTGCACAGGAAAAGGCTGCGGAATCGGGCAAGCCTGCCGAAGTTGTCGCGAAGATGGTCGACGGCGCCGTTGCGAAGTTCGTCAAGGAAAACGCGCTTCTGAACCAGCTTTTCGTCATGGATGGCAAGACCAAGATCAGCGACGTCGTTGCCGCCGCTGCAAAGGAAGTGGGCGCACCGATTGTCCTCAAGGACTATGTCCGTTTCCAACTTGGTGAGGGCATTGAGAAGAAGGAAAGCGATTTCGCTGCAGAAGTCGCAGCCGCAGCAGGCGTTTAAGCGCCGCTTGGCAAGGGCGCGCGCCCATACTAGGGTGCGCGCCATTCTTCCTTCCGCTGACCTGAAAGAGACTTGCGCGCATGGCACGCCCCCGCTTCAAACGCATCCTGCTGAAGCTTTCCGGCGAGGCAGCAATGGGCGATCAGGACTTTGGAATTGAACCGGAAACCGTCGCCCGCGTGGCTGGTGAAGTCAAAGCGGCGAAGGACGCAGGGTATGAACTCTGCCTCGTTATTGGCGGCGGCAATATTTTTCGTGGAATGGCGGGTGCGGCCAAAGGCATGGACCGCGCAACGGCAGACTATATGGGCATGCTTGCAACCGTCATGAATGCCTTGGCGATGCAGGACGCGCTTGAGCATCTGGGCGTGGAAACCCGAGTGCAGTCAGCCATTCCCATGGCCAGCGTGTGTGAGCCCTACATTCGACGCCGCGCCGAACGACACCTCGAAAAGGGGCGAGTGGTGATTTTTGCAGCGGGCACTGGAAGCCCTTATTTTACCACGGATTCGGGTGCTGCATTGCGCGCAGCGGAAATGAAGTGCGATGCCCTGTTCAAGGGCACAAGCGTCGATGGCGTCTATGATGCCGATCCAAAAAAGGTTGCTTCGGCAAGGCGGTATGAAACGCTCGATTTCAAACGCGTCCTGGCGGACGATCTGAAAGTGATGGACGCAAGTGCCGTCGCACTGTGCAGGGACAATAATATCCCGATCGTCGTCTTTTCGATCCGCGAGAAGGGCAATCTTGCCAAGGTTCTTGCCGGTGAAGGTGTGTCGACGATCGTGCAGAATGAGGAGCAAAGCTGATGCCTGCCTATAACAAGGCCGATCTTGAGCGCCGGATGCATGGCGCTGTAGAATCACTTAAACACGACCTTGGCGGTTTGCGCACAGGCCGCGCGAACACCGCATTGCTCGATCCGATCAACGTGGAAGTCTATGGCTCGAACATGCCGTTGAACCAGGTGGCGACCGTTTCAGCGCCGGAGCCGCGCCTCCTTTCGGTCCAGGTCTGGGATAAGTCGAACGTCACGCCTGTTGAAAAGGCGATCCGCAATGCGGGGCTGGGCATCAATCCGATTGTGGACGGAAACAATATCCGCTTGCCGATCCCCGACATGACCGAAGAGCGTCGCAAGGAATTGGCCAAACTCGCCCACAGCTATGCGGAAAAAGCGAAAATCGCAGCGCGCAATGTAAGACGCGATGGCAATGATGACCTGAAAATGGATGAAAAGAAAAAGGAAATCAGCGAAGATGACCGGAAGCGCGCCGAGGGTGACGTTCAGAAGCTGACAGATGCGACGATTGCCGAAATCGATGCAGCGCTTGCCGCCAAGGAAAAGGAAATCCTCGGCAAGTGAGCGGCGCACCTGCACCCAAAGGCGCAGTTCAGGGCAGGCCAGCGGGTGGGGATGGCCCTTTGGTTGTTCCGCGTCATGTTGCGATCATCATGGATGGCAATGGTCGCTGGGCCAAGAAGCGCATGTTGCCGCGCATTGCAGGGCACCGCAAGGGCATTGAAGCTGCGCGTACCGTAACCCAGGCTGCCGGAGAGCTTGGTATTGAAGTCCTGACACTCTATGCCTTTTCTACTGAAAATTGGAGGCGGCCGGCAGAAGAAGTCAGCGACCTTATGGGATTGCTGCGGCATTTCATTCAGTCCGACATTGACGAGCTCGCAAAAAATGGCGTCCGACTGCGGATTATCGGCAACTACACGGCGCTGGCGCCAGATCTAGTTGCACTCATTGACGGCGCTTTGGAGCGGACTGTTCGTAACTCGAAAATGACGCTCGTCATTGCGCTTAACTATGGCTCTCAGGCTGAGCTCGTCTCTGTAATGCGGGATTTGGCGAATAGAGCCAAGGGCGGCAGTCTCGATCCTGAGACTATCGATGAAGCCATGGTTGATGGCATGCTCGACACACAAGGTTTGCCGCCTCCGGACCTCCTCATCCGAACCTCAGGAGAGCAGCGCCTTTCGAACTTCATGCTATGGCAGCTCGCCTACGCGGAAATGCTTTTTGTCGACACGCTTTGGCCCGATTTCGGAGCGCAAGCCCTAGCCAATGCGGTCGCCGAGTTTGGGGCGCGGGAGCGGCGCTTCGGTGGTCTGTGACAGGGACGAAAACACCTAGCTCGGAACTGACCCAGCGCGTCCTGGTTGGGGCTATTCTCATTGTGGTTGCCGTCGCAGAGGTATGGCTAGGCGGGACTGCCCTTTGGGTGCTTGCGACCGTCGGCGGACTCATCATGATTTCCGAATTTGCCGGACTTCTGGATGTCTCCGACCAGAATCGGCGAATGTCGATGTATGCATTATGCATTCCTCTGGGTGTGCTTTCGCCGATCGCGCTCGGCCCAAGCTTTTTCGCATTCGGCCTGATCGCGGGAATGGCAATCGGAACCGCGATGATTTCGCGCAGCCTCGCTTTGGGGGGTGGGCAAATCTATGTCGGCCTTCCGATTCTCGCGCTGCTTTGGCTGCGGGACCAGCCTGGGAATGGCCTTGTTCTGACCTTTTGGGCATTGTCGCTTGTCTGGGCGACGGATATCGGTGCCTTTTTTTCGGGGCGATCAATCGGCGGCCCCAAAATTGCGCCAGCTATCAGCCCGTCGAAGACGTGGGCAGGCTTGATTGGCGGCATGACATGCGCAACGATCCTTGCGGCATGCTTCCACTTTTGGCTTGGACTTGCGCTTCCCCTCGTCTGGATAACGCCGTTGCTGGCCGTTGCCGCTCAGGGTGGGGATTTTCTGGAAAGCTGGATGAAGCGGCGCGCAGGCGTGAAAGACAGCGGCACGCTGCTTCCGGGCCATGGGGGAGTCCTCGACAGGCTGGACGGCGTGGTAACAGCCGTGCCTTTGGCGGCGCTTTTCGTTGCTTTGGGACTTGCCTCATGACCGCGTGCAAAACTGTCACCATCCTTGGCGCGACGGGGTCTGTGGGACAATCTACCCTTGATTTAATCCAGCGAAGCCCGGGTATTTTCTCAGTTGAAGCGTTGACAGCGCGTTCCGATGTCGAGGGCCTTGCAAAAGCGGCGAGGGCCTCGTCCGCCAAATGCGCGGTGATTGCAGACACTGCGCGATTCCAGGATCTGAAAGACGCGCTCGCCGGGACAGGCATTGAAGTCGGGGCGGGCGAAGATGCCATCGCTGATGCCGCACGCCGGGGCGCAGACTGGACGATGGCCGCAATTGTCGGTTGTGCTGGCCTGATGCCCGTCATGGCGGCACTCGAAGGCGGCAAGACGCTGGCATTTGCCAACAAGGAAGCTCTTGTGTCGGCAGGCTCGCTGATGATCGATGCAGCTAAGCGACATGGCGCAACGCTACTTCCGGTCGATTCAGAGCACAATGCCATATTCCAGTGTCTTGACCGATCCGCCCCGAAGGGTGTGTCCCGGATCATTCTGACCGCAAGCGGCGGACCTTTCCGCACAACCCCTCTGGACGAAATGGCCAGGGCAACGCCCGCACAGGCCGTCGCACATCCCAATTGGTCGATGGGGGCGAAAATTTCCGTCGACTCGGCGACAATGATGAACAAGGGGCTCGAACTCATCGAGGCACACCATTTGTTTGCGATGCCGGCGGACCGGCTCGATGTGGTGATACACCCGCAATCGGTAATTCACTCGATGGTCGAATATATCGATGGCTCTGTGCTTGCTCAGCTTGGCCCGGCCGATATGCGAATCCCGATTGCCCATACGCTGGCTTGGCCTGAGCGCATGGACACTCCGTGCGAGCGGATTGACCTTGCTGCGATTGGCCGGCTCGACTTTACCGCGCCGGACGTGTTGCGTTTCCCCGCCTTGAAGCTCGCCCGTGACGCAATGGTGGCCGGAGGAGCGGCGCCCGCGATTCTGAATGCTGCAAACGAAGCTGCAGTTGCTGCGTTTCTTGCCGGGGAGATTGGTTTCGGCAACATCGTAACCGTTGTAGCGCGCGTGCTTGATCGTTATGCGCCTGATGAGCCCCTTTCGCTTCCAGATGTTCTGGCGATTGACAAGGAGGCCCGGCGCATCGCGCTGGCAGTGATGGAAAGTGTGATTGCGTGATACAAGGTCCTGGCCTCATCTGGACTGTCCTTTCGTTCCTGATAGCGATAGGTCCGCTGATCTTTCTCCACGAACTGGGGCATTATCTCGTCGCGCGCTGGTGCGGCGTGAAGGCGGACGTGTTTTCGATCGGCTTCGGGCGCGAAATCTTTGGTTGGACCGACATGCGCGGGACCCGCTGGAAAGTCGCCTGGTTGCCCTTGGGCGGATATGTTCGCTTTGCCGGTGACGCAAATGCGGCGAGCCAGCCTGATCAGGAATGGGTGGATCTGCCCGATTTCGAGCGTAGCGAAGTTTTTCATGCAAAGCCGGTTTGGCAGCGCGCTGCCATTACCGCTGCCGGCCCGTTCGTGAACTTCCTTGTTGGTTTTCTGATTCTGGCGGGTTTGCTGGCGACTTTTGGCGAAATGCGGATTCCCAGCGTCGTTGGCAGCGTGAAGGCCGGATCGGTTGCCGAGGCAAGCGGATTCCAGGAAGGCGATCGCATCGTTTCAATAGGCGACAAGCGGATCGATGATTTCGAGGACCTTTATGAAACAGTTTACGCGCGCCCCCGGGTTGCGCTGGATTTCGGTATAGAGCGCAACGGGCAACCGCTGCATATCCTGGCCACGCCGGCCTATATCGAAGCGCGCGATCCGTTCGGCAATATTCAACGCCGCGGGTCGCTGGGCATCGGGCCAGTGGCGCCGAGCCACGTTACCCTTGGCTGGCAGGAAATTCCGGGCGTTGCTCTGGAGCGGACAGTCGGGGTGGTGCGTTCAACGATCGATGGGTTGGGCCAGATCATCTTTGGAAACCTCTCGATGAAGGAAATGAGTGGCCCGGTCAAAATGGCCAAATTTGCCGGGCAAGTGGCGACGCTGGGCTGGGTTCCCTTTGTCGGGTTCGTTGCAATGATCTCCATTAATCTGGGATTCATCAACCTGTTGCCAATCCCGATGCTCGATGGCGGACACCTCCTATTCTATGCAATTGAAGGCGTCATTCGTCGGCCGGTTTCTCCGCAAGCTCAGGATTGGGCGTTTCGTACCGGTTTTGCCGTGTTGATGACACTCATGCTATTTGTGACGTTCAATGATTTCGCATCATTAGAGCTGTGGCATCGGCTATCCGGCTTGATTGGTTGACAAGGTTCGGGCAGGGCATTCCGCGCACTGCCATTGAGTAGAAGAGGCTATCCGCGTGACTGCAAACAAGGCGTATCATTTCGGCCGCGGGACTATTGCCGTGCTTTTGCTGGGGTCGGCATTGCCGGCAATTGCCCAATCCACTTCGCCTGCGCCGACTGCGCCTGCGCCATTGACGGTTAACGGTGGGACGATCAAGTCCATCAACGTTACGGGATCGCAGCGTCTGGAGCCCGACACGGTGCGCTCATACATCCAGCTTCGCGCCGGTGGTCCCTACACAACCGAGTCGATGGACCAGGCTATTCGGGATCTTTTCGAAACCGAATTGTTTACTGACGTCCAGATCCGCGATGACAACGGCAATCTGGCGGTTGAGGTCAAGGAAAATCCGGTCATCAACCGCATCATCCTTGAAGGCAACAAGCGCCTCAAGGAAGACAAGATCAACAAGGAAATCAAGCTCGCACCGCGGCAGATTTTCACACGTTCCAAGGTGCGCGCCGATGTCGCCCGCATAGTCGAGCTTTATCGTCGCCAAGGTCGCTTCGCGGCGAATGTGGAGCCCAAGATGGTCATGCTCGACCAGAACCGGGTCGATATCGTCTACGAAATTTCCGAAGGGCCGAAATCCAAGGTCCAGCAGATCAATATTCTCGGGAATGACAAGTTCAGCGACGGTAAGTTGCGCGGTGAGATGGCCACGAAGCAGGCCCGCATAACGCGCATCTTTTCGTCCGGCGCAAGCTATGATCCCGACAAGCTGGCCTATGACCAGGCAAAGCTGCGCCAGTTTTACCTGACGAATGGCTATGCCGATTTCCGTGTGGTGTCTGCCGTTGCTGAACTCACGCCCGACAAGAAGGACTTCATCGTCACATATGTGATCGAAGAGGGCGAGCGCTACAAGTTTGGCGATGTCGCGGTGGAAAGCGAATTGCGGGACTACAAGCCTCAGGTCGAAAAGCTCGCGATCAAGAAGGGCAATTTCTACAATGCCAAGTTGGTCGAGGATACTGTCGACAGCCTGACTGAAGCGGCAGGCCTGTTCGGCTATGCCTTTGCCGAAGTGAATCCTGAATTCGATCGCGACAAAGAGACGAAGACGATGAATCTCGTCATCAAGGTCAGCGACGCGCCGCGCGTCTATGTCGAGCGGATCGACATCAACGGGAATACAAACACGCAGGACAAGGTCGTCCGGCGCGAGTTCCGCGTAGCCGAAGGTGACGCGTTCAACAGCTTCCAGGTCAAGCGTTCCTCCGACCGCATCCAGTCGCTCGGCTTTTTTCAGGAAAAGCTCGAGATTGAGCAGAAGCAGGGATCAGCCCCGGACCGGATCATCCTTGAAGCCAATGTCGAAGAACAGTCGACCGGAGAACTCCAGCTGTCCGCCGGTTTCTCGTCGATCGAACGGTTCATCATCAATGCTTCGATCCGCCAGCGTAACTTCCGCGGCAAGGGGCAGGAATTGCGCGCCAGCGTCAACTATTCGACATTCTCGAAGTCGATAGAGCTCGGGTTCACCGAGCCCTATTTGCTCGACAAGAATATCGCACTGGGCGGCGATATTTTTCGCAGGGACTACAACAGCTTCAACTTCGTCAACAACAATCGGAACACCACTTACCAGCAACTTACGACCGGTTTTCAGGTGCGCGTTGGCGTACCTCTGACGGAATTCTGGTCGTTCGCCGGCCGTTACGGTCTGAGCCTGGATGACGTTACGCTGGACCGGCAGCAGTTCTTCTTCAACGGTCAATGCGACCCGCTCCTCGCGGGACGTTTCCTCTGCGATGCCATTGGCAAGCGCACGACATCGTCCGTGGGCTACAGCCTTGTATTCGACAACCTCAACAACCGGCTGCGGCCAAGCGCTGGGCAACGCGCCGTATTTAGCCAGGATTTTGCCGGACTTGGTGGCAGCGTCAAGTATCTGCGCACGCGCTTTGATGCAGACAAATATTGGAAAGTCCTGGGCAATTTCATTTTCTCGGTCGGTTTTGAAGCCGGTTATGTCCTTCCGTTTGGCTCGGATAGAGGGCCCGGTGTTGACAAGGTTCGTCTGACCGACCGGTTCTTCCTTGGCGAACCTGAAATGCGGGGATTTGACATTCGCGGTGTGGGGCCAAGGGTCCAAAGGCAGCGGTATGATCTTGCCACAGCAACTCTAATCACCGATCGCAACCAAATTACAGATGATGCTTTGGGTGGTCGTGCCTATTACAAAGGCCGTGTAGAGCTTGAAATTCCACTCGGGTCTGGTGCAAAAAGTCTGGGAATTCGCCCGTCCTTGTTCATGGATGTCGGCTCTGTCTTTGGCGTGCGGCGCCCCAACCTTACGACCTTGGCCAATTTCACCGATCCGTCAGACAATCGAATCAAATTCCAATGTCGCAATTCGACGACGGGTGTGACGACATTTGCAACCCTGCAGACACCATCGGCTCCACCCTCAGCTACCAACCAGTTTACGACTTGCCCCAATACCACGACGCCATTTGCTCCTTTCAATGAGAAGTTCCTGGGCGACTCGATCAAACCGCGCCTGTCGGTCGGTTTTGGCTTTAACTGGAAATCGCCATTTGGTCCGTTCAGGATCGATATAGCCAAGGCTCTGCTAAAGGAGCCTGGAGACGAAACGAAATTGTTCACATTCAACGTAGGAACCCAATTCTGATGAAAACAATGCTCAAGGCTGCTCTTCTGGCAGCAACTCCCGTTCTCGCAGCGGTCACGTTTCCGGCGATGGCATCGGCTCAAGCTGTCAGCAATGTCGCGGTTGTCGATCTTGAAGAGGCGGTTTCCAAGTCGAATGCCTACAACACCGCCATCAGCCAAATCAAAGTGACCTACAAGGCACAGATCGATGCGGCCGATGCACGCGCAAAGGCGTTGACCGCAGAGCTTCAGCCACTTGCTGCGGCTTATCAGGCGGCAGCCAAGGCGCCGAGTGCGGCGCAGAACCAGGCTGCTCTCCAGCAGCAACTGGCCACGCTGCAACAGCGTGAACAGGCGGCGAATGTTGAAGTCTCGAAACTGTCTGCGCCCGTAGCACTTGCCCGCGCCTATGCCATCGAGCAGATTCAGATGAAGCTTGAAGCTGCCGTGAATAGTGCGATGACCAAGAAGCGGATCAACGTTGTTCTGCAGCCGCAAGCCGTTATCAAGGTTCTGCCTGCCGCTGATATTACCAATGATGTGCTGGCCGAACTGAATGTGACAGTACCCAATGTCAGCATCACGCCTCCCGCTGGCTGGCAGCCAGGCCAGGCAGGTGCTGCGCAGGCTCCCGCTCAACCTCGGCCGCAAGGCAGGTAATTAACCCCGTGGAGAGCGTTGAACAGCAGGGAGTGCCGGCCATCGGTCCGCTCGATGTTCGAGCCGTGATGGCAGCATTGCCGCATCGCTACCCCATGCTTCTGGTCGACCGGGTCGAGGAGATCATCCCTGACCGGTCGATCGTGGCAATCAAAGCGGTGTCGATCAACGAAGGTTTTTTCAACGGCCATTTCCCCGGGCGGCCAATCATGCCGGGTGTGCTGATTGTCGAGGCTCTTGCGCAGGCGGCCGGCGTTCTTGCCGTCGAAAGCCTTGGCCTCGCCGGTTCCGGAAAGCTTGTCTACTTCATGGCAATCGAAGGCGCGAAGTTTCGTACACCGGTCGAGCCAGGTTGCCTGTTGCGGCTTGAGGTCGAATTTGTGCAGAAGCGCTCGAGCGTTTGCAAGTTCTCGGGACGCGCACTCGTTGATGGCAAGGTCGCTGCTGAGGCAAATTTCACTGCAATGATTGCCGACCCGCCGGCTTGATGCTTGCCCTTTGCGGGCAAAGCCGCTATCGGCGCCGCTTCGCATCCCCGGCTGGTCGGAAACCAGCCAAAAACCGGAGCAATATCAGTGAAAAAAGACATTCATCCCGATTATCATATGATCAAGGTCCAGATGACCGATGGCACCGTGTTCGAGACGCGTTCGACCTGGGGCAAGGAAGGCGACCTGATGACGCTTGATATTGATCCGCTCGCACACCCTGCATGGACAGGCGGTCGTGGCCAAATGCTCGATACGGGCGGTCAGGTTGCGCGCTTCAACAAGCGTTTTGGCGGATTGACCCTCAAAAAGGGTTAAGCAGATCAAAGCGCAACAAAAAGCCGCCGGAAACGGCGGCTTTTTTTATGCTGCCAATGGTCGCAGAGAGGAAATCAATCACCCTGTCCCGGTTCGGGGGAGAAGTATTTGTCATACTTCCCTTCCTCGCCCTTGTGCTCGTCAGCATCAGCGGGCGCCTCGCGGCTTTTGGTGATGTTTGGCCAGGACGCTGAAAAATTGTTGTTCAGCTCAAGCCATTGCTCGAGGCCGCTTTCCGTATCGGGGAGAATGGCTTCAGCGGGGCATTCAGGTTCACAAACGCCGCAATCAATGCACTCGCTAGGATTTATGACGAGCATATTCTCGCCTTCATAAAAACAGTCTACCGGGCAGACTTCGACACAATCCATGTATTTGCACTTGATGCAGGCCTCGGTCACCACATAGGTCATTGTGTTCTCTCCGCGATTAGTACGGATCATGCCTAGAATCAGCGATAGCCCACGTCAATTGGCTCTGGTGCGATCAGGTCTTCATAGCAAGCTTGCGCTTCGGCTGCCGGACCGCGCCGTGCCGGGATTCCGAGAACGCGGATCGCACGGAAGCGATTGTGCTTCATCAAGGCAATTGTCTGGCCGACCTTGACTTCAACATGTGTCGACATGACAGGCTTGCCGTCTATGCGCATCCCGCCACCCTGAATCAGGGCCACCGATTTGGCGCGACTCTTCGCAAACCGGGCGAAATAGAGAAACTTGTCCAGCCTCAGTTTGCGTCCCTTTTCATCCAGCCACGCAGGGCAGCAAAACTGGGATTGGACTTGGCCTCCTGTGGCTTTCGCCTGCGTCGGCCGTTCCAGCGCCAAAGTTCCGGATTGCCCTTGCACGCAGGCAAAAAGCCAAGTGCGCGGAATATGCGCCCGAGAGTGGCTTGGCCGACGCCAAGCTGGACCGCAATTTGCGTATCCGGGAGAAAGGCGCCCTTGCCATCGCGCTGATCGTGCAGGGCTCGAGCAATGCGTTCGACAAGGTCAATGCGCACCATTTGGTTTCCAAAGTCACGATATCCGGCTTCGCGCGCACTGGCCGCCAATTCGGCCGATGGTTGGTCGAGTAACGTGAGGCCTGGCATAGGCAGGGGAGGCATGGGCAAATCGCGATTCACGGAGAGCAGGGCCAAGCGAAGCCGTGTCGCTTCCGGTTTGAGCAGACCATTGTGAAACACGTCAAGCGCACCAATGACAATTCCCGCCTGCCGAAGGCGGCGCCTGTCCTGCGGGGGCAACGACTCGAGGCTGGCATCAAGAGCAGCCCGCATGCAGTGACCCGCTGTGCTGATCAGAGATGCAAGAATCGCGCGAATGGCGGCAGGCATTTCGGGGTCCCTCGAAAGCCGCTTGAATTGGTGCAGGGGAGCAAGGCGTGTCTGGATGAAGTTTTGAAACCAATTCTCAAGTCGCAGCAGCACCTTTGCGCGCAATTCGGCTGGAAGTCTGGCCAGGGCAGGGTGCGGCACAATGGCCGGCGCCAGCAATGTGCGTCCCCGTTGAAGCCGCGCGGCTTCTGTGCCCTTCCAGATGATTGTGACCGGCTTGCCGGACAATGTGGACAATGTGAAATCGCGGTCTGCTCCGCCGACGAGCAACTGCGCACGGCGTTCGATCTCGCCCGGCAATCGCCTTTCGATTGCGGCGGCAAAGCGCTTTCGATCTTCGAGCCGTGTTGCGTGATCAATCCGCAAATCAAAGCCGTCGAGCGTCCCAAGCGGTTCGTCTTCGACGGTGATTGGTCCTGTATCGGCAAAACGCACATCAAGACTGGATGCGTCGCCGGCCATGCTTCTGACAAGCAATGTGGTGCGCCGGTCAACAAAGCGCTGGGTCAATTTTTCATGAAGCGCATCGGAAAGCCGTTGCTCAAGGGCACGGGCCCTTTCGGCCCAATGCTCAGCTTCTGCAAGCCAATCGCGGCGCTGCGAGGCATAGGCCCATGTCCGTACGGCGGCGATCCTGCCGGTCAGAGCAGTGATGTCGCCCTGCACGGTATCGAGCCGCGCCAGCTCTGAAGCCATGACGTCAGCGGGAATGAATCCAGAGCCAGTCTCAAGATACCGGAATATCTGCATGACCTGTCGAGCATGGAATTCCACCCCCAAATGCCGGAAGTCCGGTAGGCCGCACACTTCCCAAAGCCGGGCAACGCGACGCGGCGTTCGGACCAACTCGCGAATCTCGCCATCTTCGCTGAGCCTTTTCAGGACGGCCAGATCAATAGCTTCCGGGGCAGCTCGGAGGCTTTGATGATCGGGCTGCGCTTCCAATGAAGCGATGAGCGTGTCGATGCTGGCCAAGTCCGGATCGGCTTCGCGCCAATAAAGGTGATCAAGTGGTGCGAAACGGTGGTTCTCTATGCGATCAATTTCAATTTCGGTGAAGTCTGGCTGGCGCGCGCCGCCCGCCAGCACCCCGAAGGTCCCGTCTCGCTGATGACGCCCAGCCCGCCCGGCGATTTGTGCCATTTCAGAAGTGTAGAGACGCCTCTGGCGCTTTCCATCGAATTTTGAGAGGCTGGCAAAGGCAATATGGCCAAGGTCGAGATTAAGCCCCATCCCGATGGCATCTGTCGCAACAAGATAGTCGACTTCCCCAGACTCAAACATTGCAACCTGGGCGTTGCGAGTGCGGGGCGAAAGCGCGCCCATGACCACCGCGGATCCGCCGCGCGTTCGGCGGATCATCTCGGCAATCCCATACACTTCTTCTGCCGAGAAAGCCACAATGGCAGATCGTGAGGGCAGCCGGGACAGCTTCTTGGGGCCCGCATAGCTAAGGCTGGAAAAGCGCGGACGGTTGATAATTTCGGCTTCCGGGAGAAGCGCCCGGATCAGCGGAGCGAGCGTCGCCGCACCGAGAATCATTGTTTCCTCGCGCCCTCGCACATTGAGGACCCGGTCAGTGAAGACATGCCCGCGTTCAGGATCGGATCCGAGCTGCGCTTCGTCGATTGCGACGAAGGCCACATCACGCTCCATTGGCATGGATTCGACGGTGCAGATCAGCCACCTTGCTTGCGGCGGTAGAATCTTCTCCTCTCCAGTGATCAGCCCAACGGTTGAGTTACCCTTGATTGCTCTGACGCGGTCATAAACTTCTCGCGCCAACAGGCGCAGTGGAAAACCCATCATCCCGCTTGAATGAGCGCAAAGGCGTTCGATCGCGAGGTGGGTCTTGCCCGTGTTGGTTGGCCCCAGAACCGCTTTGACCGAAGGATCTGACATGAACCAAACATTGGATGCTTGAGCGATTCCCGCAAGGGGAAGAATCGCAGGACAGGGGATTCGCACGATTCAACGCAAATTTCGCAGAAAAGTCCGGCTCTTAGTTTGACATTAACCATCTTGGGCCAGAAACACCCGCGACGCGTCGGCGAAATGGCCGCAAAGTCTCACAACGGGGTCAAGGGGGCGATAGCCTTTGTTTCAGCGAAGCGAGCACGGATATGGCCAAGCAGGCCTGACGCTTACGCTCAATGCCTCGCATGCATTGCCAACGCCGCGTACTGGTTGGCGCGGGCTGATCGATCGATGGGCTGAATATGCTGGCCGGCTCGAATGGGTTCCGGACCTTGGGGCCAATGTTGGCTCTCCTAGCTGGTTTCGAGGACTCTTGACCTGCACAGCGTTGTGTCTGCTGCCCATTCTGTTTCTGCCTGAAGTGCGCCCCTTGCCAGTGGCGGTGCCGGCTCCGGCGGACAATCAAGCATGGGAGGAAATACGGGCCCAGACGATCGCACCAGCCGCCTGGGGCAGTGATACGGGCAAACATATGGCCGCAACCGACGCCGTGGCTGCCTTGGCGAATGCTCCAGAACGCCCGACTCTCGAGTTGACGGCATCGCTCGGGCAAGGTGATGGATTTGCTCGCGTCCTAGAACGAGCCGGCGTCGGAGAGGGTGAGGCCCATCACGTGGCCAACCTTGTTTCCGGCGCAACGAACCTTGGCGATTTAAAACCTGGAACTCAGATCAAACTGATGCTTGGCCGTCGCACCAATCGCAATGTTGCACGGCCGCTCGACTTTCTTGCCTTTCGCGCGCGGCTCGATCTCGGGCTTGTCTTGAAACGCGAAGGTTCAGGATTGGTTTTGCAACGTCTGCCGATTGCCGTGGATCGGACCCCGATGCGTATTCAGGGGCAAGTCGGAGACAGTCTCTATCGCTCGGCACGGGCAGCCGGCGTGCCCGCTCGAGCGGTAGAATCGTATATCCGCGCAATTGCTTCAAAGCTTTCGCTTGGAAGCGATGTAAATGCCGATGCCCGGTTTGATCTAATCGTTGAGCATGCCCGGGCGGCAACCGGTGAAACCGAGGTTGGAAAATTGCTGTATGCCGGCCTTTACCGCGGATCGCGCAGGACGCAGCTTCTTCAATGGAATGTCGGCGGCCGCAGCGATTGGTATGAAGCGTCAGGTGTCGGCCAAAGCCGCGGCGGAGGATTCGCCCAACCCGTGGCCTACGCCCGGATTAGTTCGGGCTTCGGCATGCGCTTTCATCCGCTTCTTGGTTATACCCGACTGCACCGTGGCGTGGATTACGCAGCTCCTTACGGGGCGCCAATTCGCGCAGTCAGCGACGGATTGGTTGCCAATGCCGGCTGGGCGGGGGGATATGGCAACCAGGTTCGGATCTCGCACAGCAATATGTTGGGGACAAGCTATTCCCACATGAGCCGGATCGTTGTCAGTCCTGGCACCCGCGTGTTTCAAGGGCAAGTGATCGGATATGTCGGTTCGACAGGACTTTCGACAGGGCCGCACTTGCATTTCGAAGCTTATCGGTCGGGGCAAGTCGTAAACCCGACTAAAATCAGTTTTGCATCGACCTCTATGCTGAGCGGAAACGAACTGGCGCAGTTCCGGGCAAAGCTTTCTGCGCTGCTCCGTCTGCCAGTAAATGGCAGCGATGCAGTCTCACGCCCGATTGCTGAGGCCAGATAGAATTTTTGCATCTACAGGGGCTGGACGTTGGCCCGCAATTCGCGCAAATGGCGCTCCGAATGCCGGCTTAGCTCAGTTGGTAGAGCACCTGATTTGTAATCAGGGGGCCGCGGGTTCGAATCCTGCAGCCGGCACCACAACCAAGATAAGTTGAACGAAAAGCTCGATGGCACGCAAGGCCAAGTAAAAAGGGTCGTTTGTGCTGCGTCAAATTGCGTGCAGAGGATGCAAAATGCCTGAAAACATTGTTGAGCTCTTCTTTTCGCGCCAGCAGGCTCATGCAGACAAGCCTGCGTTGGTATGGAATGACGAAGTGGTTTGTACCTTTGGCGAACTGCCAAGCCATGTCGGACGATATCGCGCAGCCCTGGCTCAGCTGGGCGTCGCACGCGGCGATCGGGTCATGATCAAGACCGAAAGCTCTCCGGCATTTGTCTTCACCTACCTTGCGGTTCTGGCGGCTGGCGCGATCTTCGTGCCAACGAATGCCGCATATACTGCGGCTGAAGCGGCACTTCTGATAGAAGATGCCGATCCGGTGCTCTTGATTCATTCGGAAAAAACCGCAGTTCCGCCGATTGGCAGCGATCTTGTAGCGCGCGCGACGCTCAATCCTGATGGCGGTGGCTCCCTGACTGAGCTTGCCGGAACGCTCAATCCCGACCTTGGCATCGAAGAGATGGCTACAGACGATCTTGCCGCAATCCTCTTCACCTCAGGCACAACCGGTCGACCGAAAGGCGCCATGCTGACGCACGGCAATCTGGGCAGCAATGTTTCTGCGCTCCATCAGGCCTGGCATTTTTCCAGTGAGGACGTGATTCTTCACTCCCTGCCGCTGTTTCACGCGCACGGTTTGTTCGTGGCCCTTCACCTCGGGCTTTACAGCGCAGCTACATTGCGCATGCTTGCAAGATTCGACGCCGCGAAAGTGATTGCGGGATTGAGTCATGCCAGTGTGTTCATGGGGGTTCCCACCTTCTACAGTCGGCTGTTGGAGAATCCTGGCTTTGGCCGTGATGCATGTTCCGGAATCCGGCTGTTCATCAGTGGCTCGGCACCGCTTTTGCCCTCTGTTTTTGGGGCCTTTGAAGAACGCACTGGGCACCGCATTCTTGAACGCTACGGGATGACAGAAACTGTCATGATAACCTCTAATCCCTACGAGCAAGCAGGCCGGATTGCAGGGACGGTCGGCTATCCATTGCCAGGTGTGAACGTCCGTATCGTAAGCGCCGACCGCGCGGAACTGCCTGTTGGCGAGATCGGCGAAATTGAAATGGCCGGACCCAATCTATGTGCCGGATATTGGCGGCGCGTCTCCGCAACGGCCGAAAGTTTCTATCCGGATGGCTTCTTTCGCACCGGCGATACTGGCTTCAAGGATGATAGCGGTCGCATCACGATTGCCGGGCGATCGAAGGATCTGATCATTTCGGGCGGTTATAATGTCTACCCAGCAGAGATTGAGATGCTGCTCGCCCAAGTCGATGGCGTGCAAGATGTCGCCGTATTTGGAGTGCCACACCCGGATTTCGGCGAAGCAGTCATGGCAGCGGTGACGACCGACCGCGACAAGTTTGATCCTCAAGTCATGCAGACTTTGATTTCAGATAAACTCGCCAAATTCAAACAGCCCAAGGCAGTTCACGTCCTGGACGAGTTTCCACGTAACGCAATGGGAAAGATCCTCAAGAACGAGCTGCGCGAGGCATACCGCAATAGTTTCGTGCAATAAGCAGCGATGCCACTTGGCCTTCCGCGCTGCCTATAATTCAATTCACGAACAATTTGGAGATTGATCCACTGGTTCGCTCGCTATCCTGTCGCATGTGACCTTCTTCTGTTTCCAGTGAAGCCAATTGGCCTTCCGCGGGCAAGGAAGCATCCATCTGGCGAAGGCAGTCTTTGATCCAGTCAATGGCATTGCGCTTTGCCTGTGAATTCATGGACATGCGATTGAAAGACATCCAAAGGTCGGACGTCAATGCAATCGGAAGGT
Source organism: Sphingomonadales bacterium (assembly GCA_016704425.1). GTDB lineage: Bacteria > Pseudomonadota > Alphaproteobacteria > Sphingomonadales > Sphingomonadaceae > Aquisediminimonas. Next base: position 133,451 of record JADJAC010000008.1, read on the forward strand.
CAAGGGCTTCAATGGCGGCGTTTCGTCCGCGGAAGTAGTTAGGTCGTGTCCCCGGTAGTGGTGTAATTCCGTGATAGCAAAGCTGACCGGCCGCGCGCTTTCAAACGGCGCTGTAGCGGGCGGTCAGATTTGCGGGTGGCCATCGACGATCTTTTGATAAAGCGGGTTGCGAACTCAACTTACGGAGATCACCGATGACCACGAACAAGATGGACGTACACGAGCTGGTAGGAAAGACCCTGACGCGGATTTTCTGCGCGACATGATCGGTTTTGCCGCCAAGCGGCTGATGGAGTTGGAGGTTGGCGGCCTGACCGGCGCTGAGTACGGCGAGAAGGATGCCGAGCGACTGGTCCAGCGCAATGGCTACCGCGACCGTGACTGGGGACTCGGGCTGGCACTGTCGAGCTCAGGATCCCCAAGCTGCGCAAGGGAACATACTTCCCCGGCTTCCTGGAGCCGAGGCGACTTGCCGAGAAGGCTCTGACCGCAGTTGTGCAGGAGGCCTACATCCAGGGTGTCTCGACCCGCTCGGTCGACGACCTTGTGAAAGCGATGGGGATGAGCGGGATCTCGAAGAGCCAGGTGAGCCGGCTGTGCGAAGAGATCGATGTCCGTGTGAAGGAGTTCCTCAACCGGCCGATCGAAGGTGACTGGCCTTATCTGTGGATCGACGGGACTTACGTCAAAGTCCGCCAGGCTGGCAGGATCGTGTCGGTTGCCGTCATCGTTGCGGTCGGCGTGAACAGCGATGGCCGGCGTGAAGTGCTGGGGATGGATATCGGCGCCTCGGAGGCCGAGACCTTCTGGACCGAGTTCTTGCGCAAGCTCACCCGCCGCGGGCTGCGTGGGGTAAAACTGGTCATCTCCGACGCGCACGAAGGCATCAAGGCTGCGGTCTCGAAACTCCTGTGTGCAAGCTGGCAGCGGTGCCGTGTCCACTTCATGCGCAATGCGCTGGCCCATGCCGGCAAGAGCGGACGGCGCGTCGTCTCGGCCTTCATCGGGACGGCCTTCGCGCAGGAAACCGCCGAAGCTGCGAGCCAGCAATGGCGCTCGGTTGCTGACCAGGTCAGGGCAAAGGTCCCCAAACTGGCAAACCTGATGGACGATGCCGAAACCGATGTGCTGGCCTATATGACCTTCCCCAAGGAACATCGCGCCAAGATCTACTCCAACAATCCGATCGAGCGGCTCAATGGCGAAATCAAGCGCCGCACCAACGTCGTCGGCATCTTCCCCAACGAGGCCGCCATCACCCGGCTGATCGGCGCGATCCTCGTGGAGCAGAATGACGAATGGGCGGTGCAACGGTCACGCTACATGACTCTTGAAACCATGGCTCCTTTGAGCGACAATCCCATCGTCATGCTATCGGCAGTACCCGGCGCATGATCAACTCCGGCAAAGCTGGAGATCGCCGCGGCTTCCTTTGCGAAGTTACACCATGCGGCGGGGCACGATCAGTAGTTAGGCAACGCGCCGATTCCAAAGCCGGAAGCAACTGCCTGGCAAAGCACCTTGCTGCTGTTTGTCTTTGCGGCAACCAGGCGACTGGCTCGCTCATTCCCGAATATCCGCCGCATCGCAGCGGCATCGAGACCATAAGACTCCTGAACTATGAATCGGTGCCCATCGAGATCACCAAGGGATTCCGGTCTGCCGAAGCGTTCCAGATAAGCTTTTGAGGCACACAGCGCAAAGCTGATAGAGGCCAATTTACAGACAATGGTTTCAGGGTTTGTCGGTCGGGAAAACCCGATGCAGACGTCTCGCTCTGTCGAATGGATCCGATCCTGATCGGAATCGCAGTGGATCGAAACATTCCCTTCGATCACCTCGATCAATGCGGGAAGCCTCGGCGCCAGCAGAAATTCAGCAATCCCGTCGGTGCAGCATAGGGTCAACACATTGCTCCCGTAGGATTGTGAGGCGTTTGGGCGATGGGAGAGGCGGCTAATTGCTGAGTCCATCTCCAGGACAATATCCAGTGCGGTCATGCCTTCGATGCTAAGCGACAATCCGTCTCGACTGCGTTGGAACAGCGTCATACCAAGCGCCTTTTCAAGCCGATCAATTCGGGAGCGGATGGTGTTGACGGATAGATTGTGTCGTGCGGCGGCTCTGCGGAAACTGCGCTCGGGTGCGATGGACCGGAAAAAATTCAGATCGTCCCAATTCAGCATCACTATCTCCAAATTATCTGTTTCCGAAGAATTGAACACCAGTTTGGAGTGTTTGGATGCCGTTTCAGTCATAACAGAGCCGCCAATCGCCGGATTTTTTTGTTTCTTTTCATTGCAACCATTTCGGCGAATTTGAACATAGTAACCCTTGCAACAATGAGGGTTTGGCAATTGACAGGACTCAACTCATTTTTGGAGATTTCCTTTCATGAGCTAGCCTTGTTCGCTGGAATTGGGATTTTTTTAGGTTCCATAGCTGAAATATCGCTGGATATTGTTGCGCTAACTGTCTGGTTTCTTTTGCGACGAGCCGTAAGGCAGCCAAAGAAGGCGGTATCGCCTCAGCCGTTGATCGATCAGGGGCCATTTGCCGTCTTTGTTCCAGCCTGGAGAGAGGCCGATGTCATCGGCCAGATGCTTGATGCGGCGATGGTCTCTTATGAAGGAGACGATGTGCACTTGTTTGTCGGGTGCTATCCGAACGATCCCGATACCGTTTCGATTGTGCGCAGCCGCGAGGGCCCCAAGGTTACATTGGTGCTGGTTGACCGAGACGGGGGAACGACCAAGGCTCATTGTCTAAACAATGCCTACCGGGCACTTCTCGCCTTCGAGATTGCCAGCGGTCGACTGTTTTCTGGCATTGTTCTCCATGATGCTGAGGACCTGATCAGCCCGCGGGAAATTGCCGTTTTTCGCGAGAATTCGGTTCGGTTCGCGATGATCCAGTTGCCGGTCTGCCCATTGCCCAAGCCGGACAGCCGCTGGATCAGCGGCCACTATTGCGATGAATTCGCCGAAGCCCATGGCAAGACAATGATCGCTCGCCAGTTTATCGGCGCTGCGCTTCCGTCGGCCGGCGTCGGCTGCATGTTCCGGCGAGACGCGATCGCTGCTCTGGCGGCAAGGAACGGTGGCGAGCCATTTTCGGAAGATAGCCTGACCGAGGACTACGAACTTGGGCTTCGGTTGGGAGAATTGGGTTTCACATCGGCGTTTATTGTCGAGGCTGACAGTTCCGCACCTGGTTTTGTCTGCACTCAAGCATATTTTCCGCACGAGTTGGCAAGCGCTGTAAAGCAAAAGGCGCGCTGGATGGCAGGCATCGGGCTCGATGGGTGGAGTCGGCTCGGGTGGGGCCGTGGCTGGGCAGAAATCTGGATGCGGGCTAGGGATCGTCGTGGACTGTCGTCCGCCGTTATCCTGCTGGCAGCTTATCTCGCGCTGGTGATTGCAATCCTGCTTTGGCTTTTGCAAGGCCTATCGGGCCGCCCACTATTTGTCCCACACGGATTTTTGAGCCTCCTCCTTTGGACCAACGGCGCATTGGCGCTGTGGCGCCTATCAATGCGCTTCCTCTGCACCTACCGATACTACGGACATGGCGAAGCCTTCCGTTCGGTTCCGCGAGTGCTCGTTTCCAATGCGATTGGCATTCTGGCTTCAATGGAAGCCGTTCGGCTTCACCTTTCATCGCTGCGCACTGGTCATGTGAGATGGGAGAAGACAATGCATGTCTTTCCCAAATCGAAGGAGTAAATGGGATCCGGTCTCCCGCACTTGCCAATCTTGCGGGCCTCGTCATCGGCTGGGTGGCGTTACGCCTGCTCGTCATTGGCGCATCACTGTGGTTGATTGGCGCACAGCAAACTGACCAGCCAAGCCTTGTGCCAAATATGCTCGTTGCTCGCCTGCTGGAGTCGGCCAGCCCGCAAGCAATTGCAGCGAGAGGGCCATCAAATTTTCGAAATTGGCCAAAGTGGCGCAAGAGCGCAAGGCCGACGCAAACAGATAGTGCAACTCGAAACGATGGCTTGCCGCCAGTCGCTTCGATTCCTGAGCACGCAGTCTTGCAGCTGAATGCCCCTTCGACCAGCACGCCACGCGGCAAACGCAATGCGACTCCAGCCGCTGGAAAATGGTTGCCATCGGCGATGCCTTCACGGACCTGGACGCTTTCTGGCTATGCACTCGTCCGACCAGGCAGCGGGCAAGCGGGCATCGCCTCCAACGGCCAGTTGGGAGGAAGCCAGCTGGGCATACGGGCGCAACGTCTCCTTTTTAGCTCAGGCGCTTTGTCACTTTCGGCGAACGGTCGCATCTCCTCCCCCGTTCGACAAAAGACTGGCAAGGAGGCCAGTCTTGGCCTTGCGTTTAAGCGATCGGGCCGAGTGCCGGTCGAACTGCTGGTCGAACGCCGCGTGGGGCTGGACCGGGGGGGCAGGGATGCCGTTGCAGTGCTGGTCGCGACTGGATTTGACGATTTTCGGCTGCCAGGCAAACTGCGTCTTTCCGGCTATGCGCAAGCTGGTGTGGTTGGACTGAAGAGCCGCGACGGTTTCATAGATGGTGCCGTTCGTGCAGAGCGCGCGTTGGCGACGATCGGAAAGGTAGACCTTCGGCTGGGCGCCGTGCTTGCGGGAGCAAAGCAACCCGGCGTGTCACGACTGGATTTGGGGCCTTCGGTGGCGGGGCGATTCCGGGTCGCTCGGGCATCGGTCAGGCTGACCGCCGAATGGCGGGAGAGAATTGGTGGTGATGCTTTGCCCGGTTCCGGTCCGGCTGTTACGCTCGGGTTCGACTACTGATTTGCCAAGCGGAGCAGCGTAATCTTGGCCTTGCCATGGACCCGTTCGGCTTCGACAGTAAAGCCTGCAACGGAGACGGACTCAGCGCGTTCCGTCTCGATGCTGATCAAGGCACCAGGAGCAATCCACCCAAGTCGCTGGCATCGATCGAGCGCAACCTGTCCGGCTCCTGTGTCGTAGGGTGGATCCATAAGGATCAGATCAAAGGGCTCATGCGCCGGGGCAAGTGTCATTGCCGACTGCGCGCGAATATCCGCCTGTGCCTTTAGCGCCGCAACATTGGACCTTAGAGCGTCAAGCGCTTTTCGGTCCTGTTCAACAAAGGTGCAGCTCGCCGCGCCGCGAGACAGTGCTTCAAGGCCCAAGGCGCCGGAGCCGGCGAATAAGTCAGCTACGCGCAATTCATCAAAACTGCCGAGGCGGCTGACGAGCATGGAAAAAAGTGCTTCGCGTGTGCGATCGGCAGTCGGTCTCGTCGTATCGCCCTTGGGGGCAACAAGCACTCGGCCGCGCCACTGGCCGGCAATGATCCTCATAGGGATTTCCGAAAAGCCACAAGTTCGTGTTGTTTGACTTCGTCAACGCCTCCTGCCGGCAGGTCTCCCAGCACAAACGGACCATAACTTGTGCGAATTAGTCGGGAAACCTTGAGACCCAAATGTTCGAGCACGCGCCGCACTTCGCGGTTCTTGCCCTCTGCAAGGCTGAGCTCGATCCAAACATTGGCGCCAGTGCGTCGCTCGAGGTTTGCATTGATGCTTCCATAGCGCACACCTTCGATCTCGATACCCATCATGAGACTTTCGAGCTGGGCCTGCGTGACGTTGCCATAGGCGCGCGCGCGATAGGAGCGAGTCACGCCTGTTGACGGCAGTTCAAGCTGGCGCTTGAGTTCGCCATCGGTGGTGAGCAGCAAAAGCCCTTCGGTGTTGAGATCAAGGCGCCCGACGGGCATCAGTCGGGGCAACCCCTTTGGCAAACGGTCATAGATGGTGGGCCGACCCTTGGGATCCCGCTCTGCTGTCAAAAGGCCTGTTGGCTTGTGATAGCGGAACAGCCTGGCAGCTGCTGGCGGCTTTACGGCCTTGCCATCGACAGTCACTCCAGTGAGCGATTTAAGCAAGGTCGCTGGCGTTTCAATTGTGACGCCATTGAGCGCAACCCTGCCCTCGGTAATCATTCGCTCAACCTCGCGGCGTGAGGCAATCCCGGCTCGCGCCAGAAGTTTGGCAATCCTCTGTTCTTCGCGCGGATCGGCCTTTGCAGCAAGTGACGGTCGGGCAGTGTAACCGGGACGACGTTTCATCCGAACGCCGTTAGACCGGTTTCAGAGGATTTGCCATGCGTCTTGTTGTCCTTGTTCCTGCTCTGCTTGCCCTTTCGGTAGAGGCTGCTTCACCTGGAACCACCACCCGGATGACGCCGGTCGCGGTAGAGCTTTTTACGAGCCAGGGCTGTTCATCTTGTCCGCCGGCCGACGCACTGATCGAGAAGCTGGCGAAAGAGCCCAACATTGTCGCGATCACGCGGCCTGTGACGTATTGGGATAGTCTTGGTTGGAAAGATACCCTGGCGCGTGAGATGAACACGATTCTTCAGCGAAGTTATGCGGCACGTGGCGGCGAAGGTTCCGGCGTCTATACGCCTCAGGCAGTCGTTCAGGGACAGATGGCGGCTGTTGGCTCGAGTGAGGGTAAACTTCGGCGCTTGATCGCTGCCGAAAAGCAAAGACCTGGACCTTCAATTTCAGCACGTGCAACGCCGGATGGCGGGCGGATAGTTGTGATCGACCAGCCAGGCAAGGCGAATGCAACAATGTTGGTCCTCGCCTTGAAGAGCGACGCTATCGTCAGGATAGGGGCGGGCGAGAACGGCGGACGCGTCGTCCGCTATACGAACGTTGTGGTTGCCGAAAATGATGTCGGCCGCTGGTTCGGAGGGAATGCGACATTCACTGTGCCTGCAAGGTTGATGAAACAGCCCGGTGCGGATCGCTATGTCATCCTTTTCCGCGAAGGTTCCGCGGGAAGGATCGTTGCAGCGCGCTATATCTGACCGATTCTTGCCTCTATGGCATCGTGAAGTTGGCGTATCCCTCCCTCCAATGTGCCGAGAGTCAACTCCGGCACTGCGCCCGAGCTGAGACCTTCCTGCCCCAACGCAGCAGCACGGAAGTCTTCCGATCCAAAAACACCGCCGTCGAGTAAGTCCCAGCTGCGTTGCCAATGGTCTCGCGCCTTTTCGGTTTGCGGACTCTCGGGGATCAGCATAAAATCTTCAACCAATGTACGATCGACCGACAACGGCATCATGACCATAAGATTCACATAGTCCGGACTGACGACGACTTCTGCCGCCGGGAAAAGCGAATATGCAAACGTCACGGCAGATCTCAATTGCGGCCAATTGCCCATATCGATGTCCGCAAGTTCCGCTGCACGGCCAACGGCTGATCGCTGGTGCCCGCCAATCATGTCGGCTGCTGTAATCCCGTCCTTGAAAAAGGGGCCGATGGTTTCGGAATGAAGCCGCGTGACATGGTAACTTTCGAGAAAGGCATCCATGATCAGCTTCCAGTTCGAACGGACGTCGTGTGTCCGTCGGGCAAAAAGGTGGAGGCCAGCCATCCCGAACGCATCGAAATCGCGGCCAAGGGTCTCAGCTTCGCTGAAATCAGCATTCTCCACCGGGGCAAACCAGATAAGACCGCCCGTCTCGCACGTTGGCAAGCGTTTGAGCCCATATTCACCCTTGTCGAGGCTAGGGAATGTCTCCGGCCGAGGCATGCCGACCAACGAGCCGTCGAGCGCATAAGTCCAAGCGTGATAGGGGCAAGAGATGCGGCTGGCGCAGATCGTTTCAAGCCCTTCAACCAGCCGAGTGCCACGATGACGGCAGACGTTCAGGAATACATGCGCTTCGCCGCTCTTGTCGCGCGCCAAGAGTAGCGGTCGGCCTGTCGCGTCATGTGGGACAGCCATGTTGGGTTCAGGCAGAAGTGCCGACGGCGCGATCACTTGTGGCAATGCATCAAACAGCGCCGCCTTCTCACGTGCAAACCATGCCGGGTCGACATATCGGCTCGCCGGCACGTGAGTGATGCCCCGGTTGGGTCGGCCGGCGCCATCGGCTATCTGACGCGCGAGCGCCATCTGGCCATCTGTGGGCGAACGCATATTCATGACAGGGCTATCCTTACCCGAAATTGGCGCTAGGTTTGCGCGAAAATCAGCCGGGAGCAAGAGTGTTGAGTGAAACCAACCAATCCGTAACGTTGGTAGAGCGGAACCTGTGGGCGTCGTTCCGGCCTTACCTCGAAAAGGAATCGCTGGCGGCGTTTTTCGTCGGTGTTTCATCGGGCTTCCCTTATGCGATGATCGGCGCAACGCTCACCACCAGGCTCGCCCAAGACGGCATCGACAAGAAGACAGTGACGGCGTTCACCCTGGCTTTTCTGGTCTATAATTTGAAAGTGTTCTGGGCTTGGGTAGTCGATGGTGTCAGGTTGCCACTGATCGGAAGCTTGGGACAGCGCGTTTCCTGGCTACTGTTTTCAGGCTCGCTGGTTATGGCGGCAGTCGTCAATCTGGCCTTGGTCGATCCTTCGGCCAGCATCGGGGCTACTGTGGCTGCGGCGATCATGGTTGGTGCCGCAGGTGCCACTTATGACATTGTGATTGATGCCTACAGGATCGAAACGTTGAAGCCTTATCAACTCGGTGTTGGCTCGGGTATGTCGCAATATGGCTGGCGAATAGGTTCGGCTGGCGCTGGTGCTTTGGCTCTTGTCGTTTCCGCGCGGATGGGATGGTCAGCCGCCTATATCGCCTGTGCAGCATTTGCCTTGCCAGCCATGCTCACGGGGCTGATCATGGGGGAACCCGCGCGCCATGTCGTGACAATCGAAAAGAAGCGCGTGACCGAAGTCTGGCATTCGATTGCTGGACCGTTCGCGGAATTCTTCCAACGGACAGGTGCAATCCTTGTCCTGATCTTCATCCTTGTTCACAAAATTGGAGATACGCTTGCAAACCTCACATTCCGCCTGCTGTTCGACGACCTCGGATTCACTAATGACGAGATCGCATTTTATGATGTTGGCGTGGGCTTCTGGGCCTATCTGATCGGAATATTTCTCGGGGGCGTGATCTATGCGCGGCTGGGCCTGAAGCGATCGGTTCTTTTGGCGCTCATCCTTATGTGCGTTTCCAATCTCAGCTTTGCCGCGCTTGCATCTGCGGGGCATAGTAATCTGGGCATGGCAGGAGCCATCGGGTTCGAAAATGTTGCCAGCGGATTTGGCGGGGTCGTCGTTGTGGCCTACTTTGCGGCCTTGTGCGACCTCCGCTATACGGCGTCCCAATATGCCCTGATTTCCGCAAGTGCGAGCGTGATCGGCCGCTTCCTCACCGGAACAACAGCGGGTACCATGATCGAGCATTTTGGCTATGTGGACTTTTATCTGCTGACCACGGCCTTGGCACTGCCCGGGATCATTCTTTTCTGGATCATGATGCGCAACGGTCTGGTCGACAGCGCAATGGGTGATGCAGGAGAAAGAGAAGGCTGATCTGCTGCCAGCCAGTCCCCTGTTAGATCGGTAAAGGCTGACCGAGATCAGCAAACGCATCGTTCAACGCCATGGCGGCTGAAAGGGCCGGGGGCGAGGGCCCTCCGCCAGTCCGGGTCAATGGCGCGCGTAGATTATTCGATCATTTCGCCGTTTTTTCGAAGCACGTCACCAGCGAGATAGAGCGACCCGAGAATAAGGATTATGCCGGTGCTCGTGTCGCTTTGCGCCAAGGTGCGCAACGCGCATGCGACATCGTCCGCCGGTGCCGCGTCGGCACCTTTCGCGCTGATCCAATTTGCAAGGTCGTCAGCGGAATGGTGCGGGTGGTCGGGAATAGGGACGGCCCGGAACGACGTCGCCCGATTGAGGAAGGGCGTCAAAATGCCCTCGGCATCCTTGTTCGCCAAAACGCCAACGATGATGTGGAGCGGCGTGTCCGTCCCGATGATCGCATCGATCTGGCTCGCAACCACTTCGGCCGATGCGGGGTTATGGCAGCCGTCGATCCATACCGGAGTGCCCGGCACAAGCCTTGTCAGTGGGCCATCGCCCAGTTGTTGGAGTCTTGCCGGCCAGTCTGCCCACCCCATTGCAGCGCGGATTGCGGGTTCGGGCACTGCAACCATTGACTGATGCCGCAGCATGGCGATGGCAAGCGCCGCATTCATCGCCTGATGTGTACCGGGGAGCCGGGGCAATGGCACCGAAAGTTTGCCGATTTCATCGCGGTAATGAAGCTGACCCCGATACGGTGCGGAGTCCCAATCGCTGCCCTTGGGGTGGCAGCTCGCACCGGCATTTGATGCTACTTCCGCAATTCGCAGGGTCTCCCCTTTCGGATAATTCATTGTCACGAGCGGGACGCCTGCCTTGGCGATCCCGGCCTTTTCCCCGGCAATGGTTACGGCATCGTCTCCCAGGAATGCCTGATGATCGATCCCAAGTTGCGCAATTCCGCAGACAAGCGGGTTCCCAATCACATTGGTTGCATCAAGGCGCCCACCGAGACCGACTTCGATGATCGCAGCTTCTGCAGGAGTCCGCGAGAAGGCCAGGAATGCCGCTGCCGTCGTTGCCTCGAAGAAGCTTGGCGCAATGTCCGTCGAACAGTCGAGCACTTCGGCGAGCAACGGCGCCAACATTGCGTCGTCTATGAGCCTTCCGGCCACCCTGATCCGCTCATTGAAGCGAATAAGGTGCGGGCTCGTATACATATGGACTGAGTGCCCCGCTGCTTCGAGACTCGCGCGAAGGAAAGCGCAGGTCGAACCTTTGCCGTTTGTCCCGGCAACATGAAAAACCGGTGGAAGTTTCCGATGCGGGTTCCCGAGACGCACCATAAGTTCCGAGATTCGCTCAAGCCCCAGCACATCGCGGCCGGGCGAAAGCATCGTCAGCCGGTCCAGCTGTTTCTGGACGGCCGGATCATCGCTTGTTGCGTGATCAGCCACGCGTGATCAGGCCGCCACTCCCAGCGGCACCAGATAGCCGATCAGTTTCCCGATTGTTTCCCGCAGGTCACGGCGTGAAACCACCATGTCGAGCATGCCGTGATCGAGCAAATACTGTGATGTCTGAAAATCGTCGGGCAGCTTTTCTCGGATCGTATTTTCGATTACCCGTCGCCCGGTAAAGGCAAGCGTCGCCTTTGGTTCAGCAATATGGACGTCGCCGAGCATGGCATAGCTGGCCATTACGCCACCCGAAGTTGGATCTGTCAGGACAACGATATAGGGCAAGCCGGCATCGCGTAGCTCCTGAACGCCAACAGTCATCTTTGGCATCTGCATCAGGGAGAGAATGCCTTCCTGCATTCGCGCGCCACCAGAAGCCGTGAAGATCACATAGGGACAATTCGCCGCAATTGCTGCACGGATTCCCGCAATAAAGGCCTCTCCAACCGCAACGCCCATTGATCCGCCCATGAAGGCGAAATCCTGGACGCCGATCACAACGGGCTGGCCGTCAATCCGGCCTTGTGCATTGATCAGCGCGTCTGCTTCCCCCGTCTCCGTTCGCGCGGCTTTGAGTCGATCGACATATTTTTTGGAATCGCGAAATTTAAGGGGGTCTTCGACTGTTTTGGGGTTGCTGAGAACGATCCAGCTTCCTTCGTCAAACAACTGATGGAAACGCGTCGACGGGCCGATCCGACCGTGCTGGTTGCAGACGGGGCAGACGAACAAATTGTCTTCGAATTCCTTGGCGAAGATCATCTGGGCGCAGCCAGCGCATTTGACCCAGAGATTGTCAGGCGTGTCTCGCTTGGCAATGAAGGGAATCGCGTTGCGGACGCGGGTCAGCCAATTCATGCGACATTCTCCTTGGACGCAGCATCCATAGCGCGCCTGAGGCTTGCAACATAGTCTCGAACCGGGCCAACTGCTTTGGCGCCATATTCTCCAACCAGTTCGACTATCGCGGTTCCAACGGCCACGCCGTCCGCAACGGTACTCACATTTGCAGCTTGTTCGGGCGTGCGGATGCCGAAGCCGACAACGATGGGTAGAGATGTCGCTGCCTTCAATCGGGCGACCGCGTCTGCGATACTGTCGGAGGTGGCCTGCTGGAGTCCGGTGATTCCGGCGACTGACACATAATAGATAAAGCCTGAAGCGCCATCCAGCACGACCGGAAGCCTCAATGCGTCTGTCGTCGGAGTGGCAAGCCGGATCAGGTCGATACCTGATGCACGCAGGGCCGGGCCAAGGTCCTCGTCCTCCTCCGGCGGCAGATCGACGCAGATCACACCGTCGACGCCGGCTTTTGTGCATTGAACTGCGAACCATTCGGATCCGCGCCGGATCATCGGATTGGCATAGCCCATAAGGACCAAAGGCACATCCGGGTGCCGGAGGCGAAAACCCTTTGCAATTTCGAACAAGTCCGCCGTTGTTGTGCCGGCGCCGAGAGACCGCAAATTGCCGAGCTGTATGGCTGGTCCATCGGCCATCGGATCGGTGAAAGGCATGCCGAGTTCGATTACATCGGCGCCACCTGCAACGAGCGCGTCGAGGATTGCCGGAGTATCGCCAGGCGTCGGGTCGCCACCTGTTACAAAGGCAGCAATGACCGGGCGGCCCTTACTAAAGGCGGAGGAGAGGCGGGTCATATTGTAACCCCCAAGGCCTCAGCGACTGTAAAAATGTCCTTGTCTCCACGCCCGCATAGATTGGCGACGATAATCTCATCCTTGGCCATCTTTGGCGCAACGCGCATGACCGCAGCGATTGCGTGGCTGGGCTCGAGTGCCGGAATAATTCCTTCGAGCCTGCACAGCAGCTTGAACGCCTCCAGAGCCTCGGTGTCAGTCGCGCTTTCATAACGGACACGACCGATTTCGTGGAGCCAGCTATGTTCCGGACCAATGCCTGGATAATCGAGCCCGGCAGAAATGCTGTGCGCTTCCGTGATTTGCCCGTCTTCATCCTGGAGGAGATAAGTCTTGTTGCCGTGAAGGACGCCTGGCGATCCGCCGGCAAGGCTCGCGGCGTGATCCTTGTCGAGCCCGTGCCCCGCCGCTTCGACGCCAAGCATTTGAACCGATGCATCATCAAGGAAGGGGTGAAATAGACCGATCGCGTTCGATCCTCCACCGATAGCCGCGACGAGAAGGTCAGGCAGGCGGCCTTCGCGTTGCAAGATCTGTTGACGCGCTTCCCGGCCAATAACAGACTGAAAGTCTCGAACCAGCTCTGGGTAGGGGTGAGGACCAGCAGCCGTACCAATAATGTAGAACGTGTCGTGGACGTTCGCGACCCAATAGCGGAGCGCCTCGTTCATCGCATCCTTCAGCGTGCGCGATCCGCTTTCGACCGAATGCACATCAGCTCCGAGCAGCTTCATCCGGAAGACATTGGGCTGTTGGCGCTCGATATCGCGGGCGCCCATGAAAATGGTGCAGGGTAGCCCGAAGCGCGCCGCGACTGTGGCAGTCGCTACGCCATGCTGGCCAGCGCCAGTTTCGGCAATAATCCTGGTCTTGCCCATGCGCATCGCCAGCAGAATCTGGCCAATGCAGTTGTTTATCTTGTGCGCGCCCGTATGGTTCAGCTCGTCTCGCTTGAAATATATCTTCGCTCCGCCCAGCTCTTCGGTCATCCGCTCAGCGAAATAGAGCGGGCTCGGACGCCCGACATAATGCTCGAGCAGATCGTCGAATTGCGCTGCAAACGAAGGATCAGCCTTGGCTGCTTCATAATGGCGTTCAAGGTCCAGGATGAGTGGCATCAGCGTTTCGGCGACATAGCGTCCGCCAAATTGGCCGAAATGGCCGCGCTCGTCTGGCCCGGTGCGAAGAGAGTTGGGAAGTCTCATAAGTTGGTCGCTGCTTTGAGGAACGCAGCGATCTTGTCCACATCCTTGATGCCTGGTCCAGATTCGACGCCGGACGAAGTGTCGACGAGTGGAGCGCCGGTGATGCGAATCGCCTCACCTATATTTTCCAGCGAAAGACCGCCTGCGAGCCCCCACGGTAGGGGGTGGGCGAAGCCGGCAAGCAAGTTCCAGTCGAAGCGGACTCCCATTCCGCCTGGCAGTGCAGCGTCATCAGGTTGCAACGTATCATAGAGCAGAAAATCCGCAGCGCCGACATGGCGAAGTGCCGCTTTCAAATCGTCGTTTGTGCGGACGCCAATCGCGCTCCACGTTTCCAGCCCGCAAAGCTCGCGGATTGCAGCTACCCTGTTAGGGTTTGTTTTGTGAAGTTGGACAATATCGAGCTGTCCTGCGTCGATTGCCTGATCGAGCAACGCGTTGCAGGGATCGACGAAAACGCCGACGCGCCGGACATGGCCGGGAATAGGCTCGGCAAGCGCCCGTGCCTGATCGAAGGAGATGCTGCGCGGGCTCGGCGGGAAAAAGTTCAATCCGATATGGCTGGCGCCGCCCTTGATCGCGGCGTTGACTGTTTCGGGCGTCGAAAGCCCGCAAATTTTTACTTTGACGGACATGGTTCAGAGCGTGGCTTCGATCGCCCGCGCGGCAATTCCAGGGTTGCTAGCCTGGGTGATCGGGCGACCGACGACAATGATCGAGGCACCGGAATCCAGCGCAGCGCGGGGTGTTACCACCCGCTTCTGGTCGCCTGCGCTGCCATCCGCAGGTCGCACCCCCGGAACCACGAAAAAGCCCTTTGGCCACAGCTTGCGTGCGGCTTTGACTTCATTGCCGGAGCAAACAACACCGTCGAGTCCGGCTTCCTTGGCAAGCAAGGTAAGCCGCTCCACTTGTGCATGGGGATTTGATTCGAGCCCGATCGATTCAAGGTCATTGCCATCAAGGCTGGTCAGAACAGTCACCCCGACAACTTTTGTGCCTTCCGGAGCCGCCGCCTTGGCATCCTCCATCATTGCACGACCACCAGCAGCATGGACAGTGAGGATCGCTGGTTTCAGGGACCGCAAAGCCTGCACCGCTTTTGCAACCGTGTTCGGAATGTCATGCAGCTTGAGGTCAAGGAAGATCGGCAGGCCCAGCGCTGCCATTTCCCGGACTCCGGCTCGACCATTGGCAGAGAAGAACTCGAGCCCGAGCTTGATCCCGCCGACATGGCCCTTCACACTCGCGGCAATCGCTTTCGCACGATCCATATCCGGCGTGTCGAGCGCTACGTAAATCCGGGATGTCATACGACCCCCGGGGGCACGGCAATGGGGGCGGCGCCGGGCGGAATGGCACCGGCGGGCACCGGCTTTTCAGAAACTGGAGCGGGAGAGGCGACATCGGCAAGTGCGCGCTCCATGGTGTTTATTTTTCGATTCAAGCTCCAGCGGGTGGCCCGGTGGAGCAACATGGCGGGTAGCAGGCCAGCAAGAAATGCTGCGAACAACAGGAGCGGCAGCCGGGTGTCCAGTTGCAAACCTCCCCACAAATTCACGGTCACAGTGCTCCAATTATTGAACGCAAACAGCATCGCCGCAACCGCGATGAGCACCCAGAACAATGTCTTCAGGAATTGCATCGTTCACCCATTTCAATATTGACCCTCAAATCTGACTTAGGCCGCAACCGGCCCGGCTGCAATCTCGCGTTGCAGAGTTTCGAACAGGTCGGGGATATGGAGAAGCCTCGGGCGTTCCTCATCGAGCACGGCGTAGAGAAGTTCGCGTTTGAGCGCAGTGGCTTCTGCAGGGTCAATGCCTGAGCTTGAAATCACGATGTCGAAAAGTCGGTCGGCGCCATGCAGCCGCCCCCAAAGATAGTCATTTTCGCGATAGGATCGGCTGAAGAACGCACCAAAGCTGTTGAGCTGGATTCCCTTGAGAGTTTCGAGCACCCCTTTGCGGATTGCGGTGGCATCTTCGGGTGAAATGCGATCGACCTTGATGGGATCGAATTCGTCCAGACCTTCGCCTTGCAGCATTGGCAGCGTCGTCAGATCGTAGAAGGGAAAGCCCAGATAAGCATAGAGAATCGTGCGACGCGACGATTTGGGGCAGTTGTCCAGCGCCTGTGCGAATTCCGCATCGATTTCGGCATCAAGCTGGGCCAATCCGCGTTGCGCTTCGATATCATCGAGCATTGCCGCGGCGTTATCATGGCTCAGCAATTCATAGAAACCGACGCCTTCGCGATCGAGATAGCGCGAGAGGAGTTTGAAGATTGCATCGCGCAATGGCTCCACATCGTCTTCTGCAACACGACCATCGACCTGAAGCGCGTCGATTGCTCGCAAGACGAAACGCAACCGTCGGATCCGGAATCTCAGATCGTGTGCGCGGAAGAACTGAATGGCCGCAGGGCTGGCCCCTTTGCCGGGGCCAAGCGTAATCATGTCCGCGCCGCGTCGGCGGACCTCATCCCAAAGCGATTGTCTCAGCGTGTCGAACCGGTGTCCGCGCAATTCGGGATCCTGACGCGCGGCAAGTGCCGCAATCTCTTCGACGATGTGCGACAATTTGGCGTGGCCATAGGCGGCATAGCTGTAGCCCGCATCCCGCGCGGCGCGTTCCTGCGCCTTGTTGCGCCAGGTCTTGAGGCGGGCGGCGGTTGGATTGTTGAGGAAGAAGGTCCGGCCGAACATGACCTCGATCGCGGATTCGACGTCGGGCCGAAGTGCATCGATGATCCGCTGCATGCGCCGGATCCTGGAGGAGCGGCCTTCGATCGCTTCCAGGCTGTCACGGATGGGCTGTTCGCGGGGAATGTCGGACATTGCCCCGAAGATGGTTGCGAAAAAGCCGGGCAGCTCGGCCTTGCCCTTCTTCGTCAGCCGGACGGAGCGCATGCCGGGTTTTGGATCGATATAGACGAAGCGCCGATCCACCTCGCGGCGAGAGGGGCGATCCCGGAGTGCCTCAACGGCAGGACCGAACGGCGCATTGGCCAGGACGGACCCGTCGATCAGGATTGCCGTCTCTGCCTTGCTGCTGACGCCCGGCAGCGACCTTGCCAGAAACTCGAACCGTCCCGGCCAGGTCTGTCCGCGATCAGCCAATACAATGTCGATTTCTGACACATTGAGCGGCGGAAAGGCCCCGGGAAAGCTCGCAGTTGCGCGAGCGGCGAAGGCCAATGACGCAATATCCTCGAAGTGCGTGCCGCGCCCCGCGCGATCCGTGAAGGACAGCGTCAGCCGGTGCTCGGTTTCGATGACGTGGCTTGGGCTGTGCAGGCGAAGCGTTTCGGGATGTCCGGCAAAGTCGGTCACCGTCACAAACAGGTCAAGCGGCTGAGCGGCAGGCAGGAGGCGCCGTTCCGTTTTCGACCGAGCCATGGCATCGAACGCGTCAAGGAGCATGTTCGTGAAGACCGGACCGCCGAACGGCGGCTCGAACCAGCGGGCGCGGACGAAGCGGGAGAGCTTGCTGCGCACCTCATCCCGGCCTTCGGCAGCCACGGTCCGGTCAACCGTTCCGCCACGCCGACTGAGCGCGAGCCAGGCAATCGGGATTGCCCAGAACTTGGTGAAGGACGACATCGGCCGTGCGTCAGGATCAAGCAGTTTGTCGACATCGGCATTGTCGAGCCACATGTCCGTCAGCGGATCGAGCGACTGGCCGCTGGCGATCGCCTTGGCAAGGAAGATGCCGTTGATGCCGCCGGCACTCGCGCCCGCGATGATGTCATTGAGGACGCGCAGCTTCAGATGCGCCGTCTTCTCGATGAGCCTGAACAGCTCTACATAGACCTCCTCGACCTTGGTGCCGGGCGTCAGGCCGCTGTGATAGGCGCGGCTGGCGCGGACAAGGTGCCACACTTCCTTGGTGACGCCATGCATGTAGATGGCAAGGCTGATCCCGCCATAACAGACAAGGGCCAGCCTGAGTTCCTTCTCGCGCATGCGGGCAGACTGGCACCGGGGTCAGCGAATGTCGAGTAGGGCTTGCTCAATGACGGGCTTTGCGTAAGGCGACGGGCGAGACAAACTGGATCAGGGGTGAAGGATGGAGTTCGATGATGTTGTGTTGGGCCGGCGGAGCATTCGCGGATACAAGCCCGATCCGGTTCCCCGCGAACTGATCGAGGAGATCCTGGCCATCGCGATGCGCGCGCCGTCTTCGATGAATACCCAGCCCTGGAACTTCACCGTGCTGACCGGAGAGCCGCTGGACCGGATCCGGCAGGGCAACACCGAGCGCAACCTGGCGGGCATCCCGCATTCCCGGGAGTTCCGCACCGGCCATGCCTTTGCCGGCGTCCACCGCGACCGTCAGGTCGGCGTTGCCAAGCAGCTGTTCAGCGCGATGGGCATTACCCGCGATGACGCGCCAGCCCGGCAGGACTGGGTGCTGCGCGGCTTCCGCCAGTTCGATGCGCCCGTCTGCGTGATCATCACCTATGACCGGGAGCTGGCCGACAGCGACGATACCGCCTTCGATTGCGGCGCCGTGACGACGGCACTGGTCAATGCCGCCTGGTCGCGCGGACTGGGCTGCGTCATCAACAGCCAGGGCATCATGCAATCCCCCGTGGTGCGCGAACATGCCGGCATCGCGGAGGATCAGGTCATCATGAAGGCCGTCGCACTCGGCTGGCCCGATGACAGCTTCCCCGCCAACGCCGTCGTTTCGGAACGCAAGTCCGTGGCCGAAGCGGCGCGGTTCGTTGGCTTCTGACGGACCCTAACCCGGCATCCGCTCAAAGGCAGGCACGTCCCCGGTTTCGACCCAGGGCAACTTGGTCTGCGCGTAGAAGTGGATGGCCGGGGCGAAGCGTGACGGATCGTCGAGCGTCCCGGCCTTGATGAAGAACAGGTCGGGCGCTGCATCCGCCTTGGTGAAAAGCGGAGAACCGCAAGTCGGGCAGAAGATGCGCTCCACCCGGCCGCCGCTGTCACCACTGTCATCATAGCTCTTGGGCGTGCCCTCTATGGCGACCGTACCCTTGGGAAAGCCCATGACGATCGAAAAGGCGCTGCCCGCCTGCTTCTGGCAATGCGTGCAATGGCAGATGCCCTGCATCACCGGTTCGGCTTCCGTGCGATACCGGATTGCCCCGCACAGGCATCCGCCCACCAATTCTGTCATGCGCTTTCTCCCATGGCCGAGAGGTGAGCGAAGGCGCGGAACTTGTCAAACTTGTCATTCCCTTCCGGTAACCGGTTACCAGTAATTGGGCGGACCGGGGCGTTCAGGCACATCTACGAGTTCGTCCTCATCCTCGTCTTCCTCCTCCTCCGGTTTGGGCAATTCGACGCCCAGTGCGGCGGCGAGCGACTCCAGTTCGGGCGGCGCGGGCGTGCCGGACTCTTCGCCCATATAGGCGGACTCCTCCGCCAGCCCGAGCATCCGCGCGAGCAGGAGCGCGGGGCCATCGAAATGCTGTTCGGCCTCCCGCCCGTTGCGCCAATCCCCGAAGCGGACGGGATCGCGGCGGCGCAGGATGAACTGGGTCAGCCGCTCATCATAATAGCGGCGCTCGCCGATCTGCTGGCCCTGAAAGAAGACGGGCCGTGCCACGCCGTGAATCGCGCGGGAGAGCGCCGAATCCTCCAGCCGCCGCACCCCGAAATCGAGCGCCGCATCCCAGGCGAGGCGAAAGGCCTGCGCTTCCGGCCTGCGCCGCAGATGATAGGCCGCCGTCGCGGACATGCCGACCGCCGTTGCGGCCTGCACGACACAGGCCGTCTCTGCGAGCGCTCGATAAAGGCGACCTGCCGTTCCGGCGTCCACCCGTCATGCCGCGCACGCAGCGGGACAGGCTCGAACTCGGTAGAGGGTTGAAGGGATTGGGGCGGGGGAGGGGGCGTGTGATCGTGTTCCATCTGGCAGTATGAAGCAGACTGGAACAAAATAGGAAAGGGGTGGGTGTTCAGTTTTTTTGATGCACCCTTTGGCGAGGCAATTGTATACTTTAATTAGCAGAGACTCAGCACAAGCTAGAGGACCTGCGACGTCAACGTCGATGTTAAATGCAGTCAATCCAGCCAAGTGACTTTGGAAGCGGCGACATACCTCTCGACAATTGTTGCCACACGTAAGATGCGCTCCTTGTCAAGGCGGGGTCGGGATGGGAAAGCCATCAATTCAGGCGGGTTGGGCCAGAATCTGCATCTGTTGTGGAAGCCGAGCGCCATAGCCCTGTCTTCGATAGCGAAATCATTGATGCGCGTGCAGATCGCTTGGAAGACTACTTTTCCGGCGACCATGGTGACGACCTGTATGTTTTTAGTAGTGTCATCGAGCGGAGGATTTGGCCCTTCTAAGGTAAAGGCAACGCAGACTGAGTGTCTTAGGAAGAAGAGTGGATCAGCGCTGATATTGTGGGCCGCATACAGGCGGTAATATGGGGGAGGCTCCAGCGTATCGCGAAATCGGCTTCTGTCTGCTTGCGGCGTCAACACCGTGTTTTGCGCATCGTGCTCTACCACCATCACTTTCAATGTTAGCCATTGCGCGACCGTAGCAAGCGCGGCTTGATCTAAGGTGACATTTTCTCCCGTCACCATGGGGGTAAGGTAGGGGCGAACCTTGGATTCGAGTTGGTTCATCCAGCCATTGTTGCACGGCTTGCAGACGGCGCGCACTCTTACAGTGCGCTGATCACCCTGCCTTCCAGTCGGGCCTGTCACCTGCAGCCCTTCCTTTGGATTAAAGTTGTGTACCTCTTTGTTATGGCGCGCCCATGTTGGCGTGGGTCCGAGCAAATCGTGAAGCCATGTTGGCCAAATGTGTTCCTTGCTGCTAGCATTCGCCCCGCAGAATATGCACTTTCTGGATGGTTTAGACACGAACAAGCTAGACCCTGAAAACTACTTCGAAGCGGAAACCAAGGCACGCGCCGAAGGTGCGCTTAAGGTAATGCTGGAGACCCCACATAAGCCGCACAATGGAAGAAGGAAAGGAAGCGCAAAGCGAGGCTAGTCGCCTTCAATTGGCACAGGCAACGGAACGCCTGCGCGCTCATTAACTTTTGCTGGCATAGTGTAAAGATACTCGAGCACAATCCGAGTGAATGCGGCCAAATCTTTGATGTCGTCCGCGGTTGGTTCTGCCTCATCATGAGCAGACTCATTTCCCAAGTCACGGATTGAATGTGCCCACGTAGCGATTTCAGGAGTCAGTCGATTGTCAGCGGCAAGCTTGTCGATGCGTTTTTCGAGCGTTCCCTTTTGTTCTGGAGCTTTGTCTTTAAGTGTAAGTTCAAGGACTCGTCGATAGGTCATGCCAGCGGATTCACGATGGCCTCTAACGGCAGCCTCTTCTGCCTGTATGAAGTTGCGCGCAATGGCAGGCGGAACGTCGGCAGGGGCCTCAGTTTCCTGTTCAGTTGGCCAGACGTTTGTAAGCCGCCACCCGCCCTTTTCGATGGTTTGGGGCCAATTTTGGAGATCCGCACAGTTGGCGGCACCGTGGACGGCATGCATTCGATTTAACCACCCGCCAATTGGCTTATCGCAAACCGGACATAGAAAGAATCCCACTATCTGATGGTCTCCTTCCCTTGGTCTGAAGGCCACCGAAGCAAATGGAGAGCGGGGAGTTCTGCAATGGGGACAGGTTATGATTAGAAGTGCCACAAACATTTCCTCCTTGGAAATTGCGGAGGTCGTGTCCCCGGTAGTGGTGTAATTCCGTGATAGCAAAGCTGACCGGCCGCGCGCTTTCAAACGGCGCTGTAGCGGGCGGTCAGATTTGCGGGTGGCCATCGACGATCTTTTGATAAGCTTGGGTTGCGAACTCAACTTACGGAGATCACCGATGACCACGAACAAGATGGACGTACACGAGCTGGTAGGAAAGACCCCTGACGCGGATTTTCTGCGCGACATGATCGGTTTTGCCGCCAAGCGGCTGATGGAGTTGGAGGTTGGCGGCCTGACCGGCGCTGAGTACGGCGAGAAGGATGCCGAGCGACTGGTCCAGCGCAATGGCTACCGCGACCGTGACTGGGAGACTCGGGCTGGCACTGTCGAGCTCAGGATCCCCAAGCTGCGCAAGGGAACATACTTCCCCGGCTTCCTGGAGCCGAGGCGACTTGCCGAGAAGGCTCTGACCGCAGTTGTGCAGGAGGCCTACATCCAGGGTGTCTCGACCCGCTCGGTCGACGACCTTGTGAAAGCGATGGGGATGAGCGGGATCTCGAAGAGCCAGGTGAGCCGGCTGTGCGAAGAGATCGATGTCCGTGTGAAGGAGTTCCTCAACCGGCCGATCGAAGGTGACTGGCCTTATCTGTGGATCGACGGGACTTACGTCAAAGTCCGCCAGGCTGGCAGGATCGTGTCGGTTGCCGTCATCGTTGCGGTCGGCGTGAACAGCGATGGCCGGCGTGAGTGCTGGGGATGGATATCGGCGCCTCGGAGGCCGAGACCTTCTGGACCGAGTTCTTGCGCAAGCTCACCCGCCGCGGGCTGCGTGGGGTAAAACTGGTCATCTCCGACGCGCACGAAGGCATCAAGGCTGCGGTCTCGAAACTCCTGTGTGCAAGCTGGCAGCGGTGCCGTGTCCACTTCATGCGCAATGCGCTGGCCCATGCCGGCAAGAGCGGACGGCGCGTCGTCTCGGCCTTCATCGGGACGGCCTTCGCGCAGGAAAACCGCCGAAGCTGCGAGCCAGCAATGGCGCTCGGTTGCTGACCAGGTCAGGGCAAAGGTCCCCAAACTGGCAAACCTGATGGACGATGCCGAAACCGATGTGCTGGCCTATATGACCTTCCCCAAGGAACATCGCGCCAAGATCTACTCCAACAATCCGATCGAGCGGCTCAATGGCGAAATCAAGCGCCGCACCAACGTCGTCGGCATCTTCCCCAACGAGGCCGCCATCACCCGGCTGATCGGCGCGATCCTCATGGAGCAGAATGACGAATGGGCGGTGCAACGGTCACGCTACATGACTCTTGAAACCATGGCTCCTTTGAGCGACAATCCCATCGTCATGCTATCGGCAGTACCCGGCGCATGATCAACTCCGGCAAAGCTGGAGATCGCCGCGGCTTCCTTTGCGAAGTTACACCATGCGGCGGGGCACGATCATTGCGGATCGGAAAACTCTTGGAATCGCCCTTTTGAAGCCCGCTGATTTAGTGTCACGTTTAATTCAAGTTTACGAGGATTGCGATTCCACCGAGCGGCTTGCATTCGCTTCTGCAGTGCTAGGCCGTGTCGTGACTTGATTTCACAGGTGCGAGTCAAAGAGCGCTGAGGGTGTAAGACCGAGATCAACGCTCCCACCATCCAACACCCAGACCCACCCCCCACTTGCATCACACCGCCATTCCAGACATCTTCCCACCCGGTGCCGCAACGCACGGCACTGGGGCGTTAGAACCCCGCAAAGATCGGTTTGGTAACGACCGTGACTTACCACAACCCCCGAGTTTTTTCGGTCGGGGAGCTTGTGGTGCATGTCCAGGGCTTTCGGGCCTAAAGACTACAAGGGCCGTGTCTTTGCGGTTTCTAAACTCCCCGATCATCGATCGATAAGGAGGACGTCGCGGGGGCGCACCGCGGCGGCCCTCCGGTGGAGTTGCCTATGCGCCGATATGGCGAGACGATTGCCGTCACCGGCCTGCTGACCAGAAGCGAGAAACTTGGCCCGATCGTCACGATGGACGGCGGCGGGTGGTGGAGTGTCTGGCTGAATTGCTTTCAGGCGCGCCACATTGGCCACCGCGTGACAATCGAGGGACAGCGCGTGGGCTATAATGATCTGGCGGCGAAGCGCGTGACGCGGGTTTAGCGCGGAGAGGCCCGATCAGGCCAGTGGTCTGCCGGTATAATCATACTCGATGCTGGAGAAGCTGTCGCGCGCGAAGCCGTAGAGCAGCTTGAGGCCATCCGGCCCGGCGACAATCGCGTGTTCGGTGCCGCCCGGGATGAAGGCGGCCACATCGGGGCTGAGTGCCATCGTCTTGTCATCGGCATGCACCACGGCCGAGCCGCCAAGGCAGAAATAGAATTCGGACGGATCGTGGCGGTGGAATTTCAGATGGCCGCCGGGGGGAAATTCGGCAACGCCGACCACGAGCGATCCGCTGGGCGTGCGATCGGCGCAGATCAGCGTCTGCCAGGTCAACTCCCCGTCGCGCGCCTCTCCCTCAAGCGGAAGCCCGCCATAGGCAACAGTGAAGGCCTCTTTCGTCATGTGGTGGGTTCCTGCGTCAGGCCGGATTGCGCAAACTCACGCTGCACGTGCAGCCGGAGCACCGCGCAGCAGGCCTTCGGTGCTCAAATCCTCATCGAGTTCGGGCCAGTGAATGCCATAGCCGCCGCCGCACTTTTCCCAATGGGCGCGTTGATCGGGCGTGGCGTTCTGCAAACGCGGATACCAGGAAAGTGGCGCCGATATGGTGCGGCCATCCATCAGGCTGACAATCAGGTTGTCGGCATCGCATCGGACATCGCGCACGCGTTCGTCGGTGACCTTAGCCGAAATATTCATGCCACTTCTCCACGAACATCCTCTGATGATCGCCAATGATCGCAATTATGCCAGCAATCTCGTGCGTGCGAAAGCCCCTGTTCCTCGCGACTTCCAGCGTGGCGAGCCAGACCTTGATTGTGGCATTGCCCTTGTCGACATGGATATGCGGGGGTTCATTCGGCTCATGGCTGAAGAAATAGAAGCGATAGCCGCCATAGCGCAGGAGAGTGGGCATGCCGCAGTTACCCGCCGGCAATCCATTCCGGTTTCAGTCAACGACAGAGTGCGGGGAGCCCTTGACAGCCTTGGTGTAGTATAACACTAATACACAATGACAGGCCAAAGGGAGGACATGCCATGAATGCCCGTGACGACGCGAAGTTTCCGCCGGTTGCCTTGTGGCAGATCAATGCCATGCGGTTTCTGTTCCTGCTGATGGCCTTCGTTATGGGCGGCTTTGTCTGGTCCCAATTGCTGTTCGAGTCCGCGGATTGGCCCGTCATGCGGGGCCTTGCCAAATCGATGCTGGCCGCGCTTGCGCTGATGAGCCTGATCGGCGTCCGCTATCCGCTGCAGATGCTGCCGCTGATGCTCTATGAAATCGCGTGGAAGACGATCTGGCTGACGCTGATCGCAGGCCGTGCGTGGATGGCAGGGAAGTGGACGCCGGATATCGAGAGCCTGTTCACCGATTGCATCGGCATCGTGATCGCATATTTCATCGTGCCCTGGCGCTACGTCTGGGCGCGTTATGTCGTGCAGGCGATGGAGCCGTTGCGGGCACCGGGACCGCGTTAACCGACGGTTGTTGACCCTGGTGCTAGGACGCGGCCGAGAGAGGTGCGGCATGGAACTGGACTGGGGCAGACATATCGTGATCGGGCTGGTCTCTGCGCTGGCTGTATTTGCGCTGACCACCTGGGGAGGGAAGAGTGCGCCGGACCAGGCCGGTTGGCGCAACGTGCGTCCCGGCGGCACCTATGCCTTCGGTATTGGTGCTGGCGTCGTCCTGACATTTCTGTTCAGCTATATCTGGCTCTTCGTGGGGTCGAGCAGGCCGGACGGCGCGCAGCAGATGCGCATCCTGTTCTGGCTGATCCTTGCATTTTCAGCCGGTACGCTGATCACGATTTTCCAGTTCGGGCAGGCCCGGCGCACGGCGATGCGCTGGCGTGGAGACACACTTGCCTGGCGTGGCAGGGATGGCGCGGACTACACCCGCAAGCTCAGTGATGCCATTGCGCTGCGCAAGCCGATGATGGGGCCGGTCAAGATCATTTTCTCCGACGGCGCCGAAGCACGCGTCGATCCCTATACCACCAACGCTGATCTGCTTCTCAAGACGGTCTCGGACCTGCTCGATCCACAAGCATAAGCGCGCTGGATCACATTGGGCGCGGCAGGGTGCGCCCGCAAAAAAGGCCCCGCCAGCATGGTGACGGGGCCAATCTTTGCTTGGTCGTTATAAGAATTCAGGCGAATTTGACCGTCAGCGTGTGGCGCCGCCGCATCGATCCGCCAACAAGGCCGAAGCCCACGATCATCATCGCCCAGGTTGCGGGCTCAGGCACCGAATTGACGTAAGTGCGGAAGCCGAAATCAGCGTGCGACTTGAACGAGATGTCCGGCGCGTTCAGCGGCGCCGTGCCGCGATAGGCATTGCCGCCCGCATAGTCGATCGGTGAGAAATTCGCGACATTGAACGGCACACCCGGGGCATCCGTGGACGTGCCTGTGGCCCAGCCGAAGACGCCCTGGAATCCGCTCGGATTGCGCACCGCAATGACGAACTGCTCACCCGCATTGAAGGAGATGTTCTGCGCGCTCAGGTCGAAATTCACGATGCCGCCTTGTCCCGCAGCAAGCGAAGACAAATTGGCGAAGGCCGAGCCCAGAATATTGCCGGACTGGACAACGCCGGCATTGTCAAATGTCACATTATTGGCGATCACGACTTCAAAGCCGCCGACGCTGTTCTGCGGATTGAAACGGCTCAACTGGAGGTCGATCGCCGCCAGAACGCCGGAAATGCCCGCAGTCACGAACTGGATGCCCTGGGCCTCGATGAAGTTGGGAACCGTCCCGATCGGGTTCGTGTTGATGGGCTTTCCGAAGATCTGGTAGATGATCGAACCGCCGCTTGGTGCAACCGCAATATTGGACTGGTCAACGACCACCGCCGCGTTTGCCGCGCCGACCGCGCCGAACATGAACGCCGAAACGACGGCTGCTTTAAGACTTGTGGTCAAATTCATAGTGCCCCCTCATTTGCGATTCACAAGCGAATCGCTTTTTTTACCCCGACTTTGTCAGCTTGAAGTCAGAATTGGCCCGGCGCAACCCCGCCATTCAACCTGTCTCGATTCAGGACTCCGGGCAGCAGCATCCGCCGAGATGCTATTCTGTGGCGAACCGGGAAGGCCAGCTAGCCCTTCCACCCGTGCGAGAGCAGCTTCACGGTTACGCGCCCCATCGCAACCTCGGTTCCGTCGGCATCGTGCATCGGGAATTCGGCGATATAAGTCGCGGAACCCTTGCGCTCCAGATCAGCGAGCAGGGCTTCGAGTTCAGCTTCGCTCAGGCGGAACTCGGCCGTCACATCGCTCGCGGCAGATTTCCTGAAGGCGACATAAATGTCCTTCAGGATCGGGAAGAATCGCGTTGTATCGAGGATCGAAATGCCCGGGATGGCCGCCACTGCCTCAGCCAACACCGTATAGGCACCCATATAGAGGACATCGACATGGTTCTCATTGCCCTTGAGCGGCATGAGCAGCTTTGCATAACCACGACCTACCTCGAGCCGCTTGAGGCCAGTGCGCTCGACAAACTCCACGCGGTAGGTCGGTTGCGTCATCGGGGACTCCCTGCCTGATCAATCATGATTGCAGTCGGCTGCGCCCATGTAAAGCTCGCCCCCGGTCTCGTCATGGACCGTGCTCATCTGGGCCATGCCTGCGTCGGCCTCTGCTGCGAGCATCGCCGCGCACCTTTGCGGCAGGGGCGGGTGATCAATAACATGACACTGGCGCGAAATCGGCTATGGTTGGGGAAGGAGACCGATATGCGCGTCATGACCGGTTTGGAATTGGGCTATTCCCGTGTGGCGCGATTTCGTGTGCGCCTGCGCTTGGCGTTGCTGATCGCGGCGATGGCCTCTTTCACGCAGGTGGCGGCCGCGACCGGCCCTGCTGCACTTACGGGCCAGTATCGCCACGATTGCGCGCCGTATGACGGCCCGGCCTTTACCATTTCGCTGGCGACGCCAAAGCATCGACACGAATATCTGCTCAAGGCGACGGTCCCGCTCGAACAGGCTGCGGGGAAATGGACGCACGGCAATATGTCACGCCCGGGCGAGGCCTCCATTGCCTGGTGCCGCACGCGGCTGGAGATGGTTTGCGAATATCCAAAATCGGGCAGCTTCCGCATTGCGCCGTTGCGCGGTGGCATCATGCGTGGTGAGGTGACCGCGCATTTCGCAGGCGAACGCGCCGCCCGTCGCTTCACCTTCACCGCCCGCGCGGGACCAAGGCCAACGGGGCGCGGTTTCTGCGGGTAGCCCAGGCGAGGCGTGCGGACGTCAAGACCCGGATCGCCGCACGCCTGCGCCTTCCAGCGCTGCGGGAAAGCCCCGGTCTATGCATTGCGAGGGAAGCGCGATTTCCTCACCGTCGTGCATGACCAATATGATCTCATCGGGGCCTTCGCTCCAGATATGTTTCCTGAATGACGCGATGTCGGCGAGAGCAATCGTGCGGTCCTGCCGTCCGTGGGTGAAACGCAAAGCGCGTGGCGTCAGCACTGCGCCCGATTGCGGATTGGTGACCAGCAACCAGCCGACCCCGGCCAGCGCCGCCCACATCGGCGCCATCGCATACCATTGCGCGTCCTTCCACAGCCCGAACCCCACCATGCCCGCGCAGAACAGGCCGGCAAACAGCGTCAATGGACGGCGGCCGGACTGGTGATGCGTGTAAAGCGGCGCCTCTGGCATAGGCGGGGGTTTAGCGGATTTGGGTTAAGGGAGGGTTTGGCTGGGGGCGAGGGATCAGGACTTCCGTCTTAGCGGGCGGTTTAAGTCCGCCTAATTGGTGTGTTTAGTAAAGTGGCACCGTAATTAAGCCTCGGCAAACCGACGATGGTTGGCCCATAAAGACGTAAGATACTCTACCAGCTCGCTTAAGTGTTCGAGATTATTTGCGACAAGCCATCTCACAATCTGCTCACCGTGTCGGATTTTGGAGTAGGTCAGGTGATACTGGCTAAAAAGGCTCTCAAGCAGTTTAGCGCCATGGCAGGAAGCGACCCAAGCTTGATCATCGCTCCAATTCAAATCGCTGTTCCGCATCGGATCGTCCGCCGTGATCTCCGCGATCGCCGTAACGATGTCTTCAACCGAGGGGATGGAAGCTTCGAGCGCACGCAGTTCAAATTCCGCTGCGATCGCAAACTGAATGGCGTCTGCTTGGATAAAGTGATTTTCCAAAAGTGTGCGGGGCAAAAACGATATCAATCCACCTGACAATCTTTGAAGATCTTCGATCTGCTGTGTGGTACGCTTTTCTCGATCAAAGCTAAAGCCGATTGCGGGAGGAACCAATGCAGCACCCTCGGTCAATCGCTTATAGACCTCCCAGACCAGTTTAGCGTCTGCCGATCTGGCATCGAAATCGCCAGTCGCACGAACAGGAACGAAAACGGTTCCGGGGGGTGGCGGCGGATCGCAACGCGCCGCTAGAATCGGGAAGCATGCCGCTTCAGTTTGTCCTTCAACCCAAATGATGTAATCTGCGCCAAACACATCAGACAGGCGCACGCCTAAGTCCGACAGCAACTCAGCCACATCGTCCATGTTCGACTGATCGATCTGGCGAACCTTGCTCTCTCCGGTGACGGTATCCCAAGTAACTTGATGCAAGATTTCCGGTCGGATTGCGGTAATCAGCTCGGCAGAGTGTGTAGCAATTACATATTGGTTCTGATCATAAGTTTTGAGAATCTCGATCAGCTTTCGTGACGCTCCGGGATGCAGAAAACTGTTCGGCTCGTCGATTGCAATCACATTGCCCTGTCGGGTCATAGCGATAAACAAGATTGCAAGCACTTGGCCGACGCCTGTGCCGGCTTCCTTCAATCGGATCGCCAAGTCATCTCTTTGCGTAGCGGTATCGACCTGCCACAAACATATTGTCAGTAGGTTTGCCCCGTCTTGGGCGGGCGGGGTCGTAACAGCCGTTATCTGAGGAAAAACGTCTTGGACATGGCGTGTAAACTGATCCCATAAATTCGGATTTGCTTGCAGCTCGTGCAGCAAGGTAGGTAAATTTCCAGCGTTAGCGTTGAGGGTCTGGCCTTGTGCAGGCTGGGAAGCGTCGATATTCAAGCGTTCGGCATCGAATACAAATATCCGGCGCTCCAAAGCTTGAGTTGTGATATCTAAAAGGTTTTCTTCGTTTCCGGCTATGCCCCCGCAACGCCACTCGCGCGTCGGCGCATGAAAATCGATGACCAGTGTTAACCTGTTACCAGGCAACGGGTCCGCAAACTGACCATGCGATGGCCAAACCGCAGCTAACGCCTTTTGTTGATCCATCGGCCAAGTCAAAGAAATCTTGATTTGCTTCTGCAGCAGAAACGGGCGCCAGTTCTGGACTAGGTCTGGGACTTCATCGGTCTCTGTTTGATCTACGGGGAACGTTATTCGGTTGATCCCGGATTGTCCCGCAATGCGTTCAATCTCCGACCATTCAAAAACGACGTCGGCGTCAAACTTGGGTGTTGGATCAAGAGCGATTTCTCGATCAAAAAGCGGGGAGCGATGAGGCTTTGCTCCAGCACCCCGGAAACGCAAACCTTGCAGAAGCGCGGATTTGCCAGAATTATTTTTGCCTACGACAACTGTAAAGTCCGGGGCCAGCTCAATGTCTCCGCTGTCCCGATAGCTTTTGTAGTTCTGTAGCCGAAGTCTACTGACTTTCACCGTGCCCCCTTTCTCAGTCGCCTAGTCAATCATGCTCTCGATCACCAGCGCCCATATACAATTCCCGCCCGGTCTCGTCATAGACCTTGCTCATCTGGGCCATGCCCGCTTCGGCGTCCTCAGCCGCCACGAAATCCCCCGCGTCCTGGTTCTGCAGCCGGGCAAACTCCCTGACCTCCTGGCTGATCTTCATCGAGCAGAATTTCGGGCCGCACATGCTGCAGAAATGCGCGGTCTTGGCGCCTTCGGCGGGGAGGGTCTGGTCGTGATATTGTTCTGCTGTATCGGGATCGAGCGACAGGTTGAACTGGTCGCGCCAGCGGAATTCGAAGCGGGCCTTTGACAGCGCATCGTCGCGGACCTTGGCGGCGGGGTGGCCCTTGGCGAGGTCTGCGGCGTGGGCGGCGAGCTTGTAGGTTACCACGCCGACCTTCACATCGTCGCGGTCGGGCAGGCCCAGATGCTCCTTGGGCGTGACGTAGCAGAGCATCGCCGTGCCATACCAGCCGATCATCGCCGCGCCGATGCCGCTGGTGATATGGTCATACCCCGGCGCGATATCGGTGGTCAGCGGCCCGAGCGTGTAGAAGGGCGCTTCGCCGCAGACCTCAAGCTGCTTGTCCATATTCTCCTTGATCTTGTGCATCGGCACATGGCCGGGGCCTTCGATCATGACCTGAACATCCTGCTTCCACGCGCGGTGGGTCAGTTCGCCAAGCGTGTAGAGTTCGGCGAACTGCGCTTCGTCATTGGCGTCTGCAATGCTGCCGGGGCGCAAGCCATCGCCCAGCGAATAGGCAATGTCATAGGCCTTCATGATTTCGGTGATGTCGTCGAAATGTTCGTAGAGGAAGCTTTCCTTGTGATGCGCCAGGCACCATTTCGCCATGATGCTGCCGCCGCGCGAGACGATCCCCGTGACGCGCTTTGCCGCGAGTGGGACATAGGGCAGGCGGACGCCCGCGTGGATCGTGAAATAATCGACGCCCTGTTCGGCCTGTTCGATCAGGGTATCGCGGAAAATTTCCCAGGTCAGGTCCTCGGCAACGCCGCCGACCTTTTCCAGCGCCTGGTAGATCGGCACCGTGCCAATGGGGACAGGGCTGTTGCGAATGATCCATTCGCGCGTGTCGTGAATGTTGCGGCCGGTGGAAAGGTCCATGACCGTGTCCGCGCCCCAGCGGATCGACCAGACCATCTTGTCCACCTCGGTCGCGACGTCGGATGCGACCGCGCTGTTGCCGATATTGGCGTTGATCTTGACGAGGAAGTTGCGGCCGATCGCCATCGGCTCGGATTCGGGGTGGTTGATGTTGCTGGGGATGATCGCGCGGCCGCGCGCCACTTCATCCCGGACGAATTCGGGGGTCACGTAATCGGGGATGGCGGCGCCGAAGCTTTCGCCGTCGCGCACATACTCCGCCAGGCGCGCGCGGCCGAGGTTCTCGCGTTCCGCCACATAGATCATTTCGGGCGTGATGATCCCTTTGCGCGCATAGTGCATCTGGGAGACGTTCGCGCCGGCCTTGGCGCGCAGCGGCCGATCGACGATCTTTGGAAAGCGCGCAACACCGCCACTCCGGTCAGGGCCAAGCTGTCCATTGTCCTCGGGCTGGATCGGACGTGCATCATAGCTTTCGACATCGCCGCGACCCATGATCCAGTCCCGGCGGAATTGCGGCAGGCCCGCCATGATGTTGATCGTGGCCGCAGCATCTGTGTACGGACCGGACGTGTCATAGACGCGGACCGGCGGCTCTCCGCTTGAAGGCTCCAGCGTGATTTCACGCATTGCGACTTTCACATCGGGATCGGCTGCTGCAGGGACATGGATCTTCCGGCTCCCCCGGATGGCCCCGGTCGTGACTTTCAGTTCTGTGGGGGCGTGCAGGTCGGCCATAATCATGCTCCTTCAAATGCCGGAGCAAGAGTGCGGCGATGGTCGCCACTCCCTCCCTCCGCCCGTACAAACGGGATCAGGTTCGGCGGGTCGGGCTGCGTTACCAGCCCCTCTCAGTCACACGACTCCCCGGGGATAAGCTGATGCTAGAAGGATTCGTCGGTCGGGTCCAGTTCAAGCGGCGAAGCGCGCCGGTATTTCCGGATCGGACGTGTCGAGCAGCGGAATATCGCCCTGGGGCAAGCCGGCATAGGCATCTGCCCAGCGCGCCACCCAGTCCGGATCGGTTACGCCCGCCGGATGATAGCCCGGCAGGAGCGAGCGCAAGATGGCTGGCGAGGCATGCCATGCGAACCGTCCGATCATGGCATAAAGGCGCAAGCGGCTGCGCCAGTTTCGCCAGAGTCCATCGCGTTCAAGCATGCGCTTGTACCCTTTGCGGGAGGCCATGGCGACATGCCAGGCCCCGAACAGGGTTCCCCAGACGCGCGGCCAGTAATCTCCGCACAGGTTCTGATACAGATCGAATGCGACGTTCTTGTGTTCCGTTTCCTCGACCATATGCCACAGGACCAGTGAGGAGACGGACCGGTCAGCATTGCCGAACAGGATTGACCGCTGGTGGATCAGCCATTCGGTGATCCCCATGGTCATCGTTTCAAATCCCGCCGTATAGGCAAGGCGCCAGCGCAGGCTTCGCTGCTGGAACCGGCGATAGTCCGCCTCGAGCGCGCCTTCGACGTCAGCCAGTTCGGGATAACTCTGCTTCAAAATCTCGTTGTAGCGGCGGTGGTTCTGGAAATGCACGCCTTCCTGCCCGATGAAGGCCTGGACATCGGCTTTGAGATCGGGCTTGCTGACGAGCTTCAATGCCTCGGTCACCGTGCGGATCAGAAAGGGTTCGAGATAGGGCATCGCGAGCGATGCTCCGTTGACCATATGGCTCCATTCGCGGCGGCGCGGATGCCAGGCCGGATCGATCTTCTCGTCGAAGGCGAAAGGGATGCGGCGCACCAGAATCGCAGTGCCGCTCATTGTCCGCCCCGCATATGCCTGACATGTTGCCACGCGCCCCAGAGCATCAGCGGGAACGCAATATGCACGCCGATCATCGGCGGCCAGCCAAAGACAAAGATGATGTTGTTGATCGTGACATCGCCGGGGAACGGCCCTCCACCGAATTCCAGACCGCGCGTGCCGAATGCCGCGTTGGCGAAGGCCGGCAGTGTGAACAGCCAGGCAAAGGCAAGCGATGACCAGAACAGCCAGGCCTGCGCACGATCGCCGAGCCGGATGTATCCGCCGGCTGCGCCAATCGCGATCAGCAAGGTGCCGTTCGTGATGGCTTCAAGATGCGCCATGTTCCAGGCCCGGCGGTCTCCGGCGATCTTGACGGGCACATCCTGGATGAATGGCCAGAGATCAATCGCTCCCAACAGGAAAAACATGTAGAACCAGCCGATGAGCAAGGCTGTAACCAACAGGCCGATACCGTTGAGTATCAACAATGCGCGGCGTCTTTCGCTCAGCATGGCTTGTCATCCTCCCCCAATTTCCCTCGGGAATGCGGCAATCAAGGTGCAGTTCCGCACGCACAATGTCAAATTGCGAGCATGGCAATAACCCGACGTCACACGGCGTTGTCAGAATGTATAGGCCAGGCCCAACCCGCCAAGCCATTGATCCGCATCGCCTGCGTCTGCAACGATGGGAGAGCGGGCATAACGGCCAATCATCCGTCCATATTGCCCTGCGATCACGACCGCCCAACCCTTGCGCAGATCGCCAGACAGCGACTTTGCTCCGGCAAGCGAGAATGCCATTTTTGCCGCTCCGGACTTGCTGCCAGCCGCATTGTAAGGGGAAAGCCCGCTTGCTGCGCTTCCCGCCGGATCAATGTCGAAATAGGTGCGCCCATAGCCCTTGCCGAAATAGGTGACTGTGGCCTGTGTGCCCAGGAATACCGTTCGAGAGAGAGGCGTTCCATATTCGATCGAAGTCGTCATCACATGGCTGCCATGCTTGCCCAACAGATCGTGCAAATAGGAAATGCGAACACCAATCTGGTCATGCTCGCTCGTCAGGACACCCGTCTTGGAAATGCCTGCATAAAGGCCACCCTCAAGCGTGCTTGGCAGTTTTCCGAGAGCCGCGACCTGCGGGTCCTTGATCCGTGAACTGCGCTCGGTGCGCAGGTTGACGATGGGCCCAAGCTTGAAATCGAATTGGTCGCCGGCGTGTCCGCGCATCAGGTCAACGGAAAGATTGACGCCCCGTGAAACAAAGGCAAAGCCATCGATCCGCCCGCGAACGAGAAGTGCAGGAATGAAGATGTTCTCGTCCGAACCCGTGTAGCTTGGGATGGTCCCTGCACCGACTGCCACAGTGACATAGTCGCGCGGTCTGGGCCGGTTGTCGGCCAAAGCCGGTGAAGCGCAAAGCGCACAAGCCAGTGTCAGCGCAAGAAACCGCACATCAAACCACCTTTCCGTGGATGTGATAGTATGATGAGTCTTAACGCAGACTGTCGCAAAAGCGCAATTGTCAGAGGCCGAGATCAGACAGGCCGGGATGATCATCCGGCCTGCGACCGAGCGACCAGTGAAACTTGCGATCCTCTTCGCGAATGGGGAGATCATTTATGCTCGCGATGCGGCGGCGCATCAGGCCGTTGCCTTCGAATTCCCAATTCTCATTGCCATAGCTGCGATACCATTGGCCGCTGCGGTCATGCCATTCATAGGCAAAGCGAACGGCAATGCGGTTTCCGTCATGCGCCCAAAGCTCCTTGATCAGCCGGTAATCCAGTTCTCTTTGCCACTTTTGCTTCAGGAAACTCTCTATGTCGGCGCGGCCGGTCAGGAATTCGCTACGATTCCGCCAGACGGAATCCGGCGTATAGGCCAGGGCGACCCTCGCCGGATCGCGACTGTTCCAGCCATCCTCCGCAGCGCGGACCTTTTGCGCGGCGGTTTCAGCTGTAAACGGCGGGCAGGGTGGTCTTGTTTCGGTCATGTCCGGCTCCGATCAGGCGAAGGGCGTTGCAAATTCAATCCGAATGCCACCGGGCATCGTGCAGATGAAATGACGGGTCGTCGCGCCTGCGCGAATAGGTTCTGGCGCAAATTCGATCGTGACGCCAGGGTGGGCAGAAACCCGGGCATGCACCCGGTCCAGTGCAGCCTTGTCTTCCACGCCAAGCGCCAAATGATGCAACCCGATAGCGTTGCGCCGATCGAAATGCGCGGCCTTTTCCGAGTTGGCGACTTGCCAGAGGGTCAGAAGGATCTGTCCATCCGAGACAAAGCGCGCCGGATAGTCTGGGCGTTCGCCGACGACCTTGAAACCGAGGGCATCGCAGAAGAATGCTGCAGCTCTGTCCAGGTCGGGCAAGGACAAGCCGATGTGGTGCGCGCCGCGTGTGAGGGGTTCGGTCATTTCCGGTCTCCATTTTCAAGTGTTTTGGCCTGCGCGCGCAACCGTTCGATTTCTGCGCGCAACTGGGTGATTTCAGTGGTGAGTGGGCGGATTGCCTGCGAGATTTCGACTTCCGTAAAGCGCGGCGTAATGTGCTGTGGGCAGTTCCAGTCGTAACCGACAACATCGATCACATAGGCCCGTTCGGGGGTCGCCTGATAATTGTCCGGCATCAGCGACGCGAGAAGGGCAGGGTCTTCATCGGCCTGGACAATGCGCGCCCGGCCCAGAATCTTCAGGCGGCGGCGGTTCGGATAGTCCATCAGGAACAGTGACACCCGCGGCTCGGTTGTGAGATTTGCCGTGCTGACGTGCTGCCGGTTGCCGCGATAATCGGCAAAGGCCAGTCTGTTGCCAGGCAGCAGTTTCAGGAACCCGGCAGGTCCGCCGCGGTGCTGTACATAGGGCCAGCCTTCGCTTGTCACGCTGGCCAGATAGACGCTGTCGCGAGCCGCAATGAATTCGGCTTCGCGGTCTGTCAGCTGATCCGGCTCTCCTGACGCGCCCGCTTCCATCCTTGCATAGGACTTACGAGAGCCGTCCGCTTCCTGCATCGCGCGGGCCGTGTCGGTAAAGAGCGTGTGCACATAATTCTGGGCCATGATGCCAGTCCTCCTTGTGCGCGACCGGAGAGGGCAGGTCTCAGGGGGGCAACCTGCCGATCCGATCGCGCCAGAAGAGAATTAGCCTGTTGCACCGGAAGTGATAATCATGCATTTTCGAAGGTATCTATTTCAGAATATGGAATAATGAGTGGACCGGCTTCAAACCCTTGAGATGTTCGTGACTGTGGCGGAGCGCGGCGGCTTTGCTGCTGCCGCGCGCGAGCTGCGGGTTTCTCCCCCGGCGGTGACGCGCGGCATTGCCGAACTTGAGGCCCGACTTGGCGTCGTGCTGTTCCATCGATCAACCCGTGCCGTGACATTGACGGATGAAGGCAGCGGGTTTCTTGACAAGGCCCGGCGTATCATCGGTGAACTCGACGAGGCAGAGCGGCAGTTGTCCGGCGCACGTTCGGAACCGCGCGGCCAGTTCCATGTGACGGCGCCTGTCGCCTTCGGACGGCTCCACGTACTTCCGGTCGTGACGGAATTGCTGGACCGCCATGCAGACCTCAACATCCAGATGATGCTGATCGATCGCAATGTGCGCATCATAGAAGAAGGGATCGATGTGGCCGTGCGGATCGGGTCGCTGGCGGATTCAGCGCTGAAGGCCGTGCGGATCGGCGCAGTGCGGCAGGTGCTCGTGGCAAGCCCGGCCTATCTCGCCCGAAGAGGCGTTCCGGAGTCGGTCGCGGATTTGGCCGGCCATCAGATCATCGGCACGACCGGGCCGCGCGCTGCGACCGAATGGCGCTTTGGCGGACGGCGGGACCCTGTCGCTGTCCGTCCGCGCCTTCTGGTCAACACGGTGGATGCCGCAGTCGCTGCAGCCGAAGCTGGCGTAGGGATTGCCAATCTGCTCAGCTACCAGGTGGCTGACAGCCTGCGCGTGGGGCGCTTGATCGAAGTGTTGCGACCGGAGACCCCGGATGCACTGCCGATACATTTGCTGTTTGAGGCCAGCAGAGCCTCGGCTCCCGCAACGCGCGCCTTTGTCGATGCCATGCGCGCACGCGGGCTTCACGGCCAATTGTCACACTGAACTGGCCCAGAGGTTCTTAATCGGCGGCGGCCGGGTCAGAACATGTATTTCATCTTGATGGATTGCGTTGTCTCGCCGTTCTCCACCGTAAACCGGGCTGCGGCGAACTTCGGCGGTCCGAAGACAATGGCTGGATTGTTTGAAAAGCCGAACCCTTCGCGCGGTATCATGAGGGCAGTGTCGAGCTTCCCGTTGGCATTTTCGTCGTGGATAAGGGCGATGGCGTAGATGCCCGGGACAAGATCGGCAAAATGGACCGCCGCGGCCTTTGTGGCAGGGACTGTCATCTTGCGTGCTTGCGGATCGCGCTCACAATTGGGGAATGCCCGGGCGTTTGTCGTCAGGCATATATGGACATTGCCCTTGAGGTTTCTGAGGCCACTGATTTTCAGATCAAGGCTTGACGGTTCCGCCGCTGCGACTGTCCCCGTCAGCAAAAGTCCCAAGGCCGCGATCCGTGCCGCAGAGTTTGTCCCACACCCTGAAATACAGGCCATAATTTCCCCGATATTCGTCGTGGTGCCGCTGGTGATGCGTTGCCGTGATCAACCAGTTTCCCAAGACGCCCCTGACAATGATGCGCGGAAACAGTTCCCAACCCATATGATTGGTGACACCCATAAGCGTCATCACCGAAAGCACAACCGCAAGTGCTGCAACATGAATGGGAATGAAGAAGACGAGGGCCGGGATGACAATCGCGCCGGTCAGGGCCTCCCAGGGATGAAAGCTCATCGCAGCCCAGGCGGTCGGCGGGCGGCTCGCATGATGGACAGCATGTGCGCGACTGAAAAACCATGGGCGGTGCATCAGCCTGTGCGTCCAGTAGAACCAGCTGTCGTGGGCAGCGAGATAGAGCAGGATCGAGACCGGGAAATACCAGAGTGGGTATGCGTCGATTTCCCGATAGATCAGCGTCCAGCCGTGCGAATCCCATCCCCAGGCCACAATCCCGGCCGGAATTCCGTAAATCGCGGCACTGGCCAGGGACCATGCGATCTCACGCCGGATCTGCGGGGTGAGACGTGCATAAAGACCCGGATGCCGCAGGCGCGTTGCCCAGGCAAATGCCCCGCTCACGATCAGGTAGCGGGCCCCGACGATCAGGGTCATGGCAACGGCAGAAAGAAGGATTGCCAAACGTGCCGCCTTTGGTGACTGATCTGCTGGTGCCGCTTACAGGACTCGAACCTGTGACCCCCGCATTACGAATGCGATGCTCTACCAACTGAGCTAAAGCGGCCAGAGGGCGGGCGCTTACCAGTGCGACCGGGTAAGCACAAGGGGGTCTGGAGAGTGTTGCTTCAGGGATCCTCGATGGCGGGTCCCGCCATACAGGCTACGGCTCATTGCGTAATGCCTTGATAAGAATTGGCTTGTAGGGATCGGTTCAACCGACTGGACAAGATTGTAACAATTTTTCACAATCGACCTCTGTAAATCGGCCGCTGTAAAGCATAGAGGATTGGATCGCTATGCCACTGAAAGACAATGACATGACGACCAGCCTAGGCGAAATTACACAGAAACGGCAGGAAGAACGGGCGCGCGTCAATCTTGACGGGCCGACGCTTCGCCAGGCGAATGGCATGATCGGGTCGATCAAGCTGCATGACGTTTCGTCCCGCGGTTTTCGGACGGATTGGCCTGAAAAGCTGCTCCCCGGGGAAAAGGTCTGGCTCAAAGTGCCCGGGATTGACGAACTTCCCGCAACCGTTGCCTGGGAACTGGATCTGATGATCGGTTGCCAGTTCGAAGTTGCCTTGAGACCTGGCGTATTCTCCAAAATCGTCAATCAGAAAAGTTGACCGGGCCCCAGCGCAGACTCTAGGGATTTCAGCCGAAGGGGGCTGTGATGGCAAGAGCGTGCTGGCGTTGCGTGGAACCGATTGATGATACGGCCACCCGTTGTCCGTCATGCGGCGTCCGTATTGTGCCGCTCTCTTCCGAACCGAGCCCGCTGGCAACAGCGCGCAAGATCCGCATGGCCATTCTGGTGCTGATTGTGGCGACGGGCGCCCTTGTCGCATGGGTCCTTTGACGGGGCCGGGACTTACCGCTCCGGCAGCATCGCCATCGCATCCTTCAGCAAGCGACGCACAACCGCGCACGCTTCGACCACCGGCAGTTCCTGATCGTGGCGAAGCAGGCGCCATGTCTGGAAACTGAGGATCACGTTTATAGCGCGCGCACCCAGCGTGTCTTCGCGAACCGAAGCGGGAAGCTGGGCATCGAGGCTTTCGGATTCGAGGCGCAACATCCTCTTGTAATCCTGCATCAGGAATTCGGATTGGAAGCGCTTCAGGTTGGCGGAAATGCGGTATGGCAGGATCGCTTCGAAAACGCGCGCCCGTTTGTCAGCTGTGGAGAGCATCTGCTCTTTCCAGCTGTCTCCGGCGGGAACTTCCATGATGATCGGAATCACCTTCGCTTCGATGGCATCGCACATTTCGCGATAGAGGGCGTCCATATCGTCAAAGTGGCGGAATACCGATCGGAGACCGACGCCGGCTACCTCAGCCACGCGCGCGGCGCTTGGGGAGACATCGCCATTGCCGACCAGTTCAAGCATTGCGGATACGATCCGCGCCCGGCTTGAGCGGCTGCGCTCGCGCCGGCCATCGGTCTCGCGGAGTGCATCAACGGCAGGATCGGGTGCATGAATGACAGTCATGTGCTGCTCCCTTGCCTGTCGGAGGCGCCATGGCAAGGGGGAAGGGAGGATCGGGTGCGCCGATTTGGTGAGTCCAGCTGGATACAAACCAGCGCCCACTCTGTTCAATCTTCGTCCTCTCTGTCCCCTTCCACGCCCTTCGCGCTGCGATGGCAGCGGACACAATCTCCAATATCCCGGATACCCTCTTCTGCATGTAATGCCGCGATCTGCGCCGGCTGATGCGCGTGACAGCCAAAACAGGTGTAGCCCTTGAACGCATTGCCAACGTGGCACGTCACGCAGGCGACATTGTGTTCGCCGTCGAGCTTGAAGTAGCGGTCGTGCGCGAAGTTGGCGGGTTTCCAGCCGCTTGTTCGGTGGCACTGCGCACATTCTCCCGCGATCTTGGCATGAAGCGCATCCTTCGGTTTGGCATGACAGCTGACACAGTTGCGGGCGATGGCGGGATTCAGGAGAGTGTGGTCAAACGTCATTGGGCGCTTGCCCGCAAAAAGATTGGCGGCATGATCCGAATGACACGCAGTGCAGTCCAGTTCCTTCAACTGCGCATGGAAAGCAGGTCTTTTTGGTACCTTGTCGATCAGGTGTCCCGTGGTTGTTCGTACCCCAATCTGCGCAGGCACGTGGCAGACAATGCACCGGGTCGATGAGGCTCCGCGCAATGGCGCATGGCAGGCAAAACAGTCATTCTGGATCCGCGCATGGCCGGGTATCAGCGCACCGGGTGCAATCATCTGGTGCGGAAAGACGAACAACAGAACAAGCAGCGTCGCCAGCGCAAGCCCGATGCCCGCGAGGAGGCCGGGACGTTTCAATGCCAGCCCCAAAAAAGAAAAATCGCCAGAATATGGGCAAGCGCGAGGCCGCAGAATGCCAGAGTGATCGGGACATGGATCACGCGCCATTGCTTGATGATGTTCACGGTCAAACTGTCAAAATGGGTTTTCTCGGCGATGGCGTCTGCAGAAAGACCTGCATCGGAAAGCGCCACCCGAGTCCCTGCAAGCCTTCTTTGCGCGCGGCCCAAAAGGTATTTCCCGGTGAGGCCGCTCGTGACGTTGATGACCATGGCCGCAACCGCCAGCCAGGCCAGCCAGGCATTGAAGTGGATACCGGCATGGACCAGAACGAGGAGCGAACCCGCCCAGGCGAGTAGCTCATGCTCCTTCAACAGTTTCGGCGGCTTTCCTGCCTTGATGAACTTGCGTTTGCGCAGAGAATATCGCGCGGATGCAAGGATGAGGATCGTCCCTGGAATCCCCAGATATCGCCCGATCCAGACGGCATTCGCCACGTGCAGCAAGGTATCGACCAGCAATGCTGCACCCAAAAGCGCGAACAAGGCCAAGCAAAAGGGCAAAACCTCGCGACCAAGCAGGCTTTGCGACCGGCCCGCTGCCACTATCGCGGCCCGGGCATCATTCGGCGCAGCGTATCATCCTTGACGACGTAGTGATGGTACAGCGCCGCAACCGCATGAAGGCCCACAAGAAAATAGCCAATCGTCGCGACTGCTTCGTGAACTTCCTTCACCTGGTTTGCCAGCGCCTTGTCGGGCCCAACAAGCGCGGGCAGGTCCATACCGAAAAACGGTATGGCTTTGCCTGACGCGCTAAGTATGATCCATCCCGCAATCGGCATCCCGATCATGAACCCATACAATGCAAGATGCGTCAGCTTGGCGAGAAGAGTCTGCCAGGCAGGCGGTTCTGGGACTATTGGCGGACACGTGGCCGTCAACCGTGCGATGATCCTGATGACGACGAGCAGGAGGACGGAAAGGCCGAGCATGAAATGCCACATCTTCAGCCCTTCGCGAAAATCGCTCCCTTTGGGATAATAGCTGCGCAATTCCATGCACGCGTAAACTGCAACGAGGAGGATCAGCATCACCCAATGGAGC
This sequence comes from Sphingomonadales bacterium, assembly GCA_016704425.1. Taxonomy (GTDB): domain Bacteria; phylum Pseudomonadota; class Alphaproteobacteria; order Sphingomonadales; family Sphingomonadaceae; genus Aquisediminimonas. The sequence goes on from JADJAC010000008.1 coordinate 175,192, forward strand.
GAGATGGACAGGGATGAATAGCGCGATCGAACAGTAGCTGCGTTCATGGCAAGACTCCTATTGCACAGCATCGGCAATACACGGCCAGGGCGCGCAGAAATTGTTCTGAATCAAAGCGCAACGAAAGGTCAGCCATTGAAGTGCGTTCGGTGACAATCGAATGCATCAAACCCAACTGAAGCAAGCGACCATATGTTCCGGTTTGTGCAGGTCCGATATTCCCGAAAGGCAATGGCGCAGCAACATCACTCCTATCGACGGGGGCCATGTCACGACCTGCCACAGGTTACCCATCACGAAACAACCAAGAAAACTAAGCGCCAGTTCCCGCGAACCTTGGCTATGTGTTTTAGTCGCTTTATGTTGCCCGAATGTGGATCGAGGAAGCACATAGCCCCCGGCATTTGGTGTTTCCCACATGTATCCTGGCCGAAGCCGGAGGAAGCGCGAAATGGGCCTGCCTCTCCAACAAACTGTAATTAAACAGTTTTTGGTGAGCCCTGCTGGATTCGAACCAGCGACCTACTGATTAAAAGTCAGTTGCTCTACCGACTGAGCTAAGGGCCCCACCAAGCGGGCTCCCCTATGCGGCGGGGCGCTTGCGGTCAAGGCGGGCCTTGAGTTGGCGAACCGTTAAGCCCGACAAGGGATCGCGCCATTCTCCGGCGATCGTTGCGAGCGGATCAAGGACAAAGGACCTTTTCCGGAATTCACGGTGCGGAACAACCAGGCCTTGCGAGGCCCAGCTGCCCCTCGACCAAAGCAGAATATCAAGGTCAAGCGTGCGCGCGGACCAGCGAGATCCTCCCGGTCTTCTGCCGAATTCCCGTTCGATCTTCTTGAGGCGCTTGAGGAGCCTGTGCGGTTCGAAGCGGGTTTCGATGAGAGCGGCCGCATTGGCATAGGTGCGGCGCGACGGCCCAAGCGGGCGGCTCCGCACCGTGCGAGAGGCGGCGATCACATGGACCTTCTTCCGGTCAAGCCTCGTCAGAGCCGCCCTTATTATCGCTTCGGGCGAACCGAATCGGACATGGCGCCGGTTTGATCCCAGTGCGATCGCGAAACGGCTGCGCACCGCAGTCAGACAGTTTTCAGATAGTCGAGATAGCAGCCTTCTGGCGGCCCATCGATTGCGTCACGCAAGGGCGCAAGTGCTTCCTTGGCCATATGGTCGCCAGCGCCCTTGTGCGCGGCAATGGATTCCCATTTTTCGATAAAGACGAAACGATGCTCATCGCCAGCATCGCGCAGCAGCTCGACACCCTCGCTGCCTGGCACCTTGCGGACTGCATCGGCCAGATTGGACAGTGCGGTTTCCAACTGCGCGCTTCCGCCTTGCTTTGCGGTCATGATATAGTGGCGGGCGACGGTCATTTCTCTTCTCCTTGCTGAAATTCAAATATCTGCGACCAGCCGACCATACATGTCGGGACGCCGGTCGCGGAAAAAGCCGAAGGTTGCGCGGTGTTTCGCGACCTGTTCGAGGTCAAAGGTCGCATCGAGCACGCCTTGCGCCCCATCGCCCATCTCGGCAACGAAATCGCCGCGCTCATCTGTGATGAAACTATGGCCATAAAAGCTCATCGCGCCTTCAACGCCTGTGCGGTTGGCCGCAACGACGGGCACGACATTGGACACTGCATGGCCGACCATGGCCCGCCGCCAGAGGCGGGAGGTGTCAAGCTCTTCGGCTGCGGGTTCATCCCCGATTGCCGTCGGGAAGAACAGGATATCCGCCCCCATCAGCATCATTGCCCGAGCGGTCTCCGGATACCATTGATCCCAGCAGATGCCGATGCCGATCGTGCCATAGCGGGTCGGCCAGACCTTGAAGCCAGTGTTTCCCGGTCGGAAATAGAATTTCTCCTCATAGCCGGGCCCGTCAGGGATGTGCGTCTTGCGATAAACGCCCATCACCGCGCCGCTGTCGTCGATCATCGCCAGGCTGTTGTAATAATGGGGGCCGTCCGCTTCGAAAAAGCTGGTCGGAATGTAGACCTGCAGTTCGGCTGCCAGCGCCTGCATGGCTTGCACGGCCTTGTGCGCCGCAACCGGCTTCGCGCGCGCGAAGAAGCGGTCTTCCTCCGTCTGGCAGAAATAATGGCCCTCGAAGAGCTCGGGGGGAAGGATGATCTTTGCCCCGCGGCCAGCCGCTTCGCGGACGAGTGCGGATACGGACGCTATATTGGCGTCAATATCGTCGCTGAGCGCAAGCTGGAGGGCGGCTACGTGCATGGGTCTCATAGTGAAGGCACTTGCTGGCTGATGCAATGGAATGAACCCCCACCCGTCAGGATATGTCCTGACGGCAGGCCGACCGTCTCCCGATCCGGAAAGAGCTTCGCGATCGCGGTGACTGCGGCAGCATCACTTGGCCCGCCGTAGGTCGGAACAACCACAACGGCATTGCCGATATAGAAATTCATATGGCTGGCGGGAATGACTTCGCCCTCGGCTTCATGTCGGCCAGCGGACGGGATCGTCACGATCTCGACTGGCCAATCCTTTGTCCGGGCCAAGGCATCCGCGAAAATCCCGGCATTGGGATCATCGCCGCCAAAAGGTTCGGGCAGCGCAAGCTTCCCCGGCCCGACGAACCGGGCGATGTTGTCCACATGGCCATCGGTATGGTCGTTCTTGAGACCAACACCGAGCCACAGCACCTGGTCGAGGCCAAGATCCGCGCACAGCCGGTCCTCGATATCACGCCGCGCCAGTTCCGGATTGCGATTGGGATTCAGGAGGCACTGCCCGGTCGTGACACACAGCCCTGCGCCATCGACATCGATTGCGCCGCCTTCAAGGATCCAGCCCTTGGGTTCACGCATGATGCCCGATTGCGCGCAGAGAATCTCCGCCACATGTTCGTCGAGCGGGGACGGATATTTGCCGCCCCAGCCGTTGCTCCGATAATCAAGCGCAAGATGGCCGTGCTCGTTCCGGATGATGATCGGGCCCGTATCGCGGAGCCAGATATCGAAAAAAGGCGCGGAAATGATCTGCGCGCAATCCCCGGCCAGTGCGCGCGCGGCTTCCTCGGCAAGGCCGTTGGCGCAGACGAGTTGCACCTTTTCGCCGCGTCCGCCAGCATGCACGGCGCGCGCGAACGCAGCCACTTCGGCCTGTGCGCCTTCAAGATCGTCAAGCCATAGATCGACATCGCTTGGAAAGCCGATCCAGACACTGTCATGCGGAGCCCATTCGGGCGGTTGATACCGAGTCATGCAGGCGGCTTTAGTCGGCGCAGGGGCAAGGGTTCAAGTCGAACCCCTTGCCCTTGAACCCCGCAGCCTATAGAGGCGCGGCCAAATCCAACCCCTCAAGTCCAATGGAGACGACCAGACATGGCCGCCAATCGTACCTTTTCGATCATCAAGCCCGACGCAACGCGCCGCAACCTGACGGGTGCCGTGACCAAGATGCTGGAAGATGCCGGCCTGCGCGTTGTTGCATCGAAGCGCATTCACATGACCAAGGCACAGGCCGAAGGCTTCTATGCCGTCCACAAGGAACGGCCGTTTTTCAACGATCTTGTTGCATTCATGACGTCAGGTCCGGTGGTCGTGCAAGTTCTCGAAGGCGAAAATGCCGTCCAGCGCAACCGCGACATCATGGGCGCAACCAACCCGGAGAATGCCGCCGAAGGCACGATCCGCAAGACGCACGCTGAATCGATCGAAGCCAATTCGGTCCATGGGTCGGACAGCGACGAAAATGCCGCGATCGAAATCGCCTTTTTCTTCAAGCCGGAAGAAATTGTCGGCTGATCTTGCCCTGGCGAGCCGCCTTGCCGATGCGGCAGGGGCGGCGATCCGGCCCTATTTCCGGTCTGCATTCGGGCTGGAAATGAAAGCTGATGCCACGCCTGTGACTTTGGCTGATCGGGCTGCCGAAGCCGCGATCCGGGCGATCCTCGACGTGGAGCGGCCCGATGAGGGGATCATCGGCGAAGAATATGGCAGTACGCGCGAAGGCGCTTCGCGGGTGTGGGTGCTTGACCCCATTGACGGCACGCGCAGTTTCGTGGGCGGCCGCCCGATCTTCGGGACGCTTATTGCCTTGATCGAGGACGGGGTGCCGATTCTGGGGCTGATCGACCAGCCTATCAGCGGAGAGCGCTGGATCGGCGCAGCGGGGCAGGGCACCCTGTTCAACGGTGCTCCGGCGAACACACGCAAATGCGCAGCACTCGCGCACGCCGTTCAGGCCACCACATCGCCCGCGGCTTTTTCCGCAGACCATCTGCGCGCCTTTGAACGCCTCATCCCTGCAACGAGAGACACTCTTTACGGCGGGGACTGTTACAATTACGGGCTGGTTGCGATCGGGCAGATCGACATCGTTGTCGAATCCGGCCTCAAGGTTCATGATTTTGCGGCACTCGTGCCCGTCGTGGAAGGCGCAGGCGGCATCATGCGCGACTGGCAGGGAAAGCCATTGACAAGCACCAGCGAAGGCCATGTCATTGCTTGTGGCGACGCGGAGCTGCTGCCCCACATACTCGAACGACTGAACGCGTGAACCGAGGCAGCTGCTAGAATTCGTCCGCGATTGCGAAACCCTGCCGGAGTTTTGGTGGAGCAATGGCGATCCAGCTTTTCCTCAGCCAGTCGGCAATGCCCGCCCAGTCATTGTCGCCCAGATCAAGGCGTATCCCGATCCAGCCATCGCCAAAATAGGCCGGGCGGTAGTAGCGATCCGCATCCGCCTCGATCAGCATGGCCTGTTCATCGACACCACTGATCTTGACGAGGATGGCGGTCTTGCCGTCGCCATGATGATCTTGGGTGAAATAGGCGAACTTCTTGCCCTTGACGATGCCGAAGCACGGCATGCCGTGCGATACGGTCTCATCCGCTTCAGGCAGCGCCAGGGCCAGCGTGCGTATCTGCTCCAGTAGCCAGTCCGGCTGCCGTTCTCGCGACGTGTATTCGGCCAATACGCGCGAATAAAGCTGGTGTTCGGCGATCAGGATGCGGTCGGCCAATGTCTCGGCCGTATCGTCCGGGAGAATTGCGACCGGGGTCTGGCCCAGGATGGGCCCGTCATCGAGTTCGGCTGTCACGACATGGACGGTACAGCCTGATGTACTGTCTCCCGCCGCAATGGCCCGCTCATGCGTGTCCAGCCCCTTGTATTTTGGCAGCAGCGACGGGTGAATGTTGAGGATGCGATCGCGCCAGTCGTTGACGAAACCGGGCGACAGCAGGCGCATATAGCCGGCCAGGGCGACATATTCGGTCCGCGCCGTCCTGAGTTGGGCGGTTATGAGGGCATCAAAGTCTTCTCGCTTCATGCCCTTGTGGCTTTGTGCGAATACCGGAATGCCTTCGGCCTGTGCCAGTTTCAGTCCCGGAGCATCCGGGTCATTGGCGGCCACAAGAACGACTTCATACGGGCATTCCGGGTGCTTTGCGGCATAAACCAGTGCCGCCATGTTGGAGCCACGGCCTGAGATCAGCACCGCGACCCGGGCCTTAGCCATGATGTGTCGCGCTCCAGGCAGTTCGTGCGGACCAGGTTTCCGCACTTCCGGCAACGGTGCAGCCCTTTTCTCCGGCGGCGATGTTGCCGATCCGAAAGACGCATTCGCCTTGTTGTTCGAGCGACTGAGTTACCGAAGCAGCATCGGCTTCGCTCACCACCACCGCCATCCCGATTCCGCAGTTGAACGTGCGCGCCATCTCTTCCGGCTCGATATTGCCCTGCGCCTGAAGGAAGGCCATCAGCCTGGGCTGCGGCCAGAGATTGGCGTCGACATGAGCGTGAAGGCCGGCTGGGAGCACGCGGGGGATATTTTCGAGAAGTCCGCCGCCCGTAATGTGGGCCATTGCGTGGACGCGTCCCTTCCGGACCTCGGGCAGCAACGACTTCACGTAGATCTTCGTTGGTGCCATCAGGGCGTCGATCAGCAAGACATTCTGGTCAAACAGCGCGGGGCGATCAAGTTTCCAGCCCTTGTCCGCTGAAAGCCTGCGCACGAGCGAGAATCCGTTCGAATGGACTCCCGATGAAGCGAGGCCAAGAATAACGTCTCCTGCGGCCACCTTGTCTGCGCTCAGCACCTGGCCGCGCTCGACCGCACCGACACAGAACCCGGCAAGGTCATAATCTCCATCGGCATACATGCCGGGCATTTCGGCAGTCTCCCCGCCGATCAGGGCACAGCCGGCCTGCTTGCAGCCTTCCGCTATGCTCGCGACGACCTTTTCCGCGACAGCGTTGTCGAGCTTCCCACTGGCGTAATAGTCGAGGAAAAAGAGCGGTTCGGCCCCCTGAACGATCAGGTCGTTGGCGCACATGGCGACAAGGTCGATTCCCACGCCTTCATGCCGACCCGAATCGATAGCGAGTTTCAGCTTGGTGCCAACGCCGTCATTCGCGGCGACGAGAAGCGGATCGTTAAAGCCCGCTGCCTTGAGGTCGAAAAAGCCTCCGAAACCGCCAAGATCTGCGTCTGCGCCAGCACGCCTGGTCGATTTGGCCAGCGGTGCGATTGCGCGAACAAGCGCATTTCCGGCAGAGATTGAAACCCCTGCCTTGGCATAGGTATAGGGCTCGTCCTGATTATGTCTCTGAGTCATCGCGCCTCCCGTATCGACAACGTGCTTGGAATTCCACGATTCCATCGCCAAAAGGGGCGTGTGAATGATTTTTCCCGTTTTTTGCGTCCCGTTCCAATCGCGCTTGCGCTTGGGCTGGCCGGTCTTGGCGCTGCCGTCATTGCCCAGATCGAGGGCGGAGACCGCGGCGTTGCGCCGATTGACAGCTCCTCAGACTTCGAAGTTTCGGGCATCAAGGTCGATGTTGCCGCAAAGACGGCCGATGCAGCCCGCTACGGCGGATGGAGAGAGGCACAGCGGCAGGGATGGCGGTTGTTGTGGACCAATGTCCACGGGGGGCCGGCGCCGGGGTTGAGCGATTCCGCTCTCGATTCGATTGTGGCCGGGATCGTCGTCGACAATGAACAGGTCGGACCGAATCGCTACATTGCGACATTGGGCGTCCTGTTTGATCGCGTTCGCGCCGGACAGATCCTCGGTGTCAGCGGCTCCTCGATCCGGTCTGCGCCGCTTCTGGTCATACCTGTCCAATGGTCTGGCGGCACGCCGCAGAGCTTTGAAACTCGCACAGAATGGCAGAAGGCGTGGGCGCGCTTTCGGACGGGCGGCAGTTCGATCGATTATGTGCGTCCCAGCGGCACTGGTGCGGATCCGTTGCTCTTGAACTATGGTCAGACCGGGAGGCCGGGCCGGCGCTGGTGGCGGATGCTGCTCGACCAATATGGCGCTGCAGACGTGCTTGTACCGCAGGTCAGGCTTGAACGGATGTGGCCGGGCGGTCCGGTCATAGGCCATTTTTCGGCCCGGTTCGGGCCCGATAGTCGGCCTTTATCGAATTTTGTCCTGCGTGTCGGCTCCAGTGGCGGGATACCCCAGATGATGGACGAAGGTGTCCGGCGTATGGATCAGATGTTTGCGAAGGCCCTGGCTGACGGGCGGCTTCGCCCCGACTCGTCGCTTGTGATCGAGCAACCGGTCGATGCCGATGTGCTTGCGACCGAAGACGTGCCGGGGTTGGAAGCCACCGATACGTCCGAAACAATCGATGCCGGAGCCGCCATTGCGGGAACGGCGACGTTCAGTGTGCAATATGAAACGCCGGATGTGGCGTCGGTCGGCAGCACAGAAGCCGCCGTTCGAGGCATTGCAGGCGTGCGTTCTGCGTCCACCGGAAGTCTTGCCCTTGGCGGTATCTCAGTCATGCGCGTGACCTTTGCCGGGGATATGGCTGCGCTGAAGGCCGCGCTTTCTGCTAGGGGCTTCCGTGTTCAGGAAGGCGGCGGCGCGCTCCGCATCAGTCGCTAGCGCCATGTCGCAGATCGCCCTGCCGTTCGATTGGCCAGCCCCGGAAGATGCGGAAAGCTATATTGTCACGGCTGCCAATCGTGCCGCCGTCGACGGCGTCGATCGTCCGGGAAGCTGGCCGGTTCGATCCGCCATATTGACGGGCCCGAGAAAGTCCGGTCGATCGCTGCTGGGGCGCATCTTCGCGGCCAAGACCGGTGGAACCTTCATTGATGATGCCGAACAGCACAAGGAAGCCGATTTGTTCCATCGCTGGAACCTGGCGCAGGAAGAACGCAAGCCGCTTCTCCTCGTGGCCCTTTCGCCACCACCGGTCTGGAAGGTTCGCTTGCCCGACCTGGCGTCCCGTCTGTCCGCCACTCCGGTTTTCACGATCAATGAGCCCGATGATACTCTCGCCCGAATGTTGCTTGAAAAACAATTTGCACGGCGCGGCCTGCAAATCACGCCTGAAACAACCGCCTATATCGCCAGCCGAATCGAACGGAGCTATATTGCCCTGATGCGGATTATAGACGCCATCGACACTGTCGCACTTTCGCAACATCGTGCTGTTACAACGCGCTTGGCGCGTGCCGTTCTTGAAGAACAGCACCTGATGGATGAAACGGACTAGGGCACAGATGCTCAACGAGCTGGAAAAACAAGAGAAGGCCGAAACGCTTGCGGCAACCGCCGCCGACTCCGGCGTGCGTTACTTCAATCGCGAGCTGAGCTGGCTCGCCTTCAATCAGCGAGTCCTCGAAGAATCGCTGAACCAGGCGCACCCCCTGCTCGAGCGCTTGCGCTTCCTTTCGATTTCCGGAAGCAATCTTGACGAGTTCTTCATGGTTCGGGTTGCTGGATTAAAAGGTCAACAATTACAGAATATTGAAGAACGAAGCGTAGATGGTATGACGCCTACGCAGCAGCTCAATGCGATTGCGCGTGATGCCGACGCACTGATGGCTGCGCAGCAGGCGCAATGGGCGCGCCTTGCCTCCGAACTCAGCGATCCGGAATCAGTGTCCTTGATGAAGAGGCGATCCAGGGAGAGGTCGCCACCTCCCTTGAGAAACATTTTCGCGAACAGATTTTCCCGGTTCTGACGCCGCAAGCGCTTGATCCGGCGCACCCTTTCCCGTTTATCCCGAATCAGGGCTTGAGCATGCTGCTCGATCTCCGGCGCATTTCAGATGGGGAGCCGATACGGGAGCTGGTCATGATCCCGTCATCCTTGCCGCGATTCGTCCGGATACCGGGCCGAAAGGCTCGCTATGTGACGATGGAGACGCTTCTGCGGCGATTCACTGGGCTTCTTTTCCCAGGCTATGAAGTTCTGGGTGCCGGTGCGTTCCGGATCATCCGGGACAGCGATATCGAAATCGAAGAGGAAGCCGAAGATCTGGTTCGATATTTCCGCAGTGCCATCAAGCGCAGGCGGCGGGGCAGGGTGATTCGCCTTGAAGTTGAAACCGGCATGCCCGAACAGCTGGAAGCCGTCGTAAAGAATGAATTTGGCGGAATCGACGCAATCATCTCGGAAACGGGAGGGTTTCTGGGCATCGGGGATCTTGCCCAGCTGGTCGATGAAGACCGGCCTGACCTGAAGTTCACGCCCTACACGCCGCGCTTTCCGGAGCGCATTCGGGAGCATGACGGCGATTGTTTTGCGGCAATTTCAGCCAAGGATATTCTCGTCCATCATCCCTATGAAGCCTTTGATGTCGTCCTCGCCTTCTTGAGCCAGGCGGCGGCCGACCCCGATGTCGTGGCGATCAAGCAGACGCTATACCGCGCTGGTAAGCAATCTGCCGTTATCCGAGCCCTGATCGATGCTGCAGAAGCTGGAAAGTCGGTTACGGCAGTCGTCGAACTCAAGGCGCGCTTCGATGAAGAGCAAAACCTGCTGTGGGCGAACCAGCTGGAGCGCGCGGGCGTCCAGGTGGTCTATGGATTCATCGACTGGAAGACGCACGCGAAGATATCGATGGTAGTGCGGCGCGAAAACGGAAAATACCGGACCTATTGCCACTTCGGTACAGGCAATTATCACCCGGTAACGGCGCGCATTTACACCGATCTGAGCTTCTTTACCGCAGACCCGCGCGCAGGGCGCGATGCCGCCCAGATATTCAACTACATCACGGGCTATGTGGAACCTTCAAAGCTCGAAATGCTGAGCATGAGCCCGAGGAATCTTCGGTCGTCATTGTTTGAACTGATCGACAAGGAAATTGCGAACGAGCGCGCCGGCAAAAAGTCAGGCATCTGGGCGAAATTCAACTCGCTGGTCGATCCGGCCATGATCGAGAAGCTTTATGAGGCCAGCAGCGCCGGCGTACCCATTGATCTGGTCGTGCGGGGAATCTGCTGCCTGAGGCCCGGTGTCCCGGGCCTTTCCGAAAATATTCGTGTAAAATCGGTCGTCGGGCGCTTTCTTGAACATAGCCGTATTTGGGCATTCGGAAATGGTGCCGCGCTCCCCAACGACAAGGCAAGGGTGTATATATCCTCTGCGGACTGGATGCAGAGGAACTTTGACCGTCGTGTTGAGTACATGCTGCCAATTGAAAATCCGACAGTTCACGATCAGGTTCTCGATCAGGTGATGGTTGCCAATCTGCTCGATAATGAGCAAAGCTGGGAACTACAGGCTGATGGCCGCTATGTTCGCATTGCGCATGGAGACAAACCATTCAATCTCCACCGGTATTTCATGACGAACCCGTCGCTTTCGGGGCGGGGGGCAGCTCTCGACAAGGCAGCAGCAGTGCCGAAATTGCGCTTCGACAGAAAGAAGTAGCCGATTCGGGGCGGCATGCCGTCATAGACATAGGTTCGAATTCGGTACGGTTGGTTGTGTTCAGCGGCCCGGCTCGGGCGCCGTCTGTCCTTTTCAATGAAAAAGTGATGGCTGGTCTTGGCCGGGGAGTCGTCTCGACCGGCCTTCTTGATGCCAAGGCCATGAAGACCACGCTGCACTCGCTTGCGCGTTTCCGATATCTCGCCTCACTCATGGGTGTTCCCGAGCCAACGACCGTTGCGACGGCCGCAGTTCGTCAGGCGAGCAACGGACCCGCATTCCTTGCGTCTGTCAGGAGCCTTGGGCTCAACGTCGCACTACTGTCTGGCGACGAGGAAGCTGAAGCAGCCGGCTATGGCGTCATAGCCGGTATTGAAGACGCAAAAGGGATTGTGGGGGATCTGGGCGGCGGAAGCCTTGAACTGGCACGCGTCGAGAATGGCAAGGTGCTCGAGCGCGAATCTTTCCCTCTCGGCGTGCTGCGCCTGTCCCTTATTCGGGAAATTGGGGAAGGCGAGCTTCGCAAGGAGGTCAAGAAGCTGTTCAAGCCCAAGGGCTGGATGGATTTTGGAAAGGGCTTGCCCTTTTACCTCGTTGGAGGGTCCTGGCGTTCTCTTGCCCGGATCCACATGTATATGGCGCGCTACCCGCTTCCGATTGTGCATCATTATGCGATGGCGGGGACAGCACCTGCGTCACTTGTTCGTGCTATTGCAAGACTCGATCGTAACCTGCTTAAAGAAAACAATATTGTGACCGGTGCGCGATATCCAACGATGGTCGATGCGGCGGCGTTACTGTGGGAAATCAGGCGATTGCTGCAGCCGAGCGCCTATATCGTTTCGGCAACTGGACTTCGCGAAGGATTGCATTATCGCCAGTTGTCGGACAGCGAAAAGTCACTCGATCCGTTGATCGAGGCAGCGCGTGCCGAGGGCGAGTTGCACGGTCGCTTTCCTGGGCATGGTGACTTGCTCGATCGGTGGATTTCTCCCCTCTTCTCGCAGGATTCGTCGTCGGATCGACGGTTGAGACTGGCAGCCTGCCTTTTGGGCGACATTGGTTGGGCGGCGAATCCCGATTTCCGTGCAGAAAGAGGCCTGGAAGTGGCCTTGCACGGGAACTGGCTTGGCATTGACGCTCGTGGTCGGGCGATGATCGGGCAGGCGCTCTTTGCGGCATTCGGCGGAGGCAATGAGCGACCGGCGATATTGCGCAAACTTGCCACGGAAGAGGAACTGAAGTGCGCCCAGAACTGGGGCCTCGCGATCCGCCTTGGTCAACGATTGAGCGGCGGCGTCGCGGCCCCGTTGAAGCAGTCTGGTGTTTCCGTCTCCGGGGACCGGTTGGTCCTGACAATCAAGGGCGATGTGGAGTTGCTGCTTGGAGATGCTGTTGAGCGGCGTTTGCGCCAGCTTGGCAACGCGATTGGCAAGGCTCCGGAGATTGGCCGAACCTGACTTCAGGCCTCTCCCGTGCGCGTCATGCAGAGTTTTCCGTCAAGCACGGCAAATGCGAGCTTGCCTTCGACTAGTGCCAGTGCATCCCGCCCGAACTGGTCGAAACGCCAATCCTCAAGCATTGGGAGGCCGGTTCGCTGGCCAGCTGCAAGCAGTTCAAGCTCCTCTGAACGCGCAAGCAGACGTGCCGCAACGCTGATTTCGCGCGCCCGGATCTTGAGCAGCAACTTGAGCAGGTCGGCGACCAGGGCACCCTCCTTGCCAAGTCCAGGCTTCTTGTCATCGCGGGGAGGCATTTCGTCAGGACGAAGTGGCTCAGCGGCTGCCAATATCCCCATTAACCGTCCGCCGATGTCATTGCCTGCCCATGCCGGTGAAAGCCCCCGGACTTTGGAGAGATCGGCCTGACTCCGCGGCGGATGAGCGGCAATGTCGGCCATTGTCTCATCCTTGATGATCCGTCCGCGCGGAAGATTCTTGTTTTGCGCCTCGCGTTCGCGCCAGGCTGCCAGCGATTTCAGCCTGCCAAGCACATCAGGCTTGCGGCCGACGATACGGATGCGCTTCCATGACAGGTCAGGCTCATTCACATAATTTGCCGGATCGGCCAATCGCTCCATTTCCTGGTCCAGCCAGCCGCCACGCCCGGTTTTGCGAAGTCTTTCGAGCATCTTGGGAAACAGGATCGACAAGTGAGTCACGTCACCGATCGCATAGTCGATCTGGCGCTTGTCGAGCGGACGCCGCGCCCAGTCCGTGAAGCGCGCACCCTTGTCGAGAGCAATGCCGAGCCAACTGTCGACAAGATTGGAGTAACCGATCTGCTCTCCCTGACCCAAAGCCATCGCCGCGATTTGCGTGTCAAACAGCGGATGCGGGGTTTTTCCAGTCAGATTATAAACGATTTCAATATCTTGTGCGCCAGCGTGAAAAACCTTGAGCACATCTTCATTGTCGACGAGCAGTTCAAGAAGGGGAGACAGGTCAAGCCCTTCGCGCATCGGATCGATCGCGGCAGCTTCGTTGGCGTCGGCAATCTGGATGAGGCACAGCTCGGGCCAATATGTGTTTTCGCGCATGAATTCCGTATCGACAGCGACGAACGGCGATTTGGCCAGTCGCGCGCACAAATCGGCTAGAGTGTCGGAGTCCTCGATCAACGGATGAATCTGCATGATGCCCCTTAACGCTTCCGTTCTGCTTGACAAACACCGCGTGCATCGCTGTTAGGCGCATCAACCATTTTTCCTAGAGAATTGATGCTTCATGCACGCATATCGCACTCATAACTGCGCTCAGTTGCGCGCCGCCGATGTGGGACAATCCGTCCGGCTGTCTGGCTGGATCCACCGCAAGCGCGATCACGGCGGATTGCTGTTCGTCGACTTGCGGGACCATTACGGCCTGACGCAGATCGTTACGGACACGGATTCGGAGGCCTTCAAGGTCCTGGACCGCGCGCGGGCCGAATCAGTGGTCACAATCACAGGGGACGTCGTTGCGCGTGACGGGGCAACGGTGAATGCCAACTTGCCAACGGGCGAAATCGAGGTTCGCGCCCGTGACGTCAGCGTCCAATCGGCCGCACAGGAATTGCCGATGCCGGTGTTTGGCGATGCCGAATATCCCGAGGATATCCGGTTGCGCTATCGCTTCCTCGATCTGAGGCGCGAGCGGTTGCATGCCAATATCGTACTTCGCTCGAACGTGATCTCCTCGATCCGCAAGCGCATGATCGATCAGGGTTTTACCGAGTTCCAGACACCGATCCTGACGGCCTCCAGCCCGGAAGGCGCGCGCGACTATCTGGTCCCGAGCCGTGTCCACCCCGGTAAATTCTACGCGCTGCCGCAGGCGCCGCAGATGTTCAAGCAGCTGCTGATGGTTGCCGGGTTCGACCGTTATTTTCAGATCGCGCCGTGCTTCCGGGATGAAGATGCTCGGGCGGATCGTTCTCCTGGGGAGTTCTACCAGCTCGATTTCGAGATGAGTTTCGTGACACAAGACGATGTTTTTGCAGCGATAGAGCCTGTCCTGCATGGCGTCTTTGAAGAGTTCGCAAACGGCCGTGCAGTGAGTCCGGCACCGTTTCCGCGCATTCCGTTTCGCGAATCGATGCTCAAATATGGATCGGACAAGCCCGACCTTCGTAACCCTCTGTTGATCACGGATGTGTCAGCGCATTTTGTAAAGTCAGGTTTTGGCCTGTTTGAGCGGATCGTGGGTGATGGAGGTGTCGTGCGCGCAATCCCGGCGCCAAAAACGGCGGAAAAGAGCCGCAAGTTCTTCGATGACATGAATGAATGGGCCCGGTCGGAAGGTCATGCCGGCCTTGGCTATGTCACGCGGAAGGGCGGAGAATTCGGCGGGCCGATCGCCAAGAATCATGGCGAAGACGGCATGAAGGCGATTTACGAGGCGATGGGCCTTGGCCCGGATGATGGCTGTTTCTTTGCAGCTGGCAAGGAATTGCAGGCAGCAAAGCTTGCAGGGGCCGCTCGCACCCGCGTCGGGGAAGAGCTTGGCCTGATCGAGCAAGGGTGTTTCAAGTTCTGCTGGATCGTTGATTTCCCGATGTTCGAATATGACGAGGATGCAAAGAAGGTCGATTTCAGCCACAATCCATTTTCAATGCCCCAGGGTGAACTCGAAGCTCTGGAGACAAAGGATCCGCTCGATATTCTCGCTTATCAGTATGACATCGTTTGCAACGGCGTTGAGCTGTCATCCGGTGCGATCCGGAATCACCGGCCTGAAATCATGTACAAGGCCTTCGAGATCGCTGGCTATTCCCGTGAGGACGTGGACGCCAATTTCTCCGGCATGATCAATGCGTTCAAGTTCGGGGCGCCGCCGCACGGAGGGTCTGCGCCGGGGATCGATCGCATCGTCATGCTGCTCGCGGACGAACCCAATATCCGTGAAGTCATCGTTTTCCCGATGAACCAGAAAGCGGAAGACCTGATGATGGGCGCACCCGGGCCCGTCACGGCAAAGCAGTTGCGTGAGCTAAACATCCGCATTGTGGACCAGCCCAAAGCGGGATGAGCGGGCCCCAGCCGGTCGAGCACCGCTTCGCAGCACCAGCAGGCGAGATTTGCTGGTTTGAATGGGGCACAGCGGGGCAGGGGCCTTCCATTCTCCTGCTTCATGCGACGGGCTTTCACGCCCGATGCTGGGATCGGGTCGTGGCGGCGCTTCCGGAAGGAACACATGTCGTTGCGCCAGATCTGAGAGGTCATGGCCGGAGCTTTAGACCCGACACGCTCTCCGATTGGGGTCTCATTGCGGAGGATATTGCGGCACTGCTGCGAGCTATTGGGCATTGGCCTCTTTTCGTGGCCGGGCACAGTATGGGGGGCTTCGTCGGTGCGCTCGTCGCAGCGCGTATGCCAGATGCTGTATGCGGGCTGCTGCTCGTGGACCCCGTTCTGCTGCCGCCAGAATGGTATCATGATCGAGCCGCTGAAGGTCCGTTGGATCCGGCAGACCACCCTGTTTCACGTAGGCGCAATTCCTGGATCAATGCCGATGAAATGTTCGCACGCTTTGCGGATCGGGCGCCCTATGCAAGCTGGAAGCCCGAAGTGCTTCACGACTATTGTGACTACGGCCTGCTCCCGACAGGAGATGGCAGCCTTGAATTGGCCTGCTCACCCTATCTCGAAGCATCGGCCTATCTCGGCAATGCGGGCTGCGACATCTATCCGTTGATCGGAGCCATTATGTGCCCGGTCACTGTCCTGCGTGCGCGAACCGGCGAGCGAACATCGACGATGGACTTTTCGATCAGTCCGACCTGGCCGGAACTGGCCAAGCAATTTCGCAACGGCCATGACATGCAATGGTCTGAACTGTCCCATTTCATTCCGATGGAGACGCCGGAACGCCTCGCCGGATTGATCATCGAACTGGCGGCAAAACAACAGGGTTAACTGGTTCGCAAAGCGGGCGTTTAGCTGGTAAAGCCAAGCCGGATACAAGGGCCAGAGCCAATGCCAATAGACCTTTCGGATTTCGAGGACGGCCGCAAATACGATGGCGACTATGCAGCAGATTTGCTTGCGCTCCAGGAACGGCTGGCGCGCATACAGGTGGCGCATATCGTGCGTGGGCGTTCGGCAATCATAGCCTTTGAAGGATGGGACGCATCGGGCAAGGGCGGTGCTATTTCGCGCCTGACGTCGTCCTGGGATCCGCGATGGTTCGAAGTCTGGCCGATCGGCGCGCCGACCGAGGAAGAGCGTGTTCGGCATTTTCTGTGGCGGTTCTGGAAACGGTTGCCGGGCAAGGGTGAAATCAACATCTTCGATCGCACCTGGTATGGGCGGGTTCTTGTCGAACGGGTCGAAGGCTTTTGCTCGGAAGCCGAATGGAAGCGCGCCTATGACGAAATCAACGAATTCGAGGCTCAGCAGAAAGACAATGGCGTCACGCTGGTGAAACTCTTCATGCACGTCACCCAGGACGAACAGGACAAGCGCCTGAAGGAGCGCCTTGAAGACCCCTGGAAGCGGTGGAAGACGGGAGCAGAGGATTACCGGAACCGTGCGCGCCGCACCGATTACCTGAAGGCCTATCACGACATGTTTGGACGAACAGACACGCGGTGGGCCCCCTGGACAGTCATTGACGGCAACAACAAGAAGTCGGCCCGAATTGCTGCACTCACGGCAATTGCCGATGCCCTGGAACGCAATGTCGATATGATGCCGCTTGCCGCCGACCCGGAGGTCGTAGCATTGGCCGAAGCAGCCTTGGGCCAGAAGTTCCGGCTGCAGTCGGATGGGAGCGATACCGATTAACGATGGATGGGTAGCCGGGCCGAACGGAATCTTGAAAAAAACTGTTTCCCAGATCTTCGAAGTGAGTCAGTTTGGGCAAAGGTGAGGGGGGACATGACATGAGGGTTCTGGCTTTTTCTGCTGCATTTGCGGCAATATTTTTGACCTACGCTCCGGCAAGAGCCGAACCGTCAGGCGCCGCGGCAGCGCGAGCCAAGGATGTCCCAACCAAGATGGAATATTATTACCGGATCAAGTGGGGCTCGCTGAAGGATTTCGTTTCTCTATACGAGAGAAATCACAAGCCTCTGCTCGAAGAAATGCGCAAGGACGGCTTCATTCTCGACATGAAGTCCGAATTTCCCTTTACCCATCTTTCTGGCGGGCCGCGCTGGGATATGCGAGTGACGATCACCTATCGCGACGCTGCAGCAGCGTTGAATGATCCCGCCTGGGAGATTCGGTGGGCTGATGCAAAGAGGAGGTTGTACAAGGATCTGGCAAAGCTGGGGACAGAAGAAGCGCTCAGGTTTTCCTTGCTTGAGGATCACTGGGATGTCGTGGTCACCGATTTTCCCGAATAGTTGTCGCGTGTCATTCCTCCGGGTAACGGATTTCAAGAACTTCCCATTCCTTCTCACCGGCGGGAAGGACAACACGCCGGAGGTCGCCAACGCTTGCACCGCGCAGTGCCTTTGCAATCGGTGAGCTCCAGCCGATGCGTCCGGCGGAGGCATCCTGTTCATCATCGCCGATCAATGTCACGACGCGCTGGCGATCATCCTCATCCGCAATCGTAACTGTCGCACCAAACCAGACACGGCTCTTGTCCGGTTGTTCAGCAGGATTGATTGTCCGGGCCGCTTTCATCCGGCGTGAAAGCCAGCCAAGCTCCCTGTCGATCTCGCGCAGCCGCTTCTTGCCGTAAAGATAGTCGCCATTTTCCGAACGGTCGCCATTGCCGGCAGCCCAGCTGACAACCTCCACCAGCTTGGGCCGCTCATCCGCAAAAAGCTGATCGTAGCGGGCTCTGAGTGCGGCAAGACCGGGCGGAGTGATGTAATTGGGCTGGTCCATCTGGCGGATCAGCTGGCTATTTCGTCTTGCGACGCACCGCTTCGGCGGCGGCCGAACCGGCCGAACTGGCTGCTTGACCGACCTTGCGCACAAGGTCCTGCACCTGCGCTCGTGCGGCGTCCGCGTTGACTCCAAGCGCTTCCAACTGGTCCTGGCCTGCGTCTCGCGCCGCCTTTGCGGCCTTGCTGGCCTGTTCGCGGAGCGTTTTGCCTGTCTTGCCCATAACTGCATCCTCGCGTTTGGTGCGCGGGACGAGTGCGGCGAGAACTGCCCCAATGGCAAGACCGCCAGCAAGTGCGGCAAAGGGATTCTTTTCAATTCCGCCAGCAGTGCTGTCCACAGCCCTCCGCGCATTCCTGCGGGTCACAGCAGCAGCAGCGGTCGCCTTGGCTTGAGCAATTTTCGCGGCCTCTTCCGCCTTGGATCGGCCAGAGGCGAGTGCCGCACCAGCCTTCTCGCGGGCTTCGGCATAGCGTGCTTCTGCTTTCTGGCGCAGATCTTCAGTCATGTTTTTCTCCTTCGCCCAGACGTTTGTTCAGGGCTTTCAAAAGGGGGTTGCGAAACAGGTAGGCAATCGATGTGGCTGCAATCCCGAGCGCGAGGACAGGCCGAAAACGGCCACTGGCAAGGGCGGCCGCGCCGGCTTTCAATGCTTGCTTCCTGGCTTCGTCCTTGGCCGAGCCAAGCAATGCTTCGGGCTTCGTCCGCCTTCGGACGGTATCGAATGTTGCCTCAAGTCTTGCCCGGGCGCGCTCGGCCTCTTCCTTGCTTTCCTCGAGACTCCTCATCGCTCGTCCTTTGGTTTGAGCGAGGCCTTGATCCGCCGCATGCCGAACAGCGCCAGCAATCGTCCAACCAGCAGCGATCCGCCGCTGACCAGCACAACCGCCCAGACGATGCCAATAATCGGGGCCAGCATGAGGATGAGGGCAAACGGTAGCGTCAGCATTGTGCCCAGCATGAGGGCCCAGCCGAACCCAACCGCGTAGATGGCGGGTTGGGCATATTCCGCCCGTTCGCCGAACTCGGCCTTGAGATAGGATGTTTCGGCAACCACGAAAGCCGTTGCATCGTCGGCAAGCTGGACCGCGAGAGCCTTCAATCCCTGATCTTCAGGGCTCGCTTCACGGTCCGTGGCTTGCGCGTCTGACATTCAGGCGTCGTCGCCATCGTTCGAGCCGGAACGGAACAAGCGCGTCAGGACGAAGCCGATCGCAGCGGCTGCGCCAATCGCGACCGCAGGCTTTTCCCGCACAAACTTCCGCGTATCAGCAACAAGATCGTCGATTTCCTTGCCCTTGAGCGAATCGGCAACGCCAGAGACGGCTGTCGCCGCGCGGCGGGCGTAGTCGCCATATTGCTTGCCAACGCGCGCATCGACAGTCTTGGCGATGTCATCGACAAAGTCCGAAATGCTGAACAGGCCGTCAGTCGCCTTGTCTTTGCCAGTGCTTGCGTATTCGCGCGCCTTCTCGCCGGCCTTGCCGACAAAGGCCGTAGCCTGATCCTTGAATGTTTCGGCGCTGGCTGCGGCTTTTAGCCTTGTCGGCTTCACAGCCTTTGCTGCGGCTGCTTTGGGTGTGGCAGACGCTTTTGGCTTTGCTGCGGCCTTGGGCTTGGCTGCTGCCTTCTTGACGGCTGGCTTTGCAGCAGTGGTGGACGTGGGTGCTTTCGCCATTTTGCGCAATTCCTTCAATGATAACGAACCGCAGGGTCCGCCATTTGCCTCCAACAGTGAACACCGATATGGGGCTCGCCCATCACCGATCAACCGTCTGAGGCGATTATATAATGACTGCCATCCTCGATATCCATGCCCGCCAGATCATTGATAGCCGCGGTAACCCGACCATTGAGGTCGATGTTTCACTTGAAGACGGCGCATTCGGGCGTGCAGCAGTTCCTTCGGGCGCTTCGACGGGTGCCTATGAAGCGGTGGAAAAGCGCGACGGAGACAAGACCAAATTCCTTGGCAAGGGCGTTGCCCACGCTGTCGAAGGCGTAAATGGGGAGATTTGTGAAGCGTTGCTGGGGTATGATGCCGAAGATCAGGCAGAGCTGGATGCGCGACTGATTGCGCTCGACGGGACCGAAAACAAGTCTCGGCTTGGCGCCAACGCGCTGCTTGGCGTTTCTCTGGCGTCGGCAAAGGCGGCCGCTGATTCGCGCGGACTGCCGCTGTATCGTTATGTCGGCGGCGTTTCGGCTCATGTCTTGCCAGTCCCGATGATGAATATCATCAACGGCGGCATGCATGCCGACAATCCGATCGACTTCCAGGAATTCATGATCATGCCTGTCGGGGCGGAAACCCTTTTTGATGCGGTGCGGATGGGCTCGGAAATTTTCCATACCCTGAAAGGCAAGCTCCATGAGAAGGGCCTGGCCACCGCCGTCGGCGATGAAGGAGGCTTTGCCCCAAATCTCGCGTCACCTGCCGATGCGCTGGATTTCATCATGTCCTCGATCGAAGCTGCCGGTTACAAGCCCGGTGACGACGTCGTGTTGGCGCTTGATTGTGCCGCGACCGAATTCTTCAAGGACGGTGCTTATCACCTGGACGGTGAGGGCAGGGTACTCTCTCCCGAGGAAATGGCAGACTATCTGGCAGAACTTGCAAACCGCTTCCCGATCGCCTCGATCGAAGACGGAATGAGCGAGGACGATTTCACAGGGTGGAAGGCACTGACCGACAAGATTGGCCAGAAAATCCAGCTGGTTGGAGACGATCTTTTTGTCACCAATCCAAAGCGCCTTGCCGACGGAATCAAGCGCGGGCTAGCCAATTCGCTGCTGGTGAAGGTCAATCAGATCGGAACGCTGACCGAGACGCTTTCGGCGGTCGATATGGCACATCGCGCCCGCTATACTGCGGTCATGTCCCATCGTTCCGGCGAAACCGAGGACTCGACGATTGCCGATCTGGCGGTCGCTACCAATTGCGGGCAGATCAAGACGGGCAGCCTTGCGAGATCGGACCGGCTGGCCAAGTATAACCAGCTGATCCGCATCGAGGAGGAGCTCGGAAGCGTCGCGCGTTATGCCGGACGTGAGATTTTTGGACGATAAGGACTTGATTCCATGAATCGCTTGTGATTCAAGGGGCTGAATGAAACAGGCGAAACGTCTTCTTCGGTTGCTTCGGTCGGCCATATGGCCTGCCATGGCCTTGACGATTATCGCTTTTTTTGGCGGTTACGCGCTGTTCGGTTCGAACGGCGTTCTTGCCTGGGGCGATTACAGCCAGAAATATGAAGTCCGGGCCGCCGAACTCGCGGCGATCAGCAAGCAGCGGAACCAATTGGCCCACCGCGTAGCCCTGCTCGATCCGCGTCATGCCAATCCTGACCTGGTCGATGAACTCGTGCGCAAGGAATTGGGGCTGACCCAGCCGGACGAAGTGATCATCCCGCTCAACTGACGCTCGGTTTTCGTTCATTTTCACCTGTCTGGTGATTGCCCTTGGGTGGTTCGCTTGCCTATAGGTGGCTCTGACGTAGCGTTTTCCGTTCCCAAATGGCGAAAGGGCCCATCTTGGCCAAAGCTCCTGCGAAAGCATCCGAAGGATCCGCGCTTGCCCAAGCCAAGCGGTATAAGGCCAGTCAAGACGAATTGCTGCGCTTCTACAGGGACATGCTGCTGATCCGTCGGTTCGAGGAACGCGCGGGTCAGCTTTATGGGCTCGGCTTCATCGGGGGTTTCTGCCACCTTTACATTGGACAAGAAGCCGTTGCAGTTGGCCTCCAATCGGCACTCACGCCGGGCAAAGACAGCGTGATCACGGGGTATCGGGATCATGGCCATATGCTTGCCTATGGGATTGATCCAAAGGTGATCATGGCAGAACTGACTGGTCGTGCGGCCGGGATTTCGCTTGGCAAGGGCGGATCGATGCACATGTTTTCGACAGAGCACCGTTTTTATGGCGGACACGGAATTGTCGGTGCACAGGTGCCATTGGGAACGGGGCTTGCCTTCGGACACAAATATTCGGGCGATGGCGGGGTGTGCATGGCCTATTTTGGAGACGGTGCTGCCAATCAGGGGCAAGTTTATGAAGCCTTCAACATGGCGGCACTGTGGAAGTTGCCAATCATTTTCGTGATCGAGAACAATGGCTATGCCATGGGTACCAAAGTGGATCGATCAAGCGCAGAGACGGATTTCCACTTGCGCGGAACAGCGTTCAGGATCCCCGGCATCCAAGTCAATGGGATGGATGTTCTTGAGGTGCGGGGTGCCGCCAATGTGGCGGTGGACTATGTGCGGGGAGGGAATGGCCCGCTGCTGATGGAACTCAAGACGTATCGCTATCGCGGTCATTCGATGTCAGATCCGGCAAAGTACCGCAGCCGTGAAGAAGTGCAGGATGTGCGCGAAAAGTCCGATGCCATTGAGGCCGTGAAGCGCGATCTTGCTGCAGTGGGTGTCGATGAAGAGGCACTGAAGGCCATCGACAAGGAAATCCGCCAGATCGTGGCCGAGGCGGCCGACTTTGCAGAAAGTTCGCCCGAACCGGCGCCGCACGAACTCTATACGGATGTCCTGGTGGGAACCTATTGATGGCGATCGAACTCAAAATGCCGGCGCTTTCCCCAACGATGGAGGAAGGCACGCTCGCCAAATGGCTCGTCAAGACCGGGGATGTCGTGAAATCCGGCGACATTCTTGCAGAGATCGAGACGGACAAGGCAACGATGGAGTTCGAGGCCGTCGATGAAGGCACGATTGCCGAAATTCTTGTCCCGGAGGGCTCCGAAGGTGTCAGGGTCGGAACGGTCATCGCGACGATCACCGGCGAAGGCGACGCAGGGGCGCCCGCTGCGAAGGCGCCAGCGCCGGTTCCTGTACCCCCTCCTGCCAGCCCGAGGCCCGCTCCACCTGCATCTGCCGCACCAGAGGCCCCCTCGGGCGGCCCGACCGCAAAGATGACTGTGCGCGAAGCATTGCGCGATGCAATGGCAGAAGAAATGCGCGCCGATGATCGCGTATTCGTGATGGGCGAAGAGGTTGCCGAATATCAGGGCGCCTACAAGGTCACGCAGGGCCTGCTTGAAGAGTTCGGGCCGCGACGCGTGATCGATACGCCGATCACGGAATATGGCTTTGCCGGAATTGGCACTGGTGCCGCGATGGGCGGACTTCGCCCGATTGTTGAATTCATGACATTCAACTTCGCCATGCAAGCCATTGATCATATTATCAATTCTGCGGCAAAGACCAACTATATGTCTGGCGGGCAGATGCGTTGCCCAATCGTATTCCGCGGACCGAACGGCGCGGCATCCCGCGTGGGGGCGCAGCATAGCCAGAACTACGCGCCCTGGTATGCCAGCGTACCGGGCCTTATTGTCATCGCTCCCTATGATGCTGCCGATGCCAAGGGGCTGCTTCGGGCGGCGATCCAGTCACCTGACCCTGTGGTTTTCCTCGAAAATGAGCTGGTTTACGGTCGCAGTTTCGAAGTTCCCGTAGGCGACATTGTTCTTCCCATTGGAAAGGCACGTACTGTTCGCGCCGGGACGGATGTCACAATTGTCAGCTATTCCATCGGTGTCGGCCTGTCGCTTGAAGCTGCTGAACAGCTTGCGAGTGAAGGCATTGACGCTGAAGTCATCGATTTGCGGACGTTGCGTCCGCTCGACAAGACAGCGGTCCTGGAAAGCCTCGCGCGCACCAATCGGATGGTTGTTGTGGAAGAAGGCTGGCCAACATGCTCCATCGCGACCGAGATCATCGCGATCTGCATGGAAGATGGGTTTGATGACCTTGATGCTCCCGTTGCACGGGTATGCGATGAGGATGTGCCCCTGCCATATGCCGCAAATCTCGAAAAACTTGCGATCGTTGATGTGCCGCGGATCGTGGCGGCCGTCAGGCGCACCTGCAATCGTTGATCAGGTGGTTGTGAACCTGTTGCACGTATAGGATGTCGCGGCTGGGTTCGGATTATAGACGCCATCGCCTCCCGTGGGGCCGGCAAGGTCGCGATCGTCGCGGACGACGAATGATGCTTCATACCGGATTGTTCTCGCCGGAATGAACATTGTCCCGAACAAGGCGGGATAATCGTACACGATCTCGACAAACATCACGGCTGCGCCCGGCGGAGCCGTGATCCGGGCTGATGCCGAACCCATGCCAGCAAACGACGTGCCGGTGGCGCCAGTGCCCTGAGGCCCATAGGCCGACGCAACATTCTTCGTTCCAATGCACCGCTGCCAGTGGATCCACTGTCCACCGCTTGCATTCTGTTCAAGGCTTGACAGGATCACACGGCCATTCGACGTGAGATTCAGAGTGCTTGTCTGCCTGATCAGCCCGATGAAGCTGTCGTTGATGTCAGACTCGCGGATCTGGACGGTAGACAGTGCACTTTGGGCGCCGACGCGCGACATGTTGTCAGCCAATGCCAGTGCGGATTGCGACACGCTCTGATTGACGGTCGCGAGGTTGGTCATTTCGATGCCAAAACCGCCAACGACCATCAACAACGGCAACGCATAGGCGAATTCGATCATCGCTATGCCGCTCGTATCGGCCCGCAACGCACGCATGATGCGCCCCGGCGCCTTTTTGAGAGATTTCAAGTGCATCGTGCTGTCACCGTATAAGTGGCCTGGGTTCCATAGGGCTGGTTCCGCAGGGTTGTACTGGCAGAAATTGTCTGGTTGGGCGACCAGCCGAGCAAGCCGTACATCGGGAAGAGGCGCGGGTAGCTGACCGATGCGGTATAGACCACGATATCGTCAGAAGTGCCCTGGCCGTTGAGACCGACATCGGAATCCCAATTGCTGTTGCCGTTCTCGTCCTGGTAGCATTCGCCGGCATCGCGCACGCCATTGCTGTTGCTGTCAGTGAAGTTTTCTGCCTGGCCAGCGCGCGTGAAGCTGGAATAACTCTTGCGGTTGAATGCCCAGGTTCCATTGGCAATGACGCGCGAAACCTGAGTCTGGACCCGACTGTTCAGTGCCGTTCCGGCAGTGCTTCCTGTTTCGAGTGTTGCGTCGCGCGCAGCCTTTTGAACCTCCCCCTGCAAGACGGAGGTCGCATAGGCGCGAAAGCCGAGATCAAACGTGCCCATCATCAGCACAAGCAGCGTGGGGGCAATTATCGCAAACTCGATAATCGTCAGACCGCGCGTGTCTGCTGCAAATCTCTTGAACAGGTCGGGCCTCACCGCGACAGCCTCAGCTTCGCAATATTGGCAGCAATCTGCTGAAACTGGGCCGTAAGCGCTGCGCTGTTCGTTGCGACATAGGCTTTGCCCGAGTCCGCACAGGTGACCAGAGTCGATGGATTGCTTGTACCGAACGCGATTGTCCAGACGGTGATGTTATTCGCACGCGCCTGATTGCATAGCGCCTGGAACCGGGCGCTGTGCCGACTGTTAAGGTCGGAGGTCGAAGGCGTGACAGCAGCACCCGAGACGCGCCGGTCGGATTCCTCATATCCATGCGAACTGTACATGGATGGCGGCGTGTTGATCATACCGTCTGTCATGAAGATGATGTGCCGGCTGATCGGACGGCCGTTCGGCGCTGTCGTGTTTTCTGACGCAAACAGTCCGTTCGGCGAAAGCAGGCGCACACCCCAGGCCATGCCAAGGTCATGGAAGGTGTTGCCTGTCGCCACGAGCGAATTGACATAGTCCTCAACATCCGTGCGTGTGCGCACGGCCAGCTTGCTCGACGGGGCGGGGCACCAGTAAGATCCTGTTGGGCTACGGTTTGTGTTGGTATTCAGTTCGTTGTTGTAGCCGCCGCCGGAGCTTCTGTCGTAGATCAGCTCGCTCCACATTGGCCGCCAACGTGTGCCGTCGCTGCTCGGAATGGTGTTGACGTCAAGATCCCAGGCGCCGCTGGGGATTGTGGTGTAGGTTGACTGCGCGACTGTATCGCGCTCTTCGACACAGCCCTCGAACGATGTCGACGTACCAGTGACCGTCGACCCGGCCGAATTGACCAGATCGACCATATTGTATGAACCTTCGGTCGTAACCGTTCCGGAAGGTGCTGAATTGAGGGTATAGGCAGTTACAACATTGCCGGCCTTGTAGTTGCCGACATTGTAGGCAACCGGCTTGTAGTCCCAGTTTGCAAAACCAAAGCGCCCGTTCTGGGCATAGGTGGTCGTTGCAGTTCGATAGCGACGGGTACAACTCTTTTTGCCCGAATAGGACGCCGTCACACGCTCATAGAATGTCTGGACGACGTTGGCCGGCTGGCCCTCCTGAAACACATCATTGGTCGGGACAGTCGGATTACCCGACGGGTTGGGGTTGAACCCGGAAAACGACGTGTTGTTTCCGTATTTGGTGCAATTGCTGTTGCTGATGTTGCTGCCATACGTCTGGTTAGACCAACTGCCGTAAGTCGTCGTCGGCGTCCAGCCATCAAGCGTCATGTTTGCGACGCGTGACTGGTACGTCCAGTTATCGACCAGCCAGCCCGACTGCAGGATATTTGTATCCGTAAGTGGGTCGATCCCCATATTGACGGCCGAGGAATAGGGTACGAAGCCCACCCGGAAGCGGGCGTTGGCAGAAGTTGCTGCACTGACGGTATCATAAAAGCTGAGCACGGCCGCCCGCAATCCGACAATCTTCGACCCAGGACCGGAACCGCAGTTGCTGTCGTCCGGGCAGTCGGCCATCGAGCCGGTCACGTCGAGGACGAGCATCACATCGGTGTTGGCAACTTCGAGGCGGGCATCGCACTGCACGTTCAAATCGATCTGCGTGTTGCCGAAAATCTGCATCACGGCCATCGGTACCCGTGCAGTAGCTGTTCCTGTCACCTGGCCGTCATTTGTCCGCGCTGGCGTGAAAGTGATGTTGGTCGTGCCGAAGGAGCCAGAGGGGAAATTGTTCGAGAAAAAGGCGCGCGCGCGGGCATCAGCCGTTGAATCAAAAGTTGTTCCCGACATGTATTTCCGACCGGCTAGAACGCCGGCATCGCAGGCCTGCTGGAGACGGGACTTCACTAGATACGCGCGGCCCATGTCCACACCAGACCCGATCATGGCCGTCAGCGGGATGATCGCGCCAGCGACGAGCATCAGGGTATTACCCGCCGTATTGCTGCGCAGGCGGCTGATGAGTCCCTTTGCGGAAGATACGCCAACAGTCATAGAGTCACGTTCGTTCATGGTTGATCCCCGACCAGATTGCTGGTTCAGCGTCCGGCCATGAACCTGAGACGGCTAACACGGGTTGAAGTGACAAGGTTAATGCGGTTTTTTCCATATTCTCCGGTAAACGGCACAATTCGCCAATGATTGAGCTTTCAGCCGAGCAAGGGTTGGCGCTGGCATTTTGCGGTGCGCGGGCTCGGGGGCTCTTTTCTAACTTGCTGCAATTCGACCGGAATCTCGCTCGGGCCGTGCAGCAGGAGAATGCGCCAATCGTTGGACAGATCCGGCTTGCATGGTGGCGGGATCAGGTCGCGGAGTCTCCGGGGCGCCGGACCCCAAGTCCGATGCTTGATGGGCTCATGCAAGGCTCGGCCCTCGCAGGGCAATTACTCACCCAAATCATCGACGCATGGGAAATTCTGCTGGCGGAAGGGGAATTGTCAGACGAGACACTCCTAAACTATGCCAATGGGCGGGGCGGGGGAGTTTTTTGCATGGCCGCAACCCTGTCTGATACCGACGCTACGGAGGCGTTGGAAGCGGCCGGAACACTTTGGGCCCTGGTCGATTTTGCCAGACACTGCGCAGATCGTGCGATGTCAGAACATGTCCTCGGCCTTGCGCGAACGTTTTGTGGCTCGGCCCGGCGCCTTCCAGGATCGCTTCGGCCATTTGCACTATTGGCTTATTTTGCCGAACGGGATGCCATTCGCGGCTTCGATCGCCTCATACCGCTAGGATCGCCACGGCGTATCGCGCAAGCCTGGAAATTTTCTCTCGGTATGGGCTGAGGCTGCATCGGAATTGCCTACCTCGCGTGTTGTGGTTTTGGAGTATGGAGGGCGGTGACAATGTGGCGATATGTAGCGGGGGCCTTTGCGGCCTTGTTGTTGTCCGTGGCCGGGATGCTGTTCTGGTCAAGTCAGGCAGGCACAAAGAGCATTTTGGGCGCTCCTCCCGCGTCAGAGCAATCACCTCTTGGCGCTGTCGATGTGGCTGCCCCGTTAGAGGCGAGCGACAGGACTCGCGAGAAAAGTCGCTTTTCACGATACGACGCCGATGAAAATGGCTCCGTCAGTCGTGAAGAATATCTTCAGTCGCGACGTAAATCATATGCTCGTCTCGATCTGGACGGGGATGGCAAGCTGTCTTTCGATGAATATGCCGCAAAGGCGATCAAGAAGTTTGCCAGCGTCGACCGCGACCGGACAGGCGCGTTGACGCCTGCTGAATTCCTCGCAACGCGCGTTGTCCGCAAGACAGGGCCGAAGGGTAATTGCCCCCCGCCACCACCGCTTCGAGCGAACGCGGGTGGCGGAGATGAGGACAGCTAGGCCGTAAGCCAGCGCGCTAGGTCAGCCTTTGCCCGATCGGTATAGCCGCGCTTCCTGTCTGCCTTTCTGACTTTATCCGCCAGTGGTGGGAAAAGACCAAAGTTCACGTTCATAGGCTGGTAGGTGTCCGCGTCACCGCCACCTGTTATATGCTCTAGCAGGGCTCCGAGCGCAGTAGTGGGGGGAGGCGGTGGCATGTGAAGGCCGGCCAGTTCGGCTGCCAGAAACCGCCCGGCAAGCAGGCCGACCCCGGCGCTTTCGATGTAACCTTCGCATCCGGTAATCTGCCCTGCGAAGCGGATATTGGGCCGCGACTTCAACCGCAGCGAAGTGTCGAGCAGTTTGGGCGATTTGATGAAGGTATTCCGGTGAAGTCCACCCAGCCGCGCGAATTCGGCCTTCTCGAGCCCTGGTATCATGCGGAAGACGCGCACCTGTTCAGCATGTTTCAGTTTGGTCTGGAATCCGACCATATTCCAGAGCGTTCCCAGCGCATTGTCCTGCCGCAATTGCACGACAGCATAAGGCCAGCGCCCGGTTTTTGGATTGTCGAGCCCGACAGGCTTCATCGGGCCGTGGCGCAATGTTTCGATACCACGCGCGGCCATGACTTCGATCGGCATGCAACCGTCGAAATAGGGCGTGTTCGCTTCCCATTCCTTGAATTCGGTCTTCTCACCT
Source organism: Sphingomonadales bacterium (assembly GCA_016704425.1). Classification (GTDB taxonomy): domain Bacteria; phylum Pseudomonadota; class Alphaproteobacteria; order Sphingomonadales; family Sphingomonadaceae; genus Aquisediminimonas. The sequence goes on from JADJAC010000008.1 coordinate 204,316, forward strand.
GTGAGTAATGCGTCGACAAAGGCAAGGTACTGATCCTTGTCCATCGGGCAGTTTATATAGTCCTTCGTGTCTCCCTTGTCCCAGCGCGAGGCCATCCAGGCGACGTCCATGTCGATTGATTCACGATAGACGATGGGTGCAAGCGCGTCGAAGAAGGCGAGCGCTTCCTCTCCGGTTTCGACACCGATCGCCTGAGCCAACTGCGCCGCCGTCAAGGGGCCCGTGGCAATGATTACGGGCCCATCGGGGAGCGTGTCGACACGTTCCCGAGCAACTGCGATGTTGGGATGCGCCGCTATCGCTTCAGTCACGCCAGCTGCATATCCGTCCCGATCAACCGCAAGCGCCGAGCCCGCCGGAACACGATGCTTGTCCGCCTCGCGCAGGATGAGCGAGCCCATCGCCCGCATCTCTGCGTGCAGCAAGCCGACCGCATTGCTTGTATCATCATCCGAGCGGAACGAGTTTGAACAGACGAGCTCGGCCAGTTGATCGGTTTTATGCGCAGCGGTTGGCTCCACTCCTCGCATTTCTGAAAGGCGGACCTTGATGCCCGCTTCGGCAAGTTGCCATGCTGCTTCCGATCCAGCGAGGCCGCCGCCGACGATATGGACTTGGTGTGTCATGATCATTGCCGCTATGGCGTTTCGAGCGAAAAGGCGAGGGGGGAGATGACATGACCCAAGGTGGAGGGCTTGCGCGCATCGTGCTGATCGGCGCTGTGATCGCTGGCGTCAGCTATTTCTACGTCATTGCCGGCCATTTGGCTGGGCCCGCATTTGTCGCTTGGAAGGGTGCAGGGGTGGGCCTGCTGGCCTTGTATGCTGTGCTCAGGGCGCGAAACTCGGATGGCTGGCTGATCGCGGTCGTCATGGCGTTCGGCGCATTGGGCGACGTGTTGCTCGACGCGGCGGGCATGACCCAGGGTGCGGCAGCGTTTATTCTGGGTCATGTTGCTGCGATCATTCTCTATCTTCGAAACCGGCGTGGCGCGCTTTCTTCAAGCCAGAAATGGCTGGCAACCTTGGTCCTGCCGCTCGGCGTATTGATCGCCATCTGGTCCGTACCATTCGAGAGCCGACCGATGATCGGCATTTATACAGCTTTTGTCGCCAGCATGGCCGCTGCGGCGTGGATCAGCCGCTTCCCGCGTTACCGCACCGGCATCGGCGCGATGATGTTCTTGGCGTCCGATCTGCTGATCTTTGCGCGCATGGGGCCGTTGGCGGGCGATGCCTGGGCAAGCTTCGCTATATGGGGCCTGTATTTCGGGGGGCAGGTCCTGATCACTCTCGGTGTGACGCGAACGCTTGGAGCCGAAACCACGAAGATCCGTTAGCCACCGTCCGTATTGCGGGTCTTGATGACCGCGCTGATTGGCAAGGGGCCATAGATGTGGGGAAATAGAGCGCCCCCGCGCGACGCCTCCCAACGGACCGTTTCGCCGAGCCCGGACAAGTCGATCTCTGCAATAACGAGCCCGGACTGCCCAACGAAATGTTTGTCCAGCGTGCCCTGCAGCTGATCGGCAGCGGACAGATGGATATAGCCGTCCGCAAGATCGATCGGCGCGCCAAGGAAGACACCATCTTCCCGAAACTGCGTCCACTGGGATGCAGTCAGAATCTTGAAGGCGGTTTGCGTCACACGTCCGGCGTTTCGTCGTCGCTTTCGCTTTCTTCGATAAGTGCAGCACTGACGACATGTTCATCATTGGCCACATCGAAGAGCTTCACGCCTGCCGTGTTGCGGCCAATCACTCGCATGCCTTCGACTTCCATCCGGATCATCTTTGCCTGATCGGTGACCAACATGAGCTGTTCGCCATTCTTGGCCGGGAAACTTGCGACGACCGGTCCATTGCGGGCGATGTTGTCAATATTGGTGATGCCCTGTCCGCCACGGTTGGTGCGGCGATATTCATAGGCAGACGACCGCTTGCCATAGCCATTGGCACAGACCGTCATGATGAACTGTTCACGTTCCTGCAGCTCTGCCATTCGTTCCGCTGAGAGCACAGGCGCATTCTCATTGTCTTTCCAGGGCGCGGCCCGCAGGTACGATTCGCGTTCCTCCTGCGTGGCGCCAGAGCGCCGCAGGATGGAAAGAGAAATCACTTCGTCGTCGCCTTTGAGCGTCATGCCGCGCACGCCCGTCGATGTCCGGCTCTGGAATTCGCGAACATCGGTGCCTTCGAAGCGGATTGCCTTGCCTGCCCGCGTGGCAAGAAGCACGTCATCATCTTCTGAAAGAAGCGCAACACCAATCAGGCGATCGGCACTATCATCGTCGAAGCGCATAGCGATCTTGCCGTTCGAGGGCACGTTCGTGAAAGCGTCCATGCTGTTGCGCCGGACCGTTCCCTTTGCTGTTGCGAACATGACGTGAAGCTTGCCCCATTCCGCCTCGTCTTCAGGCAGCGGCAGCACAGTCGAAATCGTTTCGCCGGGTGCAAGCGGCAGCAGGTTGATCATCGGCCGACCACGGGTGTTGGGGCCGCCTTCCGGCAAGCGCCACACCTTCATACGGTAGACCTTGCCCGCGGTTGAAAAGAACAGCACCGGCGTATGGGTGGACGTCACGAACAATTCGGTGATGACGTCCTCATCCTTGGTGGCCATCGCAGCTCGGCCCTTGCCGCCACGCCTCTGGGCGCGGAAGGTGTCGAGCGTTGTGCGCTTGATGTAGCCATCCAGCGTGACGGTCACGACCATATCCTCGCGTTCGATCAGGTCCTCATCATCGACGCCATCAAATGCAGCAGTGATTTCCGACCGGCGCGGCGTTGAGAATTCGTCGCGTACTGCGATCAGTTCCTCACGCATCACGTCGTAAAGCTTGGCGCGATCCGCGAGGATGGCAAGCAGATAGGCAATACTGTCCGAAAGCTCCTTCAACTCCTTGCCGATATCGTCACGGCCCAGTGCGGTCAGGCGGTGAAGGCGCAGATCGAGAATTGCGCGGACCTGGATTTCCGACAGTCGATAAGTGGACGGCCCGGCAGTTTCCATGTCCTCGACTGCTTCCACCAGCGCAATATAGGGCGCGATCTCCGCAATCGGCCAATCGCGTATGCCAAGCTTTTCGCGCGCTTCGACCGGGCTTGAAGACCCGCGGATTATGCGGACAACCTCGTCGAGATTGGTAACGGCAATAACAAGGCCGAGCAGGATATGGGCTCGGTCGCGCGCCTTTGCGAGCTCGAACTTGGAGCGGCGCGTGATCACTTCTTCGCGGAATTTGACGAAGGCTTCAATCATGTCCCGCAGAGTCAGCACTTCAGGCCGGCCGCCGCGGATCGCCAGCATGTTTGCCGCGAAATTCTGCTGTGCTGGGGTATGCCGCCAAATCTGGTTCAGAACGACCTCTGGCGAAGCATCCCGCTTCAACTCGATGACGATACGCACGCCGAACCGGTTCGATTCGTCGCGAATATCGGAGATGCCCTCGATCTTCTTTTCCTTGGCGGCTTCTGCGATTCGCTCGACCAGAGCATTCTTGCCTTGCTGGTAGGGAATTTCGGTTAGAACAATGCTGCGCCGGTCTCCCCGGCCTTCCTCGATCACGTGGCGGCAGCGCATCACGATCGAGCCCTTGCCCGTGGTGTAAGCTGAACGGGCTCCGTGGAGGCCAAGAATCAGGGCGCCAGTCGGAAAATCGGGTGCCGGAACGATTTCCATCAGCTCTTCGGCAGTAATTGCGCCATTGTCGATATAGGCGATTGACGCATTGACCACTTCGCCAAGATTATGAGGCGGAATGTTCGTCGCCATACCGACAGCAATCCCGCCGGCACCATTGACAAGCAGATTCGGGAAGCGGGCCGGCAGAACCTGAGGCTCGTGCTCCGAAGCATCGTAGTTCGGCTGGAAGTTGACAGTGTCTTTCTCGATATCATCGAGCAACGCATTCGCGACCTTTGCAAGCCGCGCTTCAGTGTATCGCTGGGCCGCCGGCGGGTCAGGGTCCATCGAGCCAAAATTGCCTTGCCCGTCGATAAGCGGGAGTCGCATCGCCCAGTCCTGCGTCAGGCGCGCAAGCGCGTCATAGATCGCCTGGTCGCCGTGCGGATGGTATTTGCCCATCGTATCGCCAACGATACGCGCGCTCTTCTTGTAAGCCTTGTTCCAGACATAACCGCTCTCATGCGCGGACCATAAGATCCGGCGATGCACTGGCTTCAGACCGTCGCGCACGTCGGGCAGCGCGCGCGAAACAATGACCGACATCGCATAGTCGAGATAGCTCGACTTCATCTCGTCAACGATGTTGATCGGGCTAATATCCGAAGGGTCGGCGAGGACTGTCTCGTCGTTGCTCAATGTCTGTCTTTCTGCTGAGATTCGCTAAGAACAGTCCTAGCCGCTGGCGCGGAAAAAGACCAGCCCCAAGGGTTGGTCGGATGGTTCAATTGTCGTTCAGACAGGCGCAGCCAAAGAGCAGTGCATTCGTTCCAGTCTTGTGTGCCTGCGTCAGTGGGACTAGCGATGATTGGAGAGTCTCGGGCAGGGAAGCCCGCTTGCAGGAGGATGACAGGATGAAACTGGTTTCAAAGGCTTCGCTTGGAGCAGCGCTGGCCTTGGGCATGATCGCAGCGGGAGTGGCAACGCCCGCTTTTGCGAAGAAGGCGGAGAAAGCTGCCCCGCAATATGCACCGCAGCTAAGCAAGGAGTTTCGTGTCGCGATTGGTGCAGCGCAAAATGCTGTAAAGGGCGGAAATGCTGCCGATGCAGCTGCCAAGCTTGCCGCGGCTGAGGCACTTGCCACTCAACCCGATGAGAAATTCTACGTTGGCGCAATTGGCTACGACGTTTACAAGCTCTCAAAGGATCCGGTGGCTGGTCGCAAGGCGATCAACCAGATGATCAATGCCAATTCCAGAATGGTATCAAACCTGGCCGAGTTGAATCTCGCATCCGGCAATATGGCCTATGAGGCGGGTGACTATCCTGACGCGATTGCAAAACTGACGGAAGCCGATCGTCTTGGATCCAAGGACGTGAATTGCCTGCTGCGTTTGGCGGAGGCGCATTTCAAATTGAACCAGCAGGCGCTGGGTTTGACCTTCGTTGAGCGCGCGGTGGCGCAGTCGAATGCATCGGGACAGAAGGCCCCGGAGTCTTGGTATGCGCGTGCAGCGTCGGTAGCCTACAAGGCAAAACTGAGTTCGGAAGTGGCCAAATGGACGAGCGCGCAGGTCCGTGCCTATCCTACCCCCGAAAACTGGCGCAGTGCCTTGGTGACCTATCGCGATGGCGCCCATCTGGACGGTCAGCCGTCGCTTGACCTGTTTCGGCTGATGCGCCTGACCAAGTCGCTTGCTGGCGAACGCGATTTCTTTGAATATGCGTCGCTCGCCATTGACCGTGCGCTGCCGGGCGAAGCCAAATCGACAATTGAAGAAGGGTTTGCGACAGGCGTGGTGAGCAAGACGAGCCGTGCCGTGAACGAAGTGCTGACGCTTGCGACAAACAAGATTGCGACTGACCGAGCGTCTATTGCTACCAGCGAAAAACTGGCAAACGCTGCCGGGGCCACGGGTAAGCCGGCTGCGGGTGCCGGTGACGCATATCTTGGTTATGGTGAGGATGCCAAGGCGATCGCCTTCTACAAGATGGCGCTTCAAAAGGGCGGGATCGACATGGATCAGGTCAACACCCGTCTGGGTATTGCGCTGGCCCGCTCCGGGCAGAAGGACGAAGCGCGGAAGTACCTTTCCGCTGTGAATGGAGCGCGTGCCGATATTGCCAAATATTGGATGCTCTACTTGGATTTGCAGCCCTAGGTAGGATGGCCCGCCCAATTGCCATGTGACGAAATTGCCCCCGGTGATACCTCCCGGGGGCATTTTTGTGCGCGCGTGTGGCGGAATTCAGATCGTGCCGGGGGGATGGCTTGTGCGTCTCAACCGGCCTCATTATAGGCGCCCACAACCGGAGGCGAGTGCGCCGCTCGGTTTGCGAGAGGAATGAGCGTAGCATGACGTCCGCACTCAACGACCCGGCTGAAGGCCGATCGGATAGCGCCACTGGTGACGAACAGAATGGCCACGATTACCGGCCCAGCGATGCAGAGCCTTTTATGAATCCTGCTCAGCTCGAATATTTTCGGAAGAAGCTTTTGGCATGGAAAGACGATATCCTTCGCGAGTCGAACGATACGCTCAAAACCCTTCAAAACGAATCGCTGCGAGAACCTGATGTCACGGATCGGGCGTCCAGTGAAACCGATTGGTCGCTCGAACTGCGCACCCGCGACCGTCAACGCAAGCTCATCGCCAAGATCGATGCCGCGCTGCGCCGGATCGACGAAGGCGAGTATGGCTATTGCGAAGTCACTGGAGAGCCCATTTCGCTGGCCCGGCTTGAAGCGCGCCCGATTGCGACCATGACAATCGAAGCACAGGAACGCCATGAGCGGAACGAGAAAATATCCCGAGACGAATAGGGTTGGGAATGCCCCGGCATTTGGCGGAACCCGCTTGACGCCCGCCATGTCGCGCTCCTAAGGGGCCATTTCCTGGATGATGAGCGGCCGTTCTGGCTGTTGTGGCGATCGTAGCTCAGTTGGTTAGAGCGCCGGTTTGTGGTACCGGAGGTCGCGGGTTCGGATCCCGTCGATCGCCCCATTTCCCCTTGAGAAACACAGTTTGAAATATTATTGCGTAGATTCGAAATTATCGAACACGCAATGGAGTCGACCGATGACCTCACCCTGGGACATGCCCGATTTCGACGATCATGAAGCGTTGCACCTGATGCGCGATGCAGAGTCTGGCCTTTCGGCCATCATCGCTATCCATTCCACGCACCTCGGCCCGGCAGGCGGCGGTACTCGTTTCTGGCACTATGCCGACAGTGAAGCGGCAATCACCGACGCACTCCGTCTTTCTCGGGGCATGAGTTACAAGAATGCGATGGCCGGACTTGCGATGGGCGGTGGCAAGGCCGTCATCCTGTCCGACGCAAAAGGCATGAAGTCGCCAGAAATGATTTCTGCGTTTGCGCGGGCGATCGACTCGCTCGGCGGACGCTATGTTACAGCGCAGGACGTAGGGATGAGCGCGGCCGACATGGTCGCCATTTCGCAGGGCACACGCTATGTCTCCGGCCTACCGCCAAAGGATGGCGGAGCAGGGGGCGATCCCGGTCCGACCACGGCGATGGGCGTCTTTCTCGGCGTCAAGGCGGCAGTCAGGCGCGCGCTCGGCAAGGACGACCTTGCAGGCGTCCATATTGCAATTCAGGGTGTCGGAAGCGTCGGCGGCGGTGTTGCGCGGCATGCCGCAGCCGTTGGCGCCCGGATAACCCTTGCCGACAAAAATGGCGATCATGCAACCGCGCTTGCGACTGAGATCGGCGCGCAAATCGTATCGACCGACGAGATCATGAGCGTTGAGGCTGATGTTTTTTGTCCATGCGCCCTTGGCGCAATCCTGACCGAACACAGCATATCGAAGCTTCGGGCTGCAGTGGTTGCGGGCGGGGCGAACAACCAACTTGCGACGCCTGCCGATGGAGACCGGCTACAGTCGCGCGGAATCCTTTATGCACCAGACTATGTTATCAACGCCGGGGGGATCATTAACGTGGCGCTCGAATATCTCGACGGTGCGGATCGGGCTACTGTCGATGCTAAGGTTTTGCAGATTCCCGACAGGCTCAATGCAGTTTGGGATGGTAGCGAAGCCAGTGGCCAAAACCCGGCAAGGGTGGCGGACGCCATGGCACAAAGGCTGATCGGGAGAGGCTGACCAATCTCCCTTTCCGCGAGCGTTTTCATGGTTTAGAGGACGTCGCGATGCATGCTTTTGCCAATCCAGCACGATTCCTGAAGATTGCGCGTCCGATGACTCCTGTTTTTGGGTGGTTCGGAACAGCTCTCATTCTGGCTGGAGTCTATGCCGGGCTGTTTGTTACGCCTCCGGATTACTTGCAGGGCGAAACTGTCCGCATCATGTACATCCATGTGCCCGCCGCCTGGCTGGGCATGGCTGGCTGGAGCGGTATTGCGATTGCAAGCATCGCGCAGCTTGTCTGGAGGCATCCATTGGCAGGCGTCGCGGCGCGGGCCATTGCCGTGCCCGGCGCACTGTTTACGGCTCTGTGCCTGATGACCGGCTCGCTCTGGGGGCGTCCCGCTTGGGGAACCTGGTGGGAATGGGATGGACGCATGACATCGATGCTGGTGCTGCTGTTTTTGTACTTTGGATATATCTCGCTCGCCAATGCCAGCGAAGACCGGACATCGGTGAGCCGCGTGACGGCAATCTTCGGGATAGTCGGGGCGATCAATATTCCAATCATCAACCGTTCGGTCGTGTGGTGGAAATCGCTTCATCAGGGGCCAAGCATCACAATGAAAGGGTCGACAATCGCGCCTGAACTGCTTTGGCCGCTTGGCTTGACGACCCTCGGCTTTTCGCTGCTTTTCGGGGCCATTGTGTTGATGCGGATGCGCGCCAATCTTGCTGAAGCAAAGGTTGAGGCGCGATTGCGGAGGCTTGCGTCGGCGTGAACCCTTGGCCGTTCATCATCGCAGCCTATGCCCTGACCGGCATTGGAACTCTGCTCGTTGTCGGGTTGAGCTTCGCCGCGATGCGCCGTGCCGAAAAGAGAGTGGATGATCTGTGAAGCCAAAGCATCAAAGGTTGACGCTGGCGGTTGCCGCCCTTGCTACGGTGATCGGGGCAGGGCTTCTGGCCGTTTCTGCGTTGAGTGATCGGGCGGCTTATTTCTATTCGCCGGCCGATCTCGCGAAGGCGAAACCAGCGCCAGATGCTCCAATCCGGCTGGGCGGCATGGTCGCAGACAAGTCGATTGTCCACGAGGCTGACGGCGTCACGATTCGCTTTGATGTCGAAGATGGCG
>JADJAC010000009.1 GCA_016704425.1 Sphingomonadales bacterium
CTCAGATCATCCCAGCCAGGAACGCCGTCAGATAGAAGCTTCTTGGCTTCCTCAATCGAGCCGGATTCGGGCACCATGATATTGATCGGCTTGTTCTTCGCCGGGGCCTTTCGCTTCCAAGCCTTGGTTCGCGTTTCCGTTTTCTTGGGCTTTGTCTCGGTCATGCATGGCCTCCAAAATAACTGTCTGCGGGGTCTTGGGGTGCCAGATCGGCCAGTCCTATGCGAATGGCTTTGGGCTCGCCTGTTGCCAATGTTGCGGATGTTGCGCATTCTTGGGGAGGTGGTCCTAAGTATCGTTCCCAAGCGTCATGCAAGTCGGAACGGTGATAACCTTTCAAGATCAATGCTCCGTCGCGAATATCAGATGGCTTGACTTCATATTTGGCGAGACGCTGAGCCAATCCACGCGCGTCGAGCGGCTTTCCGCGCAAATCTCCCCAAGGGGATTCAACCTTCTTCCACAACTCTTCAAGGATACGTGCCGTAGGCATTCTATCGTTGTCGCCAAACACGTCGCGAAGGTCGGCAAGCAGCTTGATTCCAAGGCTAGGAGTCCCACGCTTAGAATCCGCAACAAGCGCAACAGCCGCAACACGAGCGCGCTCGGGCCATGTCCCTCCGGCTGCGTCTGCAACCGCCAGCAAGGCTTCCCAGACGTCTGCATCACGGTCGCTTATGCCCGGCGGGAATTTTGGCCATGCACCGGTTACTTGTCGCTCAACAATTGCTGCCCAGTGTGCCAGGTCATCGCGAAGGCTCTCGCCTTGTGGCCCATGCTCGCGACGGCGAAAAGGCTGCACGATCTCACCCGGCGCGCGCCGCCGCATCCGGATCACTACTGAACGGGTCAAAATGGTATCGGGCAGGCCGCCAAGCCCAGCCAGCGCAACCGCGCAATAGGCAGGGATTTCTTCGGTCTCGACGATCTTGCCGCGAACAACGCACCTGCCAGCAACCGCACCGCGCCTGTGCCCTGCATTGAGCAAGCCGCGAATTTCTTCATTGTCCTTCGCTTTTGGGCCAAACACTGTGTCGATCTCATCGAACAATATCGTCGGCCTGCCATCCTCGCTGCCAACTTTGCGAAACAGATATGCCGGTGTGACGTTCACGGCTTCTACCGGTCGCGGCACAAGCAACTCCGAAAGCTCCAAGCAGCGCGATTTTCCGCTGCCGGGCTCAGGCGAGAGGAACGCGATCCGCGGGGTCGATTCCCATGCGTCCATCAAGTGCGTGTGCGCAATCCATAGAACGTGTGCTTCTGCTGCATGGGCGCTTGGGTAGCTGATAAAACGCGAAAGAAATTCCCACACCCGGTCCAGCGTCAGCGCGCCTTCAATATCCCAAGGCTCAGCCATGACCGCATTCCAATCGGTCAAGGCAGGACGTTGTCACTGCAAGGCGACGGCAGACTGCGACAGCATCCTGTATCTTGCCGGTGTCGAGATGCGCAAACATCCACCGGCTGGTGACCTTCAGGATAACATAGTGGACGGCCAAGGCATCATCGCTGTGCGCCTGAGGGTTGCTGACAGCGTGTGTTGACCATGTGCGGGCTTTGGCAAGCGCCTTGCGGGCTTGGCGAATATCTGCCGGATCGCCGCGCCCTAGAAAGGTATCAAAGCGGTCGTCCAGTTCATCGCGCTGGAAAAGCACCGTCTCGGTGGGGGAGAGCGCGTTCATGTCTCTCTCTCCCCATATGAGAGCAAAGCCAAGTCTCGTGCCATCCATGGTGACAGACGGAAACGAGCGGCAAGCATTTGCGCCTGCCGATCCAATGCGGTAGTAGGGGAATGCAACCAGCAGCCAAGTTGATTGCGCGAAGCCCCGGCCTGACCGCCGGGGTTTTGCATATCTGGCATCATGGATCATGCCTCCCCCGCGATGAGAGCGTGAAGGCTATCTGCCGGAATGACGGTGCGGCCGCCGATGCGATGAGCCTTGAGGCGACCGGCCGCTATGTGAGCATATATTGACGTTTTACCAAGGCTAGTGGCGCGGCACGCATCCTTGATACTGTAGGCCAATGGTGTTGGCGCTGTGTTGTTTTGCATAATTGCTCCTCGTTCGTAATTGAACGACTGCAATCATCCCTGCGCAGAATTTCGCTCGTCTATTTCGGCCGCAATTACGCCGTCGCTTTACGGCCGAATGGCTTTGGTCCGCGTGTTCGATTGGGGGTAAGGTTGCGAATCCGTTGCCGCGCAATCGAATATTTGGGATGCGCCTTTTTACACTCAGCCAGTAGCGTCTCTTGCGGCCTTTCCTTGTCAGCATCGCTCAATTTGGAAAACCATTTGTGCAACATTGCATCGCTAAGGCGCGGCAAATTCGCATTGGTCGCCGTCACACGCACGATATGTTTGCTTGGTTCGGCGGGGCGCAACGATGCCCGCCACTCTTCAAATTCGCTTCGAGATAAAAGGATCATCGTGCCAATGCCGGGATCGGCCGGATCAACTCCCTTAAACACCGGATCTGCATACGTGGGCGGGATTTGATTCCAATAATAGCGCGGCACCACTATTGGCCTAATGCTATCATCGGCCACGACGTAGCTCGGCAGATCGCCTGAAGTAAGAGCCGCATGCAGCAAAAGATTGGTTTGGCGCCAATCCAAATCTGTTCCGTAGTTGAAAACAAGTGGTTCACCATTCGCCATCATGATATTCAATTTGCCATCCTGATTGTTTGTCAGGAAGGCGTCATTCGAAGGCTTGCCATACGCAAGCAAAGATGCGCCTTCATCTAAACCAATGACGGCGCCTTTGCCTTCCAAAATGGCCGGACGGAGGGTCATCATTGCCCTTGCTAGGCCTGAACTGACGTCAGCACTTTCCCACAGGAAATATCGCATCAGGTCCGCGCGGCAAACCTTGACCGAGCGGAATGCGTCCCTGCGATCCTGCAACACTCTTTCAAGGGCGCTACCTTCCTTGCTCCAAGTCAGGCCTGTGCCGTATCGCAAGCCGTCATAAGCAATATCGAATTGAGCAAAATCTTCAAAGCGCACGGGATCAATCGGAGCAGTGAGGACCTTGGTTTCGTCGCTTGAACGACCTTCCACATATTTCCCGCGCGCGGCGATTTGCCCCCCGCTGGCCCAAGTCGCTAACTTTGCCATGGCATCTGCCAAAGCAAGTTTTGCATCGAGTGCCCCAAAAGCATGCCCAGAAATGGCACGGTCTAGGTTATCGCAATTCAACGAAAATCGGAATGCTATCCATGACAAAGCTTCAGATAGTGTGACGAAGGGATTTTCAGGTGGCAATCGGTTCTTCAAGGATTCCGGCCGGTACTTCGCGTCGTGAGGGGGCGGAAGGACCGGCAGACCAGAGCGATCTTCCAAATCTTGGACTTCCAACCACGCGGCAAAGGCGTCCTTCTCAAAAAATACTGGATGGCAGGACCAACGTTGCCATTCATCCGGCAAAAATATGTCAACGGGCAAACGCCCCTCGCGCCACATTTGCTTGTTGCGCTCTACGTCTTCCCAAGCCCAGCCAGGAATGTCACATGCTTCTAAACCGTCGCTGAAATGTGCCTTTAGGTCCCCTAAAAGCAAGCCTCGCTGCAAAATGAGCTTGCAGCAATGTTGCAGCTTTTGCTTGCGAACATATGTTACTTCATCTCCGTCGGCGAACATTTCGATCAGGTCAGTTGAAACTTCAAACCATGGAGCAGGGTCAATTGCTGTCGCTGCTGCCTCTACACGTCGATATAACTCAACAATGGCTTCGCGACTGGGAATTGAGTTAGGGCGAGAACTGCCGCCACTTGCGATCATATGCACCGCCTCCCTTGCGGCTCCCATGGTGCGGCGGGGAAGCGCGTGGGATGCGCGCTTGTCGGCTGGCCTGCCTATCCCCTATTCCTAGATGGGGAGCGATCTACTTTTGGCAAGGATTTGTCCCCAAAAGCAGACTGTCGGCAATCGACAACATAGCCGCCTTGCTCCAGATGTCCGAGGTGGCAGGGTCGCGCGCGCTGTTCGAACCGATTCTCGCCAATATTGCCGAACTGCGATGGCGTGAGCCAAATCCATGCTGACCGATGCAACTCGCGCCCAGACCGATAGGCGAAGTGCGTCTGAAATCAGCAGCAGCCCAACAAAACTCTCGATCAGCCCCCCCTTGATTACCTCAGTTGCAAGCCCGAAGGGCGCAATCTGCTCAAGCAAGGAAAATGGCTTGCCCTGAAGACGATCAAGTTGCAGTCTCTGCAACCCACCGGTCAAATTTGAGGCCTAGCTGGGAAATGTCGGATCAAAGTCCCGAGGCCGGTACCGACGCAATAATCCGGGCACAAAACTTGCTTCTTCATAAACAGTTTCGCTACGGAAAACGGGTAAGGACGGAAAATGTTCGAAACCCTCGCGCTGGAGCGATTGTGCACGCAAAAATCGATATGGTCGCGACGGCTTTGGGTCTCCTGAACCGATGAGCGTGACATCGTCTCCACCGATTGCCAGTTCGGTAGCCAGCGCATTCAGCGCGACCTCCGCGCCGCGCTCATACTTGTGCAGCCCTGGCAGCGCGAACAGGATCCTCATCGGGGCGCCCCGGCAAGCACAGAGGCAATTTTTGTCAACCGTTCGCCAACTGGCGGACGCGTGCGACCGTGAAAAGGGTCATGGAGGCAAGCCTGTTCGAAATCATTTTTGCTCATGAAAATTCTGTCGCGTTCCGTCACTGAGCGTCTTGGCTGGACAACCGGTTCCTATGCCGTCGCACAAGCCTTCAGGCTGGTCAACAATGTGGTGCTAGCTCGTTTGCTGGCTCCGGAACTTTTTGGAATCATGCTCATCGTCAATACCCTGCGGACTGGCGTTGAGCTTTTGTCAGATATCGGGATCGGCCAAAATATCATAAGCAACAAGAACGGTGAAGATCCGGCATTTTATAATACTGCATGGGTTTTGCAAATATTACGTGGGATTTTGCTTGCAATCATATGCATATCATGCACATATCCGATTTCTCAATTCTACAATAGTCAAACAATATATAAAATTGTTCCTGTTATATCGTCAATTTTTATTTTTACAGGATTTCAATCCATAAGCAGATTTATTGCCCAGAAGAGGCTGAATCTCAAGGCCGTGAGCATATATGACATTTTTGTCGCCGTCTCGACAATGCTCATTCACATCATCTGCGCGATTATTACACCAACAATTTGGGCTTTGGTGTATGGCGGCATCATATCAAGTGCTGTGGCAATGGCTGGAAGCTTCTTCATAGTCAGCGGGGTGAACCACAAGTTCGTTTTCTCGGTGCCCTTTGCCAAGGAAATCATGCACTTTGGAAAATGGATACTCCTTTCGACAATGGTCTATTTCCTTTCGATGAACTTCGACCGACTCTATCTGGCACGAAGCTTGCCGTTCCAAATCCTCGGGATTTACGGCGTCGCGCGATCGCTCGCAGATGTTATCAGCCTGCTCATGGCACGTATCGGCAGCCTGATCATCTTTCCGATGGTGGCTGCTGCCGGGCATTCGGAGGGAGTACTTCGAGAAAAGCTTGCACGGGGTCGCACGACGATGTTGTTCGGGGGGGCTGCACTTGTTTCGTTGTTTGTGGCGTCGTCCGACCTCATCGTGTTCATGCTCTATGATGATCGTTACAAGACTGCGGCGCTTATGCTGCCGGTGCTCGCTCTTGGCGTCTGGTTCTCGATCCTGTGCACCCTCAGCGAATCCGTGCTGTTGGGTGTTGGTCGCCCATCTTATGGAGCGCTTGCAAATCTGGTCAAGCTGGTTTGGCTTGCCGTCGGTCTCCCGGTCGGCGTCGTGTATTTTGGTGTTGCAGGTGCTATCGGCGTCATGGCTGCGTCAGACTTGGTCAAATATGTCCCGCTTCTGGCTGCGCAGCAGCGCGAGCATATTTCGTTTATCCGACAGGATGCCCTGATCACACTGGCAATGTGCGCAATGATTGTGTTCTGGCGCATTTTGCTTTGGTTGTTGGGATTGTCAGGCGGATTGATGAGCCTTTGGGGCCTTGACCGGCTATGACTCTCGAGGGGTCTGTCAATGTCGAGAATGTGGCCCGCGTTGGTGTCGTCGTGATCGGCAGGAATGGGTAAGCGTGGTCTGAAGGCCGCGGGCCTATGAGTTCCATCCGACCACTCATACGACCGCTCGTATGACTACTCGCTCGTTCGCTCGCTGAAACTGTGATCTCGTCTGACACCGAGCGCCCCGCTCAAAGAGCGGCAATCAACCGGTTAAACCCGCATCCCGCAAGGCGGCCTGCAGACCTCGCTTACAGGAATGGCACCTCCGGCAAGACTCGTAGCTCGCTCAGTGCGCGCCTTCCTAAAGCCACTTTCGCCCTGATTTTCGCCGCTCAGCTTGCCGCGGCGCGAGCTCCAAAGCAGCCGTTCGTGAAGCTCGTTCAAGGCGGGCAGCTGTAACGACCGACATAGGCCACATTGGGACAGGTGCTGGGCATTGCCGTTGCCGGGCCTCACTGTGAGCGCACGGTAACTGCGTAACTCGCTTGTCATTCGCCCTCAAACGTCAATGGCTAGCAACGAGCGGTGCGGGACGCCCAATTATTAACAGCAAGGCCGCTACGCCTAATCGCCATGCAAGCCGAAGAGTGCGGACATACGCAAGGCCGCCTGCCCGTTTGGTGAAAACGCAAGCAGGTTATAGCCGTGACCTGAGTCTGTTTTCAGTTGATCCAATCGGCCCACACCTCCAGGCCGGATTGGCTCAATGCTGCCGTCGTCTGCAAGGAACGCTACCCGAAATCCTTGCTCGAGAACAACCTTTGTCACATGTTCAGTATCGCTGCCATGATCTTCATATAGTAAGACGACATTACCATGCCGATCCGGCAAGATGGTGGAAATGATCCGGCGCTCAAGACCCTCGACGTCAAGCTTAACAAAGGTGAGTGCATCAGCCCGAGATTGGTAAGATGATTGCTCAATAAGCAAGTCCTCAAGCGATATAGACGTTACAAGCTCTTCCCGAGCATCACTGGGAGATAGCCCCTCAATCAGCGTTGATGACGCATGGTGGTCAGCACTGGAGAAAAAGCAAACCTTCTCGCCTGAACTTTGACTTAAGGCTCGATGCATTAGCGTAAAAGACCTATCGTTCGCGTCCCAGTTAAGCTTTAGTTGTTCAAATGTTCGACTTCCAGCCTCAACGGCCACCACCCGCTTGGCATCAGTTATTACTCTGGCTGCAGCGATACTCCATAGCCCGAGGTTAGCGCCGCAATCTAAGAACGAATCGACTGATGTTAGTGCTCGGCTAAGGAAATGATCGATGTCAGTCTCGTAGTTCCGTTCAATTAAAAGGCACCTTAGCCAGTATCGATCATCAGTTTGAACAGTAAAGGTTCCACCTCCGCGAAGCTGAAAGGATAGTCGGCTTTGAACGCCTACCAACCCTGCCGCGATAGTGCACATGAAGCCAACACCTTTGCCATTAAACAATGATCTAGACGCCGCGGCTCCTAACCGGAGCAAGACAGGTATAGTTCGGTCGCGTAGACGGTGTTTGCCCGGGTGGGCCTGAACAAGCATAGGATTTACGAGCAGCGAGTGACTCACGGCCGCGCCCCCAGACGGCCTTCGTAAATCGCCGCCATAAAGTCACGATATTGACCTGCAATACTCGTCCAAGAGAAACGCGTTGCAGCCTCTTTCGATCGGCTTAGCGCGTAGGAACGTCCCTCTAGAATCGCTCGCCTGACGGCCTCGTGCATCGCAATTTCATCCGCGGTGTTGACCAAACCTGGATAATCCCTGCCGAGTATCCATTGAGTTACCGGATAATCGTTTGCAACTATTGGCAGACCCACAGCCATGGCCTCTACGTATACGTTGCCGAACGACTCGTGAAAGGCTGGATGCAACATGACGTCAGCCGAGCGATACAGGTCTGGCATATCTTCGAGTGGCAAGGTCATTCGTCGGAACCGGCCCGGCATGAGGCGACTTCCCAAAGCGTCGAATTGATCGCGCAGCGGACCATCACCTGCAACGACAAGATTGCACGCGGGAATTCGAGCCACCGCGCGCAGCCCCTCGAGAACCCGCTTACTCTCGACTAGCGCGCTCACCATCAAAACAAGGGGGCCGCTCGGTGGCAGCCCTAAGCGCGCCCGCGCCGGCGGGCCAGGACAGAACTTTTCGGGATTCGTCCCATTCGGGATTAGCGTGGACGGCCATCGCATCCTGTTGCGATCGTAGTATTCAGGATTGGTGCAAACTAGCCCGTCGCAACGGAAAAGAGCATATTCGGCCTTGTCAGAATATGCTGGCCAGTCACCATTCTGAGTAACGAAGATATGTGCCGGTTTCCGGCCAAAGAATGGCCGGCGCGTCAGCATCCAATTCGTAAACGGATAGCTGCACGTAACTGTAACGTCCGCCTCGTTCGATCGATAACGGGAGGCGTAGTTGAGGACCCAACTCGCTTCCTCATAATTATATTCGGAGCGCAGGGGGGGTATACTCGGAAAGCGCTCAAATCGCTCCCGGGGGACAAGCCCACAGTGCCGAAACTGATAAGGCCGCCCCTCGATGACTTGACCAGACCCTACAACGGTGACTTCATCACGGCCTAGTCTCCCGATCTCTGTTGCAATAGCTTCAAAGGCGACCTCAGCGCCGCGGTGGACTCTGTGCAATCCAGGTAGCAAAAAATGAATACGCATCAGCGCAATTACCCCTTAATGTTCTTTACGTAGGCCGAATACACCCGCGATCAGGCCGACACCGCAGGCCGAAGACGCAACGCAGTAGCGCCATTGAGGACTTCTCAAGCGCGACATGCTTCCAAATGGTCGAAAGATGGCTGCAGCGAAAATCCTTAGACCGCGCAGCAGCATCCGTCCCCTGCTAACACCGAAATAGCTGTTGGTGACAAACATCGAGTTACCAAGCCAGAATCGGTACAAAACTTGATGTTTAAATGTAGCCCGATCTGGCGGTTCGTTTCCCCAGACGCCAGCCTTTTTGGCGAATCTGATCTTCAGTCCAGCACGATGTGCCGAACGGTAGAACACCATATCCTCCCCGCCAAGCTTTCCTAGCTCGGGTCTGAACCTAATCTCCGGATGATCCTGCAGGAACGACGCTCGAATTATAGAATTGTTTGTGGCTGCAAAATCCATCGGTGAAGCGTCTTCGATATCGGACCGAACGTCGTCAAAAAAAGGCTGCTCCCAAAGCCAGGCAGGTGATCCATCCGGAACACGAAGGTTCATTGGCCCAGTCGCGCAATCGGCGCCTGTGGCTTCAAGAACATCAAGATAGGCACAAAGCCACGTCGGCTCCGGCTCACAATCGTCATCGGTCATAGCGACCCAATCGGCGCGCTCCGATGCCGCATTAATGGCGATATTGCGGGCAAGCGAGATGTTGCCTCTTCCCGACACTCGATACAGGATACCTAGAGGAAATATGCCATCGAATTCATCGACTACTGTCCTAGCTCTTTGGTCGGAATTATCATCAACAACAACAACACCGATTTCAGCTCGTTCAGCCGCCGTCGCAGCGGCCTTCGCTACGGCGAAAAGAAGAGTCTTAAGAGGCTCGTTACGCCGGTACGTGCAAATCGCAACGAAAACTTTTATTCGACCGCTCACCCGAACTAGCTATCGCTTTCTTAAGCAAACAAGCCCGCTATATTGCGGGGAAACATTTCGTATTGCAAACTGGTCTGCAAATAGGCGAAGCATACGGCCCCGGTAAAGAACATTACACAATTGCGTCCTTAGAGGGATCAAACAGGCTGTCAATAGCGTGGCTCCGCGCAGGGGTGGTGACTGGCGGTAGCGGGCGTCTCGATGCTATGGTCGCCAAGAAGGAGAAGCGCGCGCTTGCAAGCTGTTCTGCGGCCGCAGCGCAGTTTGAGAACCGATGTTGCGGTAGACGAAGCGGCGTGCTCGTCGCCGATGGAAGGGCGTAGATCTAGCACTGGCAGTGTGACCTCAGCAGGTTGTTCATTGGCCGATTGCGCCGACTGATGGGCCGCATGGGTTGTAGGCTGCCGTGTGGCTGATGCCAAATGTAATTGTGCAGCTAGGGGATGAGCGCCTGCTTGCGGTGGTCGGAGGTTGTTTACACTCAGGTGCATGGTGCTCGGCAAAATCGAGGCCAGAGTCAACCAATCGTGGCGGTGACTTGGGCGCGGCGAATGAAGGGGTGTTGCCCGCGTGTCCGTGCGCATGTACAAGCCGGGCGGCGCAAAAACGTCTTCGGCGGAGGACCCAATTAATCTTCTGCTCACCGTCTACAAAGGGTGCAGTCCGATATGAAACAGGGTGTACTTGTCACCGATGGCGACGAGCGCTCCACTTTGGCTGTCACGCGCTCGCTGGGTCGGCAAGGAGTGCCGGTATTCGTTGGAGCCGAGGCAGCGGGTTCGCTCGCTGGGTCTTCGCGCTACTGCACGCGGTCCTTCACATACCCATCCCCCTGGCGAGATCCGGAGGGGTACCTGGCATGTCTGGCAAAGAAGGCTACTGAGTTCGACGCCACTGCCATCTTCCCCATGACCGAGATTGCCATGGAGTTAATTGGGGAGAGGAGGGCGGACTTTACGAAGATTGCCGCACTCCCGTTCCCGGCGCTTGATCAATACCATCTACTATCCGACAAATATCGGCTGACCGCATGGGCCGAGCGCGCCGGAATACCCGTCCCTGAAACAATCTTCGTCCCCGATGGCCGGATCTTGGGTCTGGTGGAACGGATCGACGGGTGGCCAGTCGTTGTGAAGCCTGGGCGTTCTCTTTTGAGGCGTGATGGTTATTGGCGCAAGAGCACGGTGCTGATTGCCCATGATGCTGCCGAACTCCAAGAATTCTATTCTGATCGCTGGTTTCTGAAGCAACCGTCAATGATTCAGCGTTATATTACAGGGCATGGCGAGGGCGTCTTCGGCCTGTTTCGTGCCGGCGACCCTTCCGTACTTTTCGCGCACCGCCGTTTGCGCGAAAGGCCACCGTCCGGCGGCGTGAGCGTTCTTCGCGAGGCTATCGCGCTGCCGGAACCGATGACCGACTACGCCGTCCGAATTATGCAATTTGCACGTTGGGACGGGGTTGCGATGATCGAGTTCAAGGTCGACCGCGAAACGCAGGTTCCTTACCTGATGGAGGTGAACGGGCGCTTTTGGGGATCGCTGCAGCTGGCGATCGACGCAGGCATTGATTTTCCGGCATTGCTCTACAACAGCGTCACCGGGACCAGCGCACCTGCCGAGCTTCAGCCGTACCGGGTGGGCGTCCGATCGCACTGGTGGCTCGGCGGGGTGGACCATTTGCTTGCGCGCCTACGTAACCCCGCGGGGGAACTGTCGCTTTCGCGCAGCGCGGGATCGCGCGGCGGCGCGCTCATCAGCTTGGGAAACGTTTTCGACAATCGAGTCAAGAACGAGATTTTCCGAGCGTCTGACCTCGCGCCGGGAATGAACGAGCTTGCCGCCTATTGCCGTCGACTTGTGACCTCGATCTACACGAAGTTGGGCAATCGGACCCGCGGCACTTACAGGAAAATGAGATACGCACTGATAAACTTCGGCCTGAAGGCCGGCCTGAATCGCAAAACACTTGGCGAGCGCTTTCCACAACGCGCCCGAACCGTTCTCGTCTTATGCAAGGGCAATATTTGCCGGAGCCCGTTTGTAGACAAGTACTTGAGAATTGCCGCGAGGCAGCGCGCGCTAGACCTTCAAGTCTCCTCGGCCGGCCTCGATGCCAAATCCGGCCGGCAGGCACATCCCCTTGCACTGGAGCGGTCCTTCAAAGTCGGGGTGCCGCTGGACGAACATAGAGCCCAAGCTGTTTCTGAGACATTGGTCAACGAGGCCGATATTATTCTGGTCATGGAGCCGGACCAGCAAGAAGAACTTCTTTCAAGCTTCCCGCAGGCGGCGGAAAAGACCTTCCTGCTCGGCCACTTCGATCCCGAACGCCCGGTGACCGAAATTGCGGACCCGTATGGAAGGCCGGCTGCAGAGTTCGACGCCTGCTACGCCCAACTAAGCGCGGCGTGTGAGGGCTTACTAGCCAGATTGGCGCCTACCTCTTAAGCAGTATAGCGCTGGGTTCGGCTGGTACTGGTCAGGCCGCTGCCCGCGGGCGCGGCCTAAACAAATGGCCAAAGCGGTCGAGACGAGGATGGATCGAACTTTCGATCCTAGCGCCGTCGATAGCAGTGTATTCGCCGGCCGACGAGATGGTGTGAAGACCGTAGTCATACCGGGAGCCAGGCTTCGGCCGTACCTCGCTGACCTGCTCCTCCACGAACTCGCTTTCAGTCAGTCGCGTAACTCTATTGACAACGACGCCCGCTCCATAATGCGATCGGCAATCTTGGGCAGGACGAAACAACTCTCCCCCGTGCCGTATGAACGCTCCGGCGGGACGGGCGTCGAATAGGTCCGTTTTGACCGGATTGCGTTCATGCGGCCGCCACGGGCCAAATACTGTCTCTGCATGGTAGATGTGGAGTTCCGACTTGTCTGCAGCACCAGCATGTGTGCAGAAAAGCCAGTGTCGATCGCCATGGAAAAGTAGAGTGCTGTCAACGAGGTCGAGATGGCGCCCGATTGTCGTCTTCTTGTCCGCGACGCCACGCTCGTTCACGCGATAGATTGATAGGTCCTTCGATGCCGAATGTTCAGGAAGGATCGCTATCTGGCCTTCATCTAGCAGCACATGGGGGTAAGAAAGGTGGTAGGGGCTTTCGAGGCAGACCCTCACCGCTCCGAACTGTCCGTCCTTAAAATCGACGCAGTCGATGCGCCCCCGGTTGGTCCGCCAAGACAAATGTTCGTAGAAAATAAGGTACTCGGACGCGGTGCCGGGCTTGCGGATTATGAACGGGTCCGCCGCAAAAAAGTCGCGGCGCTCGTCCATCCATTTGAGGTCATCCAGCGCCTTTTGTTGCTTCCGCCGGCCCTCAAGCCCCGCCACCACGCTCACGCTATATGGCGTTGCCGCAATGTTCCACTTCTGACGGTAGATCGAATATTGCAGCTTGCGCCGGACTCGATTGGCGATTGACTGGTCGGCTGGACTATAGCGCGCCTGGCGCCGGTTCACATCCATCATGCTATCGAGGACAGCCCGGTGCGCTCAAAACGCCAAATTGGCCCGCCGCCGGTCGACATCTTCAGGCCCATTGACCTCACAACTTGAGGTTGAACTCGCTCGCCCACTTCATGGAAACTCGGAAAAAAACGTATGAGCATTGCGCCCCCTGCCTAGACAGGTGGATTTAGCCAAGTAAGCATACCTGTGCAACTGCCCGTTTGTGCTCAACTGAACATAGCCGACGGTCGCGTCAGCCCAAATGCACCACTCGTTAAAAGGCGGCGGGGGAGGGGGCAGAATGGCCAGATCCAGCAAGCCCGATGGCCCGCTCAAATACTTCAATTCATAACCCGAAGTGATCCGCCTAATGGTTAAATTACATTTCCGCTCTCCACCCCAAATCAGACTTTCTGCAGCCTTTAATTCTCGCCCTAAAGCAGACATTCAAGCCTCAGTTGTTTTGCGAATTGGCCTCACATTGTCGGCATTGCTAGCAATGGTGGAACAATAGCTTGCCCAATCAACCATGAGCCGCCGCCGCTTGTCGAATAGATCGCCGCGCCGATAGGCTGCCTCTGACTTGTTGCCGATCACATGGGCGAGCGCCATTTCGCAAACCTCATGGGCAAAGCTCATTGATCTCTAACTCGCTTTTCTCTCTGGGAACGGCACTACATCAGCCCCTTTCCGCAGTTGGTCGAGATAGTCTGACCACCATTGGGCCATTTCGACACGCTCTTTCCAGTGAGTGCCGCGATGATAGGCCGCGCGGACCTTGTCCTCATCGCCATGGGCCAGCGCACGCTCGATTGCGTCGGGGTTCCACTTACCGGACTCGTTGAGCAAGGTTGACGCCATGGCGCGAAAGCCGTGCGCCGTCATTTCGTCGCCAGTGAACCCGAGCCGCCGCAGTCCAGCATTGATGGTGTTCTCGCTCATCGGGCGCAAGCGTGTCCGGATAGAGGGGAAAACATAGCCAGCCGGTCCAGTGATCGCGTGAATCTGCCGGAACCATTCGACTGACTGGCGCGACAAAGGCACGAGATGGGCCTTACCCATCTTCATCTTCTCAGCCGGAATCGTCCAAAGCCCCGTTTCCAGATCAATCTCTGACCATTCGGCGTGCCGCAGCTCGCCCGGGCGAACGAACACATGCGGAGCAAGCTGCATGGCCAGCTTGGTGACGAACTGCCCCTCATAGCCGTCAATGGCCCTCAGCAACTCCCCAGCGCGCTTGGCTTCGACGATGGCCCCATAGTGCTTGGGCTGAGGCGCAGTTAGTGCGCCTCGTAGATCGCGGCTGGGGTCCGATGCCAGGCGCGCCGTCGCCACAGCATAGCGGAACACGCGACCAGCCAATTGCAACACCCGACCGGCCGTCTCGTAATTACCCTTCGCCTCGATCCGCCGAAGCACGGCGAGAAGGTCCGGTGCGGCAATTTCGGCAATCGGTAGCCGCGCGATCACCGGCCCCATGCGTGAGATATAATACTCGCTCTTGTCGGCAGTTGACTCGGACAGGCCCTCTCGCCTCCGCTTGTCGATGAACTCGCGGGCAATCTCCCCAAAGGTGTTGGCAGCAGAAGCCATCGCACGATGCTTGGCCTGCTGCTTTTCCCGCGAGGGGTCTTTCCCAGCAGCAATCAACTCCCGCGCCCTATCACGTTGCTTGCGGGCCGCTATCAGACTGACTTCCGGATAGGCGCCAAAACCTAACTTCTTCTCACGGCCATCGAAGCGGTATTTCAATCGCCAGAGTTTGCCGCCCGATGGCTGCACCAGCACGAACAGCCCAAGCGAGTCGCTGAGCTTGTAGGGCTTTGATCGGGGTTTCGCGTTGCGGATCGCAGTATCGGTGAGCGCCATGCTGGGGGCCACTTTCTAAGAGCGTTTATATCTGGCCCCCACAGTGGCCCCCAAATCGGGCGGCTGCTTGCGAACACACTCGAACGCTGGCGGCTCATCTTCGGATCAATATGGCGATTTTCTGCGGCTTGTCCAGACGAATACGAACGTCTGCGGACTGAAATATGGTGGGCGCTGACGGGCTCGAACCGCCGACCCTCTCGGTGTAAACGAGATGCTCTACCAACTGAGCTAAGCGCCCGCTTGCGCAGGAACAGGGCCTTTGCCCGATCATGCCGTGCGGAGCAAGCCCTGTCAGATGATCATACCGCCCTGCCGTTTGGCAGCGGCCAGATAGGCCGACATGGCACGCGCAGCAGGGTCGGTCAGGCTGATGTAGATGCGGCGACCGTCTGTGGGATCGGCGCGACGGCAAAGCAAACCCATATCGATCAAGTTTCGAATCCAGCGCAACGCAGTGGTGGATGGCACGGCAGATGCGATGCACAGGCTTGTCACGGAAACCTCTTCATCTTCGAGGCGGGCGGCCATCAGGTCGAGAAGCATGTCCCAAGCGGGATCGGCGAAGATTGACGGATCGAAAAAGCGGGCACGGAGTCGGCGCTGCCGAAGAATGCCGCGGAAATCTGAGGCGCAGGGCAGCGCCGGTTGATCAAGCCCGGTCGGCTCAGCTTCGAAGACCGGCCGGACATCTTCGACTTGCCACGAACCCTGCACAGGATCGCGAGGCTCCGATGCCTGATGGCTGGACAGTTTCGAAAGTGTCCGGGCAATCCGGTTCACTTCCTCGGCGAGCCGACGCAGTCGGGCATTGTCGGCATCGGAAGTCACATCGGAAACGCCCAGCCAGGCTTCACCACCCCAGGCCAAGGCCAGCGCAGACACGCGGTCAACAAGATCGGGTTCGCAAAGGAGTGTAATCGGCCCGGCGTACAGGCGTGCTGCGACACAATCGAGCAAGGCAAAGGTCGTCGTGACAACCACAGGCCGATTGTCGCGCACGGCAATATAGCTCAGCAAGTCAAGCAGCCGATCTGCGACCGGCCCATGATCGACGCTCAAATCGACGATAACGGCATCGACTGCAGCCTGGCGGTTGAGCCGATCCACCGCATCCTCAAGCCCTAGCCGTCCGGCCAACCTTCCTCCGGCAACACGCACCGATTCCGCAGCAGCCAACCCGCCAGCTTCTGTGTCCGCAAATATGAGTGCGCTCGGCCCCGAATCAAAACTGCCAGTTTCGGCAAAATACTCCGCCATCTGATACCTCTGTTACGCACAATACCCTGACGGCGGTGTTGCCTTTCGGTCCCCTCAGCCTCGAATTGCCATGCCTCGCACGGATCGTCATCGCGGGTTATCGCCAGAATGGCGTGAAATACCAGCGGGACAATTCCAGTATTCCGAGCGCTTCAAACCAGATTGGCCAAGATGGTGCGAAAGTCTCTGCAAACGAGAGCAATGATTGCTCCAAATCGGATGCGATTGTCGGGCCGGAATTAAGAAATTCGAACGAATTTCCACTCCATTGTCGCGCTCCAGCGTGGACGGTGTGGTCCCGGCCATGGCTGCTGAACCTCCGGCGTCCCTTCCCCAAATGTCAGCGCCGGAGGTTCAAAGCCGACCTCCGCATCCGGATCAGTGCTGCAGGGCCTTGACGATATCTTCGACCATCTTCTTTGCATCGGCGAGCAGCATCATCGTCTGGTCCATGTAGAACACATCATTGTCGACACCGGCATAGCCCACGCCCCCCATCGAGCGCTTGATGAACATGATTGTCTTCGCCTTGTCCACATCGAACACCGGCATGCCATAGATGGGGGAAGACTTGTCCGTCTTCGCCGCAGGGTTCACCACATCATTCGCACCGATGATGAAGGCGACATCGGTCTGCGCGAATTCGCCGTTGATGTCTTCCAGCTCAAACACTTCGTCATACGGCACATTGGCTTCGGCGAGCAGCACGTTCATATGCCCCGGCATCCGGCCCGCGACTGGGTGGATCGCATATTTGACGCGTACGCCCTTGGCTTTCAGCTGATCGCCCATTTCCCGCAGCACGTGCTGCGCCTGCGCCACCGCCATGCCATAGCCGGGCACGATGATCACTTGCTCGGCCTCGCCCAGCAGGAACGCTGCGTCTTCGGCGCTGCCGCGCTTCCAAGGGCGCTGCTCCTTGGCCTCGCCGCCTGCCGCACTGGCATCGACGCCGAACCCGCCCGCAATCACCGAAATGAAGCTGCGGTTCATCGCCTTGCACATGATGTAGGAGAGAATTGCGCCCGAGGAACCGACAAGCGCGCCGGTGATGATCATTGCCGTGTTGTGCAGCGTGAACCCCATCGCTGCTGCCGCCCAGCCGGAATAGGAATTGAGCATCGAGACGACGACCGGCATGTCCGCGCCGCCGATCGGGATGATCAGGAGGAATCCGATCAGGAAGGAGAGAGCGGTGACCGTGGCGATCACCCACAGCGATTGGTCCATCGTGAAATAGGCGGTAAGCCCAAGGATGCCCGCCAAGGTGCCAAGGTTGATCACGTGCCGCCCGGGCAGCATGATCGGTGCACCGCTCATCTTGCCGGCGAGCTTGAGGAACGCGATGACCGAGCCTGAGAAGGTGATTGCACCAATGGCAATGCCAAGGCCCATTTCGATCCGGCTCTGGGCCTCGATTATTCCGTCGGCACCGGCAATGCCAAACGCCTGCGGATTGAGGTAAGCTGCCCAACCGACCAGCACTGCGGCCATGCCGACGAGTGAGTGAAACGCCGCAACAAGCTGCGGCATGTCAGTCATCTTGATACGGCGAGCGGTGACCAGCCAATCCCCTGCCGCCGCCAAGGATAAGCGACGGCGTCCAAGATCTTCAGGTTACAAGTCACAAATCATTTGGTGCAGGTGTCGAAGTGGTCGGACACTGCCACCCGCAAAGGAATATTTGTGCCAGCGTGGTCACCACCGCAATCAGCATGCCCAGTATGCCCATGCGGTTGCCGCGCTGTGACGTGCTCGGCGAGGACAGCCCCCGCAGCGCGAGAATGAACAGCACGCCCGATATCAGATAGGCCAGCATCGCCCAGGAAGGAGTGGCGACGTGTTCCATCACTTCTTCTCCTTCTTCTTGTACATCGCCAGCATGCGCGCCGTCACCGCAAACCCGCCGAAGATGTTCACCGAAGCTAGCACCACTGCGAGCAGGCCGAGCCACTTAGACGTGTCGCTACCTGCCGCTGCCGCAGCAATCAGAGCGCCAACCACAATCACCGAGGAAATCGCATTGGTCACCGCCATCAACGGCGTGTGCAAAGCGGGCGTGACGGACCAGACAACGTAATAGCCCACAAAGCAGGCCAGCACGAAGATGGAGAGGATTGAGATAAATTCCATTTTCGCTCCTAGCAGGCTCCGTTCCGTACAATCACAAAGGGCTGGCTCGGAATGGGACGATCATTCCGGACTTCGATCGATTTCTCAGACTTGTTCAAAATGGTGAACGCGGCACCGCCAAACGATACCCTTTGACCAGAGACGTCCCCTGCCTTTGTATGCTTCTCGCCGAACAGCGGTATCGGCGTGCCGGAACCAAACGCCGTGAAAAATCTAGGATCGCCATCAAGCGGAGCTATTCCCGAGTAAACGATGCCGACAGATGGTGCATTTCGCGTTCCCGCAACCGGAACTGTGCGATATCGGCTCCCGTCCAAATGTTGCAACGCTCCTTGCTTTGGAGCCTTCAAACCCAACAAGGGGATTTCGTAAGGGCAACCGATCACTGGGAACGCACCATCGAAACTGCCGTCGCGTTCAAAATCGATCAGGCAGAATCTGCTTTCGTATTTTGAACTTCCAATCAAGCCTTTCGATGTTCGAACTTCAGCCTTAGCCTGACAATAGACAGTCGCTGATGTTGGCTTTATGCCATAAACCCCACCTCCGGCCAATTGCAGGAGTTGATCTCCCTTCCCCGAAATCAATTGCCCGCCGTTTGGCAAACGAATGTCTTCATCCGCTTCCGCCAAGCCAACAGGTAACAGTCGCGTTTTCTGGACAAAATCGCCTTTTCTTACGGTGAATTTCTCCCGGTCGATCGTCGCCGGTTCTACGACCCAAAGCAGGAAAAACGTCTCGGCCTTTTCTTTAGCGCGCACTGAGGACGCGCCAAACGCAGCGCAAAAGACCGCAGCCAGCACAGCCGATATTGCGCCGAATAGCCATCGTGTGGGGCAAATTGGCCTCGCCCCAGCAGCCTCTCATTCACAACCTTGCCACTCTTGGTCAGGCGGATGGCTGCAGTAATCTCGTCATCATCGGGCAGGACCGGCCGCCCGGCGTCCTTGTCCCAGAACGCGCTCAGGAAATTGAACAGGTTGCGCGCGAAGAGCGCGGATGTGTCCGCCGCGAGATGCGCCGGCGTATTCGAATAGCCCAGGATCTTCACGCCGTGCTTCACAACAACTTCATCGGCCTTGCTGCCTTCGACGTTGCCGCCCTGCGCCACTGCCAGATCGAAGATCACGCTGCCCGGCTTCATCGACTTGATCTGCGCATCGGTGATCAGCCGTGGCGCGGCGCGTCCGGGGATCAGGGCAGTCGTGATCACGATATCCTGCTTGGCGATGTGGGACGAAACCAGTTCGGCCTGCGCCGCCTTGTATTCATCGGACATTTCGGTCGCATAGCCACCCGCGCCTTCGCCTTCGATGCCCGCGACATTCTCGACGAAGATCGCCTTTGCGCCCAGCGATTCAATCTGTTCCTTCGTGGCCGAGCGCACGTCGGTTGCCGAAACCTGCGCACCGAGGCGGCGAGCCGTCGCGATTGCCTGCAGCCCCGCAACGCCGACGCCCATGATGAAGGCGCGCGCAGCGCTGACTGTACCCGCGGCTGTCATCATCATCGGGAAGGCGCGCCCGAACGCACCGGCCGCATCGATTACAGCCTTGTACCCGGCGAGGTTCGATTGCGATGACAAGATGTCCATCGACTGTGCCCGCGTGATGCGCGGCATGAATTCCATGGCCAGCGCCTCGACTCCGGCCCTTGCATAGTCATCGACACGTGCGCGCTGACCGAACGGATCCAGACCGGCCACAATCCAGGCGCCAGCCTTCACGCCCTTCAGGGATTTGGGATCCGGCCCCTGCACGCCCAGGACAATGTCCGCATCCTTGACAGTTGCAGCACCCGTTCCAAGCGTCGCACCAGCTGCCTCATAATCCGCGTCGGAGATCGATGCCCCGGCGCCCGCGCCCTTTTCCACGAACAGGCTCGCACCAAGACCAATGAATTTCTTCACAGTCTCGGGGGTTGCCGCGACCCGGCATTCGCCAGCCGCGGCTTCCTTAAGGACAGCGATTTTGATCACGTTAGCTGCCGATCAGGACGACAACGATCGCACCTACGACAAAAGAAGCCAAAGCGCCCCACTTGAGGAGGTTCATTACGCCCTCATAGGTTTCGCGGTGCGCCTTCATGTCGCCATTGCCAGCCATGTCTTTCCCCTTGATTCCAAAATTGCTGATCGAAGCCTTAGCCAGCGCAGCCCGCATTCTCAACTAGCGAAATGCCCCTTCGCCGCATTGGCAGCGTGATCCATGTCACAGCGTAGCATTAAGCGCATGTTTACTATGCCCCGTTATGGGACAGTCTTATGACGCGCTGGACACTATCCGCATGACGCCCGGGGGCAACCGCATTCTGATGCTCGTCGATGACGAGCCGGCCCAGACGCGGCTTGTGACGGCGCTTGCGGCGCGCGCAGGGTGGCGGACATTGGGCGTTTCAGATGCCGACTCGGCACTCGAAACCCTTGAAACGCGCGATGGCATGCTGCTCGACGCGATTCTGATCGACCAGGCCATGCCCGGTGGCGACACGACATCGCTGATCTCCAAAATTCGCGAGCTTCGCCCCGATCTCCCCATTTTGATGCTCACAGCATTGAGCTCGGTCGAAGTCGCGGTCGATGCCATGCGTGCTGGCGCGACGGATTTTCTGGCCAAGCCCATTGCCCCGGACCGGCTGCTTGCGGCTTTGGACGGTGCCGTCAGTGCAAAGAGCCTTGCGGGAGAACTCCGCCCGCTCACCGAAAAAATTTCCACTCCGCTCGGCTTCGGCGAAATTGTCGGTTCGAACCCGGAATTCAGGGCAGCGCTTCCTGTTGCCGCAAAGGCAGCGCGCGCGCGCATTCCCGTTCTGATCGAAGGCGAAAGCGGGGTTGGGAAGGAAGTTGTTGCGGACGCGATTCACGCCGCCTCCCCGCGGGAAAAGAAGCCGTTCATTGCGATCAACTGCGGGGCGATTCCCTCCAACCTGATCGAATCCGAATTGTTCGGGCATGAGAAGGGCGCCTTCACCGGTGCCTTCACACGGCATATCGGAAAATTCCAGGACGCTGACGGCGGAACCCTGTTCCTCGACGAAATCGGCGAAATGCCACTCGAAGCGCAGGTCAAGCTCTTGCGCGTCATCCAGACGGGAGAGGTTCATCCGATTGGCGCGCGGGGCTTTCGCGAAGTCGATGTCCGGATCATTGCAGCAACCAACAAGACGTTGCTGGATGAAGTCGAAGCCGGACGGTTCCGGGAAGATCTCTACTACCGACTGGCCGTCGTGCAGGTCGTGATTCCGCCACTGCGCGAGCGGCGCAGCGACATCCCGGCGCTAGCCCGTCACTTGCTGGCCCGCATTGCCCGCCAGCCGGGATTGCGAAGCCTTGGCATTACGGACGGTGCCCTTGGAGTCCTTGCAAGCTATGACTGGCCCGGCAATGTCCGACAGTTGCAGAACGCCTTGTTCCGCGCCGCCGTGCTTTGCGAAGGTGACGCGCTTACATCACAGGATTTTCCCGAAATCTCGAGCAAGTCTTCGTCATTGCTTGTCTCTTCGGCGGCAAGCGAAGCAGGCATAACGCTCTATGATACCGACGGCCACCTGCGCCCGCTCGAATCGATCGAGGCCGATGTTATCCGGCTCGCAATCGGTCATTACCGCGGTCGCATGACCGAAGTTGCCCGGCGTCTCGGAATTGGCCGCTCGACGCTTTATCGCAAGCTCGCAGAACTCGGCATCAGCGACGCCGCCTGACACATTTGCGGGCAGTTGAAGCCATTGCCTTTGCTTGCAAATCGTCATAGCCGCTGCTGAGTTCTGGCCTTCGAAGAAGGGTCGTAAAGCGGGGAGTGCCGTGACGATGCAATTGGTGGCGCAATTCGAAGCGCAATTCACCAAGGCTGCCGCTGCTCTTGCTCTGCGTTGTTCGAGGAATGGCAAGCTTGAGGCGGAGCTGCTCGATCAACACCAGATCTGCTGCTACGAACTTGCCTTTGCCGCGTCTGAACTTTTTGCCGCGCGCGAAATGTTGCGCGAACCCTGCGGAGCCGCTTCGGACCTTGCCCAAGCCTTTCTTGCACTGGCCTTGCCAAGCACATTGCAGCGCCTTGACGCAATCGGGATCGAGCTCGAATGCAATCTGGACCTTGCAGGCCTTCGTGGTGCAGCTGACTATCTGAAGGTGCAGCGAAGCGGCAGCGGCAGGGCGCTGGCCGAAATCGGCTGGGCGATCATTGACGGCCGCATCGATTTCACCCGCCTTGATACCAACGCGCATGTCGACATGATGCGTGAGACCTTTCAGCGCTTCGGGCAGGACCATGTCGCGCCAATCGCGGGAGACATCCACCGCCATGACCATGACATACCTGAATCCCTGCTCGAACAGCTAAGGGAAATGGGCGTGTTCGGTCTTTCGGTTCCCATGCGATTTGGCGGAAGCGCGCCTGATGAGGGCGATGATACGCTTGCCATGATTGCCGTGACCGAGGCCCTGTCCGAAGCCTCTCTGGGCGCCGCCGGGAGCCTCATCACGCGACCCGAGATACTGACGCGTGCCATTCTTTCAGGCGGCACAGACAGCCAGAAGGAACGTTGGCTGCCGAGGATCGCAGTCGGGGATCCGCTCGTCGCCATTGCGATAACCGAGCCCGATTTCGGATCCGATGCTGCCAGTCTCAGCCTTCGGGGCCAGCGAACCGAAGGCGGATGGATCCTCAATGGCGCAAAGACCTGGTGCACTTTTGCAGGCAAAGCAGGCCTGCTGATGGTTGTCACCAGAACAGGCGGTGCCGAAGGTTACAAGGGGCTCAGCATCCTGCTCGTCGAAAAACCCTCCTTCGACGGTCATGCCTTCGACTTTCATCAACCGACCGGCGGTCGGCTGAGTGGCAGAGCCATTCCAACGATCGGCTATCGCGGGATGCATAGTTTCGATCTGGCGTTCGAAGACCTTTTTGTGCCTGACGCCAATGTTCTTGGCGAAACCAGAGGGCTGGGCAACGGCTTCTACTACACCATGGCCGGCATGACCGGTGGCCGCATCCAGACCGCCGGGCGAGCCTGCGGCCTGATGGCAGCCGCCATTAAGGCGGCCATTCGCTATTCCGAGGACCGGCATGTATTCGGAAATCAGCTTGGCGCATTCCAGCTGACCCAGGCGAAGATTGCGATGATGGCCGCACGCTATGTTGCTTGCCGCCAGCTTGCCTATCGCGTTGGAACGATGCTCGACGCAGGTGAAGGCCAGATGGAAGCAAGCCTTGCAAAGCTTTACGCCTGCCGTTCTGCCGAACTCGTCACCAGAGAGGCTCTGCAGATACACGGCGGCATGGGCTATGCCGAAGAAACTTCGGTCAGCCGTTATTTCGTCGACGCGCGCGTCCTTTCGATTTTCGAGGGTGCCGAGGAAACGCTTGCCCTGAAAGTCGTTGCGCGCGAACTGCTCCAGCGCGCGCTCGGCCTCGGTTAGACCGGAACGGCAATCTGTTTGCCGGCAAATACCGATTGCCAGTTCTCGATTTCGGCGACCACGATATCGTCAATCACATGAGCAAGGTCTGCAACCTGTGCATAGCGGATATGTCCGTCCGCAACCTTCGCGAGATCTTTGATCCTCTGTTCGACCGCCTCGAGCTTTTCCGCCGTCACGTCAGAAATGGCCGCAAAGCGTTCGAAGTCACCAAAATAGCGGATGCCGGCAAAAGCGCCGCCTAGCGCTGGAAGCGCCACGCCAAGAAAGGTGAAGGATTTGGACACATTATGGGCGGTCGCTTCCGGGATGAGGCCAAGCGCGCTGCCCGCAACGAGGCCGAGATAGGTCGCGACAGCCGCAACGGCGAGGCTTAACAGGATTTCGGACAAACGGTCGAGCTTGTGATGAACTGTCGTGAGCCTTTTGGACTTGCCACTGTGGTAAGCCCGCTGAAGCGTCGCATGGTGCCAAAGCAGATCTTCGAATGCAGTTCTGAGATAGGCTTGCGTGACCACAATGCGCGGAAGGCCCAGCTCCCTGAGCGCAAGACGGGCATAGTGTTCCGGCCATTGCGTGTCGGACCCTCGTGGCCAGCGCCCCGGCGATCGCGCGACGCCAAGCAGCAGCAGGATCGGCGCATGGCGGAAATATTCGGCGACGCGGCGCGTTTCGAACCAGCGTCCATGCCAGCGCCGTTTCCGCCCGACTGAGGTGATACCGAGGATTGCGACAAGCAGCAGGAACTCGAACAGGGCAAATGGCCATTTGGAATCGGGGCTTGCAAATGGAAGATAGGATACCCCGCCAATAATCGCGAATGCAGAAAGCAGGAAGTTGGTCACCATTCCGCCCCGATAGGCATCCGAAAGATAAGTCGAAAGGCCATCGGCCCAGGCGAAACGCTGCAGAACCTGAGCGTCGATCTTGTCGACAAAGGCTTGATCGCTACCCGGAAGGCCGCGCGCCGTTGCCAGGAGGGGGGCGCCGGAACCCTTCGCAATCGCTTCGGGACGCTCGTATCTCTGAACGAGGCTGGCCAATGCTCGCCGCAAGCTGCCGCCGCCAAAGACAGCTTCGATCCGACGATAGGCATGGAACCGGCGGTGGCTGCGCGTTTGCCAATGTTCGGTGTGAAAGCGTTTGGCGCGCTCGCTTTGGTCGGTCGACGACGGTTGCACAACCGATTCAATCAGCGCAGCGATTTCCTCTGCAGATTGCGCGGACCCTTCGGCATGAAGCGATTCAGGCGTCCGAAGAATGGTCCAACGCTCGGGATTGCGTGCATCGATCCAGATGACAGGAGCACCGTGCGCAAGCGCTGCTGCAATCGTATGGCGAGTTCCCCCGACAGCGCCGGGCGTGATACCATCCCAAACGGCAATCAGGACGTCCGATTGTTCGATCATGATGCGCCCGGCTGCGGCGACCCTTTCGGAACACAAGGTCGCAAAGGCCGAAGCCGCCGTTGGGTCGTTGGGCGAACGCAGCGATTCGATGTAACGATGCGTGATCGCTTCATCCTGTTCTGCCAGTTCAAAACAAAGGGCGCGGGCGGCCAATGCGCGGATATGTTCAGCCCGCGCGCCCGCTTCCGCGCAATCCGGACTCTCACCGGCGATGATGGCCAGGGCGTCTTCCGCTGTTTCAGGGTGAGCGTTGATTGCCGCGTTCAAGGCGAGGCCGAAAGGTAGTGGCGCTACAATGTCCCAATTGCGAAGCAGTGCCTGTTCTACGGACATGAGGTCCGCACCATGTGCCAGAAGCGAATGAAGTCGCGTCGGGGCAATTGCATCGCCTTGCCTTGCCACGACCGTGCCGATTATATCGCAGAGGGAGCCCAATGCAGCATCCACGGCTGCATGGTTCCTGCCAAAAACCGGGTTGCTGTAGCGATGTCCGGTTATTCCGACACAGAGGCGCGCCATGGGCAATGTGATTGAGCCGGTCAATCCGGCAGACGACGGTTTCATTCCCCCATCGTAGCAACCGCGTCTCTTGCGGCAAGTCCCAGCAGCGCAGATCCATCGACCGACCCGGTCAACCGCAGGTGCCATGTTTCCTGCTTGTCGCCACGGCATCATTTTCATAACCAATGGCTTCCACGTGACGGGAAGCACAAATGACGAAATATGTTGGTGCGATAGATCAGGGAACAACGAGCAGCCGCTTCATTGTGTTTGACCGGGCTGGCGCGATCATTTCCGTTGACCAGAAGGAACATGAGCAGATCATGCCGCGCCCAGGATGGGTCGAGCATGACGCAAGTGAAATCTGGCGCAATACCAACAATGTCATTGCAGGCGCACTCTCCAAGGCAGGCCTGTCGTCCGCGGATCTTGTGGCAGTTGGCATCACCAACCAGCGAGAAACCAGCGTCGTTTGGAACCGCCACACCGGAGAGCCGATCCACAATGCGATCGTCTGGATGGATACGAGAACCGACCAGCTTGTGGCGGGGCTGAGCAGCGACGGCGGGCAGGACCGGCTTCGCGCAAAGACCGGCCTGCCGCTGGCGACCTATTTTTCAGGACTGAAGCTGCGTTGGCTGCTTGATACCGTTCCGGGCGCGCAAGCTGCTGCAGAGCAGGGCGACCTTCTGTTTGGCACTATGGACTGCTGGCTTACCTGGAAACTGACCGGCGGTAGCACGGGAGGAATTCACGTTACCGACGTGACAAACGCGTCGCGCACTCAAATGATGAATCTGGAAACCCTTGACTGGGATGAAGACATTCTTGCGCTGTTCAATGTGCCGCGCGCCTGCCTGCCCGCCATCCGATCATCAAGCGAAGTCTATGGCCATGCGACCGGCGTGCTTCAGGGAGTGCCGGTTTCCGGAATTCTGGGCGATCAGCAAGCCGCGCTGTTCGGTCAGGCGTGCCTGAACCCGGGCGAAGCAAAGAACACTTATGGCACGGGCTGCTTCATGCTGATGAACACTGGGGAACGCCCGTTTCCATCGACCTGCGGGCTGCTCACGACCCTTGGCTACAAGCTGGGCGACGCTCCTGCAATCTATGCGCTCGAAGGTTCGATCTCGATTGCCGGCGCGCTGGTTCAATGGCTACGAGACAATCTGGGCATCATAGCGCATGCCAGTGAAATCGAGGCGCTGGCCCGAACCGTCTCGGACAATGGCGATGTCTATTTCGTGCCGGCCTTTTCGGGCCTCTACGCGCCCCACTGGAAGGACAGTGCCCGCGGCGTCATTGCCGGCCTGACCCGTTTCGCAAACAAAGGCCATATCGCGCGCGCGGCCCTTGAAGCGACAGCATTCCAGACCCGCGAAGTCCTTGATGCCATGACAAAGGATTCCGGCGTCGCAATCAGCGAATTGCGAACCGACGGCGGGATGGTCGTGAATGAATTGCTGATGCAGTTCCAGTCCGACATTCTCGGTGTGCCCGTGGTACGGCCAAAGGTGATTGAAACAACTGCATTGGGCGCAGCCTATGCCGCCGGACTTGCAGTGGGCTACTGGAATTCGACGCAGGATATTTCCGATAATTGGGGCGTGGACAAACGTTGGCACCCCATGATGGATGAAATCAGCCGGGCCAGCCTTTATGCTTCGTGGAACAAGGCTGTTTCGCGATCGTTTGACTGGGTCAATCCGTAGCGTCATCCGCAGAACCCCTTCTCGGGGCCAAGGAATTGTGGACAAACCGGCTCTTCGAAGGCAGTTTCGCCGCGAATCCGGATGGTCAATCAGGCTGCCGGTGCGGGAGAGTGATGTATGTTCAAGCGCTATGTCTTGGCTGGAGCGCTGATCCTTGGTGCAGCAAGCCTTTCAAGCTGCGGCCACAATGGAGGCAAGGGCGCCAAGGTCGATGATGCACGGTTGCTCGCTGCCGCAGATGACGGCGCGAACTGGATGACTTATGGCAGGACCTATGACGAGCAGCGCTTTTCTCCGCTCTCTGATGTGAACGACGCGAATGTCGGTCAGCTTGGCCTGGAATGGTTTTCCGACCTCGATACGGCGCGCGGACAGGAAGCGACGCCGATCGTCGTCGATGGTGTCATGTACATCACGACCGCATGGAGCATGGTGAAGGCCTATGACGCAGCCACCGGAAAGCCGCTTTGGTCCTATGACCCGCAAGTCCCCCGTTCGAAACTGGTCGATGTCTGTTGCGACGCCGTCAACCGCGGCGTCGCAGTCTATAAAGGCAAGGTTTATGTCGCGACACTCGACGGACGTCTGATCGCGCTCAACGCAGACGATGGCAAAGTCATCTGGAGCAAGCTGACGATCCCTGAAGGATCGCACATGGCGATCACTGGTGCCCCTCGCATCGTTAAAGGCAAAGTGTTGATCGGCAGCGCAGGCGCCGAATATATCACTCGCGGATATCTGGCCGCCTATGATGCCGAAACCGGCAAGGAAGTGTGGCGCTTCTACACGGTTCCCGGCGACCCGTCGAAGCCCTTCGAAGGCAAACATCTGGAAGCGGCATCCAAGACCTGGGCTCCTGACGCATGGAAGAATGGCGGCGGCGGCACTGTCTGGGATTCCATCACCTATGATCCCAAGACTGATCTTGTATTTTTCGGAACAGCCAATGCGGAACCCTGGAATCCTGCCGCACGCGGATCATCGGCTGGCGACAGCCTGTACACGGCATCAATCGTTGCAGTGAAGGCAGATACGGGCGAATATGTCTGGCATTTCCAGGAAACGCCTGAGGACCGCTGGGACTTTGATTCCAATCAGCAGATTATGGTGGCCGACATTCCGGTGAACGGCAAACCGCAACACGTGATCCTGCACGCGCCGAAGAACGGCTTTTTCTATACACTTGATGCCGCCACGGGAAAATTCATTTCAGGTAAGCCGTTTGCGACGATCAACTGGGCGTCAGGTCTGGATCCCGTTTCCGGAAAACCGATTGTCAATCCGGAAGCCAAGTATGAAATTACCGGCAAGCCTTGGGTCGGCATGCCAGGCGCGATCGGCGCGCATAGCTGGACGCCGATGTCTTACAGCCCGAAGACGGGACTCGTCTACATTCCCGCCAATGAGACGGCGCAGATTTACAAGGCAGCGTCCAAGGACTGGAAGCCAGGCACCGTCGGGTTCCAGCTTGGACTGGACCTTGGCGGGCTTGAGGTTCCGGCAGACAAGGCAGTCCGGGCGGCAACCGCAGCCGCATCGAATGGTTCGCTTGTCGCTTGGGATCCAGTTGCTGGCAAAGCCCGCTGGACAGTGAAATATCCGGGGCCCACGAACGGCGGCACACTGGCAACCGCAGGAAACCTTGTTTTTCAGGGAACAGCCGGCGGCGAGTTTCGCGCCTACACGGCCGATACAGGCAAACGGCTTTGGACTTTCCCGACGCAAACCGGCGTCATCGCGGCTCCGATTACCTATTCGGTCAAGGGCGTGCAATATGTTGCGATTCTGGTCGGTTGGGGCGGCGTCTGGGATGTTTCGGCAGGTATGCTTGTCAGCAAGTCGCGGATGACGCCGAATATCAGTCGGCTCCTAGTGTTCAAGCTTGGAGGCGCCAAGACGCTGCCGCCACCTCCGCCAGAAAACAAGCGCGTGCTTGATCCGCCACCGTTTATCGGAAAGCCAGAGCAGGTCACTGACGGTTCAAGCCACTATGGCAACAGTTGCAGTGTATGCCACGGGAACGCCGCCGTTGCTGGCAGCCTCAATCCGGATGTTCGGCATTCTGCGGCCCTTGGAAATGCGAAACTCTGGCAGCAGATCGTTCACGATGGTCTCCTGAAGGACAACGGGATGGTTTCCTGGGCTGGCCAGTATTCGCCGGAGCAGATCGAAAATATCAGGCAATATGTGATCAAGCGGGCCAACGAGGACAAGGCGCTCGAAAGCGGCGGCTAGTTTGTTCTTGTTTTGTTTCAACATTCGGGGCATGGTCGAAACATGCCCCGAATCGATCTGTCTGTTGCCACCTCCGGCCGGGGTGCGCCTGCCAACCGGACGCCGACACGCTTCAATCTGAAGGTTCGGGAACCGGACGGGCAATGGCTTGATGAAAAGGAAGCGATCGACGGAGCGGCTCCTCCGCTCAGGACAAGTGTAACAATCGAAAAGCCGCGTTCGATCATCAGCACAAATGCGTCTCCGGACATTCCATTCGAACATTCGATCAACCCCTATCGGGGATGCGAACATGGCTGTATCTACTGCTATGCAAGGCCGACGCATGCTTTCCATGACTTGTCGCCTGGCCTGGATTTCGAGACCAAGCTCTTCGTGAAGCCGGATGCCGCGTCGTTGCTCAGGATAGCGCTGGGAAAGACGGGGTATAAGGCAAGTGCCATTGCTCTTGGCACCAATACCGATCCTTACCAACCCATAGAGGGTCGATGGCGGATTACGCGACAGATTCTCGAAGTTCTTGCCGAGACCAGCCATGCCTGCACAATCACCACCAAGTCAGACCGGATCATCCGCGATCTGGACATTCTTGCGCCGATGGCGGCCAAACGCCTTGTTGCCGTCGCGCTGTCGGTCACCTCTCTTGATCCGGGAGTCCATCGCACGCTCGAACCGCGTGCGCCTCAACCCGAAAAGCGGCTGAAGGCCATTCGAGCCTTGGTCGATGCCGGCATTCCAACGCACATCAATGTCGCGCCGATCATCCCGGGCGTGACCGATCATGAAATCGAGGCTATTCTTGCCCGAGGCGCTGAATCCGGAGCCAGAACTGCCAGTTTCATTCCTGTCCGCCTGCCGCACGAAGTTGCGCCGCTTTTCCGCGACTGGCTCGATACCCATTATCCGGAACGGGCCGAAAGGGTCATGTCGCTCATCCGGTCGATCCGTCAGGAGCGTGCCAATGATCCGGATTTCTTCAGCCGTATGCGCGGCTCGGGGCCTTGGGCAGAAATGATCCGGACGCGGTTCCGCATTGCTTGCAAGAGACTGGGGCTCAACCGGGACCGGGTCGAACTGGACGAGACCCTGTTTCAGCCGCCCGAAGGTGCGCAGCTTCGCCTGTTCTGATCAGCCAAAGCTGTCGCTGTCGCCTTCTTGCGGACTAAACCGGATCAGGCGGCTCGTCAGGACGGCAGCCTGCCGGTTGACGACAGCGTTTCGGTAGTCAGGATCTGTCACCATTTCCAGAAAGGCACCCGCGTTGGGATAGTAGGCAATGAACGCCATATCCCAATGCTTGTCGGTCGGGCCAATGACCATCGTTTCCATCCTGCCGCGCCAGACAATTGACCCGCCAACCCGAGTAAAAACGGACCCGCTCGTCCGTCCGTATTCGGCATAGGCCTGCCTGCCGGTAAGCCCCTTGTCCGCAAGTGAATGGCCAGACGGATAGGCGGCCTTGTCGCGGAATCTGAGCAGGTTCAGCATATGGATCGGCGTATCGCGGGGCAGGGCCTTGAAGGCGTCGAAATTCTCGCGCGACGGATCGACGAACAGGTCTTCACTCATGTCAGGCCTCCAGCTTGAAATCCTTGAACTGGGCACGCAGTGCGACCTTCTGGATCTTGCCTGTGCCTGTGTGCGGCAGTTCATCCACAAACAGGACGGCATCCGGCATCCACCACTTCGCGATCCGGTCTTTCAGGAATTCCTTTACGTCGGCTTCGCACAGATTGGCTCCCGGCTTGCGCACCACGACAAGGACGGGACGTTCGTCCCATTTGGGATGCGGAATGCCGATTGCACCCGCTTCCGCAACACCGGGGCAGCCGACGGCAATATTCTCAAGCTCGACCGAACTGATCCATTCGCCGCCGGACTTGATGACGTCTTTTGCCCTGTCGGTGATCTGCATTGTTCCGTCCGGATGGAGCACGGACACGTCGCCCGTGTCGAACCACTGACCATCTTCGGTCGCATCTGCGTCGGCCTTGAAGTAGCGCTTGATAACCCAGGGCCCTCAAATCTGGCAGTCGTCCCGATGTCTTGCCGTCGCGCGGCGCCACATCGCCATTGTCATCGACTACCCGCAATTCGACGCCAAATGGCACACGCCCCTGCTTGCAGACGACGTCGACGCGTTCGTCAAACGAAAGGTCATCCCAATTGGCGGTTGGTGCTCCCATTGTTCCGATCGGGGAGGTTTCGGTCATGCCCCAGGCATGGGCGACGCGAACGCCTTGCTTCATCAATCGCTCGATCATGGCACGTGGTGCCGCAGACCCGCCAATTGTCACAAGCCTCAACTTGCCAAGCCCGGCACCTGTCGCATCAAGGTGCTGGAACATGGCAAGCCACACGGTCGGCACGCCAGCGGAATGCGTCACACCTTCGTCCAGCATCAGCTTGTGCAGCGTCGGCGCATCATTGGTCACACTGAAAACGAATTTCACACCGGCAGCAGCGCCCGCGAAGGGCAATCCCCAACTCGCCGCGTGGAACATCGGGACGACGGGCAAGAGCACGGACGTGGCAGACAGGTCAAAGACACCCGGCGCGACTTCTGCCATCGCATGAAGCATGGTCGACCGATGCTGATACAGGACGCCCTTGGGGTTGCCCGTTGTGCCGCTGGTATAGCACAGCATGCAGGGGTCTCGCTCATCACCCTGATGCCATTCGTAATGTCCATCCTGCTTTGCCACGAACGCCGGATATCCTTCAGGGTCATCGAATACGATGAAATGTCTGATTGTCTTCAACTGGGGTTTCAGACGATCCACAAGACCCTGGAACTGCGCATCATAAAGCAGCACCTGATCCTCGGCATGGTTCATGATGTAGATCAGATCCTCATCGCACAACCGGGTGTTGATAGTGTGGATGACACCGCCAAAGCCGATCGCACCATACCAGGTCGCGAGATGACGGTGGTGATTCATGGCCAGTGTTGCCACCCGATCCCCGGGCTTCAGGCCAATTGCAGCGAATCCTTGCGCCAGTCGGCGCGCATCGCTTGCAACTCCTGTCCAATTGGTCTGCTCAATCGTGCCATCGGCCCAGCGTGTCAAAATCTCGCGATTGCCACACTCGCGCGCGGCATGATCAATCAGGTGCGTAACCCTCAACGACCAATCCTGCATTCCTCCCAGCATGGAAGCTCCCATCTTGCCCTATTCGTTTGATCATACCTTAGACTGGCGCGCGCCGGATGCAAAAGTGCAAAAACTTGTGCCTATGCGCTTTCGCCAAAGCGCCGGCGAGAGCCGCTCAATCGCCGGGCATTGGCGGGGCAACATCGAACGCGACCGTCAAACGCTCGCCTGCGTCAAAAGGCACGGTACCGTGCCACATTGTTGAGGGAAACATCACCAGCCGCCCAGGCCTGGGCTCGATCAGGCGCGTTGGCGAAATATCGAGGCCCAGACCTGCCTCGGGAGAACCAAGCGCGAGCCAGCCAGCGTTCGGGCTGTCATCGGGTCCGCGTTCCGGAAGTGCAACATAGAGTGCTGAGCTGATCCAGCCAGCCGGATGAATATGGTTGGCGTGAAAGCCCTTGCCCGCCAGCCGCACGGACCATGATCCGGCGAAGCGCACAGGCTGATCACGACGCGGACCAATCGTCGGATGGGTCGCGTCTCGCGGGGGAAGCCCGCTCACATAATCGGCAACAGCGCCGACAATGGCCGCACGAAGTTGTCGGATTTCCGGTTCGATGCGCGCGAAGAGCGCACCATCTGTCTGGGTGCCACCCCGTACCGACTGATCAAGATGCTGACTGCGGGCGTGATGCAACTTGCGGAGCAGGCCAGCAAGTTTCTCAAGCGGGGGTAGTTGCGGCGCGAGATCGACCACGCGCACCAATGCATCCTCTCCTTCCAGCCAGTCAGCGCGCGCATCTCCCAGCAACCGCCAGCAAAGCGATGCGTAGGGCCACACAAGTGCTTCGCCCGGTCGACCGATCCATCGATCGACGAGTGCAGCCGCTGCGTCCACATCGTCGTAGCGGAGGTGGTGACGAATGATCCGGACTGCAATTGTCGGATCGTCGCTGTTTTCAAAAGACGCGAACAGGCCGGCTGCTGCGTCCCGTTCTCCTGAGTCGGAGCGAATGACCGCTTCGTTGACAGCAAAGCGCGGGCCGTCTCCAATTGCCTTTCGCCCCTCAGCGATCACAGCAAGGGCTTCTTCATTCAGCCCCGCCTGCATCAGCGCGTGAATCAGCTGAACCCACAATGCCTCGCTTTGCGGGTTGGTCGAAATTGCCTGACGGAGAGAAGCAAATGATGCGCCACCCTCCCCCATCATCCAGCGCAACTGGACCAGATCGCGGTGCCCGAACAGCCAAAGCGGGTTGGCACCAACCGAACCGGCAAGGATCGAGAGTCCGGTCTCCGCCTGCCCTTCCGCAAACAGGGCTGCGGTCACGCCCAGCACAATATCTCCGTCATTTGGAGCAACCTTGCGCGCAGCAGCAAAGGCATCGACCGCAGGCAGTCCTGCCTCAAGCAATGTCTGTGCGCGGCCCTTGGCGATGCTGGCGTCGTGTGGCGCCAGAGCCGCCGCCTTGGCAAAAGCTTCGAGAGCGGAAACCCGATCATCGGCCGCGCGCTGCAGCAACGCCAACCACTGCCAGAGACGGGCATTGGTCCCATGCCGTCGAGCAGCCTGCGCGAGCACGTCAAGCGCCCGGTGTTCCTGCTGGTGCGAAAGGGCGAAGCTGGCCAAGGCTTCCAGCGCGGAGGCGTCATCCCCGTTGGCGCGCGCCGTATCCAGCAGGTTCTCCAGAGTCACAAGCCCTGCACACTGTCACCGACATCCGCTTCCAGCAGCAGGCGGACGGCATCGCGTTCAACGGTACTCAAGCCGGGGTGCCAAATGTCGATGATGAAGACGACGCGGAGCTCGGCGCTCGGATTTGCGGCCTCATGCTCGATCGTGTCGTCAAACACAAAGGCCTTGCCTGCTTCCCAGAACCGCGTTTCCGCACCGACACGGAACCAGCATCCTTCGGGCACGACCAGAGGCAGGTGGCAGACAAGCCTGGTGTTGTTCACCCCGACATGCGGGGGGATCAGGGCACCGGGTGCCAGAAGCGAGAACATCGCATTGGGCGAGCACCCGGCTATCCGAGGCTGGGGCAGGGTTTCGAGGAGCGCCATTGTCCTTGGGCAATGCCGCGCATTGGCTTCGATCCGCCGCCCATTTTGCCAAAGGTGGATCGCCGTCCAGTCGCGTGAATGGTTGAGGTCCCGCCACTGGTCGAGCGGCTCATGCTCGGCATATTGCACATAGGGAACGAGTTCGGCCCGCTCGGCTGAAACGACCGTCTGAAACTCGGCAAGGATATCCGGGAAGGCGGCCTCGAGCGACGCCAGCCAGCCATGCGCCGATCGATCGTGGAATTCTCGCTCGATCAGGCCGGGAAAATGAAAATGCGTGGGTTCTGAATGCCAGACGCGCGTGCGGCGCAGGGCATTGTCCCGAAAGCGGTTGATACGGACGGCTTCATCTTCGTCAGCGACGGCGAGTGCGGAAGCCTGTGCCGCCTTCATCGCAGATTCGCGCTGGGCAACATAGGCGGCACTCACCTGCTCGGCATGGTCGACCATCCGGGCGAGCTGGCCATCAACCGCCTTTGGACGCTGCGCCAGCGCATTCCCATAAGCCTCCCCGGCTTCCGGCCGGCCAAGACGTTCAGGATCGAGGCGCGGCTCATCAGCGCCATGAAATGGAGCGGTGCAAGAGCAAGCGAACGCTCGACTGCCGTCAGCGCAGCCTGAAGGTCACCAGCCGCCCGGCACAGGAGAGGCAAGCTTAAGCCAGCGCCCGGCGTCTGGATCAGTCTTTACAAGCGCCGTGAGCACCGCGCGCGCGCCGACAAGATCGCCTGCCGCCGCTAAGGCATCGGCATGCCGCTCGCGCTCGTTTGCGTCAGTAGTCATAGCCATAGCGTTCGATCCAGGGCGCAAGAATCGGATGGATCCGTTCCAGGTGGCGACGATATTTGGTCCAACGCCCCTTGGCGCGACTGTAGATCGGCTCGGTCACTTGGGCATAGCTTGCCGTCGCAACCGTGCCACGCGCGCGCGCTGCCTTGGTATGATCGAATGCCTTGCCCGGCCATTGGAGGCCAAGCCAGTCAAACACCGGCTCCAGCTGGCCCTCGGTATCTTCGACCAGCCGTTCATAAATGATTGTCGCGACGGGCACATCGAACAGGGCGCGCGCTTTTTCCCAATGGGTGAAGGTCAGGTCATAAAGGGCTGCCGCATCGTCAAGATCAAGGAAATTGGCCATCGCGGCATTGATGC
Organism: Sphingomonadales bacterium; assembly: GCA_016704425.1. GTDB lineage: Bacteria > Pseudomonadota > Alphaproteobacteria > Sphingomonadales > Sphingomonadaceae > Aquisediminimonas. Next base: position 35,925 of record JADJAC010000009.1, read on the forward strand.
GGAAATTGGTGATGTAGCAGCTCAGCAGCACGTCGCACGGATGCCGCATCGCGAGGACAAACCGTGCGCCGGGAAAAAGACGGCGGATGACAGGCACCTTGTTGAGATGCATCGGATGCTTGTCGACGACGATCGACTCTGCATCAAGCTCGCAGATTGCGGCCGCGCGCCTGAAATATCCTTCCCGCGCAGCGCGGACCTGATCCTCGGTTGCCGTTGCCAGAGCCTCGACGCCGCCCAACTCCGCCTCGGCTTCGGCCAGAAACGGCTCCTCCTCAAGCACCCGAACTCGAGGGTCTGCCATCAGCATGGTATCGAGCAGCGTCGTGCCCGAACGGGGAAAGCCGACGATGAAAATCGGCGAAGGGCGGTCTTCGAATGGCAGCGCCGGGGTCCAGCTCCGAAGCCATTCAGGCGTCAGGACGTCAGTCGCCGTCACGATCATGTCACGATATTGGCGGGCGCGCTCGGTGGGCATCGACGGATCTGCCTGCCAATGCTCGTTCATTGCTGTAAAGGCTTCGAACGCCTCATCTTGCCGACCCATCCGATCAAGCATGATCCCGCGCAAATGGTGCTTGCGCCCTGGCACGATCACATCGCCAGCCGCTTCTAGAGCCGCGAACGCATCGTCAAATGCCTCGGCCCGCTTGAAACGCAGCGCATCGATATAGGACATCGACTGGGCGTCAGTTCCCGCCGCCTCGGCCCGAATTTTAAGCGGCTCCAGTTCCACTTCCCGGTTCATGCGTTCATAGACGGAAGCAAGGCCGACATATGGCGGGCCCAACTTGGGGTCGAGCCGCACCGCCGTTTCAAACGCAGCCTCGGCTTCGTCATAGCGATTGCGGCGGGCCGCTTCCTGACCATGATCGGATTGAATCGAGGCGTCGTCCGGCGCGCGACGGGCAGCTTCTGCAATCGCGGCATACGCATCATCTTCACGGCCGACCAGACGATAGAGATTGAAAAGCGAAAGAAACGGCGTCGCGTCATCAGCGAAGTCTTTGCCTGCTCGTGTGAGCACTGCTTCAGCTTCGTCGCCATTTCCAGCGTCAATCAGGGCATTGCCAAGGTTGATGCGGATCGGCTTGGAGTCCGGCGCGAGTGCAACCGCCTTCTGCAAGGCCTCCACCGCACCTTCATGATCCCCTTCAAATCCCAACGCATTGCCAAGGTTGTTCCACAGCGACCAATCCTTGGCATCACACTTGACCAGATGCCGGTAAAGCCGAATGGCGAGCGGAAAATCCTCCTGTGCTTGCGCCAGATGCGCGCCCAGCCGGGCAAGCCGCAGGCTCGGGTCGGCAAGCGCGATGGCTTCATCGCACAATGCCAGCGCTGCGGCATGGTTGCCCTCGTGAAAATGGGATTCCGCAAGATTGATGCGGATCGTCAAGTCATTCGGCTTTTCCCGGAATGCGACCTCAAGATAGGGGATGGCGCGCTTGAACTGGCCGCGATGAAATTCGATGGCCCCGCCAAGCGCCGAAAAGCACGGCATCGCCCGGATGCTGGGCGATCGCCTCGACAAGCTGGATCGCGGCTGCATCAAGCTGCCCCCCGCGGGCGAGTGCCGCAATCCGGCGGACGGCTTCTTCCGAATTCGACACCAGTGCATTCCCTTGCTTACGCACCGTCAAACGATGCGCTTTGGACAAAAAATTGGCGGCGGCCCCAGTGTCGGGACCGCCGCCAGTATTTAGACAGTGTCAGGCCGGATTAGAAGTCCAGCGTGATGCCCGAGTAGATGTAACGACCCAGCGAGTCATACGTGCCGGGATAGGAGTTCCCGTTGCAGACCGTGCTGGCGCAGTTGCTCGCGCCAAAGTTGCCGCTGCCCGAATGGACGACTGGCGGCTGACGATCGAGAATGTTGTTCACACCAAGCTGGAACCGGAACCGGTCACCCAGCTTCGCAGTGAGGGCCAGATCGAAATAGCTCTGGGCCGCAATGCGCGAGTTGTAGTCATAGAAGTTCCCGTTCAGCGTCTGACTCGAGTTCTTGTATTCGGCATCAACCGCACCAAAGTAACGCCACTGGAGCGACGCACCCAAGCCATTTGCGGCGTTGAACGACACACGAGCCTTGTGCCGCCACTTTGGTGCCGGAGTACCGCAGGTCGGGCCGAAATAACCGGCGCAGTCATAGACCTCGGTCAGTCCGTTGTCGACCACGTACGTGTCGAGCAGCGTGCCGATCAGGCTGAGAGAGACGGTTCCGGCGTTGCCGATTTCGCGGGAATAATTCCCGTTCACTTCAAGACCGCGCGTACTGAAGCTACCGACATTGGTCTGCAGGTCCCGAACAAAGCCGTTAGACGTCAACCAGAGCGAACCAGCAGGATCGCGTTGGATGAGACCGCAAGCCGTGAGGTTGCCCGCTGTACATGCCGTCAGGATGGCGTCAGCGCCAAAGCCCTGAATTGCCTTCTTGATCTTGATGTCGAACCAGTCGACCGTCAGGTTGAAGCCCGGAATGAACCGAGGCGTGAACACAGCACCAAGCGTCTTGGTGGTTGCAATTTCAGGCAACAGGTTCGGGTTACCGCCAAGCAGGCCGTTATATTGCGCCGCCGGGTTGGCCGTCACAGACTGGCCAATTGACAGGCCCTGTGCCAGACAGCCGACCTGAGCCGCTGTGATCGGCGCGCCCGTGCAAGGGTCGGTCGAACCGTCGAGACCGACAAACTGCGGAGCAAACAGTTCCTGAATATTCGGAACGCGAACCGCGCGGTTGTAGGTTCCGCGGAAACGGACGTCCGATACCGGCGAGAAATCAAGCGCCAGCTTGTAGGTGTCGGTGCTGATCGACCGGCCACTGGACAGCTTGTAGCTCGAGTGACGGTAGCCACCATTGAAGGTCAGGTTCTTGATGAAGCCGTCGCGCACAAGCGGCACTTCGATTTCACCCAGGACTTCCTTGACCTTGTAGTTGCCGGTAACGTCAAGAGTCGGAGCACCCTGACCGGTAAGATCGCCGGTCTGGAACGCGTTATCTGCCCTCAATTCAAGCGAGTCCTTGCGATACTCGACACCGAACGCAACGGCCACACCGTCATCCGACCAAGGCGTCTTGAAGCCATACTCACCCAGATCGCCAGTCAAGCTTCCGCTCAGGACCTGCTGCGAGGTCTGACCCTTCAGGAACCCGGTGGCATTGAGGTAAGCAAGCGAAGCGGCCGATGGCGTTCCACCGAAAATATCATAAGGAACGCAATTCGGATCCGAGCCATCAAGTGCCGAGCGACAGATCGCCTGAACGCCCGCAACGCGCGGATCGTCAACAACATCGAGGGCCCTTGTCAGACGCGCTGTCGAAAACTCGTTTCTGTAGACCTGCGAATAGTTGGTCCGGCCATACTGGTAATAGGCGTCATAAGCCCAACCCTTGCCAAGGTCACCCTTGGTCCCGATCACCGTACGGAAAGCCGTGTGCTGAAGGTCATTGATACGCGGACCGCCTTCGACGTTGCGGCGAAGCAACTGGAAGAATGCCTTATTGTAGGTGTGGCCGTCGAACGGATCGGTGAAGTTGATCGCCGGCCCGCCCTGATTCGGATTGTAACCCGCGTTTACAGCCGTCGGGAAAGTCCCAATGAACCCGTTGATCAGGTTGGCCGGATTACAAATCTGAGTGAACTGCGAGGCCGACATGAGCGGGTTGTCGCAGTTGACCGTCAGCGTGTTGCCGAAGTCGCCCGAAGGGGCAATCTGCGCAAGCGTGCGATCGTCCATGAACATGAATTCCATGTAAGGCTTCACGGCATCGCTGATTTCATAATCAACAAAGGCACCCGCTGTGTAACGTTCGTCTGGACGCTGGAAATAGTTGGTCGGAGCGAAGTTGTAACGGTTGAGCGTGCCTTGCGTCAGCGTTCCCGGCCCGAGAGCCCCGACCGTGGACGATGTTGTGCTGGTCACGAAATAGAATGCCGTGCCCGTAGCTGACGTCGCAGAGCCGCCGCACTGACGCGGTGCACCAGGTGTAAAGCCGCCCGCAAGGCCATCATTTATCTGCACCGTACAGGCGCTGTAGTCACGGTTGGACTGAAGCACGGCCTTTGCCTTGCGATACCCGGCATAGGCCATGAAATGACCGCGATCGTCGCCGAACTTGCCGCCGAACGAAACGCTGCCATCAAAGGTTCCACCATCGGCAACGCTGCCGGTCGGATAGCCAAAACCACTAAAGCCCTGAGCCTGACGCGCATTGAGGAGCGGCGGCGTGATCTTGTTGCGGTTGTTGTGCTGATAGAAGCCGTAGTTCGCGTCGATCCGGAAACCTTCGAAGTCCGTATCCATGATGAAGTTGACAACGCCGGCAACAGCGTCTGCACCGTAGGTCGCCGAAGCGCCGCCGGTCAGAACGTCAACGCGCTTGATCAGCTGCGTTGGGATGAAGTTAAGGTCAGCCGCCGAGCTGGTGCTGTTCGGATCGCCGGTCATCAGGCGACGGCCGTTGATCAGGACCAGGGTGCGCGACGTGCCAAGACCGCGAAGGTCGACCGTGGCGGTACCGGTTGCGCCGTTCGACAGCGTCGAGGACTGGGCAGCGAAAACCTGCGGAAGCGAGTTGAGGAGATCTTCCGTCTTCGGCGTACCCGAAAGCTTGATGTCTGCCGCGTTGACCGTGGTCACCGGGCTGATGCCTTCAAGGTTCGGCTGCGGAATGCGCGAACCGGTAACGATGATGTCGTCGCCGCCTTCATCGCTTGCAGCTTCCTGCGCGAATGCGGGCGTCGCGAGCATTGCAAAACCGACAACTGCCGATGCAACGCCAGCGCTCAAGCGCGCACGGCTATAGAATTTCTGAGTTTTCATCTGGGAAAAGCCGGCCAAACTCAATACCGACAAGGCACCCAGCTACGGCGCAGCAATCGCTGAGCTGAAACGCGAAGGCAAACTGGCGGCGGAAACCGAGCACCGGCAGGTGAAATATCTGAACAACGTGCTCGAGGCCGACCACGGCAAGCTGAAGATGCTGATCAAGCCGGTACGTGGCTTCAAGTCGATGCCAACGGCCTACGCCACGATCAAGGGCTTCGAGGTCATGCGCGCCCTACGCAAAGGACAGGCCCAGGCATGGTGCCTGCAGCCAGGTATCATGGGGAGGTGCGCCTGGTTGAAAGAGCATTCGAATTGGACCCTCGGCCCTGACCGAAACCATGATTATGCTCAATAAGCATTTCGCCAATGCTGCCTAATCCCCCCAACTGGGTGACGCCGCGCGGCCGTGCCCCCATGTTTGCAACAGAGCCCGACTGAGCAAAGCAGCCTGTAGCAAGGATCAGGAAGATCGTGGTCGACATCAGTGGCAGGAGGGCCTGGATGAAGCCGAGCGCGACCATGAGAACCCCAGCGCGAGTAAGCTCGCCCCGGCCTGCCATGACAGCGGTCGCGCCGGGGGACATGGTCGTCTCAGATGTTCGGTCACCAGCGCACGCACCCGGGCGAAGGCGACTTCGACCCCGGCGATGCGGCGAGCCAGTGTCGGAGCCTCCCACAAGGCGATCTCAGCCTGCCGTATACCCCCCGTCAATCACAAGCTTCTGGCCCGTAACAAAGGAAGATTCGTCCGACATCAGGAAGACTGCGGGCTTGGCAATTTCGACAGGAACGCCCATGCGACCACCAAACTTGCCCCGTGGAACGATATCGGCCTGTTCTACCGGGTCGTTGCAGAGCGGGTGCAGTGCCGCCACTTGGGTGAAGTCGAAAGCATCTATTGCCAGCGTCTTCTCTTTTGCCAACTCGCCCTTATCGGCATTGACCGCAGCCTGAAACAAGGGGGTCATGATATAGCCCGGGTTCACCGTATTAACGCGAATGCCATATTCCGCCAGTTGAAGAGCCAAGGCCTTCGACAGGCCGACGACGCCATGCTTGCCCATCGTATATTGAATCGCGTTGAAGCGATCGATTAGCACATCGCCCGTGTCCGGGTTCACGACCTTGGGGCGACCGACGACACCGTGAATACTGGATACCAGCACGATGGAGCCTTTCGTGCCGTGCTTGATCATTAGACGCGAACCGTAGAGGGCGGTGTGGAAAACTCCGTCCTCATTGATGCTTTGAATGAACTTACGGGATTTCAGGACGGCTTCCGGATCCTTGTCGAAATCCTCGGCCGTTGCCACCCCGGCATTGGCCATAACAGCATCGACGCGGCCATAGGTCTTTTCGGTGATATCGAACAGCTTTTCGACATCCTTCGGCTCTCTTACATCTGTATGGACATAGAGAGCGCGTCCGGTGCCGTATTGTTCGTTCAGGCTTTTCGCGAAGGCTTCTCCCAGTTCGTCGTTGATATCGGAGATGACGACTCCCGCAGCCCCTTCTGCCAGAGCTTCGCGAACCGTTGCCGATCCAATGGAATCATATCCCGGGATCGCAGAGACCGAGCCCGTCACCACGACAACTTTATCGTTTAGCTTACCCATGTAGACTTCTCCTTTAGTTAGGTTGGGGTGACGCAAATATTGCGTGCCGCCACTGTTTGCATGCGCCTGAGTATATCTTTCTCACCTAGTTGTGGATCGCCTGAATCGGTGGTCCCCCAAGCGTTCAGACCGTGCCCCGTCCAATCGCTCTGCAGCCCTAAGCCGACATTCCCCAAGTGGCCTGCCGCTTGACTTCAAGATCGCCTGATTTTGCTCGCTGGGCAAGCGTTTTCGCCCCGAGCGGTGTCTGTCGTCGCGCAAACGGCCGAAGTCGGGTGGATCAAGCCTCGAACCCGCAGCATTCTGGCCCGGCAGAGCCGCTTTCCGCGCGGCAGACGGACCTGTCCTGCCGCTTTCGTTCAGCTTGGGCATGGATCGTGGTCATGCGCATAGCGGTGGCGCTCGCAATCGGCGGATAGCGGCGAGGATGGCGCGTACCATCGTGCCGGTGACAGCGACCTCGGCCAGCTGGAAGGTGATGGTGCGGGCGTGACGGACCACACGTGCCCCGATCTTGATCAGCTTCGGTTGCAGGCTGGTCAACGACCAGTCGGCCATGGCCTCGGGCAGCTCGATGCAGCGCAAGAAGGTGGCCAGGTTGTACGCCAGGGCGTGCAGTTGCAGCCGCACCTCATTGTCGCGGGAACTTCCGGCACGACAGCCGCGTCCAGCGAAAGGCGTATTTGCCCTCTTTGATGTGCTGCTCGGCGGTGCCGCGCTGGTTGTAGAACCGCACTATCAGTCCGGCTCCATCGGCAGGTTGGTGACGATGAAGCCGACACGCGGGAACAGTTCGCCCGGATGCCATTCGATCTTGGCGATCACCCGGCGTTCCTTGTCCCAGGACGCCGCCTGATACTCGAATTCCTCGAAGAACCGCTTGACCTTGGTCAGTGACGGCCGCCCGACAGGGCGCGTTAGCCGATGCGCGATCTTGTCCTTGAGGACCGCGTTTGCGGGCAGCCGGATGGCGTAGAAGAACCGCGCTTCTTCCAATCGCTCATAGATCGCCGGGATCGCGTAGGCAGCATCGGCCCGGAAGAACCTGCCACCAAGGTCGCGCCCGCGTAGCGCGCAATGACGGGGTCGAGAACATCACGCCAGCCATCGGCGCTGTGGACGTTGCCATGGCGCAGGGCGCAGCGTTCCAGCATCCCGAACTGGTTGAACAGAAAGTTGGGGTGATAGCAGCTACAGTCGAAATGGCCATTCCAGGCGGACCCTTCCTGGTCGCCATGGGTCGGGCTGACCGAGCTGTCCATGTCCAGAACGATGTACTTCAGCCCGTTCCGGTCATGGAGCCGGTCGATCCATTGCCCGTTCAGGTCGGCCAGCGCGGCACGGTTCCCGGCCAGAGCCAGCGTCTCGGTCTCGAACCGTCCCATCTGCGATGCCGAGGCCGCTTGTGCATCGACCGCTCTGCCGCCGACAACTTGGCGCATGACCGGATCGCAGGCGAGACGGTTGGCGTCGTTGACATCCTCGTATCCGGCCAGCCGCCCAAAGACTGATTGCCGGAACAGGCCGTCGAGCCGATGGACCGTGTTCTTGCCAGAGCGAGTATCGCGCAGCGCCGCTGACGCCAAATCGGACAACCCGAGCGCGTCATCAAGCTCGCGCATCACCAGAAGGCCGCCGTCGGAACTGAGCTGCGTGCCGCGAAATTCCAGCCGCACGCGAGGGTCGAAATCCACCCGATCTGCCCGTTGCAAGCCCGCACCCTCTGGGTGATCCATGAGACGCGCTCCTCGCAGCCTTCAACACCATGTTTTATATAGGAAATATAATGGTCAGGACAGCGAAATCAGCGCCTTACTTGGGAAATGTGGGTTCATGTTGTTCCAGTCCCTTACTTCTGGAGTGTAAAGCCGAAAGATCGGCCCCGATTTTTTCGCCGGCGACAAGGGAATGCAAACGCAGGCACACTCCCATATGCCGACTTGGGGGGCGGTTTGCCGAAGGGGAACGCCGATGTAAACGTGTTTCAAGGCTGCGACACAATGTTACGTCTACACTGTCACCAATATGCAACACTCTTGCCGCGCTTGGCGAATCCGGTTTTTGGTGGCAATCAGGGCGGACGCGGGAGAAGAAGAGGACGCACAATGAAAGCCGGGTATCTGTTTGCGGGATTGGCTCTGTTTGCGATGCCTGCATGGGCCAAGGACAGCAACAAGCCGATGCCACGGTCCGAATTCCTGCAAAAGGTCGTCAATTGCCGCGCCATCACAGACAGCACCCAGCGTCTTGCATGCTATGATGCCGAGGTTGCCCGGCTTGATGAGGCCGCCACGAAGAACGAAGTCTACATGGTCGACAAGCAGCAGGTGCAGAAGACCCGGCGGACTCTTTTGGACTGCCCCTGCCCGATCTTGGCCTGTTCGGCGGCGGCGATGGCGATAATGAGGAAAACCAGATCGCCGAACTGGAATCGACAGTAAAATCGGCAAGCTATAATGGTGAGGGCTGGGTCATCACGATTGCAGAAGGATCAACCTGGCAGCAGATGGACTTTTCTCCGCTCGCGCTCTCGCCAAAACCGGGCATGCCGGTTGTCATCAAGCGCGCCGCGCTTGGCACTTACAAGATGTCAGTGCGCAAGCAGCCAGGCATAAAGGTCAAGCGGATTTACTAATCGCTAGTCTGCTACTGCCTCGACATCGACTTCAACGAAGATTTCCTGCGCACCATATCCGTTGAAGACCCCGTCGATCGGCGCAATGTCGAGATAATCGCGCCCGACCGCCATGACGATGTGATCGCCGCCCATTGCTATGCCATTGGTTGGATCGAGCCCGAGCCAGCCCTTTTCCGGCCCGCACCAGACCATCACCCAGCCGTGCGTCGCGTCGGCACCCTGAAGGCGGTCCTGCCCCGGCGCCGGCTCGGTCGAATATAGCCTGACGCATAGGCGGCAGGAATTCCCGCTGCCCGCAGCGCGCAAATCATGATCTGGGAAAATCCTGACACACCCCGGCGCGCGGCGAAGGCTTCTGCCGGAGGTGTTTCTGCCATTGTTGCGTTGGGATCATATCGAAACTCCCGCTGGATGCGAACGGCCAGTTCATAGGCCGCAGCAAAGACGGACCGATCGCCAGACAGAGCTTCGGCACTCCAGTCGGCAATGGCGGCGTCCATCGGAATGAAGCTGGACGGGTACAGGAAATTGGCAGGCGAAAGGTCCGAATTGTCAACGCTTTCGCGGGCCAGCCTCCCGACTTCTGCAATGCTCGGCTCACCAAGCCATGACAATTGGGGCGTCCGTTCGACAGAAACCAGCGATTCGCTGATAATTTCAAGACTGGTTGTCGCGCCCGGAATGATCAGCCGCGTCAGGTTGACGAGCGCCGAACGCAAGGGAGCCGGAGCCAGCTGCCCGCCCGGATTGATGGTGATGCTGTGACTGACCAGAGTCTGGCCGGGCCAGGCAATCGGCTCCAGCCCCCAGATTTGACCGTGAAAAATGAACCGGCTTCTCATACTTGAAGCACGTCAGGTGCCGGATCGCGAACTGTGTCATGCCAGCGTCATCCCCGAAGCCCGGAGCGTTTCACTGCCGCGCAGGAAGAATCGCTCGCTGATCGCGTCCGACAAGGCGAACAGTCGCCCTTCAAGCTCGTCGCAGACCTCAGCCGTCAACATCGTGGCCGACAGTGTTGAATTGAGCGCAACCAATCCAGTTGCCGCTGCCTGTTGAGGCTCTGCCATGCCATCATCCTTGAGGCGTGGAAGCGCGTCGAGATGTTCACGGATCGCATTGGCCTGAAAGCTGATCGAACGCGGATTGAAGGGATCAAGGCCGACAAGGTCCCTGACTGGCATCAATGCGAGGCCAGTCGCATAGCGTTGACGATAGCTGATCTGCACGTCACCGAGTTCGAGGAGCGCAGTCAGGTCGTTGGCTGATGCCTCTTCCGTCGCGAATGTACGGAGCAGCCGCGCGAAATTGAGTGCCCTCTCAATCCGCCGCCCAAGGTCATGAAACCGCCAGCCCGCAGTCCGGCCCATATGCTCAGCCGCAAGCCCGGCAAAGGCAGCGAAGCGCGCGCAGGATGAAGCTCCTTTGCTGGAACGATCCCTCTTTGGGAAATGGTGCGTCAAGCATCTGCCAGAAATCGGGCGAAATCCGTTCACGAGAACCCGAACCGATTGCGCGCGCCGCCGCAAGCAGCGCAGAAACGCTGGACGTGCCCTCTCGATTGTCGATCGCTGCAGCAAAGATTTCGCCGGGGCTTGCGTCCGCTTTCCAGCGAACCGCATCGACTGCAATCAATTGGTTGCAGAGGCGTTCCGTCGTCTGATGATTGTCTTTTCCGGCGTTCGCGCTCGCCGATCCGGCCCGGACAAGGCCAAGTACGGTCTCTCCGCGTTCCAGGTAACGACCGAGCCAGAACAGATTGTCTGCGACCCGGCTTGGCAGAGTCCCCGGATTTCGCCGGATCGCCTGGCTCGCTGTTCGAAGGGTTACAGGAACGACAGGCTGCGTCCCGTGGACAATCACATCGGCTGATCGGGTGCCGGCACCGATCGACGTGGCACGAACATCCGCAACGGGGCCTATGCGGACAAATCCACCAGGCATTACTGTCCATGTCCCGCGTGCATCGCGCGCTGCAAAGACACGCAGCGTAAAGGGACGCGCCAAAAGGACGCCCTCGACGGCCACTGGCATCGTCGAAAGATTGACAATTTCGTGCGCGATATAGTCTTGTGGCCGCCGCGCAATGTCTTCGAGCAAGCGCTTTCGCTCTTCGCCGCACACCTCACTACCGAGCCTCGCGCCGCCCTTGCCGAGTCCCAGCAATGGCGTTGCAAAGGCCGCGTCGATCACGAGATTGTCAAGTTCCGACACCACATGTTCTGCTTCGCGCGCCTGCCCGCACCACCAGGTCGCGATGTTTGGCAGCCGGAGCGGCTCTCCCAAGAGGTGCCGGGCCAGCTGTGGCATGAAAGCGGCAAATGCGGGCGCTTCCAGCACCGCGGACCCCGGAAAATTGGCGATGACGATACCACCGGCGGCCATCGCGTCGACAAGGCCCGGCACGCCTATTGCAGACCGTGAATCGAGCGCCAGAGGGTCGAGCAGACGGGCATCCATGCGTTGCCAAAGTGCATCAACCCGTTTCAGTCCCTCGATCGTGCGGAGATAGACCCGATCGTCGTGCACCGCGATGTCCGCGCCTTCGACCAGAAGAACCCCGAGATAGCGCGCCAGGTGAGCCTGCTCGGCATAACTCTGGTTGAACCGTCCCGGAGTGAGGAGCGCCAGCCTCGGGTCGCTGCGCTCGCAGCTTGCTGCAATACCCGCGCGAAGATCGGCGAAAAACGGCGCCAGTCGCGCTACGTTCAGCCGTTCGGAAAGGCTGCCGATGATCTGGGAAGCGGCCAGCCGGTTCTCAAGCGCATAACCTGCTCCGGCCGGTGAGCGGGTATGGTCCGCAAGAACGCGCCATTCTCCATCTGGCCCGCGGCCCAGATCGGCAGCGTAGATATTGAGATAGTGGCCACCCGGCGGTGAAATTCCGACCATTGGCCGCAAGAACTGGGGGCTTCCCGTCAACGCGGCAGTGGGCAACACGTTGGATTCAACAAGCCGTTGCGGACCATAAATGTCGGCAAGCAGAAGTTCGCTCAGTTCTGCGCGCTGCACTACAGCAGCAGCTATGCCCGCCCATTCACCTTCCGCGATCGGCAAGGGCAAGGGAGAGACCGGCCAAGGTCGCTCTTCTCCTTCATTCGGCAGGCGAAAACTCGTACCGATTTCCTCGACATGGCGCTGCAGCTGTTCTTGCACCTGGGCAATACTGCCTTGGCCGACGGCCAGGACCTCCTGGAGGATCGACTGCCAGACTTGGGAATCTCCGGCCGAAGCCCCGCACATGACATCGCCGGGCCCGGCCTCGCCGCAATAGGCCTTGAGGATTGACTCGGCAGCCTCCCGCTCGCGAGAACCATCACCCCAATGTGTCATCTGCGCCTTCCATCGAATGTCGCTTCACCACATCAAGCCGCACAGGGCAAGCGATGCTCGACTTCAAAGTGAGCCTTGTCTAGTGGAGCCGTCATGGCAACCGATCCCTTTGAACTGTTCGATCTCTGGCTTTCGGAAGCACGGAAAGCCGAACCCAATGATTCCAATGCAATGGCGTTGGCCACTTCCAATGCGGAAGGCCAGCCTTCGGTGAGGATGGTCCTGCTCAAGGGACATGGGCGCGACGGCTTTGTGTTCTACACGAACAAGGAAAGCGACAAGGCACGCCAAATTGCGGAGCGCGGTTTTGCGGCTCTGCTGTTCCACTGGAAGTCCCTGCGGCGCCAGATCCGGATCGAAGGCAATATCCTGAACGTCGATAACGCAACAGCAGACGCCTATTTCGCAACCCGCAGCCGGGATTCTCAGCTTGGCGCCTGGGCATCGGACCAATCGCGTCCACTCGATGCGCGCGAAGTCTTCGAGGCGCGCTATGCCGACATGGCGGCCCGATTTGAAGGCCATCCGGTGCCACGACCCCCGCACTGGTCTGGCTGTTGCGTCTCGCCGCACTAGGATCGAATTCTGGCAGGATCGTGAACACCGGCTTCATGAGCGGCATCTGTTCACCAGGACCGGTTCAGACAGCTGGACAGAAGGCCTGCTCTACCCGTGAAGGCCGATGTGAAGCTGCGCAGCGCCTTGACGCAGCGAGCAGCTTTTGCCAGCGTTTCAATGGCCATTTCCCTGCTTGGCCTCAAAGGCTGGGCCGCATGGCAGACCGGTTCCGTCTCGATGCTCGGATCGCTCGCGGATACGGCGCTCGACATCGTTGCATCACTCGTGACACTCTTTTCCGTGCGCCTGGCCGCCCAGCCGGCTGATGACGATCATGCTTATGGGCATGGAAAGGCCGAAGCGCTTGCAGCCCTGTTTCAGACGGGCATTATATCAGCCTCGGCGCTGGCAATCGGCCTGCGCGGCATGAGCCAGATCGGGGCAAGTCGGGCGCCGGAAAGCCCGGAACTTGGCATAGGCGTCTCGATTGTGGCGATCATGGCAACCCTCGCGCTGGTCAGTTTCCAGCGTTACGTTGTGCGCAAGACAGGGTCGGTCGCCATTCAGGCCGACCAGGTTCACTATGCCAGCGATCTGGTGCTCAATGCTTCGGTCATTGCCGCATTGTTTCTGGATTCCATCCTGCACATCCATGGTTCTGACCCCGTCTTCGGAATCGGAATCGGGCTCTGGCTGCTTTGGCACGCCAAGGAAGTCGCCGCTCACGCTGTCAATCAACTGATGGATAAGGAATGGCCAGAGGAAAAGCGGGAACGCTTTCTCGCCATTGCCCGGGGTCATCCCGAACTCAAGGGAATCCACGACTTTCGAACCCGATCCAGCGGATCGCACGAATTTGTCCAATTCCATGTCTGGGTCGACCCAGCGATGACAATTTCCGAAGCACATCGGGTCATGGACGAAGTCGAAGCGCGCCTGATGGTCGATTTTCCTGGAACGGAAATCCTGATTCACCCCGATCCCGAGGGACATTCGGACCCTGAACGCGGCATTCCGGCACACTAAGACCCGACGTTACGCCGCGGCAAACCTTGCCATCCTGGCCTGTGCCGCCCGTGATTCAGGAAAACCGAAGATCGGCCAGTCATGCATCAGGCCCGATCCTTCGATATATTCCACAGATGAAAGCTTTGCGCCTAGGGCGCGCGAATCGACAACAAGGATATCATCACTCCCACCAAAGGCGAGGATTGGCGGAAGACCCGACCAATCTGCATGAATCGGGCTCACACGGGAATCGATTGTACCGGCAGCGCCGGCATACATTTCCCCAGCCTCACGAATGCCACGGATGGTGAGAATTGGATCGCGAAGCTCAATTCCGGGTTGATCAGGATCATCCGGGCAGGCGTCGAGCCAGGGGCATATCAGGATCATCTTTTCGGGCATTGGCAATCCTGCATCGCGCGCCGCCATTGCCGTCGCGGCGGCCAGACCGCCACCTGCGGAGTCACCTCCCATGACGAGCCTAGCCGTTTCGGGTTTGCCAATAATATGCTTGTAGAGGTCCAGGGCAAACCCTGTGACCTCTCCCACCTCGGCCATTGGGGCCAAGGGATAAAGCGGCAAGATCATCCTCCAGCCATGAACGCGCGCCATATGGGCCGCGAACGCCCAATGGCCGGGCATTGGGGGATAAACATAGCCCCCGCCGTGCCAATAGAGCATGGTCAGGCTGGGCGACCGATCTTTGGGGGCGATGTCCCAAACCGGCCGACCCTGAAATTCAGTGCTCGATATGGAAAGCCGCGCTTTCAATTTCGCCGATGGCTCGCTTGGCACGGCGAGCGCCTTCGCCTGACGCTGGTGGAATTCCGGACCGCCCGAAAAGAGCTTGCGATACACTCCAGTCTTGCGGAGCACGAAGGCGGCGATACGTGCAGTGAAACTCGGCATTTGCGGCAATCCTCCGCCTGGTCGTCTTTCGGGAAAGACTATGCGGCTTCGTCCGATACGACAAGCGCACAGGAGCTTGCGCCGACAGTTTCCTCAATCCAGCCCCCGCCAAGAACCCTGTCTCCATCATACAGCACCGCGGCCTGACCCGGTGCGACACCAAATTCCGGCTTGTCGAAGCAAAGCCAACCGCCCTCCAGTCTTGCCGGCACGGGTTTTGCCAGTGACCTTACTTTGGCGAGGACGTGTCGACATTCGACTGCGTCAAGCCAAGACGCTTCGCCAAGCCTGGCCGCCGAGACCGCCAGGGCGGACTTTGGCCCGACGACAACCTGCTGCAAGGCCGGATCAAGGCGAATGACGTAAACGGGGTCAGCCAAACCACCAAGTTCAAGCCCGCGCCGCTGACCGACCGTATAATGGATCAGGCCCTTGTGGCGCCCAAGCACTTTGCCGCTCTCGTCAACAATATCACCGCTCGCCTCTGCTTCGGGCCTGATTTTCCGGACGACGCTTGCATAATCACCATTCGGGACGAAGCAAATGTCCTGGCTGTCAGGCTTCATTGCAACGACAAGACCCATTTCCCGAGCAATTTCGCGAACGTCCGATTTCGGCATTCCGCCCAGCGGAAAGCGCAAATAGTCGAGTTGCTCGTTGGTGGTTGCAAACAGGAAATAGCTCTGATCCCGAGCCGGATCGATCGCGCGATGCAGTTCAGGGCCGCCTTCACCCAAAATCCGTCGGACATAGTGGCCGGTTGCAAGGCAATCAGCGCCCAGTTCGCGAGCCAGCCGGAACAAGTCGGTGAATTTCACCCCCATATTGCAGCGGACGCATGGAATGGGCGTCCGTCCGCGAACATACTCGTCCGCGAACTGATCGATCACCGTTTCGCGAAAGCGGCTTTCATGATCGAACACATAGTGCGCAATGCCAAGTCGGTCCGCAACGGCCCGCGCATCGCGAATGTCCTGGCCGGCACAACAGCTTCCCGCGCGCTTCACTGCGCTGCCATGATCGTAGAGCTGGAGCGTGACCCCGATGGTTTCCGCACCCGTTCGCGCTGCGAGCCCGGCAACGACCGACGAATCGACTCCGCCGGACATGGCGACAACGATCCGCCGCGCCCTTGCGGGCCCTTCGAGTTGAAAAAGGTCGAGCATAAGGGGCCCCTATCACAGCTCGGCGACGGTGAACACCAGCTCATCATCTGGTCGTGGTTTACACGGCATTTAGGAATTTCTGCGACAAAGGGCCATGGATTTGAGCTTTGCGCGGCGGCGCCGCGACCAAAAGACCGGCCTCAAGGCCTCGACCAATCTGGCGCGCCTCCTGGCGGACGCGTCTGCGCGACAGGCGGTTTCCGCAACGGCATTGGCGCAATTGCGCGCCGGAGCCGCCAAGGATCCGACAATTGGGGAGCATCCGGAGATCGCTTCATTCGCGCCGAGCACCGCGCGCGACTCAACTGCACCGAAGGCGGGAAGCTTCAATGCGGAAATCGCCGAGGCAATCGTCACACAATGTAAATCTTTGTAACCATGGCATTTACCTTGGCATTTTAGCTTTGTTTCAACCCCTTGCCGCTAGAAGCAAATCCATAGGCAGAGACGGCTCCGGTCGTATGCGTTTGAGGTAAGAATGATCGAGAACCAGAAAATCCGTCCGGCGCAAGTGATTGGCCCCCTCGGCGAATCGCTGACAGTCGATTCTCTCCCCCCGCCATCCACCACCCGTTGGGTCGTGCGGCGGAAGGCAGAAGTCGTTGCGGCCGTGAATGGCGGACTGTTGACTGTCGATGAAGTGTGCGACCGTTACAGTCTAACGCTCGAAGAATTCGCCAGTTGGCAGCGCGCTGTCGATCGCTCCGGCATGCCGGGCCTTCGTGTGACGCGCATCCAGCACTACAAGACCCTTTACGAGCGCCAGCAGCGCTATTGAATTTAGCGCCAATCGCCCGCGCTTGCCATCCAGATGGAAAGTGCGGCGATGGCAGCGGTTTCGGCGCGAAGGATTCTGGGCCCAAGTGAAATTGGAACTGATTGGGGATGCGCGCGGATTGCGGTACGCTCCTCATCATCGAATCCGCCTTCTGGCCCGATAAGGATAGCCGCCGGACCCTGACGCGCTGCCGCAGCATTGGCGAACGGCTCTCCTCCACTTTCATCCGCGAAATAGAGAATGCGGTCCGTCGGCCAGGCTCGCAACAGTGCAGCAAGCTTGATCGGTTCCGCCATATCAGGGAGCACTGTTCGTCCGCACTGTTCCGCAGCCTCTACCATATGGCTGCGAAGCCGGTCCATGTTCAGTCGTTCGATTACGGTTCGTCGCGTGATGACCGGCTGGTACCGCGCAACCCCCAACTCACAGGCCTTTTC
The DNA here is from genome assembly GCA_016704425.1 of Sphingomonadales bacterium. Lineage (GTDB taxonomy): Bacteria > Pseudomonadota > Alphaproteobacteria > Sphingomonadales > Sphingomonadaceae > Aquisediminimonas. The sequence goes on from JADJAC010000009.1 coordinate 53,198, forward strand.
CGCAACCAGATCAATGCGCGCCTTCTTGATCGGCGCCGCCAGCAGCCAGATATCGGGCACAGCTTCCCGCGCCCGTAGTTGCCCGGTCACGCGCAGGATCAAGTCCCGCTTGCCGATGATCGCCACTTCGGCCAGCCATTCGCCCGAAATGCTGTCAAACAATTTGATGGGCGACCCAATCTTCATGCGCATGACCGAAATCAGATAATGTGCCTGCGGGCCCGATACGGACAGTTCAATGCTATCGGCCAGTGGTGACTCGACGAAGAGTCGCGGTGTCGATTGGGGTGGCCAGGCGGGCGTTGCGGGCATAATGATGCCTTAGCATGGAGACGCTGCAGACCGAAATCGTTCCTGATAGCCAGCACAAGGGACTGGTCGGGAAACTCCCCCCTGCGCTGCGCGCCTATGCACTGCTTGCCCGATTCGACCGGCCGATTGGCTGGTGGCTGTTGTTCTGGCCCTGTGCCTGGGGCGTCTTGCTGGCGGGTGGCATGAAAACCCATTGGCCGCTGATTCTCTGGATGCTGCTTGGTGCAATTGCCATGCGGGGTGCTGGCTGCGTCTACAACGACATCATTGACCGCGATCTTGACGCACAAGTTGAGAGGACGCGCCTGCGCCCGATCGCGAGCGGCGCCATTTCGCCGCGTGCTGCCTGGGCCTGGATGGTTGTGCTCAGCCTCATCGGTCTCGTCGTGCTGATTCAACTTCGGTTGGAAGCCCGGCTAGTCGCCGTTGCCAGCCTTGCTCCGGTGGCCGCTTATCCCTTCATGAAGCGGATTACCTGGTGGCCCCAGGCCTGGCTCGGAATCGTCTTTTCCTGGGGTGCACTGGTTGGCTGGTTCGCTGTCATGTCCGCTCCGTCCGGCGCGATGGTGCTTTTCTATTTCGGCAGCATTGCGTGGGTCATTGGCTATGACACGATCTACGCACTTCAGGACCGAGAGGACGATGCCCTGATTGGTGTGCGATCCTCGGCGCTCAGACTCGGCGCGCATGTGAAGGCTGGCGTGGCAGTTTTCTATGCCCTGGCACTTTCCTGCTGGGCAGGCGCATTCTGGCTTTTACGGCCTCAGTTGATGGGTCTTGCAGCTCTGCTGCCCGCAGCACTTCATTTCGCCTGGCAGATTTTGTCCTTGCAGGTCAGCAATGGCGATGATGCACTGGCCAAGTTCCGTTCAAACCGTTTTGCCGGGGTGCTTGTGGCCCTTGCATGTGCAGTGATTGGCTCGACAGCCTGATCAACCTCGCGCCTGAGTGCACAAAGGGCTTCAACCCGGAGCCTTCCCGCTCTATGCGCCAATCATGCTCACGAATGAACAAGCGAAAGATCGTGCCGCCGATCTGGTCCGGCGCGCAATGACGGCAGGCGCCGACGCCTGCGATGTGGTCTATTCCGGCGATGGTGCGACACAAGTCCAGATGCGCCTTGGCGTGCTGGAAGATGTCGATCGTTCAGAGGGCGAGGATATCGGCCTCAGGGTCTTTGTCGGGAATCGTTCGGCGAGCGCATCCTCGTCCGACCTGTCGATCGAGGCAATGAATGCACTGGCCGAACGCGCGGTTGCAATGGCCCGCGAGGCTCCGGAAGATCCCTATGCTGGCCTAGCCCCTGAAAACCGTCTGATGCAGGACGAATTGCCAGCGCTTGAGCTGTTCGACAAAACAGAAGTGCACCCGCAAGATTTGCGCGAACGCGCGCTGGCCGCAGAGGAAGCGGCCCGCTCGGTCAAAGGGGTCACAAACAGCGAAGGCGCCGGTGCCAGTGCGTCGATGGCCGTGATGGCCTTGGCGACGAGCCATGGCTTTGCCGCGAGTTATAGCGGCTCCAGCCACGGAATTTCCGCAAGTGTACTCGCCGGAGAAGGCGGCAGCATGCAGCGCGATTATGCCTACCATTCTGCGCGGCATCTCTCCGATCTGGAAGCGCCCCAGGATATCGGCAAGGTGGCGGGAGACAGAGCCATTGCACGCCTTAACCCGATCAAGCTCAAGAGCGGGGCAATGCCCGTCATCTTCGATCCGCGCGTTGGCAATTCCCTGCTGGGGCATCTGGCCGGAGCCATCACGGGCGCTGCAGTCGCACGCAAGACCAGCTTCCTGCTCGACAGGCTGGAAAAAGCGGTCTTCGCTTCGGGGGTTCAGGTCATTGATGATCCTTTGCGCTTACGTGGTTTGCGCTCGAGGCCATTTGACGGGGAAGGCCTTGCAACCCATCGCACCCAGATCATTCTGGACGGGATGCTGACCGGTTGGCTGGTCGACAGCGCCTCGGGCCGCCAGTTGGGGCTGCCGCCCACAGGCCACGCGACCCGAGGAGGCGGTGGAGGGCCCGGCACAGGCACATCCAATCTGCACATGGCAGCAGGAAACGTCAGCCCCGCGGACCTGATGGCAGACATCAAATACGGAATCTATGTCAACGAACTGATCGGCATGGGCGTCAATGGGCTGACGGGTGACTATAGCCGTGGCGCTTCCGGGTTCCTCATCATCGACGGAGACATTGCGGGCCCGGTGGCGGAAGTGACGATTGCTGGTAATCTCAAGGACATGTTTGCTGCACTCATTCCCGCCAATGATCTGGAGTTCCGCTACGCAACGAATGTTCCAACGTTGCGCGTGGACGGGATGACGCTGGCTGGTGACTGACACTCTTCTCGACGCCGTCAGCGCGGTTGCGCGCGAGGCAGGCGCACTTGCCATGAACCATTGGCGCGGCGATTTCGAACAATGGGAAAAATCGCCGGGTAACCCGGTCAGCGAAGTCGATCTGGCCGTTGACCAACTGCTCCAAGACCGACTGGCCGCGCTTGATCCGGAAGCAGGCTGGCTCTCTGAAGAGACGGCCGACAGCGCCGAGCGCCTTTTGCTTCCGCGGGTCTGGGTGGTCGACCCCATCGACGGAACACGCGATTTCGTGCGCGGGCGGCGCGGCTGGGCAATTTCCATTGCACTCGTCGAAGGCGGGCGGCCCTTGCTTGGCGTGCTCGATGCCCCGGCTCGCGGGGAACATTGGAGCGCTGCCGCCGGAACGGGTGCACTTCGCAATGGCCAGCTTGTCCGTCCCAGCAGAATAACGACGCTTTCCGGGGCCCGTGTGCCCGCCGATGTCGTCCCGAGAATAGACAGCGATCTGGTAACGGTTGAAAAGCCCAACTCGATTGCGCTGCGGATGGCAATGGTCGCGGCTGGAGAAGCCGATCTTGTCGCAACGCTGCGCTGGGGTTTCGAGTGGGATATTGCCGCCGCCGCGCTGATTGCGCAGGAAGCAGGCGCCACCGTGACAGATGCGCGCGGCAATACACTCAGATACAATTCGACGCGCGGCGATGCGTTTGGCGTGCTCGCCGCCAGCCCGGGCATCCACGCAGAAGCTGTTTCCCGCCTTGCGGAGCGGGCCAACTCGGCCTTTGCGCGCTGAGCAGGTCGGAGTGGCTTGCCTTTTGATCATGCGCGCCTAAACTTTGGCGATGCTTAGCCTTATTGCCTTTGCTGCCAATGTCGCAACATTGACGATGCCCGAACGCGCAGCGATCTTCGTCGGCGCCGGTGCAACCAAGCGCGGCGCGCGGTGGATGATCTGCAAGGAAGACCTCAACGCCTCTGCACGGATCGACCAGATCGAGGATCTGAATGGCGACGGCCGACCTGAAGCGGTGGTGGGCGAAGATGGAACCTATTGCTACGGCGCCGCGGGCACGGGCTTTACGCTGTTGACCAAGCAGGCAAACGGCAAATGGAAGGCGATCTACGCAAGTGAGGGCATTCCTGAATTCCTGAAAAAGAGGGGCGTCGGCGGGTGGCCGGATATATCTGTTGGCGGCCCGGGATTTTGCTTTCCTGTCTTACGCTGGAACGGGCGCGCCTACGTCTTCAATCGGCGCGAGTATGAAGGCCGGCCCTGCCGGTAACGCGCCTTTGAGTGACCCGACGACGATTGGCCGCCTCTATGGCCGGCGCCAGGGGCACAAGTTGCGTGCAGGACAGGCGGGCCTTGTCGAGGACTTGCTGCCCCGCATCAGCGTTCCCGAAGGCCCGCTCGATTCCCGTATCCTGTTCGGCGATGATCGGCCCTTGCAACTGGAGATCGGCTTCGGCGCGGGCGAGCATCTCGCGGGACAGGCGAAGCTGCATCCCGATCATGGCCTTATCGGCTGCGAGCCGTTCATCAACGGCGTGGTCGGTGCCTTGCAGCATGTGCAGGCGGACGGGCTGGAGAATGTCCGCCTCCATATGGGCGACGCGCTCGACGTGCTGGCCCGCCTGCCCGATGCCTCACTTGAGCGGGTCTACCTCCTCCACCCCGATCCCTGGCCCAAGGCTCGCCACGCCAAGCGCCGCTTCATGAATCCCGGCCCGCTCGACAGGATCGCGGCCAAGCTCAAAACCGGCGGTGAATTTCGCTTCGGCACCGATCATCCGGTCTATCTGCGCTGGGCGCTGATGCAGATGAACCGTCGGCGGGATTTCGCGTGGCAGATTGCGGATGCCAGCGATTTTCTCAAACGCCCGGCAGACTGGCCAGAGACGCGCTACGAGCGCAAAGCCCGGCGGCTGGGGCATGAAGTCTGGTATTTTCGTTGGAGGCGTATTTAAGGGCACCTCTAGCGTAGAATTACCGCTTTATTCCAACAGGTTATCTACTCTACAGTTTTCGTCCCTTGGCGGCAATTTCCGCCCCGGTGATTACCCGGTGATTGCTGGGTGATTGCTGGACGCCGCGTTTGGAGGCGAAAAAATGGCGAGTGGAAAGATAACGAAACGGACGGTCGACGCCCTGATTGCATCGCGGTCAGAAGGCTTCTTGTGGGATGACGGCATCAAAGGCTTTGGTGCCAAGATCACGAAGAGTGGTGCGGTTTCCTACATCCTGCAATTCCGCATGGGCGGGCGCGAAGCAAGCACGCGACGCTATACGATCGGCAGTCATGGATCGCCGTGGACACCTGCAACCGCCCGAGAAGAGGCGCAGCGCCTTTTCCTGCTTATCGCGCAAGGTATCGATCCGGTCGAAGTCGAGAAACAGCGTCGCCGCGAAGCGGTCGACCTCGCGTTCAGCAATTATGCGGAACGCTTTGAAAGGTCGTGCGTCGGCAGAGGCTGGAAGGTGCTGGTCGCGCGCTCATTCAGGATTCATGTGAAGCCGGTACTGGGCAGCAAGCCGCTACCCAAAATCACCCGATCTGATGTGGTCGCCGTGTTTGATCGGATGCCCGACTGCCAGGTTGCCAACCGTCGCAATGTCTTCGCCGTGCTGCGACGCATGTTCCGTTGGGCGGTCAGTCGGGGCGATATTGATCGTAGCCCCATGGAAGGGATGGAGACGCCACCTGCTGTCAAAGCACGGGATCGATGGCTTTCTGATCAGGAATTAGCCAGAATTTGGGAGCATGCCCCCAAGACCCACCATTGCTTTGGCCCGATTGTGCGACTGCTCATCGTGACCGGACAGAGACGCGAGGAAGTTTCGTCGTTGTCCTGGGAGGAGCTCGACCGGACCGAACTGATGTGGACGTTGCCCGGCGATCGCGCGAAGAACGGCGAGCCCAACCGCGTTCCACTCAATGAACTTGCAGTCGCTGTGCTCGACGCTGTTGCCGGGAAATCAACTTGGCCAAGACGGGGCAAGGTTTTCTCCACCTCAACAGGCGGTGGGTTTACTGGTTATCACAAAGGGAAGGAAAAGCTTGATCGAATGGTTGCCGAGGATGGCGGCGATCCGATTGCGCCTTGGCGGCTACACGATCTTCGCCGAACGCTCGCTACCGGATTTCAGCGGCTGGGCGTTCGCTTTGAAGTCACCGAAGCGGTGTTGAATCATGTCGGCGGGTCTCGCGCCGGGGTCGCCGGTATCTATCAGCGGCATGACTGGAAGGCCGAGAAGCGGGATGCGCTCGACCTCTGGAATAGTCATGTCGTTTCGATTCTCGCCAAGGCGGATGGAGTCATCAATGGTGTGAACTTCGGCAAAGCTCATAGCGACATCGCTGCGCAGCCCGCTTTACCTACAAACGCTGCGGCGGCGGCCTAGACACAAGGTAACGCATATGTTACCAATATCGGTGCAATGTGATTGTTGAGGAATATATTCGCGAAGACGGTTCTTGCCCGTTCCGGGGTTGGTTCGACGATCTCGATGTTCAGGCTGCGGCCAAGGTGGCGACGTCCATCGTCCGAATGGAACTGGGCAATCTGTCGAACGTCAAATGGATCGGCGGCGGGCTTGGCGAATACCGGATCGACTGGGGACCGGGATACCGGCTCTATCTCGCCCAGGATGGGGATGAACTGATCATACTTTTCGTGGGCGGGACCAAGAAGCGGCAGCAGGCGGATATCAAGCAGGCGGGCGCATTGCTCGACGAGTACAAGGGCCGGAAGGCCAAGATGAAGAAGGCAAGGAGTTAGGCACAGTGGCACTGACACGCGATTTCAAGGAGACGGTGAAGGAGCGCGCCGCGCGCGATCCTGCCTTCGCCAAAGCCATGCTCGACGAGGCAGCGACCGCGTTTCTCAACGGCGAGCCGCACGTTTCGCGCCTGATCCTTCGTGACCTGGTCAATGCCTCGGTCGGGTTCGAGGATCTGGCCAACGAAACCAATCGCCCAAGCAAGAGCCTGCACCGCATGCTTTCGGAGAAGGGCAATCCGAGCATGGACAATTTGGCTGCGATCTTCAGCGCAGTTCGCAAGCGGCTTGGCGTGGCATTCGAGGCTCATGGCGTCGAGGCGGCGTGAAACAAGCAGGAACGGGTTGGACTTGAAGCGCGGCCAAGGTGGCATAAGGGGACAGGTGAACAGCGCAAAACCGTTACTACTCCAAAGTTTCGCAGAACAAATTTGATTGTGAGGTTTGCCCGGCCAAATTCGGCTGTCGCGCGGGCGCACTCATGCCGATGCTGTCCCATCAAATGCCGGGAGAAAACCCCTAGCCCGATACGGCAGCAGTTGGCGCATTCTCGCGATCCTTGAAAGCGAGCAGCCGCAACGCGTTGAACACGACCACCAGCGTCGAGCCTTCGTGGGCGAGCACTGCTGGTCCGATACCCAGGCCCAGGATGGTCGCCGGCAACAGCACCGTGACGACACCAAGGCTGAGATACAGGTTCTGGCGGATGATCCGGCTCGTCTGGCGGCTCAGTCCCACCGCGAAGGGCAAGTGTGCGAGGTCGTCCGCCATAAGGGCAACGTCCGCCGTCTCAAGGGCCACGTCCGATCCGGCTGCTCCCATCGCAATGCCAACCGTGGCGTTCGCCATCGCCGGTGCATCGTTGACCCCGTCGCCGACCATTGCGACCTTGTCCTGCGCCTTCAGCTTCTTGATGGCGGCAACCTTGTCCTCAGGCATGAGGTCGCCCCAGGCTTCGTCGAGCCCGACCTGCTTCGCAATCGCGTCGGCAACGCGCTGGTTGTCGCCCGAGATCATGATCATGCGCGTAATGCCGAGTTCGCGCAGGCGCGCGAGCGTCGCGATCGCCGCGCTGCGCGGCGTGTCCATCAGCCCGATCACCCCAAGATAGCGTGTCCCTTTCCTGACGATCATGGTCGTACGGCCTGCCTCCTCAAGGCGCAGGCCTTCGTCTCGCAACCCTTGGGGAAGCGGCTCGCCTGCCACTTCGCCGAACAATTTGGGGCTGCCGATGAAGACTGTCTCGCCTTCTACCATCGCCTGAACGCCGCGACCGGTAATGCTGCGCAACTCCGTGGCGGTTGGAATGGGTATTTCGCCGAGCCGCTCGCGCCCACCGACGGCAACCGCAGCGGCGAGCGGGTGATCGCTCAGTCCCTCGACCGCGACCGCAATGCGAAGCAGATCGGCTTCAGTGGTGTCTCCCGCTGGGATCACATCGGTGATGCGCGGCCGACCTTCGGTCAGCGTGCCGGTCTTGTCGAAGGCGATGGCGCGCAAAGTGCCGAGATTTTCGAGTGGGCCGCCACCTTTGACGAGCACCCCGCCACGCGCAGCGCGTGCAATACCCGAGAGAACCGCGCTTGGCGTCGCAATTGCCAGCGCACAGGGACTTGCCGCCACCAAGACAGCCATTGCCCGGTAGAAGCTGTCGCGGAATGGTTCATCGACCACGACCCAGGCGAACAGCAGCAGACCGACGAGAGCCAGCACGCTCGGCACGAAAATGCGCTCGAAGCGATCGGTAAAGCGCTGTGTCGGCGATTTCTGCGCCTCGGCCTCGCCGACCATCTGCACGACCTTGGCCAGTGTAGTGTCCTTGGAAAGGCGCGTTACCTGCACTTCGATCGCGCCCGCGCCGTTGATGGTACCCGCGAAGATCCGGTGCGCCGCTGCAACCTTGTCCGGCTGCGCCGTTGCCGCAGGCAGGTCATCAACCGGACGCTTGTCCACCGGAATACTCTCGCCGGTGACCGGCGCCTGATCGACGCTCGATTCGCCGACCACCACGAACCCGTCCGCAGGCATGCGCTCATTGGGCTTGACGATCACGACGTCACCGACCGCAAGCTCATCGACCGGGATTTCCAGAGTCTGGTCGCCGCGCCGGACGATCGCGGTTTGCGGCGCCAGTTCGGCGAGGGCCTCGATGGCGCGCTTGGCGCGGCCCATCGCATAGTGCTCGAGTGCGTGGCCGAAGCTGAAGAGAAAGAGCAGCAACGCGCCTTCCGCCCATGCGCCGAGCGCTGCCGCGCCGGCTGCGGCAACAAGCATCAAGCTGTCGATCTCGAGCTGGCGGTTCCGGAGCGAGTCGATTGCCTCGCGCACCGTAAAGAATCCGCCAAAACCATAAGCGGCGACATAGAAGCCGAGCGGCAACCATTCAGGGACGGCGGTCGTCACCGAGATCAGAAAGCCCACGCCGAGCAAGGCACCGCAGATCAAAGCGAAAATCAGTTCAGTATTGGACCCGAATACCCCGCCATGGGCATGTGCGGGGCCACCAACTTCCGCGCCGGCGCCATGGTCATGTCCAGCATGGGCCGTGTCGGCGGCGTGCATTGCCGGGGCTGCCGACGGTGCCTCACCAGATGGGGCGCTCGCATAGACGCCCAACTTGCCGAGCAGCCGTTCGATTTCGACTTCGGAGATCTTGTCGCGGTCGAAATCGATGCGCACCAAACCAGCGGCCGAAGCATCGGCCTCGACTATGCCAGGTGCGCGGAGCAGCCGTCCGGCGACGGTGCGGGCGCGCCGCTGGTTGGACAGCCCATCGACATTCCAGAGCAGATGGCCAAATCGCTCGGTGATCTTCGCGCCCTCGCTTTGGGCAATCTCGCGAATTCTTGGCAACGAAAGCAGGTCAGGATCATAGTGGACGCAAAGCTTCGCCGAGTCTTCGCCTGCCGCCGCTACTATATGGGCGTTGCGGACGCCCTCTCGGGCGCTCAAGCTCTCCACCAGCCGCGTAACGCATGCGTCCGCTGCGCCATCGATTTCAGGTAGCAGTAACGGCAGTTCGAGACGGAGCTTTGCGGTCATCTACCCACTCCATCGTGCCCAGCCGCCCAAAGATCATGGGCGTTGATCCGAAGTCGCGAGATCGCTCGTGACGCTTCGGCGCGCGCGGCGGTCTCCGCCTTCAAGGCGTCCTGTGCCTGACGCTCGGCGTATAGCAGGTCGGCAAGGTCGACGCCGCCCAATCTATAGCCCTGGCGCAAACGGTAGGCTGCCATTTCGCTGCTGGTTCGGGCATCGAGACTGCGTTGCCATGCCGACCAGCTGTTGATCGCCTGGGCAAAGTCGGTGGCAGCGGCCTCCTCGGCCGTAAACCGCGCGGCAGCGAACTCGGCGGTCGCGGCGCGGGCTTCCGCATCGGCCTGATCGGCCGAGGCGGACCTGCCCGCACCGCCAATCGGGATCGATGCCACCACCCCGATGCCGCGCTCGGCTCCGCCCCGCTCGCTGAACAGGCGCAAGCCGAGTGTCGGATCGGGAATCCGGTCTCGGCGCGCTCGCTCGGCCAGGATCGTCTGTCGATCGGCCTCGGCCTTCGCAGCAGCCAGGCCATGATCCTGAGCGAGCGCCTGATCACGAAGTATGTCGAGCATGACCGGCGGCATCACCGGGTCTGGCAATTCCGGCACCTCGGCAGGCAGCGGCAGCGATGGGAACTGCACCTCTAGCCGCGAGCGCGCGATTTGCGCGCGCGACCGGCTCTGGTCGAGCGCGACCCGCGCGGTTGCCAGCGCCGAGCGAGCCCGATCGGCATCGACCGGTGCTGCGTCCTGGAGGGCAACCCGGCGTTCGACGGAAGTCAGGTCTGCTGTCAGGTTGGCCACCGCAGCTTCGTTGGCCTTGATCTCTGCACCGGCTGCCAGCCAATCCCACCAGATGTCGTTGAGGAGCTGCACTGCGCTATGGCGGGCACCGGCAATCCGATAGTCCGCCGCCGCAACTCCGAACTCACCCGCCCTGCGGTCAAGTGCGGCCTTGCCGGGCAACCGGAAACCCCGTTCGAGCGTAACATCGTATTCGCTGAATTCGCCTTCGCGGTCGATCCGGCGCCTGGCATAGGATCCGCTGACAGTGAACTCATAGGGGCCGGCGCGCTGACCGCGTGCAGCACCCCGCGCTGCGTCGCTGCGGGCAATGCTTGCCTGGACCAAAGGATGGTCTTCGACCGCGCGCTCGACGGCTTCTGCGGGCAGCAGCGTCGAGACTTCGTTGGCGAGGGCCGCTCCGGACAAAAGCAGCGCGGGCAGGATTAGATAGCGGTTCATGCGGGGTATCCTTCGTCATCACCCTGGGCTTCGCGTTCAGCGAGCGACTCGCCGAACCGCTCGTAGAGCATCGGCAAAAGCACCAAGGTCAGCAGGGTGGATGTGATCAGGCCGCCGATCACCACAATGGCGAGCGGCCGCTGGATTTCGGAGCCGGGGCCGGTCGCAAAGAGCAAGGGCACCAGTCCGAAACCGGTGATCGTCGCGGTCATCAACACCGGTCGCAATCGCCGTTCCGCTCCGCGCCGCACCGCCTCGGCCATCGACTTGCCTGATTCGCGCAACTGCCGGAAGTAGGACACCATCACCAGGCCGTTGAGCACCGCGATGCCGAGCAGGGCGATGAACCCAACCGAGGCGGGCACCGAGAGATATTCCCCGGTGACCAACAAGGCGACGATGCCCCCCACCGCTGCAAACGGAATGTTGGCAATGATCAGCAAAGAAGCGCGCATTGAGCGCAGTGTCACATAGAGCACGATGAAGATCAGGATCAGCGCGATTGGCAGCACGACTGCCAGCCGGGCCGATGCCCGCTGCTGGTTCTCGAACTGCCCGCCCCATTCGAGCCGGTATCCCGCAGGAAGCGGCACGGTTTTGGCGAGATCGGCCTTGGCCTCATCGACAAAACCAACCAGATCGCGGCCCGACACGAACGCCTGGATCAGCGCAAAGCGTGAGCCGTTCTCATGCTCGAGCTTCACCGGCCCTTCGGTGCGGGTGACCCGCGCCACGTCGCTCACGCGGACGCTCGTCCCGTTAGGGCTGAGGATGGTCTGGTCGGTGAACAGCGTCGGATCGCTCGCCAGCGCAGGATCGCCGCGAATGACGATCGGTACGCGGCGATTGCCTTGCGCGACAGTCCCTGCGCGCACACCTTCGACTTGCGCACGCAGGGCATCCTGCAAGTTTTCCACGGGCATTCCCGCCCGGCCGGCAGCCAGCCGGTCGATGTCGAGTTGCAGGTATTCGACGCTGTCATCGGCAACCGTGATTACTTCGGTCGCGCCGCTGATCTTGCGCAGCCGCCCATCGATTTTGGCTGCTAGTTCTCCAAGCGTCTTGAGGTCGGGTCCGAACAGCTTGATCGCCAGATCGCCGCGCGAGCCGGTCAACATTTCGGACACGCGCATTTCGATGGGCTGGGTAAAGGCATGCTCGAATCCGGGCAGTTCCTCCATCGCCACCCTGATTTGCTCGATCAGCCAGTCCTTGTCCTGAACCCGCCATTCACTCCGCGGCTTCAGTCGCATGAACGTGTCGGTGTCATTGAGCGACATCGGATCAAGCCCAAGTTCATCGCTGCCAACCCGGCCGACAATTTCGAGGATCTCCGGAACTTTTGCCATCAGCAGTTTCTGGACGCGCAAATCGCCTTCGATGCTGTGCTGGAGGCTGATGCTGGGGTGCTTCTCGATCTGCAGCAGCACCGAGCCTTCATCCATCGTCGGCAGAAAGGTCTTGCCGACAAACGAATAGGCCACAACCGCGACGAGCAAGGCGGCTCCGGCTGCACCATAGACCGCCGTCTTACGGGCGAAGGCCCAATTGAGCAGCCTATGATAACGCGGCGAAAGCTGCCGCATCAACCACGGCTCTTTGTGTTCTCCATCCGCCTTCAGGCCGTAAGACGCGAGCACAGGAACCAGGGTCAGCGCCAAAACGAGCGAACTGGCCAGTGCCAGCACGATCGTCATTGCAACGGGGCCGAACAATTTGCCCTCAAGGCCTTCGAGCGTGAGGAGCGGCAAGAAGACGAGCGCGATGATGAACAGACCTGATGCGACTGGCACCACGACTTCGCTGGTGGCAACCAGCACGCGGTTGAGCTTGCTGGCGTGGGCATGGCCAGGATCGGACAATCGTTCGACGACATTTTCGATAACCACCACGGCGCCGTCCACCAGCATCCCGATGGCAATAGCGAGACCGCCAAGGCTCATCAGATTGGCCGACATGCCGAATTGCTTCATCAGGATGAAGGTCACCAGCGTGGCCATCGGCAGGGCGGCGGCAACGATCAGCGAAGCCCGGATGTCGCCCAGAAACAGGAGCAGCAGGATCACCACCAGGATGGTCGCTTCGAGCAAGGCCTCCTCGACTGTCCCGACGGCCCGTTCGACCAGTTCCGAGCGGTCATAGAAGACGTTGAGGACCATCCCCTTGGGCAGGCTGCGCTGGACCTCGGCTGCGCGCACCTTGACCTCGCGCACGACCTTGCTGGCATCGGAACCCTTCAAGGCGATCACAATGCCCTGCACGGCCTCGCCGGTGCCATTGCGCGTCACCGCGCCGTAACGGGTCAGGCTGCCGGTGCCGACGGTCGCGACATCGCTCAGCCGCAACACGCCATCCTTTTGCGTTTTGACCACCACCGCCCGCAGATCGTCCTCGGTCTGGATCGCTCCGACTGCCCGCACGATCAGGGCTTCGTCGCCAACCGAGAGCCGTCCGGCACCGTCATTGCGGTTTCCTGCACCGATTGCCGTGCTGATGTCTTCATAAGTGAGGCCAGCTGCGGCCATCAGGTTGGGATCGGGACGAACCTCGAACGTTTCGGCCCGTCCGCCGAGCGAATTGACGTCGGCGACACCCGGTACCGTGCGCAGCGCAGGCCGGATCGTCCAATCCAATGCGCGCCGCTTCTCGGCCAGACTCTGCGGTCCTTCGAGCGTGAACATGTAAACATCGGTCAGCGGCGTTGCGATTGGCGCAAGCCCGCCTTCGACCGATGGCGGAATGTCTTCCATGATCCCCGACAGCCGTTCGGTCACCTGGCTGCGCGCCCAATAAATATCGGTGCCGTCCTGAAAATCGATGGTGATGTCGGCAATACCGTATTTGGCGATGGAGCGGAGGATTTGCTGCTTGGGGATACCCAGCATCTCCATCTCGATCGGCGTGATAACCCGGCTTTCGACCTCTTCGGGGGTCATGCCGGGGGCCTTGAGGATGATCTTCACCTGGGTCGATGAAATGTCCGGGAAGGCATCAACCGGCAGGTTGAGAAAGGACCAGCCACCGATACCGGCCAGCGCAAGCGCCAGACCCAGTACCGCCAGCCGCGCGGCGAGCGACAGCTCTACAAGACGACGCAGCATGGCCTATTCGCCGCCCAGCGTCATTTTGATCTCGGTCAGGCCCGAAATGGCAATCACTTCGCCAGCCGCCAGGCCCTGGAGAATAACCGTCTCACCGCCTGCGCTGCCGCCAATGACGACGACTCGCTTCTCGAATCCCTTGGCCGTTTTGACAAAAACGACATCCGCGTCACCAAGGCGTGTGACCGCATTTGACGGAACCGCAACCGAGCTTTGCTGGGCATCGCCGAAGATGGAAGCCATGACGCCTTTGCCCGCGATCATTCCAGGGGCGGCACCAATGCTGGCCTTGGCCAGAACGCTTCGGGTGTCCGGATCGATTGCCGAGCCGACCGAGAGGATGAGTCCGGAGATATTACCGGGTAACGATACCGTCATGCCCGGCCTGACCAAGCCTGCCAGCCGTTCCGGGACCTGAATGTCCAATTGATAAGCATTGCTCGCGTCGATCACGAACGGTGCGACCATGGCATCTACAGGGCCGCCAGTCTGGACCGCGACCGACGAAACCCGTCCACTGATCGGTGCTCGGAGCGTGATCAAACCGCCACTGCTTGCCCCGGAAAGACCAAGGATGCGTGAGCTCTCCGAAACATCTGCTTCAGCTTGCCGCACCGCAGCCTGCGCTTCTTGTGCACGCGCGCCGGCAATCACGCCTTCGCTTGCAAGCTGTTGCAGCCGTTTCGCGTTGGCGCGCGCATAACCGAGTTGCGCGTTTGCGCGGGTCAGGTTCGAGCCGACTTGCAAGGCATCGCGGCTTACCATCGTCGCCAGCGGCTGGCCGCGCGTCACGGCCTGTCCGGGGATCACGAACACCTGGCGGATCGCCCCGGCAAAGGAGGCTGTCACCGCAACCCGCGCCTCGGGCGGGAGCGTTACCGTAGCAGGCATGGTACCGAGCGGCATTCCGCTTGCAGCCCGCACGACCGCCGTTTTGACACCCATTCGCTCCAGCTGAGCGGCCGTCAGCGGCTTGGCTGCGTCCCCCGGTTGCTCGGTGGCTGCTGTTTCGGAAGCGGGTGCGGCAGGCCGCATGGCCCACCACCCGACGATAATAATGGCCACCAGTGCCGCAAGCGCGGCAATTCGATTACGCAATGACATTGAAGAAAGCTCCCAACCGGACAGAATCTCGGCAACGGGAATACCCGCCGCGAAGTCGTGTCGGTCAGGCGGAGGGCGGCTGGGTCGGCGGTGCCTGCGCGTATGCGGCGAGCAGGTTCGCTGTTGCCTGTTGAAATGCCTTCTGGTTAGCATCGGCGACTAGGCAAACATCGGGACCGGTTGTGGTCAGGCCAACTGTGCAATGATGATGCGTCGCAGTTTCGCCCGGCATACCGGAGGCGGGTTTCTGCTGGTCATCGCCGGTTGTGGCATCCGCCTCGTGAAGGTCGAGGATTTCGGACACATGCACGTCGGACCCGCCCTGCGCATGAGCGATAGCGGGCGCTATCGCGCCGCCGAACAGGACGGCCAGTATCAACAGTAATGAGATGAATCGGCCCCGCATTACTTGCCCGGTAGCATGAGTGCTGCGTTGCGGCAAACAGAGTTCACCGCGCGATCCCAATCCAGCGTGGAATCGAGCTGGCGAAGTCACAGTAGGCGTCGCCAAAGCTTGCGCGCAAATGTGCTTCTTCGATCTGCACCTGAACATGGCAGGCAGCGACGAATGCCATCCAGGCTAGCCATACCCACCATAGCGAGGTGTTCAGCGCCACCCCAAGCCCGATCATCATCATCCCGACAAAAATTGGATTGCGGCTGAATCGGAACAACCCATGCCGAATGAACAGGGGTGCGTCCCCGTGCCGGACACCAACGCGCCACGCCCGGCCCATCTGGACTTGCGCGACAATCACGATGGACGCGCCTGCACCCGAGAGCATCGCCGCGATAACCGGGAACTCCCCTCGTGCATCCTTGGCGACAACTCCGCCCGCGATGGCGAGTACGACGATGCTTGCAGCGAATGCCAGCCCAGCCAACCTCTGCTTTCCCTTCGACGAGTCAAAAGCCCAAGCGCGATCACCCGATTTTCGCCGGATGGCTTCGCCCCTCAGCACTGAGGCTGCGAAAATCGTGACAAGTGAGATGAAGGGAATGGCGTGCAACATCAGATCAACCCTTCGCCGGGCTGGCTGTTTGACGTTCTGGCCGCAGTTCGTCGCGTGCATGCCGGACTATCTGCGCGCCTCCGCTGATCGCTAGCGCAGCCATGATGCCGGCAACCAGCAGATCGGGCCAGGCGCTCCCGGTCCGGAACACACCGAGCGCTGCAACCATTACCGCCATGTTGCCGATGGCGTCGTTGCGCGAGCAGATCCACACCGACCGCATATTCGCATCGCCAGTGCGGAATCGGTAAAGCAATAGTGCAACGCCGACATTAGCGATCAGTGCTGCGGCCCCGACGATGCCCATGGTTTCGGGTTGTGGCGCGGCCCCGTTTACAAACGCAAGAATGGCGGTCGCCAGTACCCACGCTCCGAACGCCAGTAGAGTCAGCCCCTTGAGCAGGGCCGACCTTGCGCGCCAGACCAGCGCCATGCTCGCGACTGTCAAGCTGATCGCGTAGTTGGCGCTGTCGCCCAGAAAATCGAGCGCGTCGGCCTGGAGCGAGCGCGAATCCGCCGCCGATCCAGCGACAAATTCGACCGCAAACATCACCGCATTTACGCCAAGCGCGATCCACAAGGCCCGCCGCCAGCGCGGATCGTTGAGCGTTTTCGTGCTTCCACAAGCGCTCGTGCAGCAATCGTCAGCCATGAACTTCCTTCTCGACAAAGTGCGAGTCGGCGCTGCATATGCACCCTGTAGCAACTACAGGGTCAAGCGATGAAAATCGGCGAACTGGCAAAAGCGACCGCAACCAAGGTGGAAACTGTCCGCTTCTATGAGAAAGCAGGACTGCTTCCGCCACCTGCGCGGACCAATGCCAATTATCGCAGCTACGGCCCTGCGCATCTCCAGCGCCTGTCGTTCATCCGCCGTGCGCGCGATCTGGGCTTCAGCCTCGACGCCGTGCGCGATTTGCTCGCGCTCGCCGATGATCGGAGCAAGCCCTGCGGTGCAGTCGATGCGATTGCCAGCGGGCACCTGGCTGAAGTCGAACGCAAGATCGAAGACCTTGCCGCGATGCGCGACGAATTGAGACGGGTGATCGGCAGCTGTCAGCGCGACACGGTAGCCGATTGCAAGATCATCGAAACCTTGGGTCCGCGCTTCGCCGCAAGCTCAGGAATATCCGCATGATCTCGGTCCTTGCCAATCGCACCTACCGCCATCTGCTCGGAGCGCAGATTATCGCGCTCATCGGCACAGGGCTGGCTACCGTAGCGCTAGGCCTGCTGGCCTACGATCTCGCCGGAGGCAATGCGGGGGCCGTGCTGGGAACGGCCTTGGCGATCAAAATGGTTGCCTATATCGGCGTCGCTCCAGTGGTTGGTGCCTTCGCTGACCGCTTGCCGCGCCGTGCCTTCCTCGTTGCGATGGATTTGGTGCGCGCCGCCGTCGCGCTCAGCCTGCCCTTCGTCGATCAGATCTGGCAAATCTATGTCCTGATCTTCGTGCTGCAATCGGCCTCTGCGGCTTTCACTCCGACGTTCCAGGCAACGATCCCCGACGTACTGCCCGATGAAGCCGACTATACCCGTGCGCTTTCGCTCTCGCGATTGGCCTACGACATGGAAAGCCTGATCAGCCCGATCCTTGCAGCGGCGCTGCTTTCGGTGATCAGTTTCCATTGGCTGTTTGCCGGAACCTCGATCGGCTTCATCTGCTCCGCCCTGCTGGTGGTATCGGTTGCGCTCCCGCGCTCGCCTGCCAAGCCGCGCACTGGCGGCATCTGGACCAAGACCACGCGGGGTCTCAGGATTTACCTCAAGACGCCGCGGCTCAAAGGCCTGCTTGCACTCAGCCTTGCCTCGGCGGCGGCAAGCTCGATGGTGATCGTCAACACCGTTGTCATTGTGCGGGGCAACCTCGGCTTTGGCCAAAGGGAAATGGCGCTAACGCTCGCGGCCTATGGCTTCGGCTCAATGCTGGCAGCGTTCTTCATTCCCCGGTTGCTCGACAAGATCAGTGACCGGACCTTGATGGCGAGCGCTGCGGCGCTGCTGACTACTGGCCTTGCGGCCATGGCCGTGCTTACCGCGCTGTTCGCGAAGAGCGCTGGATATTGGCCGATGCTGCTGGCGGGCTGGTTCGTCCTCGGTATTGCCTATTCGATGAGCGTCACCCCATCGGGTCGGCTCTTGCGGCGCTCCGCCAATGCCGAAGACCGGCCCGCCGTCTTCGCCGCCCAGTTCGCACTTAGTCATGGCTGCTGGCTGATCTGCTACCCGCTGGCCGGACAAATCGGAGCGGGCGTCAGCCAGGTTGCGGCGTTCGCTGTGCTGGCAACGGTCGCCGGCATCGGAACCTTCGCGTCCCTTTGGCTCTGGCCGTCACATGATCCCGCACTGGTGGCGCATAGCCATGATGACCTGCCACCCGACCATGCGCATATGCGTGAAGATCATGACCACGGCAAAACCAAGAGCCACGCCTTTGTGATCGACGACATTCATCCGGATTGGCCGCGTGTGGCTTGATCAGGTCACTTGACGAGAATACGTCCATACTAGTCGCCAGGTCCCCGTCGATTAAACATCAAGCGGCACCGGGCAGAAATTCCAGTTCAGCCGTATCAGGAAGGCTGGCCAATCCGCCCCGGTTCACGCGCTCCGTTAGTGTCGCGCATAGACGAAAGTCCCTCCCGCACCGAACGCCATCACATTGAAGCTGGCAGCCCGCTGTCCGGGCGCTTCCATACCTGGCGACCCCAGGGGCATTCCGGCAACTGCCAGCCCGCGAACACCGCGCGGCTTGGTCGTCAGCACGCGCTTCATGTCGGCAATCGGCACATGGCCTTCAAACGTCATTCCGTCGATAATTGCGGTATGACAGCCTGACAGTGAAGCTGGCACCCCGAGACGGACATCGAATGCGGCGCGGTTGGCATCGTCGATGATCCTGACATTGCGCCCGAATGCGGCGCGCACTTGTGCTGCCCATTTTTCGCAGCAGCCGCATCCGGGGTCACGATGCATGACGAAGTCCGATGCCGCCAACGCGGGAGTTGCGAAAAACATGAGAGCGAGGATGAGTTTTTTCACGGCGGGCTTCCTTTTACACTATGATTTTGCATTGACCGGATGGTTCCCCCCGCGTTGCGGGAACACCATGATCAGTACAATGATGGCAGCCGCCAAGACTGCCGAAGCTATGGGACGACTCATGGCTAGTCCGCCATGATCGATCGGCTTGTCGAGAAAATCGCCAACGGCTGCGCCAAGAGGGCGTGTCAGGATGAAGGCGGTCCAGAACAGAACGGTCCGGCTGATCGCGGTTCGGAAATAGAGCACTGCTACCAACGCGAGCATTGCCGCAAAAATGATCGCCGCTCCGATGTAGCCGCGACTCCCGGTATCGGCCAGCCAGTCTCCCAACGCGGTTCCCAGGGTTTGCGAAAAGGTGATCGTGATCCAGTAGAATGTCTCGGCGCGCGGCTCGTGGACACTCTCCACTGATATAGTGCCCAAGCTTCTGTGCCACGCGTAGAGCGATGACAGCACCAAACCGAGGAGGAGCAGAGAACCACCGGTGTAGCCAATTCCAAGCGAGCGGGTCGCATAGTCGGCCATGGTCGTCCCGGCCGTGGTGGAAGCGATAATCGTCGCCCAGTAAAGAAAGGGGTGGAACCGCTTGGCCCGAACCTGCCACCAGACAAGAAGCACCAGAAGGCCGAGAAAAATCGCTGTGCCGACCAGATAGCCCAGATTCATCGTCATGCTGACCGTATCGCCGCTCGTCTCGCCAAGCGTCGTGGCCAGAATTTTGATCAGCCAGAAACCGAGCGTTACCGCCGGAACCTTGGCCAGATCAGAATGCAAAGTTGACGTGTCGTGTGCCATGTCGTTTTCGCTTTTCATCGCGGCTCAAACTCCTCTTCGAAGGTGTGCAACAGTCAGCGCACGTTCTGTTGATGGTGACCGACCTTGCGGCTACGCCGGATTGGCCAGCGCATGAACAGCAGCACCGTGCCCGCCAACCCAAATAACAGACCGCCAATGGCAAAGCACAGCAGCCACCAGGTGTTGAAATCCTCGTGGTTCTTCCAGTCCATGATGTGGAGGCTCCAGAAGAAATCGTAGAGCCGCCAAGTCCCGGTGCGGACGGCGGTGATCTTGCCGGTATCGACGGCGACGAACACGCTGGTGGCGTCAGGATCAGCATAGGCGATCCGCCACGCCGGAAGCGCGCCACGATATTCGGGGCTTTCGTTCGTGATGCGTGACGCCTTTGAAGTCGGTTTGCTGGCAGATTTCCAAGCGGAATTGGCAATGGCTGTCGCCATGGCCGCATCGACGGGCGGCAGCGCCGCGCCTGTTGCAGCGTCGAACAAGGTGATGCCCTTGGACGTCGTCACTTCGGCAACCGGGCGATTGCCCAGCATATGCCAGTTGATCGCTTCGACCGGTGCTCCTGCGCTGGCTGTAATCCGGGACGGGTCGACGAACTGTGTGGCCACCGGAATCGCCGTCACGGCCTCGCGCGACACGAGATGCTCGCCGCGCACCTTGTCGATCGGCAAAAAGCTCATCAATGCGCCGCTCGCGAACCAGATCAGCAGTTGTGCGCCGATGAACAGCGCGAGCCATTTATGTGCCCGACTGGCGAACACATGAATGCGGTGTCGATAGCGCTTCAAAACCAGAACCTGATCCCGGCGACGAAATTGACCGCGTTCGGCTTTTCGCCGGCCAACCGCGCGTAACGCGCGGTATCGCCAGTTCTTCCGGACCATTCGACCCCGATATAGGGCGCAAATTCCTTGCGCACTTCATAGCGCAGGCGTGCTCCCAGTTCAAAGCTGGTGAGGCCCGACCCAACGCCCAAGGCAGGCATATCCTGCAAGGAGAAGTTCAATTCGACGCGCGGCTGGAAAATGAGCTTCTGGGTGATGCGCTCATCGTAGCTGCCTTCGATGCGGGCCCGGACATCGCCCTTGTCCGACAGGAACAACTGCCCGGTTGCATGAAGCCAGTACGGCGCAAGTCCCTCGACACCCACCACCGCGTATGTGCGCGACGGGTTGGGCGCGATGTCATGGCGCAGCCCGATGTGGGCATTCCAGAACGGCGAAATGGCGCGCGAATAGAGCGCCTGGACTTCGACATCCTCGATCGGCTTGCCAAAGGAGCCTTCGCCCTCAGTCTTGATCTGAAGGCGATCGATATCGCCGCCGAACCAGGCATCGCTTTCCCAGCGATAGCCATTACCGCCCGGGCGTGCCTGAAATTCAGCCAAATCGAACAAGATCATTGATCCGCTGAATGCACCGTTTTCGCGTCTCAGATTCCTACGCGAAAAGGCCATCGCGGCCGGGTCAAACAGGGCATCGGCGGCATGATCGGCCGGGGGAGCGGGAGCGGGTGCGGTGCCGATCTGGGTATCGGCAGGCGACATGCCCGGCATTCCTGCCATGCCATTCATGTCAGAGGAACCTTCCAGCTGGGCTGCCGGATCATGCCCCGCGTGCGGATCGGCTTGGTCCGGTGCGGTTTCAGCAGGCGCGGTAGGGGCGGCATGATCGTCCACTGGTGCGGGGATCGGTGCCGGTTCCTTCGGCGGCGCAGTGGGGGCCATGTCCATGCCAGGCATCGCGGCCTGGGCATGAGCGGCGGCCGGCGCAGCGAAGAGCGCGGCCGTGCCGAGCAGCAGGATCGCCTTCATGCCGCGTCCTCCTCATGGCGCACCGTCACGACGCGGAACATCCCCGACATCATGTGGAGCAACATATGGCAGTGAAACGCCCAGTCGCCGAGACCGTCGGCGGTCAGGTCGAACGAGACCTTGCCGCCAGGCAGGACGTTGACGGTATGCTTGACCGGGTGATGGCCGGGATTGCCGGTCACAACCTCAAAGAAGTGGCCGTGCAAATGGATCGGATGCGGCATCATCGTATCGTTGATCAGATTGACGCGAACCCGCTCCATATGCCGCAAGGGTATCGGCTCGCTGTTCTCGCTGAACTTCTGGCCGTCGAACGACCACATATAGCGTTCCATGTTGGCGGTCAGGTGCAAATCGATTTCGCGTGTTGGCGTCCGCGTGTCAGCATTGGGGGCAAGCGACTTGAGGTCGTGATAGGTCAGCACCCGGTGATCGACCTTCTCGAGGCCGGTCGGGCGCTCGCCGGTCCGGTCCATCGGCATCGGCGACAGCGTTGCGACCCCCGGGCCCATCTTGACCTGGGGTGCAACGGACGGATCGCGCATGTTCATCGCGCCGTGACCACCTGCACCATGATCCATTCCGGCCATGTCGCCACCGCCTGACATGTCCATCTCGCCCATGCCCATGTCCTTCATGGTGAGGAGCGGCCGCTCGCGGATCGCGGGGATCGGTGCGATCATTCCAAGGCGCGGCGCCAGTGTCGCGCGGACCTGGCCCGAGCGGTCGATTGCTTCGGCAATAAAGCCATAGGCCATGTCCGCCGAAGGCTGGACGATCACGTCATAGGTTTCGGCGATGGCGATCTGGAACTCGTCGGTCTCAACCGGCTGGACGTTCTGCCCGTCGGCGGCGACGACGGTCATGGGGAGTCCCGGAATCCGGATGTTGAAGTTGGTCATTGCCGAAGCATTGATGATCCGCAGACGAACCCGCTCGCCCGGTGTGAACAGCCCGGTCCAGTTGGCTCCGCTGTCGTGGCCATTGACGAGGAAATGGTAGGTCGAACCGGTCACGTCCGAGATGTCAGTCGGATCCATCCGCATTCCGGCCCACATCCTCCGGTCGGCGGCCGACATGTCCTTGCCTGCGAGGCGGCCCGCCAGCGTCTGCTTCTGCATATTGTAATAGCCGCCCTGTGCCTTCAGCTTGCGCAGGATGGTGTGCGGATGGGTAAAGCTCCAGTCGGCGAGCAGGATCACATGTTCGCGGTCGTAAGCGACGGGATCGGGGCCGACGGGATCGATCACGATCGCGCCATACATGCCCATGGCTTCCTGCATGCCCGAATGGCTGTGATACCAGTAAGTGCCAGACTGCCTGACGGGAAATTCGTAAGGAAAGGTCGCCCCCGGTTTGATCCCCGGAAAGCTGACGCCGGGAACACCGTCCATCTGGAACGGCAGCAGCACGCCGTGCCAGTGGATCGAACTATCCTCGGCCAGCGTATTGGTCACCGCGAGGCGGACGTTCTGGCCTTCCTTGAGGCGAATAACCGGCCCGGGGGTTGAACCGTTGATTCCGATCGCATGGCCTGAGCGGCCTCCGATACCGATCATCGCATGGCCGATCGACAGGGCGATGTCCTCGCCCGATACCGTCGCCAACGGTGCGGCGAGCCCCGGTGAGCCGCTACGCGCCCAGGCCGGAAACGCTCCCGACAAGGCAAGTCCTCCGCACCCCCAGGCTGCGGAACGAATGAGACTGCGTCGATCTAGGGAAATTGCTGGCATGAAGGTTACCGCGTGAAGTTGCTGACTGTTCCAACCCATACGCGGCCCGGACTCTTACCCCTCACATCCGATCGCCGAGCAGTGCCTTCAGTTTGGCCCGGGCGCGGTAAAGCCTAGTCTCGATGGTCTTCTCGCTGACCGAAAGCACCTCGGCGGCCTCGGCCTGGGTCAGGCCATCGACCGTCCTCAACACCAGTGCTTCGCGCAGACGCGCGGGCAATCGCGCCATGGCGGCGGTCACGCGCGCCAGTTCTGCCCGGTCGGCGGCTTGTACATCGGCGGGAACAGTGTCGTCTGACACGTCGAAGGCATCTTCCAGCGGTGCAGCGCGCGTGAAAAAGGCTCGCACCCTGCGCCGCCGCGCCCAGTCGCGGCACTTGTTGAGCGCGATTCGCTTAACCCACACAGCGAACGGACGCTCGCGATCATAGCTTTGGAGTGCAGCAAATGCCGCGACGAAGGTTTCCTGGGTGAGATCGAGCGCTTCGTGCGGATCGCCGGTGGCCGCGCGGACCAACCGGAACACGGACTCGCGATGCCGTGCCAGTAACTCGCGGTAGGCATCCTGCCGCCCCGCGAGCGCTAGCGCCGCGAGTTCCGCATCGCTGCCATCGGACAGCGTCAGACTCACTTGGCGTCTGGGGCCGCGATTTCGGGTGAGAGCGCCCTGGTTACGGTCCTGTCAAACTTGGCAGCCTGGTCGGGCCTCAGCACAGCGCGCATGGCAAACAGATGCTCAAGTGTTTCCTTCTGCATCTCGCCCATGACCATGTGGGTATGATCGATGGCTGCGGTGACCTCGGGTCCATAGCCATGCTCGGTCTGCATCGCAGCGGCGAGATGAGCATTAGCCGCGCGCATTTCGAGTTCGAGTGCCTTTCGCCGTGTGGCGAAACGCTGTTCGATCGCCTCGATCTTCGCGTGCTGCGCGGCATCGAGGTTGAGGTCTTTGTGCAACAGCGCGTGCAACTCGGTCTCGGTCTGCCTGTCAGGCGCAAAGACAGTTCGCCCTGCATAAGTGCCGGCCATTGCCGCCGCGAAGGCGACAACCGCGATCAGCAAGAGCCGCCTGCCCCAGCTCATGGATGAACCGCCAGCAAGGTCGATGGCGCGAGGGGATTGTCGGACGCAAATGGCGAGATCGGCTGGGCGACCGCTGGTTCACTGCTGGAGAAACCACCAGCGACCATTCCCATGACGAGCGCAGCAGCAACGGCGAAGCCCGTCAGACGCGGCGCAGCTGCGGCTTCCCGGCGACTGCGTGCGAGGCCTGCAAATACGGCAGCATCGATCTCGGCCAATCCTGCAGGAACTGGCAATGTGCGCAGGCGGAAAAGCGCCTGATCAAAATCGGGCACGAGCAATCTCCCTATGGCTTGAACCTCTATACGCAGCCGCAGGCGCGATCCCTCAGGAAAAAGCCTTCAGAATATTCCAAGGGATGCCGCCGCAGCATGCGTATTCCCCGATGACACGACGACCCAAGGAGATTTTTATGCGCTTCCCCCGTTTTGCCCTCGCCTTCACAGCACTGGGGCTCGTCGCCCCGCAAATCGCTGCCGCGCACACCCAGCTCATCTCGTCGAGCCCCGCAGCCAATGCCACGGTCGCAGGCCCCGCCAAGATCGAACTGCGTTTCAATGAGCCGATCATCGGTGCCACTGCACGCGCCACGATTGCAATGACCGGGATGCCCGGCATGGCCAGTCATGCGCCGATGGCGATCACCGGCTTCACCGCCCAGATGGGCAAGGACCGCAAGTCGATGACGCTACTTCTCAGGCGCCCGCTTGCTGCGGGAACCTACCAGGTGAGCTGGACAGCTGCCGGCATGGACACTCACCGCATGAGCGGCACTTTCACCTTCACCGTGCGCTAAGCGGCATGGACAACCTGCCCGTCATCGTCATCAGGTTCGCGCTTTATGCCGACCTGATGGTGCTGGCGGGCTTGGTCGCATTCTCGCTCTATGCCCTAGCGCACGAAGAGCGGACGTCGGGCATTCTGCCCCTGAACGGACCCGCAATAGTCCTTTCATGGCTTGGGCTGATGCTGTCCGGCTTCGGAATGGTTGCGCTTGTCGCAGCGATGACCGGTTCGAGCCTCTGGGCGCTAGATGGCGAAGTCCTGCACGAGATCATCGGCGAAAGCGCGATCGGCACGGCCTGGATTGTCCGCATGGCGGCGCTGGTCATGGCCGTGCTATCCGCAAGTGCGCTTGGCCGCCATCCCGTATCGGCGCGCCTTGTCCTCCTCGCAGCGACTTCAGTCGCGATCGCGACGCTGGTCTGGACCGGCCATGCCGGGGCAACGGAAGGCTGGACGGGAACTGTCCACCGGCTGAGCGACATCATTCATATGCTGGCCGCAGCGGTCTGGATCGGGGGCATTGCCGCCTTTTCGTGGATTCTGTTCCGGCCTTCGCCAGCCTTGTCGGGATTGCACCTTTCGGCGACCCACCGCGCGCTTGATCGATTTTCGCAGGTCGGCAGCTTCGCTGTTGGCCTGATCGTGGCAACCGGCATAATCAATTGCCTTGCCGTTGTGGGCTTTCCGCATTTCACGCAGCTGCCCCTCACCACTTATGGTCAGTTGCTGATCATCAAGCTGCTGCTGTTTGTCGCGATGCTGGCGCTAGCCGCGCTCAATCGCTGGCGGCTGACCCCGGCCCTGAGTGTCGCGATCCGCGACAACAACACGGAGATGGCAGCAAAGAGTCTGAGGCGGAGCCTGCTGGGCGAGGGTAGTGCCGCATTGGCCATTCTTGCGCTCGTCGCATGGCTCGGAACCCTGGATCCGCTCGGCGTGACCGGGTGAATTTGCGCTTGACCCTGACATGGTGTCAAGGTTCATGAACTGGTGACTGAAGGAGTACATCGCATGGTCGAGTCACATCACTATCACACCCAAGACACTCAGCCCGGACCGCCGATTCCGGGGACGACAACCGACGCCGTTTGCGGGCTGCTCCACAACTTCAAGACCCTGTGAAATTGCAAACACCACATCAACCCGCCCTCCTGCCTGGATGGGCGGGTTGGGTTTGATTTATCGTGGAATTTGATATGCCTTATTCTGAATAGAGTATTCCACGATGATCTAGGGGGAGCAGGTCAGATGGGCATTGAAGTCCGACAGTTGCGTTATGCTGTAATGACGGCGGATACGCAGAGCTTCTCTCGGGCGGCGGCTGTCCTCAATGTCAAGCAGTCGACGCTGAGCCGAAGAGTGTTGCAGCTTGAGGACCGGTTGGGCGTCAAGCTGTTCGAACGGACAACACGCGGTGCCGAACCAACCGATAACGGCCGGGCGTTCATCGAACAGGCTCGCCGAATAGTTACCGACATCGACAACCTCCAGACAACGGCTCGCAATGTCAGCTACGGCCTGCATGGCAGGATTGCGGTTGGTTACTGCTCGTCGCTGCTGTCCGGCAATCTCAAGCTTGCTTTCTCGGACTATCTGACCAGGTTTCCTGATGTGCAGTTCGATGGTGTGGAAACCGGACCGGAAAAACTCCTGCACGGCCTTCAATCCCGTACCATTGACGTTGCCGTCGCGCCGATCGGGCTTGGTGACGCAGGTCTCAAGTCCCGACCTCTGTGGTCGGAAAAGCTCTTTGTTGTGGTGGCAGAGGACAATCACCTCGTCGATCAGGAGCGCATCTACTGGCAAGATCTCCGGCGCGAAGTATTCGTCGTCCCAAACAGCGGGATTGGTCCCATTCTCGGAAATCTGATTTCCGCGCGGTTGACCGAGCAAGCCTATCGGCCGGCGATAATCTATCAAGACACCAGCCTTGAGAGCG
This sequence comes from Sphingomonadales bacterium, assembly GCA_016704425.1. GTDB lineage: Bacteria > Pseudomonadota > Alphaproteobacteria > Sphingomonadales > Sphingomonadaceae > Aquisediminimonas. Next base: position 80,316 of record JADJAC010000009.1, read on the forward strand.
TGCTGAGCATGGTCGCAGCGAAGCGATTCATCACGATCGCAACCGAAGCCTCGCAGGGCGTTGCATGGCCCGGTCTTGAGTTCCGCGAGATCTATGATCCAAGCGGTCCCGCACGGCTCGAGTATGCGCTCTACTGGCGCGAGGATAACGACAACCCGGCGCTCCAGCGATTCTTCAAACTGATCGAAGAACGCTACCCTGGCTGAGCCGAACGGCGGGTCTTTGTATAACCACGGTCCGTCGCGATGAACCGTTCGATCATCGGCGGGATCAGCCGCTCGGGTGTTGGCGCTCCCTTGGCGTCCCCGCCATTGAGCACCATCGCGTATGCCAGCATTTCCCGGTGCAGCCGCGCCGACACCTCGACCGTCAATCGTACCGGTTTCTCGTCGGCCAAATCAGCCAGCTTCAACCGTGTCATTGGACGTCTCCGAGGATCAGGTCGCGAGTCACCAGCACGCGGACCGGAAAACCAGGTCGGATGGTCAGCGTTGGTCGGACATTGAGCTCGCGCGAAACAATCTGCTCGCCAGCGCGATTGATGCTGTCCTGCGTCCCGCGCCGGACTGCACGGGCCAGATCGCCATCATTACCAGACCCCAGTTCCGACCCCACGCCCAAAAGCGTTGAGACAAGTGCGGCCTTCAAAACGCCGCCCCAATGGTAATTGGTGCCATCTTGCAACCCGGCAAACCCGCGCGGGTCGGAGGCTGGCTGACGTTCGAGCACGATCGAACGGCCATCGGGGAGGATTAGCCGGTTCCAGGCGAGCAGGATCCGGCTCTGCCCGAACGTAACGTCGGCGTCATAGTCGCCGATCAGCCGTGAGCCTTGCGGGATGAGCAGGATGCGCCCGGTCGGGCTGTCATAGACGTTTTGGGTAACCTGCGCGGTCACCAGCCCAGGCAGGTCGGAGCGAATCCCTGTGATCAGCGCTGCGGGGATGACCGAACCCGCCTGCAGGATCGAAGGCGACGCCAGCCCGGTCAGCCGCTCGCCTGAAACGGTGCGCCGGTCGCTGGCTCGTTCGAGAAACGCTAGCTTGCGGCCGGTATCCGACTGCGGTGCAGCCGCAGGAGCGGCGACCTGGGCCTCTGCGGACAATGGCAGACCGACCAGTCCGCCACCTCCGCTTCCCGGCGAACCGCCACCGAAGAACAGGCGGCTGCCGCGTGCGGCTTCGCGTTCCTGTTCGGCGCGCTGGCGGGCGGCCTCGGCGGCAGTTGCGGCGGGATCGACCGGAGCCGCAGGTGGCCCGGCTCCAATTGGCGGCAGGGCCGCCACGTCGCCGCGGCGCTGGGCCTCAAGGATCGGCCTGCCGAGGTCGCCGGGAAGCGGCGGCCCGAGCTTGGGCACCTGGCCGTAATCCTTGGGCGCGCCGGCAAGATTGTCGGCCACAGCCACACCATCGGTGTTGTAGAGTTCATCAGCCCCTTTCCTGCCAGCAGGCTGAAGCGCGTAGATCAGCGCGCCGCCGACCAGCGCGAAGCCGCAGGCCGAGGCGATGCCGATGGCCTTCCTCGACAATCGCATCACGCGCGGCGGATCGCCCCGCAGCTTGACCGCGCTGTCGGGATCAACGGGCGGCGCTCCCGTGCGTTCGTCCTCGATTTCGCCGTTCATGCCCGCCCCCGCCGGTTAGAGACAATCCGCACCGTCTGCTGGCCCTTGCGTCCGCCAAGCCGCAGCTCGGCGCGGGCGAACAGCCGGTCGACGATCATGTAACGACCAGCGACCCGGTAATTGACCAGTTCGGCTTCACCCTTGGCACCGATCACAAACAGCGGCGGCAGTTCGCCCTGCGCGATGCTCTCGGGAAACTCGATGAACACGCGGACCCCGTCGTCGAACGCGCGCAGCGGGCGCCAGTCAGGGCGGTCACCGTCGATCGCGTAGCGAAAGTTGAGTGTGGATAGATCAATCCCCGCCGCAACCGGCGCGGCCCCGATCGCTTCGGTCCGAGCTTGCCGCAGCGCGATCAGCTCGTCCTGCGGATAGGTCCAGGAGACCGACGCCATATAGACTGACGGATTGGCACGCAGTTCGAGATGATAAGTGCGCCGGTCGGTGTTGATCACCAGATTGGTCGCGATGTCCGGACGGATCGGCTTCACCAGTATGTGGACCCGCGACGCGGGCCCGCTGCCGCTGACAGTATCGCCGATCATCCAGCGCGCCGTGTCGCCCGACGCCACCGGTCCCGAGCCGACCAGTTGTTCACCTTCCTGCAGCGCGATGTCGGTTACCTGGCCGGGCTTGGCATAGACCTGGTAGAGCGCGCCTTCGGTGTAGGGAAAGACCTGGATCGCGTTGATGAACCCGGTGCGCTCGGGCTGCACCCGCGCAGCCTCCATTGCCGCTCCCAGCCTGTCCTGGAGAGTGGGGCGACTCTGGAACGGGCGGGAGCGGCCCGCAGCGTGGGGAGGGGTACGCTGCGGAAACTGTTTGAGTTGGCCGGGGAGCGGAAGCGGCACGGGGATGGCCACCACCGTCGGCTCGGAAAGGGTCGCCTGCGATACCTCGTTGGGAACCGCAGGCGATGCAGGCTGGTCCTTTTGGGCCTGCGTGGGGAGTGCCGTGCTCGCGGCGAGCAAGGCAATGGCGATGCGGCGATTGGCCGCTGCAAAGTGCTGATCATGATCCGAGTTCCTTCGACCAGTTGATGGCGTTGACGAAGATGCCGAGCGGGTTTTTGCGCAGGGCATCGGGGGTGCGGGGGACCTGGACGACGATGGTCAGGATCGCGGTCCAGCGGCTCGTTTCAGCGAGGCTGCCGTCGCGATAACGGCGTTCGGCCCAAGCGACACGGAAGCTGGTCGGTGAAGCGCGGATCACGCTGGTTACGTCCACTCCGACCTGCTCCCGCCCGATCAGGGCGAACGGATCGTTCGTCCGAGCGTAGTCGTTGAGCGCGAGCGCGCCCTTGTCGGTGGCGAAGTCATAGGCGCGCAGCCAGTTCTGGCGGACGATTATCGGGTCGTCGGGGACCGCGCGGACCTGCTCGATAAACCGGGCCAGATGGAACGCGACCTGCGGATCCGAGGGCATGTAACCGGCATCGGCGGGTGCGACGGCTTGGGCTTCGCCGAGCTTGTCGACTTGGACCACCCAGGGGATGATCGATCCGCGCGCGCCCTGCCAGATGATCCCGGCAGTGAGGCAGGTCGAAAGACCCAGCGCACCGAAGAAGGCAAGCCGCCAGCTACGTGCCTGAACACGGGCCGAACCGATGCGGTCGTCCCAGACCTGCGCGGCGCGCTGGTAGGGCGTTTCGGGCTCGGGGGTCTTGCCGTAGCGGATCGAGGGTCGTCGGAACATGGCAATCAGTCCTTTTCGGAAGTGTCGATGGAAGCCCCGCCGCCATGGCTGTCGCCAGATTTGAGCGTATGGGCGGCGATGGTCGCACCGTGGGAGATGGTCTGGCGGTCCTTCATTGCCTTGGCCCAGGCGGGCTGGCCCGCGTCTGCCGATGGTGGCGGCGAAGGCGGCGTGTTCGGCCCAGGCGTGATACTGCCGCCGGTGTTGGTGATTGCCGCGCGGCTGCCTTCGCGGAACGACTGCTTCATGCCGTCGCCTGCCTTGCGCAGCGGCGAGGTTGCAGCCCCAACTGCGGCGTCGCCGACTGCGGCCATGCCGGAGCTGACTGCGGCTGCGCCCGACTTGCCCGCCGAACCGAGCGCATAGGCCATGCTGGCACCGCCTGCGGCGCGCGAGGTGCCATGTGCAACGTTGGAGGCGGCACTGGCGACCGCGCCGCCTGCCATCCGCGCACCGGCAACCGCGCCAGCAGCAGCGCCGCCGGCAAGCAGCGCGGTCCCGGCGGCCGCGCCTGCGCCTAGCTGCGGTCCGCCCGAGACGATGCCATTGGCGATGCCGGGGCCAAAGATGCCGAGGCCGAGCAGCGACAGGCTGGCGAGCATGATCGAAAGCGCGTCCTCGATCGTCGGCTCAGCGCCGATCGCGGAAGTGAACTCGGTGAAGATGGTCGAGCCGATGCCGACGATCACTGCAAGGACCAGCACCTTGATGCCGCTCGACACGACGTTGCCCAGCACGCGCTCGGCCATGAACGCGGTCTTGCCGAACAGGCCGAACGGGATCAGCACGAACCCGCAGAGTGTGGTCAGCTTGAATTCGATCAGCGTGATAAACAGCTGGATCGACAGGATGAAGAAGGCGATGATAACGATCGCCCAGGCCAGCAGCAGAATGATGATCTGCAGGAAATTCTCGAAGAAGCTGACAAACCCCATCAGGTCGGAGATCGCGGTGATCAGCGGTTGCGCCGCATCCATGCCGACTTGCGCGACCCGGCCCGGTTGCAGCAGTTCGGCAGCAGTGAAGCCGGTGCCGCTGGCCTTGAGGCCAAGCCCGGCGAAGCTCTCGAACACGATCCGCGCGAGGTTGTTCCAGTTGCCGATGATGTAGGCGAACACGCCGACGAACAGGGTCTTTTTGACGAGGCGAGCGATGATGTCTTCATTCTCGCCCCAGGACCAGAACAGTGCGGCCAGCGTTACGTCGATCACGATCAGGGTGGTTGCGATGAACGCGACCTCGCCCGACAGGAGGCCGAACCCACTGTCGATGTAACGCGAGAAGATGTCGAGGAAGCGGTCGACGACGCCGGTGCCACCCATGTCAGAGGCCCTTTGCTGGTTGGGGTTCGGATGACGGAGCCGACGCTTCGCTCTTCTCGACGGCGGCATCGTCGGCAGGTTCGCTGGCGTCACTCTCGACCCCAAGGAACCGCCGCCGCTTCTCGGCCCAGGCCGCGCGGCAGTCGGGCGAGGACAGCGCGAGTTCGCCCATTGCCGCACAAGCACGAAGCTGTGCGGGCAATGGATCGCCGTCGGGTTCGAACACCGTAATCACTTCCGGCAGCGGCTCGGGGCGCTCTTCGCGCAGCTGAAGCACGGACATGGTCAGCGCGATGGCGACGAACGCCCCGGCTCCGATCCGCGCGAAGAGCTTGGTGTCCATCGCCTCAGTTCCGGAACATCTGGGCGGTTGTGGGAACGTAACCGCGTCCGGGCGCGAGGAAGCGCCGCAGCTGCTCGCGAGCCTGTGCCTTGGCGGCGGCGCTGTTCGCTGCATCGAGCGTCTGTGCCCGGCCCAGCGAAGTGACACTGGCGATCAGGTCTGCGAGCTGCTGCGACTGCACCGCCAGCAGCTGGTTCCCGGCCTGCGCAGCCTGCAGCGCACCGGTCGCCGACTGGCTCGCGGTGACCAGGTCGTTCACCGCAGTTCGCGTACCCTCGATGTTGGCGACCGCCCCGGCCTGGACCTTGAGCGCGTCCTCGAAGGCGGCAACACTGTTCTGCCAGCGGCTTTCCGCGCCTTCGACCATGGTGCGCTGCGGCGCGGTCAGGTCCATCGACTTGTACTGCCGCGCGAACTCGGTCTGAATCTGCTGGACGTTGTACGCCATCCGCTGCGCTTCGCTGAGCAACTGCTGGGTCTGTCGGATCTGCTGCTGAAGCGGTGCAAGCACGCTGGTCGGCAGGCTGGCGAGATTGCGGGCTTCGTTGATCAGCGAGGTCGCCTGGTTCTGCAGCTGGCGGATCTGGTTGTTGATCTGCTCGAGCGTGCGCGCCGCCGTCAGGATGTTCTGCGAGTAGTTCGTGGGATCGTAAACGATTCCGCCGAACTGGGCATAGGCGGGTGCTGGAACCAGCGCGGCGACAGTCATCGACAGCACCGCAGCACCGGCGGCGAGCATCTGACGGAAACCCAGAGACTTCTTGAGACTCGACTTCATGGCATTACTCCTTGGGTTGGCCCAATTGGGCGGGGGAACGGGGTCGGCGGCCGGGAGCATGTCGGCGGCCCAGGCGAGGCCGCGATGGCGCAGCCAGGCGGCCGCAAAGCCTGCTGGCCCAAGCGCTTCGGTCAGTTCGGCAATCGCCAGCTGGTCGGTCTTCGAAGAGGTGGCGGCGTAGGCGAGCGCGACTTCGCCCAGGCCGAGCTCGAACAACCGGTTGCCGCGCGCCGACTGGCAATAATAGTCGCGCTTGGGGGTCGCCCGCGCGACGATCTCGATCTGCCGGTCGTTGAGGCCAAAGCGGCGATAGATCGACAGAATCTGCGGCTCGACCGCGCGCTCGTTGGGCAGGAAGATGCGGGTCGGGCAGCTTTCGATGATGGCAGGCGCGATCGCCGAACTTTCGATGTCGGCAAGGCTTTGGGTTGCAAACACCACGCTCGCATTCTTCTTGCGCAGCGTCTTCAGCCATTCGCGCAGCTGCGCGGCGAAGGCCGGGCTGTCGAGTACGAGCCAGCCCTCGTCGATGATGATCATCGTCGGCGAGCCGTCGAGCCGCCCTTCGATCCGATGGAACAGGTAGGACAGCACCGCCGGGGCGGCCGCCGAGCCGGTCAGCCCCTCGGTTTCGAAGGCCTGAAAGCTCGCTTCGCCGAGATGCTCGACCTCGGCATCGAGCAACCGACCAAATGGCCCGCCGATGCAGTACGGTGCCAGCGCTTGCTTCAATGCCTGCGACTGGAGCAGCACGGCCAATCCGGTCAGCGTGCGCTCGGCGACGGGTGCGGTCGAAAGGGAGGTCAGCGCCGACCAAAGATGCTCCTTAGTGGCGGGATCGATGGTCACGCCTTCGGAGGTGAGGATCGCCTGTAGCCATTCGGCGGCCCAATTGCGTTCGGCAGGTTCATTGATCCGCGCCAGCGGTTGCAACAGAACAGCGCCAGCGCTGTCGTCGGAAAGGCTGGTGCCCAAGTCCTGCCAGTCGCCGCCGCAGGCCAGCGCTGCCGCACGGATCGATCCGCCGAAATCGAACGCGAAGACCTGGGCGCAATCGTAGCGCCGGAACTGCAGTGCCATCAGCGCCAGCAGCACCGACTTGCCAGCCCCTGTCGGCCCGACGATCAGGGTATGGCCGACATCGCCAACATGGAGAGAAAACCGGAACGGTGTCGAACCTTCGGTCCGCGCATAGAAGAGCGGGGGTGCGCGGAAGTGCTCGTCCCATTCCGGTCCGGCCCACACCGCTGAAAGAGGGATCATGTGGGCCAGGTTGAGCGTGGAAATCGGCGGGGTGCGGACATTGGCGTAGACATGGCCGGGGAGCGAACCGAGCCAGGCCTCGACCGCGTTCATGCCTTCGACGATCACGGTGAAATCGCGGCCCTGGATGACCTTCTCGACCAGACGCAGCTTTTCCGCCGCGAGCGAAGGATCTTCGTCCCACACCGTGACCGTGGCGGTGACATAGGCCTGGCCGACATGGTCCGCGCCAAGCTCCTGCAGCGCCGCATCGGCGTCGGCAGCCTTGTTCGACGCATCGCTGTCGAGCAGCGTCGAAGCCTCGTTAGTCATGACCTCCTTGAGAATCGCGGCGACCGATTTGCGCTTGGCGAACCATTGCCGCCGGATCTTGGCCGTCAGCTTGGTCGCGTCGGTCTTGTCGAGCATCACCGCGCGGGTTGACCAGCGATAGGCGAAAGCGAGCCGATTGAGTTCGTCAAGCAGGCCAGGGAAAGTCGCGCTTGGGAATCCCACCACGGTGAGCGTGCGCAGATGAGCGCGGCCGAGGCGCGGTTCGAGGCCGCCGGTGAGCGGTTCGTCGGCCAGCAGCGCATCGAGGTACATCGGCGTTTCGGGAACGCGAACCCGGTGGCTGCGCGTCGATATGCAGCTGTGCAGGTAGGTCAGCGTCTCGCCGTCATCGAGCCAGCCGACCTCGGGCACAAATCCTTCGACCAGTCGCAGTAGCCGTTCGGTGCGGTCAATGAAGAGGTCGAGCAACTCTTTAGGGTTTATGCCTTTTTCGGCCTTGCCCTCGTAAAGCCAGCTTTCGGCGCGCGCAGCGCCTTCTACGGCCGACATCCACAGCAAGGTCAGGAAATAGCCGCTCTCGAAATGCGCCCCTTCCTCGGCGAATTGCGCCGCACGCTCACGCTCGACCAGTTCTGAGGCCGGATCGGGAAATTCGCTGTCAGGATAGTCCTGCGCCGGACGGCGCACCGCCTCGACGAAAATGGCCCAGCCTGAACCCAGCCGCCGCAGCGCGCTGTTGAGCCGCGCGGTCGTCGCGATCAGCTCGGCAGGCGTGGCACTGTCGAGATCGGGACCGCGAAACCGGGCCGAGCGCTGGAAGCTGCCGTCCTTGTTGAGCACCACACCGGGTGCGACCAGAGCTGCCCAAGGCAGGAAGTCCGCAAGCCGGTCGGCCTTGTTTCTGTATTCGCGAAGCGAGAGCATCGGCTCAGACCCTCAGATAGGTGGGAAAGCGCAGATGCCGCCGCGCGACATCCACGAACTGCGGATCGCGCCGCGCCGCCCAGACCGCGACCATGTGGCCCAGCGCGAAGATCACGACGCCGGCGATCCACAGGCGCAGGCCGAGCCCGATCGCGGCAGCCAGCGTCGCATTGGCGATCGCGAGTCCGCGTGGTGCGCCGCCGAGCAGGATATGCTCGGTCAGCGCGCGGTGAACGGGCACCACATATCCGGCGACAGCGTCGGGCGAAGTGGTCTCCATCAGACCCCCCATCACACCAAAGCTCCGCCGCCGAACGAGAAGAACGACAGGAAGAAGGATGAGGCGGCAAAGGCGATCGACAGGCCAAACACGATCTGGATCATTCGGCGCGCACCGCCGGAGGTGTCGCCGAACGCGAGCGCGAGGCCGGTTGCGATGATGATGATGACGGCGACGATCTTGGCGACCGGACCCTGGATCGATTCGAGGATCGACTGGAGCGGCGCTTCCCACGGCATCGACGATCCCGCTGCATAGGCGGGGCTGGAGACGGTCAGTGCAACGAAGCCGCCGATCACGGCAGCCGAGAGGTGGGTGCGCGCACGCGAAATGGTCTGAATCACGAAATATCTCCTTGGGCTTGGGGGGTGATGGGAAGAATCTGGTAGTCGCCTCGGGCATTGAGCCCGGTGACTTGGGCGAGTTCGGCGAGCCGCCGTCCGGTGCCGTCGCGGACCAGCACGGCGATGACATTGATGGTTTCGGCAATCAGCGCGCGCGGCACGGTGACCACGCTTTCCTGGATCAGCTGCTCCATCCGCCGCAGCGTCCCGAGCGCCGATCCGGCATGGATCGTCCCAACGCCACCAGGATGGCCCGTGCCCCAGGCTTTGAGGAGATCGAGCGCCTCAGAGCCGCGTACCTCGCCGATCGGGATGCGGTCGGGCCGCAATCGCAGCGCGGAGCGGACCAGGTCGGACAAGGTCGCAACGCCATCTTTGGTGCGCAGCGATACGAGATTTGGTGCGGCGCATTGCAGCTCGCGAGTATCTTCGATCAGGACCACCCGGTCGTCGGTCTTCGCGACCTCGGCCAGGAGCGCATTGGTAAGTGTGGTCTTGCCGGTCGATGTACCTCCGGCGACCAGGATGTTCTTGCGGGCGGCTACCGCATCAATCAGCGCCTCAGCCTGCCACTCGGACATGATCCCGGCCGCGACATAATCGGCGAGCGTGAACACCGCGACGGCGGGCTTGCGGATCGCAAAACTCGGCGCGGCTACCACTGGAGGCAACAGCCCCTCGAACCGCTCGCCCGTATCGGGAAGCTCCGCCGAAACCCGCGGAGCCTTGGCATGAACCTCAGCCCCGACATGGTGGGCGACCAGCCTGATGATCCGCTCGCCATCGGCAGCAGACATCCCACTTCCCGTATTGGCGATCCCGGCTCCCAGCCGGTCGATCCACAGCCGACCGTCGGGATTGAGCATGACCTCAATCACCGAGGCGTCTTCAAGCCAGCCTGCAATCTCCGGGCCGAGCGCCGTGCGCAACATGCGCGCGCCGCGCGACGATGCCTGCGCTTTGATCGGGATGACGCTCATTAATTGCCCCGTTCGGACGATGCGGCCGACCACCGGCTGCACTTGCGAGGCGGATCAAAAGGACATCAGAATGGGGTTGCGCAACAGATTGTTGCGATGGGCGTAGGCTGGCGAAAGGGGAGAAAGTTGCGGCGGCTGTACAGGTGGATGTCGAACTATGCCGACCACCGATATTGCCGGTGTCATCTTCATCGGACATGACCTCAGTGTCGAATCGACATCGCGCTGTTGGGCAAGTTGGGGATAGGCGACATCTGCAATCTGTACCGCATGACCAAAGCGACCGCCGAGATCGCGAACTTGTTCCGGGCGACACCCAGCACAGGGGCGAACTTCGGCTCGGAAGTGTACCCCGGCTACCCAGGACTGGTGGTGGCCGAGGGTCAAGTCCGGTCAATGATCTGGGGCCTGCCGCTGGTGCTGAAAGGGAAGCAAGGTCAACCGCTCAAGCCGAAGCCGGTCAACAATGCGCGAACCGACAAGCTCGGAACCCCATTCTGGCGGGACAGCTTCGAGAAGCGTCGTTGCCTCATTCCGGTGAGTTCCTGGGCTGAAGCCGAAGGCCCCAAAGGTGCGATGACGCGGACCTGGCTGTCAGTGCCTGGCAACGAAGTGTTCGCGGTGGCTGGCATCTGGCGCCCGACGCAGGAATGGGGCGAAGCCTATGCGATGGTTATGACCGAATGCTGTGAACAAACAGCACAGGTACATGACCGAATGCCGGTCTTGCTGTCGCCCGATCACTGGGATGATTGGATTGGCGGGACTTCGGTTTCGGCCATTGATCTGTGCCAACCATGGAGCAGCGATGTCGAAATCGCGCAAACTTCCGATCCCTGGTTCAGGCGACGCAACTAGACCTGTCCGCGGCGGAGCACCGCCACCGTAGGTATAACTTCTCGAGGCACTCTACCGAAACTTGTCCATAAGGTGCTCGATGACGACACGAGATGTCCATTTGAGGCAATCAGCAGGCCCTCTGCGGTGACCCAATCGCAACCCTCTGATTCACTTCAACAGATGGTCCTCGATCGCACGCAAGATGCTCGAGAACCCCTTGCCTTGCGAGTAAAGCAACGCTTTGCTGCCACGATGTTCGCGAATGAAATCAGTGGCGGCATGCTTGGCCGACAACCAGGTCATCACGAAGAGATCAGAGTTTTCTGCCAATGCGCGTAGTGACACGCTCCCACCATGGTCGGCGTTTGTAGTCACCCGGACTGCTGGCGTGATCGCTTCCAGTGCAGCCTTTGCTTGCCTACTCGACGATTCAGTTAGCGAGTAGATGGCAATATGCAAGCCTGCCAAGCGGCTAGCCAGATCATCGTCGGCCGGTGCGTCATCATCTGCTGCCGGCGCAGGCAGCGACCATCCGAGTTCACTCGATAATGATTTGACTGCGACCCGCTGAAGGCCTGTCAATCGCCCATAGATTGGAACGATACGGGCTAGAATCCGGTGTAAGAATGTCTCGCGAGCATCGGCATCGGGCGCAGCAGCGTTCATGAAACTCTCGACGAGTTCCAGAACCCAATAGATCATGCCTGCCCCGAAGCCGTCGTTGGCCATTTCGTCGACATCGGCGATCAAATCACGATACGCTTTTTGGTCGATACCCGAGACCAGAAGTGCTTCGATCAGTACTTGAGAGGACTCATAAATTGTGGATCCGCGCGCGCTCCCTAGCGCGAAAAGGGTGAGCAATCCTCCATATAAGGAGGAGAACGCTGCTCTCGGAAATCTGGGTCGCGCTGCAACCAGGCAACCAGATAAGGTAAGGCCTGAGAAGTTCGATCTGCTGCGAGATCATCACCTTGAACCTTCTCAAGCGCCGCGACGAGTGCACGAACCGCTACCGGGTCACCAGTCGACGGCCCTATCTCCCATTCATCCTTGCCTAGACGTGCTATATCGAGCGCATTGGCGAAGGCCGGATCCGCCGCGCGATCAAGCCAGGCGATCCAGAAGTCGGGGGCGCGATATTCGCCAGTTCATCGGTCGCCTGCACGATCGGCCGAAACGGCATGGTTTCGCGCAACAAGGCCAGTTCATCAGGACTGAGCCGCGCCATCGCGGCCATAGCGTCAGCCAGCAGGTCGATGCTGTCGACCGCATCGGCCTGTATCAGCGCTTCGCGAGCGGTATCGATCGGAGCTGCAACTTCGACGGCCTGAGACGTGAGCTGATTTTGGGCCGGCAATAGCGTCGCGATCCAGCCCAGGTCCTGCGCGCGGTCGGCAAGGATGGCGAGCAGGTCCTGGCGACCAGGATCTGAGAGTGCTTCCAGGCCGAGGAGGCGCCATCCACCTACCCGCAACCCTGGCGGCGGAGAGGCGATAAGCATAGACTGCAAGTAGGACTGGACTGAACCCTCGAACGCAGCGCGCGTATCTGCAACATTCTCGTCGTCGAACGGCGCGGCAATATGGGTTCGATACAGCGCTTCAAGGAGGATCGCGGTAATCGCGGGCGTCCTTCGTGCGACGCAAAGGCTCGAAAATTCGGGGAGCGCGATGATCGCCGCCCAATCCTCGAAGGTGGCGAGTAACTGGACTTCGAGAAACTTGACGTTGAGCGCATCGAGGCGAAGTTCGCTGCGAAGGCGATCGAGAACCTTTGTCGCCGCATCACGGCGCCCGACATTGAGATAGTCCTGGAAGCGCGCCAGCAACCAACCCGTCGGAACCGGTACTGAGTGCTGTAATTCGGGTGCGCGGGCAAGCGTATCCCGCGCGCGCAGGACTGCGCGTAACGCAGCAACGCGCGAGCGGTCATCGACCGGTAAGCGCATGATGGCTGTGACCGCAGGTTCGGCTAGCAAGAGACGGGTACCAACCGGGTCAGCGGCATCGAATGCCTTCGGGATGCCATCGAAGTCGGTAAGTGTTGGTCCGGCAAAAGCCAGCAAGACAGGTTTGAGCCGCCGCCAGTCCGACATGGTCGGCGCGGCGACATCGATCTGCATTGACCCGGCGCTGTCGATGATGGGCACGAGAGCGCCGGGCAAAGCCTCGGCAACAACGGACTGGATCAGATCCGCGCAAAGTGCCGCGAGTTCGGTGCCTGCGCCATCGCATGGCTGGAGCGCGATGATGTCTGCCAGCACTGCCCGGGCTGCATCGAGATTCGGGCCGATCATGCCATCTTGCCTTCCCACCGGGATTCGAGCTCGACCGACTGCTCTGCTACCGCAGCCGGGTCCGTTCGCAGCACGAGATGTTCGCCGTTGATCGAAATGCCGTTCAGCGTGAGATTCATCGATCCGCTGAGGAAATAATCTGCCCCCAGCAAGCCTTTGGCGTGGAAGCTCTTCTCCACTGTCCATTTGATTTGATCGCCGTAGCGTGCCTTCAACGCCTGCAGCCTCGCGATGAAATAGTCATTGTGGCCATCCTCGCGGATCACCAGCCTGATCAGGACACCGCGCCCGAGCAGTGCGCGCAGCAGTTGCGACAAGCGGATCGGGGCGGCTGGCCAATCCGGTTCCAGTGCCGCAAATTCCCGCGCCGAATTGTCGATGATCTCGACGTCGCTAATCCAGGCGAAGAACAGCCACAGCTTTGGACTGGGATGGATGAGTTCTGCGACAAACAGGCTCTGAAACAGGTCGCGAACTGCCCGCGACTGCGCAGGCCCATGAAGATCCCTGGAAGGAAAGGGCATCAGACCTGCTCCCTCAGCGTCAGTGTCACCAGGACCCTACCATTGGCGCGTTCAACGCGTTCGATCGCGGGGAAGAACTGGAGCACGCCAACACTCACTGGTGTCGCCGAAAGGCGGACGAGAGCCGCGCGAAACAACCTTGCCTCGCCTGCCTCGGCGACAAGACGGGCGGTTCCCTGTCCCTCAAAGGCGGTGGCGAGTTGCGCTTCCCAATCGGGATCGTTGAACGCGATCGTCGCGATTGCGTGGCTAAGCAGTAGATGGCGAACGACGGCCGGATCGGTCGAACGGGTTTGGCGGAACGGATTGTAGGATTGAAGCACGCGTTGGCGCACTTCATTGGCACGTGGCCACAGCAAGCTCGTGATCGCCGACAGAACTGTCACATGCGAGATTGCAGCGGCCGGCAACGTCGCGGCGAGAAATGCGCGAACGGCGCTGGCCAGCGTGGCGTGGCGGCTCGCGATATAGGCATACTCGCGCAAGCCGATGGCGATGCCGAATTCGACCTGAATCGCATCCCAATGGGTCTGCAGGTCAAGAAGCAACTGATCGAGTTGGGGCCCGGATCCCGCGCGCAGTAGTCGGTTATTGAGCGAGACCGACAAGGCATGACTGAGATCGATGCCGCCGTGCTGCGCAAGGGTGTGCGACAGTGTCCGCCACAGGATCGCCCGCTCATTGTGCGAGTTCGTCGCGCGCAGGCGCGCGACTTGGTCGCCGATCACGACATCGTTGGTAGCGAGCGACAGGATCTCACGCAGGCTTCCATCGACGAGCTCAAGGTCGCTGGGCGCCAGCGCCGCGTCGAGTGCCGAGAAGAACAGCCGCGGTTCGGAGGCGAAGCGGTCGGCAAAGGCTTCGAGTACGCCTGCGCCACCAAGTGTCGTTTCGCTTATCCACACGCTCGCGACATCGGAGGTCGCATCATCGCGGATATCGACGAGCAGCGTGTCAACCGTCGCTTGGCGCGGTGCTGCAGCGATGCACGCCTGGAGCATCGCCTCGCCGAGAGTTTCGAGGACCAGGCGGCGAAGCCACGCACTGAACATCATGGGGTCGACCACCACAAGTTGCGCAGCTAGCGCGCGCAGCCGGTCCCGGACCACTGGACTGGCGAGTTGTAGAAGCAGCGCCTGCTGTAAACGGCCGCCCCCGCCTGCGCCACCGGCACCGGCCGGGCGCCCGCCATCACCACCGGCATCATCGTCGGCATCGCTGTCTTGGGTATCGTCGCTATCCGGCGGCGTCGGTGGCATCGCACCGAATACCTCGTCCATGACCGCGCGAAACACGCTCTCGATCCTGTCGTCGTCGAGCAGGTCGGCAATTGTCTCGGAAAGCGGCCGATTGTTGGTCGCGGCATCCGCAAGCAGGACCGACAGCAGAAACTGGATCAGCCACTCGCGCTGAAACTGGTTGAGATCGTCGGGCAGGAGTGGGTCAAGCCGAATTAAGTCGCGGATATACGCGAGCTTGGCCGCCGCCAGGACATCGGGCGGCAGGCGGTCGCCGCTCAGCATCTCGGCATGCGGCAAGGCGAGATCGAGCCGGAACCCGTCGACCTCGAGCTCGAAGCCGACAGCGGCAGGTCGATCGTCATCGCTAGTGAAGGTCAGCGTGACCGGAAAATCGTCCTGCAGCGTGCGGATATTTGCCTGGGCAGTCCCGGCGAAGCGCCGGACGCTGACACTCGAGCGGAACCGGTGAAGGTGGAAATCAATCGCGCGAACGTGATGGCGCCATTCTGAACGCGTCGGCACCGGCACGCCGAGTGCGTCGCCATTGGCGACAATGTCGGATTGCCAGACGAGCCGCGCATTGCTGCTCGGCAGCGCTTCGGTCCGCGCGGCGCGTTCGAGGCCGACGGTCCAAGGTCGAAAGACCAGCAGTGGTGGTCCGCCGACATGGTCGTTGAGGCTGCCGGTAAAGCTGCCGACGAATTCATGCTCGAGCGCATAGTCGCTTATTCGGCGGTCCTGCTCCGGAAATGCCGGATCGACCGGTATCCAGTGCGACAACGCCCCACGTTCATGCGCAAACCGGCGTGTGACACGCCCGGGTACGAATTGATTGAGCGCCTGAAGGATCGGCATCTGCTCGATCCGCTCCTCGTGATTGACTGTCGCAGGCGGGATAATGACTCGCACTTCGGGCAGGCTCAGGTCGCTGAAGAGGTTACGCGGGATGAAATCGGGCAGCGGATGGTGATCGACCTGCAGATCGAGCGTCGCGCCGGCATTCGGGATCGCCAATTGCCAGCCCCGGAATAGCCGCCGGACCAACGTCGGGACCGCCTCGAGCAGCAGCGAACGCGGCGCTTCCCACAGCAATGCTTCGGCCGACGAGCGCTCGATTCCGAGCGCGCCCATGAGATAGATCCGTAGATCGTCGATGGTCGCGGCGTCGCCCTGCACCAATTGGGTCAGTTTGGCCCGGGTGCGATCGAGGACGGCGCGCTCGGCGGGGCTTGCCTGCGGCAAAGGGCGGCTGAGCAGGTTCCACTGCCAGGCCTTTTCATAGCCAGCGGTGGTCGCCGCTAGCCAATCGAACAGTGCGAACACCGCCTGGATCTTCATCACATAGGGGTTTCGGATCGGGAGATATTGCGGCTCGAGCGAGGGATCGAAGAGATGCTCGAACGCCTGATAGAAGGCGCGGTCGCGGCCATAGTCCGACAGGACGGTCAGGGTGATCGGGCGCATCGCACGGTCGCGGCCGGCGCGACCCTTGCGCTGCAGGAATGATGCCATGCCGCGCGGCGCTTTGTGCTGGATGACGGCGCCGACGAGCGGGTCGTTGAATCCAACCTCGAGGGCCGCGGTCGCAACAACGATGTTGGCCGATTGATTGACACCGGCATCTTGCGAGGTGGTGCGCCCTACCACGAGGCGGCGATCGAGTGGATGGCCGATATCCTCACAGATCCGCCATCGCTGTCCTTCGACATCGCGCACCGCGGCATCGGGTCCGGCCCGGCGAATATTCGCAAGGGGCATCCGCGCCGCATCGGGTCGGCCGAAAATCGTGAAAGCCTCCGCGTCGCGCAGATCGTCATAGAGGCGATTGGTGACATCGAGGTCGTCGGTGAACAGGAAGGCGCGCCGGCCAAAGGCGCCTGACGCGTTGCTCGCCCCAGGCGGATCGAGGAGTCTGGGAAGCAACATCGAGGTCTGGATCGTTGTCGAGAGCAATGACGCGCGCGACGCCGGGTCGCCACGCAGCAAGATCTGATATTCGGCGCCTTGCTCCTCGAACTCTTCGAGCGTCGGCGAGATCTCGACGACGTCATCCAGATCGGCGCCGGTCAAGTCAGAGAAGAATCGCGCGGCGTCGCCGAGTGTGGCTGAGAGACCGACCCAAGAGATCGGCGCAGCCAGCAAATGCCGCCATCGGCGCAGGGTCAGTGCGGCTTGCGCACCAGTTCCGCCCTCATAGGTGTGCACTTCGTCAAGCAGGGCAAGCAACGGCTTACGCGCCGCCGGGAGCCCAACGCCGAAAAGGCCTCGCATCCAGTGATCGGACAGGCGCTGGTTCAGGATTTCGGTCGTCGTAAACAGGATGTCGGGTGGATTGCGCTGCAGTCGGGTCCGGGTCAGCACAATCTGGTCGTCGCCGATACCCTGACCGCAGCTTGGCTGGACACAGGCGAGCCGTTCGGTTCCCGCAGCGATATCGACTCCGCGCCAAACGAGTTCGCTGTCGCAGCGCGGACAGCGCATCCATGGGCAAACGAAGTCCTCGCCGCGTCGGACCCAGTTCTTGTCGGTGAGTTCCTGGCGGGTGGCGCGGGTCGGGGTCTTGCCGAACAAGGCGCCGATGATCAGCGGCCGGCGCCCGTGTGTGGCGAGCGTCTGATCGACCGTTCGCGCCATCCGAAACGCCTCGGCAAACTGGTCCTTGAGCAACTCGATCCGCGGGTAGATCGCGATTGCCTTGACCCAATGATCGGCACCGATCGCTTCTCCGATGCGGATCATGCCGGGCAGATAGAAGGCGATGGTCTTGCCGCTACCTGTACCCGCGGTGACGATCGTGCCGCCATCGTCGGTCGCCGCCGACAGGCGCAACGCCGCTCGTTCCTGAAAGCCCGCGAGTTTCATACCCGCGCGCGCGGTAAGTGCCGACCATAGGTCCTGACGCAGTTGCGATCCGCCGAGCACCGACGCATGCTCTGTGAGGATGTCGGCGGGCAGACGCTGCCGCCTTGGAAAGCGCCGCGGACGACAATCCACCCGAAAATCGGCGACGAGCGACGGCGCGCCCTGCCAGGGCTTGTTGGGAAAAAGTTGCCGGTTGGCGGCCAGCAACCGCATCATTTCAGCAAAGCGCGAGCGGATCCGGACGTCGCCGCCGACGCTTGCCATCTCAAAGATCAGCTTCGCGTCGATCAATTCCTCGACGAGATCCTGCCCGTCGGTGCTGGTGCCCCCAGCTGCCTCGCAGACCTGATCGCCGAGATCGAAGGCTTCGGCCTCGCTCAGCGAGCCGTCGGTGAACCCCCATTCGAGGGAGCGCATCTCAATGGCTTCGATGCGGTCGAGAACCGCGAGGGCGTGGTTGGACACGGGCATGATCGTGCCTACCTCAGCTTGATGCGGAACGCGCCGAGCAAGTTGCGGCTTTCGAGCCACGTCTGCACTTCGGACGTATAGGCGCTTAAAAGGGCATCGCTATTGGCTGCGGCGCGAATGAAGGCGACGACGCTCGTCGGGATGTCCGACGCCGCCAGTGTGTTCCAGGCCGCTTCGTGCTGGGTGAGGAGGCTATCGAGGCTGGCGATCGCCGCCTTTGGGTCCGGCGGAAGGCTGGCGCCAAACACTGCCACTTCGCCCCGAATCTGCCGTATCTTGGTAACGCTCACCCGAAACTGCGGCACTTGGCCAAGCGCGCTCAACACGTCATCGGCGCCAAAGGCGGCGCGCTTATCGACATAGGCTCTCCATGCAGCGCTCGCGGCCTTGTGCCCTGCACTGGCGATACCGTTCAGCCGATCAGTGAAGGCGTGCTTGATGTCGAACGGCGGGTCGTTGACCTTCGCCGGGTCTTCCTTGATCGCCTCGCGCAATGTCCGCGCCTTGTCGGCATAGCCCAGGCCATCGCTTGGCTCGAAGTCGACCGCGACACCGGCGTCGGCAAGGGCGCTCAGCGTCTCGCGGAGTCCCGCCATAAGTTGCGATGCGGATTCGAACTGCTTTGCGCGCGTGCCGAACTGCTCGGCCTCGGCGGCGCTGTTCTTGAGCTTCTGATAGGTGTTGATCTTGGTTGCGAGCGTGTCGGCGCGGTCAAGCAGCATCGGCTTGCTCCCCGTCGGTCGTCGCCATGGCGATCAGGTTGGCTTCGATCGCGGTAAGCGAGGCATCGATCTGATCGAGACTCGCCGCTACGGCACCATGCTTGGCGTCAAGACTCTGACTATTGGCGCCGATATTGTCATCGACGGTATCAAGAAAGGCTTGCGCTGCGGCCACCAGACCGGTTCCCGCATCGACCGCGCCGCGTCGGCCACGACCGAAATGCGGTAGAGCAGCGACAGCATCGCCTTCGCCGGCGAGGGCGCGTGCGGCAGACAGTGAGTCATCGAAATACACTGTCTTGAAGCGCTCGAGCGCGTCGGCCAAACCCCGTCCAGTGTTGCTGGTGCCGATTCCGGCGTCGGCGACGGCCTGCCGTGCGGCATCGAGCGCCGTCACGATAGCGGCGCGCGTTGCGGTCGCGCCGAACGCGGTCTCCATCGCCTCGAGCCATGACTTGCGCATCGCCATTTCCGATCCTGCCGCCGTGGGTAGAGCGTCCCTGACGTCGCGATAGAGTTTGGCAGGTTCTTGCGTATCACCATCGGGCGGTTGCAGGCGCAACTGCCATTTGGCCTGACGAAACTCGCGGATTGGCCCGAGGATGCGGCCTGGGTTGAGCATCGCGCCGGCGCGGCCGCCCTTCATGCTCGACATTTGGGATTGTGCGATCCCAACCAGCTTTTCGCGTTGCCGCGTCAGTTTGTCGTACAGCGACTTCATGTCGGGCGCCGTGCTCGCGCACTCGCTTGCCCATTGTGCGCTAAACGCTGCGTCGATCATGTCGGCGATCTTCGCATCGGGCTTGATCTTGCCGCCGATCGCTGCGCCGACACAAAGCAACTCGACCGCTGCGGCAGCCTGGTTCCACTGCGGTGTCGGCTGACAGATGTCGCGCAATTGCGCCTCGACGTCCTTTGCCCAGATCTCGACGCAATCGAGGAAAGCAGCGAGCATCTTTTCGCCATCGGGAAACTCCCAGCGGAACTGGTCTTTGCTTGCGCGTAAAACACCTTGAAGGGCGGTAGCGGCGATCTCGGGCTGAACGAGTTTGCCCGGGATGACGACTTTGACAAGCATATGGCCAGCCACCTGCGTGGTCTGACGATCAAAACTAATACTCGTGCGGAAGAAGGGTTTGCCAGTCGACCCGACGAAATTCGACTTGGCTAGTCCGAGCATGTCCCAGTCTATTGCATTTGAGACGGCAGAGAAGACCAACCGTCGGAGCTTATCAGCTACGGTTTGTTCCATGCCCTGTCCACCGAGCCACTGCTCGATCAACAAATCTTCCTTGCTGGCAGTGTTCCGCTGCGGTGCGTCTGCCGTGGGAGCATCGATTGTTGGCTCAATTGGCTTTGCCGCATCTGCGCCGGGAATCTCTGGAACCTCGAAGGCTGCACGCAGGCGTTCGTCGAGATTGGCGATTGTGCCGGTGCCATCATAAAGTTCGAGAAATGCTGCCCAGCGCTCGTAGTTCTGTGGATTGCGGTTTTTCAGTTCGGCTTGCGCAACGGGAAGAAGCATAGTGATGCCGCCGAGTTTTTCGAGCAGCTTGGATGGCGGAAACGCGCCGGTCGCGATCGCGGGGCCGAAATTGTCGAGTACCTCGACCAGAAGGTCGTTTTGCAGGATGCGCGGGTTGAGGCGCTCCGGCATCGAGTCCTTGTCGGCCCGAGACGCTGCAATCCACAACGCTTTTGGCGTGAATGGGTAGAGCCCGTAACCATCGACCTCGCCAAAGGTCGCATGGCACTCACTCTGGTGTGCGCAGGTCTCGCATTTCGAGCGCGGATTTTCGCCCGGCACTGCAGTCTCACTCCACTGCTCGATGCCATCACGTCCTAGGCGAACCGCGTTGAGATAGCGGGACGTGAACTGACTGAGCGATTCTTGCGTGACGTTGCGCCCCTCCGCGCGGCCAGCGGAGCGGTCCATATCGACAACGTGAGTCGTGCGCATATAGGCGGTCTCGGCCACGCTCTGGAAGAAGCCCGTGGTGACAGCGATCGCCGTCCGCATCTTGCATTGGCGCTCATCGCCCTGGGAGGTGATCGCCTGCAACAGCGCCCGGTCGATACCCTGCAAGCGCGCGAACTCCTCGACCAGCAGGACCAGTTCCTGCCCTTGCGTCTTCAGATAGCTGCGCAACCGCGCCATCAATTCTTCGACGCGGTCGCCGGAAAAGCTGAGCGTCCGCGCCACCGCTCGATCGAGATTACGATTGATGATCCGGACCGCGAGCGGAAGATTGACGGTCCGATCGCATTCGATGGCTTCAATCGCCTTGCGCGCAAGACGCGATGCGTGCACGAAATCCATGCCGCCGAGTGGCAGATCTCCCTCTACAAAGATGCGGCGTTGATCGGGACGATCCTTGGCATTGGACGGTGCGAAGATGTGATCGACGATCTCGGCGATTACCGTGTCGTCGCCTAGGAAATGCGCTTCGCGCATATGAGGATCCTGGAACAGGTTCGGGAGCGTGCTCACCAACTCCTGTTCGAATTCGTCGGCGTCGTTCGGCAGGACCTCCTCGCGGATCGCTTGCGCGAGGTCGTTGAGCAATTGTTGCTTCTGGTCCGCCCGGGTCTGGGTCCCGTCACCCGCCGACTGCAGCGTCTCGAGGAAACTTGCCTGCTGGTCGGCAGGCAATTCAGCGATGATCATCTTGACGATGTTCCGCAGTGAAGTGCCCGACTTGCGCACGACCAGGACCACTCGGTCCTTGCTTGGCTTGATGTTGAGCCGCATCCAGTGAACCAGATGCGACTTGCCCGAGCCGGTCTCGCCGAGGATCGCCGCCAGCGCATGCGGCCGGTCCTCGCGCAGAAAATCCGCGAGAAAGGCCGATGGCGTCATGTCCGCCCACGAGGCTTCGCCGATTTCTTGAAACGACTTGCCGACCTGCGGGCTAACCTTGAGATCCCAATCGCTGTGGACGGCGCGGAACAGGCTGTCGCTGATATGCTCGGCGAACGGATTGATCACCTGGCGAACGGCGCCGGGATCCCAGCAAAGAAAATTGCGCATCATGCGGCTTCTCGCAGTGCGATGCGGCTGACACGACCTTCGCGCGGCCCGAAGTCGAGAATGCGACCCGGCGCGTCAGCAACTGTCGCCATGGTCAGGCGCTGGCGATCCACAAGTCGCTGTAGCGCTAGGCTGGTCGTGATCGACAGGCGCTTGTCGGCGTCCGCCTGAGGGGTGAGGCGCATGACTTCATATTCCTGCCGAACGCTGCCCGTTTCGAAGACTGGGAAGATCGCTGCCAACCGCGTCATAAATTGCTCGATCGGCAGGTCGTTGCCATCGGCAAAGATGGCTGGAAGCGCGCTTTCAATCGCCTTGATGGGATCGGGGATCACTCGGCGAGAAGCGGCATCCTCGGCATCGCTGCCACCGCCGACGATGGTGGCAAAGCCAAGATAACGCGCCCAGTATAGGAAGTTTTGGTAGCGATTGAGCGAGGTCAGTTCGGTCTTTGAGGCGTGGTCGCCGATCTGCGCTTTCAGACTGTTTTGCGGAGCCTCCGAGAAATTCATCGGGCGTAGCGGGCTGGAACTCAGGAACCAGGAAAGCGCAACCATGAAACCGGCCTGTTGGGCTTCAGAGGCACGTGTCGGATCGAACAAGGTGCGCCGCATGAACGCGAGGAAGAACGCCTCGCTACCCTTTCCCTTCTTGCCACCGCCGCGTGCATCGGCTGTAAGGCGCAGCTTGTCCTCAACCTCTTCGACCAAACCTATCCGCCGCGCTTCAAGAAGTGTGTTGCTAAACAGCGTTGTGGTCGACTCTCCATCATCATCAGCGCCCCGACCGCTGAGCGAAGGCGGTGTCGCCCAGGCCTCGAGACGGTCTTTGACTTCACCGTTCTCACTGTCGAACAAGGCGGCATAGATCGCGAACAACCGACTCGGAACAGCTTGGGCAGTTGTAACAATACTCATTGTGCTACCCTTGCATTAAATTCGTCGAGCGTCAGCGTTCGACCGCCAAATACATCCTTCAATCTGCGTCCATCGGGGGCTTGCTGATCGATCGGCGCAAGGAAAATCCTAGGATTTTCGGCGCGTGGGACGAGTTTTGCGGCTCCAGTGTCTGCATATCTCCGACCATGACAAGTTCAGGACCGCGCGGAAGACGCGACAAGGCAAGTGATGACAGGTCGCTTACGAAGAATGCCGACTTTTCCGCGAATTTGAGAACGCGCTCCATGTCGAATGGCTGCGGCCCGAGCGTGATCAGCTTGGCGAGACGAGCCTGCGCTAGGCGTTGCAGCGTGTCGCCGAGCCGGCGCGAGGCATTGCGCGCAAGGTCGCCAGGATCGTAGCTGACGAGCAGGCGGAGATCATTATCGAGGAGGTTGGCGACAAGTGGATCGAGCGGCTCGGTCCAAGGTCCACGCGGTTCGCCGACCGCTACGCTGCTCAGGCGGCACGAGTCGTCGTCGCGGCACCTGCTGCAACGGCTGCACGTCCGGCCAACCCGGTTTGCGCCGTACAGGTCCTCGAGGATCGCGGCTGGGCAGCGATCATCACGCAAATACTCGCGCATGAGATCAAGATTGCGCTTGGCGGCAAGCCAGCCGACCTGGCGCACGGGTTCGACCCGCGACTGCCATAGCGCCAGTTCGAGATGGTGATCGTCGATAATCTCGATTTCGAGCCAGTCCCCCTCCTGTTCGATCCGCGGATAGGGCGTGCCAAGCAGGCGCAATATACCGGCGCGCGCCATCAGAGCAACGGTCCGCAGGTTCCAGTCGGTATTGGCATCGCCAAACATGTCGATGTCGCGCTCGTCGGTCCCCGGGCGACCGTCGATCCGCACGGCGAAGCGCCCGTTACCAAGGATAGCCTTGCGGGCGAACATGGTCTTCCAACGGTGGAAACCACGTTCGATACTGATGACCTGCTGAGCGTTGATGCGCTCCGCGATCGCCACGTCCTTGCCTGTAGGCACGATCAGCGAAAGTGCCGCCTTGCCGTCGCGTCCACCGCGTCCGACCTCCTGATAAAATCGATCAAGCGTCTCGGGGACACAGGCATGGATGACGCTGCGGGCGTGGCCATAATCGATGCCGAGACCGAACGCCGAGGTTCCGACGACGATATCAAGTGACCCGTCGCGCCACTGACCGACAATCTCTTCACGCTCGGCGCGCCCGGTTGTGCCATGGAGTTTGCGCACCCGGCGAAAGCCCGCCTCGACGAGCCGTGCATGCCAGGCGTTGGCAGCGGCAACTTCGGTGACATAAAGCACCGCCGGTCGGGGCACATGGTGAAGCGCCTCGAGGACCTGGGCAATGCGACTGGCCTCAGTGGTCAATGGTGCAATCCAATAGTCCGGTTCCGGCCGCAACTGGACCGCCGCCAGGCTCTCAAAATTGCTTTCGGCACCGAACAGCGAGCGCAACGTCTCGAGCGAGGAATCGGTGAGTGTTGCCGACAACATGATGGTGCGCAGCGCCTGGCCGACAGGCGCTGCCGACAGCAGTTCGCGCCGCAGGCCGCTTAGTTCCTGGAACTCGGTCCGGAAGCCCGTACCCCATTGGTCGACCAGATGGGCTTCATCGATCACCATGGCTCGCAGCAGTCCCGCCTCGGCTGCGCTCCGCAAAGGGTCACGCAGTCGGCCGCAAGCGGCTTCTGGCGACGCGAAGCACAGACCCTGAGTGCCGTCCGCGATCCGCTCGGCGATGATGTTGTTCTGGACATCGTTGCCGCCCTGGAACGCGAGCGGCGGCGAGAGCCCGCAGACTTTGACCGCTTCCTGTTCGTGATTGACGCCGAGCGCTACGGTCGGAACGATCACTAGGGTGACGCCGCGGTTTTCCGCCTGGTCTGCCCCAACGAAGCCTACGGTCTGGACCAACTGGAAAATCATGCTCTTGCCCTCGCCAGTCGGGAGAGCGACGACGAGGCTTCCGCCGGCCGGGGTCGAAAGCGCAGCACGAACGGCGGCGCGCTGCCCGCGACTACGATAGGAGGTGCGACCGACCGCAGCGAGCAACGGATCGCCTTCGCAGCCAGCGTTGTTGAACTCGCGGGCGCGTTGCCTCTGACGCGGCAAATGTCTCGACTCCGTCGCCAGGGTCGGAGAGCCACGTCGGCGTCCAGGGTTGAAGCATCACAAGACGCGCTTTGCCGGCGGCAGTGCTGTGCAGCCCGACCGCATCCCAATCGGCCACCCCGTCGAAGCGCGGGTGCGACACCAGCACCGCGGGAGTCACCATCGCGCCGCGTCGCACATGCTCATGGGTCATCGCCTGCCGGAGCAAGACGGCAAGATCGAGGCTACTCGCCTGACAAGCAGGGTCTACCAGCGCCTTGCGCAACCGCTCGATCGCTGGCGAGCGAGCCTGCCAGTCGGCGCCGCTATCGGCGCGATCAAGCAGTTGGCTCAGCGCGACAAAGGCGTCATGGTCGTCGCGCTCAGCCACGAGCGGACCTCGTGAGTGCCCCACCGAGGATGAAACACCCCATGGCGTCGAGCCGGATCGCAGGCGATGCGATGCTAGGCAGAATTGATTCGATCAGCGCGATATCTTCACGCGCCATCGTGTCGCCGGCAGACTGGCGGCGCTGGAGGCGGTTGCGGCGGCGCTGCAGGTCGCTTGCCGCAAGGGCCGTGGCTGCGGTAATCGCCTCGAGAACGGCGGGTTGCTCGGACAAGGTTTGGCGGGCGCCGTCCCGCACGCGGCGGCACACCGCAGGGAACGCAGCCGGATCGATATAGTCGGCGAGGATGTGCGGCCTGCTGCCGAGATTGATGTCGGCGCTCGGGCCGTTGCCATGCCCGCTATAGGGCTTCGATAGGGCGGCAAGCAGTGTTGGGTCGGTGACCGCGTCGCCGTTGATGTCGATGAACAGGGTTTGCTCGCTTTGCGCAAAATAGCGCTGCGCACGACGCGACGCGGCAAGTTCGGCGCGCGACGGTGCGAGCAGATCGGCCATGTCAAGGCTGGGCTCGATCGTGAAGCAGAGCTTGAACCCAATCCAGGCGTCGTCGCGCCAGTCCGCGACGGGACGATAGGTGACGAATGCTGTCCCGCGATCGTCCCAGCGCGTGAAGCGCGCCAGCACATCGATGAGCGGCGTGCCTGGCCGCAGCAAGGTCACGACGGTCCGACGTGTCGCGATCCGGCGTTTCCAGGTCAGCGGCTGGCTGTCGTCGAGTTCGAGTAGTTGTTGCCACGGCAAGCGCGGGATCAGGGTCTGCTTGGTGATGCCGAGCTTGAACGGATCTTCCTCGGGCCAAGCGAACGGCCGCTTCTTCAGTTGGAGAGTCCCGATCAGCCATCGGTCGACGCCGGCCTCAAGCGCGGCCTCGTCCGCTTCGGCATCGTCCAGGGCCTGGATGAAGGTCTCGACGGGTTCTTCAGCTAGTGCGATCCGGTCGAGCGCATATTGCTCGTCCTGCGACTTGCGTTCTTCGGCGATCTGGCTCCGGATCTCCTCAGCCAGTCCGACCAGGGCATCGGGCCCGGTCATCAGCAGAGCGTCCAGCGCGCGGGTCTCGAAATCCTCGAGCAGAAATTGTACATCGCTGATAGAGCGGTGGAAGATCGACAGGCCATCGGCGAGCAGGGTCTGCCACGCGGAAAAGGCACTTTCGTCTTCGTCGGAGGGCAGCAGGATCCGGTGACGGATAATCCCATGGCGCCGGCCATAACGGTCGAGACGCCCGATACGCTGTTCGATCCGGGCCGCGCTCAGTGGCAGATCGAGATGCACGATCGCATCGGCAAAGCTGAGATTGAGGCCTTCTTCGGCGGTCCGGTCGACGATGAGCACGGCTGCGTCGGGAGCCTGTTCGAACGCCGAGACGCCGTCTTCGTCATCATCTACTGCATCGCCACCTTCGATTATCAGCAGACAGGGCGTGCCGTCGAGCGCGTCTTCCAGCGCTTCGTGGAACGCCGCCGCCAGCGCCGTCGCTGTGGCGAACACCACGATCTTGGGATGATCGACATCGGCCCGCAGCGTCTTGATCAACCGCCGCACGCTTTCGACCATCGTTTCGATGCGGTCGGCATCGTCATACTCTTCGGCCTGGTCGCGCAGCGCGTCGAGGATTTCGGCTTCGCCAGCAAAAATCGGCACGACGCTGGCGAGCCAGACTCGAAGTGCATCGGCGCCTTCTGACACCGCGCCGAGAAGGTCGCGGTAGCGCGCGGCGAGCAGCGGCGAACCCGCATCGCCATCGACCAGCGAGTCGACCGCGGCCGACCGCCAGTCCTCGATCGTCCCGAGCAACACCACCAGATCGTCGCTCGGATCGCCTTCGGTGCGGACATGGGTCATGGCGGCGCCATCAGGGCCGCGTGGCCGGAACTCCCAGCCCTGGGCATCGGCGCGACGCGAGCGGATCAGGCGCTGGTGGATACGATAGCTGTCGGCGACATGCTCTTTGAGCGCACCGCACAGGTCGACGAGTCGCTCGGGTTCCGCGCGGGTTGCCTCGATCAATTGCGGTGCCAGATCCTGGACAACTGGATCGTCGGGAAAGCTGCGGACAAGCTCGGCACCGCGCTGGCGCAGTACGATCCCGGATGCGTCGGGGTCGAGGCTGAGAAGCAAGCGTCCTATCGCGCGGCGCTGTTCGAGCTTCAAACGGAATCCGTCCAGGTCGTCGAGCGGATGGGTCAGCGGATCAAGCAGGTTGAGCAGAGCCAGGAACCGGGCTTCTTCCCCAAGCGGCGGTGTGGCAGACAGCAGCAGCAGTACCGGTACGTCGCGAGCGAGTTCGCGCAAGCGCGTCGCCGATGCCGCAAGCGGGCCGCCCTCAAGTCCGACCAGATGATGCGCCTCGTCGACCACCAGAACGTCGGGTGTTCGCGTGACCCGCGCAATGTCGGCATGCGAGCAGCATTCGAAGGGCTCACCGAACTGGTCGAGGCGGAGCTTCTCGGAGAGTTCGCGCCGCCATTGTTCACAGAGCGCCCCCGGCGTCGCAATCAGCACTTCGGTGTCGGGATTGTCGATTAGATGCTGACGGATGATCAGCCCGGCTTCGATGGTCTTGCCGAGCCCGACCTCGTCGGCGAGCAGATAGCGCTGGATCGGATCGCTCAGCACGCGGCGCACCGCCGCGACCTGATGCGGCACGAAGTCGATCCCAGCCGAGAGCAGCGCGGTTAGCCCTTGCGCTGCGCTGGTGAGCGTTCGCAGCGGGGTCAGCGCCGCTTGGCGGCGGTCATGCAGATACTGACTCTCGGCGGCGCCTGCGGCAAGCATTTCAGCGGGGTCCTCGGGCGCGTTCCACGGCCGCACGAACAGATCGACCTCACTGAAGTCCTTCTGCTTCCCGTTGGGGAAGCGAACCTCATAAGTGATGAGGCCATTCTCATGCTGGAGATAGTCGCTGATTCGACCGACCCGCATGCGCTCGTCGTCGAGAACATAGGCGCGAGTCTGAGGACTGAGGTAGGCACGCGCGACGTCGTCTACATCACACTCGATCTCTTCACTACGCTGGATGGAATGGAAAATCGACACAGTGCAGCGACCGTCGACCGCCGACTGCAGCTTCCCTACGCCCTTCTGCCCAGGCAATCCGACGAGCATTCCCTTGAACAGACTCGCACCCCTCGTAAGCGATTCTCGATAACTGCACCTTTGTTGCCTTCCTACCGACAGGGGCTTGAGAACCAACTAAAAAAGCGAGAGCGTTTATTGTTTCGTTTCGGCCCAATGTTCTTGCCAGCCCTTTATACGCAGCTCGCAGGCAAGACATCGTCAGAGCTCGCGAAAGGCGCGCGCAAGCCGAAAGCCAGCTAGTTTAGAGCGAATACAGCTCGAATCTCATTTGGCGGGCGGGCGTGCGACATCCGACATCAACTGCCGGCGATCGCCTTCCGCTCGGCAAGCACGATATCTGGCACTTCCGCGAAGCTGGCTATGGTATAATCAGGACCAACCTTTCCCACCGCGGGCAACCAGCGCGGCTGAAAGCCACCCGGGAAATAAATCGTTTCAAGCCCGGCAGCCTTTGCGGGTGCGATGTCTCGGTCGAGTTGATCGCCAACCATGAATGCCTCGAGCGTGCCGGTGAGGCGGAGAATGCGGCGATACAGATCTGGTCGTTTTACACCTTCGACGATCGTGTGAAGTGCGTGCCGAGACCAAGCCGCTCCGCAGTGCGCTCGACCTTCGCTCGCGCGGCCTCGGTTATGATCAAGACGGTGCAGCCGGCCGCATCGAGCGCAAGCAGGCCAGCCTTTACCCCAGGCCGTATAGCCGGAGGGTGCCCAAGATCGCTGAAATAGGCAGCTTCGATCACGCCCATCACGTCCTCGGCGATCCGCGCCTTCCCCGATCCGGCGAAGGCAAGACGCGCTGCGCGCGCGACATCTTCGCCGTGCAGTGCGTCAGCGAGAGCGGCGATGAGCAGCCGCGGCGGATAGCGAAGTCCGGCATGATGATGCTCGGCGATTCCCTGGTCCGCCGCACGCACGAGCGCGAGCCTGTCCTCTACTGCCGATTGCCGACCGGTCGCTGATTCGACGGCTGCGAGCAAATGCAACTGCGCCGCCGCGAAGACGCCGTCGGTGTCCCACAGCGTGTTGTCGGCGTCGAGAAAGACGGTGGCAGGAGCTTGGCGGCGGGCTTCCATCACTTGCTTACCTGCACGTGTACCCGAACATGGGTCGGGGTGGGGTGCCCTGTGGGCTTACTGTCTGAGCCGGCAGTGCGGGCCGGCATCTGGATCAGGTCAACATTGGCCGCGACTGGCTTTTCCGGCCACAGCAGTTTGACTTGGGTCAGAACGGCGGGCTGCTTGGCAACATAGGCCTGAATGAGCGTGATAAAATTACGAACAGCAGCAAGCATCGCAACGCCCAGGCGAGCGGACTCTGAGCGGGCCGAGATAGCGTAATTTGTCGGCGGTCTTGGCAGCGACCAAATAGGACTCCATCACGTAATTTTTGAAATATTCCTCTTTTAGTTGGGGGCGTAGCACGGGGCCGCCCTGTCCGACCTCAACGAACGACTTGGCCCAACCCTCGGGCGACACGCCGATCATCTCGCGAAAGAACAAAAAGGAG
Organism: Sphingomonadales bacterium; assembly: GCA_016704425.1. Classification (GTDB taxonomy): domain Bacteria; phylum Pseudomonadota; class Alphaproteobacteria; order Sphingomonadales; family Sphingomonadaceae; genus Aquisediminimonas. Next base: position 110,148 of record JADJAC010000009.1, read on the forward strand.
CGGGTCGGCCCCGCCTGGCGCTTGGCGGTCGCTTCCTTCGAATATTTGAACCGTGTGCGCGTCGCGTGGAATGTGACCAACGCGCCGGCGACTGCGGCGAGCACGAACAACACGAAGGTGAGGTAAGCCCCGATCAGCACCAACCGCCAGCCAGTGTCGAGGCGGTCTGCAAGCGCGAGCGGATAGCTGGCGCTGAAGCTCGCGAACAACGCGCCCGACAAGGCGCTGAGGAAGGTTGTGACGGTGAGCAGGCGGGTCGCCTTCTGGTCCTGATATTCGGTCTGCGCCTTCACTTCGGTAAGCGAGGTCTTGGCCAAGTCGATCGCATCGTCGAGCGACAGTTCGGGTGCGGTCATCTTCTGCAGAGCAGCCTTGGCGTCGGCCTGAATCTCGACAAGCTGCTCCTTGCTGGGTTCGTCTTGCGCAACGATCTTTTCGAGTACTGCCTTGGCGGCACCGAGCTCGGCGACATCACCAGCCGTGATCGGACCAGTCCAATCCTTCATCGCCGTGGCCATGTCGGCAAGGATGTCGTCGGATTTGAGACTGGCAATGATGCGCTTGTCGGGCCCTGGTAATTGCCAGCTAGCCGCCCAGTCGCGCACAGCGGTGGGCAGTCGCGGATAGCTGAGGAGATCGCGAAGCGCGGCCTTGGTGTTCGTCGGGAAGCGGTGATGTTTGGTGTTTAGGCGCGGATAGAAGTCGACGCTCGCGTTGAAGAGCGATTGCAGCACTGCGCGCGGCCACCACAGCCCCGCGTTTGTCTTGAGCTTCACGCTGTCCTGTCGTGATTGCTCCGCATCCGAAGTCGGCGTTACCGTCGCGTTGGGGGCGGGCGCTGCGGTCTCGTTCATGCGGGTTCCTCCTGACGATAGGCGTGGAACCCGCGGGCGCGAAGCTCGCAGGCAGGACAGGTTCCGCATCCATAACCCCAGTCACGACGTGTGTCGCGCTCGCCGCGGTAGCAGGTGTGGCTGTGCTCGACGATGAGATCGACCAATGCGTCTCCGCCCAATTGACGGGCCAGCGCCCAGGTCGCCGCCTTGTCGCGCCACATCAGCGGCGTATGCAGCACGAAATTCTGCGCCATGCCGAGATTGAGCGCGACCTGGAGCGCCTTAATCGCGTCGTCGCGGCAATCAGGATAGCCGGAGAAATCGGTCTCGCACATGCCGCCGACGATGTGCCGGAGTCCGCGCCGATAGGCGAGCGTCGCCGCGAAAGTGAGGAACAGGATGTTCCGTCCGGGCACGAAGGTGTTTGGAAGTCCGTTCGCGTTCATCTCGATCGCGACATCGCGGGTCAGCGCCGTATCGGAGACCTCACCGAGCGTCGCCAACCCAAAGCTGTGATCCGCGCCGAGATGTCCGGCCCATCCCGGCTTAATCTCGCCGATGCGTTTTAGGATTTCACCGCGGCATTCGAGTTCGACTGCATGGCGTTGGCCGTAATTGAACGCCAATGTCTCGACCGTGTCGAAACGATCGAGAGCCCAGGCGAGACACGTTGCCGAATCCTGTCCTCCGGAGAGGAGGACAAGTGCGCCAGTTTCGCTCATGCGTCGACTTCCATGGGGCCATAGTAGAAGCAGGCGTCGCCGCTGCTGTCACGGTAGACGCTGACCTTGAACAGATTATTGACCTCGGGCGAGAGCCGCTTCCAGATCCAGCGGCTGAGATTTTCCATAGTCGCTGGCCCAAGATCGTTGATCTCGTCTAGGAAGCGGTGGTCGAGCGCGTCCCGGGCATCGGCCATTTTCCGCTCGAGCAGCCCCAGGTCCACAACCATCCCCGTGATGGGATCGGGACGACCGCGCACAGTCACCTCGGCACGGTAGCTATGGCCATGAATGCGCCGGCTAGAGTCGGTTTCGATCAACCGGTCGAGGGTGTGGGCGGCGTCGAAGCGAAACTGCTTGCTGAGCTCGAACATCAGCGAATTCCGATCATTTTGTGCGACTGGAGCGAGAGGCGCCAGCGCGGGTTGTCGGTGCAATAGGTGATCGCCGCCTCGAGGTTGGCTGCGGCGGTCGGCGAATCCATTGGCTGCAGGAAGAAATGGTCAAATGCGAGGTGCTCGAACAGTTCGGGTGGAGCACTTTCCTGCGGATAGACGAGCTTCAACTCATGGCCCCATTGGAGAACGAGATCGGCATCAGCCTTCGGGCTGACACAGATCCAATCGATTCCGGCAGGTGCAATCTGGGTGCCGTTGGTCTCAACTCCAATTTCGAAGTCGCGGTCATGGAGCGCGGCGACAAGAGCATCATCGACCTGAAGCAGGGGCTCGCCGCCAGTCATCACGACATATCGGTTAGCTGACGATCCCGCCCATTCGGCGGCAATCGCATCGGCTAGGGCCTCGGCGTCGGTGAAGCGCCCGCCACCAGTTCCGTCCATTCCGACGAAATCGGTATCGCAGAAGGTGCAGACCGAGGTCGCGCGATCAGCCTCGCGGCCCGACCATAGATTGCAACCGGCGAAGCGGCAAAACACAGCAGCGCGGCCCATTTGCGCGCCCTCGCCCTGAAGGGTCTTGAAGATTTCCTTGACCGCGTAACTCACGCTGTCCCCGCTTCGGGTTCGAGCAAGGGTAACGGCACCGATTTACGGCGCTTGCGCTGGTCTGCTTTCACGATGGCGATCAGGTAGTGTTTGAGCAGTGCGACGTCGCGATTGACGTTCTGAAGGCCGTTCCAGCGCCGCACTTCGCCCGACAATTCCCATTCGCCGCTTGTCCAGGCAGTCTTGCCCTTGAGGCATTCGAGCCCCTCGCGGAACTCCTCGACGCTGCGCGCCTCAGAACGCTGGGCGAGTACTTCCATGACATCGCCCATCGCCTGGATCCCGGCACCGTGAAGCAGACGCGAAGTCGTTGGCTTTTGACCATGCCAGGCTTCGGGCCAGACCTTTTTCACTGCCTCGAAGAAATTGGAGACGATCCGGACGCAGCGCTCGATGCCCTTGGGGCTGCGGATCAACTCGCGCATGACACCGTTACTCAACGATTCCATGATGATCCGCTGCATAACCGTGTCTGCGATGATGCCATCGGGGCACGTGTGCTGCTTAATATAGCCCTTAAGCGCAGTGTTTTCGAAATTGAGCCGGGCGGTGAGGTCGGAGGCGACCGAACGTCGGCTGAGGCGCGGCGGCAGGTTGTCGACAGTCGGCAGCAGTTCGTAGATCAGCGATTTGGGCAGTGGCTTAGTGTTGTTGATGAGCACAAACTGACGGCGCAGTTCGGCTTCGTCGCGGCAAATTAGTGCAGACACGAAAATCTGGAAGTCGCGATTGACCTCGGCCAATGCGGAGAGCCGCTGCTGGCCATCGACGACCAGACCTGGCACGCCGTTGTTCATGTTGATAGATAGCCGAACGGTGCCATTGCCGAGATCCTCAATCTCCACGCGGTCGGTAAAGGCGACCACGATCGGGTTGGGGAGCACCGAATTCGGCTGGTCGAGATAGTCGCGTATCTCGCGGATGTGGGCGGCGACCTGAGGCCGCTGGAACCCGCTAAGTTCGCCCTGCCCATTGCGCCCGATCCGCTCGATCGCCGCGAACCGCAGCACGTCGGCAGCCGTCGTGGCGAAGCTAAGTACTTGATGCTCACTGCTCTGCTGCGCACAGACGGCGAGGTAGGTCATTGGGGTAGACGGCACGCTTCAAATCCAGTCGTTCAATATGGTCATGGTAGACCGCGAGGTTGTGAATCCCACGGCGTTTGTTGCGATTACTGCCACGAAAGATGATCACGTCGATCGCAGCGTCCAGGCAGATCTTGCAGGAACATTGTTTCCAGGGGCGCTCGGTCAGGGTGATCCGATAGCGCTGGGCAAGCCGCGCCAGCGCAATGCTGTCCCTACAATCTTCATATGGCTTTCCCTCGACCAGCGGCGCGCTGTAGACGAGGACATTGTGAAGGGTTTCCTCAAGGTCGGCTTCGCCAGAATCGAAGGCGCGCAGCGACCCCAGTGCCAGCGCCTCAAGCCGGACAAGTTCTTCAGACCGGAACATGCCTTTCTTGACCCAACGCTGGAGCTTGGGATTCTCAATCGCCTGCGGAACGCGGATCGACGTGAAATAGCGCAAGCCCAGCCCATCGCCCGGCAGATAATAGTTTTGCTTGGCGTCCTTGAAGGCCCGGATCAGTGGCGAAGTGGTGTCGAAGCTGGCAATGTCGTAGCCGTGGAAGCTATCGATATCGTCGGCCTTGGCGAACCCTAGGATATGTATCCGCGTCGATGCCGGCACCGCGTCGCGGATGGCCTGAAGGCACAATTTGATCTCGGGTGACTTCAAGGGAACCATGCCGCCAAGCGCGAGATAATCATAGCCCATCGCTACCAGCCGACGCGCTGCTTCAGCCATGCTGCCAGGGGACCAGCCCTGAACAACGCCCAAAGGCGTGAAGCTTGCGTCGATCGCCACTGCTTCGCGGCGGAACGCGTCGGCATTCTCCAGCGTGATCTCGAAGCGCGCCTTGGCATCGTCTGTCCCGCCGACCATGCCAAGGCCAGAAGGGTCGAAATCGAAGATGATATGGTCGACCGAACAGCCGTGGGTGAAGCCGCATTCGTCGTAGAACTCAGCCATCTCGGTGGCGCTATAAGGCGGACGTTCTTCCTGAACATAGGTAAAGGCACCGCAGTCGCCAAAGATGTCGAGGTGCGCGAACTCCGGCTTGTCGAGGCGCAGGAACTTGCGCGCGCCAACGAGGTGGAAACGGCGGGCCTGACTCGCTGTATATTTGCCTTTCACACGGTGGTCGCCGACGATGCCACGCGACACTAGCACGCCGTCATAGGGAGCGTAGCCGAGGATCTCGTGCGGGTAGGCGTCGTCCCAATAGGGCTGGCGCTCGGCGGAGCTTCGGTCACCGATGAAATCGAAGGCCGGATCGACGTAGTCGAGGCTATCGGCAAAAATGAACTTCATGCGGGCACCCGCGCCTGTTCACGCTCGATGCGGATAAGGTGCTCACTAAGCTTATTGATGTGCTGCGGCGTCGATTGGAGTTCGTTCCATGCGAGGCCGAGACCTTCCCAGCGACCTTCTGTCCAGCGACACAGTGGTGCGAGCCGAACGAGGCTCTCGCGCACAACGGCTGCTTTGTTGGTCGATCCGTCAGCGCGCAGCATGATCGTGTCCATCAGAGCCCCCATGGCTCGGATGCCGACCGAGTGCATTAGGCGGCTGTCCTTTGGTGCTTTGCCCCAAGCATCTGGAAACGTATCGCGCACAGCCGACCAATACGTGACGAGCGCGTCATACATTGACGCGGTGTCGTTTCCGTCGCCGTTGTGCTTGAACTGACCTAGGGCACCCGCTGTCGTCTTCAAGCTCGCCTTCATAGACTCAATCAAGGCGTTGTCGCTGATGATGCCGGTCGAGTTTCTCGCGTCGGATTCCCGCTTGATGAGTTTGAAAAACGGTGAATTGGGATCGGTGTTCAAGACATTGCAAAGCTCACTCGGCAACTGGCGCGCGGCCAGATGGCGAGGAAGTTGCACACTGACCTCTGGGAGAAGTTCATCGATAAGGCCGGTCGGTAGCTTTCTAGATTTGTTGACGAGGATGAACTGTTCTCTCTGCGTCGAGACTTCATCCGAAATGAAGCCGATAATGGGAACAGCGATCTCCTTGTTTGTGGCGGCTGCAAGCGCGAGCGAGCGCTGCTGGCCATCGACAATCCATGCCGCCCTATTCCCCTCCGGATAGATCGGGATGGAAAGCGTGCCTGCGTCGCCAACTTCGCACATGTTTCCCGGTGAACGGCCCCGCGCCGAAGCAAACTCGACCTCAGCAGAAAGGGCCAAAATGATAGCGTTCGGGAAAAGGACCGGACCGCTGTTCAAAAAGGTTGTGATCTCTTTGACATGATCTCGAACTTCGCGACGCTGGAAGCCCTTTAGTTCCTGATCTTCGCGTCGAACGCGGCTGATGTCAGCAATTCGATTGATATCTGCACCGAAGAGAAAGAATGCGAAAATGCCTGTGCCTTGCCCTTGCTCGGCACGGACGGCGCGAACCTTAAGCTGCTCCCGCGAGGTCATACCTGTTCGCTCCGTATGACGGTTGCGAGCCTGGCGTAGCGCCCCTGCTCGCAAGCTACGTTGAACTCATCCCTTAGGCGCCGCAGCGGAATTCCCCCACGGCCCCGCCAGTGAGCGCGCATGAGTTCAAGAATCTCGCGATCCTCAAGGCGGATGCGAACCGCTTTTTCCGGTAGTCGCCAACCTGCCAAAGCTGCTGTGACCAGCGCTGCGTGCTCGACCAGCGACCGACGATCATCGCCAACTAGAATCTCACTGGCGAAATGACGAAGTGCGCGACCTGCGAAGTCGCTCAGTGTTCCGGAAATTGAGCTGTCCGGCCCATTGAGGCGATCATCATAAGGCATGACAAATTGGCGCAGTGCATTTGCAACGCGTTCGATCGGAGCACGCGTAAACAGTCGGAGACGAGCACGGGTCACTTCGGGCAGAGCCAAGAGATCATCCGCAATCATTTCTAGATACGCATCAGAAAGCGCACAAAGGATCATGCCGTCCTGCCGGTTGGCCAACTCCCGAAAATCAACACTGAAGGGCGAAGCGCCAACCAAACTGGCCCACCATCGAGATGATGAGAAAGCGCCATCGACTCGCGATGCAACGCTGTCCGGGACATCCGTAAGGATCGTACATGCGTAAGGCGGCACCTCCGAAGACGCATCAATCAAACCGAGCCCTGCGGAAACGACAAGTAGTTGGGCGTTGAGTTCGCGCGCTACCGAACGAGCTTCTTGAAAGCCTCGCCCCCCATAAATTTCATGAGCAGGAAACCGCACCTCCGCCGAGGACAGGCGATCACCCCATTCGGCTGCCAGTTCAGCCAGGTGCGCCGACGGGAGAGTGCAAATGCGGAGCTCGCCTGACACGCTCTGCCGCTTGCGATTGGTGCAGGTTGTGATGACGAGCGTCACGGCAGACTCAATCCCCTTGGCATTTATGATAGGCTTGTTATCCCAATTTCTCTACATTTAATTCGACGCCAATGCGATTTTTTGATCTCATAAATACGAGATTTTTTCAAGGTGGCGCCCTGCATGCGTCAATTGTCGATCTACGAGCCGAGACGCATTTAAGTGAGGTGAATGAGATCCGGGAAATTTCTAGAAATGCGCTTCCGACCAAGTCCCAGTTTATCGGGCTGTCTATCGGAAGTCCGCTCAACGCAGGCCTGACTGGCGTCATATGCTCGAATGAACCCGCCTTGAAACCGAGATGCTACGAAGTCCGATTCGAGAGCGAATGCCGACATTAACCAAGGTTTGGCTATGGCACCAATCGATCCCCTGTCTCGAGACGACGTGTCAACGCGTGGACAAACCCTTCGTAGCGTTCTTTGCCTTGCGCTTGGGCGGACGCAATTGCGGCGTCGGGCAACGGCGGATTCGCGGTCAGCCAGAACCGCACGAATAGTGCCAACGCCTCATTGCCAACTTCGATGCTTCGATCCAGCCGCTCCTGATGGCGCAGGATCCGGTCGAGCCGTCTACTTAACGCCGCCTCGAGGCGCTCGGACCCATCCGGTGACAGGAACGACACCAGCGCCGCTTCGACAATATCCGCCTGTGACACCCGCTTACGTATCGCTAAATCCGCCAACTGGCTCGCAACCGCCGGGGAGAGCCGAAAAGTATGCTTTGATTTCATAGTTCGATCCCGTCGCCAGGATCAAGGGCAGCCTGTCGTGCGTTTCCAGTCATCCGGTTGCGGAGCTGTTCCGAACGGGTGGCGTCATCATCGGCGTCATTGCCATCGCAAAAATCAAATTCGTTTGTCTGCGGTTTTGGCGGCGGCGAGATTTCGACATGCATTGGCAATTCCGGCTCGCGGCGGACGCCACCGTTTGCATTATCTTCGTCACCGAAGGCCTTGGCGGCTTTCGTTCGATCGGGTTTGATTACCGGCAAATTGCGCCAATCATCCGGTGGCAATGCTTCAACACGACTGGCATGCAGCAGCGGCGGCTTCTGGATTCGGCCCTGCAGTCGCGGGTCGGCATAGTATCGCGCCTTTTTCGCCCGCACTGGCGGTGCGCCGGACAGCATAACGATCTCGTCAGTTTCAGGTAGTTGCAGGATCTCGCCCTGGGTCAAAAGCGGTCGCGATGTTTCCGAGCGCGAGATCATGAGATGCCCGAGCCAGGGCGAGAGCCGGTGGCCGGCATAGTTCTTCATCGAACGCTGCTCGGTCGCCGTTCCCAACGATTCCGACACCCGTTTGGCGGTGCGCTCATCGTTGGTCGCGAAGGCCACGCGAACGTGGCAGTTGTCGAGTATCGAGTTGTTGGCTCCGTAAGCCCGCTCAATCTGATTCAGCGACTGGGCGATCAGGAAGGCCTTGAGGCCGTAGCCCGCCATGAACGCGAGCGCGCTTTCGAAGAAGTCGAGACGTCCCAATGCGGGGAATTCATCGAGCATGAGCAGTAGACGATGCCGGTCCTTGCCCGCTTCTAGTTCTTCGGTCAGCCGCCGCCCGATCTGATTGAGGATCAGCCGGATCAGCGGCTTGGTCCGGCTGATGTCGGAAGGAGGTACCACCAGGTAGAGCGTTGTCGGGCGATTGCCATCGACCAGATCAGCGATCCGCCATTCGGAGCGCCTCGTGACTTCCGCAATAACCGGATCGCGATATAGGCCGAGGAACGACATGGCCGTTGAAAGTACGCCCGAGCGCTCGTTTTCAGATTTATTGAGCAATTCGCGTGCAGCGCTGGCGACGACCGGGTGAGGCCCATCCTCGCCCAAGTGCGGCGTTGTCATCATCGCCTTAAAAGTGGTTTCGATGGTGCGGCCCGGATCGGAAAGAAAGGCGGCAACACCAGCAAGCGTCTTGTCGGGCTCGGCGTAAAGAACGTGAAGGATCGCCCCAACCAGCAGGGCATGGCTGGTCTTTTCCCAGTGGTTGCGTTTCTCGAGGCTACCCTCGGGATCGACCAGCACGTCGGCGACATTCTGCACGTCTCGGACTTCCCAGATGCCGCGGCGCACCTCTAGCAAAGGGTTGTAGGCCGCCGACTTCAGATTGGTCGGATCGAACAGTAGCACGCGGCTGAAGCCGGAACGGAATCCTGCGGTTAGCCCCCAGTTTTCGCCCTTGATGTCATGGACAATCGCCGAGCCCGGCCAGGTCAGCAGGGTCGGGATGACGAGGCCGACGCCCTTGCCCGAACGGGTCGGTGCGAAGCAGAGCACATGCTCGGGACCATTGTGACGCAGGTAGCTATTGTTGAACTTGCCAAGCACGACCCCCTTCTCAGCAAGCAGTTCGGCCCTGGTGATATCGCTGCGCGTTGCCCAATGGGCTGAGCCATATGTGTTGGAGCTGCGGGTCTCTCGGCCGCGCCAGACCGACATTGCGATGGCGACCGCAATCGCAACGAACCCGCCCGATGTCGCGATCATCCCGCCCTTGTTGAATATCTTCGGTGCATAGGCGTCGTAGGAGAACCACCACCAGAACAGGTCATAGGGCCGGTATACCGGATGGCCGAACAGCAAAAACCACGGCGCACCGAGCTCGGGCTGGAAGCCGAGCGCTGATGCTGTCCACTGGGTGGCTGCCCAGACGCTAGCTAGTATGATGATGAAGACGGCCTGCACCTGGCCCCAGAGGATCTTGCTTGCTGACATGCGCATGACTCCTATGTGGATGGGACCATGCGAATGCTGCCCATCTAGAGGCGGAATCAAGGCGCATTGCGCCGTCATCATAGACTGGCGTAGAAGGAGAGACGTTGGCGTCCTTACTTGCGCTGAGAGACACAGTCCATGCGTCCTCATCCCGAATGGAAAATGGGGAAGAAACGGGCTAAGGTGCAGGAGTCGTAGAGTGTGGAATGGAATATTAGGCAAGCTGTCAGATGAATACGATCGACTAAAAATTGAGAAGGGTGAGCTGCTTTCAGCGTCAATCGAACAGGTAGACGCGACAACACCATTCTCTTATTTTCAGATTGACTATGACCCACTCGGTTATTTTGAAAGGCGCATATTTTTTAATTGGGGAAATTATCTGGGAACAGGTGGTAATATAGGACTTGTTGGGCGGAACGATATTTTTTCAGCACTGACTTTCTATGACGCGGTTGTCGTTCAGATTTTTCCAGTCCCAGAAAGTGTTTTTGAGTTATACCACCCGTTTGCAATAAGCGACTTTCCTCGTATTGTTGGACTTTCCCAACAGCGCCGCGTCTTTCTTTGGTTATCCGGTCCTCCAGCAGAATTCCAAGCACATTCCTATCTAGAGCCATTGTTTGAAGGCGCGACCGTCGTGTCTGTGCCTTGGCAAATGGACGGCATTGCTAACCTAAATGCCTATTCTCAATATGAGACGTTTGATCGATACGTAGAAAAACTCGTTGAGAGGCCAGACATTGCGAGAGCAATCCGCGAATCAGCCATTAATAATCATGAAGAACTAGAAATAACCGAATCCGCAATCCTATTGCCTCTACAAGATTTGCAATTGTATGGCATGACGAGAATTAAAAATTCGGCATTAAGGATGCTTAGAAGAAATCCAGAAATTGCAATGGCATATTTGCATACTGTTCGAAGAGTTATATTTAATCCGATTAGATATGGAAAAGGTATAACGCATTGCTGGAATAGAAGTGAATTTTTGGGATTGACGGGGAAATCTGGATTGAAACCCGTCGCAAAAAATATTTCCTTTCCTGTAGATTTTGGGGGCCTGCTCGAAAATAAGATCGCATTGCCGCAACCCAAATCGTGGGATTCAATTAGATGGGCGGAGGATCATTTGGACCTCGCATTGATAAGATCGGCGATACGGGCAGTTGAAGAAGACGTGCAGAAGGGAACTATGACTTACGAGGCTGCAAATCACTACAAATCAACAATAAATGACACTTGGGAAGGCAAAATGTCCTCGGCCGGGCGCATTAAAAATGTAGCTTTTTGGACGACCACATTGGCCATCGGAGCGGCCGGCGCCTTGGCATCTGGCCCGCTTGTCGGAGTGCTGGCAGGTCTGGGATTGGCAACCCTGGCAAACGTTACAGCAAGTCCTTTCAGTTCAAGATTGGCAAAATTGCTAAGCGGCAATGCTTTTCACATTTGGGAAGTGGGTCAGAAGACTTTGCCTATGAAGTGAGTGCATGATTTCTTTCAAGAATTTCCAGTTCTCAAATTCCGATCCCGCGCGAGCGTCCGATGGTCCAGTCGATACCACCCCCCGTCTTGATCATGCCGGTGACATGCTGGCCAAGATACTTGGCGATCTGAGGGCGCCAGGGAACCAGCTCGAATCCCATCCCATCCTCGATCATCGCAAACCGGCCAGACGCCAATTGCAGGCGTTGACGATAAATGCCCGACACGGCATCGCCTTCCGCGCTGGGGCGGTGCGACAGACCGGTTCGCACGGCGATTGCCTCACCCACTCCTGCCAACTCTCTGTCGCGCAGCGTCGTCAGGACATTCCGAGCCATGACGATCCGTCCGCCGCGACGAGTGGCGAAACCCTCCGCCACCAGATGCTCGGCGCGGTTGAGCTTGGCCTGTTCAATCGCCGCCCCGAAGCCGCCGCTCAACTGGATCGGATCGGACGACAGAAGCTGCCGGTCGAGCCAGGTGCTGCCTTGTGCGGTAACCTGCTCGGAAAGCGCCAGGTCCGACTGGACCCAAAGTGATTGGCCCTGCTGTCCCCGCCGGTCGGCCCATGTTCTGAGCTCGACGATCGCGCCGGGTGCAGCATCGCCGGTCTGATCGAGGTCGGTGAAGCGGAGATGATGCACCCGGCCGTCGGCGCCATCGACGACGGCATAGGCTTCGCCTTTCAGCTCGTCGCGGAGCCCGCGTTCGACCAGTCTGCCGACGACGGGATCATCGGCCACACCGGTGTGCATCGCGAACCGCGCCGGATCAGACGCGGCACCGATGCCGGTCATGGCGCGGTGCATCGTCTTGATAATATCTCTGCGAACGCCGAGCTGGCGCAAGGTGGGCTCGAGATCAGGCTTGAGCGTCCAGCAGGCCGGCGCAATGCTGTTTGCCAGTCCCAGGCGTTCGAGCTTGCTAGCGCGGCCGATCAGATGGCGATCAATCGACGATTGAGCAAGATGCGGATCTGGTCGGAGGTCGATGACGCCTCCCAACTCATCAGCCTTTTGCTGTAGCCGCCGGTCCAGACTGGTCCAGCGGTCGGCATCGACCTCGCGCGCCAAGGCCCGATCAATCTCGCGCTCGGAGCGCGGACCAAGTTCAATGGTGACTCGCTCTTCGGCACGGCCGCGCATCCCCTCGCGGATATAGTCCTTGTCAATGACAAGATCGCGGCCGTCGTCGGCCTTGCCGCGCACCAGGATGTGGATGTGAGGATTGTCGGTGTTCCAGTGGTCGACTGCGACCCAGTCGAGCCGCGTGCCGAGATCCTTCTCCATGTCGGTCAGCAACTCGCGGGTGAAGGCCCGGACATCTGCCAGTTCGCCCGCATCCTCAGGTGAGACGATAAAACGGAAGTGATGCCGGTCATTGGCACAGCGCTCGGCAAAGGCACCTCCATCGACAGGCTCGTCACCGCTGCCAAACAGTTCGGCATCTTTCCCGTCGCGGGTGACGCCTTCGCGTTTGAGATAGGTGATGTGTCTGGAAAGCGGTGCGCCGAAAAGCGTGTCCCGCTATGCCGGACCACCCGCGCCTTGACCATGACACGGCGCTGGCCCTGGCGTGACCGCATCGACAAGGTAGCGCTCCGACCTCGGGCGTTGCGTCCGGTGCCGCGACGGCCCCGCCCAGTAATGCCAACACGCCCTGCCTTGTTCGAAAGTGCACGGACCTGGGCGGCAAGCGACTTGGGCTTTGCCGAACGGCCGCCGCGATCCCGAACCCGTCCAGGCCTGATCTCGAAATCATCGTCGCTCACGGAATTTGGGGGTGCCAAGAGAGCGACGGCGCTAGAAATGGCAGAATTGCGCCATTTCTATCCAACGCTGCCAGCAGGGGGACGAATGGCTGGCGCTGGAAATCCTGCAATTCCAAGGCTCTCCACCCCACCCGACGGCGCTGCTTTTATCTTGCCATCCTGCTGAACTTGCTCCTCCTACTGCTGCCCTCCCGCACAATACTGCGCCAATCCACGCCAAGACGCGCCAGAATGACAAGGGGTCGATCACTGCGAACCGCTCCCCGAAACGGGCGCGAAGAGGGCGTTCAGGGGAGCAGACGAAGCGCGAATGGAGGTCGGCGGCGCGGCGGCGGCGAAGCTGCCGGATGCGTCCGTCTCCGCATCTTCGCGTACGGCGAAAAGCTGGCCCTGTGTCCAGGATGGGCGAACCGGCTGCACAGGTGAAGCGCTGGCAACGACGGTTGCCGCGCGGCCCGCTTGCAGCATCGGTGCAATCTTCGCGACATAGACGCGGGTTTCGGCGGGAAGCGGGCGACCGCGATCCCGCCAGTCCTCGTAGCGGCCCGGTCCTGCATTGTAGGCAGCAAGGAAGCCGGAGACACCGTAGCTGTCATACATTTCACGAAGATAGGATGTGCCCGCCATGATGTTGTCGCGCGGATCGAACGGGTCAGCCCCCAGCCCGAACCGGGTGCGCTGGCGCGCCCAGGTTCCGGGCATGAGCTGCATCAGCCCCATCGCCCCGGCTGACGAGACCGCGCCGATCCGGCCTGCACTCTCGGTGCGCATCACGGCGTAGATCCAGTGCTCGGGAAGGCCGAAGCGCTGAGACGCTTCGGCGACGTGCGAAGCAATGTCGACGGTGCGCGGCGCTGCTGGTTCGGCAGCGTCCTGCCCAAAGGCGGGCGCAGCACCGAACAGAGCGAGCGCAGCCAGAGCGAAGCTAAGCGAGCGGTATATAGGCATTGCTCAGTCCGCCTTTTCGCGCCGGGACGGGCGCGACCAGACCAGAACGTGTCCATTGTCATCACCCTTGAAGAGGTGGGCGCGCAGCGGCTGGACGAACGAAGGATCGTCGATCTGGACACTGACATAGTCACCGGCCTTCTCGCCGACATGTTTCCAGCCAGCGCCGACTTCGCGCGACTCATCACCCTCACCGGCGATCACGCGAAAGTCCGGGGCGTTCTCGCTGTCGGATGGATCTGCCGGAACGAGGACAAGATCGATGTCGAGCGTCAGCGTGTGCAGATGCCCGGCAAAGCCGCCACCGGCGGCAACAAATGTTCCAATACGCATGGGTCAGTCTCCTTGGGTTGAGGTTGGGGAAGTCTCGGAGGTGCGCGGGTCGGCGAACCATTCATGGTCGCCATTGCCCGCTTCGTTGGTCCAGATCGGTGTCGCGCGGCCGATGACTTGCGTGATGCGCAGCACGCCGAAGTAGCGGCCGTCGAAGCTGTCGGGCGCAGCCGGGTTCATCACGAACAGCTCGCCTCTGCGCAGCACATGGCAGCCCGCCCAGACCGGCAGCGGGCGCCCCAGGCGGTCGCGCGCACGCGCCGCACCGATATATTGGCCGTCAATGGTGATGCCATGTGCAAAGCGGCAGACGCGCTGGCCGCGCACAGCCGCGATGCGCTTTAGCAGCGGCACGCCGGTCGGGAGGTAATGCCGCTCGGCGAGCAGGCGGCGCAGTTCAGGCGGCGGTTGATCGCGACCCGTTCGCCGACGTGCAGGCTTGCCCTGCCGCGGATCGCGTAAAGCCCGGTCGGAACGGAGGCGGTCGCATTCCACACCGCGTAACGCGAGACCGGAACCGTCAGCGTCGCGAGTGTGGCGGCTGCGACGACGCCAGCCAAGAGGAAGCTGCGCCGGGTCATGGCAACAGCGCCTTGCGCTGGAGCCAGGCGCGATGGCGTGCGGGGTTGTAGCCGCGGGGCAATTCGCGGCCCGCAATCCGGTTGTGGATGTGCCGCCAATGATCGGGCGCGACCTCGCAGGGGATCGATGCCTGACGCCTCAATGGCATCGATCAAGCGGAAGACCTGCACGACTTTCGGCCAGCCATGAACGCTGAGCAGGACATCGCCGCCTGGATCAACCTGCGGAACGGTTGTGCAAGGTTCGCCCGCATCGACGGCCCGGACAATGTCTAGTGTCGAGCGAATGGTGCCGTATTTATTGGATGCCCAGCGAACCAGTCCGAACACTTGGCCCGCCGCATAGCTTTCGATGCGCTGGTTGCGACTGACAATTCGGTCGGCAACTGGCTTGCCGAACTTGAGCCAGTCCTCGCGCTTGCCCTCTCGCCAGACCAGCGTGACGCGGGTCAGCTGTGGCCCATCGCTCAACCGCGTCTCGGCCGGCCTGCGCGGCGGCGCTTCGCCTTCCGTCCACAGCGCCGAGTCCGTTAGCAAGAATCCAAAGGATTCTTTGTTAGCTAAGTTAAGGGCGAAAGATGGCGCAGATTTCTGCGGCTTTGAAGGCCATTTCGGTTCCCGATAGTCCGAACTTTCGGTTCCTGATCGTCCGAGTCTGGCGGTTCCTGATAGTCCGTGTTGCATCACGACATATCCACAGGCTGAAATCCGACGCGCCGCATGGCAGCGTCGAACGGATCGACGGGGGCCGCGACGAAGCTCAGCCGCTCGCGGCCGAGCGCGTGTTCGATGGTGAGTTGGTATCCGGGCAGCGCCTGACGCCGCACAATGTCGCGCAACTCGAACGCGAAGCGTTTAGGCGGCGACAGCGCGCCAGACTTCATGTGCAGGTGCTGGAAGTCGAAGCTCCAGCCCCCACGCTGCTTGCCGCCGTGCTTGCGCACAATGCGATAAAGCCAGCGTTCAAGTCCGCCAGTCAGTGCGAAATATCCAGGATCGATGGTCAGCACGAGGGCTTGGTCGATCACGCCCTCGTAAAACCAGTCGGGGACGATCATCTCGATCCCGAGCGCGCGGCCTGAGCCGTCGAGGCGCTCTTTCCATTCATTTATCCACGAAAAACGATGGCGTCGCCGCGCGTCGCGCTGGCGGATCGATGTCGCGATCGTGGTCGATTGCAGGCGGTCGAGCCCGGCCTTCAGCCGCTCGTAGCTCGCCTTGCCAGTGCCGCGACGCGTGAAGGCCAGGATCTCGTGCGGGGTCGCGGCAATTAGGCGGGATGTCGGGCGGCCCATGTCGCGCGCTTCAACGATCTGGCTGGCGATCCAGATGAGGACGTCGGCGTCCCAGATGGTCGCCATGCCATGTTCAGCGGTCGCCTCGACCAAGATTGAGATCTCGCCCATCCGGAAGTCGATCGGGCGCACCCGTTTCGATTTGGCCAGACTGAAGAAAGGCCAGGCCATTAGATCCTGCGCGTCGCGGGCGGCGATGTCGCCGCCGGCGCTGACGAACAGGTCAAGCTGCGCGGGATTTGCGGGAAAGGTGGACAGGCGGCGCATGGGCTGGTCTTCAGCGCCGCACCGGCGGCGTATAGCCATCAAGCCGCTTAGCGGGGTGGACCACGCCCTTACCGGGATCGCTGGTCGAACGGCGCAGGCCCTGCTCGGCCCAGGCATCGAGATCGGCGACGGAGTAAACGATGCGTCCGCCGAGTTTGCGGTAGACCGGACCGGTCCCATAGCAGCGATGCTTTTCGAGCGTGCGGGCAGAGACCGACATGCACGGCGGCGTCGGGCGTTCGCAAGAAACGGGCGGTTACAGGGGTCGGTCTGGCATCCATGGCAAAGCTCCGGCGAAGGGTGGCAGCGGCAGCGGGCTATCGCTGCGGTTCGCGAGCTTTGGCGTGGTGCGGGCAGGCCGAGGGAGTGACAGAATTCGCCTCCGCGTTTCTGTCACCCCTACCTCTGACCGATTGGTTTCAGCTGTGAACGAGCAGTTTGCGATATCCGACTGCGACGAGGCGGCGGGCATCGGCGATCAGCCGGAGCACGTGCCTTCGTTCACCCGAACCCTTCCATGTCGCTCCGACAAGCGGGCGATGACCCCGAAAGACGAGGCCGAAGGCGAGGTCGCGCGAGGAGGCACCAGCCTCCAGCGCGTCATGGAGTCCCAGAAGCTGGGCAAAGCGCGAACGTTGATAAGCGGTGGGGAGCGTGGCCCGGTCGATTGCAAGCCGGTCCCCGCGCGTGGCCCGCTCCAGGCGTGCAGCAGCGGCGAGCCGAAGCCCGCACACCGGATCGCAGGGTATCGAAAGCGCTGGGACCGGTCGGCCCGGCGCATGGCGCACGCACAGGCGCAGCCGTGCGGTTCCATAGGCGACGACGACATGGTGTTCAGCGTCGATCACCGCTTCGACCAGCGGCTCAGATCCGGGCGGAAGCAGAATCGCGCGTCCCGGATCGGCGGCTTCGAGGATCACCACATCGGGCGCGGCCTCCGGCGACCAGAGCGCTGGGTGTTCGCGCGGGTTTGCCTGAGGATCGGAGGGGAAAGCTCAAGCCCCAACGCCGGGACAGGCCCTCCTGTTCTGTGAGCTCGGTTTGAGGGAACTGGGCGATGCGGGCCAGGGTGTCAGCGTGGTCCTGCATATAGTCCGCATTACGATTCAGAAATTCCTGCGCGAAATCCGCATAGTCATGATGTCGATACTGATCTGCGGTCGATGGTGACCGCCAAGACGAACCACCGGACATAAAGACCCCTGCAATGCACAGGCGAGAAGGCCAAGCATCAAGTCTTTGATTGGCGGAGATAACCCGCAAGTAACCAAGATTGCGGAAGATTGTGCGGATGATCGTAGTAAAACGGATGGTGCAACTAGGGAATCATCCGCATTGTACTGAAAAGGATCAAGCTTCTCGCGACTTTTCAAGAAGATGGCGATACCCGTGTGCGGTCATCCAGCGCGCCCGTTCGAGGTGACTGTCATGAACCAGGCGCGCGCGATCCGGTTCGGAAGCGGCATCCAGACCGAAGACGATGCGCACCACTTCGCGCCAGTCAGCACCTTCCTCAGCCGCATCAAGTATCCGTAAATACGTGATAAAATGGCGCTCGTCATAAGCCGTTATACGATTATCGGCCGGCGCACGGTTCTCGAATGGCGGTGTCGTCATGGGTCGAGCCTTTGTTTCGACTCGTTTTTCATGGCGCTGCCCATAGCAGATTTTCGCTCCGATATGGTGCGGATTGTGGTTATCCCATTTCTGGGAGAACACCTTCCCTTGCCGAGCACAAGTGACAAAGTGCTGAATTCCCTTGGTTAAGGCGACCGGGACACCGGCAAGCTCGTCTCTCAGAGTATACTCCGTGGTTAAATACTCTGCAATGATGGCCATTCCGCGCGATGACGTTGCGCGAGGTTCTTGCTGAGAATTTGAAACGACACCGGTTGGCAACGGGGTTGTCGCAGGAGGAGCTTGCCCACCGTGCCGACATCGACCGGACCTATGTCAGCAGCCTCGAGCGCTGCCAATATTCCGCCACCGTGGACATGATCGAGAAACTTGCACGCGTGCTGGGCGTCGAAGCTGCCGAGCTTCTCCGTCAGTCCTAATCGTCAGAAGCGAGACTTGAACATGCCGAAGCCCCGCCCGGCAGGTGCCGGGCGGGGCTGGCTTGGCGGTCAGTCGCCGTTGCTGCGGCGGGCGCGCGACCAGATCAGGTTGTGCGACTTGCCGTCTTCGTCGTCGAAGAGGTTGGCGAAGATCGGGGCGGTGAAGCTGGGATCGTCGAGCTTGACCGAGAGATAGTCGCGGCCTTCGTTCGAGCGCTTGGTCCAGGCGGCGCCGATTTCCGCGCGGCCGACGAAGACCCGGTGCGACGGCGCATTTTCGTTGTCGCTGTCTTCGGGGACGATGCGGACGTTCTTCTGCTGCACCGACATGGTGACGATCTCGCCCTTGTATTCGTTGCCAGTCTTGGTGAAAGTTCCGATGTTGGCCATGATGATTTCCTTCAAGTTTGTCGAACCCGCGCCCATCGCGGCCTCGATGGCTGGCCCGCGGCAGGGGCTTGCGCCCGCTGCATCCGCAGGACCGGAACAGAGTGGAGGACGGCGGCCAGACGGCTTTCTTGTCTCGCGAGGAATGGGCGGCACGCCCAGGGGAAGAAAGTTGGCAGGACGGCGTTGCAGCAAGGGATCAAGCGGCGAAGCCATCCCCTGCCAACCAAAGCCATTGAAGAGGCGGCATTGGCTCGGGTCACCCTTGACCGGGAGCCATGGCACTTTCCGGGCTTCCCTGACCGAGCAGCGATCGTGCGGGTGTCGTCACGTGGCTCGCTTGCAGGTTGTCACCGCATCTCCAGACATCGGCAACGGCGATGCGCAGCCCTCGGATCTAATCGTGATCTGCGCAATCGGCGCGTCACGGCCCAGCCTCATACTGGCTCCGAATTCTCGACCTCGCTCCGGCCCTGAAACTGCCTCGATCAAGCTCACCCAAGACGAGTGAGGCGGAGGCTGCCACTGATCGCAACGCCTGCCTCGTAACGGGTGGACTGGCCGTGCCTGCCCCGTCCGGCACCTGTCGGGCGGGGCTTGGAAATTGACGATGCTATGGCCGGGTGCGGCTCCATTGTGTCCAGGACGCAGCAGCTATGATTGCCGCGCCGAGCAGCGATACGACGAGTTGCCACGCGCTTGGCGGCATGGTCGCCGCAGCGATGCCGTGGACCGCGTGATATCCCGCGACGGCAGCTGGTGCGGCAAAGGCGATACCGATCGCTGCCCGCGTCAGGTCTGACTTGGCGAAGGCCAGTGCGAGTTGGGCAACGGCGAGCAGGATGATCGCGGCAATGGCCGCGGCGGCGAGCGCAGCGACGATGCCGCTGCGGTAGGTCGCCGAACCTGCAAGAAATGCCACGAACAGCGGCAGCGCGTAGATCGAAAGGCGGAACAGAAGCGCGCAGCACAGGAATACTGCGACAATTATCAGGGCAAAGCCGATCAGCATGGCGTCCTCCTTGGAACCAAGGGATTGGGACGCGCTCTCCACCACCACCACAGCGCAATGTGCATGATATCCATAGCAGAAATGCGCAACGGCTGGAATACCCGATGGGCATCCAGCGATGCGGCGCAACGCGATTTGGCGCGGTCAGGGATTGAACGGGTCATATTCGCGATTATGCGGATCTTGGCATAATTGCGATTATGATCCCTTCGAGATTATGGACAGTTGATGATGTCCAGCCTCGATAATGGTGCGTTCGCGCTGGGCTTTGGCTCAGTGCGAATATTTTGAGCTGCACATAATAGTCAGCTCAACTCCGATCTCCAGCAAAAGGAGATCAAATATGCCCACCCCAATCTCACTCCAACTCCGGATCGTCGATCCGGACGGCCCATTTGCCGCGATTATCGACAGTTATGACGAGCATCTACGAAATGCTCGGCATGGTTCGCGTCGTCGTTATCTCGCCAGCATCGTCCACTTCGGGCAGTGGCTGACTGGTGAGAATCTTGGGGCCAGTCAGGTCGATGAAATAGAAATCACGAGGTTCCTGACAGAGCACCTGCCAATCTGCATTTGCCCTCGGCCCATCCCGTTCAGGGTGATCGAGGTCAGAGCAGCCCTTAACATTCTGCTGCGCCTGTTACGCACCCAGGGCGTGGTCGGCGTTCCACGCGAAGATGAAATCGCTCGGGAACTTGCGCTCTTCGACTGCAAGATGGACCAAATCTGGGGACTGTCCCGCAGAACGCGCGAGCATCGCTGCCGCATTGTCGGGCGCTTCCTGCGGGGCCAGTTCGGAACGAAGCCTATTGTGCTTGCGTTGATCAGCCCATCATCGGTTCGCCACTTCGTCCTTGGCGAACCAGGTCGCAGTGCGAACACAATCCGTTCGATGGGCGGTGCCATCCAGTGCTGGCTTCGTTGCCGTGAGCTGCGCGGCGACAATGCCACCGATCTGCGACGGGCGATACCGCGCCCGGCCCATTGGCCGCAAACGACCTTGCCCGAAGCGCTGTCCGAAGGCGAACTGGCAAAACTCTTCGCATCGTTCGATCTGCCCTGTCCGTCCCGGCGGCGCGGCTATGCCATGGCTCGCTGTCTGGCCGATCTGGGCCTTCGATGCAGCGAGGTCGTTGGGCTTCGCCTTGATGACATCGACTGGCAAACAGGCACCGTTCACATCGTTGCTGGCAAAGCAAGGCGTGCCGACGTGCTGCCGCTTCCGAAGGCAACGGGCGAGGCAATCGCCGAATATCTGCAATACGAGCGCCCGTCGACGCAATGCCGTTCGATTTTTGTCCGGCACGTGGCTCCAGTCGGGGAGCCGGTTGGACGACGGGTCGTCCAGCGGGCAATGCTTGCTGCTTATCGACGATGCGGTTGGGATCGAACGCGCGTTCATATCCTTCGTCACACCCTGGGCAGTCGGCTGATCAATGCCGGAACACCGATGAAGCAGATCGCCGATATACTGCGACACCGCAGCATCACCACTTCAGCAACGTACACACGTGTGGATGTTGCGCATTTATCAGCTGTGGCTCTGCCGTGGCCAGGGAGCGCAGCATGAGCGGCGCCCACACAATGCACGCAGTAGCGCAAAGCTATCTTGCCGAACGACGGCATCTGGGCTTCGCGCTGGAACGCTCGGGAAGTCTGACGCTCGCCTTTGCGCGGTTCGCCGATGCCAATGGCCATGAGGGCGCGCTCACTTCTGACATCGTGTTGCGATGGGCCAAGGAAGAGGCGCAACACTCCGACCCGTTCACCTGGGCGGGCCGCATCAACGTCTTGAGGCCGTTCGCCCGCTACCTTGCCGCGCAAGATCCGCATACCACCTTCCCCGCAGACTCGCCGTTCGGTCGCGGACACCGCCGTCTGGCACCACATATTTATACGCGCGCTGAGGTCGTAGCCCTGCTCACGGCGGCGGGCCAGATGGCTCCGATAGGCGGGATGACACCCACTACGTTCACCACCCTGCTCGGCCTGCTCGACGCGACCGGCCTGCGAATATCAGAGGCGCTGCACCTGTCGTGCGGTGATCTTGATAATCGGGAGGAGCAGTTCACCATCCGGCACGCGAAGTTCCAGCGAACCCGCCTCGTACCTCTGCATCCGACGGTCGGCGAAGCACTGCGCGCCTACTTGCTTGTGCGGGCACGATATGGCGGGATGGAACCGACCGCGCCGCTGTTCCTGTCCGAGAAGACGGGGCGAGCACTTCAATATCAAAGCGTGAGAAGTGGCTTCCGGGCGTTGACGGCGGGCCTCGGGATCGTCGCCCGGGGCGGTCATCCAACCATCCGCATCCATGATCTGCGACACAGCTTCATCTGTCGTCGGCTGATGCTGTGGCAGGCAGGAGGCGACAATCTCGGCAACGCCATGATGGCACTAGCGACCTATGTTGGTCACATCAATATCGGCAATACCTACTGGTACATGCAGGCGGTGCCAGAACTGATGGCAATCGCTGGTAACCGCTTCGAGGCGTTCGGCAACAAGCTTGGGGAGGTGCATCATGGCTGACCCGATCTCCCGCCTATCGTTCCCGGCGATCCTGCAACGCTTCTTTGTCGAATATCTGCGCCAACATCGCGCTGTTAGCCCAAGTACGGTTGCAGCCTACCGCGACACGTTCCGGCTGCTGCTTGCCTTTGCGGAACAGACCGTCGGCAAGGTGCCGACAAGTCTGACGCTCGACGATCTTGATGCGGAGCTGATCCTCGGCTTCCTTGATCACCTTGAGCGGGAAAGAGGTAACAGCGTGCGAAGCCGCAATGCGCGTCTCGCGGCAATCCGGTCGTTCCTGAAATACGCAGCCCATCAGGATCTGACCGCGCTGGCAACAATCGAGCGCAGCCTGTCGATCCCGCAAAAACGGTGTGACAAGCCCGTGCTCGGCTTCCTTAGCAGGCCCGAGATGGAAGCCATTATCGTTGCGCCCGACACCCGAAGCTGGGCCGGGCAGCGAGATCACGCAATGTTCACGCTGCTCTACAACACCGGTGCCCGCGTCTCGGAGATCATCGATCTGCGTGTTGGCGACATCGTTCTCGATGTGTCGCCGGTGGCGCACCTCCAAGGCAAAGGGCGAAAGCGGCGCAGCACGCCGCTTTGGAAAACCAGTGCCGCCGTCATCCGGCCTTGGCTCCGCCAACTCGCCAGTGCAGGCGCTGCTGACTTCGTCTTCCCGAGCAAGTCAGGGCGGCGGCTATCGCGATCCGCCGTGACATTGCGCCTCGCATTGGCAGTGAAACATGCCACGCACGCCCATCCGCAACTCGCCGGGCGCGCGATCTCACCGCACACCATCCGGCATACGACCGCGATGCACCTGTTGCAGGCAGGCGTCGATATCACTGTGATCGCGCTCTGGCTCGGCCACGAAAGCCCAAGCACGACGCACATTTATCTGGAGGCAGACCTTGCCATGAAAGAAGAGGCACTCAGCCGGTTGCTGCCGATCACAACGTCAGCGGCCAGATATCGGCCACCAGATCAACTGATGGCCTTCCTGCAAGGCCTTTGATTATGTGCAGTCCCATCGAGCAAAAATGCCCAACAGGACTGCCATCAACGAGAAAACTCTACATAATCTCAAAGGGATCATAATCGTGGATCACGCTGTCGGCATCGCCATCGAATTCGGATGTCGGGACGGCGGCGTAGCCGTTACCGGCGTGGAACAGGGTGACGCAAACCATCAGGGTGCGGGCGAGGCTCCAGGCGTGACGCTGTGCGATGGTGAGTGACATGTTCGAGCTCCTGTCTCGGAGCAGGGACCATCCCCGCTCGACAGGCCCCGGACAGACGGCACAAAGCCGCAATCACCACGAAGGCGCAGACGCAGTGGCCGCACGCGCAGCGTAGCGGACCCTTCACGGGTTGATTGAAGGAGGCTTTGGGTCGGCCAACGGATTGGCCTTTGAGAGTGGGGTGGTTTCTGCGTGGCAGGGTTTACGCCTTGTCCTGACTGCCAGCTTTCAACTTGCCACAGAAAGACTTAGGATGCGGCTTAAACTGACTCTTGCTGGGCTCGCCATCGGCAGTGTTGGACTATCGAATCGGGGACTTCATGCCGTCTGACGCAAAGATAAGATCATTTTCGCTGGTCCTTTACTTGGTGGCGATGGTTCTTGTGCAGGCAACGATTATTGACACCGGACTCACGCCCAACAGCAATGCAATCTGGCTGTATTCAGGTATCGCGAGCCTGCTCTTGGGTAGTCGCTTACTAAATCCCTATTTCACGCCGCCCGCTGACTCACTTACCAATGCCTTCGCCGCGCTATTGGCGATCATCCCCGCAGCACAAGAGATCGCGCCTTGGACCCCTGACGCATACGTGCTCGGGGCCGTCATCGCGTATGCCGCATTGTTGTCGGTTGTCGCGATTGGGGTTCTCCTCACCCGGCCCGCGCACGGCATACAGCCGGGGATGTTCTGGAGGTTATGCGATAGGGCGGTCAAGGGCGTCGGAGATCCACACATTATATTCACTGTGCTTGTCATCGCGTCGGCGTGGTTGTTCCACCGGGACAAGCCCGTCGAGGTATTCGCAATCCTAGCGACGCTGACTGTGATCGTCGTCATTAAGCCACTTGAGTCGGTCGCGGCGTATCTCGTCTGGTGGCTCGGTCAGCCCAAGGTGCTGGCAAACACCGACGCAATCGGCACAGTCGTCGCCCATCAATCCCCCGGCATTGTCCTCATCCGGCAGGCGCAGTCGCAGGCATTGGGGACCGGAGTAGTCATGCGCGTGACAGACCCGCACGGTCCCGAGCTGTTGGGAATCGCGCTCAACTACGTTGGGCGCGACGAGGGTAACCTCCTGCGGGTGTTGACGACCTCCATGCCGCAGCGACTCGCGGGTGGAGGCCAGTCTTCCGCTGTAGCGGCAGACGTTGGGATGGCTCTGCCAATGCTAATCGACGACGACGAAGCCGCGAACATCTCGACGCTCCAATGGATCAAGCGCTTGCGGGGCATTGTGGATAGCGACAGCAGTCCGGATTACCTCTTGTTCGAGGTCATCGACGACGACGGCATAGCCGAGGGATGCCTCGCAGAGGTCCGAGTGGGTGACGAGCGTCAAGTCATCTATCAGGTGATCGATGGCGTTACGCGGGAGGAGGTCGTCCAGCAGAAGAACAAGTATGGATACGCACGGGCCAAGGCTCGCAAGATCGGCGCGTGGGATGCAGCGGCGTCCAAGTTTGTGCCCGTACCTTGGATGCCTCGGCTCAATTCCCCGGTGTTCTTGATGGAGAGCGACGACGCACCTCCCGCGCAAGACTGCATCGGCCATTTCCGCGGACGCCTCCACAGGGTGCGCGTGGACGTTCTGTTGCGTCACGCACAACACGGCCATCCTCGGCATTCTAGGTGTCGGGAAGAGTTTCCTTGCCATCGAACTGGTCGAGCGAATGATCGCGCAAGGCATAAAGGTTCTGTGCCTCGATCTAACCAACCAGTATGCGACGCTACTCAGCGACTTCATCGACCCGGCCTTCGAGGACGCAAAGCGGGCGGAGCTTGTGGCCGCTGGAAAGGGTGGAGTAGCCAATCAGAACAAGGAGTTGGGCGGCTCGCGCAACGCCTTCAAGCGGGCGGTACTCGAACAGGTCCGAGCATTTGTCACGGGCAGTGACGACCATTACCTCCGCGTGTTCAACCCCGCGCAATTCCGTGTTACCAAGCAAGCCTCGGGTATGTATCAGGGCAATGCGGACCTAGCCCACCTTACAGCCTCAGAGATAACAGCGATCTTCTCAGACGCCGCGCTATTCGTCTGCCAAGAGCTTGGTATGACGGACAAGGCTCGGCTGTGCCTGGTTTATGAAGAAGCGCACTCTCTCGTCCCTGAGTGGAATTCGGTCGCGGCTGATGGCGACAAGAGTGCAACAGCGACTAGCGCACGGGCCATTCTTCAGGGCCGCAAATACGGCCTGGGTTGCCTTCTAATTACGCAGCGCACCGCAAACGTGACCAAGACCATCTTAAATCATTGCAACACGGTGTTTGCGATGAGGACCTTCGACGACACCGGCAAGGATTTCCTCGGCAACTACATCGGCTCAGACTACGCAGGCGTCTTACCCTCGCTGCAACCTCGCCACGCCGTAATATTCGGCAAGGGGTCGTCCTGCGAGAATCCCGTGCTGATCCGGTTGAACGATCAAGAAGCATTCCGACAGGTATTTCGCGCTGCCAATCCCCCGAAGGTCCCCACGCCCCAACCGCAGCCCGATGATGTCGGCGTAGCGGGTGATGTCGCTGCCGAGGGAACAGACGACACCGCTGCGAGGCCGACACCGTCGATCACTCAGTTTTGATGCAATGTCACAGCGAGCAGTCATTCGATCGCCCAAACTGAAATCCCCATCTTCCGGGCCTTATCGACAAGATTGGCATTGATGCCATTGCCTGGACAGGCGACCACTGCTTTGGGCAGCACTTCGAGCATCTGATCGTTGCGGCGGAACGGTGCGGCCTTCTTGAACCGGTTCCAGTCGGGCCGAAACGGGACATGCGTGATCTTGCGTGCCCGTGCCCAGAGCGAAGCGATGTGCTCGCCGCCCGTAGGATTGCCGCCGTGGAACAGGACCATGTCCGGATATTTGGCGAGAACCTTGTCGAGCGCGGCCCAGATGCGGTTGTGATCCTGGTAGGCGGGGCCAGAGGTGAACGCGATGCGCGTGCCGACGGGCAGCATCGGTTCGGTTTCCGAACGGCGCTTGGCGGCAAGGAAGTCACGGCTGTCGATCATGGCTGCGGTCAGAGTGCGATGGTTGACCAGTGATCCGGTGCGCGGGGTCCAGGCTTTGCGGAAATGCGCCTCGAACTGGTCGGCGGCGGCTTCGCGCATGAACTCCATGGCGTTGCGGCGCTCGATCAGCCCTATACCCTCGCGTATTTGCCGTTCGAGCTCGACCGATTTGACCTCGGAGCCATCCTGTTCGCGCTGGCTGCGTTTCTGGGCGTCCTCATTGTCGTCGAGCTCGCGCTGGATGCGAAATTCGGCGCGGTGGAAGAGGTTGGCGAGCGACCAGCACAGGTCTTCGAGGTCGGGTTCGAGCCTGGTGTCGATCATGGTGGCGATGAGGGCGTCGAACATGCTCGGCGACGGCACCGGCAGCCATGCGCTCTTCGGGCAGCGGCCGCGGGTCGGCTTCGTCTGGAGAAGGGCGATAGCCGTAGAGGGCGATTTCATCGAGGAGATGGCCAGTGGGCGAGACTTCGTGATCGAGTTCGGAATCTGGCATGTCGGTCATGGCGCTTTTCCTTGGAGCCTTGGAACCGGGCACCTTGCCCGGCCTTCGTGGGCGTCCCTCTGACCGGCTGCGGGGAGGCCGCACCCGCAGGGCCGAAGCGGCAGCGGAGGATGGCGGGGAGCGGCTATTTTGCCTCGCGATGGAAAGGCGCGGGCGTTGCTGGTTGTCGCATTGCTTGATGCGATGCTTCCCGCGCCGCCGGAAAATAGCCGCGTGACCGCCATTGCAGCCTCGCGGCTGCCGGTCTCTCGGACGCCACTCAAAGAAAGCCGGGCCTGGGCTGAAGCTGGCTCTGGACGATGCGCGCCGCCCCGCCCGATCCTCCGACCCCGTATCGGCTCAGCCGCAGTGACAGAAAGCGGAGCGATCTTGCTCTGCAGCTGAAGGCGGATCCGCTGTCCTGATGCCCATGCGCCGTGCTGTCGGAGATCGTCACGTTGAAGTCGGCGAGGTCAGGCATGAGCGACACAGTTCGATCCCCGCTGCCTGTGCCCGGTCGGTCAGATCCCAAAGCTGCGTCGCCTGCCGCATCCCGGTCGCGTGCGACATAGAGGCGCTGGAGTGTTGGCGGGAACAGAATGGCGGCGAGATGGGCCGACGAGGTTGCGGCTGCCATCGGCATGGTTGGCAGAACTTCGCGCAAGGATAACATGGTCTCGACGCCTCTGCCTGCGATCAGTATTTCGTGTGCCAGTTCCGAACCGGACAGCGTTGCCGAGAATGTTGCCCATGGCACGTCGCGGCGATGCGACCTTGGCCTTCATCCCGCCGGATGGATCGAGCCAGGTGCGGTGCGTGCCGGTCTGCGCATTATGCATCCGTCACAGCTGCGATCAGTGCCGGGAAAGCGCCGGGGGTTCCCGGGACATCATCGTCATTAGGCCGGTAGTAACAGCAGCGGATGGAAGCGCAGGGTTGGCAGGTCGGCAATGCCGCATGACGCCGCGTGACTGCAGGTAGCGTCGCCGCCAGCGATCCGATGATCGAAGCTTGAGGCGGCAAACAGTCGTTTGGCGGCAGTAGTCGACCCTGCGTTCGTTGGTTTGACCGGAAGTGCTTGCGAGTGCCGGCGTCGTCCGAAGCCGAAGGTGGTAGGCTGTGGAACCGTTCGGCTTCGCCGATGGTGTCAGCCGATCGTTCCGTGTCGCTGGTTGAGCCGGATGAGGCCGACGAGGTCGCCACGTTCGCCGGTCGCTGCATCAACTCCATTGCTGATCGTGCCGCGCTCGGTCTCGAACAGGCGGACATAGAGGCTAGGACCCGGCGTTACCGCGACGTCGCCGACCATCCAGTAGCGGCCCTCGCGCCGCCCGCGGGCGAGTTATTGAAGGCAAACGGCCTGTGCGTTCTGGCGAGCCGTCCCGACAGTTCCGCCGCGCGGGTGGAAAAACCTGCTCACGTCAGGCAGCCTTCCGGGCGAGGATACGGGCCAACGGATGGCGATCGAACAGGGCGCGTCGATCACCGCCGACCCCTGGCACCGCGTCGTCGGGGACGAACAGACGCAGTTTCCAGCTGACGATCTCGGAAACAGACCAGCGGCCTTCAGCCGGTCTGACCGCCGTCGATGCGAACCCGGTGAGCCCGATCCGGTTCACCTGCATCAGCCGGGAACGGCGCAGTTGCAGGCCGTCGGCGAGGTCGAAAACGGTATGGCCTTACGAAGAAGGGCAAGTGCCTGCGGCGGCGACAGTATCGGCGCGTCCGGTCCAGCCGTGGCACTCGCTGCCCGCCGGAGAGACCCCTGCGCCCAAC
This sequence comes from Sphingomonadales bacterium, assembly GCA_016704425.1. Classification (GTDB taxonomy): domain Bacteria; phylum Pseudomonadota; class Alphaproteobacteria; order Sphingomonadales; family Sphingomonadaceae; genus Aquisediminimonas. The sequence continues at coordinate 139,006 of JADJAC010000009.1, forward strand.
AATGCTACCGCCATCGTCGGTCTGGAGCCGGTAAACGCGGGTCGATTCCTCAGGAAGCGTTTCCAGATCGGAAGCAGCAAGCCGGTGACGATGTGCAGTTCGCTTGCCGTGAACTCCCAACCTGCGCCATTTGGCCTGCCAGGCCGCAGAGAACGTGCGCCTCGTCTACGCCTCTACGCTGGTCTCCGCGAGATGGCTCAGCGCGAAGTTCAACCGCTCCATCGGCCGGACCAGGCGGACCCGGCGTTCGACCTCGCCATCGTCAAGCATCACACTGCGCGCGGGAAATTGGACGGCAGCGCGTTTTTCGAGCGGGCGTTGATCAGCAGCCGCGCCCCCGGCTCGCCTCCCAAGTCGAGCGCCCGGTCGAGCGTCACCGGCCGGTTGCGCCCGCGCATGGCGATGGTGAGCAGCCGGGTCTCGGCCCCGGTGCCGGGTGGACGTAGATCGGCTCCGCACACCATGCTGGTGACGGCGTGAAGCCGTCCGCAACCAGAGTTTCCAGCCCGACATCGCCCTGGTTTCTGCCGCGATCGCGCTCTCGACCTTGGCGCTGAGCAACTGCTCGAACACCGTGAACAGCACGTTCTGCATCGAAATTGTGAGCGCCAGCAGCCGGTTGAGGAAGGTCGTAATCGGCGGCAGTTCGTCCCTGAGACAGCCGCTACCGTCTGTGAGCGACAGGCCGGTCATCGCCTCGAACGTCGCCAGCGAGCAGCGCTTGACCTCGTCCGCGTCGATCAGCAGGCAGAACTGGCTGAGCGCACGCAGGGCATAGGGGCTTTCGAGATTGTCCTCGGGGCGGAACAGGCCCTGACCGCCGGTCTGGCGTTGCCCGCGGGTGATCGCGCCCAGCGTGTCGAGCCGCCGCGCAATGGTCGAAAGGAAGCGCTTCTCCGAAGGGACATCGGTGGCAACGGGACGGAACAGCGGCGGCTGCGTTCCTGATTGGTGCGGTTTGTGCACCCGAGACCCTGGATCGCGGGTATCCGCCTTCCAGCCCGCTTCGAGCAGTAAGTGATGCCGAGCCGCTGGTTCCCCGGCGCCGAGATCCCGCATGATAGTTGCGCCCCGGCGCCGCGGAAGTAGGAAGATCGAGGATCTGCTTCCTGGGGTCCTCCATGAACGCCTTGCGCTTCGGCGAGGTTGTGCAGGGCTGGCGCCGGTTCTCGACCGCGGAGCCGTACGCCAGTCCGGCATGGACCTTGCGCACGATGCGCCGCGAGCGCCCTGTCACCTCGGCGAACATGTCAGTCCCCGAACCGCTGGACGATCTGGTCGTGGAGCGCGCCTTGTACCTGTTCCATAGACGCAAGCTCGGTCGATCAGCCAATGGCGCCGTTCGATGTGGTTTCGCGGCACTTCACGACATTGCCATCCTCGTCATAGGCCTTGATGCGAGATTGCCATCCCGCCAGGAAGCTCTGCTGGAGCTCGGTCGGGAAGCTGTGCAGCGTGCCAGTCCAGGACATATTCTTTGCAGTCGCAGTTTATGTCGAGCGTGGCGGCGGGAGGCGCAGGTTTTCTTCGGTTT
>JADJAC010000010.1:0-112500 GCA_016704425.1 Sphingomonadales bacterium
TGAGAATTGTCGGGACCGAACGAGACCGGGTCAAAGTGTACCCGGTCGAGAGCAGCTTCTTCGCTTTGCACCTCCATGTCGAGACGGGCATCCTGGTGCGCCTTGTCGCGCGCCAAAGCGGTGATGCCCTGCCCGCAAGTCGAAGATCGATTCCGGCGGGCGTCCTCGGCCAGCTTTGGTTTCGATGATCTTGGCCGTTTCCGCCTTCGAAAAACCGCGTGCCCGCAGGAAGTCGCTGCGATCCTCGTCGGTGCGCGCGACGATCCGTTCCCTGGCTGTCTTGATGCCATTGATGAAGGGCTGGGGCGAGGAATTCGCGAAGCCTTCCAGGGCCGGTGCTGCTTCATGGGCGAAACGGTTCGCGGCATACTTGCTGTGACGGATGCTGATTTCCTCGAAGTCTTCGACGCCCCAGAGGTTCCGGTTCTGGCAGACGGCGCGCAGGTAGAAGCTCGCCATGCCCAGCGTCTTGGCCCCGACCTCGGAGTTCCAGCAGTAGAAACCCCGGAAGTAGAGATCCGGGCGATCCGTCCGAGGCAGTCGGCCCGCTCGATCGGGTTGAGGTCGTCGACCAGGAACAGGAACACGTCCCGATCCGACGCATGGGGGTAATGGTCGTGTCGCGGGTGATATCGACGCGGGGATTGTAGATGCCAGTCGACCAGTCGAAACACGCCCGGCACCTTCCAGCGCCGTGTCGCCGGTGCCATTGCCTGCGATCTTCTGAACCGCTTCACGACAAGTTCATGATTAATGAATCCGGCCATAGTCGGGCCGGTCACGGCGCGCAGTTCCAACCTGCCCCCGAAAACAGGATCGTCGGTTTCGAGCGTCTTTATCTGCTCGGCGCGGTGAGAGGTCAGTCCGTATTGCAGGTTGATCGCCGCGAGCGGTGCCGGAAGCTGACGCAGATAGGCTGCGGGCGCGCCCGCCTGGCTTGCCAGTTGGCCCGAAAGCTCCAATGGGTCGGCGTCACCGGAGCGCGTCCGCGCCAGGCAAGATCAGCGCCAGGCGCTCAGGATTGTTCCGTTCGCCTCGACGTGGATCAGCGCAGCTTCGACGACGCGGAATTGCGACTGCGTTCGGATCGACCCCGCACCGCGCGGGGCCGGAATCGCCCCCTTTGACTGAAAGCGCTCATCGTCGGGCCGCGAAAATTACTCTGATGAAACCCGGCCAATCCGCTGACGCGAGGGAGGCATCGACCTTGTAACCACCGCCCGCATCGCGGCGGGTATCGAAGACCTGCATATTCATGGAACATCTCCATGACGGGCGGCAGGAGCCTCTCTCTCGAGCCTCATCCCCGTCACGGCGAAGCCCGCCAGCCTCTCACTCTCACCTTCTCATGGGTCCGGTCCGCGCGAGGCATGGCAAGATTACCCACTTGAGGCAGAATCTGCACCCTGAAAGTAGGCGGGATTGATTACCTCGCCCTTGCAGGCGGAGGAAAGGCGGGGCTTGTCGCCTTTCCGCCTGCCCTTTAAACCTTGATCGCCGGTTCAGAGTGCGCGCGGGGCACCGACATACGCCGCGCCCTCAGGAGGCGCGTCCACGCAGAGGCGCGCGCAGGACGGAAGCGCGACTTCCCCATCCGTCTATTTCGGCCAGATGATTGCCCAGAAACCTCGATCTTCATCCGGGCATGCAAAGCCGAACCCGCTCACAAAATGCGAGCGCGCGGTCGTCTGCATTCGACACTGCGGTTTCCGACGACGATCAGCTGCCTGCTCGGCCATTGCTGTTGCTGCTTGTAATCAAGCAACTGACCGATCGCCGGTGCGGATCCCCGCGCGAACCCTCAAGGTTACGGGCTCCCACGGTGGGTTTGATTTCGGCCATGACAGCGGGCCCTTGCTGTCGACATAGCGGAGGGTCATCCCGGAAGGTTTGCAGGAACCTGACCCCTGGGTCGTACGGCTCAAAAACGCCTCAAACGCCTCTGGAGCTTGTCATGGCGAGGGCTGATGACTGCTTCATAAGCGTTCACGTAGCGCGAATAATCATCCGGCGTAGCGCGTCCCGCCTTTCCGCCACCACGTCCACGCCATTTCGGTCCGTGCTGGAAGGTGCGGCTGCCGTTCAGCGGATTTCTGAACGCCGCGGACAAACCGGCGTGCATCGGCATTTTGCGTGTCCTGTGCGTACCACCAACTAGCCTGACCGCTCAGCCGGGTCCTCGCCCTAGCGTCAGGGTGCGCTCCTTGGTCAGCAGTAGTACGGCATCATCGTTTCTGGCCTTCACGCCCGGGAATGACTGGATTTCATCATCCTTGTGCCGCGCGGTCGGGTATTGGCCGTTGAACAATTTGCGGATGACGGTAGATCCGTGCGTTCCAGTACCATCCGACGATGCAGCGAGGATCATGCCCTTCAACCGGCGCGGTCCAGACGATATCCACACCGTCGAGATTATTGGTCGCTCCGCCCCCGCGCCGAGCCGCTCGATGCAGACCTGCCGGTCATCGTCACGCTGATGGTTTCAGTGGCCATAAACAAAGCCCGTCGTTGCGAAACTCTCAGGAAGTTCAGTTCCTCGCCGCAATAGCCTTCGGATCTCCGGAAAACCGCCGCCGCCGAGCGGAGGATCCTTGCTGTTCCTGCCGGGCGTATTGGCCGCGTCGAACGGCAATGTTGCAGAAGAGTATCGGCATTTTCCTGCATAGGCCTCGCACATGATTGATCTTGCGGAGCGATATTCCGAGGCATCGCGAATAGCGAGAGAAATGGCGACGTTACTACGCAAGGACTGGCCGGTGTGGGGCGCACGGATTCGGGGCGTTGCGGGGACACCGCAGAAGGGGTAAGCGGAGACAGCCAGATGGCTCCGGCTCAAGGGAAAACTTTCCTACTCCACCGACCTTGAAAAATGACCGAACTCGTTCGCATCCATCAGATCAAGTCCGTAAGCTTCAGTACCTTGTTGAAGGTATCACGGACAGCATCAGTTACCGTTGCGGGTGGTAACTTCATCAGAACGAAACCCCATTCGACCCGATCTTCGAGCGCCACGGTCGTGCCTTCGCCTCGGCCGAAACGGTTCGGCCAAGCAGTTCCGGCAGGCCCTCCCCGGGCCGAGCTTCACGTGCCATGGGCCTTTGCCGCCGAGCATGGTTGCAGCTCGGACATTGCCTTCGATCCGGGCGACCCAGCGTTCGATTGCGTATTTGGTGGCAAGCACCATCGCGTCGTTGCCGCCAGCGAAGTAACTGGTGGCGATGCCCCAAAGTTCGCCGGTTTCCCGAGGACCAGCGTGTCGCAGTCGTCACGCCCTGCTCGCGGACAGTTTCACTGGACGAAAGGCGATAAGCCGCCTGTCGTCGGCCCCATAGTCTATGCCGCTGCGGCAACCAGGCGGCAACGGGTGGCGCCTGTAGGCGCTGTCGAGGACCTTTGCTGCTGAAGGCGACAACGACCACGAAGTGGGCAACGAACGAAGCAAAGCCGAACGGTGCTCCGGCTGGCTGGATTCCCGTTGATCCGTCAAGGCCCAGATTGACCATGAGCGGTTCGCCGCCTCGATCCCAAAGACCCGGCAATTCTGGCTGAGATTTCTGCCAGCGCAATGGCTCTGCCGGTACGGCAGGCACAGCGCCGAGCGAAGCGCGGATTCTTTGCTCAAGCTGTTTGGTAAGGTCCGTGCGCCTTTGCGCAGTTCATCGATCGTGGACCCGGGAGGCAGAGCAAATGCGACAGGTCCTCGACGATGACGCATGTCGAACAGTAAATCTTCCGGGCGCGCATTGGTGAGCGCCGTATTCCAGACGGTGATGACCCGCTCGGTTCCGGCGTACCTCGCTTCGCGTAACGCAGTTCGATCAGCACATTGGGGTTGGCGACCTGCTTACCGCCGTCGAGACCGCGATGGGGGTGACATCGGCAACGAATACTGCCGCCTGCTGGATCTTCGCGAGGATCGTCGCGACGATATCGGGACCAGGCGCGTCCTTCGTGTCGTGATCGATTTCGGGGCGCTCGGCCTCTTCCACTTCGATGGCAATGCGATCAAGTGCGGAGACCAGCGCATCGCGAATGATATTGCGCGTTTCGCGGGATGGCTGATCACTCTGCCATGACCAGAAGACTGTCTGCACCATTACGCGGTCCCGTATCGGCGGAGTGAGACCGTCGTCTGAAAGCCAGGCGGTAACATCGACGACTTCGGGCAAAACGCAGTTGGACTCCCGCAAGTGGAATTTTGGCTGTTGGTGTGTGGGACAAAGATGAGTGCTCTCGGACAAGCGCCGCAAGAATAGGCACAGGCCGGGCAACGCGGTAGTGTTCATCCAAGGACTGCGGCCAGCATATCAAAACCGTCAAATCTCAGATCCCGGAGAGCTGGCAGGGAACCATTGCGCGCGTGCGCCGCCGACCCTTGATCTATTGATAGCGCAGGCGGTTAGCATCAAGCGAGGGCATCGTAGCTCTTCTCGGAATTTGCGGCCCGGCGCCATTAAACGCCTTACCCAGAACAGGTACTCCAGCCAAGTCTCGGTCAGGTTGTTCGCGGTTCGCAAAACACGCGCGAACGCAATTCCTCGGAGCCTTACGTGAAGAAGCAACAGTTGCCCGGAACAGAAAGGGGCTCTAATTCGATCATCCAGGTTCTCTACATGACTTTCCATCTGGCAGCCAACATGGAGAGACCATGCGGAAATGCGCGAGCTTGCGCCCTTCGTGCTCTATGCCGAATAGCCAAGTCACAGAATTCCGCACCGCAATTCTGGACCGTTCTGCTGCAGCTCTCCCAGGGTTGCGACGAGCAACAAATCAGGACATCTTCCTCCACCACGCAGTGTCCATAATAATCAGGGTGGTTCGTATCGAAGCGGGGAAGAGCAACCATGGCAATCACGGTAAATGCCTTCGCGTTTTGCTGACGATGTTTTGATCGCCAGGAACCGGCCGCATGGAACGATAACTGGGCAGGCTTTTGCGTCGGAAAGCGCGACAAGCGGACCCATGACAGTGCGCCGCTCAAAGCCGCATTCCACCAAAGGCCGGAGAGGCGGCCGTAGGACAGGACGGAATTTCATCCGCTGATTCGCCAATCCGCCGCTGCATCTGGATCGACCACAGTGTGGGCCTGACCGATCAGGTTTCCTATCGGGTCATCCCGATGATTGAAACTGCCGCTGGGTTTGACCGGGATGACGCGAATGCATCGGTCTGGACCAGCCGTCGCTGGTTACGGGCCGCACCGCTGACGGGATCTCGGCGTTTTTCAACCGCGGAACATTGATGTCGCAAGTCGTCAGCCGGCTGGTTGGCGGCGATGCATCAACTCAATCGCTGCGGACCTTTCTCGCCAAACTCAAGGATCCCTGGTTACGTGGGGCGGCGCTATCTGTCGGGCGATCTGCGCAGTGTTGCTCGGGTTTTGGCCGACGCCGATCGGCGCGGCAATTCGATCTATGCGGCCATCTACGAAATGAACGACGCGGAACTGGTCCGGGGCTGAAGCCGTTTGGTGCGCGCAGTCATCTGTTGATGGGGAATGGCAGCGCCACCGAGAACTGGGTGATGACTGGCCTCCCACGCCGCGGGATTCGAGCTGTTCCACCGCGACCTGTCGAAGGCAGGAAATCCTCGCCAAGCGTCCACAACAAGTTCGTGGTTGAAGTCACGCCCGCCGGCAAGGCGCTGCGCGCGTTGACCGGTAGCACCAACTGGACCGTCACTGGCCTGTACACTCCAGCTCAACAACCTTGTCATTCTCGACCGTCCCGACGTTGCCGACCGGTTCCTCAAGCAATGGCACCTGCTCGTCGCGGCTCGCGACGACACCCAGCTGACCTTGTCGACGCCAACCCGCAACCGAAAGACGACAGCGATGCGACCCTCTACTTTGCTGCGACCAGGGGGCAGGCAAATTCGCGCCAGTGATCGAAGCGATCCGGAACGCCCAGCAAGGCGTGATGGCGCTGATGTTCACACCCGGTCAATCGCCGCTGCTGACCGAGATCCTTGCGCGTGCGGCGGAACAAGATCTATGTCAGGAGCGTTGTTTCGAGTGTGGAAGCGCAGGCTGACGACGGGTCGGACGCGCCCGGTAAGATCGTCCGGGTCAGCAGTCAGGTGATCAAGAGCGGCGCTGCGGCAAGGGATTCCACAACGATGTGCTGGTTCCCTCCGGTGTTCGTGAGAACAACCGTCCGTCTTAGGCCGAAACGGAATTCAATGTGGCGGAAATGCGGGCCGAGCACCTGATGGCGATCGTCCATTCGAAGACGATTGTGATCGACCCGTTCTCCGACGATTGCGTGGTGATCACCGGGTCGCACAATTTCTCGCCATCGGCTTCGCAAAAAGAACGATGAGAACCTGGTGATCATCCGGGAATAAGGCTCTGGCGCAGGCCTATGCCGTGCACATCAACGGCGTCTATTGACGGCTATTCGTGGCGCGCTTACCTCGTCGGTGGTGGCAATGCGGGGCATATTTATGCGCCACTCGACGGGTGGAAGGCGGGTGGGCGCGCCATCAGGAACTGGGTTTCTGGATGGGTGGCAATGGCACAGTCTGAACTGGCGTGCGCATAGCCATGTGTATCGTTTCGGAGGGCGACCGGATCGTGCTCCATCAACCGAAGCAGGGTTCGACCCAGGATCCTTTCAGCGAGCACCTGTGTTATGTCCGAAATATGTTTACATTTTTCGGACACTCCGGAAATAGACAATGTCGAAATTGTGATACAAATTTCGGACATGGATCTCAATCGCCCCGCCTCAAAGCCCTCATCCTCGACCGCATTGGCCAAGGCGTGGCGGGGGCTGTCTGGACGCCCACTGATTTCCTCGATCTTGGCGGACGCGACGCGGTAGACAAGACGCTCCAGCGCCTCGTCAAATGGGGTGAATTGCGGCGGATCGACCGTGGCCTCTATGACAAGCCGCAGTTCAACAGCCTGACCCAGCAGCAAAGCGCTCCCGATCCAAGGGCAGTCATCGACGCCGTTGCCAGGCGCGACCAGATCCGCGTGCTGGTTGACGGTATGACTGCTGCCAACGATCTCGGCTTCACCAATGCCGTGCCGGCAAAAATCGTCGTGCACAGCGAAGCCCGGCCCAAGTCGATCAAACTCGGCAATCTCTCCATCACATTCAAGCACACGGCTGCCAGCAAACTTCATTGGGCGGGTCGCCCTGCCATGCGCGTCGTCCTCAAGCCCTCCACTGGCTGCGCGACACGATACCGGGCGACGATGATGGTCAATGGCGCCAGCGACTGGCCAGTCTGCTGGCTGATCCCGTGCATGGGGCAGACCTGCGGGACGATCTTACCGACGGAATGACGACACTTCCGGCCTGGATGCAGGAAATGCTGCGGCCACTCATCGCCGATGAAGAATCCGCCGCATGAATGCTGCGCGCAGTGGCGCAGAACCACCCGCGTTCGATGCAGTGATTGATGCTATTGCCACATTGGAGGCCGACTTGAACGCTCAGGGGCGGCAACCGTGACGAGCTTCTTTCAGCCGATCTTCTCGCCTGGCTCCTCAAACGGACATTTGCCGACAGCAATTTCGGTGATTACCCGGTGATTGCTGGAGCAGTTTCAGACCCACCAAAACAGGCAAAAAACGACGCGGAGTCAGATAGATGGTTGAAAAGCGACACAAAATCTGGTATTTCCGGTATTTGCGTGTCGCAGCATGAACGTCAGTTCAGAAGCGGCGGGCAGTCTTCGTCCTTGTCGACCCAGGCGGGGTAAAAGCTCGGCTCACGCATTGACCAGGCAGGCGCGGTCGCGGCATTCTCGCTGATCGATTGCAAGAGGTCGAGCCGCCGTTCTGGCGCGATGTGCGGGAGCGAAGCCGCCGCGCAAAATGCGCCCGGAAGCCAGGGGCGCGCCGCTGCACCGATCAGCCGTTCGTAAAGGAAGCGATAGGCGCTGAAGCTCGGCAAACGATCCTGCGAGAGGTCGAACGCAGAGACAGTCACCAAGGGCGCCATGAACGGCTCCACCCATTCAAGCCCCAAATCTTCGGGAACACGACCGCGGATTTCAGAGAGCTTTTCATACACCCGTTCCTGCACCCGGATACCGGCACGTTCGACCACATCGCGCGACCAACGCTGGCAGGCATCCGTGCGTTCGAGCCCCACATCAAGCGAACGGCGGATATACCGCTGGGTGCCAGCCGGAAAACTCGCAAATTCCTTTAGCTCGGCAATGGCGAGCGCGCCTTCTGCAGGAATGGGTCCGGTTGTCACATGCCCCCCTCAACAAAGTTCATGTTGCAATGCACAATGCAACACAGGTCAAAGGACTTGGCAAGAAGATTGTCGCTCATTTCATCGCAAGGCAGATGGGTGTGTCATTTCGGCGTCAGTTTGAGCAGGCGAGCCGTTTCGCCATCCTCGCTGTCCTCAAGCAGCCAGATCGCGCCGTCCGGACCCTGTTCGACCTCACGGATGCGACTGTCCATCGCCCATTGATCGGCCTTGACGGCCCTCTCTCCATCGAGATCGATGCGGATCAGCGCTTCGCCTCCCAGTGCACCGATAAAGGCGTCGCCCTGCCATTGGGGAAAGGCTTTGCCTGAATAGATCATCAGGCTGCCGGGGAGATTGACGGGTTCCACCAGACCTTGGGCGCCTGGTACCCGTCTCCAGCCCTGTGGTCGGGAATGTCGCGACCGTCATAGTGCGTCCCGTTCGATGCCCGCGGCCAGCCATAATTGGCGCCGCGCACGACAAGGTTGACCTCATCCCCGCCGCGCGGGCCCATTTCAATTTCCCACAGCCGGCCCGCTCCGTCAAAGGCAATGCCAAGCGGGTTGCGGTGGCCAAGGCTCCATATTTGCGCGCGCAGCCCTGATCGTACCAAGGATTGTCCGAAGGGATCATTCCGGCATCGGTCAACCGCACGATCTTGCCGAGATTCATGTCCGGATTTTGCGCAGGATCGAATTTCTGGCGCTCTCCGCTCGAAATATAGAGCATTCCATCGGGTCCGAACGCCAGCCGATGCCCGAAATGCCCATTGCCGGAAACCTTGGGTTCCTGCCGCCAGATGACCTGCAGACCGTCTAGACGAGCGCCTGCGGTATCCTCCACCAGCCTGGCGCGGCCAACAGCAGCACCCTTGCCACCCTGTCCCGCTTCGACCCAGCTCAGATAGACAAGGCGGTTGTCCGCGAAGTCGGGATGAAGAATCACGTCCCCCATTCCGCCCTGCCCGCCATAGACAGGCTGCGGACCGCCGCTGACCAGCCGGGCGGGCTCGCCTTCGCGCCACAGCTTGATGGAGCCGCGCTTCTCCGTGACCAGGGCGCGACCATCTGGCAGGAACGTCATTGCCCATGGCTCGATGAAGGTTGAGGCTTCGGCGATGGCAAATGGCGGCGGGCCGGATGACGAATCGCTGCTCGAGCCACAGGCAACCAGTGCAATGGGGATCAGCAAACCGAACGAACGCAACATGATTGCCTCCACAACGGGGAAGCCAAAACTTAGCAACCTCCTGCCCGTTTCACCAGAGCAACACGAAGATGGTTCAGCTTGCCTCTTGCCTCCCCCATCCAATCGGCCTATCAGCCCCTCAATTCTCGACATTGGCAACATTGACGAGGTCGGGCCCGACGGGTCCGGCGCCGAGAAGTCATGGTTTTTGCACAGGAGCACGGATGGCGGATATCGCCGCATTGACGAAGCTGATCGAACCCCACGCAACCGCGATGGGTCTCAGGCTCGTGCGCGTTGCGATGTTCGGCGGCAAGTCTGATCCGACACTGCAGGTGATGGCGGAACGCCCGGATACGCGCCAGCTTGTGATCGAGGATTGTGCGGAGCTTTCCCGCCGCATCTCCGACACGTTGGATGAAGCCGACCCGATCGAGGACGCCTATCGACTCGAAGTCAGTTCGCCGGGAATCGACCGTCCGTTGACGCGGATTTCGGACTATGGCGATTGGGCCGGCTTCGATGCGCGGCTGAGGCTTTCGGAAACGATAGAGGGCCGCAAGCAAGTCGACGGCCGAATTGGTGGTCTTGACGGCGACACTATTCTCATCACGACCCCAAAAACGCGCGAAACGCTTCGCATTCCATTCACCAGCATTGCCAGCGCCAAACTCCTGCTGACCGATGCATTGATCAAGGCCACGGCGCCGCTCTCCACCGAGGGCGTCGATACGATTTCACAAGAGAGGTAGTTTTCATGTCCAGCCCGATTTCAGCCAACAAGGCAGAATTGCTTGCAATTGCGGACTCGGTCGCGCGCGAGAAGCTGATCGACAAGGCCATTGTGCTCGAAGCGATGGAAGACGCAATCCAGCGTGCCGCACGGGCCCGATATGGCGCGGAAAACGATATTCGGGCCAAAATCGACCCGGCATCCGGCGATATGCGCCTGTGGCGCGTTGTCGAAGTCGTCGAGCAGGTTGACGATTATTTCAAGCAGGTGAACCTGAAAGATGCCGAAAAGCTCCAGCCGGGGTCGGCCGTTGGGGATTTCATTGTCGATCCGTTGCCCCCGATCGAATTCGGTCGCATTGCGGCGCAAGCGGCAAAGCAGGTCATTTTCCAGAAGGTCCGCGATGCGGAGCGCGAACGCCAGTATGAGGAATTCAAGGATCGCGCGGGCGAAATCATCACCGGTGTCGTGAAGCGGGTCGAGTTCGGCCATGTCGTCGTTGATCTTGGCCGCGCTGAAGGCGTGATCCGCCGGGATGCGCAGATTCCGCGCGAAGTGGCGCGCGTTGGAGACCGCGTTCGTTCGTTGATCCTGCGTGTCGTGCGCGAAAACCGGGGGCCGCAAATCTTCCTCAGCCGCGCGCATCCCGATTTCATGAAGAAGCTGTTCGCGCAGGAAGTTCCCGAAATCTATGACGGCGTCATCGAGATCAAGGCCGCTGCGCGCGATCCGGGCAGCCGCGCCAAGATTGGCGTGATCAGCCGTGACGGGTCAATCGACCCGGTCGGCGCCTGCGTCGGCATGAAGGGCAGCCGCGTCCAGGCCGTTGTCCAGGAAATGCAGGGCGAAAAGATCGACATCATTCCCTGGAGCGAGGATACGGCAACGTTCGTCGTCAATGCACTGCAGCCGGCAACCGTCAGCCGCGTGGTGATCGACGAAGAAGAGGGCCGGATCGAAGTGGTTGTGCCCGATGACCAGCTGAGTCTCGCAATCGGGCGGCGCGGCCAGAATGTCCGTCTTGCTTCGCAGCTGACGAACTCCGCCATCGATATCATGACCGAGACCGACGCCAGCGAGAAGCGTCAGCGCGAGTTCGTCGAGAATTCGGAAATGTTCCAGAATGAACTCGACGTCGATGAAACCCTGGCCCAGCTGCTGGTTGCCGAAGGTTTCGGCGCACTCGAAGAGGTCGCCTATGTTGGCGTCGACGAGCTGGCCGGCATCGAAGGGTTTGACGAAGAACTGGCAGCTGAATTGCAGAGCCGCGCGCAGGAAGCGCTCGACCGCCGCGAAGAGGCCAATCGCACACTTCGGCGCGAACTGGGCGTCGAAGATGCGATCGCCGAGATGCCTCACCTGACCGAAGCGATGCTCGTCACACTGGGCAAGGCTGGAATCAAGACGCTTGACGACCTTGCCGATCTCGCAACCGACGAATTGATCCAGAAGAAGCGGGTCGATCCGCGGCGCAAGGCCGGCACCGCTGAACCAAAGGGCGGTGTGCTGGCCGAGTATAATCTGACTGAAGAGCAGGGCAACGAGATCATCATGGCCGCCCGCGCGCACTGGTTCGAGGAAGAGGGAGACGCGAATGCGGTCGCCCCAGCATGAGCCGGCAAATGAACCCGAGCGCCGCTGCATAATCAGTGGCGATCGCGCGCCGAAGGGAGGCCTCATACGCCTTGCTCTCGGTCCGGATGGCGAAGTCGCTCCCGATGTCCGTGCGCGGGCGCCGGGGCGCGGCGCATGGATAGGCGTCGACCGGTCTGCGTTTGAAGCGGCGCTTTCCAAGGGCAAGCTCAAGGGCGCCTTGATTCGGGCGTTCAAGACCAGCGCCGTGAATGTCCCGGAAGATCTTGTCGCCCGAACCGAAGCGGCGCTTGAACGCGCAGCGCTGGATCGGCTTGGCCTGGAAGCCCGTTCCGGTTCACTTGTTACCGGTTCAGACCGGATCGCGGATGCGGCACGAAAGGGACAGGTTCTCCTGCTCTTGCACGCGAGCGATGCAGGCGAGGACGGAAACAGAAAGCTTGACCAGGCGTGGCGGGTTGGGTCGGATCTTGAAGGATCCGGCCGGACAGGGTTGGTTCTCGGCGCAAACCGCACTATATTGTCTAAAGCGCTGGGGCGGGAAAATGTGGTCCATCTCGCAGTGACGGATCGAGCGGCTGCCGCTCGCATCTCTGCTGTTCTGGATCGCTGGCACGGATTTATCGGGCGCGATTTAAGCGCTTTACCTTGCGAAACACGTTCGCAAGGTTCACAGGCGCGCGGCGCGGACTTGGATTGAAGGGTAGTTGGGTTAATCGATGAGCGATACGGAAAAGCCGAAACTGGGAATGCGCGCACCGCTTGGTATCAAGCGGACGGTCGAGACTGGCCAGGTGAAGCAGAGCTTCAGCCATGGACGGCAGAACACTGTCGTCGTGGAAGTGAAGCGCCGCCGCATTCTGGGCAAGCCCGGCGAGGCCGAGGCTGCACCGATTGTCGAGACCAAGGTCGAAGCTGCCCCCCCACCTCCGCCGCCCGCTCCGCCGCCTGCGCCAAAGGCGCCAGCTGAGCCTCAGCTTTCGCGCAAGGAAATCCAGGAAAAGCTGCTTCGCGAGGCTGAGGAAGCCCGCATGGCCGCACTCGAAGGCGCACGCCGCCGTGAGGAGCAAGCGAAGCAGCAGGTCTCCGAGGAAGAGAAGCGCCGGGCCGAAGACAACCGCAAGGCCGAGGAAGCTGCGGTCGAGGCCGCGCGGCTCGCGCTTGAGGAAGAAGCACGGCAAGCAGCGCTGGCTGCTGAGCGTGAAGCCAACGCGCCGGCTCCGGTCATGGCGCCCACCCCCGCCGCTGACGACGAGGACCGCCCGCGCCGTCACGGTGCGGGACTACCGCCGCGCCGCGAACCGGAGCGTCCGACACGTGGCCGTGGCGTCGATGACCGGCGTCAGTCTGGCAAGCTGACCGTGAGCCGAGCGCTCGACGATGGCGAAGGTGCCCGTGCCCGTTCGCTTGCGGCGCTGAAGCGCGCTCGCGAAAAGGAAAAGCGCAGCCACATGCAGGGCGGCCCGGCAGTCAAGCAGGTACGCGATGTCAGCGTTCCTGAGGCCATTACCGTGCAGGAACTTGCCAACCGCATGGCAGAGCGCGGTGCCGACCTTGTGAAGGCACTGTTCAAGATGGGCATGCCCGTCACCCTGACGCAGACGATCGATCAGGATACGGCGGAACTGTTGGTCACCGAATTTGGCCACAACATCACCCGCGTGTCCGATGCCGATATCGACATTGTCCACGATGAGGATGTCGATGCGCCCGAAACTCTGAAGGCACGCCCGCCGGTTGTCGCGATCATGGGTCATGTCGATCACGGCAAGACCTCCCTGCTGGATGCACTGCGCGGAACAGACGTGGTTGCTGGCGAAGCCGGCGGCATCACCCAGCACATCGGCGCCTATCAGCTGACGATGAAGGACAAGTCGAAGATCACCTTCCTCGATACGCCTGGCCACGAAGCCTTTACCGAAATGCGTGCCCGCGGTGCGAACGTGACGGACATTGTCGTGATCGTTGTCGCGGCTGACGACGGTCCGAAGCCACAGACGGTTGAGGCCATCAACCATGTGAAGGCGGCGGGCGTGCCGATGATTGTCGCGATCACGAAGATCGACAAGCATGAGGCCGATCCGCAAAAGGTTCGCGAACAGCTTCTGCAGTATGAGGTTATCGTGGAATCGCTCTCTGGCGACGTCCAGGAAGTCGAGGTTTCGGCAAAATCGAAGCAGGGCCTCGATACGCTGATTGAAAAGATCCAGCTGCAGGCGGAACTGTCCGAACTGAGAGCCAATCCAGACCGCCCGGCAGAAGGCAAGGTCATCGAAGCCAAGCTCGACAAGGGCCGCGGACCGGTTGCGACGATCCTTGTTCAGCGCGGGACATTGCGGACTGGAGACATTTTCGTGGTCGGCGCCGAAAGCGGGCGCGTTCGCGCAATGGTCAATGACAAGGGCCAACAGATTACCGAAGCCGGACCCTCACTTCCAGTCGAAGTGCTGGGCCTTGGTGGCGTACCGTCAGCGGGTGACACGCTTTCAGTCGTCGAAAGCGAGGCACGCGCCCGCGAAGTTGCGTCCTATCGCGCAGGCGAAGCGACCAAGAAGCGTACTGGCACTGGTCCGGCGAGCCTTGAATCGATGTTCTCTGCCCTGAAGGAAAAGCAGGCCCAGGAATATCCGCTTGTAATCAAGGGCGATGTGCAAGGGACAGTCGAAGCCATTGTCGGCAGCCTGGCCAAAATCCCCAATGAGGATATCCGTGCGCGCGTGCTTCATTCGGGCGTCGGCGGCATTACCGAAAGCGATGTGACGCTTGCCAGGGCATCGGGCGCGCCGATCATCGGCTTCAACGTCCGCGCCAATGCCAAGGCGCGCGAGATTGCGGAAAAGAGCGGGGTCGCGCTCAAATATTATGACGTAATCTACGACCTGCTCGACGATATCCGCGCTGGAATGGCGGGCCAGCTCGGCCCCGAATATTTCGAAACGGTCGTCGGCCGTGCCGAAATCCGCGAAGTCTTTCCGGCTGGAAAGCATGGCAAGGCAGCGGGCCTGCTCGTCACCGAAGGCTATATCAAGAAGGCGCTGCGTGCCCGCGTCACCCGCGACGATGTCATCATCTATACCGGCTCGATCGCTTCGCTCCGGCGTTTCAAGGATGATGTTCCAGAAGTGCGTGCGGGTCTCGAATGCGGCGTCACGCTCGAGGCGACAACCGACGTCAAGCCGGGCGACTTCCTTGAAACCTTCGAAGTCGAGGAGCGCGAACGGACGCTGTGAGCGCGCAGGCTTCCGAAACCCGCTCCGTCCGCGTGCTGCGCGTGGGGGAGCAGGTGCGTCACGTGCTGTCCGAAATCCTGATGCGGGGCGAAGTGCATGACGATGTGCTCACCAGTCATCCGGTTTCGATCACCGAAGTCCGCATGTCCCCGGATCTGCGGCATGCCACGGTGTTCGTGAAGCCCTTGCTCGGCGAGAATGAGGATGCCGTCATCAAGGCGCTCAGGACCAACACGGCCTTCCTGCAACGAGAAGTAGCTGCACGGGTGAGGCAGAAATATGCGGCCCGGCTCAAGTTCCTGGCGGACGAAAGCTTCGACGAGGGCACCCATATCGACCAGCTTCTGCGCGCACCGCAGGTTGCACAGGATCTTCGCGACGAAGACTGAGCGGCATGTCATGGGATGCTTGTAATGATTGAGATCGACGCCTTGCTCGCCCCGATGGATGACGGCGAAATTCACCTCGAGCAGTTGGCCGAACAGCATCGCGAAGGCCTGCGCGCCGCCTGCGCAGCCGACCACGAAATCTGGCAAATCTATCCGGCAAACATGTCAGGAGCTGGATTTGATCCGGCTTTCGACGCGATCCGCGCGAATGCCGATCGACGCCCGTTTGCCCTCAACGTCGATGGTGTCATCATCGGCATGTCCGGTTATCTCAATTTCGCCTTGGACCGGCAGGCGGTCGAGATTGGCGGAACATATATCGCGCCTGCGACACGCGGCACCGGCATTAACGGGCGGATCAAGCGACTCCTGCTCGACCGAGCCTTTGAATGCGGAATCCGCCGTGTCGAGTTTCGGGTCGATGAACGTAATGCACGTTCGCAGGCCGCCGTCCTAAAGCTCGGCGCCGTGAAAGAAGGCGTGCTGCGCGCCGAACGCATTACGTGGACCGGCCATGTTCGCGATACGGCAGTTTTCTCAATCCTTGCCGAAGAATGGGCGTCGCGCGCTTAGGTCATCGACCTGTCACGATCGCGGCCTAGCATTGGTCTCAGGAAAAATGTTGCACTGCACAAAAAGTGCTTGCAAATCCCAAATCGAAACACTATTGTGCACTGCAACATAAGACTTGTGGAGTCCAATATGGCCAGCGTACCCGCCGACAAGGCAACCAAGATTGAAGCCGAACCGGTCACTGTGCCGCCGGTGATCGAAGCCAAACCCGAAGTTGCGGTCGTAGCCCCTGTGGTCGAGGCCAAGCCTGTCGCCACGCCCGCTGCCGCCACACCCAAGGTTGAAGCGAAGCCAACCGCAAAGCCGGTTGCCGCAGCTCCGAAGATTGTCGCCAAGGCTGCTGCAAAGCCGGCACGCAAGGCGAAGAAGACGATCGCCCCAAAGGCGGTCAAAGCAAAACCCATCCCATCACCAAAAGCGGCGCCCCTTGCCGCTCCGAAAGGACTGAAGACCATGACCGATACTGTAAAGCAGGTTGAAGAAACCATGAAGAAGGCCACTGCCGAATTCAGCGAAAAGGCCACCGAAGCGCTCAAGGACGTCAACAGCCGCGCCAAGGCTGCCTTTGAGAAGGTCGGCGGGCTTGCCAAGGATGCGACCGAGTTCAACAAGGCGAACATCGAAGCGTTCGTTGAATCGGCGAAGATCGCTGCAAAGGGCGCACAGACCGCTGCTCAGGCTGCTGCCGAATATGGCCGCAAGAATTTCGAAGCGACTTCGACGCTCGTCAAATCGGCCGCCGCAGTCAAGTCGCCGACCGAGCTGTTCAAGCTCCAGGGCGATTTCGCTCGCAGCCAGTTCGATGGCGCAGTTGCCGAAATGTCGAAGTCGAGCGAGCGCTATCTGAAGCTCGTCGGCGAAATCTTTCAGCCGATCCAGAGCCGTTATTCGGTAGCTGCTGAAGAGATCAAGTCCCGTCTTGCTGCCTAAGCAGAACGACAAAGACAATGGACGGCCGT
This sequence comes from Sphingomonadales bacterium, assembly GCA_016704425.1. Taxonomy (GTDB): domain Bacteria; phylum Pseudomonadota; class Alphaproteobacteria; order Sphingomonadales; family Sphingomonadaceae; genus Aquisediminimonas. The sequence goes on from JADJAC010000010.1 coordinate 16,885, forward strand.
CGCAGGAAACTGCGGCGGCCGTTCGTTTGTTTCGTGTTTACGTTGATTTGCTGCAATCCGATCTTGCCCTGAAGGGGCAGGATACCATATTCTGTGCACAATGAGCGAAACCCGCATCCCGATTCAGGCAATGGCCGAACGCCGCGACGATGACGAGGGCACTGGTCTTGGCATTGCGACTCGTACGCGGACCAAGACGAAGAAACCGACGCCGTACAAGGTGCTCATGCTCAACGATGATTACACACCGATGGAATTCGTCGTGCTGTGCCTCCAGCGCTTCTTCCGGATGAACATGGAAGATGCAACACGCGTCATGCTCCATGTCCACCAGAAGGGCGTGGGCGTTTGCGGGATTTTTTCCTACGAAGTCGCCGAAACCAAAGTCACGCAAGTGATCGATTTCGCGCGCCAGAACCAGCACCCGCTCCAGTGCACGCTTGAAAAGGCGTGAGCGCTTCGCCAGCGGCTGTCATCATCGGAGCGGGTGATGCAACTGGCGGCGCCATCGCTCGGGCCTTTGCCGCCGAAGGACTGACGGCATGCGTCAACAGGCGTTCGCGCAATGCCGAACAGCTTGAACGGCTGGCACAATCCATTCGGGACAATGGTCACAAGGCGCGCGCCTTTCCTGGCGATGCCCGTGACGAAGCCGAAATGGTTGCCGTGTTTGACAGGGTCGAAGCCGAGGTCGGGCCGATTGAAGTGGCGGTTTTCAATATTGGCGCCAATGTGCAGTTCCCGATCGTCGAGACGACCGCACGCGTCTACACCAAGGTCTGGGAAATGGGGTGCCTGGCGGGCTTCTTGATGGGCCGGGAGGCGGCAAGGCATATGATCCCGCGCGGACGCGGCACGATCCTTTTTACGGGTGCAACAGCCAGCATTCGGGGCGGCTCTGGCTATGCTGCATTTTCAGGGGCAAAGGCGGCGTTGCGGATGCTCGCACAATCCATGGCCCGTGAGCTGGGCCCCAAAGGTATCCATGTTGCCCACACCGTGATTGATGGTGGCATTGACACGGAATTCATCAAGGGCCGACATCCTGCCTTTGACGAGGCGAAGGCCGCCGAGCTGATCCTTTCGCCCGAGGCTATCGCTGCCAATTATGTGATGCTCCACAAACAACCAAGAAGCGCCTGGACGCACGAGCTTGATCTGCGTCCCTGGGGAGAAAAGTGGTGACCAAGAGTTTCGACTTTCTTTTCGATATTGGCGGGCCGAACGGCTATCTGACCCACCGCGTGTTGCCCGATTTCTGCGCGCGCACGGGCGCGGTCGCGCGCTATGTGCCAGTACTTCTGGGTGGGTTGATGAAAGCGACAGGAAACCGGCCGCCCTGGGCAGTGTATGCCGATGTTCCGGCCAAGCTTGCCTATGACAGGCTCGAGTTTCAGCGATTCATTTCCGCAAACAATTTGACCAGGTTTCGCATGAATCCCCATTTTCCGATCAACACGCTTCCGTTGATGCGTGCCATTGTCGCTGCCCGTCATGAAGGCGTGTTCGATCAGGCCGTCGAGGCCATGATGGTTGCAATGTGGGAAGACGGGATCAACCTGTCAGACCCTGCCGAGACCGCAAGTGCCTTTGATCGTGGCGGCGTCGACGGGAAGCGGTTGCTTGAGCGTTCCGGCGAAGACGCGATCAAGGCCGAGCTTGCACAAAATACGGCTAGCGCGGTCGAACGGGGCGCGTTCGGAATACCAACATTCTTCGTCGGCGATGAAATGTGGTTCGGCAAGGAACGGCTTGCACAGGTTGCTGAAGCTCTGGGCTGATCCCTGCCCGGCTCTAGCGCAGTGCCGCTGCCACCAGCGGATAGACCCCTTTCACAATGATGGCCACGCCCTTCGCATTGGGATGCATCTGGTCAGCAATCAGCAGCGACCGGTTTGGCGTCACGCCGTTCATGAAAAAGGGATAGAGCCTTGCGCCGTGCTTCTTTGCCAACGCCGGAAAGATAGGATCGAACCGCGCCTGATACGACTTCCCCATATTGGGCGATGCGCGCATACCGGCGAGAATCACGGGGATGCCGCGCTTCTTCAATTCGGCAAGAACTGCGTCGACGTTGACTCGCGTCTGATCCGGACTCAAGCCGCGCAACATATCATTCGCGCCAAGTTCGAGGATCACGAGATCGGGCTTGGCCTTCAATCCCGCCAGCACGAAGGCCAGCCGCCCCCGCCCCGCTGCACTGGTATCGCCCGAGACACCGGCATTGTGCACCCGCGCCGGGATGCCGCCCTTGATGAGCGCAGCCTGCAGCTGGGCGGGAAAACTCTCATTGGGCTTCAGGCCGTAACCGGCGGTGAGGCTGTCACCGAATGCAAGAACGAGCTTGCTCTTTGCAAAGGCCGGTTGCGCAAAAACGAGCGCCACCGCTTGGAGAATTGCCAAAGCCCACCCATATGCAACCAAACGCTTCATCAGAAAGTCCTCAATGCCTTCCCCCCATATTGTGATGAATGCCCGCAATGTCACGCTGACACTCGGAGAAAAGGACGCGCGCGTCGAAATCCTGCGCGGAATCGACCTGTCAGTGGGCAACGGAGAGACTGTGGCCTTGCTCGGCCCGTCGGGTTCGGGAAAGTCCTCTCTCATGGCCGTCCTTGCTGGGCTGGAGCGCGCAACAGGCGGAGACATCGAAATCGCCGGAGCCGATTTTGGCAAACTCGATGAAGATGGTCTGGCTCTTGCCCGACGTGGTCGGATCGGGATCATCCTGCAGGCGTTTCACCTGCTCCCGACGATGACAGCGCTTGAGAATGTCGCAGTCCCGCTGGAACTTGCGGGGATGGAGGCGCCGTTCGAAAGAGCCCGCGCGGAGCTTTCGCTCGTCGGGCTTGCAGAACGGACCGGGCACTATCCCGCCCAGCTTTCGGGCGGCGAACAGCAGCGCGTGGCCATTGCCAGAGCATTGGCGCCGCGCCCGCAAATCCTTTTCGCCGACGAGCCGACCGGCAATCTCGATGCAAAGACGGGGGCAGCGATCATGGACCTGCTGTTCGCGCGGCAGACCGATACGGGCGCGACCCTGTTCATCATCACGCACGATCCCGCGCTGGCTGCCCGCTGCAAGCGAATTGTCGAAATGCAGGATGGACGGATCATTTCTGACAGGGACTCCGCGTGAAGCAAGCGCTTCGGCTTGCCTTGCGGGATTTGCGGGGCTCGAAAGCGGGGCTGCGGCTGCTTGCCGTCTGTCTTTTTCTTGGAGTCGCTGCGCTCGCCGGAATCGGAAGCCTCTCAACCGCGATCCTGACTGGCCTTTCGGAACAAGGCCAGGTCATCCTCGGCGGCGACCTGCAGGCGGAAGCCGCGCAGCGGAGCGCTACGGATGAGGAACGTGTCGCCTTCGCTCGCTTTGGCACACTCTCCGAAACGACACAGATGCGGGCCATGGCAGCAACCGTCGATGGAAATCAGTCGCTGCTGATCGAGCTCAAGGGCATTGATGCCAACTATCCGCTCTATGGCCGATTGCGCATGGCAAGGGGAGCTTTCGCTGAACGGCCATCCGGCACCGATGTCGCAATTGCACCGGCGCTGGCCGAAAAGCTGGACCTCAAGGTCGGAAGCCAGATTCGCGTGGGCGACGCGCAGTTTCGGGTTATGGGCATCATTGCCGAAGAACCGGACCGGGTCGGAGAAGGCTTCACGCTTGGCCCGGTCGTCATGGCGGACAAGGCGGGAGTCGATGCGACCGGACTGATCCAGCCTGGCAGCCTCTATACCAGCAAATATCGCGTGAAGATGCGCGACGGGGCCGATCCCGCAAAGGCGACGGCCGCCCTGTCCAAGCAATTCGCTGGCGCGGGATGGGACTATCGCGACCGCAGCAACGGAGCCCCCGGTACGCGCCGCTTCATTGAGCGGCTTGGCCAATTTCTTGCGCTCATTGGGCTCGCCTCCCTCGCGGTGGCGGGAATAGGCGTTGGCAATGGGGTCGCCTCCTGGCTTGACGGCAAGCGGGAGAGCATCGCTACGCTCAAGGTCCTGGGCGCATCGTCGCAGACGATCTTCATCGCCTACCTGGCGCAGATTGTCCTCATTTCGACGGTCGCTATCATGACCGGCCTTGTGATCGGCGGCCTGGTACCGTGGGTGGTGACATGGCTTGCAGGCAACCTCCTGCCCATCACCCCGCACCTGGACCTGTACCCTGCCCCATTGGCGCTTGGGGCGCTTTACGGGCTCATGATTGCCCTGCTCTTCTCGCTGGCCCCGCTTGCCCGCGCGCGCGCCGTGACAGCTGCCAGCCTGTTCCGTGATCAGGTTGAAACAGTCCCCCGTCCCACATGGGCAATTGTCGCCGGCATGGTCACGATTGCCGGGCTGATCGCTGCATTGGCCATCATCACGGCCCGAGATCCAATGTTTGCGGCGAGCTTCATTGGCTCGGTGCTTGGTCTCCTTGCTTTCCTTGCCGGGCTGGGTTGGCTGATCCGGCGCATCGCCGCGGCCCTGCCCCGTCCAAGAGCCCCGCTGGCGCGCCTGGCCCTTGCCGGTCTTCACCGCCCCGGCGCGCAGACCGGGCGACTGGTCGTGGCCTTGGGGCTCGGGTTGACGCTGTTTGCAACGCTCGCAACGATCCAGACCAGCCTCAATTCCGCAATTGAGAATACGATCCCGAAACGCGCACCAAGTTTCTTTGCACTCGATATTCCAAAGGATGAGGAGGCGCGTTTTCGATCCTCTGTAAGCGCCATTGCGCCAAACGCGGAGGTTGTGACTGTCCCGACCTTGCGCGGCCCTGTCGTCGCGCTCAACGACCTGCGCGTCGCCGACATGAAGGATATTCCCGAAGAGGCCTGGTTCCTGAGAGGCGATCGCGGATTGACCTTTGCGCGCACTATTCCAGAAGGCAGCAGGATCACCGAAGGCCAATGGTGGCCTGCCAATTATGCGGGGCCACCGCTTGTCTCCATTGACGAACGGGCCGCCAAGGCGACGGGCCTCAAACTGGGTGACCGGCTGACCATTTCGGTGCTGGGGGTGGAGATAGAAGCCAAAATCGCGTCATTCCGCGAGATCAACTGGGACACATTGGGCTTCAACTTCGTGCTGGTCTTTTCCCCCGGCACGCTTGAGGCAGCCCCCTATACCCTTGCCGCAACAATCGGCACTGCCACCAAATCAGAGGGCGCAATCAGCCGAGCCGTCTCCAACGGATTTCCCTCGGTCTCGATGATCCGCGTGAAGGATGTCGTGACCCAGGTCGGTGATCTCATGCGGCAATTGGGCTCGGCAATTGCCGTGGCAGCATCGGTCGCTGTTCTGGCTGGCATCGCCGTTCTGATGGGCGCTGTGGCTGCCGCCAGACGGTCACGCAGCTATGATGCCGTGCTCCTGAAACTGCTTGGCGCAACGAGATTTCAGGTGCTGACTACACAAGCGATAGAATACGCGATCCTCGCGACAATCCTGTCGCTAGTTGCCCTTGCGATCGGAAGTGTTGCGGGTTGGTATGTCGTGACCGGGATCTTCGAACTCGAATGGGCCCCTGATTGGGCTATCGTGATCGGTACCATTGCTGCAGGAGGCGTTGGTACGTTGGTGCTGGCGCTGATAGGCACTCTGCCCGTGCTCTCGGCCCGCCCGTCCGCAGCCTTGCGTGCGCTCTAGCCGGGAACGCCTGTGGTCAATTGCAAGGCGTGGAGCACGCCACCCATCCGGCCGCCCAGCGCCGCATAAACCATCTGGTGCTGCTTGACGCGCGGAATGCCGGCAAAGACAGCGCTCGTGACCCTGGCAGCATAATGGTCCCCATCACCGGCGAGGTCCGTGATTTCTACCGTCGCGTCGGGAATGGCGGCACGGATCATCGCCTCAATATCTGCCGCAGCCATTGGCATGGGGTTACATCGACTCCATCAGTTGCCGGCGTGCCTCGACCGTCATATCGGCAAGCGCCTGTCTGATTTCCTCGTCACTTGTCTCGACCTGAGCACCCGTCAGGTCGCCCAGCAACTTGCGGATTACATCCTCATCGCCCACTTCCTCGAAATCGGCCTGAACCACGCTCTTTGCGTAGGAATCGGTTTCTTCCGGCGTAAGGCCCATGCGCGAGGCAGCCCATTGGCCCAAAAGCTTGTTACGCCGGGCAGTCACACGAAAGGCCATCTCCTCCTCGCGAACAAATTTGGCCTCTTGCGCCTTTTCGCGATCATTGAACGTCGTCATCATCATCCCTTCAATCGAAACTTGTCTGCCTAGATAGGCGCGAGTTGCATCGGCTTCAATCGCCGATCCTCACCACCAGCTTGCCAATGGCGCCGCGCGCACCCATTTTCGCGATGGCGTCGCCTCCGCGTTCGAACGGAAAGACCTCCGTCACCCGTGGTGCAATCTTGCCCTCCTGCCAAAGCCGGAACAGCCGCGTGACATTGGCACGATTGGCCTCTGGATCGCGCTGCGTAAATGCACCCCAGAATACGCCACACACGTCGCAGCTCTTCAGGAGCGTCAGGTTCAAGGGCAGCTTTGGAATGCCAGCCGGGAAGCCGACGACAAGATAGCGTCCCTCCCAGGCAATCGAGCGGAGCGCAGGCTCGCAATAATCGCCGCCAACGGCATCATAAATCACATCGGCACCATTGGGGCCAAGGACTGCCTTGAAGGCGTCGGCAAGGGCCTTGGATTGTTCCTTGTCGAAAGGCGACGTGCCATAGAGAATTGTCTCATCCGCTCCGGCCGCCTTGGCCGCCGCCGCTTTTTCCTCGGTGGAAACAGCGGCAACGACACGCGCGCCAAAGGCCTTGCCCAATTCAACGGCCGCCATGCCGACGCCGCCGGCAGCGCCAAGCACGAGCAGCGTTTCGCCTTCCTTCAGGTGCCCGCGATCAAGCAGGGCATGGATGGTCGTGCCGTATGTCAGCAGGAGCGACGCACCCTCTTCGAAACTGCGCTCCGGCGGCAACGCAAAAGCCTGTCCTTCGCCAAGGACAATTTTTTCGACCAACCCGCCATTTCCTGTTGTCGAAAGCACACGGTCTCCCGGCTTCCATTTGGTCACGCCTTCACCGACCGCTTCAACGACACCGGAAATCTCGCCACCGGGCGCAAATGGCCGCGGCGGTTTGAATTGGTACTTGTCCTCAATGATGAGAACGTCCGGATAGTTGATCGAGCACGCCTTGACCGCAACCAGGATCTGCCCCGGCCCCGCAACAGGATCCGGAACCTCTTCCAGAACCAGCGTTTCGGGACCACCCACCGCCTTTGACAAAAGCGCCTTCATGCGTTCGCACCTCCTGCTTGCCACGGCCAGGCGGCAGCGGCACGTTGCTCATAGTTACTGATCTGGGCATCCATCGCCATGGTCATGCCGATTTCATCAAGCCCACCCATCAGGCACTGCTTGCGGAACGGGTCAATCTCGAAGGAAAAACGGTCCTGAAACGGCGTGGTCACTGTCTGGTTTTCCAGATCGACATGGATTTCGTCCGTCTTTGCGACCTCCATCAGCCGATCGATCGCCTCTTGCGGCAGGACGACAGTCAGAATGCCGTTCTTGAAAGCATTCCCTGAAAAGATATCCGAAAAACTCGGCGCGATGACAGCCTTGATACCCATGTCGCCCAGTGCCCAGGCCGCATGCTCGCGGCTTGATCCGCAGCCGAAATTATCGCCCGCAATGAGGATGGGCGATCCGGCATAGGCTGGGTCGTCGAACAGGTTGCCGGGCTCTGCCCTCAACGCTTCGAAAGCGCCACGCCCGAGGCCGATACGACTGATTGTCTTGAGCCAGTGAGCCGGAATGATGACATCCGTGTCCACATTCTTGCGCCCAAAGGGATAGGCCTTGCCCTCAACGTGATTGACGGGATCCATCAGGCGTCTCCTCCCATCTCACGAACGTCCGAGAGGCGCCCGGTCACGGCCGCAGCGGCTGCCATTGCCGGCGAAACCAGATGCGTGCGCGCTCCCGGTCCCTGCCTGCCGACGAAATTCCGGTTCGAAGTCGATGCAGAGCGTTCGCCCGGCGGAACCTTGTCCGGATTCATGCCGAGGCATGCCGAACATCCCGGTTCCCGCCATTCAAGGCCCGCGTCCTTGAAGACGCGATCCAGGCCTTCTGCTTCTGCCTGTTCCTTCACGAGGCCAGAACCAGGCACAACAATGGCCCATTTGACGCCGGGCGCTTTCTTGCGGCCCTTCAGGACAGCCGCCGCAGCGCGCAAGTCTTCGATACGGCTGTTGGTACAGCTCCCGATAAAGATATTCTCGACCGCCACATCCTGCATCCGCATGCCCGGTTCCAGCCCCATATAGGCAAGCGATTTCCGCGCCGCCTCCTGCTTGGACGGATCGGCAAAGTCCATGGGATCGGGCACGACGCCCGTAATTGGAACCACATCTTCCGGGCTTGTCCCCCAAGTAACGTTGGGCGCGATTTCGGCCGCGTCGATCAGCACTGTCCGGTCGTAGGTGGCGCCCGGATCGGTCACGAGCGTGCGCCAGTAGGACACAGCGGCGTCCCAATCCGCGCCCTTCGGTGCCATGGGCCGCCCCTTGAGATAAGCAAAGGTCACATCATCCGGCGCGATCAATCCGGCACGGGCCCCGCCCTCGATCGACATGTTGGAGACGGTCAGCCGTCCCTCGACAGACAGGGCGCGGATCGTCGATCCGGTATATTCGATGACATGACCTGTGCCACCCGCAGCGCCGATCCGGCGGATGATTTCGAGCGCCAGATCCTTGGCGGTCACGCCAGGACCAAGCGCACCCTCAACCCGAACTTCCATTGTCTTCGACGGCGTCAACAGCAGCGTCTGGGTCGCAAGGACATGCTCGACTTCAGACGTACCGATGCCGAACGCGAGCGCGCCGAGTCCGCCGTGACACGCCGTATGGCTGTCTCCGCACACAATGGTCGTTCCGGGCAGGGAGAAGCCTTGTTCCGGGCCGACGACGTGAACAATGCCCTGCTCCCGGTCGGTCGCGCCGATATACCGGATTCCGAAGGCCGGCGCATTCTGTTCAAGCGCGGCAAGCTGCTGCGCGCTTTCGGGATCCGCGATTGGCAGGCGATTTCCCGCAGCATCCTTGCGCGGGGTTGTCGGGAGATTGTGATCCGGCACGGCCAGCGTCAGATCAGGGCGGCGCACTTTGCGACCCGCCACCCGCAGCCCTTCGAACGCCTGCGGGCTGGTGACTTCATGGACGAGGTGACGGTCGATGAAGACAAGGCAGGTGCCGTCCGCACGTTGATCGACAACATGGGCGTCCCAGATTTTTTCATACAGTGTGCGAGGTCGTGAAGCCATGCCGAGGGCCTTAAGCATGGATTCTCCGGATTCGCAAAGAAGCAATCGTTGCACGATCGAAAACCTGCCCTTAACGACTGGTCGATGGACGCTTTGCTCACCTCCACCCTGATCGTGGCTCTGGCGGAAATGGGCGACAAGACGCAGCTTCTGGCGATCATCCTCGCCACGCGCTTTCGCAAACCCTTGCCGATCGTCGCCGGAATATTGGTTGCAACTCTTGCCAACCATGCATTGGCCGCCTTTGCGGGCGTAACCGTTGCGTCCCTGCTCGACGGACCGTGGTTCCGCTATGCCGTGGCGGTATCATTCATTGCCATGGCGGGATGGACGCTGATTCCCGACAAGGCAGATGATGAAGCCGGTCAGGCAAGCCGGTTCGGACCTTTCATCACGACCTGCATTGCCTTTTTCATTGTAGAGATCGGAGACAAGACACAGATCGCGACGATCGCTTTGGGCGCGCGGTTCCAGAGCGTGCTGTGGGTCACCATGGGCACGACGCTCGGCATGATGATCGCCAATGTGCCCGCAGTCTATATGGGCCACGAACTTGTCAAACGTGTGCCGCTGCGCACTGTCCAGATTGTGGCGGCCTTGCTGTTCCTGGGACTCGGACTCTGGCTCGCAGCGGAGACAGCCGGTCTTGTCTAGGGGCGCGGTCAACCGCTCCTAAAGTCGGCCAGTATATCGCCTGAGTCGCGCAACTCCTCTTCGTGGCTTGCCTCGCGCCAGCTTTCGGCCAGGGCTTCCGCTTCCCACTGCTGCATGGCCGGATGCGCAATGATGTGATCGACCCATGCCTGACCCGCACCAACCTCAAGCCCATAGGTCCGAACCCGGTAAGCTACTGGCGCAAAAAAGGCATCGACCGCGCCGAAGGCACCGCCACCCAGCCAGGGACCACCGAAGCGGGACAGGCCTTCTGCCCAAAGCTCCTTCAGCCTCTCCACATTTTGCGCGACGGCATCACTAAGCGGTTTCGGCCGCACGCGAACACCGACATTCATCGGGCAGGCGCTGCGCAGCGCCGCAAAGCCGCCATGCATTTCCGCCACTGCACATTGGGCCCAGGCCCTCGCCGCCTCATCATCGGGCCAGACACCTCCGTGCCGTTCGGCAAGGTAGAGACAGATGCCAAGCGAATCGTGGATAACCCGGTCTCCATCGAGCAGGACCGGAACCTGACCAGTCGGAGAGAAAGCCCGGAATTCGTGATAATTGACCGGCTTTGTGAACGGCTCGATCCTGTCTTCGAACGCAATGCCCAAAGCCTTCATCAGCACCCAAGGCCGAAGCGACCAGCTCGAGTAATTCCGGTTGGCGGTGATGAGTGTGTACATGAGCCAGCCCCACTTCGGGTTGAAGATCAGACAATATAGCTCGCTGTCGTCTTTGCCGCGATCTCTTCCTTCGTCACGCCCGGTGCCATTTCAATCAGCCTGAATGGCGAGTTGTGGTCCGGCCGCTGGAACACCGCAAGGTCCGAGATGATCATGTCCACGACATTCTTGCCCGTGAGCGGAAGAGTGCAAGCGGGGATGAACTTGGGGCTGCCGTCCTTGGCATTGTGCTCCATCACGACGATGATCTTCTTGACCCCGGCAACAAGGTCCATCGCGCCGCCCATGCCCTTGATCATCTTGCCGGGAATCATCCAGTTCGCGATGTCCCCGTTCTCAGCGACTTCCATCGCGCCAAGGACCGTCAGGTCGATATGTCCGCCGCGGATCATCGCAAAGGATGCTGCGCTGTCGAAATAGGCCGATTGGGGAAGCTCGCTGATCGTCTGCTTGCCCGCATTGATGAGGTCGGGATCCTCCTCGCCCGCATAGGGAAACGGGCCGATACCCAACATCCCGTTTTCAGACTGCAGCGTCACTTCAACGCCTTCGGGGATGTGATTTGCAACAAGGGTTGGAATGCCAATCCCCAGATTCACATAATAGCCGTCACGCAATTCCTTCGCCGCACGCGCGGCCATCTCGTCACGAGTCCAAGGCATTAGTTTAGCTTCCCTGCAGCTTGAATGGTCTCAACATCGCGGACTTGCTCGCGCAATTCGGCCGCGAACCCGTCACACATTGCCTGCAATGCGAATTGTTCCTCAATTCCCCAGCGTTGCGAGTAAGCGATTGCAGCGTGGCGTACCGTATCGGCGATGAGATAGCCGAAGTGCAGGGGGTCTTCCAAGACGCCAGGTTGAATCCATACACTGCTGCCAGCGCCATCAGTTATCCAGATTCGCGCAACTTCCGATGAATCCGCCGTCAGAACATCCCCATTTTCGAGCCCGATTTCTTGCGGTCCGCTCTGCATCATGCCGCCTCCCTTTCGCGCACGGTTCGGAATTCGATCTTCTTGTCATAGGGAGCGCCAACAATGATGCGCTGCACATACACGCCGGGAAGGTGGATGCAGTCCGGATCGAGACTGCCAACCGGAACAATTTCTTCCACTTCAACAACGCAGACCTTGCCGCAGGTGGCGGCGGGCTGATTGAAGTTGCGCGCGGTCTTGCGAAAGACAAGGTTTCCCGTCGCGTCCGCTTTCCATGCCTTCACAATTGCAAGATCGGCGAAGATGCCACGTTCAAGGATATAATCCTGACCGTCGAACGTCTTCACATCCTTGCCATCGGCGACCTGCGTTCCGACGCCTGTCTTGGTGTAGAAGCCGGGGATGCCGGCGCCGCCCGCACGCATGCGTTCTGCCAAGGTTCCCTGCGGGCAGAATTCCACTTCAAGCTCGCCAGCGAGGAACTGCCGCTCAAACTCCTTGTTCTCGCCGACATAGGAGGAAATCATCTTGCGGATCTGGCGGGTGCGCAAAAGCTTGCCCAGACCTTCGCCGTCAATGCCAGCGTTGTTGGAAGCAATCGTCAGGCCCTGGACACCGCTTTCGACTATGGCATCGATCAGGCGCTCGGGGATGCCGCACAACCCGAATCCGCCTGACGCGATCAGCATGCCATCTTTGAGAAGCCCATCAAGCGCGGCTTTGGCGTCAGGATAGAGTTTTTTCATAAGTCCAGTCCCTCCCGGAGTCGGGCGCGGTTAGCGAGTCGTGCCAATTTTGCCAAATGCAATCACAGTGTCCATAATTGCATTTTGATCAACTCACAGCTGTCCCAAACAAGGATCCGATACCCGCCGTCGCAGCCATTGCGAAAGCACCCCAGAATGTGACTCTGATGATGGCTCTGACGACGCTGGCGCCGCCCAGTTTTGCGCCAACCCCCCAAGCAGCGCAAGAAAGGCAATCGCTGACAGAGTCACAGCAATCGAGAGAGCGGCGCCCGAGAAGAGGACAACCATGAGCAGGGGCAACGCAGCGCCAACCGAAAAGCTCGCCGCCGAGGCAAGTGCTGCCTGGATCGGTCGTGCGATCGCATGCTCCGCAATTCCAAGCTCGTCACGCAAATGGGTTCCGAAAGCATCATGTGCCGTCAACTGATCTGCAACCTGTTCGGCAAGTGCGCGGTCCAACCCGCGCTTCTGATATATCCCGATCAGCTCCTCCCGTTCAGCTGCGGAATCCGTTGCAAGTTCCTGACGTTCGCGCGCCATGTCGGCTTGTTCGGAATCCGCCTGCGAGCTGACGGAGACATACTCCCCGGCGGCCATCGACATGGCGCCGGCGACCAGCCCGGCAGCACCCGTGAGCAGGATGCTCGATTGAGTGGCACCCGCGCTTGCCACGCCCATGATCAGGCTGGCTGTCGAGACAATCCCGTCATTGGCCCCCAACACCGATGCACGGAGCCACCCGATGCGGTCAATCAGATGGGCTTCCCTGTGCAGTCTCGCCATAATCGTCGCCTTGTGTTGGAGCACTCAATATCGAAGTTTGAGCCCAGGTCGTTTCCAGCGGGTCTTCGCCAGCCGACCTGAACCCGACAGAGTAATCCACGCATCCATCATGTCTGCGCCGCCAAAGCAGATATTGGTTGTGAAGATATCATCAGTCGCAACAAATTCGACCAGCTCCCCCGCTGGCGAAACGACCGATATTCCGCATTCTCCAATAGTGGCCACGCATATATTGCCATTGGCTTCCATAGCGAGGCTGTCGAAAAACTTGTATCCGGCCGGCCGATAAAGCGGGATGCCAGGTCCACCCGGCCCGGCAGAATCATCGACCTTGCCAGGAGCAATCACGTTGAAGGCCATCAACCGGCACGTGTAGGTTTCTGCCGCGTAGAGCCGCTTGCCATCGGGCGACAAGCCAACGCCATTGGGATTGTTCGACGGGAAGACCACTTCCTCGAGAAAGCTGCCGTCCGCCTTGGCATAGAAGATGCCGACAATGTCGTGGCAGCGTTTGGCATAATCGACCTTGCCATGATCGGTAAACCAGAAACCGCCATGCGCATCGAACATGATGTCGTTGGGCCCGCGCAGGACGCAGCCGAAATCGCCCGACTTGTAGAGAATTTCGACCTTCCCTGTCGCAATGTCGATCCGCTCGATCCGTCCGCCCGAATAGTCGTTGGCAATGCCGTGCGGCGCGAGGTATCCGTTCGACTCCAGATATTCGAAACCACCATTGTTGCAGCAGTAGAGCTTCCCGTCAGGCCCCATTGCGAGACCGTTCGGCCCGCCACCAGTTTCAGCAACAGTCTCCTTGCGTCCGTCGGGATAGACGCGCGTGATCCGCCCGTTGGCGATTTCGGTCAGAATAATGCTCCCGTCCGGCATGGCTACCGGGCCTTCGGGAAAGCGCAGGCCTTCCGCAACAATCTCAAAATCAGCCATATCTCTCTCCCGATCGGTGCCTTCGACTCGCACGTGCGAGCGAATTTTGATTATGTGTGCCTTTGCGCGGGGCGGTTTGTCGATAGTGCAATCTCAAAGTTTCAGCGGCTATCGTCGAAGAGGAAAATGCCCTAGAGCAGCGGCATCAGATTGACCCTGCCGAGGAATTTCATGCCAACACATTATGATGCCGATCTTCGCCTGTTCATCAACGGCAGCTGGCGGATCGGAGAAGACCGTCACCCCGCTGGCGTTATCAATCCGGCCACGGGTGAGACGATAGCCGAACTGCCGCTGGCAACCGCTGCCGACCTGGATGAAGCGCTCGCGTCTGCCGACAAGGGCTTCCAGACCTGGCGCGCAATGGACGTCGAGGCTCGTGGCGCAATCCTTCGCAAGGCCGCGACACTCCTGCGGGACAGGACAGAGGCTATTGCGACACTGCTCACGCTCGAACAGGGCAAGCCCCTTGCCGAAGCGCGTGGAGAAGTCTCAAGCAGCGCGACCCTGTTTGACTATTGCGCGGAAGAAGCCAAGCGCGCCTATGGCCGGGTCCTGATCCGCCCCACCGGCCAGCGCTCGATCGTTATCAAGCAGCCAGTGGGCCCGGTCGCCAGTTTCACGCCATGGAATTTTCCGGTTTACCTGATGGCCAAGAAACTGGCTTCCGCGCTCGCTGCGGGCTGTTCCGTGATCGCCAAGCCGCCAGAGGAGACACCCGGCTGCACCTCTGCCTTGATGCAATGCCTGATTGACGCGGGGGTTCCAGCCAATGTCATCCAGCTGGTTTTCGGGGTCCCTGATATGGTGAGCCGCCACCTCATCGGTTCACGCATTATCCGCAAGATCAGCTTCACGGGCTCGGTTCCGGTCGGCAAGCATCTGATGAAACTCGCAGCCGATGGCGCCAAACGCGTCACAATGGAATTGGGCGGACATGCTCCGGTTCTGATTTTTGACGATTGCGATCTCGAGAAGACGCTCGACATGGTCGTCCCGCAAAAATTCCGGAATGCCGGTCAGGTCTGCGTTTCGCCCACCCGCTTTTATGTCCAGCAGAATATTTATGATGCCTTTGTGAAGGGTTTTGCCGCGCGGACTACCAATGTGACGACCGGCAGCGGTCTTGACGCTGAAACGAAGATGGGCCCCCTGGCCAATGCCCGGCGCCCGGCGGCCATCGGTGCCTTGGTCGACGATGCACGGGCCAAAGG
Source organism: Sphingomonadales bacterium (assembly GCA_016704425.1). Taxonomy (GTDB): domain Bacteria; phylum Pseudomonadota; class Alphaproteobacteria; order Sphingomonadales; family Sphingomonadaceae; genus Aquisediminimonas. Next base: position 32,134 of record JADJAC010000010.1, read on the forward strand.
CGCGCGCGTTCTTGCAGGCGGAAATCGTGGCGATCACGGCTATTTCTTTCAGCCGACCGTACTCGCAGACGTGCCGCAGGAGGCCGACATCATGTCGAACGAGCCGTTCGGCCCCGTTGCTGTCTGCCGCCCGTTCGAGAGTTTCGACGAAGCGATCGAACAGGCCAACCGCCTCCCCTATGGACTTGCTGCCTTCGCCTTTACCGAGAACGGGCGCCGGGCCAATTTACTGGGCGATGCCATTGAGAGCGGCATGGTCGGCATCAATACCTTTGCAATCAGCACACCGGATTCGCCCTTTGGCGGCGTCAAGGAATCAGGCTTCGGCAGTGAAGGCGGGCCTGAGGGAATGGAAAGTTATTTCGTGACAAAGGCGATTCACCAGGCATGAGCAACACGCGCACCGGCGGCCGTATTCTTGTTGACCAGCTTGTCATCCAGGGCTGCGACCGCATCTTCACCGTTCCGGGCGAGAGCTTTCTTGCCGTGCTCGACGCGCTGCACGATACGCCCGAAATCCAGACCGTCATCTGCAGGCAGGAGGGCGGCGTCACCTATATGGCCTGTGCCGACGGCACCCTGACCGGGCGGCCTGGCATTGCCTTTGTGACCCGCGGGCCGGGAGCCACCAATGCCAGCATCGGCGTTCATGTGGCGATGCAGGATTCGCAGCCGATGATCCTGTTCATTGGGGATGTGGATCGTGGCATGCGGGACCGGGAAGGATTTCAGGAAGTCGATTTCACGGCGATGTTCACGCCACTTGCCAAATGGGCAACGCGGATCGACGATCCTGCCCGTATCCCGGAATATGTTGCCCGCGCATATTCCGTCGCGATGTCCGGCAGGCCGGGACCGGTTGTGATCGCACTTCCGGAAGACATGCTGATCGAAGTGGCGGAGGCTGTTGACCGGCCGCGTGTCGACCGCCCTGCACAGGCGCCCGACACTGGAACAATGGAGACGTTCGCATCGCTCATATCGTCTGCCCAATCTCCCGTCGCGATCATTGGTGGTGCAGGATGGAACGATGATGCCGCGCGAGACTTTGCAGAATTTGCGGCGGCGCACGGCATCCCCGTTGCTGCCGGGTTTCGCCGGCAAGATGCCATTGCGAACGACTGCCCCGTCTGGGCGGGCAATCTGGGCTATGGCCCCAATCCCAAATTGACTGACAGGATCAAGTCTGCCGACCTGATCCTTGCCGTCGGCGCACGCCTCGGCGAAGCGACGACGGACAGCTACACCTTGGTCACGCCGGATCACCCGGGAAAAACCCTCATCCATGTTCACCCGGACCCGAACGAATTGGGCCACGTCTATCGCGCGGATCTCGCAATTTGCGCCGGGATGCCTGAATTCGCCCGAGCGGCGGCGGCTATGCCTAAACCGCAAGAGCCAAAGCCTGCAGGCTCTGAGGCCCATGCGGAATGGAAGGCCTGGAACACAGCAGCACCTTTCGACACGCGCGTCGATCTTGGCATGTGCGTTGCGGCCATGCGGGAGGCCCTTCCTGCCGACACCATCATCTGCAACGGCGCAGGGAATTTCTCGGGCTGGTGGCATCGGTATTGGTCGCACCCGAAACATGGTACGCAACTGGCGCCGACTGCTGGGGCCATGGGTTATGGGCCACCGGCGGCCGTCGCCGCAGCGCTGCGTCATCCCGAACGCAGTGTGGTTGCGCTGGCCGGTGATGGCGATTTCATGATGAACGGGCAGGAACTGGCGACAGCTGTTCAATATGGCTGTGACATGCTGGTGCTTGTGATCGACAATGGCGCTTACGGGACAATCCGCATGCATCAGGAACGCGAGTATCCGACGCGAGTCAGCGGGACCACGCTCCACAATCCTGATTTTGCGGCGCTGGCTCGCGCCTATGGCGGGTGGGCGGAAACCGTCGAGGCGACTGCCGATTTCGCGCCGGCGCTGAGCCGCGCCCTCGAACACAAGGGCTTGCGGCTGCTCCATCTCAAGACCGACGTCGAACGGATCAGCGCCGGCACGACAATCAGTGTGCTTCGCGGAGTCACTCGTTGACACAACGAGCTTAGCAGTAGCCATGTCGCGTTACTATTCCGGTCCGCCGAGCGATCATTTCGACGGAGAGCGCTTCTTCGGGCCGCAACGCAGTGGCGGCAAAGGCCTGGGCCCATTGCTCAAATGGCAGTTGGGGAGCAAGCGGGCGAAATGGCCGCGCTGGATCGACAATGCGTCACAGCCACCGCCGCCGGAACGACTCGAAGGCAACGGCATTCAGCTCACGATGATTGGCCATGTCAGCGTCCTCATCCAGACAGCCGGCGTGAATATCCTGACCGACCCGGTCTGGTCTGACCGCGCAAGCCCGTTCCAGGTGGCTGGACCAAAGCGCGTGCGCGCGCCGGGCATTACCCTCGATGCCCTGCCTCCCATTGATCTCATTCTGGTCAGCCACAATCATTATGACCATCTGGACACGACGACACTTGACCGGCTTGTCCACCGTTTCGATCCGGAAATCGTGACGCCGCTTGGCAATGGTACGATTATTCGACAGGCCACGCCCAATGCCCGAATCGTCGAAATCGACTGGGATGACACAACGGCTCACGGTCCACTCACGATAGAAGCAGAGCCCGTCAATCACTGGTCGGCGCGCTGGTCGACCGACCGGAACGAAGCACTTTGGGCGGGCATGACAATCCATGCGCCGGCTCGACGCATCTTCTTCAATGGCGACTCAGGATATGCAGGGGGCTGGTGGGTCGACCGGCTGATGCAGAAGCATGGCACGATCGATGTCTCGCTCTGCCCCATCGGTGCCTATGAGCCGCGCTGGTTCATGAAGGATGCCCATATGGACCCCGACGAAGCGGTCGAGGTCTACAAGACGATGAATGGGCCCATGACGCTGGGGTTCCACTGGGGTGTCTTCCAGCTGACCGACGAGCCCATCAATGAACCGAAGGAGCGACTGATGGCGGCGCTGGCGCGCGAAGGGATCGATCCTGCGCGCTTCCGCACGTTGGAGCCCGGTGAAAGCTGGACACTCCCGGATGTCGCACTGAACCTCTAACCCACCACCGTCGCCCGTGCCGCTGGGGCTGGAGCCGCTGGCAGTGGCATCTTGGCCCGTCGCGCAGTCAATATCCTGACGGGTGCTTCGATCATCTGGCCACGCATCACGCCTTCGCCCTTGGTCGCAGAAACCGGAGCGGCGTGAATCTTCTGCACCACATCCATCCCTTCGACTACATGGCCGAACGCCGCATAGCCCGCATTGTCTCCACTCGCGCCCGGATCGGCATCCAGAGCCGGCATGTCGGAAAGCAAGATCGAGAAATCGCAGGTTGCCGTCCCCGGGGCCCAGCGCGCCATTGAAATCGTTCCCGCCTTGTGGAGGATTCCCGTCACATTGGTCGGTTCGTGCGCGATCGGCTTCAGGATGCGCTTCGGATCGTATTGGGTGCCGCCCTGGATCAGGCCCTGCGGCCCCGGCCCTCCGAAGTCGAGCCGCATCGTGCGGTAGAACACCGTGCCATCGAGGCGTCGTTGATCAACATAGCGCAAAAAATTGGCCGTAGTGATCGGTGCCCGCTTGCCGTCAAGCTCAAGCACGATCGTGCCCAAGGTCGTCGTCAATGCCACCCGGACAAGGCCCAGGGGTTCCACAACGGCCTGAGCCGGCGCCTTTCGAACCGGGGCCGCCAGTGCGGCGGCTGGCATCGCAAGGCAGCCACACAAGGCCAAGAGACCAATTATTCGTTTCATGAGCATGCCCATTCCTAAGCTGCCTGGACGGCCTGCATGTGTGACGTCCTTCGTGTCAGCCAAAACTGGATCTGATCCACCACAAAATCAATGACGGCGCGGATATGCGGCTGACGGCGGGCCTCGTCCGTGGTGACCATCCAACCTGGGGTCTTCAATTCGGCAATCGGCGGCAGCAGCCTTACAACACCGCGGAGGTCATCGCCCATAAGGCAAGGCAGGACGGAGGCGCCAATCCCGGAGCGCACGCTCGCGATCAGCCCCGAGAGCGTATTCGCCCGATGGACTATGTGCGCCTCTGGCAGATTTTCGGCCACCCAGTTGTTCACAAACCCGTTGCGATCGACATTCAGCACCAGCGGATAACGGCACAATTCCGCAATAGTGGCAGGCAAGCCGCAGCGTTCTGCCATTTCCTGGCTGGCGTAAAAGGCTTCCTCCATGTCCATCAGGTGGCGCACGATCAGCGCGTCCTGGGTGGGACGATTGCCGAAACGCAACGCGAGATCGGCGTCTCCGCGAAGCAGGTCGAGATTTTCGTCAGTCGTGATGACTTCGACCCGAATGTCCGGATGACGCGCCCTCAGCAGTCCCAGTGCCGGGATAACCCAGGCATTTGCAGCCGATTCAACAGTTGTCAGCCGAACCGTGCCGGCCAAACGGCGCGATTCCATGGCAATGTTCGCAGAAAATGCGCAAACGGAATCTTCGACGGCCTCTGCTGCGCCCAAAACAGCCTCACCACGCGGCGTGAGTCGGTACCCAGCGGGCGTCCGGATGAAGAGCTGGACACCGATGGCTTCCTCAAGGATGGTTACACGACGCGAGATTGTCGCCTGACTGACCTTCATGTTTCGGGACGCGGAGAGCGTACTGCCGCTTCGCGCGACGGCGAGGAAATAGCGCAGATCGTTCCAGTCGAACATGACCGACTCCAGAAGCCCTGAACCGCGTTATGCATTTTTGCATAGGGTGTTTGCAACCTTGGTGTTCACGCTCCCTGGATCATCAGGTGTAATCGGAATTCAGACGACGGGATCGCCCCATCGCCCCCATTGAAGAATTGAATATGAGGAGATTTGAAATGACCCAGTTCCGCCCCGCCCTTTTCCTTGCCGCCATCCTGGCGACCTATGCTGGCCTCGCACTCGCTGCCATTCCCTTGAGCAGCATTGCGGCCCTTGCATAGGTCCAAGGCCATTCGCCCGTCGGGGGAAGTCCCTCCCCCAGCCCATGCACCCCGACGGGCGAAACCAGGAAAAATCCACCAGACAGATGATCAAAAAAGGGGCCGCCGCAGCGACCCCTTTTTCATTTCAGCGTGAAGACGACGATCAATCGTCCTTGAGGAACGCCGGCACGAAGTTCGGATCGCCGCCTTCGCTGCCTTCCGAGCGCTCACGACGCGGACCGCGATCTCCATCGCGGCGCGGACCACGATCACCGCGACCGCCGCCATCACGACGAGGACCACGATCACGATCGCCATCCCGACGCGGGCCGCGATCACCACGCGGTCCGCGATCTTCGCGCGGTTCGCGCGGCGGGCGGGTATCTTCGAGTTCGGCACCGGTTTCCTGATCAACGACCCGCATCGACAGGCGAACCTTGCCGCGCTGATCGATTTCGAGGACCTTGACCTTCACTTCCTGGCCTTCGGAAAGCACGTCGGAAACCTTTTCCGTCCGCTCGTTGCGAATTTCGGAGACGTGAACGAGACCGTCCTTGCCGCCCATGAAATTCACGAACGCGCCGAAATCGACCAGGTTGACGACCTTGCCGTCATAGATCTTGCCAACTTCGGGTTCCTCGACAATGCCGGAGATCCACTTGCGCGCGGCCTCGATCTGACTGAGGTCGGACGAGCTGATCTTGATCAGGCCTTCATCATCGATGTCGACCTTGGCGCCTGTGGTTGCAACGATTTCGCGGATCACCTTGCCGCCGGTCCCGATAATGTCACGGATCTTCGACTTGTCGATCTGCATTGTCTCAATGCGCGGAGCATGTGCCGAGAGCTCTTCACGGGTGTGATCAAGCGCCTTGGCCATTTCGCCAAGAATATGCGCCCGGCCTTCCTTGGCCTGGGTCAGCGCGACACGCATGATCTCTTCGGTGATGCCCGCGATCTTGATGTCCATCTGCATCGTGGTGATGCCTTCGGACGTGCCGGCAACCTTGAAATCCATATCGCCGAGATGATCCTCGTCACCAAGGATATCCGAAAGGACGGCAAAGTCCTTGCCTTCGAGGATGAGGCCCATCGCGATGCCGGAAACGGCACGCGTGATCGGCACACCGGCATCCATCATCGCCAGCGAGCCACCGCAGACCGACGCCATCGAAGACGAGCCGTTGGATTCGGTAATGTCAGAGGTCAGACGGATCGTGTAGGGGAAATCTTCCTTGGTGGGCAGCACACCGTGCAGCGCGCGCCAGGCGAGCTTGCCGTGGCCGACTTCACGACGGCCCGGAGCACCGAAGCGACCGACTTCGCCAACCGAATAGGGCGGGAAGTTGTAGTGGAGCATGAAATGCTCGTAGCGCAGGCCGGTCAGCCCATCGATCATCTGTTCCGAATCCTTGGTGCCCAAGGTGCAGGTCGCAATCGTCTGGGTTTCGCCGCGGGTGAACAGGGCGGAACCATGTGCGCGGGGAAGGAAGTGCGTTTCCGCCACGATCGGGCGGATCTGCGTGGTCGTGCGGCCATCAATGCGGGTGCCGTCCTTCAGGATCGCACCGCGGACGATTTCGGCCTCGAGCTTCTTCATCAGCTTGTTGGCGGCCATCTGGTCCTGCGGGGCAGCATCAGAGAAGGCTTCCTTGGCCTTGGCACGGGCTTCATTCAACGCATTCGAGCGCGCCGACTTGTCCGTGATCTTGTAGGCAGCAGCAATATCCTTGCCGATGAGCTTCTTGAGCTTGTCCTTTGCGGCCGAGAGGTCGGCCTGTTCAGCCATTGGCCAGGGATCCTTTGCTGCCTGTTCGGCAAGCTTGACGATCTGCTTGATGACATCCTTGCACGCCTTGTGGGCGAACTGGACGGCACCGAGCATGACTTCTTCCGAAAGCTCCTTGGCTTCGGATTCGACCATCATCACCGCATCATAGGTCGCGGCAACGACGAGATCGAGCTGGCCCGCTTCGACCTGTTCGTCGCTCGGGTTCAGGATATATTCGCCGTCGACATAGCCGACGCGCGCAGCACCGATCGGCCCCATGAAGGGCACGCCCGAAAGCGTCATCGCCGCCGAAGCCGCGACCATTGCAAGGATATCGGGCTCATTCTCGCCATCATAGGAGAGAACCTGGCAGATGCAGTTGATCTCGTTGTAAAAGCCTTCGGGGAACAGTGGCCGCAGCGGCCGGTCGATCAGGCGGGAAACGAGTGTTTCCTTTTCGGTGGCCCCGCGTTCGCGCTTGAAAAAGCCGCCGGGAATGCGGCCGGACGAGAAATATTTTTCCTGGTAGTTGACGGTCAGCGGGAAGAAATCCTGGCCTTCCTTGACCGACTTCGCCGCGGTGACCGCGCAAAGAACGACCGTTTCGCCGAGCGTCGCGATGACCGCGCCGTCAGCCTGGCGGGCAACCTTGCCCGTTTCGAGTGTCAGGGTTTGTCCGCCCCACTCGAGTGATACAGTTTTCGTGTTGAACATTTGATTTCCTTCGAACCAGCGGCCCTATGCGCGCTGGCTTCCTTCTGTGTGCGGACGGTTCGTCCGCCGCGCCGGTCAAACACCGAATTGTGATTGCCGGATAACAAAACGGCCCCCGTCGATCGGAGGCCGTCTGGTGTTATTTACGAAGACCAAGCTTCGCGATGAGTGCCGCATAACGGTCGTGATCGATTCTCTTGAGATAATCGAGCAGCGAACGGCGGTTGTTGACGAGCATCAGCAAGCCGCGACGCGAATGATTGTCCTTCGCATGCGTCTTGAAATGCTCGGTAAGGTTGGTGATCCGTTCAGTCAGGATCGAAACCTGAACTTCGGGGGAACCGGTATCGCCTTCATGGCGGGCATGTTCCTTGATGAGCGCCTGTTTGCGCTCTGCAGTAATTGTCATCGTTTTTCCTTCGACATCTTTTCAAAGGTTGAATCGCCGCACGGTGCGGACGTTTCCGTCCAGAACCTCCACAAGCGCGAGCGGCGTTTCACCGTTCAGGGCAAGATGGAGGCCGCCTTGCGCGGCAATCCCGGTCAAGACCTGCCCGTTATGGAGCAGCCTTGCCTGTTCCGGGGTAAGGGCGAGTGCCGGGATGTCGTCCAGCGCCGTCCTTATCGGCAAGGTCACGTCTTCAAGGGCGCGGGCCTTAGCCTTTTCCATGAGAATGTCCAGCGAAATCGCCTGATCGAGCCGGAACGGACCCGCCTTGGTCCGTCGGAGCATGCTGACATGGCCCACTGTGCCGAGCGCGTGGGCAATATCCCGGGCGAGACTCCGGATATAGGTGCCCTTTGAAACTTGGGCAGTCAGGGTGACTTCCCCAACCGTCGCCCCTTCGCAGGGGCGACGGATAGAGAGATCGCGGATCGTCACCTGCCGGCTTTCCAAGATGACACCCTCCCCCGCCCGCGCCAGATCATAGGCGCGTTTCCCATCCACCTTGAGAGCGGAAAAGGCCGGAGGGATCTGCGCAATGGCGCCTGTAAAGGCCGGGAGAACGTCCGTGATTTCTTCCATCGTCGGGCGGACGTCCGAAGTTGCAATCACCGTGCCCTCCAGATCGAGCGAGTCCGTCTCTGCGCCAAACGCGATCGTGAAGTCATAGCATTTGTCACTGTCGAGCATCCGCCCGGCAAGCTTGGTCGCCTCTCCCATCGCAATGGGCAGCACACCTGTCGCCAAGGGATCGAGCGTCCCGCCGTGGCCGACCTTCAGCTTGGGATAACCGCCGTCGCGCAATGCACGCTTGACCGCACTGACGCCGGCCGTCGAGCCGAGGCCAAGCGGCTTGTCCAGGATGATCCAGCCATTGGGCATATCAGCCGAAAAGCGAGAGGAACCGCGCTCCCAGCCCCAGGATCCATTCGACCGGCGGCCCGATCAGCTGCGGCACCACGGCTGCTCTGGGAGAGAGCATCGGCAGCACGACAATGAGCAGGATCATGAGCGGGAAGCCATAGCGCGCAAGGCGGGCATAGCGTCGGCCGAGCGAGGGAGGCAGAAGGCCTTCAACGACATGACCACCGTCAAAGGGCGGCAAAGGGAGCAGGTTGAAGACCCCAAGCATGACGTTGATTATGGCGAAGTTGATCAGGTTGGCGTTGATAAAGGCAACCGCAATGCCCGGGTTCTGTCCAAAGCCGACGAGCAGAGCGCCGAGTGCCACAAATGTCAGCGCGGCAAGCATAAAATTCATGCCCGGCCCGGCCAACGCGACAAACATCATGTGCACACGTGGATTGCGCAACCGGCGCTTGTCGACCGGGACCGGCTTCGCCCAGCCAAAAATGGGAGCACCAGCGAGAGCCAGGCCCATCGGGAGTATGATTGTGCCAATGGGATCGACATGGCGGATCGGATTGAGGCTCAACCGGCCCATTCGCCCAGCAGTCGGATCACCGAAGAGCCGTGCGACCCAGCCATGCGCCACTTCGTGAAAGACGATCGCGATGACCAGCGGGACGATCCAGGTCGCGGCCTGGTAGATTGCATCTGACATTCAGCGGCAATACCGCGCGCGGAAGCTGCTGGCAAAGGCCGATAGCGAGCCTGAGGCAATCGCCTCGCGAAGACCGGCCATCAATTGCTGGTAGAACCAGAGATTATGCTCGGTCATCAGCATCGCACCCAGCATTTCGCCCGACCGGACGAGGTGATGCAGATAGGCCTTGCTCCACTGTGCGGTCGGTGAATCCGGATCGAGCGGTGCTTCATCCTCGGCGAATTTCGCATTGCGGATATTGACCGGGCCATCCCAGGTAAAGGCTTGGCCATTGCGTCCCGAGCGGGTCGGCAAGACGCAATCGAACATGTCGATCCCGCGCTCGACAGCCCCCACGAGATCATCCGGCTTCCCGACCCCCATCAGGTAGCGCGGCCGATCTTCGGGCAATTGTCCCGGCGCATAGTCAAGGCAGGCAAACATGGCCTCCTGCCCTTCGCCTACCGCAAGGCCGCCAATCGCATAGCCGTCAAAGCCGATATCGATAAGGGCATCGGCGGACACTTTGCGCAGGTTCTCGTCAAGCGATCCCTGCTGGATCCCGAACAGGGCAGCACGCGATGCATGTTCATCGTCGTCGTCGAATGCGATCCGTGAGCGCCTTGCCCAGCGCATCGAGCGCTCCATCGAAAGCGCCGCTTCCTCGCGGGTCGCACCGTTCTTCGTGCATTCGTCAAAAGCCATCACGATGTCAGACCCCAGCAAACGCTGAATTTCCATCGAGCGTTCGGGCGTGATGAGGTGCTTCGACCCGTCAAGGTGCGAGGAAAAGGCAACGCCTTCTTCGCTCATCTTCGTGAGCGCCGACAGCGACATGACCTGATAGCCGCCGCTGTCCGTCAGGATCGGCCGGTTCCACTGCATGAACCGGTGCAGGCCGCCAAGCCGCGCCACGCGTTCCGCGCCGGGCCGGAGCATCAGGTGATAGGTGTTGCCAAGAATGATGTCCGCGCCAAGCGCTTCGACATCGGCCGGCTTCATCCCCTTGACCGTTGCCGCCGTCCCGACCGGCATGAACGCCGGCGTGCGAATCTCGCCGCGCTGCATCCGGATGACTCCCGTTCGCGCCCTGCCGTCTGTTGCGGCGATCTGGAAGGAAAAGCGATCGGACATGGGCGGCGGCCTATAGCGGCACTTTGCCAACGGTTTCAACTTTGGCCGAATGGCGATAGGCGGGATACGAATTTCGATTCGTCAGGAACATGGAATGACTGACCCGCACCCGCTCGACCGGCCTGCCTGGAACGCGCTCAAGTCTGGCTGGGCGGCGCTTGCGCAGGGCAATGAACAGGCGCTCCGCCTTGAGCCGGATCACGGCCCCTTTGGTGCCTCGGCCGATTTCAGCGAATCTGCGCTGACGGAACTCGCAGCCCTGATCCCGCCCGGCGGGGAAATCTGGACCACGGAAGGACACGAAATCCCCGACCTTCCCGGCGCCATGCGGCTCCGTTCGGCAGGGCTGGTCCAGATGGTTGCGAGCAGCCTCAACCCGATGGCGGGGCAGGACGAGATTCTTGATCTGCAGGAAGTCGACTCTGCCGAAATGCGCGCGCTCGCACATTTGACGCAACCGGGCCCCTTCTTTCCGCTGACGCACAGGCTAGGCAATTTCGTCGGCATCAGGCGCGAGGGGACGCTGGTCGCTATGGCCGGGGAACGGATGCGGCTGGACGGCTATTGCGAAGTCAGCGGCGTCTGCACACGTCCGGAATGCCGGGGACAGGGTCTTGCCGGTGCGATGATGAGCGTGGTTGCGGCCCGCATCTTCGATCGCGGCGAAACGCCGTTTCTGCACAGCTATGCCACGAATGCAGGTGCGATTGCGCTCTACGAACGCCTCGGTTTCGCCATTCGCAAGCCGATGACAGTCACGATTTTCGGGGCGAAGCCGCCGGAGGCCAGATCTTAGACTCTGTTCGTTTTGGATAGAAGGACCGTCGCCCCTGCGCAGGGGCAACGATTCCACCTCAACAGAACAGGCTCGAGCTTCCCGTCATCCCGGCAGCAGCAAACTCGCATCCCCATAGCTGTAGAACCGGTAGCCCGCCGCGATGGCATGGGCATAGGCCGCCTGCATGCGCTCACGGCCCATCAATGCACTGACCAGCATGAAGAGGGTCGAGCGCGGCAGGTGGAAATTGGTCATCAGCCCGTCGATTCCCTTGAACCGATATCCGGGTGTGATGAAGATCGACGTATCGCCTTCGAAGGGCTGGATCTGTCCGCCTGCATCGCAGGCGCTTTCGATCAGGCGGAGCGATGTCGTGCCAACGGCAATCAGGCGCCCGCCGGACGCGCGCACGGCATTGAGGCGCGCCGCCGTTTCCGCATCGATCCGCCCCCATTCGGCATGCATGCGATGCTGGTCGGTATTGTCGACCTTGACTGGAAGGAATGTGCCGGCCCCGACATGGAGCGTGAGGGTTTCATGTCCGACGCCTGCACCGCCCAATGCCGCGAGCAGGCCGGGGGTGAAATGCAGCGCAGCCGTGGGTGCGGCCACTGCACCGGGTTCATCTGCGAACATGGTCTGATAGTCGGTCGCATCGCGCGCATCGGTCGGCCGATTGCCTGCGATATAAGGGGGCAGCGGCATCGTTCCCGCCCGCTCAAGCAGCACTTCGACCGGATCTTCCCCTTCGAAGGAGAGGAGCCAGCTTCCGTCATCGCCGCGCTGGGTGGCGACCGCGAAAACATCGGCCCCGAAGTCGATCCTGTCTCCTTCGCGCAAGCGCTTTGCATTGCGCACGAACGCGCGCCAGTTGCGCAGGCTTTCGCGCTTGTGGAGCGTTGCGCCGATCCGGGCCTCGCCTCTGCGGCCTTCAAGCTGAGCCGGGATGACGCGGGTGTCATTGAAGACAAGGCAATCCCCGGCGCGCAATTGGGCCGGCAGGTCGGACACATGCAGATCGCGCGTCTGGCCCGCATCAAGCACCAGCATTCGCGCCGAATCGCGCGGGCTGGCAGGTCTCAGGGCAATCCGTTCCGACGGCAGTTCAAAGTCGAACAGGTCGACGCGCATCAGGGGTTGGGCTTGGGCGCCTCGGGCGCTGGGGCGGGCTCTGCAGCTGGCGGCGGTGCGGCAGCCGGCGCGGGTATGACAAGCGGAATCCGAGGCGCATCGCGGCCATCCGCTTCGATCCAAACGCGGACAATCTTCGACGGTTCATCCGCGACGCGGCCGTCAATGGGATCGCCACGCTTGATCGCATCCACAAACTGCATGCCGGAGGTCACGCGGCCGAATGCCGTATATTTCCGGTCGAGCCGCACGGTCGGCTGGAAGCAGATGAAGAACTGGCTGTTGGCCGTATCGGGCTGGTCAGTGCGCGCCATCGAGACAACACCGCGAAGGTGCGGCAGATCGTTGAACTCCGCCTTCAGGTCAGGCAGCGGAGAACCGCCCTCACCTGTCCCCTTGGGGTCTCCGGTCTGTGCCATGAAGCCCTCGATGACGCGGTGAAAGACGACGCCATCATAAAAGCCGGCGCGGGCCAGCGTGCGGACGCGCTCAACGCTGGCGGGCGCCTTGTCCGGCCGCATCAGGATCACGACTTCGCCGCCGGTCGATAATTCAAGATGCAGGATATTCTGGGGATCGGGCGCCGGCGGCGGCGCAGCTGGCGGCACTTGCGCAACAGCCATGCCGGCCAGAAGGCCAAGCGACACAAGAAACAGTTTCAACAAACGCATCGATACCCCTCTCTTCATCCTGAGACGGCCCGTAAAACCTGGCAGATGAACGCGACCAGAACTAATCCCCTTTGCGGCCGATCTGTTCGACCCGCGCCCTTACATCCTTTTCGACCGCAGGCGCGACGAACTTGTGGATGTCACCGCCGTAAATGGCAATTTCCTTGACCAGCTTTGACGCAATCGGCTGCAGCGCCACATCAGCCATCAGAAAGACGGTTTCAATCTCTGCATCAAGCTGCTGGTTCATGCCCGCCATCTGATATTCATACTCGAAATCGGCAACGGCCCGCAGCCCACGCACGATGACCGACGCCTTCTGGCTTCTCGCAAACTTCATGAGCAAGGCATCAAAGGCGACGACTTCGATCGTGCCGGCCACATCTGCGACTTCTCGCCGGACCATTGCCATGCGCTCGTCCAACGAAAACATCGGGGATTTGGACGGATTCGTCGTTACGCCGATGACGAGGCGGTCGACGAGTTTTGCGCCGCGCCTGATAATATCCATATGCCCGAGCGTGATCGGATCAAATGTCCCGGGATATACACCGATCCGTTCCATCACTTGTCCCTTTCAATCGTGAATCGCGCAATCTGCCGCAGCAGGTCAGCCTCGCTGCCGAAGTGGCCCAGATGGGCTATGGCCTGATCGACGAGCGCGCGCGACTGCAATTTGGCACGCTCGATTCCAAGCACGGACAGGAAGGTTGCCTTGCCTTGACCGGCATCCTTGCCGAGTGCCTTGCCCGCAACCTCCTCACTGCCCTCGACATCGAGAATATCGTCGGCGATCTGGAAGGCGAGGCCGATGTCACGCGCATAACCGCGCAGCGGTGCCCGGCCCTCGGGCGGCAGCCGTCCCATGATTGCACCGGCCTCGATGCAGAACCCGATCAGCGCGCCTGTCTTCAATTGCTGGAGCCGCGTGACGGTCTGCAGGTCATAGGTCCTGTGTTCCGCTTCGAGATCCATCATCTGGCCGCCAGCCATCCCGTCCGGCCCGCTTGCACGCGCGAGTTCAAGGACCAGTTCGCACCGGACGAACGGATCGCTGTGCGTCGCTTCGTCGGCGAGCAATTCGAACGCCAGTGCGTGGAGCGAATCCCCGGCAAGAATGGCTGTTGCTTCGTCAAACGCCTTGTGAACGGTCGGCTTGCCGCGACGCAGATCGTCATTGTCCATCGCCGGAAGATCGTCATGCACAAGCGAATAGACATGAATGCATTCAATCGCAGTCGCAACCCGCAAGGCAGCTTCGGTATCTACGTGAAAAAGCGTGCAGGAGGCCGTAACGAGCAGCGGACGCAGCCGCTTCCCGCCGCCGATTGTCGCATGACGCATGGCCTCGAAAAGCCGCCTTCTGGGATCTTCAGGAACGGGCAACAGGAGATCGAACTGACGATCCATCGCTTCGGCAATGCCATCCATTGCTGCCACAAGGCCAGGCGACGGTGCGGCCACGGGTCCTTCAGCCGCCATCGAATGCGTCGATACCGGAGGGTCTGCCATCCGGTCCGAGGCTGATCTTTTCAATACGCGCCTGCGCGTCTTTCAGGCGCGCTTCGCATTGCGCACGCAAGGCATCGCCGCGCGTATAGAGACCGATCGATTCATCCAGGCTGGCTTCGCCCGATTCGAGACGCGCGACAATCGTTTCGAGCTGCTTCAGCGCGTCTTCGAAAGTCAGGGTGGAAATGTCGTCAACCATTGCCAGCTTCTGTGGCCTTGCCGCAATGCGCGGTCAAGCGGATAGCGGAATGCAAATAGCGTCTTCGAGGTCCGCAAGGGCTTGTGCCTCACTCACCACCTTGATCGCGCGCATGCCCAGCGCGGCTGCCGGTTTGCAGTTGATGCCGAGATCGTCAAGATAGACACACTGCGCCGGCGCGACGCCAAGCGCATCGCACATCATCAGGTAGATGCGCGGATCGGGCTTGCGAATCCCGGCCTTTGAACTTTCGATTACATGATCGAACCGCGCCATGATTGCCCCGATCGATGCAGCCTTGCCCAGCGTCAAAGCCATGCCGGCGCCATGGCCTGCAGGAACATTGTTGGTGATGCAGCCCGTGCGGAAGCCGCACGACTTGATCGTATCGATCGCGGCGACCATTGCAGGCCGGACATCGCCGGACAGCAGAGCAAGGATTTCCGCGCCACGGACGTCATGCCCGATACGCGCCGCTTCTTCAGCAAAAAGCCTGTCAAAAGCGGCTGCGTCAATTTCCGCCCTCTCGAACCGCGCCCATGCATTGCTGTCGGGATCGGTGGCATTGATCCGCCGAATCGTGTCCGCAGGGAGGCCGCGTTCGGCTTCATACCGCGAAAAGGCCTCGAATGGCGAAGAGGTTACGACGCCGCCAAAATCCCAGATGACAGCCTTCACATCAACTTGCATGGAACCACCATACGCCGTCGCGCGTCTCCCGATGCGCCCGACCTTCGAGTTCAAGCCGACGCAGATGTGCCAGAGCTTCGCCCGTCGCCAGTTCGCGATGCTCAGCTCCGATCTCGCGATTGAAAAGCTGGCTGAAGCAATCGATAACCCGGCGGGGCTGGGCAAGATGGACCGTCAGCACGTCCAGCCGCGACAGATGCTCGTCACGAAGGGCCTTGAGCCGCACGTGAAGCCCCTTGAAGGGCTCCCCATGCGCCGGGCACACAAGCAGGTCATCCGGCAGGACATCGAGCAGCTTGTCAATCGATTCGAGCCATTCGCCGAGCGGGTCGGCCATAGGCTCGCTGATATTGACCGAGACGTTCGAACTGATCTTCGGCAGGACCTGATCGCCAGAGACAAGCACGCCGGACATTTCATTGAAGAGGCAGGCATGTTCCGGGCTGTGTCCGGACCCGACAACAATCTTCCAGACATTCGGGCCGAGTTCGAGCCTGTCGCCATCCTTCAGGCGCCGATAGCCCGCGGGCATCGGAAAGACCATGCGGCCAAAGCGTCCCCATCCCTTCGAGCGGGTTTCCTCCAGAACATCGTCCCCCCAGCCCGCACCCCGCTGGGTGATGATGGCTTCTTCGGGAACCTCGTCACGCGCGTCGGCAATCAGCATGCGCGCAGTCAGCCATTCGCCGCGCGTCATCCACACATCCGCTTCGAACTTCTTCGCAAGCCAGCCGGCCAGCCCGATATGGTCGGGATGCATGTGCGTGCAGATGATGCGCGTCAGCTTCGATCCGGACAGGGCGCCCGCGAAAAGGGCTTTCCACGCATCGCTGCAGGTCTTGAGCTGCATGCCGGTATCGACCACAGCCCAACCATCCGCATCGTCCAGCAGCCAGCTGTTGATGTGGCCCAGAGATCCCGGCATCGGGATACGCGCCCAACTGATGCCATCGGCAATCCGGGTCAGTTCGGCAGACGCGGGCGCTTGGGTGCCAAAGGGATAGGTCAGGCCCTTGTGGCTGGTCGCGAGGTAGCTTTCGTCATGAACCAGCGACGCATCATAGGAGACGGGTTCGCTCAACGCTTGAACAGCGTCTCGGCGTTGTGCTCCACTGGCGCTACCGTCACCTCGACGCCTTCGGCCGCTGCCTCTGCCGCCCGCGCGGCCGCATCACGCTCGTGACGCAATTCCTCGATCAGGGCAGCACGATCGCCTTCAAGCTTGCCATCAGCCTGCGCTTCGATGCCTTTCAGCTTGGCTGCCTTCTTGACCACCGCATCGAGCTCGCGCTGGGTGCACAGGCCAAGTGTGACAGGGTCCTTGGGCACGATATCGACGATATTCCAGTGCGTTCGGTCGCGGATGGCCTGGATCGTGTTGCGGGTCGTGCCGATCAGCTTGCCAATCTGCCCATCCGAAACCTCAGGATGGTTGCGGATGATCCAGGCAATGCCGTCCGGCTTGTCCTGGCGCTTCGAAACCGGCGTATAACGCGGCCCCTTGGTGCGCGTGGCCTGTTCGGGCTCCCGAAACATCTTGAGTTCGAAATTGGGATCGGCCTGACCCTTGTCGATCTCCTCAAGCGTCAATTCGCCTGCGCGCACGGGGTCCCGCCCGGTCAGCTTGGTCGCAGCCATATCATCGGCAATGGCCTGGACCTCGAGAATGTGGAGCCCGCAGAATTTGGTAATCTGTTCGAACGACAGCGCCGTATTGTCGACCAGCCATGATGCGGTCGCATGGGGCATGAGCGGCTGGGCCATGATGAAAAACCTTTCAGACAAAAGAAGGGCCGCCCCTTGCGGAGCGGCCGTGTATGACTTGTTCGCTTAGTCTCGACAGGCTGCCAGAGCAAGAGGATTGACGCTTCAAATCACCAGAACGATCTTCCCGACATGGTCGCCGCCTTCCATCCGCGCGTGGGCGGCGGCGGCTTCGGCCAGCGGGAAGGTGCGGTCGATCACCGGTTTGAGCTTGCCTGCCTCGACATGCGGCCAGACGACGCGCTGGATTTCCTCGGCAACAAGCGTCTTGAACGCGACTGGCCGAGCCCTGAGGGTCGATCCCGTCAAGGTCAGGCGCTTCATCATGATCATGGCAATGTTGATTTCCGCCGAAATACCGCGCTGCACAGCGATCGTCACATTGCGACCGTCTTCGGCCAGGCATTGGACATTGCGCGGGAGATAATCCCCGCCAACCATATCAAGCACGACCTGCACACCCTTGCTGCTTGTGATGGCCTGAACCTCACTCACAAAGTCCTGGGTCGCATAGTTGATGGCGTGATCGGCACCCAACTCCAGTGCACGGGCGCATTTGTCATTCGAACCGCAAGTCACAATCACTGTCAATCCGAACAGCTTGCCGAGTGCAATCGCCATGGTCCCGATGCCACTGGTGCCGCCGTGCACAAGCACGGTATCGCCTTCGACGGCATAGGCCCGCTCGAACAGGTTGGTCCACACGGTGAAGAGCGTCTCCGGCATGGCAGCCGCTTCAATCAATGTGATTGCGTCAGGCACCGGCAGGCACTGGCCAAGCGGCGCCACGCAATATTCGGCATAGCCGCCCCCCGCCACGAGCGCACAGACCCTCTGGCCGATCCTGCCGGGTTCCACGCCTTCTCCGACCGCAATGATTTCCCCGGCCACTTCAAGCCCCGGAATGCTGGGCGCGCCCGGCGGCGGCGGGTACATGCCGCGCCTTTGCAGTACATCAGGCCGATTGACACCGGCTGCAGCGACCTTGATCAGCACATCCCCGGTCCCTGGTTGAGGGACCGGCCGTGTCGCCGGTTGAAGAACTTCGGGACCGCCCGGCGCGGCGGGATCGATTGCAATCATGGTGTCGGGATGGACAGGCACGCGGATCCCCCTGTTTCGAAACGCACGCGCCTTATTGACTTGAGCGGCGGTTCGGTCAACGATTCAGCTATGGACATGGATGAATTGTTCGCCAAGCGGCCGCAGGATCCGCTGACCTTGCTCGTCAAGCAAGATCTCGACCCGTTGTCCGTTAATGAATTGAAGGATCGGGTGGCGATACTCGAAGCGGAGATCGCGCGCGTGAACCGAAAGATCGAAGGGTCCGTTAATTTTCGGGCAAGTGCGGAAGGGTTATTCAAACGCTGACTTGATGTTTGGCATCTCAGGCCCGACATAGTGAGCGAAGGAGCATCAAATGCCATCTTTTGCCCGTGAACTGGAAACCACGCTGCACAACGCGCTAGCCGCTGCGTCCAGCCGCAAGCACGAATATGCGACGCTTGAGCACCTGCTCTATGCGTTGATCGATGACGAGCATGCCTCAAAGGTCATGGTCGCGTGCGGCGTGGAGCTTGGCGAGCTCAAGGATACGGTTGCCCATTATCTCGATACCGAACTGGAATCGCTCAAAGTCCAGGGAGACTCCGACCCTTCGCCGACAAGCGGGTTCCAGCGCGTCGTCCAGCGCGCAATCCTCCACGTCCAGTCTTCGGGCCGGGACGATGTTACCGGCGCGAATGTACTGGTCGCGCTGTTTTCCGAGCGCGAAAGCTATGCCGTCTATTTCCTGCAACAACAGGATATGAGCCGCCTTGATGCGGTCAGCTTCATTTCGCACGGCGTGGGCAAAGGCACCGAAGTTCCCGAGACACGCGAAGTGAAGGGCGCCGAGGAAAAGGAAGAGAAGAAGCAGGACGCGCAAGGCAAAGGTAAGCAGGAATCCGCGCTCAAGCAATTCTGCGTCGATCTGAACGAAAAGGCGCGGACCGGGAAGGTCGATCCACTGATCGGCCGCGGTCCCGAAGTCGACCGGACCGTGCAGATCCTCTGCCGCCGGTCCAAGAACAATCCGCTGTATGTGGGTGAACCGGGCGTCGGCAAGACTGCCATTGCGGAAGGTCTGGCGCGCAAGATCATCGAGGGCGATGTGCCTGAGGTGCTCCTTCCCGCGGTCATCTATTCGCTCGACATGGGCGCCCTGCTGGCCGGGACCCGCTATCGCGGCGATTTCGAGGAACGGCTGAAAGCGGTCGTCAACGAACTGGAAAAGCTGCCGCACGCGATTCTCTTCATCGACGAGATTCACACTGTGATCGGGGCAGGCGCGACGTCAGGCGGGGCGATGGATGCCTCGAATCTGCTGAAGCCCGCGCTTTCAGGGGGCACGATCCGCTGCATCGGCTCGACGACCTACAAGGAATTCCGCAACCATTTCGAAAAGGACCGCGCGCTTCTCCGCCGGTTCCAGAAAATCGATGTGAACGAGCCCACCGTCGAAGACTCGATCAAGATCCTGACCGGCCTTCGCAGTGCCTTCGAAAACCATCACCACGTCAAATACACGCCCGATGCGATCAAGTCGGCCGTCGAACTTTCGGCGCGCTACATCAATGATCGCAAACTGCCAGACAAGGCAATCGATGTGATCGACGAAGTCGGCGCCATGCAAATGCTGGTGCCGCCCGCAAAGCGCAAGAAGATCATCACACCCAAGGAAATCGAGGCGGTCATCGCGACGATGGCCCGCATCCCGCCGAAAACTGTCTCCAGCGACGACAAGAAATCACTGGAAACGCTTGAGGCGGACTTGAAGCGGGTGGTCTTCGGGCAGAATGAGGCAATTGAGAAGCTCGCATCGGCGATCAAGCTGTCGCGGGCTGGCTTGCGCGATCCGGAAAAGCCGATTGGCTCCTACCTGTTCACCGGGCCGACTGGCGTTGGCAAGACGGAGGTTGCTCGCCAGCTCGCGTCGATCATGGGGATTCCGCTCCAGCGGTTCGACATGAGTGAATATATGGAACGGCACTCGGTCAGCCGCCTGATCGGTGCGCCTCCGGGCTATGTCGGCTATGATCAGGGCGGGCTCTTGACCGATGCGGTCGACCAGCAACCACACTCTGTGCTCCTGCTCGACGAAATCGAGAAGGCCCATCCAGACCTGTTCAACATCCTGCTGCAGGTGATGGACAATGGGCGCCTGACCGACCACCACGGCAAGCAGGTCGATTTCCGCAATGTCATCCTCATCATGACGACCAATGCGGGCGCCAGCGACATGGCGCGCGAAACAGTCGGTTTTGGCAACCTCACCCGCGAGGGCGAGGATGGCGAGGCGGTGAAGAAGATGTTCACGCCCGAATTCCGCAACCGGCTCGATGCGGTGGTGCCGTTTGGATACCTGCCGCCCGAAGTCGTGGCCCGGGTCGTCGAGAAATTCATCCTCGAACTCGAACTCCAGCTTGCCGATCGCGATGTCCATATCAAGCTCGACGAGCCTGCCAAGGCCTGGCTGACCGAGCGTGGCTATGACAAGCTCTATGGCGCCCGCCCGATGAGCCGGTTGATCCAGGAAAAGATCAAGCAGCCGCTTGCCGAGGAATTGCTGTTCGGCAAGCTTGTCCACGGCGGCGAAGTTGCGGTGCACATGAAAGACGGCGCGATGGCGTTCGAAATCACGCCAGCCCCGCCCAAAAAGGGCAAGAAGGGCGGCAAGGCAAAGGCAAAAGCCGGGGCCTGAGGCCGATCGACGGGTTTCGGGCGCGCGCCTTGCGCGTCCGGAGCTACTTCAGATAGCGCCGGAACCAGTCCAGCCCTTCGGCAAAGCCCTGCTTTGCCGCCGCTTCATTGTAGCTCGGGCGATAGTCGGCAAGGAATCCGTGATCGGCGCCCGCGAAGACATGGATTGTTGAAGGCTTTTTCGCAGCTTTCAGGGCAGCGTTCATTGTTGCCACATCGGCTTGGGTGATGCCCTTGTCCAATGCGCCATAGAGCCCGAGGACCGGCGCCTTGATCGCAGGCACGAGATCGATCGGATTCTTCGGCTGAAGTTCGGTCGACTTCGCGATGACGCGCCCATAACAGGCAACTCCGGCCTTCAACCGAGGATTGTGCGCGGCATAGAGCCAGACAATGCGCCCGCCCCAGCAGAACCCCGTAATGCCGAGTTTCGCGGCATTGCCGCCGTCTGCGCCGGCAAATTGGGCAGCCGCATCCAGATCGCCCATCACCTGAGCATCGGGCACTTTTGCAACGATATCACTGATCAGGGCCTTGAAGTCGGCAATCTTGGTCGCATCGCCCTGACGCTGATAGAGGTCGGGCGCAATCGCGTAGAATCCTGCCTTGGCATAGCGGCGGCAGATATCCTTCACCCACTCGTGCAAGCCGAAAATTTCCTGCACGACGATGACAACCGGCAGGTTGCGCTTGCCCGCCGGCCTGGCGCGATAGGCATTCATGCGCAATCCCTCAGTCTGGAAACTGGTCATCCCGGCATCGAGTCCATCCGTATCGGTCGTGATCGCAGATGCAGCGACAGGCTGCGCCGCGAGAGCATAGCCAGCCAGAACGGCACTCCCCAGGATCGCGGCACGGCGATCAACCTGGGTCGAGCGAACCCAGTTCCGGTCTTCGCTCAGGCGTTCGGGACTCTCTTCGGTCATGACATCATTCTCCGTACAAAGCGCGCGCCCGACTCCACGCCGCCAAGTAAAAGCGGTTGGCAAGGCAAAGTCAATGTTCCATATATGTTCACAACGCGATTCGAACCCGGAGTTGAAAATGACCGCCAGCCTGACCTTCTACACCAACCCCATGTCGCGCGGGCAGATCGTCCGCTGGATGCTTGAGGAGGTCGGGGCGCCCTATGATCAGGTGCTGCTCGACTTTAGCTCGGGCATGAAGGACGCGGCCTATCTGGCGATCAACCCGATGGGCAAGGTTCCGGCGATCAAGCATGGCGAGCATGTTGTCACCGAATGTGCGGCAATCTGCGCCTATCTGGCCGACGCCTTTCCGGAGGCCGGGCTTGCCCCGGCGCCATCCGAACGCGCCGATTATTATCGCTGGCTGTTTTTCGCCGCCGGGCCACTGGAGCAGGCTTTGGTCAATACATCGCTTGGCTTCGAAGTGCCTGCAGAAAAGACGGGCATGGCCGGCTATGGCAATTTCGCGCTGACTGTCGATGTGCTCGAACTGGCAGTCAGCAAGTATGACTATGTTGCGGGCCCGAAATTCTCTGCCGCTGACGTCTATGTCGGCTCGCAGATTGTCTGGGGCACCCGCTTCGGCACATTGCCGAAACGACCCGCATTCGAAGCTTATGGTGCCCGTGTCACTGCACGCCCCGCCTATATCCGCGCGAACGAAATCGACGGGGCATTGATTGCACAGGCGCAACAGAACAAGGCCTGATGATCCGCCCGGGACAGGTTGGCGTTACCATCCCGGACACGCAGCAGGCCAACCTCCGCTACTGGACCGTCACCGTCACGGCACGGCGGTTGCGGGCCCAGCTTGCCTCGTCGGAACCCATGGCATCCGGCCGTTCCTTGCCGTAGCTGATCGTCGAGATGCGGCCGGAATCGACGCCGAGCGACGCCAGGAAGTTCTTGGCGGCATTGGCCCGGCGATCGCCCAGCGCAATATTATAGTCGCGCGTGCCACGTTCGTCGCAATGACCTTCAATGGTCACGCGCTTGTTCGGATATTGGGCAAGCCAGCTCGCCTGGCTGCGGAGCGTTGCCTGATCCTCCTCATCGATATCGAACTTGTCGGTATCGAAATACACGCGATCTGAGGACACGCTGGCCACGAAATCAGCCTGGCTGCCGGGTATGGGTTTGCCAGCATTGGCATCCGTCACTGCTTCTTCCTGCTGAACCGGCGCGGGCGGAATATCTTCCACCTTGCGCTTGGGCGCGCAGGCAGCAAGCGCCACAAGGGAAGCGACCATGACCAGTCGGGTTGCGGTCTTGTTCATTGTCTGTCTCCTTCGTCCATTCAAGGTAATATCGGGCCCCAGGCGGGGTCGGACCCGTCAAGTGGGGTAGGAATACGGCGCTCGTTCACACCCGTCAGGTCCACCTGCCACACACCAGTCTTGCCATTGCCCTGCGCCGTCCTGAAAAACTGGATCACGCGGCCATTGGGAGACCAGCTTGGTGCTTCATCCTGCCAGCTGTCGGTCAATAGCCGCTCGTTCCCGCCGGTGGGAGCCATCACGCCAATGCGAAAATTGCCCGCAATCCTTGTAAAGGCAATCAGGTCTCCGCGCGGGCTCCATTCGGGTGTGGCGTAGCGGCCACCGCCGAAGCTGACGCGCTGCTGGCCGGAGCCATCGGCGTTCATCACATAGATCTGCTGACTGCCGGAACGATCACTTTCAAACACGATCTTGCTTCCATCCGGAGAGAAACTGCCGCCCGTGTCGATCCCGGGAGAATTGGTCAGCCGCTGCGGCGTGCCACCATTGGCAGAGATCCGGTAGATGTCCGTGTTGCCGGCCACCGCCATCGAATAGAGGATGGTCTTGCCATCCGGGGAAAACCGGGGCGAGAAGGTGGGGTTGGCGCTTTCGGTCACCAGCCTTTGGGTGCCCGCCGCCACATCATAGATGAAGATACGCGGGCGGCTGCCGAGATAGCTCAGATAGACGATCGACTTGTAATCCGGCGAGAAACGCGGGGTCAGCGCAAGCGTCTGCCCGTTGGTGATGAAACGGTGGTTCGCACCGTCGGAATCCATGATCGCGAGCCGTTTGATCCGGCGATTCTTGGGCCCGCTTTCGGCAATATAGGCAATCCGGCTGTCGAAGAACGGGCTTTCGCCAGAAAGACGTGCATAGATTGCGTCGGCACACTTGTGGGCGGCTCGCCGCCAGTCGCGCGGCGCAATGACATAGCCTTGCCGCGTCAGTTCGGATTTGAGCGCCACGTCGTAAAGATAGCATCCCACAGTCAGTTCGCCATTGGCGTTGGCGCGGACATAACCCTGCACCAGCGCTTCGGCTCCGGAGGCCGCCCATGCCTCGAATTGCGGTGCCGTGACTTCGTCATTGCCGATGGCCCGGATGCCGCCGGGACCGACCGGTTTGAACAGACCCGAACCCTTCAGGTCGGCTGCGATCACTTCTGCAATCTGGCGACCAAGCACATCGGTCGACCCGGCAGGCGTAGCCATAGCTTGGGGCGTTGGCATGACAGGCACGGCAACGTTGAGGTCATTCCCGCTTTCATCCGTCACCGAACCTTCAATTTGCGCTACTGCGCCTGTCGCGGTGAACCAGAGAAACAAGAGCGCAGCGCAGTAACGAAAGTTCATTGAGACAACCTTTTGTCAAAGCGAAAGGATACTACAGATTTCCAGTAACCATAATATTCGGACGGGAGTGTTAACGGAGCAGCGGCACGGACTGCTTTAACTGCATTCTCTCTATGCAATTTCGCCTGTGGCCCGTTACTCGGTGTAACTCCAGTTTGGTCGACAAATCTGGGCTCACCAATTAGGCTACCGTCCTTTGCCAAGTCCCAGCTCAAAACCGTTACCAACCGGTCAACATCAGCACCCGTCGGAGACTTCCATTTCGGCTTCAACTGGCGACCTATCTCCTGCGATAGAGATCGCTTGACCAGAACGCTTTCCGCATTGGAGTTAGCCGAGGAAGTCGTTGGCGTAGCTTTTGCCGGCGAATCACCGATCCCGACCAAAATGTCGCGGGAAAGGCCAGGCTTGCGCCGCGGTTGGGGACCATTCGGTGTCGGCTTTGTGGGCGCCAGTTTTGCAACAGGCTTCGGCGCTGGCTTGGACTGCGCTATGGTCGGCAAGGGCGCTGGCGCCAATTCTTCCGGCGAGGTGGTTGGTGCCGTTTCAGTCGAGGCAGTCGCTGGCGCCGGTGCCGGGGAAGGCTGCGGCGCTGTGGATTCCAGCGCGACCGGGTCAACAAGCGACACTTCGATGGGCTCGGCATCATATTTCGGCAGCTCGGGCGGCTTCAGCAGGTTGAGCGAAAGCGCCGCGAAGAGCATGGCATGCGCAACGACGGCGACACCAAGTCCGGTCTGTTCGGCGCGGTCCACTATCTATCCTGATCCGTCTCGCCCGTCGTGACGAGCGAGACGCGATTGAGGCCGGCGCGGTTGAGTTCCCCCATCACGCGCATCACAGCGCCATATTCGAGCGCCCGATCCGCACGGAGATAGATTTGGGGCGGTTCTGCCCTGCCGCGCTCCGCAATCGCCGCCAGCCGTGCTGGAAGTTCCGTGAAAGGCACAAGCTGTTCTCCGATGAACAACGCGCCGCTTGCATCGAGCGAGACTTGCACCGGCTCAATCTCCTGTTCAAGCGCCTTGGCCCGGCTGTCTGGCAGGTTCAGCGGCACGCCGGCCATCAACAGCGGCGCCGTGATCATGAAGATGATCAGCAACACCAGCATGACATCGACCATCGGCGTGACGTTGATCTCCGCCATTGGCGCACGACGGGCGCGACGGCGACTTGAAGAGGGAACAGGCGTCACTGATCCAGTTCCAGTTCGCGGCTCAGGGTTGCATGGAATCCGTCCGCAAAGCGGTTGAGCTGCGCTTCAAGCCGGTTCAGGACATGCCCGAAACGGTTGTAGGCAATCACTGCCGGAATCGCTGCAAACAGGCCAAGCGCGGTTGCAAAGAGCGCCTCCGCAATACCGGGTGCGACAACGGCCAGAGAGGAATTCTGTTCGGCTGCAATCGCCGTAAAGGACCGCATGATTCCCCATACGGTGCCGAACAGGCCAACAAAGGGTGCCACACTGCCAATTGTCGCCAGCACATTGAGCCGGTCCGACAGCCGGTCGATCTCTGCCGCCACCGATGCGCCCATTGCACTGGCAAGGCGAGCGCGCGTGCCTTCGCGATCGATTGTCCTGCGTCCAACCGTCGAGCTGCGCCATTCTGACAGCCCGGCCTGCATGACTCGCGCGCTTGGCACGGACGATCCCTTGTGCGCCTGCTGGAAGGCGTGAGGATCGTCAGCGGCCTTGAAATCACGCTCGAACTGCCGCGTCTCGCTTCCGACGTTGCGCAGCTTCAGCCACTGCCCGACAATGATTGTCCAGGTCCAGATGCTCGCCAGGAGCAAGCCGACCATGACGATCTTCACAATGATGTCCGCCTGGAGAAACAGGGCGATCGGTGAGAGCGTCGCAGCGTCGGTGTTGAAAGCAAGGGCTTGCATCAGTGTTTGGGCTCCTTCGGTAACAGAGTTTCAAAAGCGGCGATCCAGGGCTTGGGCTGACGCTTTGGCCGACCTTCGCGCGAAAGGAATGCTGCGACAACACGAGCATCGGTCAGCATTTCATCACCCAACATGACTCGTTGATGAATCACGACTGTTGCACCGCCCAGTTTTTCGACGGTGCTGATGACGCACAGCAGGTCATCAAAGCGCGCTGGTCTTTTGTATTTGATATCAAGTTCGGAGACCGCATAGACCCCTTCACCCGCTTCGAATGCCGCGCGCTGGTCAATCCCCGCGCATTTGAGCATGTCAGACCGCGCCCGCTCCATGTAGCGCAAATAATTGGCGTGGTAGACGAGGCCGGAAAAATCAGTGTCCTCAAAATAGATGCGCAGCGGGAAATGATGTTCCCGGCCGACGAAGCGGCCGCCAGGATGCGGGGCTGACGTCATGACCCCCCTCTATCGCTTCGGATTCGCAACGGCAAACGACAGTTGCAGAAAATTTGCTCGCTAGCGGGCGACGGGCGCGCCGAAACCAAGTAGGCGGGTAATGTTCAGGGTTACGGCGATCCGATACGCAATCAGCGGAAGGAACAGCCCGGCCGCTGTCACAAGCGCAAGAACTGCAATCGGATCAGTGAACCCGGCCAATTTCAGGCCCGCGCGCGTTGCTGCGGAAAAGATCGTGTGCATGAGGAAAATGGGCATTGAAAGCCGCCCGAGATATTCAAGCCACTGCATCGGCAGACGGGTGCCATCCAGCATCATGGCGATTGCGATCGTTCCAAGCAGCCCGAGCAGGGCCAGCACATAGATCGTCAATGGCTGATGCGCCGGAGGGCCGACAGGCAGGATCAGGGCGGCAAATGCCAACCAGACTCCGGCAGCAATGATCCATTGCGCAGGCGCACGCCCCGCAATCCAGCCAAGAAATGGCGGAGCGAAGATCCCGATCACGACATAGGGCAGGTAATGGAGCGTCCTGAAGAATATGGATGGGTTGGCGAAGAACCACCAGACGAATACCCCAGCCATTGCCAGCACCACCAACAGCCAGCGGCGCGGCAGGATGAGCGCAATGGCCAGCTGACAGAAAAACAGAACATAGAGAAACCAGTATTGCTCGATTGGCACCAGCGGTATCCAGAGGAGATCGGAAAGCGTGATCGCATTGTTTGTGTAGCCAGCGCTCGCCATCTTCAATCCGCCGTGCAAAAGCGACCAGAGAAAATAGGGCCAGGCAACGGTCTGCACCTTGTTGACGATGAAATCCCTACGGCCGCGTGCGACGCCTCGTTCGATGTTCAATCCCGCGAGAACAAAAAACAGCGGCATGTGGAAGGCATAGATCACCGTGTCGATGTCGATCGGCCACCCCGTTGGCGGAAGGGCTTTGGACAGGACAAGCCCCCGTGCCGCGTGCGCGTAAACCACAAGGATGATGCCGATCCCACGCGCGAGGTCGATCCATTTCATGCGATTGGCAGGCGTCGTCATTTGTCGTCGAACAATCCTTCTTGTGCGCCAGCCGGCGGGTTGAGCCCCAAATGCTTCCATCCGCCTGCATTGAGGCATCGCCCCCGTGCTGTGCGCGCGATCAGGCCAAGCTGGATCAGGAAGGGTTCGATCACTTCCTCGATCGTGTCGCGCGGCTCCGAAAGGCCTGCCGCCAGCGTTTCGACACCCACCGGCCCGCCCCTGTAGATGTCAGCAATCATCGTGAGGTAGCGGCGGTCCATCGCATCAAGACCAAGGGCATCGACTTCAAGCCGGTTGAGCGCCGCATCAGCAACTTTGGCAGACACACTTGCTTCCCCGGCAACATTCGCAAAATCTCGCACCCGCCTGAGCAGCCGCCCGGCGATCCGCGGTGTCCCGCGCGCGCGCCGGGCAATTTCCCTTGCCCCGTCGTCTGCAATGGCCAGTTCGAGCAGCGAGGCAGCACGGCGAATGACTTTTTCCAGTTCTTCGACCGAATAGAAGGTTAGCCGCACCGGAATCCCG
Source organism: Sphingomonadales bacterium (assembly GCA_016704425.1). Taxonomy (GTDB): domain Bacteria; phylum Pseudomonadota; class Alphaproteobacteria; order Sphingomonadales; family Sphingomonadaceae; genus Aquisediminimonas. The sequence goes on from JADJAC010000010.1 coordinate 60,641, forward strand.
AACCGGTCGCGCAGCGGCGTCGTCAGCAGCCCCTGCCGGGTCGTCGCGCCGACCAGCGTGAATTTCGGCAAGTCGATCCGGACCGAGCGGGCGGACGGTCCTTCGCCGATCATCAGGTCAAGCGCGCGATCCTCCATTGCGGGATAGAGAATTTCCTCAACCGCCGGATTGAGGCGGTGGATCTCGTCGATAAAGAGGACGTCTCCATCCTCAAGATTGGTCAGGAGTGCAGCAAGATCGCCGGATTTGGCAATGACCGGTCCGGAGGTTGCGCGGAACCCAACCCCCATTTCACGCGCAACGATCTGCGCAAGCGTCGTCTTGCCCAATCCCGGCGGCCCGAAGAACAGGACATGATCGAGAGCATCGCCGCGCGTCCGGGCAGCCTCGATGAAAACCCGCAGATTCTCGCGCGCGGCTTTTTGGCCGACAAATTCGTCAAGCGACTTGGGACGCAAGGCAGCGTCCACGTCCTCTGGACGGCGACTGGAGGTGAGGAGGCGGTCTTCGGTCATCGCGCCGCCTTCTTCAGTGCCAGCCGCACCAAGGCGTCAAGCGTTGCGCCGGTGCCCAATTCTGCCTCTGCCGCAGCAACGGCGGCTCCGGCCTCCGCTGGGCGGAAGCCGAGATTGGCAAGCGCCGAAACCGCATCCGATGCAGCACCTCCCGCCGCCTTGGGCAATGCCCCTGCCGGACCCAATGCGACGCCGCCGACCTTGTCCTTCAATTCCATCACGATCCGCTGCGCCAGTTTCGGCCCTACGCCATTGGCGCGGGCGACCATGGCCTTGTCTTCGGTGGCAACGGCGCGGCTCAGTTCATCGGCGTCGAGCGTGGAGAGGATCGCCAGCGCAACCTTGCCGCCGACGCCCTGCACACCCGTCAGCAGGCGGAACCAGTCGCGCTCGCCTGCCGAACCGAAGGCAAAGAGCGTCATGGCATCTTCGCGAACCTGCATTTCGGTGAAGACCATCACCTGCCCGCCGACCGCGCCGAGGACAGAGAGCGTCCGCGTCGACGCCTGCACCAGATAGCCAACTCCGCCCACATCGATCACCGCGTGGTCTGCGGCGCTTTCAGCCAGGAGTCCGGAGAGGCGAGCGATCATGCCAACGCTTGTAGCCACGCGTTTTGCAAAAGGGAATCACGATCACCCAATGCGGCGCGCGCTCGCAAGATGGTGCGCATGGGTGATCGCAACAGCGAGCGCATCGGCGGCATCGCTGCCCGATATCTTGACCCCCGGCAACAGGCGCCCGACCATGGCATGAACCTGCGCCTTTTCTGCATTGCCGACGCCAACGACGGCCTTTTTGACAAGCCGCGCTGCATATTCGCCAACCTTGAGGCCGGTCCGAGCCGCGGCAAGCAGGCAAACGCCGCGCGCCTGCCCCAGTTTCAACGTCGATTGCGGGTTGGCATTGACGAAGACCTCCTCGACCGCCGCCGTCTCTGGCTGATACTCAATCATCAGATCGGTCAGCGCACGGTCAAGCACAACGAGCCGTTCGGGCAACGGAGCCTTGGCATCGGTCGCAATCTGCCCATTGGCAATATGACTAAGCCGGTTTCCAACCGCTGCGATCACGCCCCAGCCGGTTGTCCCAAGTCCGGGGTCGAGGCCGAGAATGATCAGCCCAGTCTCTCCATCACGTCATCGGGCACATCGTAATTGCCCCAGACGGTCTGGACATCGTCGTCATCATCGAGCGCATCGAGCAGTTTCATGAGCGTGCCCGCCTCGCCTTCGCCAACGGTGACAGTCGTTTGCGGGCGCCAGGCGAGCTTCACCGTTTCCGGTGCGCCAAGTTTCGCCTCGAGCGCCTTTGCAACTTCATGAAGCTCTTCCATCGCCGTCCAGATTTCATGCCCGTCGTCCGACGATTCGACGTCCGCCGCGCCTGCCTCCAGCGCTGCTTCAAACACCGTGTCAGGATCACCCGCCTTTGCCGGATAGATGATCTGCCCCAGCCGGTCGAACGCATGGCTGACCGCGCCCGGCGCGCCGAGGTTGCCGCCATTCTTCGAAACCGCGGTTCGGACGTTGGTCGCGGTGCGGTTGCGGTTGTCGGTCAGTGCCTCGATGATCAGTGAAACCCCGCCCGGGCCGAAGCCTTCGTAGCGGATCTCTTCATAATTGTCGCCCTCGCCCGTCGTCGCCTTGTTGATCGCGCGCTCGATATTGTCCTTGGGCATCGACTGGGCGCGCGCGGCGATCACCGCCGAACGCAGCCGCGGGTTCATGTCCGGGTCGGGCACGCCTGACTTCGCAGCAACCGTAATTTCGCGCGAGAGCTTGGAAAACATTGCCGAGCGCTTCTTGTCCTGAGCGCCCTTGCGATACATGATGTTCTTGAACTTGGAATGGCCTGCCATGGAAACCGTTCTGAATGGAGTTGGGATGGGCGCGCCCTAGCCCAAAGACGTTCCCCGGGGCAAGTTTTCACCCAAGTTTGACGGCGGTCCCAGAAGCGGTGACCATGAGCATCGAGCCACCCTGCCCCAGAACTTCATAGTCAAGGTCGATCCCGATGACAGCATCCGCGCCCAAAGCCCGGGCTTCCTGCGCAATTTCATCGAGTGCCGTCTTGCGCGCATCGCGCAGAGTCGTTTCATAGGAACCAGAACGACCACCGACAATGTCGCGTACGCTTGCGAACAGGTCCTTGAAGATATTCGCACCGACAATCACTTCGCCGGTCACGATTCCCAGATACTCGCGCACCGGGCGACCCTCGATCGCTGTCGTCGTGGACATTATCATCGCATCATCTCCTTCGTTTCAAAGGCCCAGAGCGGCCTTGTAGGTGTCGAGAATCGCTTCCATTTCCTGCCGATCGTGCGTTTCCATTTTCCGCAGGCGCACGATCTGGCGCATGATCTTGGCATCATAGCCCCGGGCCTTTGCTTCGGAATAGACGTCGCGGATATCGTCGGCGATGCCCTTTTTCTCTTCCTCAAGCCGCTCGATACGCTCGATCAAAAGGCGCAATTCGTCAGCGGCTACAACGTCACTCATCAGATTCTCCGGATTCGATTGGAGGCGCGGCCTTAGGGCCGATCAGCCATTCTTCGCAATGCTTTCCTGCATCCGCGCGAGCTGTTCCGGCGTTGCCTCGCCCTGATGTTTCACCTTCCATTCGGCATAGGGCATGCCGTACACCAGAGACCGCCCCTCCTCCTTGGTCATGTCGCCGGCCTCAGCCACCCAGTCGCCAAGACAGTTGCGGCAAAAGCCAGCCAGCCCCATCAGGTCCACATTCTGTGCGTCGGTCCGGTGGCGCAAATGGGCAACCAGTCTTCGAAAGGCGGCGGCCGCTGCGGCATCGTCGATATTTATATCCATCATTCTTCCTTTGCGGGATTCCAAGCCCTGTGGATAGCGTCTAAGGCAAAGGCGATCCAGAGGAGCATCGCTTGATAACACCCCGCCAGCATCGTGACGTTGCACCGCGCGCACGAAAGGTGCGCATTCTCGCAACGCTTGGCCCGGCCAGCAGCACGCCAGAGATGATCGAACGACTTTTCAAGGCAGGTGCCGATGCTTTTCGCATCAATATGAGCCACGGCGCGCAGGCCGAAAAGGTGGAGTTGATCAAATCGATCCGTGCACTCGAAAAATCACTCGGGCGGCCCACGACAATCCTTGCAGATTTGCAGGGACCAAAATTGAGGGTAGGCAAGTTTTCCGACGGGGCCGCAAGGCTTGAAACGGGCCAGAAATTCACCCTGGATCGCGACCCTTCGCCGGGAAGCGGCAAGCGGGTGTGCCTGCCGCACAAGGAGATTTTCGAAGCGCTTGAGGTTGGCGCAAGGCTCCTGCTCGACGACGGCAAGCTGGTGCTGCGGGTCGAGAAAATGTCCGAGACCAAGATCACGACGCATGTGGAAGTCGGTGGAATGCTCTCCGACAACAAGGGTCTCAACGTCCCTGATGTTGTCGTTCCGATGGCAGCCCTGACCGAGAAGGATCTTTCAGACCTCAGCTTTGCGCTTGAACAGGGGGTCGACTGGATTGCGCTCAGTTTCGTGCAGCGGCCCGAGGATCTTGCTGATGCGCGCCGCCTGATCGGCGGGAAGGCTGCGCTGCTGGCCAAGATCGAAAAGCCGGCGGCTCTGGCCCGGCTGGAGGAAATCATCGAACTTGCCGATGCCGTGATGGTTGCGCGTGGCGATCTCGGCGTTGAACTGCCGCCCGAAGCGGTGCCACCCGCACAAAAGCGAATCGTCGAGACGGCACGTCGCTTCGGTCGCCCCGTGGTCGTCGCGACACAGATGCTCGAATCGATGATCAAGGCACCGACGCCAACGCGCGCGGAAGTGTCCGACGTGGCGACCGCCATTTACGACGGCGCCGATGCCGTGATGCTGTCCGCTGAATCGGCAGCCGGCGATTGGCCGATCGAATCCGTCGCCATGATGGACCGGATCGCGATCAACGTCGAAAGCGACCCTGCCTATGCCGCTAGGGTCCACTTCACCGAGACGCGCCCCGATCCGACCACGGCAGATGCGCTTTCAGAGGCCGCTTTCGATATTGTCCGAACGGTTTCCGCCAAATGCATCATCTGCTTCACCGAATCCGGATCGACAGCGCGGCGAATCGCGCGCGAACGGCCGCTCGTCCCGATTCTTGTCCTGACGCCCAAGCTGGCGACGGCCCGCCGCCTGGGTCTGCTCTGGGGGGTCCATGCGGTATCGACCCGGGACGTCTCCTCTTTCGAGGAGATGGTCGCAAAATCCAAACGGATGGCGCTGCGCCATGGCATTGCCGGAGGCGGGGACCGGGTGATCATGATGGCAGGCGTTCCCTTCGGGACACCGGGTTCAACCAATGTGCTCCATGTCGTCCGCCTGACCGGGCAGGAGCTCAAGGGTCGTTAGTGCGACGCGCAAGGTTTCCGCATCGGTGAAGTGATGCGCAACAAAGCCGTTCGCGCGCGCTGCCTCGACATTGGGCAGGCTGTCATCAATGAAGAAGCCTTCTCCCGGCGCGAGGCCGAACCTTTCCAGAGCCAGGCGATAAATGGCGTCGCCCGGCTTGGTCACCTTCTCGATGCCGGAGACGACAATATCGGAAAAATGATCGAATATCGGTGCCGTTGGGCGAAACATCGCCCAGAAATCGGCCCCGAAATTGGTGATCGCAAACAGCGAAACGCCGCGGTCAGCCAGCTGCTCCACCAGCCGATGCACGCCGGGAACCGGCCCCGGGATGGTTTCCAGCCAGCGATCCCGATAGGCGTGCAACAGCCGCTCATGGGCCGGAAATTGGCTCACCCGCTCTTCGATCATGGCGCCGATCGGGCGGCCGGCATCGTGCTGATCATGCCAATCGAGCGGGACAACGTCTCTCAGGAACCGGTCAAGTTCTTCCCGATCCCCAATCAGTTTTTCGAATAGGTAGCGGCGGTCCCAGTCATAGAGGACCCGCCCGACATCGAAGACGACCGCTTTCACGGCCATCGCGGACGTCAGCCCTGGCGCGCTTTGAACCGGCGATTCGTCTTGTTGATGACGTAGGTGCGCCCGCGACGGCGGATAACGCGGTTGTCCCGGTGGCGGTCCTTGAGCGACTTGAGTGAATTGCGGATCTTCATGATCGCTTGCCTGTTTCTCTGTGATCTGGAAAAAGAAGGCTGCCGCCTAAGGGGCAGATGGCCTAAAGTCAAGGCGTGCCTGCAGGAGAAGTGTTCATGCGTAATGTCGTTCTGGGTTCTACCTTAATGCTGCTTTCGGCAGCTTGCACCGCCAAACTTCCGCCGGTTGAAGTGACACGTTTTCATGTCAGCGAAACTGTAGCTGCCGGAACAATTACGACCAGCGCACTCGGAGACACCGACGGCACGACAATCGAGTTCCGGACCTATGACGCTGCAGTCAAGCGGGAATTGGCGCGACTTGGATATGCCGAGGGTTCCAATCCGGCATACTCGGCCGAAATTGGCTACTCGCGTGAAGCGCGGGACCGGATTGCCAAGAGTTCCCCAGTAACCATCGGCATCGGTGGCGGCAGTTTTGGCCGGAACGTCGGTGTGGGGCTGGGCACCAGCTTCGGGATCGGTGGAGACAAGAGCCGCAAGACCATCATCTCGCGGCTCGAAGTTCGGCTCAAACGCGCAGCCGACGGTGCCGTGGTCTGGGAAGGCAGGGCGCAGACTGAAGCGCCATCCAATGCACCGTCCGCGCAGCCCGGCCTTGCCGCTGACAAATTGTCGCGGGCGCTTTTTGAAGGCTTCCCGGGCGAATCGGGCAAGACGATTTTGGTCCCCTGACGAATCGCCCGGCTTGCCCGACACATCGGGTTGGGCTTAACTGACCGGATGAACATGAAGATCAATGCCGCGTTTGATAGCGGAAACATCATCGTCACGTCGATAGACGGGACCAGTGCAAATCTCGAGATTCGGAAGGATGCGCATTCCGACTTTTACCAGTGGTTCCATTTCCGCGTTTCGGGCGCACGGGGCCAGAGGATCACATTGCGGATCACCAATTGTGGCGGCTCTGCCTATCCGGGCGGCTGGGACAACTACAAGGCGCGTTTTTCGGACGATCGCGAAGATTGGCGTTGCGCCGATACAAGCTATGAAGACGGCGTTCTGACGATCACGCATACGTCTGCACTCGACAGCATATGGTTTGCCTATTTCGCACCCTTTTCGATCGAGCGGCATCACGACCTTGTCCAGCGCACAGCCGCTTGCCCTGACGTCGAACTGATCGAACTTGGCCAGTCCATTGAAGGCCAGCCGATCGATTGCCTGCGCATAGGGAACGGCCCGACGCAAGTCTGGCTTTATGCCCGCCAGCATCCCGGCGAGAGCATGGCCGAATGGTGGATGGAAGGGGCTCTTGAACTGCTGACCGATCCAGTAAGCGAGACTGCCCGGATACTGCGCGAGAAATGCACACTTCACATCATACCCAACATGAATCCCGATGGCGCCTGCCGGGGGCATCTGCGGACGAATGCCGTTGGCACGAACCTCAACCGCGAATGGGCCGAGCCTTCTGCCGAGCGCAGCCCCGAAGTGCTTTGCGTGCGCAATGCGATGGATGAAACCGGTGTGCATTGGGCAATGGACGTTCATGGCGATGAGGCGATTCCGGCAAATTTCATTGCCGGCTTCGAAGGCATTCCCAACTGGACTGACGTTCAGGGCAATCGCTTCTATGCCTATCGCAATGCACTGGCCGAACATACGGCCGACTTCCAGACCCGCCTCGGTTATCCAGCCTCGGCGCCGGGTCGGGCGAACCTGACCATGTCGACAAACCAGCTGGCCAATCGCTTTGCGCACCTGGGCTGCGTGTCGATGACACTCGAAATGCCGTTCAAGGATCACGACCCGAATCCCGATGCAGATCGCGCCTGGAGCCCGGCGCGTTGTCGGGCGCTGGGGCAATCCTGCCTGGACGTGCTGGCACAAAGCCTCTGAAATGGCGGAGTTCCGTCTTGTCGAGGATGACCTGACCGGGCCGGAGATTGCCGCCCTCCTTCAGGCCCATCTCGATTCGATGCATGAGCACTCACCACCGGGCAGTGTTCATGCCCTTGATCTTGAGGCTTTGCGGGCACCGGAGATCAGCTTCTGGACAGCCTGGGATGGCGATCAGCTGGCCGGTTGTGGCGCACTGAAAGCGCTTGACGCAGAACATGGCGAAATCAAGTCGATGCGAACGGCACAATCGCATCTCCGGCGCGGTGTGGCGTTTCAGATCTTGTCGCACATGATCTCGGTGGCGCGCAATCGCGGCTACCGGCAGGTGAGCCTTGAAACCGGTTCGAATGCGCCGTTCCAGCCCGCGCACCGGCTCTACGAAGGGTTTGGATTCCGACCATGCGGGCCGTTTTCGGACTATGGGGACGACGCTTTCAGTCGATACTACACGCTGGTTCTTTAGGCTCTGACATCTCGCCAAGCGCGCGTGATTGGGTTAGGCCGCGCCCGAATCGCCGAATCTGGAGCCGCACGCAAAATGCCAACGCTTGTCCTTATCCGTCACGGCCAGTCGGCCTGGAATCTCGAAAACCGGTTCACCGGCTGGTGGGATGTCGATGTCACCGAAAAGGGCGCGGCCGAAGCGCGCGCGGCGGGCGTGCTGATGCGGGAAAAGGGCCTGGATTTCGACTGCACCTTCACCTCGCTTCAGACGCGCGCGATCAAGACGCTCAACCTCGCGCTTGAGGAAATGGGCCGCTTGTGGCTTCCGGTTGAAAAGGACTGGCGCCTGAACGAACGGCACTATGGCGGACTGACTGGCCTCGACAAGGCCGAGACCGCGGCCAAGCACGGCGAGGACCAGGTCAAGGTCTGGCGCCGCAGCTTCGATGTGCCCCCTCCCCCGCTTGAACCTGGCAGCCCCTATGACCTGTCTTCGGATCGCCGTTATGCAGGAATCAAGGTCCCCGCCACCGAAAGCCTGAAGGACACAATTGCGCGCGTCCTGCCCTATTGGGAAGCGCGGATCGCGCCGGAACTCAGGTCGGGCAAGCGCGTCCTCATCTCGGCCCATGGCAATTCGCTCCGGGCACTTGTCAAGCACCTCTCGAACATTCCCGATGACGAGATTACCGGGCTCGAAATTCCGACCGGACAGCCGATCGTCTATGACCTTGCAGACGATCTGAGCGCCCGCGAGCGTTACTATCTCTCCGAGCGCTGAGCGTACATTGCAGCGTCGGCCCGCGCGAGGACGGTTTCGACATCGTCCCCTGCACCAACCATGGCCAGCCCGATGGTCACGTTCACCCGCACGCGCGTCCCGCCGAGATCGACAGGCTCTGCGGCAACGGTCGATGCCAACAGGTCGGCCTTGGTCTGAGCTGATTCTTCGTCGAGATGATCGAGGATAAGCCCAAATTCGTCCCCGCCGATCCTCGCGACCATATCCCCAGCGCGCAGGCTGGCCTTCAAGACGCGTGCGACATGAAGCAGGACTGCGTCACCCGCCTGATGGCCGTGACGGTCATTGATGGCCTTCAATCCATTCAAATCAACGTACAGAACAGCAGCGGGCGTCTTGTGACGGGCCGCTTGATGCAGGACGCGCTCCAGATCGCGCAGAAATGCGCGCCGGTTCGGTAGCGGCAGCAAAGTGTCGGTGTCCGCAAGCCGTTCGAGTTCCTCCAGCCGTGCGCGCAGATTTTCAACCGTCGCCTTCAGACCGTCATTCTCATCAGCCAGTTGCCGAATGGCCTCGGTATCGAATTCCTTCAAAAGTACGTCCCCCAAAACGCTACTCAGCGACTCTGTTGATATCATGAATGCCTAGCAGCATACCATATTGCCTTTGTGATCGCGATCACAGCCCGCCTGCGTTGCGCTTGTCGAAAGTGGCGGTTAAAGACCTTGAGCCTTGAGACGTGGCAACGGGGCATTCCATCATCATGAGTGAAAGCAGGCCGCAAGTCGGCATCATCATGGGCAGCACGTCCGACTGGGAGACGATGCGCCATGCCGCAGATGCGCTCGATGCCCTTGGAATTTCGCATGAAACCCGTGTGGTTTCAGCCCACCGCACGCCTGAGCGCCTCTATGACTATGCCAAGAGCGCTTCAGACCGCGGTCTGAAGGTCATTATCGCTGGTGCCGGCGGGGCTGCGCACTTGCCGGGAATGGCGGCATCCATGACGACCTTGCCGGTCCTCGGTGTACCCGTTGAATCCAAGGCGTTGAGCGGGATGGACAGCCTGCTGTCCATCGTCCAGATGCCCGGCGGCATTCCCGTGGGCACGCTGGCCATCGGCAAAGCCGGGGCGACCAATGCAGGCCTCCTCGCTGGCGCGATTCTCGCTCTATCCGATCCCTCGCTTGCTGAGCGGCTCAGCGCCTGGCGCGCCGAACAGACGCGTTCCGTGGCGAATGATCCTGCATGACGCCTGTTCCTCCCGGTTCAACCATTGGCATTATCGGCGGCGGCCAGCTCGGTCGGATGCTCAGCCTTGCGGCCGCACAGCTTGGCTATCGCTGCCACATCTATGCTCCAGAGGCGAGCGGTCCCGCCGCCGATGTCAGCGCGAAGTGGATCCAGGGTGACTATGGCGACACGGAACGCCTTCTGGAATTCGCAAGGGATGTCTCCGTCATCACATTCGAATTCGAGAATATCGACCCGATGCCTCTGCGGCCACTCGCAGAGTCAAAGCCGGTCTTTCCGCCGCTGAAGGCGCTGGAAATCGGGCAAGACCGTATTGCGGAAAAGAGTTTTGCGGCAGAGCTTGGCGGGCGGACGGCGCCCTGGGCGGCAGTCAACAGCCGCGACGAACTCGATGCCGCCATTGCTGCAATCGGCCTCCCGGCGATCCTGAAAACCGTGCGATTTGGATATGATGGCAAGGGGCAGGCCCGAATCAAGACCATTGCTGATGCCGATGCTGCCTGGACAGCGATTGGCGAGTGCCCGGCAATCCTTGAAGGCATGGTCCACTTCGATCACGAGTTTTCGCTGATCGTGGCGCGGGACCAGAAGGGCAGTGTTTCATTTTGGGACACTCCCGAAAACGTCCACAAGGATGGCATCCTCGCTACGTCAACAATTCCGGCGGCAGACATTGTGCGCCAGCAAGTCCCCGCTGCTCGGGCGCTTGCACGCCGGATTGCAGAGCGGTTTGATTATGTGGGCGTTTTCACGATTGAATTCTTTGCCAGCGCCGATGGACCGGTTTTCAACGAACTGGCACCCCGCGTTCACAATTCGGGCCACTGGACGATCGAGGGCGCTGCCACGTCTCAATTCGAGAATCATATTCGGGCAATTCTTGGGCTGCCACTTGGCGCGACCCATTTGCGCGGCTCAATGATCGAGATGCGAAACTTGATCGGACATGATGCCGACAATTGGCTGGCGCTCGCGAGCGATCCCGGCGCGCATCTGCATCTTTACGGGAAGCATGAGGCGCGGCCGGGACGCAAAATGGGTCACATAACCCGTATCACTTAGGACTGGCGCGTACCCGAAAGTGGCATCGAGCCGAACATGCCAGCCTTGACGCTGCCCGTGATGCTGTCGCCGTCAACCGTTGCGGTCCCCTCCAGCGTCATCGGCATGGGTACTGTCATGTTCATTTTCCAGGTCAGGGTATTGCCGTCGACCTTGCCATCATAGACATCGAGCGAACCCTGAGCCCCGGCATTGGTCCCGGTCCAGCTATCACCGGAAACATTGACTGTCAGGACGGACTTCTGGTCGCCCATGGGAGTCTTTGTCACGCATTCATAGGAACCTGCAACGGACATCATCTTCTCCTTAATCTGCCGCGCGCTCAATTCGCTGCGGATAAAACCATCTCTTCAACAGGCAGGCCAAGGCCGTCAAGCTGGGGCCTCACCTTCTTGGCGTCGCCGACAACCACCCAGACCAGCGCATTCGGATCGATGACGTTACGGAATTCGCGATCAAGGCCCGATGCCGTCATTGCGAGATATTTTTGCGGAAGGGTTTCATAGAAATTGTCCGGTCTTCCCAGAGAAATAATCCGCTGAACACTGCCAAGCACAGCGCCGGAGGTTTCGAAATTCCCGGGGAGTTCGCGAATGTTGCCATTGACTGTCCGCTCGAGCTCGGCTGCAGTAATTCCGGACTTGTTGGAAAAGTCGCTCAATTGCTCCCGAAGCGCACGGATTGAATCACCGGTCCGATCGGCCTGTACAGGCGCTTGAACAAAAAAGGTGATCCGGTTCTCTTCGCCGCCGATGCCGCTGAACACACCATAAGACCAACCCTTGGTTTCGCGCAGGTCGGTGTTGATGCGCGAGAGGAACGAGCCGCCGAATACCTCGTTTGCTGCACGGAGGCCGACCAGATCATCGCGGCCACTGCGATTCAGCACGACGCCTGCCGAGATGGTCGATTGGGGTGCATTGGGCCGGTCAACCAGCACGATTCGCGAACGGGGCGCCGGGATGGGAGCATTGAAGTCCTTCGCCGGCGGCACTTCACCCGCCACGTGCCAGGTTCCAAAGCTCTTTTCAAGCAATGGAACGAGCGTTTTGAGCGTCGTATCCCCCACCACGAAGATTCTAGCCTTTTCCGGGCGCAGCCATCGATCATGAAATGCCGAAAGCTGCGCAGGCGTCAGCGCCTTCACCACAGCCATATCCCCGCTGCCGCTGCCAGGAACGGCATAGGGATGCGCCTTGCCCCAAAGGAGCGTCGGCAAGACACGACTTGCAACAGCGCCCGGATCCTGAAGTTCCGCCTTGATCCCTGCGAGCTGCTGCGCGCGGACTCGATCCACCTCGGCTGGCGCGAAGGCGGGATTGCGAATGACATCGGCAAGAAGGTCGAGCGAAAGCCCCAGATTGGCGGATAGTGTCGAAATGCCAATGCTCGTGCGATCAAGGCTTGCACCCGAGGACATGTTCGCGCCCAGCCTTTCGCTTTCCTCGGCAAGCTGGCGCGAGTTGCGTGTCGTGGTGCCCTCACGCATGACTCTCAGCGTCAGCGCCTGTGTCCCGAGTGCATCCTTGGGATCGGCCGCGAACCCGGCATCGAACGATACATTCACCTGCACCGTCGGGACAGCCATACGGCGCGCGAAATATACCTCGATGCCGTTGCTGAGTTTCGCTCGCTCTATCGCAGGAAAGGTCAGCGCCGAAAACGATCCGACCGGAGGAAGCTTGGACGGATCAAGCGCTATGGCTTCTTCCGGTGCCGATGGCGGATTCACCTGAGCAGCTTCCTCATAAGCCGGACGTTCGCCCGGTTCCACAGTCAGAGCGAAGACTGGCCGTGACAGCCATTTCTGCATCGCCGCGCGCACCTTGGCCGGCGTTGCACGTGCATATTCGACCAGTTCCTTCCGGTATTGGTCGGGGTCATTCGAATAAAGTGCACCTTCGGCAAGAGCCACAGCCTTCCCGCCAAAGCCCCCGACCGATTCCAGTCCGGCAATCTTGGACGCCACTGTCCGCGTCGCCACGCGCTGGACCTCATCCGCATTCGGACCTTTGGTCATCAGCTCGCCAAGAAGGGCATCGAGCCGCTTGTTGACCTGAGCGACATCGGTGCCGGGACGGACATCGGCGGTGATTTCGGCAATGCTTATCTGTGCAAAGATCTGCAGGCTTGCCGTGACGCCCACGGCAAGCTTTTCATTGCGGACGAGTGCATTATCGAGCCGGGAACTGGCAAGGCCGCCAAGGACAGCCATGCCGACCGAAAGCGGCACTGTGTCTGGATTGTTGAGGCCGGGGGCCACCCACCAGCGATAGAGCCGGGTCGTTGCCACCTGATCCTTCATGACTTCAAATTTTGGCGCTGCTAGCGTCGGAATGGGAACCGCAATCGGCGCCTGCTTTGGTCCCGCCGGGAAACTCCCGAACCGCTTTTCAACCAAGGCTTTAGCCGTCGGCACATCGACGTCCCCCGCAAGCACCAATACGGCATTGTTGGGGCCATAATGTTGGCGGAACCAGTTTTTCACATCCTCGAGGCTCGCTGCATCGAGATCCGCCATCGAGCCGATCGCCGAGTGGCCATAGGGATGATCCGGCGGAAACAGCCCCGCAATCTGGGCATATTCGGTAAGGCCATATGGCTGGGTATCGCCTTGACGCTTCTCGTTCTGGACAACGGCGCGCTGGTTGTCGAGCTTTGCCTGCGTGATCCCGCCAAGCAGGCGACCCATCCGGTCTGCTTCCATGAACAATGCGCGATCAAGCGCAGCGGTCGGGACCGTCTCGAAATAATTGGTGCGATCGAACCAGGTCGTCCCGTTGACGTCAGTCGCGCCGATCTGCTGGAGCGGCTCAAAGAAGCCTCCGGGAATATTCTCCGAGCCATTGAACATCAGATGTTCGAACAAGTGGGCGAATCCGGTCTTGCCCTTGGGCTCATGCTTTGAGCCGACATCATACCAGACCGAAATTGCAACGACCGGCGCCTTGCGGTCGGTATGCACGATCACGCGCAAGCCGTTTGCAAGCGTGAACTGGGTATAAGGTATATTGACGGCCTTCACGAGCGCCGAAACAGGCGCAGGCTTTGCCGTCGTGGCCTGGACAGGCTGGACACAAAAGGCAGCGAGCGACAATAGCGCTGCAAAGGCCAGACTTTTACGCATCGTAGTTCCTCTTACTGTGTCAGTTTACGCGATAGGCGCGGCGAGCATGCTGTGCCAGATCGCTGGCTTCAAAATGCACGGGTTTGAAGCGGTGTTCGACAAACAGCTTCATTTGATCGGTATAATGAGGAGAATCGGGCCGATTGGTCGCAGCGCCATAGGGCTGGATCGATTGCGAGGTCACTCGACCGGCCTTGTCCCAGTTGATAAGCATGACGAAGCTGTCTCCATGTTTCACGCGCATGCGGCCGTCTGGCTGGGGGTCCCAGCTGGTGGCGGCCCTGAGCGTATCGGTGCCGCCATTGGCCGGCAGGTCAACCTTGCCCCGGATCATGCGCTGAAGATCGGAAAGGGGTGGGTCGATCCGGCCAAAGCCCTTCATCAGCTTGTCGACCACTTCGCGCAGCTTGGCATGGGCGTCGGGCAAGGGATCGCCATGATAGGCGGCAGAATTCGCCATGTGCATCATCGCTTCGCCCAGTGCATCTGCAGGCGCATTCCCGTCGCTGTTCCAGTCCCATTGCACAAGCAGCGCCTGCGCCTTGGCAAGATCGGGCTCGGCCTTGAGATCGAGTGCAAGGACCTTGTCCATCCAGCGTCCGGCAAAGCTGGCGCGACTGTACGCCGTATCGAACTTGATCTGGAGCAGCCGGTCCGGCGTGATTGGCCCTTTTTCTGCCGTCAGCAGTTCCAGCGCACGATAAATCCGGTTGGTCGTGCGCTGTTCGATACCGAGGAGAGGAGAAAAGTCGGCCGGGTTCAACTCCGACCCCGGGCCTGCTGCCATGAAGGGCGTGTTATTGGAGTTGACGAGAAATCCGCTTTCCGGGTTCATGATCTTCGGCATGCGATCAAATCCGAGCGCACCCTGCCACAGGCTTGCCGAAGTATCACCGGGCAGGACACCGGTATAGTCGAAGCCCGGCTTCCGATCCGGGAAAAGCGCATTGTAGACATAGGCAATGCGTCCGGTCTTGTCCGCATAGATGAAATTGGTTGCCGGAATACCGCCGATCGACATGGCCCTTGTCCATTCGTCCCAGTTCCGGGCCTTGGTGATCCGGTAGTATTGTTCGAGGTTGCGCGCCTGGTCGATGGCTGCATAACGGATGGCAAAGGCACCATTCCGGTTGACGATCACGGGTCCCTGAACTGCATGATACACCGCCTTGGGCACAGGCAGAGTGAAGGGCCCGATCCGGACAGGCAGCCAGACCCAGGTCTTTGCGAGCGGCAGCCACTTCCCGTCAAAGCGATATCGGGTGCCCTCCTCATTGAGGGTGAGCTTGTAGACGTCGATCAGGTCAGGGCCGTTGACGGTGTTCGTCCAGCCCAGATTGCTGTTGTGGCCAAGCAGGATGAACGGCGAGCCCGGAAACAATGCCCCGGCCATGTGCAGGCCTTGGCCCGATTGCATCGCAGCTTCATACCAGGCGACGCCTCCTTCATAGGGCTGATGCGAATTTGAAATCAGCCAGGTCTTTCCGTCTGACATACGCCGGGGAGAGACGGCAAAGGCGTTCGATCCGTTCATGGCCGGATCGCGGCCAGCCGGCGTCATCCGCGCGGCTGTCCCGCGCGGCGGATCCTTGTCATCGGAGAGTTTGCCGATGGTATCATCCAGTCCGAAAAAGAAGGGCGATCGCAGGATGAAGCCCGCAGCAATGTCTTCCCCGTTCACCGGAAACAGATGCCGCAGCCGCACTTCATCGGGATGCGTTTCGGCATAGCGATTGAGGCCTGACGCATAGCCATCGAGGACTGCACGGACATCGGCCGGTATCTTCGGATATTCCCGGGTCGCTGTTTCACGCACGCGGAGCAAGTGAAGGACATAATCGATCTTTGCGCCATCCTGCCCGAGGAGAACCCCGGCCCGCCCGCGCGTCATCGCAACGACTTCTTCGATCGTCGGGAAATCGTCCTCGGCATGCGCATAGGCCAGACCATAGGAGGCATCGGCATCAGTCTTGCCGAAAATGTGCGGCACGCCGAATTCGTCCCGCACAATCCGGGCATCATATTTTCGCGCGGGCGGTGCGCCAAATTGCGTTGCCGTGACGGGTTCCCAAAACAACGAAGCAACCAAAAGAAGGGCGATCACGCCCAAAAGCCCCTTGCCAATACGCCGCATTCCAGACTCCCGAACCTTTGCCGGCGGGAGATCAGCCGAACCACGCTTCAATTGCAAGGCTTTCGAATGCGGGCTGTATCAAGCTGCTGATCAAAGTGCGGTCTGACGCAGCTAAGGGAAAATACCGATCGCCCTTGTGTGGCAAAACAGCAACACTACATTCCATCCCAAAGGAGGCTGCCGCCACTATGAACCTCGAAAAATTCTCAGACCGGGCCAAGGGATTCCTGCAATCGGCCCAGACCGTTGCGATCCGCATGAATCACCAGCGCATTTCGCCCGAACATCTTCTGAAGGCGCTGCTTGAAGACGAACAGGGCATGGCGTCCGGCCTAATCAAGGCCGCTGGCGGCGATGCTGCGATTGCAACCCGCGAAACCGATGCAGCGCTTGCCAAGGTCCCCGCAGTTTCGGGCAGTGGTGCGCAGCAGGCGCCCGGCCTCGACAACGACCTTGTTCGCGTGCTTGATCAGGCCGAACAGGTCGCCCAGAAATCGGGTGACAGCTATGTGACGGTCGAGCGAATGCTTCTGGCACTGACACTGGCATCGACGACGACTGCGGGCAAGGCACTCGCGGCAGCGGGCCTGAAGGCGGAAGCGCTCAATTCCGCAATCAACAGCCTGCGCGGCGGACGCACGGCAGATACAGCATCGGCTGAAGACCGGTACGACGCGCTGAAGAAATTCGCGCGCGACCTGACGGAGGCAGCCCGCGAAGGCAAGCTCGATCCCGTCATCGGGCGTGACGAGGAAATCCGGCGTACGATCCAGATTCTTGCACGCCGGACCAAGAACAACCCTGTCCTCATCGGCGAACCCGGGGTCGGCAAGACAGCGATTGCCGAAGGCCTCGCGCTGCGCATTGCCAATGGCGACGTGCCGGACACGCTCAAGGACCGCGCGCTCATGTCGCTCGACATGGGCAGTCTGATCGCAGGCGCAAAATATCGTGGCGAATTTGAAGAGCGGCTGAAAGGCGTGCTCGACGAAGTGAAGGGCGCCGAGGGGCACATCATTCTGTTCATTGACGAAATGCACACGCTGATCGGCGCGGGGAAATCCGAAGGCGCAATGGACGCCGGCAATCTGCTCAAGCCTGCGCTCGCCCGCGGCGAACTCCACTGCATCGGTGCAACGACCCTCGACGAATACCAGAAGCATGTCGAAAAGGATGCCGCACTTCAGCGCCGCTTCCAGCCCGTCTTTGTGGGCGAGCCGACTGTTGAGGACACCATCTCGATCCTGCGTGGCCTGAAGGAAAAATATGAGCTGCACCACGGCGTGCGGATCACCGATGGCGCGCTCGTCTCTGCAGCGACACTTTCGAACCGCTATATTTCCGACCGCTTCCTGCCAGACAAGGCCATTGACCTCATGGATGAGGCCGCCTCGCGCTTGCGCATGGAGGTTGAATCCAAGCCGGAGGAAATCGAGACACTCGATCGCCGGATCATCCAGCTGAAGATCGAGCGTGAAGCCCTGAAGAAGGAAACCGATCAGGCATCCAAGGACCGGCTCGATGCGCTTGAGGAAGATCTCATCAGCCTCGAGGAGCAATCGGCTGAACTGACGACGCGCTGGCAAGGCGAAAAGGAAAAGATCGCGGGTGAGGCCAAGCTCAAGGAAGCACTTGATCACGCACGCATGGAGCTTGATCAGGCCCAGCGCGCCGGCGATCTGGCCAAGGCGGGAGAGCTTCAGTACGGGCGGATTCCCGATCTCGAGAAGAAGCTGTCCGAAGCGGCCGCCGAAGCCGGCGGTGCAATGCTGCGCGAGGAAGTGACGGCCGAAGACATTGCCGGTGTCGTCTCGCGCTGGACCGGGATTCCCGTCGACCGCATGCTGGAGGGCGAACGCGAAAAGCTACTCCAGATGGAAAGCGTGATCGGCAACCGCGTTATCGGGCAGGCCGATGCCGTCAAGGCTGTCTCGACAGCTGTCCGCCGTGCGCGGGCAGGCTTGCAGGATCCGAACCGACCGCTGGGCAGTTTCCTGTTCCTCGGCCCCACGGGCGTCGGCAAGACCGAGCTGACCAAGGCACTCGCCGGCTTCCTGTTCGATGACGAAGCGGCCATGGTGCGTATCGACATGTCCGAATTCATGGAGAAGCATTCGGTGGCCCGCCTCATCGGCGCGCCTCCGGGCTATGTCGGCTATGAAGAAGGCGGTGTGCTGACCGAGGCCGTGCGCAGGCGCCCCTATCAGGTCGTGCTGTTCGATGAAGTCGAGAAGGCCCATGGCGATGTCTTCAACGTGCTGCTGCAAGTGCTCGACGACGGCCGCCTGACCGATGGGCAGGGTCGCACGGTCGACTTCACCAACACGCTCATCATCCTGACTTCAAACCTGGGCAGCCAGTATATTGCAGGCCTCGCTGAGGGTGAGGATGTCGAAAAGGTCGAACCGCAAGTGATGGAAGTGGTCCGTGGACATTTCCGGCCCGAGTTCCTCAACCGGCTGGACGAGATCATTCTCTTCCACCGCCTCGGCCAGGAGCATATGGGGCCGATCGTCGATATCCAGGTTTCCCGCGTGGCCAAGCTGCTCGCCGACCGCAAGGTGACGCTTGAGCTGACCGATGCGGCACGCGCCTGGCTGGGACGGGTTGGCTATGACCCTGTCTATGGCGCGCGGCCTCTGAAGCGGGCCGTGCAGAAATATCTGCAGGACCCGCTCGCCGAAAAGATCCTGCGCGGCGAAGTGCCGGACGGATCAGCCGTGCATGTCGACGAAGGCGATGGAGGTCTGGTCTTCAGGTAGAGCCTCCGCGCCCAGCCTATTTCGGCGCGGTCTGCCGGGCATAATCCTCAGCGTCGAACCAGCCGCGCGAAAGCGTGATCAGGCCGCTCGCATCAAGGTCCCATTCCTCCCAACCGGTAACGCGCACGGCGTTGCCGGCTGCGACGTGGGTCCCGGTAAAGGTCCACATATAGACCAGATGATCGCCTGCACGCCTTGCTCCATCGCACCTGAGCGACAGGTCGGGTATATCGGCAAAGAAGCCGGCAGCCATTTGCGCGACGCCCGCCCGCCCCTGCCAGGGGCTGCCCTTGTTGATGATGATGGCACCGTCCGCCGCGAAGAACGCCGCAACCGCGTCGGGATTTCCCGTGTTCCAGGCGTCCGTGTAGGCCGCCGCAAGCGCGTCTGCTGTCATGGCGTCAGCCTCAATATAATCGCGTCGCTTCGCCGCCCTCGATCGGGATGGCGGCGCCGTTCACGAAGCTCGACTGGCCCGACAGCAGCCAGACAATCGCATCCGCAACTTCCTGCGATTCGCCCAGCCTGTTCATCGCGCTGTGGCGGTCGATGATTCTCTTGAACAGCTCCGGTTCGGCCTCGACATAGGGGTCGACCATTTCCGAATGGCAATAACCGGGGCACAGCGCGTTCACGCGAAGGCCCTGTTGGCCATAGTCGATGGCCGCAGTCTTGGTCAGGCCGATGACACCCCATTTGCTGGTGACATAGGCCGCATTGCCGATATCGCCACCGATCAATCCATACATGGACGAGATGTTGACGATCGCGCCGCCACCGCTGGCCAGCATGGCCGGAATCTCGAACTTCATGCTCCAGAAGACGGCGTTCAGATTGGTGTTGAGCGTCGCAAACCAGTTCTCGTCCGGGATGTCGGCAACCGGCGTGAACGGGCCGGGGGTAATGCCCGCATTGTTGACCGCGCCATCAAGCCGCCCGAACCGATCCACGGTCATGGCAACCATCCGCTCCACATCGTCGCGCACATTGACGTCGGTCTTGATGAAGATTCCTTCGCCACCCGCAGCATCGATTTGCCTGAGAACCGCCTGACCCTGCTCCTCGCGTCGGCCCGTAATGGCGACTTTCGCGCCCTTGGCCGCAAGCGTGATCGCTGCCGTCGCGCCCAGGCCCGAAGTCGCGCCCGTGATCAGGACGACCTTGCCGTTGAACTCTGTCATGAAATATCCCCCCCAAGATCCGCCAGCCTAGTTGCACCGGAGACGCGAGTCTCCCGAATTCGACGGCGGATTGCGCCCCGACCCGTCTGGAACTTGTCAAACTTGTCACTTCCCGACGCGGTTGCGGATGTGGCCCCCGCTTATCAAATCACCGATCTTGATCTTGACGAGATCGCAGCGACGCCGTTTGCTGTCGATGGCCATTGAAGATTCACGCTCTCGCATATTGCTGGTCGATAGCCATTTGCCGAAAAATTGCTGTTTGCCCGATAGCCCAACGACAGGATGACAAACTCAGTCGTCACAGGTATGAGCCGCTCGGGATGACTGCACTTCGCGCCTTGATTCATGATCATCGCAGGCTTGCCATGCTGCTTCTGGCACTGGCGCTCTGCACGAAGGCGCTGATGCCTGCTGGTTACATGCTTGGCAGTTCGTCAAGACAGCTGACCGTCGAGATTTGCAGTGATGGGTTCAACAGCCATGTCACAAAGCAGATTGCCATTCCGATGGACGGCAAATCACAGTCCGACCAGAAGCACGGCAAAACGGACAGCGCCTGTGCCTTCTCGTCCTTGTCCATGGCCTCGCTCGCTGGTGCAGCTGCGCCGCTGCTCGCGCTTGCGCTCACATTCATTCTGGCGCTCGGCTTTGCTGCCCAGACGCCTGCGCCATTGGGGCGTATCTCCCATCTCCGTCCGCCACTGCGTGGACCACCGGCTGTTGCCTGACAATCTAGCCTGATTTGTCGGACATTGCCGGAGCGCGCCTGAAACGCGCGCGATCCGGCATAGCCGGAGTTGCCAACCATGATTCACATTGTGGACCGTTCGCAAGGACAGCCCGGGAAGCCGGACTGCTTGGTGCAGGGCACACGCTGCGCCAAGCGCGATCAACATCGCCCTGCGCGTTTAACCCGGATTCGCAAGCGCACCCGGAGCTTGATTGGTCTGTGCCTCGCCTTTCGTGCGGGTGATGCAGCTCTGCACGCTCAATGCGCCAGCAATACGGCCGGCTCCGCGCCTTCAAATAGCGCCCACTTGGACTGTCCAGCTGCTGACCTGACGGTACTCGGGCCAGTAACCCAATTCCCAAATCTCGAAATTCAAAGGACTTAGTCATGAGAAGTTCACCCTTGGCGGTGGCTTTAGCCATTGCGACCTCAACGCCTGCCTTTGCCAATGAAGCCGCCGATTCTGCAATCGACACAGCAAGGCCCGACATCCTCGTCACCGGCCAGCGCCAGAGCGAGACCATCGAGAATGTACCCTCGACCAATGCGTCGGTTGACGCGCAGAAAATCGACACCAGTGTCAATGCAGTGAGTGTGGAGGACACCATCAAGTATCTTCCCAGCCTGGTCGTCCGCAAGCGCCACATTGGCGACAATTTCGCGCCGATTGCCACGCGGACTTCAGGTCTCGGGTCCAGCGCGCGCAGTCTGATCTATGCTGACGGGGCGATCCTTTCTGCGCTGATTGGCAACAACAATGGCAATGGCAGCCCGCGCTGGACGCTGGTGACGCCCGAAGAAATTGAGCGCATCGACGTGCTCTATGGCCCCTTCTCAGCCGCCTATTCGGGCAACAGCATCGGGACTGTGGTCAATATCACGACGCGCCTGCCCCAAAAGCTGGAAGCGCGCCTTTCAGCGCTCGTCAACGTCCAGAATTTTGATCTTTATGGCACGCACCAGTCACTCCCAACGCGGCAGATTTCAGGATCGGTGGGCGACCGATTCGGCCCGCTTTCCCTGTTCGGAAGCTTTACGCGGACCAACGCCCGCAGCCAGCCTGTCAGCATCACCTCGATCGCCGGCACGGCCAATCCAACAGGGACGACGGGTGGCTATGCCGATCTCAACCGTCTGGGCCAGGCGATCCGAGTGCTCGGAGCGGGCGGCATCGAACATCATGTTCAGGATACACTGAAACTGAAAGCCGCGTTCGACATCAGTAATGCCGTCCAATTGCGCTATGTCTTTGGCCTGTGGACCGATGACACGACGAGCACTGTGGATACCTATCTGAGCACAGCAACTGGCCCGTCCTATTCGACGGCGAACAACGGCACGACCGCCGGGTTCAACTCGGCCGTCTATTTCCGCGATGCCAAGCACCTCTCTCATGTCCTGACGTTGCTAGGCACGTCGCGCCGCTTCAACTGGCAGATTACGGGTACATCCTATGACTATGGTCGCGATCTCCAGAGTACACCGTCGACGGCCACGACCGGCGCTACGGTCAATCGTCTTCCCGCAGCCTTTGCCGGCGGCGCAGGCACAGTGCAGCGGCAGGATGGAACCGGCTGGGTGACGCTTGACGCCAAAGCCTCACTGCATCTGGGCGCTGGCAATGCCCATATTCTGAGCTTTGGGGGACATTATGATCGCTATACGCTCGACACCAACAGCTATCTGATCAGCAACTGGCTGGACCTCTCGACGCAAGGGGCGCGCATCACCACGTCGCGTGGACGGACGCGCATGAACGCGGTCTGGGCACAGGATGCTGTCAAAGTTGCCGATGCTTTCACACTGACGTTCGGTGCGCGGCAGGAGTGGTGGCGCGCATCGAAGGGCTTCAACCTGATTGCCTCGGGAGCATCTGTGGTGCAGCCCGTCCGCAGTGACAGCGTGTTTTCACCCAAAGCCTCTCTCGAATGGAAGGCATCTGATCTCTGGAGCGCCCGCCTTTCAGTCGGGCAGGCCTGGCGTTTCCCGACGGTGGGCGAACTCTATCAGGCGACCAGCGTCGGAACGTTGCTGACCAACCCCAATCCCAATCTGAAGCCCGAACGTGCCCGTTCGGCAGAACTTGCGATCCTGCGCAAAAGTGCGACAGGCTTTATCCGTCTCTCGCTGTTCAACGAGCTGATCAAGGACGCACTCATTTCGCAGACCGGCACAGTTGCGGGTACCTCGGTGACTGCATCGTTCGTCCAGAATATCGACAGGACCCGCGCACACGGCATTGAACTGGCCCTGGACCAGCGTGATGTTATGCCAGGAATTGATGTTCAAGGAAGCGTGACCTATGCCGATGCGCAGACCAGCAAGAACGCTGGCTTTCCGGCGTCTGTCGGAAAATTGTTGCCCAGTGTCCCGCACTGGAAGGCAACCGCTGTTTTGACCTGGCACCCATCAAGCGGCATCGCGCTGACCACGGCTGCGCGCTATGCCAGCCGCAATTATGCAACGCTCGACAACAGCGATACGGTTGGCAACACCTATCAAGGCTTTTACAAATATTTTGTTGTCGACGCCCGCGCCCAGTTCAAGGCCACAGACCGGATCGAGTTTGCTGTGGGGGTCGATAACCTCAACAACGACAGATATTTCCTGTTCCACCCCTTCCCTCAACGGTCGTTCACCGCTGAAGTCACCTTGAAGTACTGACAATGAACAGCACCGAGCTCTACCGCACAATCTGGCGCTGGCATTTCTATGCCGGGCTGTTCGTGATCCCGCTCATTCTCATTCTGGCGACAACAGGTGCAATCTATCTGTTCAAGCCACAGTTGGATCGGTGGGAGGAACGTGCCTTTCAAGACTTGTCGGAAGCGCATGAGGTATCAGCAAATCTCCAGCTGGATGCCGCAATGAAGGCCTTTCCCGGAGCAATCTTTCAAAGTTACCGCTTGCCCGAACGATCTGGCGATGCGGCGGTGATCCGCCTCGCCCTGCGCGACGGTCATTCAATGCAGGATGTCTTCGTCTCCCCGCAAGGTAAGGTGCTGGTTTGTGCAAGTGCCGGTGCAGAGGCAAGGGCCAAGCCTGCGCCAAGCGGAATGGATAGAACAAGGCGTTTCATCCTCTTTCTCCTTTACGGGATAGTGATGGACGGGGATTGGCTTGCAGCCGGGACGTTTCGTGTCTTCCACAGCGACCAGCCAATACCGGCGCCGATAAGAGCGAAAGTGACCGCAAGGCTTGCTGCGGGAGGGAATTTGTCGCCGCCCAGCAAGAAATCGGAGACGAAGATCTTCGAGCCGATGAACACCAGCACGGCTGCCAGCGCATATTTGAGGTAGTGAAAGCGGTCGATCATGGCGGACAGCGCAAAGTAGAGAGCGCGCAACCCGAGGATCGCCATGATGTTCGATGTATAGACAACAAAGGTGTCGGTGGTGATCGCAAAGATCGCAGGGACCGAGTCTACCGCGAACACCAGATCAGCAAGGTTGATGACAACCAGCGCGAGAAACAGAGGTGTTGCGGCGCGCACCATTTTGCCCGTGCGTTCGTCCGGCACAGAGACGAAAAAGCGTTCGGCATGCAGCTCTTTCGTGACCCGCATATGGCCGGATATCCAGCGGATGGCGAAATTGTTGCTGAGGTCGGGCTGAGAATCGCCTGCAAAGAACATCTTGATGCCGGTCGCAACCAGGAAGGCGGCAAAGATGTAGAGCACCCAATAGGCTTCACTGACCAGCGCGGCTCCGGCGGCGATCATGCCCCCGCGCAGCGCGATGACGCCAATGATACCCCACAACAGCGCACGGTACTGATACTTTGCCGGAATGGCAAAATAGGTGAAGATGAGGCTGATGACAAAGATGTTGTCAATCGACAGCGCCTTCTCGATGAAGAAGCCCGTAAAATACTTCATGCCCAGGTCGGCACCCTTTTCGGCCCAGACCCAAGCGCCAAAGGCAAGCGCTATCGTGATGTAGAAAGCGGACAGCTTCAGCGACTCCGCGATGCCCATCGCCCGGTCCTCCTTGTGCAGCAGGCCGAGGTCGAACGCGGTAAGCGCCACTACAATGGCAAGGAACGCCAGCCAGAACCAGACCGGCGTACCCAAGAAGGAGGCCAGCAGAAATTCGATCATGCAGTGGTCCGATCAGGAAACGAAAATGTAATTGAGGATGTGGAGCGGGAGCGGTTCAGTCGAACAGCTCTTCGAGAAACGATTTTCGCCGCTTGCCATAGTAAGGCTGATGATGCCCAAGAGGGGCTGACGGTGCGGCAACAGGTGGCGCGGCAGGAACGGCTGCGGCAAGCGAGCGTTCCAGAATCTTGTCCAGTTCCCCTCGATCCAGCCACACGCCCCGACACTTCGGGCAATAATCGATCTCGATTCCCTGCCGGTCACTCATGACGAGCGAGACACCGCAGGTTGGGCAGGGCATTTCATCGTGAGAAGTCATCACAAGCCTTTTTGGTAATGGAGCAGGTAAAAAAGAGAGTTTGGGGCGGCGAAGGGATGCGCCGCCCCATAGCGCAGGGCCTTATCGGGGGTTGAGAGACGGGCTGCGCTGTAAACGGGCAATTTCGTCCTTGAGCCTGAGGCGCAGGCGCTTGAGTGTTTTCATATCATTCTGCCGCGCGCCGTTCCGGCAATTGTCGATGAGCCGGTTCAGGCGGCGATGTTCTTGTTGCAGACGGACAAAATATCGGTTCACGGCAAATCTCCTTGACAAGCATGAATGAGCCAGAACTTTCGATTGCTCAAATTGAATATATGAGATAATATTGATAGTATATAACTATCAGGATGAATATGAGCACACTGCGCCAATTTGCCTATCTCGTCGCCATTGCCGATTACCGGAACTTTCGACGCGCGGCGGATGCAGTGCATGTCTCGCAGCCGACACTGAGCCAGCAATTGCGGGCACTCGAAGCCCGTCTTGGGGTGACGTTGGTCGAGCGCAACGAGAGTCCGGTTCAGCTAACGCCCATCGGACGTGAAGTCGTCACTCGGGCGCGCACGCTGCTGCTGGAGGTGAAAGATATCGAAGACATGACGAAGCGCGCGAAGACCGGGATCGGAGGCACGATCCGCTTCGGCGTAACGCCCACGCTTGGGCCGTATCTGATGCCGCGCATCGTCGCATCCCTGCACCGCGCCCATCCTGACATGCGCCTGTATGTGCGAGAGGGAATTCCCGATGAACAGGCCCGCGAACTTGCGCGCGGCGAACTGGACATGATCCTCTCTCCGCTCCCGGTATCGGGCAGCGCGCTGCACATCGAACCACTTTTTCGCGAACCACTCCATATCGTGTGCCCACCTGATCATCCGGTTGCGAAGGCGGCGCTGGTGCGGAAGCAGGATCTGGCAGGCGCAGGCTTCCTGAGCTTTGACCAGCGCCATCATGCTTACCGTCAGGTCAGGGAAGTGTGCGAGGACTTTGGCGCACTGGTGCTTGAGGACTATCAGGGAACAAGCCTCGATGCCCTTCGCCAAATGTGTGGCTCGGGGCTCGGCTTCGCGATCATTCCGGAATTATACCTGCGCTCCGAGGTCGGTGGCGAGGACATGGTCAAGCGGCTTGACCTGGCGGATTGGAGTGCAAGCCGGTCGATCGCTGCAGTTTGGCGCGACGGTGCTGCTTATTCCGACATCTACCGGATTATCGCCGAAGCGATCGCCGGCGAAGCGCGTCGCATTCTCGGCGAGGACTTCTGATAGATAATATCTATCAATTTTCGCCTATTGAATCCATCAATCGCTCATAGGTCTGCAAAGCTTCCTGTATTAGATTGCTCGTACTTTCGGATTAACAGGAAAAGACCAGATGGAACCGTATTTCGAAGCCTCCGCAAACGCGCGAGCCCAGTCGACATCCACGTTCGACGCGGGGCTCCGGCAGCATATGCAGGGCATTTACCGCAACATGGGTATCGCGCTCATCATTAGCGGGTCGATAGCTTTTGCGATCAGCGCAACGCCAGCTCTCTACCAGCCGATCTTTGGCACGCCGTTGAAGTGGGTGGCGATGTTCGCGCCGCTGGCGTTCGCTATGTTATTCAGTTTCCGGTTTGACCGGATGAGCCTCCAGGGCGCCTTTGCCTGCCTTTGGGGCTTCGCGGCAGTGATGGGCATATCCATGGCGAGCATCTTCCTGGTGTTCACTGGTGCCAGCATTGCCAGCACCCTGTTCATCGCGGCCTCGATGTTTCTTGCGGTCAGCCTTTTCGGTTATACCACGAAATCTGATCTGTCGCGCTGGTCGAGCTTCCTGATCATGGGACTGATCGGTGTTGTCATCGCATCGCTCGTCAATCTGTTCATGCAGTCGGGCCCGATGCAGCTCGTGATTTCGATCATCGGCGTGATTGTGTTCACCGGGCTGACCGCATGGGATACGCAGCGTGCGAAAGCCGAGTATGTCGCCTACGGAGCTGGTGCGGCGACAGAGAAGTTGGCGGTAATGAGTGCGTTCTCCCTCTATCTCAATTTCGTCAATATCTTCCAGCTTCTGCTCCAGTTAATCGGGGTGCAGAAATCTGAGTGACGATCCTTCAGCAATTACTCTCAACAAGAGTGCGACATGACCGAACATCAGGCACTTGAGAGAGCGGCAAGAATCTGAACGAACGCCCGCCTGGCCATCGTTGCTCCAGCAACATGCCGTTCCAGACCGTCCCACTTCTCAGTAATTTGGAGACTGAAATTGAATGTCTGCTTTGTTGTCGCAAGCAGACAGTATAACCTGACCCAAACCCATCCTTTGCAACACAATCGCCACAAACAGGCCTTCAATGCTGTTGCGCGGAGCGGGTGAGGCGCTAAAGGCCTTTTCATTGTCTGAAACCAGCCTTTGGGGGCACGCATGGCGCGATCATCCGCGCGGCCACTTTCGCCGCATCTGGGTATCTACAAATGGGGGCCGCATATGGCGGTCTCGATTCTCAACCGCGCAATGGGGGTCGGGCTGGCGACGGTCGGCATGGCGGCGCTGGTCTGGTGGCTGGTTGCCGCAGCCACGGGCAAGGAAGCCTATGATCTTTTCATGAGCTGGGCGAGCTGGTGGCCAGGCAAGGTCGTTGCGGTTGCGCTCACCTTCACCTTCTTCCTGCACTTGTGTGCGGGGCTGCGCCATTTCGTCCTTGATCTTGGTGCGGGCTTCGAATTGCAGACCAACCGCGCCTGGGCCTGGGGAACACTGATCGGGGCATTCGTCCTGACCGGGCTGACCTGGCTCCTCATTATCTGGAAGGGACTCTGACGATGGGCAGCGGAACAGGTCTTGGCCGGGTTCGCGGCCTCGGATCGGCACGCAGCGGTTCGCACCACTGGTGGCTTCAACGCGTCACGGCGATGGGCAATGTCGTGCTGGTGCTGTGGTTTCTCTTTGCGCTCGTCCGGTTGCCCTCGCTCAGCCATGACGCGGTGTCGGGCTGGATCCATTCGCCGCTCAACGCGGTTCCGCTTGCGCTCATGATCATCAATGTCTGCTGGCATTTCCGGTTGGGGCTGCAGGTCGTGATCGAGGATTATGTCCACGGCGGGATGCGCGTCCTCGCGCTCGGCCTGCTCCACTTCTGGACGTTCGGCACGGGCGGCTTCGCGCTTTACGCCATTCTGAAAATTGCCTTTGCAGGGACGCCGGCCTGATGTCTGAAGCCTACAAGATCATCGATCACACCTATGACACCGTTGTTGTCGGCGCGGGCGGATCCGGCCTGCGCGCCACAATGGGTAGCGCAGAAGCGGGCTTGCGCACCGCCTGCATCACCAAGGTCTTCCCGACGCGTTCGCACACGGTTGCAGCGCAGGGCGGGATTGCCGCGTCGCTGGGCAACAACAGCCCGGATCACTGGACCTGGCACATGTACGACACAGTCAAGGGGTCCGACTGGCTGGGCGATCAGGACGCGATCGAATATATGGTGCGTGAGGCGCCTGCGGCTGTCTATGAACTCGAACATGCGGGCGTGCCGTTCAGCCGGAACGAGAATGGCACGATCTACCAGCGCCCCTTTGGCGGCCACATGCAGAATATGGGCGCCGGCCCGCCTGTCCAGCGCACGGCGGCCGCAGCCGACCGGACGGGTCACGCAATCCTCCACGCACTCTACCAGCAGAGCCTGCGTTATGATGCGGATTTCTTCATCGAATATTTCGCGCTCGACCTGATCATGGAAGATGGCGAATGCCGCGGCGTCATCGCCATGTGCATGGAAGATGGGACGATCCACCGCTTCCGCAGCCATGCCGTCGTGCTGGCAACGGGCGGCTATGGCCGCGCCTATTACACGGCGACATCGGCACACACCTGCACCGGTGATGGTGGCGGAATGGTGCTGCGCGCAGGCCTTCCGCTGCAGGATCTCGAGTTCGTCCAGTTCCACCCGACCGGCATTTATGGCGCTGGTGTGCTGATCACTGAAGGCGCGCGCGGCGAAGGCGGTTACCTGACCAATTCCGAAGGGGAGCGGTTCATGGAACGCTATGCGCCCTCTGCCAAGGATCTTGCCAGCCGCGACGTGGTGAGCCGGTCAATGGCACTAGAAATGCGCGAAGGCCGCGGCGTGGGGCCGCACAAGGATCATATCTATCTTCACCTCGACCATATCGATCCCAAGGTGCTGGCGGAACGCCTGCCCGGCATCACGGAAAGCGGAAAGGTTTTTGCAGGCGTTGACCTGACGCGCCAGCCGCTTCCCGTCACCCCGACGGTTCATTACAATATGGGCGGAATCCCGTGCAATTATCACGGCCAGGTCGTCACGAAAAAGGATGGCAATGACGATGCTATCGTTCCGGGCCTCTATGCCGTGGGCGAAGCGGCCTGCGTGTCGGTGCACGGCGCCAACCGCCTTGGCTCCAATTCGCTGATCGACCTTGTGGTCTTCGGTCGCGCGACCGGGTTGCACCTCAAGGAAACGCTGAAGCCCAATGGCGGGCACAAGGCCTTGCCGAAGGATGCCGCCGATCTTGCGCTCGCCCGTGTCGACAAATTCCGCAACGCCAAGGGCGGATCACCGACCGCGCAGGTGCGGGTGGAGATGCAGCGAACCATGCAGAAGCATTGTGCCGTCTTCCGCGATACGGCGCTGCTTGCAGAAGGCGTGGACCTGATGGCCAAGGTCAACAAGCGGATGGAAGACCTGGCTGTCACCGATCGCAGCCTCATCTGGAACACCGACCTGATCGAAACGCTTGAGCTCGACAATCTGATGAGCCAGGCCGTCTGCACGATCGTCGGTGCCGCAAACCGCAAGGAAAGCCGAGGCGCCCATGCGCATGAGGACTATCCCGACCGCGATGACAAGAACTGGATGAAGCACACCATCACCTGGTTTGACGGCTGGGGCGGATCAGGCGGCAACGTAAAGATCGATTACCGCGCGGTCCACGATTACACGCTGACCGACGAAGCGGAATACATCAAGCCCAAGGCGCGGGTTTACTGAGCGGGATTTCGAGTCTTGGTGTGAGATAGATTTCTTGCATCTGAGTTTGTTGTTGCCGGTTATATGGACTCACGCGAAGCCGCAAAGGCGCGAAGAAAGTGTGAGTGCGTGGATGTAGAAGCGTTGGCCGCTTTGGCCGTGGATTGCGGATTCCAATTGCACCTCCGCCTTGGGCCAGGGCTGCTTGAATCGGTCTCTGAGGCGATCCTGTTCGAGAGGCTGACGCGTTGCGGATTGTCAGTTGATCGGCAAAAGCCGATCCAGATTCATTTTGATGACGTCATCATCAATGAGGGTTTTCGCGCCGATTTGCTTGTTGAGGGCAAGCTACTGATCGAACTGAAATCTACGGAGCGTGCCGCTCCCGTCCACGGCAAGCAGGTGCTGACCTACCTTCGCCTCATGAACCTGCCACTTGGCCTTTTGATGAACTTCGGCGCGGCAACATTCAAGGACGGCGTGAAAAGGATCGTAAACAATCACGTCGACTTTGCGTCTTCGCGGCTTCGCGTGAGAAGTTAAGCCGGACCATTGCGTCAATCCGGCACTTTCTTGACCGTCTTGCCAACGGACTCGACGTCGCGGCCGATGCCGCGGACGGTGTTGCAGGCGTTGAGCGTGAGGACGCCTGCGACGAGGGCGATAAGGGCAATTTTACGAGCCATGTGCGAGTCTCCGTACTTTGCTTTGGGGCCATTATGGCCAGCGAGGCTGTCGCCACGCTGAATAGCGCTTCCTGACATGAATGGCCAAGCGACGCTTGCCCGACGCAGGGCAAATCTGCCAGAGGGTAGATTGCACAATTCGCGCCGAAGGACATCCCGGACTTGACCATTTCTGCCGCCCCGACAGCCCGCCTCTATCCACGTCCCACCGGCTTCATCGATGCCCCATTCGGCTTTGACGGCCAGTTCGGGCGCCTTGCCGGCGGCTTGCAGTTCTTCTCGGCCTGGGAAATCATTGCCGTTGATGGTGGGCGGCGGGCAGGCCAATGGATGAGTCCGGTCGAACGGATTGATGATGCGCTTGCCAGTGTCTCGTCCGAACAGGCGGCGGCGCTGAGTGCGATGATGGCCCGCGCCACGACCCAGCGCGCGCCATTGGTCCTTGGTGATCGAACGATCAGGCTGGACCAGCCGCAGATAATGGGCATCCTGAACATCACGCCCGACAGTTTTTCGGGCGGCTCCGAACACATTGACGATCCCGCCTCGGCCGCGTCGCTTGGTGTCGAGATGGCCGCGGCAGGGGCAGCGATCATCGACGTCGGTGGCGAATCGACCCGGCTGGGTGCCGCCACTGTCTGGGAGCAGGATGAAAAGGCGCGGGTCTTGCCGGTGATTTCCAGACTCGCAGCGAGCGGCACAGCCATTTCTCTCGACTCCCGCAAGGCCGCCGTGATGGAGGCTGGCCTTGCGGCTGGCGCACACATGATCAACGATGTGTCGGCGCTGCTTTTTGACGACCGGGCCTTGCAAGTCGTCCTGCGAACGGCCGCTCCGGTCGTGCTGATGCATGCGCCGGGAAAGCAACATGATTTGCACAGCGGAGCGCATTATTCCGATCCGCTGATCGAAGTGTTCGACTGGCTTGAAGACCGGATCGCGGCCGTGGTTGCGGCGGGAATTCCCCTCAGCCGGATCATTGCCGATCCGGGGATCGGGTTCGGCAAGGGCGTTGCCGAAAATCTCGCCATCCTGAATGGCCTTTCGCTCTTTCACTGCCTTGGCGTGCCGATCCTGCTTGGGGCCAGCCGCAAGCGGATAGTCGGGGCGCTTTCGAACGAAGCCCCTGTCGACAAAAGGCTGGGCGGATCAGTGGCTCTCGCGCTGAAGGGCGCTGAACAGGGCGTCCAGATCCTGCGCGTCCATGATGTTGCGGAAACCGTGCAGGCCCTGCATGTGTGGCGCGGGATGCGCGATGCGGCGCTCAGCCCGCGCTAGGAGGCGAAATGGAAAAGCTTGTCCTCCACGAGGATCCGATCTCTGGCAATTGCTACAAGATCAAGCTGACAGCGGCCCTGCTCGGGCTGCGCATGGAATGCCGGGCCTATAGTGTGCTGCATGGTGAAACCCGCACCCCCCAGTTTCTCAACTTCATCAATCCCAACGGGCGCATTCCCGTGCTCCAGGTCGGGGACCGGTTCCTGCCGGAAAGCAGCGCCGCCTGCTTCTATCTGGCAGACGGTTCCAGGCTCATTCCGGACGATCGCTTCGACCGCGCCGACATGCTGCGCTGGATGTTCTTCGAGCAATATAATCATGAACCCAATGTCGCCACCTTGCGGTTCTGGCTGGCCTTTGTCGGTGAAGACAGCCTGTCCGAACTGCAGAAGTCGCTTGTGCCCGGAAAGAAGATCGCCGGCGATGCGGCGCTGAAGCTGATGGACGATCATCTGGCGACGCGGAACTGGTTCGTGGGCGAAAGCATCACGCTCGCAGATATCGCGCTTTACGCCTACACCCATGTCGCGGAGGAGGGCGGTGCGTTCGACCTGTCTTTCTATCCGTCGATCTCGGCCTGGCTGGCGCGCGTTGCGGCCGAACCGGGTTATGTAAAAATGTAGGAGAAGTATGACATGGGACGTTACGCGTTTGCTTATCTGGCCACCGGGATCGCCTTTGCGCTGATCGATTCAGTCTGGCTACGGACCATGTCAGAACGCCTCTACAAGGTCGAGATCGGAGAGTTGCTGGCAGACAGCTTTCGCCTCCCGCCTGCGATCCTGTTCTATCTTCTCTATATCCTGGGCATGATGATCTTCGCCGTCGGCCCGGCGATGCAAAGTGGAAGCTGGAAGACGGCGCTCTGTTATGGAGCGGCTTTCGGCTTTTTTGCCTATATGACCTATGACCTGACCAATTATGCGACCCTGAAGGTCTGGAGCCTGAAAGTCACGATCCTCGACATGATCTGGGGCACCGTGCTGACGGGACTTGCGGCCGCGGCAGGTGCAGCGGTTACCAACAAGGTCTTTTCTGCATGATGGATTTCGATAGCTGGCGGGCCCGATCGCCCTATTATGACGAAACGCACGAAGCGCTCGCCCAATCGGTGCGCCGCTTTGTCGCGCAAGAGATCGCGCCCCATATCGACCGATGGGAAGCGGAGGGCGAGCTTCCCCGCGAACTGCACAGGAAAGCGGCTGAAGCAGGCATTCTGGGGCTGCGCTACCCCGAAGCCTATGGCGGGCACAGTGAGGGGTTCGATATCTTCCACGGGATGACGCAGACCGAAGAATTGTCGGCTGTCGGGGCGGGCGGGCTGACGGCGTCGCTGATGACGCACGGCATCGGCTTGCCGCCGATCCTCGCCATGGGTGCAGAAGAGATGAAGCGCCGCGTCGCCGTGCCGGTGCTTGCCGGCGAAAAGATCATTGCGCTCGGCATTACCGAACCGTCGGGCGGTTCGGACGTGGCCAACCTCAGGACCAAGGCACAGCGGGTCGGCGATCATTATGTCGTCAATGGTTCGAAGATGTTCATCACCTCCGGCATGCGGGCCGACTGGCTGACCTGTGCGGTGCGCACGGGCGGGCCGGGGGCAGGCGGCGTGTCGCTTCTGCTCATCGATATGGAAACGCCCGGCGTCTCGTGCACGCGGCTCGACAAGATGGGCTGGCGCTGTTCGGATACGGCGGCGATCCATTTCGAGGATGTGAAAGTGCCCGCAGAAAACCTGATCGGGGCCGAGAATGGCGGCTTCATCGGGATCATGCGCAATTTCAATTCGGAACGGCTCGGCATGGCCATGGGCTGCTGCGCCTATGCGCGTGTCTGCCTGAAGGAAGCGGTCGAATGGGCGCAGCAGCGCGAGACATTCGGCAAGCCGCTGGTCAAGCACCAGTCGATCCGGATCAAGCTCGCCGACATGGCGCGCCAGATCAACACGACACAGGCCTGGGTCGATCTTTGCGCCTGGCAGGTGCAGGAAGGGCGGGACCAGCCGGCCGATTTTGCAATGCTGAAGGTGCAGGCAACACGGATGCTCGAAGCCGTCGCCCGCGATGCAGCGCAGGTCCTGGGCGGGGCAAGCTATATCACCGGCTCCAAGGTGGAGCGGATCTACCGTGAAGTCCGGGTCAATGCGATTGGCGGCGGATCAGAGGAAATCATGCTCGATCTGGCAGGTCGGCAATTGTTCGGAGGACGAGGATGAACGAGGTGACCAGCGGCTGGACGGCCGATGCCGAGGCGATCCTTCCCGATCTCGTGACATTGCGCCGGGCCATTCATGTCGAGCCCGAATTGGGATTGCAGAACCCCAAGACGCTGGCCAAGATCAAGGCAGCATTGGCGGGCCTGCCGCTTGAATTTCGTGAAGGGCCCTCGACGACAGGCCTGATCGCGATCCTGCGCGGATCGGACAATGGGCGCACTGTTCTGCTGCGTGGTGATATGGATGCCTTGCCGCTTCATGAGGATACCGGGCTCGACTATGCCTCGACGACCGATGGCGCGATGCATGCCTGCGGCCATGATACGCATGTTGCCATGCTCGTGGGAGCGGCGCGGCTGCTTTCGGCGAAGCGCGATACGCTGGCCGGAACCGTCATGTTCATGTTCCAGCCTGGCGAGGAAGGGCATCACGGCGCGCGCTTCATGCTTGACGACGGCCTGATCGATCCGCTGCCCGATGCGGCCTTTGCGCTGCACATCATGCCGAATGCGCCGCATGGCATCTTCACGGGGCGGGCCGGTCCCTTGCTTGCTTCGGCGGACAAGCTGCACATGACAGTCACCGGCCGGGGCGGCCATGCCTCGATGCCGCATGATGCGCTCGACCCGGTGCCGATTGCCTGTGAAATTGTGACGGCGATCCAGACAATGGTTACGCGCAAGGTTTCGGTCTTCGATCCGGCAGTGGTCACGATCGGGCGGATTCTTGCCGGGACGACGGACAATATCATCCCCGAAACCGCCTCGCTGCTCGGCACGATCCGCACACTGTCGCCGCGCCAGCGGGAGGCCGTGGCAACCGAGTTGAAGCGGCTCGGGCCCGGCATTGCCGCCGCACACGGCGCCTCGGCCGAAGTGCGGATCGATCAGGGTTTCCCCGTGACCATCTGTGATGGCCGTGCTGTCGCTTTCGGGCAATTGGTGATTGAGGACCTGTTCGGCGCAGCGGCCTGGCGGACGCTTGACGCGCCGATCATGGGCGCAGAGGATTTCGCCTATGTCCTCGAAAAGGTGCCCGGCGCGATGTTCTTCCTCGGCGCGAGTCATGAAGGCAGCGACTGGCGCCAATGCTGCGGCCTGCACTCCAACCGCATGGTGCTTGACGACAGCGTGATGGCACGCGGGGCTGCGGTGCACGCCGCGCTGGCCGAGCGGTTTTTGTCGGAGGGATTTGGTTAGAGGAGCATTGGCTTCCAAAGCCATTGCCAACACCGTCTTCACATGCGCTCTACGGTGCCGATGGTCAGGGCAATGATCAGAAATACGGGGTATTCTGCCGGCGTGAGGGCGCCGATTGCAATTGGCGATGGGTTCGCTCATCCTCGGGAAAGCATGGAGGACAGGCATGGCTGGATTTCCACCACAGCGCAAAGGCATTCTGTATCTGGCCGAAGGCGGTCAAGAGACAGAGATCATGTATCGCCACGGCCATCAGTTGCCAGAGTTCGCGATGTACCCACTGCTCGACAATCCGGTGGCGGTCGCGGATCTCAAAGAAATGTATCGCCGCATGCTGGATGTCGCCGCCGAACATCGATTTGTCCCGATGATGAGCGGGCTGGACTATCGTGCCAGCCCTGATTGGGGAGACAAGCTTGGGTATTCCCGCAGCGCGCTGGCAGATGCGCTGGACGCGTCGATCACGTTGCTGCGCGATGTTGCGAAGCCCTATGAGGATCAGATAGACGAAATTCTGATTGGCGGCATGCTTGGGCCGCGCGGTGACGCCTATTCGCTTAATCGGACAATTACGGCTGAGCAAGCGGAAGATTATCACAGCTTTCAGCTTGAAGCGCTCAAGCGCGCGCGCGTCGACTTCGTGAGTGCCATGACGTTCAACAATGCTCCAGAAGCGATCGGCGTGTGCCGTGCCGCCGCACGGATCGGCCTGCCGCTCAGCATGTCCTTTACGCTGGACAGCAATCATCGGCTCAAGTCAGGGCCCAGCCTTAAGGAAGCGGTCGAATCCGTTGACGTCGAAACCGGCGACGCCAAGCCCGACTTTTACGGGGTCAATTGCTCGCATCCAATGGAATTCGAACCTGCGCTTGAGTCCGGCGATTGGATCTTGCGCCTCCGCAGCTTGCGTCCGAATGCGAGCGCCAAGGACAAGATGGATTTGTGCCAGATCGGCCATCTGGAAGAGGGAGATCCGGTCGATCTTGGGCTGCGTATCGGTTCATTGGCGCAGCGCTATCCCCATATCGACATTTTCGGCGGCTGTTGCGGAACCTGGGACGTGCATCTGCGAGAAATTGCGAGGAACGTGGGTCAAATTGCGCTGTGATCAGGCTTGGGAAGTCAGGCACCTGATGTTTGTCCGCCAGATGACCGGCGGCAATACCGAATCGCGGAAATCCTAAAGCAACCCCAGCCCGCGCATTGAACTGTGCCCGTTGGCGCCGATGACGATATGGTCGTGGACCGTGATACCGAGCTTCTTGCCCGCATCGGCAATGTCGCGGGTGAGCGCAATGTCGGCGCGGCTTGGTGCCGGGTCTCCGCTCGGGTGATTGTGGACCAGGATGATCGCCGACGATCCGAGGTCGATCGCGCGGCGAATGACTTCGCGGGGGTGGATCGCGGCCTGGTCGATCGAGCCTTCCGACATGGCTTCGTCGCGGATCAGCATGTTGCGGCTGTTGAGGTGGAGGACGCGGACGCGTTCGGTCGTCTTGTGGGCCATGTCGGCGCGGAGATAATCGAGCAGGGCCTGCCAGCTTGCAAGCACCGGCTTGTCCATGATCCGGTCGCGCAAAAGCCGCAGTGATGCGGCCTGCACGATCTTCAATGCCGCAACGGCGCCGTCACCCATGCCCTTGACCCGCGCGATTGCGGCTGCGTCCGCCGTCAGCAACCCTGCGATCCCGCCGAATTCCTTGAGCAGGTCCTTGGCGAGCGGCTTGGTGTCGATGCGCGGGATGGCGAGCGCAAGCACATATTCGATCAGTTCGTGATCGAGAAGGGCATCGCCGCCGCCCTCGATAAGGCGCTTGCGCAGTCTTGCCCGATGGCCTGTTCCATTCGCGTTCGTGTCAGGCATTTTCCGTAAGGGCACGGGGCAGCTTGAAGATCATGGACTCGGTTGCGGTCGTCACTTCCTCCTCGGTGATCGCAAAGCGCGTCGCCAGTTTTGCAACGACTTCGCGCACGAGAATTTCGGGAGCCGATGCCCCCGCGGTGATTCCCACCACTTTCGGACTGCCCAGCCAGTCGAAATCGATTTCGTTCGCGCGGCCGATCAGGCGCGCGGGAACATTGCCGCGTTCGGCGACTTCTGCGAGCCGTAGCGAATTGGAAGAATTCGGAGAGCCGATCACGAAAATCGCCTCGGAACGCTCGGTAATAGCTTTGACGGCTTCCTGCCGGTTCGACGTTGCGTAGCAAATGTCCTCGCCGCGTGGCGCAAGGATGGCGGGGAAGCGGGCGCGCAATGCCGCAACGATTTCAGCGGTGTCGTCTACGGAAAGCGTCGTCTGGGTCAGGAAGGCAAGCGCGTCGGGATCGGGTGGCAAAAGACGGGGCACATCGTCGAGCGTTTCGACGAGCGTCATCGCCCCGGCAGGGACCTGCCCGAACGTGCCAATGACTTCGGGATGCCCGGCATGGCCGACAAAAATGATGTGTCGCCCTGCTTCGACCAGCCGTTCGGCCTGGCGGTGGACCTTCGAAACGAGTGGACATGTCGCATCAAGCCACGTCAGCCCGCGCGCTTCGGCCTTTGCCGGTACGGCCTTGGGCACGCCGTGTGCCGAAAAGACAACGGGAGCATTGTCCGGCACATCGTCAAGCGTTTCGACGAATATGGCACCCTTTGCCTTCAATTCATCGACGACATAGCGATTGTGGACAATTTCGTGCCGCACATAGACCGGCGCGCCGAACTTCTCGAGCGTGCGATTGACGATCAGGATGGCGCGATCAACGCCCGCGCAGAAGCCGCGCGGTGCAGCAATCAAAAGATGGAGTGGGGGCTTTTCCGTCATAATATGAGCTTGCCTCTACGCGATTGCTTGCAGGCGCGAAAGGCGCTTCCTATACCGCGCGGCAACTGTACCTGTTCAAGGATGATGCCTGTGTCGTTTCGCAACCCGATTTTAGCTGTCGCCGCCTGCGGCCTGTTGCTCGCCGGGTGCGCGCGCCAGGGCGAGTTTGACTCATCCGGCGGCATCATCATCACGCGCAACGCCTGCCCTGCGGTGGCCGTTCCTTCGCATACCGCTGATATCACTCTGTTCGATCCGCCGGGCAGCCTCGATTCGCGCGCCATCGATGTCGTGGCAGACATTACCAATGTCCGCTCAAACTGTGCTGATTCAGGTGAGGATGTCGTCGTGACAGCTAGTTTCGATGTTCAGGCGCGACGCACCAATCCGACTGGCGCGCGCGATGTGGTCGTCCCTTATTTTGCGACTGTCGTGCAAGGTGGCCGCGTCGTCGTTTCAAAGCGCGTGAGCCGGGTCGCGCTCCATTTCAATGACGGGGAGCTGCGCGCCGAAGCAAAAGGCACCGCAAATGCCTATGTCAATCGTGCCGCCGTGACGTTGCCGGCTGAAATCCAGGAGCGCATCACACGCCGGCGCAAGGCTGGCGATGCTGATGCGGCGATCGACCCGATGGCCGACCCGCAGGTTCGCGAAGCCGTCTCGCGTTCCAGTTTCGAACTGCTTGTCGGCTTTCAGCTGACGCAGGCCCAGTTGCAGTACAACGCCACGCGGTGATGCGAATCCTGGCGCCGCATACTGGCGGCGCTTGGCAATGAGCGATTGACACTGGCTGCACCCGTGGCCAAAGGCTGTCGTGTCGCTGACGAAGCGGGAGAGTATCGGGGAAGCCCGATCGCCGAAGGAGCAACCGCCCCGGAATCTCTCAGGCAAAAGGACCGCTGCAGTCTTTGCGACACTCTGGAAAGCGCTCTGGATTCGATCCGGGGCCACCGAAGGGGTAATCCCGGGCAAACCCGGGGGAAAGCTCTCAGGTTCCGTGACAGAGGGGGCAGCAGGACCATGCAACCCGCATGGCCGTGCTGTGATCTTTTGAAACGGAGCCGGTGATGAGCGAAGACGAAGCCGAAATCCTCGAACTCCCGCTCGGTGGCTGGCATCGCGCACATGGCGCGCGAATGGTTCCATTTGCGGGCTATGCGATGCCAATCCAGTATGAAGGCATCATGTCCGAGCATCTGTGGACGCGCGAAAGTGCTGGCCTGTTCGATGTGTCGCACATGGGTCAATTGATGCTGGCAGGTGACAGCGTGGAGGAAGCGCTGGAAGCACTGATTCCCGCGGATGTCAAAGGGCTGAGCGAAGGGCAGATGCGCTATTCGCTATTCCTCAATGATGAGGGCGGCATTCTTGATGACCTGATGATCACGAAGACGCCGATGGGCATCTATGTCGTCATCAACGGGGCTGTGAAATGGGATGACATCGGGCATTTGCGCGAATTCCTGCCCGACGAAATCACCCTCAACCACATGGAAGACCGTGCCCTGCTGGCGCTTCAGGGCCCCAAGGCCGTCGATGCACTCGCGCGTGTCGTCCCTGGTGTCGGGAAGCTTTTCTTCATGGAAGCGGGTAGCTTCCTTTGGGGGCATGAACCGCTATGGATCAGCCGGTCTGGCTATACCGGGGAAGACGGATTCGAAATCTCCGTGCCTGCCGAAGCCGTTGCGGCGCTGGCCGACGCATTGCTCGCACAACCCGAGGTCAAGCCGATCGGGCTCGGTGCCCGCGACTCCCTTCGCCTCGAAGCGGGTTTGCCGCTCTATGGGCACGATCTTGATGAAGCGACCAACCCGATTGCCGCCGGTCTTGGCTTTGCCGTATCGAAGCGCCGCCGCACCGAGGGCGGTTTCCCCGGCAGCGAACCAATCCTGAAGGCCCTGCAAGACGGAGCATCGACAAAGCGTGTCGGCTTTCTGGTCGATGGGCGCCAGCCGGTGCGCGAAGGCGCGACGATCTTTTCGGGGTCCGCCCAAGTTGGCACGATCACCTCAGGCGGCTTTGCACCCAGCGTCCAGGCCCCGATTGCCATCGGCTTTGTCGCGACCGCGCAATCAGCACCCGGCACCGCGCTGGAAGCAGAGGTCCGTGGCAAGCGGATTGGCCTCATCGTGACCAGAATGCCCTTCGTTCCCCACAATTACGTCCGCAAAGGAGCTGTCCAATGACCCGCTATTTCACCGATGAACATGAATGGATCGATGTTGACGGCACGTCCGCAACCGTTGGCATCACCGATTATGCACAGGGCCAGCTGGGCGATATCGTGTTTGTTGAAGTGCCGACTGCCGGAACCCAGGTGAAGAAGGGTGGCGATGCAGCTGTGGTCGAATCCGTGAAGGCAGCGTCCGACGTCTATGCACCGGTTTCAGGCACGGTCACCGAAGGCAATGGCGCACTTGATGGCGATCCGGCACTGGTCAATTCGGACCCCGAAGGCGATGGCTGGTTCTTCAAGCTCACCCTGTCCGACCCTTCCGAGCTCGACGGGCTGATGGATGAAGCGGCCTACAAGGCGTATGTGAACGGTCTTTGATGCGCTACCTTCCTCTGACGCCGGCAGACCGGCAAGCGATGCTCGCAACAATCGGTGCGGCCAGTATCGATGACCTGTTCATTGATGTCCCGGCCGAAGCCCGCCTCTCCGGCCCGATTGCCGGTCTGCCCGGACATGCCAGCGAAATGGCGGTTGAGCGGCACTTCTCGGCTCTGGCGCGGCAGAATATGGCGGCCGGACATCATCCCTTCTTTCTGGGTTGCGGCGCCTACAAGCACCATATCCCGGCCAGCGTCGATCACCTGATCCAGCGCGGCGAGTTCCTGACTGCCTACACACCCTATCAGCCGGAAATCGCTCAGGGCACGCTGCAGATGCTGTTCGAATTCCAGACCCAGGTCGCGCGGCTTTACGGCTGCGATGTGGCCAATGCCTCGATGTATGACGGCTCGACGGCCTGCTGGGAGGCGATCAGCATGGCTGCGCGCGTCACCAAGCGGACAAAAGCAATCCTCTCATCAGGGCTGCATCCCCATTATGTGAGCCTTGCGAAGACGATGGCGAAGTTCACGGGCGACCAGTTGATGACGTCGGCACCCGATCTTTCGGCAGAGACGGACAGCGAGCAATTGCTCGCCGCCATCGACGCGGACACAAGCTGTGTTGTCGTCCAGTATCCCGACATCCTTGGTCGCATCGAGGATCTGTCGGCCATTGCCGCCAAGGCGCATGAGCAGGGCGCCTTGCTTGTTGCTGTTGTCACCGAACCAGTGGCTCTGGGTGCCATTCGCTCGCCCGGTGAAATGGGCGCCGATGTCGTGGTCGGCGAAGGCCAGTCGATCGGGGTCGGGCTCCAGTTTGGTGGACCTTATGTGGGGCTGTTTGCCTGCAAGGAGAAATTCGTTCGCCAGATGCCCGGTCGCCTTTGCGGCGAAACGGTCGATGCAGAAGGAAAGCGCGGGTTCGTGTTGACCCTTTCCACGCGCGAGCAACATATCCGCCGTGAAAAGGCGACGTCGAACATCTGCACCAATGCAGGGCTCTGCGCGCTGGCCTTTTCGACCCATATGACACTGCTCGGTGAGCGTGGCCTCCGCGATCTGGCGGCACTCAACCATGCACAAGCGGTCAGTGCGGCCGAGCGGCTTGAGAAGGTGCCGGGTGTGTCGCTGGTCAATGAAAGCTTTTTCAACGAATTCACCCTGAAACTGCCCAAGGAGGCGCGACCGGTTGTTCGCGCGCTGGCGGATCGCAGGGTCCTCGGCGGCGTATCGCTTGGCCGACTGTACCCGGGCAATCCTGTGCTCGAGAAGGGACTCGTCGTTGCGGTGACCGAAGTGGTGACGCCTGAGGACATAGAGGCTTTTGCCAATGCGCTTGAGGAGGTGCTGGCATGACGATCAATGCAAGCGGATGGCGCCCGGAAGTGGGCGCAGGAGTAGCCGAAAGCGCCGGAACCTACACGGGCAATCGCGCGCTCATGCTTGAAGAGGCGCTGATCTTCGAAATTGGCGACGGTGAAACAACCGGCGTGGACATTGCCGCGCCATCTGCTGTCAAATCGCGACTTGCAGGCCTCGAGCGCAATCGTCCCATTGGAATTCCCGGACTCTCCGAACCGGAAACGGTGCGGCACTACACGCGGCTTTCCCGGCAGAATTATGCGATTGACCTCGGTCTTTTCCCGCTTGGGTCTTGCACGATGAAGCACAATCCGCGGCTGAATGAGAAGATCGCGCGGATGAAGGGCTTTGCAGACATCCACCCGCTCGCACCGCGAGAAACAGTGCAAGGCGCACTGGCGGTGATCCATGAACTGGCGCATTGGCTCGTAACGCTGACAGGCATGAAGGCTGTTGCCATGTCTCCCAAGGCGGGAGCGCATGGGGAATTGTGCGGCATCCTTGCCATCCGCGCCGCCCTTGAAGCGCGCGGCGATGCCCGATCGACAATCCTTGTGCCGGAAAGCGCACATGGCACAAATCCGGCGACGGCTGCGTTTGCGGGCTATGCGGTCGAGAACATCCCCGCGACCGCCGAGGGGCGCGTCGATCTTGCGGCTCTTACCGCGCGGCTTGGCCCCGACGTGGCCGGGGTGATGATCACCAACCCCAACACGTGTGGCCTGTTCGAGCGCGACATGAAGGCGCTCTCCGCAGCAGTTCATGCCGCAGGTGCTTTTGTCTATTGCGATGGGGCCAATTTCAACGCCATTGTCGGGCGAGTCCGCCCCGGCGATCTCGGCATCGATGCGATGCACATCAATCTGCACAAGACATTCAGCACCCCGCACGGCGGTGGTGGACCAGGCTCAGGACCAGTCGTGCTTTCAGAAGCCCTGGCGCCCTTCGCGCCGCTTCCCTATGTCGAACGACAGGGCGACACATTTCTGCTGATCGAGGAAGAGACAGTTGACGAACGGCAGGGCAAGGCCTTTGGCCGGATGACGGCCTTTCATGGGCAAATGGGCATGTACACCCGCGCGCTCGCCTACATTCTGTCTCACGGTGCGGACGGATTGCGGCAGGTTGCCGAAGATGCGGTGCTCAATGCAAACTATGTCCTGCGCTCGCTCGACGATGTCCTCGATGCGCCCTTTGGCCAAACCGGACCGTGCATGCATGAAGCGCTTTTTTCCGATGGCGGCCTGGCGGAGGGTTTCACGACGCTGGATATTGCAAAGGCCCTCATCGATGAGGGCTATCATCCGATGACAATGTATTTCCCGCTTGTCGTGCATGGCGCAATGCTCATCGAGCCGACCGAGACCGAGAGCAAGGCAACGCTCGACCAGTTCATTGGCGCGCTTCGCTCCGTGGCCATGCGGGCAAAACAAGGTGATCCTCTGCTCAAGTCTGCCCCGCATTATGCGCCGCGACGGCGTCTTGATGAAACCTTGGCAGCCAGAAAGCCCGTACTGGTCTGGAAAGAGCCCGAGGAGGCCGTGGCTGCCGAATAATCCGGCCTAGTCGCGCTGGAGCATCAGGTTCATCTGGGCAATGGCAATGGGGTTATCAGGATCGTCCTGCCAGGCAATGGCCTCCACATTGGCGACACGCCTGCCCAGTCGTTCGATCGTTGCACGTGCACGGGTCAAGGCATCGCGCCCGCCGCGCAGATAGTTGACGGTCACGTTGATGGGCTTGATGCGGGCATTGTCATCAGCATCCAGCGCTTCGGCCAGAGTCGCGAAGGCAACGGCCTCAAGCATCCCGGCAATGGCGCCGCCATGCAGGAAGCCGGGCCGCCCCATCTTGTTGGTCTCAAAAGCCATGGTCAGCACAAGGCGACCCTCGCTGTCCCGTTCCGAGCCGAAGCCCATAGTCCGGGC
This sequence comes from Sphingomonadales bacterium, assembly GCA_016704425.1. GTDB lineage: Bacteria > Pseudomonadota > Alphaproteobacteria > Sphingomonadales > Sphingomonadaceae > Aquisediminimonas. The sequence goes on from JADJAC010000010.1 coordinate 104,952, forward strand.
GAAGGGAGAATTGGTTTCCATCAGGCGCCTGCCGTAAACATATAGGTGCCCGCCACATGTGCGATGGGGCGATCGGGGTTGCCATCATGCGCCTGGCCGCGCACGAACGCGATCGACCGCGTCAGGTGATAACATTCGCCTCTCCCGAAGACGTCCTTTCCGGGTTCGGCCGGGCGGAGATAGTCGATACGCAGATCGAGTGTCGCCTGCGGCTGGAATTTGCCACTCTTCAACCAGATTGACATGGATGTGGCCATATCCATCATCGTGAAGATCGGCCCGGAGGCAAGAATTCCGGTGCTCGCGTCGCTGACCAATGCCGAATTGTAAGGCAAGCGCAATTCCGCCCAGCCGGAGCCGTGGGCATTGTATTTGACGCCAATAAGGCGGTTGTGACCGTTGCCGCTCATCATCCGGATCAACTGGACCGGATCGAATTCGCCTGTCGGGAGGGTGTTGTCCATCTGCGCACCCTAGCCAAGATCAGTGCTGGTCTGCAACTCAATCGCTGCTATCGTTTTCGAGACGCGGGCAGGAGATTCGCGCGCCGAGTTGACCGATAGGAGCTTCAAGACCCATGCATCCGAGTATTCACGCCACGACCAACCCGGACAAGCCAGCCGTCATCCTTGCCGAGACAGGAGAGACGCTGACGTTCAAGCAGCTGGATGAGGCGTCGAACCGGGTTGCCCAGTTCTTCCGTTCTCGCGGCCTCAAGGCCGAGGATGTGGTCGGCTTCATGGTTGAAAACACACCGGCCTATTACGCCCTGACCTGGGGCGCTCAGCGGTCCGGCCTGCGCTATGTCTGCCTGTCCACCCGGCTCACGGCCGATGAAGCAGATTATATCCTGCAGAACTCGGGATCCCGGATGCTCGTCATGTCGGCGAGCCTTGCGCCGCTTGCAGCCCAGCTTTCGACCGAGATCGAACGCTATGCGCTGGGGGGAGAGATCGCAGGCTATGGAAGTTGGGAAGAGGCAATCGCCGAAATGCCCGCGACACCAATCGCTGATGAACGTGCCGGCGTCGACATGCTCTATTCATCCGGCACGACGGGTCGGCCGAAGGGCGTCCGGGTGCCGTTGCCTGAGGACCCATCCATTGCGCAGACGAACCCGCTCATCCTGTTGGCAATGGGGTTGTATCGAATAGGCCCGGACAGTGTCTATCTGTCGCCGGCACCACTCTATCATGCGGCACCGCTCCGCTGGTCGATGACGGTCCAGAAGATTGGCGGCACTATCGTGATGATGAAGAAATTCGATCCGGAAGGCGTTCTTGCGGCGATCGAGAAATACAATATCACCTGCGGCCAATATGTGCCGACACACTTCATTCGCATGCTGAAATTGCCGGATGAGGTTCGGTCGAAATATGATCTTTCGACGCTCGACTGCGCCATCCACGCCGCCGCTCCATGCCCGATTCCGGTCAAACAGGCGATGATCGATTGGTGGGGGCCGATCATCGAGGAATATTATGCCGGTTCCGAAGGCAATGGCATGACCTTCATCGGGTCGAAGGATTGGCTTGCCCACAAGGGATCGGTTGGCAAGGCCGTTATGGGCGTGATTCACATCATGGGTGAAGATGGCGAGACGGAATTGCCGCCGCGCACCGAAGGGACGATCTTCTTCGAAAGCGAAAACACGTTCGAATATCATGGCGACCAGGAAAAAACGTCGTCAAGCCGCAATTCCAGGGGCTGGTCCACGCTCGGCGATGTTGGCTATGTGGATGAAGAGGGTTATCTGTACCTGACCGACCGCAAAAGCTTCATGATCATTTCGGGCGGGGTGAATATCTATCCGCAGGAAATCGAAAACCATCTCGTCACGCATCCGCGTGTGCAGGATGTTGCCGTGATCGGTGGTCCGCACGACGAAATGGGCGAAGAAGTCATTGCCGTCGTGCAGCCCGTGGACATGGCGGATGCAGGCGATGATCTGCGCGATACATTGACCGCCTATGCCCGGGAAAAGCTCTCTGGTGTCAAGATCCCGCGCCGGATCGACTTCCTTGCGGAGTTGCCGCGGCATGATACGGGCAAGCTCTACAAGAGGCTGCTGCGCGACCAGTATTGGAAGAAGGCTGCCGGCTGAGGGACGTGCCATGAAGGTCAACGCAATCGATCACGTCAATATCATCGTCGAAGATCTCGACGCCACGGCAACATTTTATGCCGAAGTGCTGGGGCTGGATCGGCGCAATGGTCCCCCTCCGCTCCCGCCGACGCAGGTCCAGTGGATGTACGACGACGCGGGGCGGCCGGTCGTTCACATCAACAGTCTGGATTGCCCGCGCGCCTATGATCGAGATGTCTCAGCCGGGCCGACGGGCGCGATTCATCACGTGGCGCTCAACTGTTCGGGCTATGAGGAAATGGAAGCGCGGCTCGACGTCCGTGGCATTGATTACGCGACAAACCATATCGCCTCGATCGGACTCAGCCAGATATTTCTCCGCGATCCCAATGACGTGGTGCTTGAGCTCAATTTCTATGGCCGGACGACAGGCTGACAATGGCACATCTTGAATTCTTCTTCGACCTGTCCAGCCCCTGGACCTATCTCGCGTTCACCAACGTCGAGGGCGTGGTCGGGCGGGCGGGCGCGACGATCACTTATCGCCCGATCCTTGTGGGTGGCGTGTTCAATGCCGTCAATCCGGCGGTCTATGCCGCGCGCGAAAGCGGGGACAACCCGCGTTTCCGGCACAGCTGGAAAGTCCTGAAGGATTGGGCGCGGCTTGCCGGGGTGACGATGCATTTCCCCAATCAGTATCATCCCGCAAAGAGCGTGCACGCCATGCGTATGGCCACTGCGCTTGAGAGTGACCAGAAGGCTCTGCGCGCATTTGCAAAGGCCGCATTCGAGGGATTCTTCGGAGGTGGGGAGAATCTGGATGACCCCGATACGCTTGAACGGTTTGCCAATTCTGCCGGACTGGACGGCGCGGCAATACGCGCAGCGTCCGTCACCGACGAAAACAAGGCCAGACTGCGCGCCAATACGGACGAACTGATCGCGCGTGGTGGTTATGGCTCACCGACGATGTTTGTCGATAAGGATGACATGTATTTTGGCAATGACCAACTGCCGATCGTAGAAGCTGCATTGAAGAGGAGTGCCTCATGAAGGACCGCGTTTCGATCACCATGCTTGAAGACGGGATTGCCGATGTCCGGATGATCCGCACCGACAAGATGAACGCGCTCGATGCTGCAATGTGGGCCGCCCTTGTCGAAGCCATCGAAACGCTGAAGGCAACGCCGGGGCTGCGCGTCGTCGTCCTGTCTGGCGAGGGGCGTGCTTTTTGTGCGGGGCTCGACCTTTCAAGCCTGCAGGCGGAACGCGATCCCGGCGCCAGCAGCGCGGGGGGTACGCTCGCCGACCGGACAAACGGTATATCCAACAATGCGCAATATGCAGCCTGGGGATGGCGTGAGCTTCCCGTTCCGGTCATTGCTGCCGTGCATGGCGTGGCCTTTGGCGCTGGCAGCCAGATCATGGCGGCCGCGGATATCCGCTATGTCCACCCCGACACGCGGATCGCGATCATGGAAATGAAGTGGGGCCTGGTGCCCGATGTGGCCGGGATGGCGCTTTGGCGCACGCAGGTTGCAGACGATGTGCTGCGGGAGATGATTTACACGAATCGCCAGTTCAATGGCCATGAAGCCAAGGCCATGGGCTTTGCCACGCACGTTTCGGACGATCCCTTGACCGCTGCGCTCGAACTTGCACGCATCATTGCCAACAAGAATCCCCACGCGGTCCGTGGAGCAAAGCGGCTATGCAACATGCTGGCCGATGCGACCGATGCCGAAATCCTGCAGGCCGAGAGCGACGAACAGGTCAAGGTCATTCGCACGCCGAACCAGATTGAGGCCGTGATGTCCGAAATGGAGAAGCGGAAACCGGTCTTTGCTGAATAGATTGCCACTTTCGAAACGTGTCACGCTCGAAAAGATTGCGGTGGCTGATCGCGCACTGATTGACGGGCTGGTGCAATTCTACATCTACGACTTTTCCGAAATGAGCCCGATCACGGATACCGATTTCGATTTTGGTCCGGACGGTCGCTATGATGACCTACCCGGAATTGATGATCATTGGCAGGATGAATGTGCGCTTGCCCTTGTAATCCGCTATGAAGGGCGCTCGGCAGGGTTTGCGTTGATCAACAACCAATCACGCCGGGGCAGCGGCTATGTCGAGCGCGGCATGGGTGAATTCTTCGTAGCCCGACAATATCGGCATACCGGCGTTGCCGATGAGGCGCTGAGACAGGTGCTCGCTGCCTATACGGGGCGCTGGGAAGTGGCCGTCGTCGCACGAAATACCGCGGCCAAGGCCTTCTGGCCACGCGCAATTGCTGCGGCGCCGAATGTATCCGGGCTCACCTGTGTCGAAGGCGACGGCACACATTGGAACGGGCCGATCTGGTGCTTTGACGCAACTTAGCAGTCTTGTCCCCAAGTTTGATTGTGTGGGTTTGATGTGAAGCGCAGAGGCTGTTGACTCGGAGGCTCGGTCAGAAGAGGGATCGACGATGTCCGACGCGATTGCCCTCGAGCAGAGCTGGAAGATCCCGCTACTGCCGGAATTCGAAAGTGCCTATATGGGCGCCCTGCGCGCCTTTCTTGTGGCCGAAAAGAAGGCTGGCAAGCGAGTATTTCCCAAAGGGGCCGAATGGTTCCGGGCCCTCGACCTGACCCCGCTCGACAAGGTTCGTGTCGTCATTCTGGGGCAAGACCCCTATCATGGCGAAGGGCAGGCGCATGGCCTGTGCTTCAGCGTGAAGCCGGGCGTCCGTCCACCGCCAAGCCTTGTGAACATCTACAAGGAAATCGAATCCGACCTTGGCATTCGACCGCCGGCACATGGTTTTCTCGAGCATTGGGCACGACAGGGAGTCTTGTTGCTCAACTCTGTTCTGACGGTCGAGCAGGGGCAGCCTGCTTCGCATCAGGGCAAAGGCTGGGAACGATTTACGGACGCTGTGGTGCGCCTCGTCAACGCGCAAGAAACGCCTGTCGTGTTCATGCTCTGGGGCAATTATGCGCAGCGCAAGGCAGAGTTTGTCGACGCGCAGAAGCACTTCGTGCTGAAGGCTGCCCACCCGTCACCTTTTTCGGCGCACAACGGGTTTCTGGGCTGCAGGCATTTTTCCAAGGCCAATGCCTTTCTTGAAAGCAAAGGCCTTGCGCCGATTGACTGGGCACTCCCCCAGCAACCCTGATTTGCCGCAGGCACAAAAAAACCCGCGCGAAGGCGGGTTGTTTCGTTGGTTGCGGGAGTAGGATTTGAACCTACGACCTTCAGGTTATGAGCCTGACGAGCTACCGGGCTGCTCCATCCCGCGACAACTTGGGTTTGCCTCAAGCGCCGACGCGGACATCCGTTCGCTTGGCTATCCTCGCAATAAGCTCGGGCGGCCGTTCGGCCTTGCGAAGCCTGAGGCTTCGATCGGCCTTTAACAAAGTAAATGGGTTCGTTGAAGATCCCGCATATCGTGCGCTTTTCCGAGCGCCTGCTGCAAAGCCTGGCGACGTCCTACTCTTCCGGTGCTTAAGCAACAGTACCATCGGCGCAGACTGGTTTCACGGCCGAGTTCGGGATGGGATCGGGTGGGTCACAGACGCTATGGTCACCAAGCTATGAAGCAGGCGCTCAAAAAAGCGATATGCGGGTTCCTAAAATCAATACCGTGCATTGGATTTGTTGTTAGCAAATCTGACCGTAATCTTGGGCTGCGAATGATTATCACACAATCAATGGCCAGCACCCAGTGCTGTCATTGATGGCGGGACTCTCAAAGCGCGAAAAGAGCAATTAGGACCAGTTAGCTCCATGCGTTACCGCACTTCCACACCTGGCCTATCAACGTGGTGGTCTTCCACGGCTCGATGAAATCTTATCTCGAGGGAGGCTTCCCGCTTAGATGCTTTCAGCGGTTATCCCGTCCATACATAGCTACCCTGCTGCACCGCTGGCGCGATGACAGGTCCACCAGAGGTATGTTCAACCCGGTCCTCTCGTACTAGGGTCAACTCCTCTCAAATTTCGACGCCCACGGCAGATAGGGACCAAACTGTCTCGCGACGTTCTGAACCCAGCTCACGTACCACTTTAATTGGCGAACAGCCAAACCCTTGGGACCTGCTCCAGCCCCAGGATGTGATGAGCCGACATCGAGGTGCCAAACAACCCCGTCGATATGAGCTCTTGGGGGTTATCAGCCTGTTATCCCCGGCGTACCTTTTATCCGTTGAGCGATGGCCCTTCCACGAGGGACCACCGGATCACTATGACCGACTTTCGTCTCTGCTCGACTTGTCAGTCTCGCAGTCAGGCGGGCTTATGCCATTGCACTCTAACAGACGGTTTCCAACCGTCCTGAGCCCACCATCGCGCGCCTCCGTTACTCTTTAGGAGGCGACCGCCCCAGTCAAACTACCCGCCACAGAGGGTCCCTGCACCGGATAACGGTGCGAGGTTAGACATCAGAAAACAACAGGGTGGTATTTCACCTATGGCTCCACGACAGCTGGCGCCGTCGCTTCAAAGCCTCCCACCTATGCTACACAGTTCTTTCCTAATGCCACTCTGAAGCTGCAGTAAAGGTGCACGGGGTCTTTCCGTCTAACCGCGGGTACTCCGCATCTTCACGGAGAATTCAATTTCGCTGAGCATGTACTGGAGACAGTGGGGAAGTCGTTACGCCATTCGTGCAGGTCGGAACTTACCCGACAAGGAATTTCGCTACCTTAGGACCGTTATAGTTACGGCCGCCGTTTACCTGGGCTTCATTTCGGAGCTTGCACCCCTCCACTTAACCTTCAGGCACCGGGCAGGCGTCAGGCCCTATACGTCGTCTTGAAGCCGACTTAGCAGAGCCCTGTGTTTTTGCTAAACAGTCGCTACCCCCTGGCCTGTGCCCCCCATCAAAAGTTGCCTTAAGATGGGGCCTCCTTCTTCCGAAGGTACGGAGGCAATTTGCCGAGTTCCTTCAGTACACTTCTCTCAAGCGCCTAGGTATACTCTACCTGCCCACCTGTGTCGGTTTCGGGTACGGTCTATAATGGAGGGGCTATTTCCTGGAACCTCTTCGAAGCCAGTCCAATCCGTTAAGGACTGACAACTTACGAGATCCGTCACACACCTCCAGGTTCAGGAATATTAACCTGATTCCCATCGACTACCCCCTTCGGGCTCGTCTTAGGGGCCGACTTACCCTGCGCGGATTAGCCTTGCGCAGGAACCCTTGGGCTTTCGGCGAGAGGGCATCTCACCCTCTTTATCGCTACTCATGTCTGCATTCGCACTTCCGATACCTCCACGACCCATTACCAGATCGCTTCATCGGCTTACGGAACGCTCCGCTACCGCGTGTATTGCTACACACCCTAAGCTTCGGTGCACGTCTTGAGCCCCGTTACATCTTCGCCGCAGAATCTCTTATTTAGACCAGTGAGCTGTTACGCTTTCTTTAAAGGATGGCTGCTTCTAAGCCAACCTCCTGGTTGTTTTGGAAATTCCACA
>JADJAC010000010.1:117500-590072 GCA_016704425.1 Sphingomonadales bacterium
AAAGGCCGCTCCATAGACGCTGAACCCGATCGCAGCTGCCTCTGTCGCGAATATGATGAAATATCCCTGCCCTGCGGCACTTTTCAGATTTGCGGCATCGCGCGGAAGCAGCCGGACCTGCGAAACCCGATCGATCGAAAGCAGCCAGAGAAAGCCGCCCGCGCTGGCAACGACAAGCGCTCCGGCAACGAATGTATGCGTGACCAGTCCCGCCGAACCGAGCGCCGTCACGGACGAGAGCAGAAGCGCCAGCTGGCGTGCGGGAATGCCCTTGGCCGCATCGACTTGCCCATCGGCCGCTGCAAGCCATCGGATCAGTGCTGCAAAGATCAGCGCTTGTGCGGCGAAGAGCCAGAATAGCGTGCGCCAATGCTGACCTGTTGCGAACAGGCCGCCGAGCAACGGACCGAGCAAGGTCGCAATGCCCCAGATCGCTGATATTGCCCCGAAAACAGCAGGCCAGACACGTTCGGGAAAGTTGCCAGGAATGGCGATGTAGCACAGTGCGACAATTGCCCCCGCGCCAATACCCTGAACAAAGCGCCCCAAAACAAACAACGGCATTGCGGGCGCTAGTGCCCCGAGTGCGCAGCCAGCGGCGTAGACAAGGCCGAACAGGATGGTCATCCGCCGGATCCCGAAATCGCCAGCAAGCCTTGCTGCACAGGCACTCGCAAGAATCGAGCCGACAAGATAGGCCGCAACCGTCCAGCCGAACCATTCATATCCGCCAATCGCCCGCGCGACGCTCGGCATGATCGTCACTGTCACCAACGTATCTGCAGCATTCAGCCAGATGCCAAGGCACATAAGCGCCAGCAACAGCCCATATCGGGCAGATCGCAGTTCGCGCCAGGGATTCAGAGCAGCCATCCGCTCGTCTTAGACAAGCCACTGCCAAAGAAAAACCGTTTGCAGCTCAGTCCGGTTCGTCGCCACCCCAGCGAAAGGGCGTATGCCAGCGTGGCGCCTCAATTTCGCCGCGCGTAAGCCTCAGCACGACACCGATCAGCGTTCCCAGTGCTATCGCCACTGTGAGGTCTGCCAGGACCGTAAGCGCCGCCGTGAGCAGCAGCAATGCCAGGTCTGCCTTGGGCAGGCGCAGGCGATCCTGCCAACGATGCGGCTCGCTCATCGTCCAGGCGGTCACAATCAGCAATCCGGCAAGCGCAGGAAGCGCCAATGCCCCGGCCATCGGCGCGGCGACCATCATGGCCAGCAGGATGATGATGGCATGAATCATTCCCGCCACGGGCGTGCGACCGCCCGCATTCACATTGGTTGCCGTCCGCGCGATCGCCCCGGTGGCTGGCAAGCCGCCAAACAGCGGGGACGCAAGGTTCGCCACCCCTTGCGCCACCAATTCAGCATTGGACCGGTGGGCCCCGCCGATCATCCTGTCAGCAACAATGGCAGAGAGCAGCGACTCGATCCCAGCGAGAAAGGCGATCGTCAAGGCGGATGGCAGCAGCTCGATCAACAATGCGACGCTGATCGCTGGAAACTGAGGCATCGGGATGACATTGGGAAGGGCGCCATAACGAGCAGCGACCGTCTCGACGGACGGAAAACCCACGGCCGCCGCGACACTGGCCAGCGCAACGACAAGCACAAGCCAGGGAAATTTGGGCGCCAGCCGTCGCAAAACGAGAATTGCGGCGACGCAGCCAATGCCAATTGCAACAGACGGGCGATCTATTGTCGCCCGCATCGACCATAGCCCCTCCAGCTTTGGCAGGAAATCCGCGGGAAGCGCAGCACCTGTCATTCCGGCCAGATCCTTGAGCTGGCTAACCGCAATGACGATCGCGATGCCGATCGTGAAGCCTTCGATCACCGGTTCCGGAACGTGGCGGATCAACTTTCCCGCCCTGAGCAGTCCAGCCACGAACAATATTCCGCCCGCCATCAGCGTCGCAACCAGCAGGCCGTTCATGCCGTGATCGTGAATGACGCCATAGACGATCACGATAAAGGCACCGGTCGGTCCCCCGATCTGCACTCTGCTGCCGCCAAGAGCCGAGATGACGAAGCCAGCGACAACCGCAGTCATAAGGCCGGCGGCGGGAGGCGCGCCCGAAGCGATGGCAATGGCAATACTGAGCGGCAGCGCAACCAGTGCAACTGTGACGCCTGCAAGGGCGTCCGCTGCCAAAAGCTTCGGTGAATAGTCGCGGATGGTGGTGAGAATTTTTGGCTTCATGAGATCAGGAACCCGCATAAGCCAAGGCGATCAATCTCCAAAGAAAAACCCCGCCGGATTGCTCCGACGGGGCTTTTGAAAAACGGCATTTGCCTGAATGGCCTATTCGGCTCCATCCTCCACGCTTTCCGGCGTGTGGATCACAGCCGCCAGCGCATCGTCGCCGGTGTCAGCTTCAATTGGCTGACGCAGTTCGGCAGCATGTTCCTCTGCCGCCGTGCGCGGTGCAATCAGACTCTCCTGCCATTCGCGCTGCTGGACACGAAGCGCTGCGTCACGTGACGAGGCCGCCACGCGCAGACGGTTCATGCCGGCACCTGTGCCCGCAGGAATCAGACGACCGACGATCACATTCTCCTTGAGGCCGACCAGTTCATCCTTCTTGCCTTCAACCGCCGCCTGCGTCAGCACGCGTGTGGTTTCCTGGAAAGAGGCCGCAGAGATGAAGCTGCGGGTCTGCAGCGAAGCCTTGGTGATCCCGAGCAGGATCGGCTTGCCTTCCGCAGGCTTGCCGCCAGTCAGCGCCGCCTTGTCGTTGATCTCGATCATTTCCTCGCGGTCGACCTGTTCGCCTACCAGGAGCGTCGTATCGCCTGACTCGATGATCTCGACCTTTTGCAGCATCTGGCGAACGATCGTTTCGATGTGCTTGTCGTTGATCTTCACGCCTTGCAGGCGGTAAACTTCCTGAATTTCGGCGACGAGGAATTCGGCCAGCGGCTCGATCCCGAGTACTTCGAGAATGTCATGCGGATCGGGCGAGCCGGCAACGAGATTGTCGCCCCGCTTCACATAATCGCCTTCCTGCACGTCGATTACCTTCGACTTGGGGATCAGATATTCGACCAGATCGCCGCCGTCCTCCGGCTGGATGCCGATCTTGCGCTTGGCCTTGTAGTCCTTGCCGTACACGACACGGCCCGAGACCTTTGCAATGATTGCATTTTCCTTCGGCTTGCGCGCTTCGAACAGCTCGGCAACGCGCGGCAGACCGCCGGTGATGTCGCGCGTCTTGGCCGCTTCACGCGAAACACGCGCCAGAACGTCGCCGCCCTGCACCGTTGCGCCATCCTCAACCGAGAGCATTGCGCCCACGGCCAGCATGTAGCGGCCCGCTTCACCCGAGTCCGAATCCAGAAGAGTCAGGCGCGGACGAAGATCGACCTTCGAGCGGCCGGGCCGGAATTCAGTGACGACCTTCTGCGAAATGCCGGTCGCTTCGTCGACCTGCTCCGCCAGGGTCTGGCCTTCGACCAGATCCTGATACTTCACGACGCCGGGATTTTCCGTGATCACGGGCATGGTGAACGGATCCCATTCGGCGATCTTGTCACCCTTCTTGACCTTGCCGCCGTCCGCGAACAGCACATAGGCACCGTAAGGCAGGCGATCGGCCGAACGCTCGCGTCCATCCTTGTCGACAACCGCAATTTCACCGTTGCGCGACAGCGAGACCGTACGGCCCTGCTTGTCAACGATCGTACGAAGATCACGATACTCGAGAACGCCGTCAGATACGGCTTCAAGGCCGGACTGCTCGTTCAGCTGCGCCGCACCGCCGATGTGGAAGGTCCGCATCGTCAGCTGGGTGCCCGGCTCACCGATCGACTGGGCGGCAATGACGCCAACCGCTTCACCGATGTTGACTGGAGTGCCCCGAGCCAGATCGCGACCATAGCACTTCCCGCACACGCCCATCCGCGTTTCGCAGATCAGCGGCGAACGGATCTTGATCGCCTGGATGCCGATTTCCTCGATCAATGTAATGTCAGCCTCGTCGAGCAATGTGCCCGTCGGGATGATCACCTTGTTGGTCTTGGAATCGACAATGTCTTCCGCTGTCGTGCGCCCGAGAACGCGCTCGCCCAGCGATGCGATTGTCGCGCCGCCTTGTACGATTGCCTTCATTTCGAGCGCGCGTTCAGTGCCGCAATCTTCCTCGATCACGGTGCAATCCTGCGAAACGTCGACAAGGCGCCGCGTCAGGTAACCCGAGTTGGCGGTCTTGAGCGCCGTATCCGCAAGGCCCTTGCGGGCGCCGTGGGTCGAGTTGAAATATTCAAGGACGGTCAGGCCTTCCTTGAAGTTCGAGATGATCGGCGTTTCGATGATCTCTCCCGACGGCTTGGCCATCAGGCCGCGCATGCCCGCGAGCTGCTTGATCTGTGCGGCCGAACCACGAGCACCCGAATGCGCCATCATGTAGATCGCGTTTGTCGGCAGTTCACGGCCATCCGGGCCCATTTTCACGGACTGGATTTCCTTCATCATTTCAGCCGCGACCTGATCGCCGCAACGGCTCCAGGCGTCGATCACCTTGTTGTATTTTTCCTGCTGGGTGATCAGGCCTTCCTGATACTGCTGTTCGAAGTCACGAACGAGAACGCGGGTTTCCTCAACCAGCCCGTCCTTCGTTGCCGGAATGATCATGTCGTCCTTGCCGAACGAAATGCCTGCCTTGAAGGCGTGGCGGAAGCCAAGGCTCATGATCGCATCCGCGAACAGAACAGTCTCCTTCTGGCCGGTGTGGCGATAGACGATGTCGATGACGTCGCCGATTTCCTTCTTGGTCAGGAGGCGGTTGATCGTGTCGAACGGAACCTTGTGGCTCTGCGGCAGGGTTTCACCCAGCAGCATGCGGCCCGGGGTCGTTTCGACGCGGAGCATGAACTGCTTGCCATGCTCGTCAACCTGCGGAACGCGGCTTGTGATCTTCGAATGCAGGGTGACTGCACCGGCGTTGAGCGCCTGATGCACTTCCTGCATGTCGGAGAGGATCATGCCTTGGCCCGGCTCGTTCTGTTTCTCCATCGAGAGGTAATAGAGACCCAGAACCATGTCCTGCGACGGCACGATGATCGGCTTGCCGTTGGCAGGCGACAGGATGTTGTTCGTCGACATCATCAGGACGCGCGCTTCCAGCTGGGCCTCGAGGCTCAGTGGAACGTGGACCGCCATCTGGTCGCCGTCGAAGTCGGCATTGAAGGCCGAACAGACGAGCGGGTGCAGTTGGATCGCCTTGCCTTCGATGAGGACGGGCTCGAACGCCTGGATGCCAAGACGGTGGAGCGTTGGCGCCCGGTTCAGCAGAACCGGATGCTCGCGGATCACTTCGTCGAGAATATCCCAGACTTCCTTGCGTTCCTTTTCAACCCATTTCTTGGCCTGCTTCAGCGTCATCGACAGACCCTTGGCATCAAGGCGCGAATAGATGAACGGCTTGAACAGTTCGAGCGCCATCTTCTTCGGCAGCCCGCACTGGTGCAGCTTGAGTTCCGGACCGGTCACGATCACCGAACGACCGGAATAGTCGACGCGCTTGCCGAGCAGGTTCTGGCGGAAGCGGCCCTGCTTGCCCTTGAGCATGTCGGACAGCGACTTCAGCGGCCGCTTGTTGGCGCCCGTGATCGTGCGGCCGCGACGGCCATTGTCGAACAGCGCATCGACGGCTTCCTGGAGCATGCGCTTTTCGTTGCGGACGATGATGTCCGGCGCACGGAGCTCCATGAGGCGCTTGAGGCGGTTGTTGCGGTTGATCACGCGGCGATAGAGATCGTTGAGATCGGATGTCGCAAACCGGCCGCCATCCAGCGGAACCAGTGGACGCAGTTCCGGCGGAATAACCGGGATCACTTCGAGGATCATCCACTCGGGACGGTTGCCCGATTCGATGAAGCTTTCGACGACCTTCAGCCGCTTGATGATCTTCTTGGGCTTGAGTTCCGACTTGGTTGTCGCCAGTTCTTCAAGCAGCGCTTCCTTTTCGCCCTCAAGGTCAAGTTCCTCGAGCATGCGGCGGACGGCTTCGGCGCCGATACCGGCCGAAAAGGCGTCTTCGCCATATTCGTCCTGCGCGTCGAGCAGTTCGTCTTCCGTCAGAAGCTGGTACTTCTCAAGCGGAGTCAGACCCGGCTCGATAACGATATAGGCTTCGAAATAAAGGACGCGCTCCAGCTGCTTCAGCTGCATGTCGAGCAGCAGTCCGATCCGGCTTGGCAGAGACTTCAGGAACCAGATATGCGCAACCGGTGCCGCCAGTTCGATATGGCCCATCCGCTCGCGGCGGACCTTCGAGACTGTGACTTCGACACCGCATTTTTCGCAGACGATGCCCTTGTACTTCATCCGCTTGTACTTGCCGCACAGGCACTCGTAATCCTTGATCGGACCGAAGATGCGCGCGCAGAACAGGCCATCACGCTCGGGCTTGAACGTGCGGTAGTTGATGGTCTCTGGCTTCTTGATTTCGCCAAAGGACCAGCTGCGGATGCGCTCCGGCGAGGCAATTCCGATTTGGATCTGGTCAAAGGTCTCCGGCTTTGCGATCGGATTGGCGAAATTGGTCAGTTCGTTCATTGCAAACTCCTGAAGCTCGTAAGCTTGGTAAATCTTCGTTCCTGCGACCGTCATGCTGAACTTGTTTCAGCATCCATATATCAACCATTGCTGGCCGTATGGACCCTGAAACAAGTTCAGGGTGCCGGCTATGTTGCTCAATCACTCAGCCGCTATGGCCAGACCGTCGCCCTCATCGCTCTTCTCCGTGATACTCGTCAGATCGACGTTGAGGCCGAGCGAGCGCATTTCCTTCACGAGAACGTTGAAGCTTTCGGGAATACCGGCCTCGAACGTATCGTCACCCTTGACGATCGCTTCATAGACCTTGGTGCGGCCGACGACATCGTCGGACTTCACCGTCAGCATTTCCTGGAGCGTATAGGCAGCACCATAGGCCTGGAGCGCCCAGACCTCCATTTCGCCGAAACGCTGTCCGCCGAACTGGGCCTTGCCGCCCAGCGGCTGCTGGGTAACAAGGCTGTACGGCCCGATCGAACGCGCATGGATCTTGTCGTCGACCAGGTGATGCAGCTTGAGCATGTAGATATACCCGACTGTTACCTGCCGGTCGAAGGCATCCCCTGTGCGGCCATCGAACAGTGTCACCTGACCCGACGTATCGAGCCCGGCCATCGTCAGCATTTCCGACACATCCTTTTCGCGCGCGCCGTCGAACACCGGCGTCGCCATGGGCACGCCGTTTTTCAAAAGGCCGGCGAGTTCGACGATATCGTCATCCGTGCGCGCATCGATTTCGACGAGGTATTTGTCGCCATAAATCTCCTTCAGCCGCTCGCGCACCGCCGTCGGGGGCTTGCCCGCCGCAGTTCCGCCCGATTCACGCCAGGCTTCGAGCAGTTCAGTGATCTGCTTGCCCAGACCGCGCGCGGCCCAGCCAAGATGCGTTTCGAATATCTGTCCAACGTTCATGCGCGAAGGGACGCCGAGCGGATTGAGCACAATATCGACTGGCGTTCCGTCCTCGAGGAACGGCATGTCCTCAACGGGCAGGATGCGACTGATCACGCCCTTGTTGCCATGACGGCCGGCCATCTTGTCGCCCGGCTGAAGCTTACGCTTCACGGCCACGAAGACCTTGACCATCTTCAGCACGCCCGGCGCCAGATCGTCGCCGCGTTCCACCTTTTCGACGCGATCTTCGAACTTCGCGTTGATGAGCTTCACAGAGGCATCATACTGGCCTTTGACGGCCTCGAGATCGGCCTGGCGGGCATCGTCCTGCACGGCGATCTTCCACCATTCATGGGATTCGACCTCGGCAAGCAGGGCCTCGTCGATTGTCGATCCCTTCTTGATTGCCTTGGGCGCCGCAGTCGCGACCTGGCCAAGGAGCATTTCCCGCAGGCGCGAATAGGTCGCACGGTTGAGGATCGAGCGTTCGTCGTCCCGGTCCTTGGCCAGCCGTTCCTTTTCTTCAGCCTGAATGGCGCGGGTACGGTCATCGATGTCGATGCCGTGCCGGTTGAAGACGCGGACTTCGACCACGGTTCCGGCAACGCCCGGCGGCAGACGCAGCGACGTGTCGCGCACGTCGGAGGCCTTTTCACCGAAAATCGCACGGAGAAGTTTCTCTTCCGGCGTCATCGGCGATTCGCCCTTCGGCGTGATCTTGCCGCACAGGATATCGCCCGGCTCAACCTCCGCACCGATATAGACAATGCCCGCTTCGTCGAGGTTGCGAAGCGCTTCCTCGCCCACGTTCGGGATGTCACGCGTGATGTCTTCCGGCCCGAGCTTCGTGTCGCGTGCCATCACTTCGAATTCCTCGATATGGATCGAGGTAAAGACGTCATCCTTCACGATGCGTTCGCTGATCAGGATGGAGTCTTCATAGTTGTAGCCATTCCAGGGCATGAACGCGACGAGCGTGTTGCGACCCAGTGCCAGTTCGCCGAGTTCGGTCGAGGGACCGTCGGCAATGATCTGGCCCGGCGTGATCACATCGCCCACCTTCACCAGCGGACGCTGGTTGATGCAGGTGTTCTGGTTCGAACGCTGGAACTTGTGGAGCGTATAGATGTCGACGCCAGACTGCCCGGCTTCCACCGCACCCGTTGCGCGGATGACGATACGGGTCGCGTCAACCTGATCGACAATGCCACCGCGGGCAGCAGCAATGGCAGCACCGGAGTCGCGTGCGACCGTTTCTTCCATTCCGGTTCCGACAAACGGCGCTTCGGCACGAACCAGCGGCACGGCCTGGCGCTGCATGTTCGATCCCATCAGCGCGCGGTTGGCGTCGTCGTTCTCCAGGAACGGAATGAGCGATGCCGCCACCGAAACGAGCTGCTTGGGCGAAACGTCCATCAGCGTGATCTGATCGCGCGGAGCGATCAGGAATTCGCCAGCTTCGCGTGAAGAGATCACCTCTTCTGCAAAGCTGCCGTCCTTGTTCAGTTCAGCGTTGGCCTGCGCGATCGTGTGCTTGGCCTCTTCCATGGCGGAAAGATAAACCACATCGTTCGTCACCTTGTGATCGATGACCTTGCGATACGGTGTTTCGATGAAGCCGTACTTGTTCACCCGGCTGAAGCTCGCCAGCGAGTTGATCAGGCCGATGTTCGGGCCTTCCGGCGTTTCAATCGGGCAGATACGGCCATAGTGCGTCGGGTGAACGTCGCGCACTTCGAAGCCTGCGCGTTCACGGGTAAGGCCGCCCGGTCCAAGTGCCGAAACGCGACGCTTGTGCGTCACTTCGGACAGCGGGTTGGTCTGGTCCATGAACTGCGAAAGCTGCGACGAACCGAAGAATTCGCGAACAGCGGCGACCGCCGGCTTCGCATTGATCATGTCGTTCGGCATGACCGTCGAAACATCGACCGAAGACATGCGCTCCTTGACCGCGCGCTCCATGCGCAACAGGCCGACGCGATACTGGTTTTCCAGCAGCTCGCCCACCGAGCGAACACGGCGATTGCCGAGATTGTCGATATCGTCGATTTCACCCTTGCCGTCCTTCAGGTCGACGAGCGTTTTCACGACAGCGAGGATATCCTCGACGCGCAGCGTGGTGTGATCGTCGGGCGCATCAAGGGCAAGGCGCATGTTGATCTTGACGCGGCCGACGGCCGAAAGGTCATAGCGTTCCGGATCGAAGAAAAGGCCGCCAAACAAAGCTTCAGCCGTTTCGCGCGTTGGCGGTTCGCCAGGGCGCATGACGCGATAGATCGCGTCGAGGGCCATATCGCGATCTTCGGACTTGTCGACCTTCAGTGTGTTGCGGATCCACGGGCCGGTGTTGATATGATCGATATCGAGAAGTTCGATGCGATCGACGCCCGCCTTGTCCAGCTTCTCAAGGTTTTCAGCGGAAACTTCTTCCCCCGCTTCGATATAGATGGCGCCCGTTGCTTCATTAATCAGATCAAGCGCCGAATAGCGTCCGAAGATCTCCTCGGTCGGAATGAGCAGTTCCTCAAGCCCGTCCTTCTGGGCCTTGTTGGCGGCCCGGGGAGAAACCTTCTGCCCTGCCGCGAACACGACTTCGCCCGACTTGCCGTCGACAACGTCGAACATCGGCTTCTGGTTGCGCCAGTTTTCGGCGACATAGGGAACTTTCCAGCCGCCCTCACCGCGCACATAAACCACCGTCTTGTAGAAGTGATGGAGAATTTCCTCCGGCGAGAGGCCCAGTGCGAGCAGCAGTGCCGTGACAGGAAGCTTGCGCTTGCGGTCGATACGAACATTGACGATGTCCTTGGCATCGAATTCGAAATCGAGCCAGGACCCGCGATACGGAATGACGCGTGCGGCAAAGAGATATTTGCCCGAAGCGTGCGTCTTGCCGCGGTCATGATCGAACAGCACACCCGGCGAACGGTGCATCTGCGAGACGATGACGCGCTCGGTTCCATTGATGATGAAGGTGCCGTTGTGCGTCATCAACGGCATATCGCCCATATAGACGTCCTGCTCCTTGATATCGAGGACCGAACGGGTCTCAGTCTCTGAATCGACCTCGAACACGATCAGGCGCAGCGTGACCTTCATCGGTGCGGCATAGGTAATCCCGCGCTGGCGGCATTCCTCGGTGTCGAACTTGGGATCTTCAAGCTCGTAATTGACGAAATCAAGCTCGGCGGTACCGGCAAAATCGCGAATCGGGAAGACGCTGCGCAGTGTCTTTTCGAGGCCCGAGACATAGCCGATCGAAGGATCGGAGCGCAGAAACTGCTCATAGGATTCGCGCTGAACCTGAATCAGGTCGGGCATCTGGGTCACTTCGTGGATATTCCCGAAAACCTTGCGGATGCGCTTCTTTGCGACCGCGATCGTCGCGTCGGCCTTCGCTTCTTGCTTCGCCATGAAAATTTCTCGCCTTTGCCAAAAAACCGGACGCGCAAAACGACGAAAAGCCGCGCGACTCCGTCCCCGGAACCGGCAGCTTTTCGCGTCGTTGTGAAACCTTGCCCCTCAATTCGCTCGATGCGCTGCGCGACGGCACACCAATTCCCGAAAAGGCCCGGTGATGCCCATATAGGAGTCTGGGCAACGCAAGTCAAACCCGCTTCCGTCGGCGCCACTGCTTCGCTATGCGAAAGCCAGTAGCCGGTTTGGGAGGTGCGTAATGGTGGATGATGGTATCTTTATCGGCACAGGTGGCGGCAATCGCCAGGTGCTCAACCTCAAGCGCGCCAACCGGCACGGGCTTATCGCCGGAGCCACCGGCACGGGCAAGACCGTCACCCTGCAAGGTATTGTCGAAGGACTCTCGGCCGTCGGCGTGCCCAGCTTTGTTGCGGACGTGAAGGGCGATCTTTCCGGCCTTTGCATGGCAGGCTCGGCCACGTCGAAAATCCATGAGATCTTTGCCGCCCGCGCGACCGAGATCGGGCAGGCTGATTGGGCCTACAGGGACAATCCGGTCCAGTTCTGGGACCTGTTCGGTGAACAGGGCCACCCGATCCGGACCACGGTTTCCGAAATGGGCCCGCTCCTCCTCGCGCGGCTGATGGATCTGAACGAAGTGCAGGAAGGCGTGCTCACGATCGCTTTCCATGTTGCAGACAAGGACGGGCTGCTGCTGCTCGATCTGGACGATTTGCAGGCAATGCTCGTCAACTGCGGCAACCGCGCCGAGGAACTGACGCTCACCTACGGGAACATTTCCAAGCAAAGCGTCGGGACGATCCAGCGCTCATTGCTCCAACTCAGGAGTCAAGGCGGCGACCACTTCTTTGGGGAGCCGGCGCTCGACCTCGAGGACTTCATCAAATGCGACGATTCGGGACGCGGCATCATCAATATTCTTGCGGCCGACAAACTGATGGCCAGCCCAAAACTCTATTCGACCTTCCTCTTGTGGCTCTTGTCCGAACTGTTCGAGACGCTTCCCGAAATCGGCGATCCCGACAAGCCGAAGCTCTGTTTCTTTTTCGATGAAGCGCACCTCCTTTTCAACGATGCGCCAAAGGCTCTCGTTGAAAAGATCGAACAGGTTGTCCGCCTGATCCGGTCAAAGGGCGTCGGTGTCTACTTTATCACGCAGAACCCGATCGACATTCCCGACACCGTTGCCGGGCAGCTGGGCAATCGCGTGCAACACAAGCTCAACGCCTTTACGCCGCGCGACCAGGCCGCTGTAAAGTCCGCAGCCGAAACCTTCCGGGCCAATCCGAAGATTGACGTCACGACCGCTATTACAGAATTGAAGGTCGGTGAAGCGCTGGTGTCGCTTTTGCAGCCCGATGGCGCGCCCTCTCCTGTCGAACGCACGCTGATCAAGGCGCCAGCGTCGCGCGTCGGTCCAGCAACGCCGCAGGAACGCGCCGTCATGATCCAGACGGATGCGATCGGCGCGAAATATGATGCCTTGATCGATCGCGAATCTGCGGAGGAAATCCTTGCATCGAAGCAAGCCGAGGCCGCTGCCGCTGCCGCTGCCCAATCCGCGCAGGCTGAAGCGGACAAGCAGGAAGCGATTGCGGCGAAAGAGCAGGCACGCCAGCAGGTGATCCTTGATCGCGAAGCGGCCCGTCAGGCGCGTGAAGCCGAACGGGCTGCCGCTGCCAAGGCCCGCGAAGACGCAAAGCCCAGTTTCGCCGAAAAGATGGTCGAATCGGCTGCC
Organism: Sphingomonadales bacterium; assembly: GCA_016704425.1. Classification (GTDB taxonomy): domain Bacteria; phylum Pseudomonadota; class Alphaproteobacteria; order Sphingomonadales; family Sphingomonadaceae; genus Aquisediminimonas. The sequence goes on from JADJAC010000010.1 coordinate 130,130, forward strand.
CGTTCGGCGGCGACGTCTGTCGGTCGAAAGATCGCGGGGCAGCTTGGCGGCCAATTGCTCCGCGGCCTTCTGGGCGGATTGTTCAAGGGAAGATGATAATGCCAAAACTGCCAAATGAAGTTGCTGCTGCCCTTGTCGACCCGAAGGCCTATGGCGAATGGAACGGCCTGCACGAGAAATTCTCTTGGGCCCGGGCAAACATGCCGCTCGCAATTGCTGAAAATGAGCGGTTTGATCCGTTCTGGGCCGTCACGAAGCACGCTGACATTCTTGAAATCAGCAAGAACAATGCGCTCTTCGCCAATGCCGTTCGCTCCCCCACCCTGGTCGACCGCGACGCTGAAGCGCTCGTCAAGGCCATCACGCCGAACCATGATGGCCATTTGATCCGCTCGCTTGTCCAGATGGATGCGCCCGATCACATGAAATACCGGCTGCTGACGCAAAGCTGGTTCATGCCGAAGAACCTGCGCACAATCGAAGCACGCATCCGCGAGATCGCCCGCGACACGGTCGAAAAAATGCTGGCAATGGGCGGCGAATGCGATTTCGCCAAGGATGTTGCGGCCTATTATCCGCTCCACGTCGTGATGAACATACTCGGGATCCCCCCTGAGGATGAGCCCCGGATGCTCATGCTGACCCAGCAATTGTTCGGCCCGACCGATCCTGAGATCAACCGGGCGCGGGCGGAAATTGTCAGTGCCGAACAGGCAATCCAGATGCTGCAATTCGTTGTTGCGGATTTCGAGACTTATTTTGCAGCAATCACGGCGGATCGGCGCGCCAATCCGAGAGATGATCTGGCCACGGTGATCGCCACAGGCACAATCAACGGAGCGCCTATCCCGGACCGCGAGGCCAATGGCTATTACATGATCGTCGCCACGGCCGGGCATGACACAACATCGGCTTCGACCGCAGGAGCTATCATGGAGCTGGCCAAGAATCCGGCCCTGTTCGCGCGGTACCGCGACGGCACTGCCGATACAGCAGGGCTGATCGAAGAGGCCATCCGCTGGACCACGCCCGTGCAGCACTTCCTGCGCACGGCGACGGAAGATTGCGAACTTTCCGGCCAGAAGATTGCCAAGGGGGACTGGCTGATGCTTTGTTATGCCAGCGGCAATCGTGACGAAGCCGTGTTCGAAGACCCCTTTACCTTCAACCCTGATCGCACACCGAACAACCAGATCGCCTTCGGCTTTGGCGGGCACGTTTGCCTCGGCCAGCACCTCGCACGCATGGAAATGCGCATCCTGATGGAGGAGTTGCTGCCCCGCCTGAAGTCAATCGAGCTCGCTGGCGAGCCAGCACGTGTGGAGTCCACTTTTGTCGGCGGACTGAAGCGGCTTCCGATCCGGTTCGAGGCGAACTGATGCGCGAACTGACATTCCGCGGTGTGGTCCTTGGCGGGTTCATCACCCTGCTGTTCACCGCTGCCAATGTCTATCTGGGCCTCAAGGTCGGCCTGACCTTTGCAACTTCGATCCCGGCGGCCGTGATTTCGATGGCCTTGTTGCGTATCGCCGGGAACTCGAACATCCTTGAAAACAATATCGTCCAGACGATTGCGTCTGCAGCCGGGACGCTCGCCGCGATCATCTTCGTTCTGCCGGGCCTGGTCATGATCGGCTGGTGGCAGGGTTTTCCGTACTGGATCACCGCCGTGGTCTGCGCCATCGGCGGAACTTTGGGCGTCATGTTTTCGGTGCCGTTGCGGCGCGCGCTCGTGACCGGATCCGACCTGCCCTATCCCGAAGGCGTAGCTGCAGCGGAAGTGCTTCGGGTCGGTTTCGGCTCGGCAGATGGTGCAGCAGAAAACGCCAAGGGCCTGAGAATGATTGTCCTCGGGTCACTCACTTCGGCTGGCTTTGCATTGCTGGCGGCCATGAAATTGGCGGCGGCCGAGGTCGCGACGACATTCCGGGTTGGCGCGGGGGCAAGCGGCGCTTCGACCAGCCTGTCGATGGCCCTGATCGGTGTCGGCCACCTTGTCGGGCTTTCGGTTGGCATTGCAATGGCAGTCGGGATGCTGGTCACCTGGGCGGGGCTGGTGCCGATCCTTACTGCGATGCACGGTGCGAGCGGGGATATCGCCGCGTTGGTGGATGATACATTCCGCAACGACGTGCGCTTTATCGGCGCCGGAACAATCGGCGTAGCCGCCTTGTGGAGCCTGTTGCGAATTCTTGGCCCCATCATTCGCGGCATTCGCGCGGCAATGGCGACCGCTGACGCGCGCAAGTCCGGGCAGGCGCTCGAACTGACAGAGCGCGACCTTCCTATCAGCATAGTCGGTGGAACAATCCTCGCCCTGCTTCTCCCAATCGCCGGATTGCTGTGGGTTTTTGCAGCCGATACCGCCATCGCCGACGGCATCGCGCCTGTGATCCTCGGCACGCTGGTCTATGTGCTGGTCATTGGCGTCGTCATTGCATCTGTGTGTGGCTATATGGCCGGGCTCATCGGGGCATCGAACAGTCCGGTGTCGGGCGTGGGCATCCTTGCCGTTCTGGGCGCCGCGCTGCTGCTTGTCCTTGTCTACGGACGCGGTGGCACAGTCGAGCAAACCCAGGCGCTGATTGCCTATGCCTGTCCCCCGTCAGCATTCAATAGACAGATTGGCTGCATAAAATAGGTGAGTGTTTTGGGTTCATCGTAGTGACTGTAAGGAACGAAGATGAACGCAAAACACTCAAGGCCGTCAGCGCAAGCGGTGGTAAAAGACATCCGCCGTGCCACGCGCAAGCAATATGGCGCGGAGGAGAAGATCCGGATCGTGCTGGAAGGCCTGCGCGGCGAAGATAGCATTGCCGAACTGTGCCGCCGCGAAGGCATTGCACAGGGCGTGTATTACAAATGGTCAAAGGACTTCATGGAGGCTGGCAAGCGCCGGTTGGCAGGGGACACGTCGCGCGCCGCCAACACTGACGAAGTGCGCGATCTGCGCCGCGAGGCCCGGGATCTGAAGGAAGTTGTGGCTGAGCAGATGCTGGAGATGCGGCTGCTTAAAAAAGCATGATCGCGGATGGGGAGACGAAGAATGAGATATCCCGCATCCGAGAAGCTCGAGATCATCCGTATTGTCGAGCAATCGCAACTGTCCGCTAAACAAACTCTGGATAAGCTGGGCATTGCCCGGCCTACCTTCTACCGCTGGTATGATCTGTATCTGCGCTTTGGCGCTGAGGCACTGGAGGATCGGCGCCCAGGCCCCAAGCGGGGTTGGAACCGCATCCCTGACAAGGTGCGCTGCGATATCCTTGATTTGGCGCTGGAGCGCACTGACCTATCGCCCAGAGAGCTTGCGGTGACGTTTACCGACACCAAGCGCTACTTCGTATCAGAAGCCAGCGTTTACAGGCTGCTGAAGGCGCATGACCTGATTACCAGCCCTGCCTTTATCGTCATGAAGGCCGCCAGCGAGTTCAAGGACAAGACGACCGCCATCAACCAGCTGTGGCAGACCGATTTTACCTATCTCAAGATCATTGGCTGGGGCTGGTATTATCTGTCCACCATCCTCGACGATTACTCGCGCTACATCATCGCGTGGAAGCTATGCACGACGATGCGTGCTGAAGATGTCACCGACACACTTGAACTGGCGTTGGCAGCTTCTGGCTGTGCGTCGGTGCACGTACTACACAAACCGCGGCTGCTATCGGACAATGGTCCCAGCTATGTTGCTGGCGAACTGGCGGACTTCCTCGCCGACAACGGCATGAGCCATGTGCGCGGCGCGCCATTCCATCCCCAAACACAGGGAAGATCGAACGCTGGCACCAGACCTTGAAAAACCGCATCCTGCTGGAAAATTACTATCTGCCCGGCGACCTTGAAGCCCAGATCGAAGCGTTCGTCGAACATTACAACCATCAGCGCTACCACGAGAGTCTGAACAACGTTACGCCCGCCGACGTCTACTTCGGCAGGGCAAAAGCCATCATCAAACAACGCGAAAGGATCAAACGAAAAACCATCGAACAAAGGCGCTTGCATCACCGCAAGCTTGCCGCATAACATCAACCCTACACATGGACCCAAACGCTCAACTGTTTTAACCCAACATATGTCTCAAATTATCTGACGACGGACACCTATGCCATCTTCACGACCGGCATCGTCTTTTCGATTGCGACGATATCGAATGACAATCTTCAGGATCTGAAAACCGGGCAACTCGTCGGCGCAACACCCTGGAAGCAGCAGGTCGCGCTCGTGATCGGGGTTGTCTTTGGCTCGCTGGTCATTCCCCCGGTGCTGGACCTGCTGAATGCAGCGTTCGGCTTCTCCGGCGCGCCCAAAGCTGGGCCCAACGCCCTCGCCGCACCGCAGGCCGCACTGATTTCAGCGCTCGCAAGAGGCGTGCTGGGTGACAGTCTCAATTGGGGCCTTATCGGATTCGGTGCTGTGCTGGGTGCCGTATCGATCATCGTGGATGAGACTCTGGGTCGGTTTGGAAAGATGCGATTGCCGCCGCTTTGTGTCGGCATGGGCATCTATCTGCCCATGGCGCTGACACTGTTGATCCCGATTGGCGCCGTGCTGGGACATTTTTATGATCGAGCCGTCAAGACTCACCGCGATCCGGAATTCGCCCGGAGGATGGGCGTGCTCGCAGCAACGGGCCTGATCGTGGGGGAAAGCCTGTTCGGCGTCGCCTTTGCCGGGATCGTTGCAAGTACGGGAGGCGACGCGCCACTGGCCGTGGTCGGAGACAGTTTCAGGACCCCGGGCATTGCAATTGGGCTGGCGCTGTTCATTGGCGCGGTCGCCATCCTGTATCGTGCGGCCCGCAAGGCGGTTGAAGAGCGCTAATCCTTCTTCGAAAAGAACCGGTCAGCAATATCCGCCGCAATCCGCGCCGGGCGCAGCGTGTCGGCATCGATGCAGCACCAGCTGGATTTGACTTCAGCCAATACCTCTTCGCCGCGCTTGATCAGCGTTTCATAGAAGGACCGCGCACCCTGGACCTTTTCCAGGATAACGGTGGCGATCACCTCATCATTCAGGAAGGCGGGCTTGCGGTATGTAATCTCGTGCTTGAGCGCGACCCAGAGATATTTTGCAACAGCATCGGGCGGAGCAAGGCTGTTCCAGTGATCAAGGACCGCGTCCTGCACCCAGCCAAGATAGCGCGCATTGTTCACATGCCCCATGAAATCGATGTCGGCAGGCAGGATACCGATCGAATGATAGTGGGGAATCGCTTTACTCATGCCCTGATAATAGGGATTGAATATGAACATTGCGATACGAGCACCTCTCGCTTCACCGCAATTGTGCGAAAATCAGGCAACCTTGCGCTCTCCAGATGGCTGCACAGGCTCTATCCGGGCAACCGCTTCGGCGGCCGGCACGTCTCGAGGCTCTGAATCCGTATAATGTCCGGCGGGCATCGCCTTGCCGAACAGATAGCCCTGGACCATCGAGCAGCCCTCCTGCCGCAATTGTTCGAGCTGGGCCGCATCCTCGACGCCTTCAGCAAGGGTGACCATGCCAAGATTGTTCGCAAGACCAATCACCGCACTGACAATCGCGCGGCAATCCTCCCGGTTCTCAAGGTCATTGACGAAACTGCGGTCGATCTTGATCTTGTCGAACGGGAAGGTCCGCAAATAGTTGAGAGAGGAATATCCGGTTCCAAAGTCATCGAGTGCGACCTTGATTCCCAGATCGCGCATCCGATGCAGGACAGCCATATTGGCTTCGCTTTCATGCAACAGGACACCTTCGGTGATTTCCACTTCAAATCGCGCTGGGTCCAGGCCCGTTTCTGCCAGGGAATTCATGATCGTCGGCAAAAGGCCGGGGCTACGCATCTGCACCGGTGACACATTGACAGCAATGGTCAACGGTTCCGTCCATCGCGCAGCCTCAGCCATGGCTGCCCGAATGACCCATTCGCCAAGCGGAACGATCAACCCCGTCTCTTCGGCAAGCGGGATGAATTCATCGGGCATGACGAGACCGCGCGCTGCACTTTCCCACCGGATCAGCGCTTCAAAGCCACTTTGCTTGCCCGTGCTGACATCGACGAGCGGCTGGAAGAAGAGCCGCATTTCGTCAGCCGCAAGAGCGTTCCGCAAATCGCGTTCCATGGCGTGACGTTCCCGCACGGCCACATCCATGCCGTTTTCGAATCGTTCCCAACAGCCGCGACCGCTGTCCTTGGCACAATACAGCGCCAGATCGGCGTTACGCTGCAAGGCTTCGGCGGTCTGGCCGTCGAAAGGCGCGATTGCAATGCCGATACTGACGCCGGACATGATCTGGTGGCCGGAAACAAGAAACGGTTCCGCCATTTTGGTTACAAGCTTCTGGGCCAGCCGGATCGCATGATCGGCGGAATCCTCTCCTGCCATCATCACCGCAAATTCGTCCCCGCCAAGCCGGGCCAGAATATGACCTTCGCCACCGAGACCGCTTTTGGTCACGCCTTCGATCAAGCGGGAGGATACTGCGCGCAGGAATTGGTCCCCAATGGGATGACCGAGCGTGTCATTGACCACCTTGAAGTGATCCACATCAATCAGCAACACGACCAGCCGCTGCGATGCCATTTCATCCGCGACCATACGGGACAAGGCATTGTTGAACATCAGTCGATTGGGCAATCCCGTCAGCGCATCATAGTGCGCCATGTGGCGCACGCGCGCTTCGGCCTGTTTTTCAGCGCTCACGTCACTGATGACGCCACGAAAGCAGACTCCGTCGCGCGTTCCGCCGGTTGCGGGGCGGGCGCTGACCGACCACCAGCGGGGCGCCTTCCCATCTTCCTGCGCGAGCTGGAGTGCCAGGCCGCGAAATGCCCGACGGTTGACCAGGTGATCCACAAGCTGTGCGCACTCCGGGCCGACCTGGAACAGATTTTCGAACAAGCGGCCGTTAAGGTTCTCCGGCGCAAGGCCAGTCTCGTCGGAGAAATGCTTTGAAGCACCCATTATCCGTCGGTCTCGATCAACCTCGAACAGCCAGTCGGAACCCTGGTCCTCAAAATCATTGAGCAGCATCTTCACGGTTTCGATCGAGGAATTGCGCTCCCGTTCGCGCACAATGCGCACCACGAACAGCGAATATGCGGTCAGCGCCATGCGGCACAGAAGCAGCGATGTCGCCAAAATCAGGATGCATGTCGCGATCGCAACCACAGTGCCCGTGCCAAGGAGTGCTGCCATCAAACCGACAGAAATGATGGCGATATAGCCAATAGCAGCGCGCGGCAGGGTCCGCATCGTATAGCCGGCCGCACCAATCAGGGACATGCCGACGACGGCCAGCATGAGCTGATGGGCTGCCCCCCCATATGGCATGAGTGCAACGAGGCTGCCCGACGCAATCAGGGCAAGTGCAAGCGTGTTGGCTTCGAGTTGCCACACCATCGCCTGCGATCCAATGCGCGAAAATCGTTTTCGCTCGGATTGGCCAAGCCAATATCGATGCGCACCGACAATCGCTACGGCCATGCAGCCGAGAACAAGGGAAATTGAGGGAACGCGTCCGTAGAAGGCAACGGCCACAACAACTGCATTGAGCAGATGGCCAAGCACGAGTGCAGCAAGAATCCGGATATGCGCGCGAACCAGGCGGTTTGCGACCCAGTCTTCAAGACCAGCGGGAATTACCGCGTACAGCCGCTCCTTCTTGCTGACCATCGTGACCCTAACACAGACTCTTTCGTTCTATCAGTGCAAGGGCCTAGAACGACAATCTGAAGTTACTGTTAAAGATCAGTAATGGTTGCAATATTCAGCAGTCATATTCAAATTGGTGCAATCAACCCCTGCCTCGATAGGGTGCAACACCTTGTTCGGGAATCCAGACGTCCTTTGGAGGACTTCCGGATTGCCAGAATACATCAATCGGGATACCGCCGCGCGGATACCAATATCCTCCGATGCGAAGCCAGACCGGCTTCATTTCTGCAAAAAGACGTTGCGCAATCCCGATCGTGCAATCTTCATGGAATGCGGCGTGGTTGCGAAAAGAGCCCAAAAACAGTTTCAGAGACTTGGACTCGACGATTGTTTCACCTGGCACATAGTCGATCACCAGGTGTGCGAAATCAGGCTGGCCCGTCACTGGACAAAGCGACGTGAATTCGGGGGCCGCAAATCGTACCAGATAGGCCGTACCCGGCCTCGGATTTGCAGGATAGTCGAGCACAGCTTCGTCAGGCGAAGCGGGCAAGGTGCTGGTCTGGCCGAGATGAGTGCGCATCCCTTGCCTTTAGGCAAAGCTTCGCTTGAGGTGAAGCCCATCCCTTGCCACTATGCAGCGAACACCAAAACCATTCCGGGGATGTCCATGCGCAACAGCTTCCTAATTGCCTTGTCGGCGGTCATCGCCTTCACGCCGCAGGCCGTAATGGCGTCTGCGGGGAAACCGGATACGCCAGCAGAAGCGACCAAGCCGACGCCTGACATTCCGCCGCCGATGATATCCGTGAGCCGCCGGACCGGGACCTTTGGCGGCACATCCGTCAGCTATACGGCGACGGCAAAGGAGACATTTCTGAAGGCGGAAGACGGCACGCCGAAAGCGAGCATCTTTTCCACTTCCTATGTGAAGGACGGCGCCGATCCAAATCGCCCTGTGACCTTTCTCTTCAACGGCGGGCCGGGTTCAGGCTCCTTGTGGCTGCACATGGGCGCTTTCGGACCGAAGCGCGTCGGCATCCCTTCCGACGCGCGCGATGATGGCGCGCCGCCGTACCGCATTGCGGACAATCCCGATTCGTTGCTCGATGTGACCGACATTGTTTTCATCGATCCCGTCGGGACGGGCTTCAGCCATGCTTTAGGGAAGACAGAGGCCAAGGAGTATTGGGGCGTATCCGCCGATGCCAAGTCGGTCGCACAATTCATCCGCATCTGGCTGCGCGACAATGGCCGCTGGAACGCCCCGAAATTCCTGGGCGGGGAAAGCTACGGCACCACGCGATCAGCCGCGGTCGTCAACGAACTTGAAGGGGACTATAATGACGTCGCGCTCAACGGCGTCATCCTGATTTCGACAATCCTGGACTTTGGTGCCCAGGCCGAAGTCGAGGGCAACGAGATGGTCTATGTCGTCGCCCTGCCGTCGATGGCCGCAACCGCCTGGTACCACAATAAAGTCGCGGACCGACCTGCCACTGTCGAGGAGTTTGTGGCGCAGGCCCGCACCTTCGCGGCAGGAGACTATCTAGCCGCCCTCGCCAAGGGGAGCGCCCTTGGCGACCCGGAGCGTGCTGCCATCCGCCAGACGCTTGCCCGTTTCACAGGCTTGAGCGAAGGCTTTCTTGACCGGGCCAACCTGCGGGTCCTGCCGGGGCGTTTCTACAAGGAGCTGCTTCGGGATCGAGGCCTCACGATCGGGCGGCTCGACACGCGCTATACTGGCAAGGACCTTGATACGGCGGGCGAACAGCCCGACAATGATCCCAGTTTCTACGGGATCGATGGCGGCTATACCGCTGCGTTCAACAGCTATGTGCGTGACACGCTGGGCTTCAAGGCGGATCGCGAATATGTGACGATCGGCGGCGTCAATGACTGGGACTGGAAGATCAATGCGCGCGATGACAGCGCCTATTACTTCAATGTCGCACCCTATCTCGGCAAGGCCTTGCGTGAAAACAGCAGGCTGAAATTGTTCGTCGCCCAAGGCTATTATGATTTTGCCACGCCCTTTTTCGGGGCCGAATATGCTCTGTCCCGACCGGGCTTTCCGGCAGACCGCATCCAGTTCCATTATTATGGTTCCGGTCACATGATGTATGTACGCGACGAGGACCGGCAGAAGTTGTCATCTGACATTCGGGCCTTCATCCGCAACCGCTAAGGCTCGACGAACCAGCCGCAGCCCTTTAAGGTTGCAGCCCATCTGATCTAGGGAGTGAATGACTATGGACGCGCTTGTTTCAACCGAATGGCTCGCGAAAGAACTTGGAGCCTCGGATCTGCGCGTTGTGGATGCCACTCTCTTCATCGACGGGCGCGATGCCGCTGCCGAGTATGAGGCCGAGCATATTCCCGGTGCCGTCTTCATGGATCTGGCCAATCTGGCCGATGCGACCAATCCCTATCCGATGATGTTGCCCAAGGCTGAAAAATTTGCCAGCCGCATGCAGTCTCTGGGGCTTGGCGACGGCAGCCGGATCGTCCTTTATGATAACAGCCCGGTCAAATCAGCCGCGCGCGCCTGGTGGATGATGAGCATCGTCTTTGGCGCCCACGGGGTCGCGATCCTTGACGGCGGACTTGCCAAGTGGAAGGCCGAGGGCCGCCCGACCGAAGGCGGAAAGGTCACGCTCAGGCATCGCCATTTTACGGTCTGGCGCGATGACAAGCCCGTACGCACAATCGACCAGATGAAAGCCAATCTCGAAAGCAAGGCGGAACAAATTGTCGATGCACGCGGCGCGGCGCGCTTTGAGGGACGCGAGGCCGAACCACGTTTGGGCGTCAATCCGGGCCATATTCCAGGCAGTATCAACCTTCCCTACTCCAACCTGTTCAATGAGGACGGTACCTGGAAAAAGGGAGACGCGCTGAAGGCAGCCTTCGCGGATGCCGGTGTCGATATGGACAAGCCGATGGCGACGACCTGCGGGACCGGAGTGACAGCAGCTGTTCTCGTTTTCGGAGCACATCTCCTCGGCAAGACCGATGTTGGCCTTTATGACGGAAGCTGGTCTGAATGGGGTGCTCAGGCTGATACGCCCAAGGCCATTGGCGCCGCGTGAGCAAAGGCAAGCCGCCGTCACGTCCTGCCACGCAGATCGTCGAGGGCGGGCGTCGCAGCGAGTGGACGCATCTTGGTGGAGGCAAGGGTGGGATCGTCAATCCACCCGTCTGGCGCGCATCGACAATCCTGTATGACGACGTCGCTGCCCTGCGGGCCGGGGTTCGTACCAACGAGGATGGCAAGCTGTTCTATGGTCGACGCGGCACGCCGACCCAATGGTCGCTGGCTGATGCCCTGACCGAAATGGAGCCCGAAGCGGCGGGCACGATGCTTTACCCTTCGGGCGTCGCCGCAACGGCAGTGGCGCTGCTTTCGGTCCTCAACCCCGGCGATGAATTGCTCATGGTCGACAGCACCTATGATCCCACCCGGGGCATCTGCGAAGGTTTGCTCAAGCGCTTCGGCATCGCCACCCGCTACTATGATCCGCTGATCGGTTCCGGCATCGAAACGCTGCTGACCGAACGTACGCGCGCGATCTTTCTCGAAAGCCCGGGGAGCCTGACGTTCGAAGTGCAGGATGTCCCCGCGATCGTGGCGGTCGCAAAGGCCCGCGGCCTCGTGACCTTGATCGACAATACCTGGGCAACATCCTTGCTCTTTCCGGCACTCTCTTTCGGGGTGGATCTCTCGATCCTTGCCTGCACAAAATATATTGTCGGGCACAGCGACGTGATGGCGGGATCCGTAACAGCGAACGCCGCGCATTTCCCGGTGCTCAGAAAGACGTCCCAGCAATTGGGGCAGGTGATGAGCCCGGATGACGCCTGGCTCGCCGCGAGGGGCTTGCGCACACTCGACGTCCGGATGAAGCGGCATCAGGCAAGCGCGCTGAAGATCGCACACTGGCTTTCCGACCAACCCGAAGTGGCACGCGTGCTTCACCCGGCCATGCCCGATTGCCCAGGTCACGCAGCATGGAAGCGGGACTTCAAGGGCTCCTCAGGCCTGTTCAGCTTTGTTCTCAAAGGTGGCGACGAAGCACGCCGCGCGGACCTGATCGACGGCCTTGCCCATTTCGGGATCGGCTATAGCTGGGGGGGATATGAAAGCCTTGCCCTGCCGGTAGACCCCCAGAATTATCGCACCGCGACGCGCTGGGACGCAGAGGGGCCCGTGGTCCGCCTGCAGATCGGGCTCGAGGATGTGGACGACCTGATCGAGGATTTGCGCGCCGGGCTCGACCGGTTCGCGGCTGGCGCCCGCTAGCTTCCGAAACCGTGGCTCAGGAAGCCGGGGACGGGCCCGTTCCAGCCGCCCTCGTCACCTTCGTCTGACTGCGGCGCCGGCATCGGGCGGGAGGCTGCCTTTGCAGGCTTGGGCTTGGGTGCATCGCGCTCCGTCTTGGGTGCGCGTGGCGCGCGGGCTTCTCTCGGCTCGCGTGTTTCTCTCGGCTCCCTTGTTTCCCTTGCGGGGCGAGGCTCGCGCGGCGGTCGGGGTTCTCGCGCCTCGGGCTTGCTTTCAGCCTTTGCCTCCGGTTCAACCTTGCCCATCCGCTCGATCTTGAGCCCAGTCAGCTTTTCGATGCCTTCGATTGCTTCTGCATCATCCTTGGTGACAAGCGTGTAGGCGACCCCGGTTGCCCCTGCCCGGCCCGTACGGCCGATGCGGTGAATATAGTCGTCCGGATGCCAGGGCGCGTCATAGTTGAAAACATGGCTCACGCCCTTCACGTCGAGGCCGCGTGCGGCAACGTCGGAGGCGACCAGGATGTTGATCCCGCCGTCCTTGAAACGGTCGAGCATCGCGATCCGGTCCCGCTGTTCCATGTCTCCATGGATCTCGCCTGCGGAAAAGCCGTCCTGCAGCAGGGACTTTGCAAGTTCCCGCACGGTTGTCTTGCGGTTGCAGAAGATGATCGCAGTCTTCACATCTTCCTGGCCGAGCAACTTGCGCAGAGTGTCCCGCTTCTTGCGGGCGTCGGTTTCGACGAGCCATTGGGTGATATTGATATTTGCGGATGCCGGGCGCGCGACTTCGACCGATTTCGGGTTCGACAGGAATTTGTCGGCCAGCTTCTTGATGGGTGGCGGCATCGTTGCCGAAAACAGCAAGGTTTGCCTGTTGGTCGGCAGCTTGGTGCAGATATTTTCGATATCCGGGATAAAGCCCATGTCGAGCATCCGGTCCGCTTCATCGATGACGAGCAGCGAACAGCCGGTCAGCAGAATCTTGCCACGCTCGAACAAGTCCATCAAACGACCCGGCGTGGCAATCAGCACGTCAACGCCCTTTTCCAGCGCCTTGACCTGATCGCCCATCTGTACGCCACCAATCAGCAGCGCCATCGAAAGCTTGTGATACTTGCCGTACTTCTCGAAATTCTCGGCAACCTGCGCGGCCAGTTCCCGCGTCGGCTCCAGAATCAGGGAGCGCGGCATGCGGGCGCGGGCACGGCTGCCCGCAAGAATGTCGATCATCGGCAAGACAAAGCTCGCTGTCTTGCCAGTCCCGGTCTGGGCGATGGCAATCAGATCGCGCATCATCTGGATCTGGGGGATGGCCGCGGCCTGGATCGGCGTGGGCGTATCATAGCCCGCCTCTGTAACGGCACGGAGCAACTCGTCGGAAAGGCCGAGATCGGCAAAATTCATCTGGTTTGCGGTTCCGGGGGTTGAGGCGAGACACACTGCCCCGCGAACGCGCCGCGCTTGGCCGCTGGAGCAGGATTTGTCAAGGTGGGGGACGCGGGCAGGTGTTTCCTGGACAGGATGCCACACGGGTGGGATGGCAAGCGAACAGATAGGTTTTGGAGCGTTTGATACACTATCTACGACCTCAGGTATTCGGCGCAAGGACGCGTTTGCACAACGACCTCTTTGGGGTGGAGTCCAAACAGACCGGTTTCGCGCCCTCAGTCGACAATAGGCCCATCTTGCGCCTTTGTGCGCAATTTCGGTTCGATCAGCATGTCGCAGCTCTTCCGACTCGACTCCCTGATCGAATCAGCGCAGTCTCACCGCATAAGGGATCGGGTCCCAAACTTTGTGACACATGACCAATTCCCGATGCCGGATGTGTTCCTCGCGTAGCGTGACCAACGAACAACGATAGGGGATTTCCAAATGATGAAAACTACCGCCTTTCTGGCGGCCATTGTGGCTGCCACGACTGCAACTGCTGCAACGGCCCAGACTTTCACGTTCCAGTCTATGGCCAATTCACCTGCCATGGCCATGTCGAACAAGGCGCCCGACGGGCGCACCTATGGCGCAGCTGCCTTTAGCGGAAGCGGCGAGACCAGCTGGGCTGATGGAAAGAAGTCCAAATATACCTTCAAATGCATCACCATGAGCCAGCCGCCACATGATTCGATCTTCATGAGCCACATGATGTGTGACGTTGCTGCATCGGACGGGAATTTCTTCGTTACCTTTGGCTGCAACAACATGTCTGCTGACGAGCAGGGGTGTGTTGGCGGTCTTGCGGGAACGAGCGGCGTCTATGCCGGCAAGAGCGGTGGTTTGACGAGCCATGGCAAAGGCGCCGCATCGAACGGCACGGGGCAGTGGAACGACTGATCTCGATACGATTGAAATGATGATGCAGGGCGGCCCCCAAGGGCCGCCTTGCAGTCGAGTCCAGACTGTCTGATCAAGGGGAGACGCCTAAACGAAACCTGACACCTTTGACTGCGACGATTTACAATTTGGAGATCGTGCCACACCTCGAATACGGCTCTTTCTCATGCCCAGGCTAGGGGCGGAAATTGTGTTCGGGCCCCGGTGGCCCGCACCCGGAAACGGCATCGCTCAAGCAAACGATGCTCAATGCACGGGAAATTTGGGAGATTTGGCAACGGCTTGAAGCGCTTTGCCAACCTATTTCGCGGGAACAAGTGTCTTGTACTTGTCGATCAGGCATTCGCCGCCGGAGCGGCTGTGGATCGAATCGCGATCTTCGCAGACCCGGCCGTCTTTCGTTGCCTTAACGTAAAAGCCCGAATAGAAATCGATCGCCTGACAGCTTTTTTCCAGCTTCACACGATAGCGCGTCCCGCCACGGACAACCAGATCGATAGTCGTCGGGCTCGAGACCATTGCGGCCGCCATGCTTGACCATTTGATGCAATTGGGGGCGCCCTTTTCCTTCCATTTCACGACCTGTGCAAGGCGCGACGGCGGAGCAGCGGGTGGCACGCGGACGATGGAACTGCGCTGGATCTGGACCTGCGCAACGATTGTGACTTCGCTGGTCACTGCCTGCAACGGCAATGATTGCACGCCGACACTTGCCGGTCCGATCAGGGCAGCATAAGCAAAAAGGATCATCTGTGCGCAACCATTGTGCATTTTCGCATGCGGCGTCCAGCTTGAACACGAGATTAATCTCTCCGGGATCGATATGAACAGCGAAACGGTTACAGCCTCCCTATTGCGTCTGAAGGCTCTGCTTGGCCCAAAGGGTTATCATGACGATCCCGATGATCTTGCTCCCTGGCTGGTCGACTGGCGGGGGGTATTCCATGGCGCGGCAGGGGCCCTGCTTTCACCAGCGAATGTCTCCGAAGTCGCAGCGATTGTTTCGATTGCCCGCGAAGCCGGGCTCCCCATTGTCCCGCAGGGCGGCAATACCGGAATGGTCGGCGGTGCGACGCCCTCCCCATCAGGAGACTCGGTGTTGCTTTCGCTCCGGCGGATGAACGCAATCCGCTCCATCGACGAGACGAGCGGTATCGCTGTTGCGGAAGCAGGCGTGATTCTCGGCAATCTGCATGACGCCGCGCTCGCAAAAGGCATGCGCTTTCCGCTTTCGCTCGGCGCCAAGGGATCCGCCACAATTGGCGGGCTGGTTTCGACCAATGCCGGAGGAACACAGGTGCTGCGCTTTGGTACGATGCGCAAGCTCGTGCTCGGGGTTGAGGCCGTACTGCCCGACGGGTCGATCTATGACGGGCTCGCAGCCCTCAAGAAGGACAATCGCGGATATGACCTGACCCAGCTGCTCATTGGCGCCGAAGGCACGTTGGGCGTGGTCACGGCGGCCAGCCTGCGGATCGTCCCCGCCATTGGTGATCGTGCCGTTGGCTGGGTGGGTGTTGAAAGCCCGCAAGCGGCCCTGCGCCTGCTCCGCTGGCTTGAGGCCCGTTCAGGCGAAGCGATCGAAAGTTTCGAAGTCGTGCCGCGCGATACCCTGGACCTCGTGCTGCGGCACATTCCCGGAACGCGCGCACCGCTTCAATCGGGCAGCGCATGGAATGTGCTTGTCGAGCATGTTTCGGCTGGCGGGAGCCGTGCCGCGCTCGAGGAGCTTTTGGGCGGGGCGCTGAACGAGGCTCTGGCGCAGGATGCTGTGGTGTCCGCAAGCGAAGCGCAGGCCGAAGCCTTCTGGCATCTGCGCGACTCGATCTCCGAGGCAGAGCGCGCCTCCGGGCCCGCGGTCCAGCATGACATCTCGGTGCCCGTGGACGCCATGCCCGACTTCATGGACCTGGCGGTTGCCAGGGTTGAAGCGGCCTTTCCCGGCGTGACGGCGGCAGCCTTTGGCCATTTGGGCGATGGCAACGTGCATTTCCATGTCCGGGCGCCAGAAGGTGTGGATGGCGAATTGTGGAGATCAGGGGCGGGCAAGGACGCAAGCCACCTGGTCTATGACCTTGTGGTCGCGGCCAAGGGCTCGATTTCAGCAGAGCACGGCATTGGCCAGATGAAACGGCAAGAGCTGCTGCGCCTATCCGACCCGGCGCGGATTGCGACGCTGCGGGCGATCAAGGCAGCGCTCGATCCAGCGGGGATCATGAACCCCGGGAAGCTGGTCCCCCTTGCGTCCGACGCGACTGCGCAATAGGGGGTTCGCCACTTCCCCCGTAAGGAGATTTCTAGATGGCCAGCGTACCACCCGCCAACACCCAGTTGCCGCTGCTGTTCAGCGACCTGACACCCTTGTCTTCGGTCGAGCACGCAAGCTGGAAGGCTCGGGCGAGCGATGCGCTCCCGGTTTTTGCGCGGCAGCATGCCATCCCGCTGACGATCGACGAATTTGCGGTTGCCCAGCGCTATTATCCGATCATCTTCTCGGCCGGCGAAAACCCCGTTCCCTTGGCGCTTATGGGCCTGAACGAAGGCATCAACACCTTCGTGGACGCGGATGGCAAGCTGATCGATCAGGCCTATGTCCCGGCCTACGTCCGCCGTTACCCTTTCCTCCTTGCTCGCCTGCGCGATGATTCCGACGAATTGTCACTCTGCTTCGATCCGACGGCAGAAACAATCGGTGCGTTCGATGAAGGGGACCCGCTATTTGTGGACGGCCAGCCGAGCGAGGGTATCAAGGCGATTTTGGGCTTTTGTGAACAGTTCGAACAGGCCGGCCAGCGGACGACAGCATTCATGCAGGAACTGATCAGCGCGGAGCTTCTGATGGACGGCGAGGTTTCGATCCAGATCGCCGACAATGATCAGCCATTCGTTTATCGCGGCTTCCAGATGGTGAATGAAGAGAAGCTCCGTGACCTGCGCGGCGACTCGCTGCGCAAGATGATGAAATCAGGACTGCTGCCGCTGGTTCATGCCCATCTCTTTTCGCTTGGCGTGATGCGGGAAATTTTCGCGCGGCAGCTCGATCAGGGCAAGGTTCCAGCGGCCGAAGTCGCAGCCTGATCCAAAGAATATCAAGCATTCGGGCGTTGTCGGTACCGTGACGACGCCCGTTTTTTCGTGCCTGTTCTTGGCGACACGGAGAATTGACTGTTCCTCTTGAAACCTACTGGCGACCGTCCTATCTTGCTTCTTGAGACGACCAAGCGTTCCCCCCCTTTCGCAAGGTCGGCTCTGACGCACCTTCGGGTGCGTTTCCTCCCTGAACCTTGGCCACTCCGTGCGTATGCACGGGGTGGCTTTTTTTATTCTGCTGCCACGGCGATCGGCGCAGCTGTTGCCTCCTCGACGAGCGTGTCGGCAAGATCGGCGAAAAAGGCGCGGACCCGGCCAAGCCCGTTGCCAGGCTGGTCAAGTGCCGCATCAAGATAGAGGCTCCTGTCAATCTCGACCTGAATTGCATGAATGCCACGTGCAGGCTGGCTGTGCCGCTCAAGAATATGCCCGCCAGCATAGGGTGTATTCAATCGCGCTACAAAGCCATGCCGTTCCGCCACCAGCATTGCTGAGCGGCTATATTGACCACGGGCCGATCGCCCGAAGAGATCACCGACAACGACCTGTGATGCAGGGGCGCCGCCTGGGGGCGATGAAAGCGGCGGCATCGAATGGACGTCCAAAAGGACAGCCACACCGAAATTTTTGCGCATCGCCCCGAGCATCTCGGCGATCTCATTATGCCAGGGGCGATGGGCCCCGACCAAGCGCGCCTCGAAGGCATCAGCGCTGAGCCTGCCACGCCAGATGTCACCCCCGCGAAGCACCCTGCGCGGGACGACTCCCAAGCCCCCGCGAACTTTAGCAGTAGCAAGCGGCACAACCCCGTCTTCGACGGAAACCAGGCCTGGATCGAACTCCCGTTCGCTGCGATTGAGATCGACCCAGGCGCGCGGCATGCGCGCAACTAAAGCTGCGTGTCCGGCACTGACTGCATCTTCGATCAGAAGATCGGCAAACCTGTCCTCCAGCGGCCTCAATTGTGCGACGGAAAGGCGCGAAAGCAAGGCTAGGCCCGGCGGATAGTCACGCCCGCTGTGCGGCACAGAGATGAGCAGCGGGTGACGGGGATCAGCACAGCCAAATCGAACGAAAGGCGGATTTACCATCTTTGAACTGGTAATCATTCGCTTTGAGCCGCACAATGGCGGAATTGTTAGGGACTGCTGTGCTAGCGATGCGTGATTCATAGACGGTTGCCGGGAACGGTGGGAACAGGGCGAAAGAATGATTCGGGTTTTGCTTGCCGATGACGATGATGCCATGCGCGATTTTCTGGCGCGGGCCCTGTCGCGCGCAGGCTATGGCGTGGAAGCCGTCGATCGCGGAACTGCTGCGCTCGCGCTGATCCAGAGCGGCGAGCGGTTCGACCTTTTGCTGACCGATATTGTGATGCCCGAAATGGACGGTATCGAACTGGCCCAGAAGGCTTCCGTCATCGATCCAAACTTGCGCGTCATGTTCATTACAGGCTTTTCGGCAGTCACGCTTCGGGCCGGTCAGGCCATGCCAAATGCCAAGGTTCTGTCAAAGCCCTTCCATCTGAAGGACCTTGTCCTTGAAGTCGATCGGGTGTTCGAAGTCGGAAGCATGTCAGGACTGAGTTGAGCGGGGTTGCGGCCAGCGCCGCATGTCGCTAGGGGCCTCCTCCAGAGTGGGCGTGTAGCTCAGTGGTAGAGCACTGTGTTGACATCGCAGGGGTCGCAAGTTCAATCCTTGCCACGCCCACCATTTTTCTTGCGGCTATCGCCTAACGACTCCCAAGCGTGTTGATCGTGAACGCAAGGATCCCGATGTTGAAGATGAAAGCGGCCAGGCTTTGGGCCAGCACGACCCTGCGAATCGTGCGGCTGTTGATCGCAATGTCCGACGTCTGGAATGTCATTCCAAGAGTGAAGGCAAAATAGACGAAGTCCAGATAATCGGGTGTGTCTGTATCCGGAAAGCTCAAGCCGCCATCCGTATTGCCCTGCCCATAGAAAAGGTGGGCATAGTGCAGGGCATAGAGCATGTTGGCGAAGACCCAGGCGAGCCCGAGCGTCACGATGATCAAGGATGCCATGGGTTCGCCCGGACCCGTAAGTTCCACACCGATCGTGATGAGCAGCACCGCGCCGATGAGTGCGGAAATCACCAACAGCGTGCCCCGGTTTGCATCATTCTCAGCGGCATGTCGCCGGATTGCGCTTGCTTCCCCATCGCGCAGGGTCGGCGCCAGAAGGACGAAGAACAGGATCGCTGCCAGATCGAACCCTCCCATGACCGCATAGTGCCATTGCCCCAGCTCGATCTGGATTGCCGCGCCGAATAGGGCAAATGCAGCCAGAAAGATGATGAAACGCGCCGGGGCAATCCGGTTGCCGATCTTGCGGTTGGCGGGAGCAGTCATGACCGGGTGGTAGCGTTTTTGCTTCGGCTCGCCTAGAGAGCGCCCGCAATGGCGAAAATCGAAACACCTCGGCCCATACGTGGCACACAGGACATGCTCGGCGAGACTGCTGACCGCTTCCATCATGTGGTGGAGACGTTCGATCGCGTCCGCAGGCTCTATGGCTTCAAGCGCATCGAAGTGCCCGTTTTCGAAGCGACGGCTGTTTTTGCGCGGTCGCTCGGTGAAACGACCGATGTGGTGTCCAAGGAAATGTACACGTTCGAGGACCGGGGCGGCGATTCGCTCACCCTGCGGCCCGAGTTCACAGCCGGAATTGCGCGCGCCTATCTGACCGAGGGGTGGCAGCAATATGCGCCGCTGAAGGTCGGGACGCACGGCCCCCTGTTCCGCTACGAGCGTCCGCAAAAGGGGCGCTTTCGCCAGTTTCACCAGCTTGACGCCGAAGTGATCGGGGCAGCCGAGCCGGCGGCGGACATCGAACTGCTTTGCTTCGCAGACCAGTTGCTCAAGGAACTCGGGATCAGCGAGGGTGTCACGCTTCAGCTCAACACATTGGGCGATGCCGGATCGCGCGAGGCCTGGCGGGCGGAACTGATCGCGCACTTCGAAGCGCATCGCGCCGAGCTTTCGGAAGACAGCCTCGAGAGGTTGCACAAGAATCCCCTGCGCATCCTCGACAGCAAGGACCCGCGCGATCGCCCTGCCGCCGATAGCGCACCCGACATCGACACGTTCCTGACGGACGAAGCGCGGGACTTTTTCGACACAGTGACTGCGGGGCTCGATGCTGCGGGCGTCGCCTGGACACGCGCATCGCGCTTGGTGCGCGGCCTCGATTATTATCGGCATACGGCATTCGAGTTCGTGACCGACCGACTGGGTGCGCAGGGGACCGTGCTGGGCGGCGGACGCTATGATGGACTGATCGAAGCCTTGGGCGGTCCGCACACGCCTGCGGTCGGCTGGGCTGCGGGGATTGAACGGTTGGGGATGTTGCTTGAATCGCAGCCGGTCGCCGTGCCCGTCGTTGCAGTCATTCCAACGGACGCTGGTCTTGAGAAAAAAGCCCTCTCCGCTGCTGCGGCCTTGCGTCGGGCAGGCGTAGCAACCGAAATGGCGTTGCGCGGCAATGCGAAGCGTCGGGCGGAGATTGCGCGAAGGGAAGGCGCTCAATCGATTCTTTATGTGCGCCAGGCAGGCGACCCGATGGGGGAATATTACTTCAGCTATGCCGGCAAGGACGATGAGGGACGCAAACATGTTTCCCGTCAGGTGTCGGAAGCCATTGGCGCCAAATTTCTCCTCAGCGGCATCAACGCATGACCACCATCTCGGCAGAACGGATCGCCGCATTACTGGCGAAGCGGGAGGAGTTGTCGGCGCAACTGTCTTCGGGCGACTTGCCGACCGACCGGTTCATTGCGCTGTCCAAGGAATATGCCGAAGTGGAGCCTGTGGCAGCAGCGGCAGGGGAGTTGCAGCGGCTTCGCGCGGAACTTGCCGGGCTGGAAGACATGCTCGCCGACCCCGAAATGCGCGAAATGGCACAAGAGGAGGCAGATTCTATTCGGGCCACCTTGCCCGAGGCGGAACGTGCACTCGCGCTGTCACTCTTGCCAAAGGATGCGGCCGATGAGCGCTCGGCCATGCTTGAAGTCCGGGCTGGAACCGGTGGAGATGAGGCGGCGCTTTTCGCCGGCGATCTGTTTCGCATGTATTCGCGATACGCCGAGGAACGTGGCTGGAAGGTCGAACTGATTTCCGCATCGTCGGCTGAAATGGGTGGATACAAGGAAGTCGTCGCTTCGGTCACCGGTCAGGGCGTGTTCGCGCGCCTGAAGTTCGAAAGCGGCGTTCACCGTGTTCAGCGCGTACCGGTGACCGAATCCGGCGGGCGAATTCATACGTCTGCGGCGACAGTTGCGGTGCTGCCAGAAGCAGAAGACGTGGATGTGCAGATCAACGATCAAGACTTGCGGATCGACATTTATCGATCGTCGGGACCGGGCGGCCAATCCGTGAATACGACGGACAGTGCTGTGCGGATCACGCACATTCCATCCGGACTGGTGGTGATCCAGCAAGACGAAAAATCGCAACACAAGAACAAGGCCAAAGCACTGAAAGTGCTCCGCACGCGCTTGTATGAGCTGGAGCGCGAGCGGCTGCATTCCGAACGCGCGGGAACGCGCAAGTCAATGGTCGGTTCCGGTGATCGGTCCGAGCGCATCCGGACCTACAATTTTCCGCAGGGCCGTGTCACTGACCACCGTATCAACCTGACGCTCCATCGGCTCCCCGAGATTCTTGAAGGACAGATGGATGAACTGATCGGCGCCCTCATCACGGCTGACGAAGCAGAGCGGCTGGCGGGGCTGGATGAGTCTGCGTGATGCCCTGAACGAAGCGACGCAACGACTCGCTTCGGTTTCGGACACGCCGCGGCTCGATGCGGAACTGCTGATGGCCCATGCACTTGGCCTGTCGCGCGAAGCCCTTTTGCTCGGTTCGCGCGACGCGCCAGCGCCCGCCGGATTCGATGCCCTGGTGGACCGACGGGCAGCGCATGAACCGATCGCGTATATAACCGGTACTCGTGACTTCTGGACTATCAGTCTTGCCGTCGCTCCCGGCGTTCTCATTCCGCGGCCTGACAGCGAAACCTTGATTGAGGCCGCCTTAGAGTATTTCGCATCGCCAACAGGCAACGGCCGCGGACCATCGTCCATCCTCGATCTTGGGACGGGATCCGGCGCGTTGCTGCTTGCGGCCCTCTCCGAATGGCCAGAAGCACATGGGCTCGGCATCGATGCTTCGGACCTTGCGCTTGAGATCGCCAGCGCCAATGCGCGCCGGCTGGGCCTGACCCCGCGGGTGCGGTTCGCGTTGGGAGACTGGGGCGCAGGCCTTTCTGAGCGTTTTGACCTCATCCTGTGCAATCCTCCTTATATTGAACTGGGCGCCAGCCTGTCGGCAGACGTGATTGACTATGAGCCGGAGTCCGCCTTGTTTGCGGGTTCCGACGGACTTGATGCCTATCGCCGCCTGATCCCTCAGCTTCCGCCCCTCCTCAGCCCCGAAGGCGCAATTGCAGTCGAAATCGGTGCGACCCAGGCGGCGGCTGTGTCCGATCTGTTCGTCTCCAATGGGCTGACACCGCTGGTGAGGCATGATCTTGGTGGACGGGACCGCGCGATTGTGCATTTTTCCCTTGGATTGGTCGGAAAAGGCAGATAAGGGCCAAGTCAAGATTTGGACGAGCGCATCCAGCGGGACGCCATCCATGTCTTACCCCCACCATCTGAGGCCTGATTGGGATGATCCGGCTTTGGCAGGCGGACGGCGCGCAAGGGTGCGTCTGGTCGGGGTCTTGCAGGCTGAATCGGACTACAGGCTTTACACCCAGAGAAAAGGGACAATCTTTGCTCAACAATCGTCAAGCTGGCCGCCGTCGCGGCCGGGGTGGACAGCGCCAGCAGAACGGCGGGCGCGAACAAGGCAATCGCATCGACAATCGCGCGCGTGGCAACGCGCCGCAACTGCTCGAGAAGTACAAGAGCCTGGCCCGCGACGCCCAACTCGCCGGCGACCGGGTGATGACCGAATATTACCTGCAGTTCGCCGATCATTATTTCCGTGTGGTCGCAGAGACTCGCGCCCGCTTCGAAGAAAGCCGACCGCAGCGCGATGAATGGGCGGGCGACGAAGGCGAAGACCAGATCGCTGCCGAAGTCCCTGACGGCGACGAAGGCGAAGAAGACCGCCGCCCGCCGCGCCGGCAGGACAATCGCGATCGTGGCGATAGAAACGATCGTGGCGATAGAAATGCGCGGCCGGAACGGAGCGAGCGGGACAGGGGCGGAGACCGCTACGGCAATGATCGCGGCAGCCGGTACAATGGCAATCGCAACGAAGATGACGAGATCGTCGAGCCAGCCACGATCGATGTAAATGTTCTGCCGCCGTCTTTCGGAAGCGACGGGATGGTCGCTACCATTCCCGATTTTCCGGTGGAAGCCGAAGAGGAAGCGCCCGCCCCACGCCGCCGCGGACGTCCGCGCCGTGCTGCGACAGAGGGCGACGTCCCCGCCGAGGGCTGAGGCCCCTTGTCACAAATTTGAAATCCAACTGTCACTGAACTGGAATGCGCCATCTCTAGGGCGATGATCATCCGGGCGAGCGAGTCGCCAGGAAGGTCATCCAGTTTCAGGGGTTATCATGAAATTTTCCACCAAGCTGACCGTGGCCGCGCTTGCGGCGTGCGTTGCGGCTGTTCCAGCATCGGCGCAAATGCGCCGCAACATTCGCATCGTCGGGTCCTCGACGGTCTATCCCTTCACCAAAGCCGTTTCGGAGCGGTTCGCCAGGGCAAATCCCGGTATCCCTGCGCCGATTGTAGAATCAACCGGCACGGGCGCGGGCGCGAAGCTGTTTTGCGGTGGTGTCGGTGCGGGCCATCCTGACGTCCTGAACGCCTCACGCCGCATCAAACTTTCCGAGTTCCGCCTATGTGCGGCTAATGGGGTTTCCCAGATCACCGAAATCCAGGTCGGGCTCGATGGACTCTCTCTGGCGACTTCAAAGGGTGGTCCGCTTCGGAACGTCAGCCTTCGCGACATTTACATGGCGATCGCAAAGGCGCCTTATGGCAAGCCCAACACTGCCAAGACCTGGAAAGATGTGAACGGATC
This sequence comes from Sphingomonadales bacterium, assembly GCA_016704425.1. Classification (GTDB taxonomy): domain Bacteria; phylum Pseudomonadota; class Alphaproteobacteria; order Sphingomonadales; family Sphingomonadaceae; genus Aquisediminimonas. The sequence continues at coordinate 154,543 of JADJAC010000010.1, forward strand.
GCTTCCCGCGACCCCGATCCGCGTGTACGGTCCGCCGACAACCAGTGGCACCCGTTCGTCACTTGAAGACCTGATCATGGTCCCCGCTTGCGAAGCCAATCCGGCGATGCTTGCCATGAAGAAGACCGACGAAGCCGGGTACAACCAGATCTGCAAGGGCGTTCGTGAAGACGGCGGCTATGTGAATGCTGGCGAAAATGACAATCTGATCGTCCAGAAGCTGGAAGCCAATCCCGGCACTGTCGGACTCTTCGGCTATTCCTACCTCGAAGAAAACGCCAATCGCTTGACTGGCGTCGCAATCAACGGCGTTGCGCCGTCTGCCGCAAGCATCTCGAGCTTCAAATATCCGGGGTCCCGTGCGCTCTACATCTATGTCAAGAACGCGCACCTCAAGGCCATTCCTGGGATCCGCCAGTTTGCCGCCGAATATGCCAAGGAAACCACTTGGGGGCCACGCGGCTACCTGATCCAGTACGGACTGCTTGCCAGCCCGGACGCGGCGCGCAAACGCGCTGCCGCATTCGCCACCACGATGACGCCGATGAATGCGGCGGGTCTCAAGTAACAACCCATAGAAAATAAGGGGCATTCCATGAAACGATTCACCCTGCTCAGGGTCCTGCTCTGGGCCAGCGCAATGGCTTTTGCGCCACAAGTCAGCGCCCAGACGGCGGACAAGGAAGTTGAACCGCCAACCGACGCCCCCGCGCCGGAAAGCGTCGATACCGTCGTGTCGGCCGAAGAGGCCAATATCAGTGCCGCCGATGCCCGCGCAGCAGCGCTCGAAGCGCAGATCGAAGGCCTGCAGGCCCAGATCACCGAGCTGAAGGCCGCCGTCACCAAGGCAACGCCAAGCTGGAAAGGCGCGCCGCAATGGACAGACAGCGAGGGCTGGAGTTTCAAGGTGCGCGGTCGCCTGATCATCGACACGGCCTATGCGCCCAAGCCGGACAACTACGTAGCGAACCGCAACCTTGGCTTCAACACGCGCGTCCGCCGCTTCCGCATTGGTGTCGAAGGGGCAATCCCGGGCGGTTTCGGGTACAAGGCAGAAGTCGATTACGCGAACAGCACAGTCGGATTTGGCGATGTCGTGCTGACCTATGCGCCGACCGGCAAGATCTACGGCTTCACGTTCGGCAACCATGAGTCACTCAACGGCATGGAGCAGATTACCAGTTCGCGCTGGTCTTCGTTCATCGAGCGTGCACAGGCTAACGACGCCTTCGGCAACACGCGCCGGCTTGGCCTTTCGGTCAACCTCAAGTCCAACGACAATCTGTTCCGCTTCGACGCGGGCGTTTTTGCGGCGCACACGATCGACGCGTCGCTCGACAATGACGGATATATTCTCGCGGCGCGCACGTCCTACTCACCCTATGTAGGCAATGGCTTTGTCCATATGGGATTGAACTTCCAGCATCGCGAGTTCCAGTCGAATGACAATGCTGTCGCTTCGACATCTTCGGGGGCTCCCTCGACAAACCAGATCGCCCGCTACCGGGCCCGCCCATTCCTTCAGACGACAGATGTTCGCTATGTTGATACCGGCAACTTCGCCGCGAAGAGCGACAACATCTTCGGTGCCGAGCTTTATGGCGTCTTCAAGTCGCTGCATTTCGGCGGTGAAGCGCAATATGTTAAGGTCAATGCATACAGCGCCGGAGATACGGCAACTGGTCTTGACGCCTTCAATGGTGGCTCGCTCGTGACGCCAACCGGGGATCCGAGCTTCTTCAGCGGTTTCTTCGAAGCGGGATACTTCCTGACCGGCGAAACCCGCGGATACAAGAACGGCACTTGGGACCGGACAAAGGTGCTCAATCCGGTCAACAAGGGCGGGTCGGGAGCATTCCAGTTGATCGGTCGTGTAGACTATCTTGACCTTGATACAGCCAAGCTCAAGAACGGCCTGACCAACAATTTCGCGACCGGGGCAACTTCGCTTGCGGCATTGAACACACGGCTCGGCCGGGGTGGCACACAGACGGGCTATTTGTTCGGCCTGACCTGGATCCCGATCGACTATGTCCGGTTCCTGTTCAACTATATCCACACGGAAGTCGAAGGCGGACCGCTTGCGGCAACCGTCAAGCCACTCTCAACGGCACCTGTCGACAAGCGCAAGTACAGCACGGACGCGTTCGCGATCCGCGCATCGATCGACTGGTAGAAACAGGGTTCCGGCACTGCCCTCCCCTTGCCGGGACCTGAAGATGGGCCGTTCCTTCGTATCAAGACGAAGGAGCGGCCTTTCGCTTTTCAGGGCCGCGGGCGCAGGAGCAGATCGAGGCTGGAATCTCCGGCGGATGCCTTGACCAGCCTGGGATAACGCAGCCCTCCATTCCACATGATCGGAATCTCCCGCACCCGACTTCCCGACCTGACGATAAGGCGGATCGGTTCGTTCCCACCCTTTGCCGCGGAAACAGCATCAAGCATGGCCTGATCCGAATAAACCCGGCCATTGACGGCAACAATCTCAGCAGCGGAGGTCAACCCCGCCGTGAAGGCAGGTCCATCCCAAACCACCGTGTTGACCTTTCCGCCCTTCGCGATGGTGAGGCCGACAGAGAAACTGAGGTCAATTTCTCCGGCGCGCCTTTCCTTGTCGCGAAAGAACGGCGTCGGATCCTCGGTATAGACCAATCGATAGCCGCCCCGGCTGATCCCCTCCAACGGAGCATTCGCGGCCGTTTCGGTCGTGCGCCGGGTAAGGTAGCCTGCCCAGTCATTTGATGAAATGGCATCCAGCGTCGCCGCCACCTCGTCGAACGTAAAGCCGCGCGGCCTGAAATCTCCGTCCTGGCCACCAAAAAAGGCGCGCGCGAAATCATCCATTCCTTTCATGCCCCCCGTTTGCGCGCGAAGCAGGGCATCCACTTCCAGCCAGATCAGGAGGCCGTCATTGTAATAGTCTTCGCTCCGTTGATAGCTGATCCAGCCCTTGGGGCGACGCGGCGTAATGACGGGATCATTGGTCGTGTCCAAAAGGCCGCGCCAGCTGCGCCCGGTGCGGACATCCTGCCCCGCCGCAATCGAAGCGAGCGCATCCAGCGTGTCTGCCTTGCTGAACAACCCGGAGCGCGCGCCAAGGACATAGCCCCAGAACTGGTCCTGCCCCTCATAAACCCAGAGAAGGTCATCGTTGAGCGGCGTTGAAAAGTCTGGGACCATCTGTCCCGCTGGGCGGCGATATTTGCCGACCCAGCTGTGGCTGAATTCATGCGCCAGAAGATTGCGGCGGCCCGGACCGGACGCCCAGTCTGTGAAATATTCGGGATAGGCGACATTTTCCGAGGACCGGTGATGCTCTAAGCCGATGGTCCCGATACGATCAGTCAATCCGAGCAGGAAATCATAATGATCGAAGGGCCGTGATCCGAAAAGCTTGACCGCCTGATCGACCAATCGCCGATGGACGTCGATCTGGGCGGGCGTGGCGGCCAGATATTTTGCCTCATCTGCCACAATGTTGAGCGTCACATTATGGCCGAGGGGCTCTGCCCGGAAATATTTGCCCGCAAAGACCGGAGAATCGACCAGCGTTTCATAGTCGACCGGAGCAAAATTCATGCGCTCGCTCGATCCCGTAGTCGGACGAAGTGCCGTTGCCGCCCGCCAGCCGCTCGGCAAGGTCAGGCTTGCTGCAACCGGGATCTGCCGGGTTGCCCAGCCAGCCGGGTAGAGGGAGACAGACTGCCACTGCAGGTTGATGATTTCGGGCGAAACGACAATCCGCCCCTGATCCTCCTCGGTCGCAGAGAGAAACTGGAAGGCGAGATCAAGCTGCCGCGCTCCCGCTGGTACATCGACCTGAAAGGCATAAACATCCAGCGGATCGCGCTTCCATTGCAACAGCTTGCCGCCGGCCCGGATTGTCAGGCCAGCCAGCTTCTCGATCTGGCCACGCGGCGCATGATTGCCCGGGAGCCATTTCGGAAAATTGAGCGTCATTGGACCCGACGATGAGAGAGGAATTGTCTGGGTCACGCGAAAAATGCCCTGCTCGGTGTCGGTCGCATCAACATTGAGCGTCATCGTGCCGGGAAACGGCGTGTTCCGGGTCTGGCCCTGCGACGTGGCGGGCATGGAAGCCGCAAGCAACAGGCCGGCAAGATAAAGACGCATCAGGCTCCCCCGAGAATTTTGCGTCAGTTAAGTGGGAAGCAGATCAAATGTAAATCAGCCTCTCGACCAATGGCAGAAATCGCCCACACGAACGACAGTGCCTGACGTGCCGACGGGTTCTTCTGCGCCAGAGGTCAGGAAGGCAATCATACCGTCATCTTCGGCCGGTACGCGCGCGATGGCTCGCCGGCCATTCGGGGTTTTGGCAAGCACAACCCCGAATTTGGGCTGCGCTTCCCGGTCATAAATGACGGTATAAGTCTCGATCTCGGCGGGTCCCTCATAGCCATCGACCAGCTCCGGCACTGCCCCGCGCCGCCTGTCTGCCTCTGGCTGGCAATCATAATCCTGCGGGAACGTACCAGCCGGTTGCGGGCGGGTGGTCAGCAGGATGGCGTGATTGTGCGTGGCAAAGCCACCATTGGCGAACAGCAGCCCGTCGCCCGGTTTGACGCGCATCTTCTCGACCATCGAGGCCGCTGCATGCGCCATATAATTGCCGATCGGCCCGCCGCCAAAGGTCAGCCCGCCAAACACTGTCGCAACCCGGTCTGCCGGCAGGCCAAGCGTGCGCCGCGCCATTTTGGGCACGCACGGGAAACAGGAATAGAGTTCGAGATGATCGAGCTTTTGCGGATCCAGCCCGTTGCGTGCAACCACCTGTTCAAGAGTGACAGCCATGCTGGGCGAGTTATCCCAGCGCGCGCGTTCGAGAACATTGTCCGATTCATGGGCAGCAGCGCCCTTGCCGACATAGATGATCCGGCTTTCCGGAACGCCGGCAGCCCGTGCAACGGCAAGGCTGGTGACGAGCAACGCCGCGCCCTGGTTCACCGATGAATTGGCGACCATCAGCTTGGTATACGGAAAGGCGATCGGGCGATTGTTGGCGCTGGCCGTGATGATGTCTTCCGCGGGCAGCGACTTGCGGATCCAGGCTGCCGGATTGGCGGCGGCAACCTGCGAAAAGAGCGACCAGATCACGCCTGTTTCCGCCTGACCTTCCGCCAGGGTCTGCCCCCAGGTCTTGCGACCGGCATTCTCGTACAGGGGATAAATGTCCGTCGGCGTCCGCAGGCCATATTTCACATGGATCGGCGGCACCTCGGGCATGCGCATGTTGCGCCCGATACCACCGCCGTCCGGCCGCCGCGCAGCCGTCCGCAACGCCTCTGCGCCGGCAATGATCGCAACCTGGGCGCGGCCTTCACCGATCGCATTGGCTGCGTCATTCAGATATTTGATCGGCGTATCGCCATTGGGGCCTTTGCTCTGTTCGGCATGCGCGGGCGCAATGCCGAGCGCCGTGCAAAGTCCTTCGACCATTGTCTTGTGGAGCGAAGGGAAGGAAATCTGGCGTGTGATGCCAAGCCAGTCGATCCGGCTGATGAAGCCACCGCCCGCATCGGCATCGGCAGCGCGGATCGCGGCTTCCATTAACTGGCGAGAATCAAGCGCTTCTGCATCGTCGGCGGGTCTGTCATTGACCTGCCCGACACCAATGATCACGGGAATGCGGGTTTCGTCCTGAGGCTCTGTCATGTGCAAAGCCATGCAATAGTTGTTTCGCGAGAGCAACCGGGCGAACAGTTTTTCGCAACTTCGCGAGCGTTAACTTCCTAAACTTCCCTCAGCCGCGGCATGAGTTCGACGAAATTGCAGGGGCGGAAACGGCTGTCCAGTTGGTGGACAAGGATATCGTCCCATCCATCCTTCACGGCGCCGGTCGAACCGGGCAGTGCGAAGACATAGGTTCCGCGCGCGACGACGGCACAGGCGCGGGACTGGATTGTCGAAGTTCCGATCTTGGCAAAGCTCAGCCAGCGGAAGACCTCGCCAAAGCCCGGAATATCCTTGCCGCCAAGCTGGGCAAGTGCCTCGGGCGTGACATCACGCCCCGTCAGGCCGGTTCCGCCCGTCACGATGATGCAATCGATCATCGCGTCATCGACCCAGCGATGCAGCAGCGCGACGATATCGGCCGCGTCATCCTTCAGCAGGGCGCGTTCGGCAAGAATGTGACCTGCCGCAGCAATCCGATCAGCAAGAATGTCGCCGGACTTGTCTTCAGCGGCTGTCCGTGTGTCAGATACGGTGAGGAGCGCGATACGGACGGGACGGAAGGCCCGAGTTTCGTCAATCGGCACTGGCAAGCCCGCCGGACGCGTTCAGCCGGACTGCTGTGGCACCGGGCAATCCGGGAAAGCGCGGCCAAAGCCCCTGCGAAAGCGCAGCAAGGCTCTTCGCGGGCGTACCGGCTTGCATCTGGTACATCCAGTAATTGCGCAGCACGATCGTCACATAGGACCGAGTTTCCCAATATGGGATGGATTCGATGTAGAGCAGTGGATCGTCATTATCCCGCATCCGCGCGTTCCACGCGCCGACGGGCTGAGGGCCCGCATTATAGGCGGCGATCACCTTGGGCAGCAGTCCGCCGGTTTCGCTCATGTCGCGGATCAACTCGATGAAGCTCTGCCCATATTCAAGATTGACCGATGGATCGGTGAGCGGGCCAACGGCAGCTTCACCCTTGCGCCGGGCGAGCATTGCAGCCGTTCCCGGCATGACCTGCATCAGCCCGCGTGCACCTGCCGGACTTGTCACTGTCGTGCGGAACTGGGATTCCTGAAGGGCATGGGCAAAGACCAGCGCCTTGTCGACACGCCAGCCACCAACGGGCTGCCAGCCTTGTGGAGCCGGATAGCGCGCGCTGGTTGCGGTTTGCGCGCCGGCTGGGCCATTGTGTGCGAGCCAGAGCTGCGTCGCGGGAAGGTCCATGCGGCCGGCAATGGCTGCAAGGCTGGCGTGATCCCGGGGATTGCCGATGCGCGCCTGATAACGGATCAACTGGTCGGCCAAGTCCATTTCGCCAATTTCGGCAAGAGCCAGCGCTGCACGAACATTGGGCCGCGCCTCAACATTCCCAAGCGATGACTGATCGACCGGGCGTATAGTCAGTCCCAATCGATTGAGGGCGAGAAGGCCGTAAAATGTCTCGGAATTGGCGGACGCCGCCTTGAGTTGGGCCGCAACACGTTCCGGATGCCCGCCCGCCATGTCGGCGCGCGCCGCCCAGAAATATCCGGCTGAGACCATTTCCTGATCGCTGGACCGGGCGGCAACACTTGCAAAAGCTTCACTCGCCGCCGACCAATCCTGTTGGCGCCATGCGGCCAGCCCGGCCACCCAATCCGCTTGGGCAGCCCAATCGCCATATCCGGCGCGCGCGGTGCCAGCGAGACGGCGGGCCGAAACATCGTCTCCCGTCAGGTAGTAGGACCAGGCAATCCGCTGCTGCCATTCGGTCAACGTCTCCGGATCAAGCCCGAGGGTCATTTCAACAAGGATGCCCTCGGCTTCATTGGGGCGATCCCCCTTGAGCAACGGAGCAAGGCGCGCAGACATTGCGCCAGCCCGCGCTGCCGACCCGGCCACCTTGCCACGACGCGGTGCGGAGCCAAGCCAGCGCAACTGCTGCGCAGCCGGCAGGTCAGTCACCGTGGAAACGCCGCGCGACAGGGCCAGACGTTCGAGCACTTGTGCCTGAGGCAGGTCCGGCGCCCTTTCGGCAAGGGCGGCCAGGGCTTCGCCGGAAACCTTGGGGCTCCCCTTGGCCAAATACAGTTCGGCCCGTGCGACTGCGTGCAGCGGCCCCTCCGACATGGCGTCAAGCTTGCTGGCAGCATCGCTCCATTCACCGGCGCGAATGGCCGCAAAAATTTCCCGATACTTTTCGCGCGCATTTGGACCAAGTTGCGCCGCGTAAGCGGCTCGCGCCGTTTTGGTGGAAGACTCTCCATCGCTCGTCGCCAGTGCCGGCGCGGCCGTCGCCAAGGCCAGAATTGCGGAAGCAACGAACGAGAATTTAAAGATCACGCACGGGTTCCCTTAATCAGCATTTGCATATCTGCCCAGGCATCTGCCTTGCGGCGGGGGCTCTGGAGCAGGAAGCGGGGTGAGAAGCTCACCACCACTTCGATACTGCCATTCTCGTGGTTAATTTCATGCAAAGTTCCACGGGCCTGCTGGAGATCCATCCCCAGAATCGCACGGCTCACCGCACTTCCCATCAACCAGAGCTGTTTCGGGCCTGCAAGCGCGATGTGGCGGCGGGCGATTTCCGCCAGGCGTGGCTCACAAGCAGAAGGCACCAGCCCCGTCGGTATGCGGCCAGGGCAGAGCGCCGCGAGATAGACAGCATCCCGATCGAGATGCAGTGCCGCCAGCATCCGGTCAAACAATTCGCCAACATCCCCGGACAGCAGATGGCCGGCGTCGGCATCACCGGGTTCGGGCATGTCCACCATCACCATCAGCGGAGCCTCGGGGTTTCCGGACAGTGCCATGCGCCGTGCCGGCGGGCCCGCGTCGGGAATTTCGAGGCTCTCGTGCAGCCAGCGCGCGAACGCTGGCAAGGTTCCCGGCATACGAATTTCTGCAGGCGCTGCAGCGGCTGATGCCTGCGGCATGCGTGCCCGGCCGCGATCAAGCCAGGCAACAGGCGTCTCATCAATCAGCGTATCGACGCCCATTTCATGCCACCAGCCCAGGAGGCTTGCTGCGTCCGCTGTTGGAATGACCGTTGCGATATCTGCCATGCCGATAGATAGAGGGGCAGTTGGCATCTTGGTCAACGCGATTTGACACGCTAACTGGCCAACCGGTCTGGGAGTGCGGTGAGTGAAGCTTATGAGCAAAAAGGGAATTTGGGGAGCGGGCGATGAGTGAACGCGAATCGATGGAATATGATGTCGTCATTGTCGGGGGAGGACCGGCCGGCCTGGCCGCGTCGATCCGGCTGAAGCAGCTGAACCCCGATATCTCGGTCTGCATTCTGGAAAAGGGGTCAGAGATTGGCGCACACATTCTTTCCGGCGCGGTTATCGATCCGAAAGCAATTGACGAGCTGATCCCTGACTGGCGTGAACAGGGCTGCCCGATGGCCGAAACAAAGGTCACCGACAATTGGCACTGGGTACTGACCTCAAAACGCAAATTTGCTCTTCCACATGCGTTCATGCCCCCACTCATGAGCAATCATGGCAATTATACCGGCAGTCTGGGCAATCTATGCCGCTGGCTTGGCGGGCAGGCGGAAAACCTTGGGGTCGAGATTTTTCCCGGCTTTCCGGCAGCCGAGGTCCTGTATGATGACAAGGGCGCCGTCCGCGGCGTCGCGACCGGAGACATGGGCATTGCGCGGGACGGCAGCCACAAGCCCGACTACCAGCCGGGCATGGAACTTCTGGCCAAGTACACACTCTTTGCCGAAGGCGCGCGCGGCCACCTGACAAAACAGATCAAACACAATTTCAGCCTTGAAGCTGATTGCCAGCCACAGGTTTACGGGCTGGGCATGAAGGAGCTCTGGGACATAGACCCGGAAAAGCATGTGCCCGGCCGGGTGATCCATACGCAGGGCTGGCCATTGTCGGATGCCTGGGGCGGCGGGTTCCTTTATCATCAGGCGAACAATCAGGTCGCCTTGGGCTTCGTCGTCGCGCTCGATTATGCCAATCCGCACCTCTTCCCGTTCGAGGAATTCCAGCGCTGGAAGCAGCATCCCGAAATCCGCGCGATCCTCGAAGGCGGTCGGCGCGTTTCCTACGGCGCGCGCGCAATCAACGAAGGCGGCTGGCAATCGGTGCCGAAGCTGGCTTTCCCCGGTGGCGCACTGATCGGCTGTTCGGCGGGCTTTGTGAATGTACCGCGGATCAAGGGCAGCCATACCGCAATGAAATCCGGTATGCTTGCCGCGGAGAGCATTGTCGCGGCCCTCAGCGCTGGACGCTCGGGGGACGAGCTTGCCGATTACCAGCCAGCGGTCAACGAAAGCTGGATCGCCAAGGAACTGAAACTCGTCCAGAATGCCGAACCGGCCATTGCCAAGTTTGGCAGCGACTACGGCACAATTCTTGGCGGCATTGATATGTGGATGCGCACGCTGAAGATCGGGCTGCCAATTTCGATGAAGCATCACCCGGACAATGGCACGATCGGGCGCAAGGATCTCTATACGCCGATTGCCTATCCGAAACCGGACGGCGTCATCAGTTTTGACCGGCTTTCCTCGGTGTTCCTGTCGAATACCAACCATGAAGAGGACCAGCCGGTGCACCTCCAGTTGCGCGACCCGGAGGTGCCGATCAGCATCAACCTTGCGCTCTATGATGCGCCGGAACAGCGTTATTGCCCGGCGGGCGTCTATGAAATCGTCGGGCGCGAAGAGGGCAATCCGAAACTCCAGATCAACGCGCAGAATTGCGTGCATTGCAAGACCTGCGACATCAAGGACCCGACCCAGAATATCAACTGGGTGACGCCGGAGGGCGGCGGTGGCCCCAATTATCCGAACATGTAGCGTCGCAGCTCTCGCGCTTGCGCTGTCACCTGCCCCGGCGGCAGCCAGGCCTAATACTGCGTCTGCGTTGGCAGATTATGTGACAGCCCGGATGCTTGACGGCCAAGAGAGCGGGCAGGCCGCTGCCCAGGCTTATTCGCTGGCACTCAGCGGTGCGCCCGACAATGATCGGATCGCCACGCGCGCCTATCGTGAGGCAATCGAATCCGGCGACAAGGCTCTTGCACTTCGGGCGGCGCACGCCCTCGATGCACAGAGCAAGCTGCCCCAGGATGCCCGACTCCTGCTCTTTGGCGAATCCCTGTCGAAAGGCGATTGGCGCGCGGCCCGGCTCATGCTTGACAGGCTTGAAGAGGCTGGCGGGTTCGACTTCCTGGCACCTGCCCTGCGCGCATGGACCGACGTGGCAGCCCGTGAGGCGCCCCCTCTCGCCAGTGCGGAACGCCAGCCCAAAGACGGGCTAGGCGCCGTCTATCTGCGCGAACAGCAGCCGCTGCTCCTGCTTGCGCGCAAGCAAGTCAACGATGGCCTGACCGCAGCCAAGGCACTGACGCGCCCCGATGGCCGCGGCCTGATCCTCAGGCTTGCGGTGGCAGCCCGATTGGTCGCGCTCAAGGAACGCGACAAGGCGCTTGAACTGCTTGCCGGGGACAACCGCACCATCCGGGCGGCGCGCGCACTTGTCGAGGCTGGCAAGCCGCTTCCAGGAGTGATTGACGGCCCGACAACCGGCACGGCTTTTCTGCTTGCCCGGATCGCCAGCGATCTCCTGCGCGACAACGGCTCCGCGGCTTCGCTGACATTTGCACGCATTGCGAGCTTCACGGCGCCGGAGAATGATGCGATTCGCATGACACTCGCCCAGGCGTTGGCCAACAATGGCCGTACCGACGAGGCGCTGTCTGTCCTTGACGGTATAGCGCCGCTCTACGAGGGCCTGGTGCGCGACATCCGGATTGGATCGCTAGGGCGCGCCAACCGGAGCGAGCAAGCGCTCTCTCTGGCGCAGGCGGCCGCGAAGCGGCCCGATGCAGACCTTTATGACCATGCCCGGCTGGGCGGCGTCCTCAGTGGCTTGCAAAAACATGGCGATGCCGCTGAAGCCTATCGCGAAGCCATCCGGCTGGCTGGCGGCAACGCCCCCTGGAACCTTATGCTGCTCTTTGGCGGCGCGCTTGATCAGGCCGGAAATTGGGACGAAGCCAAACCCGTGCTTGAACGGGCTGTTGCAGCCGCACCGGAAGAGCCGGAGGCGCTCAACCATCTGGGGTATGCGATGCTGGAGCATGGCGACAATTTGACGGAGGCGACGCGGCTGATCGCAAAGGCCAGCGCGCTTCGCCCGGACAGTGCAGCGATCACTGACTCGCTCGGCTGGGCATTTTACCTGCGCGGGCAACCGAACGAATCCATACCGCTTCTCGAGCGCGCGGTGGCCGCAGATCCAACCGAAGCGGCCGTTGGCGAACATCTGGGCGACGCCTATTGGGCAGCGGGACGGCGTGTCGATGCGCGCTATGCCTGGCGCGCGGCGCTGATCCAGTCGGATGGCCCAGACGACAGAAAGCGGATCGAGGACAAGATTGCCAATGGCCCGCCCGCACGCGCCAAATGACCGAATTCCTGACCGAAACTGCCTATGCCAAGATCAACCTCGCGCTCCATGTCCGGGCGCGAAGGCCCGACGGATACCATGACCTTGAAACACTCTTTGCCTTTGCCGAACATGGCGACACAGTCCGCGGAAGGTTGGCGGACGATATCAGCTTGACGATCTCCGGGCCATTGGCTGGCTCCCTCGGGGTTGATGCAGACAATCTCGCCTTGCGCGCAGCACAGGCACTCAAAGTGGCAACGGGAATTGACCGGGGCATCTCGCTCCATCTTGAAAAGTATCTGCCGGTCGCGGCCGGGCTGGGTGGCGGTTCTGCCGATGCAGCGGCAACGCTTCGCCTGGTTGCCCGTCTCTGGGAAATCGACCCGGAAGCGCCGGAGATCATGCAGGTTGCGCAATCGTTGGGCGCAGACGTGCCCGCGTGCATTCGCAGTGAAACCTGCTTTGGCCAGGGGCGTGGCGACACGCTTATCGCATTTGAGGACCCGTCACTCAGCGGCATGCCGCTGCTGCTGGCAAATCCCGGCATTGCCCTTGCAACCGGCCCCGTCTTCGCGGGTTGGGACACGCGTGACCGCGGCGCGCTTGCTCCTGAAAACTGGCGCGGAGGTCGAAATGACCTGACAACATCTGCAATTGCAATTGTACCGGAAATCGCGAGCCTACTCTCCTTGCTGGAAGCGCAATCCGGCGCGAATTTCGTCCGTATGTCGGGATCGGGCGCCAGCTGCTTTGCCCTTTTTGACAGCCTCGAAGCGCGCGATGCTGCAGCTGCGAATATCCCGTTCTGGCACATGAAGAGCAGCATAAGGTGACCCAACCGTGCCAGAACGGCACGGACTACAACTCTGTCTTTCGACATATTTGGCAGAAATCCGGGCTTGGCACAGTCATTGCGTCGCAATGATCAACGGGTCATGCGCCGCGCGCATCGTCCGCCCATGGCCCGCATTGGCCAATGCGCACCATGAAGGGGCGGCAACCTCAGGGTTTGCCGCCCCATCCCTAACCAGATGTTGCAATTTGCTCTCCGCCGCCACTGGTCTATCACCGCTCTGAAATAACCGGAGAATTGGGTGATGCGAATCGTGATGACCGGAGCAACCGGGCTGGTTGGCGGTCTTCTTGTCCATAAGCTTGGCGAACACGACCTGTCACTGGTAGGACGTCGACCGGTCGCCGATGCGCCGGTGAGGACAAAACAACTGGTCGGCCCGATCGCCGATTGGCCCAAGCTCGTCAGCCAATCATCTTTCGACGTTGCGATCTGCTGCCTTGGCACCACGATCCGGGCGGCGGGCTCTCGGGTCGCCTTTGCGGCGGTCGATCGCGACGCGGTTGCAGACTTTGCTGCGGCAGCGAGGGCGGCCGGGGCCCGTCAGTTTCTGATGGTCAGTTCGGTCGGCGCAAGCCCCGAAGCACGGAATTTCTACCTCAAGACCAAGGGAGAGGCAGAAGCAGCAGCCCAGGCCGCTGGCTTCGAGCAGCTCGACATCTTCCGCCCAGGATTGCTGCGCGGACATCGCACAGGGAAACATCGCCCGGGCGAGGCTTTCATGATGGCGGTAAGCCCGATCACTGACCTCCTGACCCCGCACGTCTTCGATCAATATCGCTCGATCGCGGCAGAAACTGTCGCGTGCGCCATTGCCGCGAGCATCGGTCGGGAGGGGAGCAACACACGGATTCTGGAAAACCGCGACATGTTGAGGTTGGCCGGAATTCGATGATCTGTCGGGCAGCGGTTGTTGCACCGACGCCCCTCCATGGGATAAGGGCCCCATTCGCCCGAAATCGAGCAATTTCCGAAAGTCCGAATGTGACCCTTTACGCCCGTTTTGCAGCCCATCTCGATACCGCACTTGATGCGTTGGAAGCCGAAGGCGCGTTGTTGGCGGGCGTGTCACGTGCTGCAGTCACTGTAGAGCCGCCGCGCGATCCCTCGCATGGCGATCTGGCGACCAATGCCGCAATGGTGCTGGCAAAGGGCGCGGGCACAAATCCGCGTGCGTTGGCTGCGCTGCTTGTAGCCAAGCTGGGCTCGCTTGATGAAGTCGCCTCTGCTGATATTGCGGGGCCGGGTTTTATCAACCTGAAGCTCGTCGAAGAGAGCTGGCGCCACGAGCTCAAGGAAATCGTCGAACTGGGGCAAGCCTATGGGCGCTCGACATTGGGCACGGGAAAGCGGGTCAATGTCGAATATGTCTCGGCCAATCCGACCGGTCCAATGCACATGGGGCATTGCCGCGGTGCTGTGGTCGGCGATGCGCTCGCGTCAGTCCTCGAATTTGCGGGCTATGCCGTCACGCGCGAATATTATGTCAACGATGCCGGCGGGCAGGTCGATGTCCTCGCGCGGTCCGTGCACCTGCGATATCGGGAAGCACTCGGTGAGGCCGTCGGCGAGATTCCCGAAGGTCTTTATCCGGGCGACTATCTGATCCCGGTCGGCCAGAAACTGGCACATGATCATGGCGACCGGTTCGTCGGGGGGCCCGAAGGCGAATGGCTGGACCTGTTTCGCGAAACGGCCGTGGCCGCGATGCTCGATCTTATCCGGGCCGACCTTGCGCTGCTTGGCATCCATCATGACCTGTTTGCGTCCGAAGCTGCCGTTCAAAAGGCAAAAAAGCCCGAGGCGGCAGAAGCCACGCTGCGCGCGCGCGATCTGGTCTATGACGGCATGCTGGAAGCCCCCAAGGGTGAGACGCCCGAAGACTGGGAGCCTGTCATGCTACCCCTCTTCCGTTCGACGAAATTCGGCGATGACCAGGACCGGCCGATCCGGAAGTCGGATGGCAGCTGGACCTACTTCGGTGCCGATATGGCCTATCATTTCCAAAAGGCCGAAAAGGCCGACATGCTGATCGACATCTGGGGTGCCGACCATGCGGGAACCGTCAAGCGGATCAAGGCTGCAGTCGCGGCATTGACGGACAACCGGGTCGAATTCGACGTGAAGCTGGTCCAGATGGTCAGGCTGCTGCGCGGCGGAGAACCGATCAAGATGTCAAAGCGCGCGGGCAATTTCGTGACACTTGCCGATGTCGTGCGTGAAGTGGGCAAGGATGTTGTCCGTTTCACGATGCTGACGCGCAAGGCCGATGCGCAGATGGATTTTGATTTCGCCAAGGTGGTCGAAGCATCAAAGGACAATCCGGTCTTTTACGTGCAATATGCCCATGCCCGGATCGCATCGCTGAAGCGCAAGGTCGCCGAGGCGGGTATTGCAGGAGAGGCCGATCTGAACCTGCTCGATGCGGAAGACCTTCAGCTTGCACGACTGGCTGCACAATTCCCCAGAATCGTGGCTGCTGCGGCCGCAAGTCATGAACCCCACCGGATTGCCTTTTATCTTTACGATCTTGCCGCGGCGTTCCATGCCCATTGGAATCTGGGCAATGACCGGCCCGACCGGCGCATTTTGATTGTTGACCGTCCCGATTTGACACGCGCCCGGCTATTCATGGCATCGGCAATCGGGCAGATTATCGCTAACGGGTTGTCAATCATGGGTGTGACGGCAGCCGAGGAGATGTAATCGATGTCAGAGACTGGACCGGAACTGGGACTTCGGGACGAGGATCGCCTCCCCTGGCTCGAGGCCGTCGAGAGTGAAGACGATGGCGAAGGCATTTCGAGCGGAAAGCTGATTGCTTTCCTGCTTGCCGGACTTGGCGCGATTGTCCTCGTCGTTGGCGGTGTCTGGTGGCTGCGCAGCCTGGACTCGGCGCCAAAGGGAGACGGAACGCTGATCGCGGCTCCGCAAGGCGAATACAAGGTCAAGCCGGAGGCAGCCGGTGGCATGAAGGTTGAGGGGCAAGGCGATTCGACCTTTGCTGCATCCGAGGGCGCGGAAGCCAATGGGACGATCGACACCGCAGCTCAACCCGAAGCCCCGGTCGTCAGCCAGAAACCTGTTGCTGTTGCTCCGAAGACGAAACCGGAAATCATTGCCAAACACCAGGTGACGACTCCGATGCCTACATCGGGCGGCAAGCTTCTGCCGCCCACAGTCCCGGGCGCCTGGGTCCAGCTTGGTGCGTATGAATCCGAAGCTGTTGCCAATTCGGCATGGCGTGCGCTGGCAGTGAAAAACCCCACTCTGGCTTCGCTGCCCAAGTCCGTCATTGCAGCCAATGTTGGCGGCAAGACGTATTTTCGCTTGCGCGCGAACGCAGGTTCTCCGGCCAACGCGACCGCTCTTTGCGGTCAGATCAGCAACTGCATGATTGTGCGTTAGGCATCAGGCGGCAAGCATTCGCGACACCCCGGCGTCGCCGTCATCGGCGTCGCCGAAGTCCAGAGCAAAGAGCCGGCTCGGCACGGCATGTCCGCGAGCACGGCAGAACCGGGCAACAATATCGCCAGTCGGCTTGAAACCGAGCTTCGACAAGACGCGTCCCGATGCCGGGTTGTCGATGAAATGGCCGGATACCAGCCGCGGCCGCCTGAGCGTATGCCGCGCAATGTCGATCACGGCGCGTGCGGCCTCGGTTGCAAAGCCAAGCCCCCAATAGGGACGGGCAATCCAGTATCCCAATTCAAGATCTTCCCCGTCCGGGTGCAAGCCGACGCCGCCGATGAGTCGGGGTGCTCCCCCGGTACGCGCGATAATCAGGAAGTCGGCATCGCCCTCCCCCCGTTCGAACCCCAGGAATTCCTCCGCGTCTGCCAGCTTGTAGGGCGAGGGCACCTTGGCCAGTTTCGTCAGAATGGCTTCATCGCCAATTGCCGCTGCCAGCGGAGCCGCATCTTCTGCCCAGCCAGGCCTTAACAACAGTCTTTCAGTCCGTGCAAACATGAGCACTCTCCTCGTTGGTGCCCCTAGAGCGTGTATATGACGCCACAGAGACATTGGCTTTGAGGAAGAGACGAACCGCCCCATAAAAAAGGGAGGCGGGGGTGGCCCGTCTCCCTCAAATCGATCTGGCTTTCCAGACCTTCGGGCCACCCTTTGGGCGACCCGTTCAAAGATCGCCGTGTTATTCGGCTGCCATCGGCATCGCGTCTACGGAACAATAGGTTCGGCCCTGTTTGCCCGAGTGGAAGGTCACGCGGCCTTCGGCAGTTGCAAAGAGGGTGTGGTCCGTTCCGATGCCGACATTACGGCCCGGATAGAATTTCGTTCCGCGTTGACGCACAAGAATATTGCCCGGAATGGCGAGCTCGCCGCCGAACTTCTTCACGCCAAGACGACGACCGGCCGAGTCACGACCGTTACGCGATGAACCGCCTGCTTTTTTATGTGCCATGGTTCAAAACTCCTTATTCGGCCGCGTCGGCTTTTTTGGCCGCTGGCTTCTTTGCAGCTGGCTTTGCCTCTGCCTTGGGAGCGGCGGCCTTTTTGGGCGCGGCTTCCTTGGCAGGCTTTGCAGCCTTGGTTTCAACTGGAGCTTCAGCCGGTGCGGCTTCGGCCTTCTTCGGCGCTGCCTTCTTTTCAGCGCCGACGCTCAGGATCTTCAGGATCGTGTGCTGCTGGCGGTGGCCGGCCTTGCGGCGATAATTGTGGCGACGCTTCTTCTTGAAGACGATGATCTTGTCAGCCTTCGCCTGCGCAATGATCTCGGCCGAAACGGCGAGCCCGGCAACAGCCTTGGCTTCGCTGCCGTCAGCTGCGAACAGGACATCGCCCAGCGACACGGTGTCACCGGCATTGCCCGCCATCTTTTCGACGACGATCTTGTCTCCTGCGGCAACGCGATACTGCTTGCCGCCCGTGCGCACGACTGCGAACATGGCGTAAATCTCTTCTTTTCAAATGCTTGCCCGCGCAACAGATATCGCCAGAGGCATACCCCTCGCGCGGAAAGCAGCCCGCTAAGCGACCCGAGCGCCGCTGTCAACCGATTCCCGCTCACTTATTGCGGAGAATCACCTTGGCGCGCTTTTGCTGCCTTGAAGCCAGGCCTTTCCGAAAGCCGGTTCCACCAGGTCAATGTGTTTGGACCAAGTTCCGGGCCAATGCCTAGCGTGAGCGCAAGCATGACGGAATAGCCCACGCAGATGTCGGCAACTGTGAAGCGCCCTCCGCACAAGGTCTCGCGGCCATCCATCAAGGCGGCCTCGATCGAGCGGGCACGCCCCAGGAAGAAAAGCTTGTAATCCTCTGCCACGTCAAGCTTTCGCTCCTCGGGCTTGGGGAAGACGCTGTATCGCAGCATGATGGCCAGCGGGAAGGTCAGCGTTGCGTCGGAGCGGTGAAGCCAGTTCAGATAGGCCGGCCAGTCCGCTTCATCCGGCGTCACTTCGAGTTTCGTGCCATGCGCGAGCATCTGACAGATTGCGGCGGATTCGGTGAGTTTGTCTTCGCCATCAACCCAGCAGGGTATGGTCCCAAGCGGATTGACCTCCTTGTATTCCGGCGCACGAACGCGCGGCGGGAAGGGCATGGTCACCAGTTCATAATCAAGCCGGAGTTCTTCTGCTGCCCACACACAGCGAAATGAGCGCGCATCCTTGCAATGATATAGCGTAGGCCTGCTCATACGATGATATCTTTCGTTCTTTCGATTGCGAGCCTGTGTTCGCGAAGCGCAATGTAAAGGCCACTCCCAATTATGATTGAGGCGCCGATCCAGGTCGCTGGTCCGGGCACATGATTCCAGATCAGCCACCCGAAAAAGCCTGACCAGAGAAGCGCGATGTAATCCATGCCGAGCACCGTCGCGACCGGAGCGAGGCGCAACGCGCCCGTCAGCCCAATCTGGCCAATCCCGCCCAATATCCCGACGCCGCTGAGCAAGAGCCATTCATAGCCGTCATGACTCGTCATGAAAAAGGGGAGCAACAGACTCATCGGTAGAACAGAAAGCGCGGAGAACCAGAAGACTGTCGTGATGGCAGCCTCTGTCCGGCCCATGTCGCGGATCTGCAGGCTGGTTAAGGAAATCATGATCGCTGAAGTCAGGCCGACCAATGCCCCCAATGGGGGGATATGGCTGCCGCCAGGCTGCACAACGATCAATACACCCGCAAAGCCCGCAAGAACGGCCCCCCAGCGATGCTTGCCCACCTGTTCCTTGAGAATGAGTGCGGACAGAATCGTCGCAAAGATGGGCACAGCAAAGCCCAGCGTCGTCTGTTCGGCCAGCGGCAAAAGTATGATGGCCCCGAAATTGAATGCCATGCTGGTTAACCCCATTACGCTGCGCTTGAGATGCGCACCAAAGCGTTGCGTCTTGAGCGATGCCAGACCGGGCCCCGCAAGCACGACTGCGAGCACCACTGGCACTGCAAGGGCCTGCCTCCAGAACATGATTTCGGGAAGCTCGATCGCCGCATCGCTCGCCAGCTTTATCAAGACGGTCATGATGGAAAGGCAAGAGATGCCAAAGAGCCTGAGCCCGAGCGCTCGCAATCGATGGTCCACGGGTGCCAAGGTGTCAAACATGCAATTCGAGCATTAACGGCAAGCCGCGGGAGTGACAATCAGGGCGCTTTTTGCGTTGCAAATGATAATTGTTCGCAATATCGACATTAATGCGAATCGTTCTCGCTGGTTGTTCGTTGAGGAATTTTTGTGAAACTGTACCAAATCTCGGCCGCGCTAGTGATTTCCCTTGCCACTTCGGGACCTGCCCTTGCAGACGACGCGGCGGATACAGATGCGCCCGCCATCATCGTTACGGGACATATGGATGGCTACAGGACCGTGGAAACCAACAGCGGTACCAAGACGAATACACCCATCCTGGATGTCCCCCAATCAATCTCGGTTGTAACGTCGCAGCAGATTGCCGATCAGCAGGTCCGTTCCGTGGCGGATTTGGTACGCTACATTCCCGGCGTGAGCGCCGGCCAGGGCGAAGGAAATCGAGACCAGGTCACGTTGCGCGGAAACAACACGACAGCAGACTTTTTCGTCGACGGCTTGCGCGACGATGTCCAGTATTTCCGCAGTTTCTACAATATTGACCGGGTGGAGGTTCACAAGGGCGCCAATGCCATGGTTTTCGGGCGCGGGGGCGGTGGGGGCGTTATCAACCGCATTACCAAGGGCGCCATTGCCGACCAGAATCTGTATGCGGCGACGGTATCACTGGATACGTTTGGCAGCTATTATGGATCCGCCGACGTGAATATCGCGCTGGGTTCTGCGGCACTTCGGGTCAACGGATTCTATGAAGACCTGAACAACCATCGTGATGCCTTCAGTGGCGAACGCTATGCCGTCAATCCCACGGTCGCTGCCGAACTGGGCAACACCCGCATGGAGCTGGGATATGAATATGTGCGTGACAGCCGGGTGGCCGATCGCGGCATTCCTTCGGCCTTCGCAGGGACGATCGCCGATCCGGCGGGACCGGCCCGAGGCTTTCGTGACACATTCTTCGGCAAGCGCGATTTCAACGATTCCGATTTCGAGGCGCATGTTCTGCGTTTCCGCAGCGAAAGCCGCCTGTCCGAAAACCTGACGTTCAAAACGCAGGCTCTTTATGGCGATTATGACAAATCTTATTCAAACGTCTTTGCGGCGACTGCCATTGGAGGCACAGCGGCTGCACCGACAATTGGAATCGAAGCCTATATCGATCCAACCAAGCGACAGACGTATATTGGTCAGGCCAATCTGGAATGGCGCGTATCCACAGGCCCCTTCGAACATCTGCTCCTGTTCGGCGGAGAAATAACAGGCCAGAACTCCAGGAACGAACGCATCAACGGCTTTTTCAGCCCAACAGTTCTTTCATCAGCCAATCGGCGCAGCACCGTTGCACTGACCGATCCCCTTATCGTCCCGCCGATATTCTTCGTGTCCGGCCCGACGGGCAACAGCAATCGCAATGTTCGCAGCAATCTGGATCAGGTCTCCGCCTATATTCAGGATCAGATCAGTTTGGGCGAAAAGTTCGACCTGATCGGAGGATTGCGTTTTGACCGGTATGAAAATGATATCGTCAACGCGTTCACCAATGCCAGAGTTTCTCGTGTTGACGATCTCTGGTCGCCGCGGGTCGGGCTTGTCTACAAGCCTGTCGAAGCGGCTTCCATCTACGTCAGCTATTCCAAATCCTACCTCCCGCAAGGCGGGGACCAGTTTGTCACATTCGATGCGACCAACGCCGCACTGAAACCCGAAACATTTGACAATTACGAAGTTGGCGCGAAATGGAACATCAAGCCTGACCTGACCCTGACCGTCGCTGTCTATCGCCTCGATCGCGGCAATACGCGGGCGACCGGACCAACGCCGGGAACAATTGTGCAGACCGGCAAGCAGCGGAGCAGTGGTTTTGAACTTGGATTGACCGGGCGGATCACACCCCGGTGGATGACGAGCTTGGGCTATGCCAATACCAAAGCCGAAATACGGGAAACGACAACGGCTGCACCAGCCGGACGTCGCGTGGCACAGGTGCCCCGCAACCAGATCTCGCTCTGGAATCGTTATGAGGCATCCAGCAGGCTCGGCCTCGGTGTCGGCCTCTACTATCAATCTCGCCAGTTCGCTTCGATCAGCAATGCAACCGTCCTTCCAGCCTACACCAGGATCGATGCGGCGCTCTTCTACAAGCTGACCGACAAGATCGAAGCGCAGCTCAATGTCGAAAACCTGACCGGAAAGGCTTATTTCCCGGTCGCGCACAATGACAACAACATCTCGACCGGCGCCCCGATCAACGGCCGTTTCACCCTTGCTGCAAAATTCTGAGTCTTCCGGTGGCACTCGCATGATCCCTTCTCCCGCTTGCGGGAGCCGCCGGGGGTCGGCATAGGGGCGCGCATGAAGCACGCCCTTTCCACGACCCGAACCCAGAATTTTGCCGATTGGTATCAGGAGGTCATTGCCGAGGCAGACCTTGCGGAGGAATCGGGTGTGCGCGGCTGCATGGTCATCCGCCCCTGGGGCTATGGCATCTGGGAACGCATCCAGAAGCTGATGGATGCGCAGATCAAGATGGCGGGTGTCGAGAATTGTTATTTCCCGCTCTTCATTCCCTTGTCCTTCTTTGAAAAGGAAGCGGACCATGTCGAAGGCTTTGCCAAGGAAATGGCGGTTGTCACGCATCACCGGCTGAAATCGATCAACGGCAAGCTCACCCCGGATCCCGACTCGAAGCTCGAAGAACCGCTGGTCGTGCGACCAACCTCAGAAACCGTGATCGGGGCGGCAATGAGCCGGTGGATCCAGTCATGGCGCGACCTGCCGATGCTGACCAACCAATGGGCGAACGTCGTCCGCTGGGAAATGCGGACGCGGATGTTCCTGCGCACCAGCGAATTTCTCTGGCAGGAAGGCCATACAGCGCATGCCGACAAGGCCGAAGCCATGGCCGAAACGCTGCGCGCCCTCGAAATGTATCGCGCCTTTGCCGAAGGGCCGCTCGCCATGCCGGTCGTGGCCGGCGAGAAGCCCGAGAATGAGCGCTTCCCCGGTGCCGATGCGACCTATTCCATTGAAGCGATGATGCAGGACGGCAAGGCGCTCCAGGCCGGGACGTCGCATTATCTCGGCACGACCTTCGCGGAAGCTGCGGGCATCCGCTATCAGGACAAGGACGGCGGCTTGCAGCTTTGCCACACGACAAGCTGGGGCGTATCGACGCGGATGATCGGCGGCGTCATCATGGTGCACGGCGATGATGATGGCTTGCGCTGCCCGCCCCAGATCGCGCCGCAGCAAATCGTGATCGTCCCGATGCTGCGCGACAATGACGAGGATGCAGCGGTGATCGACTATGCCCGGGCGCTCGCCAGCGAGCTGCGCGGGCTGACCGCCTTTGGAGAGCCGGTTCGTGTGCTCCTTGATACCAAAGCCATCAAGGCCTCCAACAAGCGCTGGGCCTGGGTCAAGAAGGGCGCGCCGCTGATCGTCGAGGTCGGGCCGCGCGATGTGGCAGGCGGCAATGTCGCCGTCATCCGCCGCGACCGGCTTTATACCGCGGACGGCAAGCTTTCCTCGGCCATCACTGCGCGAGGCGACTTCGTGGCCGCGGCAAGCGCGACGCTTGATGACATCCAGTCATCGCTCTACTCCGAAGCCAAAGCGCGTCTGGAAGCCGGTATCCGCCGCGACGTGACCGACTTGGCGGCACATTATGCGGGCGATGAAAAAATCGTCGGTTGGGTCGAAGTGCAATGGGCACGACCAACGGGTGACGCTCTCGATGCAATTGTCCAGCAGCTGAAAACTCTGAAGATCACGATGCGCAATGCGCCATTGGATGCCGCGCCAGCAGACGGGCCGTGCTTCTTCACCGGAGAGCCAGCCGTAGAGCGGATCCTGATCGGGCGGACTTACTGATTGCTGACTGTCGGGATAGTTTACAAAACATCGCTATAGTTAATTTTCCTTCACCACCGTAGTCGGCAGAAAACCGGGATTGGCACGGTTTGGCACGGGGGCTGCATAGTTATTGGCGTTCCCCCAAAGCGTTCCAACGCTTCAGAGTGGCGGGTCGGTTGCTTCCCTGGTCTCGCACCGACCCGCCCTCACCCGGGAACCCTCCCAGACTTTTCCCAATTCGTCATGCTGAACTTGTTTCAGCATCCATACAGCGGCACCGGGAATGGAGGCTGAAACAAATTCAGGGTGACGTCGGATATCCGGTCAAGCGGCGCTGGCAATCCCCTGATCGGCGATCAGCTGGGCGAGTTCGCCGGCTTCGAACATTTCCATCATGATGTCTGACCCACCGACAAATTCACCCTTCACATACAGTTGCGGGATTGTCGGCCAATCCGAAAATTCCTTGATTCCGGCGCGAACCTCCGGGTCTTGCAGAACATCGAAGCTGGCAAATTCGACGTCGAGATGTTCGAGAATCGCGACCGCCTTGCTCGAAAAACCGCACTGGGGAAAATAGGGTGTGCCCTTCATGAACAGGACGATGTCGCTGCCGTTCACGATTTCGCCGATACGGGCCTGGGTTGCGTCACTCATCATCATGTCTCCTCAAGAGGCTGCCTGTAAATCTGGGAAGCCCCGCATGCAAGGTCAAGGGGGACGCTTGCGATTGGCCGCGCAGGCGGTAAAGGCCATTCATGGACAGGATCTTGGTTCGCGGCGGCAATCGCCTTTCCGGCACAATCCCGATTTCGGGCGCGAAGAACTCGGCGCTGACGCTGCTGCCCTGCGCGCTGCTGACCGATGAGCCACTGACGCTGAGGAACCTGCCGCGCCTCGCCGATGTGGACAGCTTCGGCCATCTTCTCAACCAGCTCGGCTGTTCGACGATGATCGAAGGCGCGCGACCCGAGGATTTCGGGCGCGTCATGACTTTGCGCGCCGGCAAGGTCACAGCGACAATCGCGCCCTATGACATAGTCCGAAAGATGCGCGCGTCGATCCTGGTCCTGGGCCCCCTGCTCGCGCGTGCGGGCGAAGCAACCGTCTCGCTGCCCGGCGGCTGCGCAATCGGAAATCGTCCGATCGACCTTCACCTGAAAGCTCTTGAGGCGTTTGGCGCCCAAATGGAAACGACCAGTGGATATGTGACAGCGCGGGCAAAGGACGGACGGCTTCCGGGCGGCAGGATCATCTTCCCTGTCGTCTCGGTCGGCGCCACCGAGAATGCCCTGATGGCTGCCGCACGGTCGAAGGGCACCTGTATCATCGAGAATGCCGCGCGTGAGCCCGAGATTGTCGATCTGTGCAATCTGCTTGTCGCAATGGGCGTGCATATCGACGGGATCGGCACCGAAACGCTGACGATCGAGGGCACCGACCGGCTTCACGGCGCGACCTATCGCGTCATGCCTGACCGGATCGAGGCGGGCAGCTATGCCTGCGCGGTCGGCATTGCAGGAGGCGACGTTGATCTCGCGGGGGCAAATCCGGCGGACATGCAGGCAACGCTTGGTGCGCTGCGCGATGCGGGGGTTACGGTCGAGGAGCACAAGAAGGGCATCAGGGTTTCCTCTGACGGCAAGCTTGCCCCGCTGACTCTTTCAACCGCGCCCTTCCCCGGCTTTGCGACGGACATGCAGGCGCAGTTCATGGCGATGCTGACGAAAGCCGGTGGCGCGAGCGTGCTGACCGAGACGATTTTCGAGAACCGCTACATGCATGTGCCGGAGCTCGCCCGCATGGGTGCGGACATACAGGTGCGCGGACGCTCTGCGGTCGTTCGCGGGGTCGACAAGCTGGTCGGTGCGCCCGTGATGGCGACCGACCTGCGTGCGTCTATGAGCCTGATCATTGCAGGGCTGGTCGCCGAAGGCGAAACCAACGTCCAGCGCGTCTACCACCTCGACCGCGGCTATGAGCGGCTGGAGGAAAAGCTTTCGGCAGTGGGCGCCGACATTGAGCGCGTCAGCGACGGGTGATCAAGACCCCCAGGCGATCAGGCATCGACACGGCAGCGCGCTAGAACTGGCTAGTTGAGATCGGCAGATCTTTGCAGACTATCGATTTTGGCCAATGACAGGGCGTAATGTGTGGGATGCATTCGAACATCAAACTTGCATCCAATCATATTGTCCATTTCCCAAGTGACCTTGGCAGACATTGACTCCATTCCGGGAAGCTTCAGCCAAACCGCGTCGCCTGGCGCCAGCTGAGTGGGCCATTCAGTGCGAAAGCCTTGCGACGAAAGATCAAGAAGTGACACGGTCTCGGTCTCGCTTTCGCGGCCCGACTTCAATGTTAGGCGACAGGACTCTGGCGGGGCAGATAGGCGCTGCTGATCAGTCTGTCGCTCTGGCCCGGGGCGCCGGATCTCCATGATTTCAATCCTTTGTTAAGTCCCCAGTTAACCACCGCCATTTGAATTGGTTCCGTGTCCGTGCCTGGCATGAACCTAAAGCAGCACGTCGATCGCGTGCAGGCCAAGCCCGACGAGCCCACCGACCAGGGTTCCGTTGATCCGGATATATTGCAGGTCGCGCCCGACAGCATTCTCCACCCGTTCCGTCACGCGACTGGCGTCCCAGCCGCGCACAGTGTCCGAGACCAGCCGGACAATGCTGTCCCCATAACTGGCCGTCGCGCCCACCGTCGCCCGCCGGGCAAAGCGGTTGATCGTGTCGCGCAGCGAATCGTCCTGCTGGAGCGTGGTGCCCAACTGGCGAAGGGCCTCTCCGAACTTGCCGGCCATTGTCTTGTCGGGATCGCGTGCTGCCCTGAGCAGCGCTGCACGCGCCTGCTCCCAAAGGCCATCAATCCACCGTTGCATGGCTGGGTTCTCGACGATTTCCTCCTTCAATCGTGCGACCTTGGCCTGCATCTCCCGATCATGCTGGAGGTCATAGCCGAGATCGGCCAGCATCTCGTTGACTCGAATCCTCAGCGGGTGATCGGGGAAATCCGCCATGTCATAGAGCAGCTTGTTGAGTCCTGTGATCAGGGCGTCAGCCACATTTTCGTCAAGTCCGGTCCAGCGCAGGATGCGCCCTGCACGTTCGTGGACCATGTCCCGGATAATTTCCTCGTTGGAGGCGACGATTAGCGCAGCGCGATTGATGATGCCGTCGAGCAGCGGGATGTGCCGCCCTTCGGCCATTGCCGCTTCGAGCGACTGGCCAAGCAGTGGTGACACTTCCAGTGCCCGAATGCGGCTGGCAATCGCGCCCTTGGCCATTCCGCCCAACCGGTCGTCATCCAGCGCATCGAGAATGTCCGCCAGGAGCCGCGAAGCGCCTTCACGCAGCCTTCCCGCCCCGCCATGATCGGGATCGGCAAGGAAGCGGCCAGCAGCAGCGGCAACATCCATGTGCCGCATGCGGCGCGCAACGACGGCGGGCGTGAGGAAGTTGTCCTTGAGGAATTGGGCCAGCGTATCGCCGATCCGGTCCTTGTTCCGGGGAATAATGGCGGTGTGCGGGATCGGCAGGCCCAGCGGATGTCGGAACAGCGCCGTGACCGCGAACCAGTCTGCAAGTCCGCCCACCATCGCCGCTTCCGCAAAGGCCTTCACGAACCCGATCGCCGGGTGCAGATCTGCAAAGGCGCGCGCCAGAAGATAAACGCCCGCCATCACCACCAGCATCCCGGTGGCCATACGCTTCATGCCTGCGGCCCCGTTCTGGACTGGAAACCTGACGGGAGCCTTGAAGAGGGTGTGACGTTCGACCGTTATTGACGCTACTCGGCGGGTTCGATGGCGTGATCTGCACGCGGATGGAACCGGCCAGCCACGCGCTTCCAGAAGCCCTTCGCCAGCAGGCGCGGCGGACGGGCAGGCTGCTCACCCTCCCCACCCGTCGTCAACCAGTATGACATCCAGGGCCCGATGCGTGCTTCGGCACCAACCGCCAGGCTGAAGGTCGCCGGGACGATCAACAGTGTCAACAGCGTCGATACGATCAGCCCGCCAATGACCGTGATGCCCATTGGCTGGGAAAAGCTGCCATCACCGGATAGGGCTGCTGCCGTCGGGATCATGCCAGCGACCATTGCCACGGTTGTCATCACGATTGGTTGCGCGCGCTTGTGGCCTGCGTCCATGATTGCCGTAAATTTGTCTACGCCCTTATCCATTTCCTCAAGCGCGAAATCGACGAGCAGAATCGAGTTCTTGGCGACAATGCCGAACAGCATCAACATGCCGATCAAGACCGGCATTGAAATCGGCATGCCTGCAAGTTTCAGCGCGAGAACACCGCCAAGAGGTGCAAGCAACAGGGACCCCATGTTGACGAGCGGCGGAATGAATCGACGATAAAGCAGGACGAGTACGGCGAACACCGACGATACACCCGTAATCAGCGCAATCAGGAAGTTCCTGACCATTTCCTCCTGCCACTTGGCTTGGCCCAAAGTCAGTTTGATGACGCCCGACGGCAGGTTTGACATTGTTGGCAGCGCATTGATCTTTTTGTCAGCCTCGCTGGAGACATAGGGCTTTCCGGTTTCCGGATTGACAGCAAAATCCGCGCCGATCGAAATCCGCCGGTTCTGGTTTGTGCGCTGGATCGTTGTGGGCCCCGCTCCGAAACTGATCTCGGCAATTGTCTTGAGCGGGACCGACCCGCCGGTCGCAGTCGGCACCGGCAAATTCTCAACCGTCGCAAGCGAGCGGCGCGAATCCTCCGAAAGTGCGACGCGTATCGGAACCTGGCGATCGGAAAGCGAAAATTTCGCACTGTTCTGATCAATGTCCCCGATTGTGGCGATACGGATCGTCTGCGAAAGGGCTGCGGTTGTGACACCCATGGACGCAGCAAGGTCGCTGCGCGGTTTGATCGTGATTTCCGGGCGTTGCAAATCGCCATTGATGCGCGGGGCCACGATTTCCTTAACGCCATTCATTTCTTCCGCGATCTTGCGCGCAGTCGCGAGCAATTTCTCAGGATCGCTTCCACCGAGCGTGATCGTGATATCACGTCCTGAAAAACCGCCATTCTGCGATTGGAACGTCACACGCGCGTCGGGGATTTGCTGAAATCGCTTTGCCCATTGCTTTTCGAACTGGTCGCTTGTGATGTCGCGCTCATGGGGCAGTCTCAAATAAACATCGGCCTTCGCGGGAGTCACATCGGCAAAGGCCTTTACGCCAGGAGCATCCTGTTTGAGCATCCGCTGGATCCGGTCCGTAACATCGCGTGTCTGCTTGAGTGTGGACCCCGGAACCATCTCCACGCGGACCGAGCTATAGTCGAAATCGAGCGTAGGCTGAAATGTGAACGGCAGCGAAGCGATTGTGATACCGGTCATGACGAGAGACAGGAAGCCCGAGAAGACGATCCAGCGCCGATGGCCCAGCGACCAGCGCAGCACCTTCATGTAACTGTCCATCAGCCAGCCTTCACCGTGCGAAGCTTCGCCTTGCGCCTTCAGGAAATAGGCTGCGACCATCGGCGTGATCATGCGGGCGACGCCAAGGCTCATCAACACGGCGGCGACAACAGTGAAACCGAAATTCTTGAAGAACTGCCCTGAAACGCCCGGCATGAGCCCAACCGGAAGAAAAACCGCGACAATCGAAAACGTGGTGGCGACAACGGCCAGTCCAATTTCATCCGCTGCATCAATGGCGGCCTGGTAGGCGGATTTGCCCATGCGCATGTGACGAACAATATTCTCAATTTCAACAATGGCATCATCGACAAGGACACCCGCCACAAGGCTCAGTGCAAGCATCGAGATCGTGTTGAGGCTGAAACCCAGCAGGTCCATGAACCAGAAGGTCGGGATCGCCGAAAGGGGAATGGCGATTGCCGATATCAAGGTCGCCCGGCGGTCTCGCAGGAACAGGAAAACGACCAGAACAGCAAGAACTGCACCTTCGATCATCGAGGTCAGGGAGCTTTTGTACTGGGCTTTTGTGTAATCGACCGATGTGTAGAGTTCGGTAAACGTGACGCGCGGATTCTCCTTGTGAATTTTCGCCAATTCTTCCTGAACGGCCTCATAAACTTTGACGTCAGATGCCCCCTTTGCGCGCTGGATCGAAAACGACAGAACCTGGCGCCCGTCCATCGTTCCCAGCTCACGCTGCTCGCCGTAAAGATCTCGCACTTCGGCAATGCTGGAAAGCTTGATTGTCCGTCCGCCGCCAATGGCTATGTCGGTATCGCCGAGCTGAAAGGCATTTCGGGCATTGCCAAGAACCCGCAAAGATTGCTCCGATCCGGCTATTTCCGTTCGCCCGCCCGCGGCATTGACGTTGACTTGGCGGAGTTGCGAATTGACCTGTGCCGCCGTGATGCCAAGCGACTGCAAGCGTGCTGGATCGAGAATAACGCGAATTTCCCGGTTCACCCCTCCGCCGCGCGACACCACAGCCATGCCGGGAATGCCCTGAAGCCGCTTGACTACAACATCATCGACATACCAGCTCAATTGCTCGAGTGTCATGTCAATGGCTTCGGCCGAAATATAGGCGATCGGGTTGCCCGTCGTATCTTCACGCTCGACCTGTGGCTCGAGTATGCCGTCAGGCAGGTCGCTGCGCACCTTCGTCAACGCATCGCGAATATCGTTCACGCCGCGGTCAATGTCGGTGCCGAGTGCGAACTGCACAAATGTAGACGACGTGCCTTCGCGTACCGACGAATTGATTTCCTCGACGCCATTGATCGAACGCAGAGACGCTTCGACGATCTGCGTTACCTGCTTCTCAAGCTCTGGCGGCGCGGCCCCTGGCTGGGTGATCCGCACCATAGCGCCCGGAAACTCGATATCCGGGTTGTCATTGACATCAAGCCTCGTAAAACTCACGACACCTGCCAGCAGCAGGGCAATGAACAGGACAATGGGTGGCACCGGGTTGCGGATGCACCAGGCCGATATGTTGCGAAAATTCATAACGCCCCGTCCTTACCTTGCAGCCTTGGCCAGTTCGGGAATGACAGTCTCCCCTGGGTTCAGGAACGCACCAGCAGTAAGCACAACGCGCTCCTTGCCCGACAAGCCCGCCGTTACCGGAATGCCGGTGCTCGTGACGGACCCGACCTTGACGTCGCGACGCTCGATCTTGTTGTCCTTGCCTACAACAAGGACAAAATTGCCCTTCTCGTCGCTCTGGACAGCGGACTCAGGCAAAAGGGGCGCCTGAATGGTCCCGCTCACGATTTCCGCCGTAGCAAAACCGCCGGGGCGCAAGGCCTTGTCATAGGCCAGCGCAATGCGCGCGACACCCTGTCGCGCCTGTGGGTCGATAACCGGAGAAAGCTGCCAGATACGCCCGGTGAACGAAATTGGGGTTCCGACCGGCGTCACCTTTGCGGAAAATCCTTCATTCATCCGCGCAAGATCGCCTTCAGCCAACTGGGCCTTCAGTTCCATCTCTCCATCGCGGGCAAGACGAAAGAGGACGCCGGACCCCGCCCCGACGACCTGGCCCGGCTCGACCGCGCGCGTCAGGACCAGGCCCGCGGCGGGCGCGCGAACGTCCAGCCGCCCAATCCTTGCCTGCCCCGCGCCAAGCTGAGCCTTTGCAACTGCAACGCGCGCACGCGCAGCATCGCGCGTCGCGGTCTTGCGATCGAGATCCGCCTTCGAAATGAAGCCGCGGGCAACAAGCGCGCTCGCACGATCCAGTTCGGACTGGGCCAAACGCGCATCGGCCTGCGCCACGACCACATTGGCAGCAAGCTGGTTGGCCTCCTGAGACTGGACCGAGCGCTCGATGGATGCCAGAACCTGTCCCGGGCGGACCCAGTCTCCGGGCTCGACCCAAACGCGAGTCACCATCCCGCCTTCACCCACAACCCCAACCGGCATTTCGCGCCGCGCACCAAGCGAGCCGGTTGCCGTGACGAGATTGGTCACGCTGGTCTGACCGGGCACAATCACCGTCACTCGCGGCGACTGCTTGTTTGCGGCGCTGTCCGCTGCGGCGCCGCCAGCATTCGACGCACTTCGACCAAAGATCATATAGGCCGCAAAGATCGCCACCACGACAAGCACACCCGCAATGATGAGGTTGCGGCGCTTGCGGCGCGCAACAATATCCTCATCCGTGAGGTAGTCCATGTCGGAGGACTGGTGCGAGATGCTTGATTCGTAATTCATAATAGTTCCGCTTTCAGGCCTGGCGCGCAGGCAATGCCCTTTGGTCTTGCGACTGTATTATCTTAATAAGTCACCGACCTCAAGTCTGATTGCGGCACGCCATCCCTCGGCCACGCGGGGTCTTTGCTACATTTTGCTGCAGTGCGCAACAGATTTCCCGCTTTTCTGCCGCTTTTGCCGCATCTTGCAACCGGCAACGCGCGCCCGTAAGCTGGGCATTCCCACTTTGTCGCAACCAGATGGAGATGCGTAATGGACAGGGGAATAATCGGCTGGATCATAATCGGCGCAGTTGCAGGCATTCTGGGCAAGTGGATCATGCCCGGAAAAGATCCTGGCGGCTTTATCGTTACTGTCTTGTTGGGGATCGCCGGCGCGCTGCTCGCCGGATTTATCGGGCAGGCGGTTGGCTTTTATGGTGCCAGCGAAGGTGCTGGCTGGATAGGCGCCACGGTTGGAGCCATCGTCCTTCTCGGCATATACAGAATGATCAAGGGGCGCACGGCCTGACCGGACATCCGTTCAGCAATTGTGCAGGCCGATGGATGGTATGACGCCTCCCATCGGCCTTTTTGTTTCGTGGCCGGACGCAGTCAGGAATGGAGAAGTGTCTATGAAGACGGGTTTGGGCGCTGCAGTGATGGCAGCTGTTTCAATGGCACCGGCTGCGGCCAGCGCAGACGTGACGCAAGCGCCGATTGCCGGTACGCGCCTTGACGTGACGGCTCGGGGCGATGTTCTGCGCGTGCCGGATATTGCCATCATCAGTGCCGGGGTAACAACGAATGCGGTCGATGCAGCGAGCGCCATGCGCGACAATGCGGGCCGGATGAACCGCGTTCTTGCAGCACTCAAAAAGGCGGGCGTAGCGGACAAGGACATCACGACGTCCTCAATCAACCTTTCGCCCCAATATCGCTATGTCGAGAATCAGCCCCCTGTCATTGTCGGATATCAGGCTTCGAACCAGGTTACGGTCCGGTTCCGCGATATCGCGAAATCGGGTTCGATCCTTGACGTGCTCGTGAAGGAAGGATCGAACCAGATCAGCGGCCCTACCCTGACCATCGACAAGCCTGAAGCCGCACAGGATGAAGCGCGCGTGGCCGCAATCAAGGCGGCTCGGGCACGCGCCAGCCTTTATGCGACGGCCCTTGGAATGAAAGTCGTGAGGGTGGTTTCGATTACCGAGTCCGAAGGTTACTCTGGCGGTCCGATGCCGGTCATGGCCATGCGGAGCATGGATTCGGCTGCAAAGACCGAGATCATGCCAGGTGAACAATCCGTAAGCGTCAATGTTTCGGTGGTGTTCGAACTGCAGTAAACAGTGCCCAAGGCGCTATTTCACGCGTGTGCGGAACCTGATCGAAAAGCTGGAATTTGCCGCCATTGTGCCCTGCGGGCTCAGTTTTATGGCATTGACAGCCGTGTCATAACCCGCGGCGGGCGTGTAGGCATAGCTGGCACCGCTGTTATTCGAATAGGAAAGATTGGACGCCGCGAAGGAGAGGCCGCTGGTTCCAGCGACAAACTCGAAATTCGTCGCAAGCGGTCCGGCATCGTCGATGTCGCCGTTGTAGAAGGTCATCGTTGCGGGCAACGGGTCGGTCAGCACCATCGTTCCGAGGTCAATGGGGCTTGCATCCGAATTGGCAACCGTCAGCGTGTAAATAATGTCTGCGCCGGGAATATTGAACCGGTTCGGATCGGTGCCATTGGTCGAATAGGGTGTTGCTGACTTGGTTACCGTCAAGGACGGCATTGGGCAAAAACTGATCGCCTGGAAGCCGATGGCCTGCTGCCCCGTGGTGTTTTCACCCGCCGTGTAGGGATAATTCCCATACCGAATTTCAACCTGGGTTACGGGCTGCGCAAAACTTGCGGAAATTGTACCCGTGGTCGCATTGTTCCCACTGGTTCCGGTGCCGCCGCTTTGCCTGACGGTCAGGGAAAATGGCGACGATACGGCACCGAGAATCTGGCTTGAACTGGCATTGGAATGCGGGCCTGCTGTGGT
Organism: Sphingomonadales bacterium; assembly: GCA_016704425.1. Taxonomy (GTDB): domain Bacteria; phylum Pseudomonadota; class Alphaproteobacteria; order Sphingomonadales; family Sphingomonadaceae; genus Aquisediminimonas. The sequence goes on from JADJAC010000010.1 coordinate 188,075, forward strand.
GTTGTTGGTCCCGAACGGCGTCGTCAGCGAAGGATCGTAGCTTGCCGCGCCATTGATGCCGTTGACCTGCAACCAGTCTCGGAACTGGTTCGCGGAAAAATCCATGTCGTTGAGCTGGACAGAAAAATCCCGGATCGGAACCGGAAACGTAAAGCGGGTGACGATGACCCGGGAGTTCCCCGATATGCTGGCGGTCCGCCCTGAGAACCTGCCACCGACAACGAGGTTCCGTGCCGCGACGCCATCGGTGATCAAGCCGGTGATCGCGGGCATCTGCTCCCCGGCGGCAACGGTCGAGGCAAGGCCGTTCGTCGACCAGCTGACCGTAAAGGTCTGGTTGCCAAGCGCCGAGCTTGTCGCAGTGTAACTATAAGTGTTTCCATAGTTCAGGGTTGCGGGCGCTTGGCTGGCAAAACTGAAGCTGTATTGGTTGGCGGCCGGGCAGGCTGCCCCTGCAATACCGGGCAGCCCGGCACTGGCAATGGCGACGATCAGCCCCTTTGTAACAGTCTTCATACGCCGCATTTCGGAAACCCATTCAAGACAGGAACGGCAATAGTTACTTTTGGTTAAGGCCGCGTAACCAATGACTGTTGTTGAGACGAAACAGGGTTTCCATGCGCAACTGATTCCGCCTAAACCAGCACCATGAGCACACGCACTACTTCCGACAAGGTCGACCCCATCATCGAGACACGCGCCGACATGATCGGAGTATTTTCGGGTGGAGAAAAGCCGCCGGAGCGCTGGCGCATCGGGACCGAGCATGAAAAGTTCGTTTACCGGACCAGCGATCACAGCGCACCCTCCTACGATGCGCCGGATGGAATTCGTAACCTGCTCATGGCGCTGACCCGCTTCGGGTGGGAACCGGTGATGGAAGGGGACAATGTTATCGCCTTGTCAGGTGCTGACGGCGCCGTCAGTCTCGAGCCGGCCGGGCAGCTCGAACTGTCGGGCGCGCCACTTGAGAACATCCATCAGACCTGCGCCGAAACGGGACGGCATTTGAAGCAGGTAAAGGAAGTCGGTGCCGAACTTGGCCTCGGCTTTCTCGGGCTTGGCATGTGGCCGGACAAGACCCGTGAAGAGCTGCCGATCATGCCGAAGGGACGCTATGCCATCATGCTGCGCCATATGCCGCGTGTCGGCACGATGGGGCTGGACATGATGCTCCGCACATGCACCATCCAGACGAATCTCGATTATTCTTCTGAAGCGGATATGGTGAAAAAGTTCCGGGTCAGCCTGGCACTGCAGCCCTTGGGCACAGCACTTTTTGCCAATTCGCCCTTCACCGAAGGCAAACCGAACGGCTATCTTTCCTATCGCAGCAATATCTGGACCGATACCGACCCGCACCGCACTGGCATGCTGCCCTTCGTCTTCGAAGATGGCTTCGGTTACGAACGCTATGCAGACTATATGCTCGACGTGCCGATGTATTTCGCATTTCGCGATGGAAAATACATCGACGCTGCGGGCCTGAGCTTCCGCGATTTTCTTGACGGCAAATTGTCCGTCCTGCCGGGCGAAAAGCCGACGGTGGGTGACTGGAACGATCATCTTTCGACCGCATTCCCTGAAGTTCGCCTCAAAAGCTTCCTTGAAATGCGGGGGAGCGACGGGGGGCCGTGGAACAGGATCTGCGCCCTGCCGGCACTTTGGGTCGGGCTTCTTTATGACAACAACGCACTCGATGCAGCGTGGGACCTTGTGAAAAACTGGTCGATCGAGGATCACCAGAACATTCGAGCCGCTGTGCCGCGCGAAGGGCTATGCACCGTCATGCCCGATGGCCTGACCATGCAGGACCTTGGCAAGCAAGTCCTGGACATTGCCCGAAGTGGTTTGAATGCGCGTGGTCAGGTCAATTCAATGGGCGACAATGAAAGCGGGTTCCTCAACCCGCTCCAGGACATAGTCGATTCCGGCGTGTCGCCTGCCCATCAGCTGCTCGAGAAATTCAACGGCGAATGGAAGGGCGATCTCGGTCGCGTCTACGACGAACTGAGCTTTTGAGCTTGAGGGCACCTCGCCTGCCAAAGCAGGCGAGGCCGCCGGATCAATGTTCCTTGTTGGCCCAGATGGCCTGATAGCTGCCCCAGCAAAGGCCTGCAAAGATCAGCAGGAAGATGATCGTCGCAATCCCTGCGCGATGCCGCGCCTCAAGCTTTGGCTCGGCCGTCCAGATCAGGAAAGCAGAGACATCCTTTGCCATCTGGTCAACCGTGGGCTTCGGCGCCCCTTCCCCATAAGTGATCTGACCATCGTTCACCAGCGGTGGCGCCATAGATAGGTTCAGGTTCGGGAAATACGGGTTGTAATGAAGTCCCGGACCGGGCCGCGAATCCTTGGGCAAGTCTGCCGGAGGTTCCTGAAAACCCGTCAGCAGGGAATAGATATAGGCCGCCCCCCCTTCACGTGCCTTCGCCATCAGCGAAAGATCGGGCGGCACAGCGTTGTTGTTTGCGGCGCGCGCTGCGACGTCGTTGGCGAACGGCGAAGGGAATTTGTCCGAAGCCAGATTCTTGCGCGTTGCCGCCTCACCCGTATCCGGATTGATCGACGGTTGTTCCTGCGTCCATTCGGTGGCGATCGTCTTAACTTGCCCCGGCGTGTAGCCGATACCCGTCAAATCCCCAAAAGACACGAGACGCAGGGAATGGCAGGCCGAACACACTTCCTTGTAAACCTGGAAGCCGCGCTGGAGCTGGGCATGGTCGAATTTGCCCAGCGGTCCGTCGGTTGTGAAGGACACATGCTTGTGTTCCTTGAAGAACTTTTCGGTAACCGCCTCTTCGACCGCTTCACGCGGCATCAATGCGCCGACGAGAAGCGCCGCCACAAAACCCAGGCCGCCCAGAAAGGCAATAATACGGATCATGGTCTATAGCCCCCTTAAGCCGCTTTATGCTTTGCCAGAACCGCCTCGGTAATCGAGTTCGGCAAAGGCAGCGGACGCTCAATCCGCGAGACGATCGGCAAGATGATCAGGAAATGCGCAAAATAATAGGCCGAAGCGATCTGGCCCATCCGCACCCAAGGCTCCGCCGCAGGCTTCATCCCGCAAATGCCGAGGATGACGATGTCGAACATCAGCAACCAGAAAAACCACTTGTAGAGCGGCCGATAGGTCGTCGACCGCACAGGAGAATTGTCCAGCCACGGTAGGATAAAGAGCAGCAGGATCGACGAGAACATCGCAATCACGCCCCAAAGCTTCGCAGGCACCCACAGGAAATCGACCGTGAAAGCGCGAAGGATTGCGTAAAACGGCCAGAAATACCATTCCGGAACGATGTGCGCGGGTGTCGAAAGCGGGTTTGCCGGAACATAGTTGACCGGTTCTGCGAGCATGTTCGGCGCGAAGAACAACAACACCGCGAAAACGATCAGGAAGATTGCCAGCCCAAAGCCATCCTTCGCCGTATAATAGGGATGGAAGGGAACTGTATCCTGTTCGTCCTTCACTTCGACGCCCGTCGGATTCGACGAACCGGGAATGTGCAACGCCCAGATGTGAAGGATGATTACTGCCGCGATCACGAACGGAAGCAGGTAGTGCAGCGAAAAGAAGCGGTTCAAGGCAGCATTGTCGGGCGCGAACCCGCCGAGCAGCCACTGGCGGATCGGCTCACCCACCACCGGAATGGCCGAGAAAAAGCCGGTAATCACCTGCGCGCCCCAGAAGCTCATCTGCCCCCAGGGAAGGACATAGCCCATGAACGCGGTTGCCATCATGAGCAGGAAGATCACCACGCCCAAAAGCCAGACCATTTCCCGCGGCGCCTTGTAGGAACCGAAATAAAGCCCGCGAAAAATGTGGAGATACACAACGATAAAGAACATCGTCGCGCCGTTCGCGTGCGCATAACGCAGGAACCAGCCCGAATTGACGTCACGCATGATGTGCTCGACCGAATCGAAGGCGACCGCGCCGTTCGCAGCGTAATGCATCGCCAGGACGATGCCGGTCACGATCTGGATGACGAGCGCCGCACCGGCAAGAACGCCGAAATTCCAGAAATAGTTGAGGTTACGCGGAACCGGATACCCAGCGCCAATGGCGTTGTAGACAAGACGAGGGAGCGGGAGTTTTTGATCCATCCACTGCATGAAGGGATGGGTCGGCTCATAGTGCTTAGCCCAGGGGAAGCTCATTTTCTTCTATCCTCAACCGATCTGGACGACAGTGTCTGAAGTGAACGCATACTCGGGAACGACAAGATTCTTCGGTGCCGGCCCCTTGCGGATGCGAGCAGCCGTATCATAGTGCGAGCCGTGGCAGGGGCAGAAATAGCCACCGAAGTCACCCCGCAGTTCGCCCGCAGCGGCACCAAGCGGGACACAGCCCAAATGCGTACACACGCCAAGCGTAATCAGCCAGTTTTCCTTGCCCGGCTTGGTCCGCGCTTCCAGCGACTCCGGATCGCGCAAACCGCCGACATCCACTTTCTTCGCATCCTCGATCTCGGCCGGGGTCAGGTTGCGAATGAAGATTGGCTGCTTGCGCCAGCTGGTCTTGATTGCCTGGCCAGGCTGGATTGCCGAGAGATCGACCTCGATCGAGGCGAGCGCTAGCACATCGGCAGACGGATTCATTTGATTGACCAGGGGCAACGCGACCGCGACCACCCCAACTCCTGCAAAGCTTACCGCCGCGATATTGATGAAATCCCGGCGTCTCACGCCATCTTCCATCCCCGCATTGGCTGATGGATCAGTTTCGACCACTGCCATGAGATAACCTGCCCTTTTTCAACTCTTCCGACTGCAATTCCATTGGCGCGAACCGATGAGACTGCGAACCCCCGTCGCCCGAGAATGGGCGATTGGCGTGGCCAATAGCGGCTTGCTCCAAAGTTGCAAACAGCCAATTTGTGCTTCTTGCGCACAATATGGAAACTCACGTATTCGAGAGCCATGCGGATCGCCCTTTATCAGCCCGAAATACCCGGCAACGTTGGCGCCATACTCCGCCTCGCGGCTTGTTTTTCTGCGGCAGTCGACATCATTGAGCCGTGCGGCTTCGTTTTCTCCGACGCCCGGCTGAAACGTGCAGGGATGGACTATATCTCGCATGTGGAGATTGTCCGTCATCCCGATTGGGACGCATTTTGCACGGCATTGAAGGGGCGCCTGATTCTCCTTTCGAGCAAGGCAAGCACCCGCCTGACCGATTTTGAATTCGCCGCGGGGGATTCGTTGCTGATGGGGCAGGAAAGCGCAGGCGTCCCGGATACCGTTCGAGACAGGTGCGATGCCAGCGTGCGCATTCCGCTCAACCCCGCAGTAAGGTCCTTGAACATTTCGGTTGCGACAGGCATCGCGCTTTCAGAAGCACTCCGTCAGACAGGAAATCTGCCCGCATGATCCCGCTCGATGGCCAGCAGGCCGCTGCACGGCAATGGTTCGAGAATTTGCGCGACCGAATTTGCAGCACTTTCGAATCGATCGAGCGCGAGGCCGGAAGTGAGGCAAGCTTCTCCTTTACGCCTTGGAACCGGGACAATGATCCAGAAGCGGCGGGCGGCGGCGGCGTCCAGGGCCTCATGAAAGGCCGTGTGTTCGAAAAAGTTGGCGTCAATGTCTCGACAGTGGGCGGCGTGTTCTCGGGCGATTTCGCAAAAACGATCCATGGCGCTGGCGAAATTCCCGATTTTTTTGCAACCGGGATCAGCCTGGTCGCCCACATGGCGAACCCGCACGTTCCTGCGGTGCACATGAACACCCGGTTCCTGGTTACCCAGAAGCGCTGGTTTGGCGGCGGCGCGGACCTCAATCCTCCGATCCCATACGCCGAGGATACGGCTGATTTCCATGCCCGGCTGAAACAGGCGTGTGATCCGCACGGGGCCGACTATTACGAGCGTTTCAAGTCATGGGCGGACGACTATTTCTGGATCCCGCATCGCGGGGTCCACCGCGGCGTGGGAGGAATTTTCTACGATCACCTTGAAGGCGATTTCGATGCCGATTTCGCATTCACGCGCGCCGTTGGGGAAGCATTTCTCGACATCTTTCCGGCCATCGTCCGGAGGCGAATGAATTTGCCGTTCACGGACGCCGAACGGGCGACCCAACTCGAATGGCGCGGTCGCTATGCTGAATTCAATCTTGTCTATGACAGGGGGACGCTGTTTGGTCTCAAGACCGGCGGCAACATCGATGCAATACTGATGAGCCTGCCGCCACTCGCCGCCTGGAGCTAGCGAGGCAGGGTCTGCTGCCGGTAGAGTGCCGCCCCAACCAGCAGGAGCAGGAGCGCATTCAGCGCGCCAATCGCCGACCGCAGCAATGCAAGGCCTTCGCCGAGAACGTCTTTGGGAAGGACGAGGTTGAGCAATATCCCGAACACGGCATTCGCTGCCGACGCTACGATGATTGCGACTACCACAATGAGCGCTACAAACCCGGCAATCCGCCAACCATTGCCAGCCGAGAGATCGAAGGAGCGACCAATCGCCCGAAAGGGGTTGCCGATTCGCTCCGCCATCTGTGCAGGGGCCGCGAGCATCAGCCGGCCGATCAGGTAAATTCCCGGCACCAGTAGGAGCAACAGGCCCGACACGATCATGAACTGGGTCAACCAGTTGAGAATGATGACACTGGGGAGCAGTCGGAATCCGCTTTTCAATGCATCGCCGACGGTCAAACGGCGCGAGTCAAGCAAAAGCGACAATATCCCCGCAGAGCCCAGCCAGACTGGCAGGTTGCACAGCATCAGCACAACCACGTTCTGCTGATAATATTCCTCCATCTGCCGCAAGCCGTTCCAATCGAAAGACTCAATCCTGGGTGGCGGTGCGAACAGCAATTCGGCGAAATTCGGGAGCAGAAGGAATGCGCCGGCCAACACGGCCAGGACACTCGCATTGCTCTTCCCGATTGCGACAAGGTCTGCCCAGGCGGCATCGAAGGAAAGCTTGTACATGCCAAACAGATGCCGGTTTCGTGCAAGACTGGCAAGTGCCACTTGATCATCGGTCGCACTGGCCCCACGAGGCGCCATGCACGACTCGATGCACCCCGAATGGACCGTGGCAGAGGGACTGACGCCCTGGCCAGAGGCGTTCGCCGCGATGGAAGCGCGCGCTGCTGCGATTCATGACGGCACTGCGTGCGAACAGATCTGGCTGCTCGAACATCCCCCGCTCTACACCGCCGGAACGAGTGCCGATCCCGCAGAATTGCTCGATCCCCGCTTCCCGGTCTATGCGGCCGGACGCGGTGGGCGTTACACCTATCACGGGCCGGGACAGCGGGTCGGTTATGTCATGCTCAACCTCGCCAACAGGGGCCGTGATGTCCGGCGTCTGGTGCATGCGCTGGAGGGATGGGTAATCGATGCGCTGGCGAACCTCGGCGTTGCGGCCTGGCGCGCGGAAGGTCGGGTCGGGATCTGGACAGACGACAATGGAGCAGAAGCGAAAATCGGCGCGATCGGGGTGAGGGTGCGTCGCTGGGTCTGCTTTCACGGCTTCAGCATCAATGTTTCACCGGACCTTTCCCATTTCGCGGGAATTGTCCCGTGCGGTCTTCCTGAATTCCCGGTGACGAGCCTTGCGCGCCTGGGCATTGATGCCGGGATGGCAGATCTCGACAGCGCATTGCAGCGCAACTTCGGCCGCTTTCTGACGATCGTGAACGGGGACTGAAAAATCTTCTTGAGCGCGGACACAAAAATGTCTAATGTCCACCCCGATTTGGGTATTAAGCGCGCAAAGCCGTCCAGATCTTTTTCACTTGGGAGCTTATTGATATGCGTAAGATCGTTACTCTTTCTATGGTTGCTGCTGCTTCTCTCGCCCTCGCTGCTTGCGGCAAGAGCGAAACCGCTGCTGCCGACAATGCTGCCGTCACCGAAATGAATGCGGCTGACGCGATGGAAGGCACCACCAACGACGCGATGACCAATGTCGACGCGGCGACCGGTGCTGACGCCAACATGGCGGCTGATGCCACTGCGGCTGACGCCAATGCTGCTGCTCCTGCTGCTGAAGGTGCAGACGCTGCTGCCAAGTAATCGCCGCTAAGGCATTACTCGACGAGACAGGGTCGCCCGGAAAATCGGGCGGCCCTTTTTCGTTTGTCCATTTACCGTTAAGCTTCACCAGCTAAATCGGGCACCATGGACAGGATAACAATGCGTTTCAGGCACATGATCGGCGTTGCGACGCTCTCGACACTCTTCATCGTTTCGGCCCCGGCGCAGGCGCAAGGCTATTGGGTTCCTCCCAATTTCTCGGGCCCACCGGTGAGTGGTTACGAGCCCGGTATGGGTGTTCCTTTGCCCAACGCCACGACGGCCGAGCAAAATGCTGCGCTCATTTGGAACCTCCGTGCCGGCTTGAATGTGGCGGCACTGCAATGCGCGTTCGAGCCGACTTTGCGGACGATGCAGAACTACAACGCGATCCTCAACGATCACAATTCCGAACTGGCATCGTCCTTCAATACGCTGACAGCCTATTTCAAACGGGTGAACAAATCCCCGGCCCTTGGCCAGAAGGCGCTCGATAGCTACGGGACCAAAACCTATTCGGGCTTTTCGACCGTGCGTGCCCAAGTCGGCTTTTGCTATGCGGCGTCGCGCATCGGACGGATCGGCCTGTTCACCCCCAAAGGACGGTTCATTACCTTGGCGCAAGAGCATCTGCGCGAGTTACGCAACAGCCTGACACCGCAGGGCGAGCAGCAATTCCGGATCCGCATGCCCGAGCGTTTTGCGGCAAGGCCCAATTTCGCCCAGGACAGTTGTTGGAAGAAGAACAAATATCTCGCAAAGTGTGGTTTTCAAAGCTGATCAGTCAATACCAAGCAGCTTGTGTGTTTGCGTTGACAGGCGCCAGTGCGGGTGTTCCATGATGAATGCGATGCAAGCGGCACGATTGGCCTCAAGTTCGGGGCCGTCCATTGGCTGAACCAGATGATGGGCAAAGTCCCACCTTTCCATGGCTTGCCAGTCGCTGCCGGGTTGCGGCCAGACGAGCTTCAATTCGTCACCTGAACGCTGGACGGTTTGGCTGCCGGCTTTCGGGCTAATGCAAAGCCAGTCGATGCCCGGAGTCGCTTCGATTGTGCCATTGCTCTCAACGCCGATTTCGAATCCCCGCCTGTGAAGTGCTTCGACCAGCGAGATATCGAGCTGAAGCATCGGTTCCCCGCCCGTAATGACGACATAGGGACGTCCTCCTTCCACTGCGCCCCAACACGAAATTGCCGCATCCGACAGGCTGGCGGCATCAACGAACTTGCCGCCACCGGGGCCGTCCGTGCCCACAAAGTCTGTATCGCAAAAGCGACAGATGGCATCCGCGCGATCCTGCTCTCGCCCGTTCCAGAGGTTGCATCCCGCAAAACGCAGGAAGACCGCACGTCTGCCCGCCTGCACGCCTTCTCCCTGCAATGTCAGGAAGATTTCCTTGACCGCATAGGTCATGACAGGGCGGGATCGATCATTCCAGCCTCGGCAAACCCCTTGGCGCGCAGTCGGCATGAATCGCATCGACCACATGGTTGCCCGGCAGGAGTTGGATCGTAGCAGGACCAGCTCATGGCTGCATCAAGTCCCAGCCGAGCCGCCTCCTTCGCGATCTGCGCCTTTGACATCGCGATGAGCGGCGTGTGCACCCGGAATGCCTGCCCTTCAACGCCGGCCTTGGTCGCTTCAGTAGCCATTGCTTCGAATGCCGAGATGAAGCCGGGTCGGCAATCGGGGTAACCTGAATAGTCGAGCGCATTGACGCCAATCACCAGATCGCGCGCGCCGGCCGCTTCTGCCCAGCCAAGCGCGAGCGACAGAAAGATCGTATTTCGTGCGGGCACATAGGTCGGCGGAATTGTTCCGTCGAGACCGTCCTTCGGCACAGCGATTGCAGTGTCCGTGAGGGCCGATCCACCAAAGGCCGAAAGATCGACTGGCAGGACGATATGCCGCTCGGCCCCCAGTGCGCGTGCAACCCGCGCGGCTGCCTCGAGTTCGATACGATGACGCTGATTGTAATCAATCGTGAGCGCAAACAAACGATATGCGGCCTCACGCGCAAGGCCGGCGGCAACCATGGAATCGAGCCCGCCCGATACAAGGACAATCGCGGCAGCGCCGGCGGGTGCACGAGGTATGGTCATGGGAACAACGCGCTATCCCCCCGGCGAAGGGGATTCAAGGGGCCGAAAAAAACGGGCCGCCTTTTGAAGGGCGGCCCAGTATGGCCAAATGGCCTATTGGGAGGAAAGCGTGCCATCAAATAGGTCAAGCACGAAGCTTGAATAACCGGGTTTGGTAACCAAAGCCTTAACGAAGGGCGGCACGCGCTGCGACTTTGCATTCCCCGGTGCGCCGCGCCTCGAATTCCACGGCAAAGGGCTCCTGCTTGACAATTCCCTGCGACTCGATCTGGATCAGTCTTGCCGTTTCGACCTTGATCGTCGTCCGGCCGTGCCCGCTGCCCGGGCATGTATAGTGCACCGTTGTCTCACGCGCCGAATTGGCGATGACGAAACGATTGCAAGCGGCCGTGCCATGTACGACCTGAAGCAGAGCGCGCACATCCTGAACGCAGACAGAACGGTTTCCCGAGGCACTTGTGCGGGATTTCAGGAACCATTGACCGGGCTCGACCGTGGCCAAGGCTGGCATGGCACCTGGCTGCGGGTTCTGGGTATGTCCCGGAACCGCAAGCAAGGCCAGCAAGGCAATCGGCAATGCAATCCAATGCGTCACAAACATTCCCTCATGAGCGTGGTCGGCATTCTCCAGCGATTTGCCCGCCTAAATCGATTCCGACACAGCTGTATTGGATGTTTTCGATGACTCCATATACGACCGAAACACGGCAAAAATAAGCTAGCCAAGAGATATAGGGAACGTCCTGGCACAGAATTCACATTCGACCGACACGATTCCGGCTTCATCTGCCATCGCGGCGCGCTCGTCTTCAGGGAACCGGAAGATTACATCGCGGATATGATCCGGATCGCAGCGGCACCCGCGCGATAGCGATGCCCCGCCCAGCACACGGACTTCGCCTTCATCGTGATAGAGGCGCCATACCAGTGTCTCCAGAGCCAGTGTGCCGTCAGTCAGTTCGTCAGGGCGGATCGAATGCGAGAGGATGGCCACATGTTCCCATTCAGGGTGGTCGAGCCGCGTGTGCAGCCGCTCCCGGCCGTCCTCGCCTTCAGCAAGATGCTGCACAAGCAAGCCCCCCGCGACCCGCCCTTTGACACCGACGCGCACAAGGCTTGGGATCTGTTCCGACTGGCTGAAATAGGTTTCTACCGCCTGCGCGAGCGATTCGCCTTCAAGCGGGACAATCCCCTGATACCGCTCGCCCGAAACGGCCTGATCGAATGTGATCGCCAGATAGCCCTTGCCGAACAGCCCGAACAGTGTGGGGTCGGGGCCGAGTTCGGCCAGAAGGTCGACATCGTGTTTCACATAGCCGCGCAATTCGCCGCCGCGATAGTCACAGACGAGCAGAGACACCGGACCGCCCTGTGTCTGCGCCTGCATCGTCAACTGTCCACCTGCATCCTTGAGCATCGCCCCAAGCAGCGCCGTAATGGTGAGTGCCTCAATCAACAGTTTTTCAATCGCGGGCGGATAACCATGTGCTGAAAGGATCGTGTCGAGGACGGGACCGAGCCGAACGAAGCGGCCCCGAGCATGCCGCTCGGTCAGGATGAAGCCAAGCGCCCGGTCAATATCCGCGTCACTCACCCGATCAGCCCGAAGCACCAGAGAAGGATCGACTTCTGGGCATGAATACGGTTTTCTGCTTCATCCCATATCAGCGACTGGGCGCCATCGAGTACGGCATCGGTCGCTTCCTCACCGCGGTGGGCGGGAAGGCAATGGAGAAACGCGGCATTCGGATTGGCACCGGCCATCAGGCGTTCGTTCACCTGAAAGGGTGCCATTGCCGCAAGCTTGTTGTGGACGTGCTCTTGCCCCATCGACACCCAAGTGTCCGTGACCACGACATCGGCCCCATGCACCGCTTCCGCTGCATCGCGAAAGACCTCAATACCGGCTCCGGCCGCGCGTGCTGCATCGACAAAGGCGGGATCGGGATCATACCCCTGCGGGCAACCGACACGCACATTGAACTTCATCAGGCCTGCAGCTTCGATGATCGAGGACAGGACATTGTTGCCATCACCCAGCCAGGCCACCGTGAGGCCGGGAAGAGCCTTGCCGTGCTCGAGCAACGTCAGGAGATCTGCCACAATCTGGCAGGGATGAGAGAGATCCGTCAGCCCGTTGATGACCGGAACACTCGCGAACTCTGCCATGTCCTCGATCTTGCCGTGGTCATCGGTCCGGATGACGATGGCATCAACCATGCGCGACAGAACGCGCGACGTATCGGCGACTGTTTCGCCGCGGCCCAGCTGCATCTGGCCCGCCGCCATGAACATGGCATCGCCGCCAAGCTGGCGCATGGCCATGTCGAAAGAAACGCGGGTTCGTGTCGAGTTCTTTTCGAAGATCATCGCAAGCGTATGATCGGCCAGCGGTGCATCCGCATCGGGTTTGCCCTTCGGCCAACCCTTGCGCGCCGCCTTGCGATCCAGTGCATCGGCAAGGATGGCCGCAATCCCGTCCGACCCGGCGTCGGACAGGTTGAGGAAATGCCGGATCACGCGGCTTGCGGGATCTGATAGTCCCGCGCACCGGCGGAAAGCCGTTCAATGCATTCCGCAATATGGCTTTCATCAATGACGAGCGGCGGCAGCACGCGGAAGACATTTTCACCGGCGGCCACGGTCAGCAGCCCGTGATTGTCCCGCAGATGAGCCACAAAGTCGCGCGAGACTGCCGGTTCCTTCATTTTGATTCCGAGCATCAGGCCCTTGCCGCGAATCTCCTCGAACAGGTGATCATGATTTGGCAAAAGCTGCTCGAAGGCCTGACGCAAGCGTTCTCCCATTGCGGTGACATGCTCGAAAAAGCCCGGTTCGAGCATCACGTCGAGAATGGCCTGCCCCGCAGCCATGGCTAGCGGGTTGCCTCCATAAGTCGAACCGTGGGTCCCGATCACCATGCCCTTTGCGGCTTCTTCCGTTGCAAGGCAGGCGCCCAGCGGAAAACCGCCGCCGATGCCCTTTGCAGCCGTCATGATGTCGGGCGTGATGCCATAATGTTCATAGGCAAAAAACTTGCCCGTCCGGCCATAGCCGCACTGGATTTCGTCAAGGATCAGCAGCAGGCCGTGTTCGTCACACGCCTTGCGCAGGCCCTGGATGAATTCCATCGTGCCTGCAGTCATGCCGCCTTCGCCCTGCACAGTTTCCACAAGGAACCCGGCCGTTTCATCATCGATCTTTGCCAGCGCGCCTTCAAGATCGTTGAACTTTGCATAGTCAAAGCCCGGCAGCAGCGGCTCGAAGCCGTCGCGCATCTTGGCCTGATCCGTGGCGCTGATCGCGCCGAGCGAACGGCCATGAAAGGCATTCTTGAACGTAATCAGCTTGTACCGCTGCGGATTGCCATTCACGAAGTGATACCGACGCGCCGTCTTGATCGCGCACTCGATGGCTTCAACGCCCGAGTTGGTAAAGAACACCGTGTCGGCAAAACTATTGTCGACAATCCGTTTCGCCAGCGCTTCGCCTTGCGGGCTGCCATAAAGGTTCGAGACATGCATCAAGGTTGCCGCCTGGTCTTGAATCGCCTTGGTCAGGTGCGGGTGGCCATGGCCAAGCGCATTGACGGCAATGCCGGCAGCAAAATCGAGATAGCGTTCCCCGCGTTCCCCGATCAGATAGCAGCCTTCGCCTCGGACAGGACGCACCCCACACCGCGGGTAGACGGGCATGAGCGGGGTGATAGTCATCGCGAAGGGTCCTTTCAGAATCGTCCAAAACGCAAAAAGGTGGCCCGACAGGCCACCTTGACGCGGAACCGGCTTATATCGACCCAAGATGCGGCGGACAACCCCCGCTTAATTCTTCAGCTTCCAACCGCTCTTGAGCAATGTGTAGCAGGTCAGCCCCAAAGCAAGGTTGATGGCGACAAGCAGCACCGATCCCGTCACCAGCGGAATGTCGGACGTCCCGATAAAGCCGAAGCGGAATCCGGAAATGGCATAGTGAAACGGATTGGCATGGCTGATCAGGGCAAAGGTCGGCGCAAGGCTATCCACCGAATAGAATGTGCCCGAAAGGAGCGCGAGCGGCGCAACCACGAAATTCCCTATGGCTGCTGCGTGATCGAACTTTTCGGCCCAGATCGAGGTCAGAACGCCCATCAATGCAAGCATCGAAGAGCCCAGGAAGCCGAACCAGGCCACGGCCCACAAATGCTGCGGCATGATGTGCACTCCCGGCCAGAACAGCATGGCAGCCCAAATCGTAATCCCGACCATCAGGGCACGTGTGATGGCGCCGCCGGTCAAGCCCGCCAGCAATTCGGCAGGCGAAAGCGGCGGCATCAGATAATCGACGATCGTGCCCTGGACCTTGCCGACCAGCAGCGAGAAGCTCGAATTGGCGAAAGCATTCTGCATCATGCCCATCACGATCAGGCCCGGCGCAAGGAAATCGGCAAATGGCACGCCCAGAACGACGCGCCCGGCGCGCCCTGTCGAAACCGTGAAAATGACAAGATAAAGTAGCGTGGTGAGCGCAGGTGCCCAGATTGTCTGGAGGTGGACCTTGAAAAAACGTCGCACTTCCTTGATATAGAGGGTCTTCAGGCCACCCCAGTTGACCCGTTTGATCACGGGGACGCCGGGTTCGCCAATAACGCCAATTTCGGACTCGCTGTTCATCGCCTGATCGCCTATCGGCACGAGGCGCGCGCTGCAAGTGCGGGGATTGGAATAACAAGGGTAACGCATGTCCTGGACGGAAGAACGCATCGAGAAACTGAAGTCGATGTGGGAAAAAGGAATGACCGCGAGCCAGATCGCGGAGGAGCTTGGCGGCGTCAGTCGCAACGCGGTGATCGGAAAGGCCCACAGGCTGGACCTCCAGTCGCGCCCATCGCCTGTCAAAGGCGCGGACGGGGAAGGCTCCAAGCCTGAACCGCGCAAGGCTTCTGCAAAACCAAAGACTGCGCCAGCTGAAGTGACGCCGCGTGCGGCTGCCCCTGCACCCCGTGCAGCAGCGCCGGTCAACACGCCCCAGCCTGTGCCGACCCAGCCGCATGCCCCGACCGGCGCCCAGCTTCGCTCGATCGGGCCCGGCGGATTCCTTCGCCAGGGACCAGGCGATCAGGCGCCGCCCGCTACGCCAGCGCCTCCGCGCAGACTCGTCCCAGCGAAGATCGCGCCTGAATATGCGGACAAGACCGGCTTGCTCGATCTGAGCGACAAGATCTGCAAATGGCCGCTCGGGCATCCGGGCGAACCTGATTTCCATTTCTGTGGTGAAAAGGTGAATCCCGGCTTCCCCTATTGCGTCCAGCATTGCGGGCACGCCTATCAGGCACAGATGCCGCGCCGCGACCGCAGGCCGCCACCGCCTCTGCCCTTTGGCGGACCCCGCGTCCGATAATGGTTACGCGCTTCCGGAGCGAAGCGCGTTGCATCCAACGCTGGCCTTTTGAGGTATCCGGACATAGCATCCGGACCAAAAGGGGGCGTGCATGACACATATTCTTGCAATCAATGCCGGCATTCTGGTTGGCGTGATCCTTGCCCTTTGGGCCATTTCGGTTCGGATCCGGGATGTCAGCTTCATTGACAGCTTCTGGCCGCTTGGAATGGTCTTGCTTGCCGCCACCACTTTCCTGCAAGCGGAAGACGGGGCGCCGGGACGAAAGCTTCTGATTCTTGCCTTGACCAGCGTCTGGGGACTGCGCCTGTCCATCCATCTTTTCACACGCTGGCGCGCCGAAGGAGAGGATCCGCGCTACAAGCGCATCCTTGGGAGCGCAATGGACAAGAAGGGATGGTCCTTCGGCAAGGCGTCGCTGCTGCTCGTCTTCGCGATGCAGGCGCCGTTGCTCTTCATTGTCTGCCTGCCAGCTCAACTTGGCCAGCTTGCAGCCGAACCCGCGTCAACCGGCTGGCTCGCCTTTGCGGGCAAATGTCTGGTGCTGGTCGGCATCGGATTCGAGACGATCGGGGACTGGCAGCTCCGCCGGTTCCGCGCGGATGCCGCCAACAAAGGCAAGGTTCTCGACACTGGCCTTTGGCGGTACACCCGCCATCCGAACTATTTCGGCGACACCTGCGTCTGGTGGGGCCTTTGGCTGATTGCCGCAGAGACGACGATTGGACTCTGGGCGGTTGCAGGGCCGCTGCTGCTGACCTGGCTCCTGACGAGACTTTCTGGCGTGCCGATGCTCGAATACAGCCTCAAGAAACGGCGACCGGGATATGAAGATTATATCCGCCGGACCTCGAGTTTCATTCCCTGGCCGCCGAAATCCTGATCGCAGCCTCCTTGGCAAATGTATTCGTTTCAGTTGTTCATCTCGCGTTCAGGCAAGTCGATTACATTTGTAATCAATGAGGTCTGAAGACTGTCTTCGCCCAATGCTTGCGGATGAAATCGATGGCTGAACGGATCAGCGATGCTGAACATGCTGTGATGGAAGTGCTCTGGGCAGATGCGCCGCTCACGGCCAACAGCGTCGCCGAAATGCTTGCAGACAGCCAAAGCTGGTCGCTGCCAACGGTCAAGACGCTCCTTTCGCGATTGCTTGCAAAGGGCGCGCTGGCTGCAGAGGCCGAAGGCCGCCGGTTCCTGTATCGCCCGATCATTGCCCGCGCAGATTATGTCTCGCATGAATCGCGGCGGCTGGTGGACCGGCTGTTCGGCGGAAAGCTCTCGCCGCTGGTCGCGCATCTTGCCGAACAGGAAGCACTGACGGCGGAAGACATTTCCGAAATCGAAGCGTTGCTGAAGGAGCTGAAGTCATGATTCAGTGGGTCGGGGAAACACTTTTCGCAACGACAGTGTTGATGCTGCTCATTCTCGCGATACGCCCGTTCGTGGCGGACCGTTTCGGCGCGCGCGCAGCTTATCTGCTTTGGCTGGCCCCTGCACTGCGGATGATATTGCCGCCGCTCCCTGCCGACATGTTCGGCGATCGGGCAGCAGCGGTTCAGGATGTGGTGGTTGTACTGGTGGGGTCTTCATCCCCTTCCCTCCAGTCAGCCTCCGCTACCGGGGGTGGCACCGCCTGGCTGATCTTATCCCTTACGATCTGGCTGGGCGGTGCGGTCCTCTTTTTTGGCCGACATTGGTTGTCCTATGTACAATTCTCGCGGAACATAGCTGCAGACGGGCAAGCTCTGTTCGCGGCCGGTGCAATCCCGGTGACTGCAAGTTCCGCTGTTTCATCACCGATTGCACTCGGTGTTTTTGGCAAATCCGTGGTTGTCCCCAAGGATTTTGCCTACCGCTATGATGCAGCGGAGCAGCGGCTGGCTGTTGCCCATGAACTGACGCATCACGATCGACACGATGTCCCTGTTAATTTCGCCGCGCTGGCGATCCTTGCGCTGCATTGGTGGAACCCGGTTGCGCACTATGCCCACCGCGCCTTCCGGCTTGACCAGGAAGCGGCCTGCGACGCGATCGTGCTGCATGGCGCAACTCCAGAGGAGCGCCATGCCTATGGCTCAGCGCTTTTCAAATCGGCAATGGGCGGCGTTCCGCTTGCAGCCTGCGCCATGGGCGCGACGACCACGTTGAAAGTTCGCCTGCGGAGGATCGTTTCAGGCAACGCCGAACATCGCCTCGCAAAGCCGGGCGCTGCTCTTGCGGCCCTGCTGGTCCTTGGCGGTGTTGCCGCCACGGCATCGGGCAGCGTGAAGAGAGCCGTGGATCCTGCCATCGAAATACCCAAAGCTCTGGTCCTTGGCGGAGGCATGCTGAACGTGTCGACACCTGTTGAGTCGGCCATTCACGACGAAAGAAACTGCCCCGACGCACAGGCACATGCCGCTGCCCGAGCCCGTGCAAAGGCCATGGACATTGCCGAAGCGGAGCGGGGCGAAGCGGAAGCGGCACGGATCGAGGCAGATCAGGCAGTGGCAGAAGCACGAGAGGAAGCGATGACTGCCGCCGTCGAAGCGCGCACCGGTGCGCATGAAGCGTTGATCGAAGCACAAATGCAGCTTCGCGAGGCCGAAGCCGAGGCCGCCATTGCCATGCGGGACGCCGAAGCGACGCGGGCCGCTGCGGTCCGGTCGATGAAGATAAGTTGTTCGAACAACAACGACGGCAGCGTCATCTCGATCGAAGGCGGCGAGGACGCATCCGGACGCAAACAGATGCAGATCATGGTCTGCGGTGATGGAGCCCGAATGGGCCGCGCTCAAATCATCGACGCCCTGCGCACAACCCGCGAACAGATCGCACATGACCAGATGCTCCCGGAACAGACCCGGGCGCATGTGCTCGCTGCACTTGATCGTCAGATCGCCAGCGTGCGGCCGCTGCCAAAACCCTCCTTGCAATAAGGAAAGGCATGATGCGTCATTGGCGGGACACGTCACTGCGCCGTTGGCTGGGCCTTTGTGCCGCTGCCCTGCTAGTCACGCTGACGAGCATTGCGCTGGCTTCCGTCAATCGCGGAGGCGAATCGACCGGTGTGCCGGTCGGTTATTCCATGCAGTAGCTTGATTAGGCACGCGCCAGCGGCCACATGTCTGGTATGGATGTGCCCGATCTTTCAAACGAGCCCTATGCGATAGCCGAACAGATCAGTCCGTTGATCAGGCGGGTGCTGGCGCGCAATGCGTCTCCGTTCAGCTATACAGGGACGCAGACTTATATTGTTGGCCATGGCGATGTGGCAGTGATCGATCCCGGTCCATTGGGCGATGATCCTGCGCATGTTCATGAGCTTATCCGCATCCTTGGAGGTGAGCGGATCACCGCGATCATGTGTACGCACACGCATCGTGACCATTCGCCGGCTGCTGCCCCGTTGGCCGAAGCAACGCGCGCGCCGGTCATCGGCTGCGCACCCCTGGTCCTGTCAGACGATGGCCCGCGCGCCGATGCCGGCTTCGATCCGACCTACAATCCAGACGGTATCCTGGCCGATGGAGAGGCGCTGACCGGCCCCGGCTGGACGTTGCGGGCCGTTGCAACACCCGGGCACACTTCAAACCATCTGTGCTTTGAGCTGGAAGAGGAAAAGGCGCTGTTCACCGGGGACCATGTGATGGGCTGGTCGACAACTGTCGTCTCCCCGCCGGACGGCGACATGGCTGCCTATATGGCGAGCCTTGCCTTGCTGATGGAACGCGACGATGCCATCTACTACCCTGCCCATGGGAAGCCGGTGGAAACTCCACAGCGCCTCGTGCGCGGCATGATGGGGCATCGCAAACAACGCGAAGGGCAGATTCTGAGGCTGCTTGAACGCGGCGTCGAACTGATCCCCGACATGGTGGCTGAAATGTACAAGGGAATCGACAGTCGGCTGCACGGCGCTGCGGGACGCTCGGTGCTTGCGCATCTGATCGACCTGCGGGACCGCGGGGTCGTTTCCGAATGCGGCGACGCGTGGAGTTTGCCGGGTTAGCCGCTTGCCGGACCGCCAGCTTCGGCATCGAGCATCGCCAACGCGTCTTTCAGTTCCGTCTTGAACCGCGCCGCAACGCCGGCCTGCACAGCGAGGCTGTTCCTGCTGAAATAGGCAAGATTCCCGTCGGGCTTGCGGCGCCCACGTTCGGCATAAAGCGCAATCAGCATCGCCCGGTCATGCGCAGGCTCGGCGTTCATGACGCGCACGACAATGGGCGTAAGCGGACCGTGCTGGACCGCGGTCGACCACACGGCATCCCGCACGGCGTTGCTCCAGCGATCGAGATCGACACCCGTGGCCTGGCGTACATGGGCAATCTGAACGTCGTAATGCGTACGCCTGATGAAGGCATGCTGCGCCAACTGAAAGACCTCGGGTTCCCGGGCCGCAATGCTTTTCCAAATGCGCGAGAAGGCGGGCGTGCCCGACTTGGTCAGTCCGAATTCCGATACCCAGCGATGCCCTTCTTTGCCAAGGAACTCCTCTGGTCGGCCAAGCTTCGAAGCAAGCTGATAACTGCCGTAGGAAATGCCCCCCGCATCGCCTCGCCCGGACGAAACGGTTCCCGGACCTCTGCCCGACGTTTCATAGCGCGCGGAAAGCGCACCCAGTTCATGGTCGGTTCCCGATTTGGTCATCGCTTTGCCCAGGGACGACATGCCCGCCACAGCATTACGCCATTCATGCGACTTTGGATGCGACAAGCGCATCTTCTCCACCGACCAGACAGTTTTGCTATGCCGCGCGCGGCTGCGGCGATAGAAGCGGACATGACTTGTGAGGAATTGAAATGAGTGCCCATTCAGGAACATTGAGCGGCGCCGATCTGCGCGAGGAAATCAATCGTCTGCGCAAGGAGCGCAACGCCGTCATCCTCGCCCATTATTATCAGCGGCCAGAATTGCAGGACATTGCCGATTTCGTTGGCGATTCGCTCGAACTCTCGCGCAAGGCACAGGCGACCGACGCGGACGTGATTGCATTTTGCGGTGTCAAATTCATGGCCGACACCGCAAAAATCCTCTCGCCGGAAAAGATCGTTGTCCTTCCGGACCTCGATGCCGGATGCAGCCTGGAAGATTCCTGCCCGCCAGACAAGTTCAAGGCCTTCCGGGACGCACATCCGGATCATATCGCGCTGACCTACATCAACTGCTCGACTGAAGTTAAGGCGCTCTCGGACATCATCGTGACCTCTTCGTCTGCAGAAACGATCCTTGCCGGCTTGCCGAAGGACCAGAAGATCATTTTTGGCCCCGACAAGCATCTTGGCGGCTATCTTGCGCGCAAGACAGGGCGGGACATGCTGCTCTGGCCGGGCGTATGCATCGTTCATGAGGCGTTTTCGGAAACAGAACTGATCAAGCTGAAAGCCCAATATCCGGGCACCCCCGTCGCGGCGCACCCCGAATGCCCCGCGCACATCATCGATCATGCCGATTATGTCGGCTCGACCAGCGGCATTCTGAATTATGCCAAGACCATGCCCGGAGACACGCTGATCGTCGCGACCGAGCCGCACATCATCCACCAGATGGAACTGGCGATGCCGGACAAGACCTTCATCGGTGCACCCGGCGCGGACGGCAACTGCAATTGCAACATCTGCCCCTATATGGCGCTCAACACGATGGAGAAGCTCTATGTCGCGCTCCGCGACCTTGAGCCCCGGATCGAGATTGAGGAAGGCCTGCGACTGGCAGCGAAAAAGTCGCTCGACCGGATGATGGAGATGGCGAGCGGGACTGTTGGGCAGGGGGATCTGGGGGCTCGCCAAGGCTGAATGACTTTCGATCTCCCCCAATTCGATCTCAATGCATTCGTCCGGGACACGCTGGCCGAAGATCTCGGGCCAACGGGTCGCGATGTCACTTCGGAATCTGTCATTCCGGCCGAGGCGCGGTTCACGGGTATGATGGACAGCCGCGACCCGATCATTGTCGCTGGTTTACCGATTGCTGCGGCTTTTTTCCGGAGCCTGGATCCCGCAATGGAGATTGTTGTGCTGATCGAAGAAGGCTCGGCGGCTCCGGCCGGCACGGACCTCATGCGTTTGTCCGGCAAGGCGCGGGCCATGCTGACGGCAGAGCGTTCGGCGCTCAACACGGTCCAGCATCTCTCGGGGATTGCAACAATGACGCGCAAATATGTCGAGGCCATTGCGGGAACCGGCTGCACGCTGCTTGACACACGCAAGACCATCCCTGGGCTGCGCACGCTGGAAAAATATGCGACGCGGATGGGCGGCGCGACCAACCACCGGATGGGTCTTTGGGACGCGGCAATGATCAAGGACAATCATGTCGCGGTGGCGGGTGGTGTAGCCGAAGCGGTACGCCGCGCGAAGGATAGCGGCATCGAACGGATCATTCTTGAAGTGGACAGAATATCCCAGATCGAGCCCGGACTTGCGGCAGGCGCGACCCACCTGCTGCTCGACAATATGGACGCCGCCACCCTCAGGGAGGCCGTTGCGGTGGTTGCGGGGCGCGTCCCGACCGAAGCCTCGGGCGGCGTCACACTTGAGACGATCCGTGCGAAGGCAGAAACGGGCGTGACGTACATCTCGGTCGGACGGCTGACGCAATCGGCGCCAGCCGCAGACATCGGGCTCGATTTTTCAATCGGTTCATGAAGGGGCCCCGGACTATGGCAAGAAACTGGATGCGGGGATTGGCATTGCTCGCGGGCGGGCTGTGTTTCCCGGCGCTGGCAGTGGCGCAGAACCAATGCGTCATTCCGCAGAGCTTTCCAAAAAGCTGGGCCATTCTCCCGCCGCAAGGGGAGATCGTAAACACGCCTCTGACCGGCTATATCCTTGCGCTTTCCTGGTCGCCGCAATTTTGCAAGGAGCGAGGCGACGACAAGAAAAATGCAGCGCAGTGCAAGGGTCCGGGGAAATTCGGCTTTGTTCTTCACGGCCTTTGGCCCGATGGCGCAGGGCTGAATGACCCCAAATGGTGCAAGCGGGTTTCGCCAGTTTCGGCTGCAGTGCTGAAACAGAATTTCTGCGCGACGCCCTCGGCCGGGCTCATGCAGTATGAATGGGCAAAGCACGGAAGCTGCGTTGAAAGCGATGCCGAACGCTATTTTGCCGCAGCAAACCGGCAATACACCAGACTTCGCTTTCCGGATATGGAGGCGCTTTCCCGTTCTCAAACGGACGTCGGCACCTTCACCACCGCTTTTGTCGCTGCCAATCCCGGGCTCTCTGCCGACATGGTGCGGGTGGACGTCACAATTCTGGGATGGTTGAAGGAAGTACGATTGTGCCTTGGCAAGGACTACAGTCCTGTCAGCTGTCCGCGCGATATCAGTGGCGAAGGTGCCGATACCAGACTCCGAATCTGGCCAGCCCGTTGATCTAGCGATCTATGACGGCCGTGCCGGGATGGTGTCGGTCAAGATGCCTCTTGATGATCCTGAGGTTGCGCGTGTTCGATCGGAAGAAGAAATCCGGCACCGCGCCCACAAAGGGAATCGCGCCGAGCAGAGCATCAAAGCCGATGTTGCCCGCCATACGGACCAGGGTCGATTTCGGCATGCCGAGATTGCGCGCCTCCCAGGCAAGGTAGCTGCCCATTGCCGCTGCGATGACGCTGCCCCCAACCGGAATCAGGTCAAGCAGGACATCGAGACCGACCCGTTGCTTCGTACCCGGGATCACCATCACGCCTTCGAGCAGTTTTTCCATCGCTTCAATGCGCCGGCGCACAGCCATGGGATGTGTCCCGCCAAATTCCCCGGCACGCGCATTGAGGCGGTCAATCGTCTCTGGTCCGATCGGCATGAAACATGCTCCTTTGCCAACGCATATAGGTGGGCGTTCGCGCGTTACCAGTGGTCACCTCTGCACTGGGCGCAAATGCCGCAGCGGGTGAATGGCAAAGGCGCTGGCTCGCCATCCGGTCAACTGGGGCCCAACCAGCGACCAGCGCAGTGGCAAGGCAATTGGCAGATAGGGCTGGTTCGACGCGAAGGCCGCGTCAGCCTCAGCAATTGCGGCCGCGCGATCATCCTGCGTCGTTGCCGATCCCACGGCGCCAAGTGCCGCCTCTCCGGCCGGGGAACAGGGCATCTTGTGCGAACAGGACACGCGAGAAAGATACCACATCGCACTCGATTGGGGGGCAACTTCATCGATCAGGCGCAGATCGGCAGACTCATTCTTTCCAACAAGGCGGGTTCGCACGCCGATCCGGCGCCAGTCGTCTGCCAAGGCAGCAAACAGGAGCCGCGACGTCGCACCTTCGGGCAATGCGACGCGGATCTCCGGCAGGCCAGGACGGGCCGACACATAGCTGCGCGCGCGCGCGATCCGGTCCTCCAGCGAAAGCTGGACCCATGCAAGCGCCGCGGGCGGCGCTGCACTGTCGAGCTGGGCGGGAAGCAGCGACAGAACCGGCTTCCATTTCGAAACGCCAAAAAGCTGGACAATCCTGTCACGGTTGATTGACATGGCAAGGGCGCGGCGCACCTCGACATCGGACAGGGCCTTGCTGTCCGAGGCCACGGCAAGGCCAAACAGGCCATAGGCTGGATCGAGCTGAAACTGGCTCGATGCCGGACGCGCGGCACGCACGAGTGCCAGATCCGCAAAACTCCCGCCCGTCACCAGTGCGATTTCCTGTGCCGAAAACCGGGCGA
This sequence comes from Sphingomonadales bacterium, assembly GCA_016704425.1. Lineage (GTDB taxonomy): Bacteria > Pseudomonadota > Alphaproteobacteria > Sphingomonadales > Sphingomonadaceae > Aquisediminimonas. The sequence goes on from JADJAC010000010.1 coordinate 212,229, forward strand.
TGCCCATGCTGGCCTTTTCGCTGCGCACACGGACGTCATCGCGTTCCTGCTCGTCCGGGGTCTGGAGTTCGACGGGATCGGTCACAGGGCGCAAGCGCGTGACGCCGTTACGCATCGAATGGATCCGATAGGGCCCACTGCCAAGAGTCGGGCTGGTCTTGAAGATTGCGAGCTCCGGCTGGGCCAACAGCTGGAGAAAGTCGGGCTGCGGCACCTTGAGCCGGATTTCGATCACTTGCCCGGTCATCCCGACGATTCGATCCACGCCCGACAGCATCGGCTTGAGCGGATTTCGGCTGGACGGGGCAATCGCCGAACGGAGCCTTGCAGCCACTTCGGCACTGGTGACAGGCTGACCGTCCGCCCAATGCGTGCGCCGGATGCGAAAGATGATGCTCAGGCCGTCATCGGTCATGATCCAGCGTTCAGCCAGCGCCGGCTCGATCTGGCCATCGGCATCGAATGCCACCAGCCCTTGGGCCGTCGCGCCCAACATCAATGCTTCATTACCACTGATCGGCCCGCGATTGGGATCTGCAAGGGACAATTTCGAGCCAATCACGCTCATCGTCACGGGGAGCTTGTCGCTGGCATTGGAGCAGGCCGCGACTGCCAGAGCGACGGGAATGAGAATGAGGTTTGTCCGCATCAGGCTGTTCAATCCTCAGTGTCGCGCAATCGGGGCCATTATTGGTCGGAAGGTGCGATGACGCAAGCCAGCCGAATTGGTGCGGACGGCGGGACTCGAACCCGCACTCTCATGAAGAGAAGCAGATTTTAAGTCTGCTGCGTCTACCGGTTTCGCCACGTCCGCGAACATTGCCCCTCCAAAGAGCCATGCGCGCGACGCGTCAAGCAGGAAAGCCGGAGAGGGAACGTGTTTCCTGCCTCAGACGTTCAGGCGTTCGCGCATTTCCTTGCCGGGTTTGAAATAGGGAACGCGCTTGGGCTGAATGGCAACCGAGGCCCCGGTCCTCGGATTGCGGCCCGTGCGACCGTCTCGCGACCGCGTGGAAAAGGCACCAAAACCACGAAGCTCCACCCGACCACCGTCTGCAAGGCGCGCCGTGATGGTGTCGAAAAAAACGGTGACGATCAAATCGAGTTCGCGCGCAGACAAACCCGGATTGGCATCGGACAGAAACGCAACAAGTTCGGAACGGATCATGGTTTACCCCTCATGAGTCTTCGTTCGGCGAGACGCCCTCCGTTTGAGAAACGCCACAACTATTCAACGATCTTATTATTCCTGATCATTTGTTGACCAGAGCGCCCTCGCTGTAAAATGGCGATAAACGCAGCCGACGCAAGTGATTATGGTGAAATCCGAGCTATTTACACTCAAATCGACACAAAGAGTGTCCAATCAGGCGTGACACGGCCGCCGCCCTGCACTTTCGCAAACGATGCTGTGCAAGGCGGCGCGCGCGATGTCTTACTTCTTGCTGTCGCGAGCCTTGAGCGCTTCGCCCAGAATATCGCCAAGCGATGCGCCCGAGTCGGACGAACCATATTGCGCAACAGCCTGCTTTTCTTCGGCAAGCTGCATGGCCTTGATCGAGAAGTTCGGCTTCTTCGAACGATCGAAACCGATCACCATCGCGTCGAACTTCTGGCCAACCTGGAAACGGTCCGGGCGCTGTTCGTCGCGGTCGCGGCCAAGGTCGGTGCGCTTGATGAAGCCGGTTGCTCCGTCTTCACCGGCCTGCACTTCGAGGCCGCCATCGCGGACTTCGAGCACCGTCACGGTCGTGATGGCATTCTTGGCAAGGCCGCCCGATGACGAAGCGGCAGCGCCGCCAACGGCGGGCGCACCCTTTTCAAGCTGCTTGATGCCAAGCGAGATCCGTTCCTTCTCCACATCGATGTCAAGCACGACAGCCGTGACGGTTTCGCCCTTGCGATGCAGCGCGAGAGCTTCCTCGCCCGAAATGCCCCACGCAATGTCCGACATGTGAACCATGCCATCGACATCGCCTTCGAGGCCGATGAAGAGGCCGAACTCGGTCGCGTTCTTGACTTCGCCCTCGATCTGGCTGCCAACCGGGTGTTCCGCCGCAAAGGCTTCCCACGGATTGTTGATCGCCTGCTTGAGGCCCAGAGAAATGCGGCGCTTTTCGGTATCGACCTCGAGGACGATGACGTCGACTTCCTGGCTGGTCGAAACGATCTTGCCAGGGTGAACGTTCTTCTTGGTCCAGCTCATTTCGGACACATGGACCAGGCCTTCGATGCCCGGCTCGAGTTCCACAAAGGCACCATATTCGGTGATGTTCGTGACCCGGCCCGAAAGTTTCGCGCCGATCGGATAGGTCGCAACCGCCGCTTCCCACGGATCGCTTTCGAGCTGCTTCATGCCAAGCGAGATGCGCTGCGTGTCCTTGTTGATGCGGATGATCTGCACCTTGACCGTATCGCCAATGTTGATGACTTCGGACGGATGGCCGACGCGCTTGTAGCTCATGTCAGTCACATGGAGCAGACCGTCGATGCCGCCGAGGTCAACGAACGCGCCATAGTCCGTGATGTTCTTGACAATGCCGTCGATCACCTGGCCCTCGGCCAGCGTCGAGATCAGGCCGGTGCGGGCTTCCGCGCGGGTTTCTTCAAGGATCGCGCGGCGCGAGACGACAATGTTGCCGCGCTTGCGGTCCATCTTGAGGATCTGGAATGGCTGCGGAATGTCCATCAGCGGGGTGACGTCGCGCACCGGACGGATATCGACCTGTGAGCCGGGGAGGAACGCAACGGCGCCCGAAAGGTCGACCGTAAAGCCACCCTTCACGCGGCCGAAGATGACGCCTTCGACGCGGCTGGACTTGGTGAATTCGGTTTCAAGGGCATCCCAAGCCGCTTCGCGACGCGCGCGGTCGCGGCTCAGCATCGCTTCGCCGTTCACATTTTCGACGCGGTCGACATAGACTTCGACGGTATCGCCAACAGCGAGTTCGGCCTTCTGGCCGGGTGCCGCGAATTCACGCAGCGGAACGCGGCCTTCGCTCTTGAGGCCGACGTCAATGACAGCATGATCATTTTCGATTGCCGTCACGGTGCCCTTGACCACACGGCCTTCAAAGCCCTGATCTTCGCCACCGAGTGATTCGTTGAGGAGCGCTGCGAAATCGTCGCGCGTCGGATGTGCGGCTGTCGCCATAAAGTGAATTCCTAATTTAACAATTCCCGGCCGTCCGGTTGAATCCGGAGGTCTTTTGGCCGAACCGCCCCGCGGACCCCATGTCCGCACGGCATCCATCGGACGACAGGAACACGCGGGGGACGAGATCACCGGTGAGCGCTGGAAAGCGGTCAGGGCCGAAAACGGGCCACCGCGAGCGCAAACGCCCGCTGGACGGCGGCGCCTATAGTCAAAACAGGGGGTTCGAGCAAGCCCCGCGTCTGACAGCCGGTTGGGCGTGTATTCGAACAGGGGCGGGATTTGCAGCCTTGATTCCGAAGGGATGAATATATCTCCTATTTGGTTTTCTATTGACTCCACATTATGTTCTGTATATGATCCTCTCGTTGAGTAGGAGTATACGATGTTACAGAGGGCCGCCGGGACCGAAACAAAATCTGCAGCGCGCAAGGCCTTTGCGCATTATCTGCGCACCGGGCAGAAGCTGCCCGAATCGGAATTTGAATCCAACAACTTGAAAATAGGGTTGAAATATAATCACAACCATGATCCGCGAAGTGGGCAATTTACATTTTCTCCGGGAGGATCGGCTTCATTTGCGCGCGGCGGTAGTGGGTCTTCTGGGGGAAGCAATGGCAAGCTGCGAAGTCCGCTGCCAGCAAAGCCGCACGGGGCCTCAATACCCCGCTCTTCTCTGACTGGTACCGGAACGGTTAGGGTGAGAGTGGTTTCGGCAAAGCCTGGCCACCAGCCGATCCGATCGCGTGTGGACATTGATGAACGCGCCGCGAAATTCGAAGTGACGGCTAGGACTGATCCTGGAAGAATCGGGCGGACAGCCGGAGACCGAGGCGGACCTTCATACGGGACATATCAGCTTTCCAGCAACAAAGGCACGTTGGGCGAATTCATCAAAAGCCCGGAGGCCGCGAGATTTTCTCCCGAGCTCAAGGGCTTGATAGAGACAAGCCCCGAGTTTGACAGGAAATGGAAGGAAATTGCAGCACGCGAACCCGATGCGTTTCAAAAGGCGCAGGCGGATTTTATCACGCGGACACATTATGACCTCCCGGTTACAAAAATTCTGGACGAAACCGGCTATGATGTGAACCGGGCCGGAGACTCGATCCCGAAAACAGTCTATTCCACCAACGTGCAGCACGGCGCTTCGGGCGGCCGTCGCATCGTGGTCAAGGCCATCAGGGAAGCAGATGCGCGCTTCAAGCGATCCGATCCCCGCCACGACGCCGCAGTTATCAACAATATCTATGACGAGAGACCACGGGCATACGGAGAGACCGAGAGAAGATATGTTCAGGAACGCCTCGATGCCCTACTGGAATTGGCGCGAGAGGCTCGGCAGTAATGCGCCCATCGGATCGCCGTGCGTTTGCTGATCCTGCAAGGCAAATGCTGTTCTCGTCCGGAGCTGCTTTAGCATTCCTCGTTCAACCCGCGCAGGCAGACCCTGACATCCCGTCTTACGTGACCGAACGCCATTCGAAGCAATTTTACGAGTGCACAGACAGAGTGGGCGGGGTCACGGCCCCTATGCACGAATGTTTCGGCGATGAGTTTGTTCGCATCGACGCCGCTCTTCAATCAGCATATCAAAAGGCCATTGCAGGGCTCCCCGACAGAGCACGAAACGAATTCCGGCGCTCCGCGTGGCGCTGGATGCATCGGACGCGAAACGCATGCCTCAACGATCCATGGGTGGAAGATGCAGCCGGTGGTAGCATCGTTCCCTTCTTGATTACGGACTGCATCATATCAAGGATGAAAGCGCGCACCCTGACGATAAACCGACGCAACGGGGCCAAATGACAATGCCAGGTTTGGTCGCGATCCGGTTCCGTGAACCATCATTTCAGGAACGTGGCCCATTTTCGATATTGGTCTGTCTGGCCTTCGGCATCGTCATCGCGAGTATGGCCTTTGCATATCATCCGGCCAATTCGATTTTGCCTCCGCGAAAGGCAAATCTTACCACCGCATATGAACGATGTGTCGGTAACAGTTTTTACACAGATATCATTCGGGCTTGCACCGCTGCCGAAAATCATCGCGCCGAAATTCTGATGGATGCTGCATATCGCAAAGCACTTTCGACATTGCTTCCGGACCAAAGGAGAACTCTGTTATGGTCCCAAGCAAAATGGGAAAGACGCATCGAGATTGAATGCGACCGTGATCCCAGGCCGAAATCCGTTGAAGGAGGGACGCTGTGGCCGATCTTCTATACCCAATGCTTTATGTGGAAAACCAGGGCACGTACGACGTGGCTGAAAGAGCGCTACCTTGACCGATAGTGACTGATCATTTGAAAATATGGCAAAGCCCTTCACCCCCGCATGCGCGCCTCGACTAAAGCAATCGCCCGCTGGACGGCGTCATCGACGCTGAGATCACTCGTATCGAGCAGGTCCGCATCGTCCGCGCGGCGCATCGGGGCGTCGGCGCGGCTCGCATCGCGTTCGTCGCGGGCGAGAATCTCCGCAAGGATCGCTGGATAGTCGCGATCATAATCCTCAAGCTGGCGGCGCCGTGCGCGCACTTCGGCGCTCGCTGTGACATAGAGCTTCGCATCCGCTGACGGCACAATCACTGTGCCGATATCACGCCCGTCAAGCACCGCGCCGCCCGGCTGCGCGGCAAAGTCACGCTGGCGCTTGAGCAGGGCCGCGCGGACCCTGGAATGGACTGACACACGCGACGCAAGGCCAGCAGCCGCTTCGCTTCGCAACGCCGGATCGGCCAGCGCGGCGCTATCGAACTGACAGGCCTTGAGTGCATCATCCTCCACATCGGGATCGCCACCCGCCCTCACGGTTGCCATGCCTACAACCCGGTAGAGAAGGCCGGTATCAAGCAGGGGCAAACCGAAGTGCGCGGCAAGCGCCCGGGCAATTGTGCCCTTGCCGGACGCTGCCGGTCCGTCGACTGCAATGATCATGCCCGTCGCTCCCTGATTGCAGAAATCAACCCGACAAGGGCAATAACCGCCCAGGCTCCTTCAAGCACAACCGCAGCCAGGTTGAAATGGACCGAGAGCGAAATGAGCAGGAGAACCGCCCCGACCAGATTGACAGTGTTGAACATCAGCTTGTTGAGTACCGGCGCGCGATTGGCATAGGCGAAGGCGCCAATGAACAGCACACTGCCGCAAATCCCGATTGCATCGGCGAGCGTTCCATTCATTGCCCGGATCCCAACTGCCCAAGCATCGCCTCAAAACCAGGAAAGCTGGTGGCCACAGGCGCCATATCATCGACCGTCAGACCGCCCCTTGTATTGAGCCCCGCCACGGCAAAGCTCATCGCAATCCGGTGATCGAGCGCAGCTTCGATCACAGGCGGCGCAGTCCCGCCATCAAACTGGTCACCGCTTCGGCCATGGATCGTCAACCCGTCTGCTTGCTCCTCCACCTGAACCCCGATTGCCGAAAGGCCCTTGGCCATCAATGCCAGCCGGTCCGATTCCTTGACGCGCAGCTCATCAAGCCCGGACGTTCGCGTCACGCCTCTGGCCATCGCAGCGGCAATGAACAGGATCGGGAACTCGTCAATCATACTTGGCGCAATATCGGGCGGGATATCGATGCCTGTCAGCGCACTGTGCCGGGCGGTGATATCAGCCACAGGTTCGCCCCCGACCTCCCGGACGTTGTCGAACTTCAGGTCCGCTCCCATCTGAACAAGCACGTCGAACAGCCCGGCCCGCGTCGGGTTCATCCCCACATTGGTGACAGTCACTTCAGAACCCGGCGTGATAAGCGCCGCAACAATCGGGAAGGCAGCCGAAGACGGATCGCCGGGCACAATGATATGCTGGGGCTTCAGATCGCCTTCGCCCCGGATGGAAATGGTCCGGACGCCGCAGCTGCCGATGTCGACCTCAATATCTGCACCGAATCCCTTCAGCATCCGCTCGCTATGATCGCGCGTCGGCATCGGTTCGATCACGCGCGTGATCCCCGGCGTATTGAGGCCGGCAAGGAGGATTGCCGATTTGACCTGAGCGGACGCCATGGGGAGCCTGTAGGCAATCGGCACCGCAGGGCATGCCCCGCGCACCATCATCGGCAGGCACTGTGCGCCAGCGGTCCCCGGCGTGCCTGTGAAGGATGCCCCCATCAACGACAAGGGATCACTCACCCGCGCCATGGGCCGCTTCGAAAGCGAAACGTCACCTACAAAGGTGACCGTAATCGCATGGCTTGCGACCAGACCCATCAGCAGCCGGGTCGAAGTGCCCGAATTGCCCATGTCCAGCGCAGTCTGTGGCTGCAGCAATCCCCCGACACCAACCCCGTTGACGCGCCAGACAGCGTCATCGCCGCGTTCGATATCGGCCCCCATCGCGCGAAGGGCAGTGGCTGTCGCGTGGACGTCCTCACCTTCGAGCAGTCCTTCGATCACGCTTTCGCCGATCGCGAGCGCCGACAGCATCAGCGACCGGTGAGAGATCGACTTGTCTCCGGGAATCGCAATGCTGCCCCTGAGCGGACCGGCGGGCGAAAAGGACTTTGGGCTTGGCATGGACGCGGCTTTTGACAGCGGCGTCCCGCTATGGCAAGGCGCGCCGCTCACCGGGCTCGACCCGGAGTTCCAGAATTCATGTTGAAAGGTTTTGAGGCTCATGGTGAAGCCTGAATGGGGTACAAAGCGTACCTGCCCGAAATGCGGCGAGCGCTTTTATGATTTGACCAAGGACGAGCCGGTCGCCTGCATTGCCTGTGGCAATGCCTGGCATCCCGAGCCCGTGCTCAAATCGAAGCAGCCGATGCCGTTCGAGGAAGCCAAGAAGGTCGATCCGGAAAAGGTCGATACGGATCTGGCCGACGAACTGGACATCGATGTCGATGAAGATGCGGAAGTCTCTCCGGATGACGAAGTCGATCTCGGCGGAGACGATGATCTGGGCGTCGATACAGGCGATGCGTCTGACGAGAGCTGACGCTTGATTTCAAGGCAGCGCCCGACTAAGGCGCTGCCTGCTCATGGGGCCTTAGCTCAGCTGGGAGAGCGCTACAATGGCATTGTAGAGGTCAGCGGTTCGATCCCGCTAGGCTCCACCAGGCAGTCCAGGGTTTTCGCAATTCGACGAGACCACGGACCGCCTCACCCCAAAAATCCCCGAGTTCTGCGCGCTTTTCGCGATGCCGCCGCTTGCAGCGCAGCCAGCAGAGACCCCACTGTCTTCCAAATTGGCGCAATTTCGCCCCGAGTCTCTGACCCCCCATTTTCTGGCTTCTCATTTGATGGAGCGGTTTGTGAGCGGTGGCACCCTGTGTCCGGGCGCGCGGGTCTAGAACCCCAGCAGCGTGCGCTGATCAGCCCAGCTGAGCGGGAGATCCGTGATCCGGAGCAACGTGCGCGCGGTGAGTGATTTTGGCTGGCGGCCCTCAAGGATGGCCTTGATGATGTCGGGTGCCAGATAGGCAAGCCTTGCCATGCGGACCAGGTGCTTGCGGCCCATGGTGGCGATGGACGAAGCTGGTGCGTCAGGGCCTTGCTGAGCGGCTCACCCATCGCCGGCGACCAGTCGCTTTCAAAAGTCAGGATGCCGCCGAGGACGTCGATTGGCGGCTTCGCGGGGAATGTGCCGCCGGCATGGGGGATCGGTAGGCTTGTCCGGTGTAGGCGCCGGACCGAGGCCACTTTCTTCTGGGCATAGTCGATCATGCCCGCGTCGATGGCCTGCTTGGCCTCAAACACGGCATAGACGCTTTCGGCGGGAACCACCTTCTGGTTCTCGATCACGAAAATGAAAGGTGTGTATTGCCGGTCGAAGATGACGACGTCGATCTGCTGGCTCATCGAATCTTTGCTGTCGACGACGAAGGCCTTCTCGACGGCATAGCGCTCGGGTAGATATTTGCGCAGCAGCTCGAGCCAGACATTCTCGCTGCCATCGCCCATCGTCCCATTGTGGCCGATCGTCTCGCGGACAGCCTGCAGCCGCCGCTGGATATCCTCATGGAGGTTAGCGAGCATCTTCTCCAGCGACCAACCACTCATGCGCCTTCTCCCCGAACGACCATGTTCTCTAAGACAGCGGAAACTTCGGCCCGAACAGCTGGCGCCATGCCTTCAGCGCCTCGCCATTCTGGCCCCGCCGCGCCTGGTCAATCGCCCGCGTTGCCTGCGCGGCGGCGTCCTTGAGCAAGCGCCGGGCCCGATCGCGCTGCGTATTGTCCATGCCGCCGCTGATCGGTGGACCCAGTCCCGCGGGATCGGGCCAGGTGTCGTGGATGCGATCGGCCAGGGTTTCAAACAGCGACTGGATCTCGTAGTCGAAGCGCCCGCCCCAGCCACCATAGAGGCAATCCAGCGCCATCACCTCGATGAGGAAGGAGGGCTTGATCGGCTTGTCGCCCTGCCCGGCATGGTTGTTCCAGTATTTCACCATTCGCACCAGGCCTTTCCACTCTGAGGAATAGGCTTGGTGCGCCGCCGTCGCCTTGGCGGCATGGGTCTCGGGATTGGTGCGGATCCACTTGCCGAGGCCGCGATCGGGAATCTCATAGTCGTCGCCGTCGGCAAAGGCGGGCACGACGTCGACGCTGACGACGCGATAATCGGTATTGTCCTCAGCATCGACAACAACGCCGAAATCGACGTTCACGCTGCGGGTCTGCTTGCGCACCGCCGATGCGCCATACTTCTCGACCAGTGCGTCATGGAAGGCGTCGATGACCTTGTCGGGCGCCTCGTCGCGATAGTGCCGCTCGGCTTCTGCGAGCTGGAAAAAAATGTCGATGTCCTTGAGCGGCTTGGTCTTAGTGTGGCGCTTATAGGAGCCGGTCAGGAAGCTGCGATCAATCGAGAATTTGGTCACGAGGAAATCGCGCACCTCGTTCTGGCGCGCGGACGCATTGTCCTGCTCGCGCTGGTTGAGCTCGAGGCGGCTCTTGAACTTGCGGAACGCCTCCTCGACGGTGAGCATCAGTTCTTCCTCCAATAGGAGGCGCTGGCGCCGAGGCCGGCATGCTCGACCGTCGAGCCCAAGCTTTGCCGGCTTAAGCCGTCGGTACTGCGCAAGGTGGTCGAGCTCCAGCCCGCGACATCGCGCGCGCCGGGGCGGTGGCGCACGACCAGGCGATAGCGCGCCTGCGACGGCGCAAGGCCCGCCTTGCGGATATGGTATTTGATCTGGTCGGTGTCGGTGTAGAAGCCGCCGTCCCCGGTCCAGCCATAAGCGATGTCCATGTCCCACCGTCCGATCAGGCTATTGGTGAACGGGTCGAAGATTTCGAGGATCACCTTTGCGAGGTCGTGCGTCTCGAGCCAGGCAGAAATAGCGCGGTGGCTGGAGGCCCAATCGCCGACGAACTCGCTGGGATCGAGACCGGAGAGCCGGATGATGTCCTTCAGGCTCTTGAGGATATTGTCGGTCACATAGGTGACCGAGTGGGTGTAGGTGTTGACTGCGACCATCGTCATGACAGGAAGCCCTTCACGTCGATCTCGAAGGCGGTCGCGCTCGCCGTCGCCTCGTCCGCGGCCTTGTGGGTTTCAGCAAGGTCGCGCGCGGTGATACGGCATGAACGCGCCCTTGTAGATGGCGATGGCCTGGTCAATCTGTTCAGCGCTATCGACATCGAGTATCCCGGCATGGCGGATAAAGCCGAGGAACGATCGTGCGGTGTAGGCGCCCCGCGAAAAGCCAAACGCATAAATCTGGTCGCCCGGCTCATAGTTGAACAACAAGAAGCGATAGGCCTCTCGGATGTTTGTCATCATGCCCTTGCCAAACGCGCCACCCATGAAGTGCTCGCTTTTTGCGGTCCCGATCCCCTCGTCATAATAGACAATTTGCGGGACGCCCCCCTTGGCAATGGGCGCCACCATCTCGGCGACCAGCACGACATTGGTCGGACAATTCGTCGACAGCTTGTTCCAGGTTCCGTCGAAACAAAAGACAAGACGCTTCATATTCACCCCTTCGAGATGGCAGGCTATTCGCCCGTCTTGACCGACCTGATTCCCTGAGTGTCAGCGGTGACGGTGACATCGCCGTCCCAACCTGTCGCATAGATCGACCGGGTGAGAGAAAAGCCGGAAAACCGTTTGACCTTGTCGCCCACGCGCACACTGACTGCTGGCGAACGCGTGCGCGAAACAGCGGCGGCAAGCAATGTGACGACATCGCGCCGCGGGTGACCATAGGCCCAGGCAGTCCAAGGCAAATGCGGGTCTTCGTGACCCATCGAGATTACGGCAATTTCAGGAGTCATCGCGTCGAGCAAGGGCTTGGTCGTGCCGTTGTGCGAGCCATGGTGTCCGACTTCATAAAGATCGACATCAAGCATGGCCGTGCCCGCGTAGCGATCGATGAGTGTTTCAATCGCGGTTTCCTCCAAATCCCCGGTAAAGAGAAATGACGCTTGCCCAAAGTCTATGCGTATCACCAGGCTATGGTTGTTGCCGTTGTCGAACTCGCCGTCCGGCCAGCCAGGGTTATCGGCAAAGCCTCCGGAGAGAACTCGGATTCCGGGATCGACGTTTGCGCATTTGACGGCATCGATCGTTTCGTTTGCCACACCCTGATGCACTGCCGCTTCGATCATGGGATCTTGGACAGCAAGATTGGCAAGGGGAGGCGAGGCTGCAGCCGTGAAGTCGCGCATCCAGTTCGCACCGACGCGTCCCGAACCGTTCAACAGGCCATTGTGGACATAGCCGCCAACCTTATAGCGTTCGGAAGTTCGTCTCAGGTTGCTATTGTGGTCGACGTGCGTGTGAGTCACGAATATCGTCGCCAAGCGCTTTCCCAGATCGGTGCGGCGCGCAAAAAAAGAGTCGAGATAAGCAATGAGATGTTCGGACGCGATATCGCCGCGGCCTCCCGCATCGATTAATATGGCAGCGCAAGGAAATTCGATCAGCGCCGCATTGCCTTGATCGACGTCAATAAAGTGGACAGCCATGGTCGGACGCGTCGCCAGCGCTTCAATGTCACTCGTCTCGCGCCTGACATAGCGGCGATAGACCCAACCTCTGCGACCATCGGGACCAATAACGTGAAAATACCCGCGGACCTGTTGGCCGTCATCGAGAAGATCAAATACTGTCCCAATTACAGGATAGCCCAATATGTTTGCCGAGCGCGACGGTCCTTCACGAAGCGTCACATGATCTTTCACAATAACCTTTTCAGCAAATGCCGGAACAGAAAACATCATCCCGACCAGCAGGCATAATATTCTCAAGGTCGTTGCAATTCTCCCAAATTGCATAAGCACCCCCTCGGTGACCTCAGTCTATGTATTATTTTCCGGAGAGCAAGATGGATTCTCACATTAATAATAATTACCAAGATAGGAGCCGCTAATGCCCAATTTGGACACAGTCTGACATCTGTTTTAAAATTTTGGGCCATGCATATATTTGGATTGTGTGCTTCTTGATGTTTCAGGGTCATGGGCAGATCATAGGCCGTGTTGTCAGACGACTTCAGCCATAGGCGCGCTGCGGCCAGATTAAGTATGACCCCGTCGCGGCTTTGCATCGGTTGAGAATAGCGATTCTGGCACTTCGTCGGCTGGGGTTGCCCCGCTGCGTCACGTGATGAGGAGTGCCCAGTATCGCATATTGCGCAATTATCGCCAACAAGCCAGGCGGGCATGGTTGCATGGGGCAACAATTCTGTGTGTTGTCATGGTAGCCTTAGATCTTTCTTGCCTAACCTACGCTCAACCAGGATTGCAGCTGCGGTACGAATTGACACTGCGACTAAAAGAAACGCTGAAGGCAAGTACCAATTTGTACACAAGTAAAGAACAGGTATAGCAATAATCAGCACATAATGTGTTATCATGGCAACCTTAGATTGGAAAGGCCTTATTAAGATCTGAGCATTTGATCTACGCTCCTGAGTATTCATTTAGGACATCCCTTGAATTTGTTCACTGGATTTGTATTTCCGAGATCAAATCTGTATACAGCGTATCCCACGACGCCTCCAACAACTATACCAACGCCCAAACCAAGCGGCCCGCCGAGTTCACCGACAATTGCACCAATTCTAGCACCCCCCGCAATTGCTGAAACTGCCGAAGCCCCTTCAACGACTACGACGGCGGCACTTCCGGCAACGGATCCCGCGACAATCGCGCAATCCAACGACGTCCTCGGATTCCGACTTTGCGGCCTATCCCCATTGCCCCGGCGCTCAGCACCACGTGGACCGTTGGCGTCTTGCCCGCGTCCGCCATTGCCTATCGACGGAAAGCCCTCAAAGGGCGCATTTTGATGTGGAGTTAATTTTGGGGCACAGATTTCAATATCCGTATCATCCCCGCCACCGCCACCACAAAGTCCGCTCGGATCAATCCCATTGACCGGATCACTCCCCACATAATTGTAGAGGTTCATCCCGTCGCCATAGCCGATGGGATCAGTCTGCATGAACCGGCCGAGCGTGGGCGAATACATCCGGGCCTTGTAGTAACTCATGCTGATTTCCGGAAGCCAGGTCTGGCCGGTATAGCCAAACCGCCCGAGGTTGCCCGCTTGCGGAATCCCGAACTCGTCATAGCGGTTGATACCGAGCATGGCACCGCTTCCATCACTAACCGCGACCACACTACCACGCTCGTCTGCATGGAGCCAGCGGCGATCGGTCGTGCCGGATCCTTCATACCAGACCAGGGGCTCATCGTCACCGGGTCCGTGCACATACCGGCGCTGAAGTGCATTGCTGGCATTATACTCGCCAATCAAATCGCTACCGTCATATTGGAATCGGCTAGTCACCCCGCCACCAACGGTCTGGTATAGACGTAGCGACGGATCATAGGCGAGCGTTGCACTCGATGGCCCAGTCAAAAGCAAATTCTCGGATGAATAGGCATAGGCGTTCGTTCCCGAGGTAGTGAGGTTCCCGCGACCGTCATAGGAGAGCGACGTCGCACCGGCAGCCGTCATCTGATTGAGGCCGTTGACCGTGTAGCTGCGATTGACATTGTAATGCCCGTTCCAGGCATAAGTGTCATTGCTCCGGGTCAGCGCTCCGATCTGGCTGGCGGCGTTGTAGGTGAAGCCGTTGATCGTAAGATCGTTTGTGGTTCCCACAAGGTCCTGCGTCAGGCTCGAGAGTCTTGAGACAGGATCGAAGGCAAAGCTGGTCACCGTGCCGTTGCCGCGGACCAGGCTCGTACGGCGGCCAAGATTGTCATAAACATAGGTGCCAAGCACACCAATGCCCGAGGCTGCACCATTTTCCCGGATCGCGGTGACGTTGCCCGTCACATCATAGTCATAGGTCACGTAGAAGGCATCGGGCCAGGTCGTGCGTGTCCGCCTGCCTGCCAGATCATATTGGTAGGACACGCTTCCCAACGGGCCGGACTGGGTCAGGTTCCGGCTGAGCGCATCATAGGTGAACCCCAGCACATTGCCGGTCTGGCTCGCTTGCGTCAGACGGCCGAAGAGGTCGTAACTCAGGCTGACATCGGGCTCGGTGCCTGGCAGATTCTTCAAGGTCATCCGGCTGAGATTATCGTATGTATAGTTGATCAGCTGGCCGTCGCGCAGGCGGCGCTGGGTGATGTTGCTACGCACGTCGTAGGTGAACTGCTCATAATCAGTGGTCGAACTGGTGAGCGACCCTTGCGTGCCATTGGGAAAACGGACCTTCGCTGTGCGGTCGAAACCGTCATATTCATAAGTGGTGCGATTGTTCTCGGCATCGGTCAGGGTCGCGAGCGTACCGTTGGTGTTGTAGGTGCTGCTTGCTTCATTGGCCTGATCCGTCGTGCCAACGGCGGCCTGCACCTGGGTCACTTCGCTTGCCGCATTGTAGACGGCTTTGCTGACCCGATCCGGCCCGGTTGTGACATTACTGGTTTGCGGCACGCAGGCATCGGTTTGCGACGCCCATTGCGCGGGGTCCATCCGTTGCACACTGCAATTGACGCGGCCCAAAGCATCATAGTTGGTTTGCGCCACAGCATAGGTGGTGCCGCCCGCCTTGGCTTCCTGCTTCACCGCGCGGCCATTGGCATCATAGGTCGTCACTGACTGTTGTTGCGAGCTAAAGCTCGCCCAGGCGGCATCAGATTGGTCGGTAACGGTGCCAAGCTCGATCTGCGTCATCTGTCCGTCTGTGTTGTAGGTCATACGCTGCGCAATGGGGATGCGTGATCCCGCGCCATCCGGATCTGGCCCGACGATGCCCACAACCTGTCGGGCGGCATCGAAGCGCGTGCGGACCGTATCCGCCGTACCCGCAAGCGGGCCATCGATGGTCAGGCGGTTGCCGAACGCGTCATAAGTGACGCTCGTTGTTGCAGAGACACTGTTGTTGCCCGATGCCTTTGTCACCGAGACCGGCAACAGATTATTGGCTGTCCCTGCAGTCTGCGGGCCATAGCCAATACTCGTCTTCACTTCATCGGCAGCAGCAGCACAGCTGGCTATGGTCTGGCAAGACGAGGTGTCGGTCAGCACATATTGATTCTGGCCAGAGGCGACGATGCTGCCAGCACTGTTCTTGTAATAGGCCTGCCGCGTCCCATAGGTGTAGCGCGTTTGCGGACGGATGCCGCCCGAAGTGGCGGCGGGAGCGGTGGCGGTCAGCAGTCCGCCATGTGTCGTGTCATAGGTGTAATCAGTCTGGTTCGATGCCGCATCGCGGGTCCAATTCGGCTTGTTGCACTTGACCGGCTGCGTGCAACTGGCGTCATAACCAACAGTGCTGATGATGTTGGCCAAGCCGGACCCAGACTTTGCGATCGCGGTCTCCTGCGTGACATTGCCGCGCGCATCATAGGTATAAGTGAGCTGGTTGCCTTCGGGATAGGTGACTCCGGTCAGGCGGCCGTTGCTGTCATATGTGTAGCTCGTTGTGCGATTGAGTTCGTCTCGGAAACTCATGACCCGGTTGGTGGTCGTGTTGGTGACATATACGCGCTGGCCGCCATTCGGGTCCGTCACGGTTGCAGTCATGTTGGGTGCTGCGAGCGCCCAACTGTATGTCCAGTTCACGCCATTGGCCGTGATCGACGAAATCTTGCCAGTGGCATCGGAGGTCGCCACAAGATTGTCCGAGGCCGAACCCGGACGCCTTATCGCAGTCGTGCGGAGCGTTGAATTGATCGTATAGGTGGTGACCCTGCTGAGGTTGTCGGTCTCGGTCCGCGTCGTGACGCTGCCAGCGACGGATTCTGCAAACGTCAGGCTCGGCCAGTTTTGTGTCAGGCCAGTGCAGGAGTCGGCATCCGGATCACAATAATCGACGCCGAGATTGAGGAGCGTGACTTTTGCAACCTTCTGCCAGTTATTATCGAACGCCGAACCGACATATTCGATCTTCGTCATATAGCCTTTTGACGAAGTGACCGAGCGCACCCGAAGTGAGCTTGTCCATCCCTGCAGGCCTTCGTACGAGAGAGACTTGTACCTAAAGGTCAGTTTTTCGCCGTCCGGCCTCAGGATATAGTTTGCAACAGCAACCGCGCGCTTGTTGTAGAAATGCCAGGCCACTGCCGTGGGGTCTCCCGCGGTGGTGTCGAAATAGACAATGGTGCCGTCCTGCATCGTAAGCGTGAACACACTTCCCGCAGGGTTCGACGTCAATGTTTCGCCCGTCGCTTGCTGGTTGACATAGGCGCCGCTGACAAAATTGAAATTCAGCGTGGCGCTGCCGACTACGACTTCAACCCCGCCCGTCACATAATAGACCGCGTAGCGCCAGGGCTGGGTCCAGACCAAACCGGATTTGGTGAGCGAAAAGGCCATCCCCGTATCGTTCGTTCCAATCGCGACGGCATTGGTCTGAAGCTGATATCCGGCGGTCGCAAGATTTGCGCCGCGCTCGTCCACGGCCAACCGGACCGGCGGCACCGGAACTTCCATGGTTTGTGCCTGCGCCGATGCGTTCGCATAGACCGTAAGCATGGTCGAACACATCACCGCGGTCCGGCGCGCGCTCCAGCGACGAAGTTTCGATTTGCTCATTTCCTACCCCACCCCAAAATGCTCAACTATTGGCAATCCTTGTCGGCTCGAACTTAGGGTGGTGGCGGGTTAGGGGAACCAGTAACCGCAAGGTTCTTGCGGTTGTTTGCCTTGTCGTGGCTGTAAGTGGCGGTGACATTGTTGTTCACTGTGCCCGTCCGTTTGACTTCGATCAGGCGACCCTTTGCATCATATTTGTAGGTGATTGTTTCTGCGGCATGCGCAGAATTCTGGAGAAATGCGCCAATTAACATCAGACTAACTGTGACTGTTCTCATCAGAACGCCCTCCTCGACTCGAAGACATAGTCAGGTTTTATCAGGAAGTTTCATCACATTTGGCGATCATTAGCAAATTTGGCAGAAATCCAATCATCTCATCAATTTTTATTATCATGCTGCTTCGTAGGAACGGCACTTGTTTGCGTATATTCAAAATTCTGACAAATGATCTCAGCCGTTTATTTGTTCGACATTCCTGCTCGGTCTGATTTCTCAATTGGGACTGGGCATGACGGCAATTCTAACACAACGGCAATGGCGACCAATTGAACGACTAGTTCCTGACCTGGCGTCGACACATTCACTTTACCGCAGGATGTCGCCGAACTCGCAGACACCGGTTCCCGAGTCGGCATCCTGGCTGATGCTGCTTGCGGGCTTTGCGGTGATCGGGACTGCCTGCTGCGCACCGGGCAGGCAATCGAGATTGCGCGCCAGTTAAACATGACCGTAATGGTGAAGCCATCGCCTTTCGGAAATCGTGGTCCAGCTGCAATCGGGTAAGAACCTCACCGCCCGGTCGTCCCGGTCTCGACTCCGGCGACAATTAACGGGATCGCCGCTCCGGGCTACCAATCTGGAACGGTCCCATCCACCACGGATCGAGGATGGGCGCGATTGCGGCGCTGTACCTTAGCGATGCGGACGCAAAGAACCCAGCGCACTGATCCGCTACTTGGCATCCTTCACATTCCGGAACATACTCCTGCTTCCAGTCGCTGATAGACCTGCGCGCGAACCGCCAGAGCGATCGGTCCATCGTGCACAGCTGGCTGTTATAGATCGAGACGTTCACGCGCGCGCGGTCGAGCGTTCCCACAGCAGCGGCAAGCTGCTCCTGATACTCCACCGGGTCCACCCACAGCAGGTCGACATGCGCACGTGCAAAGCCCATCCATTCGAGGCCCATGAGCGCAACATGATCAACGAAAAGCAGGTTGCGGGTAATGAAGTGCGCCAGGTCCGGCAGGCGGTCGACAGTCTGCCTGTGGAGCACCACGCGGATCTCCACTGGGACCTTGAACCGCTTGAGATTGAGCACGCCCAGGATGGTTTCATCAAAGGCGCCCTCGGCTTGGACGACATAATCGTGAACATCGGCAAGGTCTGAATAGATAGGGATCCCCACCATCAGGTCAGGATGGCCAATGCGACCCAGCGCCGCTGCAAAATCGGGATCAGCGAAGCTCCGGCCGTTCGACAGGACATGCAGCGCCGTCCGCGGCAGGAAGGATTTGCACGCTTGCACCAGCTCAAGGAAGCGCGCGCCCAGCAGGGTGGGCTCGCCGCCACTGAACATGATCTCGGGCGTATCCGGGTCGATCAGCGGGAGGGCCGCAAGAATTTCGTCCACAATCCAGCCATCATCGACCTGGCGCGGGGGCTGGGAACACATAAGGCAATAATTGTTGCACTGTTCGGTCAGCAGAAAGCTGTTCATTGCCGAAGACCGCCGAAACAGCACGCGCGCAGCCCCGCGGTGCGGTTCGATGCGCACAATGTCGCCGTCGCCCAGATAGGAAAAGTCCGCCGGAAGCGTGACAACCGGCCTGCTCCCGGGATCAAGGTCGGCGGGCGAGACGCCATCAATCAGGAAGTAACAGGCAAATCCGTCCGGAATGTCGGTCGAGTGGACGACAAACCCTTCGCGCCTGCGCAGCCCGGCAGGGCGGCCAGGATCCCGCGAAACCCGGATCACCGTGCGCGGCTCGGCAGGAAACTCGCCTGCAAACCGAGCATTGCTGGTGCCCAGAGTGATCATGCCGAATAGGCCCAGCGCTCAAAGATCTCACGGACCTTGGGATTATCGGTCATTCGCTCGATCAAGCCGCGGAAAATGGCCATGTTGCGGTTGCAGAACGCCGAAAGGGGCTTCTTGCCCACCACATCGCCCTGCGTGGCATGGTGGAACACCGGATCGGCCCCACAATAGGGTTCAAAGGCGCACCAGGAACACATGGGCGCACTCGCCGCGAACGACGCTTCCAGCGGCCCAGCAGGGCTTCGCTGGTGAAGATTTCCTCGTAACTGTCGGCATGGACATTGCCGATCCGAAAGCTCTTGTCGCCCATTTCGGCTAGCATCCGGCTTTCGTCGGAGGCATAAACATCGCCGTCGTAGTTATAGACAACGGCTCCGATTCCCGCTCCTGAAGGGCTGATCAGGTCAACATATCCCGGCTGAAACGGCGTCAGCATCTTGCGCAGGATCATTGCGGCATAGAATTCCTGGAAGGCAAAGCCGCCCAGGTTCAGTTCGATGATGTAGTCCAGCCCTTCAAAATAAAAGTCGAGCCATTTTGACTGGTCATAAGCCTGGTAGAACTTGGTCTTGATCGCAAAGCCATAGGGCGAAAGCGGTCGCAGGAAGATCCCGCCGAAATCCTGCGCCACATACTCATCGACAATGTCGCGAGCCCGCGAAAGGCTCGCCATGGTCGTCGTCATCAGCGCGCCGACACTGTCCTTGCCCAGGTGCATCCGCGCGCGCGCGATGCCGGAGATCGTGCGCTCGTAGGAATCATTGCCAGGGCGCGGGCGATTGCGGTTGTGCAGGTCTGCCGGTCCATCGAGCGAGGTCGATAGGAGAATGTCGTGTTCGCCGGCAAAGGCAAGCGCCTCGTCGTCCAGCAGGGCAAGGTTCGTTGCAATGACAAACTGCAGGTCACGCTGCTCGGTTTGGTTCCGGCGGAGCGCCTCCGCAACAATCATCCGGATCAAGGGCAGGTTCAGCAGGGATTCGCCCCCCTGGAATTCAAACTTGAGCGCAGGTGAAGGAGACCGGAACGCAAGATCAATCGCTTTCATCGCCGTGGCATCGGTCATGTCGAATTCACGACGATCATCATTGGCCCGCGACACCTGGCAATAGGGGCAGGAATGGTCGCACCGCAGGGTCGTCACAAAAATGTGCAGCCCAGTGAAATTCGCCAGCGGCGCGAGCTTCGTCCGCAGCTTTAGCGCTAGCAAGTCCATTGCGACGCGGGATCCGGCATCTGCCAGGAAGTGCTTGCCCTTGAGCTCGCCAAAGGCGGCGTCCCTGCGGCTCAAGGTTCCTTTGCCAAACCGGTCGAGCGTCGCTCGATCAAGGACCGCGAACTCGCCGGCTGCATTGGTCAGCACATAATCGTTACCGCGCAGCCGGGTGAACCGGAAGGGCAGGAGCTGATAGTCGGTCGATGTGGGCTGGAACGCTGCAAGGTCCCGAAACTTGCTCATCCCTGCAGGCCGGTCCTTGAAAAGGCCAGGCCCAAGATGGCGGTGCGTACAGATTCTGTCTGGGCTTCCACGAGGAGGCGCAAATCCTGGTCAAGGACTTCACGCCGGAAGTCGCGCTCCAGGATGGCTGGGTCGTCAGCCCCCGACACAGGCGTCAAGAGACACCGGGTGCCATCTGCGGTGTCTTCGAAGCTGGTGGTCACCCGTGCCATCATCACCAATGCAGCACGCTTCAACGCTTCGGCAGCAAAGAGCGCGCGGGGAAAATCAATGGCAATAGGGACCGCAGCCGGCACTGGTTCGGTCACGTCCGCGTCGCGCACAGCCTCACATCAGCCCCTAAAAGGAGCTGGATGCGTGAGACGAATGGCTGGAGTGGGATGCGTGGGACGAATGGCTGGAGTGGGATGAGTGGCTCGAGTGCAAGGCATGCACCGCGAGTCCCGACCGGCCTTCGGCATGATCCAGCAGCAGGTCACTGGCCGGAGAAGCGGGCACCGACACACTCGTCGCGGGATCAATTGATCGTGGAGCAGGAGCAGTCGCACCCGCAGAAGCCACTGGCAGCAGTGCGCCGATTGTCACAGCGAAAGGCCTCAGAAACCTCCGTTTTTCGCTCATTTTGACTTCTCCCATGTTAAGCATGATGGTGGTCTTGTTCGCAGGGAAAGTCAACACTGGCTATTGCCAAGATATTGTTCCGTTTTCGTACGAATCGGTCAGGGGATCTAAAATGAAATGGAAGTCGAATGGGGCGGCAATAATTGCGCTGATCATGTCTCCCGGCTGTTCGGACGCGCGGTCTGAGTATGAAGACTCTGCGTATGAGGACTCCTTGGCTGCTTCAGAGGATTCGGCACGCTCGCCTGAAGCGGACGATGGCGATTATCTTGCTGAGCCTGCCAGCGATGCAGATAGCCCTAGCGAGTTTCATGGCTATGACTGCACACAGGATTGCTCAGGTCACGAAGCCGGATACGCATGGGCCGAGGACAAGGGAGTTGTGGATGCAGAGGATTGCGGCGGCTCGTCCCAATCCTTCGAGGAAGGGTGCAGGGCCTATGCGGATCAACAATAGGTCAGAATAACTCGAATAGAACGCCCCCGGCGCATTGCATTGCGTTTGACGTGACCTGACGTGACCCCCTGATTTCCCTCCAAGAATGATTAGAGTCCGGCCCTGAGAGAAGGACGGACGATGAAGCGATCACGATTTACGGAAGAACAGATTATCGGTGTGCTGCGGGAAGCAGAGGCGGGCGCGAAGACGGCTGCCCTTGCCCGCAAGCACGGTATTTCGGAAGCGACGCTTTACAACTGGAAGGCCAAGTATGGCGGGTTGGAGGTGTCTGAGGCGAAGCGGCTCCGGGCGCTCGAAGATGAGAACGCGAAGCTCAAGCGGTTGCTGGCGGATGCGATGCTGGACAATGCAGGTCTGAAGGATCTGCTTTCAAAAAAATGGTAACGCCTGCCGCCAAGCGGGAAGCGGTCGCGCATCTTCAGGCCCTGCTTGATGTCAGCGAGCGGCGGGCGTGCAGGGTCATTGCAGCAGATCGGACGGTCATCCGATACCGGTCGCGCCGTGATAACGAGAGTGCGCTCAGGGAGAAGCTGCGCGATCTGGCGCACCAGCGCCGACGGTTCGGCTATCGCCGCCTGCATATTCTGCTGCGCCGCGACGGGGTGCTGATCAACCGCAAGAAGACCCAGCGGCTGTATCGCGAGGAGGGCTTGACCGTGCGGCGGCGCAAGGGGCGCAAGCGCGCGGTAGGCGCACGGGCCCTGGCTCCCGTTCTGGCGCTGCCCAACCAGCGCTGGAGCCTGGACTTCGTGCACGACCAGATGACGACGGGTCGCCGGTTCCGGGTGCTCAACGTCGTTGACGACGTGACGCGCGAGTGCCTGGCGGCTGTTCCGGACACCTCGATCTCGGGCAAGCGAGTGGTGCGCGAACTGACCGAGCTGATCGCCGTGCGTGGCAAGCCCGGCATGATCGTCAGCGACAACGGCACCGAGCTGACCTCGAACGCGGTTCTCGAATGGTGCGGTGAAGCCAGGATCGAGTGGCACTACACGACGCCGGGCAAGCCCACGCAGAATGCGTTCGTCGAGAGCTTCAATGGTCGGATGCGTGATGAGCTGCTCAACGAGACGCTGTTCACCAGCCTTGCCCATGCCCGTGAGAAGATCGCTGCATGGGCCCACGACTACAACACCGGGCGACCGCACTCGTCGCTCGGATATGCCACCCCGGCGGCGTTCGCCGCTGACCTCAAAAAGCAAGGGTCTGCTTCGCTCCGCATAGCCGGAGGCTAAACGCGCCAGCCGACGCGCTGCTGGCCATTGCAGGATGGTCACCAAGCGAAAAGGCTGTTTCTGACGACTACGGCGATCCCGGCAATCCTGACCTTTATACAGAGTGGGTGGCCGCCATCACCTATCCAGGCCTAGACCTCTCATTCCTATACGTATAAGGGTCTCGGATCAGCCGGTTGCATTACGACAGCATGTTTGAAATGAGAACTTAACTGTAAGCGATGGTTGGTAAAGTGATTTAGCCCACAGAGATGCGGGCGAAGGACAAGAGCGAATGAGCCCCTCGTGACGTTCGTCATCACTAAGAGCAGCCCCAGCTCTAATAAGCCCCCGCATCCTGTCCCAGAACCATCATCTGAATTGTTTCCGACTTACCTGCACCTCTCAGATGGTAGAGAAATTTGGATTTCTGTGCCTCAGCCTGACAGGCTAACTATGGTGATCCCGATTGTTCCCCGTCAGCACCTTTGTCCCAGATTTGAGGTTGTGATTTAAGGAGTGATTTGGTCTCGTCGTAGTGACGAAGGAACGAAGATGAGACCAAATCACTCTGGCCAATCGAAGGCCTCTGCCGAACGTGTGGTGAAGGATATTCGCCGTGCAACCCGGCGCCACTTCTCTGCCGAGGACAAGATCAGGATCGTACTGGAAGGCCTGCGCGGCGACGACAGCATTGCAGAGCTGTGCCGTAAGGAAGGCATTGCACAGAGCCTGTATTACACCTGGTCGAAGGAGTTCATGGAGGCGGGCAAGCGCCGCCTCGCCGGCGACACTGCTCGTGCGGCCACAACCGGCGAGGTACATGATCTGCGCCGCGAAGCCCGTGCATTGAAGGAATGCGTCGCCGATCTGACACTGGAGAACCGGTTGCTCAAAAAAAGCATGATCGCGGATGGGGACGACGACGCATGAGATATCCCGCATCGGAAAAGCTCGAGATCATCAGGATCGTCGAGCAGTCGCATCTGCCCGCAAAGCTCACCCTGGACAAGCTGGGCGTATCGCGCAGGACCTTCTACCGCTGGTACGACCGCTACCTCGAAGGTGGGCCGGAGGCGCTTGCCGATCGCCCATCCGCGCCCAGCAGGGTGTGGAACCGCATCCCCGATACCATCCATGACCAGATCATCGAGCTGGCGCTGGAGCAGTCTGAACTGAGCCCCGGGAACTGGCCGTGAGGTTCACGGACGACAAGCGTTACTTCGTGTCCGAAGCCACGGTTTACCGGCTGTTGAAGGCCCATGACCTCATCACCAGCCCGGCCTATGTCGTCATCAAGGCGACCAACGAGTTCCACACCAAAACGACGCGGCCCAACGAGATGTGGCAGACCGACTTCACCTACTTCAAGATCATCGGCTGGGGCTGGATGTACCTGTCCACGGTGCTCGACGACTTCTCACGCTACATCATCAGTTGGAAGCTTTGCACCAACATGCGGGCCGAGGATGTCACCGACACGCTGGATATGGCCTTGCAGGCTTCAGGCTGCTCGTCGGCAACGGTGCAGCACAAGCCACGGCTGCTCAGCGATAATGGACCCAGTTACATCGCGGGCGAGCTGGCCGGAATATATCGAAGCGCAGAAAATGAGCCATGTGCGCGGCGCACCGCTGCATCCGCAAACCCAAGGCAAGATCGAACGCTGGCACCAGACACTCAAGAACCGCATCCTCTTGGAAAACTACTTCCTGCCCGGCGATCTGGAACGGCAGATCGAGGCGTTCGTGGAGCACTACAACCATCGGCGCTATCATGAGAGCCTGAACAACGTAACGCCTGCCGATGCCTACTTCGGCAGGGCTGAAGCCATCATCAAACAGCGAGAAAGGATCAAACGACACACCATCGAAGATCGGCGCTTGCAACACCGCAAGCTAGCCGCATAACATCAACCAAACAGACGAGGCCAACGCTCCGCTAATTTACGCAGCCATCAGTGCCAAATGTTCTGACGACGGACACGCTGTGCATGCTCCTGCGCCAGTCATCCCGGCGCGTGTGGCCTTGTTCATTTCGACTTTTGCACAGCATCTCCAGCACAGTGGCGCATTTGATTGATTGGCAAGGCGCTCGTCACAGGCCATATCGTTGCAAGCAAGACCGCACTTGCGGATATAGGGCAACCCCTCAAAGATTTGGCGGCTCTTCAATGAGCAAATTGCATTCGATGCCCGAAAGCGGTGTGTGTGTCTGGGTCCATGTCCGCTACGAGCGGTGCTTTCTTGCCGATGATCGCAAATTACTCGGAGACCTGAGTGTACTATATTCTTTTGGCAACATGCCGCGACCTACCCGGAATCAGCGCGGCAGTAACGGGCTTCCTCGCGAACTCAAACGGGTTCATACTTGACAGTGCTCAGTTTGGTGACCCGCAAACCAATCAGTTCTTTCTCCGCATTGCGTTTCGTGCGGCAGAGGGTGACGAGCTCGATCTCGAAGGCCTGCGCAGCGGGTTTTTGCCGATTGCCAAGCGATTTGAAATGACCTGGTCGATGAGCGATGCGAGCGTTCGGCCGAAAACACTGATCGCGGTGTCGCGGTTCGGTCACTGCTTGAATGACCTCCTCCATAGGTGGCGAACAGGTGCGCTCCCGATTGACGTAGTGGCGGTCGTGTCAAATCATGATGATATGCGTGATCTCGTCCAGTGGCATGGCCTGCCCTATCATCACCTGCCGGTTACCCGCGATACCAAGGCCGACCAGGAGCGCGCGTTTGCTGATGTGATTGATGGTTCAGGCGCTGAGCTCGTTGTGCTCGCCCGGTACATGCAGATCCTCTCACGCGAGTTCTCCGCCATACTTGCCGGGCGTTGCATCAATATCCATCACAGCTTTCTGCCGAGCTTCAAAGGGGCCAAACCATATCACCAGGCGCATGAACGCGGGGTCAAGATCATCGGCGCGACGGCGCATTATGTGACTGACGATCTCGACGAAGGACCGATCATCGAGCAGGATGTCGAGCGGGTTGGTCACGATCGCACGGCTCTCCAGCTTGTCGAGACGGGTCAGGATATCGAAGCGCGTGTGCTCGCACGTGCTGTCCGCTGGCACGCCGAAAAGCGTATTCTCATCAATGGATCCAAGACGGTGGTGTTCCGGTGACACCAACTTAGGTGCTTGTCGACCTGCCAAACCATCGGAGGCCTTCATGAGTGTCGCATTTCGTCGTGAGAGCGACGAGGAACACAAGGAGCCACGGTTCGAACTTCCGATCCCGGCTGGACCCAACCTTGTCACGGTAGCAGGCAAGCAGCTCATCGAGGACCGGTTGTCCGCAATCGAAGCCGAGCTTGCCGGTTGTACCGACAAGGACGCCGTTGAACTGCTGATGCGCCAAAAGCGCTATTGGCAAACCCGCCATGCCACGGCTGAACTTGCGCCGATCCCGACCGGCGACGAAGTGGCCTTCGGCACTCGCGTGACTTTCCGGCTCAAGGGCAAGCTACGCACGATCGACATTGTTGGAGATGATGAAGCCGATCCAGCAACGAACCGGATCTCGTCCTCAGCACCATTGGTGCGCGCACTTCTGGGTGCATCACCAGGCGATATCTGCGCATTCGGTGGAGATGACCAGGCTGTCGAAGTTGTAGAGATTAGTCCTGCGGCTTGAACCGACAGCCAGGAACGCTGCCATGGCTTGCATTGTGGCGCCGACCGAGACCAGGGCATAGATCACCCTGACGCCGAATGGCCTTGCACGGCAGGCCTCAAAAGCCTTCAAGGTACCCCATCATCTCCATACCGTGCGCAACCTTGAACCCAGCGTTCCCAAGTACCCCCCTTTGTAGACGAGAGCAGTGTCAAACACTCTCATCCGCATAATGGCGCGACGAAGGTGGAGGATTAATCATGGACAAAACCATTCCCGCGTCGATCCCGGTGCTCCCTGTTATTGCCGATAATGTCCCTGTTATGGCCAATTAAATATCCTGTTATGGTCGATTGAATACCCTGTTATGGCAATTAACAGGGAACTGGCTTTCTTGCGCGCCAAGAGATTGATTTACCTAGGTTATTTCTTGAGATTAGTAGCTGATTGGCCGCGTTCAGCCTGTTTTCAGGCCGAATTTTTGAAATTTTCCCTGTAAATTCCCGTAAAACAGGGAAATTCCAAATGAGACCGTATCCCTCAGGACTGCGGCCACCACCACCCCTCCTATGAACCTCAGGCCCGGGTGCGCGTCTTACGGCCCTCCGAAGGCAAACTGTACAATGGAGAGCGCGTCGGGGTCTATCCTCCGCGCGGTGTCTGCGGCCATGCGCGATTCGACACTCATACCAAGCCAGTCATAGGTTCCTGCAAGGTAAGCATAAGCACGCGGATCCCCCGGATCCTGCTTGGCGGCGGCAAGGAACAGCGCGAGTGCGGGCTGGAAGTCCTTTTCCCGGTATAGCGCAATCCCCCGGGCCAGCGCCGAACCAGGCGCAACCGGTTCGCGGGCGGAGCGTTTGGCCTGTGCTGTTGCCGGTGCTGCCTGCCTCGCTGTCGCGGCGGGAGGGGCTGGGGAGGGCTTGGGAGCGACAGCCTGTGCGGCAGCGGGTGCTGGGTCCAGTGGAGGGCAAGGCTCCTCGCCCGTCATCATGCACCCCAACTGGCGCAAGCTTTCCGCTTTGCCCCGATCTATCGCAACACCCTTGCCGTTCTGGTAAATCGCGGCGGCATCCCTGCAGGCTGCGGCCTCGTTGTCTTTGCAGGCTTGCTCGTAGAGTGCGGCGATTTCCCCCGGCTGGCCACGCTTGGTCTTGTCGAGGAACTCGGCAGTGCTGCTGCAGCCATATTTTGGGCTGGCCTTGCAACTGCGACGGTAAAGCGCTTCCGCGGTGGCGAGGTTCAATGCCACCCCTTCGCCTTTCCAGTAGTGGTCGGCGAGGTACCAGCATTTCCCGGGATCGAGATCGCAGGCGCGGCGGTTGTAACCGAACGCCTTGACATCATTGGGCTGCGGCGGAAACCCTTTCGCACCGACCTTTGCGAGCGTGTACAGCAGTCCGGCGGCAGAGCAGCCACTGGCATTGCCGAGTGTGCAAGCCCGATCATAATAGCGCAACGCTTCAACCGGGCTCCCCCCGCTCCCCATGTCCACGTCCCTCGCGTAACCAATGGAGAGGCAGGCGCTGGCTGCCGCCTTCTTGTCAGGGTTCGTGCGGCAACTGGTTTCCGGGTCGCCCATTGGGTTCTTTGCGGCTGCCGGTACGGTACGTGCCGCCGGGCGCGCTGCAGCCCTTGCGGGCGCAGGCGCAGCGGCTGGCGGCGGCAACAGCCCCTTGTCCCTGAGGAATTTGCAGCCCCTCGAACCCATGGCGCAGCCCTTGTCCATCAGTGATGTGCCGAGCGCCTCATTCCTCGCTACGCCCTCGCCGAGGCGATAGGCAAACCCCAGGCTGAAACAGCCATCGGCAGAATTGAGATCGCAGCCTTTGCGGTAGAACTGCTTCGCCCGGGGAATATCCTGCTGTCCGCCAGAAGCGGAATCGAGCAAAGTGCCGGCATGGTAACAGGACTCTCCCTGCTTCAGCGCGCAGGCCCGGATATGGAAGGTCAGAGCGCGCACCGGGTCCCTGGCGACGCCGGTTCCCCGTTGGAGCCGATCGGCGACGTCGAAACAGGCCCGGCCATCGCCCCGGGTGCAGGCGGCCTGCTGCGCGGCGAGACTGGGTTTGGGCGGCTCTGCGGCGGTCGCCGATGCAGCGCCCAACAAAGCGGCGAACAGAGCCGCAAAGAGCGCAGAAAATCCGTACCTTGCCATACCGACCGTCTCCTGACGCGGTTGCGGAATGCGCAGATGCTAGCCTTCGAACCATGTTACCACAACACGAATCGGGCCAGACGCCAGGCTGCGCCTGAGTTCCCGCAGACAGGCCGTGAAATTGTGTATGGTCGCAATCGAGGCCCGTCCGGAGGCGAGCTTGCTTCTCAGCGCAAATCAGCCTTCACGAAATCTGCGCAGCGTTCGCCGATCATGATCGACGGCGCGTTCGTGTTGCCCGAAACCAGCCGCGGCATCACCGACGCGTCGGCGACATAGAGTCCCTCGACGCCGCGCACGCGCAGTTGAGGATCGCACACGGCATCGTCATCCGATCCCATCCGCGCAGTGCCGACCGGATGGTAGACCGTATCCGCCCGGTTGCGAATCATCTGCTCGAGCGCAGCATCGTCATCCAGCGGCGTCGCATGCCGGTCCTTCCCGCCATGCTGTGAAAGAGGCGGAGATGTCAGGATCCGGTGAAGCATGCGGACGCCCTTCTTCATGATCTCCATATCCCGACTGTCGGTCAGGAAGCCTGGATCAATCAGCGGAGCCGCCGCCGGGTCTGCACTGGCAAGCCGGACCGTACCCCGACTTTCCGGCCGCAGGACGCAAACGTGCCCTGAAAATCCTGCTTCCTTGACCTTTTCCCGGCCATGATCTTCAAGGATCGCAGGCACGAAATGGAACTGGAGATCGGGCACAGCGACTTCCGGAGAAGATTTCGCAAAGCCCCCGGCTTCGGCATAGTTGGTTGTCATCGGACCAGTCCGCTTGCGGATCCATTCCCAGAGCGCACCTGCCGTCCGGAAAATGGTCCTGAGGTTGGTGCCGGTGAAAACCGTGCCGCCGGTTTCAAAGCCCGCGACATAGTCGATGTGATCCTGCAGATTCTCGCCGACTGACGGCCTATCCACGACAACGGGAATGCCGTGTTCCCGCAAATGGTCGGCAGGGCCGATGCCTGACAGCAGCAGGAGCTGCGCCGTCCCGAAGACACCGCCTGCCAGGATCACGGCACGCCGGGCCCGGACGGTCCTGCGCTTGCCGCCCTGCATGAAGACCACGCCCGTTGCCCGGCCATCCTCAATCAGCACACGCTCGACCAGAGCCCCGTTTTCGACCCTCAGCCGCCCCGCATCACGATTGCCCTCCACATAGGCGCGCGCGGACGTCCATCGTTCGCCCTTGCGCTGGGTCACCTGATAGAGGCCGACGCCTTCGAAGCGGGCGCCGTTGAAGTCCGGGTTGCGTGGCAGTTGCAGAGAGGCGGCGGCCTCGATGAAATCGACGCTGCCCGGGTTGGGATGGGTCTGGTCGCTGACCGTAAGCGGTCCGTCGCCGCCGTGAAAATCGTCCGCGCCGCGCACATTGCTTTCGGCACGTCTGAAGATTGGCAGCACATCCTTGTAGGCCCAGCCATCGCAGCCGAGCGCTGCCCAATTGTCATAATCCCATGCACAGCCGCGAATATAGACCATTGCATTGATCGCGGAGGAGCCGCCCAGGCCCCGCCCCCGCGGCTGATATCCCGTCCGGCCATTGAGGCCGGGCTGCGGAACAGTTTCGAACTGCCAGTTGGTGCTGGCCGGAAGGAAGGGAAACAGGCCCGGCGCGCGCACGCGGATGTCGGTGTTCCTGCCACCCGCCTCAATCAGGCAGACGGAATATTTTCCATCTTCTGAAAGTCGACCCGCTGCCGCGCTACCGCCAGAACCGCCGCCAATCACGACGATATCGAATTCATCCACCCTGTTGCTCCTGCCATCTCTGCTTGATCGTATCGGACGTGTCGCGGCTGCCATCATGGCTCCATCCAGGCGGGCCGAACAGATAGCCGAGCTTTGCCCCGAACGGGGCAGCCCAGAGGTCCTTTGCAATACCGATCCATTCGTGGAAAACGCTCCAGAGGAGATTGAACGTCCCCAATTGTTTCACAATGCCATAACGGATCGGCTCGTCATCGACTTCGGGCGTAAAGCTTCCGAACATCCGGTCCCAGATGATGAAGACACCCGCATAGTTCGCGTCAAGATACCGTGGATTGGTCGCATGATGCACCCGGTGGTGACTCGGCGTATTCATGACCGCCTCGAACCAGCGCGGAAGACGATCGATGGCCTCGGTATGAATCCAGAATTGATAGATGAGGTTGAGCCCGCCAACAAAGAACACCATCGCCGGGTGGAAGCCGATCAGCATCAGCGGCAAGCGAAAAGCGAACGATCCGGCGATGAAGCCTGTCCAGGTCTGCCGGAGTGCGGTCGAAAGATTGTAATGCTGGCTGGAATGGTGATTGACATGGCTCGCCCAGAACCAGCGGACGCGATGCGCAGTACGGTGAAAGACGTAATAGGCAAAATCGTCGAGCACGAAGCAGGCAATCCAGGCCCACCAGGCGAAGGGGATCGTGATCGCGCGATACTGGTAGAGCCAGACAGACAGACCGAAGATCAGCGCACCTGTCAGGGCCCCGGCAACCGAGCTGCCGAAGCCGAAGAGCAACGACGTGAGCGTGTCCTTTGGCTCATATTTCTCCGGTGCCCGGAAACGGGCCCATATCATTTCAATGAGGATCAGCAGCACAAAGACTGGAACCGCATAATCAACCGGATTGGGAAGTGTGTTCATTGCAGGTGCCTCAGCCCCGAAGCCCAATATTGCGCATCCGCCCCAAGATCGAGCGTGATCGACCCGAAGGTCCGTTCTCCCGTGCCGATCGTCAGGAAATTCCTGTCGAGCCGCGCGACGACATTGCGGTCAAGCAGGCGCCCGACAAAATGCGCACCGTTGCGGCGGATCAGCATCTGGCGACCAGCGCCATCGCGAAGCAACGCACCGATGCCGGCCCTGTCAAGCGCGATGGCGACCGGCTTGAACCCGCATATGGCCTGATCGGCAAGCGCGGTGGCTTCCTGCTCATTCCTGATGCGGGCATCGCCGCCAAGCTTCAACCACCAGGCGACTGCAGCCATGAACAGCACAGCTGCCAAAGAGAGACCAAGCTGGATCAGCGGGTTCATGCCTTGGCCCGAAGCATGTCCATAAGCGTTGCGATGGGTGCAAGGTCATAGCCTGCCCGTGCAGCCTTTTCCGCGAGTACAGCGGGATGCTCACCCTTTGCGGATTGGGCGAGCGCCCAAAGCAATGTGGAACGCGTGCCCGAGCGGCAATAGGCGAGAACAGGCCCGGTCGCGCCATCGAGCGCAGCCCGCATCGCTTCGACCTGCGGCTCGGAAAATCCGGCGTGCGAAACGGGAATGGCGACATAATCAAGGCCTTCGGCGCGCGCCGCGGCTTCGATTGCGTCACCCGGAACCTGATCGTCCGACTCGCCTTCCGGGCGATTGTTGATGATCAGGCGGACCCCAAGGGCCTTTGCTTCCGCTACGGCATCGACGCCGATCTGCGGAGCGACCATGATCGTATCGTCAAGGGTGCGAAACATCGCCTTTCTCCTCCTGTGAGCGCTTTAGAACAGAGAGAAAGGCATCGCCATAGGCTTCGAGCTTGCGCGTGCCGACCCCGGTGATCCGGCCAAGCTCGGCAAGCAGGGTCGGCTTCGATGCTGCCATTTCGCGCAAGGTTGAATCGTGGAAAATGACATAGGGCGGCACGCCCGCACTTGCCGCAAGCTCCCGCCGCAATGCCCGCAGCGCCTCGAACAGCGGATCGCCGACCGGATTGGCTCCCGCAGCCCGTCTGCGACGACGTTCGCGTTTCGGCGGGATGACCAGTTCAACACTGGCATCGCCCTTCAGGATGGCCCGGGCCTCGGGCCCGAACATCAGCCCACCATGTTCATTGGGCCTCAAGGCATCGCGCAGGACAAGCGCTCGCGCGACAGGCCTGATCAGCGCGGCCTCGTCTCCATCGACGATCCCGAAGACGGACAGGGCATCATGGCCAAGCTTTTCAGCGCGTTCGTTGATCGCGCCTGTCAACACGGCCTCAAGGTGTCCCACCCCGAAACTCTGGCCGGTGCGATAGACGGCCGAAAGGAACTTCCTGGCCGTTTCGCTCGCGTCGACAGATGCCGGACGCTCGAGGCAATTGTCGCAATTCCCGCATGCCTCGGGCGGACTCTCGCCAAAATGCCGCAATAATATGGCGCGCCTGCAGCCTGCCGTTTCGACAAGTGCCCCAAGAGCTGCCAGACGCGCGCGTTCGCCCTGCAGTCTCGCCGGATCGATTTCGCCCAGCCTTTGCCTCGCCCGGGCAAAGTCCTCTGCACCCCAGAACATATGTGCATATGCCGGATCGCCATCGCGCCCCGCGCGGCCGGTTTCCTGGTAATAGGCCTCGATGGACTTGGGCAGCCCGGCATGGGCTACGAAGCGCACGTCTGGCTTGTCGATGCCCATGCCGAAGGCCACCGTTGCAACCATCACCATCTCTTCGGACGCGACAAAGTCATGCTGATTCTTCGCCCGCACCTGCGGGTCGAGCCCGGCATGATAGGCACGTGTCGGCCGACCAGTCCTGCCCAATTGCTCGGCCAGCTTCTCGGTCGCCATGCGCGTCTGGGCATAGACGATGCCGGGGCCGGGCGTGCTGGCGACAAGATCCGCAAGCTGTTGCGCCGCGCCCTGACGCGGCGACATGGTGTAACGGATATTGGGCCGGTCGAACCCGGCAACGATCATGCCGCCAACGGGAATGCCCAGCTGCGCAAGAATATCGCCGCGTGTATGCGCATCTGCCGTTGCCGTCAGCGCAAGGCGTGGCACGTCCGGAAAATCATCAAGCAACGGTCTCAGCAGGCGATAGTCAGGACGGAAATCATGCCCCCATTCGGACACGCAATGCGCTTCGTCGATTGCAAAGAGCGAGACCCGGGCTTCGCGGAGCAGACCACGAAACTCATGCCCCGATGCCCGCTCGGGCGCTGCATAGAGCAGGTCCAGTTCACCCCGGCGAAAACGAGCCAGCGTTTCATCCCGATTGCCATCGGCTGACGTCAGGGACGCGGCGCGGATGCCCATGGCAGTTGCAGCGCGCAACTGGTCATGCATCAAGGCGATCAGCGGAGATATCACAATGCAGGTGCCGTCAAGCGCGAGCGCCGGCAGCTGGTAACAGAGCGATTTGCCGGCACCTGTGGGCATCACGGCAAGCGTCCGCTCGCCCGCAAGGACACGGGCGATCACTGTCTGCTGGACGCCCCTGAATTCGTGGAAGCCGAACGCCGTCTGGAGAATGGAATAGGCATCCGCCACGATTGTGTTGCCTTATTCTTGCCGGGGACCCTCGAACCGTTCGATCACCCAGTCCTCGGCCTGGGCTTCGGCAATCCAGTCCTGCATGAACGGATGGGCGACAACGTCCCGCATATAGGCTTCGGCAAATTGGGCGACAGGCAAGCCGTAGGTGATGAATCGCGTCACCACCGGCGCAAACATGATATCAACCGCGCCGAAATCGCCGAACAGAAATGGTCCTGTTCCACCGAAGCGCGCGCGGGCTTGCGCCCACAATTCCATGATGCGCTCAATATCGGTGGCGACCTCGGCACTTGGAGCCACGGGCGGATAGATCTGGCGGATGTTCATCGAATGACCGCGCCGCAAGGCCGTGTAACCTGCGTGCATTTCAGCCGCCATCGAGCGGGCCAGGGCCCGCGCGCCCTTGTCATTCGGCCAGAATTTGTCGCCGCCCGACTGCTCGTCCAGATGCTCGATGATCGCCAGGCTGTCCCAGACGACCGCGTCCCCGTCCCAAAGGATCGGGACCTTGCCCGCAGAGGGAGCGAAGACGTCCGCCTTCCGCCGCTCTTCCCAGTCCTGGTCGTAAAGCGGCACAACGATTTCCTCGAAATCGAGCCCGGATTGCTTGCAGGCAAGCCAGCCGCGCAGCGACCAGCTCGAGTAATTCTTGTTACCAATATAGAGTTTGCGCATCGTTCAGCCTGTCGCTTCGATTACGGCGGCACGCAAGTCCGCGATGCCCATGCCCTTTTCGCTCGACGTCAGGATCAGCTCGGGATGGGCAGCCGCCCTTTTGCGCACCTCGGCCTCGGTCGCTGCAGCAACAGCCGCCAGCGCGCTGGCCTTGATCTTGTCTGCCTTGGTCAGGACAATGCGATAGCTGACCGCTGCCTTGTCGAGCATGTCCATCACTTCGCGATCGACGTCCTTGAGGCCGTGGCGGCTATCGACCAGAACCAGTGTCCGCTTGAGCACTTGCCGGCCGCGGAGATAGTCATTGATCAGGAAACGCCATTTCCTGACAACCTCCTTGGGCGCCTCGGCAAAGCCATAGCCGGGCATGTCGACCAGCCGGAACTGCACGGGATTGCCGACATCGAAGAAGTTGAGTTCCTGCGTCCGCCCCGGCGTGTTCGATGTGCGCGCAAGGCTGCTCCGGTTGGTCAGTGCGTTGAGCAACGACGATTTCCCGACGTTCGACCGACCGGCAAAGGCGACCTCGTTCACAGTCGGCTCGGGCAGGAATTCGAGCGACGGTGCAGATTTGAGGAACGCGATCGGGCCGCTGAAAACCTTGCGGGCGGATTCCAGCTGCTCTTCTGAAAAGCTCACGCCTTGACCGGTTCTTTGAGCGCCGGATGACGAGAATAGAGCCATTTCTGCTGTGCTATCGTCAGGACGTTGGACGCAATCCAGTAAAGCTGAAGGCCAGCGGCGAACGGAGCCATCATGAACATCATGATCCAGGGCATGATGCTGAACATCTGCTGCTGGACCGGATCCATCGGTGCCGGATTGAGCTTGAACTGCAGCCACATCGTGATGCCGAGCAGTACGGGGAAGATGCCCAATGCGAGGAACGACGGCGGCGTGAAGTCCAGAAGGCCGAACAGGTTGATGATCGTTGCCGGATCCGGCGCGGACAGATCATGGATCCAGAGCGCGAAAGGTTGATGCCGCATTTCAATGGTCAGCATCAGCACCTTGTAAAGCGCATAGAAGACCGGAATCTGGAGGAAGATCGGCAAGCAGCCTGCCATAGGGTTGATCTTTTCCGCCTGGTATAGCGCCATCATCTCCTGCTGGAGTTTCGGCTTGTCATCCTTGTAGCGCTCCTGCAGCGCTTTGAGCTTGGGCTGGACAACGCGCATGGCTGCCATCGAGGCGAACTGGCGCTGCGCTATCGGGAACATCAGCCCACGCACCGTGAGCGTAAGCAGGATGATCGCGATGCCAAAATTGCCCACCAGCTTGAACAGCCAGTCGAGATAATAGAAAATCGGCTTTTCAATGATTTCAAACCAACCCCAGTCGATGGCCTTTCCGAACAGGGGAATGCCGAGATTTTCTTCATAAGTGTCGAGCGTCCGCACTTCCTTGGCGCCTGCGAACAGGTGGCTTGTGCTCGTCAGCGTCTTGCCGGGCCCGACAAGAGCCTGCGGCGTCGAGAATTCGGCCTGGTACGACCCGTTGCCCGATCGGAAGCCCGCATCGACATTCATGCCGCTGGCCGGCACCAAAGCCGTCAACCAGTAGGTTTCGCCGAAGCCCAGCCAGCCGCCCCTTGTCGGGAAGCGCATGCCCGCAGCACCGGCTTCATCGACATCGTCATAGTCGACGTCATAATTGGCCTTGGCATTGAACGTACCGATCGGCCCGATATGCATCGTCCAGCTATCGACATCCTTTGAAGGTGCAAGCATCGAACCGCCGGTATGCGCGCCCTTGGTGCGGCTGACATAGCTGTAGCTTCGCGCCGCGACGGCGCCCGTACCGTTGTTGATCACGGATTGCTCGATTGTGAACATGTAGTTCGCGTCAATCGCAATCCCGATACGGTAGACTTGGCCTGCGCCATTATCCCAGCTGAGGGTCACGGGCGTCTGCGGCGTCAACTTCGCGCCACTGCTTGTCCAGAGCGTGTCGGGTCCGGGAACCGCTGCCCCTTCGCCCAGCCAGCCAAATCCTGCATAATAGCTGTTCTTCGCACCACCCGGCGACAACAGTCGCACCGGCGGCGACTTCTTCTTCACCGTTTCACGATAGGTGAGCAGCACAAGGTCATCGATTTCCGCGCCCTTGAGGTTGATCGAACCGGACAGACGTGGCGTTTCTATGATGACGCGATTGCCTTCGGCAAGCACGGCCTTCACGTCGCGCAGCGATGGCTTTGCCTTGGCCGACGCCGCAGGCGCAGGCCCTCCCGCCGGTGCAGCAGGTGCGGGTGCAGCGGTAGTGGCCGACGGCTTGGGCTGTGGGAAAAAGCGATCCGCAAGGGCCGTCCAGCCGATCAATACAAGCGCGGACAGCACGATCGCCAAGACCATGTTACGCTGATTATCCAAGGTCTCTTTCCCCTAAACTACGGTACCGGATCGTAACCATGCCCACCCCAGGGATGGCATCGCAAGATCCGTTTGGCTGACAGCCAGCCGCCTTTCGCCGCCCCATAGCGGCTTACCGCCTCGATTGCATAGGCCGAACATGTAGGTTGATACCGGCAGGAGGGCGGGAGGATTGCCGACGGTCCTTTTTGCCAGCCCCGCGCCAGCAGAATCATCAATCGCGCAATCATTTGCGCACTCTTGTGAGCGCATGCGCAAGTTCGGCCTTGAGGGTCGAAAAATCACGCTCGACCCCGCCTGCGCGGCCGATCAGGACATGGTCCGATCCCGGCACGCCGTCCGGACCAATCACTGCACGCGCCAATTCGCGAAAACGGCGCTTCATGCGGTTGCGCACAACGGCATTGCCGATCTTCTTTGTGACCGTAATCCCGAGTCGCATCGCGGGATCGCCATCGTTTCGCCCGCGAACCAACAGCACAAAGCCGGGCGTTGCCACCCGGCTTGCAGCATTGGCGGCCAGAAAGTCCGACCGCTTTCGAATCGAAATCAGGCGGAAAGCTTCTTGCGACCGCGAGCTCGGCGCGCGCGAATCACGGCGCGTCCACCGACTGTCGCCATCCGGGCGCGGAAGCCGTGGCGGCGTGCGCGAACCAGGTTGCTCGGCTGAAAAGTGCGCTTCATCACTCATGTCCTTGGCAAAACGTCATAAACGAAAAAGGGCCGCCCGCGAAGACGGCCTTTGTTGCCGGAGCCGTTAGGCAGACTCACCGTGAAAGTCAATTGCCAGCCTTATCCTTCTGCTTTTTGCGCTCCACCCGACGCAGGTGGCTGCGCCGTCGCAGGCCCCAATCGGCCCAATGGCCGATTTTCGGCCTCTTGCGCTTGAAGACCACATAGTGCCGCTTGGCCCAGAGCGAGCTCCTGAGGATCAGGCCAAGGCCAATGGCGAAGACGAAAATCCCGCCAGGCCCCGGCAGGAAACCCACAAGGGGAGAGGTTAGCAACAGGGCAACGCCGAACACAGCCATCGCCAGGCGATATGTGGGGCTCCGGCCAAGCGCGTACCAGCGTTCCTTCAACTTCATAATGGCGATGTGGTACCCTTGTGTTGCAAGCGCAAGGCATTGCGCGCGATTTCTCGGCAGGATTGCCAGGCCGTGCGTCAGAACGCGGCACGGGGCCGGCATCCGGTGGATGCATTTCCGTGTATTCCTCTCAATGCCCCGGATTCGCTTCGCCCCCGTCGCACACAAAAGCGAAAGCCGATCCGGCGCATGCTCGGGATCGGGGATTCAATTCCCTAGAAGCTGCATTAGAGAGAGCAGGAACGGCGAAACGAAGAACAGCACTCTGATTGCCTCAATCGACATCGACCCGGCGATCGCAAGAATCGGTTGGCGGATGCGAAGTTCGAGGGGTGCCGGGCTGAAAATCATGATACAGCCAGACTATCGCCTGCAGCTTTCGCGTTGCTTGGCAGATATGGTTAACGACAATCCCGGCCTGGCAAGCATGTGATGGTGTCGACCGTCCAGACTGTTGCTTACCTCGGCCTTGAGGCGCGCAGTGTCGAGGTTCAGTGCCAGGTGGCGCCCGGCAATCCCAAATTCGCTGTCGTCGGCCTTCCGGACAAGGCCGTCGCCGAAAGCCGCGAGCGGGTCCATGCCGCGATCTCGGCAATGGGACTTTCGCTCCCGCCCAAACGGATCACGGTCAACCTTTCGCCCGCCGACCTGCCGAAGGAAGGGTCGCACTATGACCTGCCCATCGCGCTCGCGCTGCTTGGCGCAATGGGTGTGGTCGATGCGGAAACCCTGGCCAGCTATGTCTTTGTGGGAGAACTCGGCCTCGATGGCCGCGTTGCGACGTCTCCCGGCGTCCTGCTTGCGGCTCTTCATGCGGCAGAACGATCGCTTGGTCTTGTCTGCCCCGCGTCGCAGGGGCCGGAAGCGGCATGGGCCGGGCAGGTCGAAGTGATTGCCGCCCCGGACCTGCTTGCGCTGCTCAACCATTTCAAGGGCAGCGCCCTGCTGCGCCCGCCCGAACCCGGGGCAGTCGAGCCCCGAATTGTTGGCCCCGACCTTGCTCAGGTCAAGGGTCAGGAAACGGCAAAGCGGGCCATCGAAATCGCAGCCGCCGGTGGCCACAATCTGGTGATGGTCGGCCCACCGGGTGCAGGAAAATCTCTTCTGGCTTCTTGTGTGCCGGGCATCTTGCCAGATTTGACCGCGGCCGAAGCCCTCGGCATTATGTAGCAAACGCACCAAGGGGTGCGGTGCGTGATTAGTGCGGCGCTAGCTTTCCTGAGTTTATTCTCAGGGCTTATAGTGAGTAATCCTTGCGGGTTGGGATTTGACGTAGAAGTTTCTGGTGGACTTCGGCTGTTTCAATTCTGCAATAGAGAAGCGCGCTCCTACACTCCGAACTTGCCCAAATATATCTTCCCAAGAAACAATGAGATTGGCTTGAAGGAGGGCATTTTTGCCTTCTCTGAAACATTCCAAAACTTGCTTCCCAAGAAGCACGGTGTCGCGCTCATCAAACCATATAAGGCAATTACTATTCTCGCTCGTTCCGATGGTCAGGGAATTGAGATTGGCAGTCGCTTTTCGACTTTTAACGTCAGGGCCGGACTGAGGCAAAAATTGTCCCTCTTTTTCGGCGTAAACAACAAAGGAGCCATTCACTTTTACGTTGTGTGCAACCGTGCTGCCGGAGTTTATGATGGTCATATCCAACATAACCGCCGAATCCATGATGTCGATTTGAGCGGACTCAACCTTCAAGTCGGCACTGAATTGGTGAGCCGCAGATGCAAGCGCGATTTCGTTGCTTCGGCGAGTTTCATCAAAAGTGGTTTTGACCAGCCAGACACCGACCGCGCTCAAACCCATCCCGATCAGGGCGGCAACACCCATAATCTTCGTCCACCACGCAGTGACTTTCTGCGCAGCCAAGTCTTGTTCTTCGCGTTCATTTTCGCGCTGGGATTGGCGAGCCTCAGCTATACAATCTGGACTAGTGATCGAAGAACCGCAGACCCATTTTATACGATCTTCGGCGTTCTGGCGGTGTATCTCGGTGCGCTGGGTTGCCTCATTTTCTAAAGCGGTGCTGTGCCATGAAAGTGTAGCGTACAAACCATAGCCGACGCAGATTAACAGCGTTAGTCCTGCAATCTTAGCGAACTTGCCCCAACCGCTTCTAGACATTGTATCAGAAATACCGCCGTGAATTTTCCCCGGCTCAACTTGTTCCTGATATTCGGCTCAGAGTCCACAACTCCTATTGCGGACAGTTTCTCTGCCAACTGTGCATAAGAGACGTTCCGGCGCTTTAATTCCGCCTTCAATAGTCCCTTCACTTTGGCTTCCCATTCCGTATCGGCCATAAAATCACTCCATTCGTCGCAAATATCATCATATGCGATACGAATGCGCTTGTCTACAGTACACGAATGTCATTATATACGATGCATAAGCAACGGATACGATGACAAATGGCACAGCATTTCCTCCTTTCAAGCGCCGCTCGCACACTGAGCCTGAAGGCCGTCTTCTCAATGGGAGAGGACAAGGCTTACCAGACCTTTTGTGAAATGCGTTGGCCGGAAACCGATGGCGAAGCCGTTTGCCCGCGTTGCGGCTGCGTTGAGTCCTACGAGATCAGCACGCGCCGCAAGTTCAAGTGCGTTGCCTGTGGCCACCAGTACAGCGTCACCAGCGGCACAATCTTTGCCAGCCGCAAACTGTCGTTCGTAGATCTGTTGGCCGCCGTCGTGATCTTCTGCAACGGTGCGAAGGGCGTTGCCGCTCTGCATCTGTCGCGCGATCTGGATTGCCAGTACAAGACGGCCTTCATTCTTACGCACAAGCTGCGTGAAGCGATGGCCCAGGAACAGATTGGCCGCACGCTCAATGGTACTATCGAAATCGACGGCGGCTATTTTGGCGGATACGTGAAGCCGGAAAATCGCGCTGAGGACCGCAAGGACCGTCGCCTGAAATCGAACCGCTCAGGCAAGCGTATGTGCGTTGTCATTATGCGCGAGCGTAAGGGCAAATCGCTTCCCTTCATCGTTCGCAATGAAGGCGATGCCGTTCCCTATGTGCGCGATCATGTTGGCACGCTCGCAACTATCCATGCCGACGAAGGAAGCGGCTGGGATGCCCTGCACGCTGGTTGGGATACGCGCCGTGTCAATCATTCGGTCGCGTTCAAGGATGAGGGCGTTTGCACCAATCAGGCCGAAAGCTACTTCTCGCGCTTGCGCCGCATGGAGATCGGCACGCATCACCATATCGCTGGACCATACTTGAACCAGTACGCCGGTGAGGCTGCATGGCGCGAAGATCACCGCCGCGTTGCCAACGGTACACAGGCAGCGATGCTTTTGGATGCGGCGATGGGTTCGCGGGTTAGCCGGAACTGGAAGGGATACTGGCAGCGCGCGACAACTTAAGTTGGCACGGTAGCCAATTGTTTCAGAACGAGATCATTCAAGAACGCGGTGATTTCCGATAAATCCGTGTTCATTGTGCCCGGCTCTTTTGCGTCGTGCATCCGTTGCATGATCTCGCACATCTGGTCGTGCGTGTCGCTACGAATAAGTTCCATGACGGTTGTAGTACCGGGGAGCCATTGATCGAGCTTCTTGCAAAGGACGTAATACATCAACGCCCGAGCGGTGCGCCCATTACCATCGCAGAACGGATGAACGTGATTGACGCCCCAAAGTGCATAGCCAGCGGCCTGCAATGCATCAAACTTTGCCCAATTTGTGTGAAGATTCTCAAGAAACAGATTGATCTCATCGAGTATTAGGGACCAATCTGATGGATTGTGGGTGCCCACTGTGACGTTGTAGTGGCGACGATATCGACCCGGTTGAGGGGATATGTACTGAGTAGCGTATAAATTCAGGCTGCACAGAAAATCGTGATCAATTTCTAAGCCATAGCCAGAAACGAAAAAGCAAGTTTGAAGGTAATCGTATTGCCTTAGTCTATTCCGATCTGAAAGAAATTGCCCCGCTGGCGAATTAGCATCTAGAATTAGTGCCATTTTGCCTCCCAACAAAAAAGCCCGGCATTTTGCCGGGCTCCTATGCTGGAATAACCTAGCTATTTATGCAACCGCATTAACTTCTGCTAGGGATGCCCGACGAACAGCCTCTTTTGTGCCCTTATCCTCTTTTGGAGCATTCCCGTATGCAAAGCTAATTCGCTGATCTGCCATTTCAGCAGGGGTCATTTTATGACCCTTCAGCGCATCTAGCGCCTTTCTCAGTTCTTCTGTCATTTGCGTCTCCCTCGGCTGGCGAACGAGAGTTATGTTATTTTTACTCTCGTTAAAAAAGTCTCAACGTATCGTTTGAGATGCATTTGCAAGCGTCGTTGATACGCTCCGCTAAGGATTATATTGTTACTGTATTACGGTAATCGCAAGTCCCCTGCGAAAAAGATTATTCGTCAACGAATAATCTCCCACTCCAGCCAGAACGCTTGCGGGCTTCCCGCGTTCCGTACCGTGCCCTTGTCGCGCAGTCCTCTGAGCGCCGTAGCAACGCGCTTGGACATGACGTTGAGCAATTGGGGCGTTGCCACCATCCCGCGCTGTACGATCATTTGAGCGGCTATGTCGCGGCTCGTATAAGGTGAGCGCGCAACCCTTAGTATATCCAGAACAACGCGGGACATTTCACCGCGCTTGCTCCAGTGTGCAGGCGGCTTGAACGTCTTTGGCGCGATTGGCTGTATGTCCAGATGCGGCGCGACGATACGCAAGGTTGCGTCCAGTGTCTCCAGATCGGCTGCACAACGCGCAAGCGATTCCTGGTGGTGCTTGATCTCACCGGCAATCGCCGCACGCTTCTTGAGCAATCCCGTTACCATGTAATCCGTCATGCATTAAATGTATCGGATTCGATGATAAACGCTAGATTTGCGTTGGTGCGTTTGCTACATAATGCCGGAAGCCCTGGAGGTTTCAATGGTTGCGAGTATCGCCGGTGAATTGGGCGGAGGCAGGATGATCCGGAACCGGCCCTTTCGCGCGCCGCACCATTCAGCGTCGATGCCGGCGCTCGTGGGTGGCGGCCACAAGGTCAGACCCGGCGAAGTCAGTCTTGCCCATCTCGGCATCCTGTTTCTCGATGAACTTCCAGAATTTCAGCGTGCCGTTCTCGATTCGCTCCGCCAGCCGCTTGAAACGGGCCGCGTCAGCGTTGCCCGGGCGAACGCTCATGTCACCTTTCCCGCGCGCGTGCAGTTGATCGCTGCGATGAATCCGTGCCGCTGCGGCCATCTTGGCGATCCGGCCCTTGCCTGCGCTCGCGCGCCGCGATGCGCTGCCGATTATCAAGCGCGCGTCTCCGGGCCGCTCCTCGATCGGATCGATCTGCACATAGAGGTCGATGCCGTGAGCGCTGCGGACCTGGTCCTGCCCGCACCGGCCGAAGGATCAGC
Source organism: Sphingomonadales bacterium (assembly GCA_016704425.1). Taxonomy (GTDB): domain Bacteria; phylum Pseudomonadota; class Alphaproteobacteria; order Sphingomonadales; family Sphingomonadaceae; genus Aquisediminimonas. The sequence goes on from JADJAC010000010.1 coordinate 255,650, forward strand.
CGCTGTCGCGGATCGCGTCAGGGCAGCGCGCGATTTGCAGACCGCTCGTTACGCGGGCTCTGCGACTCGAACCAATTGTGAAGCGGACGGGGAATTGCTTCAGAATGCAGCAACGCCAGACGAACCGGGACGAAAACTGCTGACGCAAGCGGCAGAAGCCATGCGACTGACCGCACGCGGCTACACCCGGGTCTTGCGCGTCGCTCGGACGATCGCAGATCTTGGCCAATCCGAAGGCGTTGGCCGGATTCATATTGCCGAAGCCTTGAGCTACCGGCGACGCCCGCCCCGCAATTGATCTTTGGGACCGGCCAGACGCGATGTCTTGCAACGCCCGATGCCAATTTTCGGATTGTAGGTTGCGGGCGCCGGGTTGCTTGTCTAAACGCAGCGCCGCTGACCCGTTTTGGGCCCCTGTGGTGAAATTGGTAGACGCGCTCGACTCAAAATCGAGTGCCGCAAGGCGTGCTGGTTCGAGTCCGGCCAGGGGCACCATTCATTCTACGGTATGTGACGAGCAGACAGTCGAGCTCACACCCCGTTGGCCGCCTTCCAGTCGCGCCGGATTTTCTTCGCCAGCGAAAATTTGTGGACTTCTGTCGGCCCGTCATAAATTCGGAAAGCGCGGACTTCGCGGAACACCTGCTCCACGATCGTGTTGTCGGTGACACCTGTTCCGCCCATCACCTGAACGCACCGGTCTGCCACGCGCATCAGGGCTTCGGACACCGACACCTTGGCCATCGAGCTTTCCACCGTCCCGAGCGAGCCGGTGTCCAGCACAGTCGCGCACCAGTCGATCATCAATTCGGCCTGCTTCAGGTCGATCATGTTCTCGGCCAGCATGAAGCCAACGCCCTGATGCTCGATCAGAGTCTTGCCAAAGGCCGAACGGCGATTGGCATAGTCGCTGGCAATCTCATGCGCGCGGATGCAGCTGCCCAGCCAGCGCATGCAATGCGAGAGTCTGGCCGGACTGAGGCGAACCTGGGCATAGGTGAAGCCTTCCCCTGCATTGCCCAGCATCTGGCTTGCCGGAACCCGCAGCTTGTCAATTGTGACCGTCGCATGGCCGCCGGGCATCGAGCTGTCGATCGTATTGGGGATATGGTCGACCCGGATCGTTGGATCAGGCAGGTCGACCAGAAACATGCAGGCGCCCTGTTCGGCCTTGGCCATGACGATACCGACGCCAGCGCCTTCGCAGCCGGTAATGAAGGCCTTGCGCCCGCTGATCACCCAGTGATTGCCATCGAGCCGACACGTCGTCTGCATCATTGAGGGGTCAGAGCCTGCCCCGCCTTCATGCCAGGGTTCCGTCATGAAAAAGGCGGAACGCGTTCGACCCTCGACAAGAGGCTTCAGGAACCGTTCCTTGATCTCCGGGCTCCCGACCTTTCCCAGCAGATACATGTTGCCCTCGTCGGGCGCCATAGTGTTGCAGGCCAGCGGCCCCAGCGGGGAAAGTCCAGATTGGATCAGGACAACCGCTGTTTCGCGCTGCGTCAGGTGAGTCCCGTCCGGCAAGATGTGTGGTGTCAGCACCCCGGCGGCGCGGGCCTTTTCCTTGAGCTCGGCAACCAGCGCGTCGGTCGGCGCGCCATGGTGATCCCGTCGCGGGTCACGTTCGTAAGGTATGACAACTTCGCGCACGAAGCGTTCGACGCGCGCGGCAATGGCCGCTGTGCGTTCCGGTCCGGCACCCGACATGGGCGGGCTCAGACGCGTTCGATGATGATCGCCGGAGCCATGCCGCCTGCGGCGCACATGGTCACGAGACCGCGCTTGAGATTGCGGCGCTCGAGCTCATCAAGCAGCGTGCCGATCAGGATCGAGCCCGTTGCCCCGATCGGATGGCCAAGCGCGCAGGCGCCTCCGTTCACATTGACCTTGTCACGGTCGAGCTTGAGATCCCGGATGAACTTTTCCGCGACCACAGCAAATGCCTCGTTGATTTCCCACAGATCGATGTCATCCGGGGTCAGCCCTGCCTTTGCCAGCACCTTTCTGGCCGCAGGCACCGGCGCGTTGAGCATCAGCGTGGGGCAGTCGCCGATATTGGCGGTCGCCACGATCCGTGCGCGAGGCTTCAGGCCATGCTTGTCGGCATAGTCCTTGGACGCAAGGAGAATGGCAGCGGCGCCATCGACGACGCCGGACGAATTCCCGGCATGATGCACACCTTCCCATTTGAGATCCGGGTATTTGGCGTTGATTGACTGGCGGAAGGTCTGACCGTCCGGCTGGATCGACATGTCCGCAATTTCATTGAACGACGCCTTCAGCGATGCGAGGCCTTCAGCGGTGGTCTGCGGACGCGGGAATTCTTCATGGTCAAGGGCAACCGTCCCATCTTCGTTGTAGACAGTGATCAGGCTCTTCTCGAAGCGGCCTTCCTTGATTGCAATGTCTGCACGTCTCTGGCTTTCAAGACCAAGGGCGTCCACAGCTTCGCGGCTGATGCCTTCCATTGCAGCAATCGCGTCACCGCATACGCCCTGGTGCGATTGGGGATGAACCTTTTGCAAATGGCGGTTGCCCGAGCCCATGCCCATTGGCCGAAGCCCGGCTTCGCGTTCTTCGGCGGCAATTGTTGCGGTATAGGACATCATCTCGGTTCCGCCCGCGATGACCAGATCTTCCATTCCGGACATGACCTGCGCTGCCGCAAGATTGACCGAGGTGATACCGCCGCCGCAGAAGCGGTCAAGCGTCATGCCCGACGCCTTGATGTCATAGCCGGCATCAAGTGCCGCCATCCGCCCCAAATCGCCACCCTGCTTGCCCTTTTGGGTGCTGGTCGACCAGATGATGTCATCGACTTCGGCCGTGTTGATGTTGTTGCGATCCTTGAGTGCCTTCAGGACCGTCGCTGCCAGATGTTGCGGATGCAGATGGGAGAGAGCGCCCTTGCCGGGCTTCCCGATCCCACGCGGTGTGCGGACAGCGTCAATGATATAGGCTTCAGACATGGCAGGATCCTCTTGCTAGGCCGATGAATCAGTTTCAAGGCGCGACCCTTGCCGACTCCGCATGACCGCTGCAAGCCCGAGAGTGGGCTGATCGCCGATTATGCTGCCTAATTATTGGCAATTATATACTTGACAAAGCAGGGCACTAATCCTAGTGAAAGTGCATGGACATTACCTCGCCTCGCTTCACCGACGAAACAGCCGCCCGCAAGCATCTTGAAAGCCTGCGTTGGCCACAAGGTCCGTTCTGTCCTCATTGTGGTTCGTTCGATGCAACCCGCCTTGAGGGCAAGAAGCATCGCGCCGGTCTGGTCCAGTGCAATGACTGCCGTGAGCAATACACCGTCACAGTCGGCACCGTGTTCGAACGCTCAAAGGTTCCGCTCAACAAGTGGTTGCTCGCCAACCATCTGTTGTGCGCCTCAAAGAAGGGCATGAGCGCCCATGAAATTCATCGCCTGCTTGGCGTAACCTATAAGACCGCTTGGTTCATGTGCCACCGCTTGCGCGAAGCCATGAAGGGTGCAACCGGAACCGGCCCAATCGGAGGCTCCGGCAAGTTTGTAGAAGCCGATGAAACCTATGTTGGCGGCAAGGAAAAGAACAAGCACGCTGACAAGCGCATCGGCAAGCAAGGACCGAATACCAGCGGCCTCAAGAATGTTGTCGTCAGCCTTGTGGAGCGCAATGGCGAAGTCCGCAGCTTTCATGTTGCCAATGTGTCAGGGCCAACACTTCGCACCGTCCTTGTCCAGAATGCGGACCGCAATAGCTGGCTTATGACAGACGAGCACAGCGGCTATCTGGGCGTTGGCAAGGAATTCAAGGGCCACAGTTCTGTCGCGCATTCCACTGGCGAATATGCCCGCCTCAATGGGCTTATCCATTCAAACACAGTCGAGAACTTCTTTTCGATCTTCAAGCGTGGCGTGATCGGAACCTACCACCATTTGAGCGAGGCCCATCTGCACCGCTACACGGCGGAATTCGACTTCCGCTACAACACCCGCAAGGACAGCGACACAGAGCGCGCTGACATTGCCTTGCTTGGCATTGAGGGCAAGCGCCTCACCTATCGGCGGATTGGTCAAAGCCAAGCCTGTTAAGGTCAAACCCGCTCGCCAGATCGGGGAGCGCCGCAAGCGATGGACTCGTTGAGAGTCCAGTGGACTCCATCAATAGACCGCCATACCTTCCCGTCACCGAATGGTTTGGGAGACATTGAAAACATGGGGCAGGAATTTATGGGGCTGCAAGTCGTTGGCCCGTCGCCGGGTGACGTCTTTGCAGACGAAGCAATGAGCTTTGAAATCGTCAATGCCACAGTGAGAATCACTTTCGTTGTTTGCCGAAATTCCGAACCGTCGCCGCCATGTGATAAGGAATTTACGATCATTGGGCGCTTGGTAATGCCTCTTGAAAGCGCTCAAAAGTTTAGCCTTGGCCTCTATGATTTTCTCAAGGGCGCGGGGCACGATCCTTCGCAACTGATTTCCGAGGGGCAGACCCCGAACTAGCCTTGTGCGGCTTCGGTGGTGTCGCCAGCATCCGCCGCAGCACTTCGTCCTCTAGTTTTTGATCGGTGTCAGTCATGTTTCTTCCGCCGCCTTTGCCCCGGACACTATTCCAGGAGATTGGTAAGATAGTCGTGGTCTGGACGACCATTGAGCAGTCTATGATCCTACATACCAGCGCAATGGCTGCAATGCGAACCGATGGAAAGCCTGTTGACTACCTCAGAATGGATTTCACTCGGCTTCGCAAAAAATGGTTTGCCCTATGCAAAGAGAATTTCGACTCCAAAACCTTCAACAAGATCGTCAATCCACTCAATGCCGACTTGGCAAACCAGTCTGAAACGAGAGGCATCACCGCCTCAATCATCGCAGGTGTAATCTCAATCTGAAGCGCCGGCCTGTCAGCCGAATCAGTAGCAGTTGTGTGTTGCTTTGTCATGTATATAATTGCCTAATTATTAGGCAATCCGGAACAAATGCCTGAGATTCGAGCGCGCGGCGTTGCGGAAATTGCGCATTATTTGCTTTTTCTTAAGCTATTTTGCGGTGCAGCAAACTGGCACGGCATTTGCACAGCATCCCCCGGACACGAAAAAAGGGGGTTAGCTTTGAAATTCATCATTGCCATCATCAAGCCATTCAAGCTCGATGACGTCCGGGACGCACTGAGCGAGCTCGGCGTATCGGGCATGACAGTTTCCGAAGTGAAGGGTTTCGGCCGGCAAAAGGGCCAGACTGAAATCTATCGCGGCGCGGAATACAGCACCAATATGGTGCCAAAGATCAAGATCGAGGTCGCCTGTGCCTCAGACATCGCGGAACGCGTTGTCGAGGCGATCCAGCAGAGCGCGAACACCGGCGCCATTGGCGACGGCAAGATCTTTGTTTTCGAACTCGGTCAGGCCGTGCGCATCCGCACCGGCGAAACCGACAGCGTTGCACTCTAGAAAAACAGGGGGAAGCATGATTTCCAGAAAGACTTTGTTTGGGTTGGCAGGCGGTTTCGCATCCGCCTTTGCTGCCCTGCCCGCCTGGGCGCAGGAGGCAGCGGGCAATGCTGCCGATGCTGCGTCCAATGCAACCGCCGCCGTCGCCGAAGCAGCACCTGCAGCTGCGGCTGCCTTCGCTCCAACCGCCGACATGGTCAGCAAGGGCGATACAGCCTGGATGCTGACCTCTTCGGTTCTTGTTCTGATGATGTCCGTTCCCGCCCTAGCGCTATTCTATGGCGGGCTGGTGCGCACCAAGAACATGCTTTCGGTACTGATGCAGGTCTTCATGATCGTGAGTATCGCCGCGCTCGTGTGGGTGGGCTGGGGCTATTCAATGGCGTTCACCAGCGGCAACCCGTACATTGGCAGCTTTGACAAGATATTCCTCAAGGGCGTCGATGCGACCACTCTGGCCGCGACATTTTCCAACGGGGTCTATCTGCCGGAATATGTGTTCATCATCTTCCAGATGACCTTTGCCTGCATCACGCCAGCACTGATCGTCGGAGCCTTTGCGGAACGCGTGAAATTTTCTTCACTGATGGTTTTCTGCGTTGCATGGCTGACCGTGGTCTATTTCCCGATCGCGCATATGGTCTGGTACTGGGCCGGGCCGGACTTCCTCCACGCCGCACCAACGGACATGGGCCTGATGTGGGGATGGGGTGCGCTTGACTTTGCAGGCGGGACCGTTGTCCACATCAATGCGGGCATCGCAGGCCTTGTCGGCTGCCTCATGATCGGCAAGCGCATCGGCCATGGCAAGGAAGCCACACCGCCGCACTCGCTGACAATGACAATGATCGGCGCGTCGCTGCTTTGGGTGGGCTGGTTCGGCTTCAACGCCGGTTCGAACCTCGAAGCCAATGGCATCACCGCCGTCGCCTTCATCAACACCTTTGTTGCGACTGCAGCAGCGGCTGTCAGCTGGGCACTTGTTGAACAGGTCAAGCACGGTCGCCCATCGTTGCTGGGCGCAGTCACAGGAGCGGTCGCCGGGCTCGTTGCCATCACGCCGGCATCGGGCTTTGCTCATCCCGGAACGGCGATCATCCTTGGCTTTGTCGTTTCGCCAATTTGTTTCTTCTTCGTCTCCACTGTGAAGAACAAGTTCAAATATGACGATACCCTCGATGTGTTCGGCGTCCATTGCATCGGCGGCATCGTCGGCGCGATCGGCACCGGGATCGTTGCCGACCCGGCGCTCGGCGGGCAGGGATGGATCGACTATACTGCAGCAGTCGCCAAGGCAGGTGAGTACAGCATGTCGGGCCAGGTCATCACCCAGCTCTGGGCCGTCGGCACGACGCTTCTCTGGTCCGGAATCGGCTCGGCCATCCTGTTCTTCGTCATCGACAAGACGATGGGCCTGCGTCCATCCGAAGAAGCCGAGCGCGAAGGCCTCGACCTCTCGAGCCATGGAGAACGTGCCTACAATTACTGACCAGTTTGGGGGCGGGCCATCCCCTCTCTCCTCTCCAGCCCGCCCCCAATAGAGATTGGGCCTTCCGCCAGGCGGAAACGCCCTCCCCAGGTTCCTCCTGCGAACCTCACTGGGCCGGTGCAGCGATGCGCCGGTCCTCTTTTTGGTCTGTCACCAAAGTGCCACAGTTGGGGCCAAATCGGTCTCAACCACGTCTCCGGGGGTTGGCCGTGACTCGTTGATTGGGCAGAGTCTGCCCAGCACATTGTCTTGGGAGAGACCAAATTGAAAAAAGCATCATTCTTGGCCGGATTTTCGGCCCTATCATTCGTGCTCGCGCTTCCGGCTTATGCCCAGGACACCGCAGCAGCCGACGAAGCAGAAGGCAATGACATCATCGTCACTGCAACGAAGCGCAATGCCACGCTTCAGGATATCCCCTTCTCGATCAACGCGCAGACTGCCGCAGACATTCAGAAGACCGGCGCCAGCTCGCTTGAGGAACTTTCGCGCAACGTTGCCGGGCTTGCCATCCAGAACCTCGGCCCGGGCCAGAGCCAAGTCGCGATCCGCGGCGTTTCTGCAGGGCAGATTGTGCGCGATCAGCCGGGCGTGAAGGAACAGGTTGGCGTTTATCTCGATGAATCGGTGGTTTCGCTCTCGCTATTCACCCCCGATCTCGACCTGTTTGACCTCAATCGCGTCGAAACCCTGCGTGGCCCGCAAGGGACACTCTTCGGCTCAGGTTCGGTTGGCGGAACGATCCGCTACATTACAAACCAGCCGCGCCTTGGTGTCACGGAAGGGTCGATCGAAGCCAATGTCAACTTGGTTGATGGCGGTGATGTTGGCGGACACCTGAAAGGTGCCATCAACGCTCCGCTTGGTGACAAGGCAGCAGTCCGTGCAGTAGGATACTACACACGCTATGGCGGCTTCGTTGACGCATTGGGCCCGGCAGGCGGAAAGAACGTGAACGACGGCGAACGGTATGGTGGTCGCCTGGCCGTTACCTTTGAGCCCACCGAAAACCTCACGATCACACCGCGTGTGGTCTACCAGAAGATCGTGACGGACGGTTTCAACCGCCAGGAAGTCTACAACCTGTTCGGCAACCCATACACGACGACGCGCCCGGCAATCACATTCGGCAAGCGTCAGCAATATCTGCTGCTGCGCGAGCAGTTCAAGGATGAAACCTTCCTTGCTGATGCGACAATCAAGCTCGGCCTTGGTGGCGTCGACCTGACGTCGGTCACCAGCTACATCAAGCGCGATATTCTGGTCAGCCGCGATGCAAGCGCCTTGACCGGTTCGGTTTCGGTTGACCTCGGCTACCCGGCTGCCGGTGTTCTGCTGCCGTCAAACTTGCGCGACACGACGGACCTCAAGACATTTACGCAGGAATTGCGGCTGTCTTCTAACGGAGACGGGCCGTTCCAGTGGGTGTTCGGTGCCTTTTATTCAAAGATTGACCGCACCTATGCGCAGCGCCTGCCAACGCCGGGCTATGATGCCTTCACGGATGCTGTGCTTGGCGCAGGTACCTCGGCCGCCGTCGCCAACGGCTATGGCCCGGACTCGCCGTTCAATTCCGACCTGCCATACAATATCAAGCAGTTCGCGATCTTCGGTGAAGGTAATTATGACATTACCGACCGCCTGACCTTCACGGCCGGTGGACGCTATTATGACTTCAAGGAAGTCCGGACGATTACCTCGGGCGGGCTCTTTGCCAATGGCGATACTGGCAAGGTCGATCGCACGAAATCGTCGGGCTTCAACCCGCGTTTCCTGCTGAGCTATGAAGCGTCCAAGAACGTCACGCTCAACGCGCAGGCATCGAAGGGCTTCCGTCTTGGCGGTGTCAACGATCCGCTCAATGCCAATCTCTGTTCGGCGCAGGACAGGGCCTTGTTTGGCGGCTTCCAGTCCTATGATGACGAGACATTGTGGAACTATGAAGGCGGGATCAAGGCGCAAGCCGGCGCCTTCACCTTCAATGCCGCGGGCTTCTATACGGACATCAAGAACCTGCAAGTCACGCTTGATGCGGGAACCTGTTCCTCGCGGATCGTGTTCAACGCAAGCAAGGCGCATTCGAAGGGCGTGGAGTTTGAACTTTCGGCGCGCCCCAGCAAGGCCTTCGAATTCAATCTTTCGGGAACTATTCTGGACTCTCAATTTGACACGACCTTGCCTGGCGTGTTTGCAGCAACCACGGGCATCCGTGACGGCAACCGCCTGCCATCTGTGCCGAAGTTCCAGATTTCGGCCAATGCGACGTATAGTTTCGAAGTGAAGGACGGCGTCGACGGCCATCTGACCGCTTCGTTCCAGCATGTCGGCAGCCGATATACACAGCCTGCGGACCAGGAAAACAACCCGCGCACCTTCGTGCACGGCCTGCCGTTCGGTGGAGCGCCGGCCAACGCTTCGACTACGGTTGACCTGAAGTTGCCGAACTATCAGATCGTCAATCTGAATGGCGGGGTCGATTTCGACAATGGCCTTTCGGTCATTGTCTATGTGAACAACCTCTTCAATGAGAATGCATTGCTTGGATTCGACCGCGAACGCGGCGGCCGGGCACGGCTGGGGTTCAACGTGAACACCCCGCGCACCTACGGACTCACAATGCGCAAGACGTTCTGACCGGTCGGTCGACGCCTAACAGAAGGGGCCCGGCGAATCGTTTCGCCGGGCCCTTTTTTGTAGCAATGACTATTTCCTGGGCTTCATGAACCTGAAGGCAAAGCGGTCGGTCTTGCCACGAACGGCAGGGTCGAACACCAGCTTTGTGTGATCGTCGGTCGCAACCCTAAGATGGCGGCTTTCGCCAACCAGTTTGAAACCGCCACGCAGAAAATCGGCCTTCACCACTTCCGGATCGATGCGGTGGAGCATGTCCACAACCGCGCGTGTGTCACCCGGCGGGCCAACGTGATCGACAATGCCGACAATGCCGCCCGGCTTCATGGCTGCATAAATCTTCCTGACCAGCTGATCAGGATCCTGCTCCTTCACCTTGTATTCGGTGGAGGACCAATAGGCATCGTGATAGCTCAGATGGAACAGGGCAAAGTCATAGCTGTTCGCAGGCGCCTGGAATTCCTCGAACGGCTGTTCCAGCACGTGAGCATTGGGCGTGCGGCCAAGAATGCCGGCCCACTTTGCCTTGCCCTTGGCATCGCCCGCAAATTGCGATGCCAACCACGCTGTGACTGTCCCTTTCGGTCCGACCGCGCGGGCCATGATTTCGGTGTAGTACCCGCCCCCCGCTTCGAAATCGAGGGCAGCATCACCCTTCTTGATGCCAAGGAACGTCAACGTCTCGATCGGCTTGCGGCCTTCATCAAGCTTGATGTCGCTCTCGGCACGTTGCGCTATGGCAAGCCAATCCGGTGCCGCCGTTTTGGCAAGAACCGGTGTCGCGAATAGTGCGGCAATCAGAAGTGCCCGTTTCACAGATTTTCCCCTTTCTGGACTTCGCTCAGGGCCTGGAAACTGCGCCAACCGACGCTCATTGACAATCGGCTTCGTCGAACGGCAGTTGGCCTTGGTCGATCACGGGCGTTGAACAAGAAAGGGAGCGACTCTTTCCAGAGTCGCTCCCCATTTTGTCCGAACCCCGACGTGCGCCGGGGCAAACAAGCAAATGCTTACTTCAGTTCGACAGTTGCACCAGCAGCTTCGAGCTGGGCCTTGACCTTGGCGGCTTCGTCCTTCGAAACGCCTTCCTTGATCGCCTTCGGCGCAGCTTCAACAGCGGCCTTGGCTTCGGTGAGGCCCAGGCCTGTGATGGCGCGGACTTCCTTGATGACGGCGATCTTGTTGCCACCGTCGCCGGTCAGGATGACGTCGAATTCGGTCTGCTCTTCAGCAGCAGGCGCAGCAGCGCCAGCAGCCGGTGCTGCAACAGCGACAGCAGCAGCAGCCGAAACGCCCCACTTCTCTTCAAGCAGCTTCGAAAGTTCAGCCGCTTCCATGACGGTCAGGGCGGAAAGGTCTTCTACAATCTTGTTCAAATCAGCCATTTTAAGTCTCCAAATTTCAATTCGTCGCCCCTGCGAAGGCAGGGGCCTTTGGGGTCACGACGAGGCCCCTGCCTTCGCAGGGGCGGCGTCAAAAAGTTACGCAGCTTCCTTGGCGGCATATGCGCCAAAGACGCGGGCCAATTGGCCAGCCGGAGCCTGAACGATCTGAACGACCTTGGTCGCAGGTGCCTGTACAAGGCCCACGATCTTGGCGCGCAGTTCATCCAGTGAAGGCATTGTTGCCAAGGCCTTCACGCCGTTCACATCAAGGACTGTGCTCCCCATTGCGCCGCCGACGATTTCGAGCCTGTCGTTCGTCTTGGCAAACTCGACGACAATCTTTGCAGCTGCCACCGGGTCAATGGAGGAGGCCAGCGCGACAGGACCGGTCAGCAGGTCGCTGATCGATTCATACACTGTGCCCTTGGTTGCGATTTTGGCGAGACTGTTCTTCGTAACCTTGTAGGTCGCTCCGCCTTCGCGCATCTTGAGCCTGAGTGCTGTCGACTGGGCGACAGTCAGGCCGAGGTTACGGGTGACAACCACCACATTGACCTCGTTGAAGGTGCGGTTCAGCTCTTCGACCACTATCGGTTTTTGAGCACGATCCATGCCATTCTCCTCAACAAGCGCCTGCAGACCATCCGCAGGCGCGGCTTTGCCGCTGGGCACGCAAGCGCACCCTTTGGCATGAGTCCGAGGGGAAGGGCGACCACCAGAATGGTCGGAAAATTCCGTTCCCCGTCTCGGCAGGACATTAAGCCCCTGACTGGATCAGGAGCACCTGCTGTCTCGGACGGTTCCGTCCCCGCGCAAGGCGGGGAACAGAATTACGTTACGACGCGCTCAATTCAGCGACGTCAAGCTTCACGCCAGGCCCCATTGTGGAGCTGAGTGCAGCCTTCTTCAAATACTTGCCCTTGGCGCCCGTTGGCTTGGACTTGACGACCGCATCGACGAGCGCATCAAAATTGGTGCGCAGGTCTTCGGCCTTGAAGCTCGCCTTGCCGATGCCGGCGTGAATGATCCCCGCCTTTTCGACGCGATACTCGATCTGGCCGCCCTTGGCAGCCTTCACGGCTTCACCAACGTTCGGCGTGACGGTCCCGAGCTTCGGGTTTGGCATCAGTCCCTTGGGACCAAGCACCTTGCCGAGACGTCCGACCAGGCCCATCATGTCCGGCGTCGCAATGCAGCGCTCGAACTCGATCTTGCCAGACTGGCAGATCTCGAGAAGGTCTTCCGCTCCAACCACGTCCGCTCCGGCAGCACGTGCTTCCTCAGCCTTGTCGCCACGGGCAAAAACGCCGACACGCACCGTCTTGCCGGTGCCCTTGGGCAGCGTCACCACGCCGCGAACCATCTGGTCGGCGTGGCGCGGATCGACACCCAAGGCGATCGCAACTTCAATGGTTTCATCGAACTTCGAGGTCGCATTGGCCTTGATGATCGAAATCGCTTCATCAACACCGTGCAGCTTTTCGCGATCGATCGTTCCGGCGAGTGTCTTCGCCTTCTTGCTCTGGAATGTCATGATTTCAGCCCTCCACCACTTCGAGGCCCATTGCGCGGGCGGACCCTGCAATGATCTGGACTGCGGCATCAATGTCGTTCGCATTGAGATCGGCCATCTTCACCTGCGCGATTTCGGCAAGCTGGGACTTTTTGATCTTGCCAGCCGACACCTTGCCCGGTTCCTTCGATCCGGACTTGAGGTTCAGCGCCTTCTTGATGAGGAAGGTCGCGGGCGGGCTCTTCGTTGCGAACGAGAAGCTCTTGTCCGCATAAACGGTAATGATCGTCGGAATCGGCATGTTCTTTTCAAGCTCGCTCGTCGCGGCATTGAACGCCTTGCAGAATTCCATGATGTTCACGCCGCGCTGACCCAGGGCAGGCCCGATTGGCGGCGACGGGTTTGCGGCCCCCGCAGGCACTTGCAGCTTGATATAGCCGCTGATCTTCTTGGCCATCTTACATTCTCACTCTGTATCTCGGCTTTCGCGCCAAGGCGCTTCGCCTGTTTCAAGTTTAGCGGTCAAACAGCCCGAAAGCCTCCCGCACGATTTCGGGGCACGCCCCGGAATTCTACTTTGCCCGTTCCACCTGCTCGAATTCGAGTTCGACCGGCGTTGCGCGACCGAAGATGGAGACGGAAACCTTGACCCGGTTCTTGTCGAAGTCGATTTCCTCGACAAGGCCATTGAAGCTGGCAAACGGTCCGTCCAGCACCTTGACCTGATCGCCAATCTCGTAATCGACGGAAATGCGGGTCTTCGGCGCAGCGGCGGCAGCTTCCTTGGTATTCAGGATGCGGGCCGCTTCGGCTTCGCTGATCGGCTGCGGCTTGCCGCTCGATCCCAGAAAGCCCGTGACCTTGGGCTGGTTCTTGACGAGGTGATAGACATCGTCATTCATGTTCAGCTTCGCCAGAACATAGCCCGGAAAGAATTTGCGTTCCGCCTGAACCTTCTTGCCGCGGCGGACTTCAGTCACTGTTTCGGTCGGCACTTCGACAGCATCAACCAGCGCTTCAAGCCCAAGACGTGCCGCGTCAGCCATGATCGCGTCGCGAACCTTGTTCTCGAACCCCGAATAAGCGTGAATGATGTACCAGCGTGACATGAGTTTCCGTTCAATCCTGCGCGCGTCAGATCAGTTTCAGGAGAGACTGGACGATCCAGCTGAAAAAACTGTCCAGGCTGAAGAAAAACAGCCCAAGCACAGTCGTCATGATGATGACCATGACGGTCGTCATCACGGTTTCACGGCTCGACGGCCAGACGACTCGCGCCGTCTCTGCCCGGACCTGCCGGATAAACTCACCTGGACTGACCTTGGCCATTCCGCAAAAATCCTCGTTTCGACCAACACAGACCCGCGCCCGGAGCGTTCCGGAAGCATGATCCTGATGTCGGGATTGCGGCCCTTTAGAGCCGATTCCCCGGCGGCGCAAGTCCGGTGGCAGGAGTGGAGGGGCTCGAACCCCCGGCCCTCGGTTTTGGAGACCGATGCTCTACCAGCTGAGCTACACTCCTAAGCGCCGGACCGCGAGCCTCTAGCGTTGGAGCGAAGTGTGCGCAACCCTCAGGGCTTGCGCGTGCGCCGCAAAGCCTTGCGGACCAGCGGCGCGCGCCCCGCTGCCGGCGATACACCAGCGGCATCCACCGAAGGCCGGGCAATATCCGGGCTGAAAACACAGTTTCCTGCAGCCCCCATGCACAAGCGGACGGAGAGAGCATGCCCGGAATCGACCAGCTCTCGCGGCAAGCGGAAAGACATCAAAAAGGGTTGGCCCGGTCGCCAGCTTCCGGGCACCTCATGCCTTGTGCTGTCTGTCTGCGCCGAATCTCCTGTCACCAGATCGCGGACCTGGACACGGATATAGGTCGCTGTCGGCAGGGCTGCTCCCGTCAATCGCTTGGCCGGATAGATGCCAGCGGCCTGATAGAGATAGTCCGAAGCACTGGCAGTGCGCATGACCATGACCTGCCCCATGGCAAGATCAGCCTGGCGTGCGGTCCAGTTGAGCGCCGGCGCTGAAGACTCTGGCGACCTTTGCACAATGGCTGGCGCACCTGCGTTCGCGTTGACCGAGCCCTGCGCCGTCACGAGATTGGCGGCCTGCTGAGGCGGCGCGGGCATTGCGGCCTGGCCGGCGGGGACCAGATAATAGGCCGTCCCTGTAACGCTGGCACTGATGAAGGGCCGCTGGGCACCCCCGGTTGCCGCAAGGACATCATCGCGCACAACGCCGCCGAGAAGCTGGATTGGCAGGCCAGGTTCCGGCAGGCGCCTGGCAAGCGACGCAGCGAACGGGCTGTTTCCGCTATCCCCGTCAGCGGCGGTCTGGCCGGGCGCAGCGGCAAAAATGACAAGGACATTGTCAACTTCAATTCCGGCGAGCCCACGCGAAACAGCCCGCGTGCCCCCACGCCAATTCTGGCCGAACGGGTTGTTGCGGCATGCATCCAGGATCGCGACGCGCATTTTTGCGCCGCCAATCGTCTGCATGACAAGATCGAGATCAATCGCTTCGAAGGCGAGGTCCCGGTCGGTCGCAAGTTTCGCATCCGTCGGAATCAGCCAGTTCTTCCCTTGCCCTTCGATGCCGTGGCCCGCGTAGTAGATCAGCGCAACATCGGCACCGTCCGCCTTGGCACGGAAGTCCCGCAACGATTGCTGAAAGTTGAGCAGTCCCTGGTCTGACCGCACGTCGACAACGGCAAAGCCGGTTTTCCGGAGAGACTCCGCGATCAGGCGGCCGTCGTTCGGCGGATTGTCGAGTCGATTGGTGTTTGCGTAATTGCCATTGGCAATCACCAGAGCAACGCGCCGCCCGGCCTGTTGCGAAAATGCGGGGGATTGAAGCGCAAAAATCGCAACAATGAACAATAGCCTCGCCAACATTCCGCCTGCCTTCCACTATCTTATGGTTACAGAATGTAGTTGAAATTCTTAACAATCAGAAAATATCTCGTCGGGTTTCGTGCTGGTCTAAGTCAATTCATTGTTCACGATATTGCAACAGACGTGGACACGAAAGGCCTCGGGCAAAATCGGGCGCATGTCCGGTTTCCCGCGACATGCGCCCGAAGGAGCATTGCCGTTGCGCGGCAATGATACCGGCCCAGTTCGGGGTCGCTCGCCAGGCCGGTTATGGGGTGATGGGCCTAATTGCCGCGATGCCGGCGGCCTGCCTGGGGACGACGCGGCGGGTGAAAGCCCTCCGCGCGCGTCACATTGACGGAACGCGTAACCTGACCGTTCGAACGCGATGCATTGACGTTGCGGTTGAAGACGGTCGTCCCTGCGCTGTCCTTGATGTTCTGGTTGGCGGTGTAGCCGGTTTCCGTACGGTTGCGACTCCCCGACGTCGTGTAGGTTTCGCCATCCCGCGTCGTATAGGTTCCGTTGCTCATTGACCCGGTGTCGGTCCGCGTGCGGGAGCGTTCGAAGCTTCGGGTCTCGCCCTTGAAATTTGTCGATGATCCTGATGCCGTAAAGCCGTCCGGTGTGCGGGTGCGATCATATTCGCGCGACGCTGTGGCTCCATCGCTCGCGCGGATGACCTGCGTATCGCGCGAAAGCGTGCCGGCGTCCTTGTCGCGCACAATCGTGCGGGTGCCGTCATAATTGGGACGATCGATCGTGACCGTCTTGGTCACAGGTTCTGCAAACGCCGGAACGGCAAGCACCGCTGCAAGAGCAGGGACAATGAGGGTTTTTATCATGACATTCTCCAGTAGCAATTGAAGGAGCCGACCGGCTCACCTGCCTTCAACGCATGACGCCGGAAAACCCTTCGTTCACTGCTGCAATCGCTGACGACGCAGTTCCCGGCGCTTTCGTTGCAGCTCGCGCAGCGCGCGCAAGCGGCGAAGCTGTTCGGCTCGCTCCGGTTGAATTTCGGCAGCTTCCCGCGGAGTTGCTGCCGAATCGGTTGACTGAGTCTCGGGCGATGGCGCTCCAGCCGGCTCTCCATGTGTCGCAGAGACGGCGTCAGTTGCCGGAGCCAGGTCGGCAGTATCGGCTTGCCCAAGCGCAGTTGCACGCCGCTCCTGCCGAATCTCCCGGACCCGTTGCACAATGGCTGCGCGATCGGCTGGCGGAATGCGCCGCAGCACAGCCCGAGCCTCGGCGCGCCGAACCGGTCGCGGCGGGAGGCCGAGCGCCTCGCGCCGATCAGCCCGCTGCTGGAGCCTGTCCGCGATCCGTTCGGCCACGAACTCGCGGCGCATTTCTCGGCGCATGCCAACACGCTCGGGAGAAACGAGCGGCGGCGCGGGCGCAATGGATGCAGCCTCGTCCGCTCCCGGCCCGACACTCTCGTCCGGCTTCGGCTTGGGTTTTGCTGCCAACGCCGCTTTGCGCTCGTGCTTTGCCGGCACGACGCGCGCGATCAGCGGACCAATTACCGGAATTGTCTGCGCAACATCCCCGAAGATGGCAGTCGCGGCAGCTCCGGCGCTCATCAGGCCAAGTGCCACGACGCCGATCACGACTCGATGGCCGCGAATCCATCGGGCACGTTTGCCGCTCCGCGAGAGAACCGGTGTCGGAAGCGGCTGCGGCCGATGTGTTGCCGCCGCGACAACGCGATCGGCAAAGTCGGGCGACAACGGCGGAACCGTCAGTCCGTCAAGCAATTCGTTGAGGGTGGGATCGCGTCTTGGATCGCTCACGCTGCACCTCCTGCGAATGCCGCGCGCACATCGCCCAGTCCGGCCTTCAATGCTTGGCGCGCGCGCAGCAGCAGCGATTCGAACGCCTTGATATTGAGGCCAAGGATCTCGGCGGCAGCCAGGTTCGAACAGTCTTCGTAATATGTCAGAACAATGGCGGCCCGCTGACGGTCCGGCAAGGCCTGCACCGCAAGCATCGCACGATCGCGCATCCAGTCTGCATCCATCTGCGCGTCGGCAAGCGGTGTTTCGTCAACCCGCTCTGGCACATCCTGATCACTTGAGAAACGACGACGGCGAAGCCGGTCAAGGCAGAGATTCGTGGCGACGCGGTTCAGCCAGGCACCGACGCCAGCGCCACCTGCCTGCCATTTTCCTGCCTGCTCCCACAATTTCAGCATTGCTTCCTGTGCCACATCTTCAGCCTCGACCGCATCGCCAAGCATACGCCAGCCAATGCGGTGGGCCTTGCCCGCATGAGCCTCGATCAATGCGCGAAAGGCGTCCGCATCGCGCGCGGCGACGCGGGCCATGAGCATGTCATCTTCCGCCGCTTGCGTAGTCGCAGAGCTCATCAACACATCAGTCACGTTCCCGAACTAACCCCTGAAACGCACCAAGCCAGACAATCCTTCGCAGGCGGGGAAAGAAATTCACCCGCCTGCGTAGCCGAATGCCAGCTTCAAGCCGTGCGGCGGAGGGGCTCGGAGAGCATGGCGGGCATGTGTCCGACTTCGTCCAGAAGGAAAGTCATCAATGCCTTTTCAAACGGGTCGGTGAGGCCGTCCGCTGCTATGTGCTTCTTGAGCCAGGCCGCTTCAGCTGCCGACAGATCCGAACGGGGGCCAATGGACGCCAGTCCGGAAAGCAGATCATGCTCTGCCGGGAAGACCGACTTGAACGCATCGATGATCGTTCCGCGACCAAACATGTCTCCGGGCAGCATGCGGGAAAAGAATCGCGCGATGCTCGGCGTATTGCTTTCCATTACTGCATTCAGATGAAGCGCTTCCTCGCGCGAAAGGGCCCGATAGTCACTGTGCGCCAGCAGGTGGTTGCCAACGCCCTGAACAAACAGTGTGAGCCAGCCGGGCGCATTCTCACTGCCAAGCGTCGCATCCTTGATGCGGAACAACATGTCCGCTTCCTGTGAGCCCACGATGGCCGCATCTTCGCCGCCGCTTGCAAAGATCAGGCGCCGCAGCAAGCGCACCTCTGCCTCATCGACACAATTGGGGCGAACGACGCCAGCGTCACGTGTCGGTCCCAAGCCACTGACGATCGTCGCCTCGATCTGAGCGAGTGCGTAAGGCTTGAGCGACAGGGGCGCATTTTCGGCGTTTTCAAGCAGCGCGACCAACAGCTCGATCTCTCCTATCGTGGCGATGCTGCCTGCACGATCAATCCGTGACCGAAGCCAGTCAGCCCCATGCTCATCAAGAAAGCCGGCCGGCGGTGTTTGATGCAGAAGCACATCCCCGATAACTTCAATGAAGAAGTCGATCCACGCCTTGGATCGCGGGGCGCAGCGGTCGTTGACGAGAAACAGCGCATCAAGCGTATCGAAGCCGGTGTTATCGTCGCGCCAGACCAGTGCCCGCAACGAAAGGACGTCGCTGTCCTCGACCCGGCCCGCCTGAATCAGCCGCGCTGCAAGACTGGAAATTTCGGTGTTCATCCAAACCGCTCCCTGATGAGAGGAGCGGGCCTAACACCAAGGCCTTAACAGCCGGTTTCAGCTAGAAATCGACTGCAATGCCCTTCAGTTCCCAATCGCCATAGCGCACCGGGTCCAGACGGTCCGGGTCCGGTTCGGCTGCACGCGGCACGGCTTGCGGCTCAGGAACGGGCGGGCTCTTCGTCAGATAGGCCGGAGCCTTGACATGGGGCGGACGTTGACGGGTCATGCCCCCCCTATCATCCATCGGCATCCCTTCGACAAGTGCCGAACAGGCCGCTAGGGCAGTGGCGATGGACAATATTCCCGGACTTGCACCGCGCCGTGCTGCGCTCACTCTGCTCGATGCCGTGACGCGACGCGGATTGCCGCTGGAATCGGCGCTTGGCAACGCGACCCGTGGCCTCGCAAAACCCGAAGACAAGGCTCTTGCACGCGCCATTGCCAGCGAGACATTGCGACGTCTGCCGGATCTTGATGCGCTCATCGACAGCGCGACGCGACAGGTGCTGCCGCATGATTCAAAGGCCAGAATGGTGCTGCGGATGGCGCTGGCGCAGGTGCTGGTGATGGAAACGCCCGAGCACGCAGCCGTATCAACTGCTTTGCCGCTCGTTGACGGAGGGCCACGGCGATTGGTGCATGGCGTTCTCGGCACACTTTTGCGGCAGAAGGCAGTGCTGCCGGCTCTGCCTACCCTGCCCGATCAAGTCCGCTTGCGCTGGGATGATGCGCTAGTGGCAATTGCCAGCGCCGCGATGATCGAACCGCCGGTGATCGACCTGACCCTGCGCGATGGGACAGAGACAGACCTCTGGGCCGAACGGCTCGGCGGTGAAAGCCTGATGCCGGGCCATGTGCGTATCGCTCGCGGCCCAGCTATTGCCGGGCTGCCCGGTTTTACCGAAGGGGCCTGGTGGGTACAGAATATCGCAGCTTCGTTGCCCGCGAGACTCCTTGGCCCCGGAAACGGGCGGACGGTGCTGGACCTTTGTGCTGCGCCCGGTGGCAAAACGATGCAATTGGCCGCAGCAGGATGGACGGTGACAGCTCTCGACCAGGATCGGGCTCGTCTTGTCAGGCTCGAGGACAATCTGGCCCGCACCGGCCTTTCCGCGCGGCTGGTCACGGCGGACCTGATGCGCTGGGAGCCTGCCGAACCAGTGCCCGCAATTCTGCTCGACGCACCCTGTTCCGCTACAGGGATATTCACCCGACATCCCGATGTCCTGTATCGCGTGAGGCCAAGCGACATTGCCCAGCTCGCCGAATTGCAGGCGGCCATGATTGCTCGGGTCACGACGTGGTTGCAGCCCGGCGGAACCCTGATCTACGCGACATGTTCGCTTGAGCGACCGGAAGGGGAAGACCAGATCAAGGTGGCTGAAGCTGCCGGTTTGCGGCTCTTGCCTATCACCTCAGACCGGCTTGGTGCTGGCATCGTGCCGGACCGCGGAGGCTGGGTGCGCGTGCTGCCCGTCAACCATGCCGACGGTTTTTTCATCGCGCACTTCATTCGTCCCTGAACGCGCCTTGCCGCAGGGTGATTCGCTGGCTAGAGCGACCGGATATGGCAAACCCCGTCCTCATTGCCCCATCGATCCTTTCTGCTGATTTTGCGCGCCTCGGAGACGAAGTGCGCGCGGTCGATGCAGCGGGTGCGGACTGGATTCATGTCGATGTGATGGATGGTCATTTTGTGCCCAACATCACGATCGGACCCATGGTCGTGAAGGCGCTTCGCCCGCACACCGAAAAGATCATGGATGTCCACCTCATGATTTCTCCTGTTGATTTCATGCTGGACGCATTTGCGGAAGCCGGGTCCGATGTCATTACGGTGCATCAGGAAGCGGGGGCGCACCTTCATCGCACGATCCAGCGGATCAGGGCGCTCGGCAAAAAGGTGGGCGTGGCGCTCAATCCCGCCACTCCGGCCAAGATGCTCGACTATGTGCTTGAGGACATCGATCTGGTTCTGGTGATGAGCGTCAACCCCGGCTTTGGCGGGCAGAGCTTCATCGAGAGCCAGCTTCGCAAGATCGAGGCGATCCGCAAATCCATCGACAAACTGGGCAAGGACATTCGACTGGAGGTCGATGGCGGCGTCGATCGAAACACGGCGCCAAGGATCATTGCAGCCGGAGCGGATGTGCTGGTCGCCGGGACGGCGACGTTCAAGGGCGGCCCCGAGTCCTATGCCGCCAACATTGCCGCGCTGCGCGGCTGAACGGCCAGCCGGGCAATGGAATCAGACGAACAAGACGAGATTCCAGTCGGCAAACGGCTGGTCCGCGCACAAGGCGGCGGC
Source organism: Sphingomonadales bacterium (assembly GCA_016704425.1). Classification (GTDB taxonomy): domain Bacteria; phylum Pseudomonadota; class Alphaproteobacteria; order Sphingomonadales; family Sphingomonadaceae; genus Aquisediminimonas. Next base: position 276,762 of record JADJAC010000010.1, read on the forward strand.
GGCGAATCGCTCGCCGAAAGGCTGACGAGCCAGTTTTATCGGCTCACCTGGCGCACTCCTCTTCATGCCTTGCGGCTGCGTGGACGCTATCCGCTCAAATTACTCGCCGTGCCGGACGATCCGGTTGCCGGAGACGCCTCGACGGGTCTCGCCATCTTGCGGGGTGAATTGACCTGGCGAGGGGAACAGGTTGAGTGCGGCCGTGTCGATTTCGGCAGCGAGAGCATTTCGTCGGGCTTTGCAAATTATCTGCAGCGCTTCCAGTGGCTGCGCGACCTTGCCGCTGCAGGGTCCCGAGCGCAAGTCGCGCCAGTTGCCGAAATGCTGACGCGCAGATGGCTGAGCAGCCACGCCGACCGGGTCAGCGAGCCAGCCTGGCGGCCGGACCTTTGGGGCTGGCGCATCCTGTTCTGGGCAACGCACGCCCCGCTGATCCTGTCGAGCACGGATCTTGTCTATCGCTCGGCTGTCCTCAATGGGCTCGCACGCGGGGCCCGCCATCTAGACCGTTCGGCTGACAGGGCTCCGATCGGGCTGCAAAGAATTGCCGCCTGGGCCGGAATTGTTGCGGCTGGCCTGCTGATTACGGGCGGCGGACCGCGGAGAAGTTTTGGTGAAGCGGGACTGGCGCGCGCACTCAACACCGGCTTTTCCGCCGACGGCGGGCTCGTCTGCCGAACGCCGGGCGGTCAACTTGATGCCGTGATGCTCCTTGCCATGCTCAGCCGGGTCTATGACGCCCGTCGGATTGAACGGCCCGCATTCCTTGCAAGTGCGCTCAATCTCTCGGTGCCCTCGCTTTTGGGTGTGACACTGGGAGACGGCGGGCTTTCCAGCTGGCAGGGAAGCCTCCCGATCGAAGCACCGCAGGTCGAATCGATCATTGCGGCCAGCGGCGTGCGAACCCGGCCCCAAAGACAGGCGCGCGATTGGGGTTATCAGCGTGCAGCGGCGGGACAGACGGTTGTCGTGATGGATGCGGCACCTCCGCCCGACAGGCGCGTTGCAAGAGGCGGATGTGCATCGACTTTGGCCTTTGAATTGTCGGAAGGCGCGCACCGGCTGGTCATCAATTGTGGCGGCGCGAATGCTGGCGGCGCCTTCATTTCCGCAGGCCTTGCCAACGGCCTGCGGACGACCGCCGCCCATTCCACGCTGATCCTTGCCGACAGCAACTCGACCGCGATCCATGCAGATGGGTCGCTTGGCCGGGGCGTTTCGGAAATCGCGCTTGAGCGTCAGGAAAACGAGGGCAGCAGCCGTATAGAAGCAAGCCATGATGGCTATGTCCGCCGATTTGGCCTGATCCATAAGCGGACCTTGCTCCTTTCAGGCGATGGACGCGAGCTGCGGGGTGATGATGTGCTGCTGCCGTCAAAGGCCAAGCAGAAGCCGATGACGTCGGCTTTCGCGATCCGGTTCCATCTGGCGCCAGGTATCGAAGCGACGCCGACGGCAGACGGCATGGGCGCATTGCTCAGGATCGAGCGCGGCGCATTGTGGCAGTTCCGCTGTCGCGGCGGGACTCTCTCGGTCGAGGAAAGTCTTTGGATCGATGGTCAGGCCCGGCCCCACGGCACAGTGCAACTGGTCGTCAGCGGCGAAGCATCGCCGGGTGGGGCGAGTGTTGGCTGGGTTCTGCGACGCGCCGGCTAATTTTTTTGGAGACGAAATGACGGATGTGAAGATCAAGCGGGCGCTGTTGAGTGTTTCGGACAAGACCGGCCTGGCAGAACTGGGCGCAGCGCTGGCGCGCCACGGCGTGGAACTGGTCTCGACCGGCGGCACCGCGAAGGCGCTCCGGGACACAGGCTTGCAGGTCATGGATATTTCGGACCTGACCGGCTTTCCCGAAATGATGGATGGCCGTGTGAAAACCCTGCATCCTAAGGTTCATGGGGGCTTGCTCGCCGTGCGGGACAATCCGGAGCATGTGGCTGCGATGGAGACGCATGACATTGGCGCAATCGATCTTGTCGTCGTCAATCTCTACCCCTTCGCGCAGACTGTCGCCAAAGGGGCTGGGCGCGAAGAGATTATCGAGAATATCGATATCGGTGGTCCTTCGATGGTCCGGTCTGCAGCGAAAAACCATGCTTCGGTCGCCATCGTGACGGATCCTGCCGACTATGGCGAATTGATCAGTGCCATGGACGCAAAGCGGGGTGCCACAGATTACGACTTCCGCCGCAGGCTCGCGGCAAAGGCCTATGCGGCGACCGCAACCTATGATGCGATGATCAGCCAGTGGTTCGCCTTTGCCGACCAGCACCAGGCATTCCCTGACACACTCGCTGTGACGGGCCACAAGCGCGAGGAGCTGCGCTATGGCGAAAATCCGCACCAGAAGGCGGCGCTCTATATTCCTGCGGGTCCGCATACGCGCGGTATCGCGCAGGCAGCACAGCTTCAGGGCAAGGAGCTTTCCTACAATAATTACAACGACGCTGATGCAGCGCTTGAACTGGTCAGCGAATTCCGCGACGGGCCGCCGACGGTCGTCATCGTCAAACATGCCAATCCGTGTGGCGTCGCAACCGCCGATACGCTGCTCGAGGCCTATCAGGCGGCACTCGCCTGCGACTCGGTCTCTGCCTTCGGAGGGATCATTGCAGTCAACCGCCCGCTCGACGCGGAAACAGCCGAGGCAATGGCCGGCATTTTCACTGAAGTCGTGGCGGCGCCGGACGCGAGCGACGAAGCAAAGGCCGTCTTCGCCCGGAAAAAGAACCTGCGCCTCTTGCTGACCGGCGAATTGCCGGACCCGGCGCGCGAAGGGCTGAGCCTCAAGACGATTGCCGGGGGCTATCTTGTTCAATCCCGTGACAATGGGCAGATCACACGGGAGATGCTCAAGACCGTCACCCGGCGCGCACCCACCGCTCAAGAACTGGCCGACTGCCTTTTCGCCTGGACAGTCGCCAAGCATGTCAAATCCAATGCCATTGTCTATGCCAAGGATGGCAGCACTGCGGGTATCGGGGCGGGTCAGATGAACCGCCTCGAATCTGCCCGCATCGCAGCCTGGAAGGCACGCGATGCCGCGGACAAGGCAGGCTGGGCCGAGCCGCGCACCATCGGTTCGGCTGTCGCCTCGGATGCATTTTTTCCATTTGCGGATGGCTTGCTTGCCGCAGTCGAGGCTGGCGCAACAGCGGTGATCCAACCGGGTGGCTCGATCCGGGATGACGAAGTGATCCAGGCTGCCGATGATGCCGGGCTTGCGATGGTTTTCACGGGCATGCGGCATTTCCGGCACTAAATCTGAAAGGGAGAACTGAGGAGATGAAGCTGATCGGCCAATACGACTCCCCGTTTGTCCGTCGGGTCGCAGTTGCGCTCCAGATTTATGGGATTGTTTATGATCACGTACCCTGGTCGACTTTTGGCGATGGTGATCTGGTCGCACGACATAACCCGCTGAAACGGGTTCCAGCATTGGTGCTCGACGATGGTGAAGTGCTTATCGAAAGCGGGGCCATTCTTGATTATCTCGACGAACGCGTCGGTCCCGATCGCGCGCTGCTTCCGCTATCCGGAGCCGCGCGCCGTGCGGCGCTTCGGCGGATTGCACTGATGACGGGCGCTGCCGACAAGGCAGTCTCCTTTTTCTACGCGAAACTCTTTTCCGCGGCGCTTGCTCCAGACTTCGTATCACGCTGCGAAGGACAGATCCGCACAGCGCTGGCAGCAATCGATCGTGAATGTGGCGCGCGCGTGGGGGATTGGTGGCACGGAGCGACACCAGGCCATGACGATATTGCGGTTGCATGCGTCGCACGTTTCATTCGCGAAGCCTATCCTGACCTTTTCGATCCTGAAGCGCTTCCCGCACTATCCAGCCATTGCGCCCGAGCAGAGGCACTCTCGGTCTTTTCGGCCGTCGAACAGACATTCACCCCGCCCAAGGGCTAGCGATCAGGCGCTCGTCTTTCGGAACAGGGCGCGATCCTCTTCGGCAAAGCCCCAACGCCATATTACGACGCCATAGGCGAGCAGACTTGCCGGTATGCCGAATGTCAACTCCGCCCATTCCGGCAATCGAATGGCAATCGACCCTGTCGTAGCCGCAGCGACCGAAGCCCAGACCAATGGCCAACGCCATACCGAGACCGGTGCGCCCAACAGGCGCGCAGCCAGTTTAGCCTTCACCAAAGAGGCAAGGCCCAACGAAATTGCAAGCGCCACAGCCGGCAGCGCTGCCTGGTAGAGCTCGGGAAAATTCTGCTGTCGGGCGGCAATCAGGAAAAGGAAAGTCAACGCTGTCTGAAAGGCGACCATGGCGCCGGAAATCAGGAAATTGCGATGCCGCGCGATATAGACCAGCGCCGCTTCGCTGACGACCGCAACAGCTGCTGCAACCTCAGCCAATAGCAGGAATGCCAGCGCGCCATTGCCGCCGACAAAAGCGCCCTTGGGCCCAAAAAGACCCATCAGGCCTTCGCCCGGAATGCCCAGTGCAAGCGCAATGCCGGTTTGCGCGGCAATGATCCAGAAGCCGACCTGGCTGACCTGGCGCGCGACGGCGGCCCTGTCTCCGGTTTCCAGTTTGCGCGTAATGACGGGTCCCAGAATCGGATCGAAACTGGTCTTCAATTTCTGTGGCAGGCTCGCCACCTGCTGCGCGACATAATAGATGCCGACAGTTGCCGGAGACACGAACAGGCCGAGAATGGCCAAGTCGAGCCTGCGAGATCCCCATTCAATCCCGTCTGCTGCAGCCAGCGGCAGATTGCGGCGAGCGAGCCGGTAGAGGCCGTCCAACGTCGGGGCCCAGCCCACTGGCAGGCCATAAGCCCGGAAGAAGGGGATGGCCGCAGCGATCAGGGCAGCACCCATCGAGAGTGCATAGGCAATGAGCAAACCGTCGCGAAGCGAATACCAGCTTAGCGCAAAGGCACCGATGCTGATCGTCCACGGCTCGACAACGGCCTTGGCCCTGACAGTCGCGCCGACATCATAGCGATAGGCAAGTGCCGCCAGCATCAGGTCCGTCAATGCAAGTGCCGGAATGACGAGCGGGAGGAATGTCTCAAACCCGTTGATGTCGCTGTTGGGAAACATCACCCGCGGGACGAGCATCAGGGCAATTGTCAACCCGAAAGCGCAGGCCAGGACAAGTGCGAGAGCATCCCAGACACCGTTGTGCTTGCCGTCTCCCGACAAATGCAGGGCAAGCCCTCGCTTAAGCCCGAGGGTTGCGATCTGGGCTGCAAATTCCAGAACCAGAACCGCATAGGCCAATCGTCCGAGCGCTTCAGCGCCGTACCATTGTCCGGCAATGAAGAGAAACGGGATGCGCGCAATCAGGCGCACGAAGAAGCCCGCGACATTGGTCCGTCCGCCCTTCGCAAGAGCCTCGATATCATTTGGTTCGGTGGCACCGCTGGCCGTCAATGCGCCGCGCCCCAGCTCTTGCCGGTCCCGATTTCAACACCAAGCGGCACGTCCAGCTTGACCAGCGGCTCGGCGGCATCTGCCATGACCCGCTCAATAACGAGGCTTGCTGAAGCGACGTCGCCCTCAGGCAATTCGAAAACCAGTTCGTCATGAACCTGGAGAAGCATTTTCACATGAGGAAGGCCGGCATCTGCCAATGCGGGCAGCATACGGGCCATCGCACGTTTGATGATATCGGCGCTGGTGCCCTGAATGGGGGCGTTGATGGCCGCGCGTTCGGATCCCGCGCGTTCGGTCTGGTTGGCAGAAGTGATCCGAGTGAAATGGGTCTTTCGCCCGAAAAGGGTTTCGGTGTGCCCTGTTTCCCGCGCCTTTTGCAGGGTCTGGCTGATATATTGGTTGATGCCGGGAAACCGCTCGAAATAGCGGTCGATCATTGACTGCGCCTCGTCGGAAGAAATGCCCAGACGACCGGCCAGCCCCCAGCGCGAAATCCCGTAGAGCAGAGAAAAGTTGATCGTTTTCGCTCGACCGCGTGTGTCGCGATTGACCTCACCGAACAATTCCATCGCTGTCAGCGCGTGAATATCTTCGCCCTTGGAGAACGCTTCCTTGAGTGCCGGAACATCCGCCATATGCGCGGCCAGTCGCAGCTCGATCTGGCTGTAGTCCGCTGATAGCAGGACATTGCCCGGTTCCGCCACGAACGCCTCCCGGATGCGCCGGCCGATTTCTGTGCGAATCGGAATGTTCTGCAGATTGGGATCATTCGACGAAAGCCGCCCGGTCTGCGCGCCCGTGATCGAGTAGCTGGTATGAACGCGCCCGGTCTTCGGATTGACCTGTTCCTGCAATGAATCGGTGTAGGTCGACTTGAGCTTCGAAAGCTGACGCCATTCGAGCACCTTGCCCGCGATTTCCACGCCCTCGGACGCCAATTTTTCGAGAACAGTCACATCGGTCGAATAATCGCCCGACTTGCCCTTCCGGCCGCCCTTGAGACCCATCTTTCCGAAAAGGATCTCGCCCAGCTGCTTGGGGCTGCCGACCGTGAAGGGCTGCCCGGCAAGGGCGTGGATCTCTGCCTCGAACCCAGCAATGCCTTCGGCAAACTCCTTCGACATGCGCGCCAGTTCGTCGCGATCAACCTTGATACCCTCCTGCTCCATCCGGACCAGAACGGGAATGAGCGGACGATCGACCCGCTCATAGACGCGCGTCACTTTTTCAGCGGACAGGCGGGGCTTCAGCCAATGCCAGAAGCGGAGCGTGACATCCGCATCCTCGGCTGCGTAGCGCGTCGCATCCCTGAGCGGCACCTGGTTGAACGTCAGCTGGTTCTTGCCCGACCCGCAGACATCCTTGAAGGAAATGCATTGATGGCCAAAGTGCTGGAGCGCCAATTCATCCATTCCGTGATTGTGGCGACCAGCATCCAGGTCGAAGCTCATCACCATTGTGTCGTCGATCGGACCGACCGAAATTCCGTAGCGCGCCAGCACGTTCATATCATATTTAATATTGTGGCCAACCTTCAGGACCGATGGATCTTCGAGCAGTGGCTTCAACTTTGCGATGGCAGTATCGAAAGGAACTTGCTGCGGGGTTTCGGACAAAAGGTCTGTCCCGCCATGCGCAAGGGGAATGTAGCAGGCTCTATTGGGCGCCGTCGCGAAATTCACGCCCACGAGCCCGGCCTGCATCGCGTCGAGCGCATCGGTTTCCGTGTCGACCGCAATAACGCCTGCGCGCGTCGCCTCTTCAATCCAGACATCCAGTGCCTCGACCGTTTGCACACAGACATAGGCGTCAAGGTCAAACGACTGCGTTTCCGGCTCGGGCGATGGGGCCAACGGCGCAGTTTTTGCTTCGGAACGGAGCAGCTTCATTGTCTGGTGATCGGGCTTGCCGGGGCCATCACCGCCGAGCCGCTTCAAAAGCGAAGCAAAGCCGTGATGTTCGAGAAATGTACGCAACGGCGGCTCGGGGACTTCCTTCAAGAGAAAATCGTCGAGCGGCTCGGGAAGGTCCGCATCGCATTTGAGTTCGACGAGCACGCGCGAGAGCCTCGCCTGTTCGGCAAACGCGACAAGATTGTCCCTCATTTTTGACGGCTTCATTTCGGGCGCTGCCGCAAGCACCGCATCGACCGTTCCGAATTCCTGCACGAGCTTTGCTGCCGTCTTGGGTCCGATCCCCGGGACGCCTGGCACATTGTCCGCCGAATCGCCCATCAGGCCAAGGACTTCGCCAAGGCGTTCCGGACCTACACCGAACTTCTCAATCACTGCCTGTGGCCCGAGCCTTTCGCTCTTCATCGGATCAAGCATGTCCACACCCGGCTGGATCAGCTGCATCAGATCCTTGTCGGTGGACACGATCGTGACCTTCCAGCCTGCAGAAAGCGCTGCATGCGCATAGGAGGCGATCAGGTCATCGGCTTCCAATCCTTGCACCTCAATGCAGGGCAGGGAGAAGGCGCGCGTTGCATCCCGAATCATCGGAAATTGCGGCACCAGGTCTTCAGGCGCCGGAGGGCGGTGGGCCTTGTATTGCGGGTAAATGTCGTTGCGGAACGATTTGCCCGATGCATCGAGGACTACGGCCATGTGGGTCGGGCCGTCGGCCTTGTGCAGGGCGTCAGCCAGCTTCCACAGCATTGTCGTATAGCCATAGACTGCGCCAACCGGCTCATCATGGATATTCGTCAGCGGCGGGAGCCGGTGATAGGCGCGGAAGATATAGCCCGAGCCGTCGATCAGGTAGAGGTGGTTCTGGGACATTGGCACAGGGTCTAGCGCGTTCGCCGCGCCGGGGCAAAAGCCTATTGCTGCTGATGATAAGCGGCGACAGTCGCGCTGATGCCCTGCATCAGTTCGAAGCGCTTGGCGAGCGTAGTCCGCGTATCAGCAATCATCACCACGACAGCATAGCTGGTGCCATCAGGCGCGGTGAGCACGGCGACATCGTTGAAGCCAGCTTGTCGGCCCTTCAATTCCTGGCCCGTTCCCGTCTTGTGCGCAAAGCGCCAACCCGCCGGCACGCCGCCGTGCAGCCTTTGTCGCCCGGTTATCGACGTCGACATGAGGTTGAGCAGGTAGCGCGTGGAAGAAGGCGAAAGGATATCCCCCCGCTTCAGGCGGAGCAGTGCGCGGGCGATTGCAATCGGTGATGCTCCATCAGGGGGATCGGCGATATAGGCATCCATTGCCGCGGTTCGTGCGGCATCACTCAGCTTTGCGCGAGCGTTTCGAAACACCTGGTTGTCGATATATTCCGGACGCCAGTTCAGGCCAGCCGTCTTCGCCTGCAGATGTTTTTCGCCAGGCCCGAACCGGATCGCCCCGAATCCCTTGGCAGCGATGAAGTTGCGGATCGCTTGCGGGCCGCCCACTTTGCGCATCAGAAAATCATTTGCTGTATTGTCGCTGCGGCGCATCTGCCTGTCGAGCAGGTCTGCAATCGTCGTGGTATAGCTGCCTTGGCCTATCGCTGCCGCTATGGGCTGGTTGAAGACGGTCAGGTCTGCGCGGGTAAGCGTGACACGATCATCAAGGCTGAACTGGCCGCGATCGATTGCATCCATAACGGCCATGGCGACCCAGAGTTTCGAAACGCTCTGCTGCGGCATGAGTTCATCGCCACGCTCATGAATAACCCAGGTCCCACCCATGCGCGCAATCGCAATGCCCGTGCGGCCATCAAAGCCTGCCCAGAGTGCGTGGATGGCGCGGCTCAGCGCAAGCGGTGCGGGTGGCTCTTCAGGTTCAGGTCGCGGCAGCTGGATGACCAGACGAGGAGCGGGCTTTGGCATTGCCACCGGCGGAGGCTGGCGGCTCGGCGTTTCCTGCGAGGAAACGCAAGCCGTCATGACCATTACCCCCGCGACTAACGCTATGCGAACCCGCCCGAACATTGCATCCTGCTCTAGCGAGCATTGCTCCAAGAAAAACCGCCCGCGCGACGAACGATTCCCAATGAGCGACCAACCGTTGGGATTTGCCTATGAGGCGAAGGTCTGGTTCGAAGGAGCGTCTCCCGATTTTGCCTTTGCCACGCCTTCAGCCGCACGAAGGACGCGAATGAGGTTGCGGCAGGCAATTTTTTCAAGGTCCTGCTGGCTGTATCCGCGCCGCGCGAGTTCGACAAAAAGAGCCGGGTAGGTCGACACATCGCCCAGCCCTTCGACAACGCTGTCCATCCCGTCAAAGTCCCCGCCAAGGCCGATATGATCTATGCCCGCGACTTCGCGTATATGGTCGATATGATCAGCTACCTGGGCAATGGTCGCGCGCGGCCTCGGGTGGGCTGCAATCCAATCGGCCAATGCGCCTGCCGCTCCGGCGGGATCGCCCTTGAAAAGGCTATTGGATCGCGCTTCCTCGGCTGCCTTGGCAGCTTCCCATTGGCGGACTTCCTCGCTCACGTAATCGGGAAGGAAGACCTGCATCACGATGCCGCCATTCGCCTTCAGCCGTGCGAGAACCGTATCAGGCACGTTGCGCGGATGCCCATCAATTGCACGGGCGCCGGAATGGCTGAAGATCAAAGGCGCAGAGGTGACATTGAGCACATCCATCATCGTCTTTTCCGAAACATGACTGATATCGACAAGCATGCCGAGCCGGTTCATTTCCTTGACGACTGCGACGCCGAATGGCGCAAGTCCGCCGCTCTTGGGCACGTCCGTCGCGCTGTCAGCCCAAGGTGTATTCTTCGAATGGGTGATCGTCATGTAGCGTGCGCCGGCCCGATACAGCTGGCGCAACACGCCAAGCGAAGAGCCGATCGAATGGCCGCCTTCAACGCCGATCAGAGAAGCAATCCTGTGCTGCCTGAATGCCAATTCAATGTCATCGGCCCTCTTTGCCAGCATGAGGTCCTTCGGATAGGCCGCCATCAATCGTTCAACCACATCAATCTGCTCTGTAACTTCGCGCACAGCCTCCGATTCGCTCTGGCCTGTCGTCACCCAGACCGACCAGAACTGCCCGCCAACCATGCCCTTTTTGAGCCGGGCGAGATCAGTGTGCATCTTGCCGCCCTTTTGCGCGGCTGTCGGCGACATGTCGTGAAAGTCGAACTTGGAGAAATCATTGCCATAACGGGCGCGAAGCTGTTCGGGCACGTCATTGTGGCCGTCAATGATCGGGGATCTGGAAAGCGCAGCGCGTGCAGTCTCCTCGGGTGTGGCTGAAAGAACCGGGCTCGCGAGCCCCATGAGCGCAAGGCCCAACCCGATTCGCGCACTGAACTTCCGCATCTCTGTCTCCCGGTGATTAAGCTGGGCACGTTCTGGCAGCCCGGGCGGCGCGTTGGCAAGCGCCGGATTACTATTGACATCATTGTCAATATAGATATGGGAGCACTATGCAACCGACCATATTCCGCGATCCCGCGCGCCCCGAACCGCGCTTTCGCCCTTTCAAGGCGCTTGGGCACTTCCGCAAGCTTCTGAAGGACAAGGAAGATACGGAGCAGGTCTTTCACATTTTCGAATGCCTGCCGCGCAAGAGTTTCCTGCCTGAAGCAAAGGCCTTTATCGAAAGCCCGCACGGGCAGCGGTTGATGGCGAGCGAGCCTTTTCTGCCCACGATTCTGGACGACCATGAGACGTTGAAGCGGCTCCCAGCCGGGACTGTCGGTCGTGCCTATGTCGATTTCATGGAGCGCGAAGGGCTTTCGGCCGCAGGACTCGTCGCTGAAGCCGAAAAAATGCGCGGCGACAAACCACGCTACGATGACCAGGTCGAATGGTATGCCAATCGACTCCGCGACACGCACGACCTTCTGCACGTCCTGACCGGCTACGGCCGGGATGCCCTGGGCGAACAGTGCGTGCTCGGTTTCACCTACGGCCAGAACCGGAATCTCGGAAACCTGTTCATTTCCTACCTTGGCGGCCTCGAACTGCGCCGCAAGATCAAGGTCGGCGCACCCGTGCTCAAGGCCATCCGGGAGGGCCAACGCAATGGCACCGCCGCAGCAAATCTCGTTGATGAAAGCATCGTCGATCTGCTCGCCGAACCGATCGAGGAAGCGCGCAAACGGCTGAACATCGGCCAGCCGAGCCTCTACCGCGTGGCACACACAACCTATCGCTCGCGCGGGATCGATCCCTACAACTTCCTGGCGGCCGCCGCCTGATCGTGGTTCTCCCTTAGGCGCGGCCTTGTGGGGAGGGGGACCGCCGCGCAGCGGCGGTGGAGGGGCCTACGCCATCAGCTTGGGGAAAAATCCTTCGTGCGCGGTACGGAGATCAGTAAGGGATTTGCCCGAAATCTGAGCTCCGCCCGTTTTGCCAATCGCCACAGCGTTTGGCACTATGGCGCCTGGCGCCGTGGTGATCAGGTAGCGCCCCTGATCTTCGCCAAAGGCCTGCGCTGTACTGAGGGGATCAAGTTCGGCCCCCATTGCCCCGGCAAGGCCCATTTCCGCGACCGCAACAATCAAGCCGCCATCTGAAATGTCATGGACGGCCGTCGCAATACCGTCCGAGACAAGCTGGCGTACAAGACTGCCGGCAGCGCGTTCCTTTACGAGATCCACGGACGGCGGCGAACCGGCTTCCAACCCGCGGACCTCGCGCAGCCAGATCGACTGGCCGAGTGTTGAGCCGTGCCCACCCAGTAACCAGATCGTTTCACCTTCGGACTTGAACCCTATACCAACCGCCTTCGACCAGTCCTGCAACAGACCGATCCCGCCGATAGCGGGCGTCGGCAAGATCGCGCTACCGCCGCCAGTTGCCTTGGATTCATTGTAAAGCGAGACGTTGCCGCTGACGATCGGGAAATCGAATGCACGGCAGGCATCGGCCATTCCGTCGAGACAGCCGACAATCTGCGACATGATTTCGGGGCGCTGCGGATTGGCAAAGTTCAGGCAGTTGGTAATTGCAAGCGGCGTCGCGCCAACTGCCGAAAGGTTGCGATAGCATTCGGCGACAGCCTGCTTTCCGCCCTCATAGGGATCGGCATAGCAATAGCGCGGCGTGCAATCGGTCGACATTGCGAGCGCCTTGTGCGTCCCGTGTATGCGAACGACGGCCGCATCGCCTCCCGGAGGCTGAACCGTGTCGCCGCCCACCTTGTTGTCATACTGCTCCCAGATCCAGCGGCGGGAAGCGATGTCCGGGCTGGCCATCAGCTTCAGAAGGTCGGCACCGATATCGGTGCTTTCCGGCACATCGGTAAGCGGCTTGACCTTGGCCCAGGTCTTGTACTCATCCCGGCTGACATGGGGCCGATCATAGAGCGGCGCGTCATCGGCCAAGGGCGCGAGGGGAATGTCCGCCACGGTCTCGCCATTCCATTTCAGCACCATATGACCCGTCTCGGTCACCGTGCCGATCACGGCAAAGTCGAGTTCCCATTTGCGGAAGATGGCCTCGGCAAAATCTTCGCGACCCGGCTTCAGCACCATCAGCATGCGTTCCTGAGATTCGGAAAGCATCATTTCATAGGGGGTCATGCCCTCTTCCCGGCACGGCACCTTGTTCATGTCGAGTTCTATCCCGACACCGCCCTTTGAGGCCATCTCGACGCTTGACGAAGTCAGCCCTGCCGCGCCCATATCCTGGATCGCGACGATGGCGTCCGACGCCATGAGTTCGAGGCAAGCCTCGATCAGCAGCTTCTCGGTGAAGGGATCACCGACTTGAACGGTGGGGCGCTTTTCTTCGCTGTCTTCCGAAAAATCCGCGCTCGCCATTGTTGCGCCGTGAATGCCGTCGCGCCCGGTCTTCGAGCCGACATAGACAATCGAATTGCCCGGCCCGCTTGCCGCGGAATAAAAGATCTTGTCGGTCTCGGCGATCCCGACCGTCATCGCGTTCACAAGGATATTGCCATCATAGGCAGTGTGGAAATTGACCTCCCCGCCAACGGTCGGCACGCCCACGCAATTGCCATAGCCACCGATGCCACGCACCACGCCAGATATCAGGTGGCGCATCTTGGGATGGTCGGGTCGGCCAAAACGCAGTGCATTGAGGTTGGCAATCGGTCGCGCGCCCATTGTGAACACGTCGCGCAAGATGCCGCCAACGCCCGTCGCAGCGCCCTGATAGGGTTCGATGTAAGAGGGGTGGTTGTGGCTTTCCATCTTGAAGATCGCCGCCTGCCCGTCGCCGATATCAACAACGCCGGCATTTTCGCCGGGCCCGCAAATGACCTGCGGGCCGGTGGTCGGCAGCTTTTTCAAGTGAATCCGCGAAGATTTGTATGAACAATGCTCAGACCACATGACCGAGAAGATACCAAGCTCGGTCAGGTTCGGCGTGCGACCCATCGCGTGAAGGACGCGCTCATACTCTTCCGGGGAAAGGCCGTGTTCGGCGACGATTTCGGGCGTGATTTCGGACATGCGCGCGGCCTTAGCGGGCCGCGCCGCATCCGCCTAGCCCCCTATGCGACCTGAACGTCCGACCGATCCTTGGCGACCCACCAGGCAACCGCCGCCGCGATCAAATAGGCGACCAGCCCAAGAATGGACTGACTGGCGTCGAGTTCGGTTGGCTGAGGCGCAAACCAGTTGAACGCTTGAAAAGCAAGCAGCACAGCCAGCAAGACGGCCAGTCGCCACTTCTGGGGTCGCTTTGCGCGCGCAAACAGCCAGGCACTTGCGAACAGCAAGCCGATTTCGAGCGGCATTTCGATTGCCGGACAATTCCACAGGCCGAGACCAAGCTTCGGCGGGCTCCCGGCAAGCGTAAGGTCGGGGGCGTGAACGAGAAGATCGAGCACCCAGTGCGAAACGACAACGGTGCCAGCAATTGCCCCGGCCATCCTGCTGCGAAGCCAAAGCGCGACCGCGATGCCGAACACCAATGCAAGGCCCCCCGCACCCAGAAGGCTGTGAGTCAGGGGCATGTCGTACAGGTCCATATTGTTCATGACCGTAAAGCCCGGCGTGAGTCGCATATGTTCGGTGCCGGTCAGGACGAAGGTGAAAAATCCCAGATCCATAAGCTGGGCTGCGACGAACAGGGTGCCAAGACGCGGCGCTTTCGGGTGTGCTGCCGCAACCAGTGCTGCACTGTAATGGCCAACGAACATGTCCTCCCTCCCCGTTAACCCCAGAAATGCTCCCGAAACCATTTGGTGACGATATATTTTGTGCCAGCAGTCACCGGACAGCCTTCGTGCAACGTCAATTCGTTGGGCGCACCCATTTCGTCCATATTGTTCCAGAGAACGAGCATGGCGGTGCGTGGTGAAACGCACAGGCCGGCATTGGGAAAATTTGTTTCGCCACCGCCTTCGGGCTCATTGAGGTAGATCATGGCCGTCCAGCTGCGCTGTCCGCCGCGCGGCTTTTCCTTTTGCCAATAGGCCTGGTTCGTATGGAAATAGTCATGATGCGGCTTGAACTGCTGCCCAATGGCATAGCGCTGCCCCTGGAGTGTTTCGCCACATCGCTTGTCCACCCCGATCAGGTTGCAAATACGCCCTTCGATAATCTGGACGAGCGGGTGATTCGGATCGAGATCGCCACTATAGCTCGTGCGAAAACCCTTGATCTCGGTATCCTGATAAAGAGTTGAAGGCCGGCTCGTCGCGTCGATCAGGGCAATCAGGTCCGTGCACTCGCGTTCGGTCATGAAGCCCTGGACAATATAAAGGTCCAGCAAGCCGGACGAGACCACTTCAACCCGTTCATGCCGGATCAGCTTCTTGCGCACACTTTTGCTGATATGGGCCAGCCTGCCCGAGCCCAGCTTTGCCTTGGCCGTAGCTGCACTCACTCGATCACCCGTCCCCTGACCATCACGAATTTCACCTTTTCCAGCACCCGCACATCGGTGAGCGGATCTCCATCGACGGCGATCATATCGGCAGAATAGCCTGGCGCAATCCGCCCGACCTGGTTTTCCAGGCCAAGTAGCATGGCGGCATCGGTCGTGGCACTGGCCAAGGCCTGCGCAGGCGTCATGCCACCATAACTGACGAGCTGAGCAAATTCCTCTGCATTGCGGCCATGTTCGAAGACACCCGCATCCGTACCGAACGCCACGCGAACGCCCAACGCCCGGGCCGCCTTCAGGGCCTCCCCGACATGGCTCAGCGTTTCGCGCACCTTGGCCTCAACGGTCGGCGTGTAGACATTCTTGCCAAGCCGCTCACGAATTCCAGTGAAGGCCATCAGGGTGGGCACAAACCACGTCCCGCGCGCCTTCATTTCCTTGAGGCCCGCCGCATCGGCGAACGTCCCATGTTCGATCGAATCGACTCCCGCGCGCACGGCACCCTCGACTCCGCTGGCACTATGGGCATGAGCTGCGACCTTCAGGCCAAGGCCGTGCGCGGTCGAAACAATGGACGCCATTTCCTCATCCGTGAAATGCTTGCCAAGCCCGCGACCCTGTTGCGAGAGTACGCCGCCCGTTGCCGTGATCTTGATGACATCAGCACCGCGCTTGGACGCTTCGCGCACCCGTTCGGCGCACTGGACAGCTCCGGTGCATGTGTTGCTTGCGTCCAGCGCTGCATTCACTTCAGGGCGGAAACCCGAAACGTCGCCATGCCCCCCGATGATCGAGATGGCGCTACCCACTGAAAGTATGCGCGGACCCGGAATGAAGCCCTTGGCCGTCCCGTCGCGCAGCGCAAATCCCGCGAGCGTTGCCGACCCGAGGTCGCGCACCGTCGTGAAGCCTGCCAGCGCTGTGATCCGCGCGTTCTTCGCACCCGTGACAACACTCGATTCGGTCGTTTCGACGGCCTCATCGCGAAAATCGCCGCCCGGATCGCCGGTCAGGTGAACATGCGCATCGATCAGGCCTGGTAATACTGTCTTGGTCGAGAGATCGATCACGCGTACGCCAGCGGCAAAGGTGCGCGCCAAGCCGTCGTCAATTGCAGTGATCCGGCCATCGGTGACCGTGATCGTCGAAGGACCGCGCGCCGGCCTCGCAGCGTCCGTGATGACATGGCCTGCAAGGACAAGGACGGTCTCTGCGCTGGCAGGCATGGCCCATGCAGCAAATAGGGAAACGGCCAGGGCATTTCTTCGCTTCATCGGATCCTCCTGTTTCGATCCGGATGGAACAGCCGACTGTCTGGTGCAAGCCGGAAAAGAAAGGGTCCGGAGTCTTGCGACTCCAGACCCACCTTTTCCCGGCAGACCTCCCTACCAGAAGAAGTCGTAAATCACGTCCACAACATAGCCGGAGCGCGTATCGACAAGCAGGACATCGTCATAATAGCGCACCCAGCGGCAACCAAAGGGTGCCGGTGGCAAGCGATAGTCCCAAGGATCACTCAACCAGTAACGGCTGCCGAAATAGAGCGAGTCGAGATAGATCCCGATACCGAACCGCTGATAGCCATGACGATAGCCATAGGGGTTGTAATAGCGTGGAGCATGGTACCGGCTGCGATACTGGTTGCGATAGTGCTGCCAGTCATAGCGGCGATCATTGCGCCAACGATGATTCCAGTCGCGGCTGTCATAGCGGTTGTGGGCGTAGCGATCATTGCGATCGTCGCCTCCGCGACGTTCCCAGCGGCCATTTTCGCCGCGGTGCCACCCTCCATCACGATTTTCAGCGTGACGCTCATCCCGATCCCAGCGTTCACCCCGGTCCCGATCCCACCGCCGACCGTCATTGCGGTTGTCACCATCACCGCGACCCTGCCAACGCCTGTCAGTCGATGGGGGCGGCACTGGTGGGTTGGTGGTCATGACATCGCCTCGGCCGCCACGCCACCCGCGGTTGCCGGCCCACCCGCCTGAGGGCTGTGCCTGCGGAACAGGGGGCACTGGAGGCGTTGTTACTTCACCCCCCCAACGACCGCGCGGCGCCCGGTCGGGCAGCGCGTCTGCCTGATGCTGTTCGCGACTCTCTCGCGATTGATCGACCTGTGGTGCACGTTCCCGAACGTTCCGGCGTTCGGTCCACTCACGGCGCGGGCCAGGCTCACCCGCTTCCCGCCAGTCATTGCCGCGCGTCTGTGCAAAGGCGGAACCGGATGTTGCGGATGCCAGCAACAAGGCCAAAGTCATCGTACGCATTGTCTGATACTCCCTGCACGAACCACTGACGTCGTGCTCGATTCATCATTTGCGCGCTTCGATATGAGCCAAGGCTTAATGGGCCTGAAAGCAAACTGAAAGCTGCTAGCGCGCTGGCGGCGTCAAAGCCGGCACCGCGCGGGCCGCATCGTCGGGCGCTATTCCGGGTGGAGGCGCCGCCACGATGATTTCCCGGCCCGCAGCCATTGCCGCAGCCCTGTGGATCGCACGCCGAATTCGGGGGTAGGTTCCGCAGCGGCAGATGTTTGTCATGGCTGCATCGATGTCGCCATTGGTTGGATTGGGATTCACCTTCAACAGGGCCGCTGCCGCCATGATCATGCCAGACTGGCAATAGCCGCATTGCGGGACGCCTTCAGCGGCCCAGGCCTGTTGCACCGGATGGCTGCGGTCGCGGGACAATCCCTCGATCGTCGTGACAATTGTTCCTTCCGCGGCCGCGATCGTGATCTGGCAAGACCGCACGGCGCGACCGTCGATGTCCACTGTGCAAGCCCCGCAATCGCCCGACCCGCACCCGTATTTCGTACCCGTTAGGTTGGATGCGTCGCGCAGCGCCCAGAGCAGAGGCGTTTCCGGGTCCATCCGAAATTCAACCGGCTGGTTGTTGACAGTGAATTTGGTCAAATTGCGCCCCCGGCTGTGCTCTTGATGCTATGCCATGCACTGACGCGGCGAGCAATCGCCAGAGGTCAGAAGGCGCGCTCAAGCCTTGCCCGAAGATCGAGCGCCGGGTTGGCAGCCTTGGGCGCATGGGCGAGCTTTTCATCAAGGCGCTGAATCCGCGCATAAAGGTCTTCGCTCTCCCTGATCAGGCCTTGTGCTTCTTCTGGAAGACCCGCCACGGTTTCTGTCTCGCTTGGTGCCGCAGCAGCGAGCGGGTTGGAGGTGCCCTGCGGCGACCGCTTGGCCAAAAGCCAAGCTGTGCTGTGCATCAGCCGCGTTGTCACTTTCAGCGACTCGCATGAAAAACTGACCCGCTGCAAGGGAGTCATGTCCGCTCGGGAATCGCGGCTGAACTGGTCGAAATAGCTTCGCGCCTCATCAGCCAGCACCATTGCTTCGAGATAGAGCGAATCGATGAGCTTGTCTGTCATGCCGAAGGCTGGGGTCATGTCCATCTCGCCAAATTGGTGCGCATCGCGTCCATGCCATATCGGACCGACGCGGGAAATGGCGATAATAGGTAAACGCGATCATCCGAAAAGCCACGCCGGTTCAAGCAATGATGTCAGGCACAAGGCGACTTTCAAGCAACTGGATTTCGTCCTTTATGCGCAGTTTGCGGCGCTTCATGCGTGCCACCTGCAGCTGGTCGATGCTCCCGCTGCCAAGCAGAGCCAGAATGGCGGCATCAAGATCCCGATGCTCCTCTCGGAGCGACCCCAGCCGCAATTCGATTTCATGTGTCCCCAAAGCCGCCGCCACCGAAACAATCCCGCTTTGCCGATTCCTGTCATCAATTGGTCGCATTCACCATAATGAGTGCGAGACAGGCAAGACTTTTAGTGATTTACTCTGTTTCGCAGTCAACAATGGAGAGTCGCTGATGGAAGCCAGCCTTGCTAACAGCCTTCAAGCCAGACATGCCGGACTCGATCGCATGATCGAAGAAGAAGCCCGCCGCCCAGCACCGGATGCCGCGCGGATTGCAAAACTCAAGAAAGAGAAACTCAAGATCAAGGATGCGCTCTCGCTCCATTAGGAGCCTCAGCCCACGAAGTTTGCTCCCGCGCTTCAGCTGTCGAGGATTGCCTCGATTGCTTGCGTGACATGCTCGATATCGGCCATGCCATCCACACGCCGGACCAGGCCGCGTGCTTCATAGATCGGCAGGATGGGCGCTGTCTTCGCGCGATATTCTGTCATGCGTGTGCGGACAGTCTCTTCATTGTCGTCAGGGCGCCGCTTGAATTCGGCTGAGCCACACACGTCACAAACACCGGCGGCCTTGGGCTGCTTGAACTTGTCATGATAGCCTTCGTTGCACTTGGCACAGGTGAAGCGGCCGGTAATGCGTTCGACAAGGGCATCTTCGTCGACCTCAAGTTCGATGACATGATCGAGGGTGCGCTTGCGGTCTGACAGGATGACGTCAAGCGAAGCGGCTTGCGCCGCAGTGCGGGGATAGCCATCGAAGATCACGCCGGTTTCCGGCTTCAGATCGTCGAGCGCTTCACCAATGATGCCGGAAACGATTTCATCCGAAACCAATTCGCCCGCTTCCATCACGGCCTTGGCCTTGAGGCCCGTCGGCGTGCCGGCCTTGACGGCCGCACGAAGCATGTCCCCCGTTGAAAGCTGGATCATCCCGCGTTCGTCAACCAGACGGCTGGCCTGCGTGCCTTTTCCCGCACCCGGCGGTCCCAGCAGAATGATATTCATGCGTCTGTGCCCCCCAAAGGCCGTTTCTCGCTAGCGGCGCAGGCCGCCCTTCAATTTCGACTTCTTGATCAGATCCCCATATTGGTGCGCCAGCAAGTGGCTCTGGATCTGTGTGACCGTGTCGATCGTGACATTGACCACAATCAAAAGGCTCGTGCCCCCAAGATAGAAAGGAATGCCAAGCGCCGTGACAAGATATTCCGGCACCAGGCAAATGAAGGTCAGATAGGCTGCGCCGAGTACGGTAATGCGCGTCAACACATAGTCGAGGTAGATCTCGGTGTTCTTGCCCGGGCGGATGCCCGGAATAAAGCCGCCGTAACGCTTCAGATTGTCTGCGGTTTCCTCCGGGTTGAAGACAACCGCCGTGTAGAAAAAGCAGAAGAAGATGATGCCAGCTGCATAGAGCGCCATGAATAGCGGCGATCCATGCTGCAGGTTGGTCGTGATCGCCAGCACGATATCACCCCAGGTGCTCTCCCCCGCCACGCGGTTGCCCGCAAACTGCACCAGCGTGAGCGGCATCAGCAGCAACGACGAGGCAAAGATCGGCGGGATCACGTTCGCGGTGTTGATCTTCAACGGCAGGAACGACTTGTCCGATTGCATCATCCCGCGAGCGGTTGCGCGCTTGGGATACTGGATCAGCACGCGCCGCTGCGCCCGTTCCATGAAGCAGATGAAAGCAATCAGTCCAACGACAAGGATCAGGATGCCGAAGATCAGCAAGGGCGACATCGTACCCGTCCGTCCGCCTTCGAACACATTGACGAGCGCGCGCGGAAGCTGGGAGACAATCCCGGCCATCACGATCAGAGAGATGCCGTTGCCGATTCCCCGGCTGGTGATCTGTTCACCGAGCCACATGAGGAACATCGTACCGCCGAGAAGCGCGGTGACGGCGGCAACGCGAAAGAGAATTCCCGGCTCGACGACCGCCGACTGGCCTGAAGTCGCGCCCCAGCTTTCAAGGCCGACCGCAATAAAATAGCCCTGGATGATCGTCAGCACGACGGTGCCGTAGCGCGTATACTGGTTGAGCTTCTTTCGTCCGCTTTCGCCTTCCTTCTTGAGCGCGCCCAATGCGGGCGAAAGGGACGTGGCAAGCTGCACCACGATCGAGGAGGTGATATAGGGCATCACGCCCAGTGCAATCAGGCTCATCCGCTCGAGCGCGCCGCCCGAGAACATGTTGAAGAAATCGAGCACACCACCCTTGGTCGTATTGAACTGGGCCTGCAACGCAACCGGGTCGATGCCGGGAAGCGGCACATGGCTCAGCAGCCGGAACACGATCAGCGCGGCAAGGGTGAACCAGATCCGCTTCTTGAGTTCAGTTGCCTGCGCAAAATTATTGAGGCTGAGGCTCGCGGCCATCTGGTCAGCGGAGGTTGCCATAAGACTGGTTGGACCCTTGATTTGAACGGACGCTATATAGTGCGTCGCGGCTTGATGTCTAACCCGTTCATCGCGTCGCCCCTGCGCAGGCAGGAGCCTGTTTGGCGCGTTGATGCGAAGTCTGAAGCCGCCCCTGCCTGCGCGGGGGCGACGAGGCCCTATCCCTTGTTGGCCGCAATCCGGGCAGCCCGGACCTTGCCCTTCTTGGCTGCAGCCTTTTCAGCTGCGGGCACCACGACAATCACGTCGACCGAACCGCCGGCCTTCTCGATTGCAGCCTTGGCCGAGGCCGAGACGCCAGCGACGTTGAAATTCAGCTTGGCCGAAAACTCGCCCTTGGCCAGGATGCGCACGCCGTCCTTGCCGCCACGCGCAACGCCGGCTGCCTTCAGCGCAGCATGATCGATCACGCCCTTGGCATCGAGCTTCTTGGCGTCGACCAGCTTCTGGATCGCGCCGAGGTTCACCTCGGCATAGTCCTTGGCGAAGATGTTGTTGAAGCCGCGCTTCGGCAGACGCATGTGGAGCGGCATCTGGCCACCCTCAAAGCCGTTGATCGAGACACCCGAGCGGCTCGTCTGGCCCTTCTGGCCGCGGCCCGAAGTCTTGCCCTTGCCTGAGCCGATGCCCCGGCCAACGCGCATGCGGCCCTTGCGGGCGCCATCATTATCGCGGATTTCGTTCAGTTTCATGTCTTGCACTCGCTTTCGCTATGTTCGCGCTATTCAGTTTGCGTAGCCCCTGCGCAGGCAGGGGCGACGTCCTAGGCTTCCACCACCGTCACCATGTGCCGCACCTTGCGGATCATGCCCTGAACCTCCGGACTATCCTCAAGTTCCGACACACGGTGCATCTTGTTGAGGCCAAGGCCGACCAGCGTCGCGCGCTGGTCCTTGGTCCGGCGGATGGGCGAACCCGTCTGCTTGATCTTGATCTTCGCCATCTTGCTTACTCCACAACCGCTTCGGCGTCAGCCTCGGCCGTCTGAGAACCACCGCGACCGAGCAGGTCAGCGATCTTCTTGCCGCGACGCTGCGCCACCGACTTGGGACTTGTCTGTTCCTTGAGTGCTTCGAACGTCGCCCGGATCATGTTGTATGGGTTCGACGTACCGGTCGACTTGGTCACAACGTCGGCAACGCCCAGCGATTCGAACACGGCACGCATCGGGCCGCCCGCGATGATGCCGGTTCCCTGCGGAGCAGAGCGGACATGCACGAGACCGGCGCCGAAATGGCCACGGCCATCATGGTGCAAGGTCCTGCCTTCGCGCAGCGGCACACGGATCATGGCCTTCTTGGCAGCAGCCGTTGCCTTCTGGATTGCTTCCGGCACTTCGCGTGCCTTGCCATGACCATGACCGACCCGGCCCTTGCCATCGCCCACGACGACAAGTGCCGCAAAGCCAAAGCGCTTGCCGCCCTTCACGGTCTTGGAGACACGGTTGATGTGAACGAGCTTTTCGATCAGCTCTTCACCGCCCTCTTCGGCGTTCTGGCCACGGCGATCGTCACGACGCCCGCGATTGCCATCACGGCCACCGCGCGCGCCACGTTCGCCACCGCCACGACCACGGCCGCCACGCGGACCGCGGCCTTCGGGGGCTGCCGCTTCTACGGCGACTTCAGCGCCCTGGTTTTCGGTTTCGTCAGCCATTTATCAGAACTCCAATCCGCCTTCGCGGGCCGCCTCAGCAAGCGCCTTCACGCGCCCGTGATAGAGGAAGCCTCCGCGATCGAACACAACCTTGGTAACACCGGCCTTCTTGGCACGTTCGGCAATCACCTTGCCTACAGCTGTTGCCGCATCCGTGGTGGCACCGGTCTTGTCGCGCGCATCCTTTTCAAGGGTCGAAGCTGCGACCAGCGTCTTTCCGGCTTCATCATCGATGACCTGCGCATAGATATGGCGGCCCGAACGATGCACCGAAAGGCGCGCGCGCAAACCACGCTTTGCAAGCAGCGATGAACGGACGCGGCGACGCCGCTTTTCGAAGAGTGACAGCTTGGCCATTATTTCTTCTTACCCTCTTTGCGGAAGATATATTCCCCGCGATATTTGATGCCCTTGCCCTTGTAAGGCTCCGGTTTGCGCCAGCGGCGGATTTCAGCCGCAAACTGGCCGACCTTCTGAGCATCGATGCCCGAGATTTCGACCGTGGTCTGGTCGGGCGTCTTCACTTCAAGGCCGTCCGGTACTTCGAGATCGACATCGTGGCTATAGCCGAGCTGAAGCTTCAGCTTCCGGCCCTGCGCATTGGCACGATAGCCAACGCCGGTGATTTCGAGCGTCTTCGAAAAGCCCTCGGTTACACCCGTCACGAGATTCTGGATCAGCGTGCGCTGCATACCCCAAAAGGAGCGGGCCCGCTTGGTTTCGTTGGCGGGCTTGACCGACAGCGACCCGTCGGCAAGCGCGTAGATCACTTCTTCGGCCATCGGCAAGGTCAGTGCGCCCTTCGGGCCCTTGACCGAAACGAGCCCGCCTTCAAGCGTTGCCGTGACACCCGCCGGAATTGCAACCGGCTTCTTACCCGTGCGGCTCATCAGAATACCTCCGCCAGAACTTCGCCGCCGACATTCTGGTCGCGCGCTTCCGCGTCCGACAGAACACCCTTCGGCGTCGAGACAATGACAATGCCCAGGCCATTGCGGACGCGCGGCAGCTCGGACGAACCCGAATAGACGCGGCGGCCCGGCTTTGACACACGTGCGACGTGCTTGATCGCAGGCTGGCCTTCGAAATACTTCAGCTCGACGCGCAAGCCGGCATGGCCTGCAAGCTCTTCTTCCGTATAGCCGCGAATATAGCCTTCGCGCTTCAGCACCTCGAGGACGTTGGCACGCAGCTTCGAAGCCGGCGTCACGACGCTGTCCTTCTTGGCGCGCTGGCCGTTGCGGATGCGGGTGAGCATATCACCCAATGGATCGGTCAATGCCATTTCTCTAAAACCCTTACCAGCTCGACTTGGTCACACCGGGGATCAGGCCCTTATTGGCCAGATCACGCAGCTGAATGCGACACAGTCGGAACTTGCGATAATAAGCGCGCGGACGTCCGGTCAGCTCGCAGCGATTGCGCACGCGCGTCGGATTGCCGTTCCGCGGAATTTCCGCGAGCTTCAGACGGGCCATCAGGCGATCCGTGTCGTCCTGGCTTTCGTCATTGGCAATTGCCTTCAGGCGCGCGTAGCGGCCGGCATATTTCTTGACCAGCTTCTTGCGCTTTTCATTCTTGTTGATGGAACTCACTTTAGCCATGTCAAGCCGCCTGCTTTTCTTGAGTTTCCTCAATTGGGAAAGGGAAGCCGAAGAGACGAAGCAGCTCGCGCGCTTCGTCATCGGTGTTCGCTGTGGTCGTGACGATCACGTCCATGCCACGCACCTTGTCGATCTGGTCATAGCTGATTTCCGGAAAAACCAGCTGTTCCTTCAGGCCCATGGCATAATTGCCGCGGCCATCGAACGACTTGGGGTTGAGCCCGCGAAAGTCGCGGACGCGGGGAAGCGCGATCGTGATGAGACGGTCGAGGAACTCGTACATCCGCTCACGGCGCAGCGTGACCTTGCAGCCGATCGGCATGCCTTCGCGCAGCTTGAACTGGGCGACGGACTTCTTTGCCTTGATAATGACGGGCTTCTGCCCGGCAATCTGCTGCATTTCGCCGGCAGCGATATCGACCTTCTTCTTGTCCTGGGTCGCTTCACCGACGCCCATGTTGATGACGATCTTTTCAATGCGCGGCACCTGGAGCGCGTTCGTGTAACCGAACTTCTCCGTCATAGCCTTGACGATCTTGCCCTCATAGATGCCTTGCATCCGGGCCTTGTAATTGGTCTCAGCCATTGATCACTTCTCCGGACTTCACGGCCACGCGGACCTTCTTGCCGTCCTTGACGTCGAAACGGACACGCGTCGGCTTGCCCGTCTTGGGATCCTCGATTGCGACCTTGGAAATGTGAAGTGGTGCTTCACGGCGTTCCAGGCCACCCTGAGGGTTCTGCTGGGTCGGCTTCTTGTGGCGGGTCGCGATATTCACGCCCGAAACAACGACCTTGCCTTCCTTGGGCATGGACAGCACGACTTCGCCATGCTTGCCCTTGTCCTTGCCGCTGAGGACGACAACCTTGTCACCCTTCTTGATCTTGGCCGCTGACATCACAGCACCTCCGGCGCGAGCGAAATGATCTTCATGTAATTCTTCGCGCGCAATTCACGAACGACCGGGCCAAAGATACGGGTGCCGATCGGCTCCTCGTTCTTGTTGACCAGAACGGCAGCGTTGGTGTCGAACCGGATGGTCGAACCGTCTGCGCGATGAATATCCTTGGCAGTGCGAACGATGACAGCGCGGTGCACGTCACCCTTCTTCACCTTGCCGCGCGGCTGGGCTTCCTTGATCGATACGACGATCACGTCACCTACGCCAGCGAAACGACGCTTCGAGCCGCCGAGCACCTTGATGCACTGGACGCGCTTTGCGCCCGAATTGTCGGCAACTTCGAGATTGGACTGCATCTGAATCATGGATCAGCCCTCCAGCTCGGCCGGGGTCGCAGCCCCGCCGCCATCGACAACGCGCCACGATTTCAGCTTGGAAATCGGAGCGCACTCTTCGATGCGCACGATCTGGCCTTCCTTCCAGACATTGGCCTCGTCATGCGCATGATATTTCTTCGAGCGGCGAATGATCTTGCCGTAAAGCGGATGCTTCACCTTGCGTTCGACCTTCACCACGACGGTCTTGTCGGTCTTGTCGGACACGACGGTTCCAGTCAGGATACGTTTTGGCATCGTGTCTTCCTTATGCCTTGGCCGCAGCGCTGGTGCGCTGGGACTGGAGCGTCTTGATACGGGCGATCGTGCGACGCACTTCACGCACGCGCGCCGGCTTTTCGAGCTGGTTGGTGGCGGCCTGGAAACGGAGGTTGAACGCCTCGCGCTTCAGCTCCACGAGCTGCTCGACCAGCTGGTCATCGGTCTTCACCTTGAGGTCAGCGACTTTCGTCATCACTATGCTCCCAAATGCGAGGTATCGCCCAGGCGGGCAACGACCTTCACCTTGATCGGCAGCTTCATCGCGGCACGCTGAAAGGCAACAGCCGCCAGCGGACCCGGAACGCCGTCCAGTTCAAACAGAATGCGGCCGGGCTTGACGCGCGCGACCCAGAATTCGGGCGCTCCCTTGCCCTTGCCCATGCGGACTTCGGCAGGCTTCGACGAAACCGGCACGTCAGGGAACACGCGGATCCACAAGCGCCCCTGGCGCTTGATGTGGCGCGTGATCGCGCGACGGGCCGCCTCGATCTGCCGTGCGGTGATCCGTTCGGGCTCCATGGCCTTCAGGCCATAGGAGCCGAAGTTCAGCGTGGTGCCGCCGGGGGCATCGCCGTGGATGCGGCCCTTGTGCGCCTTGCGGAATTTTGTGCGCTTTGGTTGCAGCATTGTCTGTGCTCTCTCTTAACGCGCGGGCCGGACGCCGGACGTTTGCGCGTCCATCATCAGCCGGTCGGTTGCCATCGGGTCGTGACCCAGGATTTCGCCCTTGAAGATCCAGACCTTGATCCCGCAAACACCATAGGCAGTGTGTGCGGTCGCTTCGGCGTAATCGACATTGGCGCGGAGGGTATGCAGCGGCACACGGCCTTCGCGATACCATTCGGTCCGGGCAATTTCAGCACCGCCCAAACGACCACCGCACGTGATCTTGATGCCTTCGGCACCCAGACGCAGGGCCGATTGCACGGCCCGCTTCATTGCGCGACGAAAGGCGATACGGCGTTCAAGCTGATCGGCAACACCCTGCGCCACGAGCTTGGCATCGATTTCCGGCTTGCGGATTTCGACGATGTTCAGCGAGACATCCGAAGAGGTCATTGCGCCGAGCGTCTTCCTGAGCTTTTCGATGTCGGTGCCCTTCTTGCCGATGATCACGCCGGGGCGCGCAGCATAGATGGACACGCGGCACAGCTTGGCCGGACGTTCGATCACGACCTTGGAGATCGCAGCCTGGGGCAGCGTCTTCAGGATGTACTTGCGGATTTCCAGATCCTCGAGGAGCAGGCGACCATAGTCCGCACCTTCTGCGAACCAGCGGCTGTCCCAGGTACGGTTGATCTGGAGACGGAGCCCGACCGGATTTGATTTCTGACCCATATCAGGCGTCCTTTTCTTCGACTTCGCGAACAACCACGCGCAGGCGGCTGAACGGCTTGACGATGCGGCTCGAACGACCACGAGCGCGGGTCGCAAAACGCTTCATCGACAGCGCCTTGCCGACACTGGCTTCGGCAACGACGAGCGCATCGACATCGAGATTGTGGTTGTTTTCGGCATTGGCGACGGCACTTGCGAGCACCTTCTTCACCTCGATGGCCATCGCCCGCTTCGAGAAGCTGAGGATGTTGAGCGCGTCACCAACCTTGCGGTTGCGGATGAGTGCCGCCACGAGATTGAGCTTCTGCGCCGAACCACGGATTGTGGTGCCGACGGCCAGAGCCTCTTTCTCGCCGACCCTGCGGGGGGATGCTGGCTTCGACATCAGCGCTTGCCCTTCTTGTCAGCGGCATGGCCGGGGAAATAGCGCGTAGGCGCAAATTCACCGAGCTTCATGCCAACCATGTCTTCGTTCACCGAGACGGGAACGAACTTGCGGCCGTTATAGACGTTGAACGTGAGCCCAACGAACTGCGGCAGGATTGTCGAACGGCGCGACCAGGTCTTGATCGGCGCGCGACCACCAGCTTCCTGCGTCGCTTCGGCCTTTTTCAGGAGATGAAGGTCTACGAAGGGACCTTTCCAGACGGAACGGGCCATGACTACCTCTTCTTCTTCGCGTGACGTGACCGGATGATCATCTTGTCAGTCGATTTGTTGGAACGGGTACGGGCACCCTTGGTCGGCTTGCCCCATGGAGTGACCGGATGACGGCCGCCCGAGGTCCGGCCTTCACCACCGCCGTGCGGATGGTCGACCGGGTTCTTGGCGACGCCGCGGGTCAGCGGGCGCTTGCCCAGCCAGCGATTGCGGCCAGCCTTGGCAAGGTTGGTATTGCCATTGTCCGGGTTGGACACGGCACCAACCGTCGCCATGCAATCGGACCGGATGTAGCGCTGTTCGCCCGAATTGAGGCGCACGATCACCATGCCGCGGTCACGACCTACAACCTGCACATAGGTGCCGGCCGAACGGGCGATCTGGCCGCCCTTGCCCGGCTTCATCTCCACATTGTGGACGATCGTGCCGACCGGCATCTGGCCGAGTTCCATGGCATTGCCCGGCTTCACGTCGGTCTTCTTGCCTGCGATCACCTTGTCGCCCGGCGCAAGCCGCTGCGGCGCGATGATATAAGCCTGTTCGCCGTCGGGATAGTTCACGAGAGCAATGAACGCGGTGCGGTTGGGATCATATTCCAGCCGCTCGACTGTCGCTTCCACGTCCCATTTGCGACGCTTGAAGTCGATGATGCGGTAACGCTGCTTGTGGCCGCCGGCGATGCCGCGCGAGGTGACATGGCCCTTGTTGTTGCGGCCGCCAGACTTGCGCTTGCCTTCGGTCAGCGCCTTGACGGGCTTGCCCTTGTGGAGCGCCGAGCGGTCCACAAGGATCAGGCCACGGCGCGCCGGGCTGGTCGGGTTGTAATGCTTGAGTGCCATGGCGCTTAAATCCCCGTGGTCACATCGATCGACTGGCCTTCAGCCAGCCGGACGATTGCCTTCTTGAAGTCTGACTTTGTGTAGGGCGTGCCCTTCCACTTCTTGGTCTTGCCCTTCTGGACGAGGGTATTGACCGTCAGCACCTTCACATCGAACAGCGCTTCCACTGCCGCCTTGATCTGCGGTTTGGTCGCGTCGTTGGCGACGCGGAAAACAACAGCGTTGTTTTCACTGGCCATGGTCGACTTTTCGGTGATGTGCGGACCGCGCACCACATCGAAGTGGCGGATATCGACCGCTGCTGCCTGTTTCTTAGCCATTGAACCGTGCCTCCAGCTTTTCGACCGCTGCACGCGTCAGCACCAGTGTCTCGTGCTTCAGGATGTCATAGACGTTCGCGCCAGCGGCTGGCATCACGTTGACGCCGACCAGATTCGACGACGCATTCGCGAAGCTCGTTTCCACTGCATCGCCATCAATGACCAAGGCCGTCTTGCCGAAGCCCAGCTTGCCCCACGAACCGGCCAATGCCTTGGTCTTGCCGTCCTTCACGGACAGGCTGTCCATGACGATCAGTGTTCCAGCCTTCGCCTTCGACGAAAGCGCCATCTTCAGCCCGAGTGCCCGGATCTTCTTGTTGAGCGACGGATTGAAATCGCGGACGCGGGGACCGTGCGCCTTGCCGCCGCCGACGAAGATGGGCGAACGACGGTTGCCGTGGCGAGCCGTGCCGCCGCCCTTCTGATTGCCGAACTTCTTGCCGGTGCGGGCAACGTCTGAACGCTCACGTGCACCGCGGGCCGTGCCGCGCGCCTTTTCGAGCTGCCAGGTGACAACACGATGCAGGATGTCTGCGCGCGGCTCGAGGCCGAACACGTCATCCGACAATTCGATGTCGCCCTTGCCCTTGGCGTCGAGAGTCTGAACCTTGAGTTTCATGCTCAGCCCTCCTGGGTTTCATTGGCTTCGGGAGCGGCGGGCGCTTCCTCGGCCGGGGTTTCAACTGCAGCCGCTTCGACCTTGACTTCGTCCTCGACAACCGGAGCTGCATCGCTCTTGATTGAGGCGGGATAGGGAGCGTCGGCCGGACGCGCGATTTTCACTGCGTCGCTGACCATCAGCCAAGTTCCCTTGGAACCGGGAACCGAACCCTTCACGAAGATCAGGCCACGCTCGACGTCGGTCAGAACGACTTCCAGATTCTGCTGGGTGCGCTGGCGATCACCCATGTGACCGGCCATCTTCTTGTTCTTGAAGACCTTGCCCGGATCCTGACGCTGGCCGGTCGAACCGTGCGAACGGTGCGACACCGAGACGCCGTGGGTCGCGCGCAGACCGCCAAAGTTCCAGCGCTTCATGGCGCCGGCAAAACCCTTGCCCTGTGTATGCCCTGCAATATCCACGAACTGGCCGGGAACGAAATGGTCAGCGGAAATTTCCGCGCCCACATCCACCAGCGCATCATCGGACACGCGGAATTCGACGAGCTGCGCCTTCGGCTCCACTTCAGCCTTGGCGAAGTGGCCGCGCTGCGGCTTTGCAACATTCTTGGCCTTTGCCGCACCGGCGCCCAGTTGAAGCGCGACATAGCCGTCACGTTCCTGGGTGCGTTGCGAAACGACCTGGCAATTTTCCAGCGAAAGAACGGTAACGGGCACATGGCGCCCATCATCCTTGAACAGGCGAGTCATGCCCATCTTCTTCGCGATCACGCCAGTACGCATGATCAATTCTCCTCACTACAGAGGCCCACGGAGACCCATTCCCCGCGGGCTTGCTCAACCCCAATGTAAAGTGTCACCCCGTCCGGGTTGCAGTTCCGCCAAAGCGGAAGACGGGGGACGCAGCCACGCCCCGAATCGTCGGTGCGTGCGGTATCCCTTTAGAGATCGAGGCCGTTAGGCCAGTTTGATCTCAACATCAACCCCGGCAGCAAGGTCGAGCTTCATCAGCGCGTCCACCGTCTGCGGGGTTGGCTGCAGGATGTCCAGCAGCCGCTTGTAGGTGCGGACCTCGAACTGCTCACGCGACTTCTTGTCGACGTGCGGTCCGCGGTTCACGGTGAATTTCTCGATCCTCGTCGGGAGCGGGATGGGACCACGGATCAAGGCGCCAGTGCGCTTTGCCGTATCTGCGATATCGCCAGTTGCCTGATCAAGCACACGATGATCGAACGCCTTGAGGCGAATGCGGATATTCTGCGTTTCCATGTCCACTACCGATGAGAAAGAGCCAAATTCAAAATAGCAATCGCCCGATCCTCACGAGGAGAATCGGGCGTTGCCGATGCCTATATTACTTGGTGACCGAAGCCACAACCCCCGAACCGACTGTGCGGCCGCCTTCGCGGATCGAGAAGCGCAGGCCCTGCTCCATCGCGATCGGTGCGATGAGCTTGACGCCGAGCTGCACGTTATCGCCAGGCATCACCATTTCGGTGCCGGCCGGAAGGACGACTTCGCCGGTCACGTCGGTGGTGCGGAAATAGAACTGCGGACGATAGTTCGCGAAGAACGGGGTATGACGACCGCCTTCGTCCTTCGACAGCACATAGACTTCCGACTGGAATTCGGTGTGCGGCGTGATCGAGCCGGGCTTGCAGAGAACCTGACCGCGTTCGACTTCGTCACGGCCAACGCCGCGGATGAGCGCGCCAATGTTGTCGCCGGCTTCACCCTGATCGAGCAGCTTGCGGAACATTTCGACGCCGGTCACGACTGTCTTCTTGGTGTCCTTGAGGCCGACGATTTCGACTTCCTCACCAACCTTTACAACGCCGGTTTCGACGCGACCGGTAACGACCGTGCCGCGACCCGAGATCGAGAACACGTCCTCGATCGGCATCAGGAACGGCTTGTCGAGCGGACGCGCGGGCTGCGGGATGAACTCGTCTACGGCGGCCATCAGCTTGAGCACGGCTTCGCGGCCGATTTCAGGATTGGTGTCGTTGAGCGCACAAGTGGCCGAGCCCTGGATGACGGGGATGTTGTCGCCATCGAAGTCATACTTCGAGAGGAGTTCGCGGATTTCCATTTCGACGAGCTCGAGGATTTCGGGATCGTCGACCAGATCGACCTTGTTCATGAACACGACAAGCTGAGGAACGCCGACCTGGCGGGCCAGCAGGATGTGCTCGCGGGTCTGCGGCATCGGGCCGTCCGTTGCCGAAACGACGAGGATGCCGCCGTCCATCTGCGCAGCGCCGGTGATCATGTTCTTCACATAGTCGGCGTGGCCTGGGCAATCGACGTGCGCATAGTGGCGCTTTTCGGTTTCATATTCGACGTGCGCTGTCGAAATCGTGATGCCGCGTTCCCGCTCTTCAGGAGCCTTGTCGATATTGTCATAGCTCGTGAAAGTGGCGCCGCCGGTTTCGGCCAGCACCTTGGTGATCGCTGCGGTCAGCGAGGTCTTGCCATGGTCGACGTGACCGATGGTGCCGATGTTGCAGTGCGGCTTTGTCCGCTCAAATTTAGCCTTGGCCATTTTATAACCCTCGTTCTTCGATTGGTTTGCTGTGTTCAAGATTGCCGGACAGCGCCTGCGAAATCAGGCGCGGCCCTTAGTCCGTCTTTTTCAATCAGGCAAGCTTTGCCTTCACCTCTTCGGCAACGTTTGCAGGCACTTCGTCATAATGCGAGAACTGCATCGTGTACTGCGCACGTCCTTGCGTGAACGAACGCAGCTGATTCACATAGCCGAACATGTTGGCAAGCGGCACCATTGCCTCGACAACCTGCGCATTGCCGCGGCTGTCAGTGCCCTGGATCTGCCCGCGCCGCGAATTCATGTCGCCGATGACATCGCCCAGATAATCTTCCGGGGTGACGACTTCGACCTTCATGATCGGCTCGAGCAGCTTGATGCCCGCCTTCTGCGCCGCTTCGCGCATGGCGGCACGCGCACAGATTTCGAACGCCAGTGCTGACGAGTCGACGTCATGATACGCACCGTCATAAAGCTCGATCTCGAAATCGATGATCGGGAAGCCGATCAACGATCCGGTCTCTGCAGTTTCCCGCATGCCCTTTTCAACGGACGGGATATATTCCTTGGGAATATTGCCACCCTTGACGGCATCGGTGAAGATGATGCCCGAACCGCGTTCGCCCGGAGTTACAGTGAACTTCACGCGACCGAACTGGCCCGATCCGCCCGACTGCTTCTTGTGCGTATAGTCGATATCGACCTTCTTCGCGAGATATTCGCGATAGGCGACCTGCGGTGCGCCGACATTGGCCTCAACCTTGAATTCGCGCTTCATGCGATCGACAAGGATTTCGAGGTGAAGTTCACCCATGCCCTTGATGATCGTCTGGCCCGATTCATGGTCTGACGTGACGCGGAACGACGGATCCTCGCGCGCAAGACGGTTGAGCGCGACGCCCATCTTTTCCTGATCGGCCTTGGTCTTGGGTTCCACCGCAACCTCGATGACGGGGTCAGGGAATTCCATGCGCTCAAGGATGATCGGCGCGCTGATCGCGCACAGCGTGTCGCCGGTCGTCGTGTCCTTGAGGCCTGCAAGTGCGACAATGTCGCCGGCATAGGCTTCCTGGATGTCTTCGCGGCTGTTGGCATGCATGAGCAGCATGCGGCCAACCTTTTCCTTCTTGTCCTTGACAGAGTTCAGGACCTGCGACGCCGTTTCCAGCTTGCCCGAATAGATGCGGGCAAAGGTCAGCGTTCCCACGAACGGATCGTTCATGATCTTGAACGCGAGCGCCGACATCGGTGCATCGTCCGACGCGGGACGCGTATCGGGCGTTACGCCGTCAAGCTTCAGGCCATCAACCGGCGGAATATCAAGCGGCGACGGCAGATAATCAACAACAGCGTCAAGCAGCGGCTGGACACCCTTGTTCTTGAACGCCGAACCGCACAGCACAGGCACGAACGAGAAATTGAGCGTCCCCTTGCGGATCAGCCTCTTGATTGTCGCGACGTCAGGTTCATTGCCCTCGAAATAGGCTTCGAGAACCGTATCGTCCTGCTCCACGACGGTTTCGATCAGCTCTGCACGAAGCGCAGCGGCCTTGTCCTTCAGGTCATCGGGGATGTCCTGAAATTCGAACTTGGCACCCAGCGATTCGTCGAGCCAGATGATCGCGCGATTTTCGACCAGGTCGACCAGGCCCTTGAGGCTGCTTTCGATCCCGACAGGAATGTAAAGCACTAGCGGCTTCGCGCCGAGGCGATCGCGGATCATGTCCACGCACATCTCGAAATTGGCGCCGGTGCGGTCAAGCTTGTTGACAAAGCACATCCGCGGAACCTTGTACTTTTCAGCCTGGCGCCAGACGGTTTCGGACTGCGGCTCAACGCCGGCCACACCATCGAAGCACGCCACCGCACCGTCAAGCACGCGCAGCGAACGCTCGACTTCAATCG
Organism: Sphingomonadales bacterium; assembly: GCA_016704425.1. GTDB lineage: Bacteria > Pseudomonadota > Alphaproteobacteria > Sphingomonadales > Sphingomonadaceae > Aquisediminimonas. Next base: position 311,030 of record JADJAC010000010.1, read on the forward strand.
TGAAGTCCACATGCCCTGGCGTGTCGATGATGTTGATCCGGTGATCGTTCCAGAAGCAGGTTGTCGCAGCAGACGTGATCGTGATGCCGCGCTCCTGCTCCTGCTCCATCCAGTCCATCGTCGCCGTGCCTTCATGCACTTCGCCGATCTTGTAGGACTTGCCGGTGTAGTAAAGGATACGCTCGGTCGTCGTGGTCTTGCCCGCGTCGATGTGCGCCATGATACCGATATTGCGGTATTTTTCGAGAGGATGGCTGCGTGCCATGTCAGATACTCCGGGGGGTTATCGCTGTTACCAGCGGTAATGCGAGAAGGCGCGGTTGGCTTCGGCCATGCGATGCGTGTCTTCACGCTTCTTGACCGCGTTGCCGCGATTGCTCGACGCATCGAGCAATTCGCCCGAAAGCCGGGCCGACATCGTGTTCTCGCTGCGGTTGCGGGCAGCCGTGATCAGCCAGCGGATGGCGAGCGCCTGGGCACGTTCCGCACGGACTTCGACGGGAACCTGATAGGTCGCACCGCCAACGCGGCGTGAACGGACTTCGATGCCCGGCTTCACATTGTTGAGCGCATCATGAAAGACCTGCAACGGATCCTTCTTTGCGCGGGCCTCGACGGTTTCGAGAGCGCTGTAGACAATGCCTTCAGCCGTGGACTTCTTGCCATCCAGCATCACGCTGTTCATGAATTTCGAAAGAACCTCATCCCCGAACTTGGGATCAGGCAGGATTACCCGCTTTTCGGGACGACGACGACGTGCCATTTCTGCTGATCCTTCTTACTTGGGACGCTTCGCGCCATATTTCGAGCGCGATTGCTTGCGATCCTTGACGCCCTGGGTGTCCAGAACGCCGCGAAGTACGTGATAACGCACACCGGGAAGATCGCGGACGCGGCCCCCGCGGATCAGGACAACCGAATGCTCCTGAAGATTGTGCCCTTCACCCGGGATATAGCTGATGACTTCGCGCTGGTTGGTCAGGCGAATCTTCGCCACCTTGCGCAGAGCCGAGTTCGGCTTTTTCGGGGTCGTCGTGTAAACACGAGTGCAGACGCCGCGCTTTTGCGGATTCTGCTCCATTGCGGGAACCTTGGATTTAGCCTTCTGAGGGTCCCGGCCCTTGCGGACCAGCTGATTAATCGTTGGCATGAAGCCCTTCACCTTTTTGAAGTTACTCTGTTCATGCAGGAGGCGTTCCGGAAAACGCAAAAAGGCCTAAGAGAATCACATCATGATCCTCAGGCCTTCACCCACACAAGCATCGTTCAAGCGCTATGTAGTGCCCGTAGTTCGCGGAAAATTGCGGGGCTAACCCCACGCACCATTCCCTTCGGACGAGCGCGCCATTAGCCAGACAATCGGGTCAGGTCAACCAGAAAGGCCAATGCAGGGCTTTATTTGCCCTGACTGCGCCACCGTTTGACCACACGACCGACAATCTCTTCCTCGCCGCCCGTCTGCTGCCAGAGTTCCGAAAAGAGCGGATCACTGGACGCGGGGCGCTTGAATTCTTCAAGATCGTCGATTGCAACGCGGATCGGGATGGAAACACCTTCGCCGCAGATGATGCATTCCCGGTTCCTGAGCGCCGGGATCGTATCGAGAAAGCCGCGCGCGCCTTCCGGCATGGCCGCTTTCACAAAGGCCTGGTCGCGATCGTTGTTGAGGCGCATCGCGATGATCGTGCCGCATTGTGACAGCACGCCTTCAGCAAGGTCCGACGGACGCTGCGTGATCAGGCCGAGCGAAATGCCATATTTACGACCTTCCTTCGCAATCCGGCCAAGGATCTTGCCGACCGAACTCTTGTGCGCGTCGCGTTCGGCGGGCACATAACGGTGGGCCTCTTCGCAGACCAGCAGGATCGGGCGTTGCGGCTCGTTGCGCGACCAGATGGCATAATCGAAGACCATCCGGCTCAAGACCGCGACCACCACCGAAGTAATGTCTGACGGAACTCCGGACACGTCGATGATCGAAATCGGCTTTCCATCGCCTGGAAGGCGAAAGATGCGGCCAAGGAAATCGGCCATCGTGTCCGCCACCATCATCCCCGAGAACATGAACGTATAGCGCGGATCGGCCTTGATCTCGTCGATCTTGGTTTTCAGCCGCATATAGGGAGCATTCTCGCCGGCCTTGTCGAGCTTGCCCATTTCCGCCTGAATGATGTTGGTCAGGTCGGACAGGAGGTAGGGAATCGGAGAATCGACCGTCAGCTTGGCAATTCCTTCCGAAGCGCGGCTCTTCGCCCGCGCCGCGAGCAGGCATTTGGCAAGGATGTCTGCATCGAGCTGGCGTTCATTGCCCTGCGTTGTCAGGAAGACTTCGCAATGCTCTTCGAAATTCATCAGCCAGTATGGCATGGCGAGGTTGGTGACGTCGTAAAGCGCGCCATTTGTCTTGAACGCCGCTGAATATTCGCCGTGCGGATCGATCATCACGATATGGCCCTGCGGGGCCAGTTCGCAGATCCGGTGGAGAATGAGCGCGGCTGCCGTCGATTTGCCGGTGCCGGTCGAGCCGAGCAGCGCGAAGTGCTTGCCCAGCATCGCATCGATATAGAGCGCCCCGCGAATATCGCTTGTCGGATAGACAGTGCCGATTTCGATGATCGCGCGGTCATCGGCCGCGTAGAGCTGGCGCATATCGTCCGATGAGGCCGGAAAGACCTGCGCATCGGGAAAGGGATAGCGAGTGACGCCGCGGCGGAAATTATAGATCTTGCCGGTCAGGCGCTCTTCATCGCCTTCCCCAAGAAAGTCGATCATGGCAATCACTTTGCCCGGCGTGTCCGGATGTTTCGAAAGCGTGCGGATGTTGGCGACTAGCCATGTCGAGCCGACCTTGACCTTGATCTGCCCGCCGACCTGTCCGGCGCCCGCAAGGCTTGGATCGGATTGCGAGGCCAGCGACTCGATGGCCACTGAATCAAGCAGGACGCGCGAAGATGACCCGGAAATGTCCAGAACCAGACCGATCTCGGTGTCGACGCCACGCGATGGTCGTGGCACCGATGCAAGGCCAAAGTCCGTTTGCGGCTGCGCAGCACTCGATGACGTCGGAAAATCCATAAATTCAGCCCCCTGCAAGACCGCACGGGAATAACAGCGTTTCCTTAAGAAAGCGGAAACCGATTGAACCGGTCAGAACCGCTTGAAGGCCGCACTGGCAAGCCAGCCAAGCGCGAGCGAGAGGGCTATCGCGCACAGGCCATAGAGAAACGGCGATTGATCCGCCGCCACGGCTACAAATCTTTCGAACCCGGACTTCCGGATGACAATGTCGCGTGTGGCCGCCGCAAGAATGCGTCCGTCACGGATCAGGAATGTTTCTGCTGTATAGTGCCCGGTTGGAACCCGCGCCGGGATCGGCAGGCGCGCCCGATAGAGCACGCCATTGGTGATCTCGACCGCACCCGGCCGATCAATGAAAAGCTCGTTCTTGCGTCTCAGATCGACAAGCCCGTTCTCAAATCGCGCCTGCTTGCCGGTGTCGCCCGCATCGGCCGGCGATAGCTGGATATTGCCCAGGCCAAGTTCATATATTGCGGCCGTCCGCTCATCGATGAGCTTGTCCAGCGGGCGCGATGTCGCGATTGCATAAAAGCCCGGGGCAGACTGAAAACGCGTGCTGTCCGCATTGGCCCAGATCGTCCCCAGCAGCCGCTGCTTTTCGCGCATCAGTATCGGCTGGCTTGGCCCTTTGAGGACGACGGCGATATCGGCATCGCGTTGCGGAAAGCGGCCGTCGGGATAGAGGATGGCGCCGAACAGGAGCAGTTCGGCGCCCGTGAAGCTGTAGACGATATCCACATTGCGTTGCGACACATCGGGCACGAGGACGGGTTCACGGGCGCCCGTCAACAGAAGGGCGAGGACCACAAGGAAGAGGCCGCGTATCATCCCAAAAGCTCGATCGTGAAAAGTTCAGGCGGTCGGTATGTCAAGCCAAGGAACATCCGCAGGGCCACGAGCAGAACAATCGCCGCCAGCGCCATTCGCAGCTTCTGGGGTGGAAGCCGGACCGCGAGCCGCGCACCCATCTGCGCCCCGAATGTACCGCCGACCAGTAACAGTCCGGCCAGAACGATATCGACAGCATGTGTCGTCAATGCATGGACCATTGTCGTGAAGGCCGTAACCAGGAGGATTTGCAAGAGCGACGTGCCGACCACGACCCGAGCAGACATGCCCAGCAGATAGATCATCGCCGGAACCACCACAAAGCCGCCACCGACCCCAAGAAGGACAGTCAATATGCCTGTGAAAATACCAAGAGCGAGCGGCGCCAGCGGCGAAACATAAATGCCGGATTTGTAGAAACGCCAGCGAAAGGGAAGGTTCGCGACCAACGGATGATGATGAACCTTGCGCACCTGGACCGGTTCACCGGACCGTTCTGCACGAATGTCACGCCAGGCATCGCGCGCCATCAGCCAGCCGATCGATCCCAGCATCGCCACATAAAGGATGTTGATCGCAGTATCGATCTGGCCCAGCCCGCTCAGGGCATTGAACAACCAGGCTCCGACCAACGCGCCAACAACGCCGCCTGCCGCAAGGAGCAGGCCCATCCGGAGGTCAACGCCGCCGCGTTCCCAGTGCGCGAGCACCCCGGAAACGCTCGCGCCTGTGACCTGTGTCGCGGCCGATGCGGCTGCCACTGTGGGCGGAATGCCAAAGAAGATCAGCAATGGCGTTGTCAGGAATCCGCCGCCGACCCCGAACATGCCTGACAACAGCCCGACAGTCCCGCCGAGCAGGATCATGGTCAGGATGTTGACCGACATGTTGGCAATGGGAAGGTAGATCTGCATGACGTGGCCCCACCCTAACGCTGTGCGACACCGGGGCCAAGCAGGCATTGCCCATGACAGAGCGTGGCGCTTGCCCGTTGGAACAATGTTCCCTAATCGTTCATGACGATGAACACCCCTGCCCAGTCAATTGATCCACCCTACCTCAAGGGATTGAATCCGCCGCAGCGTGAAGCCGTGCTGACAGCGGACGGGCCGGTCCTGATTCTGGCGGGCGCCGGCACAGGCAAGACTGCAGCGCTCACCGCGCGGCTCGCCCATCTGATTGCAACACGGAGGGCCTGGCCGTCTGAAATCCTGGCGGTCACCTTTACGAACAAGGCCGCGCGCGAGATGAAGGAGCGGGTCGGCCGGATTATCGGCGATGCTGTCGAAGGCATGCCCTGGCTCGGCACGTTCCATGCGATCGGCGCAAAAATGCTCCGTCGCCATGCCGAACTCGTCGGCCTGCAAAGCAATTTCACGATCCTCGACACCGATGACCAGATCCGCCTTTTGAAGCAGGTGATCCAGCTTGCAGACCTTGACGAGAAGCGATGGCCGGCACGGCAATTGGGTGGGCTGATCGACCAATGGAAGAACAAGGGGCTGACACCCGGGGACATCGATGCCGGAGAAAGCGAGCGCTTCGCCAATGGCCGCGGCGGTGAACTCTACCAGAGTTACCAGGACCGGCTGAAGGCACTCAATGCCTGCGACTTCGGGGACCTGCTGCTTCATGTCCTGACAATCCTGAAGTCGCATCGCGACGTGCTGGAAAACTATCAACAGCGCTTCAAATACATATTGGTCGACGAATATCAGGACACCAATGCCGTCCAGTATCTCTGGCTTCGGCTTCTTGCCCAGGCGCGCAAGAATATCTGCTGCGTTGGCGATGATGACCAGTCGATCTATTCCTGGCGCGGCGCCGAAGTGACCAACATCCTGCGCTTCGAACAGGATTTCCCCGGTGCTGCGATCATCAAGCTCGAGCAGAATTACCGCTCGACGCCGCATATCCTCGGCGCAGCATCCGGACTGATTGCGAACAATGGCGGACGGCTTGGAAAGACACTGTGGACGCAGCTCGACGACGGTGAAAAGGTTGCTGTCATTGGCGTCTGGGACGGCCCGGAAGAAGCGCGCCGCGTCGGCGAATTGATCGAGGCCGACCAGCGCAACGGAAGCTCGCTCGACGATTCAGCAATCCTCGTCCGCGCACAATTCCAGACTCGCGAATTCGAGGACCGGTTCATTGCCATTGGCCTGCCTTACAGGATTGTCGGCGGATTCCGCTTTTACGAACGCGCCGAGATCCGCGATGCATTGGCCTATCTCAGGCTCGTCAACCAGCCGGCCGACGATCTGGCATTCGAGCGCATCGTGAACCAGCCCAAGCGGGGGCTGGGTGACAAGGCGATTGCAAAGCTGCAAATGCTGGCGCGGGCCGAAGGGATGCCGCTTGCGCAAGCTGCCGCTCGCATTCTGGACAGTGATGAACTGACCCCGCAGGCCCGCCGCGCGCTTGGCGGATTTGTTGCCGATCTCGCAAGTTGGCGAGACAGGGCTCGCGACCTGGCGCATCCCGAACTTGCCCGGGCCATTCTCGACGAAAGCGGCTATACGGCGATGCTGCAGGCCGACAAGTCCGCCGAAAGTGCCGGGCGGCTCGAAAACCTGGGCGAACTTGTCCGGGCAATGGAAGACTATGAAACGCTCGGCGCCTTCCTCGAGCATGTCAGCCTCGTGATGGACAATGATGCGGCGGCAGACGATCAGAAGGTGACGATCATGACGATCCACGCGGCAAAGGGCCTGGAATTTGACCGGACCTTCCTTGTCGGCTGGGAAGAAGGCGTCTTTCCATCGCAGCGCGCACTGGACGAGGGCGGGCTCAAAAGCCTCGAAGAGGAACGTCGCCTTGCCTATGTGGCGATTACCCGGTCACGGAAGCATTGCACAATCCTTCATGCGGCCAATCGGCGCATCTATGGCCAATGGACGTCAAGTATTCCTTCGCGCTTTATCGCCGAACTGCCCGAGACGCACATCGTTCAGGAAACCAGCATGGCCGGCGGCGAGAGCCTGTGGCGGGCGAGCTGGTCCGAACAGATCGACCCCTTTGCCCATGTCCAGCGCGGCACGGGCCGGGGGCCCGGCTGGCAGCGCGCGGCCGGCGGTGGTTATTCGACCCAGCCGACCCGTATTGTCGAGGCACGCGGCAGTGCCGTCAGCCTGGGCAACAAGGGCCGCAGCGATGTGTCGGTGGGCTTGCGCATCTTCCACACCAAATTCGGATATGGCACGATTGCCGAAATCGAAGGCAACAAGCTCGAAATAGATTTTGAGCAAGCGGGAAGAAAACGTGTTCTCGACAGCTTTGTGAGCCTTGCCTAAGGCCGGTTCATGACGATCCTTCCCGATCTGGCCTGTTGCGGCGTGCCTGAATGAGCAAGCCGCAATCCCCGCTGGCGTTCCGCGACTACCGCCTGTTCTGGATTTCGCGCTTCTGCGCAGTGCTGGCGCAGGTCGGTATGGTCGTCGTCATCGGTTGGCAGGTCTATGATATTGCACGGACGGACTATGGCATGGGGCCAAAGGCGGCTGCATTCCAGCTGGGCCTGATCGGTATCGCGCAATTCCTGCCGCTCCTCGTCCTGATGCCGGTTGCCGGATGGATGGCAGACCGATTTGACCGGCGGTTCGTTGCATCGGCAGCGATATCGCTTGACCTGCTCAATGCGCTCGCTTTGGGGTGGATGACCGCACATGACAGTCTGACACTACCGGCCCTGTTCATTGTCGCGGGACTGCACGGCGTCGTGCGTGCGTTCAATGGCCCGTCGCTCAGTTCGATTGCGCCCAATCTCGTTCCGCCGGAATCGCTGCCCCGCGCAATCGCGATGAGCAGCATCGCCTGGCAGACCGGCGGCATTCTGGGTCCGGCCCTTGGCGGCCTGGCCTATGCTGCCCATCCAGCCTCGTCTTACTGGATCGCGGCCGCGCTGCTGGCGATCACGACAGCGTCAATCCTGTCGATCCGACCCTATGCGCGCACATCGATCAAGGATGGATCGCATCCGTTACGCCAGATGATTGACGGCCTTGGCTATGTTCGCGGGCATCGCTTCCTGCTGGGCGCAATCACACTTGACCTGTTTGCCGTGCTGCTTGCAGGCGCGACCGCCCTCCTCCCGGTCTATGCACGCGACATACTGAAAGTCGGCCCCGAAGGTCTTGGGTGGTTGCGCGGGGCACCTGCGCTCGGCGCGACTGTCATGGCGCTGTGGTTTTCCGTTCGCCCGCTCGCGAACAACGTCGGCATCAAGATGCTGGCGGCTGTGATCGCTTTTGGCGTGGCTACGATCGTTTTTGGAATTTCGACGAATTTGTGGCTCTCGCTTGGGATGCTGACGATCCTTGGCGCTGCGGACATGCTGTCCGTCTATGTCCGCTCCTCCCTTGTCCAGCTTTATACGCCGGACGAAATGCGCGGTCGCGTCAACGCCGTATCCCAGCTTGCGATCTCGGGCTCGAACGAGTTGGGAGAGGCGCAATCGGGGCTGGCTGCGGCCTTGGTCGGCCCGATTGGCGCGGTTGTAGTCGGAGGGGCGGGGGCGATTGCCGTGACCCTGATCTGGGCCTATATTTTTCCCGAATTGCGCCGGGCAAAGACATTCGACTTACCAAAGGAGTTGACCACATGAAGGCAGCCAATATTCTCGAAACCATTGGCAACACGGCACACATCCGCGTTGCGCGGCTGTTTCCCGACGCCGAAGTCTGGATCAAGTCCGAACGGAGCAATCCCGGCGGCTCGATCAAGGATCGAATCGGTCTGGCGATGATCGAGGATGCGGAAAAGTCGGGCGCGCTGAAGCCCGGTGGCACAATCGTCGAACCGACGTCCGGCAATACCGGCATTGGCCTCGCAATGGTGGCGGCGGTCAAGGGATACAAGCTTGTCCTCGTGATGCCGGAAAGCATGTCAATCGAACGCAGGCGCCTGATGCTGGCCTATGGCGCCACATTTGACCTCACGCCCCGCGAAAAGGGTATGAAGGGTGCTATCGAGCGCGCGCTCGAGATCGTCTCGACCACGCCCGGCGCATGGATGCCGCAGCAGTTCGAAAATCCGGCGAATATCGACATTCACGTGCGCACGACGAGCCCTGAAATCCTCGCGGACTTCAAGGATACGCCGCTTGACGCCATCATCACGGGCGTCGGGACCGGCGGCCATATCACGGGCGTTGCCCAGGTCCTGAAGAAGGCGTGGCCAAACCTCAAGGTCTTTGCTGTCGAGCCTACGCTCTCGCCGGTCATTTCGGGCGGCAGCCCGGCCCCGCATCCCATTCAGGGCATTGGTGCAGGCTTCATCCCGGCAAACCTCCATACCCAGTTGCTCGATGGTGTGATCCAGGTCGATCCGGCCGATGCAAAGGCAATGGCCCGGCGCTCTGCCACCGAAGAAGGGATGCTGGTGGGCATATCCTCAGGCGCAACGCTGGCTGCCATCGCCCAGAAACTGCCGGATCTTCCCAAGAATGCCCGGGTGCTCGGCTTCAACTATGATACCGGCGAACGCTATCTCAGCGTGCCGGACTTCCTGCCGGAATAGGCATGAAAAAAGGCCCGGCAGAATATCTCCTGCCGGGCCGCTTGTTACAGCCTATTCCTGCCGGATCAGTCGCGCGAACCGAACAGCCGCAGCAGGAACATGAACATGTTGATGAAGTCGAGATAGAGCTGCAGTGCGCCCATCACGACGGTCTTGCCGACCATGTCGCTGCCAGCAACATAGCTGTACATCGATTTGATCTTCTGCGTGTCATAGGCCGTCAGCCCGGCGAAGATCAGGACGCCAAGCGCACTGATCACCAGCTGGAACGGGCCGGACTGCATGAAGATGTTGACGATGCTCGCCACCAGCAGGCCGACAACACCCATGATCAGGAAGGTGCCGAAGCCCGAGAGGTCCTTCTTGGTTGTGTATCCAAAAAGGCTGAGGCCTGCGAAAGCACCCGCCGTCGCGAAGAAGGTCTGGGCAATCGATGTTCCGGTATAAATCAGGAATATCGTCGAGAGCGACATGCCCATGACGGCTGCATAGGCCCAATAGGTGGCCTGTGCAGCAGCCGTCGACATGCGATTTATGCCGAAGCTCAAGGCAAATACAAAGCCGAGTGGCGCGAACATGATGACATATTTGAGAATGCCCGGGCCCATCATGATCGACTGGGCATAGCCGCTGCGCGCAAAGAGCAGCGCGACAATGCCCGTCAACAGGACGCCGGACGCCATATAGTTGTAAACAGACAGCATGTAGGAACGCAGGCCCGCATCATAAGCGGCGCTTTGCGTGCCAGCAGCGGCGCCCAAGGGGGCTCCGACAATGCGGGGATCCGACCAGTTGGCCATCGTAATTTCACTCCTTTGCCCGGTGAAAAGCACCGGATGTCCACAATATCGGTAGAAAGCTTAAGAATTTCAAGCGAAACCGGACATCAGCGCCGGGCGGTTCTTCGCGCAAGACCCAAGGCTATTTCCGTTCTGCCTTTTTCGCAGCCATCACTTCACGGAATCGGCGCGCCCAATTTGGCTTCATTTCCTGCGATCCGCGCGCAATGGCCAAAGCATCGGCATGCACATCCGCTGTGACGACAGAGCCGGCCGCAACAATTGCGCCCTCACCAATGGAAACCGGCGCAACGAGCGCGGAATTGGAACCGATGAAGGCTCCCGCCCCGATTTCCGTCCGATATTTCAAAAACCCGTCATAGTTGCAGGTAATCGTGCCGGCACCGATATTTGCGCCCTCTCCAACATCGGCATCGCCCAGATAGGTCAGGTGGCTTGCCTTGGCTCCCTTGCCGAGACGCGCCTTCTTCACTTCGACGAAATTGCCGACCTTCGCCTTTTCTTCGAGCACCGCTCCCGGGCGGAGCCTGGCAAACGGGCCCACTTCCGCACCACTGGCAATCGTTGCGCCTTCGATGTGCGAAAAGCCGCGGATGCTGACCTTGTCAGCTATCGTCACGCCGGGGCCGAAAAACACATTGGGCTCGATCAGCACATCACGGCCAATGTCCGTGTCATGCGAAAACCAGACGGTGTCGGGTGCTACAAGCGTGGCGCCTTCGTCCATTGCCTGTTGGCGACGGCGCGCCTGCCATTGAGCTTCCATTTCGGCAAGTTCGGCGCGGCTGTTGATTCCGGCCACATCGAACGGGTCGGTCGTGATCACGGCGCAAGCCCGGCCGTCGGCAATGGCGATATTGACGATATCGACGAGGTAATACTCCCCGGCCGCATTGTCCTTGCCGACCCGGGAGAGCAAAGCGAACAAGTCCTGCGATCGCACGGCCATAAGGCCGGAATTGCACAGGCGGCAATCCCGCTCCGCCGGAGTTGCGTCCTTGTATTCGACCATCTTTTCGATGCGGCCGCTATCCGATGCGATGACGCGCCCATACTGGAGGCCGTCGGATGGTTCGAAACCCAGGACAACCACTGCGGGCTGATCGGCCTCCCCAAGCCGCGCAAGCATCACGCGCATCGTGTCGGCCGGCACAAAGGGCACATCTCCATAAAGGATCAGGACATCTCCATCGAAGCCGGATAGCGCAACCTCCGCCTGTTGGACGGCGTGGCCCGTGCCAAGCTGCGGCTCCTGCACGGCAATTGCGCAACCCGTGCCCGCAACCGCCGTTTCGAGCTGCTCCTTGCCGCTGCCGACAATGACGACCTTGTGCATTGGCCCCAGCGCCTCGACGCTTTCCAGCAAATGCATCAGCATCGGCTTGCCGGCGATCGGGTGAAGGACCTTGTGCAGATCCGATTTCATGCGCGTGCCCTTGCCCGCGGCAAGAATGACAGCAGCAACAGGTCTTTTGCTCATGACCCCAGCCTTTGCCACCAAATGGTTGCAGATTCCAGAACTAGCCGCGCAGCCGGGCTCTCACGCGAAAGGCGAGGCGCAGGATGCGGCGGGATTCCTCGCCTCGCGCATTCCGCGCAAGAATGCGCCCGAGATAAAAGATGTCGCCACGCCGCGGTTCCCAGGCCAGCCAGGGGTCGACGGGCGTTTCAAAGAGATGGTGCGACAGGCGCAGCGCGCGCGACAGGAGCGGCGTGCACTTTCGCGCTGCCGAGCAATTGTGCAACCGTTGCCAGAAGCCTTCAACTTCGGAAAATTCGCGGATCAGCCGGTCAATCGCCCAAAGCCCGGCCAGCCCTTTTGGGTCACCGCTGCCCAGCAGCGCTTCGACGGCATCCATCACCATCGATTCGGGCGCAGGCAAGAACAGCCCGTTTTCAAGCGAGGCCCCGCCGACGTCTGCATTGGCCACTGTCCGGATGCGGAACGGGAGGCGCCCACGGACCTCGGCCTCGCGCTCCCGCGGGACTGCAATTGCGACCTCGCTTCCCACGGACCCGCGCGCAGCATCAAGCCCCGCCGCAATCCAGCCGGCCTCATCGAGAAGCGTTGCCGGAATTCCCGCCGGGGCCAGTTCCTTGGCTATGGCGCGAATACGGTCAAGCGTGGCGCTTCGACTTTCCTCCGCTCTTTCGCGGGCAATCGTCAGGTGGGCCTGGGAGTCCTGGGAAATGGCAAGCCCGCTCACGCGCCAGGCCAGGCTGGCGGTCAGCTCTTCCGCATCTGCCATAGCCAGGAGCGCTGCCCATCCGCGCTGATCGAGCCCTTGCACATAGGCCGGATTGCCCAGAGCCTTGGCCAGATGGCGCGCATCCATTGCATGCTCCTTGAAACAATTGCGAACGGGCTAAAGCGCGGATCGGCGAAAATGTCGAGGGCGTGAAGGGCTTTACCTTGCCGTAGCGTCAGGATGAAGGCGCTTGCGCGCATTGAATCAGGCGCTAATCAGCCGCCATCATTTGTTATCGGAGCAGAGATTATGACCGTCAGTTTTGCAGGCAAAATTGCTATCGTCACAGGTGCGGGCGGCGGGCTTGGCCGCGAATATGCGCTGGAACTCGCGCGCCGCGGCGCAAAGGTGGTGGTCAACGATCTCGGCGGCGCGCGCGATGGCACCGGCCATTCGGATTCGGCGCTCAAGGTTGTCGAAGAGATCAAGGCCATGGGTGGCGACGCGATGTCGAACGGTGGCAATGTCGCCGAGTTTGACCAGATGGCTGAAATGGTGGCCAAGGCCAAGGAAGCCTGGGGCGGCGTCCACATCCTCATCAACAATGCAGGCATCCTGCGCGACAAGAGCTTCGCCAAGATGGAAATCTCCGATTTCGAACTTGTGGTGAAGGTTCACCTCATCGGTTCGGCAAACTGCACCAAGGCGGTTTGGGAAACGATGCGCGAGCAGAATTATGGCCGCATCCTCATGACGGCATCTTCAACCGGGCTTTACGGCAATTTCGGCCAGACCAATTATGGCGCGGCCAAGCTGGGGCTCGCGGGATTCACCAAGTCGCTCTACCTCGAAGGCGCGAAGAACAACATCAAGGTCAATACGCTTGCCCCGATCGCAGCGACGCGCATGACCGAAGACATTTTCCCGTTGGAAGCCTTCAAATCATTCAACCCGATCAACGTGGTTCCGGCCGCACTCTTCCTCGTGAGCGAAGAGGCCCCGTCCAATGCAATCGTTGGTGCCGGCGGCGGTTTCTTCCATGCGGCGAATGTCACCCTGACGCGCGGCGTCGCCCTGTCCGAAGACGAACGGACCGTCGAGGGCGTCGCGGCCCATTGGGCCGAGATCATTGATCGCACGGGCGAAATCGTCCCGCAATCGGGTTCCGAGCAATCCATGGCTGCGATCAATCGACTGCAATCGCTTGGCAGTTGAGAGAAAGTCCAGATCTGGTTGAATTAACCATTTAAGCTATTTCAGGAGTATTGTACCAGACAGAGACAGGCGTTTCATTTACCATATTCGGTCTCTCCATGTCCTAGTTTTTGGCGGAATTCCATGTATTCTTCCACCCAAGGCTGTAGTTCTTGTTAAGAATTGCGGCTGTGAAACAAGGCTTTCCATTTTGAAAATGGCATGGCGAAACGAAGGATGGTTAATGAAGAAGCTCCTGATCTTGGCGGCATCCGCTGCAGTTTGCCTTTCGGCAGTCCCTGCCTATGCCGCAATCACTTTGTCCGCCACGCCGGGCGCGTCGATCTATGCCGGGCCGACACCGACGTTCGATTTCAATTCGGCAACGCCTGAGTATAATGGCACGATTTTCTCGGGCTCACTCGGCGGCGTTCGCGCGCAACCCTTTGGCAGCACCGGCGGCTATATTTCGGTCGGACCGACAGATGGTACGCCCCGCACCCTCAACCTTTCAGCTTTTGGATTGATCAGTGAAATCAGTTTCATCTGGGGTTCGGTTGATGCCTACAACACGTTGCAAGTGCTCGATGCCGCGAGCAACGTGATTGCCACATTCACTGGTGCCAATGCAGCAGTCAATCCAAACGGCAACCAGACCAGCCCAACAACGAATCCGATCGCCAAGCTGACGTTTACAGGCGCAGACCAGGGTCTGGTTGCGGGGCTGCGGTTCAATTCGACAGGAAATGCGTTCGAGGTCGACAATGTTGCGATCAAATCGACTGCAGTGCCGGAACCAGCCACCTGGATGATGATGTTCGTGGGCTTTGCTGCCTTGGGCCGGTCCATGCGGCGGCGGCATGCGACACGCGTCGCATTCGCGTAGAATCGCAGATCCAGTTAATCGGGGGAAAAGGGGCTGCTTCATGCGGCCCCTTTTTTTGCTCTATCACAAGTGTATTGCAAAGATAATACAGCTATGGCAGAAGTTCGCCATCTCGCCATAAGGAGAATGCGCAATGTACAGCGAAAGCGATCTGGAATCGGCCGTCGCGGCCGGAGTGCTGAGTCCGCAGGAGGTTGACGCATTGAGGACTCATGTTTCGGCCCAGCGCGCGACCTCAATGGTCGACGAAGAGGATTTCCGGCTCCTGTCCGGGTTCAACGACATCTTCGTCGCGATCGCGGGGGTTCTGCTGCTCGTCGGCGGCGGATGGCTTGGAGGAGAGATTCACCCAGCGATCGGCGCGGCGGCCATTGCTGGCCTGTCATGGGGATTGGCGGAGTATTTCACGCGCCAGAAGCGCATGGCACTGCCGAGCATTGTCTTCCTGCTTGCCTTTGTCGGTGGCGTCTTTTCGGCGCTGGTTGCTGCGATCCTGGGCGACGGCGGTCTTGAAGCGGGCGACAGCGCAAGTGCTGCGATTGTTGCCGGTTGTGCAGCCATGGCCGGGGGTGCCGCCTGGCTCCATTGGCGGCGGTTCCAGGTTCCCATCACAATCGCTGCAGGCGCCGTTGCTCTGGTCGGGGTCAGCCTTTCGCTCCTCCTCGCAGCTGTCGGGGACGAAAACATCGAACGTGTCGTTTATGCTGCGCTCTTTGCCCTTGGCTTGGGCGTCTTTGCTTTTGCGATGCGTTGGGACATGTCCGACCCCATGCGCAAGACGCGCCGCTCGGATGTGGCGTTCTGGCTGCATCTGGTTGCGGCGCCGATGATTGCCCATTCGATCTTTGCGATGCTTGGAATGCTTGAGGGCGAACCGAGCGTCAGCAAGGCACTTGTCGTCGTCGCTCTGTATGTTGCCATGGGGCTGATTGCGCTGGCAGTCGATCGTCGGGCGCTGCTCGTTTCTGCGCTGGGCTATGTGATCTATGCCATCATCGCGCTGTTCCGGGAATTCGGCGCGATCAGCCTCAATGTCGCACTGGCCGCCTTTGTGATCGGATCGGCATTGCTGATGCTTTCCGCCTTCTGGCATAGTGTCCGGCAGGCGGTGCTTGCCATGCTTCCAAAGGCCGTCGGAGCGAAATTGCCCCCATCGCTCGTTGTTCCGGTCAGGGTGCAACCAGCTTCATAAGCCGTCGTTCAACCGGCGCGAGTATGGGTGCAAGCTCATGCCCGCGTCGGAGAACCATGCCCGCTTCGCCAATCAGGGCCCACATGCCTTGGCGGTTGCGCAGGGTCGGGCGCTTTTCGATCCGGTACTCGGGGCGTTCGGTTGCCCGCCGGAAGGCACTGAAGACGGCAACATCGCGTTCCATGGCAATGGCATAGTCGCGCCACAAACCTGCCGCGACCATGCGACCATACAAATCGAGAATGCGAGTCAGTTCCGAACGGTCAAATACAGTCTGTCCGCTGCCCCGTGTCGGAAACGGGGTAACATCTCCCATCAGGCGTTTTTCCGCCTGGGCGTGCTGACTTCACGCTCCTCCGCCAACGCGGCGAGTCGCTTCTGCAACTGCTCGACCTCGCATTTGAGGATTTCGAGCTGCTGGGTTGCTGGATCGAAGCGCTCGCTGCACGGAGTGCCATAGGGAACGAAGCCCTTCTGGTAATCGGCTGCATCGACAAGCGTCTGGCGCGCCGGAATGCCGACCATTGTCGCACCTGCGGGCACATCCTTGGTCACAACGGAATTCGCACCCACTCTTGAACGCGCGCCAAGCGTGATGGGTCCAAGAACCTGCGCACCCGAACCAATGATGACACCATCGCTCAGTGTCGGATGCCGCTTCCCGGCAATGCCATTGTCAGGGCTCGTCCCGCCCAGCGTCACACACTGGTAGATCGTCACATTGTCCCCGATTTCCGCCGTTTCACCAATCACGACAAAGCCGTGATCGATGAAGAAGTTGCGACCGATGGTCGCACCAGGGTGAATATCGATTGCGGTCAGGAATCGGGCGATATGGTTGACCACGCGGGCAAGGAAAAACAGGTCAGCTGCAAACAACCAATGGGCAACGCGATGGAATCCAAGTGCCCAAACACCAGGATACGTCAGAATCTCCCAGCGAGAGCGGGGAGCAGGATCTCTTGCCTTTACGGAATCGAGATAGGCTATCAGTCGGTCGAACATGAGTCTTGTGTTGCCTTTCTCCCGCCCAAGGAACTCTATCTAGGCGTTTCGCGCTCGCGATTCTAGACCCGCGCTGTAAATGGGAGATTCTCGATCACCAAATGCCGTGAGCTGATATGGGCATTCCGACCGGGAAACGGGGCGATTTTGAAGGTGAGATGATGGAGATTTTCGGGTTCGACCTGTCTGGGATTCTACCCTTTGTTGCGGTCGGATTCGTGGCCCAACTCATAGACGGGGCAATCGGCATGGCCTTCGGCGTCATCACGAACACGCTTCTCGTCAGCATTCTGGGCGTTCCGCCAGCGCATGCTTCGGCTCGCGTCCATGTCGTCGAAATGTTTACGACAGCCGCATCAGGCATCAGCCACATCATTCATCGCAACGTCGACTGGGGGCTGTTCCGGCGCCTCGCAATTCCGGGCGTCATAGGCGCTGTGCTTGGAGCTTATGTCCTGACAAGCATCGATGCCTCGGTCGCCAAGCCGTTTGTGATGGCCTACCTTGCCTGCATTGGCATCTATCTGCTGTACAAGGCTTGGGGGTATACACACGTGCACCGCGAACCGAAGATCATTGCCCCGCTCGGCCTGATTGGCGGCTTTCTCGATGCAGCAGGCGGCGGCGGCTGGGGACCGGTCGTTACGTCGAACCTGCTTATCCAGGGAACCTCGCCGCGAATGACGGTCGGCACCGTCAACACCGCCGAATTCTTCCTGACCACGGCTGCGTCCGCAACATTCATTTCGCAATTGGGCCTTGAAGCGTTCAGCATCGCCACGTTCGGCCTTCTGATCGGCGGAATGGTGGCAGCACCGATGGCGGCTTTCGTCGCGCGCCACGTGCAGCCGCAGAGATTGATGTTGATGGTCGGTGTGGTCCTGACCGCGACAAGCCTCTTCAGCCTCTACAAGGCGCTTGCCTGATCGCGGAATTCGATTAATTCATCAGACATAAGTGTCTGGATCGATTGATGACAACCTATCTGCCGACAATCAAGCAACTCCAATATCTGGTAGCACTGCAAGAGCATGGCCATTTCGGCAAGGCGGCCGAGGCCTGCTTCGTGACGCAGTCGACACTGTCTGCGGGGTTGCGCGAACTTGAATCCCTCATTGGCGTCACGCTGGTCGAGCGCAACCGGCGGGTTGTGCGCTTTACCTCCCTTGGGGAACGTATCGCAGACAAGGCGCGCCGCGTCCTGCGGGAAGCCGAAGAACTGGGCGACATGGTCCGTGCGGCTGGCAAGCCGCTTTCCGGCGATCTGAGGATGAGCGTGATCCCCACGATTGCCCCTTTTCTCTTGCCCCGCATTCTCCCGAGGCTGCGGCGCGACTGGCCTGACCTGAAGCTCTATCTGCGCGAGGAGACAAGCGGGGCCGCCTGCGAATCACTCAATCACGGGCGCGCCGATTGCGTTCTGCTGGCCCTGCCTTACGCCTGTGGCGACATCGAATCGGAAATCCTGTTCGAGGATCGCCTCTTTCTGGCCTATCCCGGGAACGAACAGCCGCCTGAGACCGCGACCGCCGACACGATCGATGAAAAGCGCCTGCTCCTGCTTGAGGACGGGCACTGCCTCAAGGACCATGTGCTGTCTGCCTGCAATCGGCCAGAACTTCGCGCGAATGCTGCTATGCTGGGTACGTCGCTGCACACACTTGTCCAGATGGTCGATAATGGCCTGGGCGTCACGATGCTCCCGGAAATGGCCATAGAGGCAAATATACTTGCAAACACCGGGATCACGACGCGCCCGCTTGTGGCCGATCATCCGAGCCGGAGCATTGCCCTGGCATGGCGGCGCGCCAGTCCGCGAGGCAAGGAATTCGAACTTCTGGCCAATGTTCTTCGCGAAGTGACCGGCCGCTAGTCCCAGCGTTCGGCAGCGGCAGCATCGCTCTGCCTTGCCTCCACCCAGCTTGTACGGCCGTCGGCGAATTCCTCCTTTTTCCAGAAGGGCGCGTCGGTTTTCAGACGGTCGATCAGATAAGCGCAAGCCTCAAGCGCAGCGGCGCGGTGCCGTGAGGCTGTGCAGACCAGGACAATCCGGTCACCCGGCACCAGCCTTCCGATACGATGAATGAGCGTCACGCCATCAAGCGCCCATCGCGCAAGGGCCTGCTCGGCCAGATCATCCAGCGCCTTGGCTGTCATCTTCGGATAATGTTCAAGCGTGAGTGCAATCAGATTGTCATCGCCGCGAACATGACCAACAAAACTGGCCACCCCGCCCGACCCCAGCGCCCCAAGGGCTGCCATTTCGCCGCCAGGATCGAAATCCTCCGGCTGCACACGAACGCTCTTCATCCGCCTGTCACCGGCGGGAAAAAGGCAATCTCCCTTGCGCCTGCTATCGGTGCGTCGAAGGGAGCCAGGACCTGATCGATGGCACAGCGCAGCTTTGCAGGTTCCGCGAAGGCACTGGCATAGTCGGCATCTTGCGTCACGAGCCAGCCAATCAGGTCATGCACGGTCCGTGCACTTTCAGGTAGCACGCGCTCTTCCATCTCGCGGCCCAGCTTTTCCCGCATGCTGGCAAAATAAAGCAAGGTCACATGTGCCACTGGTCAATCCATATGCTTCATGCCGACACGCAGATAGTCCCAACCGGTAATGACCGTCAGGACGGCAGCGGCCCAAAGGCTCAGGAGGCCGACCTCCTTGATCCAGTACTGGGCCGGGAGGGCGCCCGCGAGAATCAATGCCCCAAGCGCCACAAGCTGAAGAGTCGTTTTCCACTTGGCCAGCTGCGACACGGGCACGGACACGCGCAGTTCGGCAAGGAATTCACGCAGGCCAGACACGGCAATTTCCCGCAGCAGAATAATCAGGGCCGGTATCAGGTGAAGTCCTGTGATCGACGCGGCCTCGTGGCGCGTGCCGACCAGCATGACGATCACCGCAGCGACCATGATCTTGTCTGCGATGGGGTCAAGGAAGACGCCAAGCTTTGACACTGTGCCCTGCGCACGCGCCAGATAACCGTCGAAATAGTCGGTAATCCCCATCAGGCAATAAAGGCCGAAACCAAGGCCGTAACCCAGTTCCCAGCCGGGGTACCAGAGAAGCGCAACGAGTATCGGCACGGTAAAGATGCGCGAAAGCGTCAGAAGGTTTGGAAGTGACAGCATCGTTTGTAAACTCTAACCGATCATCCAGAATCCGCCAGTGCCCAATTGCAGCGGCATACAAACGGCGGCAGAGAATCACCAGACAATGGATTTGGAGCGGAACATGCGCAATTGGATCGGATCTGTCTTGACGGGAGCTGCCATCCTGGCGGCATCGCCTGCAATTGCCGGGCTTTCTTCCGCAGAGAAACGCATGACCACGACGGTCGATGCAGAGCATGAGCGCTCCGTTTCGCTTCTGGAGCGGCTGGTGAACCAGAATAGCGGCTCACTGAACCTGGCCGGTGTCGAGGCCGTGGGCCGGATGATGCGTGCCGAACTTGAGCCATTGGGATTTGCCGTGATGTGGAAACCGATGGCGCTCGCCCATCGCTCGGGCCACCTCATTGCCGTCCACAAGGGCAAGGCTGGCACGAAATCCTTGCTGCTGATTGCCCATCTCGACACTGTCTTCGAGAAGGATTCGCCTTTTCAGACATTCGTAAGGCGCGGCGATGAAGCCGAGGGTCCGGGCGCTGGTGACGACAAGGGCGGCCTGGTGGTGATTGTGTCCGCGCTCAGGGCGATGAAAGCAGCGGGGACGCTGAAAGACGCCAATATCGAAATCGTCATGACGGGCGACGAAGAGGATTCCGGCGATCCGATCGAGATTGCGCGCGCAGACCTGATTGCGGCGGGAAGGCGGGCCGATGTTGCGCTCGACTTTGAGGGGCTTTCGATCGAAAATGGCCGGGACATGGGCTCGATTGCCCGAAGATCTTCCAACAGCTGGACGCTGACAGCAACTGGCAAGACGGGCCATAGCTCGCTGATCTTCAATGCCACGTTCGGTGACGGCGCCATCTATGAGCTGGCCCGGATCATTGCGCGCTTCCGGCAGGAGCTGCCCGAACCCAACCTGACATTCAATGTTGGACTCATCGCGGGCGGCACAGACGCTGCATTCGATGCGGACGGAATCCGCGCAACTGCACGGGGCAAGTCGAACATTATCCCGGCAGTTGCTTTGGCGCGCGGCGATTTCCGCACGCTCAGCGACGAACAAACCGAACGGGTCAAGGCCAAGATGGCGGCGATTGTCGCTGGGCACGCTCCAGGGACGAACGCGGAAATCCGGTTCGAGAGCGGCGGCTATCCCGCCATGGCACCGACCGAAGGCAACAAGGCGCTGCTCGTGCGGCTCAACGGCATCAATCGCGACCTTGGCCTTCCAGAAATGGACGCGCTCGACCCGCTGAAGCGGGGCGCGGGCGATATTTCGTTCGTCGCGAAGGATGTCGACGGTCTGGTGGGCCTCGGCACGGCGAGCCGCGGCGACCACGCGCCAGGAGAGACAGTGGATCTGGCGTCAATCCGTCGACAAGCGAAGCGGGCAGCCATCCTCATGTCGCGTCTTTCGCGCGAAAGACCGTGAGACAGGTTGACGTTTACGTAAAAAGTCCCAAATCAAAACCCGTTACGCGATCAAACGACTCGGTATTCCAAGGAGAAGCCAGAATGGACAGTTACCTCAAGCACTATATCAACGGCCAATGGGTCGATTCAATCGGCGGCAAGCGTCATCTGGTCATCAGTCCCTCGACCGAAGAGCCTTGCACCGAGATCACGCTTGGAACGCAGGCGGACGTCGATGCGGCCGTGAAGGCCGCCAAGGCCGCTTTCGAGACTTTCAGCCAGACAAGCCGCGAAGAACGGCTCGCGCTGCTCGGTCGTATTGTCGAAGAATACAAGAAGCGCGTTGGCGATCTCGCCAAATCCATGGCCAATGAAATGGGCGCTCCGCTCAACTTTGCAGCGACCGCACAGGTCGGAGCCGGGATCGGTGGCTTCCTGGGCACAATCGAAGCGCTCAAGACATTCGAATTCAGCGAACGGCACGGTGCAAACCTCGTCGTCTATGAACCGATTGGCGTCGTCGGCATGATCACGCCCTGGAACTGGCCGCTCAACCAGATTGCCCTGAAGGTCGCCCCTGCGCTGGCGGGTGGCAACACGATGGTTCTGAAGCCGTCCGAGGAATGCCCGGGCAACGCGGCAATCTTTGCTGAAATCCTTGATGCGGCAGGCGTTCCGCCGGGCGTCTTCAACCTTGTCCAGGGCGATGGCCCGGGCGTTGGCGCTGCCATTTCGGCGCACAAGGACATCGAAATGGTAAGCTTCACCGGCTCGACTCGCGCTGGCATTCTCGTTGCCAAGGCCGCTGCTGACACGGTCAAGCGCGTCCATCAGGAACTTGGCGGAAAATCTCCAAATCTCGTCCTGCCGGATGCAGATCTGGCGACGGTCCTCCCGCCGACGGTTTCGGGCGTTCTGATCAACACAGGCCAGAGCTGCATCGCGCCGACTCGCATTCTCGTCCAGAAGGATCAGGAAGCCGAAGCGGTTGGCATCATCAAGGGCATGTTCGACGGGACGCAGGTCGGCGATCCGCTGACCGAAGGCGCGCACATCGGGCCGGTCGTGAACAAGACCCAATATGACAAGATCCAGGGGCTCATTCAGTCAGCGATCGATGAGGGTGCCAAGCTCGAAACCGGCGGCACGGGTCTTCCGACCAACGTCAACCGCGGCTATTATATCAAGCCAACTGTATTTTCGGGCGTGACGCCTGACATGCGGATTGCCAAGGAAGAAGTATTCGGCCCTGTCGCTACGGTGATGACCTATGCGACGCTCGAGGAAGGCGTCAGGATCGCCAACGATACCGACTATGGCCTTTCGGCAGTCATTTCGGGCGATCCGGAGAAAGCCGCCACGATTGCACCGAAACTTCGGGCTGGCATGGTCGCGGTCAATAATTGGGGGCCGGCACCGGGCGCACCGTTCGGCGGCTACAAGCAGTCCGGCAACGGGCGCGAAGGCGGCCTGTTTGGTCTCAAGGACTTTATGGAAATGAAATCGATCAGCGGCATTCCCGCCTGATTTTTCAGCATCCGGCATTTTAGGGGGGGAGGCATGCAAAATGCTTCCCCCTTTTGCTGTCCGGCTCTAGGAGGCGGGCATGACTAACGCGCTGACCATTGCCCTTGCCCAACTTTCTCAACGTATGGGCGATCTTGCGGCCAATGCCGATGCGATGCTCAACGTTCGGAAACAGGCAACGGGTGCCGACCTGATCCTGTTCCCCGAACTCCAGCTGATTGGATATCCACCCGAAGATCTGGTTCTGAAGCCCGCGCTGGCCGAACGGGCCGAAGCAGAACTGGCCCGACTCGCGGCCGCAACCGCCGATGGTGGACCGGCGATGCTGGTCGGCACGATCCGGCGGAGCGAAGGCAAGCTCTATAACGCGATGGTGCTGCTTGAGGGCGGAACGATCGTTGCCGAACGGCTGAAGCGGGAGCTTCCCAACTATGGGACTTTTGACGAAAAGCGCCTGTTCGCAAGCGGCCCCTTGCCCGACCCCATCGCGTTCCGCGGCGTCCGCATTGGCGTTCCCATCTGCGAAGACGTCTGGTGGCCGGACGTTTGTGCGCATCTGAAAGGTCAGGGTGCGGAATTTCTGCTGACTCCGAACGGCAGCCCTTATGAAATCAACAAGGATGATCTGCGTTCGACCATCGTCGCGGCCGCGCGCGTTCGCGAGACCGGCCTGCCAATGGCCTACCTCAACCGTGTCGGCGGTCAGGATGAGCTGGTTTTTGACGGCGCCTCCTTCGTGCTGAATGCCGATGGATCGATAGCCCACCAGATGGCAGATTGGCAGGAAGAGGTTCGCCTGACCCGCTGGAACCGTGCGCCTTCCGGCTGGGTGTGCCAAGCCGGCGTGATTGCGCCGCTCGAGCCCTTCCCGTCCGACGCCTATCACGCGATGATGGTTGGCCTGCGCGACTATGTGAATACCAACCGATTCCCGGGTGTTGTCCTTGGCTTGTCGGGGGGAATCGATTCTGCCCTGTGTGCGGCAATTGCCGCCGATGCGCTGGGACCGGAACGCGTCTGGTCGGTGATGCTGCCGTCGCGCTTTACGGGCCAGGAAAGCCTTTCCGATGCAGCCGAATGCGCAGCGATGATTGGTTGTCGGCTCGACACCATTCCGATTGCGCCCGCTGTCAGTGCGTTTGATGCCATGTTGTCGGACTCCTTTGCCGATGCGCAAGTCGACATCACCGAAGAGAATATTCAGTCCCGAATCCGCGGTGTCACGCTGATGGCACTATCCAACAAGTTTGGCCCGATGCTGATGACGACCGGGAACAAGTCCGAAATGTCGGTCGGCTATGCGACAATCTACGGGGACATGGCAGGCGGATACAACCCGATCAAGGATGCCTACAAGATGACGGTCTTTGCCCTTTCGCGCTGGCGCAATGCGCACAAGCCGCGACTGGGGCTTGGTCCTGACGGTCCGGTCATGCCGGAAAACATCATCACAAAGCCGCCATCGGCCGAACTCAGGCCCGACCAGAAGGATTCGGACTCGCTGCCGGACTATCCCGAGCTGGACCCGATCCTGCTTGGATTGGTTGAAGAGGAACTGTCAGTCGACGAAGTAGCGGCCCGCGGGTCCGACCGCGATACCGTGGCGCGCATCGAGCGCCTTCTTTGCCTTGCCGAATACAAGCGTCGGCAGGCACCCCCGGGCGTCAAGCTCGGCAAGCGCAATTTCGGTCGTGACCGCCGCTATCCGATCACCAACGCGTTTCGAACAGCATGACCGTCACGACGCGCTTTGCGCCATCCCCGACCGGGACCCTGCATGTCGGAAATGTCCGCACTGCCTTGCACAACTGGCTGTGGGCGAAAAAGCAGGGCGGGCGATTCATTCTTCGCATCGATGACACGGACGTGGAGCGATCGAAGGAAGAATATGTCACGCAGATCAGGTCCGATCTCGACTGGCTGGGCCTTGCCTGGGATGAAGAGGCGCGCCAGTCCGCACGGTTCGATCTCTATGAAAGGCACTTCGATGCCCTGAAGGCGGAGGGCCGCATCTATGCCTGCTATGAAACGCCAGAGGAACTTGAGCTGCGGCGCAAGATCCTGCTGGGCCGGGGCCTTCCCCCGGTCTATGAGCGACCAGCCGAAGGAGCAGCAATCCCGGAAGGCCGAATACCGCACTGGCGTTTCAGGCTTGATCATGCAGCGCCGATCGAATGGGACGATCTGGTGCGCGGCCATCAGAAGTTCGATCCAAAACTCCTCTCAGACCCCGTCGTTCGTCGTGCGGACGGGTCATGGCTGTACATGCTCCCGTCCGCGATCGACGACGTCGATCTTGGCATCACCCATGTCGTGCGGGGGGAAGATCATGTCACCAATACAGCGACGCAGATCCAGATGTTTGCAGCCCTTGGCGCGGTGCCTCCCCTGTTCGCCCACGAAGCGTTGCTGACAGGCAGCGAGGGCAAATTGTCAAAGCGTCTTGGGTCTCTGGGTGTCGAAGCCTTCAAGGAGCAGGGCATCGAACCGCTGGCCCTTCTGGCCTTGCTCGCCCGGCTGGGCACAAGTGATCCGGTCGAGCCTGTTGCGGACATGACGCCGCTGATTGCCGGTATTGATTTTTCCCGTTTCGGCCGTGCCCCGGCACGGTTCGACGAAGCGGAATTGGCGCAACTCAATGCGCGTATCCTCCATCAGACCGAATATGACACGGTTGCGGACCGGCTTCCCGCCGGGATGGGACAGGCTGCCTGGAATGCCATTCGGCCCAATCTAACCCGCGTCGATGATGCGGCGGACTGGTGGTCAGTGGTTGAAGGCCCTGTGTGCGCAGACATTGCATCTGAGGACCGACCTTTCCTCGCAGAGGCAGCGCGCGTTGCAGCCTCGCTCGACTGGTCGGGCGATCCCTGGCACACTTTGACCGGGGCTCTCAAGGAAACGACCGGCCGAAAGGGCAAGGCACTGTTCCTGCCGCTGCGCATTGCCCTGACCGGTCGGGAACACGGCCCCGACATGGCGGCCCTGCTGCCCATTATTGGCCGCGAACGCGCAATCGAGCGCCTTCAGGCGTAATCCAATTTGTGATATTGTTTCATTAAACGTTATGTTGTAACATCCTTCTTGCGATAGGGCAAAAGCCTTGCGCGGAAAGAGAGGATGTCATGGCTTATGCAGACGAAAAAACTCGCCCCAATCGGGCGAGCATTGGCGGGACTCTGTTTGTCAATGGTTTGATGGTGACGGGGATCATTCTGGCGGTCCCCGATGTGTCGCCGATCAAAATCATTCATACGACGCTTATTCCGATTCTCACTCCAAAGACACCGACCCCAACCAAACCAACGGTCAAACACCAGGCCCCGTCGGCGAAACCGACCCCAACGCCTCCATCCCCCCAACCCGCGGGAAGCAGGTTGACGAATGCGGGAACCACCTCAACGCTCTCCGCAGGAGAGGGCACCGGCATTGCGGTGTTGCCTGAACTTCCGCCACTCGCACCGATTCACGATTCCGTCTTCAGCGCAGCACGGATAAATCCCGGATATGCCAATGCGCTGCAGCCCCTCTATCCGCCCGGAATGATCCGTGCCGAAATGGAAGGCTTCGCAACCGTCCGCGTCCTGATCGGCACAGACGGACGCGTGAAACAGGTGGAGGCGGTCAAGGCCAGCGATACCGCCTTCCTCGACGCAACACGCAAGCAGGCACTTTCAAAATGGCGCTTTCTCCCGGCTACCCGCGATGGCGAACCGGTCGAAAGCTGGCGCGAAATGACCGTGCGCTTCCAGCTACCGGACTGATCTGATGGGGCGGGGCTGGCATTTTGGCCGTTCTCGCCCTATCTTGCCCGCATGGCCTTACCACCCGTTACGCGACCGTCTGCGGCCCTTGCCGATCTGCGCGCCTTTGTTGCTACACGGGAAAAGCATCAATGGGTCTTCGCCTTGGTTTCTGTCCTGATCACCGGATATTTCATCACAATCTTTCTGATCCAGTCGACGACCAAGGAGTATAAGCCCCCCGAGGTCATCTGGGTGAAGGACTATTCCGGCAATCGGACGGATGCCGAAATCAAGGCGCAGCAAAAGATCGACCAGCAGAAGCAATTGGCCGAACAGGCTGAACTGAAAAGGCTGCAGGAAGCGCAGCGCAAGGAGTCTGCCAAGCTGCAGAAAAAGCTCAGCGAGTTGGGCATTTGAATCCCAGCGTCGATGCGCGCTTCATGGCTGCAGCAATTGCGCTGGCGCGGCGCGGACAGGCGCGGACTGCACCCAATCCCAATGTTGGTTGTATCCTTGTTCGCGAAGGTCGCGTCGTCGGGCGGGGCTGGACCCAGCCTGGCGGGCGCCCTCACGCCGAAGCCATGGCGCTGGCACAGGCGGGCGATGCGACCCGCGGCGCAACGGCTTATACTTCTCTGGAGCCCTGTGCGCACCGAAGCACACGTGGCCCGGCATGTACCGAAAGCCTCATTGCGGCAGGTGTTGCGCGCGTTGTTTCAGCCGTGGCGGATCCGGACAAACGCACCAATGGCGCGGGTTTCAGCGAATTGCGGGCGAATGGCATTGCAGTCGATTCCGGCTTGATGGCGCAAGAAGCGAAGACAGCAATGGCGGGCTGGTGGTTCCGCGAGACGCACGGGCGGCCCTTTGTTTCGCTCAAGCTCGCGACGTCGCTCGATGGTTGTATTGCCCTTGCGAACGGCGAAAGCCGCTGGATCACCGGAGAGGCAGCGCGCGCGCATGGCCATCTTGAGCGGGCGCGGGCGAATATGGTGATTGTGGGGCGGGGCACGCTTGATGCCGATGCGCCGCGCCTCGATGTGCGCCTTCCCGGACTTGAAGACCGGTCCCCCCGCAAAGGCCTTCTCACCCACGGCGCCGCTCCTGAAGGCTGGGAAGCGCTCGCATCTCCACACGCAATATCTGACCTTTCCGGCGTGGACTGGATTCTTGTTGAGGGCGGAGCGGCAACAGCAGCAGCATTCCTGAGAGCAGGGCTCGTCGATCGGCTGCTGCTGTATCGCGCGCCAATCACGATCGGGGGAGGCGTGGCATCGCTTGGTGATCTCGGTCTTGACCGGCTGGACGGTGCACACGGACAGTGGCAACGCAGCGACACGCGCCAGCTTGGCAGCGACACGCTCGACATTTACGATCGTGCCGATAAGGGGCTTTAGCATGTTCACAGGGATCATCACCGATATTGGCACAATCCGATCGACAGACCAGCGCGGCGACCTGCGCTGCGTGATCGATTGCCATTATGACACGTCGACGATCGACCTCGGCGCATCTATTGCCTGTTCGGGTGTGTGCCTGACTGTCGTTGACAAGGGGGCAGACTGGTTTTCAGTCGATATCTCTGCTGAAAGCGTCAAACGGTCAGCGCCCGGATCATGGACCGTCGGGCGCAAGCTGAATCTTGAACGCGCCCTCAAAATCGGTGACGAGCTGGGTGGGCATATCGTCACAGGTCATGTCGATGGCGTTGGCACGGTTCTTGGCATCTGCCCCGAAGGCGATTCGCACCGCGTCGGGGTGCAGGTCGACAACGCCATAGCACCCTTCATTGCTGCCAAAGGGTCAATTACGATTGACGGCGTGTCCCTGACCGTCAACGAGGTTGAAGACCAATCGGACGGCACTGCGCACTTCGCCGTGAATATCATCCCGCATACATGGGCTGTTACAGCTTTCGGCAACCTCGAGCAGGGCCAGAAGGTCAATCTCGAAATCGACGTGCTTGCCCGCTACCTTGCCCGCATGCGAGAAGTTGTCGGACGATAATTCCGCCCGTTCTAGCTGCCAGACCATCCTGAAGGACCAAAACTCATGGCCAAATTCCTGATCGTGGAAGCCCGTTTCTATGACCATCTGAACGATATGCTCGTTGCGGGGGCCCGTGCGGTGCTGGAAGAGGCAGGCCATGCCGTCGACGTCGTGACTGTTCCCGGCGCGCTCGAGATTCCCGGAACCATAGCACTTGCCGCTGAAAGCGGGCGCTATGAAGGGTTCGTTGCAATCGGCGTGGTCATCCGCGGCGAGACCTATCATTTCGAAATTGTGGCAGTCGAAAGCGCCCGCGGGATCATGGCGCTCACGATGGATGGCATAGCCATTGGCAACGGAATCCTGACCGTCGAAAATGAACAGCAGGCCATTGTCCGGGCCGATCCGGACCAGAAGGACAAGGGCGGCGAAGCTGCCAAGGCCGCCCTTGCCCTGCTTGCGCTCAAACAGCGCTTTGCGGATTAGACGTCAGGTCAGGCAGCAACCAGCGCATCGGAGGCCGGGTAATCCGTATAGCCTTCGGGGCCGGGCGTGTACCAGGTCCTGAAATTGTCTGGCGCCAGTTCGAAGCCGTTCTTGAGCCGAACGGGCAGGTCTGGATTGGAAATGAACTTCCTCCCGAAACTGATCGCATCGGCCAGCCCGCTTTCCAGATCAGCGTTTGCGGTTTCGAGCGTATACTCCTGATTGAGAACCAGAGGCGCCTTGAAAACCTTGCGGATGTCCGGCGATACGCGCGGCACATCGCTTGTTCCGAACGACCCAAAGGTCTTTTGTTCGCGCAGTTCGAGGAACGAAATACCGATGTCCTGCAGCGCGGCGGCTGCCGCTGTGAACAGCGCGACCGGGTTCGAATCATCTACACCCTGCGTTTCTCCGTTCGGCGAAAGACGAACCGAGGTGCGATTGGCACCCACTGTTTCAGCCAAAGCCTGCGTGATCTCGCGCAGCAGACGGATGCGGTTTTCGATCGGGCCGCCATAATCATCGTCGCGGAAGTTGGAATTGTCGCGAAGGAACTGGTCGATCAGATAGCCATTCGCCGAATGAAGCTGCACCCCGTCGAACCCGGCGGCGATCGCATTCTTGGCCGCATGGGTATAGTCGCCAATCAGGCGGGGAATTTCGTCCAGCCTAAGCGGGCGCGCCTGCTCATAGGGCTTCTTGCCAGTAACGGTATGCGCATCACCCGGCGCGGTGGTCGCCGAGGCTGAAACCGGCTGAGCTCCACCAAGAAAATCCGGATGAACGAGGCGGCCCATGTGCCACAGCTGCAGGATGATCTTTCCATCCGCCTTGTGCACCGCCTCGGTCACTGGCTTCCAGGCTTCGACCTGTTCCGCCGACCAGATGCCAGGCGCCGATGGCCAGCCAGAGCCTTCTTGCGAAATGCCCGTCGCTTCAGCGATGATGAGGCCGGCACCTGCACGCTGGGCATAATAGTCTGCCTTGAGCGCGGAAATAGGGACATGCACCCCGACGCTGCGTCCACGCGTGAGCGGCGCCATCACAATGCGGTTCTTTGCGTGGATGGCGCCAAATTCTATCGGATCGAAAAGACTGGTCATTGAGGGTTTCCATTTGCAACGAGAATGATGAACCCGGATATGGGGCCAATGGCGCGGGGACAAGAACAAGATTTGGTTTCAGGGGAGCAAGCCCATCTGCGCTTCGGGATTCCGGCGCTTGTGCTTGGAAATCTGTGCCTGGCTTTCGGGTCATGGTTCGTGCGGATGGCCGATACCGGGCCGATTGCGGCTGCATTCTGGCGAATCGCCCTTGCTGCGCCGTTCCTGTTCCTCATTGCGCAGGCGATGGGAGACCCGGCACGCAGGCTTGGCCGCCAGACATTTGCGCTTTTTGGGCTTTCAGGCCTGTTTTTTGCGATCGACCTTGCCGCCTGGCACCTTGGCATCAGCCAGACCAAGCTTGCCAATGCAAACCTCCTGGGAAACTCAACGAGTTTTCTGCTTCCGCTTTATGCTTTTGCAGTCTCCCGCCGCTGGCCTTCGGGCATGCAAGCGATTGCCCTGATCCTTGCTGGCATTGGCGCGGTGTTGTTGATGGGGCGCTCGTTCGAGCTATCACCGCGCAACTTTGCAGGTGACCTGCTCTGTCTGCTCGCCGGTGTCTTTTACACGGCCTATCTCGTGCTGATGGGAAGGATGCGAACTGGCATGGGCCCCTGGCCGGTGCTGGCCTGGTCGACAATGATGAGCGCGCTCCCGTTGCTGATCATGGCATTGCTCGTCGGCGAAAGACTCATCCCGCACAATTGGGCACCGATTGTCGCTCTCGCGCTGCTGAGCCAGATCGTTGGTCAGGGCTTGATGATCTACGTGGTCGGCCGCATCTCGCCGGTCCTGTTCGGACTGACATTCCTGCTGCAGCCTATGGTTTCAGCTCTCGTGGGATGGTTCGCCTATGATGAACGCTTCGGGCTTGCCGACTGGATCGGCACCGTGCTGATCGGGCTGGCGCTTATCCTGGTGAGCCAGCCCGATCGCAAGCCTGCCTAGCCGCCATTGAACCCGATCATCGCATAGAGCATCGGGATCGAGAGCAACGTGTTGGTACGGCTAAACATCATCGCGCGCGTCGCTGCTGCCGCCTTGGTCGCGTCATCGGCTTCAACCATACCCAGAGCCTTTTGCTGCGCCGGCCAGATCACGAACCAGACGTTGAACGCCATGATCAGCGCGAGCCACATACCTATTCCGATCAGACGATAGGTCGGATCAAGTGTGAGCGCCTCGACGATATAGCCTGCCCGGAAGGCGATGATGACGCCGAACAAGACCGTCATCGCAGCGCCCCAGCGGAAGAAGAACAGGGCGGCTGGCGCGATATGCTTCGAAACGCCCGGTTTCAGTTCGGCAGGGATTTTGGGCATTGTCGGAATCTGCACAAAGTTGAAATAATAGAGCAGGCCGATCCACAATATGCCAAAAAAGGTATGAAGCCAGCGGATAGCCTGCTGTTCCAGATCGCCATTGGCGGGTATCGCGAAGATCAACGCGAGCGCCAGCACGAAACCTACGCCGAGTACAGCGTGCAGATTGCCAAAAAACTTTGCCATGATGCTTCCCCTATTTATATGCGGACTCTGCCGCCGATTGACGGTTCATACCTAACACCCCAAATATGGCCTGTCACCGATGGAATGCACAATGGATCGCTCGCCTGCTGACATGACCCTAGACGAGCTGCGCCCGGTGCTCGCCCGCGTCCTCCCGCGCCACGCCGGCTTCGATGGCTGGGGAGAAAAGGCTTTGGCAAGTGCCGCAGCCGAACTGGGAGTCGATGCATCGGTTGCACGGCTGGTCTTTGGCGACGACCGTGCTGACATGATCGATGCCTGGTTCCAGACGATCGATGCCGACATGCTTGCGGCACTTCCCCCTGAGGTATTGGCTCAGATGAAGGTCCGGGAACGGATCATTTCGCTGGTCGAAGCAAGACTTGCGCTTGTGCTGCCGCATCGTGAATCGCTGCGTCGGGCGCTTGCGATACTTGCCTTTCCCGCCAATGCGCGGCGCGGCCTGCAGCTTGGCTGGCGCGCAGCGGATGCCATGTGGCGCGCAGCGGGCGATACCGCTACGGACTACAATCACTTTTCTCGGGCGACGCATCGAAGGGGTGATGCGTTTCGAGAAAGCCAAGGCCCAGATCGCGAAGCTGCGGCCACCGTTCAGTCCCGCGCGGTTCATTGGCCGATTGCGCTATTCAGCGCGATGACGCTGGCTTATTTCGGATGTTAATGATAATCGCTCGCAAATTCCGAATCATTGAAACTGGCCTTGCGTGCGACTTGACGAACTGCCTCTGAACAAGCCAGCAACGATTGCCCACATTGGCTGGGAGTCCCTCGATGCTGGTGCAGCACGGCGGTTGCGCGCGCTCGGTTTTGATGAAGGGCTGACGATCGAAGCGCTTCATCATGGCGGGCTGGTTTCCCACGATCCGATTGCCTGCCGGATCGGCAGGATGACTGTGGCGATCCGGCGCATCCACGCCTCCGTAATCGACGTATCGCCTTCATGACTGCGCTCCCGCTCATTGCCCTGGTCGGCAATCCCAACGCCGGGAAGTCGGCCCTGTTCAATGCCCTGACGGGCGCGCGCCAGAAAACCGGCAATTATCCGGGTGTGACAGTTGAACGCCATGCTGGGCGGCTGATCCTGCCCGATGGCCGTCCTGCCGAACTCGTCGACCTGCCGGGCACATACAGCCTTGAACCGACCAGCCCGGACGAGCAAGTGACGCGCGACGTCATAACAGGTGTTCAAGCAGGTGAACGACGTCCGGATGCGCTGGTCATTGTCGTCGATGCCGGCAATCTGGACAATCACCTGCGCTTTGCGGGCGAACTGATCGCGCAGGGCATCCCCGCGATCATCGCCCTGAACATGATCGACATGGCAGAACGTGACGGGCTGACGCTCGATCCTGAGCGACTTTCCGCCGATCTCGGCGTGCCTGTGATCCCGACTGTCGCGGTTCGCAAGCGCGGCGTCGAGCCACTCAAGGACGAGATGTTGACCCTGCTAGGCAAGGTTGCCACCTCGCCCCGGCCACTTTCGGATGATTTTGGCGCACGCCAACGCCAGGCGCGCGCCATTGCCAAGGCCGCCATACTCAAAGAAGCGCCAGCCCGCGCGACGACCCAGTCCATCGATCGCATTGTCCTTCACCCCGTCGCCGGCCCGATCATTCTCGCCGCATTGTTGTTCGTGATGTTCCAGGCTGTCTTTGCCTGGGCAACACCCTTTGCCGACGGCATCGACGCAGGCGTCAGCGCGATTCACGATGCAGCCCTTGCTGCCTTGCCACCCGGGATTTTCCGCTCTTTCGTGGCGGACGGACTGATTGCCGGGGTCGGCGCAGTGATTGTCTTCCTGCCACAGATCCTGATTCTCTTTGCCTTCATCCTCGTCCTCGAAACGACCGGCTATATGGTCCGCGCTGCATTCCTGATGGACCGGCTGATGGCGGGTGTCGGACTGTCGGGCCGGGCGTTCATTCCGCTGCTGTCCTCATTCGCATGTGCGGTTCCCGGCATCATGGCCACACGAACTATCGAAGACCCGAAGGACCGGCTGACGACGATCCTGATCGCACCCCTGATGACCTGTTCGGCGCGGTTGCCGGTCTATGCGGTGATTATCGCAGCCTTCATTCCGGCCCGAAACGTCTTGCCCGGCATCGGCCTTCAGGGGCTTGTGCTGTTCGGCCTGTATCTTGGCGGTATCGTCGGCGCGCTTGTCGCTGCACTTGCGCTGCGTCGGACTGTCACCAAAGGGCGCGGCATGGGATTCATGATGGAAATGCCGCGTTACCAGATGCCGATCCTCAAGAACCTCCTGCTTGGCCTTTGGCAGCGGGCCTGGGTCTTCCTGAAGCGTGCAGGCACGATCATCGCCGTCACGACGATGATTCTCTGGGCCTTGCTGAACTTTCCCCGCGTCGACCCGGCATCGGGCGTGAGTCAGGTCGATCATTCGATTGCCGGACACATTGCCAATGGTCTTGCTGTGGTTGTGGAACCCATAGGCTTCAATCGGGATATTTCGCTTGCCCTGATTCCGGCAATGGCGGCGCGCGAAGTGGCCGTATCGGCGCTGGCCACGACCTATGCCATCGACAATCAGGACGAATCCAAACGCGATCAGACGCTTGGCGAGCGATTGAAAGGCAGCTGGAGCCTGCCGACCGCGCTTGCATTCCTGGTCTGGTTCGTTTTCGCACCGCAATGCATTTCGACGATCGCCGTCGTCAGGCGCGAGACGAATGGCTGGCGCTGGCCGCTCTTTATGGTGGCCTATCTGTTTGCGCTCGCCTATGTCGGAGCAGGGGCCACTTTCTGGCTTGCAACATATCTCGGACTTTGAGGGGACAACATGGCGGGCAGCGTCAACAAGGTAATTCTGGTCGGCAATCTGGGCAAAGATCCCGAGGTCCGGACGATGAACAACGGCGGTGAGGTTGTCAGCTTTTCCATAGCCACGTCCGAAAACTGGAACGACAAGGCATCGGGTGAGCGCAAGGAAAAGACAGAGTGGCACAATATCGTGATCTTCAACGAGAATCTCGGAAGGATCGCGAAGCAATACCTGCGCAAGGGCTCATCCGTCTATGTCGAGGGCCAGCTCCAGACGCGCAAATGGACCGACCAGAACGGCAATGACCGTTACACGACCGAAGTCGTGCTTCAGCGCTTCCGTGGCGAACTCACTCTGCTCGGCGGGCGCGAAGGCGGCGGCGGATCGAGTGGCGGGTCTTCGAACTGGGGTGAAGATCGCGGTTCCAGCCCGTTCGGGGGCGGTGGAAGCAAGGCCCCTTCGGGCGGTGGCAGCGCGTTTGACAGCGACCTTGATGATGACGTGCCTTTCTAGAGCCTGATCAGTTGCCGCGGGATCGAGCATCGTTAAAGTACCGCACGTGATCGGCTGGATCTCAGGATGGACCGCGCGACGCGCAACGGGGCCGGGTCTGCTCGCCGGGTTGGCCGCCTTTTTCCTTTGGCCATTATTTGCGAGTTTCCCGCGCTTCACCTTTTACCCTTTTGTGATTGCCCTCGCGCTTACAAGCTTTTGCGGGCTTTCCATTCTTGTCCTGACAGTGGTCGATTTCCGCAACCACCGAAGGGGGAGGCAGGTTCGACCCATCCGCGCATTCGACGCGATCTTCGGACTTGCTCTCGCCTTGCCAAGCACTCTGGAGCTGTCGGTCTTGCTGCGCTGATACGTGGCGGGGCTATTCCTTGCCGAATAATCCCTTGAGCTTTGCAAACGGACTGGCATCGGCCTCGCCCAAGACGCCGGCGGCCCTCAAGACCTCATCGGCATTCGGAGCGCGCGGGAACAGATCAATGGAGAGCCCCAGTGTTTGGGCCACCGCCTCGCCAAGATCAATAGCTTGTCCGTCATGCTCCATTGCGTCGCAATCATCCGCATCCAGTTCAAATTCTTCTTCGGCCACATGGGTGACCGGCGGCTCAAAGCGAATCCGAAAGGGTTCATCCAGCCTGGTCTCCAGCGGCTGACCGGTTGCAACACAACTTTGGGTCAGGCGCGCCGACATTGCACCACGCGCTTCGATTGCGCCGGAGACAGCCGTCAAATCGGCCTCGGCTGACAGGAGGTCGAGCGAGGCCAGCCCGAAGCGACGCGCAAGAGCCGCACATTCGGCACCATCCGCTGCTACTGCCACATGCTTTGGCACGGTCCCGATTTCGGCAAGCGCAAAGCGCCTCGAAAACTCAGGCGCGGCACTCATGCGTCACCCAATCGTCCCGCCAGCAGGCCGGTGAGGGATTGTCGTGCAATTCGGCCCGCAAGTGTTTCAAGTGCGCTTTGGACATGGTCGAGCGCCGGATCGCCGGGGTCCTCGCCACGAAAAAGGTTGCGCAACAGCGCCGCTCTCGGATCGCCACCGGGCCGAAATCCGTCGCGATAGGCACCTAGCCTGCCGCCCAGTGCTGCCATCATCTTGCCGATATGCTTGCCAACGACCACATCGCCGATCCCCAGCTCACGCAGTTGCCCATCCATGTCGTTGACGAAGGTTTCGGCAAGCAGCGTCGATGGCAAATGCGCCGCTTCTCCCAGCTCTTCCATCCGCGCCAGCACAAGCGCCAGGACGGCATTGATCATATCGAACCGTCCGTCAATCGTATCCGCGACCTTGCCGTCCAGATACCAATGCGGTTGACGCGCCTCGGCGATGATGGCCGCATAGAGTGGCCCCACAGTCGAGCGCTCATCCGCGCTGCTGAACAGTTTCCGGAACAGTTTGAGTGCCATTAAGCCATCCATTTGTCGCGCCGCGCTTGCCCCGGAGCCGCTCTGCGCATATTGACCTCGCGTTCGCGCGTTTCAATGCCCGAGCGAACCGTTGAGTGCAGGAGAGTGTTATGGCCCGGATGTCAACCAAGCAGGCAGCGACTGCGGCGCTTTTGGCGCTAGCGCTCGGCGCTTCGGGATGCGCGCGGGTCAACGGCCATCAAGGCTATATCACCGATGAAACGCTTGTCAGCGGGATCGCAGCCGGGGTCGACAACCGCGAATCAGTTGCAAAGACGCTCGGCCGACCAAGCTTTGTCGGACAATTCACGCCGAATGACTGGTATTATTTCGCGCGCACCACAAAGCAGCTGGCCTTTGCCCTGCCAAAGCCAACTGAGCAGCTTGTCCTCCACATCCGTTTCGATGCGGCCGGGAATGTCACTTCTGTTGAGAAGACCGGCATTGAGAAGGTCGCGAAGATCGATCCGAATGGAGACAAGACTCCGACGCTCGGCAAGGAACGCAGCTTCTTTGAAGACCTGTTCGGCAATATCGGATCGGTCGGGGCTGTTGGCGAAAGCGGTGGGACAGCCGACAATCCCAACTGAGCCTATCGCCTAAAGCGCAATCCCGCTTGCAGCGAGCACCGCCAACGTCACGAGTTCAGATGCATTTGAGGCCATCGTCGCAATCTGCACCGGCTTTTCCATGCCAACCAGCATCGGGCCGATCACGGAGTCCCCGCCCAGTTCGCGCAGCAGCTTGGCCGAAAGATTGGCCGACTGCAGCCCCGGCATGACAAGCACGTTTGCAGGCCCCGAAAGCCGGCTGAACGGATAATTGACCATCAACTTTGGGTTGAGCGCGACGTCAGGCGCCATTTCGCCTTCATATTCGAAGCTGACCCCGCGCGAATCGAGAATTTCCACCGCATCGCGGATCGGCCCGAGCCAGTTGCCCGAGGGATTCCCGAAGGTCGAGTAGGAGAGAAAGGCGACGCGCGGCTCATGCCCCATCCGGCGCGCAACTGCGGCCGTCTGCTCGGCGATATCAGCAAGCTCGGCAGCCGAAGGACGCTCATTGACGGTGGTATCCGCCATGAACACGGTATGCGACTGCCCAACGAGGACGTGGATGCCGAACGGTGTCCGGCCCTCTGCCTGGTCAAGCACACGGCGCACTTCCCGCAGCGACTGGCCATAGGTCCGCGTCACACCGGTGATCATCGCATCCGCTTCTCCCATCTTGAGCAGAAGCGATGCGAAGATGTTGCGGTCCGTATTGACCAACCGCTCGCATTCGCGGTGGAGATACCCCCTGCGTTGCAAACGGCCGTACAGAATTTCGACCATAGCCGGAACGAGCGGCGAATGGCGGCTGTTGTGGATCTCGAAACTCTCCGGATCGTCAACGCCGAGCGCCCTGAGCTTCTCGCGCACATCGTCACGACCGATCAGCACGGGCGTACCGCATCCACCGTCCCTGAAGGCAATGGCCGCGCGCAGCACAACTTCCTCTTCGGCTTCGGCAAAGACGACGCGTTTGGGATGAGCGCGGGCATTGTCATAGGCGAGCGTCAGTACCGAGGTCGTCGGGTTCAACCGCGCGCGCAGGGACATGCGATATTCGTCCATGTCGAGGATCGGCTTGGTCGCAACGCCCGAATCCATCGCCGCCTGGGCAACTGCCGCCGGCACAACTTCCATCAGTCGCGGATCAAACGGCGCAGGAATGATATAATCCTGCCCGAAACTGGCAAGCTGTCCGCCGTAGGCTGCCGCCACTTCCTCGGGCACCGCTTCGCGGGCCAGCTCCGCGATCGCATAGGCAGCGGCAATCTTCATTTCCTCGTTGATGGTCGTCGCCCGCACATCAAGCGCGCCCCGAAAGATGAATGGAAATCCCAGCACATTGTTGACCTGGTTGGGATAGTCGGAACGGCCCGTCGCAACGATGCAATCGGGGCGGACGGCCTTGGCTTCGGGTGGCGTAATTTCGGGGTCAGGATTGGCCATTGCGAAAATGATCGGGCGCGTTGCCATTTTTTCGATCATTTCGCCGCGCAACGCGCCTGCTGCCGAAAGGCCGAGGAAAATGTCCGCACCAACCAGCGCTTCCTCCAGCGTCCGCGCTTCGGTTATTGCGGCATGGGCCGACTTCCACTGGTCCATGCCCTCTTGTCGACCCTGGTAGATCACGCCTTTCCTGTCGCACATGATGACGTTGCCGGGTGAAACTCCCATCGCCTTGATCAGTTCGGTACAGGCAATTGCCGCAGCACCGGCCCCGTTTACGACCACCTTGACGTCGCCAAGGTTGCGACCGGTAATCTCGCAGGCATTGATAAGGCCTGCTGCACTGATGATTGCCGTGCCATGCTGGTCATCATGCATAACCGGAATTTTCATGCGCTCCTTCAGCGCCTGCTCGATGACGAAACATTCGGGTGCCTTGATATCTTCAAGGTTGATCCCCCCGAAGCTGGGCTCAAGCAGGGCAACGGCATTGATGAAGGCGTCCGGGTCCTCCGTCGCAAGTTCAAGATCAATCGCGTCGACATCGGCAAAGCGCTTGAAGAGGACTGCCTTGCCTTCCATCACCGGCTTTGATGCGAGCGCGCCGAGATTGCCAAGGCCGAGAATGGCTGTTCCATTGGAAATCACGGCTACCAGATTGCCCTTGGCCGTATAGTCATAAGCGAGAG
The DNA here is from genome assembly GCA_016704425.1 of Sphingomonadales bacterium. GTDB lineage: Bacteria > Pseudomonadota > Alphaproteobacteria > Sphingomonadales > Sphingomonadaceae > Aquisediminimonas. The sequence continues at coordinate 350,022 of JADJAC010000010.1, forward strand.
CCGGATCATCGGCGATTGCAAGCACAGGAACCGCGACGCCGGGCGAATAGGCAAGACTCAGGTCGCGCTGGGTTGCCATCGGCTTGGAGGCAACAATTTCGATTTTGCCCGGACGGCCGGTGGAATGATAAATCAGGGCCTCCCGGTCGGAAAACTGCACTCTTGCTTCGTCGCTCATTCCCTACCCCTGTTTTCGCCGCGAATCCGTCCCGCTTGCCTGCCATTCAATCCATTAGGCGCTGAACCTTGAGACGGGAAGACGGGTTTGAGCCTGTCGGTAAAATCGCTATCGGGGGGTCATGGCTGACGCTTCTCCCACTCCCATGATGGCGCAATATTTCGCGCTGAAGGCAGAAGCACCGGATTGCCTGTTGTTTTACCGCATGGGCGACTTCTTCGAGCTCTTCTTTGACGACGCTAAGGTTGCAGCAGCGGTGCTCGATATTGCCCTTACAGCGCGCGGCGAACATCTGGGCGCCCCGATACCGATGTGCGGCGTGCCCGTTCATGCGATGGAGGCCTATCTTGCGCGACTGATCAAGGCCGGCCACCGCGTCGCCATTGCCGAACAGACGGAGAGTCCCGCCGCCGCCAAGGCGCGCGGATCCAAATCGATCGTCTCGCGGGGGATCGTCCGCGTCGTTACGGCGGGCACTCTGACCGAGGAAACCCTGCTCGAGGCGCGCGCGGCCAACTGGCTCGTTGCGGTTGCGCCGGTTGGGGAAGCGATCGGTATTGCGGCCGCCGACATTTCGACGGGACGCTTCGAAATCAGCGAAACGACGCCTGCCGGTCTCGACGCCGAACTCGCGCGGCTCGCAGCAGCTGAAATCGTCATTCCCGAAGATTTTTCCATTGCAGGCCATGCCCGTCCACGGTCCGACTTTGATTCAGTGGCGGGTGAGGCGCGGCTCAAGCGGCTGTTCGGCGTTGCCACGCTGGATGGATTTGGCGGACTGACCCGGGCCCAGATGGCAGCATCGGGCGGGCTCATCGCCTATCTCGAACATGCCGGAAAGGGAACGCTGCCGTTCCTGTGTGCACCGGTAAAACGCGCGGCAACCGATCATATGCTGATCGATGCTGCGACGCGTGAAAGCCTCGAACTCGTTCGCTCGGCGAGTGGCAGCCGCAGTGGCAGCTTGCTTGATGCCTTGGACCGCTCTGTGACGCCGGGCGGCGCTCGGCTGCTTGCCAGTGATATCGGCGCTCCCTTGATGGACCGGGCCGCGATCCAGTCGCGGCTCGACCTGGTAAACCATTATGTCGACAATGGCGGCGCCCGCGATGCCATGCGTGCGGCGCTCCGCGCGCTCCCCGACGTTGCACGCGCACTGGGGCGCCTCTCAGCAGGCAGGGGCGGGCCACGCGACCTTGGACAATTGCGCGACGGGCTGGGCGAGGCCCGGATCCTGCGGGAGCGGCTCTCTAAAGGGAGTGATGTGCCGCCATTGCTTGCCGAGCTTTTGCCGCTGCTTGATGGCCATGGCGCGCTTGTCGACCTGCTGTCGCGCGCACTGGTGCCGACGCCGCCCATTGATGCCGCACAGGGTGGCTATATCGCAGAGGGCTATGATGCAGCGCTCGATGCGCTGCGCAGCACGGGGGGGAGCGGTCGACGCGACATTGCGCTGCTCGAAGCGCGATATCGGGAACAGACCGGCATTGCGGCGCTCAAGATCAAGCACAACAATGTGCTGGGCTATCACATCGAGGTTTCCGCGAAGAATGCCGATCCTCTGATGGCCGTCGATTCGGGCTTCACCCACCGGCAGACGCTGGCCGGAGTCGTCCGTTTCAATGCGCCCGAGCTGCATGAGCTGGCGATGAGTGTGACCCAGGCCGGCGCCCACGCACTTGCGGCAGAGGCAGCGCACCTGGAAGAACTCACGGCGGCTGCCCTCGCCCGGTCATCGGAAATAGCCGCAACAGCTGATGCGCTCGCCCGGTTTGACGTGGCATCGGCACTCGCCGAGCGTGCGGTCGAAGGCGGCTGGTGCCGCCCGACATTGGTCGAGGACGCCCGCTTCGACGTGACAGCTGGTCGACACCCGGTGGTCGAGGCTGCACTGGCGAGAGGCGGCGCGCGCTTCGTCGCGAATGACGTCATGCTGAGACCGGAGTCCCGGCTCTGGCTCGTGACGGGCCCCAACATGGGCGGCAAATCGACATTCCTGCGCCAGAACGCCCTGATCGCGGTGCTTGCCCAGGCCGGCAGCTATGTTCCTGCAGACTCCGCCACGCTTGGTCTGGTCGACCGGCTGTTCAGCCGCGTCGGGGCTTCGGACAATCTTGCTCGCGGCCGATCGACCTTCATGGTCGAAATGGTGGAAACGGCAGCGATCCTTGCCCAGGCGACCGAGCGCAGCTTTATCATCCTTGACGAGGTCGGCCGCGGCACGTCGACCTATGACGGTCTGGCGATTGCATGGGCTGTGGTCGAGGCCGTGCATGAGATCAATCGCAGCCGGTGCCTGTTCGCGACGCACTATCATGAACTGACCCGGCTCGCCGAAAAGCTCGATGCCCTGTCGCTCCACCACGTCCGTGCGCGAGAATATAAGGGCGACCTCGTCCTGCTCCATGAGCTGGCCAGCGGCCCGGCAGATCGCAGCTATGGCATAGCTGTCGGGCGCCTTGCAGGGTTGCCGCCCGCGGTCCTGGCGCGCGCAAAGGCCGTGCTATCGAAACTCGAGGCCGGGCGCGATGCGACCGGTGGTCTGGCGGCTGGCCTTGACGATTTGCCGCTTTTCGCGGCGGTAGCACCAGAGCCCGAAGCCCGTGATGCGATCCATGTCGCACTGGAAGCAATCGATGTAGACGCACTCAGCCCACGGGAAGCGTTGGACAGGCTTTATGAGCTGAAGCAATTGTCGCAGCAGGGATAGAGGCTTGGGGCTCTAGATCCCCGCATACCATTCATAGCCGGCGCCATCTTCCCAATAACCGCCCTTGCCGCCGTAAAGTTTCGACAGGTCGTCGACGGCTTCGATCCGCTCCACATATTTGGCCTGCTTGTAGCCGAGCTGCCTCTCAACCCGAAGGCGCAAGGGAGCGCCATTGCCGATCATCAGCGTTTCATCATTGAGGGCCCAGGCCAGGATCGTTTGCGGATGGAAGGCGTCGATCAGGTCGATGCTTTCATAATAGGGCGTGCCAAAGCCCATCTTGTCGGCACAATGAAAGACGAGAAACCGCGCCTGCGATTTGAGGCCTGCCGCATCGAGCAGCAACTTCAGCGGGATGCCAGTCCATTTGCCAATGGCGCTCCATCCTTCAACGCAGTCGTGGCGCGTAATCTGGCTGCGCTTGGGTCCGGCCATCAACTGGGCAACCGAAAAAGCCTGTGGGCGAGCGACCAACCCATCCACCGTCAATCGCCAGTTTGCAAATTTCTCTGATGCGTGTTTGGCATAGGCTTCCCCTCGCGGCTGGCGCGTGCCGTTCATGCGAAAGACGGGCGAACGCTGTTGCGGGCGAAATTCCTTCGCAAGCGCCATTCGATCCTGAAGGCTTCGCTGGATCGCGAAATTTCCCTTTTCGCCGAGCGCGAGCAGCTTTCGGAAATCCTCATTCTTCCCCAACGCATCGCACCCGCTGAGGAGGCCAGCAGCGCCACCGACCAGAATGTTGCGCCGTGTGATGATCATGCGCTGTCTCCCGAATTGCTGGCTGGTGGGGGCGAAAGGCGGAACCAGCCGGTGATCATGGAACGGATCTCGTTGACCGGTCCCGCCAGAATGACAAGCACGAGGTGAACGATGATGAAGGCGGCAATCCCCATCGCACAGATGAAATGGATGGACCGTGCCGACTGCCGCCCCCCGAACACATCGACAAGCCAGGGAAAAGCCGCGTTCATGCCAGGAGACATTGTGAGGCCGGTCAGGATCAGGAGCGGGATCAGCCCGAACAGGACAAGGCTGTATGTGATCTTCTGCAGCGGATTGTAGCGCGCTTCGCTCTCATGAAAGTCAAACCGCGCATGCTTCTTGATGTCTTCCCACAGGTGCGCCGGCGCCACTTCTGCACGTGACAGCGCGACGTCCTTCCTGAGGTGGCCATTGAACAGGGACCAGACCAGATAAGCGAGCAGTCCAAACGCCAGCACCCAGGCAAAGGCAAGGTGCCAGTGCCGTCCGAGCGCCAGATCATAGTTCGAAGGAAGCGTTGCCCAACCTGGAAAACGTGGCAGTACGAGCCAGGGCTGGTCGAGATTGGCGCCATATTGGCCCCAATAAAGCCGGGGGTGCGCATTGAAGATCATCAACCCGGACATCAGCATCACGAAAATCGCGACAGCATTCACCCAATGCCAGATGCGGGTCGAAAGACGGTGCCTGAAAACGGTTTGCGGTTGTGAAACCGGCGGATGAGCCGTTTCGCGCTTGCTCTCGGATTTGGCCATCGCACACTCCCTTTGCCTCGTGTTCGGGCATGGGTCAGCTTAGGTTACATACGGACGCAATCAATCGACAATCCGCTCACCCGTACCCCAGATCAACCAGACAATTGCTCCACCGACATTGATGGCGGCGGCCACGATAAAGGTTGCCGTGTAGCCCCCAGTCAGGTCCAGCAGGATACCCGTTGCCATGACGCCGATAATGCCCGGAAGGGTGCCTGCGGTATTGCTGATGCTCCAGAGCACATCAGCATGACGCGGAGCGATATCGAGATGGTTGCTGGCAAAACCCGCCCAGCACAGGGACCCGATGCCAAGCGCACCACACATGGTGAACAGGGCAATGCCCGGCGTTGCCGCCTGTGAGGCAAACAGCAGGAACACAGCACCGCCACCCAGTCCTGTGCATTGCATGATCTTGCGGACGTGCGTCACGCGCCAACCCCGGGCGATCATGTTGTCCGCAACATGGGCCGACGCATTGCCGACAACGAACTGCGATACCCAGGGCAGGATGGAAAAAAGGCCCGACCCTTCGATCGACATGTGTTGAACATCACGAAAATAGCTCGGGAGCCAGCTGAGCATGAGGTACAGCGTCCAGTTGGCGCAGAAATGGTTGACCACCAACGCCCAGACTGCGGAGTGCGAAAACAGGTATTTCCAAGGCACCGTCGCAGGCGTTGTGCCGATATCGGCTTCAAGCGGAGCCAGCAGGGCCCGCTCCTCTTCCGTAATATGCGGATGCGCAGAAGGTCTCGCCCGGACCAGCCAGAACCAGACTAGCGAGAATGCCAGCCCCAAGGCGCCAAATGCGTAGAAAACGGAATGCCAGCCATAATGGGTGACGAGCCAGCCGGACGTCGACAGCGCGAATATGGTTCCCAGCGGAATTCCGGTCAGGTTCATGGCAGCGGCGCGGCTGCGCTCGGGCTTGGGAAACCAGCGCGCCAACAGATTGTATACTGCAGGAAAACTCGCGGACTCGCCCACGCCCATCAGGATTCGCGTCACGATGAGGGCGGTGAGTGAGATACCAGCTGCAATGGGTGTCAGCACGGTAAAGAGCGACCACCCTGCCAGCGCCACGCCCATGAGCACCCGACCGCCAAACTTGTTGGCGAGCCACCCGGTCGGCAACATCGCAGCCATGTAGCCGATGAAGAAGGAGGAGAGGACGAAACCCTTGGTGGTTCCCGACCAGCCAAATTCCTCGGTCATCGGGATGATCGCGACCGAAATATTGACCCTGTCTATATAGCAGATGAAGGTCGCGATCGCGCACATGAGCGCCACGATTGTTCGTTTGTTCATTGGCTTTTCTCCCCCGGCACATGGTGTGGCCGAGGTGCCCCCGACATGCAAGCGAGTCAGCTTGCCTGAATTCCGGTCCTCGCCTAGCCTGCTGGAAAAGGGGAGAGGAAGCAGCAATGGCGAGCCGTTCAGACGATCTATTGGTGCATGACTGGATTGCCGAACACGCATTCCGCACACCCGGCAAGCTGGCCACGATCGACCTTCATTCAGGCCGCCGCCACAGTTATGCCAAGATGCATGCCCGCGTTGCCGGTCTTGCTGGACACATGCACAGCCTTGGCATTGCGCAGGGCGATCGCGTCGGGCTGCTGGCGATGAACAGCAGCGATTTTCTTGATGCGATGTTTGCCTGCTGGAGGATTGGCGCAGTCTGCACGACGCTCAACTTTCGCCTGACTGCCCATGAACTCGCCTTCATGGTCAAGGACAGCGGTTGCAAGCTGGTCTTCCATGACTGCGACCTGGCGTCGGTCGTTGCGCCTCTTCAGGGCATGACCAACGTCGACCATTGGATCGAAATGGATGCGTCCGGCGAAGGCGGCGCTTTCGAAGCCACAATTGCTGATGCAACGCCGATCTGGAACCAGGTGCCGCAGCTGGAATCGGATCTGTGCATGATCATGTATTCATCAGGCACCACCGGAACGCCAAAGGGCGTGATGTTCAATCACGGCCAGTTCTTTTTCATCAACGCGGGCAGCATGGGCATGGCCGGCGCGTCGGCAAAGATGGTCGGGCTCGTCGCCCTGCCGCTGTTTCACATCGGTGGCCTGGTTGCCTATACGACGATCACGCTGGGCGCCGGCGGCACCGTTGTGATCGAACGCAGCTTCGATGCCGGCCGCTTGCTCGACACATTCGATAGTGCCGAACTTGGGGTGACCCATTTTCTCGGCGTGCCGGCCATGTTCAATGCGATGCAGGCGCACCCACGATTTGCCACCACCGATTTCTCACGCATGATCACAACTGCATGCGGCGCCGAAAGTGTGCCCGAAGCCCTGCTGCGAACCTGGTACAATCGGGGCGTCGTGATCCGCGAAGGCTATGGCATGACGGAGACATGCGCAGCCTGCCTCATGCTCGAGGCGCGGGATGTGCCGGGCAAGATCGGTTCAGCTGGCAAGCCCGTGCGCCATTGCCAGGCGATGATCGCGCGTGCGGATGGAACCGAAGCCACTACGGATGAACTCGGCGAAATCTGGATGCGCGGCAAGAACATCACGCCGGGATATTGGAACCGGCCGGATGCCAATGCATCCAGCTTCGTCAATGGCTGGTTCCGGTCAGGCGATGTCGGCCGGAAAGACGCGGACGGCTATTTCTATGTCGAGGACAGGGTGAAGGACATGTACATTTCCGGCGGCGAGAATGTGTATCCGGCCGAGATCGAGAATATCCTCTACGAACTGGCCGCGATACGGGAGGTTGCCGTCATTGGCCTGCCTGATGCCAAATGGGGCGAAGCGGGATGTGTTGTCGCAGCCCTGAAGGATGACGCGTTGCTGACTCTCGAGGAGATACAGGCCCATTGCCGTGACCGGCTTGCCCGCTTCAAGCATCCTGCGCGGCTGGAGTTTGTGGAAGCCTTGCCCCGAAACGCGACGGGCAAGGTCCTGAAATTCGAGCTGCGGGCGATGTTTGCCCGCTAGCCCAGCGCGGCCTGTTTCTCTTCGGCGAGGCGATCCAGCTCGGCGCGGGTCTTGCGCTCGCTCGAGGTCTTGAGCTGGCCGCAGGCAGCGTCGATATCACGCCCGCGCGGCGTTCGGACCGGCGCAGAAATGCCGCCTGCAAAGACGATTTCGGAAAAGCGGCGAATCCGGTCCGGATCGGAGCATTCATAGGCAGCGCCGGGCCAGGGATTGAAGGGAATGAGGTTGACCTTGGCGGGCAGCTTGTATTTCCGGATCAGGCGAACAAGCTCGCGCGCGTCCTCATCGCTGTCATTCTTGTCCTTGAGCATGACATATTCAAAGGTGATCCGCCGCGCGTTGTTTGCGCCCGGATAGTCGGCGCAGGCCTGGAGCAATTCTTCCAATCCGTATTTGCGGTTGATCGGCACAATCTCATCGCGCACCTCCTTGGTCACGGCGTGCAGCGAGACCGCGAGGTTTACGCCGATCTCCCGCCCTGCGCGTTCCATCATCGGGACAACACCCGACGTCGAAAGCGTGATCCGGCGTTTCGACAGCGCAAGGCCATCGCCATCCATCACGATCTTCAGTGCATCGCGCACGGCTTCGAAATTATAGAGCGGTTCGCCCATGCCCATCATAACGATGTTGGTGAGCATGCGGCCATCCTCGCCACTTGGCCATTCCCCCAGCGAATCGCGGGCGAGCATGACTTGCCCGACAATTTCGGCCGGCGTCAGGTTGCGCACGAGCCGCATCGTGCCCGTGTGGCAGAAGCGACAGTTGAGCGTGCAACCGACCTGGGAAGAGACACACAGCGTGCCGCGGTCCGCATCGGGGATGAAGACCATTTCGAAATCCTGGCCATCATCCGAACGCAGCAGCCACTTGCGCGTCCCGTCTGTCGAGACCTGGGCCTCGACCACAGTCGGGCGCGAAATCGCAAAACGGTCCGCAAGCCAGCCATGTTGCGCCTTGGCAATGTCTGTCATCGCTGCAAAGTCGGAAACGCCGCGATTGTAGATCCAGTGCCAGATCTGCTTGGCCCGAAGCTTCGCGCCCTTGGGATCGAGGCCCGCATGCTCAAGCTCTGCCCGGATCTGGTCCTTGGTCAGCCCGACCAGTTCGGCGCGCCCGTCCTCGCGGACGCTTGCCGCGCGCGGTACGGTGACAGGATCAATGTTGCCGGGAATTTGCATGGCCGCGCCTATAGTGCGGCGCAGCGCATTTTGCCACCGAAAGGATCAACGCCCCCGCGCACAGCCGAGCGCCGCCGCGTCAATCGCCGTTGCAGCGCCCTTGAGCATATATGTGTCCACGAGGCGGCTCCCATTTCCGGAAATCGCCGAAATGCTCATGCGCTGGCCCGAGCGCATGGCAGCAACGATTGCTGCATCGGTCCGCGGATCTGGAGCCCAGGCGTCGGCGCTGCCTGCAACCATCGGAAAGCGCCGCCCGTCAATGCCGAGTGTAACGATTGTCCCGGCTGGCACTGCGCGGCTCAACCGGACATGGATCTGGCCGCGAATGCGCTGCAGCGGCCAATGCGCGACGGAAGCGAATGGGCGCCAGCTTGCGCTTCCCTTGCGAATCGGCTCTGCGATGGCGAAACAGCGACGCGGGGCGGCATCCCGAAAGGCGCCCCAGCCCTGATAGACGCCAAGCGCGTCGCGGGCCGCAGCCGGTCCGGCTAGCAAAGCCAGAGCCAGAGCCAGCCGCTTCATGCCGGCTTTGCGCTCCCGCCAAGGTGCACAACCTCTTCCTGCCCATCCTCGATCATGACCATTGTGCCTTGCGGCAGGCTGGGTGCAATCGGAGCCTGCCAGTGCGAATCGACCGGCAGACCGAGCAGGATGCCGCGCAGCACGCGGGAGGACATGCCGTGCATGATGACCAGGCGGTCGCCCTCAAGATGGGCGGTATCATCGATCCACCGCTGGAGCCGCAATGCAATGTCATCATACCATTCGCCGCCCGGTGGCCGGACGCTGAAAAGCGCGATGTGGGGATCCACAATGTCTCCCTGGTCGGCCATGATGTCGGCATAGGTCCGCCCGGCCCATTCCCCGACATCGATTTCCTGCAAGCGGGCATCGCGCGTCGCGCCGTGCCAATCCCCGCCAATGTGTTCGGCGATAATCGCCAGCGTCTGCAATGCGCGCCCTGAGGGTGACGACCAGAGTGCAAGCGGGGGCTGTTGTCCCAGCCGGTTTGCAAGGGCCGCGCCCATGGCATCCGCTTGCGCAAATCCCGTGCGAGTCAGCGGCGTATCGAGCTGATCGCCCTGCATCCGTCGCGCAGCATTGAAGACGGTTTCGCCGTGGCGGGCGATGTAGGTGCGGCTGGTGTATGTCATGGGCCCTCTTTCCCGCAAATTATCGCCAATGCAAGCGGGTGAAGGCCTTGCGGCGGCCCGCAATCTTGTCCATGAAAGGCACTGGCGAGCGGTATTCCAGTCGCTATAAGCGCTTCGCGCCACAACCAATGTCGACCGGGGAATTGATCAATGAAGGCTACCATCGAACGGGCTACGCTTTTGAAGAGCCTTGGCCATGTGCAGTCGGTGGTTGAACGCCGCAACACGATCCCGATCCTGTCGAATGTCCTGATCGAAGCGAACAGTGACGGGACGATCCGCCTGATGGCGACCGACCTTGACCTCCAGATCAATGAAAGTGTCGAGGCGCAGGTCGAAACCCCCGGCGCGACAACCGTATCCGCGCACACATTGTTCGATATCGCGCGCAAGCTTCCCGAAGGCAGTCAGGTCAGCCTTGCCGCTGCCGATGGCAAGATGGCGGTCAATGCCGGGCGCGCGCGATTCAACCTGCAGACCCTGCCGCGGGATGACTTCCCCGTCATTGCCGAAGGCGAGCTGCCGACCCGATTCGAACTGCCCGCAGCAACGCTGAAGGAAATTATCGACAAGACGCGCTTTGCGATCTCGACCGAGGAAACCCGTTACTACCTGAACGGGATTTTCTGGCATGTGACCGACGATGCCCAGCCGGTGCTCAAGGCTGCCGCGACCGATGGCCACCGCCTCGCGCGCGTGACGATTGCCCGCCCTGACGGTGCGTCTGGCATGCCTGACATCATCATCCCCCGCAAATGCATTGGCGAACTCCGGAAGCTGCTCGATGAAATCGACGGATCGGTTGAGGTTTCACTTTCGGCCAGCAAGATCCGCTTCGGGCTTGGAACCGCCGTACTGACGTCGAAGCTGATCGACGGCACGTTCCCGGATTACAGTCGCGTGATCCCGACCGGAAACGACAAGATTCTCCGCATCGATCCGAAAAGCTTCATGGAAGGTGTGGACCGCGTTTCGACCATTGCCTCTGAAAAGACCCGCGCAGTCAAGATGGCGCTCGAAACGGACAAGATCACGCTTTCGGTCACATCGCCCGAAAACGGGACAGCAGCCGAAGAAGTGTCTGGCGACTACAAATCCGACGGGTTCGAGATCGGCTTCAACGCGCGCTATCTGATGGACATCCTGGCGCAGGTCGAAGGCGATACCGTTGAAGTGCATCTCGCTGACGCCGCAGCGCCGACGCTGATCCGCGAAAATGACAAGGCCGGCGCGCTCTATGTCCTGATGCCGATGCGGGTCTGACCGGCCCGACGATTTCGCGATATCGTGCATCGCGTCGGCGCGCGGAAGGCTGCTCGTCGCAGCATCCCGAACCCGGATTGAGGTCGGACGGAGCCCGGATGCGTAACAACGATACGCCCTATTCTCCTTGCCAAGTCGCATCGCTCTGCTAGCCATGGGGCAGACGAGGGGCAAAACCTTCGGGGAGGATCGCATTGAACGATAACGCAACGCCGCAACCCAATCCGCGATATGCGTGGTATGTACTGACAATCCTGGTCATCGTGTATGTTCTGAATTTCGTCGACCGCCAGATCATCTCGATCCTCGCCAATGACATAAAACGCGACCTTGATCTGACCGACGCCGATCTTGGGTTTCTCTATGGCACGGCATTCGGCGTCTTCTATTCGCTGTTCGGCATTCCCCTTGGGAAGCTGGCAGACGGCTGGAGCCGGACCCGACTGCTGACCCTCGGGCTGAGCCTCTGGTCCGTGATGACGGCAGTGTCTGGCCTTGCGAAGAATGGAACGATGCTCGCCGGGGCGCGGGTTGGCGTGGGGATCGGCGAAGCCACGGCAAGCCCCTCAGCCTATTCGTTGCTGTCCGACTGGTTTCCAAAGGAAAAGCGCGCGACGGCCCTCGCCATATATTCCTCCGGCCTTTACCTCGGCGGCGGGCTCTCCCTGCTGATCGGGGGCCAGATCGTCGAGCGTTGGGATGCCGCATTTCCCGCGCGTTCTGGACCGATGGGACTGGCCGGCTGGCAGGCGGCCTTCATGACGGTTGGCATCCCCGGCTTGCTTCTCGCGCTTTGGGTTTCAACTTTGCGCGAGCCGGTGCGCGGGCAGATCGATGGCATTGTCACGCCACCCGCTGAACACCCCTTCCGCGATTTTCTCAAGGAACTGATAACGGTGATTCCGCCCCTCACCCTGCTGAGTGCGGGCATGCGGGGCAATCGCGCGCTGGCTGTCAATTTGGCTGCAGCGCTGCTGATCGGAGGGGCGGCGGCGGTGCTGATCCGACTGACCGGATCGATCCCGCAGTGGGTGGCGGTCGGGATCGGGGCCTATGCCGTATTTTCCTGGGCCAGCGCATTGAAGGAACGCGATCCGCCGGCTTTCCGCTTGATCTGGGGAACGCCAGCGTTCCTTTACACAACGCTTGGCTATGGCTTGATCGCCTTCCAGAGTTATGCGGTGAGCTTCTGGGCCGCCCCTTATGTCGAACGCGTATTGGGAGCGTCAAAAAGCGAAGCCGGTTTCTGGGTCGGGGGGCCGGGAGCATTGGCCGGTTTTCTGGGTGTCATTGCGGGCGGCAGAATTGCCGATCATCTTCGCAAAACGAATCCTGCGGGCCGGATACTGGTCGTCCTTCTGGCGCCGCTGGTGTCGATCGTGCCTTTCGTGATCGCCTTTACGACAGACAGTGCCACGATCTTCTATGCCGCCCATTTCTGTGCAGCGATTTTCACCAGCGCCGCGCTGGGCGGAACGGCGGCCACGACGCAGGACCTCGTCTTGCCCAGAATGCGCGGCGTAGCAACTGCAACCTTCTTTCTGGCGACGACGCTCGTCGGGCTTTCATTGGGGCCTTACATGGCGGGCCAGGTATCTTCGGTTACCGGAAACCTCGCAACCGGCATCCTCTCCGTGATGGCCGTTGCGCCGATTTCCGCCATCTTGCTCATTCTGGCGTATCGGTCGCTTCCGGTCGCCGAGGCGAGCCTCGTCGCGCGGGCGCGGGACGCTGGCGAGCCGATCTGACCAAGGCCGTCAGCTATTGGGGCGACCGATCGAGTGATAGTCGAACCCGGCCTGGCGCGCGACGTCAGGTTTGTAGATGTTGCGCAGATCAACAATGCACCGGGTTTGCATGATCTCTCCCAGCCGCCGCAGGTCGAGAGCGCGGAACGCATCCCATTCCGTCACGATGACCACCACATCCGCACCGGCAGCGGCCCCATAGGGGTCGGTTGCATAAGCGATGTCGGGCATCATCGCGCGCGCGATATCCATGCCCTCCGGATCAAAAGCCGTCACGATTGCGCCGCCGTCAAGCAGCGCCTGGACAATGGCCAGTGACGGGGCGTCGCGCATGTCATCGGTGTTGGGCTTGAAGGTCAACCCCAGGACCCCGACCTTGCGACCCCGCACATCGCCGCCCGCAGCTGCAATCACCTTGCGGCCCATAGCCCGCTTGCGGCTGTCGTTGACGGACACGACGGCCTCCACGATACGGACGGGCGCATCGAAATCTTCTGCGGTCTTGAGTAACGCCAGCGTGTCCTTGGGAAAGCAGGAACCGCCATAGCCCGGCCCGGCGTGCAGGAATTTCGATCCAATGCGATTATCGAGCCCGATCCCGCGCGAGACGTCCTGAACGTCAGCACCAACAGCTTCACACAGATCCGCGATCTCGTTGATGAAAGTGATCTTGGTGGCGAGAAACGCATTGGCGGCATATTTCGTCAGTTCGGCCGTCCGGCGCCCGGTGAACAGGATCGGCGCTTCGTTCAGGAACAGAGGCCGGTAAATTTCGCGCATCACATCACGGGCTCGTTCGTCTTCCGTGCCAATGACGATACGGTCCGGCCGCTTGAAATCGCTGATGGCAGCGCCTTCGCGCAGGAATTCCGGATTTGAGACGACCGCCCATTCGACCTTTGGGGCGACTTCGCGCAGGATGCGTTCGACTTCGTCTCCCGTACCGACCGGAACCGTGGATTTGGTAACGACAACGGTCGGCTTTGTGACGGCCGCCGCAATGTCCCGCGTCGCCTGATAGACATAGGAAAGATCGGCGTGACCGTCTCCGCGCCGCGATGGCGTTCCAACTGCAATGAACACTGCGTCTGCATCGGCAACCGACGCCGCGAGATCGGTGGAAAAGGAAAGACGATTGGCTTCTGCATTGGTGCGAACCAGCGCTTCAAGGCCCGGCTCATAAATGGGCATCACGCCGCTGCGCAGGGCATCAACCTTGCGTGCATCGAGATCGACGCAAACGACGTTGTGGCCAAAATCGGCAAAGCAGGCACCGGATACAAGGCCAACATAGCCTGCACCAATCATCGTAATGTTCATCGGCAACCCTTATCCAAATCGCGTTCAGCCCAATAACCGTCAATCATTAACGCGCCAATACCAACGAAAAGGGCCGATCTTTCGACCGGCCCCCTCGTTTCAATCCTTGTGGGATCGAATGGCTTACATGCCCGAACCCGGACCGTAGGTGATTTCCACACGACGGTTCTGGAGTTCGCGCACGCCATCGGCGGTTTCAACGCGCGGGGCGCTTTCACCGAAGGCCTGAGTGCTGATGACGCCGCCCGGGATGCCCTTACCTTCAAGGTAAGCGCGAACCGATGCGTTACGACGTTCGGACAAGCCGACGTTGTACTTCGGTGTGCCCGACTTGTCGGCGTGGCCGGCAAGCATGACTTGGGCCTGACCGCAATCGGCATAGGCACCAACCGCGCTGTCCAGAATCCCGGCTGCTTCAACCGTGACGTCCGACTTATCCCACTCGAAGAACACGATGTACGGTCCAGGCGAGCAGACTGCCGGCGGCGGCGGTGGCGGAGGAGGCGGTGGCGGCGGTGGCGGAGGAGGCGGTGGCGGCGGTGGCGGAGGTGCCGGCGGCTCGCCAAAATTGTAGATCAGGCTGCCCAGCAAGCTGTGCGACCGATAACGACCGTCGGCAGAACGGCCCGCCAGATCGACAACGCGATAGCTGTCGGCATTGAAGAAGCGGTACTTCAGGCCAATGTCCCAATGATCCGACAATGGAAGCCGAACGCCTGCGATTGCCTGCCAGGCAAAGCCGGTGTCCGAATCGTCAATGGAGTCCGCAGCCGCACCGACCGCGTAGCTTCCCTTGACGCGGGCGACACCGCCACCCACTCCAACGAAACCATTGAGGCCATCATCGTCACCGAAATCGAGCATGCCGTTCAGCATGAAGCTCAGCACCGAAGTGTCGCCATTGATGTTGCCGAACGTGCCGGCAGGGGCGTTCGTCACGCCCGAGCTGCCCGGGATCGGGAAGGTCACAGCAGAGGCTATCGAATTTGCACCTGCCTTCTTGTAGCCAACTTCCGACTCAAGGCGGAACCCGCCAAAGTCATAACCGATGATGCCGTCGATATCGTAACCCGTGTCGCTATCAACGATAATCGCATTGGATGTGGCGCCAACGTCGAACGAAATATCTTCGACGATCGAGGGCCCGCCCTCAAGACCGATATACCATGCATCATTACGCGCAAGCGCAGGTGAGGCAATGGCGGTTGAGGTGAGCGCCATAGCAATGGCCAGCTTCCGCATAGTAATCCCCTTTCATAAATGTCACTCGGGACAGCCTCGATTCACTAGCCAATGGGAAAGATTGGTGCAAGCTCTGTTATACGCGAAACTGTTGCCGAAATGCCGCAGTTGTGCAGTGGGTCACAGGAAAGAAGCGAGTGAACAAGTCATTCAGGCCTCGATCAGGCCATGCGTCCTAAACACGTGCAATATTGCGCCCACGGCGACTCGAACTTCCGCATCGGCTGCATTCCCGCCTGTCACATCGGGAATTGCGGGCTGGCGTGAACCCACGACCTGCACGCCGCCTATCCGCAGAGCTTCCGCATCGAGCCGACCGAGAACCCATTGGCTGGCTGTTCGCACAGCTTCCAGGCCATCTGCCAGGCTCCAGACGCGCATGCCGGGCTGCGATGGCGTGAAGCGCCAGCCGTTTTCTGTCCAGCAGGCGATGGCGTTGTCGCGCCCGGCCCAGGCACCCGCGGCCCCTGTGCCAACGATCCAGCATTGGCCGGGCTGTGGAGGGGGCGGAATCGCCGCCGGAGCGACGGCCTGAACGATCGCCTGGACGAGTATATCCGCCAGCGTGAGCGCCTCATTGTGCGTGATTTCCTTTTGCGCCTGGCCGCAGGCAAGGAGGGGAAACCCCAATCGCGGTGTCACTTCAGTCATGGCTTGGATCCTTCAGGTCAGAAAAAGCGTGATCGTTGCAGGGCGCGAAAGGCCGAAGCTGCCCATCTGGCATATCTCGACGACCATTGCCGTTGCGCCGCTCGCGCGATCGGCCGCACGATCGGAAGCGGAATAGGTAAAGCGCGTTTCCGGGTGCTCGAAGACGCGCCGTTGCAGACCGTCCGGCATCATCGCGATACGGTAACGCTCAGTCTCCTCCGCCAGCGGTGCATCAACACCGTCGAGCCATCGCCAGCCTGCACGGCTGCGGCGCACCCAGCGTATCTCGGTATCGCCATTGTCCAGCAGGTCTGCCCTCAGATGCACCGGGGCAAGCGGCAAACTTCAACATCATACCACCGGGTCAATCCGCCTGCCGCCTCCACAAACAGCAGGATATGGCGTTCCCCCGCGAAACTCCGCGTATCAACGATATATCGGACACGGTACTGACGAGCCTTGGGGTCTTGGAACCGGAACCGGCTGTGTGAAAGACAATAAAGGCTTGCCGTCACATCCGAAACATCTTGTGTTGATGATGCGGCGGCAGGCGTCGATGCAGCGACGGCGGCACTCGTCATGAGCGCGATCGATACCAGATGACGAGTGAGAATGGCCGTTACCTCAGCTTGGGCCCGGTTGGGCATGCTCGATCAGAAAAGGGCCATCAGATATCATATCCGTAAAGGCGCCTGAATTTCTCGATCTCGAGCGTATTGTCCATTGCCCTGTTGCCAGCGTATTCCCTCAACACACGCATCGCCCGATCGCCTGAAAACTCTTCCTGATCGAGGTCTTCGGGATAATCAAATTCCGCCGTGAACTTCCCGTCTGCCATCGAATAACGCATCGCTTGCCAGCGACTCCGCTTCTGTTCCAATTCCCACAACGCCATTGCGGCCCAGAAAATCTCCATGTCCGCAACATGAAAGATCATCCGGTCGCCGCCGTCTTCAAGGATGTAGGCTTCGCCCATATTCTCCTCAATTTCAGCATAGAGAAAGCAATTCTCGCTATTCCCATTCAGCTGAACGTCCACGAGGCGGCCGATTTCCTCAAGAATTTCGCCCTTGTCCGTCATCGTCATCGCGCTACCTTCCTTGGCCATTCGGAAAATTTTTGACATGAATTTCCTTGCCGTCGAAATACATGACATTGATCGCCGATGGACGCCGAGAACCGCGCGGATATTGCGGAATAATGGCAAATGTGACTTTTTTGCCAGCCTTAGTGAGTCTTTGCCACTTGTTTTCCAGCTTGCGATAGCCGCTTCGGTTGAAATTTGCGTCCTGGGCAAAATGGTTGAAGTCTTTGTCAGGGCCACCGAATTCTCGGGCAACATAATGTCCGCCCTCATCTGACGGCAGTCGGTCCGGCACTCCCGCCCGCCGTTGTGCGGACCGCGAGCGCCGTTGCCCCGGATCCAGTCTCACGGTGCCGCCAGCCCGGCGCGTTCGGTTTTCGCTGTCCAGATCGAAATCATAACCATTCTCGGTGATCCGGTGCATGCGGTCAGTTGCGCTTCGCGAGCGCGATACGATTTGGCCGAGACTGGGCGTCTTGTGAGCCGTGCTTGGGCTCGGTTGTGGCACGGAGACGACCGGCTTTGGCCGCGGAGGCACCTTAAATCGGCCCGTTGCGCCACCGCCCCCAAAGCTGCCGCCCCCAGCGGACAAGGATCCACCTTGCCTGAATGTGAAGCGGCCATTCGTGGGGTCGTGCCAGGGATTGAACTTGACTTCGACCCGTTCAGACGCGCGTGGCCCGGGCTGTGGCACAAATCCAAGCATGACGCGCTTTTCGTTGAGGCTCAGAAAATCCGCCCCATTCACCTGCGCCCACAGCCTCTCCCGGTCTTCCGAAAGTGCGGGCACCTGGTCGAGATCGACGGACAGTTTCAGCCCGGCAAACCAGGGCGATAGCCCCTCGGCCAGCGCATCGAGGATCTTGCCCGCCAGCGGCAGGATCGCCTGCCGCCACAGGGCCTTGTTGGCCTCGCGGTAATTTGCATAGGTCGCATCGCCCGGCAGGCCGAGCAGCACCGGCGGCACGCCGAACGCCAGCGCAATCTCGCGCGCGGCGGCCGCCTTCAGTCCGGCAAAATCCATGTCGGTGGGCGAAAGCGACATCGCCTGCCAGCGCAGCCCGCCTTCGAGCAGCATCGGCCGCCCGGCATTGCCGGAGCCGGAGAAGCTCTCCTCCATTTCCTGGCGCAACCGGGTAAACTGGTCCGTGGTCAGCGTCTCGCTGCCCTCGGCAACGAGCGCACCCGATGGCCGCGCGGCATTGTCGAGCAGGGCCTTGTTCCAGCGTGTGGCGGCATTATGCGCGGCCATGGCACCGGCCGCCGCGTCGAGGCAGCCAAGCCCGTAATGATCGTCGAGCGGATGATGCGTCCGGATGTGGATCACCCGGTCGCGCGCAAGCCGCGTCGTTGCCGCCCCGGCGCGATAGACAAAGGCCATGGGCCATCCGCGCGGGTCCGGCTCGACACTCACCCGTTCGGGGCGGAGGGCGAACAGTTCGGCCGGAGCGCCATCGGGCCCGGCGAGCAGTTCGACATAGGCATTCCCGTGCAGCAGCAGCTGCATCGCAACCGTTTCGAGGAGGGATTGGCCGCCACTCGTTGCCGAGACGAGTGCCAGTGCCTTGGGCTCTGATGTGCTCAGCGGCGCCGATGCAACCCCTTCCGCCACCAGCCGCACCGCGCGCTGCGCCACGGCATTGCCAAGATAAAGCTCCCGCAACTGCGCTTCGTAGGAGCGCGGCCAGTCAGCCGAACCCCAGGTTGAAAAGCCGTGCGAAAGCAGCGGACGCGCTACCGCGCGCCCGGCCGATTTCCAGCCGAACAATTTCATGATCTACTCCGCAGTGTCGGCGGGGAACTTCGTCGGTGCCGTGGTCGCAGCCGCCAGCCCGGTGCCGAAGATCAGCGCGGCAACCTGCCCGGCCTTGCCGATTGTTTCGATGACTTCGGCAGGCGCACCCACCGCAATGGCGACCGTCGCCAACCCGACATAGGTGGATTTTTCGGACAAGCGCCGTCCTGCCCAGCGGGCAATCTTCTTGAACAACATTTCTTTTTCCTTTCTGGATATGGGCGCGGGAGCGTCAGACCGTCCGCACGCGCGGGCCGGTCAATCGCTTGCCCAGCATCAATTCTGTCAGGGCCCAGACGAGGGCATCGGCCCGGTCCGGCGATGTGCCGGGACCTTCATAGGCACCGCCCGCGATCAGCCCGCACATTTCATCTTCAAGCGCGGGGAACGCACCGGCGTGATGGACGCGCCCCTTTTCATAGAGCGCCGCCACTGGTTCTGCCCGCGCCACCTTGCCGCGGCTGGCGTGGACGAGGCGGATCGGCAACGAGACGTCAGCCGCCCGCAGCACGCTCTCGACCATGTCCCCGCCATTGTTCTTTTCGGCAATCACCCGATCGACCTGCCACTGCGTCGCTGCATCCGACACGGCCTGGGCCCAACCATCGGGGGACCGGCCTGAAACGCTGGCATCGGCCAGCACCCAGGCCTTGCCGCTCGCGCACAGTCCGGCAACGACAATCCCGCACGCATCGCCGTCACGGCTTGCAGGCGGATCGACCCCGATCACGACGCGCACGAGCGGCGGAACGATGCGCATCCGGCAATCCTCAAGGCGCGCCCGCGTCCAGAGCGCGCCTTCGGCATCCTCGATCAGTTCGCCGTCCAGTTCCTGACGACCGATCCGCCGATTGCCATACTCAGCCTTCATCGCCCGCAGATAGGCCAGCGGCAGGTTCGCGGCATTGTCCGCTGTCCGACCCTGTGTCAGGCGCACATCCGCCGACCCGTGGAGCTGCTTGAGAAGCGGCACCGGACGCGGCGTCGTGGTGGCCATGGCCTGCGGCTGCGTACCGAGCCGCAGCCCCATCATCAGATTGTCCCATGCCGCAAGCGCATAGGGCCATTTTGCAATCTCGTCGGCCCAGGCGATGTGATGCTGCGGACCTCGCAGGGCCTCGGGCTCGGCGGCCGAATAGATGCGGGCTTCCGCGCCATTGTCCCAGCTCAGTTTGCGCAGCGAAGGCTCCCACCGGACCGGCATGCCGCCCGCCGCACTGGCCAGCAAACCGCTTTCGCCTTCGATCATGACCGCGCGTGCCTCGACAATCGTCGCCGCGACCAGCGCAATCCGCAAATCCCCGTCGCTCTCCGCGCGCTCGCGGACCCATTCGGCCCCCATTCGTGTCTTGCCAAAGCCGCGCCCCGCCATCACCAGCCAGATCCGCCAGTCTCCCTCGGGCTCGGCCTGCGCCGCCAGCCTCCAAAAGCGCCAGGACTGCGACGAGGCCTGCAGGTCAGCCGTTTTCGCGCGCCGGATGATGGCCGCCGCGCGGTCCGGCGGCATGAGCGCAAGCTCTTCAGCCGTGTGGCGCAACATCGGATTTCGCCGCTTCGGCCCGCTGATGCATCAGCGCGATGCGATCAAGAATACGCGCCCTGAGCTGGGCCGGATCGACCTTGCGCGCTGCGGGCGCCATCCCCTTGACCGCGGGACGATGCTGCGCAAGCAGGCTGAGCCCGAGGCGGTGACGGGCCGCATCCCGCTTCAGCACATCCGGATCGGCAGTGTCGGGCCCCTTGCCAAGCGCGGCCTCGAGCAGCGAGGCCTCAAGCCGCGCATAGCCTTCGGCCAGCGCTTCGCTCCATTCCAGGCGAAACTCCGGTGATTTGATACGCAGCGCATAGACGCTGGACGCCGGCATCCCGGCCTTGCGGGCCGATGCCGCAACATTGGCTGTCTCGGCCAGCTCGGCAAGGAACACGCCGCGCGCAGCCTTTGTCCATCCCGGTCGCTTCGCTGGCGCCTTCCTTGATGCCATCCTCAAATCCTTTCGACACAAAAAAGGGCCGCAAAGGCGTCTCCGCCCGCAGCCCATCGCAGCACCCTCGCCGCGATTCGCATTTTTCCATTGAACGACTTTTAGACAAAACAGCGGGACGCTGTCAAGTATTAATTACCAAATAGGAGATTATTGGAGAACAAATAGGATTATATAAGTGGGAATCCCCAGCATCTTCGCGCTTTTGCGTCTTCGTGTCGGCCAAAGACTTCCGCTTCACACGAAGACGCAAAGCCCGCGAAGTTTCCGGCGATCAAGGTTGGAATATCGCATGCAACCCTGTTATCGAACCTGCGACCATTGACCCAAGCCTGAAAGCCCGATTCATGAAATTCTTCGTCGATACCGCCGATACCAAGGACATTGCAGAACTTGCCGCCACCGGCCTGCTCGACGGTGTCACGACCAACCCGTCGCTCATCCACAAATCGGGCCGCGATTTCATGGACGTGACCAAGGAGATCTGCGGTTTGGTCGATGGCCCGGTTTCCGCCGAGGTCGTGGCGCTCGATCACCCGACGATGATGAAGGAAGCGGAGATCCTTCGGAAGATTGCAGACAATGTCTGCATCAAGGTGCCATTGACAATCGATGGCCTGAAAACTTGCAAGGCCCTGACCAGCGAGGGCACGATGGTCAACGTCACGCTCTGTTTTTCCGCCAACCAGGCGCTGCTCGCTGCCAAGGCCGGTGCGACATTCGTGTCCCCGTTTGTTGGGCGGCACGATGACAATGGCTTCGACGGAATGGCGCTGATCGAGGACATTCGCCTGATCTATGACAATTATGATTTCGGCACGGAAATTCTTGTCGCCTCGGTCCGCCATGCGATCCACGTCCTCCAATCGGCCAAGATCGGCGCCGATGTCATGACGGCGCCGCCGGCAGTCATCCGTTCGCTCTTCAACCATGTCCTCACCGACAAGGGCATTGCCGGCTTCCTCGCCGATTGGGAAAAGACGGGGCAGAAGATCGGGTGAGTGGCGAGGCGCTGATCAGCGCCTGGGGCGATCACCTTCGCCAGGACCGGCGGCGCTCGCTCCATACTGTCCGCGCCTATGTCGCAACAGCGGAACGGCTGCTGGCATTCCTCAGCGTCCATCAGGGCGGGCCGCCGCAGCTCGATGCGGTTGAAGCAGCCGATCTGCGCGCTTTTCTGGCGCGGCGGCGGATGGAGGGTCTGGGCAACGCCAGCGCCGCTCGGGAACTCTCGGCGATCCGGGGTTTTCTTGCCTTTGCCAGCGGCGCTGAAGCTGTACCGCGGCTCAAGGGGCCGCGCGTCAAGAAGGGGCTGCCGCGCGCCATTTCTCCGGCCGAAGCCATGTCACTGGCCGAAGATGTTGCGGATCAGGCGAGCGACAGCTGGATCGGCGCGCGTGACTGGGCGATCCTCCTCCTCCTTTATGGCGCCGGCCTGCGGATCAGCGAGGCCCTGGGCCTGACGGGCGCCGTCCTGCCGCTCGAACGCGTCCTGCGCGTGACCGGCAAGCGGAACAAGACCCGGATCGTGCCCTTGCTCACCCCTGTCGCCGACGCGATCAATGCCTATGTGGCGCTCTGCCCCTATCCGGCGACCAACGACCAGCCGCTCTTTCGCGGCAGCCGGGGTGGGCCTCTCAATCCTGCCATCATCCGCCGCTCGGTCCGGGCGGCGCGCACCCGGCTCGGCCTTGGCGAACGAACCACGCCGCATGCCCTGCGGCACAGCTTTGCAACGCATTTGCTTGCCGGAGGGGCCGACCTGCGCAGCCTGCAGGAACTGCTCGGCCATGCCAGTCTCAGCTCGACACAGATCTACACGTCAGTCGATGCGGCCTATCTGCTCGACGTATACCGGAACGCCCACCCCCGTGCGTGAATCCCCTAGTGGCTATGCCCCGATGAGGGATAGGCGAACTGCCGCATCAGGCCGGTGCGGTCGAATGGCTTCCATGTCCCTTCTTCCTGCGCCAGCCGATCAGCCACGGCATAGAGCACCACCGGATTGACGCCCAAGCCGCAATGGCTGCCATAGACGCGGATATTGTCCGTGAAGGCATCTTCGGGTTCGATGCAATTCTGCCAGGCGACCACGCCGTCTTCCTTGCTGAAAATCGCAGTCGACGGAACGGGCGGCGGAAGTTCGCTTTCGCGCAGTTGCTCGTCCACGCCCGGATCGTCGAGCCGATGCCCGGTAAAGCGCTGATAGGCGCGCCAGGCATTGGTCGCGCGCGGATCGCCGACAATGGGCGATCCCAGTGTGATGACCTGACGGACGAGATCGGGGCGACGGCGCGAAAGCTGCCGCGCCATCATGCCGCCAAGACTCCAGCCGACAAGGCTGATCCTCTGCCCCGTCTTGGCATGAATTTCATCAAGGCGGGCGATCAGGTGCTCGCCTTCTTGCCCGATCGCCTTGGGCCCGAGATTGCGGCCAAGGTTCCAGCTATGCGCGTCATAGCCCATCCGGGTCAGGAACCGTCGGAGCAGCGATGTCGAACGATCGGTCGTGATAAATCCGGGCAGAACGAGTACCGGATGCCCGTCTCCCCGCGGCGCAGAAGCCAGGAGCGGTGCGGCCATGGGGATCGAGCCAAGCTCCATCAAGGCCCGCACTGGCTCTGTCAGCGCCAGGAACAAAGATGGCGGCGCAACCCTATCTGTCTGATTATTCGGCATTATTTATGTTTTCCCTCTCCGGAGCGGACATGCTGCTTGGTTTTTTGACACTGCGCAAGCTTTTTAGCTCGCCCTGTCAGCGAGCGCCGCCTTCAGCTTCTCGGGATTGTAGAGCGATTGCCGTTCGTGGAGGATGAGCGGATCTGCCCAGCGGCGGGTTGCGGTCCAGCGTCGATGGACCGCATCCACCGGACCGGTCAGGTCACCGCCGTCGCGCAGCTGCTGCTGGATTTGCGCCAGCGCGATACCGGCTTCATCAAGGGTCGCGCGCGGTCCTTCCAGCCCCTTGGCCTGAAAACGCGCATCAATCTCTCCCAGGATTGAGCGCGCACCCCGCAGCATCGCGATTGCCGTTTCGGGATCATGATCGACCAGCGCGGTTTCCGCAGCGCCGAGCGCCAGAAAATAATCGGCCAGCGCATTGGCCAATCCATAGGGCTGGTCGTGCCGCGAGGGGCAGTGTGCCGGATCGAGCGCCCGGACGTAGCTGGCAAGACCTTTCAGGATGGCAGGCGATGGCGGCACACCGTCGAATTCCTCGACAATCAGGCCGCGGATGAAAGCCTCGAGGCCACGTCCATCCACGCGCGAGATTTTCGGTATGTCAAAGGTCAGATCAGGGATGGGCTTCGGATTGGCAATCCCGTCGCCACGATGCGAGCTCATCAGGGACGACGTTACATCCGCCGTACCCGGCGCACCCGACAGGCGGGGAAAATGAAACCCTGGATTGCCGCGCCCGCCACGATGGCAGCTCATGCAACTGAGCCCGGCCCGCGCTGCCTGCCCGCCAAGCAGCATCGGGTCGCGAAACGCGACCGTGCCATAAACAAGCGAGACAATGTCCGGCGAATCCTCCGGCAGGCATTCCTCCGGCCGGGTCGTCAGCAGGTGCAGCCGCTGCGAAGCGACAAGCCAGTTCGCTTCCCGGATCGGCAGGGGGGCGCTTGCTCGCGCGCCAGCACATGCCATGACAGTGAGGGCAAAAACCCTCAGGAGTGCGGCGAGTGGCCTGCCGCGATCCAACGCCGCAATTCCTCCGCCTCGGCACAGCCGAATCGGCATTGTGCGTCCAATGCCGCCAATTTGAGCCTGGCCCCGGCCAGGTCTCCGCGTTCGACCATCAGTTCGCCATAATATTCCGTCGCGCCACGATGGTTCGGGGCAACGGCCAGCGCCGCCAGATAATAGCTCTCAGCAGCATCGAACCGCTTGAGCTTGCGGTTGGCAAAACCGAGATAGGTCAGGATGTCCGGGTGCGGCCCGAAGCTGGCCTGCGCTGCCTTGAGCGCCGCAATCGCAGCCTCATAGCGACGCTCGTTGATCAGGCCGACTGCATCGAGGTAGAGCGCATCGCCTTTGTCCGCGCTTGCGAACAACAGGCTTTGCCCTGGCCGCAGAGCCGCCGTGGGTGCCGCTGCAATCGCGGCGGAGATTGCGTCGATGGCGCTCTGGAGTTCAGCCGCTGTCGGACACGTTGTCGCACAGGCTGTAGCCTTGGCCTGAAGTGCCGCGAGCGCCGCCTCCGCTTTGGGCTTGTCGCCGGTCTTGGCATAGCTCACGCCCAGCCCTCGCCACGCATTGGTCATGTTGGGATCGATCTTGGTCGCCTTTTCGAAGAATTTCCGCGCCCCCTTCCAGTCGCCAAGGCCCTCCCTGGCCATACCGGCAAGAAGGTTTGTATTGGCGTCGCGCGGAGCGCTGGCCAGTACCCGGTCGAACGCTGTCCGGGCGGCCTTGAAATCGTTCGCCTTGAGCGCTGCGATGCCCTTCGAATATTCAACGACAGGATCATATTGCGGCGCACTGTCGCTCGGGAAGCTCCCGCCACCACCGCCGCCGCCACTCCCGGCCGCAAGAAGCGGGCTTGCCATCAAGCATAAGGCAATCGCCGTCAGGGGGAAAACGAGTTTCCGCATATATTCCTCCTCCATCCCGCCTTTGTGGCTTATGAGGGATTCGTCCTATCAGAGGCGAAGGTTACGCCTCTCTGGGCGAGGGGACAAGCGGGAGAAACAGGAGTTCAGCGGCAGTTGCTTGCCCCCCCTGCAATCAGATCGAGACAACGGCCGTCAATTTCCGACGATGGCACATCGAGCCCGATCAGGCTGGCAAGAGTCGGCAGGATATCGACAGTCTCGACTGCATTCGGCTGTTCGAACCCGGTCATGCCCTTCCACCAGAACAGGATCGGGACCCTCCGGTCATAGCCCCAGGGCGATCCATGCGTGGCGACAAAGCCCGGCCCGCCAGCAGGGATCGGCGTCACATAGGGCTTCAGAAGAACGACAAAATCGCCTGACCGCTCAGGATCGAAACCCGCCTTGACCCGGTCGAGCAGCGACCATTCATCGACAGGCGCAGACGGGGCGGGCGCCGCAGCAATATCCGCTGCCGTGAAGACGGCGGCCACCTGCGGATTTTGGCGATAGGCCGAAACAGCGGCCTGCAAGACGTCCGCCCGCTTCTCTACAGGCACTGCCGGAGAGAGATAAATGTCCCCAAATGTCGAACGCCCGAGCAGCGCGTTATCGGCAAGGCCAAAGCGGGGCGCAAGCGCCGCTCCGACTGCCTTCGCCGAAAGTGCTGCGTCCACGCGCTGCGCGGAAGGGAGCGCGTCTTCCCGGTTGCGTTCAGGGGCGTCATGGCCGCCGTGATCGGCTGTCAGCACCACGGCATAGGGCATCTTCGCCTTGTCGAGTGCCGCAAACAGCCGCCCCAGCGTCGCATCGAGCGCATGGATTTGCGCGCACATCTCGGGGCCCTCGGTGCCAAAGCCATGCCCGGCATAATCAGTCGCCGAAAAGCTGACCGCAAGCACATCGGTTCCGCTGCCGCGGCCGAGCTTCATTTCGTTGAACGCTGCAAGTGTTGCATCGAGCGTCAGCGCATCGAACTCCGCTGTTGCGCGCCAGCCACGCTCGTCCCCCGCCTTGCGCAAGGCAAGCCGACCGATCTTCATCGACGGGGAAATGGCAATTTCGCGTTCCTGCCCGGCGCAATCCGTTGGCAGCTTGACAGCGACCGGCTTTGCAATGGCCGCGGTTGCCCGAGCATTGACGGCGGCAAGACCTGCAGGAACCCCTGCAAGCCTGTCCTTGTAACTTGTGAAGCTCTTGCCGTCCCACCAGATCTCCAGATCGGCGTCATGGCCGCCCATCATTACGGCTGCACGATCCTTGCCCGAAACGGCAACGACGCGCGTTCCAGGAAAGGCGCGCTTCATCCGGTCTCCCAGCGTCGGCACTTTCAGATGATGGGGCGATACGGTGTAGTTGCCCGAATTGCTTCCCGGCAGGCTCGCATCCTCGGCGCAATAGACCTCATAGCTGGCCTTCCCGGCGCTGTCGGTGCGCGGCGCGCGCGGGTTCTGCCAGTCGTTGGCGATAATCCCAGTGCGCGCCGGACGGCTGCCGGTCAGGATGGTCGAATGTCCAGGGCAGGTTTCGGTTGCAGCATGGCTCTGATGGCCGCGTGCAAAAACGACGCCTTTGCCAAGTCGGGCAAGGCCGCCGGTTACACGGCCCCGATATTCGTTGAACAGGTCGGAAGAAAACTGATCCACCGCAATTGCGACAATGAGCTTCGGCGCGACAGCGGCCGACGCTGCGGCCTCTTTCGCGCTGGCTGGATTTGCCGCCATCGACAAGGCAAACATCACGCCGACCAGAAGGATTTTCCTCACCCTGTAACTCCGCTTTGTGTTCAACCGAAACAGGCTATAGCGCTGCCCGTTATGCAACAAGGATTTTTGATGGACTGGCTTCGTTGCGGTCTGATGACACTGGTCGCGACGCTCTGCGCGCTTTCAACACCGGTATCAGCCCAGAACCATATCAAGGCCGCTCTCGTTGCAGAGTCTTCAGAACCTGCCCCTGGCAAAGCGGTCACGATTGCCATCCTCATGCAGCCCGAGCAGGGCTGGCACGGCTATTGGCAGAATCCGGGAGACGCCGGCCTGTCCGCCCAACTGCGCTGGACCCTGCCGAACGGCGCGGCCGTCAGCGCCCCGCGTTACCCCGTGCCCGAACGGCTGGTGATCGCGGACCTGATGAACCATGTCTACAACACAGAACATGCCCTGCTCGCAACGCTGACGATTCCTCCCCATCTGGCCAAAGGCACCAGATTGCCGCTGCGCCTGTCAATCGACCGGCTGGCTTGCACCGACAAGATCTGCGTGCCCGAACATGACGACCTCGCACTTGACCTCACCGTCGGCGACGGCGCGATCGCCGCAGCCGATCGTGCGCGGTTCGACGCATGGCGTATGAAACTGCCACGCCCGCTGGGCAGCGTCGCGCATTTTCAGATTGAAGGCCCCGCGATCCGCATCGGCATCCCCTATCCCGCCAACCGCCCGGCGACCGATCCCTGGTTCTTTTCCACGAGCGAAAATGCCCTGAACTATGCCGCACCCCAGAAGGTCAGCCGTGTTGGCGACATGCTGGTGATCGAAACCTCAAAGGCGAGCTATGGCTTTGCCAGCCCAAAGACGCTTGAAGGCGTTGTTGCGCTTGGCAAGGGCGAGGGACTGACTGTCTCCGCAGTGCCCGGCACAGTCGAAAAGGGCGGCAGCGATACAGGCCTTCTGGCCCTTGTCCTTGCACTCGGCGGCGCAATCCTTGGCGGGCTGATCCTCAATGTCATGCCATGCGTCTTTCCGGTGATCAGCCTCAAGGCGATCAGTCTCGCGCGCGCCGGAAGCATTGATGAAGGCGAAGCGAAGCGAGAAGCGCTGGCCTATGCTGCTGGTGTCATCGCAACCTGCCTGGCCCTCGGCGGCGCACTGCTCGCCCTGCGCGCTGGAGGCACTCAGGTGGGTTGGGCCTTCCAATTGCAGGACCCGCGCGTGATCCTTTTCCTCACTTTGCTGGCCAGCGCCATCACACTGAGCCTCATGGGCCTGTTCCATTTGCGGAGCTACGGCGGAGGCGATGCGCTGGCATCGAAGGGCGGTATCACCGGCGCCTTCTGGACAGGCGTTCTTGCAGCGTTTGTCGCAACGCCCTGCACCGGGCCTTTCATGGCTGCTGCACTGGGTGCCGCGCTTGTCCTTCCTGTTCCGGCCGCGCTCGCGATCTTCGCCGGGTTGGGCCTTGGCCTTGCCTTGCCGTTCCTCGGGCTCGGCTTTGTTCCGGCGCTTCGCCGGATGGTGCCAAAGCCCGGCGCATGGATGGCGACCTTCCAGCGCATCCTTGCCATCCCGATGGCCCTGACGGTCGCTGCGCTTCTCTGGTTGCTCTGGCGCCAGACGGGACAAACAGGCCTGAACATCGGCATTGCCGGATCGGTGCTTGTTGGACTTCTTGGCTGGATCGGTGGACGGCGTCGGCCGCTCGGGGTGGTTGCACTTACCGGCTTTGCAGCAGTCTCGGCGGGCGCTGCTTATGCCATGCCCTTCCTGTTCACGCTGGCGCCTGCCCACACCGCGGTTATGGGCGCAGAGCCGTTTTCGGAAGGCCGCCTGACCACGTTGCGCAAGGCCAATACGCCTGTTTTTCTCTATTTCACGGCGGATTGGTGCCTGACCTGCAAGGTCAATGAAAAGGCCGCAATCGATCGCGCCGAAACCAAGGCCGCGTTTGACAAGGCAGGCGTGACCGTGATGGTCGGGGACTGGACCAATGGCGATCCGGAGATCACGCGCTTCCTCGAAGCACACGGCCGATCAGGCGTGCCGCTTTACCTCTGGTATGCGAAAGGCATGGCAGAACCGGTCGAACTGCCGCAAGTGCTGACGACGGGGACGCTGACTGCGCTGGTCAATTAGGCCGCGAAAAGACTTTCCGTCCGGCCACCCAGGTTTCCAGCACTTTTGTCGCGCGGAGTTCGGCAGGGGTCGCCAGCATGGGATCCCGGTCGACCAAGATGAAATCGGCCCAAAGACCGGGTGCCAGCCGACCGAGCTTGCTTTCCGCGAATGCGGCATAGGCCGCACCGGTCGTAAAGCCCGCGAGCGCCTCTTCGCGCGAGATCCGTTCCTGTGGCTGCCAACCGCCAAAGGGTTCGCCCTTTGCATCCTCGCGGGTGATTGCGGCAGCAAGCCCGGCAAAGGGGTCCGGGCTTTCAACCGGTGTATCCGACCCAAAGGCAAGACGCGCTCCGGAGGTCAGGAAGCTCTTCCAGGCATAGGCCCCTTTCAGCCGCGCCGGGCCAAGTCGCGCTTCGGCCATGGTCCGGTCGCTCGTCTGGTGGACCGGCTGCATCGAGGCAATCACGCCCAGCTGCGCCAAGCGCGGGATATCGGCCGGATCGACGATCTGCGCATGTTCGATCCGCCAGCGCCGGTCACCCTTGTAGGTTGATTGCAGTTCGGAATAGGCATCGAGTGCTTGCGCATTAGCCGCATCGCCAATGGCGTGGATTGCAATCTGGTATCCGTCGAGCGCCGCCCGACTCATGATGTTCCTGAGCTTCGTATCCTCGACAAACTGGAGCCCATGATTGCCCGGTGCATCGGCATAGGGCGCCTTCAGCCAGGCACCGCGAGAGCCCAGCGCACCGTCGGCATAGAGCTTCACCCCGCCCATGCGCAATCGGTCCCCATAAAGCCAGGGCGTGGGAGCATTGCCGCCAATCACAAGGATCGGATCGAGCCCCTTTGAATAGGCAAAGATCCGAATATTCAGCCAGCCGCCATCGCCTGCCCGGCGGAAGCTGGACCAGTCTTCAAGGCTTGTGCCCATATCGGCGATCCCGGTGATGCCAAACGCAAGCAGCGCGTCCTGTGCCTTGATCAAGGCCTGATCGCGATCGCGCGCCAGCGGCTGGGGAATGGCCTTTTCTATCAAATCCTTTGCCGCATCGACGAAGATGCCACTTGGCTTTCCGCCAACCATCTCGATCCGCCCGCCGGATGGCGAGACGGACTTTGCCGTCACGCCAGCTTCGGCCAACGCCGCACTGTTTGCCCAGCCAGCATGCGTGTCGACCCGCTCAAGCCAGACCGGCTTGTCCGCAACGACAGCGTCCAGTTCTGCTGCCGTCGGGAACCGCCCCAGCCCCCAACGCTCCTGGTTCCAGCCGCGCCCTATGATCCACCGCCGATTGGCATGATCGCGCGCATAGGCTGCGATCTTGCCCTGCGCTTCGGCGAGAGAATTGGTGTCGGACAGATCAAGTGTCAGTGCCTGGAACCCCAGCAGCATGACATGGCCGTGTGCATCGATCAGGCCGGGCAGCATCGTCCGCCCCTTGCCGTCGATCCGGTAGTCTGGTCGATAAGGGGCGGGAGCCGCTTGCCCCTTCTTCACTTTCCGCGCCGGCTCAGATGGCGGCGCGGGCGCTGTCATCAGGCGCACGATCTTTCCGTCATTGCCCATCACCAGGCCCGAAAACCGGACAACATGGCCCGCCTCGTCCAGCGTGATGCCATTCACATTGTCGATCAATGTATCGGCGGCCGCCGGGGTGGCAAAGAGGAGCGCAAGGCCGGCAAGCAAGATCCCCCTCGCGATTGCAGGCGGGGCTGGGGGCAGGCTTGAGCAAAGAACACGCATCCCCCGATCATGCCTGCCTTGTGCCCCTCCCGCAAGCATGCTTCCCTTTGCACCTGTGCCCAGCAGACATAGGATGCCGCAAACGACTCGAGCCAGCGTGCCGGAAGGGAAAGAAGGACCATGGCAAAACCTGTCAAATTCGCACATGTCGTCTATCAGACGCGTCGCTTCGACGAGATGATCGCCTGGTATGAGACTGTCTTCGAAGCCCGGGTCGTGCATCGCAATCCTGCGCTCGCGTTCATGACCTATGATGATGAGCACCACCGGTTCGCCTTCGCCAATCTCGACGCGTTCAACCCGGATGGCGGCAGAGAGCGCGGCACAATCGGGGTCAATCATGTTGCCTATACCTATGCCGGGGTCGGTGATCTTCTGGAAACCTATGCTCGACTGAAGTCTGCAGGGATCGCACCCTATTGGCCCATCCATCATGGCACCACGCTCTCGATGTACTACAAGGACCCGGACGGCAATCGGATGGAGCTTCAAGTCGATTGCGGGACGCTTGAAGATGCGACGGCCTATATGGAGAGCGAAGGGTTTGCCGCCAATCCGGTCGGCGTCGTGATCGATCCCGAAGACCTGCTCACGCGCTATCGGAATGGCGCTTCGGCTGAAGAATTGATCGCGATGCCGGACAACCCGCCCTCTCCCATCCCTGAAGAGCATGGCTTTGGCTGAGGATCGACCAAGGAAGCGCCAACCAGGTTGGGCAGGCAGTTGCGCGATTTGCCAGTTGCCAAAGCGAAGGGCAGTTGCGACGCCTGAACTGTGACCATGCAAAGGAACATTGAATGCTGATTGATTCTTCGACTGCCGCAATCGTGACGGGGGGCGCTTCCGGGCTTGGGCGGGCAACGGCCGAAGCCATGGCCGCCGCCGGGATCAAGGTCGCGATCTTCGATCTGAATGCGACGCTGGGCGAGGCCGTGGCCGATGCCATAGGGGTGCTTTTCTGCGACGTTGACATCACAAGCGAAGACTCGGTCATAGCCGGATTTGCCAAGGCGCGAGCAGCGCATGGTCAGGAACGGATCGTGGTGCATTGCGCCATGACGTCACGGCGCGGCAAGACGCTTGCCTTTGACAAGGAAGCCGGCCGACTCAAACGCCTGTCCACCGAGGATTACAGCTATGGCGTGAACGGCATTCTCGTGGCGTCCTACAGGATTGCGTCTCTGGCCGCCGAGGGAATGGCTGCCCTCCAACCGCTCGACGATGGGGAGCGCGGCTGCATCACGCTGACGGCCTCCGTTGCCGCGCAGGACGGACAGATCGGCCAGGTGATCTACGGATCGGCAAAAGCGGGAGTCAACGGACTGGTGCTGCCGATGGCGCGCGACCTTTCAGACCTTGGCATCCGGGTCAATTCGATCATGCCCGGCATCTTCGCGACGCCCCTGATGCTTGGCGCCAAGCCGCAAGTGCTGGAAAGCCTGGCCGCCTCGGTGCCATTTCCCAAACGCCTCGGGAAGCCGGAGGAGTTTGCGAGCCTCGCAATGGAACTCGCACGAAACTCTTACTTCAACGGCCAGTGCATCCGGCTCGACGGCGCAATCCGCATGGCGCCGCGATAAAGCGGGGCGGGGGGACCAGGGGGAGGTTCAACAGTCTGGCGCAGAAGGCGTCCGTCAGCCTTCCAACCCATTCCCGACACGCCAAATCCTAGTCCGGCTTCGCCAGCCTCCGGATCAGCGCGCTCGGATCCTGCCGCCCGCCGCCCAGGCCCTGCACATCGGCGAGGAACTGATCGACCAGCGCCGTCACCGGAAGCGTCGCGCCATTGCCGCGCGCTTCATCAAAGGCAAGGCCAAGATCCTTGCGCATCAGGTCCACGGCCAGCCCGAAATCGAATTCGTCGCGCGCCATCGTGGCCCAGCGGTTGGTCATCTGCCAGCTTGATGCTGCCCCGCCAGAAATGGCTTCGAAGACCTTGTCGAGATCGAGATTTTCGGCCTGGGCAAAACGGATCGCTTCGGCAAGCGACTGGACGATCCCGGCAAAGCCGATCTGGTTGACCATCTTGGTCAACTGCCCCGCACCCGTCGGCCCGACATGGACGATCTTGGCCGCATAAGCCTGCATGATTGGTGTTGCCGCTTCGATCGCCTTCGCCCGGCCGCCGCACATCAGCGTGAGTGCGCCCTTTTGCGCGCCGATCTGCCCGCCGGTCATTGGCGCGTCAATTGGCAGGATATATTTGTCCTTGGCCTCGACCGCCAATTGCCGCGCGATCTTTGCCGACACGGTGGTGTGATCGATGAACAGACTGTCCTTGCGCATGGTCCGGAAGGCACCATCGCGCGAGAGCGTGACAGCGGCCAGATCATCGTCGTTGCCGACACAGGTGATGACGGCATCCGCGTCTTCTGCAGCTTCGGCCGGGCTGGAGGCACTGCGTCCACCATTGACCCGGACCCAGGCATCCGCCCGGGACTGTGTCCGGTTGTAAACCGTCATGTCGTGCCCGGCTTCGGCCAGGTGCTGTGCCATTGGCCCGCCCATCACGCCGAGCCCGATAAAAGCCAGTTTTGCCATAGGCGCGAGCATAAGCACTGTTTGCCAACAGCGCCAGATGCGTTAGGGCGCCCCCATGTCAGACCTGGATCACCTGCCCGTCACGCTCGACGATGTCCGCGCCGCCCATGCTCGCGTCAGTGGCGCGGTCATCCGCACGCCCACGCTGCAAAGCCAGACGCTTTCGGCAATGACGGGGGCGAACATTTACCTGAAATTCGAAAACCTGCAGTTCACAGCGGCCTATAAGGAGCGCGGAGCGCTCAACCGCCTGCTCCTGATGGGAGACAATGCGCGCAAGAATGGCGTCATCGCAGCCTCGGCCGGAAACCATGCGCAGGGCCTTGCCTACCATGGCAAAAGGCTTGGCGTGCCCGTGACGATCGTCATGCCGAAGCTGACCCCGACCGTGAAAGTGATGCAGACCGAAGCCCATGGCGCAACCGTGGTGCTCTACGGCGAAACATTCGAGGCTGCCAATGCCCATGCCCGTGCCCTGGAAGGCGAGCGCAGTCTGACCTTTGTACATCCATTCGACGAACCCGATATCATCGCAGGGCAGGGAACGGTTGCGCTCGAAATGCTTGAGGACGCACCCGACATCGACACGCTTGTGGTGCCCATCGGCGGCGGCGGGCTCATTTCCGGAATGGCAACGGCGGCCAAGGCCCTGCGCCCTGAACTTCGGGTGATCGGTGTCGAGGCCGAACTCTATCCGTCCATGCACAATGTCGTGACCGGCGCAGATGCGCCGTGCACGGGCGATACGCTGGCTGAAGGCATTGCCGTCAAGCATCCAGGCGAACTGACCCGGCGGTTCGTCAAGACGCTGGTCGACGAGATCCTGCTTGTCAGCGAGCGGCGGCTGGAAGAAGCTGTCAGCCTCCTTCTCCAGATCGAAAAGACAGTGGTCGAAGGCGCGGGTGCTGCCGGCCTTGCAGCACTTCTGGAACATGCCGATCAGTTCCGTGGCCGGACCGTCGGCATTGTCCTGACTGGCGGCAACATTGATACGCGCCTGCTGGCCAATGTGCTGCTGCGGGATCAGGTCCGCTCGGGTCGTTTGGCGCGCATCCGCATCCGGCTGCAGGATCGGCCGGGAGCATTGGTGAACGTGTTCCGCGTCATTGCCGAACAGAATGTCAACGTGCTTGAAATCTATCACCAGCGCGTCTTCACCGATTTGCCGGCCAAGGGTCTCATTACCGATATCGAGTGCGAGACACGCGATGCGCCGCACCTGGCGCGTCTGATCGCGGCGCTGCGCGAGGCCGGCTATGACGTGTCGCAGGTTGAACTGGCCTGATATCAGCGCCATTTTCGCGTTTACCGTTTTTTGATGGTAAATGCCCTTTTCATAACCGGTCTGCCGTTCCATAACGCGCCAGCTATTTTCGTAACACCGTTTGGGAGACGGATCGGCCGTGACCGCACAATTCCGGTTTCCGAGGTTTTTCGTCACGAGCCCGTCGCCGTGCCCCTATCTGCCGGGCAAGCAGGAACGCAAGGTCTTTACCGAATTGACGGGCGCCAACGCCAGCGAACTGAATGACGCGCTTGGCAAGATCGGCTTTCGTCGCAGTCAGGGCGTTGCCTATAGACCCAGTTGCGCGGATTGTTCTGCCTGCATATCCGTGCGGGTGGTCACCAAGGAATTCGCCCCGAATGCCAGTCAACGCAAAGTCCTGAAGCGTCATGCCGACCTTGAAGTGACGGCTGCCCAGCCCTGGTCAACCGATGAGCAATACCAGCTGCTGCGCCGATACCTCGCGCTGCGGCATCCCGATGGCGGGATGGCGGGAATGGATGAAATCGACTTTGCCGACATGGTCGAACAGACCCCGGTCAACACCTTTGTGATCGAGTATCGCGAACCTTCGATCGATGGTTACCCGGGCAAGCTCGTGGGCGCCTGCCTGACCGACCAGCAGGGAGACGGCCTTTCGATGATCTACAGCTTCTTTGTGGCCGATGACCAGAAGCGGGCGGGGCTCGGAAACTTCATCATCATGGATCACATCCTCCGCGCAGGCGCAGCCGGACTGCCCTATGTCTATCTCGGCTACTGGATTCAGGGCTCAGGCCGGATGGAATACAAGACAAAATTCCGCCCGATCGAACGGCTAGGCCCCGACGGCTGGCATCGCTTTGACCCGGAACAGGGTGCGTTGCCGTCCGCCCCGCCAGCTTTAAAGATTTCCGAGCTGGCGTGAACAAGGGCGGCAACTGTTAGGCCGCCGCCCTGCATTCAAAGATCAGTAGGAATAATACATGTCGAACTCGACCGGGCTCGGCGTCATTTCCCAGCGGGCGACGTCTTCCATCTTGAGTTCGATATAGGATTCGATCTGGTCCTTGGAGAACACATCGCCCTTCAGCAGATAGGCGTGATCGGCCTCGAGCGCTTCGAGTGCTTCACGCAGCGAACCGCATACGGTCGGCACCTGGGCCAGTTCTTCTGGCGGCAGGTCATAGAGGTTCTTGTCCATCGCATCGCCGGGATGAATCTTGTTCTCGATCCCGTCGAGCCCGGCCATGAACAGCGCAGCATAGGCAAGATAGGGATTGGCCATCGCATCAGGGAAGCGCACCTCGACACGCTTCGCCTTGGCACCCGCGCCATAGGGAATGCGGCAGGAAGCCGAACGGTTGCGCGCCGAATAGGCAAGCAGAACCGGCGCTTCATAGCCCGGGACGAGCCGCTTGTAGCTGTTCGTCGTCGGGTTGGTGAAGGCATTGACCGACTTTGCATGCTTGATGATGCCGCCAATGAAATAGAGGCACATGTCTGACAGGCCGGCATAGCCATTGCCCGCAAACAGTGGCTTGCCCTTCGCCCAGATCGAAAGATGGGTGTGCATGCCCGAGCCATTATCTTCCTTGATCGGCTTCGGCATGAATGTCGCCGATTTGCCATAGGCATGCGCAACCATGTGCACGACATATTTGTAGATCTGCATGCGGTCGGCGGTCTCGGTCAGTGTACCGAAGGTGAGGCCGAGTTCGTGCTGGGCAGCCGCGACTTCGTGGTGATGCTTGTCGCAGGGCAGGCCCATTTCGAGCATGGTGGAAACCATTTCACCGCGAATATCCTGCGCCGAATCGACGGGAGCAACCGGGAAATAGCCGCCCTTGGCGCGCGGGCGATGGCCCATGTTGCCGCTTTCATACTTCGTGCCGGTGTTGGTCGGCAGCTCGATATCATCCAGCTTGTAGTAGGAGGTGTTATAGCCATTCTCGAAACGCACATCGTCGAACATGAAGAATTCGGCTTCGGGGCCAACATAGACAGTATCGCCGATGCCGGTTGACTTGAGATAGGCCTCTGCGCGCTTCGCGGTTGAACGCGGATCACGGGCATAGAGCTCTCCCGTCGATGGCTCGACGATATCGCAGAAGATGATCATCATCGGCGTGGCCGAGAAGGGATCGACATACACCGAATCGAGGTCCGGCTTCAGGATCATGTCGGACTCGTTGATGGCCTTCCATCCGGCGATCGATGATCCGTCAAACATCAAGCCGTCGGTCAGTTCGTCTTCGCCGATCACGCCCGAACACATCGTCAGATGCTGCCATTTGCCCTTGGGATCGGTAAAACGAAGATCGACCCATTCAATCTCTTCATCCTTGATACGCTTAAGAACATCTGCCGGTTTGGCCATTTTTGCTTTCCTTCTCTGTTATGCGTCGCCCCTGCGACGGCAGGGGCCTGTTTGGAGTACTAAATTCAGGCTGACCCCTGCCTTCGCAGGGGCGACGAACATCGTCAGATTGCGTCGCCATCCTTCTCTCCCGTGCGGATGCGCAAAGCGCTTTCCACCGGAATGACGAATATCTTGCCGTCGCCAATGCGGCCGGTTTGCGCAGCGTTGGCGATCGCTTCGACCACGCGCTGCGCCATGGCATCGTCAACGACGACCTCAAGTTTCACCTTGGGGAGGAAATCGACGACATATTCCGCGCCGCGGTAGAGTTCGGTATGCCCCTTTTGGCGGCCAAACCCTTTTGCTTCGGTGACAGTGATGCCGGAAACGCCAACTTCGTGCAGCGCTTCCTTCACATCGTCGAGCTTGAACGGCTTGATGATGGCTTCGATCTTTTTCATTTTCGCTTTCCTCGAGTCCCCGAAAACACGCTTTCGCTTTCAATAAGCGTGCCAAACAGGATTCCGCAACAAGAACAGGGATTCGGTGAAAGGATCACGCAAATCCTGCCCAGCAGGCGAGCAGATCGAGAATCTCTGCCTGAAAATTAGGCAGATTTGCACTGTTACAAGCCGAGCACTTGCCGCGCGATGATTCCCCGCTGGATTTCGTTGGACCCGCCATAGATCGAGGCCGCCCGGCCATTGAAATAACGGGGCGCTGCAATCATCGCCGAATCGTCTGTC
The DNA here is from genome assembly GCA_016704425.1 of Sphingomonadales bacterium. Taxonomy (GTDB): domain Bacteria; phylum Pseudomonadota; class Alphaproteobacteria; order Sphingomonadales; family Sphingomonadaceae; genus Aquisediminimonas. The sequence goes on from JADJAC010000010.1 coordinate 387,913, forward strand.
AGCGCGGCCAGGCCACTGCCCGGCTGGCGCGCCTCATGCTGGTCGGGCGCCGCATAGTGCCCTGCGACTTCGATAGCGAGCTCCTGAATGCGCTGTTGTGTCTCCGTGCCCTGGATCTTGAGCAAGGAAGAGGCAGGCCCCGGATTTCGTCCCGAAGCCATGGCAGCCATGACCCCAAGTTCGACCGCTTCGATTGCTGAAATCTGGGCTGCGACGAGCGAAAGTTTGCGGCGGAATTGCAGATCCATCAGCAAACCTGTTTCGCGTGCCGCTGCTTCAAGCTTGTCGCGCGCAGCATGAAGCCCTGCCGCATAGGCAACCGCACGCTCGAATTCGAGAAGGTATTTGGCGACCGTCCAGCCCTGGTTTTCCTCGCCGAGCCGCCCGGATACGGGCACCCGCACGTCCTCGAAGAAAACCTGGTTGAAATCATGGTCATTTGCGATCGAGACAATCGGCAGAACATTGATGCCCGGTGTATCCATATCGAGCAGGAGGAACGTTATGCCTGCCTGACGCGGTCCTTCGCGGCTGGTGCGCACAAGGCAGAACATCCGGTTCGCGAAATGAGCATGAGTCGTCCAGATTTTCGAGCCGTTGAGCACATAATGGTCGCCGTCGCGGTCGGCGCGCAGCGAAAGCGCTGCGAGGTCGGAACCTGCTTGCGGCTCTGAATAACCCTGGCACCAATAGTCCTCGCCCGCAAGAATACGGGGAAGGTAATGCGCCTTCTGTTCCTCGGTGCCGTATCGCATGATGCACGGCGCAACCATGCGCAAACCCATTGGCGCTAGGCTTGGCGCTTCGGCCCGCGCACATTCACTTGCGAAGATATAGCGCTCGGTCTCATCCCAACCCGGTCCGCCATATTCGGCCGGCCAATGCGGCGCGACCCATCCCCGTGTTGCCAGGATGCGCTGCCAGGCAAGATTGTGCGGCTTGTCGATAAAGACGCTTGTCGCCCGCTCCGTCACCTCCCGCAAATCGGCGGTCAGGTTCTCGGCAAGCCAGTGGCGAACTTCGGCGCGAAAGGCGTCATAACGGGCGGCACTCATGATGATGCCTTAACAGCGGTTCCCTCATAACTGCAACGGCCGGCAGCGCGCCGCTCTTGACCGGGGGAATTTTATAGGCCCCTGTGCCAGCATGAACCGCACCCCTTTGCCGCCTGCAATCAAGTTTGTGCTGGCGACGATGCTCGTCAATTCGATTGGCTTTGGCATCATCATTCCGTCCTTCCCGCAATTGATCATGTCGCTCGGCCATGTCTCCCTGTCGCGGGCGATTGCGATCGGCGGCTGGTTGTCGCTGACTTATGCACTGTTCCAGTTCCTTTTTGGCCCGGTGATGGGCAACCTTTCCGATCGCTTCGGCAGGCGGCCGGTTCTGCTGGGATCTCTGTTCGGCTTCGCTGTCGATTTCCTTGTCATGGCCTTCGCGCCAAACCTTGCCTGGCTGTTCGCGACGCGGATGCTGACCGGAATCTTCGGCGCGACCAACGGGCCGTCGCAGTCAGTCATTGCCGATGTCACTGGCCCTGATGACCGTTCGCGCCTGTTCGGCTATATCAGCGCCGCCTTCGGAGTCGGGTTTGTGGCGGGGCCGGCCCTGGGCGGATTGCTTGCCGAATTCGATCCGCGCCTGCCCTTCTATGCTGCCAGCGCCCTGGCAGCCGCGAATTTTCTCTATGGCGTGTTTGCACTGCCCGAGACGCTCGCCAAAGAGCACCGGCGCCCGTTCGACTGGAAACGGGCAAATCCGGTCGGCGCGCTCCTCACGGTCCGAAAACTGCCCGGGCTCCTGCCCATTTCCGGCGTCTATCTGGCGTGGCAGCTCGCCAGCCTGATCTACCCCATGACCTGGTCCTATTTCACGATCGGGCGCTATGGCTGGTCCAACGCGATGATCGGGCTGTCGCTTGCGCTGATGGGGGTGTCGATGGCCGTCACCCAGATCCTCTTTTCAGCCCGCATCATCGCCCGTTTCGGGGAACGGCGGACAGCAACGATTGGCATGCTCGGGGGCGCATTGGGGATGATCGCCTTTGCCGTCACGACGAATGGCTGGCTGGCCTTTGCGATCATGCCGCTGATCGCTGTCCAGTCGCTGGTACACCCTTGCCTCACAGCGATGATGTCGAGGCGGGCCGATGCGACGAACCAGGGCGAGGTCCAGGGATTTGCGTCCAGCGTGATGGCGGTCGGATCGGTCATCGCGCCGACCCTGTTCAATCCGGCGCTATCCTGGTTCACTGGCCCCGGGGCGCCATTCCAGTTCTACGGCATTGCCTTTGTCATCGCCGCGACCTTTGCTCTGGTGGGCCTCGCGATCCTCTTTGCGATGGCGCCCGCACAAAGGCCCGATCCAGCGATTGGCGGCTAGGGGGCCGTTCTTCAGATCCCGCCGTCAATCGCCTCATGGCCAACGGCATCGAGCGCGGCGCCAAGCGCGGCCGCACAGCCATCAAGCGCCATCTGGTCCGTTGAGCGGATCACGAAGTTGGACCCGACCTGTCCGTGCCGAAAGAAGGGATAGCTGCCGATCTGGCAACCTTCATGCGCCTTTTCGGTATCGCCAAGGAGCTCCGCGATTTCGCTTTCCGCCACCCAGCAACCGATCGTCCGCGAGAGCAGGGGGAGCCCGCCCTCCAGCGTACCGGTCAGCGCGTCGAGCATCCCTGCCGTAATGTGCGGCACCCCGGCCATGATGAAGATATTGCCATGCCTTATGCCCGGCGCGCCAGACATGCGGTTGGGGATGAGTTCGGCACCATCAGGCACACGCGCCATGCGCAGGCGCGCTTCAGTGATCCCGCCACGCGCTTCGTAGTAACGGTGCAACGCAGCGCTCGCTTCCGGGTGAATCACGACGCCGACGCCAAGAGCCGCTGCAATGGCATCGACCGTGATGTCGTCGTGCGTTGGCCCGATGCCGCCGGTCGTGAAGAGATAGTCATTGCGCGCGCGCAAAGTGTTGACCGCCTCGACAATGGCCTCCTGAACATCAGGCACGACCCGCACTTCGGCCAGCCTGATCCCCTGGATGTTCAGCCAGAGCGCGATCTGCGCGACATTCTTGTCCTGCGTGCGGCCGGAGAGGATTTCATCGCCAATGACGACAAGAGCGGCGGTCCAGATGCGTGTCGTTGTCATGCTGGATGCCATAGCGCGGAACTGCAGAACAGCCAAATCCCGCAAGGCTCGCAAAATGATGGAGCTACTGCTATATCCCCGCCATGACCGACTATCAGACCGTCACCCTCGACACGCTCCATGCGCGCAATGGCGCCATCAAACTCCACGGCCCCGAAGGGTTTGAAGGCATGCGCAGGGCGGGCTTCCTGTCGGCGCAGATCCTCGACGCCCTCGTCCCGCTGATTGTGCCCGGCATCACGACCGAAGAGATTGACGACACCGTCCGCCAGATGACGCTGGACGCAGGCGCCATCCCGGCGACGCTCGGCTATCGCGGCTATGCGCACAGTTGCTGCACCTCGATCAACCACGTTATCTGCCACGGCATCCCGGGGCCCAAGGCTCTGCGCGACGGTGATATCGTCAATGTCGACGTGACGAGCATTGTCGACGGTTGGCATGGCGATACCAACCGCACCTATCTGGTCGGGGACGTGCCGATCAAGGCGCGGCGGCTGGTCGAAGTGACCTATGAGGCGATGATGCGCGGCATCGAGCAGGCGCGGGCGGGCAACCGGCTTGGCGATGTGGCCCATGCGATCCAGAGCTTTGCCGAAAAACACCGTTATGGCGTGGTGCGCGATTTCTGCGGACACGGCATCGGCCGCCTGTTCCACGACGCCCCCGAAGTCGTCCACGCCGGACGTCCCGGCACCGGCCCCGAGCTGAAGCCGGGCATGTTCTTCACGATCGAGCCGATGATCAATATCGGCCGGCCGGACTGCAAGGTGCTCGACGATGGCTGGACCGCCGTGACGCGGGACCGCTCGCTCTCGGCCCAGTTCGAACATTCGATCGGCATCACCGACGGCGCGCCGGAAATCTTCACAAAGAGCCCGGCCGGGCTGGATTGCCCGGTTTTCGGGTAAGGGGCAAGCCGGTCGCTTGTCCCTGCAGACCTGCCACATTTCTGGAGCGGGCGAAGGGAATCGAACCCTCGTCGTAAGCTTGGGAAGCTTCTGCTCTGCCATTGAGCTACGCCCGCGCGGTCGTCGCCTTTATGTCAGTCTTGCGCGATTGTCGAGCCACGCGCATGGTGGGGCTTCATAACAGATACCGGAGAGACACATGGGATTGGAATTGCGTTCGCTCGTCAAGGAGAGTGGGGAACTGGAACTGTCGCTGGTCGACGTGCCGATGCCGGAGCCGAAGCCTGACCAGGTCGTGGTACGGGTTGAGGCGACGCCGATCAATCCGTCCGATCTGGGGCTTTTGCTGGGCGCCGCTGATGTTGCAACTGCGCGTGCATCGGGGACGGCAACTCATCCTGTCGTCACCTTCAGGATTCCCGAACAGATGATGCGCGCCATGGCTTCGCGCGTCGGCCAGTCGATGCCGGTTGGCAACGAGGGCGCGGGCGTTGTGGTGAAGGCGGGATCATCGCCGGAGGCGCAGGCCCTGCTGGGCAAGACCGTCACGATGATCGGCGGCGCCATGTATGCCGAATATCGTTGCCTGCGTGCGTCCGATTGCATGGCGCTGCCTGAAGGCGCGACCCCGGCGGATGGAGCCTCCTGCTTCGTCAATCCGCTGACAGCGCTCAGCATGGTCGAAGTCATGAAGCGCGAGGGGCATACCGCACTGGTCCACACGGCCGCTGCTTCGAACCTTGGCCAGATGCTCAACAAGATCTGCATCAAGGATGGGGTTGCCCTCGTCAACATTGTCCGCAGCCCGGAACAGGCGAAGATCCTGCGCGATATCGGTGCCAAATACATCTGCGATTCGAGTGCGCCCGATTTCATGGATAGGCTGGTCGATGCCTTGGCAGAAACCGGTGCAACGCTGGCGTTCGACGCGATCGGCGGTGGAAAGCTTGCAGGGCAGATCCTGACCGCCATGGAAATTGCCGCCAACAGGACGGCAAAGGAATATAGCCGTTATGGCTCAACCGTGCACAAGCAGGTCTATATCTATGGCCGCCTCGACACCCGGCCGACCGAACTGGGTGCAGGGCTCGGGATGGCATGGGGGGTGGGCGGATGGCTGCTGATGCCGTTCCTCATCAAGCTGGGGCCAGATGCGATGCGGCTCCGCCAACGCGTGATGGATGAACTCAAGACGACTTTCGCAAGCCACTATACGCGCGAGATCTCGCTGACCGAGGCCCTGCAGCCAGCCATCATCGAAGCCTATAACCGGCGCGCGACGGGGGAGAAGTTCCTTATCGTTCCAACAAAGGCATAGCACCATGCATCTTGAAGGCATTTATTCCGGGGCAAGTGCGCTTGCCATGATCGGCTGGCTCGCCCTTGCGCTGGCACCGCTCCGGCGGACCTTGTGCGTCGCGTTTGCCCGAATCCTCGCGCTGCTGCTGGCGGCGGCCTATCTGGCACAATTCTTCTTCACGACTGAGACCATTGACGGCGCTGGGTTCGGTTCCCTGGCAGAAGTCAGCGCGCTCTTTTCGGCGCCCGGAAACGTGATGATGGGTTGGACGCACTATCTGGCGTTCGACCTGTTCATCGGCAGTTGGGAGGTGGAAGATGCCGGCAAGGAAGGCATCCCGCACTGGCTGGTTCTGCCCTGCCTGTTTTTCACCCTGATGCTCGGACCCATTGGCCTGCTGCTCTATTTCTCGATCCGGGTCGGCCGCCGCAGGTTCTTTCCCGCATGAGCTGGCAGAAGGAAGTCGATGAAATCGGCAAGCGCAAGACGCTTGCCGAGGCGATGGGTGGGCCGGAGAAGCTGAAAAAACAAAAGGCCGATGGCAAGCTCAACGCGCGGGAACGGATAGCGGGGCTGGTCGACAAGGGGAGCTTTCGCGAGATAGGCCAGCTGGGCGGCGCCGCGACCTATGACGCCAAGGGCGAACTGAAGAGCTTCCTTCCCTCCAACATGCTCTTCGGACGCGCGAAGATCGAAGGCCGCCCGGTCGTGGTCCAGTCAGACGATTTCACTGTCCGGGGCGGAGCCGCCGATGCGGCGATTCATGAAAAGCTTGTCCAGTCCGAAAGGCTGGCGGGCGAATACCGGATGCCCCTCGTCCGCATGATCGAAGGCACGGGCGGCGGCGGGTCGGTCAAGACGCTTGAGACAATGGGGTTCACCTATGTGCCCGAAGTTCCGGGCTGGGACCTGATGGTAGACAATCTGTCACTCGTCCCCGTGGTCGCGCTGGGGCTTGGCCCGGTGGCCGGACTTGGCGCCGGACGGCTGGTGATGAGTCATTACAGCTTGCTTGTGAAAGGCCTGAGCCAGCTTTTCGTGGCCGGGCCACCGGTCGTCGCCGCCGTGGGCGAAAAGCGCACCAAGGAAGAGCTGGGCGGATCGCATATCCACGCAAAAAATGGCGCGATTGATGATGAGGCCGCCAGTGAGGCCGAAGCCTTTGCAATGGCCCGCACCTTTCTCTCTTATCTGCCGTCGTCGATCCATGAACTGCCCGAACGCAAGCCGACCCGGGACAAGCCGGATCGTCGTGAACAGTTCCTGATCGAGGCGGTCCCGCGCGATTTGCGGCACCTCTACAAGATCCGTCCGATCATCGAAGCCGTCGTGGATCAAGGGAGTTTCTTCGAGATTGGTCGGCAGCACGGCCCGTCCATTGTCACCGGCTTTGCGCGGATCGACGGATATCCGGTCGGGATCATGGCGAGCGACCCGATGGTTCTGGGTGGCCTGTGGACAGCGGCAACCGCCCGCAAGGTGGAACGCTTCATTGATCTGGCCGATACATTCCACCTGCCTGTTGTCCATATGGTCGACAATCCGGGCTTCATGATCGGCCGCAAGGCCGAAGAGGACGGGACGATCCGTTACGGCAGCCGTGCGATGACGGCTGTTTATCAGAGCAAGGTGCCGATCTGCGTCGTCATCTTGCGCAAGGTCTATGGCATGGGGGGAAGCGCACCTGCCAACCTGTCACGCTTCAAATGGCGCTTCGCCTGGCCAAGCGGAGATTGGGGAAGTCTGCCCATCTCGGGCGGACTCGAAGCGGCCTACAAGTCGGACCTTGAAGCTTCGGACAATCCGAAGGCCCTGCTGAAGGATATCACAGCCCGACTGAACCAGGTCCGAAGCCCGTTCCGCACGGCAGAAAAGTTCCGGATCGAAGACATTATCGACCCGCGCGACACGCGACCGATGCTCTGCGAGTTCGTCGAGCAGGCCTATCGTGTGCTGGAACCCGGCCCGAAGGCGCGCGGTTTCCGCTGTTAGGGGCAGGCGCTGCTAGGCGTTGGCGAACCCGGGCAGCCGCTTGTTGATGATGGCATTGGCTTCGGCCATGATCCGGTCGATCAGGTCCTTGCAGGTCGGGATGTCATGGATCAGCCCGGCAACCATGCCGCAGCTCCAGGCGCCGGCTTCCATATCGCCTTCCAGCATGATGCGCGGATAAACGCCCGCAACCTCCTCGGCTATGTCCGCGAACGTGATATTGGCTCCGAGCGCGCGTTCCTTTTCGAGCAGGCGTTCAACCGCCACATTGGTCAACACCCGTTCGGTATTGCGCAAGGGCCGCATCACGAGTCGCGTATCGAGTTCGGATGCAGCAACCAGGGCCTGCTTCACCTTTTCGTGAACCGGGGCTTCCTTGGTTGCGATGAAGCGCGTACCCATGTTCATGCCTTCGGCGCCGAGCGCCAGCGCCGCAACAAGGCTGCGGCCATCCGCCATACCGCCTGAAGCGACAAACGGAATGTCGAGTTCGTCCGCTGCACGGGGCAGCAGGATGAAATTGGGTATGTCGTCTTCACCCGGATGGCCGCCGCATTCGAACCCGTCGACCGAAACGGCATCGCAGCCAATCGCCTGCGCCTTCAGCGAATGACGGACGGATGTGCATTTGTGGATCACCTTGATGCCAGCATCATGCAGCGCTGGCAGCACCTGCACTGGATTGTTGCCCGCCGTTTCAACGACCTTCACGCCGCCTTCGATGATCGCCTTGACCATCCCCGGATAATCCGGCGCATTGACGACGGGCAGGAAGGTCAGGTTCACGCCGAACGGCTTGTCGGTCATGTCCCGGCACTTCGCGATTTCGTTCGCAAGATCCGCAGGCGTCTTCTGGGTCAGGCCGGTGATGATGCCAAGCCCGCCCGCATTCGAAACGGCGGCAGCCATCTCCGCAAAACCGACATAATGCATCCCCCCTTGAATGATGGGGTGCTCAATGCCGAACATGTCCGTGATGCGGGTCTTCATGGGGCGAATCCTCTCAAATGCAAAGTTCGGCCGGACGGTGGCCGCAGTTTACGTTTACGTCAAGCATGAGAATCGCGCGAAATCAATGCTGGCGGTGCCCGGCCTGCTTTCCCTATGATTGCGGGCAAGTCTGGCAGAGAGGACCAAGGGTTGCAGCAATTGCTCTGGAGTGGATGTGTAACGGCTCTCGCCGTCGCAGGCCTTGCGACATGGGGAGACCGGCGGCGCGCAAACCGCACGGATCCCGATGACGTCGGCTTCATGCCCTGGCCGCTCGTCCTCGTGCTGGCCATGATCATCGCCGCCGTTCTTGCGGCCCTTGCCTTAAAGGCGGGGTAACGGAATGCGCGCGCTGGGGGCCATCATCGCCGGCGGACAGGGGCGGCGTTTCGGCGGAGACAAGGCTGCTGCGCTGTTTCGTGGAAAGCCTTTGATCGAACATGTGGCAGAAGCCCTGGCGCAGCAGGTCGCAGATCTTGTCGTCGTGGGGCGGGCCTGGCCTGGCCTGGCATTTCTGGCTGACCGCCCCGAAGGCGCGCTGGGCCCGCTCGCCGGCCTCAACGCTGCACTCCAACATGCGGGCGAATCCGGATACGACGGCGTGATCAGCGCAGGATGCGACACGCTGCCCATTCTTCCGGACATGGTTTCCCTGTTGGCAGGAAACGGACCAGCCTATCTGGCGGATCACTTTCTCCTCGGCTGGTGGCCGACTGACCTGGCGTCCGAGCTTGAGCGCCATCTGGCAGAACAGGACGACCGTTCGATCCGCGGCTGGATCAAACGATGCAGCGCCCGAGCGGTTTCGCCGTCCGCACCGCTCCAAAACCTCAACACGCGCGCCGATCTCGAAGCCTATGAACGCATTACCGCTTCTTAAGGTCATGCGGATAAGTCCGTAATCCAGTCTCGGATGAGGTGTGCGTGATTCATGTCCAGGATTTGACCCGCGCGGAAGCGGCCGACGCGGTATGGCTGTTGCGGCCCGCATGAAGCTGCCCACGGCCATTGTCCTGGGCGTCGATACGCCCATCGGTCTGACCGTCATTCGCGAACTTGGCCGCCGCGGCGTGCCCGTGCATGGCATCGGCCGCAACAGTGATGCACTGGGGCGCACGTCGCGCTATCTGTCCGGCTTTTCATTGCGTCCCGAAGGGCCAACGCTCGCACAATGGCTACCTGAGCGTATCTTCCACACCGGCGCCCGCGCGCTTTTTGCCATCGCCGAAGACGATCTCGTGGCCCTTGCAGCACTGCCCGAAGAGATTGAAGGCTGTCGGATTCTCACACCTCGCAAGCCGCAACTTGATCTCGTTCTCGACAAGAGCAGGACTCTGGCCCTTGCTGCGGGGCTGGGCATAGACGTTCCCGAAAGCTGGCAGCCCCTGGCCGGGGAAGACTTCGCCCAATATGCCGAAACGCTGACCTATCCGGTGGTCGCCAAATGGGCCGATCCGCCCGCAATGGCCCGCATTCTGGCGGACCACGGCCTGCCGCTGATCAAGGCAGAACATGCGGCATCCCCCCACGCCCTGCTGGCTTTGCTGGACCGCTATGCCGCGTTGCGCGAATGGCCGATCGTTCAGCCCTTTTGCTCCGGCTTCGGATTTGCACAGATGCTCCACATGGCGGGGGGAAAGCCAAGCCTGATGTTCCAGCACAAGCGCATCCACGAATGGCCGGCCGAAGGCGGGTTTTCGACTCTATGCGAATCCGTGCCGCTCCGCCGCCATACCCACCAGATGGAGCGATCCGCAGCGCTGCTTGCGGCAATCGGCTGGGAGGGGCCGGCAATGGTCGAGTATCGGCATGATCCAAAGACCGGCAAATACTGGCTGATGGAAGTGAATGGCCGGTTCTGGGGGAGCCTACCGCTTGCGCTACATTGCGGGGCCGAGTTCGCCTGGGAGCAGTATCGGCACAGGATATTGGGTGAATCGGGCCCCGCAAGACCTCGCCTGACGGATCGCCGCGCGCGCTTCTTGGTGCCCGAAACACGGCGCCTGTTCACGGTCCTCTTCAAGGCGCAGTCGATCCCCAATTTCAAGCCGTCACGCCTTGCCGAATTGACGTCCTATCTCTCGGGCTACTTCGATCCGCGTCTGCGCCACTTCATCTACACCGCAGACGATCCCAGGCCGTTCTTCCAGGATCTCGGCGGGATCATTCACCGCACGCTTCGGCGGGAAAAGCGCCCCGAAGACCTTTAGTTCCGTCAGAAGCCAGCCGGTCAGGCCCGGACGGTTTTCGCCACGGCATCGAGGACACCGTTCACGAACTTCTTCTCCTTGCGGTCGAAAAAGGCATGCGCAACGTCAAGATACTCACTGATCACGCTGCCCGTCGGAATGTCAGGCCGTGCCAGCAATTCATATGATCCCGCACGGAGGATCTGGCGGAGCGCGCGGTCAAGCCGATCAATTGTCCAGCCCTCGCCTAGATTTGCGGCAATCGCTGCGTCGATTTCCTGAAGCCGGGCATCGACGCCCTTCACCACGTCATCGAAGAAATCGACTTCCGCATCCGCATATGTCGCATCCTCGATCGTAGCGCCAAGCCGGTGCAAGTGAAATTCATGAAGCAGCTGGGCCAGCGGCGTATTTTCCATTTCACGCTGATAAAGCGCCTGCACGGCGGCAAGCCGGGCTGCGGAGCGTGCACGGGCGCGGCTCATGCCAGTCGCTCCGACACTGAATCCGCATGGGCGGGCAACCCTTCAGCCTTGGCAAGTGCCACAGCGGCAGGACCGATCACGCGGATCGCCGCGTCGTCACAGGCGAGAAAACTGGTCCGTTTCATGAAGTCGAGCACGGATAATCCTGATGAAAAGCGAGCGCGGCGCCCGGTCGGAAGAACATGGTTGGGACCGCCGACATAGTCGCCGATCGCTTCGGGTGTATGGCGACCGAGAAAAATCGACCCCGCGTGGCGAACCCGGGCAAACAGGGGCTCCGGATCCGCGACGGCCAGTTCAAGATGTTCGGGCGCGAGCCTGTCGACCAAGGGCGGCGCATCGTTCAGGTCGCGAACAATGATGATCGCGCCATGTGCCTCCCAGCTCGCGCGGGCAACGTCTCGGGTTGCAAGGGTTCCCAGCTTGCGCTCAACCGCAGCAGACACGCGATCCGCGAAACCGGAATCGTCGGTTATGAGAATCGACTGACTGGTGGGATCATGTTCGGCCTGGCTCAAAAGGTCGGCAGCAATCCAGTCCGGGTCATTCTCCGCATCGGCAACGACCAGGATTTCGGAGGGGCCGGCAACCATGTCTATCCCCACCACGCCATAAAGCTGCCGCTTCGCTTCGGCGACCCAGGCATTGCCAGGGCCAGTCACCACATCGACAGGCGCAATCCGTGACGTGCCGTAAGCCAGTGCGGCGACGGCCTGCGCGCCGCCGATCCGCCACACTTCATCCACGCCTGAAAGGGCAGCGGCTGCAAGAACCAGCGGATTGATCGCTCCATCGGGTGAAGGCGTAACCATCACAAGCCGCTCGACGCCGGCAACCTTGGCCGGAATGGCATTCATCAGGACGGACGACGGATAGGCGGCCCGACCGCCGGGGACATAGATCCCCGCCGCATCAACCGCCCGCCAGCGAGCGCCCATGCGGACGCCGGCATCGTCCATCGCATCGCTGTCTTGCGGCCGCTGTGCCTCATGATAGGTGCGGATGCGCGCAGCCGCGAGCTCGAGCGCCTGCCGCAGTTCCGGGGCAAGGCCCTCAAGCGCGGCGCGGCAAATATCGAGCGGGATCTGCCAGCCCACTGCATCAAGATCGAACCCGTCAAAAAGCGCCGTCAATGCCTTGACCGCTGCATCGCCATTCTCGCGCACATCGACCAGAATCGCAGCAACATCGGCCGATACATCGCGTCCGGCTTCACGCCGGTCATTCACGAGCGCGGAGAAACAGGCCTCGAAATCGGCAGAACCCCTATCAAGCCTTATCATCGACGGCTCTCCGGAAGGCATCGACGATCCTGCCAACCTCGGCATTGGTCTTGAAAGCAGCCCGGTTGACGATCAGCCGCGCGGAGACCTGCGCAAGGACTTCGACTTCGACCAAGCCATTGTCCTTCAGTGTTCGCCCCGAGGACACAAGATCGACGATGCGGCTGGACAGACCAAGCGTGGGCGCCAGTTCCATGGCCCCATTGAGCTTGACGCATTCGGCCTGGACACCACGCGCCTCGAAATGGCGCCGTGTGAGGTTCGGATATTTGGTGGCGACGCGAACATGGCTCCAGCGCCTGGGATCGTCGGAGGCAGCAAGCGCCGCAGGCTCGGCAACCGAAATCCGGCAATGGCCAATATCGAGGTCGACCGGCGCATAGAGTTCCGAATAGGCAAATTCTTCGATGACGTCCGATCCGACGATGCCAAGCTGTGCCGCGCCGTGGGCAACAAAGGTCGCAACGTCGAAGGCGCGCACCCGGATCAGGCTGATGTCGGGGCGATTGGTCTCGAACCGGAGCGCACGGCTGTTCTCATCGCCAAAGGCCGCTTCGGGTTCGATTCCAGCGCGCGCAATGAGCGGTAGTGCCTCTTCGAGGATGCGCCCTTTGGGGACAGCGAGGATGATGGGCACGGCCATGGTGGCGCGGCCTTTACTTGTGCACCGCAATAAGGGCAAGCTTGAGCACATGACGGCCCCTGACGAACACGCGATTCGTGAAGCTTTTCGGACGCAGGCGGCCTTCTGTGTTGCTTCGGGATCGCCCCTGACAGGAGAGGTCTGTGCAGCGCTTGCGGAGCGCATGGACCGCAAGACGCGGACGGGTGCGGCTATCCTCGACTGGGCAGGCGACCCCATGGCTGATGCGTTGATGATGCGGATAACGGGCGGGCTCAATGCACTGGCACGGTCCGGCGGCGATCCGGCGCTATCGGCCCTTTACCATTCGCGCAGCGGAGACTTCCCCGGGCAGATTTCCCGCGTCCTTGCCGAATGGGACGATTGGCTTCTGCCTTGGCTTGATGGCCCGCCGCAGACCAACGAAGTCGCCCGCGCGGGAGCGCTTTGGCCGGGCATCATGGCCGTTGCCGCGAGGTTCGGGCCGAATGTGGAGCTTCTTGAACTTGGCGCCAGTGCTGGCCTCAACCTCAATCTCGATCGCTTTGGCTATGTCCTGGGTGGAGTGGCTGCTGGCGATCCCGCCTCCGGCGTCCAGCTCAGGCCGGACTGGCATGGCAAGCCACCCGTCTTCGCGCCTGTCGCAGTGACCTCCCGCGCTGGTGTCGACCAGAATCCGCTCGACGTTTCGAAGCCGGAGGTGGTCGAACGCCTGATGGCCTTCGTCTGGCCGGACCAGGATGCACGCGTCGCACGGATCAGTGCAGCCATCGCGCTGGCTCAGGCCAATCCGTCCCCGATAACCAAGGCCGACGCGGCAGACTGGCTTGAGGACAGGCTGGCCCGGCCGCAATCCAAGGGTGTGACCCGGATCGTCTATCACAGCATTGTGCTCCAATATGTGACGCCGGAAGGCCGGGCACGAATCGGTGCAGCCATGCAACGGGCCGGCGCGTCGGCCACAGAAGAGCGGCCGCTTGCATGGTTGAGCTATGAGTTTGCGTCCGTCGCACCCGCCGCGGAATTGCGACTCACGCTGTGGCCGGACGGCGAGAATCGCCTGCTTGGGCAAGCCCATCCGCATGGCGCCGTGATCGATTGGGCCGGTTGATCGCGCCCAGCGACGACCGCAGGATTCCACCCCCATTATCCTCGTTATCCACAGCGTTCGGGCATGCGATTTCGCTGGCACGACTCAGCGCTTCATGAGACCTTCCAATTGTCGCTGAGGCAAGGATCGAAGGGCAACCGGAGAGATTTCCAAAGGGGCAGGGTCAGCGAAGGCAGGCCGCACAGCAGAGGGGCAACCCGACGCGATTGCGACAGGCCGGAACAAGCCCGCAGCAGGATCGATCCCTTGTGGAAAGGCCTGTTGATGTCAGAATCGGCAAGGATGGTTGCAAGACCGGACAAGCTGGGTTCGACATAGTGGCGGCTGGTGGCAACACCAGCCGCCATTTCTGTATCTGCGGATGAGGGCCGCTTGGCTAACCCACCAGATGCGCGATATCGATCGGCTGGGCGCCGCGCCGCAGCTCCACCGTGATCTTGGGATCGGCAACGGTGGCGCGGCCAATGGGGCTACCCTGAACAACGGCATCGCCCACAACCACATCAAGTGCCGCCATCCCGGCCAGGAGCGTCGTCCAACCCTGGCCATGATCAATGATGGCGATCCTTCCAAAGCCGCGATAAGGTCCGGCAAAGACAATTCGGCCGTCGTTCGGCGCGATCACCTGTGCCGAAGGCCGGGTCGCAATCGTCAAGCCGCGCGCGCGGACACCGTTTCCGGAGACTTCGCCCAAACCGGACACGATTCGTCCCACAACGGGCAGGCGGTAGGCCAGACGGTTCTTCTCTTTCGCACGGGTATCGACCGGAACTGGCCTGACCGCGCCCGGCAATGCAGGCCGCAACAACGGGCCGGGCAGCGATTCAAGCTGCTGGCGTTGCAGGGCATCAACGCCAAGCTGGTTCATCAGGTCTGCAATGTCGCGCGCCTTTTCACCCATGGCCATGGCCCGATCCTGTTCGAACATGGCGCTGGCAGCGAAACGCTCCGCATCCCTCCGGTGCCCGATTGCAAGCCGGACCAGCCTGGCACGCTGAGCCTTGACCTGCTCCCGGCTCGCGGCGAGCGCGGCGACTGCCCGATCGGCGTCGGCGCGCAAACGGCGGGCCGCCTCGACTTCGCGTCGCAAGCCAGCTGTGCGCTGCTCCAGCAACGGCAGAACGGACGCCAGCACTGCCTGTGCATGTACCAGATCCTGCGTGGAGCCCGGCTGCACCAAGGCAAGTGCCGGCGGCCGCCGCGCCATCATCTGCAACGCCGCGAGCAGACGCACGGCTGGCTCCTGGCGCGATGCAAGCCGGGCACGCCGATCAGCGCGCAGCCTTTCGATCAGGCGGATACGCGCCTCTCCGACAGCGATATCAGCCTCGGTTGCCTGAATACGCGAAGCCAGCGCCGCCGATTCCGCGAGAGCTTGCTCTCCACGGTCTCGCGCCGCAGCAGCCTTTGCCTCAAAACCAATTGCCCGGGCATCCGCAGCGGCGGATTGCGCTCTTGCAAGCGACATTGCCTTGCGTTCATCATCGAGCGACTGCGCTCCAGCCATTGAGCCGATGAGCGCAAGGGCAGCAAACGCAACCCTGCCGCTGCGAAGCCACCGTATAGCGCGCAGATCAGTTTTCGCTGTCGAGTTTCCCAAATCTGGTTTCAAACGCCGCGATCTCTCCCCTGGCCAGAAGGCCCGCCTGTTCGATCCAGCTATCACGTTCGATCCGGCCTTTGAAAGCGCCAAGATGCGCATCGACCTTTGCGGCATCTTCGGCTGTCCATCCACCAATCTGGTCGAACCGGGTGATTCCGAGTCCGATGAGCAGTGTGTTGAGTTTGGGGCCGACTCCCTTGAGGAGGAGGAGATTGTCCGGCGCGCCGACTGCCGCGGGAATGCCGATTTCTGTCATCGATGGCGCAGCCGTCGGTGCAGGAGCCACTGGCGCTGCCTTGGGCTTCGCGACTTTTTTCGCCACGGGCTTCTTTGCCGAGGCTTCCTTCGCAGCGGGTGTAACGGCCTTCGCTTTTGGCTTAGGTTTCGGCTTTGCGGGTGCCGCCACTGGTTCCGGAGCCGCTATGGGCGGAATGACCGGTGCCGCAGGTATCTCTGCCTTTTTATCAGCAGGCAACGCCGGACCAGTCCCGCGATTGCGCAAAAGCACCCAGAGCAACGTTACGACGACGATCCCGACAAGAACCGCAATGATCAATCTGTTGTCCAACACTCTTGCTCCCGACACAGTTTCAATTGTGCCGGGACACTAGCGCGCAGGGGCGCCAAGTCCAGCGGAGATCAGTTGGCCGGCGCGGCCGCACCCCTGTCGGCCAGGCCAGTGAGTTTCAGGAACTCCTCTCGCAGATAGCCTTGCTGCCCCCCTGCCAGTCGCCTGATGTCGGCAAAGGAGAATGTGCCGAGATATTTGTCGCCACGCAATTTCTGCCCAAAGGCCGCAACTGCGCTGGCAAAAGCCATATCGCCGTGCGGCTGGCCCGCCGCGCGCGCCAGGCTTGCGCCGACCGGACGTTCGATCAGCATCGAGCGATCTCCGTCCGGCAGCTTGTACCGAAGCTTGAGCCAGGCAAGGTCGCTTTCGGCGATCGGGCTGCCAGGGGGTGTCCGGTTGGCATCGAAATGCCGCGCGGGAAGCCATCCCTTGGCATTTGCGGGCACAAGCTCAAAAAGCGCCGTCACCTGATGGCCGGAGCCGATGTCGCCGGCATCGACCGTGTCATTGTCGAAATCCTCTTCGGCCAGCGCCCGGTTTTCATAGCCAATCAGGCGATACTCCTTGACCACAGACGGATTGAATTCGATCTGGATCTTCACATCCTTGGCAATGGTGAAGAGCGTTGCCGCCATTTCCTCATCCAGCACCTTCTGGGCTTCGATGGCGCTGTCGATATAGGCATAATTGCCATTCCCGACATCGGCCACATGCTCCATCATCGCTTCATTGTAATTACCCTGCCCAAAGCCCAGCGTCGTGAGCGTAATTCCGCTTTCGCGGTTCTTCTTCACGATCGCTTCGATGCCTTCGTCAGACGAAATGCCGACATTGAAATCGCCGTCGGTGGCCATGATCACCCGGTTGACGCCGCCCTTGATGAAATGGGCCCGGGCAGTGGCGTAAGCAAGTTCCATGCCCTGACCACCGGCGGTCGAGCCACCCGCTTCAAGGCAATCGAGTGCAGCCTTCACATAGGCCGGATTGCTGGTGGGCTCGAGGACAATCCCGGCTGCCCCGGCATAGACGACAATCGAAACCTTGTCGCGGGGTGAAAGCCGGTCCGCCAGCAGCGAAAGCGCGGACTTCACCAGCGGCAGCTTGTCCTGATCGTACATCGATCCGGAAACATCGACGAGGAAGACAAGGTTTACCGGCGGGCGCTGTTCCCGCTTGAGGTCGAAGCCCTTGATGCCGATGCGGAGCAACCGAGTCTCGGCGTTCCAGGGTGTGAGCGCCATGTCGGTCGAGACGCTGAACGGACGATTGCGATCTTCCGGCGCGGGATAATCGTAACGGAAGTAATTGAGCATCTCTTCAGTCCGGACCGCTGCCGCAGGCGGGGTCTGTCCCTGCACGAGGAAGCGACGGACATTGGCATAGGAGCCGGTATCGACATCGACCGAGAAGGTCGAGACCGGCTGCTGCGCAACGGCGAAAATCCCCGCAACATCCTTTCCGGCATAGCGTTCACGATCCTCAAGCTGTGCCGATGTGGCGGTCGCGATCGCCATCGGCACATTCTGCATTGTCGGGTTGACGCGTTGCGCGCTGACCACAACTTCCTGCGCGTTCGCATGGCTGGGCATCGGCGGAGGAGACGGAGCAGGCAGGTTTGAATAAACGGGTGCCTTGCGAATCATCCGGCCGATACCGGTCGCTCGAACATCCTGTTCTCCGCGATTGCAACGCACGGGCCCCTGAGGCGCAACTACGCGCGCATCCGGCGGGGTTCGAGACGCCAATGGCGTTGCGGGGCCCACGACAAGAGCGATAAGCGGGATCAGGCAGGCGGGCCGCGAACGGCTGATACGGACAAGCATGAGCACTCTCCCTTACAGTTGCTCATGTGATGTTATATCTTACTTGAACAGCAGGTGAATGCCGAATGCCTAGCGTCCTGCCATCGCCTTTACATGCGCCAGGTAGGTCCGGCCAATCCGGACCTGATCACCATCCACAAGCTCTGCATGCCAGGCACCGGCCTTGTCATGGCCAAGCCGGGCAATCCGGTCCTTGCGGACAATCACCGACCGGTGAAGGCGGATGAACCGCATCGGGTCGAGCCGCGCCTCAAGGGCGCCAATCGTCTGGTGGAGGAGGTAGCTGCGTTGGCCCACATGAAGCCGCATATAATCGCGCTCGGCATCGATCCGTTCGATGTCATTCGCAGCGATGCGGACCAGTTCGGACCGGTGCGGGACCCAGAATTCGTCCACCGAATCGGGCGCCGTAACATCGCTAGCTGGAATCCGGCGACGTTCGACGACACGGTCAACAGCGCGCCGCAAACGATCCGCGGATACTGGCTTCAGCAAATAGTCGACTGCGGCCAGATCAAAGGCTTCGATGGCAAAACTGTCAAAGGCGGTCACAAAAATGATTGCCGGAACTGCGGTCCCGGACTGTCTGGCCAGAGTCTTGGCGACGCCCATGCCGTCCAGTTCAGGCATCGCGATATCAAGCAGCACCAGATCGGGGCCAAGGCTTTCGATCATCCGCAACGCCGATGCACCGTCCGCCGCTGTGCCGACAAGTGTGATGCCCGGTTGTTCGGCGCAAAGAATCTGCATGCGTTCGATGGCCAAGGGCTCATCGTCGACAATCAGGGTGCGGAGCGGCGCGCTATCCGGCATGGCGGACCAGAGGCAGGGTCAGGCACACACGATAGCCGCCGCCAGCGACCGGGCCATGCGCGATGCTGGCCCGTTCCCCGAAACGCGCAGCCAGCCTGTCCCGCACATTGACCAGCCCGATCCCGCCCGGGCCATCATGATCCGCATTGCCCTGCGTTGAACCGGGACCATTGTCAGTCACGGTCAGGATCAACTGCCCTTCTGCCTCAGCCGCGCTGATGTCGATGAGAACAGGACGGTTGGTTTGCGAAACGCCGTGCTTGATCGCGTTTTCGACGAGTGGCTGGAGGATCAGCCCGGGCACTGCGGCACTGGCAAGCTCTTCCGGCAGGTCGATTCTCACCTGCAGCCGCTCTGGAAAGCGCACGGCTTCGATATCGAGATAGAGCTTCTGGAGCTCGATTTCCTCCGCGAGCTCGACGTCTTCGCTCGGTTCGCCCGACAGGCTGGTGCGATAAAAGGTCGACAGGTTCATGATCATCGTTTCGGCTTCGTCACGACGACCACGCATCACCAGAGCAGAAAGCGAATTGAGCGTGTTGAACAGAAAATGCGGATTGACCTGATAGCGCAGCGCACGCAGTTCCGCCGACTGCGCGGCCCGCGCAAAACGCGCTGTCCGGCGCTCCGCTTCGCGAACGTCCTGCGAAAAGCCGAGCGCAAGATAGAGGGATGCCCAGGCGATCAGGAAGAAATAGCGGGAAATCGCGACTTCCGCGATCTCCATGATCATCGGATGGTCCTTTTCCGGAAAGGCGCGCTCAATGTCCATCAGCCCCGCCGGATCATAGACATTGAAGAAATAGTAATTGACCGCAGAAATCCCGACGGCGCAGGGGATTGAAATCAGGCTGACCGCGATCACCCGGGTCCACAATGGCTTGCGGTCCAGCAATCGCAGGATCAGCCACAGCCCGATCGTGATGAAAATCCCGACACCCGTCACGAAACCACGCCGCAGAGCCATTTCGCCCTGGGCTGGAAAGTCCATGATCATCGCCCGCAAGGTTACGATGATGACGTAAAACAGCCAGAATCCGAGGATGGAGAACAACACGGCCCGACTGTCGAGCGGGCGGCTTTCGGCAAGATCGCGACTATCATTCATCTCCAACACCATAGCGCGGTCGCCGAATTGTGCACCCCCTCGCCCGGTGCCTTTGTCGAAATCTGGCTTTGGCTTGTCGATTGATCGGGCTGATTAACGGCTTGATAACCAACTTCGGCGATCATGCGCGGCACAGGGAATTGGAGTTTGGCGCATGGCAACCAGCATGAAACCCGCCGACGGCAGTCTCACGCTTGCCGAGATCAAGGAGTTCGCGAGCTTCGACGCCGCGGCACAGCGGTATATTCGACGTTCGCTCGATGTGGCCTATTGCCGCAGCGATGCACTTGCGCTCTGGTCGCGCGATGTCGTGGAAGCTGCCAGCATCCGGGCACAGACCAAAACCTATGAACACCTTCCCAGCCTGCGCCAGGCGATCCCCGAAGACAGTGGCCTCAGCCAGATCGACGGCTTTGTTGGGCTGCTGATCCGCGTTTCGGCATTTGACCTTGGGCAGGACCGGATTTCGTCCTTTGGCGCCTATCGCTTTCTCTATGAACGGCTGATCGGCGCTTCTGCACGGCCGTGGTTCCCCGCGGCCTTCTGCGCGGCGGCATCCCTGCCGCATCTGCACCCGCACAGGCGGCGCGCCTTGCTCCAGTCAATCAGCGAAGCCGCAGCAACTGCGCCCGGCTGGTCAACGCGGGAGCCCGTCTTTTTTCCCGAATGGGTGGAAAAGGTCGAAGCCTGATCCTGGGCCCTAATCGCAAGCCAAATGCAGCTTCTGGGCAATCCAGGCTGCAATAAGGCTGCCGATCGCCACGGTCAGCACCATGTCCGCAATGGTCACATGCAGGGCATTCAAAACCATCAGCAGCAGCGACGAAACCACCATAGCGCCTGAATTGACAATGTTGTTCGCGGCAACGGTGCGTGCGGTTTCCGCCTGCGGAACGGTTGTGGTCAGGAAGGCATAGAGCGGCACAACGAACATGCCGCCCGCAATCGCAATGCCAAGAAGCGCGACAAGCACCAGGTCCGCCTGTTTCCAGGAGACGAATTCGGCAATGCCCATCAGGTGATCCGGCGTTTCGGGCCAGGTCCTGACTGCCCACCAGAGCACCGCAACAAACCCCCCCATGGCGATCGCCGAAACAGGCGAATAGCGGGCAGATACCCGCCCCTTGAGCAACCGGTTGACGGCGACCGAGCCAATCGCGATGCCGATCGAGAAAATGGCCATGAACATCGTTGCCACCGTCTGGTCCGCGCCCAGCGCATTCTTGACGAGCGGCGGAAACAGGGCAGCAAGGACAGCGCCAATCGCCCAGAAGAAACTGATTGCGACGATGGCCAGGTAGAGCCTCGGGATGTGCATTGTCGCACTGACCAGCCGGTTGGAAGCGCGAATGATGTGCCAGTCGAACTTGAAGGTCGGCGCATCCTCCTGCGGTGGCGCCGGAGGAACCTGTTGTCCGGCGATCCTGCCCGCAACTGCCGTGAGCACAACCCCGACGGCAGCCCATTGATAGGGAATGATACCGCCGATGATCGTCCCGAGCAGGATCGCGATATAGGTTCCCGCTTCAACCAGTCCCGTTCCACCGAGCACGTCATCCTTGCCCAGATGCTGGGGGAGGATTGCATATTTGATGGGGCCGAAGAATGTCGAATGCACGCCCATGGCGAACAGCGCGATCAGCATCAGCACGATCGACAGGCCCTGATGAACGGTATGGAGCATCAGCCCGGCCGCCCCGAAAATCATGATCGCAATTTCCGCCGACTTGATGATGCGGATCAGCGGGGCCTTGTCGCGGCCATCCGCCAGTTGTCCGGAAAGCGCCGAGAACAGAAAAAAGGGCAGGATGAAAAGCCCGCTGGCCAGCGCCGCGAAGTCGGCCTCTTTCGTCGGATCGCTGTAGATCTGGTAGATGACCAGAACGACCATCGCTGTCTTGAACAGATTATCGTTGAAGGCACCCAGGAATTGCGTGACGAACAGGGGCAGGAAACGCCTTTGCCCCAGTAACCGCATCGGATTTCGCATGAAGGAGCAGGCTTCCCGGCTGTTGTGCTTGAGCGCAGCGGCATAGCCGAGCGCAGGCACAACAGCAAAGCGGGAATCAGTGTTAAGATCAGCCCTGTTTGAGCTTTATTGCCAGATAGCGGGCAGGACCCTGCCCCCGCTGGACAAACAGCAGCACATTCGAACGTCCTGCAGACTTGGCCGCAGTTGCTGCGGCCGCAATGTCCGCAGGCGAACTGGCAAGCTTGTAATTGACGGACAGGATGACATCCCCGCGCTGGAGCCCCTTGGCCGCTGCATCGCTCGAGGGATCGACCGCGCCGATCACAACGCCCTTCACGCCTGCATTGAGGCCAAGCTGGCGCGAAATGTCGGGTGTCAGCGTCTGGAGCGCGAGGCCAAGCGAGGCGCGCGTGGCGGTCTGGCTCGACTTTTCGTCTTCGGGGTCGAGACCGGGCTCACCGCCGCCGCCAAGGCTGGCCAGCTTTTCCTCCGACGGCCGTTCACCGACGATTGCCGTCAGCGTCTGGCGACGCCCTTCGCGAATGACTTCGATCGGCACACGCGATCCAACCGCCTGGTTTGCCACGAGGTACGACAAGGTCTGGTCCGGCGTGACCTCACGACCGTTGACCTTCACGACGACATCGCCCTGCTTGATCCCGGCCTTGTCGGCCGCCTGTCCGGGCTCGACGCGCGCGATCAATTCGCCATGATTCTTCTCGATGCCGAGCGAATCGGCAATCCCTTCATCGAGCGGCTGGATGCCGACGCCAAGGTACCCGCGGGCAATTTTGGCGCCACCCTTCAACTTTTGCACAATCGGAAAAGCCTGTTCGGCCGGAATTGCAAAGCCGATGCCGATGTTGCCGCCGGTTGGCGAAAAGATCATCGTGTTGATGCCGATCACATTGCCGTTGATATCGAACATAGGGCCGCCGGAATTGCCCTGGTTGATCGACGCATCGGTCTGGATGTAGCGATCATAGGCGCCGCCCTGACCCGTCACGCGGTGCAGGGCCGAGACAATCCCGGCCGTCACGGTTCCGCCAAGGCCGAAGGGATTGCCGATGGCCACAACCCAATCGCCGACGCGCGTCTTGGTCGAATCGCCGAACTTCACAAAGGGCAGGTTGGTTGCATTGATCTTGAGCACGGCAAGGTCTGACGTCGGATCGCGACCGACCAGCTTGGCATCATATTCGGTGCGGTCTGGCATGATCACCTTGATCGAGGCCACCGCCGCTGCTCCCGGGCCTTCACCGCCCGAAATGACATGATTGTTCGTCACAATATAACCGTCGGGCGAAATGATGAAGCCCGATCCGAGCGACTGCGCCTCGCGCGTGACCGGACGACCGCCATTGGGGGCTCCGCCACCGAACAGGTCACCAAAGGGTGTGCCGGCGAACGGATTGGAATTGACCTGAACGCGCTGCGTCGTCGAAATATTGACCACTGCCGGCTGGAGCCGCGCCGCAAGATCGGCAAAGCTCATCGGGGCGCCGGGACGCGGTGCCGAAGCCGCCGCGATGCTTCCGGGTTCGTTCTGCGCAGTCTGCGCGCCACCAGGTGTCTGGAGCGCGAGAGTGGCAGCAGTGCCGCCAAGGAGAAGGGCGGATGTTATTGCATAGGCGTAACGCACGGATTCAAACCTCCTGATCGAGACAATGAGTCATCCCCTTATTTCGTTCATCGACATGCAAGATTCAGGCTTAACCGGAATTGAACATGTCCTTGCGCGCTCACTTCCCCCCGCGGAACTCGCTCAGATAATCATTCCCCGGTGAAAGGATGATGTTGGTCGACCCGTTGGTCTTGCCATTCACCCCGAATGTCTGCCGATAGGACTGCATCGCCCGGTAAAAATCATAGAATTCGGGATCCTTGCCAAAGGCTGCGGCATAGATCTCTGCCGATTTGGCATCCGCCTCTGCGCGGATGATCTGCGCCTGGCGGAAGCCATCGGCTTCGATCGTCAACGCTTCCTGCGTCCGGGCAGTCCGCATCCGCTCATAAGCCGAATCGAGCGGCGTGCCTTCGGGCAAGTCCGCCCGCTTGATCCGCACATCAACAATTTCCGCGCCATATTGTTGCGCCACACGCTCCAGCCCAGCCTGGATATTGTCCATCACCCGATCGCGCTCAGGGCTCAGCAATTCGGCGAATTTGCGCTTGCCCAATTCGTTACGCAGTGCCGAGCCGAGGATCGGGCGAAGCGCATCGGACACATTCTCTACCGTCCTTGCAGCACTGTACATCCGCACCGGATCGACAATCCGGTAGCGGGCGTAGGCGTCGACATTGAGGCGAAGCTGGTCTGTCGACAGCACTTGTTGCGGTTCCATGTCCACATCAAGAATGCGCTTGTCGATCCACACAATGTCCTCGATGAACGGAATCTTTGCGACAAGGCCGGCCCCCGTGCTGCCGAAAGGCTGGCCAGGCTTGTAACTGTTGATGACCCTGTCGATCTTGCTCAGCCGCACCACCACGCCCTGCTTGGTTTCCGGCACAATAGAGACTGTGCTGATGAGCAGGACCAGCGCTGCAAGGCCGGCAACCAGCATGGCAAGCGGGTTGGAAAGGAAGCGCGAAATCACGGACGGATTGTCATAGCTCATCGCCCGGCCTCCTCCACTGTAACACGCGGCCGCCCATTCCCGAGCGGAAGATAAGGGGCAATGCTGCCAGGCTCGACAATCGTCTTGTCGGTGTTCGAAAGCACGGCTTCCATCGTTTCATAATACATGCGCTTGCGCGTAACACCGGGGGCCAGCTTATATTGCGCATAGACCTTGTCGAACGATGCCGCCTCGCCCTCGGCGCGCGCGATCACCTGCTGCGCATAGGTATTGGCGTTGTTGATATTCGCCTGCTTTTCCTGCTGCTTGACCGTCACAAGCTTGAACGCGTCATTGACCGGCGCAGGTGGGTCCGCCTGCTTGATGGCGACACCGCGGATCGTAATGCCCGCCTTGTAATCGTTGAGCAGCACCTGCATGCGCTGCGCCACGCGCGTTTCGATCTGGCTCCGGCGCGGGCCGAATGCATCGTTGAGCGTGACTGTGCTCATGATTTCGCGCATCGCACTTTCGGCAACTTCGCGGATCGTCGCTTCCGGTTGGGCAAGTTCGAACAGGTAATTTTCCGGCTGACGTACGCTCCAGCGGACCTGGTACGCCAAGTCGATCACATTCTGGTCACCGGTGAGGATCAGGTTCTGGCCGGAACCATCCGGCACGTCGATGGACTTGATGCCCCGGATATTGACCTTTTCAACGCGATCGATCGGAGCTGGCAACGTCATGCCGATGCCGGGTTCAAGTTTACCGGCATATTTGCCGAAGCGCGTGATGACACCCTCCTGCTGCGGTTCGATCCGGTGAAAGCTTGTGAAGAGGAGCCACATCACGATCAGCGCGATAAGGCCAAAACGGACAAATGACGCACCGTTCCCGCCGCCGGGCAGCGGGCCACCCGCGCCGAAGAGCCCGCGCAGCTGTTCCAGCAGCTGATCAAGCACAGAAGTGCCACGCGGGCCGCGTGGCTTCCCGCCGCCAGGGGGCTGGTTCCAGGGATTGCGGGGGCCACCGCCACCCGAATCGCCGCCGCCGCCCTTGCCGCGCCCGCCCCACGGGCCACCTTCATTGAAAAGGGCGCCCGCACGCGCCCGCAATGCCGAAACAATGTCCATGAAAGTCATTATAGGGAGCGACGATGGCGAAAAACAGTGGCCAGCAAAGAATCTCTGCGTAAAGCACCTGCATGCCTGAAACCAATCCCCTGATCACCCTTCTCGATGCCATTGCCGATCCCGGTGGTCGCGGCGGCCTCATCGCCAGCGGCCGCGCTTCGGCCCCGCGCATCAGCGGTGGCAAGGCCAGCCTCATTCTCGACGTGACTGGCCTTTCAGCCTCCGAACGCGATGCGCTCGACAAGGCGGTCCATGCCGCGATCGAGACTTTGCCGGACGTGACGGAAATCCGCGTCGCGATGACGCAGGAAAAGGTGGGCCGCAGGCTCATTGCGGTCGGGAGTGGCAAGGGCGGTGTCGGAAAATCCACGCTGGCGGCCAATCTTGCAGTCGCACTCGCCCGTCTGGGACGCAGGGTCGGGCTGATCGACGCGGACATCTACGGCCCGTCGCAGCCGCGCCTGATGGACAGCGAAGGCGCCCGCCCCACCGCGAAGGACCAGAAGCTCGATCCAGTGCCGACACGATTTGGCGTACCGATGCTGTCGATGGGGCATCTGGTGAAGCCGGGACAGGCCGTCGCCTGGCGTGGCCCCATGGCGGGCAATGCCCTTGGCCAGCTGATCGATGCCGATTGGGGGCAATGCGATCTCCTGATCGTCGACCTTCCGCCCGGCACCGGCGATGTCCAGTTGTCGATGATCCAGAAGCACAAGCCTGCCGGCGCAATCATCGTTTCGACACCGCAGGACCTGGCGCTGATCGACGCAGCACGAGCCATTGACCTGTTCAACCAGTCCACAGTCCCGATCATCGGGCTCGTCGAGAATATGGCGGGCTACCAATGCCCGAAATGTGGCGAGATATCCGATCCGTTCGGACATGGAGGCGCCGAAGCCGCGGCAAAGCAAATGGGTCATGCGTTCCTCGGGCGCATTCCGCTCGACATTGCGATCCGCAGCGCCTCTGACGATGGCACGCCGCCAGCCGCTGGCGATGGCCCTGCGGCAGCCGCATTCAATGCAATCGCACAAAGCCTGATCACCTGGCTCGACAATCAGGAAAGATAAGATGCCGCTCGAATCCGGCGCTGACATCCGCGCATTGCTTGAAGAGACGAAGACGATCGCGCTTGTGGGCGCGTCCGCCAATCCCGCACGCGACAGCCACGAAGTCATGGCCTTCCTCCAGCGCCAAGGTTACCGCGTCATCCCGGTGAACCCTGGTCTGGCTGGACAGCAACTGCTTGGCGAAACGGTTGCCGCGCGCCTTGCCGATGTCGAAGGCCAGATCGACATGGTCGACATCTTCCGCAACAGCGATGCAGCGGGAGGCGTGGTCGATGAGGCAATTGCCGCCGGAGCAAAAGCCGTGTGGATGCAACTTGGCGTGATCAACCACGAAGCGGCGGCCCGCGCCGAAGCGGCAGGCCTCAAGGTGGTCATGAATCATTGCCCGAAAGTCGAAATCCCGAAACTCGGGGTGCGCCGGGCCTAATCCCGAAGCAAGTCGTTGATCGCTGTCTTGCTGCGTGTTTGTGCATCCACGCGCTTGACGATGACGGCACAGCCAAGGCTGGGCCCCGGCGAGCCATCGGGCAGCGACTTTCCGGGCATCGCTCCGGGCACAACAACGGAATAGGCCGGAACACGGCCGACAAAGACCTCCCCGGTCGCTCGGTCGACGATCTTGCTGGTCGACGAAATGAAGACGCCCATGCCCAGCACTGAGCCTTCTTCAACCACCACACCTTCGACCACTTCGGATCTTGCGCCGATGAAGCAATTGTCTTCGATGATGACCGGCCCCGCCTGCAGCGGCTCGAGCACCCCGCCGATGCCGACGCCACCCGAAAGGTGGACATTCTTCCCGATCTGCGCGCAACTGCCGACAGTAGCCCAGGCATCGACCATCGATCCGTCGCCCACGCTTGCGCCGATGTTCACGAAGCTCGGCATCAGGACGACATTCCGGCCGATATGGGCCCCGGCCCGCACGATCGATCCGGGCACCGCCCGAAAGCCCGCTTCGCGGAAACGATTCTCGCCCCAATCGGCAAATTTGCTTGGTACCTTGTCGAACCAGTTCGCACCGCCAGGCCCTGGCGTGATGACATTGTCGTTCAACCGGAAAGAAAGCAGCACTGCCTTTTTGAGCCATTGATTGACGGTCCAGACGCCATCGACCTTTTCCGCGACACGCCGTTCGCCGCCATCGAGAAGCGAAAGGGCTGCGTTGACGGCGTCGCGCACGTCTCCCGTCGTGGCTGTACCAACCGTATCGCGCGTGTCCCAGGCAGCATCGATTACCGCTTCCAATTGTGCAGTCATTGTCCGGCATTCTCCATCATCTCGGTCAGCCAGTGGCTGAGGTCGTGCGTTTCGAAATCTATGAAATCCGGGCTTGCTTCGGCATTGCCATGTTCGGAGCCATTATTGACCCAAACCGTTTTCATGCCGATCGCCTTGGCCGGCTTCAGGTTGCGGGCCATATCCTCGACGAACAGTGCGCGCTGCGGCTCGACGTCCAGTGCACTGCACATGTCCTCATAGGCATCGGGATGCGGTTTGGGCCGGTAACGCGCGCCGTGAATATCGAACAGGCCGTCAAAGGCATCGGCAAGGCCAAGACCAGCCAGCACCCGCCCGGCATAATCGGCATCGCCGTTGGTGAAGATGAGCTTGCGGCCCGGAAGCTTTGCCAACGCTGCATTAAGCTCGGGATCGGGTGCGAGGCGGCCCATGTCGATATCATGCACGAAATTGAGGAAGTGGTGCGGATCGACGCCTTCATGCGCCATGAGGCCGGCCAAAGTTGTCCCGTGATCGACAAAATAGCGCTTTTGCACACGCCGCGCTTCCGCACTGTCGACGTCGAGAAGCCTCTGGATATATTGGCCCATCTTTTCATCGATCAGCGCAAACAGGTCCACACGCGCAGGATAGAGCGTGTTATCCAGATCGAAGATCCAGCTTTCAATCGAACCAAATACTGGCGGCATGATCGCGCCTCTAGCGGCCTGTGCCACGCCTAGCAAATCGAACCGGCGACCAAATGGCGATCATGGCCACTTCGCTCGCCTTGGCGCATGCGCAATGATCGGTTAAACCTTCATTGTTATGGGGGGAGCATATGTACAAGTCCTGGAAACGCACAGCGTTCCGTGCCGGATGCGCTTTGACTTCGCTGGTGGCACTCAGCGCATGCGGCGGGGGAACAACTGGCGGGGTCAATTCAACCCCGACTCCTCCGCCCGTATCGCCTCCACCACCGCCCCCTCCGCCGCCACCACCACCGCCGCCCACCAATTTCGATACTGCGGAATATCGCCGATCGAACGGCGCTGTTCAGGCGAAGGCGATTACGGGCTACAACGCTGGTGCCACCGGTGCCGGTGTGAAGGCGGCTGTGATCGATTCCGGCATCGCCCAGTTCAACGCCCAATTTGCAGGCCGCATCGATCCCGCTTCAGCGGACCTGGCCGGTTCCAGAGGCATTGGCGATGAAGGCGGTCACGGCACGGCTGTGTCGGACGTGCTGCTCGGCGCGAAAAACGACAGCGGCATTCACGGTGTGGCCTTTGGCGCAACCCTGCTCGTGGCGCGCACCGATACGCCGGGCACCTGCGCCAACGCCGATCCCGACATGGGCTGCTCGCACGATGACAATGCGATTGCGCGCGGCGTCGATCTGGCGGTTGCCAGCAATGCCCGCGTCATCAACATTTCACTTGGGGGGTCGCCGCCAAATTCAACGCTGCGAGCAGCGCTCGGCCGCGCGACAGCGGCTGGCATCATCATTGTCTTTTCTGCCGGAAACGATGGCACGGTCGACCCCGACCCCTTTGCCCAGATCGCGAACGATCCGCTTGCGCGCAACCTGATCATCATCGCGGGCGCGCTCGATGCGAGCAACGCCGCACTCGCCAGCTTTTCCAACAGGGCCGGCAACGGCGCCTCCCATTATATCGGCGCTTTGGGGGAAAACGTCCGGGCCATTGATCAAACCGGCACAAGTTTCCTCTGGAGCGGCACGTCCTTTTCCGCGCCGATTGTTTCTGGCGCAGTCGCGTTGCTTGCCCAGGCATTCCCCAATTTGACCGGCGCACAGATTGTCGACCTGCTGTTCCGCTCGGCTGTCGACATTGGCGCGACCGGCGTCGATCCCGTTTTCGGCAATGGCGCGCTTGACCTGTCAAAAGCATTTGGCCCGCAGGGTCCGCTGACGCTGGCGGGTTCGCAGATCGCCTTGCCCGCAACAACCGGCATGACGTCCGCGCCAATGGGCGATGGCGGCCAGCACGGCCTGTCGACTGTCGTGCTGGACAGCTATCGCAGGGCTTATCTGGCGGACCTTTCGGCCGGGCTGACGCGCGCACCACTGCAACCCCGGCTCGCACCGGCGCTTGGCATTGGCACGCGCAGTCTTGCGGTAGCGGGCGGATCGACGGCCATTGCCCTTTCCGTCGCAGCAAGCTCGGGAGAATCCTCGGTTGATCGGCTGCTCCTGTCGGCAAATGAGGAACATCATGCCCGGGCCCTCGCAGGATCCGTCGTGCGGCGCCTCGGGCGCAATACTGCCATTGCACTCGGCATTTCGCGCGGTGGCCTGGCACTCGCCAGTCAGCTTGACGCGCGAGGTAGCGGAGATTTCCTTGTCGGCGGATCAGCGCTCGACAGTTTCGGATTTGATGCGCGACCAAAGTCAGGTCTGGCGATGCGGCAAGACATTGGCGGCGTGGGGTTCACCGCAAGCGCCGAAACCGGAGAGGTCAGACTCTGGGAGAACGGCCTGTTTTCCGAAATGCGGCGTGGCTACCGTGAACATGGCTATGGCGTGTTGAGCCTTGGTGCAACGAAGGAACTCGGCCCCCTGAGGCTCTCGGCACGGGCAACCAACCTTGTCGAACGCGAAACGATTTTGGGAGCCCGTTTTGATGGCGCCTTTGGCAAAGGCGGCGCACGGAGCTGGTTTGCCGATCTCGAGGGGCGGTGGGTGCCATCCCGGTCGTGGACAGTGACAGCCGCCTGGCGGCAAGGCTGGACAAAACTTGCCGCGGGCGGGCTCCGGCCAAACACCGATCACCTGCGTACCAGCGCCTGGTCATTCGATGCCGCACACACTGGCCTTTTCGGCAGAGACGACCGACTTTCCATGCGCGTTGCGCAACCGCTGCGCGTGTCTCGCGGCGGCTTCGACCTCACGCTGCCAACCCGTTATGACTACAAGACCGAAACCGCCGGATTTTCTCCGATGCGGTTGAACCTCGCCCCCACCGGACGCGAGCGGGATTTCGAATTTGCCTATGCAAGGCCGCTTTGGGGCGGACAGATTTCGGCCAACACCTATGTGCGGCGTCAGCCCGGAAATTTTGTGAACAGCCCCGACGATCTTGGCGCAGCGATCCGTTTCAGTTTTGGGCTCTAGACCGTAAAGCTTTCGCCACAGCCGCAGGCGCCCTTGGCGTTCGGGTTGTTGAAGACAAAGCCCGCGGTGAAATCGTCTTCCTGCCAATCCATTGTCGAGCCGACCAGGTAAAGCACCGACGCACCGTCGACGAAGAACAGGCCGCCCGGTGTCTCGATCCTCTCGTCAAAGGCGGCAGCCTCGCTGACATAGTCCACCGAATAGGCGAGGCCCGAACAGCCCCGGCGCGGCGTCGAAAGCTTGACACCGATCGCCCCTTCCGGCGCCTTGGCCATCAGTGCCGCAATCCGCGCTTCGGCAGCAGGTGTAAGCATCAGTGCCGCAGGGCGCGCTTTCACGGTTGTGCTCATAGCATTCCCAACTCCAGACGGGCTTCATCCGTCATCGCCGCGGGCGACCACGGCGGATCCCAGACAAGATTGACTTCGGCATCGCCGATCCCGGGCACGGAACCGACCCGCAGTTCGACTTCGCCGGGCATCGATTCGGCAACCGGACAATGCGGGGTCGTCAATGTCATTGTCACCAGCGCATGGCCGTCATTGATCTCCACATTGTAGATCAGGCCAAGGTCGTAGATGTTGACTGGAATTTCCGGATCGTAGATTTCCTTGAGCGCTGCGACGACAGCATCATGCAGGTCGCCGCCGGCTTCGCCCGCCGGAACCGCTTCGGGCTTCTGATTGAGGAAGCCTTCCAGGTAATCCTTCTTGCGGTCGAGCCTTTCGGTCGCCGTTTCTGCATCGTCAACGCGCGCCCTGCGCGGCGTTTCAACGCTTGTCACGTCTTCGGTCCTGATACCGTCAGTCATGCGCCAAAGATCCTCTGCACTCGATCGATCCCGCGGACCAATGCCGCAACATCATTTTCATTACTGTAAATCCCGAAACTGGCTCGCGCAGTTGCCGGAACGCCAAGATGCTCCATCAATGGCTGGGCACAGTGATGCCCGGCGCGGATGGCAACGCCCTCTTCATCCAATATGGTGCCGATATCGTGCGGGTGAACCCCCTCGATCGCAAAGGAGACAATTCCTGCCGCGTCGTCGGGGCCGAACAGCGTGACGAAATTGATTGACCGCAACGCCTCGCGCGTCTGGCGGACAAGGTCGGTCTCATGCGCATGGATTGCCTCGAGCCCTATGGCCTCGACATAATCGATCGCGGCATGGAGCCCGACGGCCTCTACAATCGCGGGCGTTCCCGCTTCGAAACGCTGCGGAGGCGGCGCGTAGGTTGTGCGTTCGAACGTTACGCGGTCGATCATCGCCCCCCCGCCCTGCCAGGGCGGCATTGTGTCCAGAAGGTCCGCGCGCGCCCAAAGCACGCCGATGCCGGTCGGGCCGTAAAGCTTGTGGGCCGAGAAAACGTAGAAGTCGCAATCGAGCGCCTGCACGTCGACCGCTAAGCGCGGGACAGCCTGACACCCGTCGAGCAGAAGCTTTGCCCCCACGGCATGCGCAAGCTCTGCTGCCCGTTTCGCATCAATCGTCGAACCCAGCACGTTCGAGACATGCGCGAAGGCCACTAGCTTGTGCGCGGGCGTCAGCATGGCTTCGGCCGCGTCGAGATCAATCCGGCCATCGGCCGTCAGGGGACAGACATCGATCTCGATGCCCGCCCTGTCGCGCAGCAACTGCCAGGGCACGATATTCGAATGATGCTCAAGCACTGAAAGCAGGATGCGATCGCCCGCCTTCAATCCTTGCCCCCAGCTCTGGGCAACAAGATTGATCCCCTCGGTTGCCCCGCGCACAAAGACAATTTCATCTTCCGACTGCGCCCCGATGAACGTGGCGACCCGTTGCCGCGCGGATTCATAGGCAAGCGTCATGTCTGCCGAGCGCCGGTAGACACCACGATGGACCGTTGCATAGTCCGCGCCCATCGCGCGCACGGTGGCATCGATCACGGCCTGCGGCTTCTGCGCCGTGGCTGCCGTGTCGAGATAATGCCAGTCGCCGATGCCGGGGAAATCGGCGCGGAATTCCAGCGCGCGCACGAGGGTCGCTAGCGTCATACCATCGCACCCAGTTTGACGAGCGCGGCACTGGTCAAAGCTTCTTGCGCTTCCGCCCCCTCGAACACGCCCGCAACAAAGGCCTGCAGCAGCAATTGCTTGGCCTCGGCGGGCGGCAGGCCTCTTGAGGCGAGGTAGAACAACGCGGCCTTGTCGAGTTCGCCGACCGTCGCGCCGTGCGCGCACTTCACATCGTCGGCATAGATTTCGAGTTCGGGCTTGGCGTTTGCCGTTGCAGTGCGGTCGAGCAGCATCGCCTTCACCGACTGCGAGGCGTCCGTCTTTTGCGCGTCGCGGGCGACGGCAACCTTGCCGAGATAGGAGCCGGTCGCATGGCCGCCCAGCACCGAGCGCACCACCTGGTTGCTGGTCGCATTGGGTTCAGCGTGGGTGACGGTCGTGACGATTTCCAGAACCTGTTCGCCCGTCCCGAGGATGACCCCACCCAGTTCGAAATGCGCGCCGTCCTTCAGTGTCACGTCGAGCGAGACACGGCCATAGGCGCCGCCGGCATTGAGCACATGGAAATCGAGTCGCGAGCCTGCTTCGAGCGTGATTGCAAGCTGGTGAATCGCAACCGCACCATCGGCAGCCGACTGGATCAGGTACCGCGTTTCGGCCTGCCCCGACGCAACAATGATCTGTTCGGGAGCCGCCACCGGCCAGACGCGGGCAAGTGCGTCGAGATCGGCATACCGCCAAGCCTCATCCTTGCGGGTTGGAAGGAGCATTGCGTTCACGCCGCCAGCTCCCTGTATCCCTCGCGTTCCAGCTCATGCGCAAGCTCTGCGCCGCCGCTGCGCACGATCCTGCCATCCGCCAGCACATGGACGAAATCGGGTTTCACATAATCGAGCAGGCGCTGGTAATGGGTAATCAGCAGCACGGCCTTGTCGGGCTTGCGCATGATCCGGTTGATGCCTTCGCCCACTACGCGCAGGGCATCGATGTCGAGACCGGAATCGGTTTCATCAAGGATCGCGAGGCTCGGATCGAGGATGCCCATCTGCACCATTTCGTTGCGCTTCTTTTCGCCCCCTGAAAAGCCGACATTCACCGGCCGCTTGAGCATGTCCATGTCCATGCCCATCGCATCCGCTTGCGCCCGGGCAAGTTTCAGAAACTCCCCGCCAGAAAGCGGCTCTTCGCCGCGCGCCTTGCGCTGGGCATTCAGGGCCTCACGCAGGAACTGCACATTGGACACGCCGGGAATCTCGACAGGATATTGAAAGCCGAGAAACAGCCCGGCCGCCGCCCGTTCATGCGGAGGCATGTCGAGAAGGTCCGTGCCATTGAACGTCACCGAGCCGTCCGTCACGTCATACCCGGGGCGCCCGCCAAGCACATAGGACAGCGTCGACTTGCCCGCGCCGTTCGGCCCCATGATCGCGTGGATCTCGCCCGGGTTGAGGGAAAGCGTGAGACCCTTGAGGATCTCCGTCCCGCCAACCATCGCATGGAGGTTATTGATTTGGAGCATCACTTTGACTTTCTTGCTCGCTGCCTGATCACAGCAAGTTCAGCTTTTTCTTCAGCCGTTGAATATGTTCTGATGACGCTATCAACCGCCGGTTCGAAGTCAGCGTCTGCAGCGCCTTTTAATGGATAGTGTTTGCCAAGAAGGGCGCGAGTGGCGGCATCCTGCTGTTCTACGCATGCAAGTTTTGCTATTCTAACAGTCTCGGCGACTGCCTCTTTTGCGGGCTCAAACGTGAGAGCTTGATCAACCAAACACTTTTCAAATTCCGCGACCGCCGGCTTAGCTTCTTCCGGGATCTGCAACGGCTCCAAAGAGGGTCCGCCCGAAACTCCGAATGCAGCAGATAGGAAGAATAGGACGCTCACCCCACGCTTCCTTCCAGACTGATCCCCAGCAGCTTCTGCGCCTCGACCGCAAATTCCATCGGCAGTTGCTGGAGCACTTCCTTGGCAAAGCCGTTGACGATCAGCGCGACTGCTTCTTCCTGGCCCAGCCCGCGCTGCATCGCGTAGAACAGCTGGTCGTCGGAAATCTTGCTGGTCGTTGCTTCATGCTCGATCTGGGCTGAAGGATTGCGGACCTCGATATAGGGCACGGTGTGGGCGCCGCATTGGTCGCCCAGCAGCAATGAATCGCATTGGGTGAAGTTGCGGACGCCTTCTGCCATGGGCCCGACACGCACGAGCCCGCGATAGGTGTTGTTCGATCTGCCCGCGCTGATCCCCTTCGACACGATCGTCGAGCGGGAGCCCTTGCCCAGATGGATCATCTTGGTGCCGGTATCGGCCTGCTGGTGATTGTTGGTGACCGCGACCGAATAGAATTCGCCGACGCTGTTCTCTCCGCTCAGCACGCAGCTCGGGTATTTCCAGGTGACGGCGCTCCCCGTTTCAACCTGCGTCCAGCTGACCTTGGACCGCTTGCCCTGGCAAAGTGCGCGCTTGGTCACGAAATTGTAGATGCCGCCCTTGCCGTCCTTGTCTCCGGGATACCAGTTCTGGACGGTCGAATATTTGATCTCGGCATCGTCAAGGGCCACCAGTTCGACGACAGCGGCATGCAACTGGTTCTCGTCGCGCATCGGCGCGGTGCAGCCTTCGAGGTAGGACACATAGGCGCCCTTGTCTGCCACGATCAGCGTGCGTTCGAACTGTCCGGTATTTTCTGCATTGATCCGGAAATAGGTCGAAAGCTCCATCGGGCACCGGACGCCTTCGGGGATGTAGACGAACGTCCCGTCCGAGAAGACCGCACAGTTGAGGGCGGCAAAATAATTGTCATGCATGGGCACGACCTTGCCCAGCCATTTGCGGATGAGCTCGGGATACTCGCGGATCGCTTCGGAAATGGACAGGAAGATGACTCCAGCCCGCTTCAATTCCTCGCGAAAGGTCGTTGCAACCGAAACGCTGTCGAACACAGCGTCGACGGCAACCTTGCGCGCGCCTTCCACCCCGGCGAGGACCTTCTGTTCCTCGATCGGGATGCCAAGCTTCTTGTAGACTTCAAGAATTTCCGGATCGACCTCGTCAAGGCTCGAAAGCTTCGGCTTTGCCTTGGGCGCGGCATAATAATAGGCATCCTGGTAATCGATCGGCTCGATGTTGAGCTTTGCCCAGTCGGGCATCTCCATCGTCAGCCAGTGGCGATAGGCCTTCAACCGCCAGTCGAGCATCCATTCGGGCTCATTCTTCTTGGCGCTGATGAAGCGGACAATATCCTCGTTCAGGCCTTTGGGCGCGAACTCCTGCTCGATGTCACTCGAAAAGCCCCATTCATAGGTTTCGAGGTCCTTTGCGACGGCAGCAGCTTCGGCGTTCTTTGTAGCCATTACTGCATCTCCGCCAACACGTTCAGGCTGACCTCGGCCAGCGCTCCACGCACGGCCTTGTTGACCACCGGCCAGTGCGGCTGAACCCGGCATGTGCCTTCCATGCTGCAATCATGCCGGCCGCTTTCAACGCATGACGTCATGGCGATCGGCCCTTCAACAGCTTCGATAATGTCGGCCAGTGTCACGGCAGCGGCCGGCCGGGCCAGCTTGAAGCCGCCGCCTGCACCGCGAACCGAACGAAGCAGCCCGGCCGCGCTCAATTTGCTGACCAGCTTCTGCACTGTCGGCAAGGGAATCCCGGTCTCTTCGGCAAGGCCGGCAGCGTTCGTGCGCGTCCCGCCACAATGGCGGGCCGTGGCGGACATCATCACCACCGCATAATCGGCAAGACTCGAAAGGCGCATGCCCAGTTAATTAGACCAAATTGGTCTGATTATCAAGTCCAGGGCGCTTGTGCCCGGAAATTGTCCGGGTGGAGCGTCATTTGCATGATCGGGTTCGAGCGGACCTGCAATCCTCTGGGTGTGAGCCCTGTGAAGTGCTTGACCTCCCGGGCCATATGGGCGCGATCCGAATATTCATCGGCAAGATGGTTTGGAACGGGGCCCCTGATCCCCAGCAGCCGGGAGGCCGTGCGGAGCGCCCGAAATTTGCGCGCCAGCAGCTTGGGCGGTGCGCCGAAGTAGCGATTGGCGATCCGCATGACCTGACGTGGCGACAGATTGCAAGCATCATAAAGCGCAGCCGGCACCGGGATCGGCATACAGGACAGCCAATCGCCGATCTTGCCGATGATTGCCCGATGATCATCGGGCAATGGCTTGATCCGGGGCAGCAGGAACGCATCCATCATCTGCCCCATTGCAATGACATCGCGCATGCCGTTCATCCGGCGATGCAGGTCGAGCGATTCTTCGCCAAGCAGCGGAACCCCGTCGCGTGCATCGTTGGCATAGTCACAGGCTGAAGCATCGACGATCCCTCCCCAGAATTCCGGAAGCAGAACGCAGCCGAAACTGTTGAGCGGGCCTGCCATGCTGTACCCAACCGCGATTGAGGCCGGACCCAGCAACATTACGGGACGGTCCGGCATCCGCCGTCCTCCGGGATAGTGGTAAAAGCCGTGCCCGCCGAACATGAATCGCAAATAGCCGACATCGGCGCGCTCGAAATCCTCGATCAGGGGATAATCGAAATAGACATGATAGTAAGCCGAAACATAGGGCGCGAGTTCCGGCGCCGGAGGCGCAAAACTCAGCTCCAATGCTCTGACCATTCAGCAAACATCAGGTTTGCGCAGACAGCGAGGCAATCTGCCCCTTGAGATCCGCGCGGTCGAATGTCCGGGTCGTAAGCCGGGAAACATGATCGCGAATGGCGTTCGGGGTGATTCCGATGAACTCCTTCAGCTCTCGGATGCAGTGTGATTGATCGTAAAAGCCTTCGTCTATGAAATCCTGCCAGTCGCCTTCCCCCCGGGCGATCAGTTTCGCCGTGCGGAGCGCCCGGTACTTGCGGACAAGCTGCTTGGGAGGCGATCCATAGATCTGGCGCGTGAGCCGTTCGATCTGTCGTCGCGAGAGGTTGGTCGCGGCTTCAAGATCCTTGAGGTCGGGAGACAGGCTCGACTCCAACCAGTGATCGACCGCGCGGATGAACCAGTGCGGGACCTTCAAAAGCGCGTCGGAGAATCGCTCGGAACGTTCTGTCATCAAGGCAGCCATGTCTTCCAGGCGATCCATGCGAGCCATCTTGGTCGCAGTCTCGACAATGACATCGCCCAGCACTGTCGTCGCATCGATGAGCCTGTTTGCATATTTGTCTGCCGGCAGCCCGGTGATTGCGGCCCAACCCGCAGGGAGAAGCCCGCCGCCAAATACGCGCGCTGGCCCCCTTACGACGATCCTTGACGCCTTGGTGCGCGGCCCCATCAGGGTAACGGGAAAAAAAGTCTGCCGATGGCCGTCTCCGAAGGTCACTTCCCCTTCGCCAGACAGGACAACGCGGAACTGGCCTATATCGGCG
Source organism: Sphingomonadales bacterium (assembly GCA_016704425.1). GTDB lineage: Bacteria > Pseudomonadota > Alphaproteobacteria > Sphingomonadales > Sphingomonadaceae > Aquisediminimonas. The sequence goes on from JADJAC010000010.1 coordinate 426,317, forward strand.
CGCTCAAGATCTTCGAACAAGGCCTCGTCGGTTTCAAAAAGGTAATAGGCCGATACAAAGGCGGCAAGCTCCGCAGGCGGCGGGAGATATTGTAGCTTTATCAACTTGCCCTGACCCGATCTTTTTTAGCGCTGTATAGACTTCCGGCCCCGATACCGGGCCAGAACCGGAAAATCCAGCACTTTGCTTGTCGAGAGCGACAATTGCACAGGCTTCAGGCAAAAAAAAGTGGCCCGGCACAATATTGCGCCGGGCCTTCAGGAAAAGGGCCTCACAAGAGGAAACCCTTCGGGTCGCACGAATGTCATAGGCAGCGCGGCGCGGAAAGGATTGCAAGAATCAGTCGCAATTTGAAAGGAATCGACATCCAACCTGAAAATTTGACAGGTTGCTCTGCCAAAAAAATGGCCCGACCGGATTCCCGGTCAGGCCTTTAGGTAAAGGTTCTCCGAATCACTTCGAGAGCCCCTCGGGTCGCAGGTCATGAGTTAGACTGAACAGAAGGCTCGGTATTGGACAGAATCGACACCAAAACTTAACCGTGTTTTGACCCGCAGTACCTCCAGTGTTAGCGCGCTGGAAATGTCTCTATTTGCCATTGTCCGTCCGCTGGTCTTTGCTCTCGATCCCGAGCGAGCACACCGCCTCACGATCGCAGCCCTGAAGCGGCTTCCGGGCCGGGCAGCGCAACCGAAGAATCCTGCACTGGCGATCACGCTGGCTGGCCTCACGTTTCCATCCCCGGTCGGGCTGGCTGCGGGCTTCGACAAGGATGCAGAAGTACCAGATGCAATGCTTGGCCTTGGCTTCGGCTTTGTCGAAGTTGGCACCGTCACACCGCTCCCGCAGGCTGGGAACCCCAAGCCAAGGCTTTTCCGGCTGGCCGAGGATCGCGCCGTGATCAACCGGATGGGCTTCAACAATCGGGGGCAGGTTGCAGCCCTTGCCCGACTGACCTCACGCAGACGACGGGGCATTGTCGGCGTCAATGTCGGTGCGAACAAGGACGCAACCGACCGCGTGAGCGACTATGTTTCGGGCGTCCGTCTTATGGCCCCGGTTGCCGACTATCTGACGATCAACATCAGTTCGCCCAACACGCCGGGCCTGCGCGCACTCCAGAGCGGCGATGCGCTGGGCGAGTTACTGGATGCTGTGACACCTGTCCGTGCGCCCAGCGGTCCGCCCGTATTCCTCAAGGTAGCGCCCGATCTTGAGCCCGCGGAAATCGATGCCGTGGTGAAAACAGCAATCGGCCGGATCGATGGGCTGATCATCGGCAATACGACGCTGTCCCGTCCATCGCTGCGTTCGCCCGATTCTGGCGAAGCCGGCGGGCTCTCAGGCGCCCCACTGGCAGGGCTTGCCCTTCAGCGCTTGCGTGACTTTCGCAGCGCCAGCGGCGGCACGTTACCGCTTGTCGCAGCGGGCGGCATTGAAACGGCCGAGCAGGCGTGGGAAAGGATCAAGGCGGGCGCTTCGCTGGTCCAGCTTTATTCGGCGCTCGTGTATCACGGTCCGGGCCTCGCACGCACAATCACCCGGGGGCTTCCAGCCCTTATGGCCCGGGACGGATTTACGACGATTGCCGAAGCGATCGGGTCTGAGGCGCGTTAGGGCTTGCTGTCACCGGAGAGGGGGTTAGGGTCGCGGTTCATGAAGAAGTGGCTTGTTGCAATCCTGTTGCTCTGTGCAATCCCGGACAGTGTTCTGGCGGAGGGCGGAGCTGTTTCCGCTGCCGATCCGCGTGCTGCCGAAGCCGGCCGCGAAATCTTGCGGCAGGGCGGATCGGCTGCCGATGCAGCGATCGCGATGATGCTCGCGCTAAGCGTGGTTGAGCCACAATCGTCCGGCATAGGCGGCGGCGGATTCATGATCCACAATGATGGGCGAACGAACGACGTCGGGACAATCGATGGTCGCGAAACGGCGCCCTCATCAGCAAGCCCGCGCCTTTTCCTCGATGCCGCAGGCAAGCCGATGCCGTTCATCGATGCTTTCGCAGGAGGGCGTTCGGTTGGCGTGCCCGGCAATATTGCGCTGGCAGCACGCGCTTCGGCACGGTGGGGCAAGCTGCGCTGGCCGGCCTTGTTCCAGCCCGCCATCCGGCTGGCCGAGAATGGCTATCAGGTCACCCCAAGGCTTGCCGAGGCCTTGTCGCGCCTCAAGGCTATCTGGCCCGATTTTCCGGCGGCACAGGCGATCTATTGGCAGGACGGCAGGCCCAAGCAGGTCGGGGAAACGGTCAGGAATCCTGCCCTGGCCGCCTTGCTTCGCACAGTCGCCAAAAAGGGAGCGAGAGCCTTCTATTCCGGCCGGAATGCAACCGCGATCATTGGGGCCACAGGCCAATCGAAGCGCAATCCGACTGTCGTCACCCGCCGTGACATTGCGGCCTATCGGGCCATTGACCGGGCCGCAGTTTGTACCACCTACCGCCAATACCGGCTGTGCGGCATGGGCCCGCCGTCTTCGGGTGCCACGACTGTCTTCCAGATCCTGGGGATGCTCGAACGGTTCGACCTCAAGGCGCTTGGCAAGGACAATCCGCAAAGCTGGCACCTGATCGCCGAAGCAATGCGCCTCGGATATGCCGATCGGGAGAAGTACCTCGGGGACCCCGACTTCGTTGCTGTTCCCGTCGCCGGATTGCTCGACAAGGCCTATGTCGCGAGCCGTTCGGCACTCATTTCCCCCGACCGCTCGCTTGGCACCTATGAAGCGGGCACGCCCCCGGGAGCGCAGCCCCGCACAGCGGCACTATCCGGCGAAGTTGCAGGAACCACGCATTTTGTCGCGATCGACGGGCACGGCGATATCGCCAGCATGACGTCAACTGTCGAAGGGCCGTTCGGCAGCCAGCTGATCGCCAATGGCTATTTCCTGAACAATGAGCTGACCGATTTCACCTTCGCACCCGAAAAGGACGGTGCCCCGGTTGCGAACCGGGCTGAAGCCGGGAAGCGCCCGCTTTCGTCCATGTCCCCGACCATTGTCTATGGTTCCGACGGCAAGCCCGTCTTCGCGGCAGGCGCTGCAGGGGGCAAGACAATCATCATGCAGGTCGCCAAGATCCTGATCGCGCATCTTGACTGGGGCCTTTCTGCCCGGGATGCGATCGCGGCCCCGAACATCTATTTCGCAGGCGACGCCGTGCTGGTCGAGCCCGGCACGGCATTGGCGGACATGCAAAACCAGCTTGCAGGATTTGGCCATACGGTTGTCACAGGACGCATGTCGAGCAAGGCGAATGCCGCCGAGCGGACAGCCACAGGGTGGCAGGGGGCAGCCGACCCCCGCAGCGAGGGGGTCGCACTGGGGGAATGAGCATGAGGCAATTCGAAGAGTTTCCCAATCTAGTCACGATGTTCTTCCGGAGGGCGGAGGCAAAGGGCAATGCGCCCTTCCTTTGGCACAAATCGGAAGGCCGCTGGCAATCGCTCAGTTGGGCTGATGCCGCACGGCAAGTGACATCGCTTGCCGTTTCGCTTGCGGATATGGGTCTGAAGCGCGGCGACCGGGTGATGCTCGTTTCGGAAAACCGACCCGAATGGTGCATCGCGGATCTCGGCATCATGGCTGCGGGTTGCATCACTGTGCCGACATACACGACCAATGGCGAGCGCGATCACCAGCATATCATCGAGGATTCCGGAGCATCCGCGATTATCGTATCGAGCCAGAAGCTCGCTGCAGCTGTCATGCCTGCAGCAATACGGGCGACAAATGCACAGCATATAGTCGGGATCGAGCCCTTGCGGGTCGGACAGACGAGTGGCGTCAAGGCTCATGACTGGTCGGATCTCGTCGGCAAGTCCGACATCGATGTCGCCGCTTGCGCTGCACGCGCCGAAGCCGAATTCAAACGCGAAGACCTCGCCTGCATCATCTACACGAGCGGGACCGGCGGCGCACCGCGCGGCGTCCAGCAGCATCATGGCGCGATCCTTCTCAATGTTGCAGGATGTGTCGACATCATCTCGAACGACTTTGGCTGGGGGGATGAAGTCTTCCTGTCCTTCCTTCCGCTCAGCCACGCCTATGAACATTCCGGGGGGCAGTTCCTGCCGATCGGCCTTGGTGGACAGATCTACTATGCCGAAGGCCTCGAGAAGCTGGCAGGCAATATCGAGGAAGTTCGCCCGACGATCATGGTCGTCGTGCCGCGCCTGTTCGAAGTCTTGCGCGCACGGATGCTCAAGACGGTCGAGAAACAGGGCAAGTTCGCGCAAGCCCTGCTCCGCAGGGCCCTCAATCTGGGTGAAAAGGACATGAAGGGCGGCGTCCCGATTTGGGACAAGCCGATGAACCTGTTTATCGACAAGACGCTGCGTCCCAAGATCCAGCAGCGCTTTGGCGGCCGGATGAAGGCACTGGTTTCCGGTGGCGCGCCGCTCAATCCCGATGTTGGCATCTTTTTCCACAGCGTCGGCCTGACCCTGCTTCAGGGCTATGGCCAAACCGAAGCGGGGCCGGTCATTTCCTGCAACCGGCCTTCTGTAGGCCTCAAGATGGATACGGTGGGGCCGCCGATGAAAGGGGTCGAGGTAAAGATCGCTGGGGACGGGGAGATCCTCGTGCGCGGCGAACTCGTCATGCATGGCTATTGGCGCAACGAGGCCGAAACAGCGCGCGTATTGAAGGATGGCTGGCTTCACACCGGCGATATTGGCGAATTCGATGAAAATGGCCGTATCCGCATCACCGACCGCAAGAAGGACATTATCGTCAACGACAAGGGTGAGAATATCTCGCCACAAAAGATCGAAGGGATGCTCACGCTTCAGCCCGAAATCATCCAGGCGATGGTCAGTGGCGACAAGCGACCCCATCTCGTTGCGCTTGTCGTCCCTGATCCCGAATGGGCCGCAGAATGGGCCGTGGCCAATGACATCAAATATGATCTCAAGGCGCTATCGGACCTGCCGGCCTTCCGCTCCGCCGTGATGGAGGCCGTCGACCGCGTAAATCGCCAGGTCACGCTGACCGAAAAGGTCCGCAACATCACATTGACGCCCGACGGTTTCACCATCGACAATGAAATGCTCACACCGTCGCTCAAGATCCGCCGGCACATGATCCGGCAGGTCTATGGCGAACAGATCGACGCGCTGTATCGGGGTTAGGACCCAGCGGTGTAGGGGACAAAGTCTCCCATGGCACAACTGCCGCCGGTAAAGCCTGCGACAAGGTCCGCGCTTTCCGCAATGTCGCCGCGGCACAATTGGGTGCCGCCGAAAATGCGGGTGATCAGCGCGCGATCCCGACCGATGCCGGAACAGGTGCCGCGCGTGTCATTGCGATAAACCAGCTTGCGGGAGACCCGGAAGATCAGCGTGCCCTTGCCGTTCTCGAAACTTTGTGTCCCATTGGCATCGCGCAACCGGATGCAATTCTGGGGCTTTCCGGGCGTCAGGCCGGTCAGGGCCTTCTGGAGCCGCGCCTCTTCGCTGGCATAGCGGGCCTCACGAGAGGCGGAAGAGGCAGACACACCGCTGCACAGCAACAGGCTGGCAAGCGGCAGAATGAACATGGTCTTGCGCATGGCTATACTCCTTCCATCACGCCCCCAGGTCCGACACTTTAGCAGATTCAGCCGCGAAATCCATCCTTGGCCGCGCGGCGTTCGGCCAACTCGGCGACCGAACTGGCCCGCATGAACGGGTTGGTTTCGCGCTCAAGCCCGATCGTCGTCGGTACCGTCGCTTCTCCCCGCGCCCGCGCCGCGTCGACCGCCTTCATGCGCGCCACAAGGGCGGCATTGTCCGGCTCCGCAACCAGTGCATAGCGGCCATTCGATTGGGTATATTCATGCGCACAATAAACCTGCGTTTCAGCCGGAAGCGCGCCAAGTCTTGCCATATTGTCGAACATCTGTTCCGCCGACCCTTCGAACAGGCGTCCACAGCCCATCGGAAACAGTGTGTCACCGACGAAGACGGCCCGTTCAGCAGAGAAGTGAAAAGCAATATGCCCGGCGGTATGCGCAGGCACATCAATAACGTCCGCCGTGCAATCGCCCAGCCTGACCGTGTCGCCACCCCTTACCTGCACATCAAGCGTTGGAATGCGTTCGAACTCCGCAGCCGGGCCGGTGATGAGGCATCCCGTTGCCGCCTTGATCGCTTCGTTGCCGCCGGTGTGATCGGGGTGCCAGTGCGTGTTCCATATCTGCGTGATCCGCCAGCCGCGGCGGTCCGCTTCGGCGATCACCGGTTCTGCAACAGCGGGATCGACAACCATCGTTTCCCCTGAATCCGGGTCGTGAACCAGCCAGACATAATTGTCTGACAAGACGGGGAGGCGAACAATCTCGAGCGCCATCCTACCAATGCCCCGTGTTCGGCATTGACGCCCAGGGCTCTTGCGGAGGCAGGTGCCCGTCCTGCAGTAGCTCGACCGAAATATTGTCGGGCGTGCGGACGAAGGCCATGTGTCCGTCACGTGGCGGCCGGTTGATCGTCACGCCAGCATCCATAAGCCGCTGGCAGGTCTCATAAATATTGTCGACCCGATAGGCGAGATGCCCGAAATTGCGGCCTTCACCATAGCCGGCCTCATCCCAGTTGTGCGTGAGTTCGACCTGAGCCGATTCGTCTCCCGGCGCCGCGAGGAAAATCAGCGAAAAGCGGCCCTGTTCGCTGTCAAAGCGGTTCAGCTCCCTGAGGCCCAGCAGCTCGAAAAAGGCAATTGTGGCGGCAGGGTCACTGACCCTGATCATGGTGTGGAGGTATTTCATGGTCGGCATGTTAGCGCATTATTTCGGCGCGCCCAAGCGTTTGAGTGCGTCGGCCGCCGCCTTGCCGGCGGGGCTGTCCGGCGAGGCCTTGATTGCCGCTGCCCAGGCCGTACGCGCGGCCGCTTCGGCGCCGGAGAGGATGGCAATGTTCCCGGCTTCGAGCGCAACCGCGGCGTCGTCGGGCGCGCGCTTCATGGCTTCACCGATATCCGCCTGCGCTCTTGCGAGATCGCCGGTGCGGCGTGCCAGCGTTGCCGACAATAGCCAGGCCAACGGGTCCGCCGGCACAAGCTTCAGGGCCATGTCGAGATCGGCACGCGCCGTCGCCGTATCGCCTGTTGCGACGCGAGCGCGGGCGCGGTCGAGATGAGCCTCACCGGCCTCTGCGCCGAAAAGGCCGCCTCCCGAAATGGCGGCATCCAGATACTGCCCCGCCTTGATCATGTCGCCTGCGGCAAGGGCTGCATTGCCTGCCTGCACCCAGAGGCGCGGGGCGCGGCCATCCCGGTGCCGCTCGGCGTCCTCGGCGGCTTGCTGGAAGGCCGTTGCTGCCGGAAGCCAGCGCCTGAGGCTTGCATAAGCAAGCCCCGCACATTGCCGAGCGAGCACACCTCCGCCTTCGACCTGCCACGTCCCCGCTACCTCAAGCGCCCGCGCGGCATCCTTTTCCGTGAGTGCGACGCAGGCCGCAAAGCGGGCCTCATCAGGGTTGGGGGCAAACTCGGGAGCAACGGCTTGGGCAGCAAGAAAGAGAAGGATCACAGCGACTCCAACAGACTTTCGATCGTCCGCAGGAGCAGGGAGATATCCTGCTCGCGCGACAGGCGGTGGTCGCCGTCCTTGACAAGCACAACCTGCACATCGTCTGAACGCAGCAACAAAGCGAGGTGCGTGCTATAGTGCCAGGGCACGTCGGGATCGCGCTGCCCGTGCAGGAGCCGCACAGGGCAATCAATCGCAATCGGCCCATGCAGCAGTCGGTGCGCTTCTCCGGATTGCCAGAATGCCTTGGTGACAACTGTTGGTTCGGGCCCATAGGGGGAGGCTTGCTCAAGCCGCCCGCTTGAGAGGATTACAAGCTTCTGGTCCTGCGTATAGCCCCAGTCCGTGAAGTCCGGCGCTGCCGCAATTCCGATCAATCCGACGACCCGATCCGGCCTGGCCAGCGCTGCCAGCAGCATCAGCCAGCCACCCATCGACGACCCAACAAGCACAACAGGACCCTGAACGATCGTATCGATCAGCAGCAAGGCATCGGCGAGCCAGCCTGCCAGGGTCTGGTCTTCGAACCGGCCTTCACTGGCCCCGCAACCGCCATAGTCGAAACGCAGGTACGCGCGGCCTTCGCGTGCAGCCCAGGCGTCGAGCGCAAGGGCCTTTCCGCCCGTCATGTCGGACATGTATCCCGAAAGGAAAACGACTGTTGGGCCTTTCCCCTCTTGCCGGGAATAGGCGAGCCTCACGCCGTCGGCACGTGTCAGATTATCCATTCAACCGACAACATCTCGACCGTTGCATTGCGCTTGCCCCCCCGCTTTTCGACCATCAACGTATTGAGGCGGCGGATCGTGTCACTGCCGCTCGTCACGCAGAGCGCTGGAATGAAGGCATGAACCAACGCGCCCAATCCGCCCCGGATCATCGTCAGGCCAAAGCTTGCCGCCACGCGGAAATGTTCGAAAAAGCCTTCTTCGACTTCGGCGGGGTGATCGAGAAAAATCCTGCGAAACATCGGGCGCTGCTCCTGACACCTATGAGATTGCTCCCCATAGCGTCATTGCCGGGCATTGCGAAGCCGGGTTCTAAGCCCAGACTCAGAAGAACAGACTGTCTTCGGCCGGAACTTTGGGATCGTTGTGGCAAATGTCGGAAAGTGCCGCCCATTGGTCCGCATCAATCACGGGCGCATAGGCTGTTCCAGCCTGCTTGCTTTGGCGAAATGCCCGTTCGCGGGACTGTGACAGAGGATGCGAAGACACATAGCCGAGCGCGGCCGCCGCTTCACCCAGCTTTGCTTCCTGCGCTGACATGCGGGCGAAGAAGGCGGCCGTGTCATCCGGGGAAATACGGGCCGACTTCAATTGCCGGATCGCATAATCGTCAGCCGCACTTTCCGCCTCGCGCGAATAGGATGCGGCAAGCATTGCATTGAGATAGCCCCCGCCATTGCCGCCGAATCCACCCAGAAGCACGCTGAGCCCGGCCTGACGCATCAGTGCCTGAACCACATGGCGCTTGCGCACATGGCCGATTTCATGCCCGAGGACGCCAGCGATTTCATCCGGCGATTTCGCTTCCTGCAAGAGCCCGCGAAACAGGACGATATTGCCGCCCGGCAAGGCGACAGCATTGACCATGCCGATATTGGCAACATGGACGCGCACCGCTGGCTTGCCCTGATCGATCTTGCGGACAAGCGCATCAAGCGCGGCCTGCCCGCCCGGCCCGTTGCAGAATCGGCCTCCAAAATCGCCGACCATTGCATCGCCCATCTGCTTTTCCCAGGCGAACGGGATATTGGGCGCGAGCCAGTCCGGCGCCTTGAAGACGGCGAGGGCAAAGACGGCCGAAACCGCAAGAAACATGACCGAAGCGCGCCAGAAGCCGAGCTGGTCAACCCATCGGCCATAGCGCGCAGGCCCCGGCAGTTGATCGCGGATCGCGTCCGGCACGCCACCGGCAAAGCAGATGCGCCAACCGGCCTTGTCTTTCAGCCCATAGACCGGACCATCCGGGCTGTTGTCCCGGCGGACAAGATCGCTCCAGCGATAGGGGCCCATATCAACATTGTCGCCGATCAGACTAAATCCATCGTCTCCCGTCCGGAGATCAACCTTGTGCCGGATCGCTGTCCTTCCGTCATAGTGCCAGAGACCGGAAACGTCGATCACACTCAGAAACCGCCCATGTCCAATGCATCGAGCAGCCCTTCGCCCTGACGGGGTTCCGGCGTACTGGACTGGGTCAGCGACGCGAGGTCGATCTCGCCGCCAGCCTCAAGATGGCGGATGAAGAAATGCCAGTTGCGATAGCGCACGAATCCGCCGACCAGACCCAGGGGTATGGCGACGATCAGGCCGATGATCGCCAAGGTTGCGATCGGGGGGTGCGCCAGGGCTTGCGGATCCTTCGGCAGTGTGGCGACGCCGAGCATAGAAGCCACCGCAAGCGCCAGAGCGAACACGAGAACATAGAGCCCGATGTTGCCCAGCATCAAAACAAGCCAGTCCTTGGTCCGGGCAGAGAAGTGGAAATTGAGCGTCGAGAGGCGCAAGGTCCCGATCATCTCGCGGAAGAACGCTGCATAATAGGCCAGGGCCATGATCGGCAGCACGATATAGATTGAGCCAAGAACAAGGACGACGGCAAGAGCTCCGCCTGCCATACCGCCTGAACTGCCGCCGGATGCAGCCCCCGCAACGACAATCGCGATCGCGACGATCAGAGCCACGACGGGCGCAAGATAGCACAACAGGAAACGTCGCATCAGCCCGCCCCATTCGGGTCCGGATTCGAAATTGTGCGGTCCGAAGCTCATCCGGTTCCAGCGTTCGCTCCACAGGCTCGTCATCGACCAGGGAATGAGCAGCCCAAGGACGAAGGAACCGACAATCGTTTTCCAGGTATAGGACCAGCCATAGCCAAAGCCGGGATCATCACTGCCGCCCCGTATCCCGTGCCAGTGCGTGCGGCTCAGCCGATAACGAAGGCCCCGGAATATGGCGAGCCCGGCCACGTAGAAGAAGACAAGATAGAGGGAAAGGAAGAGCACTCCGGCAAAGGCCGTGTGCCCGCGCAGGATCAGCGCCTGCGCCACGAACTGGAGCAGGAAGAGCGGCACGAAGAGGATCGCAATCACCAGCAGGAAGCCCAGGAACAATTCCTTGCCTGTGCCCGTCCATTCAAGCCGGTCGTCAATGAACCGTGTCTTGCTCCAGAGGTAGCGCCGTTCGCGTGTAATGCCCCAGAAGCGGTAAAAACCCAAAGTCACGATCGAGAGCATGAGGTTCGTGAACAGGATCGGCGCCAGCTCCCGCCAGTCACCATCAAAGGAAAATGCCGTTTCGTCTTGCGTTCCAATCCCCATACTGGCCCCCTTCTTCTATCCGCCGAAAGGCTTTCAGCTTTGGCCCGAAAGGTCAATGCCGGGCGGTGCAATTCCTTGAATGTCTGGTTTCCGGAATATCAATGCACATGACTTGTCGGCGCATGCGGTGGTTCGATCTCGGGCGGCTCCGGCGAATCAAGATCGCCTTCCCATTTGGCCACGACCACGGCTGCGACGGCATTGCCGACAACATTCGTGCCCGAACGCCCCATGTCGAGAAACTGGTCTACCGCGAGGATCAGGACAAGTCCGGCTTCAGGAATCCCGAACTGCGCCATGGTTCCCGATATGACAACCAGGCTTGCACGCGGCACTGCGGCCATGCCCTTCGACGTGACCATCAAAGTGAGCAGCATGATGATCTGCTGCCCGGTCGAAAGTTCGATCCCGTAAAGCTGCGCGATGAACAGCGTCGCAAACGTCATGTACATCATCGACCCGTCGAGGTTGAACGAATAGCCCAGCGGCAGGACGAAACTTGCAATCTTGGGCGGGACGCCGAACCGGTCGAGGGCTTCAAGCGTTCGCGGGTAGGCTGCCTCCGACGAAGCCGTCGAGAAGGCAAGCAGGATAGGCTCGCGGATATAGCGGATCAATGTTCCCGCTCTCCGCCCGACCAAAAGAAAGGCAGCCAGGCCAAGGATCAGCCACAGCACCAGCAGCCCGAAATAGAAACTCGCGATGAAGGTCAGGAATGTGCCGATGACACCAATGCCCTGGATTGCGATGACCTTTGCCATGGCCGCGAACACGGCAAACGGCGAGAAGCGCATCACATAGTCAGTGACTTGCAGCATCACGTCCACCAGCGCATCCACACCTCTGGCAATTGGCGCCGCCTTTTCTCCGATGGCCGTCATCGCAACGCCGAAGAACAAGGAGAAAATCACGATCTGGAGGATTGTGTTGTTCGCCATGCCTTCCACAATGGATCTGGGAAACATTTCGGCGATGATCTTGAAAATGTCGCTGTCGGGCTTTACGATCCCGGCAGTGGCATCAGCCGGCGGCAGGGTGAATCCACCGCCGGCACCCGGCTGAATGAAGTTGACCAGCACAGCACCCAGCGTCAGCGAAACCACGGTTGCGCCGAGAAACCAGATGATCGTTTTCGCGCCAACGCGGCCCAAAGCTGCCGTATCGCCCATGTGAACAATGCCGGACACAAGCGTTGCAAACACCAGAGGTGCAATGATCATCTTGATCATCCGCAGGAAGATGTCGGTCACCAGCCCGAAATATTTGCCCAGGCCTTCCAGCGCCGTTTTGGCATCTGCCGCAATCTCGGCCGGCGCGGTGAGCACGCTGCCGGTATAGGCGAAATGCAGCCCGGCCCCGACGACGATGCCCAGCATCATGCCCATCAGGATGTAGAATGTCAGCTTTTTGGCCATGGGTTCCTCATAGTCCAACCGTGGCCACTATGGACGCGATCCGCCGCTATCCGTCAAGACGTTCGAGAATATCCGCAGCAAACCGGCTGAGCGTATCGTCGCGCGCGCCCATGATGAGGATGCGGTCTCCGGCACGGGCCTCTGCGACCAGCCTGTCCCCGATATCCGCGCGGCGTGGCACGTGGCTGGCGCGCGGCCCGATGGCCTTGGCGAGCGCATCGCTGCCCGCACTGCGGTCAACTGTTCCGCCATAGTAGACAGGATCAGGCAGAAAGAGCCGGTCATCGACGCCAAGCTTTGTCCGGAACGTCTCAGCCAGAGCATCTCCCATCAGTTTCAACGGCCCATATCCGTGCGGCTGGAACATCATGAGCAACCTGCCGGGAAAGGCATGAAGCGTGTCGAGCGTGGCGCCGATCTTGTCGGGATTGTGCCCGAAATCGTCGATCACGGTGACGCCATGACGCGACCCGACGAGATCGAGACGTCGGCGCAAGCCCGCAAAATCAGCCAGCGCAGCGGCACCGACCGCCAGCGCAACGCCAGCCGCCTCTGCCGCCGCAAGAGCAGCCAGCGCATTCGACGCGTTGTGGCGACCGGGCACATTGAGCGAGACGCGCACGCCGTTTGCAAGAAAGTCCACTCCATCAGGCCGCTCGACAAGATCCAATCCGCGAAGCGCCGCGCGTTCACCAAATCCGAAAGTCCGGGCATTGCTTCCGGCGAGCGCAAGGGCTTCGTCATTGTCGGCATTGACGACTGCGATCGGCGCGTTGCCAATGAAATCTCCGAACAGGCGGCGCAGTTCGTCCATCGATTTGTGATCGAGCGCGACATTGTTGAGGACGGCAATATCGGGCGTGTAGAGCGCGATCGAGCCATCGCTTTCATCGACCTCGCTGACAAAAACATCGCTGGCGCCCACCCGCGCACTGGCAAAGGGCGCATCGGGCCGCGCATAATTCTTCATGACAGCACCGTTCATGATCGTCGGATCGCAGCCCGCCTGATCCAGGATCCAGCCAATCATGCCCGTCACAGTGGATTTGCCGCTTGTCCCGCCAATCGCGATCCGGGTTTCACTGGCATTGAACAATTGGGCCAGAAGGTCCGCGCGGCTCAACCGCTCAAGACCAAGCCGGTTGGCCGCGACCACATCTTGAACGCTCTCTTCAACCGCTGCGGAAGCGACGAAGACCTGGCCCGGCGCAACCCCCGAACCATCCTGCGGGAAGAGCGCAATGCCAAGCTTTTCAAGCGCCGCGAACTTGTCGGCAATCCGGCCTTGATCCAGCGAGCGGTCCGATCCCGAGACGCGCGCGCCACGCGCCGCCACGATCATGGCGAGAGGCATCATCCCCGACCCGCCGACACCGCAGAAGAAATAATGAGGAAAAGTCATAGTCGCGCGCTTCTGGCGCGTCAGGCTGCCAAGGGCAAGCGCAACCGCGCAAGGACGCCGCCCATATCCTCGCTTTCCTCGAGCGTGATCGCGCCGCCATAGATCTCTGCAACATCGCGCACGATAGCAAGGCCAAGGCCCGTGCCCGGCTTCGAGGAATCGAGCCGCACTCCGCGATTGAAAAGCTTGTCTCGGTCTTCCGCGGAAATGCCCCGGCCATCGTCCTCCACCAGGATTTCGGCCATCGGCCCCGCACTTCCGACCGTCACGAACACGCTTCCGCCGCCATATTTTGCGGCGTTCTCGATCAGATTGCCCAGCATTTCGTCAAGATCCTGTCGCTCGACATGGACCGAAAGCGACTTGTTGCCGTCCATGTCGAACCGGACTTGCGGGTAGAGGCGCGACACGGCCCGTTCGACCGATTCAAGACTCGCCCAGACTTCGGCGCGGCTGTGCACATTTCCGCGCCGGCCGACCGCCCGCGCACGAGCGAGATGATGATCGACCTGCCGCCGCATGGTCGTCGCTTCGCGGATCACTGTCTCGCTGAGGTCGTTCGCGTGTGCCGTTGCGGCGTTCATGATCACGGTCAGGGGCGTCTTCAGCGCATGGGCAAGATTGCCGGCATGGCGGCGTGCCTCCTCGGCCTGCGTTTCATTGTGGGAAAGCAGCCCGTTCAGTTCCTCGACGAGCGGAGCAACCTCATCAGGGAGCTCGTGCTCCTCGATCCGGTTGGCGCGCCCGGCCCGCATGTCGGCAATCGCCTGACGAAGCGAGCGCAGCGGCCAGAGCCCGTAGAGTGTCTGCAGCGCCGCCATGACGATCAGGCCGAGCCCGAGCAACGCAAAGCTGCGGAGCAATGTCTTCCTGAGCGTCCCGATCTGATCATCAAGCACTTCGCGGCTTTGCGCGACCTGGAATCGCCAGATAGTCTTCGAGCCAGGGAGAACAATGTCCCGTTCGGCAACGCGGATCGCCTCTTCCGGAAATTCATTGCTGTCATAGACATGGATATTTTCATCCGAATGCCCGTCCCAGACGTTGAGTGCCCGATCCCAAAGCGAACGTGAACGGAATGGAGCATATCCCTTGCCCGCAATCTGCCAGTAAAATCCGGAATTGGGCTCAAGGAAGCGTTGATCCCCCAGCGGGCGATTGAGGCGGACTTCCCCGAAATCGTCGATCTCGGCAGCAGCGACCATCGCGGTCAATACGAACTGCTGACCATCGTCGAAATTGCGCGTGATTGCATTGGTCAGGACCCGGTCGAGCGCAAGGCCACCGCCAAGCAGCAGCATGAAAATCCATGCCGCTGCAATGCCAATCATCCTCCGGCTGAGCGAGCCGCTGGCAAGCCGCAACCGCCAGCTACCTATCTGCCAGCCGCCGCGCCCTGGAGGTGCCCGGTCAGGCAGGGTCTTCGAGGCTGTAGCCAAGACCGCGGATGGTCGTGATGACATCGGCACCCAGTTTCTTGCGGATACGCGTGACAAATACCTCGATGGTGTTCGAATCGCGGTCGAAATCCTGATCGTAGATATGTTCGATCAACTCGGTCCGCGAAACGACCTTGCCCTTGTGATGCAGAAGGTAGGACAGCAGCTTGTATTCCTGCGCCGTCATCTTGACTGGCTCACCTGCAAGCGTCACGCGGCCCGAACGCGTATCGAGGCGGACATCGCCTGCAATCAGTTCGGACGATGCATTGCCACTGGCCCGGCGGATGAGGGCGCGCAAGCGGGCAATAAGTTCCTGCGTCTGGAATGGCTTGGCCATATAGTCATCGGCACCGCCATCAAGGCCTGCGACCTTGTCCGACCAGCTGTCTCGCGCGGTCAGGACCAGCACGGGCATGACCTTGCCTTCCTTGCGCCAGCGATCGAGCACAGTCAGCCCGTCGATTTCAGGCAGGCCGAGGTCAAGGATGACGGCATCATAACTTTCGGTCGAGCCCAGATAATGCCCGTCTTCGCCATCGGTGGCGAGGTCTACGGCATAGCCGGCACCCTCAAGCGTGTTCTTGAGCTGGGTGCCGAGTGTCGGCTCGTCTTCAACAATCAGTATGCGCAAGGATAGTCTCCCCCAATGGGCCGCCAAAGGATCATTCGCCCGTCCTGCCTATAATTGAACCGCTTTTCGCGTCCACATCAACCCAGATGACCTTGTAGCTCTGCCTCCGCATGAACTTGAGGCGGTAGCGCAGGCTGTCCCCATCGAACTCGGCACCGATATAGTCGGCACCGCGTGCCTTCATGTCGGGAACAATTCCATTCTCAATACTGCGCAGCGAACGCACGGCACCTTGCCGAGTGGCCTCGAAAGCGGCGTCCTGTTCCACCCTCCGTCCTTTTTGGGCCTCGGCGGGAATCACCAGAAGCCCGGAAAGTGAAAGCGCAAAAATAAAAGGTTTGAACATTGCCATGGGGTCTTGGCATAGGGCGCGCCCATTGAATAGGCCATGAATGGCTTTTCGCCGCATCAACCGATCAGGAACCTGACATGTCCGCGCCCATCCTCGCCTATGAAGGCCTCGGCCTCGTCCAGGGATCGGGTTGGCTGTTCCAGGATCTCGACATTTTCATCGGCGAACGCGACCGGCTTGCGCTAATCGGGCGCAACGGCGCGGGGAAGACCACGCTCTTCAAATTGCTCGCGAACCAGATCGAAGCCGACAAGGGTCGGCGCACGATTGTGCCGGGAACGAAGGTCGTCCTTCTCGAGCAGGAGCCCGCCCTTGGCGGCTTTGCGACATTGCGCGATTTTGCCATAAGCGGTGCAGACGGCCCGGCGGCGCACGATGTGGAAGCGATTGCCGACCAGATCGGGATCGATCTTTCGCGCGAGTCCCGCAGCGCAAGCGGGGGTGAGCGAAGACGGGCAGCGATTGCCCGGGCACTAGCCATGGATCCGGATGTCCTCCTTCTCGACGAGCCGACCAACCATCTCGACCTCGCCGCCATCGACTGGCTTGAGGATTGGCTCGGGCGATACACTGGCGCATTCATCGCGATTTCGCATGACCGGACGTTCCTCACCCGGTTGACCCGATCGACCCTGTGGCTCGATCGCGGCAAGATCCGCCGCTCCGAGATCGGGTTCGGCGGCTTCGAGCGCTGGATGGAAGCAGTCTACGCCGAAGAAGCACGCGCCGCCGAGAAGCTGGACGCGAAACTCAAGCTTGAGCTCCACTGGCTTGAGCGCGGCGTCACGGCCCGGCGAAGACGCAATCAGGGCCGCCTCGAGAAACTCAACCAGATGCGCGCACAACGCGCGGCGATGCTCGGGCCGCCGGGTGCGGCCAAGCTCGGCATTGCCAGCGACGATGTCCGGTCCAAATCCGTCATCGTGGCGGACGGCGTCGGAAAATCCTTTGGAGACCGGACGATCATCCGGAACTTCACCCTGCGAATCCAGCGCGGGGACCGGATCGGCATCGTCGGTGCAAACGGAGCCGGAAAGACGACACTCCTCAAACTGCTGACTGGCGAACTTGCGCCGGACAGTGGCACGGTCACACTGGCCAAGACCTTGAACGGGATCGTGATCGACCAGCAGCGGGCTTTGCTCTCGCCTGAAAAGACCGTGCGCGATGTGCTGTGCGAAGGTGGGGACTGGATCGAAGTGCGCGGCGTCAAGAAGCACATACAGGGTTATCTGAAGGAATTCCTGTTTGAACCCGGCCTTGCCGATGCACGGGTCGGGACGCTGTCGGGCGGCGAACAATCGCGCCTTCTGCTCGCACGCGAGTTTGCTCGTGCGTCGAACCTGCTGGTCCTCGACGAACCGACCAACGATCTTGACCTGGAAACGCTCGACCTGCTCCAGGAAGTGATTGCCGACTATGACGGGACTGTCCTGATCGTCAGCCATGATCGTGACTTTCTCGATCGGACCGTCACCTTGACTCTCGGCCTCGACGGTTCGGGCAAGGTCGACATCATCGCTGGCGGCTATGCCGATTGGGAACGCAAGCGCGTCAGGAACGCGACACCCGTGCGCAGGCAGGGCGCTGCTCGGGAATCCAGAGCCCCGGAGGCCCCCGCCTCCACAGGGCCGACGCCCAGGAAACTCAGCTACAAGGACCAGCGCGATTATGACCTGCTTCCGGCGCGTATCGCCGAGATCGAGGCGGCGATTGCCCGGGACGAGGCCTTGCTGTCAGACGCCACACTCTATGCCCGCGATCCGGGGCGCTTTGCCGCACTCACCAAGGCCATCGAGCAGGCCCGCGCCGAAAAGGATGCGGCCGAAGAACGGTGGCTGATGCTGGCCGAATTTGTCGAGGCGCTCGGCTAGGGCGCGACCCGCCCGGCCTGGAGCCGGATCGATTGCACCGCCAGCCGCGCCGCTTCTTCAATGTCGTGCGTCACATAGACGACGGGAATGGCGATATCGCCGAGCAAATCCTCAAGCGCGCCGAGCAAAGCGGCCCGCGCCTCCCTGTCGAGACCTGAAAGCGGCTCATCCATCAGGAGCAAGTGCGGCTGCGACATGAGCGCGCGGGCAATTCCGGCGCGCTGGGACTCTCCGCCCGAAAGACGGTCCGGGGACCGGTCGAGCAGGGCACCGATTCCCGTTCGCACGATTATGTCATCGAGCGCGAAAGGCCCCTCGGGCGCACGGGCAATCGCGAAGGAAAGATTTTGCCGCACAGTCAGGTGGGGCAGGAGCCCTGCCCCCTGAAACACGTACCCGACGTGGCGCCGATGCGGCGGCACGAAGGTCTCATGATCCTGCCATAGGGTTTCGCCGAAGCGGATGGTGCCGGGATGACGGTCAAGCCCGGCAAGGGCACGCAGCACACTGGTCTTGCCGGACCCCGAAGGTCCAAGCAGCGCCGTCACGCCCTGTGCGGGTATCGCAATATCGATATCGAGCGAAAAATCAGCGCTGATGCGCGCATCAAGCCGGACAGCAATGCTCATGGCCGTACCCCGGCGATCCTGCGCTCGACCAGCAGCAAGGAAAGCAAGGCCACAAAGGCAAAGACAACCATGCCGCCGGCAATGGCGTGCGCTTCTGCGAACTGGAGACTTTCCACAAGCTGATAGATTCGCGTCGACAGCACTTCGGTCTTCCCCGGAATCGCGCCGCCGATCATGAGCACGACACCAAATTCCCCAATGGTGTGTGCAAACACGAGGATTGCGGCCGACAGGAATCCCCTCCGCGCCAGTGGAACGGCAACGTGAAAGAAACGGTCGACCGGCCCGGCCCCCATGGTCGCGGCAATTTCGAGCGGGCGGCTCCCTATGGCCTCGAAGGCGGTCCGCAGCGGCTGGACGGCGAATGGCAGGGAATAGAAAAGCGATCCGATCACGAGACCGGAAAAGGTGAAGGCAAGCGTCCGGATGCCGAATGGATGCAGCAGGGTCATCAAGGGGCTTTGAGGGCCGAGCGCTATGAGGACATAAAAGCCGATCACCGTCGGCGGCAGGACAAGGGGCAGCGCCGTCAGAGCGCCGACAATCTCCTTCCAGCCGCTCCTCGACCGGGCGAGCCACCATGCGAGCGGCGTCCCGAGCAGGAGAAGCAGCAGTGTCGTCACGGCTGCGAGTTCAATCGTCGTCAGGATGACGAGGTTCATCGATGCGTCTCATACCCGTATCGCCGGATTATCGCGATGGCCTGGCGCGATTTCAGGAATGCCAGAAACGCCCGCGCAGCCGGATTCGTCGCACCGGTCTTCAACAACACGGCCTGCTGATCGATGGACGCATGCAGCGCCTTGGGAACGACCCAGCGCGAGCCGCCCTGCACAGTGACGAGTTGGCTTGCGGCCACAAATCCCAGATCGGCAGCACCTGTCGCGACAAATTGATAGGCTTGGGCAATCGAGCTGCCCCTCACGATCCTGGGCGCGAGCGCCGAATAGACACCAAGCTTCTGCAATGTCTGGACCGCAGCCACACCATAGGGAGCCGTCGCCGGATCAGCGATCGCAATCTTGTCAAACCCGCCACGTTTCAGGACAGCGCCTTTGGCATCAACCAGCCCCGATGTGACCGAATAGAGGACGATCCGCCCAATGGCATAGGTGAAGCGGGTCTTGGGGACTGCGAGGCCAGCTGCTTCGGCCTTTTGGGGGCGTTCGGCATCGGCGGAGAGGAAGACCTCGAATGGCGCGCCTTGCGTCAATTGCGTGTAGAATGCGCCCGAAGCGCCGAAGCTCAACACGGCCTTGTGGCCGGTCGCCCGCTGGAAGGCGGCCGCGATCTCCTTTGCAGGCTCGGTGAAATTGGCGGCCACGGCCACTTGCGTTTCGCCAGCCCTGGCAGGAGCCGCTGGAAGACTGAAGATCGCTGCCAGAAACAGCGCGACATGGTGCAGGGCAAAATGCTTCATGGCCGCAGGATCGTCGCTCCAACCGTCTTCCCGGCTTCCAGATCCCGATGTGCCTGGGCAACGTCTTCGAGCGCATAGGTCTGGCCGATATTGGCGCTGATCACGCCCTGCCGAAACATGTCGAAGACATAGTCTGCGCCCGCCTGGCGTTCCACTGGATCGGCATAATAATCGAACAGCGTCGGCCGGGTGACGAACAGCGACCCTTTCTGCGCGAGTACGCCCAGATTGACGCCGGAGACGGGCCCGCCCGCATTGCCATAGCTGACAATCATGCCCCGCCTGCCTGTCGCGGCGAGCGAAGTCTCCCAAGTGCTCATGCCAATGCCGTCGAACGTGACGCGCACCCCGGCCCCGCCGGTGATGTCGCGGACACGGGCCGCAACGTCTTCCGATTTGTAGAAGAGCACATGATCGGCGCCTGCATCCGTGGCGAGTGCGGCCTTGTCCGGCGTGCTGACGGTGCCGATGACAGTCGCGCCGACATGTTTCAGCCACTGGACGAGCAACAGGCCAACGCCGCCGGCCGCTGCATGGACCAGCACAGGCCATTGCGCTTGCACCCGGGCACAGCGCTCGACAAGAAACTCGGTGGTGCAGCCTTTCAGCAGGCCAGCGGCCGCGACGTCGTCGCTGATGTCATCCGGAATGGGAAAAAGAGCGGCAGCCGGAAGGTTGCGCTCGGTCGCATAGGCCCCCAGGACCGGGCCAAAGGTGCACACCCTGTCCCCTGCCACGAAATCGCTGACGCCATCGCCCACCGCTTCGACCACGCCTGCTGCTTCAATGCCGAGACCATTTGGCAGGGGTATCGGATAGGTTCCGTCGCGATGATAGGTATCGATATAGTTGAGGCCGATGGCCGTGTTGCGCATCCGCACCTGCCCGGGCGGGGGCGGGGCCAAGTCCTGATCGACCCATTGAATGACCTCCGGCCCGCCCTGCTGGCTGATCCGTGCCGCACGTGCCATATGCCCTATCCTTCGCACCAATGAATATCGACCGGTGTCTCAAGACCGGCGAGCACACGACCGACAGGCAGGGGCGAACTGTCCCCATCCTTGATGGCCTGCTCAAGAAGTTTGCGCTTGGTTTTCCCGGTGAGGACAATGACCAGCGACTTGGCCGACTGGATCGCATTCCGGGTCAGCGTCACGCGCGCCACCGGCGCTTCGGGCGGCAAGGGATCGGGCATGACGCCGACGGCCTTGCGCTCTGCCGGAGCATTGAGGGCATCCTCCAGGTCTGGTCCGTTGAAGATCGAGGCGGTATGCCCGTCTTCTCCCACGCCCAGCCAGACAAGATCCGGCGGCCAGTGGAAATCGCTGATCCGCGATGATGCAGCACCGCCAGCGGCCTTGTAGTCAGCCGCCTTTTCCGAAATGATCGGCACCACGCGCGCGCCCTTCGGCAGGAAGATGCGGGCGAGACTGGCGACATTGCACATCGGATCGTCCAGCGGGACAATCCGTTCGTCCGTCGGGAAGATGGTGACGCGCTTCCAGTCGATCTTCGCTTGCGCGAGCTTTTCAAGGATCGGTCCGGGCGTTTTCCCGCCAGCGAGCGCAATCACTGCAGAACCGCGCGCATCGATCGCCGATTCGATGATGAAGGCGACATCGCCTGCCACGGCCTCGGCAAGCTCGTCCATGTCCTCATAGTCCCACCATTCGGCTTCGATCATCATACGGCTCCATACACAGGTTGATGCGCCGCAATGCGACGGGACAAGGAACCGATCAAGCCTCGAGTTCGATGTCCCAATAGAGCCAGTCGCGCCAGCTTTCGTGGAGATAGTTGGGCGGGAAGCTTCGGCCCTGGTCCTGCAACTGCCAACTGGTGGGGCGGATCGGCTGGGTGTGAAGCACCATATGCGCCTGTTTTGGCGTGCGCCCGCCCTTTTTGAGATTGCAGGGGGAACAGGCCGTGGCCACATTTTCCCATGTCGTGCGGCCGCCCTGCGCCCGCGGGATCACATGATCGAACGTCAGGTCTTTCAGGCTGCCGCAATATTGGCACTGGAACCGGTCACGCAGGAAGAGGTTGAAACGGGTAAAGGCCGGATGCTGCGACGGCCGGACATATTGCTTCAACGCAATCACCGAAGGGAGCTTCATCGCGAAATTGCTGCTGTGGACTTCGCGCTGATATTCTTCGACGATATCCACCCGGTCCAGAAACACGGCCTTGACCGCTGTCTGCCATGGCCAGAGCGAAAGCGGGTAATAGCTCAAGGGCGTGTAGTCCGCATTGAGCACAAGTGCAGGGCAGCCGTCCGGATGGCGGATTAAATCCGGGTGATACATGGCCGACCAACCCCTTTCGCCTGTTGCATGCGCGCTTTCGCCACTTCACATGACATGTGCATGACAGCATTTACCATATGATGGGGTCAAGGGCGAAAATGCACAAAGATATTGTAACGCGCTTTGCTCCCAGCCCGACGGGGCGGCTCCATCTCGGCCATGCGTGGTCAGCGATGCTCGCGCATGACTTCGCGCGCTCACACAAGGGCCGCTTCCTCCTCAGGATCGAGGATATAGACACCAGTCGTTGCCGCCCCGAACATGTCGAGGCGATTTTCGAGGACCTGCGCTGGCTCGGCCTCGACTGGGACGGGGAGGTCATGGTCCAGTCGCAGCGGATGCCCGCCTATGCCAAGGCCATGGCAGCACTTGAGGCCAAGGGCCTGCTATACCGATGCATCTGCACACGAGCAGACATTGCCGCCGCAGCGTCTGCACCTCAGGGGCCGATGGGCGCGCTCTATCCCGGCACCTGCCGCCAGCGCGCCGTCGAGGCCGATGCAGCGCTGCCCTGGAGCTGGCGGCTCGACACTGCAGCAGCACTGGCCATGACAGGACCGCTCGCATGGGAGGATGAAGCAAAGGGCCGGATCGCTGCCGATCCTGCGCTCCTCGGCGATGCCATTCTTGCCCGCAAGGATGCCGGGACAAGCTATCATCTATCGGTTGTTGTTGACGATGCGGCGCAGGGCGTGACCGATGTGGTGCGCGGACGGGACCTGTTTGCCGCGACGCACCTCCACCGGCTGCTTCAGGCCTTGCTGGGCCTGCCGACGCCGCGTTACCACCACCATCGCCTTGTTGTCGGAAGTGATGGCGAGCGACTGGCCAAAAGCAAGTCAGCGCCGACGCTTGCGGCCTTGCGGGCAAGCGGGGTCGATCCCGCCGAACTTGTCGAAAACATGCGTCAGGCGCGGTTTCCGGTTGGCTTCGCATTGCAAGAGGAATAAGGACAGGCCATGCCTATTCTCTCCATCCTTCTGGTCCTTGCCATCATCGGCGCTGTCGTCATGCTCGTGCGCGGGATCATTGCCTTTCTGAGAACGACCGAGGCGGACTTGAAGAGTGATAGCTCAGGGCCCAGCGCATCGGGTCTCAAGCAGAACAAGATGATGCAGGGCCGCGTCGCGTTTCAGGCGCTCGCAATTGGCATTGTCGTCCTGATGCTTGCCCTGTCGCGCGGCGGCTGACGCCCGTTGGTCAAGCTCAACAAGATCTATACCCGCACCGGAGACGATGGCACGACCGGGCTGGTCGATGGCAGCCGGACACCCAAAGACGCCCCCCGGATGGCCGCGATCGGCGATGTGGATGAAACCAACAGCGTGATCGGCACAGCCGCCTTCCATGCGACAGGCGAAATGCTTGGGCAGCTGCGGGCGATCCAGAACGACCTGTTCGATCTTGGCGCGGACCTTGCGACGCCGGGCGAGGATTTCACCCCCGGCGAAATGACGCTGCGGATCATAGCCGCGCAAGTGACGCGACTCGAAACCGAAATCGACGCGATGAACATCGGCATGAAGCCGCTCAACAGCTTCATCGTGCCGGGCGGGACGGCGCTTGGCACCGCGCTGCACGTCGCCCGCTCGGTCACGAGGCGAGCCGAACGGACCGCGATCACCGCCTCGCGCGAAGTATCGCTCAACCCGCTGGCGCTGGCCTATCTCAACCGCCTGTCAGACTGGCTTTTCGTCGCCTCGCGCTTTGCGAACGATCATGGTGCCAATGACATATTGTGGGTGCCGGGCGGCGCGCGCTGATCAGCGCGCCTCGGCGATCCAGGTCTGGATGAAGTCGGCACTTCCGCGACATTCTTGCATTTCGGCCTGATCGATCAGGCGAAAGCGGCTGCCGTCCCACACATAATGCTGGGTGACGCCGCAATCGCCCAGACCCCGGCCCTTGCTGTAGGTCGCAAGCTTGCGGGCGGCCGGGTTCCAGAGTGCATTGACGAGTTCGTGTTCACGGTCTCCCATGGGGCCACGCAAATCGAATGTCGCGGGTCTCACCTTCCCTTTCTCATCGATCAGCAACGCATAGGAGAAGTAATTGTAGGCCCCGTTTCCGCACGGAAAGGGCAGCAGGGCAAGCGTGGTTCGGCCGTCCAGCCGGGCGTAGGTGATGTCCTCGCCGGATTGCTGCCCGGGTTTGCATTCGAGCGACCGGGTTTCGCGGGCGATGTCGGCGGCGCTCAGCCTTCGCGGAGCGAGTTTCGGCGTCTTTGGCCGGACGATTACGGGGAGGGCTGGGGGTGCCTCTACATCACTGTCCGGAATGGTTCCGGGCCGCCCGAGTGCCGAACGCAGGCCAGTGCGCTTCTGTTTGTCATCCATGTAGATCAGCGCGGCGGTCAGGCCGCGCAGCGATGCGGTGCCGATCTGCTTGCGCGCGCGATCGAGAACCTCGATCTGCTGCCCGTTCCGGATCGATTGAATGAATGCGAGGCGATCCTGGCGGTCGACCAGGACAAAGGTCTTCGCATAGGTGTCGCCATCTTCGGTGTTCTCGATTCTCGTTGGCAGTAATTTTCCGTCCAAAGAGAGGAGCGATGCCGCACTCTTCTCGATAACGATCCGGACTTCGGGGATCGCATCCACCGTGGGGCCTCGGGCAATCACCATCGTCGGTCCGGAAACATCGTCTTCGCGCATCAGGCCTACGGCCTGGCATGACCGGCCATTGTCGCATCCCACGGTCCAGTCGGAAAAGGTCTTGATCGCGCCCGGCACAGGCGTCGATGCGGCGGCGAGGAAGATTGCGATCATTTGCAGGTCCGGCGTAACATTGAACAGGAAAATGCAGACTGGCATGATTACTGCGCAGGACCGCCGATCGGATGCAATTTTGGGGGTTGGAGATTGCTTGCGGCCAGCGCTATGGCCGGATCGTTGCGATGGAGGGCGGGTGTGAAGTCGATCGGGATTATCGGTGCGGGGCAGATGGGCGCAGGGATCGCGCAGGTTTCGGCACAAGCTGGCTATCGCGTGCTGCTGTCGGACGTGGACATTGACCGTGCCAATGCCGGAAAGACGAGCATCGCGAAGGGGCTGGCCCGCCTCGTCGACAAGGAAAAGCTGACGGCTGAGGCGCGCGATGCCTGCCTGACACGCATCGAACCGGTGGCAGGATCGTCAGCCTTTGCCGAAGCCGATCTGGTCATCGAGGCCGCGACGGAGCGCGAGGACATCAAGCGCGCGATCTTTGCGGATGTCGGCAAGGTCATTTCCAGCGCGGCTATCCTTGCCTCCAACACGTCATCGATCCCGATCACCCGGCTGGCTCAGGCCTCGCCGGATCCGGCGCGGTTCATGGGCGTTCATTTCTTCAACCCCGTTCCGGTCATGGGCCTCATCGAGCTTATCCGCGGGCTGGCCACGGCCGATGCGACGGTCTCGGCCGTCGAGGCCTATGGCCGCAGCCTTGGCAAGGAGATCGTCCACGCCAATGACGCGCCTGGCTTTATCGTCAACCGCGTGCTGTTGCCGATGCTCAACGAGGCCTGCTTTGCGCTGGGCGAAGGCGTGGCAACGATCCGCGATATCGACACGGCCTGCCGCCTTGGCCTCAATCACCCGATGGGCCCCCTGACGCTCGCCGATTTCATCGGACTCGACACATGCCTTGAGATCTGCCGGGTCCTACACAGCGGCACCGGCGATCCAAAATTCCGCCCTGCGCCGTTGCTCGTCAAATATGTGGAGGCCGGCTGGCTCGGCAAAAAGACGGGCCGTGGCTTTTACGACTGGACCGGTCCCGAACCGGTGCCGACGCGGTAACAGAAAGCACGACAAACAGGGGAGAGTCGAAGTGCAGATCAAAATCATGATCGCGTGTTTATTGATTGCCTTCGCCTCCGCAGGGGCCGCTGCCCAAGCCGCTGACCAGAGCGTCTCCGTCAAGAATCCCAAGGCCTTTGCGGAGTTGCTCAAGGAGCTTGGATATGCGCCCGGAGACGTCAAGCCTGTCCAAGGATTTCCCCAACTTACAGTCAACATCGCCGACCAACCGTCCGATATCACATTTGGCGGTTGCTCTCTTTTGGAAGATTGCAGCTATATCGTGATTTCCTCCTCCTTTTCCGACGTCAAGAATCCGCCTCCGACATGGATTACCAAGATGAACGACTCATTCGATGCCATAAAGGTCGGGTTGAATGATGAGCGCCATTTGTATTTTAGCGCTACACACATGATTGAAGGCGCGCCGCGGTCCACACTGCGCCAAATTCTGGAGACTTGGGGAAGCAATTCCAGTGCTCTTGCGCAAGAAGCCGTCAAGGCAAAACTCGACAAGGCAGAATGACATGACCGGAACGCCTCGCCCCTTCACGATCGACATCCCGCAGGCCCAGCTTGATGATTTGCAGACCCGTCTGGCGCTGACCCGTTATCCCGAAAAGGAAATCGTGGAGGATTGGGATCAGGGCATTCCGCTGGCCTATGTCCAAGACGTCGCGGCCTATTGGGCGAACGACTATGACTGGCGTCGTTGCGAGACGGCCCTCAATGCACTTCCCAATTTCCTGATCGAGATTGATGGACTCGATATCCATTTCATCCATGTCCGTTCGGCGAATCCAAACGCACGGCCATTGATTCTGACGCACGGCTGGCCCGGATCGGTTCTGGAATTCATCGATGTGATCGGGCCGCTCTCGGAAGATTACCACCTCGTGATCCCGTCGCTGCCAGGCTATGCCTTTTCGGGCAAACCGACCAAGCCCGGCTGGAGCGTGGAACAGATCGGCCTTGCCTGGAACACATTGATGCTCGCGCTTGGCTATGACCGCTATTTCGCTCAGGGCGGGGACTGGGGTTCGGCCGTCACCTGCGCCATCGGTGCGCAAAATCTGGGGGCTTGTGCAGGCATCCACGTCAACATGGTCGTGGGCCGCCCGCCCGAAGACATGATGACCGACCTGACCGATTTCGAAAAGGCGGCGCTTGCCCGCTTCCAATGGTATCAGGACAAGGACACGGGCTACTCCATCCAGCAGGCCACGCGGCCACAGACACTTGGTTATGGCCTGGCGGATTCGCCCGTGGGTCAGATGGCGTGGATCCTCGAGAAGTTCCACGGCTGGTCCGATTGCGATGGGCATCCCGAGACGGTTTTCAGCAGGGATCACCTGCTCGACAATGTCATGCTGTACTGGCTGAACAACGCCGCCGCTTCGTCTGCGCGGCTTTACTGGCACAGCTTCAGGAGCTTCAGCAGTGGCGACATTTCGATCCCCTCAGGTTGCAGCCTGTTCCCGCAGGAACTGATGCGGCTTTCCAGACGGTGGGCGGAAACCCGGTACAAGCAGATCGTCTATTGGAACGAATTACCGAAAGGTGGCCATTTCGCCGCGATGGAACAGCCGGAACTGTTTGTGCAGGAGCTGCGCGCATGCTTTGGCGGCATGACCCTGTGACCGGAGCCATGGTGCCCCGTTCGCTCTTCATTTATGCGCTCCTTTATGGCGGCCTTGTCTGCATGGCGGG
This sequence comes from Sphingomonadales bacterium, assembly GCA_016704425.1. Classification (GTDB taxonomy): domain Bacteria; phylum Pseudomonadota; class Alphaproteobacteria; order Sphingomonadales; family Sphingomonadaceae; genus Aquisediminimonas. The sequence continues at coordinate 454,103 of JADJAC010000010.1, forward strand.
CGTGCTTGGCACGAAGATCGTTGCGATCGGCCCGCTGACGGTGGAGGCCGGCATATTCGCCTTCCTCCAGCTTGTCGTCCTTTCCAGCGCGGTTTCCGAACTCCATGGCGCGGAGACGGCCCAAAAGCTGGTGCGTTACGGATTCATCCCGCTGATCCTGTCCGCGCTGCTCATCCAGCTTGTCATTGCCCTGCCCCCGGCCAGCTTCTGGAGTCAGCAGGAGGCGTTCAAGGGGATTCTGGGCCAGGGGTCGAGACTGATGCTTGCCGGGCTTGTGTCCTACGGCATTTCCCAGACGCTCAATGTCATGCTGTTCAATGCCCTGCGCGAAGGCACGGGCAAACTGGTCTGGCTGCGCGGGATGATTGCGGCTGTCGCCAGCCAGATTGTCGATACCGGCATCTTCCTGACGATTGCCTTTCTGGGCGTCCTGCCGCTCCTGCCGCTCCTCATCAGCGGGATTACAGCAAAGGTCGTGCTATCCGTCGTGATGGTCCCGCCGCTGATTCAGCTTGCGGTGAGTTTTGGCCGGAAACTTGACCAAAAGGCAGCAACCGCATAGCGGCGGCGCCAGCATGAGCAGACACGAACCCGATCAATCCGCGCTCGCCAAGGCAGAGGTCCTCACAGAAGCGCTGCCCTATATGCAGCGCTATGCCGGGGCGACCTTCGTCATCAAATATGGCGGGCATGCCATGGGCGATCCGGCGGCTGCGCGCGACTTTGCGGACGATGTCGTGTTGATGAAGGCGGTCGGGATCAACCCCATCGTCGTACACGGCGGCGGACCCCAGATTGGCGCGATGCTCAAAAAGCTCGGTGTCGAATCAAGTTTTGTCGACGGCCTTCGGGTCACCGACGCGGAAACAGCCAAGGTTGCCGAAATGGTTCTGTCCGGCGCGATCAACAAGGAGCTCGTTGCCTGGATTGCGGCCGCCGGTGGAAAGGCTGTCGGCATTTCGGGCAAGGACGGTGGCTTTGTTACTGCCGAAAAGGTCAAGCGCACGACCCGAGACCCGGAAAGCAATATCGAACGCGTGGTCGATCTCGGTTTTGTCGGCGAACCTAAGGCAGTGGACCGAACGATCCTCGACACGATTTCCGCAGCCGGAATGATCCCTGTGGTTGCACCGATCGGGGTCGGGACCGACGGCCATACCTACAACATCAACGCCGACACAATGGCCGGCGCGATTGCGGCTGCCCTGCGCGCAGACCGGCTCTTCCTTCTGACCGACGTGTCAGGCGTCCTTGACAATGACGGGTCGCTCCTGACCGACCTCGACCCGGCCAAGATCACGGCCCTGCGCGCCGACGGCACGGTTACCGGCGGCATGATCCCAAAGCTGGAAACCTGCGTGACGGCCGTTGAGGGCGGAGTCGATGCGGCTGTCATCCTTGACGGGCGCGTACCGCATGCCATGTTGGTGGAAATTTTCACACGGAGCGGCGCGGGCACTCTGGTGCACCGCTGATACCTGAAGGAGACTGAATGTGGCCAACATGTTTCTGGGGATCGCCGACTATCTGCTCTATCTTCTGGGGATGGTGATCGTCGTCCAGTTCGTGATGTCGATCCTGATCGCATTCAATGTGATCAACACCTACAATGAGTTCGTGCGCGCGATCTGGCAGGCGCTCGAGAAGATGACCCAGCCGCTCTATCGCCCGATTCGCCGGATCCTGCCGGATTTCGGTGCGATCGACTTTTCACCGATGGTCGTCATCATCCTGATCACGATCCTCAGGAGCTATGTTATCCCTGAAATAGCTGTCGCAACGCTCAGCTGACTCCGCACTGCGCGCGGTGGAGCAATTTCTGGTCCGCAAGCACCAGCGCCATCATTGCCTCGACCACCGGTGCGCCCCGGATGCCGACACAGGGATCATGGCGTCCCTTGGTCACGATTTCGGTCGCTTCACCGGCGCGCGTGATCGTTTCCACCGGCGTGAGGATCGATGACGTGGGCTTGAAGGCAACCCGCACCACAACGGGCTGACCAGTGGAAATTCCCCCGGCAATTCCGCCAGAATTGTTCGCAAGGAATTCGGGCATGTTGGAGCCGGGGCGCATCCGGTCCGCATTCTCCTCGCCGCGCAGCCGGGCCGCTTCGAAGCCAGCCCCGATTTCAACCCCCTTTGTGGCATTGATCGACATCATGGCTGCGGCGAGTTCGGCATCCAGCTTGGCATAGAGCGGCGCGCCCCAGCCCGCAGGCACCCCGCGCGCGACACATTCAACAACCGCGCCCAGCGAAGAGCCAGCCTTGCGGGCATCATCGAGAAGCTTTTCCCACCGACCGGCCGCGGCCTCATCGGGACAGAAAAACGGATTCTTGCCAATCTGGGCGGCTTCAAAATTGTCGCGATCGATCTTGTCGCCGCCAATTTCGACAACATAGGCCAGGATTTCGACTTCCGGGATCACAAGACGGGCGACCGCACCCGCCGCAACGCGCGCCGCCGTCTCGCGCGCCGAGGACCGCCCGCCGCCGCGATAGTCGCGAAAGCCGTATTTGGCGTCATAGCTGTAATCGGCATGGCCGGGGCGATAGGCCTTGGCGACGTCGGAATAGTCCTTGGAACGCTGGTCGACATTCTCGATCGTCAGGCTGATCGGGGTTCCGGTCGTCCGACCTTCGAACACGCCCGAGAGAATCTTCACTGCATCGGGCTCCTGGCGCTGCGTCGTGAATTTCGACTGGCCGGGGCGGCGGCGGTCAAGGAAGGGCTGTATGTCGGCTTCGCCGAGCGGCAGGCCGGGCGGGCAGCCATCGACAACCGCACCGAGCGCCGGTCCATGGCTTTCTCCCCATGTGGAGAAACGGAAAACATGGCCGAAGGTGTTAAAGCTCATGCCAGGGTGATATCCGGAGCGTCTTCCTGCTTCATCCCGACCACATGATAGCCGGCATCAACATGATGCGTCTCGCCCGTCACGCCTGAGGCAAGATCCGACAGCAGGTAAAGGCCGGCGCCGCCAACATCCTCGATCGTGACGTTGCGGCGAAGGGGGGAATTATACTCGTTCCACTTCATGATGTAGCGGAAGTCGCCAATGCCGGATGCCGCCAGCGTCTTGATCGGTCCTGCCGAAATGGCATTCACGCGGATACAGGTTGGCCCAAGATCGTTGGCGAGGTATTTGACGCTGGTTTCCAGCGCCGCCTTGGCGACACCCATCACATTATAGTGCGGGATCACCTTTTCGGCGCCATAGTAGCTGAGCGTGAGGAGCGCTCCACCGTTCGGCATCATGGCTCGCGCCCGATGTGCAACGGCCACAAAACTGTAAACGCTGACATTCATCGTCAGCAGGAAGTTGTCGAGGCTGGTGTCCACATAGCCACCGCGCAATTCATTCTTGTCGGAAAAGCCGATGGCATGAACGACAAAGTCGATCGTCGGCCATCGTGCAGCAAGCGTCTCGAAGGTCTTGTCGAGCGCGGCCATGTCCGACACGTCGCAGTCGATCAGGAAATCGCTTCCCAATTGCTCTGCCAACGGGCGCACCCGTTTTTCCAGCGCCTCGCCCTGGTAGGAAAAGGCAAGCTCTGCCCCTTCCTCCCTAAGCTTCTTCGCGATGCCCCAGGCGAGGCTGCGATCATTGGCCAGGCCCATGATCAGTCCGCGCTTGCCATTCATGTATCCAGCCACTTGGCCTCCGCAAGATCGTCCAACATTGTGTGCCCCTTTAGCGGATGATCGCCCGGATTTGCCAGTGCTGCGTTGATATGCGCTGCGATCACGAATCCATATCCGATCAGCCAGAAGAACAACATGGCGACCATCACTCCCGCAAGACCGCCATAGGTCATCGTATACCCCCCGAACATCCCAAGAACCCTCGGCAAAAGCAGCAGCGCCAGATACCACCAGAACGTCACGAACAAGGCCCCCGGCCATTTGGGATTGCCCAATCCCCGGTACCGGCTGGGCGTCAGTGCCCAGAAAAGCAGATAACTTGATATGAACGTCATCAGGATCGGAACAAAGCGCGTGCTGGCAATCCGGTCGGCAACAGCGCCTGCAGCCGGCACGAAATGGGTGATCACTTCTTCGGCGGTTGTCAGCAGCACCTGCGCCGAAAAGGCGGCAATCAGCATTCCTACCGCAATGAAGATGATCGCCACGCCGATCAATCGATATTGCCAGAAGGGTCGGGCGTAATCCGTGCCATAGGCGCGGCGCAGGATTTCCCGGATCGTCTCGATATAGCTGCCCACTGTCCAGATCCCGATGGCAGCGCCGAACCAGAGCAAGGGCCCGGTCCTGAGGGTCAGAACCTCCGCCGCCGTTGTCTGGATCATGGCGCCGACCGATGGCGGGAAGGCCCGCACGATCGAATGGAGCGCCGCGACATTTTCCTCCGGCCGCCCGAGCAACTGGGCCGCTGCCGCCAGGATGATGAAGAACGGAAACAGCGCAAGCAACGTCAGGTAGGCAAGATTTCCGGCGTGGATGAAGCCGTCATTATAGACGCCGACAACGGCGCGGCGGACGAATTCGAAAATGGGCGATCCGGGTCCGATCTGGCCGAGCAAACCCGTCCTGTGGGGATGGGCATCCGGATGGACCCGCCTCGCTTCGGGCGATTCGGGCGATACGTCGCGCATCAGCCGAGGCCGGACCTCGGGTCGCGCGCGTCCGTCCACCCTTCGGCAAAGGATTTGAGACTCGTATCGTCTGCGGGAATGTCAATGAGCAGAGTCACAAGCTGGTCGCCGCGCGTTCCGCCCTTTGCGGTAAAGCCCTTGCCTTTCAGGCGCAGCACCTTGCCCGAGCTCGATCCCTTGGGGATGTTGAGCATGACTGCGCCTTCGACCGTCGGCACCCGGACAGGACCACCAAGTACTGCTTCTTTCAACGTGACGGGCAAGTCCAGGCGGACATTATCGCCATCGCGCACGAAATGGCGATGATTGCGGACCTCGATCGTCACAATGGCGTCGCCTGCGCCGCCCGGTCCAGGCTGCCCTTTGCCGGACAGTTTCATCTGCGTGCCCGTCTCGACGCCAGCCGGCAGCTTGAGGTCGATCGTCTTTCCGTCCTGCAGCGTGATCCGCTGGGGGGCGAGCGTTGCGGCATCCTCGAACGAAACCGCAAGCCGATAGGCTGCATTGGCGCCTTTGGGAGGCGGCGCAGACCGGCCACCAAATCCCCCGAAACCGCCGCCCCGGCTACGTCCGCCGCCAAAAATGCCTTCGAACAGATCGCCGAGATCGGCAGCGGCGGCATCGCCGAAGCCCCCCTGGAAACCTCCCGAACTGCCGCGAAAGCCGCCCTGCTGCCCGCCAAAGCCGGCAAAAGGATTGGACGGGTTGCCATGCTCGTCGATCTCACCCCGATCAAACTGGGCGCGCTTGTCCTTGTCGGACAGCAGATCATATGCATTGGTCACTTCCGCAAAGCGTTCGGTTGCCTTGGGATTGTCCTTGTTCGTGTCGGGATGCAGCTCCTTGGCGAGCTTGCGATACGCCTTCTTGATGTCAGCTTCGGTCGCGCCACGCGATACGCCGAGTGTGGAATAAGGATCTGCCATAATCGCTAGCTAGTGACTGGGCGGGCAAACGGCAAGATTTCAGCCAAGGTCCGACTTTATTTGCGTGTGGTGACGGATCACTTCATCAATGATGAAGCGCAGGAATTTCTCCGTGAAATCCGGATCAAGATCGGCTTCGACCGCGAGTGTCCTCAGCCGGGCGATCTGCGCGTCCTCTCGGGTTGGATCGGCTGCGGGCAGGGCGTTTTCAGCCTTGTACTGCCCGACGGCCTGAGTCACTTTGAAGCGCTCGGCAAGCAAATACACAAGGGCCGCATCGATATTGTCGATGCTCTGGCGGTATTGTCGCAGCTTGTCGGCAGTCATCATCTGAATTCCTTGTTCGCAAATGTCGCATCTTGCAAGTCGGAACTCCTGCTTTGCACTTGCGTCAAAGCCTGTTGGTCGCCAGAGAAGTGGCCATCATGACGGCAACGCTTCATCGCATCGGGACGGACAGACAGCCTTCGCTTGATTCCATCATCAACCTCGTTGCGGCTGAAATGAATCACGTCAATGCTGTCATCCTTGAACGGATGCAGTCGCAAATTCCGTTGATCCCCGAACTGGCCGGCCACCTGATTGCCGGCGGCGGAAAGCGGATGCGGCCGATGCTGACGCTGGCAACGGCCCGGCTGCTCGACTATTCGGGTGCGCGCCACCACAAGCTCGCCGCGGCCGTCGAATTCATCCACACCGCGACGCTCCTGCACGACGATGTTGTTGACGGGTCCGACCTGAGGCGCGGGCGGCGTACGGCAAACATCATCTGGGGCAATCCGGCAAGCGTGCTGGTCGGGGATTTCCTGTTTAGCCGCTCGTTCGAACTGATGGTGGAAGACGGGAGCCTGAAGGTCCTCAAGATTCTTTCCAACGCATCGGCTGTGATCGCGGAAGGCGAAGTCAACCAGTTGACGGCGCAGCGCCAGGTCAACACGGGCGAAGACAAGTATCTCGATATCATTGGTGCCAAGACAGCGGCCCTTTTTGCAGCGGCCTGCCGGATTTCGGCTGTCGTTGCCGAGCGGGACGAAACAACCGAAGAGGCGCTCGACAGCTACGGTCGCAACCTCGGCATTGCGTTCCAGCTCGTTGATGACGCAATCGACTATGCGTCCGATGCCGAAACCATGGGCAAGGGCGTTGGCGACGATTTTCGTGACGGGAAGGTGACGTTGCCGGTCATCCTCGCCCATGCCCGTGGCAGCGCCGAAGACAGGGCCTTCTGGCAAGCGGCAATGGAAGGCCGCCGTATTTCGGACGAAGACCTCGCTTACGCCAAGGTCCTGCTGACGCAGACGCGTGCCATTGACGACACGCTGATGCGGGCGCGTCATTATGGACAACGGGCCATCGACGCCCTTGGCCCCTTTGCGTCGAGCGCCACCAAGAGCGCGCTGATCGAAGCCGTCGAGTTTGCGATTGCCAGAGCGTACTGACACGCTCCCTGTCCATGACGTCCTGCCGGAATTGCTCGCCTGCCTGCAGGATCGGCCCAACGCTGTCCTGATTGCGCCGCCGGGAGCCGGCAAGACGACGGCCGTCGCCCCGGACCTGCTTCGCGCGGACTGGTGCGCAGGGCAAATTCTGCTCCTCTCTCCCAGGCGGATTGCCGCACGTGCGGCAGCCGAGCGAATGGCCGAACTGGCCGGCGAGCCCGTGGGGCAGACGATCGGATATGCCACGCGGCTGGATTCGAAGCAGTCGGCCGCCACACGAATCCTGGTCCTGACCGAGGGCATCTTCCGCAACCGCATTCAGGCCGATCCCGAACTCTCGGGCGTTTGCGCCGTGTTGTTCGATGAGGTGCACGAACGCAGCCTCGACAGCGATTTTGGCCTGGCACTTGCGCTCGATGCGCAAGGGGCGCTCCGGCCCGATCTGAGGCTCGTCGCAATGTCGGCAACACTCGACGGCGAACGGTTTGCCACGCTGATGAACGCAGGCGTGATCACCAGCGAAGGTCGCAGCCATCCCCTCGCCATCAGGCATATCGGGCGCCGGGCTGAAGCCCGGATCGAGGATGAAATGGCAGCTGCGATTCGCCGCGCCATGACCGAGGAAGCGGGCGACATCCTCGCTTTCCTGCCCGGGGTTGGCGAGATCGAGCGGACGGCCGAGAAACTTGCGGGCATTGCCGCCCAGATCCACCGCCTGCACGGCAGCCTTGATCCCGCCGAGCAGCGCGCCGCAATTCGCAAAGGTGCCGGGCGCAAGGTCATCCTTGCGACCAGCATTGCCGAAACCAGCCTGACGATCGACGGCGTGCGCATCGTGATCGACAGCGGGCTCGCGCGACGTGCCCGCTATGACCGGAGCGCAGGAGTGACCCGTCTGGTGACCGAGCGGGTCAGCCAGGCCGCAGCGACGCAGCGCGCTGGTCGTGCTGCGCGCCAGGGACCGGGTGTCGCTTACAGGCTTTGGGAAGAGGGAGCGACGGCGGGGCTGCTCCGGTTTGATCCGCCCGAGATACTCGAGGCCGATCTCTCTCCCCTGTTGCTCGACTGCGCGCTTTGGGGCGTCGCTGATCCGGGTACACTGCGCTGGCTGGATCCACCTCCGTCAGCCGCCCTTGCCGAAGCAGGAAAGCGGCTCTCCGCGCTCGGTGCGCTGGATGAGGATGGTCGGCCGACAGCGCATGGTCGAGACATTGCCGGACTGCCCCTGCCCCCCCGGCTTGCCCATATGCTTGTAAATGCGACGGAACAGGGTGAGGGCGTTCTGGCCGCAGAGGTCGCTGTCCTGCTTTCCGAACGCGGGCTGGGCGGAACCGATCCGGATCTTTCCGTGAGGCTGGACCGATGGCGGCACGATCGCGGCAAACGCGCCGAGGCAGCCCGAGGGCTGGCGCGCCGCTGGGCAGGGCTGGTCCGGTCAAGCGGTGCAGCCACAGGCAATCTGGCTCGATGCGTGGCTCTCGCCTTTCCGGACCGCATTGCCCGGCGGCGCGACGCGACTGGGGAGCATTGGATCAGCAGTGGCGGCCGGGGCTTCCGGCTCGATCCAGCGAGCCCGCTTGCGCGCAGCGAATGGCTCGCCGTGGCCGATATTCAGGGCGCGGCCGCGGGCGCGCGAATCCTTTCCGCTGCCGCGATTGAGTCGCGCGAAGTGGAGACACTGTTTGCGGACCGGATCGAGACCGGAGTCCAGCTTCGCTTCGATCCCGAAACGGGCAGTGTCCGGACGATTTCCGGCCGGCACCTTGGCGCGATCATGCTGTCGCGAGCCGAAAATGCGCAGGCAAGCGCGGAGGGCATCGCTACCGCTCTGCTCCAGGGCGTACGTGAGCATGGCCTGGCTGTCATCGACTGGCCGCCAGCCACGACAATGCTTCGGCAGCGCGCCGACTGGGCCGGCATCGGGGCTCTTTCGGATGATGCCATGATTGCCACGCTCGACCAATGGCTTGCCCCGTTGCTCGCGGGCAAACGGCGGCTGCCGGATATCGCTGCCGAGGCCCTCCATTCCGCCGTATGGGCACTGCTCGGCTGGGAGGGGCAGCAGCAGCTTTCAAAGCTTGCCCCTGCGCAGTTTGCCTCGCCGGCCGGATCGATGCACGAGATCGACTATGCAGCCATTGCGGGTCCGACTGTCACCTTGCGCGTGCAGGCGTTGTTTGGACTCTCTGAACATCCCGTGATCGGGCCCGAACGGACGCCCCTGGTGCTCTCGCTGACGTCCCCTGCCGGTCGGCCGATCCAGACAACGCGAGACCTGCCCGGTTTCTGGCGGGGCAGCTGGGCAGATGTCGCGAAGGACATGCGCGGGCGTTACCCGCGGCACAACTGGCCCGACGACCCGACACAGGCTGTTGCCAGTCTCAAGACCAAGAAGGCCCTTGATCGAGAGGGATGAATCAGGGAAAGAGCAGCGCATGAGCCATGTACGCATCTATCAGAAGCCCAAGAACGCCATGCAGTCAGGCCGCTATGGCACTGACAGATGGATATTGGAATTTGAGCCTGCGGACGCGCAGCGCGCCGACCCTCTGATGGGTTGGGCGGGAAGCGGGGACACGCGGCGCCAGCTCGTCCTCAAATTCCCGACACTTGAAGCTGCCAAGGCCTATGCCGACGGAAAGGGCCTGGTCGCGACCGTTGTGGCGGCGCCAAAGAAGGTCCTGAAGCTTCAGGCCTATGCGGACAATTTCAGATGACGCACAGCGTCACCCCGAACTTGTCTCGGGGTCTATTCGCTGAGCAAGGACCCGCCAAGAAGCATCAGCAGTTTCGCGTCCATGGCACAGCCTGACGCGCGTTTTGCGGCAATGAAGCCCGCGATTTCAGAAAGTGGCACGCGGTGGACAGTGATATTCTCGCCATCGGTCCCGCCGCCCTCGCTGACCTTTTCCAGCCCGACCGCACGCACGAAGTAGAAGCTCTCACTGACCATGCCGGGCGATGAATGGAACTCCCCGACCCGCTCGATATGGCGGGGGCGATAGCCGGTTTCTTCTTCAAGTTCGCGCGCCGCTGCATGCTCGACCGGTTCATTCTCGGTTTCATCACCCACAAGCCCTGCCGGCAGTTCAAGGCAGTTGACGCCCAGCGGCACGCGATATTGCTCGACAAGCAGCACATCGCCATCATCGACCGCAAGGATCACGGCGGCTTTTATCCCGCGAGCGCGCGAGACATATTCCCATTTGCCGCGGGTCTTTGCGGTAATGAAGCGGCCTTGCCAGACAATCTGTTCGTCCTCGGAATCGCTCATAGTTCAATGAGCCGATCGGGAAGCTCGTTCACATCGTCAGAAGCGCGCGGAAAATGCGCGGAGAGAACTTTGCCGACATCGCCAATGGCAGCCACCATCCCATCTGCCAACCGGCCTTCGCGCACTTCGGCAACAAGCTTGGCCATCGCTTCGCCCCAGGTTTCGGGCGTGACTTTCGAATGGATTGCTTCGTCAGCGACAATTTCCGCACGATGCTCGGCCATCGAAAGATAGATCAGAACGCCGGTTCGCCCGGACGTGCGCCGCTCTGCGCCGACCTTGAAATAGCGGATCGCGCGCCTGCGCACCCGCTCTGCCTTGACGATGCCGGGCGTCAGGAAAATCCGCAGCGGCATCCAGGACAGGAGCAGCCGCATGGCAACGAATTTGAGCACGGCAACCGCAAGGGCGAGCTCAAAGGCCTCCGCCAGCGTCCATTCGACAATCCAGCCCCCGGAAAAGCTTGCGACCAGCCCCGTGCAGAATTCGGGAAAAGCAGCCAAAGCGGCAAGAGCGAGCACGGCAATTCCTATCGACCACCAGAGCGCCACATCAAGATAGCGGTCCGACGTGTCAGTGACGATCGTGACGATTTCGCCCGCCGTTGCGGCTTCTGCATCGCGGACGGCATCGCTCACACGCCGGTGATCGGCTTCGGTCATCAATGTCGGCTTCGTCATTACCACCCCCCGGAGGCACCACCGCCCCCGAATGAACCGCCGCCGCCCGAAAAGCCGCCGCCTCCGCCGAAGCCGCCTGAACTCCCGCCGCCCCAGCCGCCGCCCGAGCCACCGCCCCAGATGATCACGGGGCCGCTGCCATAACGTCGGCCCCGGCCACGACCGAAGATCGAGCGGAACAGCGGCAATATGAAAAAGAAGAAGATAAACACCCAGAACAGGGCGGCGCTGACTGAATCGCCCCGTTGCGACGCTGCCGATTGTGTGGCCAGTTGCGCTGCATATTTCGCCGCTTCCTCGGGCGGCAGGCGCAGCTGCGCGATAATGGCATCGGTTCCAGCCGTGATACCGCCAGGGAAATCGCCTGCCTTGAATGCCGGGACGATCTGCGTGTTGATGATCACGCTCGAAAAAGCATCGGTCAGGATCGGTTCGAGACCATAGCCGACCTCGATACGGACCTTGCGGTCGTTGGGCGCGACCAGAAGGATCGCCCCATTGTTCTGGTCCTTTTGCCCGATGCCCCAGCTCCGCCCGAGCCGATAGCCATAGTCGGCAATGTCATAGCCTTCGAGGTTGGGCACTGTCGCGACGACCAGCTGGCGCGAACTTTCCTTTTCAAGCGCGTCGAGTTTTGCCGTCAATGCGGCTTCCTGATCATCTGGAATGATGTTGGCTGCGTCGACCACTCGCCCCGTAAGGGGCGGGAAAGTCTGGGCATGCGCGACACCGGCGATCATCAGCAAGAGGCAGGCGAGCCACCTCATCATCCTGTCTCCCTCTGGAGGACGGTGTCGATCAGAACTTGACCGTGGGGGCCCGGTCCGCATTCGGCGCAGTGGCCTCATAGGTCGTCATCGGCTTTGCGCCATAGAAGATCTTTGCGCCGATCGCGTCGGGAAAGGTCCGGATCGTCGTGTTATAGGCCTGGACTGCGGTATTATAATCCTTGATCGAGACGTTGATCCGGTTCTCCGTCCCCTCGAGCTGCGACTGGAGCGCGAGGAAATTCTGGTTCGACTTGAGGTCGGGATAGGCTTCGACGCTTGCCAGCAGACGACCGAGCGAACCCGAAAGCGCCGTCTGCGCTTCCTGGAATTGCTTGACCTTGGCCGGATCGGAAAGGTCCGACGCATTGACCTGAATGGACGTCGCCTTGGCGCGCGCTTCCGTCACTTGCGTCAGCACCGTCGATTCCTGCTTGGCATAGCCCTTCACGGTTTCGACGAGATTCGGGATCAGGTCCGCGCGGCGCTGATAGTCGGCCTGCACGTTCGACCATTTCGCCTTGGCATTTTCTTCGGCCGTCGGCACGCTGTTGATGCCGCACCCGCTCAGCGACAGGGCCAGTGCCGGAGCCGCCAGAAAAGCCATTTTACGACGTTTGAACTTGGTCACGATCAACTCCCCATGGACAAGGTGTATGACGAAGATAGGACGCCTCGGGCCTCGCCGCAATATGCTTGCAATCACATTCGATTGTGCCAGTCTTGCGGGGCTGGCTTTGGCGCATTGGGAGATGGCGTGATGTGGGGAGAATTCAAGGCTTTCGTCAACAAGGGTAATGTTCTCGATCTGGCAGTCGGTGTCCTGATCGGAGCCGCCTTCGGAAAGATCATTTCGTCCTTCACCGACGATATTCTGATGCCCCTGATCGGTCTTCTGACCGGCGGAGGCGTCGATTTTTCCAGCAAATTCGTCTTGCTGGGCGATCCGGGGGACAAGGTGATCACGACACTGGCCGAGGCCAAGGCCGCCAATATCGGGGTTTTCGCCTATGGCAATTTCATCACGGCCTTGATCAATTTCGTCATTCTGGCCTTCGTGATCTTCATGATCGTGCGCAGTGCCAACAGGATGATGAAGCGGGACGAAACGGCCGGCACGCCCGAAGACGTCCTGCTGCTCAGGGAAATCCGGGATTCGGTGAAGAAATAGCGGGCCTCAGGCCGCTTCCTTGTCCTCGGACACAGCGGCCGCAAGGCTTGTCCCGTCAAGAATGCGGGCCGTGTCGTCGCGCACGATCATCATGGCGCGCCGGATTTCGCACTTTTCCTCGTCGCGACAGTCCTTGCATTTCTTGTAGGCGGTCCGGCTGACACAGGGAACAAGCGCCAACGGTCCTTCGATGACGCGAATGATATCCCCAAGTGATATCAGATGCGCAGGTCTGGCCAAGGCAAATCCGCCCTGTTTCCCGCGCGTCGAAACGACAAGGTTCGCCGCCTTGAGTTCGGTCAGGATGATTTCGAGGAATTTGCGCGGGACACTGGCTTCGGTGGCAATCCTGCTCATAGGCACCGGGTGATGGTCCTTGGGCTCCCGCGCAAGCAAGAGCATGGCCCGCAGGCCGTAACGCGAACGCTGTGTCAGCATGTTAATCACCCTAGCAACTAGTGGAGATTGAAACAACCCTGTTGCGCGTCACATCATGCACTTAACATTCAGGAATTCGCCCCTATATTGGAAAGTGCCGGGTTCGCCCGGCTATGGCGATAAATGATGCCGTGCAATAGATGCAGCGGACCCGGGGGCGGTACCCGGCGGCTCCACCACTTGTCCCGGCGAAGGCCAGGATCATTGACGGGGCCGAACTAGGATCGACGTGTGTTGAAAAGCGGTGTTTTTGCCCGGCATGAATAAGCCGTGAAATGGTTCAATCTCATAAGTGCCAACGATAACGAAGCACTTGCTATTGCTGCTTAACCCAAGGGCCTCGCGGCCCTAGGTTAACCAACATAACGCGGTCGGGCTGAACCGGGCAACAGAATCAGACACCAGCGGCCCGGGAGGCGCCGGGCAACAGAAGCCTCCCACCTTTTCGCTCCGAATCGTCGCCCCTGCGCAGGCAGGGGCCTGTTTGATGGGAGCGACAAGGCATCAAACGAGCCGCTGCCTGAGCAGCGGCGACAAGATGGTTCGGCCTGAACGCTTGACATTTCGGCTGGCGAATCTAATGCGCCCGCTTTCCGCGCCTCGCGTGCGACCAGCATCAATTTACAAAGGTTTTCAGGTCATGGCCAAGCCAACCACCGTCAAGATCAAGCTCGCCAGCACGGCGGATACCGGCTTCTTCTATGTCACCAAGAAGAATCCACGCACCAAGACCGAGAAGCTCTCGTTCAAGAAATATGATCCCGTCGTGCGCAAGCATGTCGAGTTCAAGGAAACCAAGATCAAGTAATGCGTCGCCCCTGCGAAGGCAGGGTCGCCAAAATGTCTGGTCAGACCAGCGCGCGCGAATCGGCCAGGTCTGCCAGTTCCCGGACCACGCCGATGAATTTCATCAGCGAAATCGGCTTGGCGACATAGGCATCGGCCCCGGCCTCGCGAATCCGGTCTTCGTCGCCCTTTCCGGCATAGGCTGTCACTGCCATGACCGGAATTCGCCTCAGAATCACGTCGCGGCGAATCGCTTCGATCAGTTCCAGGCCGCTGATATGCGGCATCTGGATGTCCATGATGATGATGTCCGGCGCGAACAGGGTTGCGCGATTGATTGCTTCACGCGCGTCGCGGACGCCTTCCGCTTCAAAGTCGTGCACGCGCAAAAGATCGCAAAAGAGTTTGAGATTGAGTTCATTGTCCTCGACAACGAGCACCCTTTTTGCCACGCCAGCTTTCCCACTGATATTCCCGGAATCGACCTCTAGGCGATGCTCAAGGCAGAGACAAACCCCTATGACACGATGGCGTTGGCCCTTTCGGCGCTGGCGTGGATTCTTTCGGACGACGCCAGGGCAGCGCGCCTCCTCTCGCTGACGGGCCTCGACGGTGCGGATTTGCGCGCGCGCGTCGGCGATCCGGCGCTGCACGATGCGATCTTCGCATTTCTCGAGGCGCACCAGCCTGACCTGATGGCCTGCGCCGAATCGCTGGGCGTGCCGCCCGCGCAGCTTGCCCGGCCGGAGCTCCAGCGATGAGCCGTCCGCTGCTGATCACCGATTGCGACGAAGTGCTTCTCCACATGGTTGTGCCTTTCGCGGAATGGCTCGACGAAGTGCATCACATTCACTTCGATCTCGACCTTGGCGATTTTGCCAATGCCTTGCGCCACAAGGCAACTGGCGAACTGGTTCCCGGACCCAATATCTGGCCCTTGCTGCAGGATTTCTTCCGCACGGAAATGCACCGGCAAAAGGCGATTGATGGCGCCATTGAAGCCGTCAACGCAATTGCTGCCCATGCCGATGTTGTGATCCTGACCAATCTGACCGACGATTTTCAGGCTGCCCGCACCGAGCAGTTGCGCGCCGTCGGAATTGCGTTTCCTGTCTTCACCAATCAGGGCGGCAAGGGAGAGCCACTTGCGCGCATTGTCGCGGACTATGCCCCGAGCGTGACTGTCTTTGTTGATGATCTGGCACACCAGCATGTCTCCGTTGCCGAACATGCGCCGGATGTCTGGAGACTCCATATGGTCGGGGAGCCGCGGCTCCAGCCCTTCATCAAGACGCCTGGTGCCGCCCATCATCGCATCGATGACTGGCAGAATGCGACGGGCTGGATTATTGATCGCTTCAAGGGAGTTCCGCTGTGACCGATTCCAAGCCCGCACCGCTCAAGATGAACCCGCCCGTCCCTGAACCGGGGCCGGAAGATCGACTCGCAACACTTGGCATTGCCCTGCCGAAACCAGCGGCACCTGTGGCGGCCTATGTGCCCACGGTCGAAGCGAACGGGATGCTCTATGTTTCGGGCCAGGTCTCCTTCCAGAACAACCAGCTGATGGTCGGACGGCTCGGGGACGACCGCGATCTTGCCTATGGTGTGCAAGCGGCACGCGCCTGCGGACTGATGGTGCTGGCCCAGATCAAGGCTGCACTGGGTTCGCTCGATCGGGTCGAACGGGTGGTCAAGCTCAATATCTTCGTAAACTCGGATCCGCGCTTCACCGATCAGCCCAAGGTCGGCAATGGCGCTTCAGAACTGATGGTCGATGTCTTCGGCGACGCCGGAAAGCATGCACGGGCTGCCGTCGGCGTGCCAACCTTGCCAATGGGCGCCGCCGTAGAGGTGGATGCGATTGTCGCAGTCAGGCCGGCCTGATTTGGCCATCGCGCGGCTTGCGCAGGGCGTAAGCGATTTCGATGCTGACGCCTGGGATCGATGCGCGGGCAGCGGCAATCCCTTTGTCAGTCACGCATTCCTCTCCATCCTCGAGCGATCGGGCAGCGCAACGGTTGAAGCGGGGTGGCAGCCACTGCCCATCGCGATCGACGGGCCCGGAGGTGTACTGGCTGGCGTTGCCCCCGCTTATGTCAAAAGCCACAGCCAGGGCGAGTATGTGTTCGATCACGGCTGGGCCGATGCCTGGCACCGCGCAGGGGGGCAATATTACCCCAAGCTGGTCATCGCTTCGCCCTTCTCTCCCGTGCCCGGGCCACGGCTGCTCACGCCTGACGACGGCGTGGCACGCGGCCTGATTGCCGCTGCGGAAGCGATAGTCACCCAAAACGGCCTGTCCTCTGCCCATGCAAACTTTCTCGACCCCCGGGATGTCGAGCGGTTTCGGGCGGCCGGCTGGCTGATCCGCGAAGGGTCGCAATTCCATTGGGTCAATCAGGCCTATGGGTCGTTTGACGACTTCCTGGCCGGACTTTCATCGCGCAAGCGCAAGGCCATCCGCAAGGAACGGGCCCATGCCCAATCCGGATTGGAAATTGTTCACCTGACAGGCGATGCAATCACGGAAGCGCATTGGGATGTCTTCTGGGGCTTCTATCAGGACACCGGGTCGCGCAAATGGGGTCGGCCCTATCTGACGCGCCGGTTCTTCAGCCTGTTGGGAGAATGCATGGCCGCCAAGGTCCTCCTCATTTTCGCATTGCGGGATGGCCGCCCGATTGCCGGTGCACTCAATCTTGTCGGCGAAGACACATTGTACGGGCGCTATTGGGGATGCTGCGAGGACGTGCCCTTCCTCCATTTCGAGCTTTGCTATTATCAGGCAGTCGATTTCGCGATTGCACATGGCCTGGGCAAGGTGGAGGCGGGAGCACAGGGTGAGCACAAGCTCGCGCGTGGCTATGGTCCGGTCCCGACATGGTCGGCCCACTTTATCGCCGATCCGGGATTCAGGGCGGCCGTTGCCGACTTTGTGGAGCGTGAACGGCGCGCGGTGGAACGGGAAATCGCGTTCCTCGGCGAACTGACGCCGTTCAGAAAGGGCGGTTAGGCAGCCCGGCGCGTGGTTTCAGCAAGCCAGGCCCGCGCCTGACGCTGGGCCTCGGCAATTTCGCGCGCGGTCATGTCTTCCGCAATCTCTGCCCGGCATTGCTGGCCCCGTTCGCTGCCATTCAGCGCAGCAAGGTTGAACCATTTGTGTGCCTGGACCAGATCGACTTCGACCCCGCATCCGCCCGATGAATAGGCAATGCCCAGATCGTAAAAGGCCCGCGCACTGCCGCGTGCGGCGTCGGCCAACCGGCTTTCAATCAGGAAATTGCCGCTGTTGAAGCTGCTTGCCATGGTAAACCCCCTTCACCAAATCTTGTTGGGGAGGTTGTCGGCCAAAGATGGTCAACAAATGGTTAACACGGATCGCGCTTTTTCAGTCTCGGCTCAGTCAGAGAGCAATATTGTCGATCAGCCGCGTGCCACCGATCCGTGCCGCCGCCAGCAAGCGGCCCGTGCGATCCAGTGTCGCAAGCGGCTCCAGCGTCGCTGCATCGACCAGGGCAAAATAATCGACGTGCGTGAATCCAGCCGCCAGCAGCCGTGCTTTCGCGTCGGCAAGGGTCGCCTCGACATCCGCACCATTGCCAATGTCGCGGGCTGCACCGCTCAGCGCACGCGGCAATGTCAGAGCGGCCTCGCGGTCCGCTGCTGAAAGATAGGCATTGCGCGAAGACAGGGCGAGGCCATCGCTATCGCGAACGATTGGCATGCCGATGATTTCCACAGCCATGTCGAGATCGCGCGCCATGCGACGGATGATGGCCAGTTGCTGCCAGTCCTTTTCGCCAAAGACGGCAATGTCGGGACAAACCTGATTGAAAAGCTTGGCAACGACTGTCGCCACGCCTTCAAAATGGCCCGGCCGGGCAGCCCCGCACCAGAGTTCGCCAAGTTTGGCGACCTTTACGCTCGTTGCAAAACCGTCCGGATAGACTTCCGACACTGACGGCATCCAAAGCGCGGTCACGCCCGATTCGGCAAGGCGCGCCGCATCGGCCTCTTCCGATCGCGGATATTTGTCCAGGTCCTCATTGGGCCCGAACTGCTTGGGGTTCACGAAGATCGATACAATCACATCGTCCGCTTGCCGCCTCGCCAGCTCGACCAGAGACATGTGCCCGGCATGCAATGCGCCCATCGTCGGCACCAGTGCGAGGGTCCGACCGCTCTCGCGTATCAATTTGGTGCGTTCGCGCAAGGCAGAAAGCTGACGGATGATTTGCACGGGCAAGCCTGCTCAGATATGGACGGTCGCGCGCTCCTTGGCGGGCGGGAACCAATGAATCAAGAGGCTGGACCTTAGCACCGATGGCGCAGAACACGCACGTAATTGTCTTCGCCAATGAAAAGGGCGGCACGGGAAAGTCCACTACGGCCGTCCACACGGCGGTCGCGCTGCAGAGCACGGGCCACAGCGTTGCTGCGATTGACCTCGATACCCGCCAAAAGACCATGACGCGCTATCTCGACAATCGCGAGGCGACAGCGCGACGGCGCCAGATCGACCTGCCGTCGCCCCGGCACGTTACCCTCGGCCTGATGACGGCAGCGGGTCTGGACCAGGAAATGGCCCGGATCGGCAGCGGGGCGGATTTCATCGTGATCGATACGCCCGGTCGTGACGATCCGGTCTCGCGCGCGGCAATCGCGCGTGCCGACACGATTGTGACGCCGATCAATGACAGTTTCGTGGATCTCGACCTGATCGGCCAGGTCGATGCCGAAACTTTCAGGGTGAAGCGGCCGAGCTTTTATGCCGAACTGATCTGGGACCTGCGCAAGGAACGCGCCCGTGCAGACGGAGCAACGGTCGATTGGGTCGTGCTGCGCAACCGGCTCCAGCATATCGATGCGCACAACATGCGGCGCGTCGGCAAGGCACTGGTGGAACTGTCAAAGCGTGTCGGCTTTCGGACGATTTCGGGGCTGGGCGAGCGCGTGATCTACCGCGAGCTGTTCCCGAAGGGACTGACCCTTCTCGATGTCGATGCGATTGGCGGCATTGGCCTCAGCCATATCGCCGCGCGGCAGGAACTGCGCGAACTGGTTGCCGGGCTGGCGTTGCCGGTGCGCGAGAATGATCAGCCAGAGCTGGCCTTCGCATGATCCGCTTCCTGATTTTCGCGGGGCTGCTGTATCTCCTGTTCATCCTTGTGAAGCGTGCGATCTCACCCGGTTCGGCGATGAGCATAGCGGAAGCCGCCCGGGTTCTCGACGTCGCACCGGACGCCGATCCGGCTACCATTGTCGAGGCCCACAAGCGGCTGATCACGAAGGTCCATCCCGATGCCGGGGGCACATCGCCACTTGCAATGCAGGTCAATCAGGCGCGCGATATACTGCTTCGTAACATTTCCACGCGATAGGCGTTTTCCATGTCACATCACTTCGATCCGGTCGCGCTCCGCGAATATGATATCCGCGGCATTGTTGGGAAAACCCTTGGAGAGGCCGATGCTTATGCCATCGGCCGGACCTTCGGCACGATAGTCCGCCGCGATGGCGGCAAATGTGTCGCGGTCGGCTATGACGGCAGGCTCTCATCGCCGATGCTCGAGGCGGCTCTGCTAAAGGGCCTGACAGAGAGCGGGATTGATGTTGTGCGGGTCGGGCTGGGACCAACGCCCATGCTCTATTACGCCGAATCGGTGCTCGACGGCGTTGATGGCGGCATCCAGATTACCGGCAGCCACAATCCGGCCGACTATAACGGCTTCAAGATGGTGCTGCGGCACGGCCCCTTTTATGGTGAAGACATCCAGAAGCTCGGGCGCATGGCCGCCGCCGCAGACTGGGAAAGCGGCGCCGGCGCGATAACGGAGTGCGATATCGAGGATGCCTATGTCGCGCGACTGGCCCGCGACTATCCTGGCCGCGCTTTCCGCATCGGCTGGGACGCTGGCAATGGCGCCGCCGGACGGGTGATCGAGAAGCTGACGCGCCTGCTCCCCGGAGAGCATCACCTTCTGTTCACCGAGATCGACGGACGGTTCCCGAACCATCATCCGGATCCCACCGTCGAGGAAAATCTTGCCGATCTCAAAGCCCTTGTCTCGGAAAAGTCGCTCGATTTCGGCGTTGCCTTTGACGGCGACGGAGACCGGATTGGTGCGATCGACGGACAAGGTCGCGTAATCTGGGGCGACCAGATTCTTTCCATTCTGGCCGAATCCGTGCTTCAGCAGGAGCCAGGTGCAACCATTATCGCCGACGTGAAGGCCAGCCAGGCCCTGTATGACCGGATTGCCGAGCTGGGCGGAAAGCCGCTGATGTGGAAAACCGGACACAGCCTGATCAAGGTCAAGATGAAGGAAACCGACAGTCCGCTCGCCGGCGAAATGAGCGGGCACATCTTCTATCGCCACGGCTGGTACGGGTTTGACGATGCGCAATATGTCGCGGTGCGCTTCATGCAGGCGATTGCCGAACAGGGCGGTTCGCTGTCGGCGATCAAGGACGCGATGCCCAACATGATCAACACGCCGGAGCTGCGGTTCCAGGTCGATGAAAGCCGCAAATTTGCTGTTGTCGATGAAGTTCTGGCGCGGCTTGAAGCCGAAGGCGCGACCGTCAACCGCACCGATGGCGCCCGCGTCAATACGCCCGATGGCTGGTGGCTGCTGCGAGCCTCGAACACCCAGGATGTGCTGGTCGCTCGCGCCGAAGCGCAAGATCAGGCGGGCCTTGACCGGCTGATGGCGCAGATCGATGCGCAGCTGGCAGCGTCGGGGCTGCAGCGCGGGGAATCCGTAGGGCATTGATTCTTGCGCAGGGCGGCCCGACAGTCGTCCTGTGGTTCAACTTCCCTCGATCCTTCAAGACTGGTTCGCGTCGAAAGGCTGGACGCCGCGCCGTTACCAGCTTGAGATGCTCGATCCAGCGCGCAATGGAGAGCATGCGCTGCTTGTCGCACCAACCGGCGCAGGCAAGACCCTGGCCGGATTTCTCGCAACCCTTGCCGAGCTTGTCGAAACCCCGACCGATGGTCTGCATACGCTTTATGTCTCACCCCTGAAGGCGCTTGCTGTCGACGTCCGGCGCAACCTCCTCCTTCCGGTCGAAGAGATGGGGCTCGATATCCGGGTTGAGACGCGGACCGGTGATACACCGTCTGAGCGCAAGGCGCGTCAACGGGCGCGACCGCCGCAAATCCTGCTGACCACGCCCGAATCGCTGAGCCTGCTGCTGTCCTATCCGGACAGTTTCCAGATGTTTGCGGGGCTGCGCACCGTCATCATCGATGAAGTTCATGCCTTCGCGCCGCAAAAGCGCGGAGACCTCCTCAGCCTGTCGCTGGCCCGGCTGCAGGCCATCAATCCCGGGCTGCGCCGCGTGGCCCTGTCTGCGACCGTGGCCGACCCCGATGCCTATCGCCAGTGGCTGGCGCCGGAGGGGCTTGGTGTGTCTGTCAGGCTGGTCGAAGGCGATCCCGGCGCGCCTCCCATCATCACCATGCTGCTGCCGGAGGGCGAAATTCCCTGGGGCGGGCATTCCGGCCGCTATGCCGCGGCCCAGGTGATGGCCGAAATCGAAACCCACGAAACCACACTCGTGTTCTGCAATACCCGAGGGCTGGCCGAACTGATCTTTCAGGACCTTTGGGCGGTCAATGAGCTGAAGCTCCCGATCGGCATCCACCACGGCAGCCTCGATATCGAGGCCCGGCGCAAGGTCGAGAATGCGATGGCAGAGGGCCGGTTGCGCGGACTTGTCGCAACCGCCAGCCTCGATCTCGGGGTCGACTGGGGCAATGTCGATTGCGTCATCCAGATGGGGGCGCCCAAGGGATCGTCACGGCTGATGCAACGGATCGGTCGCGCAAACCACCGGCTCGATGAGCCCAGCGAAGCCATCATCGTTCCGGGCAATCGCTTCGAATATCTGGAAGCGCAGGGCGCGATCGATGCCATTGCCGAAGGGGTCCGGGACGGCGACGCCTTCCGCCCCGGCGGGCTTGATGTGCTGGCCCAGCACATCATGGCCTGCGCCTGTGCCGCGCCATTCGACGAACAGGAGATGCTTGCCGAAATCCAGACAGCGCAGCCCTACCAGATGCTTGATGTCGGCACGTTCACACGTGTTCTGGGCCTGATTGCCACTGGTGGCTATGCGCTCAAGGCTTATGACAAGTTCCGGCGGCTTGTCCGCGATCCTGACGGCCGGTGGCGCGTCACCCATCCGAAATTTGCAGCGCAATATCGCCTCAACGCCGGGATCATCGTTGATTCGCCGATGCTGGCGGTGCGGTTCAGGAACGGTCGCAGGCTCGGGATGCTGGACGAGTTTTTCGCCGCCAGCCTCGTGAAGGGCGATTGCTTCTTCTTTGCCGGGATGAGCCTGGAGGTCGAAGGGGTCGATGCAACCGACCTGATTGTGCGCGCTACCACCAGACGCGCCCGCATTCCCAGCTATGGCGGCGCGCGCATGCCCTTGACGACGCACCTTGCGGATCGGGTGCGCACGTTCCTCCACGACCGCAGCCAATGGGCGCGCTTCCCGGGCGATGTGCGGGCATGGCTTGAAATGCAGGCCAGACGCTCGATGCTGCCCGCCCCCGATCAGCTCCTCATCGAGAGTTTTCCGCGCGATGGCCTGCACTATCTCGTGTCCTACAGCTTCGAGGGCTGGAACGCGCACCAGTCGCTTGCGATGCTGATCACCAAGCGGATGGACGCCTTGGGGTTGCAGCCTGTGGGCTTCGTTGCGAGCGACTATGCCTTCGCGATCTGGGGCCTTCAGCCGGTTGAGGATCCCCGCCCGCTTTTTTCGCCCGACATCCTGCACGAAGAGTTCATCGACTGGGTCGAGCAATCGGCGCTCCTCAAACGCGCCTTCCGCGAAGTTGCCGTCATTTCGGGGTTGGTGGAACGCCAGCATCCCGGCAAGCGCAAGTCCGGTCGTCAGGTCACGTTTTCGACCGATCTGATCTACGATGTCCTGCGCAAATATGAGCCGGACCACCTCCTGCTCGAAGCGGCCTGGGCGGACGCGCGCGCGCGCATGACGGACGTGGGGAGGCTCGGCGCGCTGCTCGACCGGGCGGCTGCAAGCATTGTCCACAAACGCTTGTCGTCCGTCTCTCCACTGGCGGTGCCGGTTCTGGTCCTGATCGGGCGCGAGAGTGTTTCCGGGCCGGACACAGACGATGCCATCCTGATCGAAGCCGAAGCCCTTGCCGCAGAAGCGATGGCCATTTCGCAATGATGTTGACCGGTGCCAAGGCAACACTATGCTCGTTCAAGGGATGTGAAGAAGAAGAGGAGCCATTTTGTGGCGCAAATCTCCATTTCCCGCGCGATTCTTCCGCTACTGGCCATGCTTGCAACACCCGTGGCAGCCGAGACCGGGGGGCGCCCGCCCGCCTTGCAAACGCCCGCGGCAGACGAAGTCGCCACAGGACTTGACCGCTCTCTGCGCATGACCGTTCCGGTCATGATCAACGGCCAGGGGCCTTTCGATTTTGTCGTCGATACCGGGGCCGATCGCACCGTCATTTCCGAAGAACTGGCCAAGCAGCTCAATTTGCCGCAATCAGGCACGGCAACGCTTCATGCAATGGGCGGCTCGGCCAAAGTGAAGCTGGTCTCGATCAAGACTGTCCAGGTTTCGACAAATATTGCCAAACGGGTCGAAGCGGCGGCGCTGCCACGGCGCAATGTCGGCGCAGACGGATTGCTGGGCATCGACAGCCTGAAGAATCAGCGGATTGTCATGAACTTCCAGTCGAACACGATGCGCGTCGAGCCGGCAAGCGTTCCCGAAGAAGCCGTGCCGGAGGATTCGGACCTGATCATCGTGACGGCCAAGACGCGGCTCGGCCAGCTGGTGATGGTCGATGCGGATGCCAACGGCCAGAAAATCTGGGTGGTGGTCGATACCGGCGCCCAGAACAGCATTGCCAACACCAGATTGCGCGCCCTGCTGGTCAAGCGGGTGCCCGAAACCGAGATCAAGTCGATCAGCATGGTCGATGTTCTCGGCCGCACCACCCCTGCTGAATATACCATCGTCAGCAAGCTGCGGATCGGCGGCGTTTCGATGGGCAACGCCGCGATTGCCTTTGCCGATGCGCATCCTTTCAGGCTGTTCGGCCTGACGCGCAAGCCGTCGATGCTGCTGGGCGTGGAAAGCCTGCGCTCCTTCAGGCGCGTCTCGGTGGATTTCGCGACGCGGAAGGTCAAATTCCTCCTGCCTGAGGAAGGTTAGGCCCAGAATTTTTAGGCGTTGTTTCTAACAGATAGTGATATTTAAATAATTCTCTAATAATTGGCAGACCCAATACTTTGTCTTAAAATATATCCTGATTCCGAACCATCTTCCAGGAATCTATCGATCGCGGGAATGGAATCCATCAAAAGTCTCCAATCCTTTTCAAATTTCCTCAATTTAAAAATATGAAAAAATTTTGGCCCGAACCATCGACTTGACATGTCGATGCGCCCATCTCTGGAAAGGCAGCCGGCACGCACCCAGTCGTGGGGAAATTCCAGTTTTTTTACTGCAAAATTAATTTGAAACAGGAGTGGGTATCTTTTGTGGAAAATTGTATCCACATATCCTCGACAGTCCCCCAAACAGTTCTTTTCAAAATTTATAGAATTTAATTGGATAGAGTCACCGTCGAACATAGTCTCCGCATAGCAAAAATTGTTGTCGGCCATAACATTGTTCAATCTGCAAACCGCCTGTCGAATATTATCGTATTTTTCGGGCCAGCATCTCTTTATCCAGCGAATACACTTCCAATTCTCTACTTTACCGACCATCAGCAACCTCCTCTTCCCCAGTAGCATTGGGAAAAGCGATTCCCGCCACCTGCAAATACTGATGCGGTGCCGCCAAATACATTTGCAATATCCTGTGATGTAGTCCGAGCGATGCTAAAATCACTGCCGATCTGACTCTGAAGTGCTCGTTGAGCTCCGCTAAGTTGGCCCTTGCCATATTTGGCCTCAACCACTGTTATAGCGCCGTTTGATTTCTGAACGACAAAATCAGGTATAGCGCACGCGCTCATCTCTTGTTGATGGCTAACCAGTTAAAATGTCTCCATGTTGTGTATCACGCACTCCACGACGTCTGGATTTCGTTCTTCAGACATCCGCAGCGAAACTTTCGCAAATCCATCCTTTAACGGGACCGACGCGAAGGCAAAATCATTTGGATCCGTGAGAGAGAGAGATCTGCTTGGACAAACAATCTCGCCGGAAAAATACTCCCGATATTTGCTCTCATAACTGCCGTCGGCTAGAATAATTTTAGCGTCTCCATCGACGTAGTGCAGAACGCAAAGTGCCACGCAGGTCGCGGTGTGCATAATCGGTTCTTTTCCTGCATCAATGGGGACTGTAGGTCTCAGTTTACTATCATGCAAAAACATGATCCCATATTCTGCGGACAAGTTTACTTCGATCTTTGTCACTACCAAAACTTCCACCAAGGTGTTGCAGGAAGTGTAGGAGGCGGAGGGGCCTGCATATTTTTTAGTATGCCGCCTTGGCTATTACTACAACCCCGGCATTGCGGGTAATACTGCTGCCGCTCTCCCGGTGGATTCAGTTTCGTGGGCGGTTGGTGATCACCAACAAAGTTTCCGCTCTTTGTACCTGGAGCTTTTGACCCGCAGGTATGGCAGCCGTTCGCCCGACCGAGTTCGTTAATTTGGCGCTGCTGCGCTGCAGTTGGCCTTGCGGTGGGTCCCGCAGGAATCGATCCCTTTGCAAAAGGGCCGGGACCAACGCGCCCGGCCTTGGCGGCAGCCTCGGCCGCTTCACTTGCGCCACGCCTTAGCGCAATTCCTGCAGCCGACTCACCACTAGGCACCGTAATGACGTCAGCAAAAATCATTGCCGCATCCAGAATTACGCCTGGATCATCCTGGATTGCATTCCAGATAGCGCTGCCAATCGTCGGCCCCTGTGGGCTGCACTGGCTCGGCCCGTAAAAGCACGCGCCCTCAAGCCCAGTCGGATCGCTCCGATTAACCGGATCATTCCCGACATATGCATAGAGGTTGATCTGGTCTTCATAGCCGATGGGGTCGGTCTGCATGAAGCGGCCCAGTGTCGGGGAATAGATGCGGGCCTTGTAGTAATACATGCCGAGGTCCGGCAGCCAGGCTTGACCGGTGTACTGGAACCGGCCCGTGTTCGGCGCGCTGCCGTTCGCAAAGCCTGAGGGGATGCCATAGTCATCATAGCTGTTCAGCGCGACCCGGTTGCCGTTGCAGTCTGCCAACGCAACCACCGAGCCCTGGTGATCGGCATGCAGGAACCGCGTACCCGAACAGTCCATCCGGTTGCCAATGTCCCACAGGATCGGATCTTCGCTGCCCGGACCATGCATGTAGCGCGCCGTCATGGCACCTGTGGCATCATACTCCGCCACCAGATCATCGCCGTCATAGAGGAACCGCGTCAGCCTGGATGGGCCATTTGTGCTGAACAGGCGGCCAAGAGGGTCATACACCATCTGTGCGGAGCGCGATCCGCTGGCTCCTACCAGCCGGTTCTCGTTATCATAGAGATAGCTCGTGGCACCGTCGCTCATCAAATTGCCGTTGGCATCGTATGCAAAGCTGGCGATGCCTGCACTGACATACTGGTTCAGTCCGTTGACGCTGTATGGGCGGCTGAGGTTTACAGAACCACTGAATCCATATGCACCGTTGTCCCTGCTCCGGCTCACGATCTGTGAGGCCGGATTGTAGGTCAAACCTTCATTCAACCCTCCAATGTCTCCCGAGAAGCGCTGATTGATCGTCGCGAGGCGCGAAACACCGTCATAAGTGTAACCCGTGGAGCTGCTTGCCCGGCTTGCGTCGGTCCGCCGCCCAAGTTCATCATAGGTGATGGCGAAGAAAGGGACCGTTGGACCCGATTGCGTGGTCCATGATGCGCTGCGCAGCCTGCTCAACGGATCGTAGGTATAGTCAAAAATTGCACCGTCGGGATGCGTGATCCGCGTTCGGTTTCCATTCATATCATACTGGTGCTTCAGTGTTCTTGTAAGCCCGCCGAGCGCTGTCGTCGTTTCGATATTGCGCCCAAGGCCATCATAGCTGGTCGAGATGCCTTCACCCAAAGGACCGTCAAAGCGCGCAAAAAGCTGCAAGCCGCGATTGTCATATCCATAGTACACGTCACGCGTATGGACAGGATCGAGCCCGGCACGCTCCGGCACGAGCTTCGCTGTAACCCGGTTCAAGGCATCATATTGATATGCCAATGTTGAACCGTCACGTTTGCGAAAGCTGGTTCGGTTGCCACCCTGATCATAGCCATAGGCTTCATAATCAGACGGATCGACCGTGCCGGGCGTGGTTTTGGACGGAAAAGTCCAGCGATTTTGGCGATCATGTCCATCGTAACCAAGGCTTGCGAAATTCCCGTTCGCGTCGGTGACCGAGATTGTCTTTCCGTTGGCGCTGAACCCATATCGTGCATAGGCCTGCGCCAGCGCCGTCCCGACACCGCGCTCCAGGGCGACCACCTGGCTCGCACCGTCATAGACCTTGCGTTCGATACGGTCTGCGCCTTGCGTGCCCTGCACACCCTGTGCGCAAGCAGAAATGCCAAGCAGGCTGCCGCCTGAAAGCGCGCCGCCCGGGCCGATCATCGGAAACGCCGACGCATTCATCCGTGTTACCGAACAGTCGGGACGGCTGCGGATGTCATAGCCCATTTGGGTCAGGGAGAGCGTCGACCCCGTGCCTGAGCGCGCAATGGCCGCCGGTCGGCCGAGTGAATCAAATGACGTCGCGGTACGTTCAAGCATTGTAAAAGTGCTGAGGGCAGTAGCCCCGCTCGTGTTGAAAGTGGAGAATCTGTCTGGTTTGAGCGCTCTATGGGACGAAGTTTGAGGAACGCGCGTGCCTCGATTGCTTCCATCGCTCTTCGTAGATCAGGGTGATCTGCGACATAGTGAGGATGGTTTTTGAAGTGGGCCACGATCTCCAGGCGTCGCCGCGAGCGAGGCGGACCCCGTCCGTCTTCGCCCAACAATCGCATACGCAAACGATCATGCCGCCCCTCAAGCACGTCCCTTAAAGGCCGAGGCCTCCTGTTCTGTTTGATGGTCGTGTCGGTCCGGTGTGCCCAATCGGCTCCATTGAAATAGAGCGTGGAACAGATCTTGCCAGTGTTGGCACACCGAAAAAATGGTCGTTCAATTTTTCCGAATCGTTCCCAAACGATCTCGACAAATGCCTTGAATGGAGCATTGTGGGAGAGCCAGGCAGTCTTGAGGGAATAATCCCTGCCGTACCAGGTTAGAAGGAATGTCGTGTCACCTGCCACAACATATTTGAATGTGCGCGCGTCCGTCAGGAGGCCGATCTTGAGCAGATCGCCAATGGTCAACTTGGGCGTGTCCATTTCGTATCCGCTTCACGTGTTCGCTATACGTTCCGAGAGCAGGCCAAGATTCACAATTTTCCACAATTAGCCGTTCCACATCGCACAAAATCACAATTAACGCCAAAAACAAACTCAAATCGGCTCCGGCCGAAAAATTCAATAAATTGGGTGTCGGAGACGGCGGCCAAAATTCTAACCGTTGCGGCTCGAAAAATCGGTCTCCGCAACACGGCGTCCACAGCGCGCAAGCCTGAAAATGCCGCCGAAAGGCGCGGCACCGCGAAAGCATAGCGCTTCACGGTCTCCCTAAATCAGAATCACCTTAATTTTTGTGGTGCCCGGGGGCGGGATCGAACCACCGACACTGCGATTTTCAGTCGCATGCTCTACCAACTGAGCTACCCGGGCATCTGCCGCAAAAGCGAAGCGCGCCTATAGTCAGGCTTCAGGGGTGCTGTCCAGCCCCGAACCGTCCTCTTCTTCGTCCACCCTGGCAGGAACGCGATACGCCTCGCCCAGCCAGTTGAGCAGGTCCCGATCCTTGCAGCCTTGCGAGCAGAAAGGCCGGAATTCCTTGGCGGGAGGCTTGTGGCACAAGGGACAGGTCGAAGCCGCCATCACAGCGCTCGCGCCCGCATGGCGCTCCCCATGCAACACGTACCAGCCCGAAAATCTTCCATCGCGCGCATCCAAATAGAGGAAAGCCCCTGTAATCCCCTTAGATACAAGGGGAGAAGCGTTTTGTTCAAATCCGTACTGTTGGCCACCACTGCGGCGGCCGCAATTCAAATCGTGTCGGCCTCTGCCGCGCAGGCACAGGCGTCGGATGCTGAAGCGGGCGGCCTCGAAGAAATCATCGTCACGGCCCAGAAGCGGGCCGAGAATATCCAGGATATCCCGGCCGCCGTGTCGGCAATCAGCGGAGACGAACTGCTGAACCGCGGAATTGTCCAGACCAGCGATCTGGCGGGCGCGCTGCCGAACCTTCAGGTGACTTCGGCCTATGGTACCACCCAACCCAATTTCTCGCTTCGCGGCATTTCGGTTGCAAACGAATTTTCGGCATCCACAGCCTCTCCGGTCGGCGTTTATGTTGACGAGGTTTACCAGAGCTTCCGCGCAAGCCATGGCCAGCAACTCTACGATCTGGAACGTGTCGAAGTGCTTCGGGGCCCGCAGGGAACGCTCTATGGCCGCAACACAACAGGCGGCGCGATCAACTTCATCACCCGCAAGCCACGCCTTGGCGATGCCGAAGGCTATCTGACCACGGGCTATGGCAATTACGACACCTACTCCCTGCAAGGCGCCGCCGAAGCCACACTGGTTCCGGACACGTTCGGGATCCGCATCGCGGGCACCCGCGCGAAGGGCGACGGTTATACTTTCAATCCCACACAGAACAGGGATTTTGCCACGACTGACTCGCTGTCGGGCCGCATCACCGCGCGCTGGAAGCCAACCGAGACGCTTGACATCTCGCTGAAACTGTTCGGGGCCAAGGCTGACCCGAGGCAGGACATTCCTTACGGTATCGGCTATCTTCATGCATCTTGCCCGGCACGGTCGAAGCGTAAGGCAGACCCGTCGTCTCAAGGATCGGCAGCGCGTCCATGTCGGCGCGCAGGCCGATCCGCTTGTTGCTGTTGTGGTTGCCGCGCAGTTCGCCGACGACGCCGGTGCCGCCGACGCCGCGATGCACGGTGATGCCCCAGGTCTCCAGCAGGTCGGCGACGATGGCGCTGGTGCGGGTTTCCTCGAAGCCGATTTCCGGATGCGCATGAATATCGCGGCGGATCGCCACGAGATCGTTCTGGAAATCCTTGATCCGGTCGATGACAGGCATGGCTCGCGCGCTCCGCTTGATCGCGGCACGTTATGCCACATCGCAAAGGCGAGTCACGCGGATTTCAGCCCGGCGCTTCGCCGGGCCGCGCATTCACCAGCTGGCCGGAAGCTCCTTGAGGCCGCGCAGCACGAAGGTCGGCCGCCACTTCGGATTTTCCACGTCGTCGATGCGTCAAGTTCGGCAGCCGGCGCAGCAGCGTCGTGAGCGCGACCTCGGCTTCGAGCCGCGCGAGCTGCGCGCCGAGGCAGAAGTGAATACCACCGCCGAACGACAGCGGCCGCACGTTCGGCCGCGTGATGTCGAGCCGATCCGGATGATCGGGATAGACAGCCGGATCGTGATTGGCCGAGCCGAGCAGACACATCACGTTGTCGCCCTGCGGAATTTTCACGCCGCCGATCTCGACATCCTCCATCGCGACGTGGTAGGTGAGCTGCACCGAGGAGTCGTAGCGCAGGAATTCCTCGATCGCGTTCGGCATCAGCGACAGGTTGGACTTCAGCAGTTCGAGCTGGTCCGGATTGCGATGCAGCGCCAGCAGCGCATTGCCGATCAGGTTCACCGTGGTCTCGTGACCCGCGCCGAACAGCAGGATGATGTTCGCGGTCAGCTCTTCGTTGCTGAGCTTGCTGCCGGCCTCTTCCGCCTGAACCAGTTGAGTCGTCAGGTCGTCGCCCGGCTCGCGGCGGCGCAGATCGAACAGCCGCTGGAAATAGGCTTCGGAATTGGCGTGCGCGGCATTGGCCTCGTCGATCTCGGCGCGCGACAGCGGCACCGGATCGAGCAGACGGCCGCCGGTGCGCTCGCGCTTGAAGAAGATTTCGCGATCCGTCTCCGGAATGCCGAGCATGTCGCAGATGACGATGACTGGCAGGCGGAACGCGAAGTCCGAGATCAGGTCCATGCGGCCCTGCCCGATCACCCGGTCGATCGAGTCGTCGACGATCGCCTGGATCTTCGGACGCATGTCCTCGACGCGGCGCGCCGTGAACGCCTTGACGACAAGGCCGCGCAGGCGGGTGTGGTCGGGCGGATCCTGCGTCAGCATCCAGCGGCCCATCGCGCGATAAACAGGCTCGTTCAGCGCTTCCGGCCCGAAGCGGCGCGTGATGCGGGTGACGTAATCCTTGCCGAACCGCTTGTCGCGCAGCACCAGCGCCGCGTCGGCATTGCGGCTGACGAGATAGCCGTTCAGCGCCGGCAGATGCAGCACCGGCGCGTGCGTGCGCAGCTTGTCGTAGGAGGGATAGGGATCGCGGATGAAGTCCGGAGACAGCGGGTTGAACAGCGGCTGGGCGCTTGCCGTCTGGGTTGTAGCCCCTTGCAACTGCTCGTTCATGAATGTCTCCCTGAAAATAGTTAATGCGATCACGCCGCGTTTGGCTGCCGTTTTACGCGATCCCGGACCGGAAGCACAAGACAATTATACCTGCATTCCCCAAGTGGCGTGGCGTTTGAGGTGAAGATCGCCTGTATCCGAGCGCTAGACAAGGATTTTCTGCCGCAAGCGGCACCTGCGGTCGCGCAGACTGCTGGATCTGGACGGATCAGACCGCGAAGCCGCTGTTTCCTTGCCCAGGGGCGGCGTTTTTCAGCGCAGCGGACAGATCTGTCCAGCCGCTTTCGTTCAGTTTGAGCGTGGATCGCGATCATGCGCATAGCGGTGGCGCTCGCAATCGGCGGATAGCGGCGAGGATGGCGCGTACCATCGTGCCGGTGACAGCGACCTCGGCCAGCTGGAAGGTGATGGTGCGGGCGTGACGGACCACACGTGCCCCGATCTTGATCAGCTTCAGTTGCAGGCTGGTCAACGACCAGTCGGCCATGGCCTCGGGCAGCTCGATGCAGCGCAAGAAGGTGGCCAGGTTGTACGCCAGGGCGTGCAGTTGCAGCCGCACCTCATTGTCGCGGAACTTCCGGCACGACAGCCGCGTCCAGCGAAAGGCGTATTTGCCCTCTTTGATGTGCTGCTCGGCGGTGCCGCGCTGGTTGTAGAACCGCACCACCCAGTCCGGCTCCATCGGCAGGTTGGTGACGATGAAGCCGACACGCGGGAACAGTTCGCCCGGATGCCATTCGATCTTGGCGATCACCCGGCGTTCCTTGTCCCAGGACGCCGCCTGATACTCGAATTCCTCGAAGAACCGCTTGACCTTGGTCAGTGACGGCCTCCCGACAGGGCGCGTTAGCCGATGCGCGATCTTGTCCCCGAGGACCGCGTTTGCGGGCAGCCGGATGGCGTAGAAGAACCGCGCTTCTTCCAATCGCTCATAGATCGCCGGGATCGCGTAGGCAGCATCGGCCCGGAAGAACCTGCCACCAAGGTCGCGCTCCGCGTAGCGCGCAATGACGGGGTCGAGAACATCACGCCAGCCATCGGCGCTGTGGACGTTGCCATGGCGCAGGGCGCAGCGTTCCAGCATCCCGAACTGGTTGAACAGAAAGTTGGGGTGATAGCAGCTACAGTCGAAATGGCCATTCCAGGCGGACCCTTCCTGGTCGCCATGGGTCGGGCTGACCGAGCTGTCCATGTCCAGAACGATGTACTTCAGCCCGTTACGGTCATGGAACCGGTCGATCCATTGCCCGTTCAGGTCGGCCAGCGCGGCACGGTTCCCGGCCAGAGCCAGCGTCTCGGTCTCGAACCGTCCCATCTGCGATGCCGAGGCCGCTTGTGCATCGACCGCTCTGCCGCCGACAACTTGGCGCATGACCGGATCGCAGGCGAGACGGTTGGCGTCGTTGACATCCTCGTATCCGGCCAGCCGCCCAAAGACTGATTGCCGGAACAGGCCGTCGAGCCGATGGACCGTGTTCTTGCCAGAGCGAGTATCGCGCAGCGCCGCTGACGCCAAATCGGACAACCCGAGCGCGTCATCAAGCTCGCGCATCACCAGAAGGCCGCCGTCGGAACTGAGCTGCGTGCCGCGAAATTCCAGCCGCACGCGAGGGTCGAAATCCACCCGATCTGCCCGTTGCAAGCCCGCACCCTCTGGGTGATCCATGAAACGCGCCCCTCGCAGCCTTCAACACCATGTTTTATATAGGAAATATAATGGTCAGGACAGCGAAATCAGCGCCTTACTTGGGAAATGTGGGGTAAAGAGACATAGTATGTGGACGGATATGTAGGGGCGAAACGCTTGCCCTTCACAGCGTCCACAGAACGGCCGTTTGGGAGACACAGGGCATGGGCGGTATTCTGGGCTATGCTCGTGTGAGCACCGGCGACCAGGACGTGGCAGGGCAGACCATGCGTCTGGAGAAGGCTGGCGCCATTAAAGTGTTCACCGACGTTATGTCGGGCAAGAGCATGGATCGTCCCGGTTTGGCCGACCTGCTCGCCTACGCCCGTAAGGGTGACACATTAGCCGTGGTTCGCCTCGATCGGCTCGGGCGATCGCTGGCCGAATTACTTGTCACGGTTGAGAAGCTGCACGCCCAAGGCGTGGCGCTGCTAAGCCTTGAAGAGAAAATCGACACTTCATCGGCCGCCGGCGAACTGATCTTCCATGTGTTCGGGGCCATCGCCCATTTTGAACGACGGCTGATTTCCGAACGCACCAAGGATGGCATCGCCGCCGCCCGTGCCAGGGGCAAGTTACCTGGCCGTCAGCCGCTCGACATGAGCAAGGTCCATGCCGCCATTAAACTGGTCGAAGCGAGTATCTCGCCAACAGAAGCGGCACGGCAACTCGGCATCGGCCGATCAACCATATATCGAGAAATGCGCCGCCTTGGCGTGGAAAGGCCCGCCTGAATGTCCAGATCAAAATCGGTTCACGATCTTTCGGGCCTGATGAAATATGCGGAACGGGCGCCATGGGATGAAGCGATGGTTGAAATGCTGTCCGCGCATCTTGGCCCAGCGTGCGAAGCAACCGGACTCGAGCCAGATGCCATATTCGAAATCATCGGTGATCACTGGCAAGGGCCGCTATGGGGCTGTTCCTTTGAAGATCTGCTGACGCAGGAACTGGAACCTGACGGTGGCAATCTGATCGATGACTATCTCAAGCGCCGGGGCTGGAACGAAAAGGCGCCGAACAAAGCCTATATGCACGCACTACGCGATACGGTCATGTCGCTCTATGAAGTCAGCGAAGTGGTTCCCCGGCCAATCGATGACCTTGCGCGATCTGCTGCGCGACGTTGCCCCGGTGAGGGTGCGGGAACACGGTGCGACCCAGACCCTCGTCAACTGGGACAAAATCGCCGCAAGAATTGTTGACGTGAACGGTCGGCACGGCATTTCCGGGGCACTTCTGCCGTTCAGCGCAGATGGCGCCGTGCGCGTAATCGACGCATTTTCCCGACTTGTGGACGATGCACAGGGCACTGTCGGATTGGATCCCCAGACAAGGACGCGCTCTTGCGGGCATCGGGGCCGATGTTCACGAACATGTGGCTGCTCGACTGTCTGGGCAAGGCCATGCCCGGCAGCTCGCCGGATATGGTCAACGCCGACGGTGATGACCTTGTGTTCCACCGTATCGTTTTTCCGCTGGCAAAGGGCGTGATCGGCAAAGGCGTGGTTCGCAGGCTGAACGCGGCTCAATGGCTGGAACCTGCGAGCGACACGTTCTGGAACTGGCTGGCGCCGGTGACGAAGAAGAGGACACCAGGAACGACCAAAGGCGGGCAGGCTTTTGTGACAACCATGGAGGACGGCACACCCGTTTTTGCCAATGTCGAGTTGGCTGGACGCAAACTGATCGTTGAGGTCAACAGCGCCGCCCGCGCTGAACAGGCGATTGCGCAGATGAGCGAATGGCTTGGTGATTGCGTGAGCACACCTATGACCGAAATCCGGACTCTGGCCCAGTTCATGGCCGATGATGCCGCCCGCGCTCCGCAGGAAGAGCCGCTCGATATCCCGCCGAACGAAATGGAACGCATCGTTCATCAGATGCTGACACGCGAATATACCAAAACGCTTGATGAAGCGGTGCCGGCCCTCGGGCACAAGACGCCACGCGCTCTGGCCCGCACGAAGGCGGGCCGACCGAAAGTGGCCGACTGGCTCAAATATATAGAGAATGGCGCGGCAAAATCCGGGCCTGGCGATCCGATGGCTACCTATGATTTTACGTGGATGTGGGATCAACTGGGGCTGATCGACCTCCGGCGTTGACCGCCCTCATACCACCGTTCTGGCATCGTTCTCCCTTAGCGTTGTCTGGCGTACCATCCACGCTATGCCCTCATCAGGCCTGAACCTCGTATCGGCGGCAATCATCCTATGGAATACCGTCTATCTTGGCAGGGCTGCCGACCATCTCCGCCAAAGGGGTCGCGCCATAGACGATACGCTGCTCAGCCACGCCGCGCCGCTAGGCTGGGAGCACATCAGTCTGACGGGTGATTATCTATGGGCTGACATGAAATTGCCACTGGACGGGTTTCGACCATTACGCACGCAAAACCGCCAATCAGAGGCTTAGCGTACGTTTACGACCAGATTCTGCGATGCCCCCTGGTACGATTGCTAGGTGGACCCAAAGGCCAGCGCGGCACTGGTCATGTCATCGTGCGGGCACCAGCGATGCGATGTTCTACAGACGGACAGAGCTACGGCCGAGTGGTTGCCACTTGCAGACTTTCAGATGGCCGAGACCTCGCTCAAGCCATGCTCGCCACAAAGACGGTTCTGCCTTGGAGGTGAGTTTGATGCTCTATTCAGCTAGCCAAGGCACCATTGTATCAAATGCAATGCCCTCAGTAGCGCGCCTTCCGAGCACAAAGTTGGCTGACTGCAACTTGCCACTGGCGCGTTTGAAAATAGTTGAATATTTTACCGGCGAACCATACGGGGGTGTTCGAATGCCCGAAGAGATTTTGACCATCCGTGAAGTCGCTGAGTTCCTCAAGGTTACTGAACGGACGATCTACAGGCTTGCCGCTGACAGCCAGATTCCGGCCTTTAAAGTTGGAGGCTCTTGGCGGTTTCGAAAAGCCGAACTCATCCATTGGATGGGCGAGCAGACTAAAGGGGGCTCAGATCCATATTGTCGGCCCAAGATCGGAGAAAATTGATCATGTTGGGTCTTACATTACGAGAGGAGTTCCGAGGCAAACGCCTAAAAGGAACTGCCATTGAGCTCTCGAACGAGTCTAACACTGGCGCGACTCAAATCGCGGCCAGAGAATTCCTCGAGATCACCTACCCTACTCATGACCTGTTAAAGGGCATTGAGGCAGTCGGCCCAAGCCAGGGCCGACCTGTAGTTGTCATGGGTGAGCGCGGCCTTGGTAAGTCTCACTTGATGGCGGCGCTGTTCCACGCAGTTCACGATCCTTCTTCCACCGAGGCGTGGTTGAAGAGCTGGGCGGTCACGTTGGGCCAGCCAGAGATCGGCCAAATTCCGCTACGGAGCGGCATGCTCGTTATCGGCGAGAGTCTTCATCGCCAACGTTACAAGTTCCTTTGGGATCTCCTTTTCGAGCAACACCCTCATGGGGCCTTCATCAAAGGCAAATGGGAAGGAATGGGCGCTTCGAAGACGGATATTCCATCCGATCAGCTGATCCTCGAACTCCTGCGGCACACGCCGTCTATGCTGCTCCTTGATGAATTCCAGACCTGGTACGACGGGCTCACGAATACCAAGCAGTTTCCTTGGAAAAACTGGGCGTTCAATTTCATTCAGATCCTCTCGGAGATTGCCAAAGAGCATCCCGACCTTCTAGCGCTGGTCGTATCGGTGCGAAATGGCGACACCGATGCCTACCAGCAGATCCACCGCGTCAACCCGGTGCAGGTCGACTTCAAGGCAGGTGGTAGCCCCGAGCGTATCCAGCACGATCGCCGCCGGATGCTGTTGCACCGTCTTTTCGAAAACCGGTTGCAAATCGGCAGGGCCGATGTCGAGGCAATTTTACGTGTACACATCTCCGAGTACTTCCGCCTTCTCGACGTTCCGTCCTCTGAGCAGGATCGAAAGCGCGCCGACTTCATCGAGTCCTGGCCATACGCACCGCACCTCCTGCAATTGCTGGAAGATCAGGTCCTTGTTGCCACGGACGCTCAGGAAACGCGCGACCTCATCCGCATCCTCGCCAACCTTTTCAAGAGCCAAGGAGAAAAGGGCCCTCTCCTAACCGCGGCAGACTTCCGGTTGGATGACGCGAATTCGGGTATCGGCGCGTTGTTAGACTCGGTTGCCAACCAGCAACACCGGACGCTCCGCGAGAAGGCGCTGCGGAATCTGACTTCCGTGGTTGAGGCCGTCCCGGGGCATGCCGCCAAGGTGCCGCACCTACAGGAAATCGTCGGAGCGCTCTGGCTTCGGTCAATTGCGGTCGGCAACCTCGCCGGCGCGGAGCCCTCAACCCTTCAGGTCGACATCACACAGGGCAAGGCCATCGATGACAATGGTTTCCAGGTCGAACTGGCGACGGTTATCGAGAACAGTTTCAACATCCACCAGGAAGGCCAGAGACTCGTCTTCCGCGAGGACGAGAACCCCCAAGCCAAGTTGATGGCGTCGGCCCGCAATGACAAACTCTTCAGCGACGGAGAGGATCTGGTGCAACTGGCGAAGGAAGTTCGCTATGTGGTCGGTGGCTCAGAAGAGGTCGCAAAGACCTTCAGGGTTATCGCCCTTCCGCGGCAGTGGCTAACCGACCCATGGACGGCCCTCGATGAAGCTGAGCACCCCGACCGTTGGGACGAGCGCCTTCCCATTCTTCTGCTCCCGGAGGAGCCAGACAAGATCAATGAGCGCCTCGGCCGCTGGCTCAAGGAGCATCTTCAGAGGCGCCGCAACACCATTCGCTTCCTGCTGCCTCGCGCCGGCTCCTCGAATGCATTTTACGATCGGGACCTGCTGATCCTCGCACGCGCCGCGATGAAGGCTCAGGAATGGAGCGGGCAAAACCCCGAGTACCGGAAGCTCCACACCAAATACCAAGGTGAGCTGAGGGACATCCTGAAAAAGCGGTTTGACCGGTTTGCGGTCCTGCATCGCTGGAATTTCGCCGACCCTGAAAGGTGCGAGTTCAGCGTTGAGGCGCTGCGCGAGCAGGGAGCCAAGATCCCAGAAGCTTTGGAGCAGGCGGTCGTAAACGACCTCTTCGTGCCCGAAGATTTCCAGGCGCTGGTTCTAGAGGCGGCGGCTGACAATGCCTCGGTCGGCAAACTGCTCAAGGAACTTCAGGAGCCCCGTGCGGGCGGCCTGGACTGCACGCCGTGGCTGGGTGAAAGCGCCATGAAAGAGCGGATCGTGCGCCTGTGCGCGAGGGGCAAGATCGCGATCAATCTGCGCGGAATGGAGTATCTACAGTCTCAGCCAGGTGAGGATGAAGACACGGCATGGCGCCGCCTGCGTCCGAAACTGTCCTTCACCGGGCGTCAGCTTGATGAAGTGTTCCTGCTGCCACCTTCTGCCGTGCCGTCGACAGGTGGGGCAACGCCGCCAGTACCGGACGTGCCAGCCCCCGTCCCTGGGGGCGGCCTCTTTGGCGGGCAACTGACCACCGGTAGCTCACCTTCGCCGATCCCTACGCCCGGTGCGGGTCCGACCGACGGCACGCCGTCCCCGGGCACTGGCGGCATCTTCGACGGCGGCGGTTCACAGCCTCGCGTGAGACTTTCCAATCCGCCGACGTCTGCCCTCAATCTCATAGGCCGACTTGAGGGTTGGGGCATCGGGCCGGCTACGCCGGTCGGCGGGGTCACGCTCGTGGTATCCGCCGCAACCGGAGCTCAACTCAAGGAGCTTCTACGGAAGCTGCCAGATGGCATGACCTTTGAGCTCTCCTTGGACAAAGAGGAAGGCTGATGGCTTTGGGCGTTGACGAACTCCGCGAGCTGGCAGGCGCGACATCAAAGGCTGCGTGGCAGTCCATCATCAGCCGCGCGGTCGAAATCTGTTCAGCGCCCCTGTCGGCGGCGACGGCTCCAAGCGAGGTGACCCGGCGCGATCGCGAAATCGGCACACTCGACCATTTCCTCTCCGCAGGTGGCTGGGATCTCTGGAAGCGGTTTGGCCACGATGTCGAACCGACGTCAGACCGTCTGGCGCGGTGGTGGGCCGAACCCTACAGCGCCAAGGCCGTCCTTATCCTCGACGGCTTGAGCCTACGCGAAATGCCCTGGCTCCTCGCAGGGGCAAAGGAACGCGGTTTCACCCTTCATGAGGCCACGGCAACAGGCTCCGAGCTGCCCAGCGACACCAACTCATTCGCAAGAGGGTTGGGCCTCAACAGCCGAAGTCAGCTTCAGAATAATGGCGGTGGCTCAGCGCATCGGCTGACACCGACCAAAACCGAATGCATCGATCTGCCCTGGGCCGACTGCGCAAACCTCATTGACGCTTCGCCAAACTGGCTTTTCTGGCACCAATGGCCCGACAGCAAGATCCATGATGGGTCGGGCGCGGGACAAGGCCTTGATGTCCTGACCCGCGATGTTGCCGAGCAGCTGAGCAGCGACGACTTTTGGGCATTCGTCGAGCGCCTGGCGCTCGGTAGAAGGCTGATCATCACTTCTGACCACGGCTACGCCGCCACTGGCCTATTCTTCGATGCCGCTGACGAGCAGGCCAACTACCTCAAATCAACGCTCAAGAGTGGCCGCAGCATCGCCGGCGAGATCGACCCGGGGCCGTTTGTCCCGCCGATCGTAATGCAAACCAACGGCTCTAACGGCGCACATCTCTTGGCGGTAGGCCGCTGGAAATGGCGCAGTCAGGGCGGCTACCCGACATTGGCCCATGGCGGCCTTTCTCTGCTCGAAGTGCTCTCGCCCTTCGTCGAACTCTCCAAGTAAGGACGCGAGACCATGGCCACCAAGAAGGAATTCATCGCACAGGAAGTCGCCCGCGCGGTCGGTGCAGGCAAGGCCGTCGCCATGGAGACCGTCGATTTCAGCGATCCGAACCGGCCCAAGACCTGCCTTGAGGTGGATTTCCCGATCCTGCCCGTCAACCAGGTCGCCGTGATCGAGGGCAATGCCGGTAAGCCCATCTATCAGATGTCGAAGTGGTGGGCACGGCGACGGTCCAGCGTGTTCCGTTCCATGCTCATAGCGGCCGCGACCAAGGCTCCCGAAGATCCCTCCCACGCAGCCAAGCTTGTCTGGGACAACTATTATGCCAACCACCAGAAGAAGGGTGCTTTCAAGCATCTGAAGGTCGCGGACATCTTCATGGGCGGCGGCACCACTCTGGTTGAGGGCTCCCGGCTGGGCATGCAGATGTCGGGCAACGACCTGAACCCCGTCGCCTGGTTCGTGGTCAAGCAGGAACTGGCTGATATCGATCTGCACGAAGTGAAGCGCCTGTTGGCCGATATCGAGGCCGAGGTGAAACCGCAAATCATGCCGTTTTACTATTGCGACGGTCCGAACGGCGAGAAAGGCACCTGGACGCACAAGCCTTCGGGCAAGGTGATGGGCGTGGATTTCGATCCACTTGTCCTGAAGTCGGACGAGCGGAAGAACTACGTCTATGAAGGGCCCGAGATCATATATACCTTTTGGGCCAAGCATGGACCCTGCCAGGTAACGGGCTGCGGCCACCGTACGCCGATCATGACAAGCAACGTCATGGCGATTAAAACACTGACTGTCAGGCATTGGCCGCACAAATGTCGATCGTGCAGCGAGCACTTCGATATCGAGGACGCCGAAGCGCGCATGGCACCGGACGTCCCGCTTTATGTAGCGCAAGACGAGAAGCCCTATTCTATTCTCGACACGAAGGGCCGCGTCATTTGTCCCCTCTGCGGCCACACCGAGATGGCAAAACTCGACAAGGGCAAGAACAAGAAGGTCGATCTCTCGCTTCTGGTCCATCCCGAGTGGCTTGCAGGGCTTCCTCGAAAAGATGAAGATGGAAATGAATATGGGGGCTCCGCTACCGACAACTATACGGCAACAGCCAAATGGAACAAAGATCGCGCAGAGCAACTACGTCTAGTTGAGGTGCGTGGCTCGCTTCCTGATGAAGTTATTTGCCCAGAAACGAAAATCACCTTCGCTGCAGGCAAAGGCGGGGGAACCGTACCAAAGAAGTCTACGTTTACATGCCAAGCCGACGGTAAAGCCAATGACGTCCTAGATTCAATAAAACTGACCAAGAAGACGGGCCCGATGGCTGGTTACGCGGTTCAAAGCTTTTCTCCGAAGAGAAAGGATGCAAACTCTCCGTATGGCGGTCGTTACTTCCTTCCATTCAATGAGCGCCTTGCTAGCCAATACAATTCTGCCATTGCAGAATGGGAGGCTCGGAAGAATGGTGACCTTTTAGAATACTGGCCGAAATCTGAGCTTCCTTATGGCTTCATGACACACCACCTCCAAGGCGGCGTTCCTAACCATGGATTCACTCATTGGTGGACCATGTTTAACCCGAGGCAGCTCTTGACTCTTAGTCTTCTGCTAAAGGCAATCGTAGAGGTTGGTGAATATTCGAATGCTGCTAGGGAGTATGTTCTGGGGGCATTCCAGAATTTCCTACGGAATCAGAACAGCTTGTCATTTTGGCACATGACGATGGACAAGCTCGCGCCGGCCATGTCGAACAGCAATTTTCACCCGAAGAATAATGTGATCGAGGTCGGCATCTTCCCACCGATGGGATATGGGCCATGGAGTTCCACTGTTGAGGTTTTGGATAAATCGCATGGCTGGATAAATAACCCTTGGGAGATTGTCAGCAAAGAGAACCTTGAGAACGCGGGCGAAGACATCGCCGCCGAAATCTTTGGGAAAAGTGAAAAAGTCTATCCGAGAGATAAGAGCCTTGGCGCAGAGGTCCGCCAAGGATCGTCTACAGAGTTAAATCACTATCCTGACAAAAGTATAGATCTTGTTATCACTGATCCGCCTTTTGGTGGGCTACTCCACTATTCTGAGCTTTCGGACTTTTTTTATGTCTG
Source organism: Sphingomonadales bacterium (assembly GCA_016704425.1). Classification (GTDB taxonomy): domain Bacteria; phylum Pseudomonadota; class Alphaproteobacteria; order Sphingomonadales; family Sphingomonadaceae; genus Aquisediminimonas. The sequence continues at coordinate 496,307 of JADJAC010000010.1, forward strand.
GATGCGGTTGGCGCTAAAAGATAAGTACCCGACACATTTCGGTCCGGAATATACTCCGAAATCGGTAGAGGCAGTTGCGAATAGGGCCCGTGAGCCGGAGGATCCAGACGGTTTCTATCAGCGTTTGCTGACGGCTTGTTGGAAGGAGGCCCACCGAGTGCTCAAACCCGGGGGCATCTTGGCGTTCACATTCCACCATAGCGAAGATGCGCCTTGGGTATCGGTTCTCGAGTCGCTCTTCGATGCCGGTTTCTACCTGGAAGCTACCTATCCGATCCGCTCGGACGAAACCAAGGGGGAAGGCGAGTTCGGTTCTAAAACGATTGAGTACGATATTGTCCACGTCTGCCGAAAGCGCACGGAAGAGCCCAAGGAAGTAAGCTGGGGCCGGATGCGGCGCGAAGTGCTGGCAGATGTGCGCCAACTGCAAGGCATGTTGGAAAACCACGCTCGGGCTGGCCTGCCTGCCGCCGACCTTCAAGTTATCCGGCGCGGCAAGGCACTTGAATACTTCTCCCAACATTACGGGAAGGTCTATGTCGACGAAGGTCGGCCGATCTCGGTCAAGGACGCGCTGGTCGGCATCAATCAGCTGATCGACGAGGACGCAAACAAGACCGCTGAGCCGCCCCCAGTGACGGCAGAGCCGATCACTCGCCAGTTCCTGCGCATATTCGACGGAAAGACCGAGCTTGCCCGCGACCAGATGCAGAAACTGCTGCGCGGCTCTGGCATCGCGCCCGATGAATTCACCAGCCGTGGCTGGGCAAATGAAGAGAAGAAGGTCTTTCATCTGGCCGATCCCCTGGACTTTGCCCGGGATTGGCAGGGCAAGCACAGGCGGAGACTGACGGCTGACCTCGATCAGGCGTTGGTACTTGTGGGCGCCTGTTACGATGGCAGCGGGATTAATGCCTCTGACACGCTGAAGAACGACAATTTCAAGCCCCACCCGGCGCTCAAAGGTCTCTTGGAGTGGTTGGGCAAACGTGCGCCAAACCAGCCCATGCGCAACGCGTCCTCAAGGGCGCTCTCCATCTATAACGCCTGGGCGGCCAGCAACAAAGACGCCGTCGTCCAGATGTCCTTGTTTCTGGAGGACTGACCATGAAGCGATTGCTCGACAGCGTATGGCAGCGCCGAGGCGTCAGCTGGATTTGGGATGATGAAGCGCTCTACACCGTGGCGCGCCCATCCGAAGTTCTCAGCCTGCGTGAGCTGCTGCAGGCCGGAAAGAACTGGCCAGACGACCTGCCGAGCAACGATGGTAATACCCTTGTTGTCGCTGGCCTGGATGCCTGCATCGATCTGTTGTCTCCGACCGATGCGGAGACATGGTTGGGGGACGACCTCAAGGCGGCGGTGCTGTCGTTTCAGGACGCCTATTCCGGCGAAGCGGCCTTGGTCTTCTGGCTACCATCCGGCCAGCGCCGCTTTCATACCGACATGGCTACAGACGCCGTCCGCTGGCGTTGCGCTGCTCCGCACAGTGATCAGCAGGTCGAGTTCGGGCGGCTCATCTGGGGAGAGGCCCGGGACTATCCGCAAGAAATCATTCTCGCCGATGGGGCCAAGCCGTCAGGCTTGTTCCACCTTCGGATCACCTGAGGCGGTCGCATGACAGACCAGCCTCAGTTCGCTCCCGGCGAGAGGATCGCCCACGCCGAGTTCGGCGCTGGCGTCGTCCTGGATGCGCCTCGCGAAGGCTACCTTCGAGCGTTCTTCAGTGTCGGCGAACGGCGTGTTCCCGTTGCCGGAATCCAAGGAGAGGCGTCTCGTACCGAGCGGATTCTTCGGTCGGTTGAAGGCACGGAGGATCGGGCGCGTAAGGCTTGGCTTTCTTACGAGGCGCATGTCTTGCCGCTGATGGAGAGCGCATCGGCTCTGACGTCGGCTCGCATCGACTTATTGCCTCACCAGGTGGTCCTCACACACCGGATTGCGACGGCTTCACCACGCAGGTTTCTAATCGCTGACGAGGTGGGTCTGGGCAAAACGATTGAGACCGCGCTCGTGCTGAGAGAGCTGGCGAGCCGCGGGGAACTCAACCGCGCGCTCATGGTGGTACCGGCAGGGCTGGTGAACAATTGGCATCGTGAGCTCAACGACGTCTTCAATCTCGACTTCGAGGTTTTCGGGTCTGAAGGCGACATCACAGACCGCAAGACCAACGCATTCGCCAAGCACGATCTGCTGATTGCCAGCATCGACACACTGAAGCGCCCGAACCGGATCAAGCGCCTTCTGGACGCCCCCCGTTGGGATCTGGTGGTCTTCGACGAGGCTCACCACCTGACCGCCTATCGAACTGGCGGGAAGGTCAGAAAGACCGAGAACTACAAACTGGCGGAGGCTCTCAAGGGCCATACCCGTGACCTCCTTCTCCTTTCCGCGACCCCGCATCAGGGCAACCACTTTCAATTCTGGATGCTGATCCAGCTGCTCAATCCGACCCTGTTTAACGGACCAGAGGAGATGGTCGAGCATAGGCATAGACTGAATACAGTCATTTACCGCCGGACCAAGGCGGACGCCTGCAAGCCAGACGGTGAGCCGTTGTTCGCCAGGCGCTGGGTCCACACCGAGTCCTTCCTCATGCAGGAAGAAGAGCGCCGCTTTTACGAGAAGCTGCGTGAGTACCTTGAGGACGGTTTCGATCTGGCCAAGCGCAAGGGAAGCCAGGGGCGAGCCCTGGGCTTCCTGATGGCGATTTTCCAGAAGATCGCCGCTTCGAGCTTTGCGGCCGTCCGTCGGACCCTGAAGCGGCGTTTGCTCATGCTGACGCTCAAGGAAGCCCTTCTCCGCGACCGCGAACTCGACATTGAGGGTCGCGAGCGCCTGTACGATGAAGCGCGTGAGCTGATCCATATTGAGTGGAACCTCGGTCGCGATCCGATTGGGCGGAGCGAAGTCGATCGGGTGGTGGCCGACCTCAAGTACCGGCTTGCCAGAAAGCTCGACGACGATGCTCTGGAAATGGCCTCAGACCCTTACGGCAGCGAGTTCGCCGCGTCACACGTCGAGGATATCGCCTCCTCCGTCGTGGACCTTCATCTGCCCGAGGAGCGGCTGCGCATCGGCGACCTGCTCGAAGCGTTCCCGCAACCACGCGAGACCAAGGTCCAGAAGCTGCTGGATGGTTTGGGAACGCTGTGGCGTCAAAATCCGGGCGAGAAGGTCGTCATCTTTGCGACCTATCTCGGGACTGTCGATCTGATCGCCCGTGAGATCGAGCAGGTCTATCCCGGCCAAGGCGTCGTCGTGCTTCGTGGCGGCGATCATGGCGCTAAGACGGCGGCTGAGCGCCGCTTCCGTATGAAAGATGGGCCCAGGGTTCTGGTCTGCACCGCGGCCGGCCGTGAGGGCATCAATCTCCAGTTTGCCCGCATCCTTTTCAATTTTGATCTGCCCTGGAACCCGATGGATATGGAGCAGCGTATCGGGCGCATCCATCGCTACGGCCAGGCACATACTGCCCAAGTCTATAATCTCGTTCTTTCCGACACGATCGAGGGGCGGATATTCCTGCTCCTGGACGACAAGCTCACCGAGATCGCCCGGACACTGGGCAAGGTCGACGATCATGGGAATGCCGCTGAGGATCTCCGGGCCCAGATTTTGGGACAGCTATCCGAACGGTTGAACTACGACCGCGTCTATCAAGAGGCGCTCTCCGACCCCACCCTGCAGCGAACCACCGTCGAGCTCGAGGCCGCGCTATCCAATGCCCGAGAGGCTCGGGAAGTTGTGTTTGACCTTTTTCAGGACCTCGATGGATTCAGCCTGGATGAGTATCAGCCATTTTCCGACGTCTCGACCGGCATGGGGCGGATCGTCCAGTTCATGTCATCCTCTCTTCCCGACCGACACCAGCGGCTCGCAAAGGTGGATGATCAAACCTACGATCTGACGTCCGCTGATGGGTCACGCAAGGCGCGTTTCACGCTCGATCGCGATGTCGCCACGAGCCAAGAAGGTATCGAATTGCTCGGCTTAGACCACCCGTTGGTTCAGGAAGAGCTGGGCCGGTGGAGGGGGCTGGAGCCAGAACAACTGGGTCTTTCCGTTTCCAGCGACGACCTGAGCCCGACACTCCTTTCCTTCTGGATTGTAGAATCTGCTGTCGCCAATGGTGAGCGGCGGACCACGATCCAAACCATTGCAGTGCAACCAGACGGCACACGGATGCCCGCTGTCGAAAGGCAGTCGGGTCAGTATCTGAACGCGCCGCTGGCCAAACCCTTCCTAACGGCTGAGGAAAGAGTGGAATTTTTCGGCAATGTGGTCGAGCCAACGCTCCAGCGAGAGCTCAAACACAAGGGATTGGCGACAGGCGATTTCAGCTATTCGGCAGAGCTGATCGGCTATGTGGAAATTTCAGGCGGGCAGTTCCAGCGCAGCTGAACACGGCCTGGGCTCACTTCATCCAAGCCGCGCCGAAGCCGTCTCGTGGAACACCGCGATCAGCACATCAGCCAGGCGGAGCCCAGCCTGCAGCAAGCCAAGCGTACGAGCAATCCTCTAGACGCTTGCGATCACGCCGGTCCAGATGCCCTTGGATCACAGAATTGGGCCGCTTCCCGAGAAGATGTTCGACCTTTTTGCGGACCAAAGCATCGAATTTGGGGCTTCGACGTGAGAGATACTGGTTGAGAAAGGCGCGATCTGCCGACTTTTGCGGTGGCAACTTCTGGCTGGCGAGAACCTTCTCCATTACTAAGTTAAGCCGGACCTTCGCCTCAAGTCGTGGTCCAGCTGGCTTCAATGCGCCGCACTTGATCAGCCGCTCACGCACTTCTGGCCGAAAGCAATTGCAGGTCGGATTGGAATACTTTTCCAACCACTTCCAGTCCGGATGCCTGCTATTCCAGCGCACTTCTCCGCTCTCGATCCCGCATAATAGTCCCTCAAGTTTTGCTCTTGTTGCTTCAATACGGGCAGCGCGAGGCTGCAAGTGACCAGACGCGATCAGGCGGGCGCGTAAATCAGGACGGTGTCCAGGAAAGCTGGGGGACAGAAGATTCTTCAGCCTCTCTTCGGCTTGGCTAAGGTCGCCATATTGCCGCAGTTTTGCGCGACCCTGGATGATGTCTTCAACGAGCGCTTCAGCCTGAATCGTCGAATTCCCTTTGCTGAAGCTCGAGAGTTCGATGCGCGAATGCTGGATTGAGCCGGCTGCAAATTCCACATCGAACAGGGGCACCCGCTCTACAGGGATATCGATGCCTGCCAGCCTGATAGCCGTGCGCTTAGGAACGGTGGTGCTGAACTGACCGTCGGGACTGATGTTGGTCTTCAGCATGGCCACGTCCGCAAGGGTATCGAGTGAGAATGTCAGCTCGTCCTCCGCAGCGTAAACCTCCCGCATGGGGTCTAAAAATGACCGGTAGTATTGCCGCGAGCGGGAGACCGCGACGCTCAGCGCGTCGACAGCATAATAGTATGTGCTGCCCGGCTTCTGCTCCGCCTTTCTGATCAGGCGTCCGATCTTCTGGATGGCATTGCGGTAATTGTAGGGGTTCCAGGCGCAGTCGAAGCCAAGATGAAGCTCAGGGTAATCGAAACCTTCGCGAAGCCGATAGACAACGCAGGCGATTTTGGTCGTGCCGTGCGGATCGCGCCAAGCCTGGAGCTGTGGGTCGATTTCATCAGCGCCTTGTCCCGCTCTACTTTCGCCCAGAATGGCGGTTGCATAGTCTTGCGTGCCGAAAATCGTGTTGATGTATTGCGCGCAAGCACGTGCGTGCGCCTTGCTGGGTAACCAGAAAATCGCTTTCGAGCCGCTGTGATTGGCCTGGTACAGGTTCGCCATAAGCCGATATCTGTGTTCCACCAGTGCAGGAACGTCTCGCGGTCGCAGACCCCGCCCGGCGAGTTCCTGAACCCGCCGGGTCAGCTTCTCAAACGTACTGTCGGCACAATCTTCGTCGATAAGGATATTGCTCTTTTCATGTTGGAAGGCCCTCGTCAGGTCGCGGTATTCGTCCGACAGTTTGAGCTCGAGCTTCAGCGAGCAATCGACGCGCACCAGATCGACGCTGTTCAGGTGGCCGCTGTCAAATGCCGACTGATAGCCATAGAAAGCAGTGTGGTTCTGCCTCTGGCCCATGGTGCTCTCGTTCAGCATCCACGGAGTTGCCGAGATCCATACCGTCTTGTGCGCCATCGACCGAATGACGGGGAAGCACCGCTTCTGTTGGTTGGCCGATTGGAACGCACCTCCCATATGACATTCATCAACGAGGGCTATGTGAGGGGTTTCCTTGTCGATCAGCCCCTTGATGCTGGATGACACATATTTCCGCCAGGTGAGAAAATGCCACCGCTGTGCCGGGTCGGCGAGACCCTCCTCAACGAGCTCGGCGAGGCTGGCGCGGGCTTGCTTCAACAGGTCAATCGTGTGGGCGAGATAGTAGACCTCACCAATTCCGAGCGAACGTGCCAGCATCGCCATCACAACCGTCTTACCAGTACCGGTCGGGGCTTCCAGATAGGCATAGTCGCTTCTGGCGAGGATCTCTTCCAGATTGTCGACGAGATTGATCTGATAGTCCCGTGCTGTTCTCGCAGACGCGCCCTGCTCGCAATGTTGATCGCCAGGATCATCGTCGCTGCGGAAATCCGGGCTTTGGTCGTTCCAGGTCTTGAGCATGTCCTTTCCTTTCGAGGCAGATTTTCATTGGATCGTTCAGTGCTGGGGGATGGGTTCACCGCCAGAAACCGTCGCGCCTTTGGCCGTGCTGGTTGTCGTAGTTTTCGCGGGTGTCGTAGGCGCTCTTGCGGATACCCACTTCGACGCGCTGGCCCCCGACGTTTCGGATGTGGAGATCACGCAAATCGACCTTGTTGCGCTGCGCCCAGTCCTTCGCCTCGCGCTCACTCCCGAAGGTCCCTGCGTCTTCGTAGTCAAATGCCATGTCTGTTCTCCTTCCTGATGATGATGTTGACGGCCCGTTTCAGGGGCTTTGCGCGACCCTTGTGCAGCGGGAGAAAGGCATCGGCGCACTGTTCCCTGAAAAGAGCCGCGCGCTGCGCCACCAGCCTCACAAAGGCGGCCGCGATCGTGCCCACCAGAACTGCGACAAGGATCATCAGACCTACCGCCACCAACTCGGCGGCCATTTTCTGGCTATCGAGGGCGGCTCGCAGATCAGCGCATCCCTGAACCCCGTGCGTATTGAGGTCGCAGACCACAAAGCTGTCCCCGCCAGCGGCACGCGCAATCTCCGAGAGTCCTGCCTCGTTCACCAGATTGGTCAGGGTCAGCTGCTGAGTGAGGTGAATCTCGAAAGTGTCTGAAGGCGGCGTGCCCGCTTTGGCATGGCCCATCTGTGTCACGATCTTCCTCCTATCGGCTGCGTTCGATGTTGCGTTCGGGAACGTCGAGCTGGGGCGTTGCCCGAAGGCTCGCCGGATCGATCCGTGAGGCATTTGCTTGCCTGTCCTCGGGTGCCCTCAAATGATCGGGAATTGTGGGCCGAAAATCGCCAGCCTCGCGGCCGCTGCGCTTGGCCTCGACCTGCTTTTCGCCAAGGGTTTCGAGCGCGCTGGTCTTGTCGCCCGGGTTGCGGTCGATCTGCGCCAGGAGCCGTTCGCGGTCGTTGGTAACGATTGTGATGTCGTCGCGCACCCGGGTTATCATGACGAGCGCCAGACGCTGGTTCGACAAGTGCCGGGCTGATGAGTGCATCTCACCGATCGCCATGTCGCGGGTGTCGCCCTGCGCCTGATGCATGTTGATCGCATAGGCCAGCCCCATGCGCTCGAGCATGCGGTCATTCTGCTTGAGTTCTACGGTCTCGCCTGCCTTGTTCTCGAGCGTGACGATCCCATCCCTGATCCCGAGGATCCTCGCCTCCTCGGACTTCATCAGCCCCCTGGCATCATCCTTTTCGGTCCAGCGGATCTTGTCGCCTTCGTAGATTGTCTCCTTGTGCTTTTCGGAGAGCCTCAAGGCATCGCGCTTGTCCGAAGGGTCGATTGCCGCCGGATCGAATTTGATAAGCTTGCCGCTTTCATCGCGCAGCATGACCCGGCCCTTCGCGTCGAGACCTTCGACATCGTACCGGCCCCGAACAAGCCCTCCGGGGGCGTTCTGGCGCGTCACTTCGAGCAGCTGGCCCTTGCTGTAGGTCGAGGCGTAGCGCAGCTCCTCGCGCGTCGCATGGGCCGGGAGGAGAGTGGTCAGCCTCAGCCCTTCCCCCTGGATCGCCCCTTCTGCCTTCAGGCCCTGCTGGACCATCCGGTTGAGTTCGCCGCGCGCCGCACGTCCTGATGAGTAAATCGCGGTCCGCTCGCGATCGTCCGGCGAAAGCTCGAGCCATTTTTGAGCGGTGACCTTGAGGTGGTCTGCGCCTGCTTCCACGACGCGCTCGCCAAGCGAGGCAAAGCTTTCCTTGAACATGCCCGCGCGCACCAGGCCCGCCGCTTCCTTCATGTGCTCGGTGCGTTGCCGCAGACTGGTGTCTATGCGGGCCATTGCGGGGTTATCGGACTGGATTAGCGAAAAGCTCTTGCCCGCCTCGATCGGTTGCAACTGGGCGCGGTCTCCAATCATGACCAGCTTTTCAACACCAAGCCGGTTGGCGATCGTGAGCAGGTCATTCATCGGCTTGTTCGCAACCAGCGACGCCTCGTCCAAGACCAGCACTTTGCCGCGCAAGGCTTCGCGCGATGCCTCGAACTTCGGACCCGAGCCCGCAAGCGCGGGCCGCAGATGCTCATTCACAAAGGATGAGACGGTTCTTGCTGCGATTTCCTGCCTGACGATCTCCCCGTCTGGCCCGCGGATCTCCGTCCCGGTCCGAAGATCGCTGACCATCTTGTTGGCAAAGGCGAGGCCGATCACTTCCCTTCCCTCCTGATGCGCCACGCTCGCAATTGCCGAGATGATCGTCGTCTTTCCGGCACCTGCGACACCCTGGATCACGATCGTGCGGTCCTTGCTGGCGAGCGCCAGTGTTCCGGCGGCAATCTGCTCGGCGTTAAGGTCATGAGTGCCCGCGACTTGCCGCAAGCGCCCGGGGGCCTCGGCCGCTTCGATGATGGAGCGGCCTGCACCCTTTCCCGCGGCGACATTGGCCAGCGTTGCCCGCTCGATCTCGACATGTTCAGGTGTGGTGTATTTCTCGGGCCGGCCATCGAGCCTGTCGCTCTTGCCCTCAAGCACCCTCCCGTCGGCCACCAAGACGCCGATCCGTGCTTCCACACCGTCAGCGGTCACGCCCTTTACGCCGAGGTCGAGCGCGGTCTTGACCAGGTCGCCTCGGCTCCAGGAGGTTTCACGTTCGCCGATGATCCTGATCGCAGAAGCGGTTGCCATCTCAGTGCGCAGCTGCGTGGGCGTCAGGGTGATCCGTTGCAGGCCATTGGTTGTCAGTGTGTCCGCTGGCCGGGTGTAGAGCTTCGCGCTGTCGCGGAGCGCGCTCAGCGTCTCCTGTACCCGCTGAGGCGATCCCAAAGGGCTTTCGCGCCCCTCGAAGCCGCGCTCCCGCGCCTGCTCGACGAGCGCCTTGGCATCGAACCCGAGCCCCGCAGCGCGCTTGGCCCATTCTTGCCGAAGCGCCTGCTTGTCATCCGGATTGAGCTTGGGATCGCGGGTGCGCTTGGTGATTTCACGCAAGGCTTCTTTGTCGTTTGCGCTCTTCCCAAGTTTCTCGGCCGTCGCCAGAATGGTCAGCCGACGCTGGCTGAAGGCTTCGATCACATCGCGCGCCACGCCCTTGATCTCGAACTGGCCGTGCTTGCCCGTGATCTGGGTTTCGTAGCCAAGCTTCTCGAGGTTCGTCCGCAGCGCGGCGTTGTAGATGGAGCCAAGGACTGTGTTGTTCTTCCAGATCTCACCGTTCCACAGCGCCTTCCAGTTGCCATCCTTGTCCTGCGTCATCGCGGCGATGACAGCATGGGTATGGTTCTGCGGGTCGAGCGCCCGGCTCGTGTCGTGCTGGAACAAGGCATAGAGGAGCTTGCCTGTGACCACGCCCTCGCCGTTGGCATTGCGTGATCGATCGCGGGCCTGCGCATAGTGCTTCTCGAGATAGGCCATGGTCGCCTTGACGGCGGACAGCTGCGCATCGAGGATCCGCTTGTCGCCGCCCAACTGCGCCAGCAGGCTGGCCGATTTCGGCATGGAGAATGTGAGGTCTATCCCCGAGCGGCGGTTTGCGTTGCCATTTACGACCGTGTCATCGGGCAGTTTGCCATCGAGGACTTTTTCGAAGTCATCCTTGGCAACGGGACCGGCAAGACCGAGTGCTTCGGCGCCCTTCCCGCCCCATTCGCTGAGCTCCGCAGGGCCATCGCCGACATAGTAGTCGTCCTTGGCGAAATAGTTTGCGGCGCCGCCGGCTGACGCGACTGATGCGACCGACAGCATCTCAGGCTACCCTTGCCTGTTCGCGCCGGAGCATCGGCCCGGCACATTGCGCGCAAGATAGGGGGCACACATGGCAGGTCTGTCCTGCCGCGCTCATCGGCCAAGCTCCTGATCATCGTCGATGGAAGGGTCCTGACGGCTCTGCCTTTCGTTGCCGATGCCGCGCATGCTCTCTTTGGATAGCTCGCTCTCCTGCGCGTCTGCCCTGCTGTTCTGCGCTCGCCCCTTTGGCCCTTCGATCTTCGCCTGCGCGCTGCGCTCTTCGCTTTCGCGCATGGCCAGGTTCTGCCGCTCGCGCTGGTCCTTTTTGCCCGGGCGGTGATAGCCATAGAGCTCCCCTTGCACTGGCCTGCGCTCTAAGCGTTCCCTCTCCTCTTCATCCTCCATCTTGCGCGCCACCTCCTCCTCGGTCAGCTCGCGCTCAGGGTTCAATGGCCCTTCGATCGCCTCCCTCAGCTGCTGCGCTGCCCGCTCAGCCTCACTCAGCGCTACCTCTTCGCGATCCTTCGGCTCCTTAGGCGCGATGTCAGGTTGTGCGCCCTCCCTATCCCCACCCCCCAATTCCGCGCCATCCCCGGACGGTGGTGTGTATTCGGCCGCGCGCATGTCGGTGACGCGCTCAAAGCCCTTTGCGCGGGGTTCGTAATCTTTCCACGTCAGCCTGATCCGGGCAGCGGGGAATCCGTCCGGGAATTTCACGAACCCGTGCATGCTGGGCAGGTCGCTGATGTCGACCGGCATGACGAGTTCTTCGACGTTGGTACGGGGCGTGATCGTCGAGGCGTCGCGGTTGTCGTTATAGCCGTAGGAATAGGCTTCATCCATGATCCGGACCTGGCGGTTACCGATGAACTCGGAGCATCGCCGCGACGTCTCGGGATCGGCCGTCTTGAGAATCAGCTTGGTGCCCGCCAGCGAGGCCAGATTAGTAGCCCCGTTCTCGCCATAGGTTTCTTCAAGCTTGTCGAAGGAATGCATGCCAAGCACGAAGGCGCCGCCAAACGCGCGCGCGGTCTGAAGGCCATGGTCGATCGCCGGGAGACGATGCAGCGCATGGACCTCATCGATGAGAAACCAGGTGCGCAGATCGCGGCTCCGTCCCATGTGGAACAGCGCATTGACGGCGAGATCCATCCAGAGGGTCAAGAGCGGGCGATTGAGGACCAGGTCCGGGTGCGTAGAGGTAATGAAAAGGATCGATCCTTCCTTGACCTCGGTCGTCATCCAGTTCTTGATCGAGAAGCCGGTTTCACCCGGAGGTGGTTCGGGCAGGAAGCGAAAAACATTCGCATTGGCGATGAAAGTTGTCCGGATCGACTCTGCCATTTTGGCTGCGGCGGGCGACATCATCGGCCCTGCAATCGTGCCTTCAAGTTGAGCATGGATCGTCTTCAGATCCGACTGCATCAGGAAGTAGGAAAGCGCGCCATTTGAGCGCACGCCCATCTTGATCATCTTGACGCACATCTCGACGAACAGGGTGCGCGCCGATTTCTGCCAAAAGTCATCCTCCGCGCTGTAACCGCTCGGAACCAGCGCCGTCGCAGCGCTCATGAATTCGGCGTAGTTGTCGCAGTCGTTGAAGATCGACCATGGCACGCAGCGGCGGTCCATCGGATTGAGGATGATGTCCGTTTCGGCATCATAGAAGCTCTCGACGAAGGTGCCGGTCAGATCGAAAATGACGCAGCGATGCCCGCGCTCGCGCGCCTGCGTGACGATCTTCTTGAGCTCGGTTGTCTTGCCAGCGCCAGTCGTCCCGATGAACATCGCATGGCTTTGCTCAAGGCGCCAGGGAACCGGCACGCCTGCCAGACGGTAAGGCGCATGCAGACCCGCCCGGACACGGTCCTTCAATGGCTCTGCCAGGATCTTGTCGGGGTCGACTGCCGGCGTGCGCTTGCGGCACTCGCTGACATGCGCTTTCCAGTTATGGCTGGTGATGGCTTGAGCCAGCTCGCTGTGTGTCACAAGCACAGCACCGCGCTCATGGCGCTCGGTCAAAATGTCGGTGCCGCGCCGTTTCGAAAAGTCGACGAACCAGACGGTCAGAGGCACGCAGATAAAGGCTGCACCGAGACCTGCGGAAATGCTGACCTGCACGGCCTTGGCCCAAGCCCTTTCCACGGCAGGATGATAGGGCACCATCGACATAGTGCCTTGCACCATTTGACCCGACGGAAGGGTCAGGTTTACAGGCTTGTTCGGATTGAGCTGCACCCATCCCCAGGCCTCGGCGTAGAGCTTCATCAACACGAGCTGCACCTCGTGGTTTTTGAAGGTCAGACTGACGAGGATGCACAGCAGTACAACGGCGGTCCCGACCCAGACGTAGAGGGGCATTCTGATGCCCGCCCAGGTCATCAGGATTTCGTGGTGGAACAGCTGCGACCCGCGCGTGAAATTGCCTGCGTTCCGCTTCACTTTTCCGCGCGCGGAAGCGTGGGTGAGAGTGGCAGCTTTTTTGCTGAACCGGATGTCTTCAGCCATGATGCTCTCGCACGTTGGAGAGCGCCTGAGCGATCAGGTGTTCGGCATCAGCCGGATATTGCTCCTGAACGATGAGCGAGAGCGCAAGCTGGGTATGCTCGAGGATCGTGACAGCCCGCTCGGCGTTGAGCGACAGTCCCGCCTTCAGGAGAGGAATGCCCACTTCAAGGGCAATTCTGATGGCTTCAGACCGCGATACACCGCGGCTTGCCGCAAGTTGATCGACGACGTCGATCATCCTTGGGCTGAGCGTTACACCGACGCTCTGGAACTGTTTCTTTTCCACTACCACACCTTTTCAGGCGTGGTTCGTCTATCGCAGGTACCAGTATATAGCGCTGCATCGCACTTGCCAAGAGCGTCGGCGATGCAGCCCGGTGCAGCGCTATGGTATTGGTTTTTAGATGCTTTATTGAAGCCTTGAACATCCTGCAGCCGACTGCACCGCCCGAATTGTGAGCAAGACTCCAGCTAACCAATTGTGAAGTATGAAGAATATTGCTGCATCAGCCTACCGCGCAGCGGTGTACGGTGTGCGCAAAAAATCAGGAACTTGTGCCCTGTGCCAGGTCCATTGTCGTAGGGGGATCACTCGCGCAGGTGGTTCTCCAGCGGGATTGCGCGAGCGAGCCTGACTCGCGAACTCAGCGCAGGCGTTATGTCCGCCTACAGCGGGCGCTGTGGGACGACAATGGCTCTGGGTTTGGCCATGGCGATGGCTCAACCAGGCCATCTTCCGCGACGAAGTGGCGCGAGAGCAGCAAGCAAAAAAATGCCTCGAACAGACCCTGCGATTGGTGCATCTTCGCATGGTCTTTCAAGGCTTGGAGGAATGCGCAATGGTGTCGAAACTTGAACGCGAACGGTCCGCGCTTGCAGCAGCAGAAAAGGAGCTGGAAGAGCGCAGGCAGAAGCTTGCAGAGCTTGAGCGCGAGGAAGCAGAACGAGAGCTAAATCGGCTGATCAAGAAGGTGGGTCAGGATACGGCGATTGCCCTTCTGGAGCTGGCCGTCAAGGTGAAGCCAAAGGTGGCGATTTCTGCCCTCGAGAAGCTTGGCAGGTGAGGTCTTTTTTCGTCGAGTTGGGCGGCGATGACCACCGCCCTGTCTCGTCAGAATTCATCGGCCATCTTGCCGGTGGCGGTGTAGACGATCTGGTCGATCAGATGCATCGGCAGCTCGCCATAGTCTCCCTCCTCGATGAGGATGTACCCGTCCGGGGTCTCAACGACGTGGACGTCGAAGAATGTGTGGTAGGAGCGCCGCTCAGCTTCCAGCGTTCTTTCATCAAGGGCGATGATGTTGGGGTTGATCTGACGAAGCACCGAAACGTCGTCTTCGTAGCTTTCCGTTGTGTAGCACATGACCTTGCCTCCTGGCGCTTGGCGGCTCGTCCGCCATGCCATGAAACAGCGCCCCGTCAGTGTGCTGGTCACCGGAGCGAAGCGGAGGCTTGACCGCTAATTTTTCGATGGTGCGGAAGCCGGCGCAGCACGGCTTCTCGGTCGGGAAATTAGTGGTTGACCAGTATGCTGGCGGGGTGCTCATGGCGATGGTGGTGGACGTGCCTGCGGCAGGAGGCATGCGTTCCCAGCGACTTCGCGAAAGCTATGTCCTGGCTCGTGGCTGTTCGGCATTGGCGTAACCCCAGCGGTACGAAAAAAGGGCGCCGCGGCAACGTGCCGGGCACCCTTTTCCACCTCGATCCTGCAGGAGGCTGGTTGCAGATCGAGCGTTAAACATGGCGTCGAGTTGAGCCGATTCCCGGCTGCTCGTGAACTGGTGGCTGGTTCGTCATTGGCTCCATTCGAGCAGCGGGTGTTGCTCTCCACAATCGGTGGCGGCGATGAACGCGAGGCTTTCGAAGAGCGGAGTGATTCCTGCCTTGACGAAAGCCGCGTAAGTCCGGTGATCTTCGAGCGCTGTCGCGAGCTTCTGCAGGGACAATTGGCCAGATTCATTTGCATGGCGGCCGAGAGAGGTGAGTACCTTAGACGCAAGGTCGCTGCTCATTGTGATGTCACCTACCAGAGCGATGTGTTCGCTCACCCGCATCGTGATCGGCGCATCGCATTGCTGGTGCTCGATCCGTAGCATTCGTCCAAGAAACTGCGCTTCCTCGACGATCGCGATCATCTCCGCACGATGGTCGAAGCATGATGCGAACGCGGCGATGGCAAGCGCGTTGGCATTGATCTCGAAGTTCAGGGGCGCGGCCAGGAATTCGCCTGGATCTGCATCGATTGTACTGTTGGCGGTGTGCAGTCTGCGCATCAGCGCGGCGAGCTCTTGCGGGCGTATCTGAGCCGGTACCGAATGGAGCCTTGTCTCGATATCCTTGACGCGGAATGTGACGAGCATCTTTGCCTCCTGTCGCTGCTCGTCTCCTCCATCCCCCTCTCCTTTCTCACTTCCTGAGCTTGTGGCTGAATGCCCACAAGGGGTCTCGTCCAGCCTGAGGATTTCCGGTCGGCCCATTGTCCGGATACAGCCGCTGGCGCGGCAGCGATGCCCGCAAGATGCGAAGCATCGAGCACGGGCAATGCGCGCCGGGCCAAGGTAAAAGTGCGGCTGATACATTCAGGGATCGCGATGCTCGCGGCAGCGGGCGAAGGGGGTTCGATGCCCCCAGAGCCCGCCCCTTGCGCAAAAGAAGAACGGAAGGCCCCGGCATAAGCCGGAGCCTTCCGAAGAGCGCTCAGCCGAAGGTGCGCGAGCGCGTTTGCCCCTGATCGCTGATGCGGCGAATGTGCAGCGGCACGCCAGCCTGACGGAGGCGCTGTGCAAGGTTCGACTGGATGCCGGATCCTTCTCCGATGATCGCTTCAACCGGGTTCAGTTTGACGATGCTCTCGTTGCGCAGGAACGGAGCGCGGTTGCCGTGGCGCTGGTCGGGAACGAACAGGATCGTGTTGACCCCGTTCTGCTGCGCCCATGCACCCGCCATGGCGTCGACGCCCTTGCGCATGCCGGTCGTGCCCAGGACCATGTTCGGGATCCGGGACTTGATGTCGTCGAGGATTGCCCAGATCATCGCGAAATCGTGCCAATCCTTTTGGCCACCTGACACGATCACCAGCGGGCCATCGGGCTGGAATTGCGCCCTGCGATCCTTGGCGCGTGCTGCGAGGAAATCGCGCGCCTGCACCTGGCTGGCGGTAACCCCGTTCTTGCTGACTTGCGATCCCCGTGCGGCCGTGAAGGGGCGACCGGTTTCGACCCGGTAAACGTCCGCTGCATGATCGCGCATCGCCTCGAGCGCTTCGCGGCACCCTTGCAGTGTCTGGCAGAGCTGCTGTGTTTCCTCGAGCTCGACAGCGTAGATTTCCGAAGGATCGAAGTGGCGTGCCATTTCGCCCAGCTTCTTTGCAGCATCGTCCTCGCGTCCTTCAGCCAGGCGTGCGGTCATGTGGAACGAGTTGACCATGCCCCAGGCGAGTTGCTGCGCAAATTCTTCCATGCGCGTGTCCTTGAGGACATCGAAGATCGTTCCGATTGCCATCTCCACGGCGCGACGCGCCATGTCAGGGTCCGGCATCTCTGCAGCGATTGGAGCCTCGATGATGTTGAGCTTGGCCAGATCGCTATGTTCAAGAAACGCCCCGTCGTAGGATTCTGTGATCCCTTCACGTGCATCGGCCAGATTGATCCGTGCCTGAGCCAGATCTGCGAACGAATTGAAAACAGTCATAAAAGCCTCCGATTTTTGAAATCGTCCCCACATTGGGAACAGCCAAAAACCCATCGGGCCGGACGAACCGTGTCAGGGACGGCGAGCTCGTCTCGCCGCCGCCATGGCGGGCGTGGGGGAACCGATTTTCTGCGTGGTGGCTGGCGCGCAGCGATACAGCCTCCCCGCTGAAAATTGGGGGGACCGCGATCCTTGACTAAGGGTCGGCCGCCGATAGGTTTCGGCAGGTGTTCCTGTGTGTGTGGAAGAGACGTTCCCGCCCTCGAGCAGGGAAGACGAAGGCAGGTCCGGTCAGGCGCTTCAGCGCCCCACCGGGCCGCCCCTTCGGCCCTGCGAAGGGGTTACAGCGGGAACACCACCAATCTTGAAAGGCCGTTTGGCGGGGCTGCTCGGACGACGACGGACTGTCAGGGACGATGCCGCGAAGCCGGCATCGCCGCCTCGCGGGCGGTGAAGGCAAGCGCAGCGACAGCCTGAGCCGATCCTTGACCGGACGGAGGATGCCGAATGATCCCCCTGCGTGCCACGGCGCGCGTTACGGTCGGAAAGCTCCGACCGCGAACGCCTTCCTGGCAAGGAAAAGCGCGTTCGCGGGTAAGTGGCGCTGCCCTGCCCGGACGGGCGGCAGCGCCGGGTTCCGGTAGAGCAGGTTCCGCGTTCAGCGAATGAGCCCATTGTCGGACCCCGCATTGGCGCTATGTTCGAGTGATGGCCGTCTGGCAGTTCGTCATCAACCTGATCCCTGCCTCTGCGGCGCGTATCGCAGGGGTCGACGCTGCACGGATGAGCCGCACGCAGCTCGACGAGATTGTTCTGGCGCTGCCAATCGCAGAGGCGAATGCGCTATTCGCGAAGCTCGACATGTTGCTGCCCGAGAAACCGCGATCCTACACCGGTCTCCGGGTGTGGGGTGACGAACCTGCTGACGACATCCAGGTGAGCTTCGATGAGCAATTCATCGAAGAGATCCAGGTCCGCTTCGATGTGGCAGATATCTCTCTGCCATTCATCGGCGGGGTCTGCGACCTCGCGCGGCATTTCGACTGCGTCTTTGCAACGCCGGAGGGTGCGATCATTCAGCCAAGCAGGGAAGCTGTCATCAGGACGGTTCTGCAATCAGAGGCAGCGCAGTTCGTGCAAGATCCTCCGGGCTTTATCGAAAAGGCGGTCCGTCTGGATCGGGAGGACCGATAAGGCCCGCACCCCGTGAGGCGCAGTATCGATACTTGAAGCGGACAGGCAGCTTCGCTTACTTTGCCGCCGAAAGCCGACGTTCGCAAATCGACCCCAAAGCGGCAATAACATCCGCTTCTGATTTGCCCACCTAGAGAGGAGGATAGCTCGCAATCCGATAGAATGCCCAAAGGCGACAGTCTTGCCTGCTAGCTCGGTCTAGCACGCCGCCAGGCCGGGGACCGGCCGCGCCCCAAAGGAGTGGAGAGGCAGATGGTGTCGGATCGGCAGAATATCGCAGCAGGCACGCAGCAACCCGAAAAGTTCGATGTGATCATCGTCGGCGCGGGCATTTCCGGGATCGGCAGTGCCACCCTGCTGCGCAAGCATTGCCCGGATCTAAGCTTTGCCATTCTCGAAGCACTTGAGGGCCATGGCGGCACCTGGCTGATCCACAAATATCCCGGCACCCGGTCAGATAGCGACCTGTTCACCTTCGGCTACGGCTTCAAGCCGTGGACCGGGCAGCCGATCGCCTCGCGCGACCAGATCCTCGACTATCTGGGTGATGCGATCGCCGATGCGGGCCTTGGTCCCTCTATCCGATATGGCCACAGCGTAACTTCTGCCGACTGGTCCAGCGAAACGGCCAGCTGGCGGCTCACGGTTGAACGCAAGGACGCCGACGATGTGGTGGAGATGGAGGCGAGCTTCCTGTGGATGTGCCAGGGCTATTACCGCCATGCGCAGGGCTACACGCCCCAATGGCCGGGCATGGACAGGTTCAAGGGTCAGGTAATCCACCCCCAGCACTGGCCAGAGGATGTAGATCTGGCGGGCAAGAACGTGACCGTGATCGGTTCGGGCGCCACCGCCGCAACCCTGATCCCGGCGCTCGCCGACCAGTGTGCTCACGTGACCATGCTGCAACGCACGCCCACCTATTTTGCCGCCGGTCGCAATGCTGACGCGCTGGCCGAGGAATTGCGCAGGCTGGATGTGGACCCTGCGTGGGTTCACGAGATCATGCGGCGCAAGGTGGTGCGCGACCGGGCCGATCTGCTCGACCGCGCGCAATCATCGCCTGACAAGCTGAAGGCGATGCTGATCGGCGGCGTTCAGGCGCTGCTCCCGGAAGGGTTCGATGTCGAACGGCATTTCACGCCGCCCTATCGGCCGAT
Organism: Sphingomonadales bacterium; assembly: GCA_016704425.1. Classification (GTDB taxonomy): domain Bacteria; phylum Pseudomonadota; class Alphaproteobacteria; order Sphingomonadales; family Sphingomonadaceae; genus Aquisediminimonas. The sequence continues at coordinate 515,216 of JADJAC010000010.1, forward strand.
GCAGCAGCGCGTGGCGTTTGTGCCGGACGGCGATCTGTTCAAGGCCATCGCGGCGGGCAAGGCTTCAGTCGCAACAGATACGATCAGCACCTTCGACGAGACAGGGATTGTGCTCTCGTCGGGCGAACGCATTGATGCCGATGTGGTAATCACCGCAACCGGCTTCGAGATGGCAGTGATGGGCGAAATCCCGTTCAGCATCGATGGTGCGCCGGTCAACTTCGCGCAGACCGTCACCTATCGCGGGATCATGTTCACCGGCATTCCCAACATGGCCTGGGTCTATGGCTATGGCCATTACAGCTGGACCTTGCGCGCCGATCTGGTCGCCGGCTTCGTGTGCCGCCTGCTCGATCACATGCACAAGGCCGGTGCAAGCAGCGTGATGCCGATGCTCAGGCCCGAGGATCAGGGCATGGAACTGAAGCCGTGGGTCGATACCGATTACCTCAACCCCGGCTATCTGCTGCGGAGCCTCGACCGGCTGCCCCGGCGCGGCGACACGCCTGAATGGCAGCACAGCCAGGACTATTTCTACGAGAGCGAGGCGATACCCGCGATCGATCTGACCGATCCGGTGTTCGCCTACAACTATCGGCCGATGCAGCGCGAAGCTGCCGGCATGGGACACCATGAAACGATGAGGAAGGCAGGATGATGAACATGAAAGGCGGCGTGGCCGTGGTAACCGGCGGGGCTTCGGGCCTCGGCAAGGCAATGGCCGAGGAGGCTGCGCGGCGCGGCATGAAGGTGGTGGTCGCCGATGTCGAAGCGGGAGCGATGGAGAAGGCCGTTGCTGACCTGCGCGCAGATGGGGCCGAGGCGATCGGCGTGCTGACCGATGTGACCAGTGCTGCTTCGGTCGAGGCGCTGGCGCTCGCCACTGAACAGAACTTCGGCCCGGCCAACCTGCTCTTCAACAATGCCGGTGTCGCATCGGGCGGACCGATCTGGGAAAGCACCGAGAAGGACTGGAAGTGGCTGTTCGGCGTGAATGTCGATGGCGTTGCCAACGGGGTGCGCAGCTTCACCCCGCGCATGCTGGCCGCCGCCGCCGCCGATCCGCGCTATGAGGGGCGTATCGTCAACACCGCTTCCATGGCTGGGCTCGTGACCGCGCCGGGCATGGGCATCTACAGCGTTTCCAAGCACGCGGTGCTGGCCATGTCCGAATGCCTCTACCACGACCTCGATCTGATCGGCCGACAGGTTCGGGCGGCGGTGTTGTGCCCGTTCTATGTGAGCACCAATATCAGCCAGTGCTACCGCAATCGTCCCGCTGATCTCGTCAATGACAGTGGACCGACCCGATCGCAGCTGGCCACGCAGGCCATCTCTGCGAGGGATCTCGCCAACGGCACGCTCACGCCCGAGGCAGTGGCTGCGATCACTTTCAAGGCGATCGAGGAAGACCGGTTCTACATCTACCCCAGCCCCGAACAGTTGCCGATCGTGCAGAGTCGCCTCGATCATCTGGGGAACGGCACCAATCCCGACATCCCTTACGACGACATTCCGATGTTCAAGGCGCGGCGGGACAGTCTGAAAGCTGCACTAGCGGGGTGAGCGGGTCGCGCTCTTGCTGTGTGCGCCGCTTGTTGTAACCACGTGGCCGTTGCTGAAACGATCTTGCGGCGCGGAGGGTGTGCTTGGCCGAACCGGGAAAACTGGATGAGGAGCTCGACGCCCTCCTGCGCCGCCATGCACGCCAGCGCGTGTTGGCGCGTGGTGAGGCGCTTTACGGGCGAGGCTCGCCGCCCGATGCGCTGTTCTGCGTGGAGCGTGGCATCATTCGCCTCAGTGTTACCAGCCCTGCCGGCCGTGAAGCCGTGCTGGGTCTGGTGACGGCGGGGCACTGGTTCGGCGAGGCATCGCTGTTCACCTGCGAACCGCGTGGCAATGATGCGGTGGCCGCCGTCGGCAGCACCGTGCTGATGGTCCCCGCTGCCACCCTTCACGCCTTGATCGACGAGCGCTCCGATTATCTACGGCAGTTCCTCGCCATGATGGGCCAGCGTTACAAGGCGGTGCTCAGCCGGATGGACGACACCGTGCTGCTGCCGTTGCCTGCGCGCCTCGCACGGATCATCGTGCAAATGATCGACGTAGGCGGCAATGCAGGCGATGCGCCAGTGCTGCGCTTCTCGCAGGAGGAGGCCGCTCATATGCTTGGTGCATCACGGCAAAGCGTCAATCGGGTGCTGAAGGAGTGGGAGGCTGCTGGCATCGTGCGCTTAAGTTATCGCACGCTTGCCCTGGCCGATCTCACGGTCATATTGCGGCTTTGCCGAGCGTGAGCGGCACGGCGAGAGGTTGCAGATCGAGAGGGGGCAAGCCAGCCAATGCGGCTCGCAACTAAGTTAGGAAAGCCGCCATTCGCCTACCCACCCATCATCGGTCATTGGGCAAGCTCATGGCATCGCCCAAAAGCCGACATGCCGAGTCAACCGGCGTCTCTCCGAGACGTCCGCACTGGAGACGGCTCCCGCAGGAGCCGCGGTCTGGCAGGCCGGGTTCGTCGCCCGCCGAGGCGGCGGCATTTGTCGCCGACCGTGCGCGCGGCAAGTCGGCCGCGAGCGGCGGGACCGAGAGCCGGCGGGGCTATCAGGAATGTAAGGCCCGGGCGAAGCCCGAGCCGCTGGAAAAGCTCCGCTCCTTATAGCCGCAGCGCGTAAGCGCGGTGCGCGGCAAAATGCGTCAGCGATCGTCACCCGAAGGGCCGAGACCCCCTCTGGGGCTCGTTGGAGCGAGGCTTGGGCACAGCCCTTAGCGAAGCTTCAGCTGAGCCAGGGCTGCGGCGCCGAGCGGAATAGAGCGCGGTCCCGGCCGAAGGCAGGGGGACGCCACCCCTTGAGATCAGTGGCTTAGGTTGATGTTGGTTACGGCGACCAAATCCGCCTCGCTTAATTGTCCCGTAATCTTGATTTCGGCTTCTGGCTGAGCGCGGGTGTGGGTCGTAATCCGGTCAATCGCCCGGTCCGATAGAACGATGGCGCCGATCGAGGTCACATCGTCCATTGCGCCGCGATTTGGCGAATGGAGCGGGTCGAGAAGCCCTATGTACCCTTGGGGAAGGTTTCGGAATGCTTCCCAAGGTTTCCAGTCGCCTTCCTCGAAATCGTGCTGGATGTGCCAATCTGTTATGAGGTCAATGTCGCACCACCCGATGGACATTATGCTTCCATCATCAGTGCGGAATCCTTGGGCGTTTGCCGTAATGCTGAGCCTGGCCGCGTCACCGTGCGCCGTTGCGTCCAGCAAGTACCGCACGCTGATATCTTTCAAAGTCAGGCACATATAGACATCGATGAGCTTCGGCGGAAAGCTGATGCGATAGTCATCTTCATGCGTGAACTGCGAGCTGCGATACGGTTTCCGGCTCATCGTGGGTCGCCTTTTACTGTTGGGGTTCTGATAGTTCGAAAGGGCGGCATCTGGAAGGGTGCCGACTGATCGATCAGAGGAACTGGACGGTCTCGGCGATGATCTCGCAGCTCAAGTCCCACCTGGCCCGCTCGGCCGACGATGCGCGCAGTAGAGCTCGGTCCCGGCCGAAGGTCGGGAGACGCGACTCCCTGCGGAGGTGCTCCATTGCGGTTGACGATCATGTTCTCATGATGTTCTACGGCGCCTATGGGAAGCAAGCGTCTCGACACTGTCGCCGATCTGGTCCGGTATGGTCTCAATGCGCAGGTTGAATGCAGAAGGTGCCGCCGCGTCGTGATCATCCCGGCGTCCAGGTTGCGCGATCAATGCTTCGCCAAGTCGATCCCGATGAAGCTTGCGGTGGTCGCGCAGCATCTCAGGTGCAGCTGTGGTCACCGCGGCGCAAAGATCGATGCGACGGGGACAATGATCGACCGAGGGTCTTGAGGGGGTGCTTGGGAGAGTGACGTCGATGCCGCATGGCTGCGGCGGGCATAGCGGCAGGCGCGCGTCCACGTCAGGAATCTAGTGATCCGCTTAACCCGGAGTCGAATTGCTGGATCAATGGACCGATCGCGTCCGGAACCGAGCTGGCTGTCGTCACCGTCGCTTCTATTGGGTAATTGTTGCCCGCCTGGTTGAGTGCGACCGCGTGGAATCGGTCTGCCATATGAATTGTGGCTGCGACCACGGCGAGACAGTTGGCGTGTGCTTCATCGCTCCGGCGGCGCTGCAATGTCGCGAGGTCACAGACCTTCAGGTCAACCGTCAGCATCCCATCAATCATCGCCACTTTACGCTCAATTTTCATGAAGGATCGCAGTTCGCTGCGATCGGTCTCGGCCGTCAGGACAATGGTTCCCTTCGGGCTCAGGTCGTCCGTGAGGCCGCTTCGTTTGGCGAAGGCGGGGTCCAGCGTCTCGCTGCTCACATGGACCTTCAGCGTGCTGGATTGCCGTTCATGCACCCGCAGTAGCCACGCCAGCAGGTTGGACGTCGGTGAGGCAAAATCATGCGCGTCAACCCGCCCGGAGTGATGGAACTTCGCGATGAATCTGGCGTCAACCGGCGCTGGGATTCCGAATTGGGGAACGTCGATCGATGCAAGGTGCGGGATTTCGTGGCTCGTTTCGATTGTCGGGTCATAATCAGGATGGGTTGTGAGGATCGGGGCGTCCCGGTCGATGCCGTTCTGAATGGTGTAGATCAGCTGACATGGCGCCGGGATCGTGCTGAGGTTCCTGCCATTGATCACGGCCCCCTTGAGGATCGGCGCTCGCCTTTGTCCGAAGACGAGATGGTCCATCGCCTTGTCACTCTCGGCCATGTAGACGGGAGGCACATAGTTCGGTGCAAATCGCCGGACAAAGGAACGGCAATCCCTGAGATATCCCTGAAAGTCGTTGATGTAGGCAGGACCTCGGGAGGCTTCGATCTCGAGGTCGATGTCGCCAACGAGAGGATCGCCGCGCATGACGCTGCCATAAAGGTAGACCCTGTTGATGCTGATCAGGCGATCGGGGTCGGCATTGATCGCCTCAAATCGTTCAAGCAGCTGGTCGAGGATGGCACGCGCCTTGGTCAAATCGGCTTTCACGACGCTGCGTGAATGGGCAACTGCCCTGCCTGTCGGAGTCAGATCGGATCGCTCATCGTCGAGCAAACCAAGCAAGCCTGCGATTTCGAGGGCATGAGATCCGTGGATGAGGGTCGGAAAGACCGAACGTAGGCCGACAAAGGAGCCAGGATCATTCGTTCTGGAAAGAGATTTCAACCCTTCCTTGATGTTCGTGACAGGCACTCCCCCGATGGCGAACTTCCTAGGGAAGGTAATCGACATGTGGCGGTTCCTCCTGGTTGCAGTCTTACTATGGCGTTTGTCGTCGTCGGTCAGGATGGATTTTTTGGTCGATGAGGCTGTGGCGAGTTTGGCCTTTCGAGCGAAGCGAGGGGCGGCACTGCGGTGCCGCCCCTGCTGGTCACAGGAACTCGACGTTCTCGGCGATGATCTCGCAGCCGTAGCGGTCATTGCCTTCGGCGTCCTGCCAGCGCGAGTAGTGGATGCGGCCCGTCACGGCGAGCTGGTCGCCCTTGGCCTTGTGCTGGCGCAGCGGGAGCCCGAGGCCGTTGAAGACGGTGATCTTGTGGAATTCGGCATCCTTGACCGGGTAGCCGGTCTCGGGGTCCTTCTGGACCTTCCCATCGCGGATGACGGGACGTTCGGTCACGAGGATGAGTTCGGTGATGCGGGTGTCGCTGCGATCGCGGGCAACGGGATCCTTGGCGAGACGGCCGACGAGGTTGACGATGTTCATTGCAAGAGCCTCCTTGGTGCCGACGGCTCGTCCGCCGGTGCCCTTATCGAGCCTCGGCGGAAGAGCTGGGACACCGCGCGCCTTCGCGCGCGGGAAACCTCAGAAATCGAGGTGGTGCGGGCAGCCCGGCTTGCCGGGCAACACGGCTCGCATTTCTGCAGGTTGGCCCTAAGCTCGACCAGAGAGGCAGGGGCACTGGACGGCGGACGTGCTGTTGGTACTGGGGCGGATTGCGTGCCTGGACATCAACCTCGCCGCGTCTCGGCTTGCTGACGCTGGCGTTGGTCGCATGATTGATCGTCCGTCCTCGCCGATTTCGGTGAGCGAATAGTCCCTTTGCGGCAGTAGTCCGGAACACCTGACCTTGGCTATCTGGGGTGCCGATCCGCAAGGTTGGCGCCACTGGCCTGGCGTTGATGCACAATCGGACAAGGCCCCAAGGGGGCTGCCTGTCTGCACGTAGCGCCAATCAATCCCGATCGACGGGAGCTGCTCTCCAGGCTGCTATGGCATCGATGATCTTTGTCGTGAACCGCGGTGGGAGACGTCCGGCAATGTACCCGGGCTGCTTCATCAGGGGTCTGATGTCGAACCCGGGCCAGGTGAACCGGTTGAATTCCGAAATGACGATGGCGCTACCGGGAGCAAGCCCGGCTGTGCGCGCAATCTCATCGGGGATCACGATGGCGTTCTTGCGCCCCTCGCCCTTGGTCGTGATCGCGGCGACCAGATAGCGTGACCCCTCGACACCCACGACGACGACAAAGCGTTCCTTGACGCCCTCATCGCGGCCTTGGCGCTGCTCTTCCTCGAAGAGGTAGACGTATCGGAGGATATGGCCTGCGGCGGGGCGGTCAGTCTTCCCAGCGGTCATTGGCGAGTTCGCTGTCCGAGGGCCGTGCATTGGCGAAAGCTTGGCGGTCGGCGTCGGTCATGTCGGACGAAGCGACAGCTTCGATATTCATGTGATCTGCGATCATACCGCGCGCCGCCTGTTCAAGATGGCGGAAATATTCGCTATCTGCGATCACATGCCGCTCGCGGCCATGGCTGGTAAGGACGACCGGCTGCTTGGTCGCAAGGTCGAGGAACTCGCCGGTGTTGTTGTGAAACCGGGTCAGGGGAACCCTGGGGTGCTCATTCGCCGTCGCTGGCATGGTGGTATCTCCTCTTGGCCTCAAAATAGCAATTATGGCCAAAATAGCAAGATTTCTGTGGTGACGTTTGCCGCGCTAGCCGCCCGCCTCTGTCGCCAGCAGCTCCGGCAACAATGGGACGAGGCCCGCATCAATCGCAAAGCCCAGAACCCCTGCGAGGCGGCAGGCTCGAACGATTGACCCGTCCGGAACATCAAGCGCCTTTTCGATGTGCTCGAGGGTTTCGCCAGCGCCGGGCTCACGGACCGCGTGAAGCTTGCCCGGCTCGGCGGTGATAGCAAAGGGCCAGGTCATCGCGACACCGACAACCCCTTCATCGAGAATGAGCAGAGTATCGCCAGCAGCGATAGTCTCGTCGGTCTGCACGGCGTCGTAGGCATTGCCCGTCGAGGCGAACGCATGGATCCGCCAGGCGCTGAAGGCGAAGCGCTCGCTATCGGTCAGCATGGCAGGCCCCCTTCGGAAAAGGCGCGCTGCGCCGCCTCCGGAAAGGCTGCGGTGAGGTTCCGGTGGAGCGGCCCGGAGGACGCCGGAAAGAATGCGCCGGTGCTGCTCGGCCGTGTGATCCGCAGCGCGCTTGCGACGGCATCCACGACGAAACCCGCAAGCTGATCGCTCGCCGTCAGCTTGCCGAATTCAGGCGGTGCAAACCCGGCCTGATGCCAGAAGGCGATGCCGGTCTCGAGGGTCTCGAGATAGCTGGCATGGCTGCCATCGTCCTGGTCATTGTCGATGCTCGCCTCGACTGTCCGGTAGGTCCCGAAATCATGAGCGTTGGCCTTGATCCGCAGGCTGATGCCGGCAGGCGGCGATCCGGCAACCGCGATCAGCGCAGCCCTGTAGAGCATGGCTTCCGCGGTATTCACGAGGTCGAAATTGGGGGTGTGGCCGATCTGCGCGCAGTCTTCGTTCCACGGAGCGCCGCCAAGATCGAGAGTCCAGTCTGTCTGTGCCATTCAAGCCTCCTTTGCTTGAACGGCACCTCCCCCTCCTCTCTCGCAGGCAGAGTTCCTGCAGCAGGTCTGGTCAGCTTGAAAGCAGCGGGCAAAAGAAAAGGCCCGCCCGCGACAAATGCGCGGACGGGCCTTCCCGATGTGACCGGCGCGGGTCGCGGCACCGGTCACGGGGGGCTTGTGCCGGTCAGGCGTCGACGCTCGCGCGCGTCTTGCCCTTGGGTGCCGGAGCAGTACTCTCGCCCAGACCGTCGCCGGTGGCAGCGGCGCTGTCAACGCCGCGGTCGCTGGCCGGTTCGTCGCCGGTGGCGGTCAGCGGCGGCAGGGCGCCTTCGCTCTCGCTGCCGAAGCCGTCGAGCGAGGCCTTGGGCTTCGAACGCCGCCAGGCGACATTGAAGCTGCCGTCGTTCTGCTGGAACATGGCGACCGGGATCGGCGCCGAGAGGCTGGGATCGTCGATCTGGCCCGACAGGAAGCACTCGCCGGTCTCGTTCGACGAGTATTCCCAGAGCGCGCCGATCTTGACCCAGCTGCGGCGGTCCGCCGAGAGCGCCATGAGGTCGAACTTGGGTGCCCGCTCGTTGGTGGATTCGAAGGCCCGCAGAGCGACGGTCGCGCTGAAGGTCAGGGTGGTGATGCGGCCGATGTGAACGCCTTCTGCGTTGGCCTTGAGGGTGCCGATGTTCATGTCAAGTTCTCCTGATGCTGTCCGAACCCCTTGTCCGGAACACCTTCTCCCCCCCCCTCTCCTCCGGGCCCCTGGCCCGGCCCGTGCGCCAGCCACCGCAGGCGCGCGTAATCCTGTCCAGCCCGGAGGGCTGAGGAGTCTCGATAGGTGGTTCGGAGCTGAACCGGCCCTGCTTCGAGCCATGCGCGGTCTGTACCGACCTAAGCTTCGGGCTCGGACCTGTCCTTGATCTGGCTGAGGCGCGCCATGAAGGCCTTGGCTTCGAGCTGATTGGGTCCATCGCGCGTGGCGAGGCAGGCCATCCTGTCGATCTCGAGCTGTGCGGCAAGACTTGCGTCGATATGGCAATAGGGTTCGAGCACGCGGATTGCGTCAACCGCGCGGGGGAGCTCGCCAAAGGCGGCTCCGACCCATACGAGTTCGATCTCCTCTCCGTCTTCGTCAGGGGCGCTCAGAACCTGCGCGAAATAGGTCTGAAGCGGTCGGTCCCATCCGACAAAGGCACTTGCCGCTGCAATCCCGTCACGAAGCGGTACTTTGTGCCTGCTCATGCGCTCGTTACCTCCGCATCGGGCTTGGGCGGCTGCCCGGTCACGCAGCGAAATGCCTGCCCTTCACAATGATCAGTAGTCCGCTGGCCGCATCAGCGTGATGACGCGCCGTGTCATCGCTGGATTGGCCGGATCCTCTGACCCGAACGCCAGTTCGGTGTCGTAATAATCGACTTTCATCAGCACCTTGATGCCATCGACATCCATGCTTGCAAAGTCTCGCTCGGGCGAATCCGGGGCGAAGGTGCAATGGCGCAGAGCGGCCATCAACCGGGCCTGTGCCATCATGCTTTGTGCCACCGTGTCGCCGCCGAGTTCTGCAAGCAGCCCGGAGGTCATGACGATGCGGGCCGTTCGGTCACGGCCCTGGCGTGCGGCATCATTGAGCAGCGCGATCCGCTCGGTGCGCTGCCGAGCGCAAGAGAGGTCGGATGTGTCATGCATTGGAGGTCTCCTCCCGATCAAAGGGGCGATCAGCGGGCAACCGGACGGCCTCGCGAGCCTCAGCCGGCAGGCTGACAAGCGGACAGCTGAACATTGATCGCGGTCCCGGGGGCGACGGTAATGGCAACCTGCCGATCCTTGGGAATGACCCACAGGATGCTGGCGAGCGTGTCGCGGATACGCGCCGCAATGGCCTCGTCTTCGCCGAGCAGCACCCGGGCCGCGAGCTCGCGCGCATCGCGCAAGAAGTGCTCGTGCTGGGTGTCCCAGGAGTCGGCCTCGCTGTCGTCGCTCGCGCAGAAACAGACGTTCTCGATCAGATCGACCAGCGTTTCGGGGGTCAGCGCCGGACCCGGCACATAAGCGATGCGGATCTGGTCGACACCGCTGTACCAGCCATCCTCGCCCACGACGAAGGCCACATCTGCCGGGATCCGTTCTTCGCGCTGCGTTTCGCTGGAGCGGTGGAAGACACAGAACCTCAGCTCGATCGTCTCGGCACGAACATGGTCATCGAGCGGCGGAAAGCTGCCGTTCTCGGCGATGACGTGGCCCTGCTCCCCGGCTGCAACATAGAAGCGCACGTTGCCGAGCTGATGCAGCGCGTCATACCAGCCATAGCCAGCGTATGCGGGATGGTTCTCGACGAGGTGTGGGCGCAAAGGGTGCTCGCGCAGCGCGCGCTCCAGCCCCTGTGCAATATCGGGCTCAAGATCCGCGACAAGGATCGTGTCCGCACCTGCTGCGACTTCCTCATACTCGACATTGACGTTGTCGCTCTCCGCGATGGCCGCATGCCAGCGGGGCAGGCAGGGGTCGGCCTCCGGCAGGGCAACCCCCAGATCGCGCGCTTCCTTCCAGTTCTCGAAGGAAAGCCGGTGCTGGCCTCTGTGCGCCAGCGCGGCATAGATCGTGCGCTTGCACGCTGCCTGCAGCGCCGCAAATGCGGCGTTCTCGACGAATTCCTTGCGCGCCGGGAGCACAAGGGCAAGGCCCGGGGTGGCCCCGATATCGAGCCGGGCATGGTAGGTCTTGCCGCCAAGGCTCTCCGACACACTGGCAAGCTTGCGGGTGAGCACCATGCCATGGAAGTTCGTCGTGGGGTCCTGGTGGTATTCGCGCCCCTCGAACACGCCGATCTGGCTGCCGTTCCACTCGGCGATGTAGATCGCCTTTGCGAGAAAGTCCTCGCGCGGCACGTGCGCGCCATTGAAGAACACCGGCAGCGGGTAGAACTTCGCGACCTCGCGCAGAATCCGCTCGGTCGTCTGCTCGCTCACCCCGGGCATCAGGAAGGTGATGGTCGTCCCAACCGGGCGAGCCAGGGGCACCACGGCAATGTCCTGCGCACCGGTCCAGCCATCCGCTGGGACATGGACCGACCATCCGGTGTCGGCATCGGCATGACGCGTGCTGATCCGGGTATCCTTGCCCGCCAGGCTGAAGACACCCATGCCTGCCGGGTCTTCGGCCTCATGGATGTGCTGGCTCCAGCCCGAATCCCCCAGCGCAATCATGGTCTGGGGATCGGCTACCCCGGACCCATCATCGACAAGGGTCAGGCGCGCTCCGTCCTGATCCGCGCAGCAGGCGATATCGATCCGGGAAGCGCCAGCGCGGCGACTGTTCTGGAGGAGCTCGCCGAGGATATCGCCGATGGTGCCGTTAAAGAGGCGTGTGACTTTGGTGATCGTCTTCGGGCTGACGCTGGGTCGGATGACTGTCAGGTTCATGGCAAAGGGTCCTTCATCGCACTGGTTCGCCCTTCCCCTCCCCCTCCCCTTCAGATAGGCGGATCAATGCCTGGCCAGAGCCGGGTGGCCTTCGGCCTGCTCTTCATCCGACTCGCTTGGGCCGCAGGGCCTCAGGTATCGGGATGACCTCGTGCGCCGTATCGCGCAGCGCCGTGACCTCGCCGCGCGCGGCGTAGAGGTCCTTGGCGATGAGCGCGCAGACTTCGGCCTCGCCATAGGTTGGTCGGCCAAGGTGATCGACGCGTTCGACTTGCCGGGCAATCACGCCGACCTTGCCTTCCGGCACCCATTCGGCCCAATCGCCCCAGGCGCTGGTCACGCAGAATTCGCCGATCACGGCCATATAGGCCTTGCGCGTCCGCAGGATCGCGGACGCATTCTCCTCGACGGCCTCTCCGGTAAAGGCACCGAAGCGGTCCGGGTGCCAACACCGCGCGGTATCGCGGGCAAGCTGCAGAAAGCCCGCGGAGCAGGAGCGCTGGCGTTCAAGCTCGCTGGCGAAGGCAAGGATCGGGAGCGCCCAGTCGCAGTCTTCCTCGTAGGAGCCGCCCTCGATCAGTAGCGCCGGCGGCATGGCGGCCTGCCTCTGATCGGACAGAATGATGCCGCCGTGGCTGGCGGTCATCACCGACCAAATGCCGGGGCCAAGCTGATCGGCCTGCTGGACTGCGCCCCAGATCGATGTCGATGGGCGCGGCGACGGGGCAAAACATGTCATGAGCGAACTCTCCTTCTTCAGGTTCGCTCAAATCCTCCCCCTCCCCTTCACTCGAGAAGGCTGCGGGCTTCGCTGATAATTGCCTCAGGCGTCACGCTGCTCACCGGCAGGCATACGACAATCCCGGCCTGACCGAGACGCTCGCGCTCGATGCTGCGCAGCTCAAGATAGTCAGCATCATCCGACTGCAGGATCTGGAGCGCGAACTTGCACTCCACCCCGCTATGCTCATCGAGCAGCGCCACCAGGAAATCCGGCCTCGCCGAGCCCGCAGCCAGCGTGATGTCAAAGAGGACCTTCTTGACCGCCATCCTGACACCGAGACGGCGCAGTTCATATTGGGCCTGTTGGAGCGCGCGCAGCACGTCGCGATCATGGTCGCGCTCGGCGGGCACGAACTGGTTCCCGCTGAAGACAGGCTGGGCATAGGCGCGCAGCGCCAGGTATCCTTCGCGCCGACTATGCTCGCCGACGACGGCCAGCACGAGAAAGGGTGGCTCGACCTCGGCCCGGATGATCCCAGTGTGCTGGATGCGATTGCGGATTTCGACAGTTCCGAGCCCCGTCACCACTTCGCTCGATGTGACCTCGCTTGCTTCGAGAAGCAGGAAGGACTGCGGCGCAAACTCGGGCGGCCAGGTCTCGGCGGCAGCCCGTAACCGGGCATGGACCCGCCGCTTCTCGTAATCGATGGCGTTGGTGTAGAGGTGATCCGACAGCCGAATGCCCGGCGCGATCTCGAGGCCCTCGGCTGCGCGCTTGAGGTGGTGCATTTCTTCGCTGATCGAGCCTGCGCGCCTGCCACTGGGCGGTAATTCGCGCAGGATGTTCGAGCCTGCGCGTTCGAGCAGAAGCCAGAGTAGCTTGCCCAGGCGCGGGATGGCGACGCCGCGTGAGCGGTCGTCAGGCTCTATGTCCTCTGGCCTTTGTGCAAGCTTCTCCGGTGCCTTCTGGTGGGCACTGAACAGGCCTTTTGGTAGGCCAATAGCATAGAGCGAATCCTTCACGGTCTCGCGGATGCGCGGTGGCGCCTGCGGCAGATGAAACGGGCAACCTGGCTCGTGGCCTGGCCGCGCAGTAAGGCGCCGGAGGTAATAGGTCTCCTGAAAACTGAGATAGGCCGCGCTCATCAGCGGCGGCGGCCGCTCTGCCCCAAGGCAATCGCAGGCGATCCACTTGTGGTTCTCTCGCGCGGTCGAGACCAGTGAGACTGAAGCGCGGTGGTCGGCCTCGCTGCCCCGGCCTGTATACCACCGCACCAGCGCAGCCTTCAGCTCGTCGCTGATCGCGACCCTGCCGGTCTTTCCTGTGGTGTCCTTACCTACCAGCCACATGCATGATGACGCCTTGACCCTGTCATTTGTTCACGGTATGTTCATAATCTGCAGGAGCCCACAAATAATGAACAAGGTCTTTGATATCGGCAAGTTCGACCTCGATGTCACGCTGCGCGACGCGGCGCTTGATCCGAATTGCCGCCCAACCAAACGTATGCTCGCCAATGCCTCGATCGGAGTGGAGCCGTTCGATGCTTATTACTCGGCGCGCGAGCTCTACGAGACCTTGCAGGGCGTCTTTCAGGGCCTGCCCAATGCCAAGGCCCGGCTGACACAGATCCTGTCCTGCCATTGCGATGACTATCAGCGCTGTCTTTACTACGCGCTGGCAGGGCGCGGGGTTGTCCAGATGCTCGACGATCTCGAATGGCTCTTCGAGCTCCTCGGGCCGCGGTGCCAGATGTCGGGGCACATTCTGCGCTCGGGCCAGCACCCTGCGCCGATGGTCAACCCTTACGTCTCGTCAGAGCCTGATGGCCCTGTTCCTGCCCGCAATGCCGACTTTATTGAAGGACCATCGTGGTATCTCGATCCCGGTCTTGGAGGGATGATCGAGGAATAAGCGGCCATCAGTTATTGCGAAGGCCAAGCCGGTCGGCGTCATCAACAAGCGTGATGCGCCCGTCCCAGTCCCACAGGACCAGATTGAGCGCGTCCGCGGGGGCGCCGCGGGCGTAACTCGGGACAACGATGCCGGCATAGCCTTGCGCGATCGCGGCCTCCGCCAGGTCTTGCGTCGGGACCGCCTTGCCTGAGAGCATCTTATCACGCCACGCCGGGTCGGCGAGCTCAGCCGGTGCGATACCGAAAGGCCGCAATGCAGCCCCATCGCGGCCATCGAGCAACGGTCCGATGTCGGCCTGATAGGCGACCAGCGTGGTGGGCTGCAGCGTGCCAACCTGATTGGCCTCGCGCAGCGCGGTCTCAGGGGCGAGGGAAGTATAGAGCGCGATGCGCCCGATGCGATTGAACCGTCCGCCAAACCGGGCCGCCCCCTCCCCTGAGAGGGGTTCGCGGGACCAAACCGGATTGTGGGCGCGGTAGAGCAGCCCGGTAAAGAGCATTGGACTAGGCGTGGACGCCGGCGTCGACCGCGTCGATATAGGTCAGCACGTCATCGGCCCGGTTGCTTTGCACCAGCTGCATGGCGGTCTGGCCCGAGAAGCCGGGCAGCGGTTCCGAGCGGTACCAGGCATAGGCCAGCAACGCCGAGCCAAAGCGCGGCTCGACCTTGTTGAGCACCTCGACCATCTGGCGAAGGCGGCGCTGGGTACGTGTCGACGCGATCCGGTCTTTGCGCTGGATCGCGTCCTTGCCGAGGCCCAGCGAGCGTGCGAGTTCGTCGCTGGTGGTCCGCAGCGCGTCGACGATCTTGCGCGGAGCAAACGCGCCGTTGTCAGCGTAGTTTTGAATCGCCATTGCACTTTCCCATGAATTTTGACGCGATATAGCGTCAATCTTTGCGGTAATCAAGGTTTGCTGTGCCCAGACCCAGCAGGTGTTCCGGTTCAACCGCAGAGGTTTCCCGCTCTTACAAAACCACGACCTGCAATTCGATCGCACCGGGAAGGCCCTCTTCTGCAGGCATAACGCAGAAGGGCTGGAGCTTGCTGTCCGTCCTCACCACGGCATGGCTCTGCCCGGAATTTGCGGTCATCCGAATGGCGACACGCTCGGCATTGGCGCGTCCGCACAGGATCGCCCTTCTGGGATCGAGGCTCTGAAGCAGCATGGTCACCTCCCGAGCGTTACGGCGTTGCCGGGAAGAATGTGCGCGGCGCACGCTTGGGGGGCACGACTTCGAACCGGCGCTCCATCAATCTGCTGATGCGGAACCGGCCTCGACCATCGGGCGTACTGAGTTCAATCTTCGCCCCGCGCTTTGTCACCCTGAATTCGGCGTGTTCGCTCCCGTCGGTGAACTTCATGGGTTCAGGCAGCCGGATCATGTCGCCATCGGCGATCTTGCGTTCCTTCAGCCGCAGCTGCCGGTAGCACCGGTTGCGCCAGTCGAGGGCATAAGGGTGATTGGTTGGCCCCAGCTCCTCGAGGATATTTCTGGGACATCCGGCCTCCACCGGCCCGGAGTTTTCATCCATGTCCTTATAGCCGAACAGGAGGCCGTCTGCGGCCTTGGGGTTCCAGCGCACCAGACAGATCACCGCGGAGATGGCGTGGGTCTGGTTGTTCGGTCCAAAGCGCTGGACAGCCGCGTAATAGGCCCCGGTTGTGGACACGCTTCTGATGACCCGGCATCCTTCAAAGCTGCCGGTTTCTTCATTTTCGCGCTCCCATGTGAGCTGATTGTCGAGATAGGCCTTGGGAGTGTCGAAGCCCCCCATTCCGGCACGGTGCATGTAAAGCCAGCCCATGCGTGTTCTCCTTCAGATGAGCCCCGGCTGCGCCGGAGGTGCGATCTTCAATTCGCGCGCGATCCGCGCCGTGAGTGCGGGAATGTCTGCAAGGGCGGTGATCGGCGCTTTGCGCATCACCGCGCCAGGCGGTTTCCAGAACGGGTTGCGCCAAGCGAGACCCGGCTCGCCGAACCTTTCCGGGCTGATCCGGATATAGATACCTTCGGCTTCCAGCACATGCTCGCCCGCGAGCTGTTCCTGTGAGGTGTAATAGCTGATGCGGTAATCGGCATGCTCGAGCCCGATCCCTGCTGCGATCTGGCGGAGCGCGCGCGTGCCCTCGCGCCGATAGTGGCGCAGCTCTTCGGGACGATAGTCGATCCCGCGCTTGACCAGCGCAATGATCGCCGGTCTGTGCTTGAGCTCGGCAAGGCGTTCGATGCACTGGGACCGCAGCGCCTGGTCGTCTGCCTCACATTCGGTTGGCCTTCCGTCGGCAATCCGCTGAAGGTGGCGGGTGAGGAGCAGCACTGCCGGGCAGCTTGCAGCCTGCCGGCCTGCAAGGCGGACATCATCGACGGCCTCGTTCAATGCTCGCAGCGCATTCTCGAAGGTTGTCAGTCCATCAGGCTGGAGTGCGCGGCGGTAACGGTAATCGATGTCGCAGGACATGAGGCTTCCTTTCCATTGCAAGATGCAATGGCCCCATCCCCCTTCCCTCAATGCAGGCTGCGACGATGTTCGCTTAGGCCCTGCAGCGGCAACGGCTCGTAGATCATCGGTCGCAGGAGCGTGCCTGGCGCAATCTGCTCGAGGATTCGTGCAACTGCCGAGACCGCAACGCCCGCCTCGGTTGTCTGGATGATGAGCGTTCGGCCTTGACCCGGAGCTGTGCCAAGTGACCAACCGGCGTCCCCCTTGCCGAGAAGACCGTCCAGCACCTGGCGTGGATCCCTCTGGGGAAACAGGCCTGCGATATACTCAGCCAGCACACCGCCAATGGGCGCCCTCCCCCGGCCTGCAACATCGCCGGCATAACGGTGAAGCTGGGTGAGGCGAACGACCTCCTCGGGGGGTTGGCTCAAGCACAAGCCGGAACTGGCGCCGTTTCATCGGCTTCCTCCCCTTCATGCTCGACAGGTTCGCTCTGGTAGCCCGAATAGGCCGCAAGATGGTTGAATGCCTGATCGGCCTTCGCGGCCGCGGTGATGATCGCCGTCTTGTCGGCCTTGAGGATCTCCAGCCAGTGCGAGACGTAGCTGGCATGGCTTTCGTGGAGGTCTGCCGGAAGGCCCAGTTCGTAGCAGATCCGGGCACTCACCTGCTCGGCGATATATCCTGACAGTCCAGCCCTTATCTGACTTCCACTGCAAATTTTCCGGACGCGCGTCATGCCGCCAACTCCTCGGACTGAGGTTGCTGGGCATGCATCCAATCGGCTGCGGCCTGTGCCTTGCTGGCGGCGGTGAAGATGGCGCGAGGGTCGTCCTTCAGCACGCGCAACCACGATGCCACGTATGCGGCATGATCGGCGCGCGGATGGTGGGCGATCCCGAGGTCGGCGAGCACGAACGAAGCGGTCAGTTCGGCGCAGATCTCCTCGATCGCCAGGCTGTCGCGCTTGAACCTCTCGGCAAAATTGCGGTCGAGCCTGTGCTTTGCGCCTGTAGCGTGGCCAGCTTCGTGCAGAAGGGTGCCCATCTGCGCCGATGCATCCCGAAACGCGGAAAAGGTTGGCATGAAGATGTGATCAAGATCGATCCGGTAGTGCGCATCGTAGGCGCCTTCGGTGATCGGAATCTTCAGAGCCGCGACGAATGCCTCGGCATGTTCGAACCGCTCGCTTTCCGGCAATACTGCGACAGGAGCGGGCTCATAGCCCTCGACCTGTGCGAGGTTGAACACGGTGAAGGCCCGGGCGAACATGCGGCCGGGGCCGGCTTCGCCGTCGTCATGATCATCATCGGCGCGCGATGCGGCCTGCTTCCAGAACACGACGGTGGTTCCGCGCTCACCCTTGCGGACCTGTCCGCCAAGAGCTGCCCACTGGCGATAGGTCCCCCAAAGACCACTGGAATAGCTGCTGGCTTCGGCGGCAATCCAGAGCGCCAGCACATTGACACCGCGATAGCGACGGCGGGAGGTGACGTTCTGCGGCCTCGTCGTGGCAGCGCCATCATGGTGCCAGGGCATGCGCCAATTGCCGGCACCGGCTTCGATGGCAGAGACAATTTCGGTGGTGATGCGCGAATAGACGTCGGCTCGCGGCGTCGCAGGGTGGGATCGGGACATGGCGGGTCTCCACGACGAGCGGAGGGAAACTCTCTTCCGCTCCTTCAGCCCGTCACCCGAAAACCGGCCTCCTCTTCCTCTCCCGCCACACCGGCCCGAGGTGTGGCGGCACCGGGCGCGATCTGTTCGAGGACACGCTCGATCCTTGCCACCTCGGCCTGAAGCGTTACCCGCTGCAGTTCTGGAAGCCGCTTCTCGCGCAGCAACAGCCGCGCCTCGTCAGCTCCGCGCTGCCAGGCCGGGCGATGCCGTTCAGCAATGCAGGCATTGGGGCAGCGGACCGGCTCGCACATGGCGATCATTGGTCCGGTCGCACCCGGTTCCGAAATGCGGTTGAGGCACAGGGCAGTTGCCGGATCAAAGAAGCAATCGGCCAGCGGGCCGACATGCAATGTCCGCGCGAGACTGCCGAGCATCGTCCGTAGGCGTGGCCGGTCGGCAATCATGGCGGGTAGCGGCGCCAACTCGTGGGCGGCAGTATCGAGTGCGGCTCCGATCCTGTTCGCGGCAGGTCCGCCAAGGCGCGCACCACCTTGCCGATCGTCGAAGTAGACGAGGGTATCGTCGATCTGGCCAAGCGCGCGCTGGGCTTCGATCTCTCCCCGAAATCCGGACCGGCTGCTGCCGGCATAGCCTTCGAACGCCGCAACGCTGGCGTGCTTGTACTGGATCATGCCGGCAATCGTCCCAAAGGGCCGGTTGGCGATGTGCCAGGCGATGGTCCGGCGAAACTGGCGTGTGGTCAGACGCCAGGGCGCGCCATTGGGGCCGGCAGGAATGATCGGTGCCTGCGCCGTTCCGAACCGGTCGTTGAGATGATCGCGAAACCGGTTGAGTTGCCGGACGATCTCTGCAGAAATATGCGTCTTGGTGTTAACCCGAAGCGCGAGGACCGGCCACAAGGTCGTTGTCCCGCGCGCTTGCCCCGCCCGCGCGGAAAGCCGTTCGAGGACGGCGATGGCTTCGGCAACCGGTGCGATCGTGACCCACTCGGTCTCCTCGCCGCCTCCGCGCTTGCCCTTGTAAGCAGTGGACTTGATGCGATGCCGCAAGATCGCACCGTCTTCTGCTCTGCTGATGGACAGGCATCCCCGCTTCATCGCCTGGATCTCGCTGTCCCGCATGCCTGAGAGATAGGCACAAACGACGTAGGCTGCCGACTGCAGCATGACCTCTTCGAGAGCCAGGACCTTGGCATCGAAGCGGGTGCGCCAGGGCCGGCCAGTATCGGGATCGGCTGAAATGGGCGTATCCATCCCGCCGATCTCGGTGCCGAGTTCTGCGACGGCTGCGGCAATAAGGTCCGGCGCGCCGGTGGTTAGGCTCAGGTGCATGGCCGGTTCGGCCTGCGCGTCGATGCCGGCATGGAGGTGGATCAGATGATAGTTGATCGGTGGCGTGACTTCGCCGCTTTGCGGATCTGTCCGCGTTGTGCCGTTGTGTGCGGTGGTCCAGATCGGAAACCCGCGCCCTTGTTGCCGCAAGGCGGCAATATAGGTCTTGAGGCGTTGGCGTTGCCGCGACCGACGATCCGCGTGATCAAGACTTGCCTCAGCGGCAACCAGACGGTCACGCTTTGCTTCGAGGCGATCGAGTTCCGCCCGCGCGGCGAGGATGTCATCTGCATAGCAGGTCAGGTAGCGCAGCGACCAGGCGAGTAGCGGGGTGATGATCTCTTCCGGAATGCGCGGCGTCCGGTTCTCTCCGGCGACGTACTTTGCTCCTGCTACCGAGAAAGGGCTGCGCCCCGGCCACGGCTCAAAGGACAGGCTCGCAGTCGGCAGATGGTGCCGCAACTCATGCAGGTCGAAGATTATCCGCAGCAGCGCTGCCGCCGCAACCGGACGCAGTCCGGCAAGGCGCAAAGAGCGGGCGTAGCGATCGACAAAGGACTGATCGACCCGGCCGAGATCGAAACGACCCAGCTGAGCCTTCACGAAGTCGAAAAAGCGCAAGGTCCGGTTGGCCTCGCCGCGCACCCCCGCCGGCTCAAGCCGTGAACGGTGGCCGGGTAGATCGACATTGAGACGCGCATGAAGAATCTGGCGCAGGGCATCGGCGATGGATGGGTCGTCGATACCATCGAAATGTACCGTGACATGACACCGCCGGGCATTGTCGCGAAACACGCCGGGAGCCAGATCCCAGACCGGATCGCCATATCGCGAGATATGCGCGCGATCGACCCCAGGGCGGAGCGGTGCGGAGATGAGCACCGGGAGGGCGTCGCGTTCATTGCAGCTGTCGGCCAGAAGCTGGAGAGCGGTCATGCGCGGGCCTCGGGTGGCAGGTAAACCATGGGAGGTTCGGCCGCGACCTGCGCCCGGGCCCTTGCAACAACGTCGTCGGCGAAGGCGGGAAGTATCTGCTGAACAATGCGGTCACGGGCATGGCCGAACTTGGCTGCCCACTCGGCCGCGCTCAAACCGGCTCGCTGATCATCAACGAAGGTGAGGAACGCGAGGATGGCGGGCAGCTTGCGCGCGGTGATGACCGCGTTGCGACAATCTAGGCAACCCCAGAATGGCGTGGGGCACGCGGTACCGGCAGATGCAAAGGGACTGGAATAGAAGTTGCCGCAGCTGGCAAGCCAGACGTCCTGTTCGCCGTCGAGAAGTGCGCGCGAGATGCCTTCATAATCCGGATCGGGGCTCGCCAACGCGCCGTGCCGCCGCTCCTCGTCCGAGGGAGGAAGTATCCTTGGACCGGTCAGCGCTTCTTCGAAGGCGTCCGCCACGGCCTGCTCGTGCAGCGGTCTGAGTGCCGGAATATCGGCGTAGTGCCGTGCCGCGATCTCGACGGTATGGCCAACGGCGAAGCGGGCCATGTGCCCTTCGGTCTTCAGGTACCACAAGGCCTTGTGGGTCTTGCGCAGGTGCGAAAGGCGCAGATGGAGCGGTCGGCCGGCGTCATCGACAATGCCGTGACGCTGCGTCCAGGCGTCGATCGTCGTGCGCGGATGGCGGATACCAGCGGTGATCTCGTTGGTCTGATAATATACCCAAAGGTTGTCGCTGGAATTATGCACCCTGGCCTTGGCGGAGAGTGCGATAATCCGCCGGATCAGGCCGCCCGGCGTCGATGAGCCACCATCACGGACCCGGATGGTCTTGTGCTCGGCACCGTGGGCGCGAAGCTTGGTGTAGGCGACATCGACGGTGCCGCCCGAAGCGTTGCGCAGGCAATCGATGGTGAGCGACTTGCAGCACTCCAGCTCGAGCCCCGTCTCCAGCGAGAGCAGAACGAGAAGCGGCACGACGTCGTGTGCAGTAAGGTAGTGGGCAGCATGGAGGCTCAGGTTGAACCTTGCCCCGCTCAGTTCGCGGATCCACCGCAGCTTGTACAGACTCTGACATGCGGGATCACGGTGGTGCAGCACACCGCGCGCTTCGATGGCAGCGTGGGCTTGGCGGTAAGCGCCTTCTATCTCCGGCACCTCATCCAAACGCGGCCCCGACCGCAAGCGCGCCTCGATCGCAACAAGATCGGCGCGTGCCGCATCGCGGAGTTGGCGAGCGACATACGGACTGTAGGCATCGCGTGGATGGGGGCGAACGTGGGGGTGCGAGCTGACGTAGCGCAGCCGTTCCCGCAAGCCAGGATCGACAAGCTCGGGACCATCGGCCGCAATGCGGCGAAGGACGGAGACGACCTTGGCGACATAGGTCGGCGCATGTGTCCGCGACTTACCCTGCGCAGCGAGCCACCTCTCGAACCCGTCGATATGGTCGGCGCGAAGGTCTGCCGGGCCGTTGATCCGGTCGCCTGTCCCGGCAAGATAGGCAAAGAAGTTCGGTAACTGCGTCACGTATGTCTTGATCGACGAACGTACCAAAATGGGGCCGCGCGGGGCAACGAGCATGAACAGGCCCCGTGCAAAGGCGAGAGCCAGGCCTCGTGGCCGCAAGCTGGTGAAATCCACGAGCAACTCGCCGCCGTATGGCGGATCGATCATGAAGCGCAGCCTGCTGATCTGCGACCATGGATCGGCCTCGGGCGCAGTCGCCGAGGCCTCGAAACTGACCTTGCGTCCTTTGCGTGGAGCAGCGGTCATGATGGAAGATAGCCCGGTACGAGTGCCAACAGCTCTTCGACCGCCGCATCAACGGTATCGGCACGCGTGGAGAGGTGATCGAGATAGATCGAGGTCGTGGCGAGGCTTGAATGACCGAGCAATCGCTGAACCTGCTGAAGCGGATCGCCGACCAACTGGCGATAGCCTTCCATGGCGCCCACCGGTCCCGCCGCTTCGGCAAGACGGCGCTGGATCAGCATCGCCAGCATGTGGACCGCAAAGGAATGCCTGAGTTGATGGGGGCTGACCCGGACCGGGATGCCGGCATCCGTGCAACGGCGGCTCGCCCGCGCGAAGATCGCTTCCCACGAGTTGGGGAGCACCGGATGCCCGACCTCGGTCAGCCAGAGCACCGCTGCTTCGCAGGGCGTTCCGTCGTCATCGCAAATGACGAGCCTCCCGCGTTCATCCGGTGTGACGACCTCCATGTCCATTGTGCCACCGCCAACGAGATGCAATGCGCTCGGCCCGAATGAGGGGCGGTGGATGAAGATCGGGCGGTCGATGGCTTCCCAGCCACGGCGTCTTGCGAACTTGGCGACGGCTTCGGCTCGCTCAACGGCGATATAGGCGTCAAACACCGGTAACAAACGGCGCGGCAGCAACATGCTACGCCCCCTGTCTCCCTTGGTGAGTGCCGCCGGAAGCTCGACCCGCCGCTGCCGTTCCGTGCGGGCGCCGCCAACCGGAATCTCGGCAGCGAGCATGTGGGATGCCTCTTCCAGGCGCAGGCCGGTGGTGACCAGCAGATCGGCGAACAGCGCGTTGCGCGCGCCATTGCGGTCACGTGCTCCAGAGCGCTCGGTTCCTTCAACGGTCAGGCCGCGCAGGCCGACCTCGCGGAAGGCGCGGTAATCGGTGAGATCGATGAAGCGGACATCGGACCGACGGGCCGCGCGTTCGTAGGCGTCGTTGCGCCCGGCAATGGCAGCGCGGCGACCACCCTGAGATCTTTGCCAGATCTGCCGGTGGGTAAAGGGCGTGCGCTCGACCAAACCTTCCCGCTCGGCCCATCGATAAAGCTTGTCGAGAGAGGCAATCGCCCGGTTCCACGTCGATGCCGAGACCCGGAACTCAGCGTCGGTGCGCCGTCGGGCACGATGATAGGCACTGACATCATCGGTATCGGCTTGCCAGACGGACTTGCCGCGCGCGGAGGTGAGGAAGCGGACCCAGACCAGAACATCATAGCCGTGAGCGCGCAGCGAATGGCGAGACCGCGCCCCGTTCAACGGCAGATCAAGAAAGTAGCGGTCGAGGTCTGGATCGTAGATCTCTCCACCTCGCAGGATCACCGGGATGTACGAGTCCAGGCCATCTGCCACCCGGCGTTCCTGAATGACGATCAGCGTCTCTGAAGTATCCACAGCTTGCCAGTCCCTCCCCCGGACCCCCTCCCGAATCCAGATCTCACACGTTGCGCGTCTGCGGGACGGTGGCCATCAGGCCGGACTACGCCAGCTTATGGATAGCGCTTCATCCGGCCTGATGACCCCCTGCGTTGTGCCAAGAACATACCGTTCAATGGTGCGTCAGGCACGGTGCAGACTGTCCAGATAAGGCCACCAGCTCCTCGAACGCATAAGCCTTGTCGCCAAAACGCTTGCCAAATTCGCGGGCGAGCCGCGAGGCATGGCCTGACCAATGGCCAAGCTCATGCGCTTTCGTGGCCACGAATCCGTCTTCGGTGTTGAAGACATTGGGGTGCGGAAGCTGAATATAATCAGCGCCTGGCGAGTAGAACGCGCGGTCTCCGCCGAGGCGTATGTCAGCCGGGATCGGGCCGAAAAAGCGCTCGATGGCAGCGGCCTTCTGCGAGGGCGTCGGCGGTGCTTCGGGCACCGGGCTCGGATAGAAATGCGGCGGCAGACCATCGATCTGAGAGGCGTTGAACACGCTGTAGGCGCGCATGAAGCGGATTGTTTTTGACGATTCCTCGCCCGTTGCATGGTCGATCGCAGTCTTCTTCGTGCTGTTGAAGTAGATGCTCGGCTCGGCGGTCTCGCCCTTGCGGACTTGTCCGCCAAGCTCGATGGCTTGCCGCCAGGTCATCCAGTAGCGTGAGCCATAACCATAGTGGTCGGCCACCGCCCAAAGATAGAGGCGGTTGATCCCTGTGTAAGGGACGCCTGCAGCGCGCAGCGGCGCTCCGCCCATACCTGTCTTCTTCCAGGGTCGGCGCCAGGGCAGCGTTCCGGCCTCAATTGTATCGATGATCAGATTGGTGATTTCCTGCGCGACGTCGCGCTTGGGTCGTTGGCGCATTGGCCTGCTCCTCAACAAAAAGAGGCCCGGCTCACTCAGGCGAGTGGCCGGGCCGGTCATCAGGAGGGGTGATTGACCGCCTCAGGCGGCTACCGCCGCTTCTTCACAGGCGACTTCAGGTTGATGTTCATTGATGAGCTCGTCGGCCTTGCTGTCGGCTTCACCGTCATCGCCATCGCAGACGTCGGCGACAGGGTCGCTTTCGTCGGTGTCCGGGATGACCGGATCAGCGGGATTGGCACCAATCGTGAACTTCATGCCTTCGGGGAGCCAGGCCAGTGCTGCTTCCTTGACGTCCTGTTCAACGATCGCCTTGCCGGCGAAGATCGTCTCGCAGGTCTTGGCAAGGTCAGCCTTCTTCGATGCGGCATAACGCGCCGCAAGATCGCTGCCGCCGACTTCGGTCAGCGCGGCAAGACACGAGGTCTTGCTGACTCGGTCGAAGAAATTCTCGGCTGTCGGCCGCCACATCGCTGCAACGTCGATGTCGAGCATACTGCCGATGACAGCATGGATCGGATGATATTCCGAACCATAGCCCTTCTTGGCTTCGAGCGAGATGGCCACCGCATAGGCGAGCCACGCCGCCTTGGCTTCGTCGGCAAGTTCGCGGAAGGCAATGAAGCGCTGGGCTGCACAGCCATGTTCCTGCCATGCCGTATCGAGCGCGTTTTCGGCCTCGGCGAGAATCCCCTCAGCTGTGGACTGCGAAAGTTCTCCGGTCGCCGGATCGCTGGGTCGTCCGCCCTTGATCGAGGTTCCCCGGCTTTCATAGCTGCGGCTGTCAGCCAGCGCGAAGATGGCGAAGTCGAGCGCGAGCCCCGCATCGGTGAGCAGCGATGCCGACAGGATATTGCGGCGCTGGACCGAAAGCTCGTCGAACAGGCGGGCGCTGATCGGCTTTTCCGTGCCCGGCGCAACTGCCTCGGGACTGGAAGGCGCAGCGCTGCCTCGCTTGGTAGAACCTGGCACCGGCTCTTCGGCCGTCGCTGTCACCTTGCCATTCTCATCGGTCTCGAACGACAGGCGCTTTTCGCTGTAGTAATCGGCCTCGAGGACCATCTCGCCGCGGGTGGTGAGAACCAGGAACCGTCCGGCCTCACTGCGCCATTCTTCGGGCAGTTCGCGCACCGGGTTATTGAGGTCGCTGCGCTCAGCATCGAGATCCTCATACTCGGCCTCGAGCTGTGCGAAATCGGTCTCATTGCCCTCAGGGTCGCCTTCATGTCCTTCGTCGATGATCTCGCTGATTTCTTCCATGCGGGCATCGATCGCGTCAATTCGGGCTCGTGCTTCTTCGGAGAGCGGCGCGGGCGGCAGCCGGACAGCATTGACGCCCATTTCGCTGCGTGCCTGCCAGGAATTGGTCGACGCCACCGGGCTGATCCAGGCAAGGCCCGTCTCGGCAGTGATACGCTGGGCTTCGGCTTCCATTTTCTCCGCCGCAAGCCTGTGGGCGATCTCGATGTCGATCCAGCGATCATCTGCCGCTTCGCTGAAGAGGTCGCGCTCGATCTTGCCGCCGGCGGCCACATAGGCATCTTCGCCGATCAGCAGCGCGATTGGGTCATTGCCGCGCATGGAACCGCTCGCCACCATCCGCCGAATGGCATCGGCGCTTGGGTTATAGGCGTAGCGCATCTGCTCAAAGACCCGCAGCTGCACCTCGTGCTGATCGGTCGCGGCGTAAGCCTTGGCGATCTCGAGAGTGACATCGCCTTTGGCAAGCGCCTCGAAGATCGGCTCGGCGAGGTTGGCAAGACGCAGACGGCCTTCCACGAAGCGCTGGGTCAGGCCAAAGCGTTTGGCGACCGCGGCAACATCGCTGCCTTCCTTGATGAAGTGCTGGAAGGCGCGGCATTCTTCAGCTGGTGACATCCCGACGCGCTGGAAGTTCTCAGCGAGCGAGGCCTCGCCAGCTTCCTCTTCGCTGCCCTCGAGCAGCTTGCATTCGATCTCGGCATCGGGGGCCCAGGCACCACGCGTGACGATCATCTCGATGGCCCGCAGGCGGCGGCCACCGGCGATCACGGCAAACTTGCCGCGCTTCTTGCTCTTGGTGACCAGCAAGTTCTGCAAAAGGCCGCGCGCTTCGATGTCGGCGGAAAGCTGGATATCGTCTTCTTCGCTGCGCGTTTTGCGCACATTGGCATCGCTCAGATAGAGCCGGGAAAAGGGAATAAGCATGGTCGTGACTCCTGATGTACACCCGGCAATCACCCGGGCACACATCCCCTCCCCCTCCCCTTCTGATCTGCGTTTCACGCAGACCTCAGGGTTAGTCGTTGTCGTCCCGCGGATGGAAAGCGTGGCATTCTTCGGATTTGGAGCGCGCGGCTCGTCAGAGGTCAGAATGCCGCAATGGTTGGATGCTCATGAGGAGGCGATCCTTGGATCGCCACAATTCGCAGCCCGATCAGACCGATTCGGGTGCCGAACGCGGCTCAACCGCTCGCGACTGCCAGACTAGACTTATAGTTCGGCTCGAAGCGGACATGCCGCTTTCGGGATGGCGCATCGGCCCGGCTCATGACCGGGAAGAGGGTGGGAAGCGGACATCGCTCAGTGCGACACCGCGCTGGAAAAGCCGTTCATGATTACCACGCCAACAACGATGAAGCCCATGCCGATCATGGCGGCGGAATCGAGCTTCTGGCCTTGGATCAGCCACGCGACAGCCGCGACCAACACTACGCCCAAGCCTGCCCAAATCGCGTAGGCAACTCCGGTGGGGATGGTCCGTAATGCCAGCGCAAGGAAGTAGAACGTGACTAAATAGCCCCCAAGGGCGAGCATGGTCGGGCCGATCTTTGTGAACCCCTCTGTCTGGCGGAGTAACGATGTCGCGAACACTTCACCAATGATGGCAATCGCAAGGTAGAGATACTGCATGAAACGCTCCTTGAGTTTGGAGGGAGCGTTGGCCCATTGGTCAAGCGCCTACCCTTTCGATCAGGTGACGCCGTGGCAGGGAAGAGTCCGACATGCGGGCGCAGGGGCTACCATCCTGCTACTCTATGCTCGGCGAAACCAACTTAGGAAAGCTCAATCAGCTTGTCACGCGACCATCAGGAAAATGTCCGCAATGGGTCGCTTCCTGAATGTCGGCTGCTGGCGAGAATCGCGCAGAAGCTGACTGGCAGGTGCTGGCACCATAAGCCGAACGGCAGGAAGCTGCCTTCGTTGAAAAAATCTGCCGTTCAGCTTACGACCCGATTCTGTTGAAAAACTTCCCCTTGCAATGCTGGTAAAGTATTGATTCTATGTCTCTGCAAGCAAGCGGAGACGGGCGTATGATGGGTGAGCGGACGGTGGCGCAGGAGGCGCTGTTCTACAGCTTCAACCTTGAGCGGCATGTTCCTGCGGATCACCTGCTGCGCTCGATTGATCGGTTCGTTGACCTGTCGGGCATTCGTGAACACCTGCGCCCCTTCTACAGCTCGACGGGTCGGCCCTCGGTCGATCCCGAGCTGATGATCCGGATGCTGATCGTCGGCTACTGCATGGGCATTCGGTCCGAGCGGCGGCTGTGCGAGGAGGTGCATGTCAACCTCGCCTATCGTTGGTTCTGCCGCCTGGGGCTGGAAGGCGATGTGCCCGACCACTCGACCTTCTCGAAGAACCGGCACGGGCGCTTCCGCGACAGTGATCTGCTGCGCCAGCTGTTCGAGACGACCGTGGCACGTTGCATCGCCGAGGGACTGGTTGGCGGCGAAGGGTTCGCTGTCGATGGCAGCCTCGTGCGCGCCGATGTGAACCGCCAGCATGCCGTGGATCAGGCAGATGGCCTTCCGGATCCGGCCACCAGCCATGCCGTTCGCGAGTATCTGGCCGTGCTCGATGATGCCGCCTTCGGGGGCGCAACCCCGGTGCCGCCCAAGCAGTTGGCGGTGGCTGATCCGGCTGCGCGGTGGACAGCGGCAAGCCGCGAGCGGGCCTTCTTTGCCTATGCCACCAACTATCTGATCGATCTTCAGCATGCGGTTATCGTCGATGTCGAAGCGACTACCGCCATCCGCCAGGCCGAAGTTACTGCCCAGCGCCGCATGATCGACCGGACGCAGGAGCGCTTTGGTCTGTGGCCTGAGCGGCTTGTGGGGGACACCGGATATGGCGATGCAAAGAACCTGTCATGGCTGGTCGAGGAGCGCGGCATCGAGCCGCACATCCCGGTGTTCGACAAGTCTGCCCGCCGCGATGATACCTTCGAGCGTTCGGCCTTCACCTTCGACCATGACGATGACAGCTATACCTGCCCTGCTGGCAAGCGACTGCGCCAGAGCCAGAGGGCCTACAGCAATGCCCGTCAGTCGGTCGATGCCGACGGCATGCTGCGCTACCGCGCCAGCAAGCTCGACTGTGACGCCTGCGCTCTCAAGCCGCGCTGTTGCCCGACCCAGCCAGCACGCAAAATCCTGCGCTCAGTCCACGAGGGCGCCCGTGATCTCGCCCGCGATATCGCCACAACCGATGCTTATCTGGTCTCGCGCCGCCAGCGCAAGAAGGTCGAGATGCTGTTCGCACACCTTAAGCGCATCCTCAGAATGGATCGCCTGCGCCTGCGAGGTCCCAACGGCGCAAGAGACGAGTTCCTGCTCGCCGCCACCGCCCAAAACCTTCGCAAGATGGCCAAGCTGATCCCGATGCCAGCCACCCCAGCCCCCGCTTAAGCGGGGGCAAAGCCTCAGCGCGGCCTCATGCTCGCGCCAGCGCCTGTCTCAGCGCCGGGTTTTTCAACACAATCGACCCCATTGCGGACATTCGACGCTGCGGGCAGACTGGCTATATGAAGTTCTTGGCTCTTGTATTCATGATCGCCCTTTCGGGTTGTTCGAACATAGAGAATACGTTCATTGTTACAG
This sequence comes from Sphingomonadales bacterium, assembly GCA_016704425.1. Lineage (GTDB taxonomy): Bacteria > Pseudomonadota > Alphaproteobacteria > Sphingomonadales > Sphingomonadaceae > Aquisediminimonas. Next base: position 544,407 of record JADJAC010000010.1, read on the forward strand.
ACGCGGAGCGAAATATCGTCTCTGCTGACCTTGAACTCTGCAACTCAGTAACTCCGCTTCAGCGAAGCGGCGAGCGTTGGTCTGTTACAACGCCCATTGAGTGCGAAGGGTCAGGCAAAATCAGCGTCAACTACGCATCGAGTGAGGAAGAAACTTGCATCGTCGGTTACGTGACGCCCGCCGCGGTCCAATCGTTTGAGTTTCAGGTAACTGAAAATGGTTGCGAGGTTTACACCCACATTCTCCAAGTAAGTCGCTGATTTCGCTGTCGTAATCGTGATATTTCGCATATAAATCATGGCGTTGACGGCTGCGAGGGGCGCGTTTCATGGATCACCTGGAGGGTGCGGGCTTGGCGCGGGGAGATCGGGTTGATTTCGACCGCCGTGTGCGTCTGGAGTTCCGTGGTGCGCAGATCAGTTCAGACGGTGGCCTGCTGGTGATGCGCGAGCTTGATGACGTGCTCGGCCTGTCCAATCTGGCGTCGGAGGCGCTGCGAGACAGCCGCACCGGGAAGAACACGCTCCATCGGCTTGACGGATTGTTCCGGCAATCGGTGTTCGGACGACTGGCCGGATACGAGGATGTGAACGATGCCGACCGCTTGGCCCTCGATCCCGTGATGCGTCAGGTCGTTGGCGGCAGGGCCGTCGAGGCGCAAGCTGCTTCGGCATCGCAGATGGGACGGTTCGAGACCGAGACGCTGGCTCTGGCCGCGAACCGGGCGGCGCTGGCCGATCTGAACGGCCAATGGATCGACCGGTTTCATGACCGCAACGGGTTGAAATACATCGTGCTGGACATGGACAGCTCGGTCAGCCCCACCCACGGCGATCAGGAAGGTACTGCCTGGAACGGGCATTTCGACTGCACCTGCTATCACCCCATCTTCTTGTTCAACCAGTTTGGCATGCTGGAGCGCTGCGCCCTGCGTAACGGCAATGTCCACAGCGCCGATGGCTGGCGGGATGTCCTTGATCCCGTCATTGCCCGATATGCTGGCCGCGACCTTGGTGGACGCTTCTTCCGGGCCGACGCTGCCTACGCGATCCCCGCGATCTATATGCGGCTGGAAGAAGCCAGGTTCTTCTACGCCATCCGTCTGCCCGCCAACGCCGTCTTGCGCGAGAAGATCGCGCATCGGCTGACACGGCCCGTGGGACGGCCTTCGCTGACCAAGGTCAAACGGTTCTTCGAGGACTTCGAGTATCAGGCGGCGTCCTGGGACAAGCCGCGCCGCGTCATCGCCAAGATCGAATGGCATCCGGGCGAGCTGTTCCCCAAAGTCGGCTTCATCGTCACCAACCTGCCGATGGAGCCAGACTGGGTGGTGAGGTTCTACAACCAGCGCGGCACCGCAGAGCAGCACATCAAGGAAGGCAAATATGCCTTTCGCTGGACGCGGCTGTCATGCCGGAAGTTCCGGCACAACGAGGTGCGGCTGCAACTGCACGCGCTGGCCTACAACCTGGCAACCTTCCTGCGCTGCATCGAACTGCCCGAGGCCATGGCGGACTGGTCGTTGACCAGCCTGCAACTCAAGCTGATCAAGATCGGCGCCCGCGTCGTCCGCCACGCCCGCGCCATTACCTTCCAGTTGGCCGAGGTCGCCGTCACCGGCCCGATGGTGCGGGCCGTCCTTGCCGCCATCCGCCGTCTTCGAACGCCTCCGTCATGCGCATGACCACGATCCATGCCCAAGCTGAACGAAAGCGGCAGGACAGGTCCGTCTGCCGCGCGGAAAAGCGGCTCTGCCGGGCCAGAATGCTGCGGGTTCGAGGCTTGATCCACCCGACTTCGGCCGTTTGCGCGACGACAGACACCGCTCGGGGCGAAAAACGCTTGCCCAGCGAGCAAAATCAGGCGATCTTGAAGTCAAGCGGCGGGCCACTTGGGGAATGTCGGATAGAAATAAGCAAAATTATTTTGCGGCACCTGAGGAGGGTATCTTGAGCAACAACGATCACAACAAACTAAACTTGGGCGATCAAATGGCGACCGTTAATCCACCGTTAGAACCAATCTCGCAATCGCCAATTCCTACGCCACCGCTTCCTTGGCACACGCGCGTCTTTTACGGGATGGGCGCTATGGCCTTTGGTATCAAATCCAACGGCTTCGATTATTACCTCTTGGCGTTTTACAGCCAGGTTGTGGGCCTGGATCCCCGATTGGTTGGGCTGGCTCTGTTTATATCGCTGCTTTTTGATGCGGTAAGCGATCCATTGGTGGGTTATTGGTCGGATAATCTGCGCTCCAGATGGGGCGCCGGCATCCTTTCATGTATGGAGCTGCGATTCCGGTTGCGCTGTGTTTTTTCTTAGTTTGGATGCCCCCCGAAAGCTTCTCTGACACAGAGACTTTTTGGTATCTGTTGTGTTTATCCGTCTTGATACGGACCGGCATCACATTTTTTGAAACGCCCAATATAGCTTTGGCGCCTGAATTGACTCAGGATTACAACGATAGAAGCAGGCTCATCAGCTACGCTCATTTCTTTGCCTGGTCGGGCGGCAATTTCATGAACATCGCCATGTTATTCATTGTCTTTCCACTTTTCGTAACCGGCTCCATGTCCGAGGCAGTAAGCTCGCGGGCGCCTTACACTGCCTATGGCGTTATCGCTTCGGTGTTGATTTTTATCTCTATTATGGTGTCATCGGCGGGCACGCATTCAAGAATTCCAACGCTTTATAGCCCGCCCCAACAACGCAAACTTACAGTGCCCAAAATCTTCAAAGAGATTTTTGAAACGCTTGCCAATCGCTCGTTCGTATCGATTTTTGCCGCTTCGATGCTCGGCGCTATGGGTTTGGGTCTCAAAGCCTCTTTGCATCTGTATTTTGTTTCCTATTTCTGGGAATTCACGCCCGCGGAAACCGGCTATCTTTCTATCGGGATTTTCCTGTCGGCCTTTATCGGCTTTAAGATTGCGCCATTCGTTTCTGAGCGTATGGGCAAAAAGAACGGCGCGATCATTGTGGGGCTTGTGGCGTTTGTGGCGGCGCCAATTCCTATTTGTATGCGCCTGTTTGATATGCTCCCGGCTAACGGCGATCCGATCATATTCTGGTTTAACCTGATTTTTGGGATCGTTGATCTTGGCCTAATAATTTGTTTCAATATTTTGGTCGCCTCGATGTTTGCCGATTTGGCAGAGCAATCAGAACTGGAAACCGGGCGGCGCTCTGAAGGGATATTGGCCGCGGCCATAACTTTTGCGAAAAAGAGCGTTCAGGGCTTGGGTGTGTTGATGGCATCCTTCGTACTGACGCTTGCACAATTCCCAAAAGGGGTGAGCGTTGATGATGTCTCGGACCAGGCGATTTGGGATCTTGGCGCGTATTTCGTTCCAATCGTGACCGCGATCTATCTTGTTATGATTGGCGCCTTGACTAGTTACAAATTGAGCAAAGAGGACTTCGAAGAAAATTTGCGCAGACTTCAAGACAGAACAATAACCGAGCACCGACAATAGGCAGCATATTGTGCAGCCATAATAACTGGGTGCCATACGCCTCATTATCGCAGAAAGGTTTAGTGCGCTGTCAAGTGCAATAGAGTATGGTGCCAGATTTCCGCTTTCGTGTTGAGAGCTCTGGTATTGTCCTAAGTCTTTTTGGTATCCAATTCGAGAACATGCTCTTTCTGGATCGATTTCTTGTCGATTTTTCCAGATGCAATTCTGGCCAGAGGGGTCTCCGAAATCCGGACATATTTCGGGATCTTGAAATTGGCGAGCTTGCTTTTCAAACTTTCTTGCAATGCCGCAACATCTACCTGATTGTCAGCGTATATCGTGGCCGCAACTTCTTCGCCGAGCCTCTCATCAGGCACACCATAAACACACGCTTCAATGATAGACGGATAACCTGCCAAAGCTGACTCTACTTCGCTACAACCAATGTTTTCGCCACCGCGAATTATGATCTGTTTCAGTCGGTCGACGACATACAAGAAGCCCTCTTTATCAATATATGCGATATCTCCAGTTCGGAACCAACCATCTTCTAGAAAATCATCAATGGAGTCTGGGCGTTCCCAATTACAATCACTTCGTCAGCTAACCACCCTCCTTGTTGCCGGTTCAGCGATCTCAGCTTTTCACCAAAAGCGGCCATCGGAGCTTGCCCGACGGCCGCCATGATGGTCAGATTTCGATACGCTCAGCGAGGACTAGCGCGTCCTCCACGTCGACACCGAGATAGCGGACAGTGTTTTCGATCTTGGAATGTCCCAGAAGAATCTGGACCGCACGCAGATTTCCCGTTGTCCGATAGATCATGGCCGCCTTGGTGCGCCGCATGGAATGGGTGCCGTAGTCTTCACGCCGCAATCCGACAGCGGTGACCCATTCATCGACGAGCCGGGCATACTGCCGCGTGCTCATCGGTTGACCGGAATGGATCCTGCTTGGGAACACGAAATCATCGATGGTGCCGCCACGTCGCAGCAGCCATGTTGCGAGGCTCGAGCGGGCGTCAGCAGTGATTTCAAATTGCACCGGCCGTCCGGTCTTCCGCTGAATGATCATTGCGCGGTCGCGAACTTCGGATCCGGCGACGAGGTCGCCGATCTTGAGCTTCACGAGATCGCAGCCCCGCAGCTTGCTGTCGATCGCCAGGTCGAACAGCGCGCGGTCGCGGCGCCGCTCCTCGCGATCAAGGAAGAAGCGGATCGCCCAAATCTGTTTCTGGGTCAGTGGCCGCTTTGTGCCGACGGTTTTGCCGGCATTCCACACAACGCGGTTCTGCATGGCAGGGTCGAAGTGAGAATAGGTCATCATCTTTCTCCATGGCCTTGATTGGCCTAGAGGAAAGAACGGGAAATGAATGTGATTTGGCCATTGATCGCGCCGACGGATCGGGACCCTGCAATTTAACGGGACAGAATTGGCCTGACCCTGTCCGAGATCATAACCTCTTGGCCTGTCGGCGCATTCTTAAGCGGGCTGGACATCCAATGGATGGAGTTTCGGCATTACTGCGATCATCGGCGACCCAGTTGAGCCTGCTATGCGGGCTCGCGCACGCGCTCGATAGAAATCGTCTCCGATCCGCTTTTGGCTTGCGCAAGATCATAGGTGGACTGCATCCGCAGCATGGTGGCAGCAGAGACGCCAAATGCCTTTTCGAAGCGGATCGCCATCTCCGGGGTTAGCGCAGCCCTGCCATTCAGCAAGCGGCTCAACGCAGGCCGAGTAACCTTGAGATGATCTGCGGTGCTCGACACATTCATGTTGTAAGGCTTCACGATCTCTTCGAGCAACCAAGGTCCCGGATGGATCGCGAAGCTGTCATGGAGCTTGATAGCCATCAGTGATAGTCCTCCAGATCGAGATCAGCGACGGTGAGTTCGTCGATCATTGTGAATGTCAGCCGCCAGTTTCGGGTTACCGTCATGGCAAAGTATCCCTCCCTGTCGCCAGTGAGGGGATGAAACCCGAAATTCGGTGGCACCGCCAGCTCATCCAGGCTCTCTGCCGAAGCAATGAACGCCAGCATGCGACGGAGCCGGTCAACCTCCATCAGCCCTGCTGGCTTCCCGGTTTCAGCAAACCTGCGAAGTGCCTTGTGGCGGATGCTTCCGATTTCCATGAAGGTGTAATCCCACAAGTTACACAAGGAGTCAACAGAGGTGTAACCCCGGAGGTTACACCTTGGTCATCGGGGTACCAGCTTTTCACTTCATATCTCACACGCGAAGCAGGGCGCTGATCACCGATGAAGCGGTTGCTTTCGGAATGAATACCCGTGTCCGGTAGGAAATGATCTCGGTGAAGCAGCCGATGCTCTTCAGCCAAGGCAGCTGATCGACAGGCGCACCGACGATTTCGTAGCGCTGCTCGCCTGCCACGCGGGAGCCTTTGAGGGTCGCCTCAAACGGCTGCTTGATCGTGATGATCCGGCTTTCGCTGAGCGCCTTGATGATCGTATCCGGGCTCAGTTCAACAGTGGAGGCGATATCGAACTTCCCGAGCAGCTTCGCCACGTCGAGCTCGTGGACCATGCGGCCGAGCCAGCTTCTGCCCTCTTCGTCGACGATGCGCCGGACCTCCAGATAGTCGATAGGCAGGCTCGACCAGATCGGAAGGAGCAGTCCGGTCGCGAGGTACACGGTCTCTGTGGTGAGCCGTTCGGCAAGCTCTGCCACTTCGCCTTGCCACAGCTTTTCGAAGGTCCGGCGGGGTGCTTCCTCCCAAGCCGATTCCGCGAGGTCATCGAAGTGGTGGTATTCGCGCCGGAGCGGACGGTGGAGGATAACCCGCCTGATGAGTTCGCCCTGTTCGGTCATGAAGTGCCGCGAAGGTTCGGCCAGGGCTGCTTTCCCGCTCTTGGTATTGTGGAGCAGAATGCAGCCGTCAGCGTAGTCGCGGCGCTCAAGGACACGCTCAAGGGAGATCGGCCGTGCTCTCGTCTTGAGAGCCAGCTGCAGCAAGTGTGACGTGGCGCCGGTTCGCCCGTCGGTCCGCAGGACGATGTCTTCGACAACCTCGGCCTGTTCAACCCGAAGGGTTTCGACGCCAAGATCGAGCGATCCGGCCTCGCGCGCAGCCGACACCCGCGCTTCGACCAACCCCAGAAATTCCTCGAAGATCGCATTCTGCATTCCGATCGGCAGCGCGAGGATGCGGTTGAGCCAGCGCTGGATCGGCGGAAGGTCCTCTTCGAGAATGCCGTCTTCCGAGACAATCTTGAGCCCGCTACGTCGCTGGAAATCGATCAGCGTTGCGCTCTTGAGCTTGCCGTCCGCCAGCAAGGCAAACCAGGTCGAGAGAGCCGCCTTGGCATATTCGCTTTCGAGATTGTCGGCAGGGTCAAACAGGTTCTGCCCGCCCGTCTGGCGCTGGCCCCGCGTCAGCGCCCCCAGGCTGTCGAGCCTGCGTGCAATGGTGCTGGTGAACCGCAGTTCCCCTTTGCAGTTTGTGGTGACAGGCCGGAATAGCGGCGTGTTCGCCTGATGTGTCCGGTGCGTTCGGCCCAGCCCCTGGATGGCGCGGTCGGCTCGCCATCCCGGCTCAAGCAGGAAGTGGATGCGCCGCTTCTGGCAAGCTGCATCAAGGCTGGCGTGATAGGACCGTCCGGTGCCGCCCGCATCGCTGAAAACGAGGATCGGCTTCCTGCCATCCATGAACTGGTCTGTCTCGGACTGGTTCGTCCGCGGCGAGCGGGTCTCGATCCGCTGATGGCCGTCGCTCTGGGTTATGAGCCGCTTGCTGCGCCCGGTCACCTCGGCGACCTTCTCCGGTCCATAGTGCTCGATGATCCCGTCCAGCGCTGGCTTGATCGGCGGCATGGCGCACAGATGCTCGATCATCTCGCTGCGGCGGGCGATCGCAGTCTGGTTATGGACTGGACGGCCTTCCTCGTCGAACATCGGTGCCGAGCGCTGGGTGCCGGTATCATCGACGAATACCTGCATCTGTTGCGTAGGGAAGGCGCGCTCGAGGTACTCGATCACCGCGTCGAGCGGGCTGAGGTCAAGGTCGAGCTCCGCGCGCTCTTCTGGCGAGAGGCTATCGAGACGGCGATCGAGGATGCTTTCGGCGGTCGAGACCAGTTGGACGACAACCACCTCATCGCGATCCAGATGGAGATTGATGGCAGCAATCAGCGTGGGCAATTTCATCGACAGCAGCAGCTGGTTGAAGAACCGCTGCTTGGTGCTTTCAAACCGGCTTCGCGCTGCGGCTTTCGCACCGCTGTTGAGCGTTGCGCCGTCGATTTCGTCGACGACGCCGGTCAGCTCCAGTGCCTCCTCAAGGTTCTGATGGATGATCGCCCAGGCGTCGGCATAAGTGTCGTAAACGGCGATCTGTTCGGCGGTCAGATCATGCTTCAGAATGTCGTATTCGACGCCTGCAAAGCTGAGCGCGCGCGCCTGATAGAGGCCAAGTGCCTTGAGATCGCGCGACACGAGTTCCATCGCAGCGATGCCCCCTGCCCTGATCTGGCTGATGAAATCTTCCCTGTTGGCAAACGCGGTGCCAGGTCCCCACAGACCAAGCCGCACGGCATAGGCAAGGTTGTTGACCTCCGAGGCTCCCGTCGCCGAGGCGTAGAGAACCCGGGCATCGGGCAGATTGTTTTGCAACAGCACGCCGGCTATGCCCTGCAGCGATCCGCTTTTCGTGCCGCGGGCGCCCTCGCCCCCTGCAACACCGCCCATCTCGTGGCTCTCATCGAAGGCGATGACACCGTCGAAATCCTCGCCCGCCCAATCGAGCAGCTGCTTCAGGCGGGTGGCGTCCTGACGCTGGCTGCGAAGGGTCGGGTAGGTGACGAACAGGATCCCTTCGCGAAATGGAACCGTCTGATCGATCTTCCAGTTGGAAAGCGGCTGAATGTCGGCAGCAAGGCCGCCGATTGCGCTCCAGTCGCGGCGCGCGTCTTCGAGTAGGCTTTCGTTCTTCGAGACCCAGATGGCCTTGCGGCGTCCGGCAAGCCAGCCATCAAGGATGCAGGCGGCGATCTGCCTGCCCTTCCCTGCCCCCGTGCCATCGCCCAGGAAATAGCCCTTGCGGTAGGCGCGCCCATGCTCGTCGAGTTGCAGGCCTACGCCCTCTTCAGCCGGAACGAACAGGCCAGGCAGATACTGCTGCCAAGCGTTCCCGGCATAGATGACAGTTTCGATCTGGGCCTCGGAAAGCAGGCTTTCCTGCAAGACCCGATCCTGCAGCGCCGGGACATAATCCGGGATGGGTGCCGGGATCGAACCCATGGCCACGCTTTCGACGAGCGGCGTCGGATGCTCGCGTGCACCAACAATGTCGACCCGGCTTGGCCGGTACGGGATGTAGACCCCGCTTTGCTCACCGAGAACGCGCGGCTTGTCCAGGGTACTGAACGCCAGTGCTTCGATCTTGGGGGTTTGGGCTGCCCTCGCTTGGATGGGCTTTGTGATCGGCGTTGCCCGCATGGATTTGAAGAGCGCACCCGGCTTTGCTTTCGGCGGCACCGCGCGCGGTTCGCAGCCGGGCTGGACTGTCACGCGTTTGATGATTGGAACGGCAGGGGCGACGTCTGCAACTGTCTCCCGCGCCAAAACTGCAGGTCTGATCTGCCCCGGGATCTTGTCGATCACGTACAAGCGCACGGCCACGCTGGTGCCCTGTTTGTGATAGCATTTATCGAGCCGGATGGATGTGCGGACCGTGCAAGAGGCAAAGGTGTCTTCGTAGATTTTCGCAAGCTTTGCGCTCGTCGTGAACCAGTCCGGCATGATCGCGACGATCCGCCCCCCTGCTTGAGGCGCGTTATGGCAGCGCGCAGGTGACGCACCGCTGCGAATTCGTCTGCTCCTCGTCCCATTGACCGGGAGAACGGCGGGTTCATCAGGATCAGGCTTGGCAGCACAGCCGCGTTGAGATGGGAGGCCAGCATGGCCCCATCGATCCCTGTTGTGGTGGCCTCGGGGAACAGCAGAACCAGCTTTTCACGCCTGCGCGGATCGATTTCGTTGAGATGTAATGCGCTGACATCGGGCAAAGTTGCCACCAGAGCGCCATGTCCGGCGCTCGGCTCAAGAACGATATCGGTTGCAAGCGGCTGCGCCAAAATCACGGCTAGGCTTGCGAGGTCTGCGGGCGTCGAGAATTGCTGATACCTGATCTGGTCTTCACTTCTTACCGTATGTGTCGGCAGCGCCTCGATAAGCGCACTGATCTCCGTTATCTGGTTCAGCATCAGAGGTTTGTTCAGCAGTCCGGCCATGTGGCGTGTCAATGCCGCCTCGAGCAGGTCAAAAGCGTCCCGTTGGCTCCAGGCGCCGTTTGCGGAGCCCTCCCCGTAGAGCCGGCGCATCGTCTCAAACAGGCGTTGCTTGTTCGCCAGTCCGGTGGCGATGGCGTGCTGGATTTCGGTGATTGCTGCGTCCAGCTTCTGGCTGGATTGTTCAAAAAGGTCGGTCACGGTCTGCTCCTGATGCTGAACCGCATCAGGTCATCCCCCTCCCCCCTTTTGGCGAAGCTGCCTCGTTTCAGGGAGAAGAGCTCAGTTAAAAGAACGCCTACTTGTCGAGTGAAGTTATCCGACTGCTCGGTAACGAACACCAATTCGCTTGATTGCGCTTTCGCGTCGTGTTCGGATCTGCTGTGCGATTACGTCAGCCGTTGCTGTGTCCGGATAGCTCGTAGTGACCGCCCTGCCCTTTGTACCTATCCGTCCCCACCGCCGCTCAATGGTTGTCCAGCCAAACAGATCGGTTTCGATCCAGAGGTTGTAAGCCCGTGCAACATTGCGTGAGGGGTCGATAGCCTGCCAATGCCACGACTGGCTGAACGGTGTTTCCATGATGGTATGGTGGCAGAGACATGGGTGAGCGGTCCAACCGGAAATCTGAATCACAGCCTCGTCAGTGATTCAGTGAAGCGATTGGAGGCTGTGACCTGGCTCAACACTTTCAAAACCATCATCAAAAAAACGCCGCTGCTTGCAGCGGAAGGATTTCTGATTCTAGAGATTCAGATTCAAGGCTGAATTGTGATGTAAGTTCAATGGCCTATGGCAATGTTCCTGACCCCGCGGGGGTGTTTGCCTGACCCTATGGGGGCTGTCACCTGACCGAGTGGGGGCTTCCCCCTGACCTTTTGGGGCATTCCTGACCAATTGGGGGAAGCGCCAATGTCTGATCTGCGAGGTCCCTTTTCGAGAGGATCGCGCTGCCTGTTCTCGCAAAAACTGAGTCCTTGCCTGCATCTGCTTACAAGCTTTGCCGACTCGCGGGAAATCCGACGTTTCCGCCAGTCCATCACGGTCATCTAATCCTGACCTTTTGGGGGCTGGACTCAGGGTTCGATCCTGACCTGACTTGACGCGAGAGGTCAGGTCAGGCAGCAAATGCGCTCCCAAGAATCGAGCTACGATCGCAGTATGGCATGGAAACGGATGACAGCCCAATAGCTGAGGCTCTCGAAGAGAAGCCTGACGAGGTAACACCGGGCCGTGCGATGCGCGTCGCTGCTGCATTGAAGGCAAAAGGCGGGGACGAGTTCGCCAAGCCGGGCAACATCATCGAGATCAAGTTCGTCAAAGGTGAGTCGCTGAGCCTGACAGCATCCCGGCTCCTTGCCCTCATGATTCTGACTGCCGGTGGTGATGCGTGGGAGGACCGGCCTCACCGCATTCGAAAGGCCGATATCCGTCGCGGCCATAAAGGCAATGAGCGGATCAGCGATATGCTGCAGGAACTTCATCGCACTCTGTTTGCTGTGGATGATAAGTCGTGGAGAGGAAAGAAGGCCACCCTCCTGTTTTCCCTGATCTCCCGGTCCAAAGAGGAGACCGACGAGGATGGTGGTGAGACGGGATGGATCGAATGGGAGTTCACGCCTGATGCGCGCAAGCTGATCCAGGCGTCTGAGACCTATGCGGTGCTCAATCGGCAAGCGGTCTTGGGCTTCCGCTCGAATTATGCCCTGAAGCTTTACGAGCTAGGAGCGCTTCGCCTTCATCGACGGCAGGCAACCTGGCGAGGAGATATGCAAGCGCTGCGGGCAGCGCTTGGCATTCCTCCTGACGTTTACACTGACTTTGCTCAACTTCGGCGCAAGGTGTTGGAGAAGGCAAGGTCCGAGATTGACCAGTTGGCGCACTTTCGCGTCGAGTGGCGTGAAATCCGACAAGGGCGAACGGTCACCGAGCTTGAGTTCCGATTTGAGCCGAAAGGGGCGCCTGAAGTCCTCGAAACGGTAGATGAACTGGATAGGCACTCCGCGGGACGCCAAGCAAGGCGTACTGGTTCCGTCGAAACTGTGACAGCGGGGCAGGGTGCAATCGCCGCATCAACGACCGCCGCGCCTGTCGCTAAGCAGCTAGAATCAACTTTCCCCTCGTCAGGTTCGATCCGCTTCGGACACGCCGATCTGCTTGAAGTCGCCCGAAAGCACGGCGGCGGATGGGATGTCGATCTTATCGCGAGCGGGTTCCGCGAACATATGGGCAATCGGTTGGACAAGCTACGTGGCGCCAAGTTGCTCGCTGCCTGGAAGGGCTTTTGTGAGGGGTGGGTAAACCGGCGGGGACGGCCCTGAGCCGCCTAAATTGCACGCGTGCAATTCTCCTTGCCCCCACCGAGTCAGGATGGCGCGCATCCATCCTAAAATTGGCCCGGCAAGGCGTCTCGACTTTCGAAATTTGTGATTTTCTTGACCGAAAAGCGCAAGTGGGTGTAGCACACTCCCAATTGCGAAAGGACGGCATGTGTCTAACGGACTTCAGATCGAAGATGCCGAGCGTTTGGTCTCGGTGGCAACGCTAGCCAGTCGAACATCCTCAGTGCTCGAAAAGCTGCGCGACTCCGCACGAAGCGCTCGGGCAGATGCGCGCCGCGAGCCTACCTTTACGATCGGGAAGGCAGCCGAACTTGTGGGCCGCACGCCGGCTGCTATCCGTGATGCGGAAAAGGACGGCCGCCTGCCCGAGCCAGCGAGGACAGATAGGAATCGGCGCGAGAGATACACTCTTGCCCAGCTTAACGATATGCGCGGCGTGTTCGGCACGAGGCCGTATCGTGCTCCGACTGATCCGTGTTGCGTGGTTGCGGTTCAGAATTTCAAAGGCGGTGTCGGCAAATCGACTCTCTCCGTACATCTAGCGCAGTACCTCGCGATCAAGGGCTATCGTGTTGCGTTGATCGACTGCGACAGCCAAGCCTCTGCGACGACGCTGTTCGGCTACGTGCCAGATCTCGATCTGACAGAGGACGATACCCTCTACCCGTTCCTTCGTGAGGGTGAGCGGTCATCGCTCGACTACGCCCTCCGCAAGACCCATTTCGACGGCCTTGAACTGATCCCTGCCAATCTTCGCCTGTTCAATTCCGAGTATGAATTGGCCGCCAGAATGGCGCAAGGGAACGGTGCCTTGCTCGACCGCCTCAAGGAAGGGATTGAGAGCATCTCCGACCGGTTCGATGTGGTCGTCATGGACCCGCCGCCGGCGCTCGGAGCCATATCTCTTTCCGTGTTGCGCGCTGCGAACGCGTTGGTGGTTCCGGTCCCTCCGACCGTGATGGACTTCTCGTCGACCGCTGCTTTCCTATCCATGCTTGATGAAACGATTGAGCAGCTCGCGGACCGGGGTCTTGCCCCAGAACTGACGTTTTTGCGCTTCGTCGCTTCAAAGGTCGATGAGAACAAGTCTATGCAGAAGGAGCTTCTGCAGTTGATGCGGACCCTGTTTGGTCACGCCATGGTTCGCACGCCGCTCAAGGATTCTGCCGAGATCGACAATGCGACTGCGCGGCTCATGACCGTTTATGAGCTCGACGGACCGGCCACGAGTTCGGCGGTGCGCAATCGCTGCTTGAACTATCTTGATGGCGTGAACTCTGAGATCGAAGTCGACATTCGATCGATGTGGCCAAGCCATCAGAAGCGCCTCCGCCAGGAGGCATTGGTATGAGCCGCTGGGGAAATTGCACGCGTGCAATTCTGCTGATGGGAGGCATGCATGAGTAGGAAAAACAGCGGCTTTGCCGCCGACTTGGCGGCAGGAATCGATCTGACCGACGAGTCCGCCGCGCCGCGTCGATCGAGCATCGCTTCGAATGTGCTGACCGGGCGTTCAAACCGTTTGGCTGATCTCGCGTCTGGGGCGATTGTTTCGCGCACGCATGAGCTCGTTGACCCGGCAAGGTGCCGGATGTGGTCTGGCCACAATCGCGACTATGCGCTCCTCACCGAGGAGCGCTGCGCTGACCTGATTGAGAGCATTAAGGCACAGGGCCGACAGGAGATCCCGGCAATTGTCAGGCGCCTGTCTGGTGACGACGGATATGACTTCGAGGTCATTTGTGGTGCACGGCGGCACTGGTCGATCAGTTGGCTGCGGGCGCACAACTATCCAGACTTCAAGTTCCTCGTGGACGTCCGCGAAATTGGTGACGAGGAGGCGTTCCGGCTCGCTGATCTCGAGAACCGCGCACGAGACGACCTCACCGATTTCGAACGGGCGAAGGACTATCTGCGAGCTTTGACGGCCTACTACGAGGGTCGGCAGAAGACGATGGCCGAACGCCTCAAGGTGTCCGAAAGCTGGCTCACACGGTACCTGGATCTGGCCCGCCTGCCCGAGGAGTTGACCAGAGCCTTTGCTAATCCGCAGGAGCTCGGAATTCGCAATGCGATCGCACTCAAGGCGCTCATGAAGCCTGAGGACCGAAAGGGGAGAGCTTTCCGGGAGGCAGCCCGGCTTGCCGCGGAGCGCGAGCGAAGTGGCCAGTCACCTTCTGTGCTGGAAGTCATCAAGGCGCTTTCTCTTGCGGTCGATCCCCCCAAGAAGTCAGTATCCCCCAAAAAGTCAGGAAAGGCCGAGACTGTCGCCAATGCTGTGGGCCAGCCTGTGCTTCGGATTGAGGGAGCTGATCGCAAGGGGGTTCGGATCACCTTGCTGAACAAGGGCGGTGCGACCCGCCAGGAAGCCGAAGAGGCTATTCGCGGGGTACTAGATCAGCACTGGCCGGTAGCATAGCGCTGTCGATCTCGCGCAAGCGCACCATGCCTGCCTCCTGCAGCGACAATACGGATTGCGAAGCGGTTCGCTTTGTCACGCCAAGGCTTCTTGCAAGTTCCGCTCTGGTGAGGGGGCCAAGGCTGACAATCATGCGCCACGCCTGCGGAGCGGTGGAGGAGGCATACAGTCGTCCGGCCAGCTGCTTGTCGGCCAAAGCGACAGCTTCTCGCATCATCCGCAAATCGGCCGCGGCTTTGTCAGCGGCCGTCTGAATCGCTGAACGGAGAAGCCCGGGCAGGGGTTCTTCGTGGAATTCGCGGAACAAGACCCGTGGCATCACGCCTGCAAGCGCCAGCGGGGCCGACCCCAAGCCAAAAAGATGAGGCCGTATGGCCGTCGCCAGTGAGGCGGCCCAGGCCGCACCACGCGGCGCCGAGCGCGTGATCGCGAACCCGCCGACCTTGACCATTTCGCTCCCGCTGTCGGCTGCCAAAGTTTATGGAAACCGCATTTATGCACTGAATATCAATGTATTATCCTGATTTCCATGCCAACAATTCTGGCAGGTTAGGATTCCGTGTCGATGCCTCTGCCAGAATTGATGTCATTGAATCGGTCGATATCCGGCCACGGGAGGTCGGGTGATCGAACGCAAACCGAGCCGCACGAAAGTCGCGTCCACGGAAGCTCTGGCGACAGGTGCGGAACTCTACCCCATCTTCAGACGCCTCGTCCCACTCGACGGGCCACTGACAGCACAAGTCATTGACGCTGTCGCTGCCCAGTCAGGGCTGAGCGACCGTCAGATACGACGACTAGTAGGCAGATTTCGCGCAAATCCTGTGGCGTCGAGCTTGGCTCCAACCCCTCGCGGTCCCCGGATTGGCAGTCATCGCATCGCCGAGCCGGTGAGGGAGGCGATCGACCGGCTTACCCAGGAAGTATTCCTGACAAAGCCACCGCCCACTGCGGCCCTGGCAGCCCGGGAAATTCATGGTCTTTTGATCGCGCAGGATGGGGAGTTCTGCTTCGCGCCGGGCGAGGTACCGAGCGAGCGCACTCTGATCAGGTTGATCGGCGAGATATCCGAGCCTCAGCGGGCTCGCTCGAGCATGGGCTCGAAGCAGCGCAGCGCCCATGAGCCTCATCCGGGCGCCTATCACAGCGAGGGCCTGCTCGATCTCGTGCAGATGGATCATACGCGGGCAGATGTGATTCTCGTCGACAGCGTACATCGCGAGGAGCTCGCCCGCCCCTGGATAACGTTGCTGGTTGAGGTCTGGACCCGCAGTATTCTGGGCTTTTATGTCAGTTTCGGCGATCCTTCGATTTTCCGCTGTGGCCGGGCGGTGGCCAACGCCTTGCTGCCCAAGGAACCGCTGCTTGAGCAATTGGGCGTCGATGTCTCCTACCCGATGTATGGGCAATTCCGGCGGCTCCATGCCGATCACGCAGCACCGCACCGGGCGGAGAGCTTCAGGCGAGCTTGCCTGGCCAACGGCATCGATCCCGACATCCGTCCACGCGGACCGGCCCACTTCGGAGGCCACATCGAGCGCCTGATCGGCACAATGGTTGGGAAGATGCGGCTGCTACCTGGTGCGACGGGCGGCAATGTCACCCAGCGCGATGGTTATGACGCCGGACAGGCGGCAGCGATGACCTTGCCCGAATTCGAGCGCTGGCTGCTGTTCCAGATCGCCATCTATCACAACGGTCCGCACAAGGGGCTGGGCGGACAATGTCCTGCACAGGCGTGGAAAACGGCGGTTTCCGGCCATTCTCCGCTGCTACCGGCTTGCCTTGATGTTGAGCATCTCACCCGCCAGTTCCTGCCGGCGCGGCAGCGAACCGTTCAGGCTTACGGCGTTCAAATCCTGCACCGCCGCTACTGGAATCCGGTTCTGGCGGCCCGAATTGGCCAACAAATCACCGTGCATCATGATGAGCGCACGCTGCAGCGGATCTATGCGGAGATCGATGGCCAGTTCGTAGTCTTGCCCGTGGTCGGCGACTACCCAGATATCAGCGAGCCCGAATGGGAAGCCGAACGGCAACGCCAGCGGCGGGCAGGGGCGGCGTTTCAGGCGGATGGCGCAAAGGCAGCGACCGCCCGGTACATTCAGGCCGCGCGCGCGCGAAGTCGCCATGGCACGGCGGCGCACAGCGAGTAGCCGACAAGAGCGCAAGCGGCAGGAGCGCGAAGGCGTGGCACACTCACCCCAGGCCAAGGGGCGGATCGAACGGGCCGAAGTTCATTGGATCCCGGCTGCGGATCTGCCGGACAATGATTGGCTGAAATGGCGCAAATGAGCGGAAATTCAGCCTTCTGGATCGATTTCGACGAAGCGCGCACGGCGGTTACGACACTGGTCGAACTGGCGCACGACGAGCCCGACGAGCGACCGCCCTGCGTCTTGCTTGTCGGCCAGTCGGGGATGGGCAAGACCTCGATCCTGCGCGAGACCCAGCGCCGGATTGCGCTCGATTTTCCCGAACCTGCCGATTGGGGTGAGGCCCGTTACGAGCCGATGTTGCGCACGGTCATTCCGTCGGGTTCAACCGCGCTCAAGATCAACCTGACGCTGCTGTGGAAGCAGGGCTGGCCGATCACCGGGAAAACCCACCGTATTGCCGATCTCAAGGTGGTTGAACTCCTGCGTCGGCAGCGCACAAGGCTCGTGGGGATCGATAATGTCCATGCCATCCTCACCGCTGGCGGCAGGGCGCGGCGCGACACGCTCGATGCATTCCGCTTCCTGATGAGCGAGGGCAATGTCCCGATGGTGGTCGCCGGGCTCGACGTCGCGGCGGACATCTTTGCCGAAGATGTCGAGCTGGCCTATCGCTCGATCATCGTGCGGCTCAATCCCTGGGCGCCTGGCGAGGCATCGCAGCGGCTGATCCGCGTTCTGGCGCACGGGATGCAGCTGATTGAGCCTGACCGGCTTGCTGAGCCGGAAATCGCCGAATTCCTGTGGCGCCACAGTCTCGGGGTTACCGGCAACTTCAAACGGCTGCTGCACTGGGGACAGAAGGTTGCGCGTCGTCACGGCCGCGAATGCGTCGAATTCGCCGATATCCGTGAGGCTGCGGGTTTGCTCCCCGGTCACCCGGCGCGGTGATCGCGCTCGGGCTCGAGCCGGAGCCGCTGGCGTTCCGGGTGCGACCGCTTGCCGATGAATGTTTCGACTCCTGGATCGACCGGGTGACCCGGGCCCACGAGACGACCCGTGCGGCGCTTTTCCGCCATGTCGGGATCGAACCGGCTCTTGCTGGATACGACCTGGCGCGCGGCGCGCGGGGGCTGGACGTGGCTTGGCACAGTGCCTTTGCCAATCTGGTCGAGCGCCTCGCCTGGGCCGTGCAATGCCAAAACGACAGGATTTCCGCCACTTTTCTCGCCTGCCAGGCGCACGACGTGCTGCCGCGGCGCATAAGGCGATACGCCTGTGCGCGCTGCTGGTACGAAGCGGGACGGGCGGGCAAGCCGATGATCGTCCGCCGGGAATGGATCTTGCGGGCAAGCTGGCGTTGCCACGACCACGAGTTGCCGTTGACCGACATGGCCAGCCTGTTGCGGGACGTTGCGAGCCCGATTTCGCAAGCGGATCTGGGATTGGCTACCATTGTGGCGGAGCGGCGACGCTGGGCATACCGGGTTCGACCAGGCGCGCTGCGGCGTAATGCGGCGGAATTGGCCTATCTGGCCGGCTCCCGCGATGGGCATGGCATGGCGCCGCCCAACAAACGCTACCATGCCCGTTTCGCCGCAAACCTGTTCCACTTTTCGGCCGATCGCATCGGCATGCTGGCCCTCGCGCATGGCAACCGGCATGCGCTTGCGCGCCGCTTCGAGCGTCTGGTTGCGGCACGATTGCCCGAATGTCCGACAGTCGGCGGCGGCGTTCAAGCGCCTGTGAAAATGCCTTACCGCCTGCGGGCCTGTGCTCCGCCCAAGTCAGCCTCGGCGTGGATGGCGCCGGAGTTCCTCGACTTGCTGCGCGCCTATGCCTGGGTGCGGGAGCGCAGGGATATCGATGAGGCCAGGGCGGCGGTGTTCGAGCGCCACTTCGGCGGCCTGCTGGGGCTGCCCGCGGCAGCTATTTTGAGCTCAGGTAACGCCAGTCGGGCATGGCCACCGGGATATTGAGGGTGCACAGGAAGGGCGCGAATGGCCCCTGACTGCGCGCCAAATGGCCTGCCTCCAACTGGCGCAGGAGCTTGCCTGCCCCGGCCTTGGTCGCTGGCAGCGCGCGGGCGAGCTGGGCCGGCGTCAACCCGCCGAGGCCGAATAGCAGCATCCAGGCGAGGTACAGCCGCGAGTTGGTCCGTTGGCTCGGAAATTCACGCGTGAAGACCTCCGCCGCGCGCGGAAGCCGGGCGATGTCGCAGGCGGTGGCGTGCAGCGCCTCGAGCAGATGTTCGCGCGCGTCGGCGCGCCTTTCTTGCGCGCCGCGATCAGCGCGGAACAGCCGGCGCTGGGCCAGGCCCGGGAAGGGCAGGGCGGTCTCGCTCAGGCGAAACGCGTCGCCGCGCGCTGTGGCGGCCAGGTTGATCGCCCAGCACGGGGTTCGCGCGGTCGCGGACAGGGGATCGGGTTCATCGCCGGTTGAATAGCGAAACCCGTCGACCAGCTCGAGCAGGCGCTCCAGCGGCGCAGTGGGCCGCTTGGGCTGGGCGAGTACGGTGAGCACCCGCTCGAGCTCATCGGTGCTTGCTGCGACGATCGTTTCGGCCTCGGTGACCTCGCTCGCCATCGGCCGGATGGCGATCTTGCGCACGGTCCGGACCGCCTGGGAAAGCAGCTTCTCGCGGCGCGGCAGGGCCTGTTCGAACAGGGTCAGAAAGGCATTGCGCTCGGTCGCGCATTCGGCCCCGATCAGCGCGGGACCGAGTGTGATTGCCCGGTCCTGGCGGTATTGCTGCCACGCCCGGCTGAGCCAGCGCAGCGCCAGCGACGCGCGCATTTCCGGGGAATAGAGGGCAGGGGAGGCGAGCAGGGTCTTGGCCAGCGCGTCGATCTGGCCGATCCGGAAAGCGATAGGACTGGCGTCGGTTGACTGTTTCACTGGAAATGTCTCGGCGCGATGTACATCGGAAGGTGGGATAATTGCGCCGGAAAATGCGGTCAATGCAAAGTTCACCTAAACGCCAGTTTGGTATCCTATCATTCGACCCCCTGAAAACACGGATTTTCCATAATCGGATGTTATGGTAAAATCGAGCTTGCCGGAAATGCCCATTTTGGCCAGAAATTGCCCCATGCACGCCGCTCGAAGTACCCTTCGCGTATGACCGCTGATCGACCTTTCCGGTCCTCGGTCGAGCTGGTGCTGGGCGCGCATGCTCCGCTGTTCGACGCGCGCGCGGCGCGCCCGCTGGCGCTCGAGGCGGCGGTTGCGGCGATGGCGCCGGCGACAAAGGCGGCCATCACCGCCGACCTCCGGTGCTTCCTTGCCTGGTGCAAGTCGCGGCGGCCCGTCGTCACCGCGGTTCCTGCCGATCCGGAAAGCCTCGTCCACTATCTTCACTGGCTGGCCAAGGGATCGGAAATCCGGGCCCCGGCCAAACCCGCGACGCTGGCGCGGCGGATCGCCTCGATCGCCCGGATCCACCGCATCCTCGGGTTCGGCGAGAAGGAGCCGCTGCCAACGCAGGCGGGGATGGTTCGCGACACGCTGAAAGCGATCCGGCGTAAGAGGCGCGAACGGCAGCGTCAGGCCGCGCCGCTGCGGTTTGGCGAGGCGATGGCGGAGGGGCAGGCGCCGCCCGAAGGGGTGACGATCAAGGGGCTGCTCGCCTCGTGCGGTACCGACATCACGGGCAAGCGCGATGCGGCGCTCATCAGCCTTGCCTATGACGCAGGCCTGCGAGTTTCCGAGCTGGTCGGGGCAACGGTAGCCGATCTCAGTCAGGCTGTGGATGGGAGCGGGCGGCTTGAGATCGCGCATTCGAAGACCGACCAGCTGGGGGAGGGGGCTCTGGCTTGGCTCTCGCCCGACACCATGGCGCGCCTCTCGGCCTGGCTGCTGGCGAGCGGGATCACGCAAGGGGCGGTGTTCCGGCGGATCAACGTGCTGACCAGTCCGCCAGACGATGCGGGGGAGCAGACTCAGCGGCACTATATCGGCCAGAAGCCGCTCACCCGGCAAGGCGTGGTGGCGATCCTGCGCCGCCGGGTGTTCGAGGCTATCGACCTTGGCCATGTTGAGCTGGAAGCCGGGATGGAAGGAGACACGGTCCGCTCGCTTAGCGCCCATTCGTTCCGGGTGGGGCTGACCCAGGACTTGTTCGCGGCGGGCGAAGACGGCGCCGGGATCGCGCTGGCCCTACGCTGGTCGTCGCCGACCACCGCGCTGCGCTATGCCCGCGAGCTGGCCGTAGGGAACAATGCCGCGGCGCGGGTGCTGGGACGCTTGCGCGATGGTGGCGGGCAGCCGGGTTCCTAGTCTGCCATGACGCTATGACGCGGCGATCCCATCAGAGTACGGGTGCATCTTTCGGCGCTGTGCCTCCGCATGGGCCAGCGCCTCAAGTTGGGCCGCGCTTGAAAGACTTGCATCCTTCCGCAACGAGGCCGCGAGCTGGAGCACGGCGCGCTGGAAGGCTTTGTTGCCGCTGACCCGTTGCCGGACGCCAAGGTTGTAAAGCTCGGCAAGATCCAGCGCGAGCAGGGCGACCGCTTCGGGGATATCCGAGAGGACAATGTCGCGGATGGTGGCGACATACTCGTACGCGCCGCGCCCGAACAGATTGAGTTCGACCAGGCCGTCGGCCATCACGTGGCCGAGCGGTTCGTCGACGAAATGAACCTGGCCCGAGGCGGCGACCAGGCCGTGAGCCAGGTTCCACGCCAGTTTGTCGCGATTTCGGGCAAGCCAGCGCGAGAGCAGCAGAAACTTCTGGCGAAAGGCTTGCTCGAAGGGTTTGCTGTAGGTGGGCCAGACGTCGAAGGCGGCGGGAATGCGCTCGAGTTGTTCGGTGAGGCGAGGGCCGTTGAAGAACGCTTCCGCGCTGAAATGGCGCAACTCCAAGTAGCCCTTGTCCAGCTTGGCGAAATTGGCGGCATAGCCTTTGTCGCGCCCGGCGCGGGCCTCGAGCAAGTTACCAAGCGCCGAGCCAAGCAGGAATTTGCCGGTCGGATCATGCGCCAGATGCCGCAATAGCGGCACGCCGACGGCATGGCGCTGCAAGGCCGTGTAGCGGCTGAACAGCCGGTCGTTGTTCGCGAGCAGCAGCAATTCATCGACGCCGACGATGAACCGGTCGGGATCGAGCCGATGGCCATTCCCGGCATCGATGTTGATGTGCCAACCGCAGTTGGCGGTATGCTCACTTTCGAAGAAGTTGAAATCGCCGTCGATCTCGTAGATCGCGTCGCATAACTCAGATCTGACCATCTCGGCATCGTCCAGGGGCAGGGGAGGGGTCAGCAATTCTACGCCTGCCAGGCGATCTTCAGGCCAGTTCAGTGGATCGAGCCCATATTCAGGGACGACATAAAAGCCGGGCTGCTTCGGGGTTCCGGATGGGGCGGACCAGGCGCGGCCTGTCCGGTCCCGCAATTTGGCCGCGAATGCTCGGCAGAAGGCGGGCGAGGCCTCGTCCATGGCCTCTCCTTCGCGCAGCTCTCTCTCAAAACGAGGCTCGCCGAGGTCGCCAAGAATGACTTCCAGCTCGAAGCCGGCACGCCAGGAAGGGGTTTCGGACATGGTCGGGAAGGTAAATCAATTGCCGGGCGTGTAAACGCACGAGCGGAGTTGCCATTAATTATGGCACAGAAGCCCTTCCACCGGACGCTGCGATGACATCAACTTTGGCAGCCGACACCCGCCTTCGAAGAAGTCGAGTTCCTCGGTTCGCAGTTCCTCAAGCCACTCAAGCAGGGTGCCCACCGGATCTCGGGTCGGCAGCAGCGCATCGAGCCGTTCGAGCGCGCGATCGGCGGGCAAGTAGGCCTCGCTGAACCCTTCGGAGTGGTTTTTGGCGGCCATGACCAGCTTGGCGGCATGGGCGAGGGGAGGATGGCCTCGCCGGCTGATCCACGACAAAAACTGTCGGCGCTCTTCGGAGTACCACGTGCGCACTAACTCGCTCGCTTCGAGCCCGGGATTATGTTCGATACCAAGATTATCAAACGGATAATCGCGGACTTGCACACGCCAGAGGCGCCGAAGAGAGGCCAGCGCAAGGCATTCGGTGAGCTCGGCTGAGATGAAGGGAAGGGCGCCCTCAATCCGCGCGAGCGTCAGCTGCCAGGGTGCGGGCGCAGAAACCATGAGGCAGATAGTATATAAATGGCCTGAAAAGTATACCCGGCTTGTATGGTACATTTGCTGTCCGATAAGCGCCCTTCACGGACGATCCATTTATCTATATAGAGGGAGCCAAATTCGCTGCAATCTCGCCCGAGGCCCGCAGGGAAGCGCAAGGCAGAGCACCGACATTGAAGCATGAGGAGTGACGCCTTGAACGATCACAGCAACAAGGCTTTGAGGCCTTCAGATGCCGTCGCGCTCGAGCCGCTGGGGAATTCGATCCCGCCGCAGCTGGCGGCTGAGATCGAAGCGGCTCGCTCATACCGGGCGCGGTCCAAGGCGGCCAACACGGTCAGGGCCTATGATAGTGACTGGCGCCAGTTTGAGGAATGGTGTTGGACGCGCGATCTTGAGCCTATGCCTGCCATGCCGGAGGCAGTGGCCACATACCTTGCCTCGCTGGCACAGGCGGGGAGGGCGGACAGCACCATCGGGCGGCATCTTGCAGCTATCGCTTGGCAACACCGGCAGGCGGGACAAGTCGCACCCCAGCATCGCGATCCGCGCGATGTCATTGGCGACACTTGCAGGGATCCGCCGCGAGCAGCGTGCGCGCCCGACGCGGAAGAAGAGCGCAATTCTGGCCGCCGATCTAGCCCGAATGATCGCAGTGGCCGAAGGCCAGAGTCCGCGAGCGATACGCGACCGGGCGGTGATGGCCCTTGGGCTGGCGGCGGCACTGCGGCGTTCCGAACTGGTCGCGCTGCAACTCGCTGACCTCGAGCTGGTCCGGGAAGGGCTCAAGCTGACGATCCGGCATTCCAAGACCGACCAGGAGGGGGCAGGGCAGGTCATCGCGGTTCCCTCAGGCAAGGTGCTAAAGCCCGGTCCCCGCCTCAACGAATGGCTGAGCGTAAGGGGAGGAGAGGCGGGCCCCCTATTTTATCGAACCGATGCTCAGGGCTTGATGACGAAGGAGCCTATGTCTGATCGCTCGGTGGCGAGGTTGATCCAGCGGTATGCGGACAAGGTTGGACTCGATCCTGCTGGAGTGGGAGCGCACTCCCTTCGGTCGGGGTTCCTGACCGAAGCTGCAAAGGCAGGGGCCTCATTGCCGAAGATGCAGGAAGTCTCGCGCCAGAAGAAGGTTGAAGTGCTGCTCGGCTATGTCCGCGACGCAGCGCTGTTCGACAATCATGCTGGGGAGAGTTTTCTTTAGTCGGCGTTTGTCGCTAATTTGGGGTTGACCTTCCTAAAGCCCACTGCCCTCGGATTGCTGACATTGTTGGGTTTGAATGAGCGGTCATTAGAAGATTCTTCGTCTCCAATTGGCTTCCGTGGGATGACAGTAACTGGGCCGGATGGCGGGGTTACATGTGCCTGCGCGTTTTTTTGATCCCACGCAGGGCGGTGCAAGGCCCACGTTTAGGGCGAGGGTAAAACGGGGAACGATCAGTGTTGGAACCATGCTGACGGGCCTGGCCTGCGGGCAATGCTTCGAAAGCCTATTGTAGCTCAAAGCTCCCACTATAAAACTGCCTTTCTCTACATTGGTTTGCTAGAAGCGAACCTCAATGAACGAGTCCACACCCAACCTTGAAGAACTGGCTCATCTGCTCTGCGCGAGCGGCGACTATCGCGTCCAGCGGCGTTTGTCGCCACGATCGACCGTGACTCCGCCCGACGGCACGCCGACCAAATCAGCAATTGTCATCGACGTTGAGACTACCGGACTCGATCTTGAAAAGGATGAGATCATCGAGTTGGCGATGATACCCTTCACCTACGCCCTGGACGGGCGGGTGTTTGAGATCGGGCAAACATTCCATCGCTACCAAGAGCCTAGCACTCCGATCTCACCAGAAATCACTCGGATTACCGGAATCACCGATTCCATGGTCGCCGGGCATAAAATCGACGTTGCCGAAGTTGCCACGTTCGCAGGTCCGGCGGCGCTCGTGATCGCCCACAATGCTGCGTTCGACCGACGCTTCGCGGAGCGGCTGAGCGATGTTTTCACGACAAAACCATGGGCATGCTCGATGTCGCAGATCGACTGGGCAGCCGAGGGCTTCGAGGGAACGAAGCTCCACTATCTCGCGGCGGGCGCGGGCTTCTTCTACGATCGGCACCGGGCCGAGCATGATTGCCGCGCAGTGATCGAATTGCTCGCGTCGGATTTGCCGGTCACGAACCGGACTGCACTTGCGAGCTTGCTCGATTCCGCGCGTCTACCGACCTGGCGGATCTGGGCAGAGAATGCCCCGTTCGACCTGAAGGATGCGTTGAAGGCGCGTGGCTATCGCTGGAACGGTGACGGGAACCCCAATCCACGCGCCTGGTACATCGACGTGAACGATGCTCAGCGCGAAGCGGAAATCGGCTTCCTCCGCAGGGAGATCTATCTACGCGATGTCGAGCTGCTGGTGCACAGGATGGACGCCTACAATCGGTTTTCGGACAGGCAAAACTAAATGACTGCAGATTAAATGGGGAACGTCGTTCGTGCATATTTCGAGACTACAGCTGGTCAATTACCGGAATTTCGAGCGAGCGAACGTCGTCTTCAACAAGGGCGTCAACACGATCATCGGCGAGAACGGGTCGGGCAAAACCAACCTGTTCCGAGCAATCCGCCTCCTGCTCGACGACACTTTGCTACGGTCGGCGTATCGGCTCGATGAGAAGGACTTTCATCGTGGATTGGGAGACTGGCGCGGTCACTGGGTGATCATCAGCCTCGAGTTCGAGGACGTATCTCAAGATGAGGCGATCCAGTCCCTATTTCTGCACGGCACCGGCAACATCGCGGACGGCACCATTGGCAGGGCGACGTACAACCTGATCTTTCGGCCCAAGGTAGCGATCCGGCGGAGTTTTGGTGATCTCCCCGTTGGCGATACCTCCGGCCTTGCCGCCGTCAGATCCAAGATCACGCTCGACGATTACGAGACCATATTCACCGGCAAGAGCGTCGCGGATTTCCGCGATCCCGCTACCTATAAGGAACTCGTCGGAGATTTCGACGCGGTGGAATTCCCCCAGGAGTTGTCGAATCCTGCGATTGGGGGTGTGATCCCAGGGATGCTTTCGATCTCGCGCGAAGTGTGCTTCACGTTCGTCCAAGCGCTCCGTGATGTTGTCGCTGATTTTCAGAACAACCGGACCAATCCGCTGCTCACCCTGCTCAAGGGCAGGAGTGGCGAGATTGATGCGGCGAGCTTTCAACCGATCAGCGCTCTGGTCAAAGGGCTGAATGACGCGATCGAGGGTCTTCCCGATGTCGGGACCATTCGCGCTGATATCCGCGAGACCATCACCGATGCGGCGGGCGGAACCTATTCACCGCGCTCGCTCTCGATCGCTCGGACCTATCCGATGAGGCGGACCGCCTGTTCCAGTCGCTCAAGCTGTTTGTGGGCGAATCCGATGAGCAATATGAAGGCGCGATCCATGAGCTCAGCCTAGGCGGCGCGAACCTCATCTACCTGACGTTGAAGCTGCTCGAGTTCAAATATCAGAAGCAGAAGGAGTCTTTCGCTAACTTCCTCGTCATCGAGGAGCCGGAGGCGCACATCCACACCCATATCCAGAAGACGCTTTTCGACCGCCTGAACTATGACGACACTCAGGTCATCTATTCGACTCACTCGACCCACATTTCCGAGGTAAGCAACGTCGAGAACATTAATATCCTTGGTCGACAAGGCGGACGATGTGATGTCTTCCAGCCGTCCGCGGGTCTGGATTCTGGCCAGATAGGCAATATTCAGCGTTACCTCGACGCGGTTCGCAGCAATCTGCTTTTTGCAAAGAGCGTGGTGCTCGTCGAAGGCGATGCCGAGGAAATTCTCATACCGATTCTGGTGAAGAGAGTCCTCGGGCTGAGCCTGGACGAGCTCGGCATCAGCCTAATCAACATCCGCAGCACCGGCTTCGAGAATGTGGCGGTCCTGTTCCACGACGATCGCATTCGCAAGCGCTGTGCGATCATCACCGATCTCGATCGCGCCTTCATCGATACGGACGATGACATTCTCGACAGCGAAGAAGATGCCGCAGCGAAGAAGAAGGCGTTGGGGTCGCAGGTTGCAGGCCTTCGGCGCGAAGCGGCGCTCAAGCTGCTGTGCGACGGCAATCCATGGCTCACGGCTCATTTCGCTGACAATACGTTTGAGGTCGATTTCGTGGCCGCTGGCAACGCGGGGACAGTCGTATCGGTTCTCAGTGACATCTATAAAGACGCTGGAACAATCGCGGTATCAAAGGAGGAGCTGGAATCCGGCGATATCGAGCGCTTCGGAACGCGCGTTCTGACGATGGCCCGCTACGCTGGCAAAGGGTGGTTTGCGATCATCCTCGGACGAATGATCACGCCGGAGACGGTCATTCCCGACTATATCCTTGATGCGATCTTCCAGGCGCATCTGCCTGTCACGACCCAGACATGGGCAAACGTGCTGGAGTATCGAGTTGGCGTTCTCGCTCAGTCGGACATCCATGCGCCCGAAGCGATCACCGCTATGCGCGAGCAGATCCGCCGTTACAGCCGTGGCGAGATCTATTTCGCTGGCGTTCGATCCGGAGATGCTCACTGCATTCCCTGCCGACGGCATCAACGTCATACTCGCGAGCTTTTGAGGTGTTCGTCTTGGACAAGACGGATCTCAACGACGCTCAGGTGGCGGCAATCGAGCAGCCGGGCAGCGTCTTTCTCGTTGCGTGTCCTGGAAGCGGCAAAACCCGAACCCTCACCTTCAAGATCGCACGCCTTCTGTCGGAGCTGAAATCGGACAAGAAGCGCATCGTCGCGATTACCTATACCCACCGGGCTGCGGACGAGATCCACGAACGGATCGAACAACTCGGGGTCGATACGAGTCAGCTCTGGATCGGAACCATCCATTCATTCTGCCTGGAATGGATCCTCAAGCCCTATGGGATCTACTACCCGGCGCTCGCAAACGGGTTCCAGGTCATCAATGGGCATGACACGGAGCAAATGCTCGATGATATTTGCGGCAAGGTGCAGGGTACGAACCTCAACCGCTACGACTGCGCTTATTATTTCACGCCGTCCGGCTACCGGCTCACGAGCACCGCGACAGTTAGCGTCCGCGCTCGTGGTGTAATTTCCGGTGTAGGCGATGGTGTATTCCGGGGTGGGGCATGCCCCACCCCGGAATGCGGCGTCGCTGGTGGCCACCGGGTTCATCGTTATGGTGGAGTTTGCACACTTCAACCGTGACGAAGAGGAGTTCCCGATGACCGAGGACAGATTACTGATCGAAGAGCTTGCTGCGAAGGGCGGCCAACCGGATTTTTTGCGCACCATCGCCGAGAACGTGCTGCAGCTGATCATGGAGGCCGACGTTGATGGCCTGATCGGCGCGGGTCGCCACGAACGCAGCAGCGAGCGCGCGACCTGGCGCAACGGCTATCGCGACCGTTCGCTGGATACCCGGGTAGGCACGCTGAACCTGAAAATCCCCAAGCTGCGTGCTGGGTCCTACTTTCCGGGCTTCCTTGAGCCCCGCAAGATGGTCGAGAAAGCGCTGGTTGCGGTGATCCAGGAAGCGTGGATCGGCGGGGTCAGCACCCGGCGGGTCGATGAACTCGTCCAGGCCATGGGCATGACCGGCATCTCCAAGTCCACCGTCTCCAAGCTTTGCAAGGACATTGACGAGCGCGTCCATGCCTTTCTGAAACGCCCGCTCACCGGCGAATGGCCGTATCTCTGGCTCGATGCCACCTATCTCAAGGTACGCGAAGGCGGGCGGATCATCAGCGTTGCCGCAATAATCGCCATGGCCGTCAACACCGAGGGCCGGCGCGAGATCGTCGGCCTGCATATCGGCCCCTCGGAAGCGGAGGTCTTCTGGTCCGACTTCCTGAAGGACCTTGTTCGGCGCGGTCTTACCGGCGTGAAGCTGGTCATCTCCGATGCTCACGAGGGCCTCAAGGGCGCGATCACCCGCGTCATGGGCGCCACCTGGCAGCGCTGCCGGGTGCACTTCATGCGCAATGCCCTGTCCTATGTGCCCAAGGGCCAGAACACTGTCGTCGCCGCCGCGATCCGCCAGGTCTTCCTGCAGCCCGATCAGAAAAGCGCAACGCAGGTCTGGCGACAGGTCGCCGACCAGTTGCGCACCCGTTGGCCCAAGCTCGGCGCCTGCATGGACGAGGCCGAAACCGACGTGCTCGCCTACACCGGCTTTCCACCCAGCACCGCACGAAGTTACACTCAACCAATCCGCTCGAGCGGCTCAACAAGGAGGTCAAGCGCCGCGCCGACGTCGTCGGAATCTTCCCGAACGAAGACAGCATCATCCGCCTCGTCGGGGCTGTGCTGATGGAGCAGAACGACGAGTGGCAGCTCCAGCACCGATACATGCAGATCGAAGGCATGGCCGAACTCAACCAACCCATGATCGAGGAGGAAAATCAGCCCCTACACATCACCGCCAAAGCCGCCTGACGATGGCCCACGGCCACAGCCGAAATTACACCACCTTGACGGACGCGACCCCGCGACAGATAAACACCCGGTTATCAAGGGGGTGCTTAAGACATATTGGGGAACGCTTCGCGACGAGAGGAAGATAGATTTTGAGCTTATTCTTTTCTGCGCCTATCAGCTGATCAAGAAGAACCCCTCGATCAGTGTTTTGCTCGGGTCCATTTTCGAGTGCGTCCTCGTTGATGAGTTTCAGGACACGCGGGAGATCCAATACGCGATCCTTGCCTCGATCCTGAAGGCCTCGCAAGGTCGCGTACGCGCTTTCGTGGTCGGAGATCCTAATCAGGCGATCTACAGCTCTCTCGGCGGCTACGCGATCACGGCAGCCGACTTCGGAGCCCGGTGCGGCATCCAGTTCAAGGAGATGGAGTTGGTAGACAATTACCGATCATCCTCCCGCATCGTTGGATATTTCGGCAATTACAATGTCTTCGCTTCGAAGATCGAGGCGGTCGGTCACAACAAAAATTATGCGAGCGTCGTGTCGTTTGACCAGCAGACTCACCGCGACGACCTTGAGGCCGAGTTGGTGCGGCTTATAAAGTACAATGTCGAGACGCAGGGAATAGCCGCGCACGAAGTCTGCATCGTAGCACCACGGTGGGTTCACCTCGCCAGCATGACACGGCGGCTAGTTGCTGCGCTCCCCGGCTACTCGTTTGATGGCCCGGGAATGGTGCCCTTTGCGCGCGACGTGGACAATTTCTGGTACAAGCTTGCTCGCATAATCCTGACCGAAGCATCCCCGCAGCTTTACGTTCGCCGGATGCGATGGGCGGGCGATGTGATCGCTGGCCTACACGACGCTGGCGTCGACACTGCAGGCCTGGATCGAAGGAGACTGCTTCGGACTTGCAATGCAATCGAGATCGGTGAGACCGATGGCTTGGCCTTTCTTAGGGCGTTCTTCGATCAACTATGCGCTGCGCTCGGCATCGATCACGGCGCATATTCGTTGCTGAAGGAGCATCATGACGCCTTTTTCGGCTGCTCGCAAAGGCGCGTCGATCTTCTGGTCAGGAAGGCTCCCCGGCGATCGCAGAGGTCGCGATGTTCAAGAAGGTCTTTGCGGACAGGACTGGCATCACCATCTCAACGATTCACGGGGTTAGGGGCCGAATTTGACGCGGTGATTGCCTACGGGTTGCTGGAGGGATGGTTCCGCATTTCAGCGATCCAGCGCAGATCGAGACGGCAAAGAAGCTCGTTTACGTGGTGTCATCGCGGGCCCGCAAAAACCTGCATCTGATTTCGGAGCGTGGCCGCAGTCGCGGTTGGAGTGGAGACTATCAACCGACAGACGTCATTGTTGGGTGCGCGTTTCAATCCCACATTTCCCAAGTAAGGCGCTGATTTCGCTGTCCTGACCATTATATTTCCTATATAAAACATGGTGTTGAAGGCTGCGAGGGGCGCGTTTCATGGATCACCCAGAGGGTGCGGGCTTGCAACGGGCAGATCGGGTGGATTTCGACCCTCGCGTGCGGCTGGAATTTCGCGGCACGCAGCTCAGTTCCGACGGCGGCCTTCTGGTGATGCGCGAGCTTGATGACGCGCTCGGGTTGTCCGATTTGGCGTCAGCGGCGCTGCGCGATACTCGCTCTGGCAAGAACACGGTCCATCGGCTCGACGGCCTGTTCCGGCAATCAGTCTTTGGGCGGCTGGCCGGATACGAGGATGTCAACGACGCCAACCGTCTCGCCTGCGATCCGGTCATGCGCCAAGTTGTCGGCGGCAGAGCGGTCGATGCACAAGCGGCCTCGGCATCGCAGATGGGACGGTTCGAGACCGAGACGCTGGCTCTGGCCGGGAACCGTGCCGCGCTGGCCGACCTGAACGGGCAATGGATCGACCGGTTCCATGACCGTAACGGGCTGAAGTACATCGTTCTGGACATGGACAGCTCGGTCAGCCCGACCCATGGCGACCAGGAAGGGTCCGCCTGGAATGGCCATTTCGACTGTAGCTGCTATCACCCCAACTTTCTGTTCAACCAGTTCGGGATGCTGGAACGCTGCGCCCTGCGCCATGGCAACGTCCACAGCGCCGATGGCTGGCGTGATGTTCTCGACCCCGTCATTGCGCGCTACGCGGAGCGCGACCTTGGTGGCAGGTTCTTCCGGGCCGATGCTGCCTACGCGATCCCGGCGATCTATGAGCGATTGGAAGAAGCGCGGTTCTTCTACGCCATCCGGCTGCCCGCAAACGCGGTCCTCAAGGACAAGATCGCGCATCGGCTAACGCGCCCTGTCGGGCGGCCGTCACTGACCAAGGTCAAGCGGTTCTTCGAGGAATTCGAGTATCAGGCGGCGTCCTGGGACAAGGAACGCCGGGTGATCGCCAAGATCGAATGGCATCCGGGCGAACTGTTCCCGCGTGTCGGCTTCATCGTCACCAACCTGCCGATGGAGCCGGACTGGGTGGTGCGGTTCTACAACCAGCGCGGCACCGCCGAGCAGCACATCAAAGAGGGCAAATACGCCTTTCGCTGGACGCGGCTGTCGTGCCGGAAGTTCCGCGACAATGAGGTGCGGCTGCAACTGCACGCCCTGGCGTACAACCTGGCCACCTTCTTGCGCTGCATCGAGCTGCCCGAGGCCATGGCCGACTGGTCGTTGACCAGCCTGCAACTGAAGCTGATCAAGATCGGGGCACGTGTGGTCCGTCACGCCCGCACCATCACCTTCCAGCTGGCCGAGGTCGCTGTCACCGGCACGATGGTACGCGCCATCCTCGCCGCTATCCGCCGATTGCGAGCGCCACCGCTATGCGCATGATCGCGATCCACGCTCAAACTGAACGAAAGCGGCTGGACAGATCTGTCCGCTGCGCTGAAAAACGCCGCCCCTGGGCAAGGAAACAGCGGCTTCGCGGTCTGATCCGTCCAGATCCAGCAGTCTGCGCGACCGCAGGTGCCGCTTGCGGCAGAAAATCCTTGTCTAGCGCTCGGATACAGGCTATCTTCACCTCAAACGCCACGCCACTTGGGGAATGCAGGCTTTTATGTATTGGAGGCGCCGATGGAGGCCTGGAATTACGCCAACCTTTGGGAGAGCGTGGCGGCGGCCGCGCCGGACCGGCCCGCCCTGATCCAGGGGCCGCGGGTGGTCAGCTACCGAGACTTCGACCGCCGCGCCAACGCGCTCGCCCGCCGTATGCTGGAGGCGGGCGTCTCGCAC
Source organism: Sphingomonadales bacterium (assembly GCA_016704425.1). Lineage (GTDB taxonomy): Bacteria > Pseudomonadota > Alphaproteobacteria > Sphingomonadales > Sphingomonadaceae > Aquisediminimonas. The sequence continues at coordinate 576,820 of JADJAC010000010.1, forward strand.
CAGTCCAAGGTCGGCGCCTACCTCTACAACGCCCCGGAATACCTCGAGAGCTACTTCGCCGCCTTCAAGGCCGGCCTGGCGCCGTTCAACATCAACTATCGGTACGGCGGCGAGGAGCTGACCTACCTGCTCGACAACGCCGACGCCGAGGTGGTGGTGTTCCACGCCTCGTTCGCCGAGACCGCAAACAAGGTCCGCCCGAACCTGCCGAAGGTGAAGCTGTGGCTGGCGGTCCCAGAGCCGGGCGTCGCCATTCCCGACTGGGCCGAGGACTACGAGGCCGTCGCCGCAGCCGGCGCCGACCGCGTCGTCGCCCCCTGGGGCCGCTCGGGCGACGACATCATCATGATGTACACCGGCGGCACCACCGGCATGCCCAAGGGCGTGATGTGGCGCCAGGAGGACCTGTTCAAGAGCCTGGGCGGCGGGGCCAACCTGCTGCTGGGCCTGGGCCCGCTCGAAACCGTCGCCGAGGCTGGCGAGCGGGTGAAGGCGGTCGTCGCCAGCGGCGCGCCGCAGGCGGTGACGATGGCGGTGGCCCCGCTGATGCACGCCACCGCGCAATACATCTCCCTGGGCGCGCTCAACACCGGGACCGCGGTGGCCGTGCTGCCGTCGCGCAAGTTCGATCCCGTCGAGCTGTTCGACGAGGTCGACCGGCTTGGCGTCTCGGGCCTGATCATCGTGGGCCTGGCGTTCGCCGCGCCGATGCTCGAGACGCTCGACGCCAACCCCGGCCGCTGGAAGCTGACCTGCCTGCAGCTCATCGTCTCCTCCGGCACCATGTGGAGCGCCGAGAACAAGCAGGGCCTGCTCAAGCACATGCCGCAGGTGACGCTGATCGACTCGCTCGGCTCGTCGGAAGCGCCGGGCCTGGCCGGCTCGATGGCCAACGCCGCCGCCCCGGCCCAGACCGCCAAGTTCGCGGTGGGCGCGAACGCGGCGGTGTTCACCGAAGACGGCCGGCGGGTGCAGCCGGGCTCGGGCGAGCGCGGCCTGCTGGCGGTCGGCGGCCATGTGCCCCTGGGCTACTACAAGGACGAGGAGAAGTCGGCGAAGACCTTCCGGGTCTTCGAGGGCCAGCGCTATTCCGTGCCTGGAGACTGGGCCACGGTCGAGGCCGACGGGACCATCACCCTGCTCGGCCGCGGGTCGCAGGTGATCAACACCGGCGGCGAGAAGGTCTTCCCGGAAGAGGTCGAGGAGGCCCTGAAGCGCTTCCCGGGCGTGCGCGACGCCGCCGTGGTCGGCGTGCCGGACGCCCGCTTCGGCGAGCGGATCTGCGCCGTGGTGGACTTCGTCGGCGACCGGGCCCCGACGCTGCAGGACATGGCCGGCCACGTGAAGTCGATCCTGGCCGACTACAAGGCGCCCCGCGAGCTGGTGCTGGCCAAGGTGGAGCGGGCCCCGAATGGCAAGCTCGACTATCGGTCCGTGAAGGAGATGGCGCTGAAGGCGCTGGCCGCGCCGGCGACCTAACGAAAAAGTAATGAGCGTAGTTGGGGCCGGACGAGGCATGGTCCGCCCCAACTATGCATCATCCAAGGTGTTTTTCTGCATTTAGACGAATCGTCATTAAGGGCTCCCGCCGTCATGGAACGCTTTGACTACATCATCATCGGCGCCGGCTCGGCCGGATGCGTCCTGGCCAACCGTCTTTCCGAGGACGGCAAGTCGCGCGTCCTGCTGATCGAGGCGGGCGGGAAGGACAAGTCGCTGATGGTCACCATGCCCGCGGGCGTCGGCGGCCTGATCAGCAAGCAGGGCGCCTTCAACTGGGGCTTCTGGACCGAGCCGGAGCCGAACCTCGACAATCGCAAGCTCTGGTGGCCGCGCGGCAAGGGCTGGGGCGGCTCGTCGTCGATCAACGGCATGATCTACATCCGCGGGCACGCCCGCGACTACGACCAGTGGCGGCAGATGGGCCTGGGCGGCTGGGGCTATGCCGACGTGTTGCCCTACTTCAAGCGCTCCGAGAGCCTGGAGGGCGGCGGCGACGCCTGGCACGGGGGCGAGGGGCCCCTGCATGTCTCGAAGGCGAGTTCGCCCAACCCCATCTACCGCGCGGCGATCGAGGCCGGCGCCGAAGCCGGACACCCCACGACGCAGCGCAAGAAGGTGGCCAGGTTGTACGCCAGGGCGTGCAGTTGCAGCCGCACCTCATTGTCGCGGAACTTCCGGCACGACAGCCGCGTCCAGCGAAAGGCGTATTTGCCCTCTTTGATGTGCTGCTCGGCGGTGCCGCGCTGGTTGTAGAACCGCACCACCCAGTCCGGCTCCATCGGCAGGTTGGTGACGATGAAGCCGACACGCGGGAACAGTTCGCCCGGATGCCATTCGATCTTGGCGATCACCCGGCGTTCCTTGTCCCAGGACGCCGCCTGATACTCGAATTCCTCGAAGAACCGCTTGACCTTGGTCAGTGACGGCCGCCCGACAGGGCGCGTTAGCCGATGCGCGATCTTGTCCTTGAGGACCGCGTTTGCGGGCAGCCGGATGGCGTAGAAGAACCGCGCTTCTTCCAATCGCTCATAGATCGCCGGGATCGCGTAGGCAGCATCGGCCCGGAAGAACCTGCCACCAAGGTCGCGCTCCGCGTAGCGCGCAATGACGGGGTCGAGAACATCACGCCAGCCATCGGCGCTGTGGACGTTGCCATGGCGCAGGGCGCAGCGTTCCAGCATCCCGAACTGGTTGAACAGAAAGTTGGGGTGATAGCAGCTACAGTCGAAATGGCCATTCCAGGCGGACCCTTCCTGGTCGCCATGGGTCGGGCTGACCGAGCTGTCCATGTCCAGAACGATGTACTTCAGCCCGTTACGGTCATGGAACCGGTCGATCCATTGCCCGTTCAGGTCGGCCAGCGCGGCACGGTTCCCGGCCAGAGCCAGCGTCTCGGTCTCGAACCGTCCCATCTGCGATGCCGAGGCCGCTTGTGCATCGACCGCTCTGCCGCCGACAACTTGGCGCATGACCGGATCGCAGGCGAGACGGTTGGCGTCGTTGACATCCTCGTATCCGGCCAGCCGCCCAAAGACTGATTGCCGGAACAGGCCGTCGAGCCGATGGACCGTGTTCTTGCCAGAGCGAGTATCGCGCAGCGCCGCTGACGCCAAATCGGACAACCCGAGCGCGTCATCAAGCTCGCGCATCACCAGAAGGCCGCCGTCGGAACTGAGCTGCGTGCCGCGAAATTCCAGCCGCACGCGAGGGTCGAAATCCACCCGATCTGCCCGTTGCAAGCCCGCACCCTCTGGGTGATCCATGAAACGCGCCCCTCGCAGCCTTCAACACCATGTTTTATATAGGAAATATAATGGTCAGGACAGCGAAATCAGCGCCTTACTTGGGAAATGTGGGCTCACTTTCTCAAAAATGCTTGACTTTCAAATCCATCAACAGCTATTTCCCGTGTCAGCGGTGTCGCTGGCGGAGTAAAATGCCCCAGAAGATGCATCGCGCGAAACATGCTGTCGCGCGGATAAGTCCGACGAATGTGGAAAAATCACATCGGATGGGCCGGTCAACGAGCCGTTTTGGAGGAGGAAGCGATGTTCAAATATATGTGGAAGTTTACCGTGTCTGCGCCAGCCGTAGCGCTGGCACTGTCGGCGCCGGCATTTGCTCAGACCCAGAGCAGCGACAACGGGCCAACCGACGCGGAGATCGTCGTCACAGGGACCTACATCCAGGGTACGGCCAAAGACACGGCCATCCCGGTCTCGGTCGTCACCCAGGAAGATATCGAGAAGCGCGGTTCGCCCTCCGTGCTAGATCTCATCAAGACTCTGCCGATCGCCGGTCCCGCACTTGGCGATACCAACCAGTTCAACGCCACAGCCAATGTCAGAAATGGTGGCGGCACGATCAATATCCGGTCCTTGGGCTGGCAGCGTACGCTCGTGCTACTGAACGGCCGCCGTTTTGCGGCCGGCACGGCCGACACCAATCTTCTTCCGATCGCCGCGATCGGGCGTGTCGAGGTCCTCAAGGACGGGGCTGCGGCAACCTACGGTTCGGATGCGATCGCGGGGTGGTCAACTTCATCACGCGCAAGAATGTCGATGGCCTCGAGGCATCGGTCGACTATCGGCACGTTCCGGGCTCCGATGGCGGCGACTACACCGGCAGCCTGCTCTTCGGCCATGATGGCGACGGGGTAAATTTCCTGCTGAGCGCGGCCTATCAGCACCGTGCCGAACTCAGCGTGCTTAAGCGGGACTGGGTTCTTCAACCCTACCTCACGAGTCCGGCCGGCTGGTCGGGCACGGGGAATCCTGGCGCCTATACCGCCTACAGTGGTCCGAACGGTACCGGCACCAGCTATGGATACAACATCGATGCCAATTGCACGGCTGTTGGCGGCTATTCCGGTTTCGCGGGCGTTTCGCCTGTCTGCTATTACCAATATATGCCGTTCGTCAATCTGATCGAAAATACGGACCAGTATCAGCTTTACGGCGAGTTGAACTTCGAGATCGCGGACAATATCGAGTTCCACATCGAGGGCCTGTACGCGAATACCAAACTGCCCGACTATCGCACGACCTCCGGCTATCTCGCCAGCAACGGGCCGACCGGCCCGGGAACATCGTTCATCATTCCCTCGTCCAATCCGGGCTTCAATAGCTTTCTTGCCCAAACGGGGCAGGGTGCGCTCATCGGTGTCGCGCAAAGCATTCGCACCAACCGGCTTCGTCCGATCGCGGTTGGCGGTAATCCGACGACCGACGGCAAGGGCGGGCAGATCCTCAAGCGCGATTACGAACAAATGCGCTGGTCCGCAGGGTTGAAGGGCGAGATTTCCAAAAATCTCAACTTCGACGTGGCTGCGACCTACATCATCGAGGATGAGGTGCAGCAGACGCCCGATGTTCTGATCGACCGGCTGCAGCGGGCGCTCAATGGCCTCGGCGGTCCGAATTGCTCTGGCAATGTGCCCGGGGCCAATGGCTGCCAATATTTCAATCCGTTCTCGAACGGCTATGCGGGTAATCGTCCGCTCGAATTGACCAATCCCGGCTATGTGCCCGCCAATGCCAATTCGACCGACCTTGTCGCTTGGCTGTTCGACACGCAGCGTTACACCGCAAAGACCCAGACATGGGTCGCCGATGCCGTGGTCAGCGGAAAATTGCCGATTACCCTGCCGGGCGGCGATGTCGGATTTGCAGTGGGTGCCCAATATCGGCATGTCGATTTTAACCAGGATGTGTCCGACATCTACAATGCCAACCTCAATCCCTGCCCGGTCCTCGGCGATACCAGCTGCGCATTGAAGACCGGGCCATACATCTTCCTGGGCCAGAATGTCCCGCTCGACCTCGACCTTCAGGTCAAGGCGGTTTTTGGCGAGCTCAGTGTTCCGCTGTTCGACGGGTTCAACGCGCAGTTGACGGTTCGGCATGAGGATTATGGCGGCTTGACCGGCTCGACTACCAATCCGCAGTTCCGTGCCAAATGGGATCTGACCGACTGGCTTTCGGTTCGTGGATCGGTGGGCACATCGTTCCGCGGCCCCACCGTAGGGGATTCGGCGCCCACCGGTGTCACGTTGCTTCAGGGCATTGCCGCCTCCGGCAACGTCTTCAAATCGATCGACACATTCGGCAACCCCGCCGTGGGGCCGGAAAAGGCGCTCAGTTACAGCGTCGGCGCGATCCTTCAGACAGGCGGGCTCACGGCGACGGTCGACTATTGGAGCTATAAGGTCAAAGACCAGATCCTCGCTGTGCCGGCCAATGTCGTCGCGACGGCGGTTGCCGGTACCGGTAACGGAAGCCAGTTCGTCAACTGCTCCAGCCCGCTTCGCTCGTTCGTCACGTTCAACAACGCCAATGCCTGTACGCAGGGCGTGACTACCGGAAACGATATCGAACGCGTGCGGTCCGACGTCACCAATGGTCCGACGATCCGTCTCAACGGCATAGACTTCGACGTCAATTATCGCTTTGACCATGTCCTCGACGGTACGCTCGATATCGGCACGACGGGAAGCTACCTGTTCCACTACAAGCAGGCCGAGTTCGTCTATAACGGCATCTTCGTATCGCCCGCGTTCGATGCGGCCGGATTTGCCAATTATGACAGGAAGCCGGGCACCGTCTCGAAGCTGCGTGCTTCTGCCTATCTCGATTTCGAGACCGGACCGCACAGCTTCAACTGGACGACGACCTATATCGGCGGCGTTGACGACAACCGCGGCCCGACGGTCGTGCAGACTGGCCCCTCGACGAATTGCAGCGTCGCCAATGTCAGTGCCGGCACTGCGACCAATTGCCAGCTGGTCGACTTCGGGCTCCGCGTGAAATCCTTCATGATGCATGACTTCACATATCGTGTGAAATTGCCGCTGGACGTCACCCTGTCGGCCTCGGTGCTCAATGTGTTCGACCGCGACCCGCCGAAGGCGCGCCTCGAATATAGCTATGATCCGTTTATCGGCAATCCGATCGGACGGACGTTCAAGATCGGACTGCGGAAGAAGTTCTGATTTTACCTGCGGGGGGTATCGCGGCGGCGCATGTAATCCATGCGTCGCCGCGACCTGTTTTGGCGCTCAAATCTCAAAAGCCGAAGAAATGCTTCCAGTCGGGGTGGCAGTCGAACAGGCTGTGGCGTTCGGCTCCCTTGGCCGTCCGCGCGCGGTCGATGTCGTCCTCGCGAAAGGGAAAGGCGCCATATTGGTGCATGAGCTGCGCGAAGCGGGGAGGATTGCGATCGAGCGCGGCCTGCGTCGTGTCAAGGCGGCAATCGATGCGACATCGGACCGGTTCGGGCGGCTGGACTGCCTCTTCAACAATGCCGGCGGTCCGACGCGTGGAACGCTCGAGACAGTCACCTGGGACGATTATCGTGATGCGATGGACCTCCTTGTCGCCCCGGTGGTGTTCGGCATCAAACATGCGGCGCCCATGATGAAGGCGCAGGGCTCGGGCGCGATCATCAACAATGCCAGTGTCGCCGCCCTGCGCACCAATTATGGCGGGCACCTCTACAGCGGCGCGAAGGCGGCAGTCCGCCAGATCACCAAGGTTGCGGGATCCGAACTTGCGCCATGGGGCATCACGGTCAATTCGATCGCGCCGGGCGGCATTGCGACGCCGATTTTCTTCGGCGGCTCGGAGCGTGCGGCCGGTATGGAGGAGGGGCATGTCGCCGCCAGCATGGCAAAGCTTGAAAAGAATCTGGCCTCCGCAACGCCGATGCAGCGATCGGGTTTTCCGAAAGACATCGCTTATGGCGCGCTCTATCTCGCGAGCGACGAGGGCCGGTTCGTGACCTGTCACGATCTGGTCATCGATGCGGGCATGACCGCCGCCGGCAAGACCAGTTTCGAAGGTAAGACACCGGCACCGACCTGGTAGAGGCACAGGCGCAACCGCGTTTCAAGGTGAGGCCGGCCGGAGTTTTCTCCGGCCGGCCTTTCCGTTAAGCGGACGCTTCCTTTTTGGCGGCGTGCCGGCGTTCGTGCCGCACGGCGCTCAGCGCCAGAAATATGGCCGGGGCCACGAGGCCTGCCGCAGCGAAATAGGGGAGGTTCGGGCTGATATGGCTGAACCCAAGGCTTGCGCAAAATGGTCCGGTCGTCCGGCCAAAGGCGCCGGTGGCGTTGTTGAAGCCGAGCACCTGTCCCTGGCGTGAGGGATCGCTAGCTCGCGAGATGAGCGCGACGACATTGGGAAAGGCGATCGATTGCCCGGCCGCGGTCAGAGAAATGAGCAAGGTGGTCATGACGAGGCCGGTCGAGAAAGGCTGGAGAAGACATCCAACGACCGTCAGGGCCATGCCGCCGGCGAGCACATGGGCGTCGCCATATCGTTCGGACAGGCGGCCAGTGACGAAGATCTGGGTGAAAGCGGAGATCGCTCCAGCAATCGCAAAGCATTGACCGATCTCGCGCGCGCCCCAGCCGAAGCGCGCATGCGCCCACAGCCCGAACATCACTTCGATGCCGGTAAAGGCAAAGCTCACGAGCAGGGTCAAGAGCATCAGACGGCCGATGACCGGATGCTTGACGACCTCGGTGAGCGCTGCACCGACCTTCAGCGTCTCGCGCGTTTCGACGATCCGCGCGCGCGGCTCCCTTACGAACAGCAGGATCGCGACCAGCGAACAGGCCGATGCCGCGGACGCGATGAGGAGGGGGACACGGAAGCCCGGCACGCCGCGGCTCTCGTCGACGAAGCTGCCGCCGATCGCGGGCCCGACGACGAGGCCTATGGCGAAGGCGGCGCCGAGCCAACTCATGCGGCGCGCCCGCTTCTCGGGCGGGGTTACGTCGGCGATATAGGCTTGGACGACCGAGCCGTTCCCGCTGGCGAACCCGCCGAGCAGCCGGATTGCGAACGCCAGCCACGCCGTATCGGCAAAGGCGAGCGCGAAATAGCAGAGGCAGTTACCCAGCACCGTCGACACGAGAAGGATGCGCCGGCCATATAGAGGGCAGAGCGTGGAAAGTACGCTAAACAACGCTAAGCGAGAACGAACGGTGAACCTGGCTATCAGGACGGCCTTTCGATGCCGAGACGTCGCATTTCCCTGTAGATTGTCGACCGGCCTATGCCGAGTTGTTTGGCCGCTTCAGTCGGCGAAACTCGCGCTTCGACCAATTTGATTGCGGCATCGACCTTGCCCATGTCAAGCGGCTGACGACCTGGGCGCTTGCCTTTGGTTCGAGCGGCAGCGATGCCATCCTTGGTTCGTTCAGAAATAAGCCGACGCTCAAAATGCGCTATTGCCCCAAAGACATGAAAGACCAATTCGCCGGCGGCTGAGTTGGTGTCGATCTTTTCCTCCAGGCTGAGGAGAGCAATATCGCGTCTCCGCAGATCTTCAACGATAGCAAGCAATTCCGCCAATGAACGGCCCAGACGATCGAGGCGAACGACCACCAGCGTATCGCCGGCACGCGCATAAGTCAGCAGTTCGGCCAGCCCTGGCCGATCCATGCTCTTGCCGGATATCACGTCGCTGAAAACCTTTATGGCGCCGGCTTCTTCGAGACGCATTGCTTGGCCGGTGATGTCCTGATCACCTGTGCTGACCCGGGCGTAGCCGAGGATGGCGGTCATCGAATGAGGCTGATCTGCAGCCCCGATGCCTTAACCTGCGTCCAGGCCTTGTCGGCGGTGAGCGCGGGAAGGCCTTGCGTGATCGCCAGGGCCATACAGGTGCGATCGCCCAAGCCGCAGCCAAATTCCCGGGTTGCTGGGTAAAGCGTGGCAGCGGCTGCGGCAGCGTGGCGATCATGTGAGTGAACATCGAGATGCAGGGCATCAAGCATCTCCACAGCTCCATCGAGCGGGATGCCACGCCGGATCAGTTCCTTGATCACTTCCTGATAATTCACGGCCGAGATGATCCCGTCACCGATGTGTGCGGCAACAGCATCCGCCCCTGCCTCATCGCGGAGCAGAGCCAGAAGCGCGGATGCGTCGAAGACAACCGACGGCATGCTCAAGCTTGCTCATCACGGGCGGTCTCAGCACGCCGCTCGGCAAGGAAGTCATCGACCGAAGCGTTGCGAGTAGCGTACTGCCGATAGAGGCTCTGGGCATGGCGAACGCTCTGATGGATCGAGGTCAGCTTCACTTCGTCCCCCTCGACCGAAAAGACCACCGTGCCGCCGTCGGCCATGCCCAGCGCTTCCCGCACCATCTTGGGGAGGACCAAGCGGCCATTGCGGGCCACGCGAGCATCAAATGCCTTACCCATCAATCAACCCTTTTCTCAACATACCACATCGTGGATTGTGGCATGTTGAGAAAAATGGAGCAATCCCGAACGCGGGCGCAAAGACCACGTCCCCGAACCGGACGGTTCGTGGACGGTCGAACACGGGTTTGCGTCGCGCCATCAATTCCGTCCACATAATATGTCTCTTTACTCGCACCTGTCCATAGGCTCGACTGGCGTTTTGTGGACGGGGAGTCGCGATGAAGAAGCGCAAGCACGAACTGCTCAGCGAAGCAGAGCGCGAAATCTTGTTCGGCATTCCGACCGATCGAGACCTGCTGGCTCGGCTCTACTCGTTCGAGCCGACCGACATCGACATCATCGGCGTCCGCCGCGAGAAGAGGAACCAGCTTGGTGCTGCTCTGCAACTCGCCCTGCTCCGGCATCCGGGCACGCCACTTGCTCAAATGCTCCAGGACAAACGAGAGGTTCCTGCGGAGTTGCTTGCGTTCGTTGCGGAACAGATTGTCGTTTCGCCGACTGTGCTGTCCGACTACGCCGCCCGCGGTCAGACAATGACTGACCATGCCCGCGAGCTCGCAGCAAAGCTGGGCGTGCGGGGCCCGGTGCGGGCCGACATCCCGCTAATGATCGAAGCCGCAGCACAGGCCGCCTGGCCGACCGACAAAGGCTTGATCATCGCCGCCGGCGTTGTTGCAGGCTTGCGGCAGGCGGGAATCCTGCTGCCATCGATCTCGACGATCGAGCGTGCTGGCATCGCTGGCCGTGCCCGAGCACGCAAGCAAGCCGCCACAGCGCTCGTGGCAGGCCTGAGCACTGAGCAGCTCGCACAGCTCGATACGTTGTTCGATGAGGTCCCCGACCATGGCGTCAGTCGGCTCACGTGGCTCAAGTCGATCCCGGTGGCGGTCAAGCCCGACCACATCCGGCACATTCTCGAGCGGCTCCGATTTGTGCGACAGATTGGCATCGCAGCTGAGGCGGCCGACAACATCCATCTCGATCGATATCGCCAGTTTGTGCGCGAAGGTCGGGTTTCCGCGACCTATATGATCGAGCGTTATGCCACCACGCGTCGCCAGGCCACGCTGGTCGCATTCCTCATTGATATCGAGGAGCGGCTGACCGACAGCGCGCTGGAGATGGCGGACAAGCTGATCGGCAGCATGTTCACCCGAGCCAAGAACGCGCAGGCGCGCCGTTATGCGACCACGTCACGCGATGTTGCGAGGCTGATGCAGATCTTCGGCCGCACGATTGATGCTCTGACGGCCGCCGTCGATGATGGCCAAGATCCGCTTGATGCACTCGATGACGCCGTAGGCTGGCACACGCTGCTCAGGATCAGAGCGGAAGTGGCCAACATCGCCAACACCGCGCATGTCGACCCGCTGATTGTCGCCGGCGATCGCTACGCCACCTTGCGCAAGTTCGCGCCGGACTTGCTCGAAGCGTTGGAGTTCCGTGCTGGCAAAGGCAGCGCCAAGACCATTGCCGCGATCGAGACGCTCCGCGAGATCAACCGATCAGGTAAACGCGAACTTCCGCCAAACGTGCCGATGCCTTTCCGCAAGGAATGGCAGAAGCTGATCGTCGGCGACGATGGCAAGGTCAATCGTCGACTTTGGGAGATCGCGACCTTGGCGCACGTCAGAAACAAGTTGCGCTCGGGCGATCTCTGGGTTGAGCGCTCGGCGGGCTATCGCCGCTTCGACAGTTACCTGCTCACCGAGCCACAGGCTGCGCCCGTGGTGGCTAACCTTGGTCTGCCTCCGACCGCCGAGGACTGGTTGTCCGAACGCAGTCGCCAACTCGACTGGCGGCTCAAGAAGTTCGCGCAGCGCCTCAAACGAGACGATTTGCACGGGGTGCGCTTCGCGGACGGACGTTTGCAAATTTCGCCGGTCCGTACAGCCGTTCCCGAAGCGGCGGAAGCGCTGGCCGACCGGCTTGATGCGATGATGCCGAAGATCCGGATCACCGAGTTGTTGCACGAGGTCGCTCGCGAAACCGGGTTCCTCAAGGCCTTTACCAATTTGCGCACCGGCGAGCCGTGCCCGAACGAAAGCGCGCTGCTCGCTACGATCCTGGCCGACGGCACCAATCTCGGCCTGTCCCGCATGGCGGCGGCGAGTGAAGGCGTGACGCGCGATCAGCTAATGTGGACACACGACGCCTACATTCGGGAGGAAACCTACCGGTCGGCGCTGGCTGCGATCATCAATGCCCATCATCGGTTGCCATTTTCGGCAGTGTGGGGGCGGGCACGACCTCGAGCTCTGACGGGCAATTCTTCCGGGGTGCCAAGCGCGGCGCATCGGGCGGCGACATCAACGCCCGCTACGGCGTCGATCACGGCTTCAGCTTTTACACGCACAATTCTGATCAGCGCGCGCCCTATCATGTCAATGTGATCTCGGCGGCGACCCACGAAGCGCCGTACGTGCTCGATGGCCTGACCAGTCATGGCACCGATCTCAACATCACTGAGCATTATGCCGACACCGGCGGCGCCACCGATCACGTGTTCGCCCTGTGCGCAATGCTCGGGTTCAGGTTTTGCCCGCGGCTTCGCGATTTTCCGGATCGACGGTTGATCCCGATCGGCCAGCCCTCGGCCTACCCGCATATCGCGCCGCTGCTCGGAAAACGCGTCCGAACCGAAGTGATCCGCGAACAGTGGAGTGACGTCCTGCGGCTTGTCGCCTCGATCAAGTCGGGCCATGTCGCGCCGTCGGTGATGCTCCGGAAGCTCGCAGCCTACGAAAGACAGAACCAGCTCGACGTCGCAGTGCAGGAGATCGGCAAGGTCGAGCGTACACTGTTCATGCTCGATTGGCTCGGAAACCCCGAGCTTCGCCAGCGTTGCCACGCGGGGCTCAACAACAGCGAGCAGCGCCATGCCCTGACCCAGGCGATTTACACTTTCCGCCAAGGCCGGATCATCGACCGCAGTCACGAGGCCCTGCAATACCGCGCCTCCGGGCTCAACTTGGTGATTGCGGCCATCGTCTACTGGAACACGACCTACATGGCTGACGCCGTCGAGCACCTCCGCCACGCCGGCGAACAGGTGCCGCCCGAATTGCTCGTTCACACGTCGCCGATCGGGTGGGAGCATATTGCCTTTCGGGCGATTTCCTGTGGGAGCGAGCGGCGGCGGCAACCGGTCGAAAGCCGCTCACACTGCCAAGCCAGGTCTACGCGGCATGACGTTCGCGCTTCGTTCTTCCTTAGCGTTGATTAGCGTACTTTCCACGCTCTGCCCTCAAGGCGCACCTCTCCCCTGATGCCGGGCTGCAGGCACGAGGATCGAGCATATCCTTTGCGCAGGGCTCGCATGACTTCCAGATCCCTTGATCGTGGCTGGGCCGTGGGGATCGATTTGAAACCGCGCACCGGCGGTCAGCATCTTGAGCTTTCCGTGATCGGCCTCGATCACGTTATTGAGCATACTTCACCTGCCGGTGGGCCGTCTCACGGTCAGCTTTCCTTCCTTGGCCGCTTCAATTCGGTGATCGCTGCACCGATAGCTCGGCGCTTTGTCAGTATTG
>JADJAC010000011.1 GCA_016704425.1 Sphingomonadales bacterium
CGTGCATTGAAGGGGCCGTCGCCGATCTGACACTGGAGAACCGATTTGCTCAAAAAAGCATGGTCGCGGATGGGGACGACGACGCATGAGGTCGCCATCCGGAAAATGAGATCGTCCAGGATCATCGAGCGTCGCATCTGCCGGCAAAGCTCACCCTGGATTCAAGCTGGAGGCGTATCCCGCGCCGGACCTTCTACCGCTGGTATGACCGCTACCTCGAAGGTGGGCGGCCCAGGCGCTGCAGGATCGCCCTCCCGCGCCGAGCAGGGTGTGGAGACCGGATCCCCGATACCATCCATGACCAGATCATCGAGATGGCGCTGGAACAGTCGAACTGCTCCCCAAGGGAACTGGCGGTGAGGTTACCGGGCGAACGGACTACACTTCGTCTCCGAAGCCACTGTTTTACCGGCTGCTCAAGGCTGACTTACGATCACCAGCCCGGCCTACGTGGTCATCAAGGCGACCAGCAAAGTTCCACACCAAAACAGCGCGGCCCAACCAGATGTGGCAAACCGACTTCACCTACTTCAAGATCATCGGTTGGGGCCGGATGTACCCTATCCACGGTGCTCGACGACTTCACACGCTACATCATCAGTTGGGCAATTCAGCACCATGCGGGCCGAGGACGTTCACCGACGCTGGACTCGCTACAGGCTTCAGGCTGCTCGTCGGCCCATTACGGTGCACAAACGCCGGCTGCTCAGCGATAATGGACCCGTAACTATCGCGGGCGAGGTGGCCGATTATATCGAGGCCCAAAAAACGAACCATGTGCGCGGCGCCCGATCCGTCCACAAGACAAGGGGCAAGATCAGGCGCTGGCACCGGACTCTCTCAAGAACCGTATCCTATAGGAAAACTACTTCCTACCCGGCGACCTCGAGGCCCAGATCGAGGCCTTCATCGGGCATTACAACCACCGGCGCTACCATGAGAGGCCTCGACAACATAACGCCTGCCGACGCCTACTTCGGCGGGGCCGAAGCCATCATCAAACAACGAGAAAGGGTCAAACGACACACCATCGAAGATCGGCGCTTACAGCACCGCAAGATCGCCGCATCAACCAAACGGACAAGGCCGACACTCCACTAATTTTGCAGCCGTAAGTGCCATTTGACGACGGACGCTGATTGAAGCATAATCAACATAGGACGTGATTGCGGTGACCGTAATATTGTGCGACTTCCCGGTTGTGCGAAGCGCGCCAATAATCGGTTATTTGCGTGAGGCCGAGTAGCGGAAGTGGTCGAGGCCCGCATTCTGGCGCTATCTCGGTCGGCGTCAATCCGCTGCTCGCGCGTTGAAGGGTGCGGGCAGAAAAGCGCGCAAAGAGCTGGATCGGTAAACGGCGGGGCTTGCGAGCAGCGGGTCTGATATTGGGGTGCCTGCGGATCGCTCTTGTCGCGCCAGCCGTTCAGGTTGAGCTCGAAATTCAATCTGCTTGAGGGTTCCCAGTCGAGCAGAAGACGGGCGGCATAGTAATTGACCTGACCCAGCGTGGTCTCCACCAGAGAATATCTTTGCCGAACAATTCGTGAAAGCCAGCAACTGAGCAGGAGGAACAAGATGGGTGTGGACAGTCTCGGCTATGTCGGCCTCAGAGTCAGCGAAACGACTGAATGGGCCAACCTTTTGGAAGGGGTCTTTGGCATGGAGGCCCGACCTGGCGAGGGATCGAACGCGATCGATTATCGCCCAGACGACCATCACCATCGCTTTACGCTCTATCCTCCAAAGAGGATAGTGTCGCAGTTGTCGGCTGGGAAGTTACAGCGTGGAGGCCAAGCTTGAGGAACTTGTTTGCAGAATTGCGTGGCCGCCAGATCGAGGTAATTGCCGGCTCGCAAGCATTGCGAAGAGAGGAAGGTCCGAAAGCTTTACAGCTTCACATGCCCAGCCCGTGGTTGGCTCCAACAATGGATCTACTACGGCCCGCTGGTTTCCAATACCCTCTTCAACCCAGGCCGCGGCATTTCGGGTTAGAAGACCGAGATCTTAGTGGGCTTGGACATATCGTTTTCTGGGTCAAAGACTTGGCTGCCTCAGTCAAATTCTACCAAGACGATCATGGGCTTCCAATATTTCCGACTATATTGCCTGGGATGTTCACGATGATGTCTTTCTGCACCGCAATCCTCGTCATCTACCTCCCTGCTCATGGGGGGGGCCCGATCCTGCTGGAGGACTGATGCCACCGTGGTCGAGGCACAACTCGATTGACGATGTGGGTTACGCCTATGACATCGTTCGCGACCGCAGCATCGGTCATGCTCGATCCGGGCAACGTCGAACGATCACGCTGAGTTTTCACCCGCAGACACCTTCAGGCTTCTGGATCGAATATGGCTTTGGTGGGCCGCGAAATCGGGCCCGATTGGGAAATCAAGACATATGACCAACCAATGCTGTGGGGGCATCGGCCTTTGACGGTCTGACACAAATGGGCCTCTCAGCAATGCCTTGCCCGGATTGATGAGCGCGACGCGTCCGCGTACGGCTGGCATCGCGACCGCACGGCAACAGGCGGTCCCCGGCCCAATGGCTGGAGTGGTGCTTGGCGTCAAAGACGTCATCGACGTTGCCGGGATGCTGACAACCCACGGTTCTGCGATATTGCGAGAACATCGCGAGCCATGACACGAAGCGGTCAAGAGACTTCGATCGGCCGGCGCTATTGTCCCGGCAAGACGCGACAGCTGAATCCGCTGCCTTCATACCAATCCACGCCAGTCAATCCGGCGCAAGCCCGGCCAACACCAGGGCGGATCGTCAAACAAGCTCGCGGCAGTGGTTGCAGACGGCTGGTTCCGACATCGCTCTCGGCACGCAGACCGCAGGCTCCATGATACGCCCGGCCAGTTTCTGCGGCACCATTGCTTTCAAACCGAGCTTCGGTGCCACCCTCTCGAAGGCGTGTCGGAGACATCGTCCAGCCTGGCACCGCGTTCGCCGAAATCTGGAATTGCTCGATGCTGCTGACGCGGTGCTTTCGGGTGAATTCGATAAACGCGAGTCACGCCGGGACTTGCGCATCGGTATCTGTCGTATGCCTGCATGGCCGGCGGCAGATGTTGAAATGAAAAATGCGCTGTTTGAATTCAGCGAAGCGTTGAACACTGCCGGCTTCAAGACATGCGAGATCGAACTTCCACAGTGCTTTGAAGGGTTGAACGAAGCCCAGGCCATTATCCATCGCTACGAGGCCGCGCGCTTGGCCATATCAGGCGCAATAATCCCGAGCAGATCAGTGAAGTATTCCGGAACATGATCGACGCAGGATCAGCCGATAGCGAGGGAGACGTATCAAGCCTGTCTCTCCCTGCAGAAGAAATGCCAAGCTGCGATTTCGGAAGTGTTCTCAGCCGCCGACGTACTGCTAGCGCCCGCCGCTCCGGGATGCGCGCCGGAAGGGCTTGAGTCTACGGGCGATCCGGCTTTCCAACGAATCTGGACGGCTATCGGTGCACCTTGCCTGTGTTTTCCGGCTGCTTAGATGCTTGCAGATGCCAAATTGATAATCGCGCATGCCGCCTTGAGGGAGACTTGAGCATGGAACCGACTGCCCCAATGCCATTCACGCCGGAAATGGACGCCGCATTTGCAAAAGCCAAAGCAAAGCTCGATCCTGCGCGTTTGAAGCAACTGCTGTTGACCAGACCAACATCCACTCTCCCACAGGCGCCACGCGCGAGATCGTGGGGTTGTTGCTGGCCACATGGAAAGATCGGGCTGAAGCCGACGCTTGACCCCATGACGGAAATATCGGCCAACATTGGGCGAACGCCGCGGCATGGGGCGCCACTTTGCTGCTCTATTCGCCGATCGACACCCACCTCGAAGGTGACGAAAGCGATTTTCCTTGGGCTGGCCCAGAGCAATTCGTCGACCTAAAGCCGGAAGCCAGCATGGTCGATGACTGGGTGTACGGGCTCGGCTCATCAAACCCCAAGGCATTGGCCGCCAGCTTGATGGAAGTGGCAACCGCTCTCATTGAATCGGACGTGCCGATGCTGGGGAATTTGAATGTTGGCTTGGCAGATGGCGGCATGCCCGTCACCATTCCCTGGCGCGACAATGCGGGCATGAGTCATGGTGTGCACCACCTGCTCAGTCGCGGCATGGCGCCCGACTTCGCGATCATCATGAAGCCCTGGAATTGGGTATATCATGAAGAGCCTGGCATGGGCTGGTTCAAGATCCAAGTCAAAGGTACAATGGGCTATGCCGGTGTACCGCGCGGAACCCCGGGGTTCCGCAGTTCAATCATGCCGGCAGCAACGGTGATCCTCGAGCTCGAGCAATGGCTGATAGATTATCGGAGAAAAATCGGTCCGGCGACGTTTATCCATGGCTGGATCGGTGGCGTTCGCAGTGGCTGGCCCGAACGCCCGTCCTTTCCCAGCGCGGTCACCGAAATCTTCTTCGATGTACGCATCAATCCCCGAACCAGCCCTGGAGAGGTGAAGGCCCAATTTGAAGAATTCATGCGCACGCTCGCCACCAGATATCCAGACATAGCGTGTGATTGGGAAATGTATGGCTCTGCTCCTGGTGGAACCACTGATCCGGCAAACTGGATCATCCAATCGGCCCGGCGCGCTTGGGAACATGTCGAAGGGCGCGCATATTCTCGTCCCGATCCACTTGGGGGCCAGACGGATGGTGCGGCTTTGCGCCGGCTCGGCGTGCCAACGGCCCGTATCGGCTGGCCTTGGCCAGCGGAGGGTTCACCGCTCCCAATTGCTGAAGGTCTGGGTGGGATGGGCGCGACCTATATCCCCGATCTTATGCCGTGCCTTGAGAAGATTCTTTTCGCATGCATCGACACGCTCATGCGTCCACGTAGTGAACTGGGACTGTGAGCCAGACTGGAAAAATTGCCGTCATAACCGGTGCAGGATCGGGGATCGGACGAGCCGTGGCCCTGCGACTGGCAGCACAAGGGGCGACAGTTGTGCTCAATGGTCGAAATGCCGACAAGCTGGAAGCTGTTGCCAAGGAGATTGCGCAACGAAAGGGAGCGGCGGTCGTAAGGCCCGGAGACATTTCGCAGAGAAGCGGAGTATCTTCGCTTATCAATGGTATCGGCAGCGAGTTTGGTCGCCTTGATCTTGCCTTCAACAACGCTGGCGGACACGCGGATTTCAAGCCCCTTCATACGGTTCCTGATGATGAAAGCGAATGGGTCATCGACCTCAACTTCAAGGCCGTCTATTACTGCATGGTCGAACAGTTGGGTTGGATGATCAACCAGGGCAATGGCGCGATCGTTAATGCAGCCTCTATCTTTGGCCTGCGAGGCGTTGGCGGCATTTCACACTATGTCGCCGCAAAGCATGCCGTAATCGGGCTGACCAGATCAGCAGCGCTTGACTACGCTTCAAAAGGAATTCGCATCAACGCTGTTTGTCCGGGCGCGACCGATACTCCCAACTTGCGGCGCGTGACACATGACGACATTCACGCTTTCGATGCGGTAATACCGCAAGGCAGGCTTGCCCGCGCAGAAGAGATTGCAGATGCAGTTGCCTGGCTGCTGTCAGACGAGGCCCGCTACGTCACTGGGGCAACTCTTGCCGTCGATGGCGGAATGTCTGCGAGTTAAGCGAATGCTTTAAGGTGCTCGATTGAGGGTAGCGGATGCCCGCGCAGATTCCTCATATATCCCGGTGAGGATTGAAAGAAGGTCTGTTGCGTCTTCAACACGGGCTTCAAATTCCGATAGACCTCGAAGCTTTCTGATCAAAATCTCACTTCGGAGTCTTGAATATTCATTGGTAAGAGTCTCGCCAAGCTTTGTGATGGTATAAGTATAATTCTTGGTTCCAGACTCTTTCAATTTTTCAATCAGTCCTGAGGCCTCAAGCTTACGTAGACTGTATTGAATGTTTGGCAAATCATCTCGATTCAGCAGCCGCGCAATGGTCGCGCCACTCTTCGGTCGGTTCTGCATCCGGATTACGTGCAGAATGACATGCTCGCCGTGCTTGAGTTCCGATAGCCCAACCATCTCATCAACCGAAGCGACCCATCGGGCGAAAGCTTCGAGTACACGCAGCACGGCAAATTCAAGTTCGGTTACCTTGAACTCGGTTTCGTCTTTGGCCAGGTGCCAATTGCGATAATAGGTGGGTTCCATTCGCGGGTGATTACCTCTTTCAAATCTCGGTGTCTTATCCATCATGCATTCTGCGAAGACAAGGCAGCACCAAATCCAGACACAATCGGCACGACACTTAGCGCCTTCAGCATTTGGCGCACTGTACAGCTTGAGGCGGTAACCACCGGCAATCCGAATTTCTGTTCCGCAGCTTCGATCGCTGCCGCCGCAGGCATCTGCACGCATGCCGAGAGGACAAGTGCCTGCGCTCCTGTCAGGTCAATTTCTGCTGCAGCATTCAAGGCTAGCTCTGGCGGCCGCCGACCGACAGCAAGATTGTCGGAAATCTCGAGCGCGTGCGCGGCGCAAACCTCTATGCCCTCTGCTTCAATATAATCCACCACAGTTTGCGTAAGCGGCTTCATATAAGGCGCGAGAATCGCGACCTTGCCCAAACCTAGCTCCTGTAGTGTGGCAATGAGCGCGCCAGCACTTGAAATCACGGCCGCATGTGCGCCTTCCGCTCGTGCCACTTGGGCCAGTTTGGTCTGGCTCTCCCGGTGGTAACCCGGCCCCATCGCCATGATCGCGACGAGACAGGCATACCCCATCACGTCAACCCGCGCGTCTGCAAGCTCGGCAGCGCAGCGCAGGCTTTGCGCATCCATCGCGGCGAGCTCTTCCTTGACGACATGCATCATCCGCATCCGGCTGGAATGGAACGTGAATCTTTCAGGAAATTGAGCTTCCCGTGCCCGCAGCATTGCAGGAATTTCCGTTTCCATAGTTGTATTTGAACTCGGAACAATTTGTCCGATCCGATAGGTCTGGGTCATATCTTGGTGGCCTGATTGGTTGAACCTAAGGAGACCTGACAGAGCCAGTGAAGGCGGCTCGACAACGTCACGCGCCAACTGTTCACATGATTATCAATCGAATGTCAATCGAATGTCAGTCGATTGCATACGGGCATCAGAAAGACTTGGCTAGCTCGATCTGGCGTTCTGCCGCGGCCCGAGTAACGCGCTTTGCCAGTTCGGCCGCAGCCTTGGCGATCGCAACGTCACCTAACGAAAGATACCCAGCCCGGCCAAAGGACAGTGAAACGGCGAAGCATATCTTATGCCCCGGGCTTACCACTGGCGCTGCACAACAGAAGAGGCCGACCGCAATCTCCTCCCGATCCCAGGCAATCCTGCTGACCTTCGCGCGCTCAAACTCCTCCCGCACCAGCGAGGCGTCAGTAATCGTAGCGGTCGTGAGTGGAACAAATGGACCAGACGAGAGATAGGCGTTCAGGCCCTCCGGCGGGAGATGTGCAAGCAGGATCTTGCCCAGCGCAGAACAATAGGCTTCGAGCTGGCTCCCTTCTCTCGTGAAGACGTTACCCGAATCCGAGCCTTCCCTGACAAGGTATGTCACCATGCCATCTTCCAGGACTCCAAGATGGGCAACGCAATTGAGCTTCGCCGCAAACTTTTTCAGGATAGGGCGACCGATAGCTGTAATTTCTTGCCAGTCCGAGACGTGCCCCAACATGTCGCGCAGATGTGTGCCTGCAATGTGACGTCCGCGGGAAATCTCGATGAGGAACCCATCGCTGACCAGAGTGCGCACGATCCTGTGCGCGGTAGCATGAGGTATCCCTAGTTGCCCGGCGTGATCCATAGTCGTCTTCGCACCTCCATCCGCAACAATGGCCTCGAGCAGCTGCAGAGAACGCGTTAGGGACGCAATTTTTGGTGTGCCATATCTCATCTGTTGAGATGAATAGCACAATCCCTGCTGGTGATGTAGCCATGCAGAAAGTAGCTGATGGCAAATTCACTCTTTGCGGGCAGAACAATGGCACACTTAGACGAACCGGCGCGACTCTTGCGGGATGCCTATGCAGGTGGCGCGATTCCACCGCTTCGTGCTTGGCTGGAGCCGACCGATGCGGCTGGCGCCTATGCTGTGCAGGCAATCAACACGCGCTTTTGGGAGAGCCAGGGTCGCCGGATCGTCGGGCGCAAGGCGGGTCTGACGGCAAGGGCCGTGCAGCAGCAGCTTGGTGTCGACCAGCCCGACTTCGGGGTTCTTTTTGAAGACATGCGCGTGGCCGATAGCGGGGCGCTGGATCCGGCTCGCTGCATTCAGGCAAAGGCAGAGGCGGAGATTGCCTTTGTGCTGGGCGATGATCTGCCTTCGGCTGAGACAGGGCTTGAGGACATGGCTAAAGCTGTCGCTGCGGTGCACGCAGCAATCGAGATCGTTGACAGCCGCATAGCAGACTGGAAGATCAGCTTCGCGGACACCGTCGCCGATAACGGCTCGTCGGCCTTTTTCGTTCTGGCCGACATGGGCCTGCCGCTTGCGGGCCTGGACCTTGAAGGCGCGGCCATGAGCATGACCATCAACGGGGAGGTCGTCTCGACCGGCATCGGTGCAGCGGCGCTCGGCAACCCGCTCAACGCGGCAACCTGGCTGGCCCGGACCCTTGCGGCCGCTGGTGACCCGTTGAAGGCAGGAGACATTCTTCTGGCCGGTGCACTTGGCCCCATGGTTGCCCTGAAGGCTGGTGACAAAGTTAGCGCCGAGATTGCCGGTATCGGTGCCTGTTCCTTCACATTCACGGGGGTCTGAGCATGGCCAAGACCAAAGTAGCCATTATCGGTTCGGGCAACATCGGCACGGACCTGATGATCAAGGTCATGCGTCTGTCGGACGTACTGGAAATGGGCGTGATGGTGGGCATCGATCCTGCATCTGACGGGCTTGCGCGTGCCAGGCGCATGGGCGTGGCGACCACCCACGAAGGGATCGACGGTCTTATGGGCATGGCCGAGTTCGAGGACGTCAGCATCGTCTTTGATGCTACCAGCGCGGCTGCGCACAAGCGCAACAGCGAGCTGGTCCTGGCCGCAGGCAAGCGGATGGTCGACCTGACCCCGGCGGCCATCGGTCCCTATGTGATCCCTCCCGTCAATGGCGATACCTTCCTCGACGCGAAGAACGTCAACATGGTCACCTGTGGTGGCCAGGCGACAATCCCCATCGTTGCGGCTGTCAACCGCGTCGCCAAGGTGCATTATGGCGAGATCGTCGCTTCCATCGCTTCAAAGAGCGCAGGCCCCGGCACGAGGGCCAATATCGACGAGTTCACCGAGACGACGAGCCAGGCGATCATGGACGTTGGCGGAGCAGCGCGAGGCAAGGCAATCATCATCCTCAACCCGGCCGAGCCGCCCCTGATCATGCGCGACACAGTCTATTGCCTTTGCGAAGACGCAGACCGCGATGCGATCCGCCAGTCGATCGAGGATATGGTTGCTGAAGTTCAGGCCTATGTTCCAGGCTACCGGCTGAAGCAGGCGGTTCAGTTCGAGAGTATTGGCTCCAACCGCCCCTTGCGGATCCCCGAGATGGCGACCTTGGGACAAACCGAGTTCACCGGGCTCAAGGTCAGTGTCTTTCTCGAGGTAGAAGGCGCGGCCCATTATCTGCCCGCCTATGCCGGCAACCTCGATATCATGACCTCTGCGGCCATGAAGACAGCGGAGAAGATCGCCGTGCGCATGCGCGAAGGAGTGGCAGCATGATCCTCGATCCGACCACCACCAAACTCTATATCCAGGATGTGACGCTGCGCGACGGGATGCATGCGATCCGCCACCAATATGGTCTTGATCATGTCAAGGCGATTGCCAGGGCGCTGGATGCGGCCAAGGTCGATGCGATCGAGGTCGCGCATGGCGACGGCCTTCAAGGCTCAAGCTTCAACTATGGCTTTGGTGCCCATACCGACTGGGACTGGATTGGTGCTGTTGCCGAGGTGCTGGAACACGCGGTACTGACCACCCTGCTCCTTCCGGGCATTGGCACGGCGCATGATCTGAAACACGCCTATGAGATGGGCGTCCGTTCCGTGCGTATTGCGACACATTGCACCGAAGCCGATGTCAGCAGGCAGCATATTGAAGCCGCGCGCAATCTCGGCATGGACGTCTCCGGCTTCCTGATGATGAGCCATATGACCAGTCCCGAGGCGCTGGCACAACAGGCCTTGCTCATGGAAAGCTATGGCGCGCACTGCGTCTACGTGACGGACAGCGGCGGCGCCATGAACATGGATGAATATGCCGCACGATGCCAGGCCTATGACCGGGTCCTCAAGCCCGAAACCCAGCGCGGTGTGCACGCGCACCATAATCTCAGTCTTGGCGTCGCGAACTCGATCGTGGCCGTCCAGAATGGCGCGATCCGGGTCGATGCGAGCCTTGCAGGCATGGGCGCTGGCGCAGGCAATGCCCCACTTGAGGTGTTCATTGCGGCTGCCGACCGTATGGGCTGGAACCATGGCTGCGACCTGTTCGCTCTGATGGATGCCGCCGAAGATCTTGTCCGTCCGCTCCAGGATCGCCCTGGCCGGGTGGACCGCGAGACGCTGACGCTGGGTTATGCCGGGGTCTACTCCAGCTTCCTGCGCCACGCGGAAAAGGCAAGCGCCGACTACGGAGTCGACACCCGCTCCATCCTCGCAGAGGTCGGCCGCCGCAAGATGGTCGGCGGACAAGAAGACATGATCGTCGATATCGCGCTGGATATGGTGAAGCTTGCAAACGGCTGACGCATGAAACCGGCTCACTTTTCAAGGCGCACGACATCCGAATCCCCAACACGGAACTCGAAGCCTTGGTGGAAACACGCGAATTGAGTCCGCGAGCGGACTTTACGTTGAAAGCCCAAATGTTTTGGACTCCCAGTCCGCTCTCGCGAACAAAGCTGACGTTCCCGCTCCCTATGGCGCTCGTCGGAATCTGCCATACGTTCAGTCACTGTTTGGGCTTGCGTAAGAACGTTGGCTGCAAGCGTGACGTGCTGTCTGGGAATTCCAATTCGTTCAGCTTTGCCGTTGCCTCTTGGCTGGCACAAACGCCCCGATCATGAACCACGCAAAGGCGAAGACACCGACGCTGAAGACAACATCGCCGGGGACTCGCGCCCAGACCAGCGCCTGCATGATGGGGCTATGGATGAATTCCGCCGAACGCGCATAGGCATAGCCATGCTCTACACTGGCATAGGCCTGGAGGATGCCCTGGGGGAGAAGTGACAGTAGGGTCATCATCGCAATGCCGATGTTGAGCGACCAGAAGGCAATCTTGAGCGATTTCTGATTCCACTGCGTCACATCGGTGAGCCCGCGCATGCAGTAGAGCGTCAGGCCCAGTCCGAGCATCCCGTAGACGCCGAACAGGGCAGCATGACCATGGTTGGCAGTCGTGTTGAGCCCCTGCATATAATAGAGCGCGATCGGCGGATTGATCAGGAACCCGAACAACCCCGCACCGACCAGATTCCAGAACAGGACGGCTGAAAAGAACATGAAGGGCCAGTGATACGTCCGCTCCCACTCGGCCTCGTGCTCAACCTTGTGCCGCGTGTAGGCCTCAAAGCCGACTACCAGCAGTGGCACGACTTCAAGCGCAGAAGCCATTGCGCCAACAGCGATCACTGAGGTTGGCGTCCCGGAGAAATACAGGTGGTGGAAGGTACCAAGCACCCCGCCGAACAGAAAGATGATGGTGGCAAACAGCACCATCACGGTTGCGGTGGAGGTCCGCAAGATGCCCATGCGAACGAACAGCAGCGAGATGATGGCGGTAGCGAAGACCTCGAAAATGCCCTCCACCCACAGATGCACAACCCACCAACGCCAATATTCCATGACCGCAATATTGGTGTGCTGACCCCACATAAGCCCGGCACCGTAGAGAAGGCCGATCGCCAGCGCCGATACAAGCACGAGATAGATCAGCGATTTGCTGCCTTTCTCCCGAAGCACGGGCCATAGGGCACGCACCACCAACGCAACCCACAAGAGCAAGCCGATCAGCAAATATATCTGCCAGAACCTGCCAAGATCGACATATTCATAACCCTGATGCCCAAACCAGAAATTGGCCGTCAGGTCGCTGATGAAACGGTGAACTGCCGCCCATTGCCCTGCAAACGAACCGATCACGATGATCAGCAGACTGATGAAAAGGAAATTCACACCAAAGCGCTGAAATTTGGGGTCCCGCCCGGCCAGCATCGGCGCAACATAAAGCCCGGTCGCCAGCCAAGCCGTGGCGATCCACAGGACGGCAAGTTGCGTGTGCCAGGTGCGCGTTATGGCATAGGGCAGATATTCTGCAAACGGCAGGCCATAGAGCCCTTGCCCTTCCACCGCATAATGCGCCGTCACGATTCCCAACAGGACCTGTGTGACGAACAGTGCACAGACCACCCAGAAATATTTTGCGGTCGCTCGCATGGAGGGTGTGATGACCGCGCCGGCAAGAACGTCGGCCGCGGCCATCCCCTGCTCAGGCAGAATATCGCTGCGCCAGACATCGAACTGCTTGGCATAATAGGCGATCAGCGCGCCTGCGCCCGCCAGCAGGAGGATGACCGAGGCGAGGCTCCACAGCAAAGTTCCGGTTGTCGGCACATTGCCGACCAGAGGTTCGTTCGGCCAGTTGCTCGTATAGGTGATTGTGTCGCCCGGGCGGTTGGTGGTCGCGCCCCAGGCCGTCCAGAAATAGAAAGCCGAGACTTGCCTTGCCTGTTCGGCATTCAATCGCCCGTGAACGGGGAATGCGTAGTCGCGACGCAACGCCAGCGAAGCGGGATCATTGCCCTCATAGAGGCTGACAAAATGGGCCTGCACTTGCCTGATCGCCGCGGCGCGGATGTCGCTGACGGTGATGGCCCTGGTTGCCGGATCATAGTTGTTGGTGCGCATTTCGTCGCGCAGCGCTGCCTTGCGAACAGCTTCAGCTTGCGCGGCCGTCAGGCCCGGGAGTGGTTGGGATAATGCCAGCAGTGCCTCTGCTTCCCGGTGCAACCAGTCGGCGCTCCAATCGGGGGCTAGATAGCTGCCATGCCCCCAGATCGAGCCTTGCTCCATACCGCCAATTGACTGCCAGACATTCTGCCCGGTTTCGATGTCAGCGCGCGTGAACAGTGTTTGTCCACTCGCCGATTTGACTGTCTCGGGGATCGGCGGAGCCTGCTGATAGATCTGCTGTCCAAGGAGCAGCAGAATACCAAACATGAGGACCATACCAACGACCAGAATCGTCCAGAGCCGCTTGATGCTGAATGTCGTTCCATAGCTTTCCATGGTCGTTCCCCCGAAGTTCAGAAAAGTCCGTGACTGCCACCGACAGCGGCGAACACTGTCACAACGCCCAAAATGCTCAGCAGCTGATGCAATCGCATCATGTGCGCAAAATCAGCTTCCGGTGTGTTTGATAGTGCCATGCGCCGGTGCAACACCAGCGGCTCCAGCACGAACAGCATCAGCGCAAATACTGCCCATAAAGCCACCATCATATGCATCCACCAGAAATATGGTTCAGCAAATCGGGTCCACATGTCAGCGCGATGGATCAGCCACAGACCGGTCAACCCGGCAAGTAAGACCCAGATGCGCGCCTGCCATGCAAAGCGCCCCTCGATCTGCTGGAACCGGGACAGGCGATCAGCGGGCGCCTCATTGGCCCGGATTGCAGGCATGACAACCCAGGTGACAAAGCCGACACCGCCGATCCAGAACAGTACCGCGATCACATGGATGGCACGCGCCAGAGCAAAGTCATCCATTGGTCGCCCCCTCGTTCAGGTCAGGACGTTCGCGAAAGAACTCAACCTGCATGCGCATCGCGCAAACAGGCACAACATAATGTGTCGCCTGAGGAGGAATGATGGCCGGAGAATCGGGCGTCACGCGATGTTCAATGCGTGGTTCGGTGAAGATCAGCCGGACCTCGCCATCCAGAACGCGCAGCAGCCCCCATGTGCCCGTCTTGGTGCGGTGATCATTCCGCAGCGCAGCGGGCAAAGTCTGGTCGTCGAAAATGGGGGATGCGGCATAGGGCGCAGACATCAGCCAGCCGCCTTGGCGGAAATCGCGGCGAGCCCGCCACGATCAATCTTTATGCCGGTCAGCAGACTTTCGCCAATGCGCCGCGCCGCATCGCGAAACCGGTTCGCCACTTCCTCGTTCGGCGCGATCCTGGTGAGGGTCGCGTCCCACACTGACTGCCAGCGTGCGAAATGCGCTGAATCGAGCCCGCCAATCGCAATGTGCTTCTTCATCGGATTACCGCTGAAGCGGCCCGATTCCAGCAAGACCGAAGCCCAGAAATCCCTCATCCGCGCAAGATGGTACGGCCAGTCGGTAACCTTTGCCCCAAAGATTGGGCCGAGCATCGCATCTGTGCGAACGGCTTCGTAAAATTGCTCCACAACTTGAGAGATGAACGCATCGTCGATGCCGCAAGCCAAGGCATCCGCCATCTTGCGTGCACGTGCCTGCGCGACATGGTCCGCCGCATTCATGGCTTCGACTCGTTTAAGATGCATTTCATATGCATCGTTTAGACGGTTGGCGATCAAATGCAATATCTGATATGCATCTTTAATGAGACTCTCGCTGCAAACCGACTATGCCCTGCGCACCCTTATGTATCTGGCAGTGAAGGACGGCCATCATTCGATCGCGGATATCGCCAGCGCTTATGGCATTTCGAAGAACCACCTGATGAAGGTGGCGCAGCGGCTGACCGCGGAAGGCTTTGTCGATAGCGTGCGTGGCCGAAGCGGCGGCCTCAAGCTCGCGCAGCCGCCTGCCGAGCTGAATGTCGGCGCGATTGTCCGTATCATGGAAGACACGGGCGCGTTCGTTGAGTGTTTTGACGCTGCAACCAACACTTGCGTTGTAACGCCGGTATGTGGGCTACGGCATGCTCTGGCGGGCGCACTTGAAGCCTTTGCGCAGCATCTGGACGGAATCACTGTAGCAGACCTGATTCCGAATCGAGCTGCGTTTAGGCAGCGACTCACATAGAGTTTCGGCTCCAGAGTTGTTAAGAAGTGGCCCGGAAACCGCTGAGTAGCGGCGACTTCCGCTCAATAGCTGTCGTTTGCATGTTCGATCAAGGAGCTCATAATCTGCCGTCTGTTCATCCTAACTTCCGGATATTTGCGCAAAGGATTTCGGCGCTTGAAGGCGACCATGC
Organism: Sphingomonadales bacterium; assembly: GCA_016704425.1. Taxonomy (GTDB): domain Bacteria; phylum Pseudomonadota; class Alphaproteobacteria; order Sphingomonadales; family Sphingomonadaceae; genus Aquisediminimonas. Next base: position 15,163 of record JADJAC010000011.1, read on the forward strand.
GCTTGCATGGCCATTGTATGCCTTGCCAACTGTCGGAAGCTAAATCAAAGCATTGCCATGACACCTTATCTTTTGCTGGGAGCAGGCTTCAGTCGCAATTGGGGCGGATGGCTTGCGAGCGAAGTCTTCGAGTATCTTTTGGGGCGTCCGGAAGTCGTCGATAATGAAGAGCTCCGTCGTATTCTGTGGGATAGCCAACGCAAAGGTGGGTTTGAATATGCGTTAGAAGCCCTTCAGGCGCGACAAAAGACTGGCGACCACAACGCGAGCGCATGTTTGGAAGCGCTGCAAGCCGCTGTCGTTAGAATGTTTAACGATATGAATGAGGGTTTCAACAGCATCGTCTGTTCCCCGTCAGCACCTTTGTCCCAGATTTGAGGTTGTGATTTAGGAGGGTTTTGGTCTCGTCGTAGTGACGAAGGAACGAAGATGAGACCAAATCACTCTGGCCAATCGAAGGCCTCTGCCGAACGTGTGGTGAAGGATATTCGCCGTGCAACCCGGCGCCACTTCTCTGCCGAGGACAAGATCAGGATCGTACTGGAAGGCCTGCGCGGCGACGACAGCATTGCAGAGCTGTGCCGTAAGGAAGGCATTGCACAGAGCCTGTATTACACCTGGTCGAAGGAGTTCATGGAGGCGGGCAAGCGCCGCCTCGCCGGCGACACTGCTCGTGCGGCCACAACCGGCGAGGTACATGATCTGCGCCGCGAAGCCCGTGCATTGAAGGAATGCGTCGCCGATCTGACACTGGAGAACCGGTTGCTCAAAAAAAAGCATGATCGCGGATGGGGACGACGACGCATGAGATATCCCGCATCGGAAAAGCTCGAGATCATCAGGATCGTCGAGCAGTCGCATCTGCCCGCAAAGCTCACCCTGGACAAGCTGGGCGTATCGCGCAGGACCTTCTACCGCTGGTACGACCGCTACCTCGAAGGTGGGCCGGAGGCGCTTGCCGATCGCCCATCCGCGCCCAGCAGGGTGTGGAACCGCATCCCCGATACCATCCATGACCAGATCATCGAGCTGGCGCTGGAGCAGTCTGAACTGAGCCCCCGGGAACTGGCCGTGAGGTTCACGGACGACAAGCGTTACTTCGTGTCCGAAGCCACGGTTTACCGGCTGTTGAAGGCCCATGACCTCATCACCAGCCCGGCCTATGTCGTCATCAAGGCGACCAACGAGTTCCACACCAAAACGACGCGGCCCAACGAGATGTGGCAGACCGACTTCACCTACTTCAAGATCATCGGCTGGGGCTGGATGTACCTGTCCACGGTGCTCGACGACTTCTCACGCTACATCATCAGTTGGAAGCTTTGCACCAACATGCGGGCCGAGGATGTCACCGACACGCTGGATATGGCCTTGCAGGCTTCAGGCTGCTCGTCGGCAACGGTGCAGCACAAGCCACGGCTGCTCAGCGATAATGGACCCAGTTACATCGCGGGCGAGCTGGCCGAATATATCGAAGCGCAGAAAATGAGCCATGTGCGCGGCGCACCGCTGCATCCGCAAACCCAAGGCAAGATCGAACGCTGGCACCAGACACTCAAGAACCGCATCCTCTTGGAAAACTACTTCCTGCCCGGCGATCTGGAACGGCAGATCGAGGCGTTCGTGGAGCACTACAACCATCGGCGCTATCACGAGAGCCTGAACAACGTAACGCCTGCCGATGCCTACTTCGGCAGGGCTGAAGCCATCATCAAACAGCGAGAAAGGATCAAACGACACACCATCGAAGATCGGCGCTTGCAACACCGCAAGCTAGCCGCATAACATCAACCAAACAGACGAGGCCAACGCTCCGCTAATTTACGCAGCCATCAGTGCCAAATGTTCTGACGACGGACATGAAGCGCATGATCCGGATCAGCTATCTGGCACCCGCCATCATTGAATGCATTCTTGATGGCACCCAGCCGCCCGATCTGACGGTTGCAAGGCTCAACACCATCACGAACCTCCCACTCGCTTGGAACGCCCAGAAGGCCTTGTTCGGTATCGCCTGAGGGCGATCGGCTCTCGCTCCGCACAGCTGCAACGCATCTGAATCAGTGAATACGGGCATTCGAGATAATGCCGAGCTCAGGCCGGGTCTTCGGACGGAAAATGGTCTCTGATTTTCACGAGGCACGAGGGGCACCCGAAACCCCGCGGAAAGGCGCCGTTCGTGCGGCCATTCCCGAGAATATCATTCCATATCAATGAGATAGGATTGGGTGGTGGAGCTGAGCGGGATCGAACCGCTGACCTCGTCATTGCGAACGACGCGCTCTCCCAACTGAGCTACAGCCCCGCATCCGGGAAAGCGCCTTTAGCGCTGACTTTTCGTCAAGGCAATGGGCTTGCCTCGCGAAGGTTTCACCCTAGAACCTCACTGTATGAGTCGCCCTGAAACGGGGCAGACCCCTGAAAGAGGATCCCCCTGAAATGGCCCGTGCCTGGTATTTTACAGCCTATCCCCAAGGTTTGCCCACTCTTGACCATGTTGCCCTTCGAGAGTTGCCCGATCAGCCCCTGGCAGATGGTCAAGTCCGTGTGCGCAATGAGTATTTGTCTGTCGACCCGTATATGCGCGGGCGGATGACAAACCTTGCGTCCTATGTGGAAGGCTTTGCGATCGGAGAACCCATGACCGGCGGCGCAGTTGGCGAAGTCATCGAAAGCAAGGCCGAGGGCTTTGCCGTGGGCGACAAGGTGATGCACATGAATGGCTGGCGTGACGAGGCTGTTGTCGACACGCAGCCTGGGCCGGGCGGAATGGGAACGCAGAAACTGCCACCCATGAATGTGCCGATCCAGGCATGGCTCCACAATCTTGGATTGACCGGGGCGACTGCCTATTTCGGCCTCCTCAAGACGGCAGACGCAAAGCCCGGCGACATCGTATTCGTCTCGGCTGCCGCCGGCGCTGTTGGCTCGGCCGTAGTCCAGATTGCAAAGAAGAAGGGCATGACCGTGATCGGGTCTGCCGGCGGTCCCGACAAATGTGCATGGGTCAAGGAATTGGGAGCGGATGCGTGTATCGACTACAAAGCCGGGCCCGTCCTGCCCCAGCTTGCAGCCGCGGCGCCGGATGGCATTGACGTCTATTTCGACAATGTTGGCGGAGACCATCTCGACGCGGCCTTTGCGGTTGCCCGAAATTTCGCGCGGTTCGCCATTTGCGGCATGATCGATCGCTACAATGACGCGGAAGGCGGGGTGGAATTCAAATATCTGATCCGAACCATTCCGGCGCGCATCCGGATGCAGGGGTTCATCTTCACCGATTATGCCGAACACATGATGGAATTCCTTGGAGAGATGGGCCCTTGGGTCATGAACGGCGATATGAAGATGCGCGAAACGGTGCATCAGGGGATCGGTTCTGCCTTTGATGCGTTTCTTGGACTCTTCTCCGGTGGCAACACTGGAAAAATGCTCGTGAAGCTGTAAAGGCGCGCTGCATGACAGCAGCGATCATTGATGGAAAAGAATTCGCCGCCGGGCTTCGCGTTCGGGTGGGCGAGGGTGTGCAGGCATTCAAGGCGGAAACAGGGTTTGTCCCCGGCCTTGCTGTGGTGCTTGTTGGGGACGATCCGGCGAGTGCCGTTTATGTCCGCAACAAGGGCAAGCAGACAGTCGAGGCTGGCATGAACAGCTTCGAGCACAAGCTGCCGGCAGACACGGCGCAAGCCGATCTGATTGCGCTGGTCGAGCGACTGAATGCCGATGACTCGGTGGACGGGATTCTGGTCCAGCTTCCGCTGCCGGGGCATCTCGACGAACTGGCCGTCGTCAGTGCGATCAATCCGGACAAGGATGTTGACGGATTGCACGTCGTCAGCGCCGGACGGCTCGCGTCCGGTCTGCCCGGGTTGGTCAGCTGCACTCCGCTCGGGTGCATGATGCTGATTCGCGATACTCTGAACGGCGACCTTTCGGGCAAGGAGGCGGTCGTGATCGGCCGCTCGATCCTGGTGGGGAAGCCGGTTGCACAGCTTCTCCTCGCGGCCAATTGCACGGTCACGATGGCGCATAGCCGGACCAAGGACCTGGCTGATGTCGTGCGTCGCGCGGATATTGTCGTTGCTGCGGTGGGCCGGCCCGAAATGGTCAAGGCCGACTGGGTCAAGCCGGGCGCCTGCGTGATCGATGTCGGGATCAACCGGGTTCCAGCCGCTGATGGCAAGACGCGTCTGGTGGGTGATGTCGATACTGTGGATGTGTCAGCCGTCGCCGGATCGATTACACCTGTGCCGGGCGGCGTCGGCCCGATGACGATTGCCTGCCTTCTGCACAATACGCTGCAGGCTGCCCGGATGAGGCGCGGCATGCCGCAGGACCGGAGATTTTGAGCGAGCTGTTCATTTCAGCGTTGGTGACCTTCTTCGTGGTCATCGACCCGCCGGGGTGCGCACCGATATTCGCGAGCCTGACCGCGGGGACCCCGGCATCGCACCGCCGGGCAATGGCGCTGCGCTCAATCGCCACGGCCGGGCTGATCCTTCTGCTGTTTGGCGCATTCGGTGAACAGTTCCTGGGCTCGATGGGCATCAGCCTTGACGCGTTTCGGATCGCGGGCGGCATCATGCTGTTCATGATTGCCATCGAAATGGTTTTCGAAAAACGCACCGAGCGGCGGGAAAACCGGGCCGAAGACATCAAGGCCCATCCGGAGCATGAAGACATTTCGATCTTCCCGATGGCGATTCCGATGATTGCCGGACCAGGCTCGATTGCATCGGTGATGTTGATGTCGGCGCGCAGCAAGGGGATTGAAGAGAGCCTGACTGTGCTTGCGGCCTTGGCTGTCGTGCTGGGCGTTACGCTGGCTTCCCTGCTGGCAGCCGGCCCGCTGATGAAAGCGCTTGGCTACAAGGTCGAAGCGATGATCACGCGGATTCTCGGGGTGGTCCTGGCCGCACTTGCCGCGCAGTTCATCATCGACGGGATCAAGGCAAGCTTCCAATAGAAAAGGGCGCGGCGCCCCGAAGGATGCCGCGCCCTTTTCGGGATGTCGGGATTACTGGCTTGGAACCAGATTGACCGCAGCGAACTTGCCGCGCTGATCGACTTCGATATCGAATTCGAGCCGGTCGCCCTCGTTCAGGCCACGCAGGCCCGCACGCTCGACTGCCGAAATATGAACAAATGCATCGGGCTGGCCGTCATCGCGCTGGACGAAACCAAAGCCTTTCATGGCGTTGAAGAACTTGACTGTGCCAGTCGCCTTTTCACCCGTCAGTTGGCGCTGCGGCCCACGGCCACCGCCGCCACGATCGCCACCAAAGCCGCCACTCCGTTCGGGACGCGGTTCGCGCGGGCGATCTTCGACGGGCATCGGCTCGCCATCGATCTTGAGCTCGGTCGCCGAAACCTTGCCGCCGCGATCAACGAGAGTGAAACCCAGAGGCTGTCCTTCGGCCAGCCCCGTCAGGCCTGCCTGCTCGACCGCTGAAATATGCACGAAGACATCTTCGCCGCCATCGTCGCGGACAATGAAGCCGAAGCCCTTCTGACCGTTGAAGAATTTTACGACACCCGTGCCTTCGCCAACGACCTGTGCAGGCATCGATGTACGCGGTGCTCCGCCTCCGCCGCCACGAAATCCGCCGCCGCCGCCGCCGCCGAAGCGATCGCCACCACCGCCGCCGAAGCGATCACCGCCGCCGCCGCCGAAACGGTCACTGCCAGCGGCATATCCACCGAAATTGTCGTCGCCGAAGCTATCGCGCTTGTCCCTGCCGCGCCCGCCGCGATCACCGCGACGCCCTTTATCAAAACTCATGCCCTGTATGACTTTCCCGAATTCATCGCCCATAGGTCCAAAGAACCAAAGCACCGGGCGATGGTGCACATGGTATTCGGCGCAGAACCATTACGCACCTTTGATTCGCAATAGCCTAAAAATCGGGCTTGGGCGAGCGATTTTGATTCATTGCTTCAGATACTTGCACAATCGACTTTGCGGCTTGCTAGACGAAGAGCGTCTCTGGGTCTTTCATCGCCTCGCGTTTCTGTGCGCTGACAATGCTGAGGACGGTTCGGACCAGCGACCAGATGGCAATCCCAAGCAGGATCAGGAAACCTATGCCGACCAGCAGTGTCACGATGCCCGCCACCGAGCCGACGACGCCAATCCAGAAGGTGCGGATCAGATAGGTGTAATGGGTCGCCTCCCATGGTTCATGCGGTTCGCCCTTCCAGACATAACAGAGAACTACGCCAATGATGGCAGAAATGCCGGTGATGCAACTTGCAAGGTACAGCAAGCCGGCGATTGTCGGGCGATTGAATTCGAAGCCGTTTGCCCCTGGCGTTGCATTCGGTCTCTGTGTCGGTTCATTCATGACGAAGCCTCCCGTTCGGGCCTGCAATCTTAGCCGACTTGCAGGAATTGCCAAGACTATGGCAAGGCAGAGCCCATGACAGACATTATAAGCCTTTTCGCTGATCCGGGCATATGGATGGCTCTCCTCACATTGATCGTGCTCGAAGTTGTGCTCGGCGTCGACAATCTGGTCTTCGTCGCTATCCTTTCGAACAAACTGCCGCCGGAACACCAGCAGCGCGCGCGCCGCATCGGGCTTGTCATGGCATTGGTGATGCGGTTGGCGCTGCTCGGGGCAATTGCCTGGATTGTCGGGCTCACTGAACCAATTCTGGATTTCGGGTTTGCCGGGCCGTTGGGCGAGCATGGCGAACCGACGTTTGAAACTGCGCTGAGTGGGAGGGACCTGATCCTGATTGCAGGGGGCTTGTTCCTGCTTTGGAAGGCAACGAAGGAAATCCACCATGCGATGGATCCTGAACCAAGCGGCGAAATGCTGGACAAGAAGGGTCATGGAGCCGTCGGCTTCGGGGCGACGATCGCCCAGATTGGCGTGCTCAACCTTGTCTTTTCGATCGATTCCATTCTGACTGCCATTGGCATGACAAACCAGATTCCCGTGATGGCCGTTGCCATTGTCGTAACGGTCGGCATCATGCTGATTGCATCTGATCCGCTTGCCACGTTTATCGGCAAGAATCCGACTGTCGTGATGCTCGCGCTCGCTTTCCTGATGATGATCGGCGCTGTCCTGATTGCCGATGGATTTGGCGTTCATGTTCCCAAAGGCTATGTCTATACGGCAATGGGCTTTTCGGTTCTGGTCGAGCTGCTCAACATCATGGCGCGCGATGCCCGGCAACGGAAAGCGGCGCAGCGGAAAGAGCAGGCCCAATGACGATCCATTTCCACGAAGAAGACTTGCCGGCCGGCGTGCTTGCCGAGGGGCCTGTCGCGGTTGATACCGAAACAATGGGTCTGCAACCCGGTCGTGACCGACTGTGCCTTGTCCAGATTTCGGATGGCGAAGGCGATGAGCATCTCGTCCGCTTCGGACCGGGCAGCGACTTTGCGGCACCCAATCTGAAAGCCGTCCTTGCCGATCCTGCCCGGCTCAAGCTCTATCATTTTGCGCGCTTCGACCTTGCTTCGATCCATGCCTATCTCGGAGTGGTGGCAGCACCTGTCTATTGTACCAAGATCGCTTCGCGGCTCGTGCGGACCTATACCGATCGCCACGGGCTGAAGGATCTCGTCCGGGAACTCCTTGGTGTCGAACTTTCAAAGCAGCAGCAATCTTCGGATTGGGGGGCGCCCGTCATCACCGACGCGCAGCGAGAATATGCGGCGTCCGACGTCCGTTATCTCCATCGCATGAAGTCGCAGCTTGACGTCAGGCTTGAGCGGGAGGGGCGCATGACGATTGCCCAGTCCTGCTTTGATTTCCTCCCCGCGCGTGCCTTGCTCGACCTTGAGGGATGGCCCGAGGTCGATATTTTCGCCCATGCATGAGACGGCCCTGTCGCAGCGCTCGGCGCTCCAGCAATGGGCTGCGCCCGGCGGTCGCCACGACCGGCTGATTGCGATTGCGCGGGTGGCGTTGCCATCGATCATTGGCGTTCTTGCAGCGGGTTTTGTCTTTGCACCGCTCGTCATGGGCGGCGATGTCAGTTTTGTCCTGGCCAAGGACACGGTTGCCATAGCCAAGGAGCGCATGCGCGTGACGGCGGCGACCTATCGCGGAGAAGACGGGAAGGGGCAGCCCTTCCAGCTGACCGCCGGTTCGGCGGTTCAGGCAACCTCGCGCGATCCCGTCGTGAAGCTCAGCGACCTGACAGCTACGATCCTTTTGAAGGATGGCCCCGCGTCGCTTCATGCAGACACAGGGCGTTACGATATGGATCGCGAAATCGTCTCCGTAATCGGCCCGGTGGTTTTTACCTCAAGCGGGGGATATCGGCTTCAGACCCGCGATGTGGCGGTTGGCCTCAAGACGCGAAAGCTGGCAAGTGGCGGACCGGTCGACGGACAAATGCCGCTCGGAAATTTCCGTGCCGATCGCCTCGAGGCGGACCTTGGCGAACATACCGTCACACTGCAGGGGCGTGCGCACTTGCATATCGTGCAGGGCCGCGCCAGATAGCCGCCATGCGTAAAGCCCTTATCCTTGCCTTCGCCTTGCCGATGATGGCCGGTCCAGTAACGGGCCAGGCTCTTAAAGGGCACAACACAAACGCACCGGTGGATGTGGAGGCTGACCGCATCGAGGTACAGGACCGTGCAGACCGTGCAATCTTCGTTGGCAATGTGCGTGTCAATCAGGCCGACCTGACGCTGGCATCGGCGCGGCTCACCGTGGCTTATGCCAATGGCGCCAACGCTGGCGTTCAGATCGAACGGCTCGATGCAACGGGCGGCGTTACGATACGCAAAGGCGATCAGACGGCTCAGGGAAACACGGCGATCTATGATTTGCCGCGACGCCTGATCACGATGGTCGGCGGTGTCACGCTCACACAAGGCGGCAATCGGGTGAGCGGCGGTCGTATGGTGATTGACCTCAATTCGGGTCGGGCCGTGGTCGATGGAAGCTCAGTCGGGGCACCAGGGACGCAGGGCGGCGCTGGTGGTCGCGTCACCGGACGATTCACCGTCAAGAAAGCGCAATAGCGCCTATATTGGTTTTCGCTTGCACATTCGCCATGCAATAATCTTGCCAATTCGCAAAAATTAGCCTTTGATAAACCATTGCCATGCCAGCAAGGCTGCAGGAGTGCCAATGAACGACGTATCCACGCTTGACGCCATAGCGGCTGACCCCGATGCGACGACAAACGGATTATCGATCGTTTCGATCGCAAAATCCTATGACAAGCGGGTTGTGCTTTCGGATGTTTCCCTGTCGGTCGGGCGTGGCGAAGTCGTTGGTCTGCTTGGCCCGAATGGTGCTGGAAAGACGACCTGCTTCTACTCGATCATGGGCCTTGTGAAGCCGGATTCTGGACGCATCATGCTTGACGGGGCGGACATTACCGGACTGCCCATGTATCGCCGCGCGATTCTCGGCCTCGGGTATCTTCCGCAGGAAACATCGATCTTTCGCGGGCTTACGGTGGAACAGAATATTAGTGCCGTTCTCGAACTTGCCGAACCCGACAAGGCGCAGCGGGCCGAGCGGCTCGAATTCCTGCTCGACGAATTCGGCCTGACGAAGCTTCGTGGCGCATCGGCGATGGCGCTATCTGGCGGCGAACGGCGGCGTTGCGAAATTGCCCGGGCGCTTGCTGCAACGCCATCGATCATGCTGCTCGACGAACCCTTTGCGGGCATTGATCCGATTTCCATTGCCGATATCCGCGATCTCGTGAAGGATTTGAAGCAGCGGCAGATCGGGGTCCTGATTACCGATCACAATGTCCGCGAAACGCTCGACATCGTGGATCGCGCCTGCATCATTTACGACGGGCGTGTCCTGTTTTCCGGAAGTCCGCAAGAGTTGGTCGCAGACGAAAACGTCCGCCGACTCTACCTTGGCGAGGGCTTCAGTCTCTAGCCATGGCGTTGGGCCCCCGCCTTGACCTGAGGCAAAGCCAGTCACTGGTCATGACGCCACAATTGCAGCAGGCGATCCGGCTGCTTGCGCTATCCAATCTTGAAGTTGAAGCCTTCATTGCAGAGGAGGTCGAAAAGAACCCCCTGCTCGACGCCGAGCGCGATGAAGTGAGCGCGCCCGAGCCTGAGCTGCCGAACGAGGATCGCAGCACACCGGCGGACGCCTTGCTCGACGCAACCCCTGGCGATGCCGGTGCAAGCCTTGATGTCGACATGACTGCTGAAACCTTTCATCATGACAGCACCGCCGATGGCGGGCCTGGCATGGACGGCCAGCTTGGCATTTCGGGTGGCTCCGAAGGCGGCTTCGAAGATGGCCCGGATTTCGATGCGATGGCGGCCGACGCCCCGTCGCTGCGCGATCATCTGCTTTCCCAGGCTGGAATGGCCTTTGACCCCCAGGATCTGCTTGTTGCAAGTCACCTGATCGATCAGATTGATGAGGCGGGCTATCTTTCAATGCCCCTGCTGGATCTCGCGAACCGGCTTGGTGTTGCCTTGTCTCGCATCGAAGATGTCCTCCAGACTATCCAGACCTTTGACCCGACTGGCGTTGGCGCACGATCGCTTGGCGAATGCCTTGCCCTTCAGGCGAAGGAGGCTGATCGCTACGATCCGGCGATGGCCCGGCTGCTCGACAATCTGGACTTGCTGGCCGAAGGGAGGCTGGCGCAACTTCAACGCATGTGCGGTGTCGATGCCGAAGACATGGCGGACATGATCCGCGAGCTCCGCAACTATGATCCCAAGCCTGGGCTGAAATTCGGCTCAAGCCCGATTGAGGCCGTGACGCCTGACATCTTCGTTGCGCGCAAGGGCAAGGGCTGGGCCGTTGAAATCAACAGTGCGACATTGCCGCGTCTGCTTATCAACCGGAGCTATTATACTGAAATCGCCAGCGGCGCACAGGACAAGGCCTCCAAAGCCTGGCTGAGCGAATGCTTGCAAAGCGCAAACTGGCTGGTCCGCGCACTGGATCAGCGGCAGCGGACCATCGTCAAGGTCGCGAGCGAAATCGTGAAGCAGCAGGAGGCCTTTTTCAACGAAGGCGTGTCTCAATTGCGCCCGCTCACATTGCGCGCGGTGGCGGAAGCAATCGGAATGCACGAATCCACAATCAGCCGAGTGACATCGAACAAGTATCTTTCCTGTGCACGCGGGCTGTTCGAACTCAAATATTTCTTCACGAGCGGCATTGCGGCCGCAGATGGCGGAGAAGCCGTCTCCGCAGAAGCTGTCAAGAGCGCGATCCGGGCGCTAATCAGCGCCGAAAGCCCCAAAGCGATCTTGTCCGACGATACGCTGGTTGAAATGTTGAACGAAAAGGGCTTCGATATTGCCCGCCGTACCGTCGCGAAATATCGTGAAGCGATGGGCATTGGCTCTTCGGTCCAGCGACGGCGCCAAAAGGCCATTGAGGCGCAGGCTGCGTGATTGGCTGGATTTGCCTTTGGAAACCGGTAAACAGGAATTGATGTCCTTCCAGCCCTTGCGCGTTCTGCGATTCACCCTTGCTCTCCTTGCCACCCTTGGTCTCGTCACCCCGGCTAATGCGGCGCGACAAGGATCCAGGCCCATTGCGAAACGGTCTGCGCCTGTCCCAGTCGTTTCGACCGAACGGTCGACACCCTGGCTCTACAAGGGCAGCGACATACCGCCCGACCCGAACTGGCTTTTCGGGACATTGCCCAATGGTGTCCGTTATGCGGTGCGGCGCAGCGGGGTCCCGCCGCGCCAGGTTTCGGTCCGCGTCGATATTGAGGCCGGATCGCTCATGGAACGCGAGACAGAACGCGGTTTTGCCCATTTCATGGAGCATCTGAGCTTCCGGGGCTCCCGCTACATTGCCGATGGCGAAGCCATCAAGACATGGCAGCGACTGGGGGCGACGTTTGGCAGCGACACCAATGCCAACACAACCTTGACCCAGACCGTCTACAAGCTGGACCTGCCGGGGGCGACGCGATCCGGCCTTGAAGAGAGCATCAAGATTCTTTCGGGCATGATGATGGCGCCTGAAATCTCCGAAAAGGGTGTTGAGACCGAACGTCGCACCGTCCTTGCCGAAGCGCGGGAGCGGCTCGGCGCCGGTATGCGGATCGGCGAAGCGACGACATCGCACTTCTTTGCCGGCCAGCTGCTCGCCAATCGCCAGCCGATCGGCACGACTGAAACTCTCAATGCCGCGACGCCGCAGGCGATCAGGGCTTTCCATGATCGCTGGTATCGCCCTGAGCGCGCAGTGGTGGTGATCTCCGGGGATGGCGACCCGCTGGTTTTCGAGGATCTTGTCGCAAAATATTTCTCTGACTGGAAGAGCGTTGGTCCATCCTTGCCGGATCCCGACTTCGGCCGACCGATCGAAGGCAAGGCGATTGCCAAATCCATTACCGAGCCCGGCGCGCCGCTTGTCGTGAGCATGGCCTGGTTGCGCCCGTGGTTTCAGAAGAATGACACGATCGCCTATAATCAGGGGCGTCTTGTTGACCTTGTCGCGCTGCGGCTGATCAACCGCAGGCTGGAGGAACGGGCGCGTGCAGGCGGCAGCTTCCTGCAGGCACAGGTTGATCAGGACGATGTCGCTCGTTCGGTCGACGGCACCTTTGTGCAGATCGCACCTCTCGGCAATGACTGGCAGGCGGCACTTCGGGACGTGCGGGCAGTGATTGCTGATGCGATGACCAATCCAAGCTCGCAAGCCGACATCAATCGGGAGGCCAACGAATTTTTTGCGTCACTTCAAGTCGGCGTTGAAACGCAGCGTGCGGAGGCAGCAGCCAAGCAGGCCGATGATTTGATCGAGGCTGTCAACATTCGCGAGACCGTGGCGACAGCACAAGTCGCGCTTGATGTGTTCAGCGGAATCAAGGACGGCATTTCGCCAGAGAAGATCCTTGCTTCGACACGCAAACTGTTCACGGGGATTGGCCCGCGAGCCCTGCTGACGAGCCCGGTTCCGCTCGAAAATGCAGAAACGGAACTCGCTGCGGCGATCACTGCACCGGTTTCGGCCATGGCCTCGACGGGCAGCGGAACGCCCGTCAGCTTCGATCAACTGCCCAGCCCGGGCAAGCCTGGCCAGATCAAGAAGCGAATCCCAATTCCCGTCCCACAGATTGATGTTGAGCAGGTGACCTTTGCCAATGGGGTCAAGCTGCTCGTTTCTCCCAATCCATCCGAGCAGGGCAAGGTTTATGTCAATGTTCGCTTCGGGGACGGGATGAAAGCCCTGCCTGCCAATCGCCAGACGCCAGCCTGGGCCGCGCCCGCCGCGCTTGTCGCGGGGGGTATTGGCCCGTTCGATCAGAATGCACTGGATCGTCTGACGAGCGGTCGAAAGATCAACATGGGCTTCGATATCACAGATGACGCATTCCAGTTCCGCGCCCAGACGCGCGCATCGGATCTGACGGATCAATTGCGACTGATGGCGGCGGCCATCACCATGCCCCGCTGGGATCCGGCCCCGGTCCTGCGGGCACGCAATTCCTTCCTGACGGGCTATGACACGCTTGAATCCTCTCCGGGTTCGGTGCTTGGGCGCGATCTCGGCGGCTTTCTGCGTGGCGGTGATGCGCGCTGGTCGACTCCTACCAGAGCCGATGTCGAAGCTCTGACTCCCGGAGCGTTCCGGGCGTTTTGGGAGCCGCTTTTGAAGACCGGGCCCATCGAAGTCATGATCTTCGGGGATATTTCGGCCGATGAGGCCGTTGCCGCAACCGCAGCGAGCTTTGGTGCGTTGAAGAAGAGACCCGTTAAGCGAGTCTCGATCAGACAAGCGTCTCCGGCGAGCGTCCCGCCCACTCCGGTTCCACTCGTGCGCACGCACAAGGGGCCGAAAGAGCAGGCCGCAGCTGTCCTGGCCTGGCCTCTTGGTGGCGGGCTCGGCAGCATTTTCGAAGCGAGGAAACTCGAAATTCTGGCGCAGATCTTCAATGACCGCATGTTCACCCAACTGCGTGAAGAAGAGGGGGCAAGCTACAGCCCGAATGTCGATTCAAGCTGGCCGACCGGCCTGGAAAGTGGCGGCAGCTTCATCGTGACGTCGCAACTCAAGCCGGAGGGCTTTGAACGGTTTTTCGCAATTTCCAGAGGGATTGCAGCGGACCTCGCGGCGCGTCCTGTTTCGTCGGACGAGCTGGCTCGCGTCATCAATCCGCTTCACGAATCGATCAATCGTGCCTCAAGCGGCAACTCCTTCTGGCTTGGTCAGCTGACGGGGGCCACCCGCGATCCGCGCAAGATCACGGCACTTCAGTCGCTGGTGACCGACTATCTCAAAATCACGCCCGCCGAAATCCAGCAGGCGGCCCGCAAATGGCTCGTCCCTGAAAAATCATTCCAACTGGAAGTAAAACCTGAATAGTTCAGCGAGCGGGTGTCCAGCTCTTCGTGCGACAGAACGGCCCGATGCAGCCCTTAACTTCCAGTGTGCCGTCACGCAGGAGAGTAAGGTAGGATCGATAGGATTTTCCGGCGCGCGGGTCATAGGCTGTGCCTTCCCAGTTCCGCCCCGAATCCCGAAAGCCTGTGAGGATCGGAAGACCCTGGATTGGCCGGCTCCGAAGCGCCGGATCAGGATTGTTGACATCACGCGGCGGCCCGTTGGGATTGGGTTTGAGGATACGGGCAATCCGGCCGCAAAGCGCTCCGCCGCACGGTGCGATCTCGACAATGCTGTCCTTTTCGGTGGTCAGCCAAAGCCCGGAAACCGAAGCGGCTCCATGGGCTGGAGGGGCAGCGGCAAGGCTAAGCAGCAATGCAACGGGAATTGTACGCAACATGGGAATCCTCTCTTGGCTTACACTCATGTAAGTGCAATGATTGGCCAATGAAGCCAATCCCCTTTTTCGTCGCCGCCAGCCTTTTGGCTCTGGCAAGCCCTGCCCTTGCCGATACAATCCGTGTCGAACCTGGTGCGGATGCGCAGTCGCGCTTGCAGTCCGCACTTATCGACGCAAAGCCGGGAGACATTGTGGAGATCGGCGCGGGCCGGTTCGACCTGACTGACGGCCTGTCGCTCGATGTCGATCGGGTAACGGTCAGGGGCGCCGGGCCGAGTGCGACAATCCTCAGCTTCAAGGGCCAAAAGGGAGCAGGTGAGGGCCTGCTGGTGACGGCGGATGACGTCGTCCTGCGTGGCTTTGCCGTGGAGGATTCGCGCGGCGACGGTATCAAGTCCAAGGGCGCCAACCGCATTGTCTATCATGATCTGAGGGTCGAATGGACAGGTGGCCCCAAGGCGAGCAATGGCGCCTATGGTGTTTACCCCGTCGAATCCAGCGATATCCTGATCGACAAGGTTACAGTGAAAGGGGCATCGGATGCCGGCATCTATGTCGGGCAGTCGAAGAACATCATTGTGCGCAATTCGCTCGCCATGTTCAATGTTGCAGGAATCGAGATCGAGAATTGCTATGGTGCCGACGTGTACCAGAACGTCGCCACCCACAATGCGGGGGGCATTCTGGTGTTCGACTTGCCGAATCTTCCGCAAAAGGGCGGACATTCCGTGCGGATCTTCTCGAACCGGTCGGAACGGAACGACACACCGAACTTTGCCCCCAAGGGCAATATCGTCGCTGGGGTGCCGAACGGGACCGGGGTGATCATCATGGCCAATCGGGACGTCCATGTGTTCAACAATATCCTGGGCGAGAACGGCAGCACCAACATCTTCATCGTCGGATATCGCAACAGCTTTACCGACACAGGCTATAATCCGCTTCCGGCCAATGTGGTGATCGGCGGCAACATGCATGGTCGCGCAGGCTATGCGCCTGGGCCGCAATTCGAGGGCGGTGCCGAAATGCTTGCAGCAATGGGCAGCGTTCCCCCGATTGTCTGGGACGGGACAGGCAGCAACATCCGGGTGACCGACAAGGTGCCGACGCTCTCCCTCGGCTTGACCGATCCCAAGGCACGCGCAACGTCTGCCAATCCTGCCGTTGTCGATCTGAGCCAGGGTGCCGAGCCGGCAATGCTTGCGCCGATCGTGTTGCCACAATCGATGGAGGCAGCGATCCGGTGATGCGTGCGTTTGCGGCATTGGCCGCATGGGGCTTGCTGGTCAGTGCAAGTCCGCCCATCCCGGTTGATGATGCGCTGATTACGGGCGACACGCTTCCGGCAAGACTTGGCGAATTCCACCTTTTGGCGGGTCCTTACGGGCAGAAGCCCAATGCCGGGGTCACGCCCTACCGGCTGAACACGCCGCTCTTTTCGGACTATGCCGAAAAATTCCGCTACTTTTACGTCCCTCCCGGCAAGAAGATCGGCTGGCGGGACGATGGCGTGCTCGACTTCCCGGTCGGCAGCGTGCTCGTCAAGAGCTTCGGCTATCCCATTGACATGCGCGCGCCGACCAAAGGACTGCGGATTCTTGAGACGCGCCTTCTCATTCACCGGACTTCGGGCTGGATCGCTCTCCCCTATGTCTGGAACGCCGATGGCAGTGAAGCGACCTTGCGGCGGGCTGGGATGCGGATCAATGTCAGCTGGATTCACCTTGACGGGAAACCGCGCGCGATCAGCTATGCCATCCCGAATGTGAACCAGTGCAAGGGCTGCCACGATGACGGCGCCGGAGGGATAAGCCTGATCGGCCCCAAGGCGCACAATCTCAACCGCGATGGGCAACTCGAGGCGGCCTTGCGTGCGGGCAGGATCGACCATTTGCCTGCAGACATTCCACGCCTGCCGGTTTGGGATGATCCTGCGTCTGCCAGTGTCGCGCTTCGCGCGCGGGCTTATCTTGAGGTCAATTGCGCGCATTGTCACAATCCGAAAGGTCCCGCGAACACGTCCGGGCTTTGGCTGAACTGGGAACAGGGCCCGGGTCCGAACCTCGGTATTTACAAACGGCCGACCGCTGCCGGGCGCGGGTCTGGCAATGATGAATTTGCGATTGATCCGGGGCATCCGGAACGGTCGATCATGCTGTATCGCATGCAGAGCCTTGATCCGGGAATTGCCATGCCCGAACTGGGCCGCGCGAGTGTCCATCAGGAAGGCGTTGCATTGTTGAGCCAATGGATTGCGGCAATGCCGGTGCAGCCTGCCAATCAGCCGTGACTCTTGTCTTTGTCTACAATGCGGAAGCCGGAGTGCTGAATGGCATCATGGATTCGGCTCACAAGCTCTTCTCTCCATCGACCTACGCCTGCGATCTTTGTGCCATCACCCATGGCCTGACGCGCATCAAGCCTGAATGGCGAGCCTGGCTGCAGCAGTCCGGCCGTGATGTGCAATTCTACCACAGGTCGGATTTCAGGCGGGCCTGGCCTGCCGCCGATATCCCGCTTCCAGCCATTCTGATGCAGGAGGGCGATCGACTCCGGCCGCTAATCAGTGCATCCGACCTTGCGGAGATCAGCGACGTCGGTCAACTGGTAGCCCTGCTTGAGGCCCGCTGTGACGGAGGCAAGAATGACGATCCGGCTTTATGATTATTGGCGTTCCTCGGCCAGCTACAGGGTTCGTATTGCCCTGAACATGAAAGGCCTCGCTTATGAGGCTGTCCCCACCAGCCTGCTCGATGGCGCGCAGCGCTCGCCGGATTATGTTGCCAAGAACCCGCAAGGCTTCGTGCCGATGCTTGAAGTCGGTGGATTGAGGCTCACGCAGAGTCTGGCGATCATTGACTGGCTGGATGCGACTCAGCCGGGCGTCCGGCTGATTCCATCCGATCCCGACAAGAGAGCGCATGCACTCGCAATGGCCTATCTGATTGCCTCAGACATTCATCCGCTCAATAATTTGCGGATCCTCAAATATCTAAAGAACGAACTCGGTGTCGAAGAGGCTGCTAGGGACGATTGGTATCGCCATTGGATCATTGAAGGCTTTGCGGCACTGGAGGCGATGGCCGATCGATCCGCACCCTATCTTGGAGGTGAGGAGCCCAATATCGCGGACATCTGCCTGGTTCCCCAAATGGCCAATGCGAACCGGTTCAACACACCGCTGGATGCATTTCCGAACCTTGTGCGGATCGATGCGGGGTGCAACGTGCTGGAACCCTTCAGGGCCGCGCGCCCAGATGCTGTCAAACCCTGAACAAAGGAGAAAGAGATGTCGATCGAAGGCGGATGCTATTGCGGGGCTGTCCGGTACAAGTCCGAAGGGCCAGTGCTTATGAAGGCAGAATGTTTTTGCCGCGAATGCCAATATATCACGGGCGGCGGGTCTTTGCTCATCATGGCAGTTCCGCTTGAGGGCTTCGCGCTGACGAAAGGCGCAGTGAAGGGCTATGCCCGCACGGATATCGAAGGAGCGGTCACGCGCGAATTCTGCCCGGACTGCGGAACCCACCTGTTCACCCGGGCGCCGGCGTTCAAGGCAGGGATCATCATCAAGGTCGGTTCGCTTGATGACCAGTCACAGTTTGATGGCCCGGACACTGCCAATTTCGCATGCGATGCGCGGCCCTATCATCGATTGCCGACCGATATTCCCGTCTTCCAGAAGTGGGGGCGATGACAAAGGGCCCATTCCTGTGTGCAGTCGTGGCGAGTTGCGTTGCGTTTCCCTCGATAAGCCAGGCGGAAGCCCCGGACATCGTCGTTACCGGATCCGCCCTTCCGGCGGCGAAGGGCGATGCGGCCTATGATATCGTTACAATCGACCGGGATCGGCTGGAGGGAACAGCATCGAACCGCATTGAAGACGCATTGCGCGATGTCGCAGGGCTTCAGCAGTTCCGGCGTTCGGATGCGCGATCGGCCAATGCGACCAGCCAGGGCGCGACCCTCCGCGGCCTTGGCGGCAACGCGTCGTCACGCGCGCTGCTTGTGCTTGACGGCGTCCCGCAGAGCGATCCGTTCGGCGGCTGGGTCACATGGCCAGCCTTCCAGACAATTCGGCTGTCGAATGCGCGCGTCACGCGTGGCGGCGGATCCGGCATATTCGGATCAGGTGCACTTTCGGGAACAATCGAGCTCTCAAGCCTCGGCGCAGCGCAGGTCGAGGGCCTTATCGGTGACTTCAGCTACGGCAGCCGCCAGTCCGTTGAGGGCAATATCCTCGCTGGTGGCCGAATCGGGAGCGGTTTTGGCTTTGTGACCGCAAGCTATGCACGTGGCGATGGATTTGTTCCGATTGTAGCGCGCCAGCGTGGGCCGGTCGATATTGCGGCGCCCTATGAACAGGCAAGCCTGGCGGTGCGTGGCGTTGCGCCGCTTTCAGCCGACACCGAACTGCAGGTCTCTGCGCTTGCCTTCACGGACCGGCGGACGCGTGGCACGATTCTTTCGGACAATGGCGGTGACGGTGCAGATGCCAGCCTGCGCGTCGTTCACACCGGCGATTGGGCTTGGCAAGCCTTGGCCTATCTCCAGGCGCGCAAGTTTCGAAGCCGGTTTGTCAGCGTCAACGCAGCCCGCACCAACGCTACCCAGACTGTCGATCAGTTCAATGTCCCGTCGACGGGGATAGGTGCGCGCGTGGAGGTTCGCCCGCCGCTTGGTGACAGGATCGAACTGCGCCTTGGCGCAGACTATCGCCGGACGGTCGGCGAAACACGTGAATTGTTTACCTATGTCAATGCGTTACCGACGCGAATTCGCGAAGCCGGTGGCAATGGCGATACACTGGGCGCCTTTGCCGAACTTTCGGCTGAAATGGGGGCACTGACACTGACTGGTGGGGGCAGGGTCGATCATTGGAACATCCGCGACGGCCGCCTGCTTGAACGTACGCTTGCGACGGGTGCCGTCATCCGCAACGATCGTCCGGCCGATCGCGCAGGCTGGGAGCCGACCGGCCGCCTGGGACTTGCCTATGGCGCTGGCCCGGTCATATTGCGCGGAGCGGCCTATCTGGGCTGGCGGCTGCCGACACTCAATGAACTCTACCGGCCATTCCGGGTCGGCGCAGACGCGACTGCCGCAAACCCCGCGCTGAAGACCGAGCGAAGCCGCGGTGTTGAAATCGGCATCGACTGGCGACCGGCGGAGGCGATCAGTCTGCGTGCAACCTTGTTTTCGAACCGCCTTGACCGGGCGATTGCCAATGTGACGCTGGGCACAGGGCCGGGAGTCTTCCCCGGAGTCGGGTTCGTCGCGGCTGGCGGTGCGTATCGCCAACGGCAGAATCTTGATGCGATCCGCAGCAACGGGGTTGAATTGGATGGGCAAGCCAAACTGGGAGAGTGGGCACTCGGCGCAAGCTACGCCTATGCCGATGCCAAAGTCAGAGCCAGCGGTGCCGCGTTCGCGCTTGACGGCTTGCGTCCGGCACAGGTTCCGCAGCATTTGGTGAGTGCAACGCTAGGCTGGCGTTGGCTGCAAGCCACAGCGCGATACGCAACATCGCAGTTTGAAGATGACGCCAACGCGCGGCGCCTCGGGGATGCGTTCACAATTGATGCCATTGCCGTCATTCCGGTGACGCAACGTCTAAGCCTGTCTCTGCGCGGTGAAAACCTTGCAAATGCCAGCGTTGAAACAGCCATGAGCAGTGCGGGAACCGTTGAAAGGGCAACTCCGCGCACGCTCTGGGTCGGTGTCCGGCTGGTCGGGGGTAAGCGCTAGAATCCAGCCGCAGTTGCCACGATCAACATCTTGAGGTGGTCACGCGCGCGCCCTCGACAACGCCGACGGAATTCATCCTGAGGGCCTTGAGAATAGTATCGACAATCTGCGGCGCGTTAAGGCCTGCTTCGTCATACTGTTTCATGGGCGAATCCTGATCCTGGAACTGGTCAGGCAGGCGCATTGTCCTCAGTTTCAGGCCGCTGTCGATCAGTCCCTCATCGCTGGCCAGAGTCAGAACATGGGCGCCAAGGCCACCGATGCTGCCGTCTTCGACCGTGACGGCCACTTCATGCGTGGCCAGCAATTTGCGAATCAACTCACTGTCGAGCGGCTTTGCAAAGCGGAGGTCGGCAACGGTCGTGCTCAAGCCTCTGGCTTCAAGCAGGTCGGCTGCCTTCAGGGCCTCCTCGAGCCGCGTGCCGAGCGAAAGGATCGCGACCTTCTTGCCTTGGCGGATAACCCTGCCTTTGCCTATTTCGAGCCGTTCTGGCGTGGCAGGCAAGGGTACACCAGTCCCATTGCCGCGTGGGTAACGCACAGCGATCGGGCCACTGTCATGACATGCGCAGGTGTGGACCATATGGACCAGTTCCGCTTCGTCTGCTGCTGCCATCACAACGAAATTGGGGAGTGTGCACAAATAGGTGACGTCAAAGCTGCCTGCATGGGTGCTTCCATCGGCGCCAACGAGCCCCGCCCGGTCGATGGCAAACCGAACCGGCAGATTCTGGATCGCGACATCATGCACAACCTGATCATAGGCGCGCTGAAGAAAGGTCGAATAGATGGTCGCAAAGGGCCGCATGCCCTGGGCAGCAAGGCCGGCGGCGAAGGTAACGGCATGTTGTTCGGCAATGCCAACATCGAAGGTCCGGCCGGGGAAGGCTTGCTGGAATTTGTCGAGGCCCGTGCCCGACGGCATGGCAGCCGTGATTGCCACAATCTTTTCGTCGCGCTGTGCCTCTGCAATCAGGGCCTGTGCGAACACATTGGTATAGCTTGGGGGCCCCGCGGGAGATTTGGCCTGCACCCCAGTGACGACGTCGAATTTCTGAACGCCATGATATTTGTCTGCTGCAGCTTCGGCCGGGGCGTAGCCATGGCCCTTCTTCGTGACGACATGGATGAGGCATGGCCCTTCAGCCGCGTCCCGGACATTCTCCAGAACGGGAATCAAATGGTCAAGGTTGTGCCCATCGATCGGGCCGACATAGTAAAACCCGAGCTCTTCGAACAAGGTGCCGCCCATGGCCAGGCCACGGGCAAATTCATCTGTCCTGCGGGCCGCGATATGGAGCGGTTCGGGCAATTTGCGCGATATCCGCTTGGCGAGGTCGCGCAGCTCGAGAAACGGGCGGGACGAAACGATCCGTGCCAGATAGGCCGAAAGCCCCCCAACAGGCGGCGCGATCGACATGTCATTGTCGTTGAGAATGACCACCAGCCGGTTCCCGGCCGCATGGGCATTGTTCATCGCTTCATAGGCCATGCCGGCAGACATCGCGCCATCCCCGATGACGGCAATGCCGCGGCCCGGCTTGTCTGCAAGCTTGTTGGCAATCGCAAAGCCCAGCGCAGCCGAAATCGATGTGGACGAATGGGCTGCGCCGAACGGATCATATTCGCTTTCGCTGCGCTTGGTGAAGCCGGAAAGACCGCCTCCTGCGCGCAAAGTCCGAATCCTGTCCCGCCGCCCGGTCAGAATCTTGTGCGGATAGCATTGATGCCCGACATCCCAGACCAGCCGGTCTTCGGGCGTGTTGAAAACATAATGGATGGCCGTCGTCAGCTCCACGACGCCCAGACCTGCTCCCAGATGGCCACCGGTAACCGAAACAGCGCTGATCGTTTCAGCACGCAATTCGTCTGCCAGCTGGCGGAGCTGTTCGGGTTCCAACCTGCGCAGGTCGGCGGGAATCCTGACTGTGTCGAGCAACGGGGTATCGGGACGGTCTGACATGAAAAATCTCTTAGCCGCGCAATTTGCGCCTGTCGAATTTGCAACATCATTCCCCGGACTCGCCTCGGGTAAAGAAGCCTGTTAGCCTGCCGCCAAAGGCTGCGAACAAGGCCTGAAAAGGAGAGCATAGCATGGAGCAACTGAGTGGACAGGACGCAAGTTTCGTCTACCTGGAAACCGCAAATACGCCAATGCACATCGGCTCGGTCGGAATCTATGATCCGTCCACGGCGCCGGGCGGCAAGGTGCGCTTCAAGGAGATTTTGGGGCACATCCAAGATCGGCTTGGCGGCGCACGTAGCTTTCGCCAGAAACTTGTGCGCGTTCCTTTCGATCTCGATCATCCCTATTGGATCGAGGACAAGGATTTCGATCTTGAATATCATGTCCGCCATATTGCCCTGCCGGCACCCGGGGATTGGCGACAACTGTGCATCCAGGTTGCCAGGCTCCATGCCCGCCCGCTCGATTTGTCGAAGCCTCTATGGGAATTCTGGGTCGTCGAAGGCCTCGATAACATCGAAGGCCTGCCGAAGGGCTGCTTTGCGCTGGTATCGAAAGTCCATCATGCAGCAATCGACGGCATGTCCGGGGTGGAGATGTCTGCTGCCGTGCATGACCTGGAGCCAAAGCCTGCGCGAAAGGCTGTGGCCGATGACTGGCAGCCTGAATCGACACCGCCGGTCGGCGAATTGCTGTTCCGCTCCTGGGTCAATTCCATTCGCCAGCCGCTCCGTTTTGCCCAGACCTTCGCGAAGACGGTGCCCGGTATCGCCCGCCTGACGCGGGACGTGGCGGGCGGAGATGTCTCGCTTGCAGGAGCGCGGATGGCCCCGAAGACAGTTCTCAATGGCAAGGTTTCCGCTCATCGGGTCTGGGACGGGGTGTCTTTCCCGCTTGTGGATGTGCGGGCCATCAAGGAATCCCTTCCGGGCGCGACCGTGAACGATGCGATCCTCACGATCATAGGGGGAGGGCTGCGTCATTATCTGAAGGCGCGAGACAATCTTCCCAAGGAGAGCCTCTCGGCGATGGCGCCGATTTCGGTCCGCGCCGAAGGGGAAAAGTCGGCCCTGGGCAATCTTGTGTCCGCAATGGTCGTCAATCTTGGCACCCATATTGCCGATCCGGCAAAGCGGCTTGCCTATATCCACGGCGAAGCCAAGAATTCGAAGGCCATGACCAATGCCGTCGGAGCCCGCACGCTGACCGATTACAGCCAATTGATCCCGTCCGGGCTCGCGGGTCTTGGTGCCCGGCTTTATACCCGGCTCGGGGTCGCCAATGCGCATGCGCCGGTCTTCAACTGTGTGGCAACCAATGTGCCGGGCAGCCGTGTGCCACTCTATTTCGCCGGTGCAAAAATGGTGAAGATGATGGGCATGGGGCCGGTCTTTGATGGCATGGGCCTGATCAACACGATCTACAGCTATGGCGATGACATTGCGATCAGCTTTACCAGCGATCGCAACATGATGCCCGATCCGGCCAATTACGCAGCCGCGATTCGCATGGCCTTTGAGGAATTGCGGGATGCCGTGCTTCAGAAGTCTGGCGCCGCCAAGCCGGGTGCTACGTCCAAACCGGCGGCGAAGAAGTCCGCTGCAGCACAGCCCAAAGTTGCAAAAGCCGCGGCGAAGCCCCGGAAAGCAAGCGTTGTACCGCCGAAAACAAGGAAAGCTGCATCAGTCAGCAAGCGCAAGAAGGAGAATGCATGATGGCCAAGAAGCCCGCCGCGAAGGCTGAAAAGACCAAGAAGACCAAAAGCACTGCCGAAAGGGTTGCCGAACCGGTCAAGAAGGCTGGCAAGGTCATTCGCGAAGGCGCTGCGCAGGCAATGGCGAATACAGCCGCGATCAACGCCAAGGTGATCGATCATGCCGAAGCCAACGCGCGCGAGGCCTTTGCCACGATGCGCAAGGTTGCCAATGCAAAGTCGGTTCAGGACGTCATCAAGGCGCAAGGCGATTTCGTGAAGGAACAGAGCGCGCGTTCGGCGGCGCATGTGCGAGAAGTCGGCGAACTCATTGCCAGCTTCGGGCGTCATGCACTCGATACGATGCGCGGGAAATAGAGAGTCAGGCGCGCTTCCAGCGGATCAGCCGCCATACATAGCCGATCGCAATCACGACGAGGACGGCAGTAGAAAGTGGGCCCACCACGGTTTCCACGGACCCGAAACGTTGTCCGAGTGCCCAGCCGGAAAAGCCGAGCAGGGCAGTCCAGCCGGTCGTGCCGATTGTTGACCAGATGACAAAGGTCGACAGGCGCATATGCAGCAGGCCCGCCGGTATTGAAATCAGCGAGCGCAACGTCGGCAACATGCGACCGAAGAAGACAATCGCCCAACCCTGGCGGCCGAAAAGCTTTTCGGCGCGCTCGATCTCTGCCCAATCGAATGTCAGCCACCGGCCATATTTTTCAATGAAAGGTCTGAACCGTTCGATTCCGATGACCCTGGCCACCAGATACCAGAAATAATTGCCGAGCATTGCGCCAAGCGTGCCGCTGGCGATAACCCCGAAAATGTCCATTTTTCCCCGTGCAGCCGCCAACCCGGCAACCGGCATGATCACTTCCGACGGGATGGGCGGAAACACGGTCTCCAGAAACATCAGGAAACCAACACCCAGATATCCTGTCTGGTCGATCAGGCGGATGATCCACTCACTCATCGGCTTGCGAGTCTGGCCTCAATGGCATCCCAGATCATGCCGGGAGTGTCGGTTCCGTTGAAATGGTCGATCGCCACGATACCAGTGGGCGACGTGACATTGATTTCGGTCAGCCACTTGCCGCCAATGACGTCGATCCCGACAAACACCAGCCCGCGCGCCTTGAGTTCGGGACCAATCGCGTCACAGATGGCCTGCTCGCCCGGCGTAAGCTGGGTTGCCTCGGCATGTCCGCCTGCTGCGAGGTTAGACCGGATTTCGCCCTCGCCCGGAATGCGGTTGATCGCCCCGGCGACAACGCCATCGACCAGCACGATCCTTTTGTCCCCGCCTGAAACTTCCCGCAAAAAGGCCTGAGCCATGAACGGCTCGCGCCAGACCTGGCCGAACAGCTCGGAGAGAGCAGCAAGATTCTTGCCCTTTGCATCGATATGAATCACTGCCGATCCCGCATTGCCGTGAAGCGGCTTGATCACGATTTCGCCATGCGTCTGCTGAAACGCCCGCACTTCCTCATAGTCGCGCGTGACGAGTGTCGGCGGCATGAACTGCGCGTAATCAAGGACAAAGACCTTTTCGGGTGCATTGCGCACGCTGACAGGATCATTGACGACCAAAGTGTGTGGCTGGACGCGTTCCAGAAGGTGCGTGGCGGTGATATAGCCGAGGTCGAACGGCGGATCCTGCCGCATCAGCACAACATCGGCCTGGGTGCCCAGATCGAGCGCAACCGGATCGCCCAGCCTGAAATGGTCGCCCTTTACCCGCTGGACCATCTCGACCGGTTGGGCCTTTGCCCACACTCGCCCATCGGCATAATTCAGCGCGGACGCGGCATATTGGTAGCTCTGATAACCGCGGGCTTGGGCCGCGAGCATCAAGGCGAAGGTTGAATCACCCGCAATATTGAGGCCCGCGAGCGGGTCCATCTGGAATGCGATTTTGAGCGTCATGTGCCGCGCTCTAGGGCCGGGTGCGGCAATTGTCATCCCAACTTGCCCCAAATCGGCGTCTTCACCTGAATTTTACCATGTTCACATATCGTCACATGGTTCGAACAGGAAATCAGAATCGGTCCAATGCGGCGCGTGCGAGAATGGCTGTCCAGGGGTTGGGAGGATCTCATCGTGGATACGTCCACGATGCCCGGACGATTGCGCGACGAGCTGTCTATCATCCAGTTTGACCGGCTTCGGCAACGAATTCCTATTCTTTATGTCGTGCTTGCGATGATTTCCGTCGGCGCCGGCCTTGCCTCGAAGGGCGATTTCCCGATTGCTCTGCAGATCGCGATGCCTGCGCTTATGCTTGTCGCAAGCATCTGGCGCTATTTTGCCTGGATCGGACGGCGCAAACTCGTGGTCGATGGCGAAGAGGCGCGCCGCTACCTGCAGCGTGTGAATATGCTTTCTGTTGTGCTGATGGGAGCGAGCAGCATCTGGGCAGCCTCCAGTTTTCTCATCACTGCAGAGGCCAGTCGCGCGCTTGTCATCATCTTCATATTCCTTGCTGCTTCAGCATGCGCGAGTAGTCTTGCGAGCCTCCCGAGCGCAGCGATTCTCTCGCTCATTGTCGGTCTGGCGCCGACTTCGCTTGCAATGTTCATTTCCGGCGATGTGAGGCTGATCGCGCTTGCCACCAATGTGATCGCCGTTTCCATTTTCCAAAGCAGGCTGATTGTCGGCCAGTTCAGGGAAATGGTCCGCAATCTGGAGCTTCAGACCGACCTGGAAGTGCTGGCCAACACCGATCCTCTCACTGGCCTCCACAATCGCAGGGCGTTCAGCAAGATGCTTGCGGACCGTGTCGCCTGTTGTGGAACGAAAGAATTTGCCATTGCGATGCTCGATCTGGACGGCTTCAAGCCCGTCAACGACCGGTTCGGTCATGCTGCAGGGGACGAAGTCCTGACGGTTCTGGCCAATCGCCTCAGGGCCGCGTGCCGGTCAGGTGACCATGTGGCACGGATCGGCGGCGACGAGTTCGCGATTGTTTTCGCTCACGATCGGAGCAGCGTGGCGATCGAGGAAGGCATTTCTGCAATCGGTAGTGCCCTGGCGGAACCTTACCTGATCGACGGCCATCATGTCTTTGTTTCGGCGAGTATTGGCACGGCATGCTTCCCGGCGGCTGCGAACACGGTAAACGGATTGCTCAGTGCCGCCGATGAAGCGCTGTATATTGTCAAGGCAGGCAGGAATACCACGCAAAGCGAGGCGCCGACTGCTGCAGAGCGACAGTCGGATCGCAAAGCTGCCTGACACTTCCTCCTATCCGTGCCAGACATTGACGAGATGACGCGGCCAGGCACGTGGCGCGATCAAAATAATGTCGATCCGGATATCATCGCCCCTCCGGGCATAGCAATGGGACACGGCCTGGACAGCGGCAGCCACGCGTCGCAGTCTATAGTCGTCGATCGCAAGGTCGAGCGCCGCGACCGTTGTCCGTGTCTTGACTTCGATGAAGGCAGTCGTCCGCCCTCTGCGAGCGATCAGGTCAATTTCCCCGGCGCGCTGTCGGACGCGCTGATCAAGGATCCGCCAACCCTGCAGACGCAGCCACCATGCTGCGCGCCTTTCGCCCCAGCGACCGAGCCGTTCCGCCTCCGCCCGGCTCATTTGCCAAGGAGCGCCATTGCCCGGGCATAAAGTTCCTGCCTGTCCAGCTTCATGGCTTTCGAAACCTCGCCGACGGCTTTGGCAGGGGGCAGGCGGGACAGTGCGTCGCGCAGCGCCGCATCGATCATGGCTTCGTCCGTGACAGCCGCTTCTTGTATCGGCGGGCTGACAATGATGACGATTTCACCTTTGGGCGGTGCATCGGCATAGCGTCGGGAGAGCGACGACAATGTTCCCGTCACGCATTCCTCGAACATCTTGCTGATTTCCCGCGCGACGGCTGCTTCGCGATCGCCAAGTCCCGATGCCAGCGCAGCGAGCGTTGCGCCAAGTCGGGGCCCCGATTCATAAAGGATCAGCGTCGCCCGGATCGCTGAGAATTCGGCAATAGCCTCGGCGCGCGCCTTTGCCTTGGACGGAAGGAAGCCGACGAACAGAAAGCGATCCGTCGGCAGGCCGGCAAGGGTCAATGCGGCAATCGCGGCGCACGGTCCGGGAATCGTGGTGACGGCATGGCCGGCCGCTCTGGCGTCGCGGACCAGCTTGTATCCGGGATCGGAAATCAGGGGTGTCCCGGCATCCGAGACCAGAGCCACCGCTTCGCTTGCCATTCTGGCGACAAGTGCAGGACGCACGCCTTCGGCAACATGGTCGTGATAGGGTGTCATCGGGCGCTTGATGCCGAGATGATTGAGAAGCTTGCCCGTCACCCGGCTGTCCTCGACCGCAATCACATCGGCCTGCCTCAAAATATCCGCGGCCCGGGAAGAAAGATCGGAAAGATTGCCGATTGGCGTCGCAACGATATAGAGTCCGGGTTCAAGCGTTTTAGTCATCAGGATTCGGGATATGGCAGAGGCAAAGGCCCTAGGGCAACTACATGTGGGTCGATCGATGGGCGTGGGGCGCTGGATGGTCCTTGCGGTCTCGGCCCTGCTGGCTGCCTGTCAGGTCGTTCCCAAGCATCCGCCAAGGCCGATCGAGAAGCCGCCCGAGGAAGGCCCGGTCACCGGACAATTGCCAACCGATGCGACGCGCCACCGTATTGCACTCCTGGTTCCATTGACGGGTGCCAATGCCGGGGTCGGGGAATCGATCGCCAATGCCGCGAACATGGCAGTGCTCGATACGGGCGGGCAGAATATCCGGGTGACGACCTATGATACGGCGGCCGGTGCCGCAGCCGCTGCGCAAAAGGCGATTGCGGACGGGAACAAGCTGATTCTCGGGCCATTGCTTGCAGATGACGTGAAGGCCGTGGCGCCGATCGGGCGCGCTGCGAAAGTGCCATTGATCAGCTTTTCGAACGATACATCGGTTGCCGGAAACGGAACCTACATCATGGGCTTTGTTCCGACCCAGTCGGTGGAGAGGGTGGTGTTTTATGCCCGGTCGCGCGGGCTGACGACCTTTGCCGGGCTTGTTCCCAATGGCACCTATGGTCAGCGTGCTTCGCAAGCGATGATTCGCGCCGTGGAGGCGAGCGGGGGCAAGCTGGTTGCGATGCAGAATTTTGACCGTTCTGCCGGATCGATCAGCGCGGCAGTGACGAAACTTGCGCTTAACGGTCAATATGATGCGATCCTGGTCGCCGATTCGGGCCGTGTCGCGCTCCAGATCGTTCCTGCGATCCGGCGCAGCGGCGGGGCGACTGCGAAGGTCCTTGGGACTGAGCTGTGGAATACCGAAGGGACGCTGGCGAACAGCCCGGCGATGCACGGGGCCTGGTTCGCAAGCGTCTCGGACACCTATTACAATCAGCTTTCGGCCAAATATCGCGCGCGCTTTGGCAAGGGGCCGTACCGGCTTGCGAGCCTTGGCTATGATGCCGTCCTTCTTGCAAACAAGATTGCGGGTGGTTGGCGGGTTGGAACGCCTTTCCCGATTGCCCAGCTTGTCGATGAAGGCGGTTTTTCCGGGATTGACGGTGCTTTTCGCTTCGGGAGGGATGGCATAGCCGACCGCATGCTCGAAGTGCAGCAGATCAACGCGACCGGCTTTGCCGTGATCGCGCCAGCACCCCGCAGCTTCTCGAAATAGGGCCAGGATCAGGCGCTTTCATTCAGGCCGGGCGGCTGCCCGGCTTGACTCTGCTCGGCCAAAAGTGTTTCTAGAACATAATAGGAACATAATGTCTGATTCGTCTGCCTCTCTTGCGCGGTTGAAGCGCCGTCTCGAACGTCTGGAACGCCCGCGCGGCGGGCCGTGCCTTTTTTCTTTCGGATGCGATGCGGTTGATGTCAGGCTTGGGGGCGGGCTGGCGCGCGGGGCGCTTCACGAGCTTTGTGCCGCAGAAGTCGATGACCATTCGGCCGTCAGCGGTTTCACCCTGATGCTGGCAGCCCGTGCCAGTGACGCGAAGCCAATTCTCTGGCTGCGCGAGGACAAGGGCCAGCGCCAGCACGGTCGGCTTTATGGGTCCGGCCTTGTGGATCTCGGCCTCAATCCGGACCGGATCATTCTCGTGACGGCGTCCGACACGCTGTCCGCCCTGCGTGCCGCGGCCGATATTCTGGGATGTTCAGGCATAGGTGCCGTCGTCATCGAACCCTGGGGAGATGCCAGGGCGCTGGACCTGACGGCGAGCCGCAGGCTGGTTCTGGCGGCAGAGACGTCGGGTGTTGCAGCGTTCATCCTGAGGGACAGGACGACTTCTTTTGCCAGTGCTGCGGCCACGCGCTGGACTGTTGCATCGGCATCGTCGGCGGCTCTGCCCGGCAATGCGCCGGGGCATGCTGCGCTGTCGGTCGAACTTGTCCGCCATCGTGGTGGCGTTCCGCCTTTCGGCCTTGTCATGGAGTGGGATCGTGAGGAGCATGTTTTCCGGGAACCGGCGCTATCTCGCGCTGTTCTTCCCCCTGCTCAGCGCCGACCGCTGGCAGCGTGAGGCGCCGAGCAGCGATTCCGTTCCGCGGGTTTTTGTCGAAAAGCGTCGCGGGGCGATGCGGCTGGTGGCGCTTGACGCACACGCGCTTTCACTGGGTCTCGTGCCCGGCATGGCGCTTGCCGATGCGCGGGCACGTGTGCCGGATCTCGCGACGAACGATCATAATCCGGCCGCAGATGCGGCGCTGCTGGTGCGCATGGCCGACGATTGCGATCGCTATACCCCGATGGTCGCGCTCGATCCGCCGGACGGGCTGATCCTCGACATAACGGGGTGCGCGCATATCTGGGGCAGTGAAGCTGCATTGGTTGCCGATCTCGCCGCCCGCCTTGGTCGTGCAGGGCTCAGGGTGCAGCATGCATTGGCTGAAACGCCAGACAGGGCGAGGGCGCTGGCGCGGCATGGAAACGCACCATCGATCCTTGCACTCGATCTGGATGAGGAACGGACAACAGCGCTTCGCCGCGCAGGACTCACCACGATTGCCGATCTCGCTGTGCGTCCGCGCAGCCCCCTTGCCGCGCGGTTCGGCACGGACATGGTTGCAAAACTGGCACGCCTGCTGGGGGAAGAGGATATCCGCATTACGCCGCGCCGGGTGCCGCCTGCGCTCTTCGTCATGCGCCGCTTTGCCGAACCGATCGCCGCAACCGACTATGTGCTGGCAACACTCGAGGCGCTGGCGGATGAGGCCCGGGATGCCTTGCGCGAACGTGGAGAAGGCGGGCGGCGTTTTGCTGCCAGCCTGTTTCGCAGCGATGGCGATGTCAGGCAGCTTTTTGTCGAAACCGGCCAGCCTACACGTGATCCGGCCCTGCTCATGCGGCTGTTTCGCGAGCGGATCGAAGCACTTGCCGATCCACTTGATCCCGGCTTCGGCTATGATGCGGTCCGGCTCGATATTGCCGTCACCGAACCGCTGGGTCCGGTGCAAACCGGCCTTGCAACGCCGGTCGCCGGGGACGCCGAAGTGGCAGGGCTCGTCGATCGCCTCTCGACCCGGCTTGGCAGCAATCGGGTGCAGCGCCTTGGCAGCCGGGACACACATATTCCCGAACAGGCCTGTTTCACCTTTCCGGCAAACGACCCCCCGGATCCGATGCCCTGGCCGAAAACGACAGCGGGAGAACCACCGCTGCGGCCGCTTCATCTCTTCGACCCGCCCCAGCCGATCCTCGCGATTGCCGAAGTGCCAGACGGGCCGCCGCGCCGTTTCCAGTGGCGGCGCAGGACGCATCTTGTCGTCCGTTACGAAGGGCCCGAACGGATTGCGTCCGAATGGTGGCGCCGTCGCGAGGGGCATGAAGCCGGAAAGGGCGGGATGACCCGGGACTATTTTCGTGTCGAGGATGAACGCGGTCGCCGTTTCTGGCTTTTCCGGCACGGCCTTTATGGCAGCGAGGCCCGGTCACCTGATTGGTATCTGCATGGGCTTTTCGCGTGAGCCGCACCGCTTTTGCAGAGCTGGTCGCGACCACCAGCTATTCCTTCCTGCGCGGGGCATCGCTGCCTGCCGATATGGTTGCACAGGCCATAGCGCTTGGCCTCCACACGATCGGCATTGCCGATCGCAACAGCGTGGCGGGTGTGGTGCGGGCCTGGGCCGCGCTGGGTGACGCGCCGGAGAGTCATGGCCTGCGCCTTGTGACCGGGGCCCGGCTGGTCTTTGTCGATGGCACGCCCGATATCATTGCCTATCCCGCCACGCGCCATGGCTGGGGCCGGCTGACCCGGCTTTTGACCCGGGGGAACATGAAAGCGGTCAAGGGGAGTTGCATTCTCGCCTTTGCGGACCTTCTCGATTTTCTTGATGATCTTCTGCTGATCGTCCTGCCCTATGCCAGCGGCGGCACGGAAGAGGCGCACAAATCTCCACCAGACTATCCGCTGGAAGGCGATCGGCCCCCGCCTCTCTTGCGGGAAAGCGCCTTTCCCGATCTGGCGAGAATACTCGCGTCCCTGGAAAAGGCTGCGCCGGGGCAGGTCTGGCTGGGTGTTTCGATGAGCTATGCCGGATCCGACGCCCGAAAACTGGCCGTCTATCGCGAGATTGCGGCCGGGGCCGGCGTTCCGTTGCTTGCGACCAACGATGCGCTCTACGCCCGCCCCCAGGATCGGCCCCTCCACGACATCATGACCTGTATCCGCTTCGGCACGACGATCCACAAGGCAGGGCGGTTGCTTGAGGCCAATGCCGAGCGGCATCTCAAACCGCCCGCCGAAATGGCGCGCCTGTTTGCTGCCTGGCCCGAGGCGATTGCAGAGACGATCCGCTTTGCCGAACGGGTCCGGTTCGATCTTGGCCAGCTGCGCTATGAATACCCGCGTGAACCTATTCCGCAGGGCTGGTCCGCGGATGACTGGCTGGCCCATCTTGCCTGGCAGGGTGCGATCAGGCGACATCCAACGGGAATACCGCCAAAGCTCCGCCGCACCGTGCTTGAGGAGCTGGCGCTCATCAAGACGGAAGGCTTTGCCTATTACTTCCTGACTGTTCATGACCTGGTGACATTTGCGCGTGCGCAAAGTCCCCCCATTCTGTGTCAGGGGCGGGGGTCTGCCGCCAATTCGGCGGTCTGTTTCCTGCTTGGCGTGACGTCGGTCGACCCGATGCAATATGACCTGCTCTTTTCGCGCTTCATATCGTCAGACCGCAAGGAGCCGCCCGATATCGACATCGATTTCGAGCATGAGCGGCGTGAGGAGGTCATGCAATATGTCTACAGGCGCTATGGTCGACATCGTGCCGGCATTGCCGCAACCGTCATACACTATCGCCCCAAAAGCGCCGTGCGCGAAGTCGGCAAGGCCCTTGGCCTGACCGAAGACGTGACCGCGCGGCTTGCCGGAACGGTGTGGGGCAGCTTCGGCAGCAAGCCCGACGGGAAACGCCTGAGGGAAGCCGGTTTTGATCCCGACAATCCGGAGATCGCCCGGTTGAAAGTGCTTTCCGAGCGCATCCTGCACGTCCCCCGGCACCTTTCGCAACATGTCGGCGGGTTCGTGCTCACGCAGGACCGGCTCGATGAAACGGTTCCGATCCACAATGCGGCAATGGAGAACCGCAGCTTCATCGAATGGGACAAGGACGATATCGATGCGCTGCGCCTGATGAAGGTCGATGTGCTGGCGCTCGGCATGCTGACGTGTATCCGCAAGGCCTATGACCTGATGCGGGCGAACGATCTTGGGGACCATGACCTGACGATCGATATCGATTCAAGCGATCCGGCAGTATACGACATGCTGTGCAGGGGAGACAGTATCGGCGTCTTCCAGGTCGAGAGCCGGGCGCAGATCAACATGCTGCCGCGCCTGAAGCCGCGCACACTTTACGATCTGACGATCCAGGTTGCGATTGTCAGGCCCGGCCCGATTCAGGGCGATATGGTTCATCCCTATCTCAGGCGCCGGACCGGGCGGGAGACCATTTCATTCCCTTCGCCGCGACCGCCGCATTCTCCCGGCGAACTTCACGGAGTGCTTGGCAAGACGCTGGGTGTGCCCTTGTTCCAGGAACAGGCCATGAAGCTGGCAATCGTTGCGGCTGAATTTACGGAGGCCGAAGCCAACCAGCTTCGCCGTGCCATGGCCACCTTCCGGCATGTCGGCGGCATGGACAGGTTCCACGCAAAGCTTGTCGGCGGGATGGTCCGGCGCGGTTATGAAGCGGAGTTTGCCGAACGCTGCTATCGCCAGATCGAAGGGTTCGGAAGCTATGGTTTTCCGGAAAGCCACGCCTTGTCCTTTGCGCGGCTGGTGTATGTGTCAGCATGGATCAAGTGTCACTATCCCGCGATTTTTGCTGCCGCGCTGCTCAATTCGCAGCCGATGGGCTTCTACGCCCCCGCGCAGATCGTTCGCGACGCGCGCGAACATGGCGTGGAGGTGCTGGCGATCGATGCGAATGTGAGCGATTGGGATAGCAGCATCGCAGGTGATGCGCTTCGTCTCGGCCTGCGGCAGATCGGGGGGTTTCGAGAGGTTTGGGCTGATGCCATGCGGGCGCGTCGCCCGTTTTCCTCGATTGAGGATCTGGCGCGCCGGGCAAGTCTTCCGCCGCGTGCACTGCGTCTGCTGGCCGATGCGGATGCGTTGCGCTCGCTCGGGTTCGACCGACGGCAAGGGGCATGGGAAGTGCGGCGGACGCCTGTGAACGAACTGCCGCTCTTTGCCGCCGCGCGCGCGCGCGAACTGGGGGTGGAACCCGACGCCAACCTGCCGGCGATGCATCTGGGCGAACATGTCGCTGCCGATTACCAGACGGTGAGACTGTCGCTCAAGGCGCACCCGATGCAGATCCTGCGCCCGGTCCTTGCAGCGGAGGGCATTTCGAGCTGTGCCGCGATCAGCCGCGCCGCAAACGGTACGCGTGGCGAGGTCGCGGGGGTTGTCCTCGTTCGCCAGCGGCCGGGCAATGGCAAGGCAATCTTCATCACGCTGGAGGATGAAACAGGTGTTGCCAATATCATCATGTGGGCCCGCACATTCGAACGGTTTCGGCTCGCTGTCATGTCCGCGCTGCTGATGCAGGTGGCAGGGGACGTGCAAAAAAGTCCCGAAGGTGTGATCCACCTCATGGCGCACCGCATCATCGACCGGACCAGCCTTCTTGCAACATTGTCCGATGCCCATCGGACCGATCCGGAAATCGGCCGGGCCGACGTCTTCACACACCCGCAGCCGCCGCGCCATGTCCGAGCCGGCGGGCATCCGCGCAACGTCCGCACTTTCCCGAAATCGCGCGATTTTCACTGAAGCACTGTTGCAACCCGTCGGTTGTGCGCTATCGCTTGCGAAAGGCCTCGCAAAGGCGCGGGAAAGGCCAGATGGGGGAAAGGGAGATGATCTTGATCGCACGCATCCTTGCGGCATTGGCTGCACTGTTCGGCATTGTCCTAGGTCTTGGCTTTCTTATCGATCCGATCAAGTCGGGTGCCAATTTCTTCCTTTCACCAAACGGCATTCCCGGAATGGCAGTGTTGCGTGCCGACATGTGCGCCTTTTTCCTGACTGGCGGGATCCTGGCCGCTGCCGCTGCCTGGCGCCAGAATGCAGGCTTCCTCATTGCGCCCATCCTGTTGTTTGCAATTGCAATAACGGGCCGCACCGTCAGCCTGATTGTCGACGGCGTCACGCCCGGCGCATTTGTCCCGATGGCCGTCGAAGCATTCTTTGTCGTCAGTCTTCTGTTCGCGCACCGCACCTTTGCAGCGAGCAGGTCAAACGGCTGACCCCGGCGCTCCTGGAACAAGCACAAGCAACATGGAGGCCTTCACATGAGCAACGCCCTAGAACGCTGGCATGCCTATATGGAAAGCGGCGATCCCCAGGCACTTTCAGACATGCTGGACGATGATGTCGTCTTCGAATCGCCCGTCGTTCACACGCCGCAGCGCGGCAAGGAGATTACCTTCAAATATCTCATGGCTGCTGCAAAGGTTCTTGGCGGACCTGGCTTCACCTATGTCGGCGAATGGCATGGTGATCACTCCGCAATTCTGGAATTCGAAAACCAGATCGACGGCATCAAGATCAACGGCATCGACATGATCTGGTGGAACAAGGAAGGCCGGATCACGCGATTCAAGGTCATGGTCCGCCCGTTGAAGGCGATCAACCTGCTTCATCAAATGATGGGCGCTCGCCTCGCGCAAGGCTGAATCGGCGGACCCTATTCGCAGCGAACGACGCGGAAAGGGAGCTTCTGTCCGTCAGTTTCAGTGATGGTGACGAATTCGCCGAGCCGGATCGGGTGAGTCTCGAGATGGAAAACTGTCTCGTCGTCCTCATCCCCAAGCGCATAGGAAAAGGCCCAGCCATTTCGCTTGCGAATCACATAGCCTTCCTTGTCCCGCTCGTTCGGCCAGTAACGCCGCACGGTCGCAAGTTCCGGCTTCTCCTTGAACGCCTCGACATTGACCATGCCGTCCGCGTCAAGCGGCAGCCTCAAGAGATAGGCCCGCGACGCAGACCCCTCCGGAAACTCGGGGGTTCTGGCGAGCTCAAGACGGATAACTGACCAATCCATGGCGCTACCATGTTCGAATGCGCCCAACCCTCCAATAAGGGTTGATACGGATAGCAGCCTCGCGCGCCGCAAATTAGGGTTCAGGCCCGCCGTCCGCGCACATGGCGCTGGCAAAGCCAATGCAGTCTCAGGCCGAAAGGCTCTTGGATCGGAAAGTTATGAACGCATTTGTGAAGGACAGTTTCAACGAGGGTCACCTTCGTTCGATCCTTGCAACCGTTCCCGACGCCATGGTTGTGATCGATGATCGCGGCCGAATCCTGTCCTTCAGTACTGCAGCGGAGCGGATGTTCGGGTTCAGTCAGGCGGAAGTCGTTGGCGAAAATGTGAGCCTTCTGATGCCCTCGCCCGATCGCGAGCGCCATGACAGCTACATCGAGCGCTATCGGCAAACCGGACAGAAACACATCCTCGGCACCAGTCGCGTCATGACCGCGAGGCGCAGGGATGGATCAACCTTTCCAATCGAATTGTCCGTTGGCGAAGCCAAGACTCCGGAAGGTCGTGTCTTTACTGGCTTCATTCGCGACATGACCGAACGACAGTCTGTCGAAAGACGGATGCACGAACTTCAGAACGAACTTGCGCGGGTCGCGCGGGTCAGCGCGGTTGGATCGCTGACGACGGCGCTCGCGCACGAATTGAAC
The DNA here is from genome assembly GCA_016704425.1 of Sphingomonadales bacterium. GTDB lineage: Bacteria > Pseudomonadota > Alphaproteobacteria > Sphingomonadales > Sphingomonadaceae > Aquisediminimonas. Next base: position 52,456 of record JADJAC010000011.1, read on the forward strand.
CAGCCGCTTGCCGCCATCACCAACTATATGGAGGCAGCCCAGGAACTGGTCGATACGAAAGATGCCGATCCGGAAGATTTGCGCGATGCGGTATCGAGCGCGGCCGAACAGGCATTGAGGGCCGCGAAGATCGTCAGTCGCCTGCGTGAATTCATTGCGCGCGGAGAGGTGAGCCGGCGGACCGAAAGTCTCAAAAAGCTGGTCCGCGAAGCGACCGCACTGGCCCTGCTTGGCTCGGGCAAGCATGAAATTGAAATGTGCGTCGCACTCGATCCGCGCGCAGACGCGGTCAATGTGGACGGCGTCAATGTTCAGCAGATTCTCTTCAACCTTGTCCGCAATGCACTCGACGCGATGGAAGATGCACCACTCAAACGCATCGAAATCCGGTCACGACCAGCTGCGGGCGACATGATTCAATTGACGATTTCCGACACCGGTCCCGGCCTGTCTGCCGAGATGGCCGATAATCTTTTCGAACCCTTCCGCTCTACCAAACGGAGCGGGATGGGTTTGGGCCTTTCGATTTGCCGAACCCTTGTCGAAGCGCAGGGCGGTCGAATTTGGGCAGAGCCGCGAAAGGAGGGCGGTTCGAGTTTTGCTTTCACTGTGCCGCTTGCCCAACCGGTGAACGCCTAGTTACTTCTCATCCGGGCGTGTCTCCCAGCCCCGCTGCGAAGGCAATCCGAAGGGCCTCGGAAAGGCTGCGAACGTTGAGCTTGGTCATGAGATTGGCCCGGTGAATTTCGACCGTCCGCGCACTGATCCCGAGGTCATAGGCGATTGTCTTGTTGGGAAAGCCGCGAACCAGTCCTTCAAGAACGTCATGTTCGCGCGCAGTCAGCACATTAAGACGCAGCACAGCCTCGGCTGCGCGCGCCTTGCCCCGGTCGGACCGCTCTATCTGTGCAAAGCCTTCTTCGAGCGCTGCAAGCAGGACAGCCTTTTCGAAAGGCTTCTCGATAAAATCAAGAGCGCCAGCCTTCATCGCTGCCACGGCGACATTGACGTCGCCATGGCCCGTGAGGACGATCACCGGGAACGTAATGCCGCGCTCTCCCAGAGCACGCTGCACTTCAAGGCCATCCATGCCCGGCATCCGGACATCAAGCAGTATGCAGCCGGGCGCGAGCGCCTCAACCTCCTTCAGGAATTCGACGCCCGACGCAAATGGCTCAACAGCAAACCCGGAGGTCTTGAGCATGAAACCCGCCGATCTCCGGACGGCATCATCGTCATCAACCAGATAAATCTGACGCCGGTCCGTCATCGCTGTCCTCCGTATCCGCACTCAACAATGTGAAATTGAACGTCATGCCGCCTGCCGCTTGCTCTGCCCAGATCGAACCGCCAAGCGATTCGACGATTGTCCGGCAAATTGACAGCCCCAAACCCATGCCTTCGCCCTTGGTACTGAAAAAGGGCTCGAACAGGCGATCCAGGCTTTCGGGGGCGAATCCTTGCCCGCTATCTGTAACGCTCACCTGAACAAACTCCTTTGAAAGGCGCTGCGTCCGGATCGAAAGGCGGCGCCTGTCCGACGATTCCATGGCCTCGGCGGCATTGCGGATCAGGTTGACCAGGACTTGCTGAACCTGGACCCCGGCGACAAAAACAGTTTCAGCCTGGGGATCGAGCGCAAGATCGACATCAATCCCCATTTCGCGCGCTCCGATCAGGGCCAGCGCATTGGCCTGGTTGATCAGGCGAGGCAGGCTTTCTGCGCGCCGCTCGGCCGTCCCCCTCCCGATAAAATCTCGCAGTCCTCGCACGATTTGCCCCGCGCGCACGGACTCGCGTGCCGCATCGTCAAGTACTTCACGAACCGTTTCGAGAATGTCCGGGGTCGGATTGTCAAGCAAGTCCCGAGCACCCTCCACATAGTTGGCAATGGCGGTCAACGGCTGGTTGAGTTCATGGGCAAGCGATGATGCCATTGTGCCCATTGCGCTGACCCTCGACACATGGGCGATCTCGTTTTGCAGTTCCTCGAGATGGACCCGGGCCTCTTCGCGTTCGGTCAGGTCACGGACGAAACCGGAAAACACCCGCCCGTCGCCTGTGCCTGCTTCCCCGATCGAGAGCTGGATGGGAAAAACCTCGCCGTTGCGACGCCGGGCGACCGTGAAGCGCCCGATCCCGATAATCCGTGCTTGCCCGGTTTCAAGGTAGCGACGCATGTAGTCGTCATGATGCTCGCGGTCCGGTTCCGGCATCAACAGGCGGATGTTCTGACCAAGCACCTCTTCGCTGCCATAACCGAACATCTGCTCTGCCGCTGCGCTGAAATAGGTAATGACGCCACTCGTATCGATGATGATCATCGCATCCGGCACCGTTGCGAGGATCGAGCGCAAGAGTTCTTCGCCAGCCGCTACTTCGGCAAAGCTTTCCGGCTTGGAAGGGGACATGGGATGCGCTTTGCGACTTCGCATTGCCCTTCTCTACACAAAGGGGCGCATTCGGCAATGATGCACAGTGCCTGAGTTTCGGAAACTATCAGTCCTCGGCTTCGCTCGAAGTCTGTTCGCCGGCACGCTTCCTTTGGCACAGCGCATGGCAACCCTTGGCGCAATCTTCACGCTTCCGGTCGTTACCAGGCGCTGGCAATTGGATCAGCCGGGGGCCGACACCCGAGCAGATGCTGATTATGTTGGGCATAGCCAAAGCCTGCCCGACGGGATCGAGCATGCCGAACCCTGCCAATGCCAGCCAGGCGCCCGGCGCGAACAATGAAAGCCTAGATCGCATTGCTGAACTGGCTGGAGCCCGGCTGGCGATAGGCATCAAACGCGGCTGCAACGATCCGTGCGTAAGGGAGCGCGCCCCGGCTCAAGCGCAAGTCGCGTTCGTCCCATTCAATCAATCCCAAGGCTTCGAGCGGACCTAGCTTTGTGCGCGCGCTGGCGACGATTTCTTCCGGGATGTCGCGCGCTTCGCGTTGGCACAAGATGTGTTCGATTATGGCAGAACGACTCCGATCATCGTCACTGCGCCTGACCCCGCGCGTGGAAGCCAGAGTCCCGCTGGCGATGCATTCGCGATATTTGCCGGGATTCTTCTCGTTCTGGATCATGACGTGCGGAAAACTGCTGATTGCGCTGGCGCCAAAGCCGAGCAGAACCGGACTGTCATCATCGGTGAACCCTTGAAAATTGCGATAGAGCTTACCCTTCGCGTTGGCTTTGGCCAACCCGTCGCTGGCCAGAGCGAAATGGTCGAACCCAATCGGCTGATAGCCGGCTTTCGCCAGCAAGGCATGTCCAAGCGCCGCCATTTCGAACCGCAGTTCCGATCCGGGCAGCGCGTTTGCGTCGATCCTGCGCTGCCGGGGCACAAGGTCGGGCAAATGGGCATAGCCGAACAATGCAATCCTGCTTGGCGCCAGCTCGATCGCTTGCTTCAAAGTGTCTTCCAGATCCGCGAGGGTCTGGCCGGGCAGGCCGTACATCAAGTCGAAATTGATGTTCCCGATCCCGTAGCGCTGCACTGAAGTCATGCAGGCTTCGATCATGTGCCGGGGTTGAATCCGCCCGATCGCCTGCTGGATCGCTTCAGAAAAGCTCTGCACACCAAGGCTGACGCGCGTCACGCCGCAAGACGCCAAAGCCATGGCCCAATTGTCTGAAAAGATGCGCGGGTCGATTTCGACGGCCATGTCCGCGCTTTCACAATTGAGCGCAAGAACCAGCCGATCAACCAGACGGACAAAGTCGACCGGCGCGATTGAATTCGGGCTACCACCGCCAAAGGCAATATGCCGGACCTTCCCCCTGCCGTGCAAAAGGCTTCCAACCCGCGCGATTTCGCTTTCAAGCGCTTCCAGATAGGCGGAAAGTCGGTGCGTGCGGTTGGCGGCCCCGGTATTGCAACCACAATACCAGCAGATCGACTGGCAGTAGGGGATGTGGACATAGATCGAGATTGAAGTGTCCAGCTCGACGGTTTGTAGTGCTTCGACCATATCGGCGGCACCGACCCGATCATTGAATTCCACTGCGGTCGGATAGCTTGTGTAGCGCGGCACGGGCCGTTCGAGCAATTCTGGATAGTATCTCCACATGGTCCCCGGAATAGTTTCAGGCTGCCCGACCAACCTTGATCCGTATCAAGGAACTTGTTGCGACGGATCAAGGCGCGAATTTTCCCGGAGATCGTGCCCCGCCGCATGGTGTAACTTCGCAAAGGAAGCCGCGGCGATCTCCAGCTTTGCCGGAGTTGATCATGCGCCGGGTACTGCCGATAGCATGACGATGGGATTGTCGCTCAAAGGAGCCATGGTTTCAAGGTCATGTAGCGTGACCGTTGCACCGCCCATTCGTCATTCTGCTCCATGAGGATCGCGCCGATCAGCCGGGTGATGGCGGCGTCGTTGGGGAAGATGCCGACGACGTTGGTGCGGCGCTGTTTCGCCATTGAGCCGCTCGATCGGATTGTTGGAGTAGATCTTGGCGCGTGTCCTGGGAAGGTCAGGCCAGCCATGGTTTCGGCATCGTCCATCAGGTTTGCCAGTTTGGGGACCTTGCCCTGACCTGGTCAGCAACCGAGCGCCATTGCTGGGCTTGGCGGTTTCCTGCGCGAAGGCCGTCCCGATGAAGGCCGAGACGACGCGCCGTCCGCTCTTGCCGGCATGGGCCAGCGCATTGCGCATGAAGTGGACACGGCACCGCTGCCAGCTTGACACAGGAGTTTCGAGACCGCAGCCTTGATGCCTTCGTCGCGTCGGAGATGACCAGTTTTACCCCACCAGCCCGCGGCGGGTGAGCTTGCGCAAGAACTCGGTCAGAAGGTCTCGGCCTCCGAGGCGCCGATATCCATCCCCAGCACTTCACGCCGGCCATCGCTGTTCACGCCGACCGCAACGATGACGGCAACCGACACGATCCTGCCAGCCTGGCGGACTTTGACGTAAGTCCCGTCGATCCACAGATAAGGCCAGTCACCTTCGATCGGCCGGTTGAGGAACTCCTTCACACGGACATCGATCTCTTCGCACAGCCGGCTCACCTGGCTCTTCGAGATCCCGCTCATCCCCATCGCTTTCACAAGGTCGTCGACCGAGCGGGTCGAGACACCCTGGATGTAGGCCCCTGCACAACTGCGGTCAGAGCCTTCTCGGCAAGTCGCCGGCTCCAGGAAGCGGGGAAGATGTTCCCTTGCGCAGCTTGGGGATCCTGAGCTCGACAGTGCCAGCGAGTCTCCCAGTAGGTCGCGGTAGCCTTGCGCTGGACCAGTCGCTCGGCATCCTTCTCGCCGTACTCAGCGCCGGTCAGGCCGCCAACCTCCAACTCCATCAGCCGCTTGGCGGCAAAACCGATCATGTCGCGCAGAAAATCCGCGTCAGGGGTCTTTCCTACCAGCTCGTGTACGTCCACTTGTTCGTGGTCATCGGTGATCTCCGTAAGTTGAGTTCGCAACCCAAGCTTATCAAAAGATCGTCGATGGCCACCCGCAAATCTGACCGCCCGCTACAGCGCCGTTTGAAAGCGCGCGGCCGGTCAGCTTTGCTATCACGGAATTACACCACTACCGGGGACACGACCTTCCCGGAAGCTACTCTGCTCATCATCCCAAAGAGGAGTTGGGCAGATGAAGTCGGTGCTTTTGCATGTTTATGACGACGATGCGCTGGATGACCGGCTGCAGGTCGCGCTCGACATTTGCCGGACGTTCGACGCTCATCTCACCTGCCTTCAGGTGACACCTTACAATGCCTATGTTTCCTTCGAGCCGCTGGGGGGCGTCTATACCCAAGCCGCAGTCCTTGAAAGTGTTCGCGAACGCGAAGACGACGTTCGCAAGCGGATCGGGGCTCGCTTGGCGCAGGACGATGTCCGCTGGGACTGGATCGCGACTGACGGACCCGTCGTTCAAACATTGGTCAGTGCCTCTGCGCTGAACGATCTCGTCGTTATTGGCCAGTATCCGGGAGCTGGCGATGCTGAGTCCCAGCCGCTGCCGATCGTCGATGAAGTTGCGGTCCATGCGGCCTGCGCGGTGTTAATGGTTCCAGCTGGGGTCGGGTCATTCGACGCAGGGCGACCGGCGGTGATTGGATGGAATGCTTCGCCTGAAGCGGCCAACGCCCTCCGCAACGCCTTACCGCTCCTTCGCGCGGCATCTTCGGTCCATATTGTCTCGATTGGAGAAAATGGGGAAGATTTTCCCCAGACATCGGCAAACACCTACCTTTCGCGCCACGGTGTGGCATCCGATCTTCACGCACTCGCGATGGACGCCAAGAGTGCCTCGGGCGTGCTCGAAGATTTCGCATCGAAGCGCGGTGCCGGCTGTCTTGTCATCGGTGCTTATGGCCGATCTCGATTTCGCGAGACGCTGCTCGGCGGAGTGACCCGCGATCTTTTGCGCACATCACGCATTCCACTTCTGCTCGGACATTGAGCAGATCCATTTCAACGTCAGAACTACAGGGAGATTATATGATGAACTTCAAACCATACTTCGCAGGCTTGGTACTGGCTTGCGGCTTTGCTGCCCCGGCCAGTGCAGCGGCAGGAGACACACTCATTCGGGTGCGCGGCATCATGGTTGCACCGAATGAGTCGTCGGGCGGGATCAACCCGACGTTCCCGACCGAAAAGGTGAAGATCAACAACAGTGCTGCGCCAGAGGTAGACTTCACCTACATGGCGTCGGACAATATCGGGTTTGAACTGATCGCTGCCACCACCAAGCATCGTGCCACTGGGACGAGCGGCACGACCGGCTCAATCGGGCGTCTGGCTTCGACCTGGGTTCTTCCGCCGACGCTGACTGCACAATATCACTTTGCTCCTGCTGCCAAGATCCGCCCCTATGTCGGTGCAGGCATCAACTACACACTCTTCTATTCCGAAAAGCCTTCGGCTGCGCTTGAAACGGCTGTCGGCGCGACGAAGGTCAAGATGAAGAGCAGCTTCGGTTGGGCAGCGCAGGCCGGGATTGATTTCGACCTGAACAAGAACATGTTCCTAAACTTCGACGTGAAATATATCGATATCCGGACGACGGCGCGCCTGACGACCACGGCGATTGGCGTCCAGCGCGTGAAGGTAAACCTCAACCCGATCGTCGTCGGGGTCGGTGTCGGCTTCCGCCTCTAGGCAATTCAGAGCTCCTCAACCTGGCGGGGCAGGTCCATTGGACTTGCCCCGTTTTTTTGTTCAGCGCTCGTCTTCCTGCGGCCGGTCATCATCGATCAGGATACGGAGCGATGCCCCATCGAGGTCCTCATACTGCCCGCTCTGCAACGACCAGAAGAAGGCGAAAAGCCCGCCAAGGCCCAGCAGCAAGGCAATGGGGATCAGAACAGCGATCCCGCTCACTTCGCTGCGCTCCTTAGTCGCAGGGCATTGGCGACAACAATCAGCGAAGAACCGGACATGGCCAGTGCTGCAATGAGCGGCGTGGCCAGTCCCATGATCGCAAGCGGCACGGCAACGACGTTGTAGCCAATTGCCATCGCAAAATTCTGGCGAACCACCTTTTGGGTTGCCCGAGCCGCCCGGATAGCTGTCGCAACAGGGGCCAGGCTATCGCCAAGAAATATGGCATCTGCTGCAATCTGCCCGGCGTCACTGGCGGATCCCGGGGCCATCGAGACATGCCCGGCGGCAAGTGCCGGACCGTCATTCAAACCATCGCCGACCATCAGGACCTTTTCGCCGCGGGCCTTCAGCCTGGCAATTGTATCGAGCTTGTCTTGCGGAAGCATTCCCGTTTGCGCTGTCAGCCCAAGCGCACGGGCAACGGGCGCCACGGCAGCGGCCCGGTCCCCCGAAATTATGGTTGCTGGCAGCCCGAGTTCGGCGAGCTTGCCAACCGTTTCGTGAGCGGCGGGTCTGATCTGGTCACTGAACAGGATTGTTGCCGACACTTCGCCATCAATGGCGAGCGTAGTCGCCAGGCAGTCTTCAGGAACAACACCGTCCGGTCGGCGCAATGCGACATGTTTCAAACCAAAGTTTGCCGACACGCCAGTGCCTGCAACCTCGCGGATATCGGTCAGATAGCTTGGCGCGACGCCTTCCCGCTCGAGCGCCCGGCGTAGGGCTTCGCTCAACGGATGGCGGCTGGACCTTGCAAGAGCAAGCGCAACGGACTTTTGCTCGGGCCGCAGGGCGGACAGGTCAACAGGCTCCGGACGCCCGAGGGTCAAGGTCCCTGTCTTGTCGAACAGGACGCGATCAGCCTCGGCCAGCCGCTCGAGAGCCGAACCATCCTTGACCAGGATGCCACTTCGCATCAGCGCGCCCGCAGCGACGATCTGGGCAGCAGGCACGGCCAGGCCAAGCGCGCACGGACAGGTTATGATCAGTACGGCGACCGCAATCAGCAGTGACTGGTGCCAGCCTGCACCCGCAATCATCCAGCCGATGAAGCTCGCAGCTGCCAGTGTGTGGACGGCAGGCGCATAAAGCCGTGCGGCACGATCTGCGATGCGGACATAGCGGGATCGGGATTGGGCCGCCTGATCCATCAGGCGCGCGATATCGGCAATGACCGTATCTTCTCCGGTTGCCAGCACCTTGATCCTGACGGGCGCGTCAAGGTTGAGTGTTCCAGCGTGGACACGGTCACCCGTTGCTACGTCAACGGGCTTGCTTTCCCCTGTGAGCAGGGCCAGGTCAATGCGCGATTGTCCCTCAGCCACTACACCATCGGCGGCAAGCCGCTCGCCGGCCGCCACAAGCATTGTCATGCCAGGTTCGAGTGCGGACACGTCGAGCCAGGACGACCGCCCGTCGGTGTCGATCACAAGTGCGCCTGCGGGAGTGTGCTTGAGGAGCGCTGTGACGCCGTCACGGGCGCGGTCCCGCATGACGCTGTCCAGCCAACGCCCCGTCAGCAGGAAGAAGAGCAGCATGACCGCGCCGTCAAAATAGGCGTGCGGGCCGTGAACAATCGTTTCGAACAGGCTCAAGGCGCTCGCCAGGATCACGCCGATCGATATCGGGACATCCATGTTGGTGCGGCCATGCCGCAGGGCATTCCACGCCGACTTGAAGAAGGGCCGTCCCGCAAAGGCAATGGCCGGCAGAGCGATGCCAGCAGAAAGCCAATGAAACAGGTCGCGCGTTGCGCCTTCCGCACCTGACCAGACCGAAACCGATAGCAACATGATATTCATCGCGGCAAAACCGGCAACGGCCACCGCCCTGAGCAAATCGCCGCTGCGTCCATCTTCAGCAGGAAGCGCCGACCCCAGCGGTTGTGCTTCGAAGCCAAGGGCGGAAATCGCCTGCTGCAATGCCGGCATTTGCAGCTCTGGCAGGTGCGTCAAGGTTACGCGTTTGGCGGTGAAATTGACTCGCGCCGAGACAATGCCGGGCGTCCTGGGAAGGCCGTCTTCCAGCTTTGCAATGCAACCCGCGCAACGGATCCCGGGCACCGAAAACAATGTCTCGGGAAGCGTGTCCCCTGCAACAGGCGAAGCCAGCGCGTTCATTGCAGGTCTTTTGCCAGCTTGACGGTTTCATCGCCGCGGCGGAGCACGGCATGGACCAGCCATCGGCCGCCTGGCAGCGCTTGAACGGATTTGAGCGAGCCATCAGCCGTCACGGCAAATGAGAGCCTGATCGGCGGCTTTGCACCGAGCGGATGGCTCGCCTGCCCGGAACCAGCCAGCCCTTCGACGGGAATGCCAGCCGAGGAAGCTGCAATGTGCACGTGCCGTTCACTGTCAATCGAAACGCCGGTCTTCCATCCGAGCTGTTGTTGTTTTTTCGCCGCTGCCAGCCAGCCATTGAATTCCTGACTGGCCACATATGAATTATCGACGACTGTCCCGCCGAAGGTCGAAATGGCGGCGTGGGCCATATAGACATTCACGGCGATGACGGTGCTGAAGAAGCCCACCAGGATTGCGGTCATGTGCCAGCCGGTGAAAGGCTTGGTCATTCTTCATCTTCCTCATGTTCAGGCCGCTCGAACTGTGTTGCGTCGCTGTCGCCCTTTTCGTTCGCACCTGCGGCCTGCGCCGAAATCTCGAACGGTTGACGTTCCGGTCCATTGCGTGGCGCGGCGACGAACAGTCTTACCTTCATGACGCTGTCGGGTTCGACACTGACTTCAACTTCATGCGAGGCAGTGGCCCGTCCGCCGTCCTGCGTCCACATTCTTGCGCCCTCAAGACCAGACACCCTCAGCATGACCTTGCGAGGCCGTGCCTCCATGTTGCGGATCTTGACTGTGTAGTTGTTGCGGATCGCTCCGTCGGACAATTGGACAAAGATCGGGTTGCGATCCTGCTGCACGCTGAGGTCAAGCCGGGTTCTGGCGCCGAGCGAAAACAGCATTGCCAGACCGATCGCGCTCCAGATCGACAGATAGGCGAGCGTGCGGGGGCGGAACAGCGTCTTGAGGACGGGCTTCGATGTGCCACCGGCCTTTTCGATCGCCGCATCGTCAAGCGTGCAATAGTCGATAAGCCCGCGCGGCTGCCCGATCTGGGCCATCACCTTGTCACAGGCATCGATGCACAGGGCACATGTGATGCAACCGATCTGCGGCCCTTCGCGAATGTCGATGCCGGTCGGACAAACCTGCACGCATTGGGTGCAATCGATGCAATCCCCCGTCTTGATGCCTTGGTCGGCAGCCTTCTTGACTCCGTGCGTTCGGGGTTCGCCGCGCCAGTCCTTATATGTAACGATGAGCGACTTTTCATCGAGCATTGCCGTCTGGATGCGCGGCCAGGGACACATATAAATACAGACCTGCTCGCGCATCAGCCCGCCAAAAACATAGGTCGTCGCGGTCAATATTGCGACGGTGCTATAGGCGACAAGCGGAGCATCGCCCTTCAGGAAACTGCGCATCAGGCTCGGGGCATCGGCGAAATAGAAGATCCAGGCGCCGCCGGTCAGCACGCCGATGACAATCCAGACAGCATGCTTTGAAACCCGCTTGACGATCTTTTCAAAACTCCAGGGCGCGTTGGCAAGCCGCACCTGGGCATTTCGATCACCGTCGATGGCGCGCTCGACATGCTGAAACAGGTCTGTCCAGACCGTCTGCGGGCAGGCATAGCCACACCAGGCGCGCCCGACTGCAGAGGTCACAAGAAACAGGCCGATCCCCGCCATGACCAGCAGCCCGGCCACATAGTAGAACTCATGTGGCCAGATCTCGATTGCGAACATGTAAAATCGGCGATTGGCAAGGTCGATCAGGACGGCCTGATCGGGCGCATAGGGTCCGCGATCCCAGCGCAGCCAGGGCGTCACATAATAAATCGTCAGGGTCACGGCCATCGCCGCCCATTTGAGGCGCCGGAAAAACCCGTCTACAGCCTTGGGGTAGACTCCCTTGCGCTTTTCGTAGAGCGGACTTCCGGGATCGATCAGGCCTTCAAGGTTTGACATTTGACGCCGCCGCTGGCGCGGGATTGGGCGCCGCCTCGCCACCGCCCAGCGAATGGACATAGGCCGCGAGCATCTTGATCGTCACCGGATCGAGCCGATTGTTCCAGCGTGGCATGACGCCAAACCTGCTTTTCATTACGGTCTGTGTGATCGCCGCCCGATCCTCGCCGTAAAGCCAGATTCCGTCAGTCAGGTTGGGTGCACCGAACTGCCGCCCGCCTTTGCCTTCGGGGCCATGGCATTGGCTGCAGTTTGCAGCAAAGAGTACAGCACCGCGCGCCGATGCTGCATTGGGCTGCTGTTGGCCGGAAATCATCCGGACGTATGAGACTGTCGAGCCGATTTCGGCCGTTGTCAGCACGCCTTCAAAGGCTGGCATCTGCGAAAAGCGGGTTTCGCTGTGATCGGGATTCCGCACACCATGCGTGACCGTATAGTGGATCGTCGCAAGATCTCCGCCCCAGAGCCAGTCGTCATCATTGAGGTTCGGATAACCCCTGGACCCGGCCGCGCCGGAACCATGGCACTGAACGCAATGGACCTTGAACGCTGCGCGCCCCCCTTCAATGGCGGCCTGCATGAGCTTGTCATTGGCAGGAAGCTGTTCGATCGGTGTCGCAGCAATGGCGGCCGTGATGGGTGCCCGGCGCTTCGCTTCAGCGCTCAACGCGGTCTCGAGCTGGCCCTGACTAGTCCAGCCCGAGATGCCTTTTGTTGCGTCATGCAACAGCGGGATTGCCGGAAAGAAAATGACATAACCAATCGCCCAGAGGATGCAGGCGTAAAAGGTCAGCAGCCACCAGCGCGGAAGCGGCGTGTTCAGTTCCTCGATGCCATCCCATTCATGGCCAACGGTCTGGGTGCCGGTCGGCTCGTCGATACGCTTGTTTTCAGCCATGATCTTCATCCTTGAAGATGATTGCGGCGGCGTCGCGGTGGTGCGATGCGGCACCTTTTCGAAACGTCCAGCCAATGAATGTGACGAACAGGAATCCCATGAAAACCAGCCCCCAGCTGTCCGCAAAATGCCTGAAGCCGTCATAGGTCATTGCGGCTGCTCCTGCGGCTCGGCCGCTTTCAGGTCCACAAGAGTCCCGAGCATCTGCAGATAGGCGACCAGGGCATCCATCTCGGTGATGCGGGCCGGGTCGCCATCAAAATCACGGACCTGCGCCTTGGGGTAACGGGCCTTGAGATCGGTGCTGCTCCGGTCAGGATCTGCCTGTGCATGAAGGTCTTCGTTTGCCGCAGCGATGGCAGCCTTTGAGTAGGGTACGCCAACCCGGTAAAGGGCCTGAAGGTGCGTGCGCATGTCACCCGCATTCAGCTCGCGCTCGGCCAGGAATGCATAGGGAGGCATGATCGATTCCGGCACGACTGCGCGGGGGTCCTTGAGGTGCTGGACATGCCATTCGTCCGAATATCGTCCCCCGACACGTGCGAGGTCCGGACCCGTCCGCTTCGATCCCCATTGGAAAGGGTGATCGTACATGCTTTCGGCTGCCAGGCTATAATGCCCATAGCGTTCGACCTCGTCGCGGAAGGGGCGAATCATCTGGCTGTGACAATTGTAGCAGCCTTCGCGCATGTAGATGTTCCGCCCCGCCAGCTCGAGTGGGGAATATGGGCGCATTCCGTTCACCTTCTCGACTGTGGAGTCGATCCAGAAGAGCGGGGCGATTTCCACAATGCCGCCGATTGCGACAGCGATGAAGGCAAAGACGGCAAGCAGCGTGACATTGCGTTCGAGCCGCTTGTGATCGAAAAAGGTACCGGCCATGGTTCTGGCTCCTTCAGGCGGCGGAAGCTGTAGCGAGGGGACGGTCAGCTGACGCGTCATAGGGCGTTTCGGTCATCGGTTTTTCCTGCCGCTGTTTGCCGGCAATGGTCATCCACACATTGAAGACCATGATCAGCGCACCGGAGAGATACATGAGGCCGCCGGTCGCACGGATCAGATACATCGGGAACATGGCCGAAACGACTTCCGAAAAGGCATAGACGAGGTAGCCGTCCGAACCATATTCGCGCCACATCAGCCCCTGCATGATGCCCGCAACCCACATTGCGGCTGCGTAAAAGACGATGCCGATCGTCGAGAGCCAGAAGTGCCAGTTCACCATCCGCAACGAATAGAGTCTCGGCTTTCCCCAAAGTCTCGGCACGAGATAATAGATCGAAGCGAATGTGATCATCCCGTTCCAACCGAGCGCGCCGGAGTGCACATGGCCGATAGTCCAGTCGGTATAATGCGACAGGCTGTTGACGGCCTTGATTGAGAGCATCGGCCCCTCAAATGTGCTCATCCCGTAGAAGGCGAGCGCCATGACCATCATGCGGATGATCGGATCGGTGCGGATCTTGTCCCACGCGCCGTTCAGGGTCATCAACCCGTTGATCATACCGCCCCAGCTGGGCATCCACAGCATGATCGAAAAGACCATGCCGAGTGTCTGCGCCCAGTCGGGCAGCGCAGTGTAATGGAGGTGGTGCGGGCCGGCCCAGATGTAGAGGAAGATCAGTGACCAGAAATGGATGATCGACAGGCGATAGCTGTAAACCGGGCGCTCTGCCTGTTTCGGCACAAAATAATACATCATGGCCAGGAAGCCCGCCGTCAGGAAGAAGCCGACAGCGTTATGGCCATACCACCACTGGGTCAGTGCGTCCTGGACGCCGGCAAATGCGCTGTAGCTCTTCGAACCGAAGATCGAAGCGGGCATCGTCAGGTTGTTGACCAGATGAAGCATGGCAACGGTGATGATGAACGCCAGGAAGAACCAGTTTGCCACATAGATATGCGGTTCCTTGCGGCGGACGATCGTTCCGACAAAAACGATGAGATAGGATACCCAGACGACGGTCAGCCAAAGATCAACATACCATTCAGGCTCGGCATATTCCTTGGCTTCGGTGATTCCCATCAGATAGCCGGTCGCGGCCAGCACAATGAACAGCTGGTAACCCCAGAAGACGAAGCGGGCCAGGCTCGGAAAGGCCAGCCGCGCGCGGCAAGTGCGCTGGACAATATAAAAGCTCGTCGCGATCAACGCATTGCCCCCGAAGGCGAAAATAACGGCCGATGTGTGAAGCGGGCGCAAGCGTCCGAACGTTGTGTATTCAAGATTGAAGTTGAGTGCGGGAAAAGCCAGTTGAAGCGCTATGAACAGCCCCACAAGGAAGCCCGCCACGCCCCAGAAGATTGTCGCGATGACACCCCAGCGGATCGGGTCATCGTCATAGCGAGACAGGTCAATCGGCTTGCTCGTGATGCCATTGGCCAAAGCCGTGAAATCCGTGCCTCGAAGCGTCATGGCCGAAGCGAGGAGCGCAACTGCGCCAACTATGCCCATGTGGACGGAAAATCCGGGATCCACACTTTGTGCAAAGGCCGCAAATGCCAACAGTGCCACGACGAACCAAGCGCCAGCGCGCGTTACCATAGTGTCCATCATTCTTCCCCGAAGCGCCGCAGCGCAATTTTATGCCCGTGCCGTTGGCCGATCACGGGCTCACCTTCATTGACTCAGGTCAACAGTTCACGCCGCGAGAGCCAAATTCCGCAAACGCGCCCGATCCTGGATCACGACTGTCCGCCTGTTCGGCAAGTCGATCATTTCTGCCCCTTTGAGTTTTGTCAGTTGGCGGCTGACGGTTTCAATCGTCAGGCCCAGCACATCGCCCATCTGCTGGCGGTCGAGCGGCATTTCGAAAACTTCGGGCAAACCCGCCGCAGCCTTGGCCGCACCATCGCCCATGCGATCCGACACTTCGAGGAGCAGCGAAGCGATGCGCTCGCTCGCGGTCTTCTTGCCCAGCAGCAGCATCCAGTGCCGCGCCCGGTCAAGCTCTGTCAAAGTGCGCATCAACAGCCGGTTCTGCAGATCGGGGTGCTGGCGCGCAAAACCGTCGAACGCCGAGCGGGTAAAGACACAAAGCTCGGCATCGGTCAGCGCTGTCACGCTATGTGGGCTTTCCTTGCCAAAGGGACGACCGATAAAGTCCGAGGGGAAGACAACGCCGACAATCTGTTCACGCCCGTCAGCCGTCGAAATCGACAATTTCAGGATGCCGGAAATCACATTGGCAACGACCAGAGCCTCGTCGCCTTCCCATACGAGTGTTTGCCCGCGCCTGACCTTCTGCTTGCGTCCAAGATGCCCCAGACATTCAAGCGCCTCCGCCGACAATCCGGCACAAATGGCGCTATCGCCGACAGGGCAGTGCGAACAATCGGTCATGTCCCGGCCCTAGCGCGCGGGCAAGGCCTCGAAACTACGTGATTTCCACAAGGCGAAGACGATAAGTGTTTTTACCGGTCACGCAGTGCGATCACGTGTGGCCTTGTTGCGCGGCGGAAACGGTGGCTTGCCCGGTCGAGATCCTGGCCGATGCTGGCGCGGCGCTTCGCGTCGGTTGCGCCTGGCCTCCTCTCGCGGAGCGCCCTGGACCTGCTCGATCCGGATGCCTCCTTCGCCATCTTCTCCGTCAACGGCTGTGCGCCGGACTGCTGCCGCAAAACGGGCAGCCGCCGCCGCCTGGACCTCGAAAAGCGATTCATTGGCGGCAATGCGGATTGCCCCAATCTCTGTCCGGGTGATGTGGCCACGCCGGCACAGCAGCGGAAGAAGCCACCTTGGATCGGCATTGTGCCGCCGACCGATATCCATCCTGAACCAGACGGTATTCTCGAAGCCGGGCCTTGGGCCCTCCGACCGCTGTGACGGGCCGGAGGCCGCATCGATCAGCTCTTCGGCTACGGGCATGCGCGCCCGATGTGCGCGGACCAGCGCGGCTGCAATGTCCTCCGGGCTCCGTTCTGCGAGCAGACGGCCTGCGAGCATCCGATCTTCCTCGTCCACCTCGACCGGCTCGAGCAGGGTCGCGAGCAGCCTCTCACGATCATTTCGCGCGATATCCTCGCGGCTTGGGGCGGAGATCCATTCGGCATTGATCCGCGCACCACGCAGCATCGATTCGACGCGCTTGCGCCTTGGATAAGGCACAAGGATCACCGCTGTGCCCTTTTTGCCCGCCCGGCCAGTCCGGCCCGAACGGTGTTGCAGGGCTTCCGCATCGCGCGGAATTTCAACATGGATGACGAGCGACAAGGTCGGCAGGTCGATCCCGCGCGCAGCGACATCGGTTGCCACGCACACCCGTGCCCGCCGGTCGCGCAGGGCCTGCAACGCATGGTTGCGTTCATTCTGGCTGTGCTCGCCCGACAGCGCCACGACCGAAAAGCCGCGCTCGGTCAGGCTTGCATGCAGATGCCGGACATTGTCGCGGGTTGCGCAGAACAGCATTGCGGTGGTTGCTTCGTGATAGCGCAGCAGATTGACGACGGCATTCTCGATGTCGGCAGGCGCGACAGTCACGGCCTGGTAGGTGATGTCACCATGGCCACGATCTTCGCCGACAGTCGATATACGCAATGCATCGCGCTGGTAGCGCCGGGCAAGTGCAACGATGGGTTTCGGCATGGTTGCAGAAAACATGAAGGTGCGCCGGCCCTGCGGCGTTGCGTCGAGAATTTCCTCGAGGTCTTCGCGGAAGCCCATGTCGAGCATTTCGTCGGCCTCGTCGAGGATGGCGACAGTCAGGCTGTGGAGCAGGAGCGCCCCCCGTTCGAGGTGATCGCGGAGCCTGCCGGGGGTGCCGACGACAATATGCGCACCTTGCGAAAGCGCGCGCCGTTCCTTCGATGCGTCCATCCCGCCGACACATGTTGCGATGCGGATCCCCGCCTTGCCGTAAAGCCAGATCAGTTCGCGCCCGACCTGCAGCGCGAGCTCCCGTGTCGGCGCAATGACAAGTGCGAGCGGGGCACCGGCTGGAGCCGCCATTCCGCTGCCGCTCAAGAGTTGCGGGGCCATTGCGAGGCCGAAGGCAACAGTCTTCCCCGATCCGGTCTGTGCGGAAACAATCAGGTCCCGCCCCTCGGCTTCGGGCTCGAGCACAGCGGCCTGCACGGGTGTGGGCGCGGCATAGCCACGGGCGGAAAGCGCTTCAGCAAGAAGCGGGTGGAGCGTTTGAAAAGTCATGGTCTCTCTAAAAGGCGCATTCCGGGGCAATGACCCGCGCCAAAAACAATATGTCGGGAGCCCCTAGTCGTTCTGGGCCGGAAGCACAACCGAGGGACGGATCAGGCTGACACGCCTTCGAGCGCGGCGGACGCTTCCAGCCAGCATGCTTCTGCGGCCGCGAGCTTTTTCTCGATGTCCGCGCGGCGAACCATGAGATCGGTCATTGTCAAGTTGCGCTCTTCCGGCCCTGCGGTGTCGGGGTCAAACATGGCCCGTTCGATCCTGGATCGGTGTGCTGTCAGGGAGTTCATTTCCTTTTCTGCGCGTGCGATCTCGGCACGCAGAGTCTTGCTCTGCTCGCGCGCGGCGGCAGCGGCCTTTCGGTCTTCCTTCTTGTTGGATTTTACGGGTTCCGGCCCTTTCGGCTGGTTCTTGCCGAGGATCATGTCTGTGTAATCATCAAGGCTGCCGCCAAACTCCTCGGCACGGCCGCCGTCGACAAGAACAAGGCGGTCGGCAACAAGTTCGATCATGTGCCGATCATGGCTGACTATCACGACCGCACCATCATAGGCATTGAGCGCCTGCACCAGCGCTTCGCGGGCATCGACATCAAGATGGTTGGTCGGCTCGTCCAGGATCAGCATGTGCGGCGCATCGCGCGTGATGAGCGCGAGCGCCAACCGGGCGCGCTCACCGCCGGAAAGCTTCGCCACTTCGGTTGTTGCTTTGGCGCCGGAAAAGCCGAACCGGCCCAACTGCCCACGCACAGCGCCCGGCGTCGCGCCCTTCATCTGCCGCGTCATGTGCTCAAGCGGTGTGTCCGCGCCATCAAGTTCCTCAACCTGATACTGGGTGAAATAGCCGACCCGCATTTTCCCCGAGGCGTTGATCGCGCCCTCCATCGTAGGCAATTGTGCAGCGAGCAGCCGGGCCAAGGTCGTCTTGCCATTGCCGTTGCGGCCGAGCAACGCGATCCGGTCATCCGGGTCCAACCGCAGGTTCAGGCGCTCCAGGATCGGTTTTCCGGGCACATAGCCGACACTTGCCATGTCCAGCGTCACCAAGGGCGGCTTCAGTTCGTCAGGGCTCGGGAAGTCGAAACTGAGCGACGGGTCCTCGATCATCGCCATCACGGGCTGCATTCTTGCAAGTGCCTTTGCCCGCGATTGCGCCTGCTTTGCTGTTGAGGCGCGCGCGCTGTTGCGGGCAATATAGTCCTGCAACTTGGCGCGCTGTGCATCCTGCGCCGCCTTGGCCGCCGCAAGCTGGGCTGCCCGCTCGGCGCGCTGGCGCTCGAAACTGTCGTACCCCCCGGCATAGAGCGTTGTCTGTCCACCCTCGAGATGCAGGATGTTGTCCACGACATTGTTGAGCAGGTCGCGCTCGTGGCTGATGACGACCATCATTGCCGGATAGGATTTCAGGAAACTTTCCAGCCACAAAGTCGCTTCAAGGTCCAGATGGTTCGACGGTTCGTCAAGCAGCAGCAGATCGGGCTCGGAAAAGAGCAGGGCCGCAAGCGCAACGCGCATTTTCCAACCGCCCGAAAAGCTGTCGAGCGGACGGGCCTGCATATCCTCATCGAACCCAAGCCCGACCAGAATGCGCGAGGCGCGCGCTGGCGCGGTGTATGCATCAATTGCGATCAGTCGTTCGTGGATTTCCCCGAGCCTTTCGGGATCGTGGCATGTCTCGCTGTCATGAAGCAGGGCGGCCCGTTCCGTGTCGGCAGCGAGAACGGTTTCGAACGGTGTCGCATCGCCCGCGGGCGCTTCCTGCGCGATATAGCCGATCCGTGTCTTGCGCGGCATTTCGATCGAACCGTCATCCGGTTCAAGCTGACCGATCATCACTTTCATCAGGGTCGACTTGCCCGCGCCGTTGCGGCCGATCAGCCCGACACGGCTTTTCGGCGGCAAGGACGCTGTCGCGCGATCAAGGATGGTGCGCCCGCCAAGGCGCACGGTGATACCGTTCAGATTGAGCATGGCGGCGCCCCTAGCATGGAATGGCCCGACGGGCCAGCGTGCCGGATCAAAGCGCCGCGGAGCGCTTCAATCTGACCACAGCCTCGTCAAGGGACGACAGAAAGCGCGAACGATCCGACTTGGAAAAGGGCGGAGGGCCGCCAATCGCATCGCCATTCGCCCGCAGATCTGCCATGATCGCGCGCGTTGCAATGGCATTGCCGATGGAGCCGCCGGTAAAGGGTTTCCCACTGGGCGCGATGACCGTTGCGCCAGCCTTGAGGCATCGGTCGGCAAGCAGGATGTCCCCTGTGACCACGATGACGCCGCCATGTGCCCGCTCGGCGATCCAGTCATCAGCGGCATCAAAGGAAGAGCCAACCAGCGACCGGGCAATCAGCGGATGTTCCGGCACACGGATCGGGCTGTTGCTGACAATCGTGACCGGAATCTCATGCCTGAAGGCAACCTTGTAGATTTCGTCCTTAACCGGGCAGGCATCCGCATCCACAAGGATGGCAGGCATATCGAAGACCTAGTCTTCGTCCGCGATCGTGACCTTGAGACCGTCAAGCGCATCGCTGAATGCAAGCTGGCACGAAAGCCGCGAACTTTCATTGCGGTGATCCGAACTTTCAAGAAGGTCGTTTTCATCTTCGCCCATCGGCTCGATCTTGTCGGCAAAGGCTGGATCGACATGGACATGGCAGGTCGCGCAGGAGCAGCAGCCGCCGCATAGCGCAAGCAATTCGTCAAAGCCGGCATCGCGGATGATTTCCATGACCGAAAGGCCCGGCTGCGCTTCAACTTCGTGTTCGGTGCCGTCGCGTGTGGTGACGATCAGTTTTGCCATTTGCTCTGTCCCTGCATGTTCGGTTAGCGGTAGTCCGCGCGCTCGCTAAAGGCAAAATAGGGATTCGACAATGGGGTTATCTGCGGAGCAACTCAAGGTATCGCTTGACGCGCTCTCGAAAATCGAACCGCGTTTTGCTGTTGCGCTGTCTCAGGTCGGCTATCCCGAGCCTCGCGTCAGGGCGCGCGGGTATGAAACGCTTCTGCGCACGATCGTTGGCCAACAGGTGAGTTTTCAGGCGGCAGCCGCCGTCTGGGCAAAGCTGGAAGCGGCAAGAGGAGACATGACCGATCCGCATGCCGTCATCGATGCGTCGTTCGATGACTTGCGCGCTTGCGGACTTTCGCGACAGAAGCAAGGTTATGCAAGGAGCCTTGCGGAACTCGTCAAATCAGGCGCTCTCGATCTTCACAACCTCCCCTCGGATGACGAAGAAGCGATTGCACGCCTCACGCAAGTAAAGGGTATTGGTCGATGGTCGGCCGAAATCTACCTGCTCTTTGCAGAAGGGCGACCGGATATCTGGCCAGCGGGTGACCTTGCCGTGCAGATCGACGTCGGCCAGATCATGGGCCTGCCCGAGCGGCCTGGCGAGCGTCAGGTGCGAGAGATTGGCGAAGCTTGGCGTCCACACCGTGGTGCGGCTGCCGTCTTTGCCTGGCATCACTATAAAACACCCGGGATCTAGAAGGTTTCCACTGGCATCGGAGTGACCCTGGCAGCCTCGACGGGCGTTGGTGGTTTGGGGCGCTCTTCTGACGTAATCGCGGCGGCTTCAAGCAGGTCAAGCGCGCGATGTGATTCGACATGGCGGCGCGCCATCGCCATCCAGTGCGCTGCCTTGTTCCGATTTGGAAGGCGGGCAATTTCGGAAAGTGCAAGATCGACGCGACCATCCTCGATCAGCTGCGATGCCCGGTCGATGCGGGATTGCGGATCGGCGGGCACAGTTCCGGCCTGCCGGACGACAAATACGCCAGCCAGTCCATGCTTGAATTCTGACCACCAATCCTCGTCCGGGCCGTTGTCGGCCAGTGCAGGCGCAATTGACGCGAGGCTGGCTTGCAACTGCTCCAGCGTCACGGGTTGCCTTGCTGCTGCGATAATCGAAGCGACTGCTCTTGGCTGGGTGGACCCGAAACGCTGGGTCAGGAGCGCCTCGACATAGCCGAGCCCGATACCTCGATCGATGGCGCGGCGTGCTGCAAAAGAGACCAGCAAGGCCTCCGCACGCGCGGAGCTTCCGGTGCCGACTGCTGTGCCCGCCGCTTCGATCCGGGCCATGCGCGCTTCCACATCGGCAATGCGTGCAGACAGGTCGGGAGTGGAAACGGATGGTGCCGGGATCGGCAAGATCTTGGAACCCGGCAGGCCAGCGAGGGCAGGCATTTTTTCCGCCGGCACCGTTCCGAACAGCCATTGGCGCGCACCGTCCCAGCGGGAAAGGCCCCAGCCCATAGCACCAATTCCGGCAAGAAAGGCGATACCGAACACTATGAGGAGCGACTTCAACGATCGCGGCTTGTGTCGCCCGGCCGCACCAGCGCGTGCTTCGAATTCCATCAACCAGTTCCGTTCCGTTTTAGCGGCACAAGCGCGCAGCCGCTTCCAAAATTGCTTCATCGCGCGGTTGGGATGCAATCGCAACCACTTCCCAGCCTTGTCCTGCCGCCCCGGCAGCATTGGCGCTGATGGCAACAAGGGCAATGTGCGCGCGAGACTCCGGCTCCACCAATTCGGCAAGGCGCACGGCCGCAAGGGGTGAGTGCACCATTGCCACCGGGCCCTCAGCGAGCGCACTCCGAAAGGTTTCCGGCGGCTCGATGGCCTCCGACGCATAAACGATGCAGCGGTCGATCACGATACCATAGGGATCGAATGAGCGCACGTCCTTGCCGCAAAAATGCAGCAACCGATGAAGACCCAGGGTGGCGATCTTGCCCATGAGGCGCGTGACATCGCTTTCGCCTACGACGACAGAGTGAAAACCTGCGTCGCGCGCCAGCCTTGCAGTGGTGCCGCCTACGGCAAAGGCGGGCAGATGGAGATAACGCGCCAATTCCGGCCCTGCCGTCCGCAGCGCACTCGCACTTGTCAGCAGGACGCCGACATAGGGAGCTGGGTCCGGAGGCGACCATGGCACCGGCCGGACCTCGAAAAGCGGTATGCAGCGTGTATCGAGCTCAAACGCTCTTGCCCGGGCCGCAGTTTCTGCATTGCCGGGCTCGGGACGAATAATGAGAAGCGGCCGGATCATGACGAAAAAACCGCGCGAATCGCGGAGTCGGCGCGGGCCATCATGGCGATGCCAAGTTCGTAGGGAGCCGCGTTGCCGACGATGAATTCCGCTGTGCCCCTCTCCACCTGGCCGCCATCGGCAGAATAGATTTCGGCATTCAGGCAGATCTTGCCGCCATCCATGATTGCGAGGGCTGCAACGGGTGAACGACAGTCGCCCGACAGTCCGGCCAGCAGTGCGCGCTCTGCCATGACGCAAGCAAAGGTTGCCTGGTGGTTGATTGCAGCCAGCCAGCTTCCTACGCGCGCATTGTCCGAAAGCGTCTCGATCCCGACTGCTCCCTGGGCGGGGGCTGGGAGGAGCAAGTGGGTTGGGAGGCAGGTGCCCGTTTCATGCATTCCCAGACGTTCCAGTCCGGCCGATGCCAGCAGTGTTGCATCGACCTCGCCACCGGCGAGCTTCGAGAGGCGGGTCTGGACATTTCCACGGAGTAAAATCACCCGTAAATCAGGTCGCAACCGAAGGACCTGAGCTCGTCGTCGCGGGGCGCTGGTGCCGAATGCAGCCCCGTGCGGCAGGGCATCGAAGCTTGCCGCCCCGACCAGCCGGTCCCGCACATCGGCGCGTGGCAGCATGGCCGCGATCGCCAGCTTCGACGACCGTTCGGTCTCCACATCCTTCATTGAATGGACAGCAAAATCGATGTCGCCGGAGAGCAGTGCCGCATCGAGTTCCTTCGTCCAGAGCGCCTTGCCGCCGACTTCGGCCAGCGCCCGGTCCTGAATCCGGTCGCCTGTTGCAACGGTCGGCATGATCTCAACGGCTTCGTCACTCCAGCCATGAGCGACAATCAAGGCGTCGCGCACCATGTGCGCCTGAGCCAGCGCAAGCGGTGAGGCGCGGGTTCCGAGGCGCAGTGGTCTGTCCGGGTTGGCCATCGTGGCTTGTGCTAGCGCCCCGCGGGATTAGAGGGAAGCCCATGACCATCATTCTGGGAATAGAATCAAGCTGCGATGAGACAGCCGCCGCGCTCGTCACGAGTGACCGAATGGTGCTTTCCCACAGGCTTGCCGGGCAGGAGGCCGAGCATCGGCCCTTTGGCGGAGTCGTGCCTGAGATCGCTGCGAGAGCGCATGTCGAAGCTCTTGCGCCACTGATAGAGGGCGCGCTTGCTGACGCTGGAATGCGGCTGGCTGATGTCGATGCGATTGCGGCTACTGCCGGACCCGGCTTGATAGGCGGCGTGATGGTCGGACTGGTAACGGCAAAGGCATTGTGCCATGCGGCGTCAAAACCGCTGATTGCCGTCAATCATCTTGAAGGTCATGCGCTTTCGCCGCGACTCGCCGACCCGGCGCTTCGCTATCCCTATCTGCTTTTGCTTGTTTCAGGCGGCCATTGCCAATTGCTGCTGGTTTCGGGTGTCGGCCAGCACCAGCGGCTGGCAACGACGATCGACGATGCCGCCGGCGAAGCTTTCGACAAGACGGCCAAGCTGCTTGGGCTTGGATTTCCCGGTGGCCCGGCGGTGGAGGCCGCCGCAGCGGTCGGGAATGCTGGCGCTGTCCCGCTGCCGCGTCCGTTGCTTGGCAGCATCGAGCCCCATTTTTCCTTTGCCGGACTCAAGAGCGCAGTGCTGCGCGCGCGCGACTCGGGCTTGCATTCTGCGCAAGACATTGCTGCATCGTTCCAGCAGGCCGTTGTCGACTGCTTGATTGACCGGACCCAACGCGCACTTGAGCTTGCCCCGGAAGCCACAGCCTTGGTTGTCGCAGGCGGGGTCGCTGCAAACGGGGCAATCCGGGCCGCGCTCGAGGCGCTGGCCAGTGCCAATGGCTTGCCTTTTGTCGCGCCGCCGCAATGGCTTTGCACGGACAATGCAGCCATGATCGGATGGGCAGGCGTGGAACGTTTTGAAGCGGGGCTCTTCGACGGGCTCGATTTTGAAGCGCGACCGCGCTGGCCGCTCGACCCGCTTGCGGAAAAAGTGCGTGGTGCAGGAGTGAAAGCATGAATGTCGGTGTGATCGGAGCCGGGGCATGGGGGACGGCACTGGCCCAGGTGCTTGCCGGAGACGGTCGGCCGGTTGCGCTTTGGGCTCGCGAAGCGGACGTGGTCGCGTCCATCAATGACGCGCATGTGAACACGACCTTTCTTCCCGACACTCCCCTTGATCCCGCGATTCGGGCAACGGATTCGCTCGCTGCACTCTCGGATTGCGAGGCGCTGCTTCTGGTCACACCTGCCCAGCACCTCCGGGCGATTCTTGCCGAATTGCAACCCGGCGCCCGACCTCTCGTCCTTTGCGCGAAAGGCATTGAAGCAGGAACGATGCAACTCATGTCCGAGGTTGCACGGCACGTGTGTCCCGAGGCACCGGTGGCAGTGCTCTCCGGACCGACGTTCGCGCATGAGGTCGCTCGCGGCTTGCCGACAGCAGTTACGCTCGCCTGCGAAGACGATGACCTTGGCCGCGCGCTCGCCCAACGTCTCGCCTGCGGCTCTTTCAGGCCCTATTTGTCCGATGACGTGATTGGCGCCGAAATCGGCGGTGCGGTCAAGAATGTCCTCGCCATCGCCTGCGGTGTGGTTGAAGGTTTGGGGCTTGGCCAGAACGCACGCGCGGCACTGATTGCCCGCGGTTTCGCTGAAATGACGCGCTTTGGCCTCGCCAAAGGTGCGCGCGCGGAAACGCTCGCCGGTCTTTCGGGACTGGGTGACCTGGTTCTGACCTGCTCGTCGATGGCTTCGCGAAACTTCTCGCTGGGCAAGGGACTGGGTGAGGGGAATAGCGCCGCTTCCGTGCTGGCGGGTAGCCGAACCGTCGCCGAAGGTGCTTTTACGGCCCCTGTCCTGCAAGAGGCTGCCCGGACATTGGCTGTCGAAATGCCGGTTGTCGATGCGGTCTGTGCTTTGCTCGAAGGCGCAGTTCCGGTGAGTGAGGTCGTGAGTGGCTTGCTCGCCCGACCGTTGCGCACCGAAGCCTGAGGCCGAGCCGACGCCATGCGGATCGGATGTTGCGCATTGGCAACAGTCTGAGCCTGACTCGCGTTTGACGACGTTTTTTTGTTGTGCGCTGCAATATTTTTCGCCAGACCCGTCTCGTCGCTGTCATTGCGGCCCCATCAGCTGTTCCGAAAATCGGCTCAGCTTGATCGAGAGGCCAACAACAGCAACGCAGGTGGGACGACGCAACCAACCCAAAGGGGAATCTCATGCGCACGTCCTTCGGCCCGCTTCTGGGCCTCGCACTTACCATCGTTTCCACACCTGCATTGGCGCAGGAAGAGGAAGCTCCTGCCGTCACCGTTACGGGCGGAGCAACTGTCGTCAGCGATTACCGCTTCCGCGGTATTTCGCAGACCGACAAGAATTTTGCTGTCCAGGGAACTTTTACAGTCGCTCACAAATCAGGCTTTTACGCCACGGTCTGGGGAAGCACGGTTGACGAATATGTCGCAGCTGGTGGCGATCAGGAGATCGATCTGATCGCCGGCTTCAAGAAGACCTTTGGCGGTACGACCGTCGATGTCGGCGTTCTCTATTACTACTATCCGGGTGCCGAGCAGATCATTCCCGGCTACAGCAGTGACTTCTTCGAGCCCTATATTGGCGTTTCGCACACCTTTGGCCCGGTCACGGGCAAAGTGAGTGCTGCTTATGCGCCGAAGTCAGCCGCGCTTTCGATCGGCACGGGCAAGGAGGACAATCTCTATGTTGCCTTCGATCTTTCGGGCGGAATTCCGAACACGCCCGTTTCGCTGTCGGCCCATCTTGGTCACAGCTATGGCCCAAGCTTTCTGACCATTGGCAAGGGTTATACCGACTGGAACGTCGGTGCGACCTACACCTGGAAGAACCTGATCTTCGGCGTCTCCTATGTCGATACAAACAAGGCGCTGCTCGGTCCGATCAGCGGCAAGAATATCAGCAAAGGCGGCATCGTCGGCTCGGTGGGCGTGGCGTTCTAACGACCAAGCACGTCACATTTTACCGGGAAAACGCCGGGGCAGCATCGCTGCTCCGGCTTTTTTCGGCACTATTGCGGCGCAGCAACCTTGGCATTGGCGCCATCGCCTTCAGGCGCGGCAATGATATCCCGGGTCACCGAGCCCTTGTCGACGACATTGGTCTGCGGGTCACCGGCATTGGCGCGGATGCCCACCTGCGCACGATTGGCCCCGGCCTGGGTGACAGCGGCCCCTTCAACAGCACTGCGCGGAGCCTGACCACCAAACATCGCCTGAAGCGCCTGAGTCGACGAATCGGCTTCCTGCGGGCGCGGGGCACCGGGGGCGGGGGGCACAAGCGCGAAATCGGGCGGAACGACCAGAGGGGCTGCACGCGAAACGGCGAATTCGTCCGGCCGGTTGCGGCCGAACACGCCGCTCGACGTCCCGCAGGCGGACAGCAGGGTCAACATGGCACCTGCAACAATCAATTTACGCATTTTCATTCTCCGCCTCTGGTTTCCGGTCCCGCACCAACAGGGCGCGAGCCAGCAAGATCAATACACCTATCGTAATCGCCGCGTCGGCAACATTGAAGACCAAAAAGGGCCTGAAGTCGCCGAAATGCAGATCGGCATAGTCAACGACATGCCCGAACCGCACCCGGTCGAGCAAATTGCCGACCGCGCCGCCCAGAACCATCCCAAGTGCGAGCACGTCAATCCGGTTGGCTTCGCGCCAGAGCCACACAGCGACGAACAGGCTGATCGCCCCCGTCATCGCGACAAGCCCCCAGCGCATCGCATTGCTCTCTGCCGTCAACATGCCCAGCGACACGCCGTAATTGTGGACCAGCGTCAGGTTGAAGATGGGCAGCAATTCGATGGACTGGCCCTCTACAACCAGACCGATCGGGCCTGTGACCAGATATTTCATCACCTGATCGACGATGAAGACAGCAGCTGCCAGCATCAATCCGCGATTGCGGGCGGTTGTAACCATATCAACCATTCACCACCTCGTCGCACCGCGCGCAGAGAGCGCCATCGTCCGAAACTTCGGGCAAATGCCGCCAGCAACGGCCGCACTTATGATGCGCAGTCTTTGTCACCGACAAGGCATGCCCGGTCGAAACCGAACCCGTGATGAACAGCTCGGACAGGTCGATTCCGTCATGTGCGGCCGGAATGCTGACCTCTGCTTCAAGGCTAGAGCCAATGACCTTTTCCCGGCGCATGGGTTCGATCGCTTCGGTGACGTCCCCGCGCAAGTCTCTCAAGACCAGCCAGCGCGCAGCGAGAGCATCATTCTGCCATCCTGCATCGACCTCTGGCCAATCGGAGAAATGGACTGACCCTTCATCGGGGTAGCGGGTCTGCCAGACTTCTTCCGCGGTAAACACCAGCACGGGCGCGGCATAGCGGACCAATGCGTGGAACAGCGTGTCCAGCACCGTCCGATAGGCGCGGCGCTTGGGCGATGTCGGCGCGTCGCAATAAAGCGAATCCTTGCGGATATCGAAGAAGAAGGCCGAAAGGTCATTGTTCGCGAAATCGCAGATCAGGCGGACATAGGTGTTGTAATCGAAATCCTCGACCGCTTGGCGGAGCTTTGTGTCCATATCTGCGAGCAGGTGAAGCACATAGCGTTCAAGCTCGGGCATGTCGGCCGGAGCAATGCATTCGTCCTCGTCAAATCCTTCGAGCGCACCCAGCAGGTAACGGAAACTGTTCCGCAGCTTGCGATACTGGTCCGCGACGCCCGACAGGATTTCCTTCCCGATCCGGTGATCCTCGGTGAAATCGACCGAGAGTGCCCAGAGCCGGAGGATGTCCGCGCCATAATCGCGCATCAGGTCCAAGGGATTGATCGTGTTGCCGAGCGACTTGGACATCTTCATGCCCTTGGCGTCCATCGTGAAACCGTGGGTCAGCACCGCCTTGTACGGCGCCCGACCACGCGTGCCGCAGCTTTCGAGCAGGCTCGACTGGAACCAGCCGCGATGCTGGTCGCTGCCTTCGAGATAGAGGTCGGCAGGCGATTGCAGGTCCGGCCACTTGCCCGATTCGAGGACAAAGGCGTGCGTGCAGCCGCTATCGAACCAGACGTCGAGAATGTCGGTCACCCGCTCATAATCCTCGGCGCGATAGGCGTGGCCGAGCAGCGTCTGGGCGGCCTCATCGCTCCAGGCATCGACGCCCTGTTCGCGGACTGCCGCGACGATCCGGGAGTTCACCGCCTCATCGACCAGATACTGGCCCGACTTGCGATCGACAAACAGCGTGATCGGAACGCCCCAGGCGCGTTGGCGGGACAGCACCCAGTCCGGGCGTCCTTCCACCATCGATCCGATGCGGTTGCGGCCCTTTTCCGGCACGAAGCGCGTATCGGCAATGGCGCGCATCGCAGTCTGACGCAGTGTCTCGCCATCGCCTTGTCGCGCCCTGATCTGAGCCTCATCGACGCAGCGGGCGATGTCGCGGTCGATCACCTTGTCCATCGGCACGAACCATTGCGGGGTGCAGCGGAAGATCACCTTCGCCTTGGACCGCCAGGAATGTGGGTAGGAGTGCTTATAGTCGGCGCTGGCCGCAAGGAGGCCGCCGACTTCACGCAAGTCGGAACAGATCGGGCCGTCGGGCGCGTTGAACTTCGGGTTGATGACCGAACCTTGCCCGCCGAGCCACGCCCAGTCTGCCCGATACTTGCCATCGCCTTCGACCGCGAAGACCGGATCGATTCCGTGCGCCTTGCACAGGTCGAAATCGTCCTCGCCATGATCTGGGGCCATGTGGACAAGCCCGGTGCCGCTGTCCGTCGTGACAAAATCGCCGGGCAGGAACGGGCGGAGCTTGGCGAAAAAGCCGCCGAGATGATGCATCGGGTGCCGGGCTATGGTTCCGGCGAGGTCGGAGCCTTTGATGACTTGCATCGGAACAACCTTGAATCCGATGCGAGAAGCAAACTGCTCAACCAGTCCGCTGGCGATTACAACCACACCTTGTGGTGTCGGTCGGTCATGATCACCCATGCGGTCACCAAACCTGCAGGCCGCATATTCAACTTCAGGACCATACGCGAGCGCTTGGTTGACTGGGATCGTCCAAGGAGTGGTTGTCCAAATAACAGCGCGTGCGCCACGCACGGCCTGGCAAGGAGACTCCACAATCTCGAACGCCACATCGATCTGGGTCGAGGTGATATCCTCATACTCGACTTCCGCTTCGGCCAGCGCGGTCTTTTCAACGGGCGACCACATCACCGGCTTTGCGCCGCGATAAAGTTGCCCCGACTCTGCAAACTTCATCAATTCGGCAACGATGGTCGCCTCGGCTTCGAAATCCATGGTCAGATAGGGATGATCCCAATCGCCATTGATGCCGAGCCGCTTTAGTTGTTCGCGCTGCGTATTGACCCAGTGTTGTGCATAGGCGCGGCATTCGGCGCGGAATTCGTTCGGCGGGACCTCGTCCTTATTGAGCTTCTTCTTGCGATATTCTTCCTCGACCTTCCACTCAATGGGCAGGCCGTGGCAGTCCCAGCCGGGCACGTAGGGCGCATCCTTGCCGAGCAGGGTCTGCGTCCGGCACACCATGTCCTTGAGGATATGGTTCAGCGCATGGCCGATATGCATGTCGCCATTGGCATAGGGCGGGCCATCATGAAGGATGAACTTTTCGCGGCCCCGTCGGTGTTCGCGCAGCCGATCATAAAGGCCGATTTCCTGCCAGCGCGCCAAAATGCCCGGCTCCTTCTGGGGGAGGCCGGCTTTCATCGGGAAATCGGTCTTCGGCAGGAAAACCGTGTCTCTGTAATCGGGCGCGTCAGTCATAACGCCGCGGGCCTTAGGCGAGGCCGCGCGTCGCCGCAAGTTATCGCCGGATCGATGGCCCGATCAACGCTGCATTCTCGAGCCAGAGCATGCCCGCAAAATCGCGCGGCACGTCCGGAATCTGCTCAAGCCGGGTCAGGCCGGGAATGCTGTCTGTCGGCGATCCCGGGCCAGTCAGGATCACGCGCGTGTTTGCGGCGGCCATTCTCGC
This sequence comes from Sphingomonadales bacterium, assembly GCA_016704425.1. GTDB lineage: Bacteria > Pseudomonadota > Alphaproteobacteria > Sphingomonadales > Sphingomonadaceae > Aquisediminimonas. The sequence continues at coordinate 82,903 of JADJAC010000011.1, forward strand.
GAGGAATCGCTTCGGCCAGCCCGCGACTTTCCACTTCTCGTCGAGCGGCACCAGGATCGTCCCGCGCTTGCAGGTCTCTGGCGTCAGGCCGAACCAGCCGAGTTTGACATAGTCGTTGAAGCAGGTACGAGCGCCCCGGATGGTCCAGGCCCAGGCGTCCGGCGCCTTGGCCCGAATGGCCGCGACGGCCTGCGCATCGCCGACAAAGCCATAGCGTTCGTCCATCGGCCGCTTCAGCGTCTCGAAAATGGCCATTACCTTTGCGGCATCCTCGACCTTCAGGATGAAATGATAACGGGGAAATTGATCGAGCGCAGTTTTTGCCGAAAGGCAGGGGCCGGATGCATCGGCATCCAGCATGACACCGCTACCCGCGTCGATCAGCGCCCGGCGAACGCCTTCCAGCGTTGCGCAGCGCGCCTTGTCTTCGCTGTGCGCGGCGACAAGCTGCAGTCCGCCCTTCGGGCTCGGGGCGATCCATGAAGCGTTGAGGAATGAAAGCCCCAGCAAGCCCAGTGCGATGGCCCATTTGGCCAGATTGGCAATTCGCAATGCCCGTTCCCTCGCCAAGGCCTGTCGGTCAAAGTTTTGCGAGCACGGCGCGCGCCTGATCACAGTCCAGCCCGATCTGGCGGGTCAGTGCCTCAAGGTTTTCGAGTTTCGCTTCGTCGCGCAAAAAGGCATGGAATGCGATTTCGATGGTCTGCCCATAAAGGTCCCCCGAAAAATCGAAGAAGTGCGGTTCAAGCAATTCCTTGGGTGGATCGAAATTCGGGCGGATGCCGATGTTGGCGGCCCCGTCGAGGATGCGCCCGTCGGCCAGTCGCCCGCGCACAGCATAAATGCCGTAACGCGGACGCAGATACGTGCCCATATCGACATTGGCTGTGGGATAGCCAAGCTCGCGGCCATTCTTGTCGCCGTGCTGGACAATGCCCTCAACCGCAAAAGGCCGCGTCAGCAACTGCGTTGCCGTGGCGCAATCTCCGGCCTGCAGAGCTTCGCGGATTCGGCTGGATGAAATCACATCGACGCTGTCTGAAACAGGTGCAACCGCCTCAGCGATAAAGCCATACTTGCGGCCAAGCTCTCCAAGGACACTGACATTGCCGCCGCGTCCCTTCCCGAAGGTGAAATCCTCACCGGTCACCACGCCGCCCACGCCAGCAAGCCTTTGGGAGACGAACTCTTCGGCCGTCAAACGCGCGAGCGCGGCATTGAACGGGAAAACGATCATCGCATCGGCGCCTGCTTCTGCAAAAAGCCTTTGGCGCTGATTGAGGCTGGTCAGACGAAAGGGCTCGGCCTCGGGGCGAAAAAAGCGCACCGGGTGGGGATCGAATGTCGCGACAAGGGCAGGGCGACCCGCCGCGCGTGCGCGCTCGATCGCGCGCCCGACGACCGCCTGATGGCCCTTGTGAAACCCGTCAAAATTTCCCAGCGCGACGATCCCCCCGCGCATGCGGTCCGGCACCCCCGAGCTGCCATCGAGCCGCTCCATGCCCCCGCTATAGGAAGCGCCTAGCGCGGCGGCAACACCTGCCCGAGCACGCGCAGCACATTGCCACCCATGACCTTGGCAATATCTGTATCGGAAAAGCCGCGATCCATCAGTGCCTGTGTCACAAGCGCCAGCTTCGATGTGTCGAAGCCGGTGGTTGTCGCTCCGTCAAAATCCGAACCCAGGCCGACATAGTCAATGCCGACCAGATCGCGGACATGGGCAATGGCTCGCGCAACTTTGGCTGGTTCCGTGCCGCAGACCGCTGCATCCCAGTAGCCGATGCCAATCACGCCGCCCGTTTTCGCGACGCCGCGGATTTCATCATCGGTCAGGTTGCGATTGACTTTGCATGTTGCCTGCACGCCGCCGTGCGAAGACACCACCGGTCGCGTTGCCATCGCCAGAACGTCCGCGACGGTTTTGTGGCTGGAATGGGCAATATCGACAATGATGTGCCGCCGTTCAAGTTCGGTGACGACCTGTCGGCCAAGTGGCGTCAGTCCGCCCTTCTTGATCCCGTGCATGGACCCGGCAACTTCATTGTCAAAGAAATGCGTGAGCCCGGCCATGCGCATGCCCGCGGCCTGCAGCCTGTCAAGATTGGCCAGCTTGCCTTCGAGGTTCTGCAAGCCTTCGACGGAGAAGACCGCGCCCGTGACCTGCTGACCGTGAGCCCGATCCGCAAGCAGCTTCGCAAGGTCTGCAGATGTCTGGATGAACCGCAGCCGCCCGCCCGAATTGTCAGCGGCGCGCTGCAGTTTGCTCGCATGGTAGAGCGACCGTTCGAGAATCGATGACCAGGTCCTTGGCGGCTGCAGCTGGGCGATGGTCAGCAACGTGATATTGTCGCTGTCACTGCCGTTGGCATCGTAATTCTGGCCCTTTGGCGTTTTCGAGACCGAAGAAAAGACCTGCAGCGCCACGTGGCCGTCTTCAAGGCGCGGCAAGTCCACATGACCGCGCGACGCCAGGTCAAGCACATCCCGCTTCCACATCAACGTATCCGAATGCATGTCCGCAATGGCGAGTGTCTTGTGGAGCGCCAGTGCGCGTGGGCCCGCCTTGGCCGCGACTGGCAGGACCTTGTTCATGTTGCGCTCGACAATGCCGGGGGCGAAGAGCAAAAATCCGGCCAGGGCGACCGCGAGCAGGATCAGGATCCACTTCAGGATACGCTGCATCATCCCCTCCGCTTCAACGTCACGAAATCATGCGCAGGCGCGCCATTCTCGACCGGCTGGCTGATGCGCGCCGTTTCCGCCCATTCACCTCCAAAGGGCTCGAGCACCGTGTCGCCCGAAGGGGAAAGGTGAACTTCGGTCAGTTCGATTCTGTCGGCGCGCGGCAAAAAAAGCCGGTAGATTTCAGCGCCACCCACGACCGAAACATGCGGCGCATTGGCAAGCGCAAGGGCGCTCTCGACAGTGTGGACCACTTCGGCGCCGTCCTCTGCCCAGCTCTGGTCCCGCGTGAGGACAATATGGCGACGGCCCGAAAGCAGGCCGGGCAGGCTTTCGAATGTCTTGCGGCCCATGATCATCGGTGCGCCGGTTGTCAGCTGCTTGAAGCGCCGAAGGTCAGCAGGCAGATGCCAGGGGAGGTTCCCATCCATGCCAATCACGCCATTATCTGCCCGCGCGACGATCAGGACAATCTCTGGTCGGTTCACACAGCTACCGGGGCTGGAATATGGGGTTGGGCAACATAATCCTCGATCACAAAATCCTCATACTCATAGGCATCGATTGCAGGTGCATGCCGCTTGATGGTGAGACGCGGCAGCGGCCCCGGTCTTCTCGAAAGCTGCAGCCGCGCCTGATCGAGATGGTTCGAATAAAGATGGCAATCGCCACCCGTCCAGACGAAATCGCCCGGCTCAAGTCCACACTGGTCAGCAAGCATATGCGTGAGGAGCGCATAGGAGGCGATGTTGAAGGGTACCCCGAGGAAAACATCGCATGACCGTTGATAAAGCTGCAGGCTCAGCCGACCATTGGCGACGTGCGTCTGGAACAGGCAATGACACGGGGCGAGCGCCATCTGTCCGATTTCGGCCGGATTCCAGGCCGTGACGATCTGTCGGCGAGAGGCAGGGTTCGCATTGATCTGATCGACCAGCTGCGCGATCTGATCGACGGTCACGCCGCCAGCACCTTCCCAGTGTCGCCATTGCTTGCCGTAAACCGGGCCGAGATCACCCGCTTCGTCTGCCCATTCGTCCCAGATGCTGACCTTGCGGTCCTGAAGCCAGCGGACATTGGTATCGCCGCGCAGGAACCAGAGCAGTTCTATGATGATGGAGCGAAGGTGCAGCTTCTTGGTCGTGAGAAGCGGAAACCCCTTCGAAAGATCGAAGCGCATCTGGTGCCCGAAGACCGACAGGGTGCCAACGCCTGTGCGATCCTGCTGTGCGACCCCCTCATCGAGGATGCGTTGCATGAGATCGAGATAGGCGCGCATTGCAATCTCCTTATGCGCGCCTTTCCGGTTTGGCTAGAGTGCTGCTTTCAGCGCATCCACAAGGTCCGTCTTCTCCCACGGGAAAAAGTCGCCTTCGGCTTTGCGGCCGAAATGGCCATAGGCAGCAGTCTTGCGATAGATCGGCTTGTTGAGCTGAAGATGGGTCCGGATTCCGCGCGGTGTCAGCCCACCCAGCGCATCGATGCTCTTGATTGCCTCTTCGAGCTTGTCGTCCCCAACCGTGCCTGTGCCGTGGGTGTCGACATAGAGTGACAGCGGCTTTGAAACCCCGATCGCATAGGCAAGCTGGATCGTGCAGCGTGTGGCGAGGCCCGCCGCGACGATGTTCTTGGCAAGGTAGCGCGTGATATAGGCTGCCGAACGGTCGACCTTGGTTGGATCCTTGCCAGAGAATGCGCCACCGCCGTGCGGAGCCGCCCCGCCATAGGTATCCACGATGATCTTGCGACCAGTCAGCCCGGCATCGCCATCCGGCCCGCCGATTTCGAAGCTACCCGTCGGGTTGATGTGATATTCGGTTTCGGTCAGCAGGTGGGCAGGGAGGATGTCTGCCACGACCTTTTTCACATAGGCATGGAGCGCGGCTTCTTTCGCGCCTTCGTCATAGCCCTTGGCATGCTGGGTCGAAACGACGATGGCCGTTGCGGCCACCGGAATGCTGCCTTCATAGCGCAACGTGACCTGGCTCTTGGCATCCGGCTCGAGGAAGGGCGCTGCGCCTGAACGGCGATCCGCTGCCATCCGCTCAAGGATCTTGTGGCTGTAGTATAGCGTTGCCGGCATCAGGTCGGGCGTCTCGTCCGTTGCATAACCGAACATGATACCCTGATCCCCGGCGCCTTCATCCTTGTTGCCGGACGCATCCACGCCCTGCGCGATATGCGCTGACTGGCCGTGAAGCTGATTGTAGAATCTCAGCGTCTCCCAGTGGAACCCGTCCTGCGCATAGCCAATGTCCTTGACCGTCTGGCGGACGACCTGTTCGATCTCTTCCTTGGCACCGGGAGCCCAGCCGTCATTCTCGGGCCATTTTTCTTTCTCATAAACGCCCTTGCAGCGGATTTCCCCAGCCAGCACAACAAGCTGTGTCGTCGTCAATGTTTCGCACGCCACACGCGCTTCGGGATCCTTCGACAGGAACAGATCGACAATCGCGTCCGAAATCTGGTCTGACACCTTGTCGGGATGACCCTCGGAGACGCTTTCCGAGGTGAAGAGATAATTGGCACGCATACGGTGATCCTGCTTGATATAAGGAATGCTTTATATGTGGCTTGCGCCCTTAGCGTTTGAATCGGCCAAGAGCAATTCCCAAGGCCCCCAAGAAAAAAGCGCAGCCTAGCGAGAGAATGTTTCCAAATCGTGCAAAGAGCGTTGGCGGATGCGTCGGCGGAAGGTGTGTCTCGATGTAACCGGCTTTGCGATAGGGCAGGCGATGGAGCAGGTTGCCATCGGCATCAATCACGGCGGAAATTCCCGTGGGTGTCGATCGGACGACCGGAATGCCTTCCTCAATTGCGCGCAGCCGTGCTTGTGCCAAGTGCTGCGGCGGGCCCCAGGACCCGAACCATGCATCGTTCGAGGGGTTGAAAAGGAAATCGGGCCGGTTGTTCCGATCAATCACATGGCCGGAAAAAATGATCTCATAACAAATCTGGACGCCCATGCGCCCGAAGCCGGGCACTCCGCTGCTTTGTGGCCCTGGGCCTGGCCAGAAATCGAGATCGCCGGGAACAAGGCGCGACAGGCCGATTGCCGAAAGGAGGGGGCGCATCGGAAGATACTCTCCGTAGGGAACGAGATGCGACTTGTCGTACCGGGCAATGATTTCCGAGCCTGGCGTCAGCACGAAGCTGCTGTTTCGCGCACCGACAACATAGCCGTCCCTGTCTTCGACCAGCGCCACTCCGCCGGTTACCAGCATGTCCTGCGGGCCGATCAGTGCTGCAAGTCTTTCGCGCGCCCATTCCTCTTCCTCGAGAAAATCGGGCACGGCCGCTTCGGGCCAGAGGATCAGGCGAGGCTCGCGGCCCGGAGCGCCGGTGAGGCCAGCCAGCTTCTCGAAATTGACCTTGTCGAACGCCTCTTCATGCTTGTCCTGCTGGCCGATGTTCGGTTGGACGACGCGAATGAGGGGAGCTCGTTCATTGATAGCGACTTGGTCGTTAGGACGAATCCAAGGCGCGACGAGGAAACATGCAAAGATGAAGGCCAAGGCGAAAGCATAAATGCGCTCATTTATTGTGGCCGTGTTGGTTCTAATTTTCTTCGATAATTGCAAAGCATCTCCAGCCATCCAGATCGCAAGCCCGGAAAGTCCATATGTTCCGATCCATACTGCAAGGACCGGCAACACAAGGGTCGGCAACAATGCGACGCCCAGTGGATTCCAAGCAAAGCCCGTAAACATCGTCGCGCGCAGATATTCCGCAACAATCCATCCAGCAGCGAAGACGAGAGGAAAGCCGGCGGGCGACTTCCGGCCCCAACGCCACGCAAGACCCGAAGCCATTGCCGGATAGACCGCCAGATACAGCGACAGCAGAACGACTGCGATCCAGCCTAGCCACTTGGGCATGGCATCCTGATACTGGAATGCCCCCGCAATCCAATTGAGGCCGACCACAAAATGCCCAACGCCGAACCAGTATCCGCGCGCCAGCGCGCTACGCAGGTTTGGCGCTTCGGAGACGAGATGGAGCAGCAGGGCCAGGCAAACGAGTGTCAGCGGCCACCAGTCGAGCGGTGCAAAGCCGAGCGCGGAAACGAGCCCGGCACCAAGGGCAACCGATTTGGGAATGCGATTCACCGGTCCGCTATAGCTTGCGATCTCCACTTGTGGAGAGGCGAAAATGTCGCTGCATTTCCGTGGCGCAATCTCTTGCGCTACAAAGGACAATCGCCCAGACCTTGGGAATGCTCCGCTGGGTTGCTCTCCTGATGATGCTTGCGCCGCTTCCGCTTCGCGCCGCGTCGCATCCGCTGAGTGCATCACAACAAAATCATGTCCAATGTGTTGCTGTCCTTGCGATCATTGCCAATGAACAACAACGCGGTATTGGGGGGTGGGAAGATCTTCCCCCGCTCGCGATCAGGGGCGCGAAATTTTCGGATCGCGTCATTCAAGGGCTTGTGAAGGACAAGAGCCGAAAACCGGAGGCGGCGCGCACCGAAATACTGGCGCAGGTTGCGGCCCTTCAGGCAGAGGCCATCGCGTCTGGCAATGCTTCTGCAGTCTTGCGCGCCAGATCAGCACCCTGCATCGCCATGCTCGACGCTGAAGTGCCTCCGCCTCAGCCACCGACGCTGCCGCAATGCGCTGCTGCATTGGCGATGGCGTATGAAGATGAGGTCGCGCATCAGGGGTTGACCAAAGCAGCGCGAACACTGTCCATCTTTGCAGCCCTGCTGGATGGCCGTGCGCGTGAAGCATTGAAGGCAGAAGGCAAGACAGAAGCGGAAAGCGATATTGTCATCGGGCTCGAAAAGGAGAAGCTGATGGCCGAATTCAAGGCGAGCGAGGGCAAGGGGACGCAGGATCGGGTCGATTTTCCCGCCTGCTTCGCGATGGCGCGACCTTGACCCGCCACCGCCCGTTTCATCTTGCCTTCCCCGTTCATGACCTTGGAGCGGCCCGGGACTTTTATGCTGGCGTGCTTGGCTGCCGCGAAGGCCGTGCTTCGGATGAATGGATCGATTTCGATCTTTTCGGGAACCAGATCACTGTCCACCTCGTGCCGGGTGCCGCAGGAGATGCCGCCGTCAAGAAAGTCGACGGGCATGGCGTCCCGATCCCGCATTTCGGTGTCATCCTGACGATGCCTGACTGGCATGTGCTTCGCGAGCGGATCGAAGCTGCCGGTATTGTGTTCGGCGTCGCTCCGCATATCCGCTGGGCAGGGAAACCCGGCGAACAGGCAACGATGTTCTTTCGCGATCCCAGCGGCAATGCGCTGGAATTCAAGGCATTCGGGGACGACAGCGCGATTTTCGCGACCTGAGGATCTAGCCTGCGGTCACGCGCCAGATCCGGTTTCCTGCATCGTCGGCAACGAGGAGCGCTCCCTTCCTGTCGACGATCACGCCAACCGGGCGGCCCTGCGCCTGTCCTTTGTCATTGAGAAAGCCGGTCAGGACGTCCGCTGGCTTTTCGCCTGTCGGAAACCCGCGTTCATTGAACGGAACATAGACGACCTTGTAACCCGATGCAGGATAACGGTTCCAGGACCCGTGCATCCCTATAAAGGCGCCATTGGAAAAGCGTGATCCAAGGGCCGTGCCTGAATTGAAGGCAAGGCCAAGGGCCGCGACGTGCGGTCCAAGCGCGTAGTCGGGGCGTTTGGTATATTGCTGCAGGTCAAGGCGAAGCTGCGGAACCCGCTGGTCCTGAATGCCGCCCCAGTAGAAGAAGGGCCAGCCGTAGAAAGTCCCGAAATCGACCGTCGTCAGATAGTCGGGCGGGCCATCACTCCCCAGCATGTCACGCTCGTTCACGACGGTCCACAAGGTGCCGGACTTCGGATTGAAAGCAAGCCCGTTGGGATTCCGCAGGCCATAGGCATAGACAAGCGATTGCTTCGTCTTCAGGTCATATTGCCGGATGAGCGCGCGATCCTGCTCCTTGTCCATGCCGCCTTCCGCGATATTGCTGTTCGATCCGACGGTTATGTAAAGCGACTGGCCGTCGGGTGCTGCAATCAGGTTGCGGGCCCAGTGATTGTTGGGCGGGCTTGATGGCAAATCGAGGATCTTGGTGCCCTTTGCCGCGATTTTGGTTTCGCCGGTCTTGTAGGGGAAGGCCAACACGGCGTCCGTATTGGCGACGTATAAAGTTTCACCCACCAGCGCCATGCCGAAGGGAGAGTGCAGCCCATCGAGGAACACCGAACGGAATTCGGCAACACCGTCTCCATTTGCATCGCGCAAGAGCGTGATGCGATCGGGAGAAGTCTCTATGCCATCGGCCTTCGACATGATGTTGCGGGCAATCTTGTCCCCAATGCCTTGGGATGGCCTTTTCGGGGCCCAACTCTCGGCAACGAGGATGTCGCCATTGGGCAATTCCAGAAGCCAGCGCGGATGATCAAGCTTTTCGGCAAAGGCAGCAACCTTCAGGCCTGATGCAGCAGATGGCTTTGCTCCTTCCGGCCAGCCCACCACCTTTGCAATATTGATCGTCGGGAAATTTTCGCGGCGTGGCGTCGTCAGCTTCGGGGCCTGCCCCTGCATGTCTTCGAGCGCGACACGCGCCTTGTCCGGGCTTGATAGGTACCAATAGGCTCCCGCCAGCAAAAGGACGATGATGATCGCAGCATTACGAAGATGGGACTTCCAGGTCATGTGTTCACTTTCGCTTGTCTAGCATCCAAGGCCCGTCACTGCGCCAAAAAGGCTGGGTTTGCAGGGCTTGCCATTCTTTCCCGGCCCCGCATTCGCCATTGGACCGCCGATCATCCAACTGGTTGTTGAACGGTAACGGATGCGTGCTGTCCACTCGAGATTCCAGGGTCCTGTCGCGGGGCGTGGGGGATAGGCAATATTGGTTTCCGGCCCATAGGCATAGAGATTGCCGATCATGAAGTCGGGCGCCGCAGCTTTCACCTCTGCGGGAACAGTGCAACTCGTCTGGCTGGGGGGCATCACCGTGCGATCAGCGATCAGCTGCTGGACGACGCCGGGAGAGAGCCATTCGAACAGCCCGCCACCAAACTCGCGCCCCGCAGACGAGGACCACCAGACCATGTCGCGCGGCCCTTCGTCGCCAGATCCGTCCATTTTCATGCCCATCACCCAGGCGTAATATCCGGTTGCGGCTGGCACGCTGTTCCAGCTGAGGTTGACCGCGCCATCGGGGCCAGACGACGTCGCGCCGCGCAGGCCTGCCAGATAGTCCTGGGCCAGCACAAACTGGATCTCAGGTGCATAGGTTGAAGAAATGCGGTGATTGCCAAGCAGCGAACCCGATTGCGGTTGCTTGCCGGACTTGGCATTCGGCCACTCGCCATAGGTACGGCTGTTGGCCACGCTTGGCCCTCGATCAACAGGAATGCGCGCCGAATAGAGGTTGGGCATTGGCTGGCCGGTCCCGATCTTCGAGAAGTCTATGATGGCTGGTTGGCCTTTTGCGGCGTGAACCCCGCAACCCCAATAGAGTAGCAAGCGTCCCTTTGGGCGCTGGAAATCTCGGGGCATTTGGCCCGGTTCTTCTCTGGACGGAGTCGAAACCAGCGGAACGGACTTGCCAAGCTTGGCTGCTGGCTGGAAAAAGTGATCGGCAACCGGAGTACCGACTGTCGCCAGTGTCGATCCGAGCCGCAGGTGAAGCTCATGCGACTCGCGCCCGCCGCCGCCAAACATCATCGACATTGCTCCTCCGGCACCTCCACCTGCCATGCCAGCAAGACCGGATGTGGTCCCGATATCCATTGCATAGCGTGCTTTCGGCTGTGGAACCGCAACGGCGGCCGGCTTGGCGGCTGGCGCAGCTCCCTTCTTAGGAGGTGGTGCTGAAGCGCCGATGCAAAGGAGCGCTGCACTCCCGATCAGCCATGTCCAATCTGCCCGCTTCATTTTCTGATCCTCATGCATGATTCTCATGTCGCCGCTGCTGCGTTGTCACTGCCTGCAGCCTTCCTGATCGGCGGATGAAGGATGAGCCGCGTTGCCCGTCTCGCATCGCCATCAGTCACTTCGATTCGCCAGCCGCTCGCATGCGTAACGCTTTCACCGATCTGTGGAACATGGCCCGCCAGCACAAAAGCCAGCCCGCCGAGCGTATCGACATCCTCGTCAACCTCCGCAAGCCGCGGATCGATCGCTTCCGCCACATCGGACAATTCGATGCGTGCGTCGGCATCCCAGCGCCCACCGTCCATCGGAACGATCATGGCAGCCGGCGTCTCGTCATGTTCATCCTCAATGTCACCGACGATTTCCTCGACCAGGTCTTCGATGGTCACCAGGCCTTCTGTTCCCGAATATTCGTCAATCACAATTGCAAGATGCGTCTTGCTTGCGCGCATTTCAGCAAGAAGATCGAGCACACCCATCGATTCAGGCACATAGCGCGGCTGACGGATCAGCCCGTCGAGGCCAACAGGCGGTTCGGATTTGTTCGCCAGTATCTCGAACACGTCCTTGATATGGATCATGCCTGTGATGGTATCGAGGCTCTCGCGATAGACCGGCAGGCGGCTATGGCCTGCTTCGGCAAAAGCCCTGACGAGCGCTTCGAAGCCGACATCTTCTGCAACCGCGATGATGTCTCCCCTTGGCACGGCAACGTCACCAACAGTGCGCTCGCCAAAATGAAGCAGGTTCCTGAGCATTTGCCGCTCAACCGGGGAAAGGTCTCCCTTGGCCTCCTCGCCATCTTCCTCATGCTCGTCGATCGCATCTTCGATCTGGTCGCGCAGGCTGGCTTCGCGTTCGCCGAACAGCAGGGCCTTCAGGCCCTGCCAAATTCGGCCGTTGCTACTCGAGTCTTCAGGCATTGAACGAGTTCTAGTCCTCTACCGGTTCATAGGGGTCGTGCAGGCCAAGCGTTGCCATGATCTCGCGTTCGAGCGCTTCCATCGCTTCGGCTTCCCAGTCCTTCATATGATCATAGCCTAGCAAATGCAGCGTGCCATGCACAATCAGATGTGTAGCGTGCGCTTCGACGCTCACCGCGCGGTCGGCAGCTTCGCGGGCGCAGGTCCCATAGGCGAGCACAATATCCCCAAGCAGGACCTCGCCAAGATCCGTCCGGGTGATATCTTTGATCTGTTCGGGTAGGAGCATCGGAAAGGACAGGACGTTGGTCGGCTTGTCCTTGTTCCGGTAATCACGGTTGAGAACTTGCACTTCAGCATCGTCGGTCAGGCGAACATCAATTTCAACGAGCGCATCGATTGCAGCAAGCGCTTGGTATGGGGACGCAGCAACTGCAGCCTCGACTGCTGCTGAGGCGCGTGCTTCCCAGTCATGTTCAGGCCAGCAGGACTCGACCTGAAGTGCAGTCTCGATCAATCTCGTCCCTCATAGGCCTCGACTATCCGGCCTACGACCGGATGGCGCACCACATCGCCAATGCCAAAGCTGACAGTTGCGATGCCCTCGACGCCTTCCAGTCGGCTTACAGCGTCAGCGAGGCCTGACTTGCTGGGGTCAGGCAGGTCGACCTGCTTTGGATCGCCGCACACGACCATCCGGCTGTTCTGGCCGAAGCGGGTGAGAAACATCTTCATCTGCATGGGCGTCGTATTCTGTGCTTCGTCGAGAATGACGAACGCATCCGCCAACGTCCGCCCGCGCATGAAGGCAATGGGCGCTATCTCGATTTCGCCGGAGGCAATTCGCCGTTCGACCTGTTCGGCAGGCAGGCAGTCATAGAGCGCATCATAGAGCGGTCGCAGATAGGGATCGACCTTCTCTTTCATATCACCGGGTAGGAAGCCAAGCCGTTCGCCCGCCTCAACCGCGGGGCGTGACAGGATAAGCCGATCAACGCTTCCGGTAATTAGCTGGGAGACGGCTTGCGCAACGGCAAGATAGGTCTTGCCTGTCCCTGCAGGGCCAAGCGCGAAGATGATGTCATTGCGCGACAGCGCCTCCATGTAGCGGATCTGCGTCGCAGAACGCGGAACGATCGTCTTCTTGCGCGTCCGGATCATGATCGGTGGCGCTTCATGTTCATGCCGGATAATACCGTCCAGCGTTGGCTCGAACGCCATCTGGATCAGTGCCTGAACAGCGCCGGCATCAATCTCCTGGCCCTTTGCAAGGCGGTTATAAAGGCCGGTCAGGACGTCGCGCGCGCGCGCAATGGCTTCCGCCTCACCCTCAAGTTGGAGCTTGTTGCCCCGCGCCGCGATATAAACGCCGAAGCGGTTTTCGATAGCAACGAGGTTCTGGTCGAACTCCCCGAACAAACGCCCGAGCAACTGGGGCTTGTCAAAAACAATCTCGAGCCGGGCTTTGTCCTCGGCTTTGGCTTGCATCGGCTTGCGCGACATAAAGCTCCTTTTGCTATCGGTCAGCAGAGTCTGCCCCTTTATCCGGGGTAGCGCAATGCAAACTGTGTCGCTTGCGACAGGCCGTTAAGCAGCAGCGTCAGCCGCCACGACGCCGATCAGGCTGTTGGGTGCCGCAGACACCAGGTCGACAGTTATGATGGTCCCCGCTTCCGGGCCGTTTTCGACAACCACGGATTGGAGCCAGGGCGATTTCCCGATTCTTTGTCCGGGTCGCTTGCCATCCCGTTCGATCAGGATGTCGCACCTCTTGCCGACGCTCGCCTGATTGAATGCGAATTGCTGCGTATTGAGCATGGCCTGAAGCCGCTGGAGCCTCTCGTCCATGATTTCCGGCGCAATTTGTTCGTCCATCGTAGCGGCAGGCGTGCCCGGCCGGGCCGAATATTTGAACGAATAGGCGGAGGCGTAGTTGATCTCTTCGATCAGCGAGAGCGTTGCTTCAAAATCAACCTCGGTTTCTCCCGGAAAACCGACGATGAAATCTCCCGAAATGGCAATATCGGGTCGGACTCCTCGCACGCGCTCTATGACGGCTCGATAGGAATCCGCGCTGTGGCTGCGGTTCATGGCCTTGAGGATGCGATCGCTGCCAGACTGCACGGGCAGGTGCAGGAAGGGCATCAATTTCTCGACATCGCCATGCGCAGCAATCAGGCCGTCCGTCATGTCATTGGGGTGGCTGGTCGTGTAGCGAATGCGGGCAAGTCCGGGCAAGGCATCGAGCGACCGGATCAGGCTGCCAAGATCATGACCAGCCTGCGCCCAGGCGTTTACATTCTGCCCGACCAGCGTGATTTCACGGACCCCGGCACTGACCAGCGCTTGCGCTTCTTCAAGGATTGCACCGAAGCTCCGACTGATTTCTGCACCGCGCGTGTAGGGGACGACACAATAGGTGCAAAACTTGTCGCAACCCTCCTGCACAGTGAGGAAGGCAGATGCGCCCCGCTTCGGCGCGCGCCTTGGCAGAACGTCGAACTTGGCAAGCCCCGGCAGGTCGAGGTCGATGGCCCGCTTGCCCTGTACCGCTTCTGCAACCAGCCCTGGCAGGCGGTGATAGGCCTGAGGTCCGACGACAATATCCACCTCGCGTGCCCGGCGCGGGATTTCGGCGCCCTCGGCCTGCGCCACGCATCCGGCTACCGCGATCATGGGCCTGCTGCCATCGTCCCGACGCATTCGCCCAATGTCGGAATAGACTTTCTCCGCTGCCTTTTCGCGTATGTGGCACGTATTGAGGATGACAAGGTCCGCCTCGTTTTCAGAGGCAACGGCCATCCCCTCCGCTCCCAGCATTTCTGCCATGCGTTCGCCGTCATAGACGTTCATCTGACAGCCGAACGATTTCACGTGGAAGGATTTTGGGGCGGACCGACTCATCCGGGCGCTTTAGGCTCCGAACAATGTCCTCGCAATCGCCTCGCGGCTATGCGCGACAATTGCCTTTCGGTGCGTAAAGTCCGCATGGTCGAGTGGTTCCAGGAAATGGAGCGTGACCGGCAAACGTCGGGCGCGGCTCATGACGCGAAGCGCATTGCGTCCGACCGGCTCGTCCCCGACCCACGCGATTTCGCCAGCGCATTCGCCATAATCTATGGCGACAGGCTGGATTGATATGCCCTGTGGCGGAGGCGTGACCGATGCGACCAGCGAGGACCGGAAGTGCAAAAGTGCGTGTCCATCGCCCGTCGTGCCTTCGGGGAACAGAGTCAGGGGTTGACTGGTTTCGAGCGCGGTTTTCATTGCAAGCGCCTGCGCGTGGACGTCAAGCCGCTGCTCACGTGCAACATATACCGAATTGTTGAGGGTCGCGAGCCAGCCGATCACCGGCCAGGGGGCCATATCCGCCTTTGCGACAAAGGCACTGCCGGTCTTGCCCGCAAGAACCAGGATGTCGAGCCAGCTCACATGGTTGGCAATGTACAGAACGTCCCGCTTGATCGGCATTCCCACCACTGTAACGTCAGCCCCTGCCGTTTTTCCTGCAAACTGAAGGAAGCGGCGCGGCCAGGGCGATCGCAATTGCAGCAGCCTCCAGATTCCGTGCACCGGCAAGAGCAGGATCAGGGCAATGGCGATTGTTGCAAGGCGCCCCCAAGCCCGCAAATGCGTGTTCTCAGCTCTTTCGATCGAGCGTGACACCATAGAGTTCCATCCGATGGTCAACGAGACGGAAACCGAGCTTTTCAGCAATCTGCCGTTGCAAGGCTTCAAGTTCGGGATCGACAAATTCGATCACCTTGCCGGTTTCGACATCGATCAGATGGTCATGATGTGCCTCGGGTGCCGCTTCATAACGCGAACGGCCATCGCCAAAATCATGGCGATCGAGAATCCCGGCCTCTTCGAAAAGACGCACAGTGCGATAGACCGTGGCAATGGAAATCCCGGGGTCAATCGCAGAGGATCGCGCATGGAGCGCTTCTACATCCGGATGATCTTCTGCTTCGGATAGGACACGCGCAATAATTCGCCGCTGTTCGGTTATGCGCAGGCCCTTTTCGGCACAAAGCGCTTCGATATCAATGCGTCTGGGCATGGCAAACGTCGCGCGGATCGATCATCCCTTCCTTTTAGAGAGACAGGCAGGCAAATCAATTGCCCGCCCATTTCCCCCACCAGAATTATTTGCGCTTCCCGGGCTTGCGCCCCAGACCGATCTTGACCGCAAGGCTACGGCGCTGCTCGGCATAGTTCGGCGCCACCATCGGATAGTCCGCAGGCAGCCCCCATTTGGCACGATATTCGTCCGGGGTGATGCCATAGTGCGTCATAAGATGGCGCTTGAGCATCTTGAGTTTCTTGCCGTCATCAAGGCACACGATATAGTCAGGCTTGATTGATGCGCGGATTGAGACAGCAGGTTCTGCGCGAACCTCGGGCGCAGGCGCGCGACCGCCCAATCCCGAAAGCGCAGTATGCACATTGGCAATGAGTGTCGGAATATCCGAGACTGCTACGCTGTTGTTGCTGACATGTGCCGCGACAATATCGGCGGTCAGCGTAATGATTGTTTCGGTCATATCGTTGGAATCTGTCATTTCTCGCTACCCTTGTGTTCTATTGGCTTGCCTGATTCTTTTGTGTTCTTCGATCAGTGCAAAATCTGGATAGGCGCCGGGAATTCTCATTTCAACAATGGATTCGAACCCGACAAAAGTTACCTTGTCCTGAAATCAAACGATTTCAAGACTTAGAGTTGCAGCGTCAGTAAATTGACCATCGCTTCGCCGATAATAGTTACGACGCAAACCGGACTGAACAAATCCCAGACGACCATAAAAAGCCAATGCAGGATTGTCTGTCCTGACTTCGAGATGGATTTTCTTGATCGCCTTGCTTGCATAGCTGCTGACTATTTTTCCGACCAGCGTCTTGCCGGCGCCGCTTCGCTGGCTGTCTGGGCGAACCGCAATGAGGAGCAATTCGGCTTCGTCCGCGACACTCCTGGCCAGCGCAAAACCAAGCGCGCGCCTGCCCGACCGAGCCAGGAAGAGGACGCTCCCCGGCAATGAAAGCGCGCCGGCGCATTGCGCGGCTGTCCAGGCTTCGCCGTTGCGCGGGTCAAAGGCCAGGTTCATCACCGTCATGACTTCTTCAATGTCACGCGCGTCCGCTTCGACGATTTCGATTTCCTTGGTCATGCCATGGCCTTGGCATCTGCCCCGCGACCGTAGACGGGGCGCGGCGGAAGAGTTGTAAATGCTTCTGGTAGCAGGCAGGCGAGCGATGCTCTGCCTTCGCCGTTGACTGCAGTGCCATAGCCGCGGGCCGCTACGAGTCTTTCAGCGCCGCTGCCGGCAACCCAGGCATTGGTCGAAATTTGCGCCGCCGCTTCAGGCGTCAATGACCGCATGGGCCCAGCCTGGTAGAAGGGCGTGCGCATGAAGTCCTGCACAAAAATTTCGCCGTGGCCGCCCTCCACAGCCACGGTCAGCGCCGGTTCGTTCTGCCCGGCAGCGACAAGGGCAAGCGACGAAACGCCATGAACCGGCACACCCCAGCCAAGGGCCAGGCCGCGTGCAGCAGCAATCGCGATACGGACGCCGGTAAAGCTGCCGGGGCCGCAGCCGACCAGTATTTCGTCCGACCGCCCTCCTTCGGGCAGCGCTGCGATCCAGGGGATCAGCCGTTCGGCATGGCCGCGTCCAACGCGCTCATGGCGTTCGGCAATAATGTGTTCGCCTTCGATCAGGGCAATCGAGCAATCCGCCCCGGACGTTTCGATGACCAGGCGGCGCATGGGATCAGACGACAGTGTTGAAGCGCTCGAAAGCCGGTCGCGGCGAACGGTCGAATATGGAAGAAGGATCGCCATAGCCGAGCGTCGAAATGAAATTCGATTTCACGTTTGTGTCTGCAAAAAAGGCCTGATCGACGGCTTCATTGTTGAAGCCGGACATTGGCCCGGTGTCGAGTCCCAGCGCGCGCGCGGCGAGCATGAAATAGGCGCCCTGCAAGGACGAATTTCTAAACGCTGTAGCTTCAGCCAGCGCCGGGGTGTTTGCGAACCAGCTTCGGGCATCGGCGTGCGGGAAGAGTTCAGGCAGATGTTCGTAGAACTCTAGGTCCATTCCGATGATGACCGTCACAGGAGCTTTGCGAATCTTGTCGCCATTGGCAGGCAGGGCGAGTGCGGCCAGCTTTTCCTTTGCCTCGGCACTTGCGCACCAGATCAACCGGGCGGGCAGGCAATTGGCCGAAGTCGGCCCGAATTTCATCAATTCCCAGATCGCGTCCCTTTGTTCGGGCGAGACCGGCTTGTCCAGATAGCCATTGTAGGTACGGGCAGTGCGAAACAATTGATCAAGCGCCGCAGCATCGAGCGGTTTGGACATGAGCATCCTTTCCTGGAAGTTGTGATTCAGACAGCGAGGACTTCAGTGACCTCAGGAACATAATGCTTGAGGAGCGATTCAATGCCATGCTTGAGCGTGGCCGTCGAGGATGGACAGCCTGAGCAGGCACCTTGCATCTTGAGGAAGACCTTGCCCTTGTCGAATCCCCGATAGAGAATGTCGCCCCCGTCGTTGGCAACAGCCGGGCGAACGCGGGTTTCGATCAGTTCCTTGATCTGGATAATGATATCCTCATCCGCTGGATCGTCGGTAAAGCCTTCATCTTCAGCCGGAACGGTGAAGCCAGCGCTCGCAGGCTTGAACAACGGCATATTTGCCGTGAAATGGTCGAGCAATACAGACAGCACATCCGGCTTCAGATGCCGCCAGTCCGAACCAGGTCCGGCCGTGACGGAGACAAAGTCCTTCCCGAAGAAAACACCTTCAACATCGCCGAGCCCGAAAAGCATTTCAGCCAGTGGAGAAGCTTCCGCCTCTTCAGGCGTTGCAAAGTCGCGTGTGCCCGCTTCCATGACGATACGGCCGGGCAGGAACTTGAGCGTCGCCGGGTTCGGCGTGGTTTCTGTTTCGATCAGCATGCTCCATAAATGGGCGCGCTGGTGCTGGCGATCAAGGTAATTTCCCTTTCAGCCTTGCTTTTCCTGCTTTTAGTGACTATCTGTTTGTGCAGCGCAGCAATTTCCATTGAGATTGCGTCTGCTGGCCAGCGTGATTGTCCGCACCGATATTCAGGGTGCGGCTCAGGCCAGCACCTTAGAGCGCAATGCCACAAGGCTTCCCTTTTCACGCGGGTTGTCAACTTTGACCCCGCTTGCGCCTGCACAGTCTGTGCGGGTTCTCGCACATTTGAAACGAGACTTATCTTGACACAATTTTCAGACCTTGGCCTTGCCAAGCCGCTTCTGGCCGCGCTTGCCGCCAAGGGTTATACAATTCCGACCCCGATCCAGCTTCAGGCGATCCCGCCGTTGCTTGACGGCCGCGACGTCTGTGGCATTGCCCAGACAGGCACTGGCAAGACTGCGGCCTTTGCCCTGCCGTCGCTGGACTATTTCCACCGCAATCCCAAGCCGCGCATGCAGCGTTCGTGCCGCATGCTCGTGCTTTCACCGACCCGTGAACTGGCCGCCCAGATCGGTGCTTCGTTCCGCGACTATGGCCGCCAGATGCAGGTTTCGGTTGAAACCGTGTTCGGCGGCGTGCCGATCGGTCGCCAGATCAAGGCACTGGGCCAGGGCGTCGATGTGCTGGTCGCAACGCCCGGTCGCCTGATCGACCTCGTGCAGCAGCGTGCCGTGACGTTGAAGGATGTGGAGATCTTTGTCCTCGACGAAGCCGACCAGATGCTTGATCTCGGTTTCATTGTGCCGCTGAAGCAGATCGACAAGATGCTCCCGAAAGACCGTCAGTCGCTCTTCTTCTCGGCGACAATGCCAAAGACGATTTCGGAACTGGGCGACCGGTTCCTGACCAATCCGGTCAAGGTCGCTGTCACGCCGATCGCCTCAACCGCCGAACGCGTCCAGCAGTATGTGACCTTCCTCAACCAGATCGAAAAGCAGGCCTTGCTGACGATCCAGCTCGGCAAGGAAGAGATTGACCGCGCCCTCGTCTTTTCGCGCACCAAGCATGGCGCTGACAAGATCGTGAAGCACCTCCACGCCGCCAACATTGGTTGCGCCGCAATCCACGGTAACAAGTCGCAAGCGAACCGCACCCAAGCGCTCAATGCCTTCCGCAAGGGCGAGATCAAGATCCTGATTGCGACAGATATTGCCGCGCGGGGGATCGACGTATCGGGCGTCAGCCATGTCTTCAACTTCGACATGCCCAATGTCCCCGAACAATATGTCCACCGCATCGGTCGCACCGCGCGTGCCGGTGCCGATGGCATTGCGATTTCATATGTGGCTGGCGAGGAAAAGGGATGGCTGCGCCAGATCGAGCGCCTCACCGGCGTCAAGCTCAATCCGGTTCCGCTGCCTGCGAATTTTGACGAGCTGAAGGCCAAGCTGCCAAAGCCTGCCAACAAGCCGGCGGCTCAGCGGCATGACGGCGGCGGCAGGGATCGGCCGCGTGGTGATCGTCCCGAGCGCACCGAGGGGGATCGTGCGCGCCGTCCGTTCCGTCCGCATCGCAAGCCAGGTGGCGTTGGTGCCCACAAGGGCGCCGTCCGCAAAACTGGTTCGCGCTAGGCGACAACCTGCTTTTGTCGTGCCTTGGTCCAGGCCCAAAGCCTGAGGCCAAGGGCGGCGATGCAGATTGGAAACAGGGTAAGTCCCTGCGCCATCCGGCCGGGATCGAAGATCCGGCCGAAATAGCTGAAGGTGAAGACAAACCACAGCCAATGCATGCCAACGGCGTGCAGCCGCTTCCACCAGATGCCCATTGCGCGCATTGAGGCCGTATTCGATGTCAGCGCCATTGCATACAGCAGGGCGTAGCCTGCACCCCCGCCAATCACCGAGAGCAGTTTCGGCGGCTGTCCTGACACCTCCAGAAATGTGACAAGCGCGAAGAGATGGACGCTGTGGGTGAGCGCAAAACCAAGGCCCCATTGCCGACGATAGCGAAGCATCGCCCTGGTCATCGCATTCGGCCAAAGTCGCACGAGTGACGCGGCGCAGTAAGTCAGGATGAAAACCGGAAAGCCGACTCTTGCCGTCCAGCGGGCGGCGAGGAGCCATTGCTGGTCGATGCCGTCACCGACAGCCAGCCCGAGTGCAACCGCGCCAAACGACGCGATAGTCGCAAGCACCAAGGGGAAAGCGCGGCCGGTCATGCGCGCCTATTTCTCCGGCCCGGCACCGTCCGTCAACCGCGCATTGAGACATGCGGGCCCAACGTTGGGCAAGCAGCTAGTTTGCGCCACGATCCACGCCAAGCTGGTGCATCATGAAGGCAAGATATTCGGCCTGCTCCTCATAGTGGCGCAACCGGCCCGAGGTGCCGCCATGCCCGGCCTCCATGTTCACGCGGAAGACAAGCGGATTGTCATCTGTTTTCAGTCGTCGCAACCGCGCAACCCATTTCGCCGGTTCATAATATTGAACCTGGCTGTCCCATAGGCCTGTGCTCACATAAACCGGGGGATACGGTCTCGCACGGACATTGTCATACGGCGAGTAGCTCAGAATATAGTCGTAGGCGGGTTGCTGTTCGGTGTTGCCCCATTCGTCATACTCGTTGGTTGTGAGTGGAATTGTTGGATCAAGCATTGTCGTCACGGCGTCGACGAACGGCACCTGCGTGATGATTGTGCCATAATCTTCAGGCGCCATATTGAGCACCGCTCCCATCAAGAGCCCACCCGCGCTCCTGCCAAAACCTGCAACGCGCCCTTTTGCCGCATATCCCTCGCCAACCAGTGCCCTTGTCACGTCTATGAAGTCCGTGAAGCTGTTTCTCTTTTTCATCAGATGCCCGTCATCATACCAGGCGCGGCCCAGTTCCTGCCCGCCGCGCACATGGGCCAACGCGACGATCATGCCGCGATCAGCAAGGCTCGGATAGGCGGGATTGAATTCGGGATCAGTCGAGGACCCATAGCTGCCATAGCCGATCTGGTAGGCGGCGGCAGTGCCGTCGGGCTTGAATCCCCTCCTGTAAAGGAGTGTGACGGGCACTTTGGTCCCGTCGCGGGCGGACGCCCAGATGCGGGCCGTCTCATAGTGCGACGGCTCGAATTCTGGGATAATCTGCCTTTTGAGCACACGGCGCGCGCCTGTTGTTGCGCTGACTTCCAGGATCGTCTCGGGAGTCACGAGCGAGGTGTAGCGATAACGCAGCCAACGGCTTTTCGGTTCGGCATTGGTGTCGAGCGTCATCGTAAAGGCTGGTTCATCGGCCAATACGGACACAGATTTCCCGTCATTGCCCAGGATGCGAATCCGCTTGTTGGCATCGACCCGTTCCTCGATTGCGACAAAGCCGTCGAATGGCTGGAAGTCTTCAATGAATGCGCCGTTGCTGTGGGGAACGACATCGACCCACTGGCTGCGATCATTGGTGTCGATCGAATCGCGAACACGCATCAATCGGTAGTTGGGCGCATTCCAGTTGGTCAAAATCAGCCAGTGATCGCCGACATGATCGGCCGTGTAGAGGACGTGACGCGCCCTTGTCGCGACTGGCTTGAAGGGCTCCAAACCGGACGACGGGGCACAACGCTCCTCGGTGCTGACCGTTGATGACAAGGCAATGCAGAGGAAGCGATCCGACGTCGTTCGCTTGAGCGAGATATAATAGCTGTCATCAGCCTCGCTATAGACGAGCCGGTCAGAGGTTGCGGCTGTGCCGATTGCATGAGCCTTTACACGCTTTGAAAGAAGTGTGACCGGATCCTTGTCGACATAGAAAACGGTGCGGTTGTCGTCGGCCCAGACGACCTCCTCTTCCAGGTTGGACACAGCCCCATCAAGCATCCGGCCAGAGGCGATCTCCTTGATCATGAGGCGGTATTGCAGGCGTCCGACACTATCTTCAGTCCATGCAAGCAGGCGATTGTCGGGGCTGATCTGAAACTGCCCGACATGGAAGTAACTCTTTCCGGCCGCCATTGCGTTCTGGTTCAGCAAGATTTCCTCAGGCGCTTTCATACTGCCTTTGCGCCGCGCGACAACCGGATAGTCCTGCCCTTTGCGGAAGCGCGTGTAATAGTAATATCCGTGCTTGAGATACGGCACGCTTGTGTCATCGGGCGCGAGCCGGCTGGTGATCTCGGCGTAGAGCTTGTCCTTCAGCGGCTTGAGCGGGGCAAGCACGGCGTCGGCATAGGCGTTTTCGGCAGCAAGCGTGGCAAGCATCTCAGGGTTGCTGCGGCTGTCGTCGCGCAGCCAGTAGTATTCATCTTGCCGGACGGCCCCGAACGGCGCCCTGACTTCATGCGGCCTTTGTGCCGCGACTGGCGGTTTCGGCTCGTCCTCCGCCTGCGCCGAGCATGCCCAGGCTGTGGAGAATACAAAACACAAAAGCCATTTCAGCACGGCGGGGGTCCTTCCACAGAGTCACGCATTCGAAATGCCACAATTCGACACCGATGCGTCTCCTTGGACGGAATCGAAGAGCCAATTAGGGCCTCAGGCGTCAGGCGGCGTCAAGTCGCGACAACAATTTATATAGGCATCGGAGGAGTAGGGCTGCGGCCCGCCTACAGGACATATTTTGAAAGGTCGGTGTTCCGCGCAACACTCGCCAACTGGCCGTTCACATAGTCTGCATCGACCAGCACTTCGCTGCCTTGCCGGTCCTCAGCTTCAAAACTGACATCCTCAAGGAGTTTTTCCATCACTGTCGAAAGCCGCCGCGCACCGATATTCTCAACCGCTTCGTTCATTTCGGCGGCGATGCGGGCGATTGCCACAATGCCATCATCAGTGAAGCGGACCGTAACACCTTCTGTCCCGAGAAGCGCTGCATATTGGTCTGCAAGGCTTGCTCGAGTGTCCTTCAGGATGCGGACAAAATCGTCCTGCGTCAGTGCTTTCAGCTCAACACGGATCGGCAACCGCCCCTGAAGTTCGGGAAGCAAGTCGCTGGGCTTTGCAACGTGGAACGCGCCCGAAGCAATGAAGAGGATATGATCGGTCTTCATCGGGCCGTACTTGGTGGCGACAGTCGTCCCTTCGATTAGCGGCAGCAAGTCGCGCTGCACGCCTTCGCGGCTGACTGAGCCGCCGCGCACGTCGGAGACGGCAATCTTGTCGATCTCGTCCAGAAACACGATCCCGTTCGCTTCGGCATCGGCAAGGGCCACGCGCGCGACATCGTCCTGGTCGAGCCTCTTGTCGGCTTCCTCCTCGATGAGCTTTGCCCAGGCTGCAGGCACACTCATCTTGCGGCGCTTCATCTGGCTCCCGCCAAAGGCCTTGCCCATCATTTCGCCAATATTGATCACGCCAACCTGGGCACCACCGGGCACGTCGAACGGCATTGAAGGGCTGGCTTCAACCTCGATTTCGATTTCGGTCGACTGGAGATGGCCGTCCTGAAAGCGCTTGCGAAACGCCTCGCGGGTGGCCGTGCTCGAATCCTTGCCGGTCAGCGCATCGAGCAGGCGGTTCATTGCCGCTTCTTCGGCCTTGTCCCGGACCGCAGTGCGGCGGCGCTCCTTTTCGAGGCGAATGGCTTCCTCTGCCAAGTCGCGGGCAATCTGTTCGACGTCGCGGCCGACATAGCCGACTTCAGTGAATTTTGTCGCCTCAACCTTGACGAACGGCGCATCCGCCAGCTTGGCAAGGCGGCGACTGATCTCGGTCTTGCCGCATCCGGTCGGGCCGATCATGAGAATGTTCTTGGGGCTGACCTCGTCGCGCAATTCGGGCGCGAGCTGCTGCCGGCGCCAGCGATTCCTGAGGGCCACCGCCACAGCACGTTTGGCATCCGTCTGTCCGACGATATGGGCATCCAAGGCGGCAACAATGGCCTTGGGAGTAAGATTCTGGTTCATTTCGGTCCTGTTACTGGGCTGAATCGAGTGTCTCGACCGTCAGCTGGTCATTGGTGTAGACGCAAATCTCGGCAGCAACCGCCATCGCCTTGCGCGCAAGTCTTTCGGCGTCCTCTTCGTACTCCTTGAGCGCGCGGGCTGCCGCGAGTGCGAAATTGCCGCCTGAGCCGATCGCGGCAATGCCATCAACGGGCTCCAGAACATCGCCATTGCCTGTCAGGATCAGCGTCACATCCTTGTCCGCGACAATCATCATTGCTTCAAGGTTTCTGAGGTATTTGTCGGTCCGCCAATCCTTGGCGAGTTCGACGGCGGAGCGCATCAACTGTCCGTTGAACTGCTCAAGTTTTCTTTCCAACCGCTCAAACAGCGTGAAGGCGTCCGCCGTTGCACCGGCAAATCCGGCGATCACTTTGCCGTCACCCAGCGGACGCACCTTTTTTGCGTTCGGCTTCATCACGGTCTGACCCATTGATACCTGGCCATCGCCCGCGATGACGACCTTGCCGCCTTTGCGCACCGATACAATGGTGGTGCCATGCCATTTGGGAAGTTCGCTCATGACTGCGCATATGGGGCGCGCATCGTCGCGGTTTCAAGGGCCGGACGTTTCGGCTAGAACAGGCACATGGTTTCACCGCTTGCTATTCAGCGCCTGATCGCGCTCCCGTTTCTTGTCCTGGGAAGCTGGTGCCTTTTCATGCCGCGTTCGGTCCTCGAACTGGTCCTCAACCCCGATTATCGGGAGCTGACAACCACCACCGCGCTGCTCATGGGCTGTTTCGGGTCGCAGGCCATCCTGTCTGGCTTGTTCGCCTGGTTCAGCCGCTTCACCTCTACAACCTTCCTGGCATACGGAATCGCGCTGTTGCCGTTCTTCTGGTTCAACTATTGGTACGTCTACGTGGAACCGGTCTTCAACCAATGGATGGCGCTCGATTTTGTATCCAACGCAGCGATGTTGGGCCTCAGCGTGTGGGGCTGGCGGATCAGCCGGGCTGGCTGAATTGGTCGGGACGACAGGATTCGAACCTGCGACCCCCACACCCCCAGTGTGATGCGCTACCAGGCTGCGCTACGTCCCGACCGCCGAATCCCCGTCAAAGTGGTCTCTTGACGGGCAACCGGAAGCGGGCCCTTACGCGCGTCTTTCTCCAAGGGCAAGACGGGCTTGTCTTTGAGGCCAATCTGGTGTGCAGCATGATCCTATGGCTCTGACCCGCCTTGCATTGACCGATTTCCGGAACCATCAGGCAGCAATCCTGATGCCAGCAGCCAATTTCATCGTTCTCACCGGCGAAAACGGAGCGGGCAAGACCAATATTCTTGAAGCGGTTTCCCTCCTGGTGCCCGGACGCGGGTTGAGGGGGGCGGCACTTTCCGAGATGGGACGCAGTGACGGGCCGGGAGGATTCGCGGTTGCGGGACGACTTGGCGATGTTGATCTTGGCGTCGGCACGCTCGCGCTCGCGCCGGATCGCCGAATCGTCCGGATCAACGGGGCACCGACTTCGGCCGGAGCATTGTCGGAATGGCTGTCTATCGTGTGGCTGACGCCAGCGATGGACCGGCTTTTCACGGAAGGGGCGAGCGAGCGGCGACGGTTCCTTGACAGGCTGGTACTCGCTCTGGAACCTGCGCATGCGCGGCACACGACCCGCTATGATGCCGCCATGCGCCAGCGCAACCGCCTGCTCGGCAGTGAGGTGCCTGCAGATCCGGACTGGGTGGCGGCACTCGAAACGCAGATGGCCGAGCATGGCGCGGCGATTGCACGCTCTCGGTCTGCACTTGTGTCCATGCTGAACGAGAGAATCGCTGCATCGGTCGATGGACCGTTTGCCCGCGCGGCCTTGGCGCTGGAAGGCTGGCGGGACGAAGGGGGCCTTGCTGTCGAGCTTGCGCAGGGCCGATCGCGCGATGCTGCAGCAGGGCGGACGCTTGCTGGACCACATCGTAGCGACCTTGCGGTCGATCATCTTGGCAAAGGGCAACCGGCCGCCCGATGCTCGACCGGAGAACAAAAGGCACTGCTCCTTGGCCTTGTTCTGGCCCATGCTGATCTTGTTGCCGAACAGGCCGGGCGGCGACCAATCCTGCTCCTCGACGAAATCGCAGCACACCTCGATCCCGTGCGGCGGGATGCGCTCTTTGAAAGGCTTGCAGGCGGGGGCGGGCAGGTCTGGATGACAGGGACGGAGACGGGGCTTTTTGGAGGATTGGCGCAAGCCGCCAGCTGGTTCCATGTCGATGACGGCACAGTCGTGGCTAGCGCGGCATCCCGTCCTTCAGCCTGAAATCCGCCGCGGGACGAGCAAACGCCTGATTCCTGAGATCAAGTCCCGCGGTAAAAAGCGGAGTTTGCGTGCGCTCGAAGGCGCGTGGCGTCATTCCCGCAAAGCGCTTGAATTCGCGGGTGAGGTGCGATTGATCGAAGTAGCGCAGCGCAGCCAATTCTTCTTCGCTGGGTGACGAGAAACCGCGCATCGCCGTTGCCATGTCGAGGAAGCGGCTGCGGCGCAGGACGGCCTTGGGACTCAGGCCGAATGTTGCAAGGCACCGGCGCTCAAGCTGGCGGACAGAAAGGCCGATCTTTGCCGCAGCGTCGTCGATGCGGATTGTACTGTCCGAACGCGCAATTGCGGCAAAGTCGTTCATCTGCGTGTCTGGTGCGCGCAGCCCGATCCAGGCCAGTTGGGCGGATATGGCGCGCTCCATCGCGGTGACAAGGCAGGTATCGTCGGTTTCATCCTTTGTCTCAGTCCAAAGCCGCTCGGCAATATTGCCCCAGGCCGCGGAAAGCGGAATCATCTGGTCTGCATAATCGCGTGCCGACCGGTCGAAGAGGGAACGCCAGCCGCCAGGATGGATGGCAAAGCCAATCACCGTGAACGGACCTTTCACGCGCACGGGAAGCGGAAATTCATTCGGGCCGAAGAAGACGACCGGACCGGCACCGGCCCAATAGCCGGGCGCGATTTCCGCTTGCCAGTTGCCGCGGATCAGGATGCGCACAAAAGCGGTTTCCGACAGGAGTCGATCCGTCAACATGAGGTCCTGCGGTAGCTCCGCCTCAAACACATAGTGTCGGGCTATGTAGGGCTCCAGTTCCGGAGAAGGCGGATAATTGCGCGACAAAAGCATGGCAGGATGGCTCAACGCTCCATATTAAGGGCTTGCTGTGCCTTTCCGATCATAATTGGCGCATAAGTGCACGTCATTTCTTGTCTCGGGCCAAGAAAAATCATTCAGGCTCAGTTGCCTTGGCGTTGCGCATTTCGTCCAGCGCCTTCCGTAATCGCGTGAGCGGGGGCAGGATCGCTTCCAGTTCGCTATCCGTGATCAAGCCGTCCAGCATCGGAAAGAGAACGGAAGCCGCAGCGATACACGCCTCGCGCATCGCGTGGCCCTTTTCCGTCAGCGAGACGCGCTTTCCGCGCCCGTCCTGCGGATCAGGCCTGATTGCAATCAGGCCGGCGCGTTCCATCCGGGTCAGGGTGCTTGTCATCGTAGGGCGCGTGACCTGAAATGCGAACGCCAGTTGGGCCGGTGAGCGCTCCTGGTGGCCGAGCCGCACAAAATGATTGAGCACCGTGAACTGCGCTTGGGTCATGCCCTTGGGCAAGACGCGTTCGAACATCGTGGTCGAGAGCTGGTTGATGATCCCGATTTCATTGAAAAGCTCAAAAGCCGGAATTGTCGTGTTCATGCGACAATATGGGATTGGAGCGGCAGGCGTGGAGCCGGGGTGACGGACGGAGCATGGCCGATGCGGGCAAGCATCTGGATCCGATGATCGAGCGATGCGCCAAGCAATGTGTGAACTTCGGCAAGATGATTGGCCATTTCGGGATATTCCTGGAGTGACTGGCTCATCGGGTGGATGGCCAGGCCCAGCGCCGCCGCGCGCAATGTAGCGCGAACATAGCGGCGGCCGGCTTCAAGCTGTTCGGCGCGGGTATTGCCCGGCGTCGATATCCAAAACGCTGCGGGCACGGAATCATAGATTTTCCGCTGGCCATCGAGACCGATCTTGAATGCGGCACTGGTCGGGTCGGCCAAAGTCTCTCGAGAAGTCAGGCCAAGCGATCGCGTGGCCTCGATCATCGGACCGGTAAGGGCCAGTCCGTCGCCTGCGGCGTCAACCTCGTCCCGACCTATGCGGAGCAGTCTTACGGTTTCCATCATCGTCCGACGCGTATTCATTTCATCGGAGATTGCGGCGACGGTGATGGCACGAAGTCGACCAAGGAGCGCTGGATCGCTGGTCGTATTCACATCACCTGCCTGCAATGCGGCCAACTGTCGGGCTGTGGGTGCGGACTGCGAATAGATTTCCCGGTTCGTCCTGCGTGCCAATATCGCTTTGTAGAGTGGGTCCCGGCGAACCGTCTTGTCTGCAACGAACGTCAGGCGTGCGACGGGACGCGTATCCAGCCGCGGTTGCGGTTCGCCCTCCGGAAACAGCGTCATGTCCATCCGGATTTCGCGTTCGGCAGCGGCAATCCGCGCCAGCTCGAGAAAAGTCCCGAAGCCGATCACGATTTGCCGGTCAAACGGATCGGTCTCGGGCAAGCGCTTGTCCAGGTCACAGGAGATGATGGCCGAATCATTGCCTTCAAGCTGGATCAGCCATGGTTGTCGATTATGCGGGTTGGGCGCAAGAATGGCATGTCGGAACGCATCCATCCTTGCATCTGCAGGCGGATCGGGATCGAGCTGCCAAGGCTCGATTGCCTTTTTCGGCATACGCGTCACGTGCCAGAATCCCGCTGCCGAAACGAGCGCGAGTGAGCCACCCGCTCCAAGGATGAAATTTCGCCTGTTTGTCACCATTTTGAATTCCGATTAGATATCGAACTATAAGGTTAGATATCTAATCATATTCTCCGTGTCAAATTGTTCTATGAGTCGCATTTCCCTTGGGTTTTCGGCCATGCTTCCCTATAGGCTGGGCATGACAGACGAACCCCAGAATACCCCCAATACTTCCGCATATGGTGCCGATTCGATCAAGGTCCTCAAAGGGCTTGATGCGGTTCGCAAACGGCCCGGCATGTATATCGGCGATACCGATGACGGTTCCGGCCTGCACCATATGGTTTTCGAAGTTTCCGACAACGCGATCGATGAAGCACTGGCAGGCCATTGCGACCGGATTACGATCACGCTCAATCCAGACGGCTCGGTTTCGGTGGAAGATAATGGCCGGGGCATTCCGACCGGTATCCATGCCGAAGAGGGTGTTTCTGCGGCCGAAGTGATCATGACCCAACTCCACGCGGGCGGGAAATTCGAAAACACGTCGGATGACAATGCCTACAAGGTTTCCGGCGGCCTTCACGGTGTAGGTGTCTCGGTGGTCAATGCGCTTTCGTTGCGACTCGACCTGACAATCTGGCGCGACAATGAAGAACATTATATGCAGTTCGCGCATGGCGATGCCGTTGCTCCGCTGAAGGTCGTCGGACCCGCAGGCGGCAAGAAGGGGACGCGTGTCACGTTCCTGCCGTCGCCGGAGACCTTCAAGATAACCGAATTCGATTTTGAGAAGCTCGAGCATCGCTATCGCGAACTGGCCTTCCTCAATTCAGGCGTCCGCATCTTTCTCATCGATGCGCGGCATGCCGAGCATGTTCAGCATGAGCTATATTATGAAGGCGGGATTGCGGCCTTCGTCAGATATCTTGATCGCGCCAAGACCCCGCTCTTCCCCGACCCGATTGCGGTTTCCGGGCAGCGCGACGGGATCGGCATCGATGTCGCGCTTGAATGGAATGACAGCTATTACGAAAACGTGTTGCCGTTCACGAACAATATCCCTCAACGGGATGGCGGTACGCACATGGCAGCATTTCGGGCAGCTTTGACGCGCACGCTCAACAACTATGCCGACAAGTCGGGGCTACTGAAAAAGGAAAAGGTCTCGCTGACGGGCGATGACATGCGCGAAGGCCTGACGGCCATCGTTTCGGTCAAGCTGCCCGATCCCAAATTCTCCTCGCAGACGAAGGACAAGCTGGTTTCCTCGGAAGTCCGCCAGCCGCTCGAAAGCCTTATGGCCGACAAGATGGCCGAATGGCTTGAAGAAAATCCAGCACATGCTCGCAGTATCATCCAGAAGGTGATTGATGCGGCGGCTGCGCGCGAAGCGGCCAAGAAGGCTCGCGAACTGACCCGGCGTAAAGGCGTCATGGATATCGCGTCTCTGCCGGGCAAGCTCGCCGATTGCCAGGAACGCGATCCTGCCAAGTCCGAGCTATTCCTTGTCGAAGGGGATTCGGCTGGAGGTTCCGCGAAACAGGGGCGCAATCGCCACAATCAGGCCATTCTTCCACTCAAGGGCAAGATATTGAACGTCGAGCGCGCACGGTTCGACAAGATGCTGTCCTCGAAGGAGATCGGCACGCTTATCCAAGCGATGGGCACGGGCATTGGCCGTGACGATTTCAATATCGAGAAACTGCGTTATCACAAGATCGTCATCATGACGGACGCTGACGTTGATGGCGCACACATCCGCACCCTGCTTTTGACCTTCTTCTACCGTCAGATGCCAGACATCATCGCCGCCGGGCATCTCTTCATTGCGCAGCCGCCGCTTTACAAGGTTTCGCGGGGACGCAGCGAATTGTATCTCAAGGACGAAAACGCGCTTGATTCCTATCTCATTGACTCCGGCGTCGGGGCCTCCAGACTTGAAACCGTCGGCGGCGCGCGCAGTGGCAACGATCTTGCAGAGCTGGTCAATCACGCGCGGCGGATGCGCAGCCTGATGCGCTATGTTCCCAAGCGTTACGATCCAGCCATCATTGAAGGGTTGGCGCTGGTTGGAGCTCTCGATCCGCTTCTTACGACCGAGCAGCGCGCCAGCTCCGCGGCATTTGCGGCAACCTGGCTTACAAATGCCGATCCCGAAGCGCATTGGAAGGGCAGCATGAGCGCGGAAGGCGGTTATCACCTCCAGCGCCTCTGGCGGGGCGTGACGGATCACCACATCATTGAGGCAAGCTTCATCGCCAGCCAGGAAGCGCGCCGCCTTCATACGTTGATTGCAGAAGTTGCCGAAAGTTATGCGACCGGGTCGCGGCTCATTCCGATGGGCAAGGCGTCAACGGCGGTTGAGGAGCCAGCGGAGACGCATGCTGGCGAGGACGCAGAGCCAGCCAGCAGTTCGACGCAACGCGTTTCGATCACGCGGCCATCTGAATTGCTTGACGCTGTGCTGGCGACGGGCAGAAAGGGCCTCTCCGTCAGCCGCTACAAGGGGCTCGGCGAAATGAACGCCGAACAGCTTTGGGAGACGACGCTTGACCCGGAGAATCGCAGCCTGTTGCGGGTCGAAGTTGCGCAGGCCGACTTGGCGGACGAGATTTTCACTCAACTTATGGGCGATGTCGTCGAACCGCGCCGGGAGTTCATTCAGGAGAATGCGCTGAACGTCGCAAATCTGGATGTATAGTCGACCGGCTGCCCTTCTACCCCTTCCCCAAGCGTCGATCGCCCTTTAAGGCGGCGGCGCATCGGGAAGGAATGGGGACGCGCGCATGAAACTTTTGACCGGCAATTCCAATCCGCCGCTGGCGAAGGCGATTGCAGATTATCTCGATGTCCCCTTGACCGATGCCAGCGTGCGACGCTTTGCGGATGAGGAAGTGTTTGTCGAAATCCACGAAAATGTTCGTGGGGAAGACGTTTTTGTCATTCAGTCCACGAGCTTTCCCGCCAACGACAATCTCATGGAATTGCTTATCATGATCGATGCGCTTCGCCGGGCCTCGGCAAAGCGCATCACAGCGGTCGTGCCGTATTTCGGTTATGCCCGGCAAGATCGCAAGCCGGGCCCGCGCACGCCGATCTCTGCGAAGCTCGTCGCCAACATCATCACTTCGGCTGGTGCGAATCGCGTCCTTTCCGTTGATCTTCACGCCGGGCAGATTCAGGGCTTCTTCGATATTCCGACCGATAACCTCTATGGTGCGCCCGTCATGTCTGCCGACATCCAGGCTCGGTTCGGCGACAGGAATATCATGGTCGTGTCTCCTGACGTGGGCGGTGTGGTGCGTGCCCGTGCACTTGCGAAGCGGCTAGACAATGCTCCGCTCGCCATTGTGGACAAGCGCAGGGAACGCGCCGGCGAATCCGAAGTGATGAACATCATCGGCGATGTCGAGGGGCGGTTCTGCATCCTGATCGATGATATCGTCGATTCTGCCGGCACCTTGTGCAATGCTGCAGGCGCCCTGAAGGCGGCCGGGGCCGAGGGGGTTGTCGCTTACTGCACGCATGGCGTCCTCTCTGGAGCCGCCATTGCAAGGGTCGAAGGGTCCGAACTGACCGAACTGGTCGTGACCGATTCGATTGTTGCGCCCGATTCGGTCGCAGAAGCCAGAAAGATTCGCCTGTTGACGATTGCGCCACTCGTGGGTGAGGCCATCAAGCGTATTGCCGATGAAAGTTCGGTTTCAAGCCTGTTCGACTAGGGCAAAAATTGCATTCAAAACAAAAAGGCCCCGGAAAACCGGGGCCTTTGGATTATTGTGGCTGCTTCGCCTAGGCTCTAGCGCCTGCCGAATACAGTATCGAGCCAATCCCAAAAGCCGCGGGTCGGCTTCGGCATATTCACTTTTTTCGACATGACATTAACCCTCTGACTGCAGGTGAAGAAGGCGAAATGCCCCTACCGATTCGTATGGTTAACAGAAAATTTACCATGTTGCAATTTTCGGGCACGAAGAATTGCTTCGACTTTGGCTGTTTCCGGCCGGTCCAGCCTATTTGTCTTGCTTGGGGATTCTTGCTTTGCCGCAAGGGATAGCAACGGAAGGACGGTTGCTAGGCGCCGCTAATGCCAACCGCTCAGCGGTTCTCTATCCTGTGAGCGGTTGACCCGCACTTCTTGCACCGAACGCTAGTTTCCGTTGGCGGCGCGCCGGTCCTGGGAAAAAATCTGGTCAATGAGGTCGGGCAGCTTCATCGGCTTGCCGATCAGATATCCTTGAACCATGTCACAGCCAAGGCGGGAAAGCGCACGCAGGATCGATTGGGTTTCCACGCCTTCGGCAACCACTTTGCGGCCGAGCGAGTGCACCATCCTGATTGTCGATCCGACAAGGATCAGGTCATCATGATTGGTATCGATATCGGCCACGAATTGCTTGTCGATCTTTACTTCATGCGAAGGCAGGATCTTGAGATAATCCAGCGTGGCGTTGCCAGTGCCATAATCGTCAATCGACACTTTGATGCCATGTTCGACAAGTGATCGCATCATGGCGATCCCCGATCCGTTACGGTCCAGCTTTCCGGTTTCGGTGATTTCGAGGATCAGTTTCGACGCCGGAAAATTGTACTTCTTGAGAATGCGATCGACAAAATTCAGCAGATCCGGCTTTTGCAGCAGTTGTACTGACAGGTTGGCAGAGATTACGAAATCTGTCCCCTGTTCATTGATTTGAGCCGCTGCCGCTACTGCCTGGTCTAGCACGAAGCCTGTCAGTTTTTCGATGCGATTATGCTTTTCGGCAACCGAAATGAAATCGTCCGGCCCGATAAGACCGCGTTCGGGGTGGCTCCAGCGAACAAGGGCTTCAGCGCCGACAATACGATCGGACTTGACATCCAGCTTGGGCTGGAACGCGACCCAGACCTCTCCTGTATCGACGGCTTGATCCAGCCTGCTTAGCAGCGACAACTGCCAGGCCGCTTCGTGGAGCCGTTCAGGATCGTAGAATTTCCAGATGTCATTGCCGCGCGCGGCTTCCTCGGCGCATAGCATTGCACTGCCGATCCGGCTCGTCATCGGGCGCTGGTGGTCGGCATCCACGCCAAATGAGACGGAGATATCGATCTCCCGCCCGTCAATGGGCAGGGCTGTACTGAGGATCGCCTTCAACCCTTCGAGGTGATGGGCCAGATCCTCGCCCATCGGAAGATCGCTGAACCAAAGCAGCGTATCCTCGCTATGGAACATTTCGCCGTCATCGCCGCTGAGCACAACGCGGCGGCGGATCTCGTCGATCACGGCACGTTCGATGAGCTGATTGAAGCTGGCCGCGATTTCCGAGTAGTTG
The DNA here is from genome assembly GCA_016704425.1 of Sphingomonadales bacterium. Classification (GTDB taxonomy): domain Bacteria; phylum Pseudomonadota; class Alphaproteobacteria; order Sphingomonadales; family Sphingomonadaceae; genus Aquisediminimonas. The sequence goes on from JADJAC010000011.1 coordinate 117,285, forward strand.
CGCATCTTGAGCGCAATCAGCGTTTGCGGACGCGTTTTGCCAGCGTATCGCAATGCTGCGAGATTGGGCAGGCCAGACACGACATTGGTCTGGCTGCTTCTGAGTACCCGCCGCAATGTCGTTGCGCGATAGGCAATGATCGCGAAAAGCAAGCCGGCTGGAACAATGTCCACGGTAACAAGTTTTTCATCCAGGTAGATCGGGAAAATCCCGAGCAGAACGATCGCCGCTGAAGCTGTCAGCCAGACGACGCGCATCCGGCGCGTATAGAGATGCACGACTGCAAGGCCGAGGCCGATAAGATAGGCAGGAACCCAGCCCCAGTTGGCCGGGTGGCCGCGTTTGAGGGTTTCGGCTCCGATTACCTGGAAATAGACGCCGGGAATCCAACCCTGCGAGGCAATGTGATGTATATCGTTAAAGGACGTCGCCGTCGTGCTGATGACAACATCATGATTTGCAATCCTGCTCTCGGGGATACGGCCCCTGATGATGTCCACAAGGCTGTAGGTTGGGATGGAGCGGGCCTGAATGGCCCAGTCGGGGCGATAGTGATCCCAGCTTTGCACATCGACGTTCGCGAGCACTGTAGACATTGAGCGAACGCGCTTTCCATCGAGCGTGCCATTATAGGGAATTCGGGCGGAAAGGCTGAAGGGCGTGATCTTGCCGTTGAGCGAGGTCAGCTGCGCCGCTTTCATGAATTCGCGGCGTGGCCCGATCTCGACCGTCTGCTTGGTCCTGGTGTCCTTGATACTGATGACCCCAAGGAACACGCGACCGGTGTGGCGTTTCAGCGCCGAGATGAATGTCGCGTCTTCGGCAGGCGTCGTAGGGTCGGCATAGGCCCTGTCGAAGAATACCCGTCGGGCACCCATTGCAAACAGTTTGTCCACCGTTTGGGCATCGACCCGACGTGGGAAATCGATACCGCCCAATTCCTTCGCTGTCTTGTCATCGATGGCGACGACCACCGCATCAATTTTTGAATCCCGGCTTCGCACGACATCGCGGCCGGCTTGAATCAGATCTTCAAGAGGTTGTCCGAACTCGATTGCACCGCAGATCAGCGAAAAGAGCACGGCCCAAAGCAGCACCGACAGGCGACGATCCCTGCTATCCGCATTTTCGCGGCGATCTCCGGCGCGGGCTCGATTCTTCATGGTGCGCTAACGCCAATCCCCTGCGGACGCGGGCGGGCGATGCGCAATGCGAACGACGCAGAGCCCGCGATGCACTCAGATCTGGAACCGTGCGGCACTGCTGTTCGCCTCTCGCAACCCTGCGGGAAATCAAGTGTTTTCGGGATGTTGGTCCATAATGAAGGAAAGCGAACAAATGGTTAGCAAACTGAAAAGCAGTTCGAGATGCGTGCCGGAACTACAGGCAATCTTTCGCCGCAGCCTTTTCGCGTCTAAGGCATGGCGATCATGTCCGACCAATCGCCTCTCGATACGCTAAAATCCGTGCTTGCAGGTGCTGCCCGTGCGATGGCGCATGAGCCGGAGATCGAGCTGGCATTCACTGCTGACGCACCGACACAGAGTGGCAAGAATTTTCGTGTGCCGATGCCGGGCCGTTCGCTGCCAGCCGATCAGGTGGCAGAGGCGCGCGGATTTGCCGATGGCATGGCCTTGCGGCTGCGCCATCACAATGATGCCGTCCATGCCCTTAACCGCCCGGGCGACGCCACGGCCGGCGCCGTATTTGACGCAATTGAAGCCGCCCGCGTTGAAGCGCTCGGCGCCAAGGCCATGGAGGGCGTTCGAGCAAATCTGTCGCATGCGCTTTCGATGCGCATGCGGTCCGATCCGATTGCGCGTGCCCTGGCTGTCGATGAAGTTCCCTTGTCGTCCGCCGTCGGTCTGCTTGTCCGCGAAAGGCTGACGGGGGAGGCTCCGCCTGAGGTTGCGTCAAACGGTCTCAACATGGTCAGGGAGTGGATTGAGGAAAAGGGTGGCGCTGATCTCGATGCGCTTGGACTGGCGATTGACGATCAGGCGGCCTTTGCAACACTTGCGCAGAAGCTCCTTGCCGATCTCGATCTGGTCAGTGCAAATGATGAGTTCGATCCGAACGAAGACGGGGCGGACGAAGAATCCGATCAGGAAGAAGGTTCGGACCAAAGTCAGGAGGAAGGCGAGGAAGGCGACTCGCAGGCAGAAATGGAAGCGCGATCCGACGCCAGCGAAGGCGACGCTGACGAAGGCAACGAGCAGGAAATCGAATCCGACGCCGACATGGAAGCGGACGGAGAGCCCGGGGACGAGGGTGACGAAGGGATGATGCCCGTGCGGCCGAACCGGCCGCTTTCAGACCTGCCACCAAGTTTCGACTACAAGGCCTGGACGGACAAATATGATGAAGTCATCGCTGCCACCGACCTGTGCGACGAGGATGAACTGACACGTTTGCGTGCTTATCTCGACCAGCAACTGCTTCACCTCCAGGGTGCCGTGACCAAATTGGCCAACCGCCTGCAGCGCCGGCTCATGGCGCAGCAGAACCGCAGCTGGGATTTTGATCAGGAAGAGGGGATATTGGATGCAGCCCGGCTGGCGCGAGTTGTTACGGCGCCGGGTCATTCGCTGTCCTACAAGATTGAGCGTGATACGGAGTTCCGGGATACGGTCGTGACGTTGCTGATCGACAATTCGGGTTCGATGCGCGGCCGGCCCATTTCCATTGCGGCGATCAGTGCCGACATCATGGCGCGCACGCTGGAACGCTGCGGAGTAAAGACCGAGATATTGGGATTCACGACGCGCGCATGGAAGGGCGGGCAGAGCCGGGAGTCATGGCTCGCTGCCGGACGGCCTTCCTCGCCCGGACGCCTGAACGACCTGCGCCACATTCTCTACAAGGCCGCAGACGAGCCTTGGCGGCGCGCGAAAAAATCGCTTGGCCTGATGATGCGCGAAGGTCTGCTGAAGGAAAACATCGACGGCGAAGCGTTGCTCTGGGCGCACAGCCGCCTCATCGCGCGACCGGAAGAACGCAAGATCCTGATGGTCATTTCGGACGGCGCGCCCGTCGACGATTCCACGCTTTCAGTGAATAATGGCGCCTATCTTGAGCGCCATTTGCGCCAGGTGATCGGCTGGATAGAAAACCGCTCGCCTGTCGAACTCTGCGCCATCGGCATCGGCCATGACGTCACTCGTTACTACCAGAAGGCGGTCACGATCATGGATGCCGAGCAACTCGGGGGCACGATGGTCGAGCAGCTTGCCGGCCTCTTTGACACGGACAGCTAAAGAAGCCTCTCTGCAATCAGCGTTGCGACTGTCAGCACAAGTCCCGCCAGGAAAGCGCGATAGGCATAGCCAAGGAACCGGTACTTCTTGCGCTGCAGGACCTGGCCATTCTGGTAGATGTCGCGCAGCATCGCGCGATAGATGGTTTCGTCGCTTTTCAGTTCCCCAAGGACAGCATCGGCAAATTCATCCTCTCCCATCATTGTAAAGGTGCCGAAAAACAGGATATTCGGATGGCCGCCTGGAATCGGCTTGGTTGCGACAGAGGGCAGGATTGCGAACACCGCAAGCATTGCCGAAATGAACGAGAAAAGGGCAAGCACCAGGATCGCAGCTGTCACGCCCTGCTTTCCCGCCTGGCCGACCGAAATTGTGAAAACAACGAAGGTTGCGCCCATCAGGATGGAGGCCTTCTGGTCGGCCATCTGACTCAGAGTCAGGTTGATCTGCTGGGTCGTGCGGACCAGATGAACGGCGTTAGGCGAAAAGCGTGACTTGTCGTCAGGCATCGCTAGCTCCCCCCAGTCGATGTGCATCATGGTTACACTTGCATGACGGGCGCCGACTTGCCAAGTCTTGCCGCCTTCCTGCCGCATTCTGGTGGAATAGCTGCGACATAAAATTACAAGGATTTGCCATGACAGACCGGGCCGCCATAACCGAGGCCGTTGCTGCCCAGATCGAGCCCTTCAACAAGAAGGGCATCGCTTTGACGGACGCGACAACTTTCCAGCACGATCTCGAATGGGACAGTTTGACCGTGATGGATTTTGTGGCAGCGATCGAGGATGAGTTCGACATTCTCATCACGATGAACATGCAGGCTGAAATTGAAACCATCGGCCAACTTGTCGATGCGGTTGCAAAGCTGAAATCCGAATGACTGATCTTTTCTCAAAGTTCGATGCCCTGATCGCCGAAAAGGCCGCACTTATGGCCACGGGCGTGCGCGATCCGATCGGCATTGTGATGGACGAGGTCAAATCGCCAACCGAGGCCGTCATCAAGGGCAAGGACACGATCCTGCTCGGCACCTATAATTACATGGGCATGACATTTGATCCCGACGTGATCAGGGCGGGCAAGGAAGCGCTGGATTCATACGGATCGGGCACAAATGGCAGCCGGTGCCTCAATGGCACCTTCCGGGATCATATTGATGCCGAAGAGGCGTTGAAGGAATTCTACGGTACAAGCCATGCCATGGTCTTTTCCACGGGATACCAGGCCAATCTTGGCTTTGTTTCGACCATCGCCGGGAAGGGTGACTATGTCATCCTCGACGCAGACAGTCATGCATCAATCTATGACGGCTGCTTTCTGGGCAACGCGGAGATCGTCCGTTTCCGCCACAACAGTGTCGAGGATCTCGACAAAAGGCTGGGGCGTTTGCCAGCAGAGGCTGCCAAACTCGTCGTGCTGGAAGGCGTCTATTCGATGCTCGGCGACATTGCTCCACTCGACAAGATGGTTGCCGTTGCCAAGAAGCATGGCGCGCAGGTGCTTGTCGATGAGGCGCATTCGATGGGCTTCTATGGCCCCAACGGCCGCGGCGTGTACGAAGCACAGGGACTGGATGGCGAGGTTGATTTCGTCGTCGGCACCTTCTCGAAATCGGTTGGCACTGTCGGCGGTTTTGTCGTGTCAAATCATCCCAGTTTCGAGATTTTGCGCCTGGTTTGCCGTCCCTATGTCTTCACCGCTTCGCTGCCGCCAAGCGTGGTGGCGACCGCAGCCACGTCGATCCGGAAGTTGATGCACGCGCATAACAAGCGCGCACATCTCTGGGAGAATGTGAAGCAGCTGCATGGCGGCCTCAAGGCGCTTGGCTTTCGGCTCCCAACGGACACGCCTGAGTCGGCCATTGTTACGGTCCTGCTTGATGATCAGGATCAGGCCGTCACAATGTGGGACAAGATGATAGAGCTTGGCGTCTATGTGAACATGGCGCGGCCGCCTGCGACGCCAGCTGGCACTTTCCTGCTGCGCTGTTCCTTGTGTGCCGAGCACACGCGCGAGCAGATTGAAACTGTGCTTGGCCGGTTCGCCGAAGCGGGCAGGGCGGTCGGCGCAATCGCGTGAGGATCCTCGTTGTGGATGACGATACCCGTATCCGCGAGATGACGGCGGATGCACTACGCGACAATGGACATGACGTTGAGGAGGCGGACTGCGGCGCAACGGCATTGGCCCTGCTGGATGAAAGTATCTCTGTGTTGTTGACAGATGTGCAGATGCCGAACATGACCGGTCCGGAACTCGCGGATGCGGCAAGGATGCGATTTCCCCAACTGGCTGTCCGCTTCATGAGCGGTGACACGGGATCAATCCCCAGGGAAGCATTTCAAGGGCAGGCCGTGCTTGCAAAGCCATTTACGATATCCGCACTGCTCGCGGCAGTCGGAGGGAGCTCGAATTCCTAGGCGAGACCGTTGCAATAGGTCGACACGACCTTTTGGCTGAGGAGGTCAAATTCGATGTTCACAATGCCACAGCCGCCATCTAAGACAATTGGCAGTTCAGCCAAGGGAACCCATTTCCGGGAACCTGGTCGCGTTTCGCTACCAGAAGCAATGTAGATGCCAAGGACATTGCCCCAGTTATCATACGCATAATACCGATCATATTCGCCAAGCGCGAGCGTGAAGTCCCCAGATTGGTAGGGAGGAATCGTGACTTGCTGTTCGATCTTGTCGAGCAAGGCATCTGACTGGAAAGGCTGATACGAACACCCGAGCAAAAGCGCCATTGACAAGGCGATGACGATCAATCTCATTCCGGTCTTTTTTCAGATATTTTCAATATTTGCAATGAGTTAAAGCGAGAATATTCAATTCTCTCAGGCAAATATTGTCCCAACCAAACCTTCAAAAAGCCGACGGCCGTCGGTGCCGCCATGGGCGGCTTCGACCATGCGCTCTGGATGGGGCATCATGCCCAGCACATTGCCTTCGGTGTTCAGAATGCCGGCAATATCATGGACCGAGCCGTTGACTCGTTCCGCATATCGAAAGGCAACACGGCCCTCGCCTTCAAGGCGGTCGAGTGTCGCGCTGTCCGCGAAATAGTTTCCGTCGTGATGCGCCACTGGTATCGAAAGAAGCTCATCCTGTTCATATCGGCTGGTAAATATAGACTGGCTATTGGCCACGGTCAGGGAAACGTCCCGGCAGACAAAATTGATCCCGGCATTGCGCATCAGTACGCCTGGCAGAAGGCCGACCTCGGTCAAGACCTGAAAGCCGTTACAAACGCCCAAGACGGATACGCCGCGACCTGCTGCCCGCACCACAGCGCGCATAACAGGCGATTGCGCTGCCATTGCCCCTGAACGCAGATAGTCTCCGTATGAAAATCCGCCGGGAACGGCGACAATATCCAGCCCGTCCGGCAATTCGGTCTCCCGGTGCCAGATCATCACGGGCGCCCTGCCTGTTACCAGTTCGAGAGCCACGGCCATGTCGCGATCGCAATTGGATCCGGGAAAGACAATGACGGCGGATTTCATGGCCTCAAACCCTTTCGATACGGAAATTCTCGATAACAGTATTTGCAAGCAGCTTGCGGCACATCTCTTCAACCGCAGCATCCGCGACGGTGTCATCGAGATCGAGTTCGATCAGCTTGCCCTGCCGCACGCCATTCACGCCGCCAAACCCCAACCCTTCGAGAGCATGGTGTATCGCCTTGCCTTGCGGATCGAGTACGCCGTTCTTGAGAGTGACATAAACTCGCGTCTTCATCGGGCGGGCTTTCTGGGCAGGAGTTGGGGTGCGCCTGCCCGATACCGACGCACTGGCCGCAGGGCAAGATTCATCTTTCCTTAGGGATGAGGGCACACATTCGGGTCAGGGTCCGTTCACGGCCGAATTTTGTCGTGGGAGAGTATAGTGAACATTGCGGCGATTGCCCTTTTTGTCGGACTTTTTGTCTTCGGTCGCCAGATCATCGGCTGGCATGACGAATTGGGCAAGGTCCAGATGGTCTTGGTCGCTTCGTTCGTGCTTGGATATTTTGCGGGGGTTCGTCGTTCGAGCTGAACGGATTTACTATCGAGTTGCGGCCTCCTGCCTGCTGTTTGCCGAAGCGCGGTGTACGCTGGTCGAACTTGGAGCGATTACGCCGCTCTTCTCACATAGACAAAATCTGTGCGGCGAGGCCAATGGCCCCCATCCCTGCCACTATTCACCTCGCCGCCAACCCGTGCATGACCTCGAACGGGTCTCAATTTTGAAATGTGAGCATCATGTTGTGGTGTGCTGATGCCAGGCGGCTTCAAGTTCTGCGGCATTTCCGGTGCCGAAAATGTAGTGGTCTGGCCTCAGCAGCACGGCTTCGGCATTATGCTTCGCCAACCAGTGATCGATGGCGGCCTGGAATGGGGCGAGCGCCGGGTTGCCGACTCCACCCCGCGCCAGCACCAGGCTGCTGTTTCCCAGCACATCATCGAGCTTTTGGTCGTTGGCCAGAAATTGCGGAAAATAATTGCCGGCGGCAACTGCTCCAGAAAGTATGATGCCGGACGAAAGATGTGGATAACCCGGCGGCCCGGCGGGCAGTTTGCCCAATGCTCGCGCCAGCCGAAACTTTGTATCGCGCCAGAACGCTGACCATCTGCTTGTAGTGCAGACCATCCGCCCCATCATGATCGCCATCTGGATCGTCGCCCGCAAATTCGGTTCGCGTTCCGGCTGGTAGCTGTCGAGCAGGCTATCCGGCGCATTTTCCTTAACCACTGCAGCCAGCTTCCATGCGAGGTTTACCGAATCGCGAAGGCCCGAGCACATGCCTTGCCCGGCAAAGGGCGGGGTCTGGTGCGCCGCATCTCCAGCCAGCAGGACGCGCCCCTTGCGCCATTGCTCGGCTATGCGTGCGCGAAAGGTATAGACCGCCTTGCGCTCCAGCCGCACAGCGCCTTTGACATCCCAGGGCGCAAGCAGCTCTTCAATGAATGCATCGTCGCATACCTGTTCGGCCGTTTCGCCGGGCTTGATCATAAACTCCCAGCGATGACGCCCCTCGCCCATCAGGACGCACGTGGTCGGGCGTTCCGGGTCGCAGATTTGCAGATTCTCGCTCGGCAATCTCGAATAATCGTCGACCAGCATATCGACAACAAGCCATGGTTCATCGAAGTTTAGGTCATCAAATGCGATCTTCGTAGCTTCACGCACCGGTGAGCGCGCGCCATCGGCTCCGACAAGATAACGCGCTCGAACCTTCTGTTCGCCATCGGGTGCAGTAATGAGCGCGGTCACACCTTTGCCATCGTCAACGAAGGACTTCAGTTCCCAGCTGCGTTTGAGGGTCGCGTTTGCAAATCGGTCCAGCACGTTTCGCAGTGCCGCCTCGACAGTCGGCTGATGAATCATGTTCGCGGCCGGCCAGCCCCCGGCGCCAATCTGGTCTGAGCCATCGAAGCGAAGCAGGACCTCGCCTTTGGCGGACAGGAAATCGTAACGCGCTGCCCGGCGACTGGTTGCGATGACTTCGTCGGCGACGCCTGCTTCCTGGAGAATCCGCATGCACTCGTGATCAATATGGGCGGCCCGCGGTAGCGGATAGATGTCCGGCTCCTTCTCCACGACAATGACGTTCACCCCGCGGTTGGCAAGCAAAATGGCCAACGTCACTCCAGTAGGCCCGCCTCCGGCGATCAGAATATCGTAGTCATAGTCCATGTTCAGCTTTCTCCGACCATGACGCCTTCAATGTAACCGAGCCCGTCTACTTCGCAGCGCACGATATCGCCGGGAGCCAGAAACTGGCGCGGATTCATTGCCGCGCCGACACCGCCCGGCGTACCCGTGAAAAGCACGTCGCCCGGCTCAAGCGTCATCCCAGTTGAGAGATGTTCCACCTGCTGCCAGATGTTGAAAACGAGATGGCTGGTGTTCGAATCCTGACGCTTTTCGCCATTGACGAAGCAGCGCAGACCCAGGTTGTGCGGATCTCCGACTTCGTCGGCTGTGACAATCCACGGGCCCATCGGAGCATGGGTGTCGAAACTCTTGCCCAGGGACCATTGCGGGCTGGCATGTTGCCACATCCGTTCCGTGACGTCGTTGCCAACGCAATAGCCGAAGATTGTGGCGGGCGCGTTGTCGGCGCTGACATGTTTTCCGCCCTTGCCGATGATTGCAACCAGCTCGACCTCATAGTCGTTCGTCGTTGTGCCCTTCGCGATCTCTATCGGATCATAGGGTGCGTTTACGCTGGTCTGGGCCTTGGTGAACCAGACCTGGCGCTCAGGCACAGCCATCTTTGACTCCTCGATATGGTCTGCATAATTGAGGCCAATGGCGAACATCTTGCCGGGGCGCTGTACTGGCGCCTCTAGCTTGACTGATGAAAGCGGCACCCCGATGCCCGCCGCAGCTTTTGCTTCAAGGCCGGGCCGCAACGCATCCCAGTCGCGGATAAGGTCGATCATCGTGCCCGGGATTCCGGAATCGACAATCTGATCGCCGACTACAATGCCAGTGCGGGTGAGGCCGTTGGCCGAATATGTAGCAAGCTTCATGGCGTAGTTCCTTTGAGTTGGTGACCGAACAGTCGTTTGATGCGCAATTGAAGGGCGGTGAGGAAGGACACGAGCCCTGGCTGAGGCGCGATCTTGCCAGCGAACATCGGATGAGGGCTGCCCCATTGCACGGCGAGCAATGCGCTCATTGGTTGTTTTTGGGGCGGGTCAGCAGCGGTAAACAAGTCGCCATCGGTCCAGTGCTCAAGCTCGTTTCCGAACGGGTCCTTCCAGTAATCGAAAATCTGACTGCCCATGATGTGTCGACCTACGCCCCAGGCCGCCTTGCGTTTCCTTGCCGCAAGATGCCGGTGGCCGAGCATCAGATCGTCGAGATTGGCTACCTCGAAGGCAGCATGAAGCAATCCAAGAGCGCCCGGCAGCTCAGCAAGGAACAATGTGTGATGGTCGGCAGGGTTGTCCCCGCGATCGCAACGCATGAAGGCTCCCAGCGGAACATCCTCTGCTGCCTCGACCTCATCGGAGGTGAGGAAGCCGAAGCGTTCCTTGTACCATTTTTCGGATGTGCGGAAATTGCGCACCTTGAGCACGGCATGCCCAATGCGTCGCACATGTGCGGGCGCAACTTCGAGTCGTACGGTCGAGCGGAAGCGGGGCTTGCTGGCGGCGGTATTGCGCGGCGGATCGGAGAAATTAAATGAAGCCGCTCCCATGGCTTGCTCCGCGACAATTTCAACGCCGTAGCCGTCAGGATCGGTGAGGCGGACTATTTTCCCGCCACCAGGTTCATTGAGGTCCTCAACTGCGACGCCTTCGGCTGTCGCAAGCTTTTCAAGATCGGCAAGCGATTCTGCGCGAAAGCCGACAGCCAGGAACTTCGGCGCGCCGCGTTCGGTGACATGGAGAAAGGGAGTCCCGTCGCTTCCCTTCCCATAGAGCCGCCCGTCTACCTCCCAGCAGGATATTCCGAAGTCTTCAAGGAACAACCGCATCTTATGCAGGTCCGGTGCGGAAAATCGCACGTGCGCGATATCTTCGATCTTGATGATCGGCATTTCCTTGCCTCCGCGATTCAGGTTTGACTATTTGGTCAGATATGTTGCAATTGACCAGATAGTCAAGTAGTATTGCGTCATGGCCAGCCACAATGCACCTTCATCCCGTTCCGGCCGTACTCGAGCGGCCTTGATCGCTGCTGGATTCGAACTGCTTGTGGATCGGCCGATTGACGCAATCCCGATCGATGATGTCGTGGCAAAAGCGGGTGTGGCCAAGGGCAGTTTTTTTAATCATTTTTCCGACAAGCAGGATTTCGCAAGCGCCATCGCAACAGAAGTCAGGCTTGAATTGGAAGCTCGGGTGACGCAGGCAAACTCCGCAATCGCAGACCCGATTGAACGCATCGCCGGCGGTCTGCGCGTCTGCATCGAATTTGCGCGTGATCAACCCAAACGCACGACTGTCCTCCTGCGCAGCCATTCAAATCCGACATCACGCGCGCATCCGCTCAATCGCGGCCTGGCTGCCGATTTCGAGGCCGCCCGTGCCCAAGGGTTGTTGTGTCCTGAAGCCTCAGAGAGCGGGATTCTTTTCTGGATGGGGATTTGCCAGGCTGTGATGGCCAACGTTGTTGAAAGCAATCCCGGAAGGAACGAGGCTCAGAAACGCCTTGGCGAAATGCTGGTGCTGGGGCTGACAGGATTGGGCATTGATCGTGATCGGGCATTGACGATGGCGTTTCCCAAATAATGGGGTTCGCGCCGTTCAAGATTGGCAGCGCCCTGCGCCGCATTTTGGTGGTAGGTCTTCAGCGAACGTCCCCGGATAAGGGGGTGGTGGCAGGGCTTGTATCGAACTATTGATCTATCAGATTGAATTTAAACGAATTTGCGGTGCATAAGTGATTCTCCCCCACATTTACCCCCACATTATTTGAGCGTCGCGCTGGCAGATCATCACCGACTAATTAAACTTGAAAACTCTACCCTGAACGAATGTCGCATTCTGGCGAGCGTGGAATCGGGCTCGAACGGCAGGAATGTTGTGGAAAGCGGACCGTCCGTTGCGCTTGGATTCTACTGCGTGCGCAATGCGCTAATCACCTTCATGTCTGCCTTTCGGATGATGACCTGCAAACCGCCGCCCAAGTAGCCTTCAGGCCCAAGGTCAACTTGCCAGGCATCGCCTACCTCGTGCACGGCATACTCAAGCCTTGCGCCATCTGGCCGAAAAGCGTCCTTTGAATAATGACTCGTAGAATAGGCTATCGCCACAGCCAGAGCCTCAGCAGGTCCTTTTTGAACGCCTTGCCCTTGGCCTTCAAAACAACCGCCGAGCCAAAACAACATGATCGCCGCCGCAATACGAAGCTTGCCCATCGCGAATAGCTAACACGCTGGTCCGGAGTCCGCTATGGGGTCGCATGCCACGCGCATGCTTCGTCTACTTTGGGGTGGTAAGCGGTCAGCAAATCATTTGACCTAAACTATGAATTTTGCTTCCTATCCTAAATGGGTGGGGAGACTGACAAGGCTGCAGCCGATTTTCCGGCTTGGCACAAATGGGACCGGAAATTTTTCCTGTTCTATGTCTTAGCGGCTTGGGGAGCGATCCTTATTGGCTTCTATCCTTCCGTGACTCGTCGCTACCTTGGCCAAGCCGACTTTCCGGCACCTGGCATTCTGCAAGTCCATGTTTTTGCATTCACGGCTTGGATGTGCCTGCTCACGGTGCAAATATTTCTAATCCGGACCGGACAGCAGAGTATCCACAAGCGACTTGGCATCGCAGGCGCTATCATGGTTCCAATTCTGGTGATTACCGGCGTTGGAGCCGAAATTGTGAGCCAGCGCTTCTACAGCCCAAAATATCCCGAGAACCTACAGTTCTTTATCGCTCCCTTGTTTCAGATGTTGGTGTTCCTCGTCTGCGCCTCAATGGCGCTCCTGCTTCGCAAGGATTCGGCAGCGCACAAGCGGCTGATTCTTTTGGGCACATCAATGATTCTGGTTGCTGCCTATAATCGGTGGTGGGGAGAAGGTTTGTATCAATTGTTCGGTGACGGCTTTTGGGGAATGATCGTCCATAATTTTGCAGGGCCGAACATGTTGATGGCAGTAGCCATAGCATATGATGTTGTTAGCCGTCGTCGCGTGCACTGGGTTCATGCGACGATGGTTCCGGCAATTCTCCTAGGCGAATTGGTCACTTCATGGGTCTACCACCATTCAGCATGGCCACCGATCGCCTGGCAATTAGTTGGTATTTGAAGCCATTGAAATGAAAACTGGCCAATGACCGCAATGGGGCCGTTCGTCGTTCGCCCGCTCGGCGGATTTGGGGTAGAAACCGGACGTTTGAGCAGTTGCGTCTCGGCGATCAAACTTGGTTCAGATTTTCACTTCAACGCTCAGCAACACGGCTTGTGTCTCGTAATAGTTTTCATAGAGAGCATCGAAACCGAAGCCATCGACGAAGGTTTTGGTTCCAAAAGTGTTAAAGATGTCTGTTGCGGAAAGGCTGGCCTTGATCCGATCATTTGCGAACGTGCGGGACAGGGAGAAGTCGACCGCTCCGCGCGATGCCTGACTGCCCTGCGCAATCTCGCGAGCGGCATAATAGGTGCCATTCAGCTGCATCTTGGTGGATTTGCCGAGTGGCGCTTCGATCCCGAGCTTGCCGTCCCAGGTGAAGTCGCTGGTTTCCGGCAGGGACAGGCTGCGCACATAGGGGAACAGCAGCGTGATCGTCGCCGGATCGCGGTGAACCCGGAATGCATTCAGGCTCGCATTGATTTTCAGATCCTTGCGCACCTTCCAGTGGGCGATCAGTTCTGCACCGCTGTTGCTGGCCTTGCCGGTGTTTGAGTAGATCTTGTTGACGATGTCATATGTGGTGGTGCTCTGATCGATTGCATAGATGCGCTGGAAGGCATCGGTGATGCTTCGATGATAGAGCGCCAGCGAGGCATTGAGGCTGCCCCAATCCTGCTGTACCGACAATTCATAGGCCGTCGTGAATTGCGGGCGCAAATAGGGATTGCCGACCTTCAGCAATTCCGGATCGTCATATTTTGGGAAGACGCGTAACTCCGGCTCACCAGGACGGTCGACGCGGCGGTTGTAGAAGAGCGAAAGATCCGTCCCGCGGCCGAGCTTTGTCGTCAGCCGCACATTGGGGAAGAGCCGGAAATAATCATAGGCATCGTTGCGCGGATAATAGATGTTTGCCGGATCAAGAGTGTAGCCGACATTGGTTTGTTCCGCACGCAAACCCGCTTCAATCGTCAGGGCGCGCGTCTCGCGGACCCAGTTCACGTAACCGGAATAGATTTTCTCTTTCCAGTTGGAATGATCGCCAAGGCCCGGATAGATGATCGACAGGAAGCCCGGCTCGGTAAGATAGCGCACAGGTATCCAGCGATACTGCACCTTCGCGCCGATCTCGATGCGGCCATTGCTTGTAGGCCGCACATAGTCGATCGAGACAGGCAGCGTATTCTCGTGCGCGATGATATGGGTCAAGTCTGTGCCGGTGCGGATCGGTGACGCTTCGTTGAGGCGATAGGTCTCATTTTCCCAGCCGCGAATATACTCTGCACGCAATGACAGCGTGTGCCCGGCCTCGGGGAAGTCATGCCGATAGTTTACTGAAGCAGAGACATGCCCGGTCTGCTCATTCTCTCGCCAGGACCAAAAGCGCGTGAGCGTGTTCGTCGTTTTCTCGATGAATGGCACTTGCGCGACGTCAAGATGGTCTTCGACGTCGAATGCTGCATTGATCGAGAGGGTGTCGTTGTCATCCAACCGCTGGTCCGTCCCGCCCTTCAAGACATATTGGGTCTGCTTCCGGTTTTCCGGCACTTGGCTGACAATGATTCGGCCATCGTCATAGAACCGCGTCGAGAACTCGTTATTGGGCAGTTTGCGCTGTTTCAAAAGCTCGCCCTGGAGATGCCAATCGGCTTTTTCGCCATTGCGGTTCACGCTGAAATAGGGCGAGATCTTCGGCGTCCAGTCGAAACTTCCAAGCTGGGTGGGCAGGTCCGGCTTGCGGCGGCCAAATGCGCCGAAACCGCCCTTGAGGCCAACATGACCCGACCACCCGACCTTGCGCGTTGAGCGCATCACGATGTTTATGATGCCCGCACTCCCTTGCGCGGCATAGCGGGCTGAAGGATTGTTGATGACATCGATCCGTTCGATATTGGCAGCAGGGATGCTATCGAGGCCGGACTGGTTGCCAATACCCGTGAGTGCCGAGGGCTTGCCGTCGATCAGGATCGTCACACGGTCGCTGCCGCGCAACAGCACATGGCCATCGCGCTCGACGGTGATGCCCGGCAGACCCTTCATCGCAGAGAGCACTGAGCCACTTTGTGCAAGCGCACTGTTCGCGACGACGAAACTGTTGGCACCGGGCGCAAGGGTCACATCCTGCGTCCGATTGCCCGTCACGACAATCTCCTGCGCAGACTGGTGCAGCCCGATCCGTCCGATGTCGAGAGCGGTCGTCGTCTCACCGACGAGAATCTCGCGCGATGCGCTGTCATAGCCAGCAGCAGAAATGGTCAAACGATAAGTGCCCTTTGCCAGGTCACTAACAACGCTGCGGCCGTTGTTGTCCGTGACAGCAATTGCGTCAGGCTGATCTCCATCCTGCCGTTCCACCACAAGTGCTGCCCCCACAATCGGCGTGCTGGCGTTTGCATCGATGACATGAACCGAAATGTCAGCGCCTTCGCTTGCGGCTGCCAATGCGGTTGTCCGCGAAAATGCTATGATGAGAAGCGTTGCAGCACCGATGTGTCTGATGTGCATAACGCCTAAGGCACCAAAAACGCCAAGAAGGCCGGCCCCCGCTGTCATCGAAACTCCCACTCTACCTTGTGATGATCCCTGACCGACCTACCCTAGCAGTGTCGTCGAGACACTATGGTGTCTCCGGAAGTCCGTCTCAAGAGCGCTTTATGGTTAGTTTCAATCAAACTGGGACATTCCCAACCGCACAGAGTGAAGATTGCTTTTGTCCGCTGCATCGGAAAGGTCCGTTATCGCGACTTCTAAGAGCGCCAACGCCACCCTTGCGCCAGCAATGATCGCATTCGGCATTAATTTTTGCTCAGACGAACGTCCGCAATGGGGTCGAGTTCGGAATGTCTGGTTTTGGGCCCAAAACAAGCAAAGCAGACATTGGGCTGTGCGGAATAGACGAGGCCGTCTTGAAATACACAGCAACCATTTCGGCATGATCGTCATGCCGCCTAAACCAATGCGCCCGGCCAACGCTAATTGGCGCAGTCGGCGAAGGCCTGGTCGATCGCTTCCTGCCTGTTGGCCAGTGTCGCAGAGCCAATCCTGCCGTTGTGAACGCAGCGAACTGTCGCCTTCACGGCTTGGAGGCCTGCGAACTCGGTCCCCAAGATCCAGCCGCGAGGCTCATCGACCGGCCTTGGCTCGCTTGGTATCGGCTTGGGTTCCTTTGGTTCTGGCCGAGGTCTTGGTTCAGGGGCAGGTTTGGGCTCCGGTGCCGGGTCGCCGCCGCCACAATCTGGCGTATTGACTGATTCTCCTCCGCACCCTGGCTTGAATCCGCCCTGCGGCTTTGCCGCATTTGCCGAATCCTCATTTGCCGGGGCCGTTTTCTGGCACCCCACCAGCAAGAGGCCGCCCACCGCCAGCCAAACCATCGTGTTCCTCATTCGGACGCCTCCCACCCCAATCCTGTGCGCCAGCATGAGTCAAACCGCGGCGCAAATCAATCCTGCATATTTCGCGGCGCCGGGGCTGCTTCCCCAGTCGATCCAGCAGGATTTCTTGCGCGCAAGGGCATCCATCACTGCGCAGGAGAGAACCTTTGTGCTGGAATCGCTGGCAATCGTCACCATCCGGTCACTACTGGCGCCGCAGGACACGTTCCAGTAGCCGGCCTTGCTGTCGTCCACGCCCTGGAAGAAGGTGCGGTAGCCGCCGGGGCAGGATTCGCCCGCGCTCTTCACGACCCGTGCAAGCATGGCATGCCGCTCCGCGTCACCGCACGTCGAGTCACTTGCCGACCATCCGCGATGCCGCTTGCCCAAATGCGAAATCAGCAAGGGACTGCGCCGCTATCGCGCCTACGGCTGCGGCTTGCGCCGCGCAATTTCCTGCCGCGCATTCCAAAGTACATCCGCATCCATATCGGTCTGTCCGCTCATCCACTGAAGATAGTCGATCGGAATCGCATCCCAGGTGGTACCTCGGTGTTTGCCGAAGGTCATCGCCGGCAAAAACTTGGGTTCGTTTGTCCAGGTGATCATCTGGGCAAAGGAGGCAAATTGGGCAAGGTCGGCGAGGATATGCGCCGTCACCCAAGCATCGGGTCCAGCCCGATGTGGCGGCATGGCTCGCGCAGGATCGAGTTTCATCCCCCGCCAGTAGCGCAGCACCTGGTTGCTGTGGCGGGGCGCTTCGGGCCAGACTCGCAGCGCCACCTTGTACGTGCAGATCCACGGAATGGCCCCCGTGACGGCCGGCGTGATGAACTGTCGCTCAAATTCGCAATTATGCGCGACAAGGATTTCGGGCACGCTCATATGGAAGACGGCCGCACTGAGCCTCTCGGGCGTGCACACTGGCGCATTGGGGCCGAAATCGTCCTCGGTGATATGGTGGACCGCCATATTGTCGGGTGGAATCCCGTTCAACGGGCGGTAGAGCCAGGCCATCGGGTCATCGATCACCGGCCCCGCCGCACCCCAGACCAGATCGGAGCGCCCGATTTCGATGATCTCGGCGGGCGGCGCCAAGCCGGTGGTTTCGAGATCGATGACGCGGAGACGGGTCATGCGGCTCTCGGTTCGGGCTCCAGCCGGAGCAATGCCCCGACGATCGGCATATGGACGAACAGATGGTCGCAGTTGCCATGGTCGACTGCAAGCCTTGCCGCCTCGGCATAGAGGCCGAGCTGCGGGCCATAACCGACCGCCTTCGCGTCCCAGTTGTCGCGCGACCCGGGAAAGCTCTTGTGATCGACGATCGCCAGCCCAGCCGCATGTTCGACCAAGAGGTCGATCCGCCCCGAAATCAACTGCTCACCGACGCGCGCATGAATTGGGATTTCGCGGCGCATTCGCGCACCGGGCCAGCGTGCTTCGAAATGATCGTGGAGCCGGTCGCATGCGCTCAGCACATCATCAGCCTTCACTTCGTGTACGTTCCAGCGTTGCAGGATCGACAAGGCCCTCGCCAGACGCGCAGGCCGTTCGGCGGCCCGATCGTCGGCAGCAAAGATGGCATGCACCGCTTCACCGAGCTGCGCCATATCGGGTTGTCCGACCAGCGGCAGCCGTGGTCCGAGTTCAACCCTTTCAACGACGCGGTAGGCGATATCGCCCGCCTCATGACTCGGTTGCCGGAACAGCGGTGCGCGCGCCACGGCTGGCCGTTCGGGCCCGACATGCGACGGCGCGATGACGGGCTCGGCCGGCGCATCGTCGACCGCGAGCGTGAGCGTGCGGCAGGCAAATGCCGTCCCGCCGGCATTGAGATCATTCCCATCCGCTGCCGGAAGCGTGACATGACCGGGTGTCGCCGTATCGAGCAAAGCCAGCCATTTCGCGCCGCTTTTCACGGACGGGGCAAAAACCAGATAATCGCGAGCACGCGTGGCACCCACATAAAGGAGCCGGATATCCTCGTTGCGAGCGGCCCGCACCGCCGCCTGCCCAAGAGCAGCAGCCGACGCGGTCGCGTCGAGATGCACATCCTTTTCCTGGGACCCGTAAGGCCAGGGCCAGAAGCGAACCCAGCGCCCAGCAAGGGGCTGGCTCCAGTCGAGCAGGCCTTCGGCCTCGGCCACGGGCTCGAACAGTCGCGCTTTTGAGTCCCATGCAAGGCTTGCCAGCACCACCAAGGGCCATTCGAGTCCCTTGGCCCCGTGGTAGGTCATAACGTTCACTGCATCAGCCTGAAGGCTTTTCGGACGCGCGGGTTTTGCTTGGCGCAGCGACAGGATCAATCCCGACAATGTGGCGGGGGAGCCCGAGCTCGCGCAATTGCCTTCATAGCTGCGCGCAAAACCGCGAAGCGCTTCAAGATCGTCGAGACAGACGGTGAGGTCGCCCCAGCGCTCAAAGCGCCGCGACATCTGAGGCAAAAGCAATATGGCATCAAGCAATTCGGCCGGTGTCAGTGACAGCTGGCCGGCACGAAGCGCCTCGAGCGCGGGCGCGATTGGAACCAAAAGCTTAAGCGCTGCGTGCTGGTCCTCGGCGCTGGCAGCCTCCAGCCAGTTGGCCGATCCTGGGTCGTCGTCGAAAAAGCGCGCTAGCTCGGCAAGCGCCAGCCCGTCGGTGGGGTCCGCCACCCATCGGAACGCGGCCATCGCCAGCTCCACATGCGGGGTCGTCGACAAGCCCTCGCGTTCGACTGCGACCTTGACGCCTAATTTGCTAAGCGCGGCCGCAATCCGTGCTATATCTGACTTCGTCCGGCACAATATGGCGATGTCGCCGGGTTCGAGCGGGCGAATGATGCCGTCCTTGCCCGCCACGCGCCATTCACCACCATTGGCCAAGATATCGCGGATTTGCCCCGCAAGTGCCGCGAACTGAAATTCAAGCTTGTCCTCGAGCCACCAGGTTGCAAACGGCGTTTGCACAAATCCATACTCGGTCCGCGCGGTGCCGGTAAAACTATGGTCAGCCGCGGGCAGCCCCATGGCCTCGAAGGCCTGCGTGAAAGCCGCATTGACCAAACTCACAATGCCTTCGCGGCTGCGATAGGATTGGGCGAGAACCTTTGCGGTTGCGGCATTCGCCGCTACGACTCCCGCAAATGCGGCCTGGGTCAGCGCGCTGTCGGCATTGCGAAAGCCGTAGATCGCCTGTTTTGGATCGCCGACCCAGGTGCTCGACTGAACGAGAGGCGCAAGCGCGGTGAAGATCGCGATCTGGAGAGGACTTGAGTCCTGGAATTCGTCGACAAAGACGCAGTCAATCCGCTCGGCAAGACGGGCTGAAAGTTCAGGGTCGCGCAGCACGTCCAGCGCGAGCGCTTCCTGATCGATAAAGTCGAGGAGTCCGCGTTCCGCCTTGTAGCGTTGATAAGCGACAAGCGCTTCGCCCGCGCACGTGAATAGCGTCCGGATGAAGAGTTCGCACTCTTCATGAAGGCGCGGATGCTCGACGTGTCGGCTCGCCGCATGGCTGACCGCTTCGAGCGCCGAGACGAACCCCTGCCCGTCCTTCTTGGCACAGACAACTTTCGAGAGCCGCGCCCAGTCCGGCCAGGAGATGCGTTGCCCACGCGCCGCTGCTCTGTGAACGCGGCGCATGTCCAAAACGCTTTTCTTGGCGGTGGCACTCAGGTTGTCAGGCACTTCATTCAACGCAACGCCGATCGCATCGAATAGCGCGGCGTCGAGATCGGCGGTGCTTGTAGCAGGCGGCCGAAGCAAGGCGGCAAACGTCTCCCATGATTTATTGGCAGAATATGCCAGGTTATCGGCATCGATACCGTTGGATCGTGCGAGCTCGATGATGCGCCTGACAATTGTCCGCCAATCGGATCGTTCGGCGTCGAGGGCGTTGCGCTTGGGCTCCAATGCGCCCATCGCATCGGCAAGGGTGTTCAATACTGGGGCGTGGCGCTCGATCGCGGCGTTTGCCGCTGTCATGAAGATCCGCGCGACTCCCTCTTCCGGAATGACATCGGCGCGCGGGGAGCGACCAAGCGCAATGGCGTGTTCGGACACAATCTGCCCGCACACCGAATTGATCGTACCAAAGCGGGCGCCGAGCAGGCGCGCCGCCGGATCCCAGGCCCCATCCTTGAACAGGCGCGCGCGCGATCGTTCTATCAGCTCGTCGGCGGCCTTCACCGTAAAGGTGGTCGCGACGATTTCCTCGGGCGGGCGGGAATTCACTTCTTCGGCAATGCGACCGACGATATGGGTGGTCTTGCCCGTTCCCGCCGATGCCACAACGGTGCTGATGTTGGACAGGGTCATGATCCGGTCGTCCCTTCATAGATGCGGCATAGACTGGTCAGCTCGCAATATTGGCACGGAGCCTCTCCTGGCGCATGCCCTAAAGGGTCGGGGCGATGGTCCTCATTTGTGGCAATGCCTGTCGCGACCATCCTGCCTCCGAGCGCAAGATCGCGCCAGGACGCCCAGGTCCTGATCAGCTTGGCCCAGGTCTCGGCGAGCGACTGGCCTTCCACATCGTCGTCTGCCAGCAACGAACCGTTCAAACCGACGAGCTGGCGCTGGTTGAGCAGATAATAGGCCCCGTCGGCGGCTACCCCCGTTTCGGGGTCGGCAATGGCGCTGTACGTTGCAAGCTGGAACGCCCTTCCTTCGGTGAGTTCTGCCACCCGGCGCCTGGCACTTCGCGTCCATTTGATATCGATCACGCCCAAACGTTGTTGTGCATCTCGCACAAGCAGGTCTAGCCGCCCCTGGACCTCTAGCCCGTCCGGAAAAGTTGCAGCGCGATCGAGTTCGGTTCCCACGACATCGAGCCCTTTGTCGCGCAATAGCTCGGCGAGTCGCACCAGCGAGTGCGGAATTCTGATGCGCGCCGCGGCCAGCTCGCCCGCGAGCTCGGGCTGTTGAAGCGGTGAGGCTATGGCGCCCAGCAATTCGTCGAAAACGGCGTTAACTTTGCTTGCGATGATCGCCGCATCGTCCACCGGACCTGGCTGGAGGACCTGGTTGGCGATCTCGTGGGCGAGATTTCCCAAAAGCTGGCTGGCGTCCGGAATTTCTGCAAACCGCCCGCGCGACAGCCGCAACACATCGAGAAGGATCCAGCGCATCTGGCAGTCGATCAGGTGCTCGAAGCTCGTGGCGCTTTCAGAGCGCCCGGCAATTCTCTCCGAGGCCGCCGGGGGCAGGGCCCAGACCGGCTGCGCCACCGGCCGTTTGGTCAGCGAGATTTCGGCGCGCGGCAAGACTCGTCCCGCCAGTTCGTGATGAGTTCCGCTCAGTAATTGCTCGGCGCGCCAACGCGCCGCGCCATTCGGACCCGACAGCGGCGCGAGTTGGTGCGAGAGTGGATGGCTGGTGGTCTCCTCACCGCCCGCAAGCGAGGGCCTCACGAGAATGAGCCGCTCGTGCGTTTGCCTGACCGCATTTACATAGCCCCACCCGATCCGTTTGGCAGCGACATCGGGGGGATCCAGCACGCATCCGACCGTTTCCAGTGCCTCTCGTTCGGCGCGGCTCCAGGGCATGACCGGGACGCGCTCGCCGGGACCCTTGAACTCCCACCAGACGAGGCGCGGAACGGATTTCCAAAGGGCGGCCGGATGGGCGATACTTCTCAGTCCGCCAGCCGTGGCGATGTGCTGAGGATTTTTCGCGCCATCGGCCAAGACCTGTTCGATCATCCGTTCGATGAGCAGCGCAGGCAGCAGATCTTCCCCCAGCGCCTCGATCGCTTGCGCCAGGGCCAGGCCCGCGGCGCTGACCGACATCAGGAGCGGGTCGCCGGTGCCCGCGTCGGTGTCCGCGGCCCAGCCCGATACCCGCGCAGCGATCCGCCGCGCATCGGCCGCCGGGATTCCCGTTGTGCGGTCATGAAGCCCGCTTGTGGTCCATTCCTTCCACTGCACGAGCTTCGCGGCGACATCGTCGGCTGCGGTTGGGCTATCGGCAAAGCGCTGAACGAGATCGGCCTCGATATCGGTCCAGGCCTGGGCCCATGCCACCCGGCCGCTCCCCGGCTCGCGCGCAAGTGCGCGCGCCAATTTGCGGGCCGCTCCCCGCCCGATGGGCGGGCGTGGCAGCATCAGGAGATCGAGAAGGACCTTTGCATTGAAGGGCGCCCAGTTTGCAGCAATCGCCAGCGGCAGGACCTGGAGCGCGCCACGCCACGGCGAGTCTGCGGACTGTCCGAGCGCCGGTAGACCACGCGCTTCGAGAGCCGCGTCGAGCAGCGCGGTATCGCAATCGGGATTGAGAATGACAGTACCGGCGAGATCGGCATCTGGCGATGCTGCAAGCCACTCGGCAACCGCTTCTGCAGCCATAAGCGCGGTGTCGGCTTCGATTGTCACGAGCGTTCCGTCTCCCGCAAACGGGTCAACCGCTCCATGGCCGAGAAAGGTTTGGGCCCGCTGCAGATCGCCGGCAGCGGCACCCTCAGGCGGGGGCACGGCGCCAATGGTCACGCCGCAACTGGCAAGGGCGTCGATCAGTCGGCGTACGGGGGCGGACAACCTTCATCCAGTTGCGATTAGAGTCTCGGCGTTGTTGACGGTCCCCCGTTTTCGCATCCGGGGTCAATGTTAGCCTCCGGCCTTCATCTGCCGGGGTCATCCAGTCGAGCGCGGTGTGAGGACGGCACTCGTTATAGTCCCGTCGCCACGCTTCGACTTTGCCTCTGGCGTCGGCCAAAGACAAGAACCAATGTGTGTTGAGGCATTCGTCGCGCAGGCGGCCGTTGAAGCTTTCCACGAAGGCATTATCCGTCGGCTTACCCGGGCGCGAGAAGTCTAGCGTCACTCCGTTTTCATATTGGTGTCAGCACGGTGATGATATCGGCGGCGGTGACGCTCCCGGTCGGCATATCGCCCAGTTTAGGGAAGGCATAGTTTTCCAGACTGGCGAGCCACTGGCGGGCATAGACCGCGCTTTTCCAGCCTGATTCGTTCTCGGTGTGATACTGGCGCGCCGCCGCCCTAAACGTCACCTTTGCGGCGGCTTCATCCTTGCGCTCTGCCAATACGTCGCGCTTTTCCACCTTGATGGCTTTGCGCAACAAACCCGCCTTCTCACGCGCTTCCGCTAGTGTCAGCAGCTTTGCGCTGCCCAGCCCAATGTCGCGCCGCTTGCCGTCTTGTTGGAGCCGCACTAGCCAGGAAGCCGCGCCACTTATGCCGACCTTCAAGAACAGACCATCGCCATCCTGATAGGTGCCCGGATTCGCCAAAGCTGCCTTTACAGCGACCGCCGATAGTTTGCCCATTTCGTTCCCCACACTTTTGCATGCCACTTGAGAGCGTTGAAGTGTGGGGAAGAGTGATTCCCTCCCCACACCTTCCCCACATTCGACGCTGAATGCACGCGAACAGCAGCGAACAAGGATGGCCCTTCCGGGCATGTTACCTTAGGATTTAGTGGATTTCTAGGGACTTCGGCGAACGTCCCCGGATAAGGGGTGGTGGACAGGGCTGGATTCGAACCAGCGTACGCTCTCGCGGGCAGATTTACAGTCTGCTGCCATTAACCACTCGGCCACCTGTCCATGGTTGCGCTTGGGCGAGGCAGGCCCTTGGCGAAGGCGCACGACGAAGTCAACCGCTCCGGACTTTTTCGACATGCCTCCGCACGGCCTCTGCAAACATCGCACCGCCATCGGCGGCATGGAGCAAGAACAGCGAAGGCTCGATGAGCTCAAGCTCCATCAATTGGAACGATCCGTCCGGAGCGCGAACCATATCGACCCGCGCATAGAGCAGTTGTTCTTTCACCGCCGCCAGCGTTGTCGCCGCCAGAATTTGAGCTGCCGAAGGAGGCGCTATCGTGATCTCCGTGCCACCGAACTGTTCCTGGACGCGGAAATCGCCTGACGCCGGACGTTTCAATATCGCGTGGCTGAAATTCCCGCCAAAATAGAAGAGGCTGAATTCCCCTTCCTCGGCAACTGCCGGAATGAGGGGCTGGATCAGCATTTCGCGACGCATCACATCGACAGGCACAGGATCGCCGGGATGCATGCGATAGGTGCCTTCGGCGCCGCCTGATATGGTCGGCTTGACCACAAGCTCGACATCACCAAAAGCGTTTCGGGCCTCATCCAGGTCCTGTTGGCAGAATTCTGGCGCAAGGAACGAAGGAACAATCGGCACGCCGAGCGCTTCGAGCTCAAGGAGGTAGGCCTTGTTCGTATTCCAGCGCAATGTTGCCAGCGGGTTGGCAAATGGCAGCCCCCGCCACGCTGAAAGCAACTCTACCCATAATGCCGGGTCACGCTGATAGCCCCAGGCCAGTAGAGGCATGATCATATCGAACCCGCCGAGACTGCCCGGTTCGCGCCAGGGCCGCAATGAGAGGGCGTTGCCAAACAGGCGGCGATAGTCCGCTGCGCCTGTTCGCCAATCGACATAATAGTCGTCAGTCGGCGTCAAAATGGCAAGGCGCATAGCAGGGTCAGCCGTTGAGGATGGGGCCGGCCGCAAAGGGAGCCGTGCGCTGTTCGAATCTTTCTGGTCGAAACATCGCGTCGGGATAAGCCTCTTTCCTTCAGCGATGCAACACTTTCGCTCACGTTCATTCTCGCTTGCAAGTCAGGGCAGTTGGATTTAAGTTTCATATTGAAACTAGTTATATCCGAAAGGCTATCGACCATGATTGTGTATGGAAATTCGCTGTCTCCCTTTGTCCGCAAGGTCCTGGTTTTTGCGGCGGAAAAGGGAGTGTCGATTGAGCCAAGGCCGGCCGTCCCCGGCGCGGATGATCCGAAATTTCGCGCCATCAGCCCGTTCGGAAAAATTCCCGCCTTCAGCGACGGTGATTATTCGCTGAGCGATTCCTCTGCAATTGTCCACTATCTCGAGGCCAAGCACCCGACGCCCGCGCTCATCCCCGCTGATGCAGAGATTCGCGGTCGGGTGGTGTGGTTTGACGAATTTGCAGACACGATCCTCGTCCAGCCGGTTGGCAAGATCTTCTTCAACAGGATTGTTGCAAAGCTGCTCGGCAGACGCGCAGATCCGGCTGTGGCCGATGAAGCACAGGCCAATGAATTGCCACCCGTGCTGGCGTGGCTCGAGACACAAATTCCTGCGTCCAACTTTCTGGTGGGCAATATGCTCACTCTGGCTGACATTTCTGTCGGAACGATGCTGGTCAATCTCGGCCACACCGGCACTGCACCGAAAGCCAGCGAATATCCGAAGTTGGCAGCCTATTCCGAATCGGTTCTTTCACGGCCGAGCTTTGCGAAATTGATCGCGGGAGAACAGCGCGCGCTGGGCCTTTCGAATTAACCATCACAAGCCCCAGCGATGCCCCGTCCGTATCCGGATGCCTTGAATTTGGCGGCAGCTTCCTGCTGGATTCGATGGTTAATTGCGCATCATTCCTGAACTTTTCTGGCTTGGTCTGGCGTCTCAAAACAAGACATGAATCCCGGAATTTAGCCATTTTTCCAGTAGACTGGCTTGCGCCGTTGCGGCATTTTAGAGGCTGATAGTTACGAGGTAGATGCAATGAATTTGGTATCACGTGTTACGACAGCGGCTTGTGCAGTGGCACTTTCGGCGGGCACTGCAATGCCTTCTGCTTACGCGGCAACTTATGTGTTTGGTTTGACCGGCGGTTCGTCGAGCACCAGCGGCGCGGACGCCAACGCACGGACCTTCTCGGCAACGAGCGGCGGCACGACGCTGAACATGCGCGTGACGGGCTGGAGCCTTTCGTCGACATCGCAATCTGGCGTTGTGCGGGATTCCTATCTTGGCTTCTACGGAGCCGGCCTGGGCGTCACCTCGGGCGATGAAAATGGATCCGGCAACACCCACACCGCTGACAATCAGAACCGGTACGATTTCTTCATCCTCCAGTTCGACCAGGCCGTGAGCCTTGTTTCGGGGAAGTTTACGCCATACTCGTTGGGGAATTCCCTCGACACTGATGCGACAATTGGCTTCGGCACGACGAATACACCGTGGAACAGTCAGCCAGCGCTCAACGATCAGAACTTTGCTACACTTTCAGGTGTTTTCAATGGCGGCTTTTCAACCCTCACGGGCGGCGGGACGACCACTACACGTTTGCTCAATCCGGCGGCGAACGTCGGAAACATTTGGCTTGTCGGTGCAGCTTTCAACAATGCCGACCGCAAGATCGACTCGTTCAAATTCTCGACTCTGACTGTCTCGGGCAGTTCCGCCGTCCCGGAGCCGGCAACCTGGGCCATGATGATCCTTGGCTTTGGATTGGTTGGTGCCGCGATGCGCCGACGGAATGTGCAGACCAGCGTAAGCTTCGGCTGAAAGCGATTCTCAGGCGGAATTGAAAGCCGCGCGACCGACAGGCCGCGCGGCTCTTCTTTTTACTTCAGCTTCAGTTCCTGTAGCTGTTGCTGGCCCATGCTCTTGCGCATGGTACTGCGGGCTCCATAAGCTGTGTCCAGCTTTCGGCGGTCGGACTTCATGAACTCTTCAAACTCTTTTTGCTGCCGCACCTGTTCGGCATTGTCATAGATTTTCGAATAGACAACGACCAGGAAAAGATCCGGTTCGCCGGCACGGGCATAGGGATTCGCGAGGACCTGATAGCCTGTTATATAGCCTTTTGACTTCGCAAACTCCTGCTGCGCCTTCCATGGCCCGGCCAGATAATCCATGTAATTCTCGAACTGTCCATCGAGAACGTCAATTGCCGAAACGTCGGAATAGTTTCCGGGGGTATAGGACGATTCCTGCGCCTGCCCGGGCGCGGACAAGCCAAGAGTAAGCGCCAGAACGGCTCCCTTTAAAAGGCCATTTCTCATATCAAAGCATCCTTGTTGGGGCCGCAGACCAAGTGCAGCCTGTACGGCCCGGTTTCAAAACGCACGCGCGACACGGCCATGGCAAGTGCGCTGCGACTTCCGATTCCGTTCGCCGGATCGGGACTCGTCTCCACCTTGGACAACGGTCAGGCTAGGGCAGTTGTGCGCGCATGACAAGGCTTCAGCCGGAGGCCGGAATATTGCACAACCGGCGCGAAATTCTGTCTGTTACGGGGGCTGACAGTCCGTTGTCGCCCTGCTAACAGCCTTGACGAACGTTCCGCACATGCAGCCATGCGCCGTGCCGGATTTCGGGACATTTCAGCCCCGTGCAGCGGCGATCGCCAATCGGCTCGCCCTTGTACGCGCAATCAGGGGAGACCTTCATGACAGCCGTTGGACAAGACACGCTCGGGACCCGTTCGACACTCAACGTCGGGGGCAAGAGCTATGCCTATTACGCGCTCGACAAGGCAGCGGCGAAGCTCGGAGACATTTCCAGACTCCCCTTTTCGATGAAGGTCCTGCTCGAGAACCTTTTGCGCTTCGAGGATGGCGGATTTACTGTCTCGACGGCGGATGTGCAGGCATTGATCGACTGGCAGAAAAATCCGACTTCAGATGCCGAAATCCAGTACCGTCCTGCGCGCGTTCTGTTGCAGGATTTTACGGGGGTCCCCTGCGTGGTGGATCTGGCCGCAATGCGCGATGCGATTGCCAAGCTGGGTGGTGACACGTCGAAGATCAATCCACTCGTGCCAGTCCATCTTGTCATCGACCATTCGGTCATGGTCGACGAGTTCGGCCACCCCAAAGCCTTCGAGCAGAATGTCGAGATCGAGTATCACCGCAATGGTGAGCGTTATGACTTCCTCAAATGGGGATCGAAGAGTCTCGACAATTTCAAGGCGGTCCCTCCGGGGACCGGCATCTGCCACCAGGTCAATCTGGAAAATATCGCGCAGGCGGTCTGGACATCGACCGATGCCAGCGGCACGATGATCGCCTATCCCGATACTTGCGTCGGCACGGACAGCCACACAACGATGATCAACGGCCTTGGCGTGCTTGGCTGGGGCGTTGGCGGGATCGAGGCAGAAGCGGCGATGCTGGGCCAGCCTGTCTCGATGCTGATCCCGGAAGTCGTGGGATTCAAGCTGACGGGCACATTGAAGGAAGGCATTACCGCAACCGATCTCGTGCTGACCGCCACCCAGATGCTTCGCAAACATGGCGTGGTTGGCCGCTTCGTCGAATATTTCGGGCCGGGCTTGGCCTCGCTGACACTCGCGGATCGCGCGACGTTGGCCAACATGGCGCCCGAATATGGCGCGACATGCGGCTTTTTCGGCATTGATGAAAAGACCCTGGATTATATGCGGCTGTCGGGGCGTGACGAATCCCAGATCGCGCTCACGGAAGCTTATGCCAAGGCACAGGGCCTCTGGCGTTATGCAGACTCGCCCGATCCGGTCTTCACCTCAACACTTGAACTGGACATGTCGACGGTTGTCCCGAGTCTTGCCGGACCTAAGCGTCCACAGGACAAGGTTGCCCTGACCGATGTGGACGACGTCTTCAATGGCGAACTGTCATCCATCTACAAGCATGACGGTTTCAAACGCGTTCCCGTCGAGGGCAAGTCTCATGACATCGGTGATGGCGACGTTGTCATCGCTGCGATTACCAGCTGCACCAATACATCGAATCCCGGTGTCCTGGTTGCGGCAGGTCTCGTGGCGAAAAAGGCCAATGCCTTCGGACTGAAACCGAAACCCTGGGTGAAGACCTCACTCGCGCCGGGATCGCAGGTCGTCACTGACTATTTGGTGAAGGCCGGGTTGCAGGAGCATCTTGACGCAATCGGCTTCAACCTCGTCGGATATGGCTGCACGACCTGCATCGGCAATTCCGGCCCACTTGCTGAGCCGATTTCCAAGGCCATCAACAACAATGATATCGTTGCGGCGTCAGTCCTTTCGGGCAACCGCAACTTTGAAGGCCGGGTTTCGCCGGACGTCCGCGCAAACTTTCTCGCGTCGCCGCCTCTCGTCGTCGCCTATGCGCTCAAAGGCACTGTGACCGAGGACTTTACCACCACGCCGATCGGACAGGCGACCGACGGGACGGATGTGTACCTCAAGGACATTTGGCCGACCAACCAGGAAGTGGCCGACACGATGGCCGCGAATATCGATCGCGCCATGTTTCAGGCGCGCTATGCAAATGTCTATCAGGGCGACGCGCATTGGCAGGCGATTCAGGTCGAAGGGTCCGAGACCTATCAATGGCGCGCCGGTTCGACCTATGTCGCCAACCCTCCCTATTTCGAAGGCATGACCATGACTCCGGCACCGGTCGGCGACATCATCGAGGCGAAGCCGCTCGCGATCCTTGGAGACTCGATCACAACGGATCACATCAGCCCGGCGGGCTCGATCAAGGCGGACAGCCCGGCAGGCACCTGGCTGATGGAACACCAGGTTTCCAAGGCAGATTTCAACTCCTACGGCGCGCGGCGCGGCCATCATGACGTGATGATGCGCGGCACCTTTGCCAATATTCGCATCAAGAACGAAATGGTCCCGGGAATCGAAGGGGGCATGTCGCGTTATGGAGATGAAGTCATGCCGATCTATGACGCCGCCATGCGCCACAAGGCCGATGGCACGGCCCTCGTTGTTGTCGCCGGCAAGGAATATGGCACGGGCTCGAGCCGTGACTGGGCAGCCAAAGGCACAAACCTTCTCGGAGTCCGTGCCGTCATTGTCGAGAGCTTCGAGCGCATTCACCGCTCGAATCTGGTCGGCATGGGCGTCTTGCCGCTCCAATTCAAGGATGGGGATACGCGCACGACGCTTGGTCTGACGGGCGACGACAGCTTCACGATCAAGGGCATCGCCAGCCTGAAACCGCGCCAGGATGTCGATGTGCTCGTAACCCGGAAAGACGGAAGCACCTTCACCTTCACTGCGCTTTGCCGGATCGATACCGCCAATGAAGTCGAGTATTTCATGAACGGCGGCATCCTGCACTATGTGCTGAGGAAGCTGGCGGCCTGAGCACATCCCTGCACGTCCTGGTCGAAATCGTCGGATGGGCGGGGGCGATTCTCATCCTGCTCGCCTATATCCTGTTGACCTTGGGCCGCCTCAAGGCGCAGTCGGTGGCCTATCAGGTGACGAATGTCGCTGGCTCAATCGGCTTCCTGATCAATGGCTGGGTCAACAGGGCCCTGCCGTCGGCGGCGCTCAATCTGATCTGGATGGGCATCGGAGTATATGCATTATGGAAGATGCGCAGGACCGACTGATCGATCTTTCACACGAGATCGAACATGGCATGGTCACGTTCAGGGGGCTGCCCGCACCGGTCATCTGTGACTATTGGGAACGTGAGGCATCGGGCAGCCATTATGACGATGGCTCGACCTTCCAGATCGGGCGGATCGACATGGTCGCGAATACTGGCACGTACATCGATAGCCCGTTTCATCGCTTTGCGGAGGGCAAAGACCTTGCTGGACTCGATCTGTCGCAATTGGCAGAGCTTGACGGGGTCGTCGCCCATCAGCCGTTTGAGCACGGACTTGCTGTTGATACGAACGCTTTTGCGGGCCTGGATGTTTCGGGGAAGGCTGTGCTGGTCCATACCGGTTGGGACAGATTCTGGCGTACCGAGCCATATTTCGAGAACCATCCGTTCCTGACGGAAGCCGCAGCGCGGCTTCTGGTTGATCGTGGTGCCGTGCTGGTTGGGATCGACAGCTACAATATTGATGATACCCGCACCCGCTCCCGACCCATCCATACTACGCTTCTCGGCGCGGACATTCCGATTGTCGAGCATATGACCAATCTTGGGGCATTGCCGGACAATAACTTCCGCTTCTGCGCTGTACCGCCAAAGGTAAAAGGCTTTGGCACTTTTCCCGTCCGCGCCTTTGCGGTCTTTGCCGGTTGAACCCGGACGGGGAATCCCGCCGCCCGGCCATTCCCCGCATCGAATGGGCGCTTGGCTCTGGCCTTGGGGCAGCAGCGAAACCGCTCTTTGCGCTTGTTGTCGGTCCGATACCGATTCTCGGTTCCCGATTTGTAGACCGTATCGGGAAGGGACTTCGCGGCGCGCCGTGCGATGCGCTGGTGGCCGACGTCACGCCACCAGAAATTCGGGGACGAGCCTATGGGCTTCGTCAGTCGCTCGATACGCTTGGGGCCTTTGCCGGCCGGCTTACGGCAGTCGGATTGTCGGCAGGGTTCTTGCCGGCATCGCCTTACTTGCTTGCTGGTTATGGCCGAAAGAGGAATGCGAGCCCTATTTCACGTTGAACGGTAATTCGCCAGCAGCGCCGTGAGTATCGATTCCTGCCGCCGACCATTTCAGGACATAGCCTCCGACTGGAAGCGCACGCTTCATGAGCAACGTCACCGATTTGCCATCGCTGCTCATCTGGGTCGTGTAGCCAGCCATTTTCATCGGCGGATGGTCAGCCATTCCGGGCATGCTCACCATTGCCAGATCGGTCTTGACAGTCGTTGCGACGATTTTGTCAGAGAAGGTCAAGACAATCTTGCCTGGCTTTGCGACGGTTGCCTTTGCAGCCGGAGTCGAGGCCGCGAGCTTCACATGAGCAAGCAATGGACTGGATGCGCAGAGCGCGATCAGAATTACCGCCTTTGACAGTCTAATGAATTGGGCCATAGGTCTTCCCTTTATCGAATGAGGATATGAAAGTGCGCGATGCGTCTCAAGATTCCGAATTTCACATCTGACATTTCGGCAGTGTGAATGTCCCGTTCACAAGCTCGGCGCTAGCCCCAAAGTGCAGATGGTGAATGTTGCTTTGCACAGGTAACAAAAGTCTCCGTTCGGCGAAACTTGATTGATGAAACAGAAGATCCTCGTCCCGCCCCTTGACCGCCGTACCCTGCTGAATTTTGCCGCATATGCTGGGGGCGGCCTCGCGCTTGCGCCGTTTTTTCCCGCATGGGCAGCGAATGGTTCGCCGGGGATTGCAAACGCCCCTGAAACGCTGAGCGGCGAATCCATAGCACTGTCTATCGGCCAGGCGCATTTTTCTGTCGGCGGGAAAGCCAGTCACGCTTTTACGATCAACGGCACAGTGCCCGGCCCGATCATTCGGCTGAAGGAAGGGCAGAAAGTCCGGATCGCCGTAACCAATACGCTCGATGAGGACACGTCAATTCATTGGCACGGGCTGTTACTGCCCTTCCAGATGGACGGCGTGCCGGGCATCAGCTTTCCGGGCATCAAGCCGGGCGAAACCTTCAGCTATGAGTTCGAGGTCCGTCAAGCCGGGACTTATTGGTATCACAGTCATTCCAACATGCAGGAGACGATGGGCCAATATGGCGCCATCGTGATTGATCCCGCGAAAGCTGATCCTGTGGCCTATGAGCGGGAGCATGTGATCGTGCTTTCGGACTGGAGCGCCATGCACGCGATGGAGCAAATGCGGAAGTTGAAGGCCATGGGCGGCTATTTCAACATGAGCAAGCAGACGCTTGCGGGCAAGCTGAAGGGCAGGGACCAGTCTGCTGCGGAGCGCCGGATGTGGGCCAGGATGCGGATGGACCCGACGGACATTGCCGATGTCACGGGGTCAACCTACACCTATTTGGTCAACGGCCATGACAGCATGGGCAATTGGACAGGTCTCTTCAGCCCCGGCGAGCGCGTTCGCCTGCGGATCATCAATGCTGCTTCGATGACAAACTTCAACGTCAGGATTCCGGGGCTGCCAATGATTGTCGTTGCGGCCGACGGCCAGAACGTCCAGCCGGTTGGAACGGATGAGTTCCAGATCGCTATCGCTGAAACCTATGATGTGATCGTACAGCCATTGGAGGATCGGGCTTTTGGCTTCATTGCAGAATCGATCGACCGGTCCGGCCTTTGCCGCGCTACATTGGCTCCGCGAGTGGGGATGGCAGGAGATGTTCCATCTCTTCGCAAGCGCCCGCTGCTGACGATGAAGGACATGGGCATGGGCGACATGAACATGTCGGGCGGAGCTATGGCGGGGATGGATCATGCCGCGATGGGTCATGACATGGGCTCAGTGAAGATGCTTGATCCTTCAGTTGCCCCGCAGGTGAAGATGGGGCCTGGCGTGGCCATGCTCTCTGTGATGCCTGTCGATCGAACGGGAGAGCGACCGACGGGCCTGGAAGATGTCACGCATCGCGTATTGACCTATCGCCAACTCAGATCGCTCGACAGAAATCCCGATTCACGCCGTCCTTCAAGAGAACTGGATCTTCATCTCACCGCGAACATGGAACGATACATGTGGTCATTCGATGGCGTGAAGTTGAGCGATGGTGCCGAGCCAATCCCTTTTCGCCACAATGAAAGGGTCAGGTTGAACCTGATCAACGATACCATGATGCCGCATCCCATTCATCTGCATGGGCACTTCTTTGAACTCGTCACCGGCGATGCCGGTCACCGTCCCTTGAAGCACACCGTGAACGTCCTGCCTGGCGGGAAGGTGTCGCTTGACCTGACCGCCGATGCCCTCGGCGACTGGGCATTTCATTGCCACATGATGCTCCACATGATGGCGGGCATGTTCCGGGTTGTGACTGTCCGACCGGATGGCAGCGAGGCATGAACCGCCACCTCTGGATAATCTTTGGCTTGGCGCTTGCTTCACCGGTCTGTGCACAGACGGATCAGCCTGAAAGCGAAGTCGGTGACACGCCTGCGCCCGCGCCACCGATGGATCATGCGGCTGATGCAATTTTCGATCCAGTATCAATGGCTGCGGCGCGGAATACGCTGCGCCACGAGGCGGGTCGCATGACGAGCTATAGCGTTGTGTTCAACCTCGCCGAGTTTCGCGTCCAGCGAGGGCGAGATGCCTATCGCTGGGACGGCGAGGGATGGATTGGGGGCGATATCAATCGCTTTGTCTTGAAAACCGAAGGGGAAGGCGCGGTGGGCCTTGGCGTCGAGGCAGGCGAGGTGCGCGCGCTATACTCACGGGCGCTAGATCCCTGGTTCAACCTTCAAGTGGGCGTTCGGCATGATTTTGAGCCCGGGCAGCCGCGCAGCTACGCATCCGTCGGCTTTGAGGGGTTGGCTCCTTATCTCGTCAAGCTTGAAGGTGCGCTCTTCCTGTCGGACAAGGGTGATGTGCTCGCGCGCCTTGAGGGATCCTACGATGAACGCATCACTCAGAGGCTCATCTTGCAGCCGAGAGCAGAACTTAACTTTGCCGCGCAAGATGTCCCGGCGAATGGGATTGGCTCGGGCCTCTCGTCAGCTGAACTTGGCCTTCGGCTGAGGTACGAAGTCCGTCGCGAATTCGCGCCCTATGTCGGCATTTCATGGGAGGGAAAGCTCGGCGACAGCGCACGTTTTGCGCGCGCCGCGGGAGACGGAGTGCGGGCTACCAGTCTGGTTTTCGGGGTGAGGGCATGGTTCTGAGTTCGCCCAATGCCCCCAGACGCCGACGCATGCATGTGTTCGCCAGCCGGGTTCATAGGTGGCTGGCACTGTTTATTGGCGCCCAATTGCTGATCTGGTTTGCCAGCGGGGCGCTGATGAGTTTTCTGCCGATCGAAAAAGTGCGCGGAGAACATCTCGTTGATCGCGCAGCTGTCAATCCGATGCCCAAAGCGATGCGGTTTGTGGATCCGGCCCGGGTGCTCGCTTCGACCGATACGCCGGTCGCGGCAATCACATTTCGCATGCTGGGCAATCGGCCGGTCGCCGAGTTGAACACGACGAGAGGGACGCGGCTATTCGACGCAGAAACCGGTGCCGCAATCGGACCCGTCAACGCAGATCAAGCCGCGACTATCGCGCTGGCGGCCTGGCGCGGGGCGACGAAACCATCGACTTCGACAATGCGCGTGACTGAGGAAAGTCCCGAATATCGCGGCGATCTGCCGGCGTGGCGCGTCGACCTTACCGATCCGGATAACACGGCGGTCTATGTCGTGGCAGGGAATGGCCGAATTTCTGCAGTACGAACTGGCACATGGCGTCTCTATGATTTTTTCTGGGGACTCCATATCATGGATTGGAAGAGCCATGAGAATTTCAACACGCCCTGGCTGCTTGGCTTTGCCCTTGGTGCTTTGTTTCTGGGCGTTTTTGGAACGATCCTGCTTTTCATGCGCTGGCCGTTCCGTCGTCGCCCGCGGTAGCCTTGACGCCTGCTAGCGGCTCGGAAGCGCCAGCATTGCCGGGTCGATGCGTTCATCGTTCCACTTCAGACCCCAATGAAGATGCGGACCGGTCGCACGTCCGGTCTTGCCCACAGCACCAATCCTCTGGCCTTGGCGGACCATTTCGCCAAGTTTCACATCGATGCGCGAAAGATGCAGGAACGCACTGTTGAGACCCAGCCCGTGGTCGATCATCACAAGATTGGCTTCAAGAGTAAAAGGTCGCGCTGCTGACAGAATCACGACCCCGTCTGCGGGTGCCAAGACCGGCGTGCCTGTCCCGCTTGCCAGATCGACACCGGCATGAGGCGCGCCGGGCGAACCGGCATAGATGCGTTGCGCCCCGAAGTGCCCGGTGATGCGTCCCGGGACTGGCCAGATGAAATCCTGTCGCCACCCCTGGGCACCGGTGACGATCCTGCGCGCGGACGCGATCTGTTCAAGTTCGGCCGGTCGCCGTGCTGCGAATTCTGCGTCTGGTCCGGAATAATGCGGCAGGCGGGAGAGGTTTTCCACAATCCAGCGGGTGGGGGTCACCGGCACTGTTTCTGTAAGGCTGGTCCCGTCGTCGAGGACTGCCGTCAGGACAGTGGCAGCCCCATAGTCACGCCCGAACCCTGCAATAAAGTGACGATCCGGGGCGAAGGGCACGTCATGCCCGTCGATCACAAGCCGGATTGTGCGCGGCGGAACGACGCCTCGAACCAATGCGCCTTGTTGCGGTTGGCGATTGATCTGAAAGGGCCCCGAAGGCTGCACGGCAATCGGTACAACACCTCCCGCAGGCTGAGGCGCTGCATCGGCTCTTATACAAAGGAGCGCCAATCCCAAAAGCACCGTTGCGGTGCGGAAGGATGTCATTCCTCCAGCATGGCCTTGGTGGCTATTTCCGCTGTCGCATAAGGCTCCTGGCGGGCCACGCTCCAATAACGCAGCAAGTCCAGGGGGATAGGCGCGCCGGATTTGGCACAAACAACATGTTCACCCTGAGCGAGAACGCGAAAACCGTTCGCCATATAGTGGAGCTTCGCTGTCCGGCCTTGAGACATCAACATTGGCATCAAACCTTCATTTGCCGTCAAAGCAGGCTGGGCTGCTCGGGCTTTGGACGATCATAGGCCGGTCTGCCCTCTTGCTCAACCCGCACGGAGACTTCACCATCCGCAAAGGTCAGGGTGAGCATCTTGGCGCGATTGGCTTTTGCAACGCTGCTCACGACTCCGCCCTGTCGGTCTTTCACCAGAACATAGCCGCGTTGCAGCGGCTTTTCGGGGTGAAGCGACTCTGCAAGTCGCCAGATCTGGGTCAGGCTTTGTTCGGCATTGGCCAAGCGCTGCGTCAGCATTGCGGGCCGAAGCGCTCCACTGACGCGGGCGAGGTCGCCGCGAGCGTCTGAAAGCCGATGCGAGAGCCCACGACGCAACCGGTCACTGAAATCATCGACCTTCTGCCTTTGCGGACCGAGGAGCGTATCCAGCGAAGGCAATCGCCGCGCCGTGGCGATCAGACGCTCATCGGCACGTTCGGCATAGCGGCGGACGGCTCGCAATGCGCGAGCCTGTGCCGATTGCAGGCCTGCGAGCAGTTCTGCGCGGACTGGCACCGCAAGCTCAGCTGCAGCCGTTGGCGTCGGTGCGCGGACATCTGCCGCAAAGTCGCACAGTGTCGTATCGGTTTCGTGCCCGACAGCGGAAATGACCGGGATTGTGGATGTGGCCACAGCCCGGACGACGACTTCTTCGTTGAAGGCCCACAGATCCTCGATCGAGCCGCCTCCCCGTGCGACAATAATCAGGTCCGGGCGGTCCGCGCCCTGCATCGCCGAAAAGCCCGAAACCGCCGCAGCGACCTGTTCTGCCGAGCCGTGCCCCTGCACCAGCACCGGCCAGACGATCACCCGGGTCGGGCATCGGTCAGCCAGTCGATGCAGGATATCACGAATGACTGCACCAGTTGGAGAAGTCACAACCCCGATCGTGCGCGGCAGGAAAGGCAGCGGGCGTTTGCGAGCCGGATCGAACAGCCCTTCGGCTTGGAGCTTTGCCTTCAGCTTTGCGAGCAGCGCCAGCAGGGCACCTTCGCCTGCGATTTCCATCGAGTCGATGACGATCTGGTAGCTGGACCGCCCCGGATATGTCGTGAGCTTGCCCGCTGCGATGATCTCGACACCGTCCTGGGGCACGAACGGGATGCGCGCGGCATTGCCTTTCCACATCACGCCGTCGATCTTCGCATTCTCATCCTTCAGAGAGAGGTAGAGATGGCCGGACGTTGCGCGCTTGAAGCCCGAAATCTCGCCGCGGATGCGGACATGGCCAAAACCCTGCTCGACATGACGTTTGAGAGCTGACGATATTTCGCTGACCGAAAGCACACCCGAATTGTCGCCCTGCCGTTCCTCGGCTAGGAGGCGCATCTCATCAAGCGGGGGCGTGTCTTCTTCCATGAATATCCTTTTGATCGGCAGCGGCGGACGCGAGCATGCGCTGGCATGGAAGCTCGCGCAATCGCCCTTGTGCGATACACTCTATGCGGGCCCGGGCAACCCCGGCATTGCCGAGGAAGCGGAACTGGTCGATCTGAACATCGCCGATCACGCAGCGGTTGTAGCGTTCTGTGCGGGCCACGATATCGGTCTGGTCGTAATCGGCCCGGAAGGTCCGCTGGTCGATGGTCTTGCCGACGTCCTGCGCAGTGCGGGCGTCCCCGTCTTCGGCCCAAGTGCCGCGGCCGCGCAACTCGAAGGGTCCAAAGGCTTTACCAAGGATTTGTGCACGCGCGCTCATATCCCGACTGCGGCGTATGCGCGGCATGATGACATGGACGCGGCGTTGGCGGACTTGCCGCGCTTCGGCTTGCCTGTCGTGATCAAGGCCGACGGTCTTGCTGCGGGCAAGGGCGTTATCATTGCCGAAACGGGCGAAGAGGCCAGAGCCGCAATCGAGGACATGTTCAGTGGCGGGTTCGGCGATGCAGGGGCCGAAGTCGTGATCGAGGAGTTCATGACCGGTGAGGAAGCGAGCTTCTTCGCGCTTACCGACGGCACGAGCATTGTCGCGTTCGGATCGGCGCAGGATCACAAGCGCGTGGGAGATGGCGATGTCGGTCCCAACACTGGCGGAATGGGCGCTTACAGCCCTGCGCGCGTCCTGACGCCCGCGCTTGAGGCGCGCGTCATGGCCGAGATCATCGAGCCGACCGTTGCAGCAATGGCCGCAGCGGGTACGCCCTATAATGGGGTGCTCTATGCCGGGCTGATGCTGACAGCGGATGGCCCCAAGCTGATCGAGTATAACTGCCGCTTCGGCGATCCGGAATGCCAGGTGTTGATGATGCGCTTTGCGGGCGATCTGGCGGAGCTGCTTCTGGCGATTGCCCAAGGACAGCTGGCCATAGCAGAGCCGCCTGTCTTCACCGACGATGTTGCGCTCACTGTCGTGATGGCTGCCAGGGGATACCCCGGCACGCCGGAGAAAGGTGCCCGGATTACCATCGGGGATACCGGTGCCGTGAAGGTCTTCCACGCGGGCACGGCGATCCGCGATGGCCAGCTGATTGCCAGCGGCGGCCGCGTCCTCAATGTGACGGCAACAGCCCCAAGCGTCACGGGTGCGCGTGCTGCGGCCTATGCAGTCGTGGACGCGATCGATTTCCCGACCGGGTTCTGCCGCAGGGACATTGGCTGGCGCGAAGAGGCGCGCGAGCAGCAAGGCTGATCAGCCGGAGCGAGGCTCCTCTGCTGTCGCAAAGGGTCGGCCCGTCCGGCGTTCCAGTTCCGCGATCCAGTCTGGTCGGGTTGAGAGCCGCGCGTGCAGGGCTGGCGGGAGCCTCAGGTGCTGAACACCCGGACCGGTTTCGCGCTCGATCCGCCGCAATGCAGCGCGCAGGGCGGCGCCCACCGGGTCGCCCCGCACGGTTTCGGGGAGCGAGGCGCGCACCCGGCGACGCACGATCTGCATGAAGCCAAACCCGTTGATCGCGGTGCGCTCGAACGGCTGGGGCAGCGCGGCATCGAACGCATCGCTGGCAGCCTTGCGGGCAGTCTTGTCGGGCATCGTCGGGAAGTCGACACCAATCGAACCGCCAATGCCGTGCCGCACGATGGCTTCACCGACGGCTGTGGCCGCCGCGACCGAGAGAGGGGCCGGCGGCAGGCTCCCGTCAACGTCGAACAGGGTCATGGCAGGTGTGACGGAAAGCCGCAGGACGCCGCCCGGAAAGGCGATTTCCCCCCGCTCTGCCTCGTCCAGCACTTCGGACCAGCCTGAGGCCTCGAGCAGGTCGGCCTCATGCGCATGGCAGGGACGAACGGCATGTCCGCTGGCGGTGATCCGCGCGAGCAGATCGGGCCCGGCCGCCGGTTCGGCGTCATCAAGCACTGCGACCGCCTTGGGCAGCTTGTTGCGACCCGGCTCGGGGATTGCCTCCCGAACGATGCGAACCTTCAGCGATGCGCCTTCGCTGATTCCGGGCGGGATGCCGTCAAGCAACGCGTCGCCTTGCCCCGGAAGGGTCACGCGCCCCTGCAACCTCGGCACCAGCACCTCGAACAGTCGGGCCAGTGCAACAGTTCCGACGCGCGGTCCGCTGCCGTCGCATTCGACAGCTGCCTCAATGATTCGGCCATCGCTGACAAGCGCTGCCCGCGCTTCACCGATCCCGCGCTCGTAAAGCCATTCAGCCAAGGGCAACGCCTGCCGACTGGAGCAGGGCGCGCGTCTCGTAAAGCGGCAGTCCCATGACACCGCTGTGCGATCCGGACAGGTGGCGGACAAAGGCCTCGGCGCGGCCCTGAATGGCATAGCCGCCTGCCTTTCCGTGCCATTCGCCCGTCTTGAGATAGGCGGATATGTCCTCCGACCCGAGCCGCTTGAAGGTCAGGATCGAGGTCGACAGCCGGTGGTGCGCCTTGCCTTGCCCGTCCACCAGAGTGACGGCGCTGAGCACCCGGTGACGCCGGCCGGACAGGAGCGACAGGCAGGCCAGTGCCTCCGCTTCGGTCTCCGCCTTGGGCAGGATGCGGCGCCCTGCGGCGACCACCGTGTCGGCGGCCAGGACCAGGCTGCCGGGATGCCGTGCGGCAACGGCCCCTGCCTTTTCGGACGCCATCCGCCGTGCATAGAGATGGGGCACTTCGCCCTTGAGGGGGCTTTCATCAATGTCCGCCGGATCGATCGCATCGGCCACAATGCCGAGCCGCAAGAGCAGGTCCACGCGCCTTGGGCTGGCCGAGGCAAGGATGACGGATGGCCTATCCGTCATGCTGAAACAGCGTCATTTGAAGCGGTACGTGATCCGGCCCTTGGTCAGATCATAGGGGGTCAGTTCGACCATCACTTCATCCCCCGTCAGAACGCGAATGCGGTTCTTGCGCATCTTTCCGGCCGTATGGCCAAGAATTTCATGATCGTTTTCGAGTTTCACACGGAACATCGCATTTGGCAAAAGCTCAACCACGGTGCCCCGCATTTCAAGAAGTTCTTCCTTGGCCATAAAGTCCTGTTGGCAAATCCAGCAAAAAATTTGCGCGTCCTTAGCGCGCGAAGGACCGAAAGGGAAGATAGCGCGGAAACCAAGCCGTTCCGCCGCCTAGTCGCCAGGCTTCGGCATGGGTCGGTGTCCGTAGCTGATGACGCGCGTCATCACCCAATTGCCACGTTCCTTGCGCCATATCATCAGGAATTTCGCAATCCCTTCGCACGCTCCGGTAGAGATTTCGCAAAAGCGGTGTTCGCCTTCCTCGACGGCTCCGAAGCCCTTGATCGGATAGATGCGCAATGTTTCGGCCAGCAATTCGCGGCGAACCTTTCCGCATATGTATTTGCGCGTGTTCGAAAGCACGGTCGCGCGATCCCAGGTCACTCCGCCCTTGTCGTGATAGAATTCGACCCGCGGCGAGAAATAGCTGGAAAATGCCTTCAGGTCGCACCGGTTGTAGGCATCGAAAACGTGCGCATCGAGGCCTGCGATTTCTGCCGTAAGTGCCGGGTCATCCCCACTCTCCTGCGCCCGGGCCGGTGCTGTGCCGAGCAAGAAGGCGAACAGGCAAAGCAGGAGCAAGGCGGCGCGCTGCATGGGGAATCGCCCGATTCTGGACATTTCTAGCCGGAACTTGTCAAACTTGTCATTCCCCTCCGGTAGAATGATACCGGCCGAGGGTTGCTCCGGCGCGATGGCGCCGCATTGGTCAAAGGAGAGAAAAGTCTGTGGCTTCATCCTGCAGGATGGAGCAGATTCGGAACGAATAGGAAAGGGGTTTTTCCTGAGAAGAGCGGATTGAGGCTCGGCTATGGTGTCGATTGTTTCTTGATGCTGGTTCGTTGTCTCTGAAGCTCCATGTGAATTGGCGCATGTCGCCTTTGGGGTGGGAAGCGGACATTGACTAAACAATTGCTCACGATGAAAACAGTGACATGAAATCCCGAACAGAGAAGCTGCCAAAGGGTCGGAGCTATCCCCTCAAACCGTCGTTGCTAGAATCGGCGGTCGCGGACGGGGGTCTTGAACTACCAGTCGAGCTCACGCGGTGGGATTATAAGAGAAACCAAACCTTAGAAGCTACCTTCCAGCCTGAGGCATCTAAATGGTTTGAGGTCGGGTTCTGGGTAACATGCGGAGCAGCGCCATCGGATCGGATGGCTAAGATACGAGCCGCGCTGGAGAGTGACGGTGTTCCGAAGTTCATCCGTTGGGCTAAGGAGATTGAGGCGCTCGATGCTAAGTCGCCTCGCCGACGGGAGCGGCAATACTTCAAATGGGAGTTTCCAGAGCCGGAAGCCTAACGTCCAATTAGGGGTCGTTAGCGGAAATTCGACGGCCTATAATAGGACCGTCGGGGGAAGTTGTTGGTTCGTCGAAAAATTGTCTGTCAAACGTCTGCACGTGCTACGCCCGATGCATGAATATCGGCATTTCCCGTCGCTCGGCCCTGATCGGGTCCGCCGCATTGTCATTGGCCAGTGCGGCCAAGGCTGTGCCCGGTCGTGAGGACATGAGGCTGCGCATTCTACCGACGCGGGTTTACCGCTCCGTATTTAACGCGCGAGAAAACATGGACGGATGGGTTCTGTTTCTCATTTTGGAAGCCGTCGAGCAGCAACCCTTCCGACCCATCTCTCTCCACATCTCTTATCGGGCCGACGGCATGGTCGTGCGAGAAGACCGCATCAGCGGTGCCGCGCTTAACGGTGTCGCGCGTCAGGATATATCTCCGTCGCGGCTAACCGGGCAGACACCCAATCCACCTGTCTATTGGCCGCAGGCATTCCGGGTGCATTGCTACGTCCCTCACGAGCCGGTGATCAGCGACTTGCTTTTCGAGCTCCGCCTCGCAGACGCCAAAGGCCGCGTGCATCGGATCACGCTGCAAACGCCGATCATCGACTACGAACAGCGTACGGCGCTCATTTTCCCCTTCCGCGGCCCCGGTATTATCTCGCAAGCGGGCGTGCTTGGTGGTGGCCATCGCAATCGCAGCGGCGCCTTCGCGCTCGACGCGATCGGGCTCGCCGCCAATCACGCGCCAATGTTGAAGGCTGGCTCTGATCGCCCACAGGACTACGCCGGATGGGGGCGGTCAATTATAGCACCGGCAGACGGGATCATCGTCAACGCCAGGAATGACCGCCCGGATCAGCCGAAAGACGGCGAGAGCAACCCGGCATATTATGCGCCCGAATATCCCAACGGTGGTGATGTTGGAAACAATGTCGTCATCGACCACGGGAACAACGAGTTCAGCCTGATTGCGCACATGCGCATGGGTTCGGTTCGCGTGCGGCCCGGCGAGCGGGTCACTCAGGGTCAGCAACTGGGCGAGCTTGGCAATTCAGGTGACACGAGCGGCCCTCATGTTCATTATCAGCTGCAAAACGGGCCTCGTTGGGAATATGCCGACGGCCTCCCCATGCGCTTCACGAACGTCTCGGGGCTAGCGCGTGGCAGCTACTTTGATGCATCGTGATCAACGGTCGCCAATGCCCTCGAAAGCGGACCTGTCTTTCTCCCCATTGCCTCTGCTTGTGCGCTGAACCATAACGGTCTTGGCGTCGCTACGCACGGCGCTGGGGCCTAGTAACCCCTCTTCAAGTGGTTGGGCTGTACAGAACAGCCCGCACATCCTCGACCCTATATGGTCGGGGGGCCTGTGACGCATGTCCAGGGCCCTCGGGTCTAAAGGTCGCAGGGGCCGTCTTGAAGCGGTTTACTAACTCCCCGATCAAAGGATTGGATGTGACGTCAAATGCGGGGGCGCCCGCGTTTCGGCCTTGCGGGAGAGTTCATGTGCCCAGGGGACAGTTTCTTGCTTTGCAGGGGAGGCTCTCGCCCTCTCCGACGCAGCCGCGCCATCTCTACAGGCTCCGCACGCAGGACGGCGCGCAGTGGTTCCTGCATATCTTCAAGCGCGTGGATCATTTGCTGGGCCGGGATGTCTGCATCGAAGGGACGCGCTCTGACTTTGCGACGATCGATGTGGACAGGATCTGGCCGGTCGGCGCGCCGCGTCCGATGTTCTTGCGGGAACGGCTGG
The DNA here is from genome assembly GCA_016704425.1 of Sphingomonadales bacterium. Taxonomy (GTDB): domain Bacteria; phylum Pseudomonadota; class Alphaproteobacteria; order Sphingomonadales; family Sphingomonadaceae; genus Aquisediminimonas. Next base: position 161,242 of record JADJAC010000011.1, read on the forward strand.
CGCGCGGTTGGAATCGCCGGCTTTACTGACTATATCGCCCCCAAACAGGCAAAAGGCGATAGCTCATGCAAGGTATGGGAGAAGACTGCCCGTTCGAATTCAATTTCGACGAAAAGAGCTTCAAGGTTGGCGATACGGTCAGTTACCGGGTCACTGGTAGCCTGAGCGACTGGCCATTTGTCGGAACGCTGATCGAAGTGCATGACGATCATGTCATCATCAGCGCCGATCCCAACGATCCCGCCAGCCGCATGAGGGGGACCCGCGAAAGCCGCCCGGTCGTCGAGGAATCGGAAATCGGCTGAGGCGTCACGATTCGCCTGTTGCCGCCGCCATGGATTTCAGGTCCGCCGACGGGCATTGGCCAAAGGAGAGAGAAGGGTCTGCGCCTTCATGTTCTGGCGGGAACGACTGGCGCGGATGCTGGCGCCGTGATCAATCCGCCGGATTATACTGGCGCAGGAAGGCGTCCGTTTCCTGGAGGAACTGGATGCGATCGGTCGCCCTGCTGAAATGATGATCGCCCAATGGCTGTTCGACATAGCGATAGGGCTTTCCGGCCGCCTTCAGCTTTGCGGCCAATTCGCGGGATTGCTCCACGGGGACGCGCAGGTCCAGCTTTCCGTGGATCAGAAGGATCGGCGCGGAGAATTGCTCCGGAAAGCGCAGCGGCGAAACAGCCGCGAAATCGGGCGCCTTCTTGCGCAAGGATTGCTTGAATTCAGCACCTTCGAGGAATTGCGAGTCATAGCGGGCCATGCGGGCAAGATCGGACACGCCGGCATAGGAAATGGCGCAGCGGAAGCGGCTGCCGTCGCGCTGCGCTGCGCGCATGGCGGCATATCCGCCATAGGATGCGCCAAGCACGCAAACCCGCTTCGGGTCGATCATGCCCTTGGCCGCAAGGTGATCGACCGCATCGTTCAGGTCATCCTGCATCTTCAGGCCCCATTCGCCGTCTCCCGCCTCCAGATGTTTGGTGCCAAAGCCGGTAGAGCCGCGGAAATTGGGCTGAACGACAGCATAGCCCCGAAAGGCGAGGGCCTGGACCATCCAGTCCCATTGTTCATAGTCTCGCGATTGCGGGCCGCCGTGCGGCAGCAGGATCAGGGGCAGGTTCTTTGCTTCCCTGCCCTTGGGCAGGGTCAGCACCGCGGGAATGTCCATCCCGTCCCGCGCCTTGTAGTGAATGGTCGAAACGGGCGCAAAGCGGCGGGTTCTCAGCTTTTCATCGCTATAGGCAATCAGGTTCAGATTGCCCCCGCCCGCGCGGTTGAAATAATAATAGCCCCCGGCCTGGTCTGGGCCACCGACGAACACCAACAGCTTGGTGCGGGTCTGATCCCAGTCGATGATCCTTGCCTTGCCGGGGCCGACTGCCTTGTCGAACAGGGCCTGGGTTTCGGCGAGCCCCGCGTCGAGCCAGTGTATGCGGGGCCGATCCTCCGTGACCCAGATCCCTGCGACATCGTCTCCAGCGGCATTGCGGATGATGCTGCCAATGTCGTACCCTTTGACCCCGAACCGGCTTGCCCCTCTCTCGAGCGTCGGCAGTGCCAGATCGTAGAGCCGGGTAAAGCCCTCCTCATCGTCGGCAAACGTCAACGCCTTGGCTGGATCGGCCAGAAACAGGGCGGGGAAGATCAGGTCCTCATCCTTCTTGTCATTGGCCCGGTCGATCACCCGGAACGTCCCTTCACCCGGCGCACGATATGTCAGCCGCGACCGGCGCGTGCCATAGTCATAGCCATAGCCCATACGAACATAGCCGCTGGCATCGGCAAAATAGGAGGTTATGGGCGCCCTTGCGGCGACCAGCTTTCTGGATTTGCCTTTTGAGATATCGACTTCGTAGACGGTGTCGTAAAAGCCTTCATCGTCGGAATAGATGCTTGTCTGCATGCCGAGCAGAAGCCGGGGGCTGCCATCATGAGCGACCCACAGAACGTCAGCGGCGTTCTGCCCGGCATCATCCCACAACGGGGTCACGAGTTTCGGGCTGTTGCGGCCGATGCCGATGATGCGCGTAACGCGCCACTTGTCTCCCTCGACCGGGACGGTGCGGCTGACCGTGGCGACAAGCCATTCGTCATTGACCCATTGCCAGCCATCGAGCGACATCTCCTCCGTGTCGATATTGAACGATCTGGCCGGGATCGACTTGTCGAACAGGGAAATGATCGAAAGAACCTGCCTGCCGTCCACTGCCAGCCGCGCCGCGAGGAACTGGCCGTTGGGGGAGAGCGACGGATCCTGAAAGAAGGGCAGGCCGCCGAAATCCTCAATCCTGATCGGAGATGCGGCGGGTGCGGCCTCTGGCAGGGCTGGCTTCGTCCCCTCGGCCAGCGCCGAACCCGCAAGAAACAATGACACTCCCAAAGCGAACGCACGAAGCATGGCCACCCCTCCGCTAGCCGATGAAAGATGCTGGGCAAAGGGCAAGTCGAATTCAAGCAGTAATTGTGCTTCGTGTAATACAGTCAAACAAAAACCCCGCCCGGATGTCTCCGGACGGGGCTTTCAGACCTTGGTGATGCGATCGGTTTACATCGCGCCATGCGCCAGTGCTGCGAGCAGCAGGAGCGCCACGATGTTCGTGATCTTGATCATCGGGTTGACGGCCGGGCCAGCTGTATCCTTGTAGGGATCGCCAACCGTATCGCCGGTCACAGCTGCCTTATGGGCTTCGGAGCCCTTGCCGCCGTGATTGCCGTCTTCGATATACTTCTTCGCATTGTCCCATGCGCCGCCGCCTGACGTCATCGAGATGGCGACGAACAGGCCGCCGACGATCACGCCCAGAAGGAGCGCGCCGAGCGCTGCAAAGCCGTTTTCCTGACCGGCAACCGCCGTGATCACGAAATAGACCAGGATCGGAGCCAGCACAGGCAGCAGCGATGGAATGATCATTTCGCGGATCGCCGCCTTGGTGACGAGATCGACCGTGCGGGCATAGTTCGGCTTGGTTTCATAGGTCATGATGCCGGGGTTCTTTGCGAACTGGTCCCGCACGTCCTTCACCACATCGCCCGCTGCACGACCCACGGCCGTCATGCCCATCGCACCGAACAGGTACGGGAGCAGCGCGCCGAGCAGCAGCCCGACGATGACATAGGGGTTCTCAAGGCTGAAATTGACCTGGAGATCGGGGAAGAATTCCCTGAGGTCAGTGGTGTAGGCTGCGAACAGGACGAGTGCTGCAAGCCCCGCCGAACCAATGGCATAGCCCTTGGTCACAGCCTTTGTGGTGTTGCCCACGGCGTCGAGCGCGTCGGTCTTTTCACGAACCGAATCATCGAGCCCGGCCATTTCGGCAATGCCGCCGGCATTGTCGGTCACAGGGCCATAGGCATCGAGTGCCACGACCATGCCTGCGAGCGCCAGCATCGCCGTTGCCGCAAAGGCAATGCCGATCAGGCCAGCAAGCTGATAGGCAATGATGATGCCCGCGCAGATCACCAGCGTTGGCAATGCGGTCGACTCGAGGCTGATCGCGAGACCCTGGATCACATTGGTGCCATGGCCCGTTTCCGAAGCCTTGGCGATCGAACGCACCGGGCGATAGTTGGTGCCCGTGTAATATTCCGTGATCCAGATGATCAGCCCGGTGATGACGAGGCCGAGCAGAGAGCAATAGAACAGCGTCCGGCCGGTAAAGCCGCCGGTGCCATCGAGATTGGCGCCGATCACTGTTTCCATGCCGCCAAGTGCATAGTCCGTCGCGAACCAGATCGCGGGGATGGAAAGCACTGCTGTCACAAGGAAGCCCTTGTACATCGCACCCATGATGTTCTTTCCGCCGCCAAGGCGGACGAAATAGGTGCCGATGATCGAGGTGATGACGCAGACTCCGCCGATCAGGAGCGGCAGGCTCATCAGGCCGAGGATATTGTCCGCGCCCTTCACGAGGAGGGCGAGCAGAACCATCGTCGCGCCAATGGTCACGACATAGGTTTCGAACAGGTCGGCCGCCATGCCGGCGCAGTCACCCACATTGTCGCCCACATTGTCGGCAATCACCGCGGGGTTGCGGGGATCGTCCTCGGGGATTCCGGCCTCGACCTTGCCGACCAGATCGGCGCCGACGTCGGCAGCCTTGGTGAAGATGCCGCCACCGAGACGCGCGAAGATGGAAATCAGCGATGCACCAAAGGCCAGCGCGACGAGCGCATCGACAACGATGCGGTCATTCGGGGCATGGCCGGCAGGGCCCGTCAGATACCAGAAGAAAACGGAGATCGCGAGCAGGGCAAGGCCTGCCACGAGCATGCCCGTGATCGCGCCTGCGCGGAACGCCATCGTCAGGCCTTCCTGCAGTCCCACCTGGGCTGCAGCAGCCGTCCGGACGTTGGCACGCACCGAGATGTTCATCCCGATAAAGCCGGTCGCGCCCGAAAGCACGGATCCGAGCACAAAGCCGATGGCCGAAAGCGATCCGAGAAAATAGGCAACGAGAATTGCCACGACGACGCCAACAACGGCGATCGTGCGATACTGCCGCCCGAGATAGGCGCCTGCGCCTTCCTGGATCGCGGCAGCGATTTCCTGCATCTTTTCGTTGCCCGCCGAAGCGCCAAGCACCTGGCGGCTGGTAACGATGCCGTACACAACGGCAAGCAATCCGCACAGGATTGCGATGGTAACGATTGACATAAGGGTATTCCCTTTCCCCCAGCGAATTGAACGATCCCAAAAGGCTGCAAGCCTCCCGTTTAAGGGATCCGCGCGGGGCTATAGAGGGGCTTTGCGCGCAAAGGCAAGGCCTTGGGACTGGCAGTGTGGCTATTGATGGAGCCAGCCAAGCGTCATGGGCAGTGGCACGGCGCCGTCACGGTCATGCAGATGGACGCCCGAACCGCGCACCATTTGCCCGATCCGGGTCGCCGCGCAAGGCAAAGAAGGCAGTGGCCGGGCCGAAGCAAAGAGCAGTTGGTAATCGTCTCCAGCCGTGGCCGCAATCAGCCGGGCGGCGCGATCATCCCCGCGACAGCCCCGGAATTCTGGGGAAAGCGGAATGGCATCGAGGTCTATCATCGCAGCGACCCCGCTGGCATCTGCAAGGCGGAGTGCATCAATCAACAGCCCGTCGGATACATCCATCATCGCACTGACGGTGGGCGCCAGCGCCGCGCCAGCCGCCAGCTGCGGAACGGGCCTGCGGTATGCGGCAAGAAGCGACGCTGGTCCCGTCATGTCCCCACGCGCGATCGCAAGGCCGAGCCCCGCATCGCCGACAATGCCTGTCACGAACAGGGCATCGCCCTCATGTGCGCCGCTGCGGGAGGGCACGAATCCCCTGGCCTCTCCGACCAACGTCAACCCGATCGAACGTTCATGCGCCGAAACCGTATCGCCGCCGATCAGGGCAATACCGAAATGGTCCAGCGCTTCGCCAAGGCCCTTGATGAACACGTTGTCCCAAGCCGCATCGCCCGTCAGCGTGTAGGACGTGAGGGCTGCGAGCGGCTTCGCGCCCTTGGCCGCGAGATCGGAAACATTCACGGCCACAAGCTTCCAGGCAACGCTGTCCGCCCGGTCTTCTGCCAGGAAATGGACGCCCTCCACCAGCGTGTCGAGCGTCAGGACAAGCCGGGTACCGCCAAGATCCAGAACAGCCGCATCGTCGAGCAATCCCCGCGCGGCAGGGTCCGTGGCGATGGAACGCAGTTGGTCGATGAAGGACAGTTCCGGGTTCATGGCCTGCCTCATGCCCGAGGTGCAACGGCCTTGGAAAGGCCTATTTGCTGCGTTCGGCCAGGACCCGTTCCCATGCGAGGGCGTCTTTCACGATCAGGTCGAGATTATCGCGCTGCGGCCGCCAGGGCAGAGTTGCAAGGATCTTGCTGTTGTCGGCAATCAGGGCGTCCGGATCACCTGCACGGCGACCCTCGACGCGGCGTTCGATCTTGAGGTTGGTCGCCCGGTCCACGGCGTCGAGCACTTCGCTCACAGAAAAGCCGCGACCATAGCCGCAATTCATGATGTGGCTCGACCTGGGGTCCGAGATCAGCTTTTCGAGTGCATGGACATGGGCTGCGGCAAGATCGGACACATGAATATAGTCGCGCACGCCGGTTCCGTCCGGCGTTGCGAAATCGGTTCCGAAAATCGAGACATGGCCGCGCTTGCCGGTTGCCGCTTCGACAGCGACCTTGATGAGGTGGGTGGCGCCGGCCGTCGATTGCCCCGTGCGCTGTTGCGGGTCGGCGCCGGCCACATTGAAATAGCGGAGTGCGCAATAGTTGATCGGGTGTGCCGCGGCGACGTCGGCAAGCATGAACTCGGTCATCAGCTTGGACATGCCATAGGGATTGATCGGCAGCTTCGGACTATCCTCGCGCACAGGAATTGTTTCCGCGATCCCGTAAGTCGCGGCCGTCGAGGAAAAGATGAAGTGGCGCACACCGCATGTCACTGCAGCTTCCAGCAGGGTCCGGCTGTTCGCTGTGTTGTTGCGGTAATATTTGAGCGGATCCTCTACCGATTCGGGAACCACGACCGATCCGGCAAAATGCATGATCGCGCCAATCCGATGCGCGGCTATCGCGGCTGAAACGGCGGCTGCATCGCCAATATCGGCTTCGACAAAGCCGACGCCTTCGGGCACGGCCCAGCGAAATCCCGTCACGAGGTTGTCGATCACGACCACAGGCCAGCCCGCGTCACGCAGGGCCAGAACAGCATGGCTACCGATATAACCGGCGCCGCCGGTCACGAGGATGGGAAATTTTTCGCTCATGAGTGGCGCCTTATTGGCAAAGGTTGAACAAAGCGCAAATCATCTGCCTGTCTCCCAGAGGAGAAAAACCGCAGTGGGGGGCTTGAAACGGGACGCCATCGTGGCTCAATGGCCGGAGATATCTGGTGAGACAAGAAGGTCAGCAACATGGTCACGCGCAAGGCGATTTTCATCACAGGCGGCGGCTCGGGCATCGGTCGGGCGACGGCCCAGTTTTTTGCCGGGCGCGGCTGGTTCGTCGGCCTTGCCGATATCAACAAGGCGGGCCTTGCCGAAACCGCAGCGCTTTTGCCCGAGGGGCAATCCGCAAGCTATGTCATGGACGTGCGGGACCGCAGGCAATGGGAAACGACGCTGGCGGAGTTCTGGGATGCGTCTGGTGGCAGGCTCGATATCCTGTTCAACAATGCCGGCATTGCGCGCGGTGGCCTGTTCGAGGCGACTTCGCCCGAAGACAATGACCTGCTGGTCGATATCAACTTCAAGGGCGTCCTGCACGGTGCGGAAGCAGGCCTCGACTATCTGAAACAGACGCCCGGTTCCTGCCTCGTCAACACCTGCTCGGCGGCCGGCCTTTATGGTTCGCCGGGGCTTGTCACCTATTCCGCGACCAAGTTTGCGGTGCGCGGACTGACCGAAGGGCTCAATCTCGAATGGGCCGAACATGGCATCAAGGTGCGTTCGATCATGCCGAGCTTTATCGATACGCCTTTGCTGGACATCACGGCTGCCGGATCCAACCGGACGGCACGCGAAGGCGTGAAGGAAGCGGGTCTTGAATTCACGCCGGTTGAAACAGTTGCCCAGGCAGTGTGGGATGCAGCCCATGGCAGCAAGGTCCATATTGTGGTCGGCAAGACGGCCAAGAATATTGCTTTTGCCGCGCGCTGGGCACCCTGGCTGATCATACGTCGCAGCTTGCGCCTCAAGAATTCGGTCTAGTCACTGTCCCGCTCCGGCACGACGTTCCGTTAACCAGCTTTGTCGCTGGCCTTCATGGTCAACAAAACCTTAACACCTCTTCCAATGAGAAGAGCGCTTGTCCTGACCAGCGAAGCCGCACGTCACCCGTTTCGTCGGAGTCATGTGGTTCAGCGTCAGGCACCTCCAGCCTCAAAGGAGCCCTTGACCGATCTGGCCTTCTTTGGCGTCAGCTTTGTCTGCTGGTTCATTGTCATCATGGGCATGATCGCCTGAGGGCCTAGCGGTCTTCGTTCGAAATCACGGTGAAAGCCCCCCAGGCGGCCGGGTGCGCCCAGCTTTCATTCCAGCCGGCAATGGCCGAGCCGTCGGCACGCTTGCCCGTGCGCACTGCCCGCATGGCGCGCTGCAGGGCTTCGGCCCGCGTGAATCCGATGCTGGACCGGCTGGAGAGCGTTTCAACTGTCAGTGCCGCGGTCGCCTCGTCCGAGACACGCCAGTTGCTCGCCAGCAGGGCAGAGGCGCCAGCATAAAGGAATGAGCGCGCAAGGCTCGACAGGCTGTCTGCTCCGGGTGTGCCGTCTGATGACGCCGTATTGCAGGCAGAAAGCAGCACCCAGTCCGCGGCAAGTGTGAGCCGAGCCACTTCAGAGGCCGCAAGCAGGCCATCGTCTGCTGCACTGGCCAATGCAGGCGGGGTGAAGACCAGTCCCGGCTCCTCGATCCCCGAGACTTCCCGGGGAAGGATGCCGTGTGTCGCAAAGGCAACGACGCGCGCCTGCTCCAGATTTGCATCTGAGCGCACAGCCGTTTCCGTTGCCGACGCACCGGTCCGAATATCGCTGGGAGGGGCCTTGAACACGGCAGCCATTGCAGACAGCTCGCGCGCCGTGCCGGGCAAGGGCGCGAGCTGGCGGAGGACATCAGGGTCAGCCAAGGTTGCTCCATCACTGTCGGCAGAGTGGAAGACGCGCGTTCCCGCTGGCGTGTTCTTTCCGGCGGCAGCGCCGCCAAGGACGGGTGCGCCATAGCCAATAAACGATTCCCCGGCGCGGCTTGTCACGGGCTTTCGCTTGACCGCGCGCAAGACTGAAACAGAAGGCAGTCCAATCATGGCATAGCGATCCGCAAGCCAGGCCGAGTTTGCAAGGACCGAGGGGTCTGCTCCGTCTTCTCCTGCTTTCGGTGGCTCGGTGATCAGCACACCAAGCGGCAGGCCGCTCAACCGGCCGGTCACTGTCACGAACAGCTTCTCCCTTCCGGCAAAGGCCGACTCCACGGGCGCAACAAGGTCGCGATAGAGAGCATAGGCGCGCGCGCGGTCATACGCCGCCAACTGGTCGGCGAGGAAAGGCGAATTGGTCGGCGCGCCTGCGGTGAGCTCGGCCTCGCTCAGGGACGCGGCGCACGGGCCGGGATCGATCTGGCATCGCAGCAGCCCGACGGCGTTGATCGCGCTTGCTGTCTTGCCGGTTGCACGGTTCCAGCTGATCTTGTCCTTCGATATTCCGAAACTGAAAATGTCATCGCCGACCGCGACAATCAGCAAGAGCGCTTCATCGCTGGCAAGCCGGTTGCGGGTATCCGCCACGGACAGGGCGCGCGGCTGGACGAGTTCGGCATAATCCGGGAATTGGCGGCGCAGTGCCCCATCTGCGGCAGACAGGGCTTCGCCCGTTTGCTGGATTTCGATCCGCAGCCTGTCCGCCTCGGGCTGGTTTCCAGAAGCGAGAGCCGAAAGAAGCCGATGATCAAGCTCGCGACCCGTGGCAGACAAGTCCTGCTGCTGGCGGACCAGCTCCGTCAGCGGGCCGGTGCCTGCTGCCGTGCGTGCCGCGGTCTGTGCCATGGTCAGCGCAGCGATCGAGGTTTCCATATCCTGCGCGGCCTCAAAGGCTTCGGCCTTCAGCATCTCCGCCTCGTGCGCAGCGGTACCGGCGCGCATCCAGTCCGCCTTGAGAAGCGTGCCGAAGCTGCGGGCCAGCGGATCGATCCGGCCTGCATCGGCCCCTTGTGCACGGGCGAGCGCCTGTTGTTCGGCCCCGCTATCGCCTGCGGCTTCGCCGCTGAGGCTCTGGTTGCGGCGCGTACGGGCGATGCCGGCAGCTTCGCGGGAAAGTTTCAGCGCATCGGCGCTCCGCGTGGGGCTCATGTCGAGGGCCAGTTCCGCATAATCTGCCAGCGCGAGAGCCAGATCGGGATGAAGCGGCCCAAGCACTTTTCGCCGGATTCCAATGGCCCGCTGGTAATTCGGCTCGGCATCCGTGAACTTGCCCTGCAGGCGAAAATTATGGGCCAGTTTGAAATAACTGCCCGCAACGTCCGGATGACTGGGGTTGAGCACGGCCAGCCTTGCCTTCTGCGCGCGCTCGAACAGTGGCTGGGCGTCAGCGATCCTGCCCTGGGCCTCAAGATTGGTTGCCACATTGCTGAGGCCAATCGCCGTCAGGGCATTCTGCTCGCCATAGAGTTTCTGCCAGATGGCCAGGGCCCGTGCATAAAGGGGTGCAGCCTCTGCCAGCCGCCCGCGCGCATTGAGGTTGTGGGCGACATTGTTGTAGCTCGTGGCTGCACGCCGGTCCTCGGTGCTGACCTTTTCCCGGATGGCCAGCGCGCGCGCAAAAAGGGGCGCGGCATCGTCATGGCGACCCTGCGCCGAGAGGTTGAAGGCCAGGCTGTTGTAGCTTGTCGCAACATCCGGATCGTCCGGGCCAAGGACCGCAAGACGAGTCTTAAGGGCATGGTTGTAGAGCGGCTCAGCTTGCAGGTAGCGGCCCCGCGCCGTCAGGTTGCTGGCGACGTTGTTCTCGATCCGGGCAAGCTCGGGATCGTCGTTGTCCATCGTTGCCCGACCGATCTTCAGAGCCCTGTCATAAAGCGGCTGCGCATCCTGATAGCGGCCCTGCCGGGCAAGGTTGAACGCCAGGTTGTTGGTGCTGATTGCCGTCAGCCGATGCGACGGACCATAGCGTTGCACCATCGTGTCCAGCGTGCGCGTATAAAGGCTGTTCGCATCGTCGAGCCGACCAAGCGCCTCAAGTGTTGCGGCAAGATTGTTGGAAGCGGAAATCGAAAACCTATTGGCCTTGGCGTAGTTTTGCTCGAAGATCTGCAGCGATCGGCGCAACAGCGGCTCCGCATCTGCATTGCGGTCAAGCTGGCGCATCCAGCCTGCGATCAGCATCAGCGTGCCGCCGACCTCCGGATCGTTCAAGCCCTTGGTCGCCTCTTCGATGGCCAGCGCCTTTTGCCCGAGGAGGATTGCATCGGCCCAGCGGCGCGTTCCCGTTGCTGCCTCTATCTCTGCTGTCAGCGCTTCGAGCGTCGCCGGGCTGTCGATTGCCTGTGCGCCACAGGGTGCGGCACCGGCGCAGAGCAAGGCAAGAAACAGCGCAGAAATCCGGCGGTTCATGCATGCAACAGTCGGGCGCATGGGCCTTGGTGTCAATCACGCTCAAAACGGGAGGCCCGGGATCCTCAATCGTGGCTTTTTTTCTGCTTCCGCAGCGGCCGCCTGCGGATAGGCTGCCTTGCAACGTGCCGGGATATAGTCGCGGCCCTTGACCAGCTGGCAGGCGGAATAGTCGCTTGCAGCCAAGACGTCGTTGCCCTCCGCAACGGAGCGTTCGATGTTGATGCTGCGGAGATGATCGGCATCGCGGAACCGGTTGGCCGCGTCGTTGAGCACGAGCTGCGCGCCGGCGAAGTCCCGATCAGCGATCCGTGCCTCGGCATAGCTTTCGAACAATTGCACATTGGGGACGCCAGTGCCGGTTCGTCCGGCCTCATAGTAGAGCTTGGCCTGCGCGCTGTTGCCCATGTCGCGTGCCGCCAGCGCGGCCATGAAGTTGACAAAGGTCGGCGCTGTCTTCGTCCCTGCCCCTATCCCCTTCAGCAGGGCAATTGCCCCGGTAAAATCCATTGTGAAATAGGCCTGCCGTGCCCTCAGATAGGTGTCCTTCAGCGGTATGGCACGCTTGTAATCGGGCAGGGCCTTGAACCGCTTGACCATTGCGCCAGTATCGATGGGCGGGTCTGCTGTCGGATAGCCCGCCTGGAAATAGGCCGCCAGCCCCTTGCGGCGCTCTTCAGGCGGCAGGTGGGTGTCCTTCTGGACCAGCTTCCCCGAACCGGAAAGCGCGGATGCGCCTAGCCCCAGTGCCAGCTTTCCGCCCATCCATGCGAGGCCCCTTGTGCTCCCCGAACCGAGCGTACCCAGGAATTGCAGGGACCCGATCTGCTTCATTGATGCCTCAAGCGCCTTCTGCGTGGTTTCGGCCGCGGCGCGCCCCTTCGCGCGCGAGGCGGTCTGCTGGTCCATCATCTTTTGCAGTCGTGCGAAGACGTTCGCGTAACTGTCGATACTGCTGTTCGAGCGGATGAGGAGGTCAAGCGCAAGGGCATCCGCCTCGTCTTCCTGCTCATGGCTCCAGCTGGGCGTGAAGATGTCGTCGAGTGCAAAGCGGAGTGACTCGGTGAGCGTCGCCGCTCTTTTGGTCGCGTCATTGACCCTGTTCAGGTCAAGCGCAGACAGCGAGCCCCGGCTCGAACGCAGCTGGGACACAAGGGAACCGGCAACATAGACTGTGGAAACCGCGCCCAGCAACCGTGCGCTCCCGGCATTGTTCACTTCCGGATTGAGGTGATGGCCCAGCAACAGATGCGCATATTCATGTGCCAGCACGAACAGGATTTCCGAATCCGATTCGGCTGCCTGGAGGATGCCGGTCGACATGACGATGCTGTTGTCGGGCAGGGCATAGGCATCATAGGTATCGCTCGCGCGAAACAGGATGCGGGGCTGTCGCGCTAGCGGCGCATAGGGCCAGCTGCGGGCAAAGCCTGCCAGGGCTTTTTGCAGTTCGGCTTCGACACCCGGCAGGACCATGAGGTCAAGGCGACCGGCTGCTGTGTTGAGCACCTGACCCGACAGGCCAGGTGCTCCACCCTGTGACATTGCGATCCTGTCCGCTGCGATCCTTGCCTCCACATCGCATATCGTTTGCGGCACAAGCGTCGCAATGCGCGGCGCCGTTTCGACGGAGAATTTTCCGCGTTCTTTCCGCGGAACCTTGGCTGACCTTGGCAGTGTGCCGGGGGCTGGCGCGCGGCAGGTCGGTGCTTGTGCAGGTAGTGGGGCGGCAGACATCATGCTTGCCCCGGCAAGCAGGGCGGCAGTCAGGAAGCGGATGATCGGAGCCATCGTCATTCCTTGCGCATGATCACGGCCTATTTTGCCTTTGGCTTGCCGCAGCCCAGCCCGAGCGATCGTTCGACGCCCTCTTCTTCGTTCAGCGCCATTTGCACCGCAACCTTGTCGCACGGAGGCGTCGGCAGGTCGCCTACATAATCCACTGTCGTGAGCCGGAGCCAGGCCGGTTTGCCGGCAAGCATGATGGCTACAAATCCCGGCTTGGTGCCGATCACCCGCGCTGCGGCAGACCGGGCTTTTGGCATGTCTTTTTGCGGCACGTCACGCAGCTTGCTGCCGGTGTCATCATAGATGGCCAGCGGATCGCGCTTGTAGGCCATGATGGTCGCTGCATTCGCAGCGGCAGGGTCTTCGGCCTGCGCCTGTTTGGCCGTTGCCGGAACGGACGGGACAAGGCTGCACAGGGCGACCGACAAGATTAAGGTATGGATCGATCGCATCGTCATCTCCTCAGGCCTGCATAACGCAGGGAAGAGTCATCGGGCTGTGCTTTTCATCACAACCGTTGTTTTGCTTTCCCACGGTTAACATATTGGTCGCGGGAAGTCTTGTATGGAATGGCCATGCAGATAGACGCAGTGCCGCGAGGCTGATAGTCTCCGATCATGTTTGAACATGTCCATGATGTGCCACCGCCCGGTGCTGCGCCCGACTGGACGATCCCGCAGGACTGGGACGGGTTCGGCGCCGAAGAGCATGCGATGTGGGACCGGCTGTTTGCGCGCCAGTGTGCAATGCTGCCGGGCCGCGCGGCGAGCGCCTTCCTGCGCGGGATCGATGTTCTGAAGCTCAGCCGTCCGGGCATTCCCGACTATCGCGAACTCAACGCCCGGTTGATGGACGCCACGGGCTGGCAGGTCGTTGCTGTGCCGGGCCTGGTGCCCGACGATGTCTTTTTCGATCATCTTGCCAACCGTCGCTTTCCGGCAGGCAATTTCATCCGCCGCCCCGAACAGCTCGATTATCTGAAGGAGCCCGACGTCTTCCATGACGTGTTCGGCCATGTCCCGATGCTCGCCGATCCGGTGTTTGCCGATTATATGGTCGCTTATGGCAAGGGTGGCCTGCGTTCGCTGGGCTTCGGAGCGCTGCACAAGCTCGCGCGGCTTTACTGGTACACGGTCGAGTTCGGCTTGATCGAGGAAGCCGGTGCCTTGCGCATCTACGGCGCGGGCATCGTCTCCAGTTATGGCGAAAGCGTCTTTGCGCTGGATAACCCCAGCCCGAACCGCATCGGCTTCGACCTGCTGAGGATGATGCGGACAGAATACCGGATTGACGATTTTCAGCAGAATTATTTCGTCATCCCGAGCCTTGACCATCTGCTCAAGGTTACGGTCGAGACGGACTTCGGCCCGCTGTATGACCGTTTGGAAACCTTGCCCGATATCGCAATTGCCGACATATTGCCCGATGATCAGGTGATCACGCGCGGAACGCAGCATTACGCGCTGTCGAAGGCAGGAGCTTGAGTCTGGTGGTGGCCATGTTGACGCTTTTTGGGGCAGCGGCAATGATCGGCACACCTGTGCCAAATGTTGCCAAGCATGCTGTCGTGATCGGGGGTAGCATCAGCGACGAACTCTATCCAGAAGACGCACGGAAGGCCAAGACTGAAGGCACGGCGATCGTGACGTTTATCGTCGATGAAAAAGGCAAGCCGCAAAACTGCAACACCTTGAGGACCAGTGGCTCTGATTTGCTCGACGCGGCCACCTGCAAAGCTGCTGCGGGGTTTCGCTTCAAGGCCGCCAAGGACAAGAATGGCCGCACTGTCAATGAGGCCTTCTTGTTTGGTATCGCATGGACGATGCCGAAGAACCTGAACGTATTTGGCCCCAAGCCGGAGACTAACAACTAGAGCGTTGAACCATCAATGTGCGGCATGGGCGGTCTGCTTGAGAGTTTTTTGGCATTTGTCGAAGGAGCAAAGGTTGCAGCTTGATCCGAACGGCCGCGAGGGTTCTGGTCGTGACCGTTCTGGGGTGTGACTTGAGTCTGGTGGGGGCCATCTTGATCGGTTTGGGGCCAGGGCTGCGATGCGGCCATGAAGGTTTGCGCTTCGCAATGACCGAATGGAACTGTCGTCGCCGGGCAACGATGCTGCGTCCACAAGCTTGGGCGACTGCGGCTCGCTCGCGGGCCGCCCGGACTATGCTGCGGAACGGGTGATTTCCCGTGCGCTCTTTTCAATTGGAAAAAATCCCGTCAAGGCTGTCGGCCGATAAATGGGAGAATGGCCTTGACCGACTTTGAAACGATCCGCGTTGAAATCAGCGAAGGAATTTTGACGATCACTCTCCATCGGCCCGATCGCATGAATGCGTTCACCGGGCAGATGATGAAGGACATGGTTGCCGCATTCGATATCGCGGATGCCGACGATGCCGTGCGTGCCGTGATCGTGACGGGCGCAGGCGATCGAGCCTTTTGTGCCGGCGCTGACCTGGGTTCGGGCAGTGCCACGTTCGATTACACCAAACGCCCTGACCGGCTGGAGCATGGTTCGCCGATTCAGCCTGATGGCAGTGTCGATATGTCTCACCCGAGCGTGCGGGACAGCGGCGGCCGCCTCACCTTGCGCATCTTCAACTGCAAGAAGCCCGTCATTGGTGCAATCAATGGGGCAGCGGTCGGCATCGGCGTGACCATGCAGTTGCCAATGGACTTCCGTCTGGCGAGCGAGACGGCGCGTTTCGGGTTCGTTTTCGCGCGTCGGGGAATTGTGCCGGAGGCGGCCTCAAGCTGGTTCCTGCCGCGCCTTGTGGGGATCAGTCAGGCGCTCGACTGGTGCTATTCCGGGCGCGTGTTCGGCGCCGAGGAAGCAAAGCGCGGCGGCCTTGTCCGTTCGATCCACGCGCCCGAGGACCTGATTCCTGCAGCACGGGCTCTGGCCAAGGAGCTTACAGCAGACAGTGCTCCAGTCTCAGTCGGACTCACCAGGCAGATGATGTGGCGCATGCTTGGCGCGAGCCATCCGATGGAAGCCCACAAGCTTGACAGCCGCGCCATCTGGGTGCGTGGTCAGGGAGGAGATGCCAAGGAAGGTGTCACTTCGTTCCTCGAAAAGCGTCCGGCCCATTATACTGACAGTGTTGCAAGCGATTTGCCGCACTTCTCGCCATGGATGGATGAGCCAGACTATCAGTAGCACTGTCGCGGGTCCAATGAGCGAATGACGATGAAAGAGCAGACGTCACTCCCGCTTGGGGCAGATCTCTACGGCGATCTGCTCGATACCACGCCATCCGAACAGACTGGGTGGCAGGGGTATTGGCCGGGTCTGGCCATGACGATCATTGCGGCATTGGCAGCGGCCTGGCTTTCGGATCATTATGGTGCGCCGCGAATGTTGATGGGGTTGCTGATCGGGCTTGCCTTCAATTTTGCCAATGGCGATCCACGGCTCCACCCCGGCCTTGGCTTTGCTTCGAAGACTCTCCTGCGCTGGGGCATTGTCGTGACCGGATTGCAGGTGACGGTCTGGCAGATCATCGATTTGGGCTGGGCAAGTTTCGCATGGATTGCGGCCATGGTGGTGCTCGTAACGGCGACGGGCGCGCTCGCGGCGAGAATCTTTCGTCTTGGATCGGGCTTTGGTGTTCTGGCTGGAGGATCAGTTGCGATTTGCGGCGCGTCCGCTGCGCTTGCCTTGTCGAGCGTTCTGGGTGAGCGACGGTCGAGCCAAGCGCAATTGACGCTGGTTCTGGTGACCATATCAGCAGCCAGCGCGATCGCCATGTCGCTTTATCCCGTGCTGGCGCACATGCTCGGTCTGACGGACAGGCAGGCCGGCTGGCTGGTCGGCGGATCGATTCACGATGTCGCCCAGGCGCTGGGCGCCGGCTATTCCTTTTCCGACGAGGCTGGCGAGACGGCAGCCATTGTCAAACTGACGCGCGTGGCCCTGCTGGCACCCGCACTTGCTGCCGTCGCGCTCATTTTTCCCGCCGATGCAGGTCAGAAGCGGGCCCGCGTCGAACTGCCCTGGTTCGTGATTGGCTTCCTCGTCCTGGGCGGGATCAATTCGGTCGTTGCGCTGCCGCACGTCACAACGGACTGGGCCAAGATTGTAACACAATCGCTCCTTCTCCTTGCCGTGACCGCCACCGGCATTCGGTCGCCCATGCATCTGCTGCTTGGGCAGGGCTGGCGCAGCGCGATACCGGTTATTGCAGCTACGCTCGTCGCGTTCGGGCTGAGCCTCCTGGGAGCCCTGCTGATTGCGTAGTTGGTACTCAATTGCATCGCAGAATGTGAATTCGGATATTGACTCTCACATCATGATGTGAAAATCATGCGCCATGAGCACGCAATTGATCGAAAAGCTTCGTCGCCTTGTAACCGAAGGTGGCATGTCCCGTTCCGGCCTGGCTCGCGCTGCCGGGCTTCACGCAAACACGCTGCGCGATCTTGAGGATGTCGACTGGAATCCGACTGCGGAAACTCTCCGCAAGCTCGAGACTTTCCTGTTTTCAAACAATGATGGCCCGACATTGGTCCCGATTGAAGAAATCATTGAAGAGGCCCGCAACGGTCGCATGTTTATCCTGGTTGATGACGAGGATCGCGAGAATGAGGGGGACCTGATCATTCCGGCGCAAATGGCGACGCCGGATGCGATCAACTTCATGGCGACACATGGACGGGGTCTCATCTGCCTCACGCTCGGCAAGGCGCGTATCGATCAGCTCGGCCTTGAGCTGATGAGCCGGGCCAATGGCACCCGGCATGAGACAGCGTTTACGACTTCGATCGAAGCGCGCGAAGGCGTGACAACGGGTATCTCGGCTGCGGACCGAGCGCGCACCGTGTCGGTTGCGATCGATGCATCCAAGGGCAAGGACGATATTGTCACCCCCGGCCATGTCTTCCCGCTGATTGCGCGTGACGGCGGCGTTCTAGTCCGTGCCGGGCATACCGAAGCGGCGGTCGATATTTCGCGACTGGCTGGGCTCAATCCTTCGGGCGTGATCTGCGAGATCATGAAAGACGACGGCACGATGGCGCGAATGGACGACCTCGTTCCCTTTGCCCGACTCCACAATCTGAAGATGGGCACGATCCGCGATCTCATCGAATACCGGATGCGCCACGATCATCTTGTCGAGCGCGCCAGCGAAAGCAGCTTTGTGTCCGACTATGGCGGCGACTGGCGGGCAATGACCTATCGCAACAAGGTCGACGGATCGATCAATGTTGTCTTGCAGAAGGGGCGTGTCGTGCCAGACGAACCCACTCTTGTGAGGATGCATTCGATCTCGATCTTTTCGGATGTGCTCGGCCTGGCCGGCCCGCGCAAGCGGACATTGCAACGCGCCATGTCCGAGATCGGTCGCCACGGTTCGGGCATTATTGTGGTCCTGATGCCGAACGATGCCGAAAAACTGCAGAACGAAATCGGCGGCAAGGAGCCCGAGGGAGGAGATTTGCGGGCCTATGGCATAGGGGCGCAGATTCTTGCAGATTTGGGCGTGCATGAAATGGTCCTTCTCTCCAATGCCCATCGCAATGTAGTCGGGCTTGAGGGCTATGGCCTTCAGGTCGTCGGCGAACGTTCGATTCCGATGAACGATTGACCATAGGCCAGGGAATGTGGCATCGGGTCGCGGCGCGGCCCGCGGGTCGGCCTCATGCGGGTGTAGCTCAATGGTAGAGCAGAAGCCTTCCAAGCTTACGACGAGGGTTCGATTCCCTTCACCCGCTCCAGACTTTTCACCAGATGCAGACGATTTGCGGCTAGGAATGGCGGTATGACCCCGCACGACTCTGCCGACACGCCTGTTCGCCCGCCTTCGGCTGTCAGCACAGGCGTCGGGCTGGCCGGGCTGGCCGGGCTGGCGGTCTGGATGACGATTGCGATCCTTTTCGAACTGGAAGGCCCCTATTCGGCGCTGGCGAATGTTGCTGCGTGCGGCATTCCGATGGTCCTCTGGTCGCTCCTTGTCGACCGGGTGCATCTCAACCCCACGACCGGGATCGACTGGGACAAGCGCCCGCTGGATGGTCGGGAATTGGCGGATGTATCGCGAACCAAGCTGGTCGGACTTTGGGCGACATGGGCCCTGATTGCGGGGACATACTGCATTGCCCGCTTCTACTGGCGCGGCGACTATGTGTTCGCGATGCAGCTGTTCGCCGCCGGGGCCATTCCGCTGCTCGTCCTTTCGGTGCCCTATGTCTTCTGGCTCGACCGGAGGCTGGTGGAGCCGCGGGACGGAGCCTGGCATCTGGGCGCATTTCTGCTGATGAAGTCCGGGGTTTCGCATGAGGAGATCTGGTCTCACTTGCGGGCCTGGGCTGTGAAGGCCTTCTTCCTGGCCTTCATGATCTCGATCGTCCCGGGCAGCTATCGCGGCGTTGTCGCGGCAGACTTCAACCGGATCGAGGTCGATCCCGTAGCCCTTGCGCAATGGCTGATCGCTTTCATGTTCGTGATCGACATTGCCTTCGCCACGGTGGGCTATCTCCTGACAATGCGGCCGCTCGATGCTCATATTCGATCGGCGACTCCCCTTGCGTCAGGCTGGGCCGCAGCGCTCATCTGCTATCCGCCATTCATCCTGATGAATTCGGGAGGCCCGCTGGACTATCGGCAGGGTGCGCAGGACTGGCACTATTGGTTTCAGGCCCATCCGACGCTGCTTGCGCTCACAGGGTTTGTCCTTGTTGCGCTGACTGGAATTTATGCCTGGGCGACGGTCGCCTTTGGTCTCAGATTTTCGAACCTGACACATCGTGGCATCCTGACCCACGGACCCTACGCGTTCAGCAAGCATCCGGCCTATCTGTCCAAAAACCTGTTCTGGTGGATTGCCGGGATGCCCTTTTTGGTCACGACTGACAACATCGTCGATGCCGTTCGCAACACCGCGCTGCTGGCCGCTGTGAGCGGAGTCTATTATTGGCGCGCCAAGAC
Source organism: Sphingomonadales bacterium (assembly GCA_016704425.1). Classification (GTDB taxonomy): domain Bacteria; phylum Pseudomonadota; class Alphaproteobacteria; order Sphingomonadales; family Sphingomonadaceae; genus Aquisediminimonas. The sequence goes on from JADJAC010000011.1 coordinate 181,033, forward strand.
GGAGGAATGGCACCTTTCTGCCGATCCCGCATATCGCGCCTATGCCGATTGGATGGCGCGGCACGGACCGGTCACGCGCTTGATGACGCGAGGTCAATCATAGCCGTCAGGACGTTTTTTCGAAGGCCACCGTGATATCGAGCTGGACCTGGTCCGAGACAAGCGGAATACCCATGTTCACGCCGAAATCGCTGCGATTGATCGTCGCCCTGGCCGAAAAGCCAACGGTTTCCTTTCCGCCCATGAACGCCGGTGTTGTCCCCGCCCCGGCAAAGCCTGCATCGAGCGTGACGGGCTTCGTCACGCCGTTGAGCGTCAGATTTCCGGCGATCCTCGCCGTCGTGCCGCTGACCGTCACAGAGGTCGAGACGAACCGGGCGTCTGCCGGAGCTGGCCCGAAGAAGTCAGGCTTGCCGCCATCCTTGCCAGCGCGAAGCAAATGCGCTGTCAGTGCCGCATTGGCAGTCGTCACCCTGGAAACCGGCACAGTGATATCCACTTTCGCGGCACCTGGGTTCTTTGGATCCAGAACAAGCGTACCCGTGACGTCGCCGAAAATGCCGAAATAGTCGTTGAAGCCAAGATGGTTGACGCGCCACCCCACAAGCGTGTGATTGGGATCGGCCTTGTAAGTGCCCGCAGTAACGCGCGCAGCATCGGGCGCACCCGGGGCCTGCATGGGTCCGCTCTGGGCAAGAAGCGGAACGGCAAGGATCAACGGGAATGCGAAGAGGATCTTTTTCACGGGCGCGGGCTCCTGACAACAAGATGGGGTGGCGCCAGTGTCGGTGCCACCCCTTCCTGAGTCAACAAACCAAATCTCGTGCGGCGCGCGTCAATTCTTCGCCTTGTCCACGAGCTTGTTCTTGGCGATCCATGGCATCATCGCGCGCAGTTCGCTGCCGACCTTTTCGATCGGGTGGGCGGCAGCGGCCTTGCGGCTGGCCTTGAGTTCCGGCTGGCCGGCCCGGTTATCGAGCACGAAATTCTTCACGAAGCGTCCCGACTGGATGTCGGCAAGGACGCGCTTCATCTCGGCCTTGGTTTCGGGCGTGATGATGCGCGGGCCGGTGGTGATGTCGCCATATTCGGCGGTGTTCGAGATCGAATAGCGCATGTTGGCAATGCCGCCTTCATAGAGCAGGTCAACAATCAGCTTCGTTTCATGCAGGCATTCGAAATAGGCCATCTCGGGCGCGTAGCCGGCTTCGACCAGCGTTTCGAATCCCGCCTGGATGAGGTGCGTAATCCCGCCGCAAAGGACTGCCTGTTCGCCGAACAAGTCGGTTTCGCACTCTTCCTTGAAGTTGGTTTCGATGATTCCCGAACGACCGCCGCCCACGCCCGACGCATAGGCAAGGCCGACGTCATGGGCATTGCCGCTGGCATCCTGATGAACGGCGATCAGGCAGGGGACACCACCGCCACGTTGATACTCGCTACGGACGGTGTGGCCCGGACCCTTGGGTGCGATCATGATCACGTCAAGGTCAGTGCGCGGCTCGATCAGGCCGAAATGGACGTTCAGGCCGTGCGCAAAGGCGAGGCAGGCACCTTGTTTCATGTTTGCGTGCAGGTCTTCGGCATAGATGGCCGCCTGATGTTCATCCGGCGCCAGCATCATGACGATGTCCGCCCATTTGGCGGCATCAGCATTCGAGAACACCTTGAACCCGGCGTCTTCAGCCTTTTTCGCCGTCGCCGAGCCCGGACGCAGCGCAATCGCAACATCCTTCACGCCCGAATCGCGCAAATTCTGGGCATGGGCATGGCCCTGGCTGCCATAGCCAATGATGGCGATCTTCTTGTTCTCAATCAGCTTCAGATCGGCATCACGATCATAATAGACACGCATTCTTTTCTTCCCTCGTTACGTCGCCCCTGCGGAGGCAGGGGCCAGATTGGAGTTTCGCGCCGTAGCGGCCCCTGCCTTCGCAGCGGCGACAGTCAATTCAAACCGCTTCTTTCCCGCGTGCCATCGCGACGACGCCCGTGCGGGCAACTTCGACCAGCCCGATCTCGCGCATCAGTTCGATGAAACGGTCGATCTTGGTCGATGCGCCCGTCACTTCGAAAACGAAGCTCGCGATTGTCGTATCGACCACATTGGCTCGGAACACTTCTGCCAGTCGCAGCGCCTCGATCCGATGATCGCCAATACCCGCGACCTTGACCAGCGCCAGCTCGCGTTCGACATGATCACCGAGAACCGTGAGGTCGGTAACCTTGTGGACCGGCACCATACGGTCAAGCTGTGCTGCCACCTGTTCGATCACGGCGGGTGTCCCGCTGGTCACGATTGTAATGCGGCTGATTGAATCGTCTTCGGTGATATCGGCGACCGTCAGGCTTTCGATGTTATAGCCACGCGCGGTGAACATGCCGGCGATCCGGGCAAGGACGCCCGGTTCGTTGGACACCGTGACAGAGAGCGTGTGCCGCTCCTTCGGGCCTTCCTTGATATGCATCACACCAGTGCCTTCGCTTCGTCGGACATTTCGCCGGAAACAGTATCGTCGCCCAGGATCATGTCGGTATGTGCCGCTCCCGAAGGGATCATCGGGAAACAATTGGCGAGCTTTGCCACCACGCAATCGACGATGACGGGTCCGTCATATGCCAGCATCTCGGCAATGCCCGCTTCGAGTTCCTGCATCCCTTCGATCCGGATGCCCTTCCAGCCATAGGCTTCGCCCAACTTCACAAAGTCGGGCAGCGCATCCGAATAGCTTTCCGAATAGCGGCTTGAATAGGTCAGTTCCTGCCACTGGCGAACCATGCCCATATATTCATTGTTCAGGATGAAGATCTTGACCGGCAACCGGTACTGTGTGGCGGTGCCAAGCTCCTGGATGTTCATCTGGATCGAGGCTTCGCCGGCAATATCGATGACGAGCGCATTGGGGTTACCCAGCTGCGCACCGATCGCGGCGGGCAAGCCATAGCCCATGGTGCCGAGCCCGCCCGACGTCAGCCATTTGTTGGGGCTTTCGAAATCGAAATGCTGCGCGGCCCACATCTGATGCTGGCCGACTTCGGTGGTAATGATCGGCGCTTTTCTGTGCGTCGCTTCCCAGAGTTTACGGATCGCATCCTGAGGCATGATGGCGTCCCTGGAGGATTTGTAGGCAAGCGATTTCTTCGCGCGCCAGCCCTCGATTTTCTTCCACCACCCGGAAAGATCCTGCTTACGGTGCTGACGTCCCTTCCAGATCTTGACCATGTCCTCGATCACGCGACCGACGTCGCCAACGATCCCGACGTCGACCGGCACGATCTTGTTGATCGAACTGCGATCGATATCGACATGGATCTTGCGCGCCTTGGGAGCGAAGGCATCAAGCTTGCCCGTGACGCGATCGTCGAAGCGTGCGCCGAGGCAGACAATCAGGTCCGCCTGGTTCATCGCCCAATTCGCTTCATAGGTGCCGTGCATGCCCAGCATGCCGAGCCATTGGTCGTTCGATGCCGGAAAGGCGCCAAGGCCCATCAGAGTCGATGTGACGGGAGCTCCCGTGATCCGCGCGAGTTCACGCAGGACTTGCGATGCGCCCGGCCCGGCATTGATGATCCCGCCGCCGGTATAGAGGATCGGGCGCTCGGCGGCGGCGAGCATTTCAACCGCCGTTTCGATTGCCTTGATGTCGCCCTTGGTCTGCGGCTTGTAGCTTGGATGGCTGATCGGTCCCGGCTTGGTATAGCGCGCGGTCGCAACCTGCACGTCCTTCGGGATATCGACAACAACCGGGCCGGGACGGCCGGAAGTTGCGATATGAAACGCCTCGTGAATCACATGGCCAAGTGTCTCGGGCGATTTCACGAGGTAATTGTGCTTTGTGCAATGCCGCGTGATGCCGATCGTATCTGCTTCCTGAAAGGCATCCGAACCGATCAGGTGCGTTGCGACCTGGCCAGTGATGACGATCATCGGGATCGAGTCCATCAGTGCATCGGTGATGCCGGTTACTGCGTTGGTCGCGCCGGGGCCGGATGTGACAAGCACCACGCCCGGCTTTCCCGTGGAACGGGCATAGCCTTCTGCTGCATGAGTCGCGGCCTGTTCGTGGCGCACAAGAATGTGGCGGATGCGCTTCTGCTTGAACAGCGCGTCATAGATCGGAAGCACAGCCCCGCCGGGATAGCCGAAGATAACTTCCACACCGAGATCGCTCAGCGCCTCGATGAGGATATCAGCTCCTGACAATTCCTTGGCCATTGGACTCGCTTTCTAAAAACCGGCTCATTTCCGGGGTTGCAGCGCTGTTGCACTGCAACAGAATGAGCGCAAGCGCAGCCCGCTAATGATAACAAACTAATCTGTCAACGCCATATGTTGTAATTTTATTGCTAAATCATCAATATTATCGTTGTCTAATTGCGCATTGATCCGAAACCAGTCTGCGGGCGGCTGATTGCGGAACCAGGTGAACTGCCGCTTTGCATATTGGCGGGTGGCGATCTTCGCGTTTGCGATGCTGCGCGCGGAGTCCGCCGGATCGGCGAGCATCGCCGCAATCTCGCGGACGCCGATCGCGCGCATCACTGGCAGGTCGGGGTTCAACCCCCTGTTCAAGAGCGCGGCCACCTCGTCCTTGCCGCCTGATGCAAGCATCGCCTCGAAGCGCGCGTCGCAACGATTGAACAGCCATTCGCGCGGGGGCAGCAGCACCATCGGCGTGAGGCGCACCTGATCTCCGATCCCGCCGATCCGCTTGCCGTGCCATGCGGATAGCGGACGTCCGGTCGATCGAACGACTTCGAGGGCGCGAGCGACACGGGTGGTGTCATTGGGTGAAAGCCGTTCTGCTGCACCCCGGTCTTCCTTCAGCAGGGCTGCATAGCCATCTTCTACGGCCAGCGCGCGAACCGCCTTGCGAACGTCTGGGTCGATCTCCGGAACAGGGGCAATGCCGTCCAGCAAAGTGCGGATATACAGGCCAGTGCCACCGACAACCACCGGAACCCGCCAGCTCGCATGCGCCTTCGCAATCGCTGCGCGCGCGTCGGCGGCCCAGACTGCAGCCGAATAGCTCTGCGCGCCATCGACATGGCCGAAAAGGCGGTGCGGCGCGCAGCGCAGATCCTCAGGAGTGGGGCGCGCGGAAACGATATTGAGGTCCCGATAGACCTGGCTTGCATCGGCATTCACAATTGTGACCGGCAGTGATCTTGACAGCGCGAGCGCGAGCGCCGACTTGCCGCTCGCCGTCGGGCCGACAATCAGGACCAGCGGCGGTTTTTCGGGATTGGAGTTCATGTTCACAGCCTCTCTTATCGCGGCAGACGCGCTGAATGAAGCTTCTGTTTCTGCACTTGCCGAAGAGCTTGGTGCGGCGCAGGCGGAACTGCTCGATCGGCGATGGCTGGAACCCGGCACGGCGTGCGACCTGCACTTTGCAGGTGACCCTTCTGCCGTGCGGACGGCATTGGAAGGGGCAATTCCCGGAATCGATGTGATCGTCCAGAAGACGTCTGAACGCCGCCGTCGCCTGATCGTTGCCGATATGGATTCGACGATGATCACGATCGAATGCATCGATGAACTTGCCGACTATGCCGGCATCAAGCCGCAAATCGCCGCAGTGACCGAACGCGCGATGCGGGGCGAGCTCGATTTTGAAGACGCGCTCAAGAGTCGCGTAGCGCTTTTGAAGGGCTTGCCCGAAGCGGTGATCGAGCAGTGCCTTGCGGAGCGCGTGAAGATCATGCCAGGCGCAAGAGCCTTGGTGCGGACAATGCGGGCCCATGGCGGGCTTGCCGTGCTTGTCTCCGGCGGCTTCACGCGGTTTGCAGAGCCGGTGGGTGTCCAGATCGGATTTGATCGGGTCGTGGCGAACCGGCTTGGCATCAGCGATGGCCATCTGGACGGGACTGTCGAGGGGCCGATTGTCGGTGCCGCAACAAAAAGGGAAACGCTGCTTTCAGCGCTGGCTGAAAGAGGCTGGAGCCAGGGCGACGCGCTTGCTGTCGGGGACGGCGCCAATGACATCCCGATGATCGAGGCGGCGGGCCTTGGTGTGGCCTATCACGCCAAACCCAGGACGCGCGCTGCGGCGTCGGCGGGAATCACCAACGGCGATCTGACCACGATCCTTTATGCGATGGGATATCCCCGCGCTGAATGGGTTGCTTGAACGCCGTTTACGGCGCCACGGGGAAGCAGGCCTGCCCAGCAGCCTTGGCCGCCGCGCACACCGATGCTGCTCCCGCTTTCGATCCAATCGGCCCAGCGCGCAGGCGCGTGAACGGGCCCGCCTTTTCATAACTCGGCTGGAGGCCAGACAAGGCGCCGATTCGGCCCTTCAGGGCCGTCCATTGCGCCTTGGCAAGGGCTTCGCTGTCTAGAGCTCCAAGCTGGACGCGCCATCCGCCGCCGGTCCCATCGGATGTCTTTGCGCCGGCTGGAGCGAGCTTGGGCGCCGCGCTGACGACCTTTGTTGCCTTTGCAACCGGCGTCGGTGTGGCAAGCTGGATCGAACCCTGTTCTTCAAACTTGCGCGAAAGAGCCAGACCCTGTTGCCGCTGATTGAGCGGAATGAATTTGTCCATCTGGGCAAGGCTGGTGGCCGCTGAGCCAAGGCCAGCCGCTGCCGCGCGCGTCATGAGTGCATAGGCGAGTGGCCAGTCCTTCGTGACAAAGTCTCCGTTGAAGAGCGCTGTTCCAAACAGATACTGGGCGCGCGGTTCTCCCCGGCTTGCGGACTTTTGAAGATAGGGGATCGCCTTTTGGCGATCGCCGTGCTGAAAGAGGATGATCCCGTAATTGTCCTCGGCCTGCACATTGCCCTGGAGCGCCGCCTTGAGGAACCAGTCTCCCGCCTGTTTGGGATCCGCGGCGACTCCGCGACCGAGCTTGTAGGCCTGCCCGAGGTTGAACTGGGCTTCTGCATTGCCGTTGATTGCCGACTGGCGCCATTCCTTGACGGCGGTTCCATAGTCGCCCCGGTTCCATGCATCGGTTCCCGCCTTGACGTCAGCCATCGCCGGCACGGCCAAAAGCGAGGCCGCCAAGCCGAAAAATAACAACCGCGATCCAATCATTCGTTTTACTCCTACGCCCGAATTTCCCTCGCCCTTCGCGGGAGCGGCTTGTTTGCCCCTTAGCATAAATTCCGCGCCCATTAATCCGGAAAAATTTGGTCGGATTGGGGCGGCGAATGTTAACCTAATCTTAGCCATCCGCATGCGAATTACTGCGAGATTATTGCAACTCGGGGAACTTTCATGCGCGTATTGGCGTTGGCATCGCAGAAGGGCGGATCGGGCAAGACCACCTTGTCAGGGCATCTCGCCGTCCAGGCTGAGCGAGCAGGCGCGGGCCCGGTCGTCCTGATCGACATCGACCCGCAGGGATCATTGGCAGACTGGTGGAACGAACGCGAAACCGAGCTTCCAGCCTTTGCGCAGACCACCGTGGCGCGACTTTCGAGTGATCTCGAAATGCTCAGGCAGCAAGGCTTCAAGCTTGCCGTGATCGATACCCCGCCCGCCATCACGATGGCGATCCAGAGCGTTATTGCCGTTGCCGAACTCATCGTCGTGCCGACTCGGCCGAGTCCGCACGATCTTCGCGCCGTCGGTGCCACGGTCGATCTTTGCGATCGGGCAGGCAAGCCGCTGATCTTTGTGGTCAATGGCGCGACACCCAAGGCGAAGATTACCTATGAAGCCGCGGTTGCGCTCTCGCAGCATGGCACGGTGGCTCCGGTCACGCTTCATCATCGGACCGATTATGCAGCGTCGATGATCGACGGACGGACTGTCATGGAAGTCGATCCCAAGGGCCGTTCCGCAGCCGAGATCGAAGAACTGTGGCGCTACGTTGCCGATCGGCTTGAAAAGAATTTCCGGCGGACGGTCTTTGCCGCCCCCAACCAGTCTCCCGCTGCCTATCAGGCCCGCACGAGCGGCGCTGCTGGGGGCTTCGGTCGCCGCGGAGTCGCACAATGAACCGGGAAGCCAGATCCATGAACGAAGCCAAGCCGTTCGCCTCGCTCTCATCGACGCTGCTTGCCCGCAAGGGACAGGCCAAGCCGGCCATGCGTCCGCAGGGCTTCCACATGACGCACGATGGATCCTTTCCCATGGATTCCTTCCAGCAGCATGATCAGGATGATCTTGGCTGGAACGACATGGGCCATGATCCGGCGCCGGTTGTCCTGCATCCGACGGTGCAGACCGAGCCCGTGGCCGCAACGCCTGCCGTCGTGCGTCAGCAACGGGAGCTCGAAGAAGAGCTTGCCTCGGCAATGGTTCCGGCCGCCGCACCCTGGTCGACGCCCAAGCCACGTGCCCAACCGGGCTCGAACGGAAAATCGGCCTTTACGCTGCGCCTTGATGGCGAACGGCATTTGCGACTGCGTCTTGTCTGTGCTGTCCAGCACCGTTCTGCCCAGCAGATCGTGACGCAAGCGCTTGATGAATTCCTCGATCGCCAGCCCGACAACACCGCGCTGGCAGGCAGGTCGGCCAAGTGAACCCATAAAAAACAAGGCGGAGACGAAAGATGAAAAAAGTTGGGATGTTGAAAATCGCGGCCTCGTCGCTCATTCTCGGGATGGCCATTACGCCAGCCAGCGCGTCAAGCTATGGCCATGAAACCTCGGGGTCGCAAAAGGCTGCCGCTCAGGCTGCCCAGCAGGCGACGAAACTGCTGGCCAAACGCAAGTTCGCCGATGCTGTCGAAAAGGCCGAACAGGCCGTGGCGGCGATGCCTCACATGGCGGAATATCGCGCACTGCTTGGTCAGGCCTATCTTTCGGCGGGCCGATTCCAGTCGGCTGAAACCACGCTCGGCGATGCGGTGTTGCTCGATCCCGCCAACGCGCGCGCAGGTCTGAACCTTGCGCTGGCGCAGGTCGCCAATGCTCGCAGCGATCGTGCGCTCGCAACGCTTGATGTCTATCGCGACCGTCTTTCAGCCGCAGACTTTGGCCTTGCCCTTGCCCTTGCCGGGGACCTGACGGGCGCCACGAGCGTTCTGGAAGCGGCCGTCCGTGCGCCGGAAGCGGATGCCCGGACGCGCCAGAACCTTGCGCTCGCCTATGCTCTTTCCAATCGCTGGCGCGAAGCCCGTATCATGGCAGCGCAGGATCTTTCCGGCGACGCTCTTTATGGCCGGATGACAGAGTGGGCCGCTCTTGCCATGCCCGCTTCGGCTTCGCAGCAAGTGGCGGGCCTCCTGAATGTTACGCCCGTTGCCGACTCCGGACTGCCGGAACAGCTCGCTCTGGCGCGCAGTTCCGACGTTCAGGCTGCCCAGGCAACGCCTGCTGCTGCTCCCGCCAATGTTGAAGTTGCAGCGGCGCAGCCTGATGCAGATCCGGCGCCAGTCTTTGAAGTCTCGCAAGCTCCGGCGCCCGTCGCCCAGGTGGCCGAACAGAGCCCCGCGCCGACGCCAGTCGCAACCGACGCAGTTGCAACCGAGGCGATCGCAACCGAGGCGGTTGCAGCCATGCCTGCTCCGCTCATCCGCGCGGCAGCCAACCCGATCAAGCAGGTCGTCGTTCCGGCAAGCAAGGTCGCGCCGGTCCGTTCGGCACCGGCTTTCCGTCCGGTCCAAAGCGGCACCTATGTGGTCCAGCTTGGTGCATTCTCCAGTGCGTCGCGGAGCGAAGTTGCATGGCGCGGCGCCGTTGGCCGTTATCAGGGCCTCAACAACTACGCCGCCGCAACAGCACGGGTGCAGGTCAACAATGCGACGCTTTATCGGCTTTCGGTTTCGGGCTTCACATCGCGTGCTGTCGCCGGACAAGTTTGCGCCCGCATCAAGGCGGCGGGTGGCGATTGCTTTGTACGCGCGGCTGCTGGCGATACGCCGCTCCAATGGGCATCGAGCGGCGGCGGATTGCGCATCGCTTCGCGCAAATAGTCCGGCTATAACAGTTCAAGAGGGTGGTCAGCCGAGAGGCCGGCCACCCTTGATCGTCTTCAGGACCCGGCCCTGTGTCGGTAGCATGTCGAACGGCGTATTGCCTGCTTGCCCCGCAAATCGCGAACCGTCGATGATCCAGGGTGCGTCGGGATCGAACAGCATCAGATCCGCCGCCGCTCCTTCGCCAAGCGAGCCGCCCTCGACACCAATGATCCGGGCCGGATTGGCGGACAGCATCGCCATCAGCCGCGGCAGGTCGATCAGGCCGTCACGCACCAGCCCGAGGCCAAGCGCGAGCAGGGTTTCGGCGCCGGCCATCCCGGGCTCCGCATCGGCAAAGGGAAGTCGCTTCGCTTCAGGGCCGCGCGGATCATGCGCCGAACACAGGACATCGATTGTGCCGTCTGCAACAGCTTCGAGGCAGGCCTGACGGTCGTCTTCGCTGCGCAAGGGCGGGGAAAGCCGCGCGAAGGTCCGAAAATCGGTGACGGCAATATCAGAGAGCAACAGGTGCGCCGGCGTGATGCCGCACGTCACGCGGAGCCCTTGCGCCTTGGCCACGCGGATCAGGGCCAGCCCCCGTGCCGTCGTCACCTGGCGGAAGTGGATGGCAGCGCCGGTTTCCTCGACCAGCGCAAGGTCGCGCGCAATCGCCATCGCTTCGGCGCGCGCTGGCCCGCTGGCCAACCCAAGCCGGCTCGCCGTTTCGCCTGCTGTCGCCACAGCATTGCGCACCAGTCCTTCATCTTCGGCGTGCGCAATGACTGTCAGTCCCTGCGAAGCGGCATAGGCCAGCACGCGGAGCATCACGCCTGAGTCGGCAATCTGGTTGCGGCCCGTAGCCACGGCACGCGCTCCTGCCCGAACCATCAGCGCATATTCGGCCAGTTCGCGCCCTTCGAGCCTGCGGGTCGCGGCAGCCAGCGGATGCACCCAGAGATCGGGTTTTGCCGCCAGTGCAGACCGCTGAACCAGGCCGGGATCATCAAGGGGGGGCGAAAGATCGGGCATCAATGCCACACGCGTGATCCCGCCCGCGATGCAGGCGGCCTTGTCGACCGAAAAGACGCCCAGATCGACAATACCGGGGGCAAGGTGTGCGCCTTTTGCGTCGATTGTTTCCGCACCGTCAGGTGCCTTCGCGGCAATCCGGTCCTTGGCGACGGACAGGCTGCCGGTCCGGATGCCCCCGGCAGGGTCAACGAGCACCGCGTTTGCAAGGACAAGGCCGACGCTCATGCTGCAATCCCCCGACGGCCGCGCGTCAGCACATCAAGACACGCCATTCGGACGGCCACGCCCATTTCAACCTGCTCGGCAATGACCGAGCGGTTGACGTCATCTGCCACATTGCTGGCAATCTCCACGCCCCGATTCATCGGGCCGGGGTGCATGACCAGTGCATCGGGCTTCGCACGCTTCAGCCGCTCGTAGGTCAGGCCGTACAGGGCATGATATTCGCGCGGGGAGGGGACGAAAGCGCCGTCCATCCGTTCATTCTGCAGGCGCAGCATCATCACCACATCGGCTCCGGAAATGCCTTCATCCATATCGGTGAAGCGCGCCGCGCCCATGGCTTCGATTGCATCCGGGATCAGCGTTGCTGGGCCAACGACGCGGACCTCGGCCGCCAGAGCGGTGAGCGCAAGTATGTTCGACCGTGCGACCCGGCTATGGAGCACGTCACCGCAAATGGCGACGGTCAGCCCGGCTATGCTGCCTTTGTGGCGGCGGATCGTCAGGGCATCGAGCAAGGCCTGGGTCGGATGCTCGTGCCGCCCGTCTCCCGCATTGAGAACGGGACAGTCCACCTTGTCCGCAATCAGCGCGACCGCGCCCGAACTGCCGTGACGGATCACGATCACGTCCGACCGCATGGCGTTCAGCGTGATCGCCGTATCGATCAGCGTCTCGCCCTTCTTCACACTCGACTGCGCGGCATGCATGTTGACCACGTCCGCGCCCAATCGCTTCCCAGCAATCTCGAAGCTCAGGAGCGTGCGGGTCGAATTCTCGAAAAAGGCATTGATCTGCGTCAGCCCGGCCAGCCGGCCATCATGCTTGGCCGCCCGCCGGTTGACGGCGACCCAATGTTCGGCCTCATCTAGCAGATAGGAAATTTCGTGCGGCTGCAAGCCAGCGATCCCGAGCAAGTGCCGGTGCGGAAAATTTGATGGCGATGTCATTAAAGCGCCGTCTTAGCGAGGGCGAGCGCCAAGGGCAAGGCTGTAGGCGCGGCACCGCGGGGACTCCTGCACCGACCGTGCCGCCCCTTGCTCCCAAGGGAAGAATTGGCGTGACGTCGCCCCGGCGACAGGCAGGGGCCAATGCGCGAGCCGGGTGCCAATGCGTCAAGTGGACCCCTGCCAGCGAAGGGGCGACGATTCGGTCAGAGCTTACGCCATCATCAATGCGTCGATTGCGCCCTGCAGGATATAGGCAGCGGCCGCGCAGTCGACCTGCTCTGCGCGCTTGGCGCGGGAGACGTCTGCGGCGATCATCTGGCGTTCGACCGCTTGGGTGGACCAGCGTTCGTCCCACAACAGGATGGGCAGTCCCATTGATTCGACGTTGCGGGCAAAGGCGCGGGTCGATTGGGTGCGGGGGCTGTCACTGCCGTCGAGGTTCAAAGGCAGGCCAATCACGATGCCTTTCACCGATTGGGCCGCGATCATCTTCGAGAGCAACGCCTTTTCGACACTGAACTTGCTGCGGCGAATGAGGTCTGCCGGGCTTGCGATCGTCCATCCCGCATCGCACAGCGCCGTGCCGATGGTCTTGGTGCCTACGTCCAGCCCGATCAGCCTCCCTCCTGAAAGCAGCGCCTCGCGGAAGTCTGGTGCAGCGGTCGCAATCACTTCTTGCCGAACGCCTCCACGCGACGGGCGACGTCCGCACGCATGTTCGCCCAGAACAGGCTGTAGTCATACATGTGGTAATTGTTGTTCGGCAGGACATAGGGGCCAAGGTCGGGACCGGTGCCGATCAGCAGGAAGCCCTTGGCATCGCACCGCGCCGGTGCGCCGCCCTGGATGATTTCGCCCTGGCTGAAATCCGCCGAACTCTTGAGTATGCCGCGATTTGCACTGGCCGGTGCCGAACCGCCCATCCCGCCCGTCAAGGGGTTGGTGCACAAGTAGCGATCGCCCCGTCGCGATTTGCCCGCAAGGCCCGGAATGGCCTCGAACAGGTCCATCGTATCCGCATATCCCGCCGGCTCGGCATAGCTTTGCCATGACAGGATGCAGCCCGTCTGGTCGGGCCGTTCGCACGGCGGCAGGCCAAGCGCAGGCAGGTCGGCAGTCACGGGGACGGGCCAGCCAATGACATAGGCCGCGACGATTCGGCTGGCGATCGGCTTGCCGGCAATCCGGTCTTTCAACAGGCGCGCAAGGTGCATCGATCCCTGGCTGTGCGCGGCAAGGATGATTGGCGTGTCGGAATTCCGATTGGCCATGAATGCGTCAAATGCAGCGAGCACATCGCGATAGGCGCTTTCGAGCGCGCGCTGCCCCTCAGGCTTTTCGGTCAGGAATGCGCCGAGCGTGGCCTGGCGGTACCGCGGAATCCAGATATCCCTGGCGTTTCCGAAAACGCTCGCCTGGGCGCGAACAAACTTGATCGCGCGGTCATTGGCTTCCGCATCGTTCAGCGGAGCGTTCCAGTGCGCGCGGTCCAGGTAACTGGTCGGGTGAATGAAGAAGACCGATGCGTTGATCCGCGCCGGTTCGGCGGCAAACCCCTTTGGGGTCCATCGCGCGGGATTGTCTGCTTTGCCGGGACGCGCGATCCACATATCATTGTGCGCATAGGTATCGGCTGGCGGCGGCGAGAGCGCTGTAAATGGCTCTCCCGGAACCAGTGCCAGGCGCGACAGTTGCAGCCCGAACAGGCGAAGTGCGAGGAGGACCGCGATCACAAGGACGATCAGGGCGGCCACGATATAGAGAAACTTGCGAGCCATTCGGGCTTCCTATGCCGCTGCGTCGCCAAAGTCCAACAGCGGCTGGACGGGTTCCGGCGCTTCGCCCTTGTCAAGATTTGACAATGTCACACCCAGCAACCGCACGCCCTCCTGCAGGGGAAGGAGCGTGTTGAGAAGAAGCTGCACAATCTCCTCAATCTGTTCGGGGCTGGAGATCGGGCGGACGACCGAGCGGCTTCGCGTCACGGTCCTGAAGCTTGCGGTCCTGAGCTTCATGGTCACGGTTCGGCCGCTGACATCATATTTGCCGCACCAGCGCGCAACCGAAGCGATCAGCGGGCGAAGCTCGGCCATGCAGGCGTCGCCGGTTGTCAGATCCTCGCCGAAAGTGGTTTCGGAGCCGACCGACTTGCGCTCCTGATGCGGATTGACCGGCCGGTGGTCGATCCCCCGGGAGGCCCAGTAATAATATCCGCCTGATTTGCCGAAGTGCCGGTCAAGGAATTCGCGCGACTGCGCGCGGATGTCGGCGCCGATCACAAGGCCCAGCCGTTCCATTTTGGCGGCGGTCGCGGGCCCCACGCCATAGAATTTCCTGACCGGCAAAGCCGCGACGAAGTCCGGGCCTTTTGCGGGCGTGATGACGCACAGGCCGTCGGGCTTGTTCTGGTCCGAGGCAATCTTTGCGATGAACTTGTTGTAGGACACGCCAGCGGAGGCGGTCAGCCCGGTTTCCGCGCGGATCGCAGCACGGATTTCCTCGGCAATCTGGGTGGCAGACGCAATGCCCAAAAGGTTTTCTGTCACGTCGAGATAGGCTTCATCGAGCGAGAGTGGTTGGACGAGCGGGGTGTAGCGTTCGAATATGTCCCGGATCTGGCGGGAGACCCGGCGATAAACCTCGAACCGATGCGGCACGAAGATCAGGTCGGGGCACAGCCGTCGCGCCTTGGCCGAGGCCATTGCCGACCGCACGCCGAAGACGCGCGCCTCATAGCTTGCCGCGGCGACCACGCCGCGCGGCCCCATCCCGCCAACGGCAACCGGCTTGCCCCGCAACGCCGGATCATCGCGCTGCTCGCATGACGCAAAAAAGGCATCCATGTCGATATGGATGATCTTGCGGATCAACGGGACATCGTTCACGCTGTGTTCTATAGGTCGATAGACCGAGGATGCCAAGTTCGACACCGCAAATCGTCGCAGGGGCGACGATTCTAGCCGCTCGCCTTTGAAAATCGATTGTCCGCGGTCGACCAATTGATCGTCGCCATGTAAGCATCGACATAGGCCCCGGCCTTGCTGCCATAATCCATCGCATAGGCATGTTCGAACATGTCCAGCACCAGCAGCGGGGTACCGCCGGCAAAAGCCATGCTGTGGTCGTTTGCCCATTGGTTGAGAAGGCGTCCGCCACGCTCCATCCAGTTGAGGACAACCCAGCCAGATCCGCCGCCAAGAGCCTTGCCCATCCCGATGAATTCGATGCGCCACTTGTCCATACTGCCAAAGTCGCGCTCGATCTGGTGGGCGAGCTTTGGGCCGGGCCCGGTTGGCGCGCCAAGGCAGGAAAAATAGAGTTCGTGCAGGAACATCGAATTCTGCGCGATCAGCTCTTCGCGCTTCAGGCCGTTGATCAGGAAGCCCGGCGCCGTCCCAGGATCGAGCTTGGCGAATTCAGTCGCAATTGCCCCCAGCCGTTTGACGGCGCCGACATAATTGTTGTCGTGATGGCTGGTCAGCAGCTTTTCAGACAGGCCAGTGATTGTCTTTGGGTCGAAAGGGAGGGGCTTTGGCGCATAGGCAATCGCCGGTGCTGCGGTCTGCGCCACGGCGATCCCCGGCGCGATTGCCGCCGCGCCGAGTGTGACCCCTAACATTTCGCGTCGATCAAGGCTGATTTCGGGCATGGAAGGTTCCTTCGCGCTTGCCGTTTTGGTGGGGCAATGATAGCGGCCCGCGCCATGTCCGTCGATAGCGCAACCGTCCGCAGGATCGCCTCGCTTGCCCGCATTGCCACAAGCGATGCGGAGGTTGAGGCCATGGTCCCCGAACTCAACAACATCCTTGGCTGGATCGAGCAGCTTGGCGAAGTCGATACATCTGCCGTCCAGCCCATGACTGCGGTGATCGCCAATACGCTGCGGCTGCGCGATGATGTCGTGACGGACGGAGACATTCGGGACAGGGTCCTCGCCAATGCGCCGGCTGCTGAACACGGCTTCTTCGGCGTGCCGAAGGTGATCGAATAATGGCGGGCATTACCGACCTCGGCATCGCAAGCATCCGCGACGGCTTTCGCGCCGGAGACTTTTCTGCGCGCGAAGTGGCCGATGCCTTCAACACGGCGGTTGCCGGAGCCAAGGCGCTGAACGCTTTCATCGTCGAAACACCGGATCACGCCATTGCCGCGGCCGAACAGGCGGATCGTGACCGCAGTGAAGGCACGCTCAAACCTCTCTCCGGTGTTCCCATCGGCATGAAGGACCTTTTCGCGACGCGTGGCGTGCAGACAACCGCTGCAAGCCACATCCTCGAAGGCTTCAAGCCAGAATATGAATCGACCGTTTCCGCCCGACTCTGGGCGGCGGGCGCGGGCATGCTCGGCAAGCTCAACATGGACCAGTTCGCGATGGGCTCCTCCAACGAGACCAGCGCGTTCGGCAATGTGATATCACCCTGGCGGCGCAACGATGGCGGCAATGCACCCCTCGCGCCCGGAGGCTCGTCCGGCGGCTCGTCGTCGGCTATTGCAGCACGGATCGTGCCCGGCGCGACTGGCACGGACACGGGCGGATCGATCCGCCAGCCTGCGGCGTTTACAGGTATTTCGGGGATCAAGCCGACCTATGGCCGGTGTTCCCGTTGGGGCATTGTCGCCTTTGCGTCTTCGCTCGACCAGGCCGGACCAATGGCGCGCGACGTCAAGGATTGCGCCATCCTGCTGGAGGCGATGTCCGGCTTTGATCCCAAGGATTCGACCTCGCTCGACCTGCCCGTGCCCAACTGGGAGACGGGGCTGTCCGGCGATCTCAGGGGCAAGCGGATCGGCATCCCCAAGGAGTATCGGGTCGACGGCATGCCGGGCGAAATCGATGCGCTCTGGGAAAAGGGCATTGCTTGGGTGAAGGACGCAGGCGCCGAAGTGGTCGAGGTTTCGCTGCCACACACCAAATATGCGCTGCCTGCCTATTACATCATCGCGCCAGCTGAAGCGTCCTCGAACCTCGCGCGCTATGACGGCGTGCGTTATGGCCTGCGCGAACTGCCGGAAGGGGCCGGGTTGCAGGACATGTATGCGGCAACCCGCGCGGCGGGCTTTGGCGCAGAGGTGAAGCGGCGCATCCTGATTGGCACCTATGTGCTGAGCGCCGGCTTCTACGATGCCTATTACACGCAGGCGCAGAAGGTCCGCACGCTGATTGCGCGCGATTTCGATGCGGCTTGGGAATTGTGCGACCTGCTTTTGACGCCGACGGCCCCCTCTGCGGCCTTTGCGCTGGGCGAAAAGAGTGCCGATCCACTGGCAATGTACCTGAACGACGTTTTCACCGTGCCAAGCTCGCTGGCGGGCCTTCCTGCAATGTCGGTACCGGCTGGGCTCGATGGGCAGGGCCTGCCGCTCGGGCTTCAGGTCATCGGCAAGGCGCTTGACGAACAGGGCGTGCTGAACGCCGGGCTCGCAATTGAGGAACGGGCCGGCTTCACGGCCCGTCCGGAGGCGTGGTGGTAAGATGAGCAACTATCGCATCCAGGGCGCAACCGGTGAGTGGGAAGTCGTGATCGGTCTTGAGGTTCATGCCCAGATCACCTCGAACGCCAAGCTGTTTTCCGGCGCCTCGACTGCCTTCGGGTCGGAACCGAACACCAATGTCTCGCTCGTCGATGCAGCGATGCCCGGCATGCTGCCTGTGCCCAATGCCGAATGCGTGAAGCAGGCGGTGCGGACCGGCCTTGCCATCGATGCCCAGATCCACCGTTGGAGCCGGTTCGACCGCAAGAATTATTTCTACGCCGATCTGCCGCAGGGTTACCAGATTTCGCAGCTCTATCATCCGATCGTGGGTGAAGGGTCGCTGACAGTCGAGACCGACGAAGGCGAAAAGGTCATCGGTGTCGAGCGCATCCATATCGAGCAGGACGCGGGCAAGCTGATGCACGACCAGCATCCGACCATGTCCTATGTCGATCTCAATCGCTGTGGCGTTGCGCTGATGGAAATCGTGTCCAAGCCGGACATGCGGTCGCCTGCCGAGGCCGGGGCCTATATGAAGAAGCTCAGGGCCATCCTGCGCTATGTCGGCTCGTGCGACGGCAATATGGAGCAGGGCTCGATGCGCGCGGACGTGAACGTCTCGGTGCGGAAGCCCGGCGCAGAGTTCGGCACGCGGACGGAAACGAAGAACGTCAATTCGGTGCGCTTCATCCAGCAGGTCGTGGAATATGAAGCACGGCGCCAGGTTGATGTGATCGAAGAGGGTGGCACGATTGTCCAGGAAACCCGCCTGTTCGATCCCGACAAGGGAGTGACGCGGTCGATGCGATCAAAGGAAGATGCGCATGATTATCGCTATTTCCCCGATCCCGACCTTCTGCCGCTCGTCCTGACGGAAGACTTTGTCGAGGAATGCAAGGCAAGCCTGCCTGAGCTCCCCGATGCCAAGCGGCAGCGCTATGTCGATGCGCTGGGCATCACGCCTTACAATGCCGATGTCATCACGTCGGATGTCGAGACCGCGCGCTGGTTCGAGGCGCTACTGGCGGCCGGTGCCGAGGCAAAGGCTGGCGCGAACTGGCTGACGTCCGAGCTGTTCGGCGCGCTCAACCGGCTCGGCAAGGATATTGGCCAGAGCCCGGTCAGTCCGGAACAGGCGGCCCAGTTGCTCGGGCTTGTCGCAGACGGCACGCTCTCGGGCAGCCTTGCCAAGCAGGTTTTCGAAATCATGCTCGAAACCGGAGACGATCCTGCAAGGATCGTCGAGGAAAAGGGCCTGAAGCAGACAAGCGATACGGGCGCCATCGAAGCGGCCATCGCCGAAATCCTGAGCGCCAATGCGGACAAGGTCGACCAGTACAAGGATGGCAAGGAAGCCCTGTTCGGCTTCTTCGTGGGCCAGACGATGAAGGCCATGGCCGGCAAGGCCAATCCCAAGGTTGTGAACGAGTTGCTGAAGAAGGCGCTCAGTTGAGGCCGGAAAACAAGCCCCGTTCGCGTTGACCGGGGCTTGCCGGGGTTAGCCTATCTTCTTCGTCGCCATCGATCTGCGGGCGTTGTTGGCATATTCCTCGAAATTCTTCTTGAAGACGCTGACCAGCTCGCCAAGCGCGGCTTCGACATTTTCGCCTTCCTTGGGCGGGAAAAGCGACAGTCCATTGCCGCCCCAGGCCTTGTATTCGAAGTCGATCTTCTGATCGTTGCCAAAATTGCGGATCATGAAGAGTGTCCGCAGCGACCGGCCGTAAATTGCCGCCTTCTGGTAGAACACATCGGCCACGATCAGCTCTGAATAGCAACTTGCCTGTGAGTCGGAACGTCGGGTTTTGATCTTGTTCATCGACTTGCGTTCCAGCGGCTGATCATGACGGACCACCACTGTGCCCGGGGCCAGCTTGATGAGAGTCGCGAGATCGAGCGATTGCAGCGCATCGAGCTGGCTCGGGCTGTCGAGCGCACTCGCGAGCGATGCCTTGTTGTTTGCATCCGTACCGCTGTGGATCATGGCGTCGATCAGGCCGCCACCCAGAAGCCCGGTGGTGACCGAGGTCATCCGTTCTGCTGGCCAGACATGAAGTTCGCACGGGTTTGCAGGAGCCGCCTCCTGGGCCATAGCTGGGCTCAACACGCCGAGCGACGCCGCCGCAGCCATTTTCACTATCCAACGCATTTACATCCTCCTGCTTCTGCTTTTTGAAATGACCTCATTTCGCCTTGCCCTTGGGCGGCAGCATCGCCTTTGCGAGATACCCGCCGAACAAGACTGCATTGTTTCGATACGCGCCCTGCAATTCCGTCATCGACGGCTCGTTGTCGGCAGGCGTCTTGGGGGGGAAGAGCTTGAGCGGCGTGCGCGCCCAGGTGCTGAAGCTGCGCAGTGGAGATTGCGCGTCCCCAAAATCGCGAAACCGAAAGAGCGTCTTGAGGGAACTTCCGTTCACAACGTCCTGTTGGAAGAACACATCATCTGCGATCAACTCAGCGTAGCAAGGGGTTTGCGAGGCCACCAAGCGCGCGCTTCCGGACCGCGCTTCGCGGCTCGCGAGCGGTTCTTCGTGAATTACGGTCTTGAACTGCGCCAAGCCCAGCGTGCCAGGCAAATCCAGCTGTGAAAGCAGATTGGCCTGTAGGCGAGAGTCGATGGGATCGGCTGGCACGGGCGGATATCCATCACGCTGCGTGACGGCTCCGTCGACAATGCCACCATGCCACCATCCATGATAGATGGAGCGCAAGCCCGAACTCGGCCAGACGTGGAGTTCGCAGGCTTGCGGGAGGGACGACGGGCTCGCATCCTGAGCGGTCAAATCGCCCGCTTGCAGCATTGCAAGCACCGCGACCAAAAATCTGCTCCAATTCACGCCAGCCCCACCGATCCGAGATTTTCCCAGTTGGCATTTTGGGTAACTGCAGTTCCTTTGCATTGCAATGCCGCCAATACGGCAGTTTTTGCGGAGCGAGCCCGGCGGTCGCAAAACTGTCTGCAACCCTTGCCCTTGCGCATGAACGCGCTATAGAGCCGCCCCTGACTGGGCTCGTGCGGGCGTGGCGGAACTGGTAGACGCGCCAGATTTAGGTTCTGGTATCGAAAGGTGTGGGGGTTCGAGTCCCTTCGCCCGCACCAGAACGGGCCGTGCACCAAAGCGGGCCGTTTTACATTGGACTCAAGGATTGATTGGCTGAACATGCAGATTGTCGAGACGTTGAACGAAGGCCTGAAGCGCGGCTACACGCTGACCATCAAGGCCAAGGATATCGAAGCCCGTGTTGAGGGCGAGATTCGCAAGGTTGCGCCGCAGATGCGCATGCCCGGCTTTCGTCCCGGCAAGGTTCCTGCCAATCTTGTCCGCAAGATGCACGGCGAAGCACTGCAGGCCGATGCGCTCAACAGCTCGATCCAGGACGGCGTGCAGTCCCTCGTTGCCAAGCAGAAGCTGCGCCCGGCCATGTCGCCGTCTGTCGAGCTGGTCGATGGCTATGCCCATGGCAAGGATGCGGAGCTCAAGGTCGAACTCGAAGTCCTGCCCGATGTGCCGACCCCCAAGGTGGACGGCCTCAAGCTCGAGCGGCTGACGGTTGAGGCTGATGAAGCGGCTATCGATGCGTCGGTCCTGCAACTCGCAAACCAGCAGAAGACCTATGAGGATGCCCCCAAGGGCCACAAGGCCGCGCTTGGCGATCTCGTTGTCATTGATTTCGTCGGCAAGATCGACGGAGTGGAATTCGATGGCGGCAAGGGAGAAGGGGCCTCGATCGAGCTCGGTTCGGGTCGCATGATTCCGGGCTTTGAAGAAGGCATGATCGGCGTGACCGCCAATCAGGAAAAGACGATCACCGTCACCTTCCCGGCAGACTATTCGGTTGATTACCTCAAGGGCAAGGAAGCGACTTTTGACCTGGTCATCAACGATGTCCGCGTCGCGAAGGAAGCCAAGGCCGATGATGACTTCGCGAAGTCGCTGGGCCTGGAAGGGCTCGAGCAGCTGCGCGGCCTTTTCAAGGGCCAGATCGAGCAGGAGCTGAACAATTTGACGCGGACGCACATGAAGCGTCGCTTGCTCGATCAGCTGGCCTCCTCGCACGACTTCGACGTGCCGCCGTCAATGGTCGAGGCGGAATTCGAACAGATCTGGAAGCAGCTCGAACATGAAGCGAGCCATGATGCCGATCCGGAAGCTGCGCTCAAGGAAATGGAAGCCGAAAAGGAGGACTATCGCGCAATCGCGGTTCGTCGTGTCCGTCTTGGCCTGCTGCTCTCGGAAATCGGTCGTGAGCACAAGATCGAGATTTCAAGTGCCGAAATGAGCCGCCTGATCCAGCAGGCCGCGCAGCAATATGATCCCAAGGATCGTCAGCGTTTCGTCGAATGGGTGCAGCAGGATGCCATGGCGTCAGCCCAGCTTCGCGCGCCGCTCTATGAAGACAAGGTCGTCGATTTCCTCTTCAGCAAGGCAGAAATCACTGACCGGGCCGTGACCCGCGCCGAACTCGAAGCCGCAATCGAGGCTGACGAAGACGAAGGCCATGTGCATGGGCCGGGCTGCGGACATGATCATCACGATCATGCGCCCAAGGCCAAGAAGGCTGCTGCCAAAAAGTCGTCCGCTGCAAAGGCCGCGGAACCGGCCAAGGAAGAAAAGGCTGCGAAGCCCGCCGCCAAGAAGGCAGCTGCTCCCAAGGCGGCAAAAGCTGCGGACGAAAAGCCGGCTGCCAAGAAGGCGCCCGCCAAGAAAGCGAAATAGCGCGTCGCCCCTGCGCAGGGGCGACGAAATTAATCGAAATTTACCCTGTTTGCGGCTAGGAGCGCGGGGATGACTGAGCGTTCTCCCCGCATTGCCGTTCTGCTGCCTTGCTACAATGAGGCAGCCGCCATCGCGCAGACGATTGCAGACTTTCGCGCGGCGCTGCCTGAGGCGGCAATCCATGTCTATGACAACAACAGCAGCGATGCTACCTGCGAGATCGCAGCCGCGGCGGGCGCAATCGTGCGGTCCGAGCGTATGCAGGGCAAGGGCAATGTCGTGCGGCGCATGTTTGCGGACGTGGATGCCGATATCTATGTCATGGCCGATGGCGACGCGACTTATGAAGCCGCCGCTGCGCCCGCATTGGTGAGCAAACTGCTCGATGAAAATCTCGACATGGTCGTAGGCGCGCGCAAATCCGAAGTGGAGGCAGCCTATCGGCGCGGACACCGGCTGGGCAACGCCCTTCTGACCGGCATGCTGGCCCGGATCTTCGGACGGACCTTCACCGATATCCTTTCCGGCTATCGCGTGTTTTCGCGCCGCTTCGTGAAAAGCTTTCCTGTTCTGTCTGCCGGGTTCGAGATCGAGACGGAAATCAGTGTTCACGCGCTCGAGTTGCGCATGCCGGTGGCCGAACAGGTCACGGCCTATGCAGCGCGGCCTGATGGTTCTGAATCGAAGCTCAACACATGGCGTGACGGCTTTCGCATTCTCAACACGATCCTGCTGCTGTTCCGCTATGAACGGCCTCTGCAGTTCTTCGGGGCGATCGCCGCGACGTTTGCGATCATGGCGATTATCCTTGCCATCCCGCTGTTCATCACCTTCCTGCAAACCGGCCTGGTGCCGCGTTTCCCGACAGCAATCCTTGCAACCGGGCTCATGATCCTCTCCGCGCTCAATGGCATGTGCGGACTTATTCTGGATACAGTCGTCCGCGGTCGTCTTGAAGTGCGGCGCATTGCCTATCTCGCCTATCCGGCGCCGTCCGGCGGCTGAACAACAGCCGTCGTAGCCGGACAAATTGAGCCGGCCGCTGGATATGGCGGCTCAAAACCGGGCGATTGCAATCAGAACTTGATCTGGTCGCCCTTGTTTATGACGGTTCCGAGAATGCCATAATCCTTGGCTTCCTCCGTCGACATCCAGTAATCGCGTTCGATATCCTCGCGCACGCGCTCGATCTTTTGGCCGGTCTTTTCCGCAATGACCTGCGCAAGCCGCTCGCGCATTTTCACGATTTCCTGGGCCTGGATGGCGATATCCCCCGCGCGCCCCTGCGCCCCTCCGGAAGGTTGATGAATCAGGAAGCGCGTATTGGGCAGGCAATAGCGGCGTTCCTTCGGCGCACCCAGAAAGATATGTGTCCCCGCACTTGCGACCCAACCAGTGCCGATCACTGCGACCGGGGAGTCGATGAAGGAAATCAGATCATGGATCGTATCGCCCGATTCGACATGGCCGCCAGGCGAATTGACGAAGATCTTGATCGGATCATGGTTCAGATGGTCGAGATAGAGCAATTGGGCCGACACGATTTGCGCCAGCTTCTGGTCAATACCGCCAAAGATGAGCACGGTTCGCGCTTCGAGGAATTTGCCCATCAAGAGGCCGGTCGTGCCAGGCCGATCATCCTCGTCCTCATTTCGTGCCATTCCGGGAATGCCGGTGTCCCACAAAGTCATTCATGCTCTCCTGCGAACGTGTCTCCTGTGTCGCGTAGCTGCGCCCTTGAGCCCGCGCAAGCCGAAGGGCTTGAACATCTGGCAACAAGTCCAGATATAGGCGCTTCAATTCATCCAAGGATATTTCATGCATCCGGCAGACGCACTCATTCCCATCGTCATCGAACAATCCAATCGCGGCGAACGCAGCTTTGACATTTTTTCGCGATTGCTGCGTGAAAGGATCGTCTTTGTGACGGGCGGAGTAGAGGACAATATGGCCTCGGTCATCACGGCCCAGCTGCTGTTCCTCGAATCGGAAAACCCGAAGAAGGACATCTGGATGTATATCAACTCGCCCGGCGGTGTGGTCACGGCCGGCATGGCGATCCATGACACGATGCAATATATCCGGCCCAAGGTCGGCACTGTCTGTATCGGTCAGGCCGCGTCGATGGGCAGCTTCCTGCTTGCGGCGGGCGAACCGGGCATGCGTGTGGCTTTGACCAACGCAAGGATCATGATCCACCAACCTTCGGGCGGGGCGCAGGGGCAGGCTTCGGATATTGCACTGCAAGCGCAGGAAATCCTGCGGATCCGGGCCAGCATGAACGGCCTTTATGCGAAATATACCGGCAAGGACTTGGCCGTCATCGAAAAAGCCATGGAACGCGACAACTTCATGACAGCGGATGAAGCGAAGAATTTTGGCCTGATCGACGAAGTGTTCGACAAGCGCCCCGTGGTTGCTGACGATTCTGCCAGCTAGCGGTTTTGAGGCCAGACTGGCAAAGAGTGTAAACGGCATTTAAGCCATTGCCGGTTAGGAATATCGCTGTAACATGGCTGTAATGTGCGACTTGCCGGATTTCCGGGGAAGGTTTGAATGACGAAGCTTAGCGGTACCGATACCAAAAGCACGCTTTACTGTTCCTTTTGCGGCAAATCGCAGCATGAGGTCCGGAAGCTGATCGCCGGCCCGACCGTCTTCATCTGCGATGAATGCGTTGACCTTTGCAATGACATCATCCGCGAGGAAACCAAGTCCGCGCTGGTCAGCAAGAAGGATGGCGGAGTCCCGACCCCGCAGGAAATCTGCAATGTTCTCGATGACTATGTCATCGGGCAGCGATCGGCCAAGCGGGTTCTCTCGGTTGCGGTGCACAATCACTACAAACGGTTGAACCACGGCGCCAAAGGTGCCGATGTCGAGCTTGCGAAGTCGAATATCCTGCTTGTTGGCCCTACGGGCTGCGGCAAGACGCTCCTCGCGCAGACGCTGGCCCGCATCCTCGACGTGCCGTTCACAATGGCCGATGCGACGACACTGACCGAAGCCGGCTATGTGGGCGAGGATGTCGAAAATATCATCCTGAAGCTGCTTCAGGCCTCCGATTATAATGTGGAGCGAGCGCAGCGCGGGATCGTCTATATCGACGAAATCGACAAGATCAGCCGCAAGGCAGAAAATCCGTCGATTACACGCGATGTCTCGGGCGAAGGCGTGCAGCAGGCCCTTCTCAAGATGATGGAAGGCACTGTTGCCAGCGTTCCGCCGCAGGGTGGTCGCAAGCATCCGCAGCAGGAGTTCCTCCAGGTCGATACGACCAACATCCTCTTCATCTGCGGCGGCGCCTTTGCCGGCCTTGAAAAGATCATTTCGGACCGGCTGCAGGGCAAGTCGATCGGCTTTGGCGCACACGTCTCCGGTGCCGATGACCGGCGGACGGGCGAAATCCTCCGTCAGGGCGAACCGGAAGATCTTCTCAAATACGGCCTCATCCCGGAATTCGTCGGTCGCCTTCCGGTCATTGCGACGCTGGAAGATCTTGACGTCGATGCGCTGGTCAAGATTCTGAAAGAACCCAAGAACGCGCTCGTCAAACAATATCAGAAGCTGTTCGAGATGGAGGACGTCAAGCTTGGCTTCACCGAGGACGCGCTGACTGCGGTCGCCAGGAAGGGCATCGAACGCAAGACAGGCGCACGCGGCCTTCGCTCGATCCTCGAAAGCATCCTGCTCGATACGATGTTCGATCTGCCTGCAATGGACGGGGTCGACGAAGTGATGATCGACAAGGATGTCGTCGCCGGCACGAAGGAGCCGGTTCGCGTCTATACGCACAAGGAAAAGGAAGCCGCGGGCGACGCCGCCTGACGGAGCCAGCCACGTGAATCTGCGCTGCTATGTTGCTGGTCTCGCTCTTGCGATGGGCGTTCAATCGGGTTGTGCTGCAAAAGAACAGCGCCAGCCACTGGCAAGCGATGCCGTGATCGATGCGGCGGAACGCGCGCCGCTCGATCCTTTTGCCGTCTCTGGGCGCTGGAACAAGCCATTTGTGCCGTTTACAGTCATCGGCAATATTCACTATGTCGGGACCGAGGGCGCCAGTGCCTTTCTGATCACGACACCAGAGGGTCACATCCTGATTGATGGCATCCTCGCGCAATCAGTCCCGCAGATCATCGGCAATATCCGGGCGCTTGGCTTCGATATCCGCGACGTGAAATTCCTGCTCAACAGTCACGCGCACATCGATCACGCCGGCGGGCTTGCCGGGCTCCAGCGGGCGAGCGGCGCGAGGATGGTCGCCAGCGCGGCGGATCGGCCGACGCTGGAAGCGGGGGCCATCGGATTTGGTCCAACCAAGGACATGGCGTTCCCACCAATTCGCGTTGATCGTGTCATAGGCGATGGCGACACGGTCACACTTGGGGGTGCAACGCTGACGGCGCATATGACACCGGGGCACACGCAGGGTTGCACGACCTGGAGCTTGCCAGTGCGGGGCGCCGACGGTGCGCAACACACCGCGCTCTTCCATTGCAGCACGACGGTTGCGGGGCAATCTGTTCATCCCGAATCCTGGCCAGGCATGGTTGCCGCCTATCGCGCAACCTTTGCAAAACTGCGCGCGATGAAGGCGGACGTCTTGCTTGCGCCACATGACAATTTCTTTGACCTAGAAGCACGACGGGCCCGCCAGCTTGCGGGCGATGCGAATGCCTTTGTCGATCCCCATGCGCTTGGGCGGTTGAATGAAGAGATGGCCAAGGCCTTTGAGGGCGAGCTCGGGCGCCAGAAGGGCGCGGCGAATTAGACCAGACAGGCGCTTGCCCTGCTGGAACGCGCAATTCCGCGGTTTGTCGATTCCATACAATAACCGGATGTCGAATCAGTCTATGGAAAACAAGCGACCCGAGGGGCTTCAGGTTTGCCTGAACACCTTCAACTTCGTCAGGACCCGGTCGGTACGCTGGCCGGGTCCTTTCTTTTGGGGGCAAATCTTTACGCCGCCAGAATTTGATCTTCTCGACATTGTGACGCACAAAGGCTCCGTTGACAGGCCACAGCATCGAGGAAGCAGAAATGACAAGTGTTCATGATTTCACTGTGAAGAAGCCGGACGGAACCGAGCAGAAACTCTCGGACTTTGCTGGCAAGCCCATGTTGATCGTCAACACGGCCTCAAAGTGCGGATTTACGCCGCAATATGAAGGGCTTGAGGCGTTGCACCGCGAATATGGCGACAAGCTTGAGATCATTGCCTTCCCCTGCAATCAGTTCGGCGCGCAAGAGCCCGGCAATGCGGAAGAAATCGCCAATTTCTGCTCGCTGACCTATGACGTGACCTTTCCGGTCATGGCGAAAGTCGAGGTCAATGGCTCGGATGCCGATCCTCTCTACAAACATCTGAAAAAGGAAAAGCCCGGCTTGCTGGGCCTTCAATCGATCAAATGGAATTTCACCAAGTTCCTCGTCGACAAGAATGGCAAAGTGGTGTCGCGCCACGCGCCGACCGAAAAGCCGGAGAGCCTGAAGGATGACATTGCCAAACTGCTCTAGCGAGATGATGCGCTGCATGTTGGCGCTGGTTCTTCTGTTCGCGGGGACAAATGGTGCCACTGCACAGAGTGCGCCGGCCGAGCCTCCATGTGGCTCCGCTGAGCATAGGCAGTTCGATTTTTGGGTCGGGGAATGGGACGTCTTTGCGACGGGCACGTCAAAACAGGTCGCGACAAGCAGGATCGAAAAGCTCCATGGCGGCTGTACAATCCGCGAGAACTGGATGCCGACTTCCAATCCGGGAGGCGGTAGCCTGAACGGATATGACGCGCGCAACAGACTGTGGCGGCAAAACTGGCACGACAGCAGCGGCTCAATGGTCGCGTTTGAAGGCGGCCTCGTTGCAAAGGAGATGGTGCTGACTGGATTGTGGCGGGATCTTCTCGGCCAGGGCAAGGACGCGCTTGTGCGAATGACCTATTCGCCATCAGCGGAAGGGAACGTTCGTCAAATTGGCGAACAATCCGTCGATTTCGGAAAGACTTGGCAACCCAGTTTCGACTTCACATACAAGCGACGGTCGAAATAGCCTGGATTATCCCCAACTCCGTTGCATGCTGCTGTTCACAAAGGCGGTTCCGCCGCCTAAGACTGCGTGATGCCGCATGCGCCCTTCGTTCCCTTGCGAATCCTTTCCGCCTATTCGATGCTCGAGGGCGCGATCGATCCGAAGGGTATCGCAAAGCGCGCGCGGGAGCTTGGTTTTCCCGCGGCTGCAATCACAGACCGCAACGGCCTATACGGGGTCATGGAATTCTCCGAGGCCTGCAAGTCTGCTGGCGTGCAGCCAATCATCGGGACCCTGCTCGCGGTTTCGCGGCCCGATCGGCCTGATGCCGTTGCGCCGGCCTATGACTGGCTTCCCCTCTATGCGCAGGATGAAGCAGGATACTCCAACCTCTGTGCGCTGACCTCGGCCGCACATCTCGACCGCCCACTCGATGAGCCGGCCCATGTCACGTTCGAAAAGCTTGCCGGGCACACGGAGGGTCTCATTGCGCTCACCGGCGGTGCCGAAGGGGCAATGGCGCGATTGATTGCCGAAGGGCAGGACTATGCGGCCATTGGTTATGCTGATCGGCTGTTGCAGCTGTTTCCCGGCCGGGTCTATGTCGAGATCGCCCGGACGCTGAACCCGATCGAAGGCGCAAGTGAAGCAGGGCTGATCGAGATCGCCCACCAGCTTGACCTGCCGCTTGTTGCTACAAACCCGGCGAACTTCGCAGAAGCCGATTTCCACGATGCACATGACGTGATGCTCTGCATTGCGAACTCGAGCTATGTGGACAGTGACGACCGGATCAAGAGTTCGCCGGATGCGTGGATCAAACCAGCGCGGGATATGCGCCTGCTCTTCGCCGATTTGCCGGAAGCACTCGCCAATACGCTTGTCGTCGCCCAGCGTTGCGCTGTGATGGCTCCCAAACGCAACCCGATCCTGCCAAGCATCGTCGGTGATACGGACGGCGAGATTACGCAGCTCCGCGCCGATGCCGCTGCCGGGCTTGAACTTCGGCTGGGGCGCATTTCCCAAAGCGAGCATCAGGTCTATCGGGATCGACTGGCGTTCGAGCTCGATGTCATCACCTCAATGGGCTTTGCCGCCTATTTCCTGATCGTCGCCGATTTCATCAAATGGGCGAAGGAACAGGGCATCCCCGTAGGCCCGGGCCGCGGATCGGGTGCGGGCTCGGTCGTTGCCTGGTCGCTGACGATCACGGACCTTGACCCGATCAAGCTCGGGCTGTTGTTCGAACGTTTCCTCAATCCGGAACGTGTCTCGATGCCGGACTTCGACATCGACTTCTGCGAAACCCGGCGCGAGGAAGTGATCCGCTATGTGCAGGCCAAATATGGCCGCGATCAGGTGGCCCAGATCATCACCTTCGGGCGCCTGAAGGCGCGTGCTGTGCTGAAGGATACGGGCCGCGTCCTCCAGATGAGCTATGGACATGTCGACCGGCTGGCCAAGCTCGTGCCCAATCATCCGACCGACCCCTGGACGCTTGAACGCGCGCTCAATGGCGTTTCGGAACTGGCAGCGGAATACAAGTCCGATGCGCAGGTCCGGCGGTTGTTCGATCTTGCGTTGAAGCTGGAAGGGCTGCCCCGCCACAGTTCGACCCACGCTGCGGGCGTTGTCATTGGAGACCGGCCACTGGCGGAGCTCGTCCCACTCTATCGCGATCCGCGCTCTGACATGCCGGTCACCCAGTTCGACATGAAATATAGCGAGAGCGCCGGCCTTGTGAAGTTCGACTTCCTTGGCCTCAAGACGCTCTCAGTCCTTCAGAAGGCGTGCGACCTGATCGAGGCACGCGAAGGTGTGCGGCCGGATCTTGATGCGCTCGAATGGGACGATGAGGATGTCTATGCACTCCTCCAGCGCGGCGACACAGTGGGCGTGTTCCAGCTGGAATCCGAAGGCATGCGCCGGACGCTGGCGGCTGTGCGGCCCTCCAACTTCGGGGATATCATCGCGCTCGTGTCGCTCTACCGGCCGGGCCCGATGGACAATATCGGCCTGTTCGGGGACCGGAAGAACGGCCGCGTCGCGATCGAATATCCGCACCCGCTGCTCGAGGGCATCCTGTCGGAAACCTACGGCGTCTTCGTCTATCAGGAGCAGGTGATGCAGGCCGCCCAGATTCTAGCGGGCTACACGCTTGGTGGTGCGGACTTGCTGCGCCGGGCCATGGGCAAGAAGATCAAGGCGGAAATGGATGCCCAGCGCGAGGCCTTCGTCTCGGGCAGCGCCCTGCACAACGGGATCGACGCGGCCAAGGCCAATGAACTGTTCGACTTGATCGACAAGTTCGCTGGCTATGGTTTCAACAAGAGCCACGCGGCCGCCTATGCCCTGCTTGCCTATCAGACGGCGTGGCTCAAGGCGCACTATCGCGAGGATTTCTTCGCCGCCTCGATGGCGTTCGATATCTCGAACACCGACAAGCTCAGTATCTTTGCCGACGACATGCGGCGATTGGGCGTTGCCCTGCTGCCGCCCTGTATCAATCGTTCGCAGGCCGATTTCAGTGTCGAGCGGACGGATGACGGGCTGGCAGTGCGCTATGCCCTTGGGGCGCTGAAAGGTGTCGGTGAAGGGGCCATGGATACGCTGTGTGCAGAACGGCAAGCCAATGGCGCTTTTGCGTCAATCGACGATTTCGCTGACCGTATCGGCGCAAGGCTGCTCAACCGGCGGCAGGTCGAAAGCCTTGCCGGCGCCGGTGCGTTTGACGCGATCGAGCCCCAGCGTGCAGCCGTTTTCCAGTCGGCAGAAACGATCATAGCGGTCGCGGCTCAGGCAGAATCCGCAAGGGTCAGCGGGCAGGGCGGACTGTTTGGCGCGGAGGAGACCAGCAGCGCGGCTGTCCAGCTGCCAGGCGGTGCGCACTGGTCGCTCGCTGAGCGGATGAGCCAGGAGAAAGAGGCGTTCGGCTTTTACCTTTCGGCGCACCCGGTCGACCGCTATCGCCACCTTGCCGATGCGCATCACGCGCGCAGCTTCGGCGCCATCTGCGCATTGCCGGCACCCGTCGATGGCTCAAGGACGGGCGCCGTGATGGCCGCGCTGGTCGAGGATGTTCGCTGGCGCACTTCGGCGCGCGGGCGGCGCTATGCAATGGCCACGCTGTCCGATGCGACCGGACAATTCGTGGCAAGCTGTTTTGATGACCTTGTCTCCAATGAACTGGAAGAGGCAGGTCGCACGGGCGCTTGCGCATTGCTGACGGTTGAGCTTGATCGCAAGCCGGGCGAAGAACTGCCGCGCGTCACCCTGAAGCGGGTCCAGCCCTTCGAAGCTCTGGCAGCGCACACGCGGTTGAAGGCCGAACTCCACCTGTCGGACGCGGCGGCATTGGACGGGCTTGCCGCCCTTGTCTCGGGTTCGCGTGGCGGGCGAGGAGAATTGCAGGTCGTCCTGCCGACCTCGACAGGCACGGCGCGGCTGCGGCTGGGCCGCGACTTTGCGCTTGATGCAGAGCTGGCGGCGCGGATGGAGGCACTCCCCGGCGTCGTGTCCGTCACGCTGGGGGCTGCCGAAACGCCCCGGCTGGCCCTGGTGTCCTGAGGGATAGGCATGGACAGCGAATTCCTCGAACAGGCCTTTATCCAGCCCCCGCAGGCCGATGGCCCGCAAGCCGGCCGGGCCCGGATGCTGATGCCGGCGCCAGTCGGCATCGCGGGAACGGGGATCGACAATCCTGAACCGGACTTGCTGGCCCGCATGGATGCCGACCATGTCTTCATGATGGGAGACAATCCGGCGCTGCCGCCCATGCCGGCGCGGCCGACGCTCCTCGATTTCCTCAAGCACCGGATGCAGGGCATCACGATCCGCCATTTGCTGACGAGTGCGACCAAGGCGCTTGAGGATGGCCGCGATGAAACGATCGTCATGGCCTGCCTGCTGCACGACATTTCCAATGGCTGCCTGATCCGGTCCGATCACGGCTATTGGGGCGCACAGATGCTTGCGCCTTATGTCAGCGAGGAAGTCGCCTGGGCGGTGCAATATCACCAATGCCTGCGCTATGTCGCGGACGAGGCAGAGGGCTATGCCTATCCCGAAAGCTATAACCGCTTCTTCGGGCCGGATTATGTGCCGCCAGACTATATCCGCAAGGATGCCGAATTCGCCCGCACGCATCGCTGGTATGGCACGGCGCGCGCCGTGACGCTTTACGACATCTATTTCTTCGACGATTCCCCGACGCCTGATCCGGACATCTTCGCGGACATCATCGGCCGCAATTTCCGCAATCCCGAAGAGGGCCTTGGCTTCGACGGCTCACCCGTCGCCCATATGTGGCGGACGGCAATCTGGCCGAACAATTTGCTGTAGAGTCCGGGTACTGCCGAAAGCGGACTTTCCGGACTCGACAACATTGCAGACATACAATTTCAGCATCCGAACTTCTGAGACGATCGACGCTCCGGAACGGCAGCTCATAGATTGAAGTCTTGGAAAGCAGACGACCCAAGCAAAGCACGGCCATGTCGGCTTACTTCGGCTCCTTATTTGGGCGCAGGAGTTGTCCATGCCTCGAAATTGGTTGCGGCGACGGCATCGCGTGTTGTGACAAGATAGTCATAGCCCAATGCAACAAAGCGGGCGAGTTCGGGCCAATCGCGTCGAACTTTTCCGGTCATGCGTTGGCGAACTGCCTCAAGCGGGATCAAGGCCAATCCCTGTGCGGGCACAGCTTCAATTGCAATTCCAGCACCTGCGAGGAGCTTGGCGGCTGTATCATCTTCATATTTCGAAACACGCGTAAAACCTTGAGCCGTTGGTGTAATCGAGCGGACCTTGCCGGACAGGGGGATGAACGCGATATGCAGCGAGCGTCGACTCTGTGCCGCTGCCAGCCCAGGCAAAATTGAACCAATATCAAAAATCGAAGTAGGCGTGACGCCTCTGCCGAGGTGGTATGCGCCCATCTTGAACAGCACTCGCGGCGGCGGCCCCTTGACTGCGCGATACTGTGCAAGGAAGTAGGACGCGAAAAGCCTGGCCCGCTCCTGATTGTTTTCGAAATAGCGTTCGGCGGAATTGTACTTGTAGATTCTCGCACTCTCAAAGAGCGCATCGATCAGCCGGAGTCCCACTTTGTCACCTGAAAAGTCGACACGCAGCCCATCAAAGCGAGACTGGTCTGCCGTGATAACCCATGCTTCGTCGAACTTGCCCTTACTCAAGGCGATCCGATCGCTAACGCTCCAGTCCGCCAGTTTCCTGCGAACCTCGGGGTCGCGGGTCCTGGCCATTAGCAAGCTGAACAGAAGCGGGGCCGAGCCAATGAACTCTTGATCTATACCCCATAACCGCCCTGACTTGGCGAACGGCAAGGCCAGCGTGGCATCGTCCAAATTTGCCAAGAAAGGCAATACAGATGGTTGCTCATCAACAATGCGATCGAGTCCGGCCAAACCCTCCTTGCGCAAAATGTGCGAGATATGTTGAGTGGACAAAGGCCCCACTTCCACGACATGATAAACTGGCGGACCTTTAACTCGCTCAAGCTCTTTCCCTAGCGCAGCCGCTAGCATTGGTGAGCCCGCAAAGCCGTGATCTTCGCCAACCGCAACAAACTGCGCGTCGCCAAGCTCGGCACGAAGGCGCTCTCCTCCAACTCCCGCAAGCCCATCCGCTGTGACTTCCAGGGGAAGGATTTCCTCCGGCCGTTGGGATGGGAGTTCAGGTGAGGCGATTGCTGGCTGAGCAAAGCCAATCGCCAAGCCGAAAATGATGCCAAGAGTCTTCTGCATAGTCATCGCGACCTCTCTCCATATGTCGCACACAAGGTGATATACTATTCTAATACAGTCAATCTGTCAGCTGCCGATCAAATCTCGCAGGTCAATTCGGGTGGTCAATCCGAAGCCTTTTTTGCCACCAGCGGTCGAACTTTCATGGCTACGCACACGCAAGCCAGCGATTGAAGCCCTTGATTGGCGCTTCTCCCCGCCGCACAGAGAGCCATGACCAATATTCTCCTCACCGGCGCGTCGCGCGGGATTGGTGCGGCGATTGCCGCGCGGCTTTCAGGCGAAGGCATGAGCCTTGTCGCCACCAGCAGTGCGGACGGCGACCTTGCCGATCCGGAGACGCCCGCACGGCTCTGGGCTTCGGCGCTGGACCGGCTTGACGGGCAGATCGACATACTGATCAACAATGCCGGGATTTTCGAGGCCAATCCGCTGGAAAGTGCTGACTGGACAGCGAACTGGAACCGCACGATGCAGGTCAACCTGTCGGCCTCGGCCGAACTGTGTCGCGCAGCCGTGCTCCATTGGCAGGCGCGCGGAAGTGGCGGGCGGATCGTCAGTATCGCAAGCCGCGCCGCCCATCGCGGAGACAGTCCGGCGCACTG
This sequence comes from Sphingomonadales bacterium, assembly GCA_016704425.1. Lineage (GTDB taxonomy): Bacteria > Pseudomonadota > Alphaproteobacteria > Sphingomonadales > Sphingomonadaceae > Aquisediminimonas. The sequence continues at coordinate 215,684 of JADJAC010000011.1, forward strand.
GCATTATGCCGCATCGAAGGGCGGGATGGTGTCGATGACCAAGACGATCGCCCGCGCCTATGCGGGCCAGGGGATCTATGCCTTCGCAATCTGCCCCGGCTTCACGATGACGGGCATGGCGGAAGATTATCTTGCCAGCCGTGGCGGCGACAAATTGCTGGCCGACATCCCCCTCGGGCGCGTGGCGATGCCGGATGAAGTGGCGGAAATGGCCGCCTTCTGCGCACTCAAGGCTCCGCCCTCGATGACGGGGGCGGTACTCGACGTCAACGGTGCGAGCTACGTGCGCTAGAACAGGTTGGATCGTCGCCCCTGCGCAGGGGCGGGGTCAGAATAAATTAGCGCAGAAACAGCATGGCCGACAGCACCACGCCGATCACCACAATGGCGATGCGCAAAAGCCGCTCGTTGATCCGGTTCAGCACCATATTGCCGATTGCGCCGCCCAGCATTGCCCCGGCGCCGAGCACGACCGCTTTAAGCCAGACCACTTCCGGCGAAAAGAGGAACAGGCCGAGCGCCGCGACATTGATGATCGCGGCCAGAACATTCTTGGTGGCACTCGCCGTGCGGATCGCAAGCCCTGCCGCTGTCAGCACGGTTACGAGGATGATGCCATTGCCGCCACCGAAATAGCCGCCGTAGATTGAGCTGAGGAACAGCCCGACCCCGGAGAGTGGGGGCGAAAGCGGCGCCCGCGGCTCCTTCGGTTTCGGGCCGAAGCTGCCCCAGGCAAACAGTGCCGTTGCCGCAAGGATCAGCCATGGGACCATGTCGGCAAAAACCTTGGTCGGGGTCAGCAGGATCAGTTGCGCGCCGACCAGCCCGCCTGCGATGGAAATCGCCAGCATGACCCAGACCGGCATTCCGGGCACGCCCTGAACCGACTTGCGACCGCCCCAGCCCGTCGTGACTTGCCCGACAGAGAGAGCGACCGTCGACGTGATGTTGGCAACCCGCGCATCAAGGCCCGACAAGATCAGGGCCGGCAAGGTGATGAACGAGCCGCCGCCCGCCACGGCATTCTGGATGCCTGCCCAGATGCCCGCCAATGCCAATAAGCCCCAGATCATGGATCGGCGCCTATGGCATTCCCTCAAGGGCAACAAGTCCGTAATGGGGCACGTGATGTCGAACAGCTGGAAACTGACCCTGCCCTGCACCCGCGCCGAAGCCGAAGCGCTCGATGCGGATATCACCCCGCTCGCGCTGCTGGATCCGCCTCCGTCGCTGGTCGTGCGCGAGCCTGACGAGTCCCGGCCCGACCATTGGGAACTCAATGCCTATTTCGAGGGCAAGCCCGACAAGACGAGCATAGCGCTCATCCAGTCCCTGATCCCGAGTGCTGCAAAGGCACGGCCAAAGCTTGAAAACCTGCCGGATGAGGACTGGCTGACGATCAGCCAGGCAGGGCTTGAGCCGGTGCATGCCGGGCGCTTCTATGTCCATACATCCGCCCATGACGCACCCCCGCCTCCGGGAGCAAAAGCCTTCCTGATCGAGGCGAGCCAGGCCTTTGGGACAGGCGGGCACGAAACCACGCATGGCTGCCTTGAGATGCTCGACAGGATGAAGTCGCGCGGCCTCCGCTTCGACCATATCGCGGATATCGGTACGGGGACGGGGCTACTCGCCTTTGCCGCTTGCCACCTCTGGCCGCGCGCCAGGGTGACAGCCTCCGACATCGATCCGGTGAGCATCGACGTCACGGCCGAAAATGCTGCAGTCAATGGCGTGCCGCTCGGCTTGGGGCGGGGGGAGGCCGCGCTGTGCGTCGCACCGGGAACCGATCATGAATTGATCTTCCGACGCGCGCCTTATGACCTTGTGATTGCCAACATTCTGGCAGGCCCCCTGATCGAACTTGCACCGGCACTCTCCGCAATCCTGCGGGATGGGGGCTCGCTCATCCTGGCCGGGCTGCTGGCCGGGCAGACCGAAGCCGTCGCCGCTGCCTATCGCGCACAGGGCTTGCGACTGGCGGAACGGCAGGATCGCGGCGAATGGCCCTGCCTGAGGCTCACCAAGCGCAGCCGCTTCGGCTGGCAACGTCCGATCCGCAGCACCGGACGAACCAGCCAGCCGCCGGGCGATTTCGGGAGCTGGTGAGAAAGGCTTTCGCCTTCCATTGACCCAGTGTGCAGGGTGAGGGGGCACCGAGGCCACCGGGCCCTTTGGCAAGTTGCCGGATCAAACTGCAGCCATCTACGTTCCAGACGACTGCCGGAAATGCCACAGATATGTGCCGGATGTCGCAAACCCCTGGCTCAACACCCTAGCGCTCGGCGCGAACATATCTCAGTTGGCCGTTGCCATGATGCAAAACCAGGGCGCCTGGCTCGACATCGACTTGCGAGCCCTGAAAATCGAAGATTTCAATATCATTGGGCGTAAGGGTGAAATGCAGGGCGTTGCCCTTTTCGAGATCGATCGGATAGCGCGGGGATGTCACGCCGTGGATCGGTTCGAAAAGCTCTATCCACGCTGGCGTTCGCCGTTCATCTGGAGAAAGCGACCAGCCGTCATGCTGAGTATATCCGGTGATCGGATCGCCCGCGGCGAAGCCGATCCTGAAATCGATCCCGGCGATTCCGCGGCCGTCCGGCCAGGCGACCAACAGCGAAAGCTTGGCATCTCCGGTTTTCGAAGGTGGACTCGAAGAGAAGGCTGCAGGAATCGGTTTGGGATCGGTGTATAGCCGGATGCCCTTGTCCGCACGGACCCAACGCCCAACGGCATGTTCGTCAAGGGCGCCATATGACAGGGCATATTCGAAATGTCCGTTTGCTTCGATGACAAGTTCGGAGGCCAGATCGGGGCCTGCGGCAGCGCGATAGTGCCCGACCGGGCTGACTTCCTCACCCGCCGCCATGCCGGACATCAGGAGGGTAACGGCGACCAGCGCGTGTGCGCACAGGGGCCGCCCCGGCTTCATCCCCTGAGATCGGGTGGCGTCGCTTCGGCCTTCAGCATGGCAATGGCCTCATCAAGGCTCATGATCCGCTGCCCGTCCGAACCGAGTGTGCGGATCGCGACCTTGCCCTCTTCGGCTTCCCGCATCCCGACGACGAGCAGGTGTGGAACCTTCGCGAGCGAATGCTCCCGTACCTTGTAGTTGATCTTCTCGTTGCGAAGATCGATCTCGACCCGAATGCCTGCTGCTTTCAGCTTCTCGACACAGGCCTTGGCATAATCGTCCGCATCGGAAACAATCGTCGCGACGACCGCCTGCACGGGCGCGAGCCAGACCGGGAAACGCCCGGCATGATGTTCGATCAGGATTCCAATGAAACGCTCATATGTGCCCAGAATCGCGCGGTGGAGCATGACCGGCCGGTGCTTGGCGCCGTCTTCGCCAACATAGGTCGCGTCCAGGCGCTCTGGCAGGACATAGTCGAGCTGGATCGTGCCGCACTGCCAGGTCCGACCGATGGCGTCGGTCAGGTGAAACTCGAGCTTGGGCGAATAGAATGCACCTTCGCCCGGAAGCTCCTCCCAACCATAGGCTTCGGTCGCACGGCCTGTGGCGACAACCGCATTGCGCAGGTCAGCTTCGGCCTTGTCCCACATTTCGTCGGTGCCGAAGCGCTTTTCAGGGCGCAGCGCGAGCTTGATGGCGTAGTTCTCAAAGCCGAGATCCTTGTAGACACTGTCGAGCAGGTCGCAGAACAGCTGAACCTCTTCGACGATCTGGTCTTCGCGGCAAAAGATGTGGCCATCATCCTGCGTGAACTGGCGGACGCGCATGATGCCGTGGAGCGCACCGTGCGGTTCGTTCCTGTGACAGCAGCCCATTTCGGCCATGCGCAGCGGCAAGTCGCGATAGGATTTGATGCCCTGACGGAAGATCAGGACATGCGCCGGGCAGTTCATCGGCTTCAGCGCCATCAAGTCGCCCTCGCCGGTCAATACCGGGCCTTCATCCTCGGTATTCGGAACCTCATCGGGGACGATGAACATGTTTTCGCGATATTTGCCCCAGTGGCCCGACTGCTCCCACTGGCGTGCGTCCATGATCTGGGGCGTCTTGACTTCGACATATCCGCCGCCATCGATCCGCCGCCGCATGTAAGCCTCCAGCTGCCGCCAGATCAGATAGCCCTTGGGATGCCAGAAGACCGAGCCATGCGCTTCGCTCTGCAGGTGGAACAGGTCCATTTCCTGCCCGATCTTGCGATGGTCGCGCTTTGCTGCTTCCTCCAGCCGGACAAGATGCGCATCGAGCTGTTTCTTGTTGAGCCAGCCAGTGCCGTAGATGCGGGAAAGCTGAGGGTTGTTCTGGTCACCACGCCAATAGGCGCCCGAAACGCGGGTTAGCTTGAAGGCCAGCGGGTCGAGTTTGCCGGTCGAGGCCAGATGCGGCCCTCGGCACATGTCCATCCAGTCATTGCCCGACCAGTAGACACTCAGTTCCTCGCCCTCGGGCAGCTCCGCCGCCCATTCGGCCTTGAAGGTTTCGCCTGCCTTTTGCCAGCGCGCAATCAGGTCGGCCCGGCTCCAGACTTCGCGGCGCAGTGGCTTGTCAGCCGCGATGATGCGGCGCATTTCCGCTTCGATTGCCGGAAGGTCATCTTCGGTAAACGGTCGATCGGACGGCGAAAAATCATAATAGAAGCCATCATCCGTCGACGGACCAAAGGTGATCTGCGTGCCTGGAAACAGGCTCTGCACGGCTTCAGCCAGTACATGGGCAAAATCGTGCCGGGCCAGTTCGAGCGCGTCGCTTTCATCCTTGGCCGTAACAAGCGCGAGGCTTGAATCGCCTTCGAAGGGCCGACCCACGTCCCGCAGTTCCCCATTGACGCGCGCAGCAAGCGTGGCCTTGGCAAGGCCGGGGCCAATGGCCGCCGCAATATCGGCAGGGGTCGCGCCCGGCGCCACTTCGCGCACGGAGCCATCGGGAAGCGTGATCCTGAACATCTGTGACATGGTCGCCCCTATGGCGGGACGGGCGAAAAGAGGCAAGCTGCTGAGGCGGCCGTCGCGGATTGTCTTTGGCCTGTCCTCTGCCTAGCCTGTCGCAAAACAATGGGAGAGGATTCGAACATGGCCATCACGGATTACGCCAAACATGACGGGCTGGGCCTTGCCAAGCTGGTTCACAAGAAAGAGGTCAAACCTGTTGAACTCGTCGATGCAGCCATTGAGCGGATCGAGCGGCATAATCCGGCACTCAACGCGGTCATCTGGACCATGTACGAGCGCGCCCGGGACATGGCGAAGAAGAAACTTCCCGATGGCCCGTTCAAAGGCGTGCCCTTTCTTCTCAAGGATATCATGGGCCATATGGAAGGCGTGCCGAACCGCGATGGCACGCGGCTTTCGCCGGACATGCCGTCCCCGATCACGTCGGAGCTGGTTCATCGATATCTTGCGGCGGGTCTGATTCCGCTTGGCAAGACAAATGTCCCCGAATTTGGGCTGGTGCCGACGACCGAGTCAAAGCTGTACGGCCCCGCGCGCAACCCCTGGAACGTGGGGCATTCGACCGGAGGATCATCCGGTGGCTCCGGCGCGGCGGTCGCATCCGGCATGGTGCCGATGGCGCATGCCAATGATGGCGGAGGATCGATCCGCATCCCGGCTTCGGCCTGCGGGCTGGTCGGGCTCAAGCCCACGCGCGCGCGCAACCCAATGGGCCCGCTGGTGGGGGATGTGATGAGCGGGTTGGCTGCGGAGCATATCGTCTGCAGAACGGTCCGCGATTGCGCGGCCATGCTGGACGTGACAGCAGGCCCCGGGCTGGGCGATCCCTATTTCGCACCCGAAGGTCCCAAATCATGGCTGGCGGCGAGCCGCAAGGAGCCCGGAAAACTGAGGATCGCCGTTGCGACCACGCGCCTCGATGGCACGCCGTTTCATCCCGAAGTGACGGCTGGCACCTTGGCTGCGGCAAAACTGTGCCGGCAACTGGGTCATCGGGTCGAAGAAGCCTCTCCCAATGTGGCGCAGGAGCAGATGATTGGCGCCTTCATGACGCTCTGGACAGGCGGACTTGCAATGCAGGTCGATATGCTGTCCGCAATGACGGGTGCCAAGCCCGGCCCTAGGACACTCGAGGGGCTGACGCTTGGGCTCTATGAGGCCGGAAAGTCCGTGACAGCATCGCAGTATCTGGCCGCTGTCCTTCAGATCCAGACATTGGCCCGTGCGGTTGCGGCCTGGCATCACCGCTATGACATCTGGATCACACCGGTCCTTGCCTCGCCGCCCATTCCGCTCGGCACAATCGACTTCAGTGAACGCGATCCGATGAAGGGGTTTGGCCCGATCATCGACTATGTGCCCTTCACTGCGCTCCAGAATGCAACAGGCCAGCCGGCGATCGGCCTTCCGCTCCATATGACTGCGGATGGCTTGCCCGTCGGAATCCAGTTCGTTGGCCGTTTGGGGGCCGAAGCACTCCTGCTCCAGCTTGCCCGGACGATCGAAAAGGCAGCACCCTGGAAACACCGCCATCCGTCGGTCTGGAACTAGCCGAACGGCACGACCGTATTGGCTGCGTCATGGCCGATGTCGGCACGACCAAGCCACGGGATGCCCGAGACAACGCACCAGTGTTTCGTGATTGCCACCTCATCAAGGACGAAATCGGGGTCATTCTCCGGGACGGCAGTGCATCGCCCAAGACTGATTCCTGCGACCCTGCGAACGTGCGGGTTCGACGTAATGTGGAACAGGCTCCGGTCGATCCGGTACATATACTCGCCAACCTCCTCGATCATGAGGATATGGTCGGTCAGGTCAGGCTGGAGCGGCGTTCCGAGAAGCTGGCTGAACACAGTCAGGTTGAACGCGGCATAAGTATTCAAAGGCCCCGTCAACGGCGGAGCGAGGTGCAATTGGCCGTGCGCCTCGAGTGACACGGTGGGTTTGGCGGGATTGAGGAGCCAGTCGAGACCGCGCAACACAGCCGCGTCTCCACCATCCCGGTTCAGGTCTGACGGCATGGGCCCGTGCGCCACACGCCCGATGCCGCGCGCATAAAGGCCTGCAAGCAGGAACCCCGCGTCGCTGTAACCAAGGTAGAGCTTGTTGCGCGCCGCCGGCCCCATCGCCCGGATGGCCGGTTCCGCCACGCGGCACGCGCCATAGCCTCCGCGGGCAAACCAGATGGCATCGATGGAGTCATCATTGGCCAGCTCGACAAGCGCGTCGATCCGCGCCTGGTCCGGCCCCGCAAAATGGCCTTCCGAAAGGAAGCATTGAGGATGGACGACGAATTCCGGTGCCGAGTCTCCGAGCGACGTCCTGGCGAGGTCCGCAAGGCGCGCCGGAATGGTCGCATCAAGCGTGCAGGACGGGGCAACGATGCCAATCCTCACAGGTCTATCGCCCGAATGTGTCGCATTGTGCCGGGTCTCCGCTTTCAAGGCCCTTTTTCAGCCAATTCATCCGTTGCTCAGCAGAGCCATGGGTGAAGCTCTCGGGAACAACAACACCCTGTGATGCCTTCTGCAGCACATCGTCACCGATCTGGTGCGCGGCGCGCAGGCCTTCCTCGACGTCGCCGGGCTCCATCCTTTCCCGGTTCTGCGCCGCCCACACGCCGGCATAGCAATCGGCCTGCAACTCCATGGCGACCTGAAGCCGGTTGGCCTGCGCCCGGCTTGCGCTTTGCTGCGCAGCCTGAACCTTGTCCGCAACGCCCGTCAGCTTCTGCACATGATGGCCGACTTCATGGGCAATTACATAGGCTTGCGCAAAATCTCCAGCCGCACCGAAGCGCTGTGTGAGCTCGCCATAGAAGTCCGTGTCGAGATAGACGCCTTCATCGGCAGGGCAATAAAACGGCCCCATGGCCGATTGCGCAGCGCCGCAGCCGGATTGCCCGCCACCGGTGTAAAAGGCGATGTGCGGTGGATGGTATTGCCCGTCGGGGAAGAGCCTCGACCAGGTCAGCGTCGTCGATTTGAGCGTCTGGCAGGAGAATTTGCTTGCTGCGTCCGTATCGCAACCTTTGCCTGCAGCGCTTGCCTCGCTCTGGGGCGCGATCTGCGTTGGCGTGGGTGCCATATCTCCACCCAGAATCCGCATTGGATTCACGCCAAAGACCAGCGCGATGATGATGACCAGCGCAAGCGTTCCGCAGCCCATCTGACGACCAAGCGGCAATCCCCCGCCCCCCATGGGAAAGCCGAAGCCACCACGACCCGATCCGCGCTGATCGTCGACCTCGACATCCGAAGTGTCCATATCGTCAAGGCGCATCGATCACACTCCCACCAACTCCGTTCGTCAATCATGGCGCCTCCGGCACAGGGCGTCGAGCGGAAATTGCGGGCAAATTTCCGTTGCGCTGCATGTGCTCAGAATGCTGGTAGACATCGGGCGGACTTGCGCGGTCGGCTGGCCCCTGCGATTGGAGCATGGATCAAAGCCCAGTAAGAAAGGCAATCCATGTTCCTCAAAGGCAAGACAGCGCTCATCACCGGTTCAACGTCTGGCATCGGAGCAGCCTATGCGGCGGCGCTTGCGGCCGAAGGTGCGAACGTGATAATCAACGGATTTGGCGACGCGGCAGCGATTGCGGAGCAATGTGCTGCGCTCGAGGCATCAAGCGGTGCGCGGACCATTCATAATGGGGCTGACCTGACCAATGGCGAGCAGGTCACAGCAATGGCAGAAGCCTGCGCAGCCGAGTTTGGCGGTATCGACATCCTCATCAACAATGCAGGCATCCAGCACGTTTGCCCTGTGGATGAATTTCCTGTCGACAAGTGGCGGCAGATGCAGGCGATCATGGTGGACGCGCCATTCCTCCTGATCCGGTCTTGCCTGCCTTACATGAAGGCGAAAGGCTGGGGCCGAATCATCTCGACGGCCAGCGCGCACGCAAGTGTCGCGAGCCCCAACAAATCTGCCTATATTGCCGCCAAGCATGGCGTCCTGGGCCTGACCCGGGGCGTTGCAATGGAAGTGGCGGAAAAGGGCATCACTGTGAACGTGATTTCGCCCGGCTATGTATGGACGCCGCTCGTCGAAAATCAGATCCCCGATACGATGCGGACACGTGGCTTGACGCGCGAGCAGGTGCTCAATGATGTCCTTCTGGCTGCCATTCCGCAGCGCAAGTTCGTGATGCCGGATCAGGTAGCGGCAATGGCGGTTTTCCTCTGCACCGAGGGAGCGAGCGCGATCACTGGAGCGAATCTCGCGGTCGATGGGGGTTGGACCACACAATAAGCGCTTAGATGCGGCCTTTCCGCCTGCTATCCTGGCGGTGAGGGAGAGAGGGTCGCATGTCCTCCGCAAGAGTTTGTATCGTCGCCGCGTTCGGATTACTCGCAGTGGGTGGTCCGGCTTGGGCGGACCGTGAATCGGCAATCGCTCCGATCGACTGGAAACACGTTGTGACGTCCACTGACATGGACCGCATCAAGGGCTGGCGGACCGCGTTCATCAAGGCGCTGGAAAATGCAAAGGCGCGCGGCAACGCGGCACGCATTGAAAGCGAAGGTGCCCTGCTCGATCCCGATGCGGCGATGGGTGGGCCCGGCCCGGCGGCTGGGCAATATCGTTGTCGCGTAATCAAGCTTGGGACCAAATCGCAGGCGATGCCGGCCTATTCCGTCTATCCGGAATTCGCTTGCACTGTGGCCGATGAAGGTGAAGTGATGAGCTTTGCCAAGACGGGCGGGTCCCAGCGTCCGGTCGGCTTGATCTTTCCAGGGGATGACCGCCGCCAGATTTTTCTGGGTACGATGATGCTCGGCGATGAAACCCGCCCGATGGATTATGGTCGTGATGCGCTACGTGACATGGCCGGCGCGGTTGAACGGATCGGAACCAATCGCTGGCGGCTGATCCTGCCTTATCCAAATTTTGAATCTGTTATGGACGTGATCGAACTGGTGCCGCAGGCCTGACTTGGCCTTTGCTTCCGGTGCGCCTAAGGTTTCGACATCCAGAATCGTGAAGGGAGGAGACATGATTTTCCTGACCGCCTTGGCCGTGGCAACGACACAGCCGCCGCAAACTGCCAAAACTTCTGACTGCAAACCGATGTTGACGCTGGCATCGCGGGAGCGAGAGGCCGCCAATGTTCCTCGCGATCCGTCGCAGCGCAGGGGAGAGCAGGCGCCCCGCCAGCAACGCCGTTGCATCACGCTGGCGAGCGCATGAAGTCGTTTCTTGTCTTGGGTGCAGCGCTGGTCGCGACCCCCGCAGCGGGCGAAACTTTGCGCGATGCTGTTGCCACTGACATGCCGTCGCTCATGGCCATCTATCGCGAATTGCACGCCAATCCCGAACTAAGTTTTGAAGAGGTCAAATCCGCAGCGCGAATGGCAGCCGAAGTGCGCAAGCTCGGCTTTGAGGTGACCACGGGCGTCGGCGGGCACGGTGTGGTTGCCGTGATGCGCAACGGCCCCGGGCCAACCTTGCTCATCCGTGCGGATATGGATGGCCTTCCCTTGACCGAACAGACAGACCTGCCTTTTGCCTCGAAAGTCAAAGCAATTGGCGCAGGCGGAGTCGCGACGGGCGTGATGCATGCCTGTGGCCATGATACGCACATGACCGCTTGGATTGGGGCCGCCCGGCGGCTGGCGTCCATGAAGTCACAATGGTCGGGTACGCTGGTCATGATCGGCCAACCGGCAGAGGAACGCGTTGCCGGGGCGAAGAAGATGCTCGATGACGGCCTTTTTACGCGCTTTCCCAAGCCCGACACTGTCATTGCCTTCCATGACACTTCCGGCCTGCCAGCCGGGGTGATCGGCTACACCGACGGACCCGCGCTCGCCAATGTCGATGGAATCGACATCAAGGTTCGGGGCGTTGGCGGGCATGGCGCAGTCCCGCAGCTGACCCGCGATCCGATCGTGCTTGGTGCCCGCATCGTGACCTCGCTCCAGACGCTTGTTTCGCGCGAGATCAGCCCTTTCGATACGGCTGTGGTAACGGTCGGCAGCTTTCATGCGGGATCGAAACGCAACATCATTTCGAACGAAGCCAACCTTCAACTCACCGTGCGGTCCTACACCCCGGAAGTCCGCGCGCATCTGCTCGAAGGCATTTCGAGGATCGCACGAGGCGAAGCGATAGCGGCCGGCCTGCCAGACGAGCTGATGCCAGTCGTCACCAGTGATGGAGAATCGGCTGATGCTACGTTCAACACACATGATCTCACCATGCGGTTGGCCAAAGTCTTTGCCGACCGCTTTGGCAAGGATCGTGTGAAAGCGATCCAGGCTTCAACGGCGAGCGAGGATTTCGGTGTTTTCTATCTGACGGACAAATCGATCCAGAGCTTGATCTTCTGGGTCGGCGGCGTCCCACAGGCGAAATGGGATGAAGCGAAGGGCGACATTTCGAAACTCCCGTCGCTCCATTCGCCCTTCTGGGCGCCTGATGCCGAAACGGTGATCGCCACAGCTAACGAGGCCCTGACCGCTGCTGCGTTGGACATCTTGGCCAAACATTGAATTAGTTGGTGCTGCGAAGGACAACTACGGTGTTGGCGGGAATAGTGACAATGATCAGCCCGGATCCATTGGCGTTCACCGTGCTGGTCGTATAGGCGGCGCCATTCGGCCCGGCAAAGGTTGCGCTGAAGGCTGTATGTCCCGCCCCAGAGATTTCGATTGTCGATCCACCAGGCGAATAGACAGCGATCACTTCTGATCCGTCCGGATTGCGGAAATCCAGCGAAAGGTCCGAGCCGAGCTGGGAGGTGACCGCATGGGCCCTGGCACCAGGCACGACGTTGCGCTGGATGAGCCCGATCTGGGAAAACTGGTTTGTGAGGGCCAGAGTTCCGCCCGGGCTCTGCCACAAGACAGCGCCATAGCCCGAAGCAGCTGCGGCCTCGCCTTTTTGCGCGGCTGCATAAGCCTGCCAGGCAGTCGCGCCGCCAAAGGCCATGTCCTTGAAGAAATTCTGAATGGTAGCCTGATCATACTCAAGCATCGCGGTATCGGCACCAAGCGCTGAGGCACGCTGCCGGATCGTGGCCAAGGCCTGATCCGCTGCGGCGCCGTCGTACCGATGGTAGGAGACGGTGTTAATTGCGGAACTCGCGCCCGAAATCGTCGCAATGCCATCAAGGAATCCAGTCGTGCTTCCCGCCGCAGACGTGGAAGGTGCGATGATCTTCGGGTTGATCCCTGCCGCCGCAAGGCGCGACTTGGCGGCCACAATCGCGCGACCGACTGCTGCGCCATTCCATCCGTCGCCATTGTCGGGCTCAAGAATGATTTCGAGCGCATCGACATTAATGCCAAATCTGTCACGCAATCGCATTGCCGCCATTGTCATGAGTTCGGCATATTCGTTTGGCGATCCCGACAGCGACAAGGTCCCCTTGAATTGGGTCGTGTTGAAATCCACAAAGCAAAGGTTGACGAACAGCGTCTTGTTTCGCGCTGCTAGCTGAGATTTCATGGGAAGCACGAAATTCTGGATGTAGTAGTCAAAAGCAGACCATTGGAAGCCGGCCGGGTTTGCAACTGCAGGATCGGTATTGTCGTTGATCTTCTCGTAATAATGGCTGCGGTCCGCATTATAGCCAATCTGGCCTGCGACAAACTGGCTCCAGTAATCGACTGGATTCTCGGTCCCGCTGCGGACCTGGACGCGAACGCGGGTGATACCCGCATCGTCTATAAGTCTTTGAATGATTGTATCGCGGCTGGCCAGCCAGGATCCGTCATACCGGTCGTTCGCCTTGTCGAGTTCCCAAAACCGAGCCGTGACTTCCCAGCCTGAAAGAGTCTGCCCCGCCCGGGTTCCGTCAATCGAGATGCGTGATGTCACATTGCCGGGAGGGTTCGAACCGCCGCTGCTCGAAGAACTTGATCCTCCTCCTCCTCCTCCGGCTGCCGATCCGCCGCCACAAGATGCCAGCACCGCCACGGCAGCAACTACAATAGCTGCGCGAATATATTTTCTGACCAGAAGCATGCGCGCCCCTAACACACTATCTCGGGTTGGATAAGGGAAGCAGCCTATACTGAACGCACATGACGAACCGATGAACGCAATCTCGGGCGACCACGGGGAAATGCCCTCAGGGCTGGGTAGCCAGGAGATAGGTTTGCCGCAGCGCGTCAATCGGCTTCAGCCCGTCCTCCGCCTCATAGTGCCAGAAGGACCAGCCGTTGCAGCTTGGCGCTTTTTGCAGCGTCGCACCGAGCTTGTGGATCGAGCCGGCTTCGGTGCCCATTGCCAGTGAACCATCGGCACGGACCGTGGCACTCCAGCGGCGTCTGGCATCCCATAATTTTGCGCCGGGCTGGAGATAGCCGGTTTCAATCAATGTTCCGAAAGCAACGCGAGGCGCCGCTGTTGGCGATTGCATTGTCGTGACGGCAGACTCGTCGAGCGGGAGCGCGGCTGCAATCCGCTCTTCCGCAACATCGATATAATCCTGTTCTCTCTCGATGCCGATGAAGTGGCGCTGCAGTCTCTTTGCGACCGCCCCGGTCGTGCCCGTGCCGAAAAAAGGGTCGAGCACGACGTCACCCGGCTTGGTGCAGGCGAGCAGGATGCGATAGAGCAGCGCTTCCGGCTTTTGCGTCGGGTGGGCCTTGGTCCCGTTCTTCTTGATCCGCTCCTGCCCGCCGCAGATCGGGAACGACCAGTCCGACCGCATCTGCAGTTCATCGTTGAGCGTCTTCATCGCGCGATAATTGAAGGTGTAGCGCGCGCTTTCAGATTTGGAAGCCCAGATCAGGGTTTCATGGGCATTGGTGAAGCGTGTGCCCTTGAAATTGGGCATGGGGTTGGCCTTGCGCCAGATGATGTCATTGAGGATCCAGAAACCCTCATCCTGCAAAACAGAACCGACACGGAAGATGTTGTGGTAGGATCCGATCACCCAAAGCGTGCCGTTGGGCTTCAGAATGCGACGGGCCTCAGCCAACCAGGCATGGGAAAAGGCGTCATAAACGGCATTGCTATCGAACTTGTCCCAATCGTTGTCGACGGCATCGACACGACCACCTTCCGGCCGGAACAGATCGCCGCCTAGCTGGAGGTTGTAGGGCGGGTCGGCAAAGACCATATCGACGCATGCATCGGGAAGCGCGCGCATGGCAGCCACGCAATCGTCGCGCAGAATCCGATTGAGCGGCAGTTCGACTGCGGCCACTGCCGGTTTGCGGACCCGTTCCAAAACCCCCATTCTACACCCCTTTCGACGCACGAATGGCCTGCCTCAATCATGCGGACTCCCGCGTCAAGACAGAGGGTTAACGATCAAGGTTAACGAATTCGTTAACCTTTGGCGGAACGTAAAGAGTCCGCCACGAGATGTTGATTGATTTGGTGCGTCGGGACTCAAACTGTGGTGGTGTGACTGGTTTGACTCACTGGCAAAAAATATTTGGCGACGGGTGCAAAAGAGCGCCGATGAAGTGGTGTAGGTCCCAAATCGCGCAACGCGGCAAGATGCGCGGCGGCGCCATAGCCCTTGTTGCTTGACCAGCCATAGCCCGGAAATCTTCTGTCTGCGGCCACCATGATGCGATCCCGATGCTCCTTGGCGATGATGCTTGCTGCTGAAATGCACGGATGGATGGCGTCGCCACCAACTATCGCTTCCGCCCGGTAGCGCCAGCGCGGCAGCCGATTGCCGTCGACCAGTATCCGGGCTGGCTCGACGCCCAGCGCTTCGACGGCGCGCGTCATTGCAAGCAGTGTCGCTTGCAGGATATTGATCCGGTCGATCTCCTCGACCGAAGCCTCACCGATCCCCACGACGCAAGCTTCAAGGATCTTCGCCTCAAGCACAGCGCGACGGGGAGCGGAGAGCTTCTTGCTGTCGTCAAGTCCAGCGATCCCGCTTTCGCAGAGGATAACGGCGGCTGCCACAACGGGCCCCGCGAGCGGACCACGCCCAGCCTCATCAACGCCGGCGATCATTGGAAGTCGACAACATTTTGTTGGCCCATCGGGCCATGTCCCGCACCCAACCCAGGCGCTTCGATCAGGGCGATCCGAACGAACGATATGGCGCGCTCTATGGCAAGATCGATCGCCAAGCCCTGACCCAGACCGCAGGCGATGGCACTTGCCAGCGTGCAGCCGGTCCCATGGGTATGGGTGGTATCAATGCGCTCGCCGTGCCATTCGCGCACTTGTCCGCGCGGCGACATAAGCCGGTCTACAATGTCGTCGCCTGCGCCGTGGCCGCCTTTGACCAGAAGGTGGCAGCCATGGGCAAGGATTGGCTTCGTTCCACCAAGTGCTTCAAGTTCGGGAAGGTTGGGGGTTACGAGCGATGCGATCGCCATCAGCCGCTCAAATGCGGAAATGGTTTGTGCGTCGGCGAGTTCTGCACCGCTTGTCGCGATCAAGACTGGATCGAACACAATCGGCACTGCAAGGCGCTTCAGATAATCCGCGACGGCGTCCGCTGTTTTTGCCGAACCGATCATCCCGATCTTGACGGCATCGACACCGATATCGCGCACGACAGCATCGATCTGCGCAATGACCAAGTCCGTCGGGATCACATGTATGGCATCAACGCCAAGCGTATTTTGCGCGGTTACCACAGTCACTGCTGTCATCGCATGGCCGCCGAGCATCGTGACCGTCTTGATGTCGGCCTGAATGCCTGCTCCTCCGCCGGAGTCCGAACCGGCAATGATGAGGATCCGGGCCGTCACCCTTTGAATTTTCGGGCAAGACTAGCAGGAAACCTTTCGAGTTTCGCTTTGGACCTTGTCGGACGGTCGACCAGTTCCCCGCCACAATTGGGGCAGCGATCGTCCAGCGCGTCTGAACAGTCAGCGCAGAAGGTGCATTCGAAAGAGCAGATGAAAGCGCCCGACAAATCCGCCGGAAGGTCGACGCCGCACCGTTCGCAGTCAGGTCGCATTTCAAGCATCAGGCCGCGGCCTCCTGCACAGCCTGGCAAATGTCGTCGACAAGGCGTGTCACCTGGCCGGCATCGTCACCTTCGGCCATCACGCGGATGACCGGCTCGGTTCCTGAGGGACGGATAACCAGACGCCCCTTACCGTCCAGATCACGCTCTGCATTGGCGATCACCTGCTTTACGCGCTCGTCCTCGAGTGGCCGCCCGCCAGAGAAGCGGACATTCTTCAGCAATTGCGGAACTGTATCGAACAGGTGGAGCACTTCGCTCGCAGGCTTGCACTGGCGGACAAGCTCGGCGAGCACCTGCAACGCCGCCACGAGACCGTCGCCCGTCGTTGCATAATCGGACAGGATGATATGGCCGGATTGCTCTCCGCCGACATTGAAGCCGCCGCTTCGCATCCGCTCAAGCACGTAGCGATCGCCCACTGCGGTTCGCTCAAGTGTAAGGCCAATGGAGGCCAGGTAGCGTTCAAGCCCCAGGTTGGACATGACAGTTGCAACCACGCCACCGCCCTTCAGCCGACCGGCCGCCGACCAGCTTTTGCCAATGAGCGCCATGATCTGGTCGCCGTCGACAATGCGCCCTTGCTCATCGACGATGATCAGCCGGTCCGCATCGCCATCGAGGGCAATGCCGATATCTGCACCCGACGCGACAACCGTTTCCTGGAGCATGGCCGGCGATGTCGATCCACACTTGTCATTGATGTTCGTGCCGTTGGGCGAAACGCCAATGGCGATAGTTTCGGCGCCCAATTCCCACAGGGCGGACGGAGCGACCTGATAGGCCGCTCCGTTGGCGCAATCGATCACCACCTTCAGCCCGTCGAGCCGCAATTCTTCAGGAAAGCAGGATTTGGCGAAATGCGAATAGCGTCCGCGCGCGTCCTCGACCCGGCGAGCGCGTCCGATCCGCGCTGATTCCACGAGCATGGGCGGGTTCTCAAGGAGCGCTTCGATCGACCGCTCATCATCGTCTGAAAGCTTGTAGCCATCCGGTCCGAACAGTTTGATGCCGTTATCATAATAGGGATTGTGGCTGGCCGAAATCATTACACCCAGATCCGCACGCATCGAGCGTGTCAGCATCGCCACAGCGGGTGTCGGCATTGGGCCGACCTGGACCACGTCCATGCCGACGGACGTGAATCCTGCAACCAGCGCATTTTCAATCATATATCCCGAAAGCCGCGTATCCTTTCCAATGACGACACGGTGGCGATGGTCGCCCCGCAGGAAATGGGCGCCTGCTGCCATGCCGACTTTCATCGCCATTTCCGCCGTCATGGCACCGGCATTCGTCCGTCCCCGGATACCGTCCGTGCCAAAGAATTTCCGGCTCATACCAAACCACTCCATCAAACAGCTACGCTTTATGCCCTGTCTTGCGACAAAAGGAGCGTCAGCGAAAGCCTATTTGCGGTTAAGAGAGGGTTCAGCGCATGGTTTCTAGCGTCGGGGCAATTCTTGGACGAAGGGGATGGATCATGAAGAATATCCTGATTTCGACGGCAGCCATTTCGTTGCTCATGACGGGCAGCGCCGCAAACGCAATCAACGCGACGCCAACCCCGGCAAGCACCACGCCAGTAATGGAGGCAAGTGACAGCGGCGGCGGACGGAAAGTCGCCGGCATCGGCGGAATCTTCGGGTGCTCGGCAGACGGCAACAAGCAAACCATTGGAGCAGTGGCGGGCGGCGCGATTGGAGGGTTTCTGGGCAATCGCATCGCCGGACGTGGAAGCCGGACCTTGGGTACAATCCTTGGCGGTGTCCTTGGCGCGGCGGCTGGTTCGGCACTCGGATGCAAGCTGCAGAAGGACGATCGGGCCAAAGCGGAGCAAGCGCTTGAACAGGCTGTTCTGACGGGCAAGGACCAGAATTGGCAAAGTGATCAAACCGGCGCGTCCGGCCGCGTCGAAGTCGCCCAGAATGATCAGGGCGTCGATCTTGCCAGTCTCAGACTTGCTTCGGGTGTGGAACCGGCAGAAGGTTATACCAAAGTCGGTGGGGCATATGTGTCGACGGCAATTGCCAATATTCGCAGTGCGCCGGGCACGGATTCTACTGTCCTTGGTCGCCTTCTTGCTGGTCAGCGGGTCTGGGTGCCGGCGGCCGTAAAGGGCCAACCCTGGGTTCTCGTCTCCGATCAGGGATTGGGGCAAGGCTATGTCTCGGCACCCCTCCTCAAAAAGGCAGTGAGCGGAACGGCCGCCAATGGCTGCCGACTGGTCAAGCAGACGATTTCGCAGCCCGGCGCTGCAGAAGAAACGGAAACGCTTCAAGCATGCCGTAGCGCAAATGGCGAATGGACCATGACCCGCGCTTGAAACGCGACCGTTCGCCGCTTGCCTAAGTCGGGAAAGCCCCGATAAGGCAGCGCCGAAAGGGCAGATTCGCATGACAAATTCTGAAGACGCGGTCGCCTCAGGCCCGACGCCGCAGGCCTTGGTCGAAAGACTTACGCGCCTGCTGACTGTCACGCCGCAGAGCGAGGATCATTTTGTCGGCAAACGGATGCCGGGCGGAGTTGGTCGCGTCTTTGGAGGAGAGGTGATTGCCCAGGCTCTGATGGCGGCGACGGCGGCTGTCGATCCCGACAGGCTTGCCCATTCGCTACATGCCTATTTTCTGCGTGGAGGCAGCGAGGAGTCCGATATCACCTACCGCGTGGAGCGGGACTTCGACGGCGGAAGTTTTTCCGCCCGCCGCGTGATTGCCGAGCAAGATGGTCGTCCGATCCTCAATCTTGCGGCCTCTTTCCACAAGCGCGAAGCGGGCGTGTCGCATCAGGATGCCATGCCGGAAGTGCCGCCCCCAGAAGACTTGGCGAGCGAAGTCGAACTCCGCCGCGCCGTGATCGACAAGATTCCCGAGCAAATGCGCCGCCAGATGACCCGGCCTCGGGCAATCGAATTCCGCCCGGTCGAGGCGCGCCATTGGATGAACAGCGAAGCGCGGCCACCGCGGACACATAGCTGGTTTCGCACGGTCGCACCGCTGGCTGACGATCCCGTTCTGCATCGGGCTGTGCTGGCCTATGTGTCTGACATGACATTGCTCGGCACGTGTGCACTTCCGCACGGGCTGAGCTGGTTGAAGGGCGAGCTCCAGAGCGCGAGCCTCGATCACGCGATCTGGCTTCATGACGATTTTCGCTGCGATGAATGGATGCTCTATGTGACGGACAGTCCTTGGGCAGGACGTGCGCGAGGCTTTAACCGCGGACGCATTTATACACGTGACGGTCGGCTGGTCGCCAATGTTGCCCAGGAAGGGTTGATCCGTGAGGTCACGCCAAAGGCATAAGGGTCAAACGGCCCTGAGCCGCGAAGACGGATGCTCTGGGTGGTCCTTGAGGACCCTTATGGCTATTTCCCGCCCGGCAACGGGCTTTGAAAAGAACCAGCCTTGCAATTGGTCGCAGCCGGCAACGCGCATCAGGTCAGCCTGGTCCGCGGTCTCGACGCCTTCTGCCGCAACAGCGACATTCAGGGCCCGCGCAACTGCGATATTTGCGTGGATGACGGTGCGCGCTTCCTCACTCAGTCCAGCTTCAGTGACGAGCGATCGATCAAGCTTGACCTTGCTGAACGAAAATTGTCGCAGGAAGCCAATGGAAGCGTGGCCGGTTCCATAGTCATCGAGAGAAACACCGACACCAAGCGACCGAATCTCCCTCAGCACCCGGCCAGCCGCATCGGGATCGTAGACCAGATAGGACTCATTGATTTCCAGCTCCAGACGGTCTGCAGGGAAACCGGTTTCGGCAAGGGCATGGCTCAACGCAGACGCAAATTCGGGGTTCCGTAATTGTGCAGCTGATACGTTGATGGCCAAACGGACATCGCCCCAGTCGAGCGCGTCGCGGCACGCTTTTCGCAGTACGATCATGCCCATTGCGTCGATGAGCCCCGTCTCTTCGGCAACCGGAATGAATTCCGACGGGTTGACGGTGCCGCGCGTCGGACTGGACCAACGCAGCAGAGCCTCGACCGCGACGATCTTCCTTTCATGGATGTCGACCAGCGGCTGGTAGACCAGTTCGAAATCCTCCGCATCAATCGCAAGCCGCAATTCGGCTTCAATTGTCCGGGCAATGGCCTGCTTCTGGTCCAGCATTTCGTCATACCAGGCCAGCCGCATCTTTCCGGCCTGCTTTGCAGAATACATTGCAACATCGGCACGGCGCATCAGTTCACTCGAGTCGAGATCGCGCAGGCTAACCGAGGCCAGACCGATGCTAGCCCCGACAAGTACTGTGCGCTCGTCGATGCGGAACGGGCGTGACAATTTGTCGAGCATCGCGCGGGATATGTCCTGCAGTTCGTTGACGGCTGATGCACCGGGCACAAGGATTGCGAATTCGTCGCCACCCAGTCGGGCAATCATGCCATTCTTGCCAACCAGTTCTTGCAGAAGCATGGCAATGCTTTTGATCAGTCGGTCGCCCACGTGGTGGCCATAATTGTCATTTATGCCCTTGAAGCCGTCGAGGTCGATGAGCGCGAGCGCGAGCCTTTCGCCCCGCTTCAACCGCCGATCGAGTTCGCGACGGACCGCACGGCGGTTTGGAAGATTGCTCAAACTGTCGACCATCGCCTCGTCGGCCAGTTTGGAGACGGAGCGAAGCGCTTGCCGACCAAAAAACAAACCGGCAAGAATATGCAGCAACGAAGCGATTGCGACCCAGGGGAGGACACGCTCAAGCGCTGTTGTTCCTGGGCGGGCCGGCGTCCAACTCAAATCCGCAACGGGCTTGGCTGCGGTGTCGCGGACGGCAATTGAGGCTTTGCCTGAAGATTTGCTCGAAAGCTTCATGTCTTCCAGCAAGAGGCTTCGGCCGATCTGGTCTGCAGCGCCTTGATCAAAGGGCTTTGTGAAGACCAGCCAATAAGGGCCGGACTTTGGCACGAGCTTGTCCAGCGCGCCGTTCGTTGGCACGATATTGGCAATACCGATCAAGACGGGGCCGTCTGCCGACCCTGCCAAGCCGCCAACAGCTTGCCTCTGGCGGTCGGCCCGCTCCAGCAGGATACGAAACGGCTCGCCATATCGGGCTATCGGATCAAACCGCGTCGCTCGCCCATGATGGTAGCCAAGCAACGGGCGACCTTCGTGATCGAGCACGAGGACAGTATCGAAATATTTGCCTTCGGCCGACGAATAGCCCCAACTGCTCCAGAAGAATTCGGTGTCGCTCATGCGTGTGTAGACTGCGGTTGCGGCCGCATCCCACAAGGCATTGTCATCGACCATCACGATAATCTGCTTGACCTGGGCCTGGACCGCGGCGGCCACTGCCGTGCGCGTCCGTTCGGTGTCAACCGTGTTCGCTGCGTCAATCGTGCGGAACAGGCTGAAGCCGAGCACGGCAACAAACAGCACAATCATCGTAACGATGGATGAAGCCGACTTTATGCGAATATTCCGCAGCACAATTCGCCCCTTGACGCTTTCGCAGGGTCTAGAGGTCAAGTCCTGAAATTCCGTTAATTACGAGCTAGTTTTTGGCAGATTTCTGCGGCTTTCATCAATACCGCTCGAGAAAAAACTGAAACTTTGGAAGTATTTATCAAGTCCAGTGCCCAACAACCGCCAATTTGGCGGGTAAAAGCCAAGATCAGAATTGCGGCTCAGCGCTTCTCGTCCATCCAGCGCTGGACTTCGGGGCCGATATCGGGGCGATCAAGGGCGAGGGCAATATTGGCCGTGATGAAGCCGGCCTTGTCACCACAATCAAAGCGACGCCCGTCGAACGCATAAGCATGGAACGGCTGCGAACCGATCATTTGGGACATGGCATCGGTCAGCTGGATTTCGTTGCCTGCACCCCGCGCCTGGCCTTCAAGGATTCGCATAACTTCCGGTTGCAGGATGTAACGTCCCGGGATCATGAGGTTTGACGGCGCCGTGCCTTGAGGCGGCTTTTCGACCAGAGCCTTGACCTCGACCAGTCGGCCCTCGATCCGGCCCGGCGTAATGACGCCATATTTGTGCGTCTCGCTTTCGGGCACTTCATAGCCGCAAACGATATTTCCGCCCACCTTTTCATAGGCATCGACCATCTGCTTCATGCATCCGGGGCTGCCCGCCATGAGTTCGTCAGGAAGAAATATTGCAAACGGTTCATCACCGACAATATGGCGCGCACACCAGATGGCGTGGCCAAGCCCGATGGGTTCCTGCTGGCGGACGTAGATAACTTCGCCAGGGCGGAAGCGGGTTCCCTCAATTGCATCGAGCGACTTGCCCCGGTCTGTCATCGTTGTTTCAAGTTCGTAGGAAATGTCGAAATGGTCTTCGATCGCCGACTTTCCACGTCCGGTGACAAAGATCATTTGTTCAATGCCGGCTTCACGTGCCTCATCGACCGCATATTGGATCAAGGGTCTGTCCACGACCGTCAACATTTCCTTCGGCATGGCTTTTGTAGCCGGAAGAAATCGGGTGCCGAGTCCGCCGACTGGAAAGACGGCCTTGCGAAGCTTTTTCATGAGCGCGTCCCCTAACAGGCGGTTGATCGTCGCGCCATAGCCCAAGATTCTAAACTTTAGGTTTCAACCAACTCTGCAAGAATACGGTCAAGGAGCAGCATTCCTTTGGGCAGCACAAAAAGGCGATGTTCCTTCAGCAAGACAAGGTCGTACGATTCAAGGAGATTTGCTCGACGCCTGCTAATGAGGGTTTCTGGATCGACATCACAGCGTTTCGCCAATGCTTCAAGATCGACGCCTTCGCGCAATCTCAAACCCATGACCAGTGCTTCGCGAGCCCGCTCGGCGGGTGTCAACGGGTCTTCCAACTGGCACCCATGGCCATTGCGCGAGACCGAATTCAGCCAGTTTTCGGGTTTCCGGTGTCGCACTGTGGCCAAGGTGCCGCGGCGACCATGTGCTCCTGGGCCAATTCCCGCATAATCACCATAGCGCCAGTAGGTCAGATTGTGGCGGCTTTCGCGGCCGGGTCGCGCATGGTTGGAAACTTCATAGGCCGGCAGTCCGGCCGCCAGCGCCATGCGTTGAGTCAGTTCGAAAAGCTCAGCACCGTGATCGGGATCCACGACCTCTATCTCGCCACGGGCGACAAGCGTCGCGAACCGCGTTCCGGGTTCGATCGTCAGTTGGTAGAGGGACAAGTGTTCCGTGCCGAACGAAAGCGCACGATGAAGCTCGTCTGCCCAGCCTTCGATGGTCTGGCCGGGTCGAGCGTAGATTAGGTCGAAACTTACCCGCGCAAAACTGTCCTGCGCTATGTCCAGCGCGGCCAGGCCTTCCTGCACATCGTGGGCGCGGCCAAGGAAGGAAAGCGCTTCATCCTCAAGTGCTTGTAGCCCCAGCGAAACGCGATTGACGCCAGCGGCTGCGAGATCAGCGAAGCGGGCCGATTCGACGGAGGACGGATTTGCCTCCAGCGTAATTTCCACATTCTCTTCAAACCCCCATCGAGACTCTGCGGCGTCGATCAGCGCTGCGACGGTGGAAGGCGGCATCAGTGAAGGTGTCCCTCCGCCGAAAAATATCGATCCGATCCGTCGATGGGGCAGGAGGGCGGCTTCGTGGGCCATGTCCTGAAGCATCGCAGCGCACCAGGCAGACTGGTCTATGGTCTCGCGGACGTGGCTGTTGAAATCGCAATAGGGGCATTTCGAAACGCAGAACGGCCAATGAATGTAGAGGGCGAGCGGTCCATCCTGCCTAAGCAGCGGCTCTGCGAATTGGGAGTGAGCGTCCATGGCCTGTCGCGCTGCGATAGCGACATTGGCCGAAGTGCGCTAGCGTGACTGGCGAACTTCAGAGCTTGGTGGCAAGGGCTTGGTGGCAGAAGCGCCTAGAAGGGTCTTTGCCCGACCACATTGCCAACCGAACTATAGCGACAGACCAGAATATCGAATTCGGCGCCCTGGCCAAGGGCACAACCGACCTCGCGCGTGTTGCGCCACATTACTTGCGTATAGTGACCGACATCCTGGATTCTGCCGGTCTGGCTGTTCTGCGGAAAAGTCCCTGGCCGGAAATTGCGCTTTTCCTGGATCCAGTAATCGACCATGTTTTCAGCAGAATAGTGGCCGCGCGTTCCGGCCCATAAATTCTCGCCCTGCGGGTTCCGGTCTCGCGGATCGTATGGCGCGTGCTCAAGCCGGTCAATGCGGCCAAGATGATTGGCCCAGTATTGTGCCGAAGTGGCAAGGGATTCATTCCAGCGGAGCGCCGGAATGCCGGCAAGATCACGCTCGCGATTGTGCGAAGCCAGAACCCTTGTCTCAAGATTGTTCTGCAGGTCCGTCGCGCCCAGCGTCAATGGTGCGCATAAAGCCAAAGCCAGTTTTCCGGCCACTTTTTTCAAACCCGAACCCAGCATATTCGACCCCATGTTCGCACTGCCCTTGAAGCATATACACGCGCGAATGGCTGATTGGTTTCAGCTCATGTTTAGCTCTCTTTTAACCAAGTTTTGCGGGGGAGCGCCAGCAGGGTTTTTCTGGGGCGCTGAGTTTGTTGAAGATCAGGCGGTTTTTGGCTTGCGCCGGGCCGGAATAATCACCACCGGATCGCCCACCTTGACCTGTTCGAACAGCTTGGCCGCAAAATCCAGCGGGACGCCAATGCAGCCGTGTGTGGCAGCGCCCCAACGAACATTGCTCCCGTGAATGGCGACGCCATCATCAGTCAGGCGCATGGTATAGGGCATCGGGGCATCGTAGGTGTTGGACCGGTGATCCTTGAGTTTTTCCCGGATGGAAAGCTCACCCGTCGGGGTAGGCTTTTCGTCGGCTCCATAGAGAATCACTGCCGTTCCGATTTCATTCCCGGCGCGGAATGCCGAAATGATCTGTCTTTCCAGATCGATTCTCACCCACAGATTTCCAGGCCGGACGCCGGTATCGTTCCAGACGAACTCGCCATATTTCATCCGCTTGCGGACATTGAGAATGGATACGACCGGCGGCTCCCCATCGGGACCGGAGAGCATTGCAGCCTGTGCGCCTGAAAGCGGAATTCTCGCACCCAGCGGCGCCCGGCTAAGGTCGATATGCATCGCGGGCTTGCTCGGTCGACTGGCAAGAAAGGCTCCTGCACCAACCAGCAAGGCGACGGGAAGCAAGAGGCGAATGTCCGTCGTCGCCGGACGCCGTGACTTCTTTTTTGGGGTCACACGTCCGTGCCGGAGGTGCGAAAGGAGATCGTCATATCCCGCATCTGTGCCGACATCCGGCGACGACGCAGCATGGCTCCGACGGCTCCAAATCCAGCGAGCATCATCAACCAGGTTGCTGGTTCGGGAACGACAGGTGGAGGGGGCGTGTCGCCACCGCTACTGCTGGTTGTGCCACCGCTGCTGCTGGTCGTCCCGCCACTGCTGCTGGTTGTGCCACCGCTGCTGCTGGTCGTCCCGCCACTGCTACTGGTTGTGCCACCACTGCTGCCTGTGTCACCACCGCTGCTGGTTGAGCCGCCGCTGCTTCCACCACTACTGCCGCCGCTGCTGCCGCCTCCGCTGCTTCCACCCTCTATGAAAATCGGCGTGCCGCCGGTGCTGCCGGTAAAAACAGGCGGCAATGGAGTCTCTGGAGCATCGGGTGAAACCGGCGTTGGCGCGGGCGCCACGCTGAATGGTGTTTCGGGTTCGACCAAGGACGCAATGATGCGCGGTGAAGCGCCCATTTCCCCTGGCGCATTTTCAGGGGCCGGGGTGTGGATCGGGGCCTTTGCAAACTCATAGGGTAGCTTCGGAGATTTCGTGTTCGACAGCTTGCCATGCTTGCGTTCGCCGGGCGAACGCTCGCCAAGCAGCGCCATGATGTCTCTCGCAGCGGCCACGCCATAGGACGGACCACCATTGGTTGATGGCACTGTGAAAGCCGCAAGCAGGCCAATAATGGCAGCCACGCCCACCAGTCTGATCGCGACGGGACGGCGGACTCTCACGACGAGATTCCCATGCGGCAAAGCTTGACGCAACGCGCTTCGCCCACAACCGAAATTGCCAACCGAACAGACATTACTGAAATCTCCCACACCTGACAGTCCAACTAGGACTCGGTGTCTGACTACTCAATGAACCGGGTTTGAAAAAACTTCCAGACCGATAATTTCGATGTTTCAGAACAGCGCATTTACCAGCTTTTTAAACGCTTCAGCACGATGGCTGATCGCGTGCTTTTCCTCCGGCTCGAGTTCTGCAAATGTCTGGTCGTGGCCTTCGGGAACAAAGACCGGATCATAACCGAATCCCAATTCACCGCGCGGTGGCCAGGTCAGGTGTCCTGAAATTCGACCTTCGAACAGGGCCGTCTCGCCGTCGGGCCAGCACAGCGCCAAGGTGCATACAAATCGGGCTGAACGATCAACGTCGGAGCCCAGTGCTTCGAGCCTGTCTTCAACCTTGCGCATTGCGAGCTCCCAATCCCGGCCGTGGGGTGTCTCGGCCCAGTCCGCGGTATGGACGCCCGGCTCTCCGCCGAGTGCGTCCACACAAAGACCGCTGTCATCCGCAAGTGCGACAATGCCCGAACCTTCGGCACTTGCACGAGCCTTGATCAGCGCATTCTCGGCAAAGGTGGTGCCGGTCTCTTCAGGCTCTGGCAGTCCGAGATCGCCTGCCGCAACCGGTTCTATGCCAAATGGTGCCAGGAGCGCGCGAATTTCCCGCACCTTGCCTTGATTGTGCGAAGCAATAACCAGCCTCCCTGGCTGAAGCTTCCGCATCAGCGGCCGACGGCCTTCAACTGTGCCTCGAAAACTGCCTTGCAACCGATCCGGGCAAGACGAAGGAGACGGAGAAGCGCTTCCTCATCATATGTTTCACCCTCTGCAGTCGCTTGAGCCTCGGCGATGTTGCCATTTGAAAGCAAAACGAAATTGGCATCGGCGCCAGCGTTCGAATCTTCGTCATAATCAAGATCGAGCACGGGAGTGCCCTTGTAGAGCCCGCAACTGATCGCTGCGACCTGGCTGGAGATGGGGTCGCCCGCGATCTTTCCCTCGGCGATCAGTTTATCGACGGCAAGCCTCAGCGCGACCCATGCACCGGATATCGACGCGGTCCGCGTACCGCCATCGGCCTGGATCACGTCGCAATCGAGCGTTATCTGGCGTTCACCGAGGGCTTTCAGATCCACGACGGCACGCAGCGAGCGGCCAATGAGGCGCTGTATTTCCTGCGTCCGCCCGGATTGCTTGCCCTTGGCAGCTTCCCGGCTGCCGCGGGTATGCGTTGCGCGAGGCAACATGCCATATTCGGCGGTAACCCAGCCTTCGCCCTTGCCGCGAAGGAAGGGCGGGACACGCTCTTCGATGCTGGCCGTTACAAGGACGCGCGTGTCTCCAAAGCTGACGAGGCAGGAGCCTTCGGCATGCTTGGTGAAGGCTGGTTCGATCGTGATGGCCCGCATCTCGTCGGGCGCGCGTCCTGAAGGGCGCATGGAATTCCTTTCTGCATTGAAGCGGCCGCCTTTAGGGCCGGTCGGTCAACCGCTCAAGCGCATCCGGAAGAATTCCAGAATTTCATCCCGTGCGGCAAGGGTGGGCTGGCCTTCCTCATCGATCAGGTGGAGCGTTACGACACTGTGCGGATTCTTCATCGGGGAGTCAGGATTGGCGGCACTGTCGTCCAGTTCGCGGCGGACAAAGCGTCCACCCAGTGCTGCCTCATAAGCGTCGAAACGCTCCTTTCGGCAAAATCTGTCTCCCTTGAAGCGATAGGCAAGCACCGTCAGATTTTCCGCATCCATCCGTGTCTTGACCGCGGCCAGCTCATCGGGCGAGATGTGCATTCCTGCAGGCTTGCCGAGCGGAAGCGAAGGCTGAGCGAGGACAGGTGCGACAACACTCTGTTCCAGCATCATCGACAATGCGAAATTCCCGGTGAAACACATGCCGATGGCACCGACCCCCGGCCCGCCGCATTCGCGATGGGCATGGGTGGCGAGTGCACGCAGCCATGCGACCTCGGGGCTCGACTCATTGGCGGCGAACGCCTTGAACCGGCGACTGATGCAGCCGCCGATCAAGGTGAGCGCGCCCCCAATCCCTCCTGGCGGCGCTCCGTCCTTGCCGAACAGATGTGGCATATACACCGTGAAGCCGGCATCACGCACCCAGCGGGCAAACCGCGCGACATGGGGAGAGATGCCGGTCATCTCCGTCATCACGATGACGGCCGGGCCGGCGCCAGCAACGTAGATCAACCGGT
Organism: Sphingomonadales bacterium; assembly: GCA_016704425.1. Taxonomy (GTDB): domain Bacteria; phylum Pseudomonadota; class Alphaproteobacteria; order Sphingomonadales; family Sphingomonadaceae; genus Aquisediminimonas. The sequence goes on from JADJAC010000011.1 coordinate 243,713, forward strand.
CCTTGCCGAGAATGGAGAGCTTTCGCGCCTCGAAATCCTCAAGCATATCGTCCCTGGTCCGTGTGTCAGTTGCCATTCCCATCCCCACAATCTTTTCTGTTCATTGGCAAAAAACCGGCCCATATCATGTGCGTTCGAGAGGAAGATTGCTATGAAAGTTTTGAAAACGCTGGCCCTCATTCTTGGCGTGCTCATGATCCTTATGGGCGGTTTGTGGATTGGCCAGGGGCTAAACATCATCCGCTGGCCCGCCGAAAGCTTCATGATCGGCGTTCCGCAATGGAGCTGGAACGGCATGTTCCTGGCGATTGGCGGGATTGTCCTGATCGGCCTAGCGCGCCGCAAATAGCGCAGATCGAGATCGGCCATTGCCCGCTGCGCCCCGTATCGCTAGGCGCTCCAGAATGAACTTTCTCGCTTCCGTGCGCCTTTTGTCGCGCGTCATTATGCTCTTCTCAGGATTTGCAGCGGCGCTTCCTTCCAATGCTGCATTTGCGGCGCCGCCGGCTGGTACATCCAGCGGACGCTGCACGCAGAAGACACCTTCCGGTCTCGGATATTCCATGTTGCGGGCAGGGACTGGAGCCATGCCAGGCGCGGCTGACAAGGTCAGCATCGCCTATAAGGGAACGCTGGCATCCGACGGTTCCGCTTTCGACGCATCCGAACGCGCCGAATTTGGTGTTAACGAAGTCATTCCGGGATTTTCGGAAGGGCTGATGCTTATGAAGGTCGGGGCGCGGATTCGCCTCTGTATCCCTGCGGCCCTTGGCTATGGCGCGCGAGGCGCGGGCAAGATTCCGGCCAATGCGGATCTGGTGTTCGAAGTGGACCTGCTCGCAATCAAGGCACCGCCGGGTCCGCTTGCCGCTGCGGCGCGAGCCTGCGCATCGAGAAGTGATTCCGGGTTGGGTTTTGATGTCGTCAAGGCCGGGGCAGGGGCGATGCCGGGCGATGCCGATGTCGCGCTGATCAACTACAAAGGCTATGTCGCATCGTCAGGTGCTGCCTTCGATGATGCCGGACCAGTGCCTGTTCCCGTTGGTCAGGTGATTCCCGGATTTGCCGAGGGATTGAAGCGGATGCAGCGCGGCGGCAGTTACAAGCTCTGCATACCGCCCCAGCTCGGTTATGGCGACAAGGGTGTCGGGCCGATTCCCGCCAATTCCACTCTTGTCTTCCTGATCGACATGATTGACTTCAAGAGCCTGGCCGAAATCGAGGCCGGCCAGACGCAGCCGCAGCAATAGTCGCGCCACCCGTTGAGTAGGGCGGGCCGATGCCCTACATCGACAATGATGTCTGCACCGCCTGTCCATGAATTGACCGATCGTGCCCGCGACGTGTTTCGTGTCGTCGTCGAATCCTATCTGGGTTCGGGCGCACCGGTCGGTTCGCGGACGATATCGAAACTCAGTGCCATGAGCCTGTCACCTGCGTCGATCCGCAACGTCATGCAGGATCTTGAGGAGCTTGGGTTGCTGGCGGCACCCCACACCTCCGCTGGCAGGATGCCGACCGAAACCGGCTTGCGCCTCTTTGTCGATGGTATGATGCAGGCAGCTGAGCCAACGGCCGATGAACGTGCAGCGATCGAATCCCGCGTCACTCAGGCTGGCCCGATCGAAGACGCGCTGACGGCCGCCACGGCTGCCCTGTCAGGCCTTTCGGCCTGTGCCGGATTGGTGCTTGTCCCCACGCGAACCCCGAGGCTCAAGCAATTCGCGTTCGCGCCGCTTTCTGCCGAGCAGGCACTTGCAATCCTGGTCGGCGATGATGGTTCGGTGGAGAACCGGGTGATGGACCTGCCACGGGGCATGACGGCATCTGGTCTGACCGAGGCCGGAAATTACATGACAGCACGGCTCTCCGGGCTCACGCTTGCGGAAGCAGCATCTGTGCTGGCAAGCGAGATTCGGCAGGAACGGGCAGCCCTTGATCTAGCCTCTCAGGATTTGATCCTTCGCGGTATGGCGGATTGGGCAAAGGATGGCGCACAACGACCGGTACTCATCGTGCGCGGGGCGGCAAACCTGATCGACGCCCAGGCCGCGGCCAATCTGGACAGGGTCCGCCAGCTCCTCGACGAGATCGAAGGGAAAGAGGAAATCGCCCGCCTTCTAGAAAGTGCGCGCGAAGCCTCTGCCACGAAAGTCTTCATCGGTGCGGAAAACAAGCTCTTCGCATTGTCGGGCTCTTCGGTTATCGCGGCGCCGTATCACGGGCATGACGGGCGAGTGGTTGGCGTGGTCGGCGTTATTGGCCCGACACGCTTGAATTACGCGCGCATCGTTCCCATGGTGGATTTCACCGCACAAAGCTTATCGAGATTGATGCACAAATGAATGACGAAGAATTGAAGGCTGAAGACGAAATGATCGCGGAAGGCGCGCCTTCCGAGCCCGATCCTGAAGCCGATCCGCTTGGTGCTCTCCTGGCCGAACTCGAAGAGGCCCGTCAGCAGATCTTGTATGCCCAGGCCGAAACGCAGAACGTCCGTCGCCGCCTTGAAAAGGATGCGCAGGATGCCCGCGCCTATGCAGCAACCGGATTTGCGCGCGACATGCTATCCGTGGCTGACAATCTTGGGCGCGCGCTTGACGCCATCCCGGAGGCGATGCGGGCCGATGAAGCTTCGAAGGGCCTGATAGCAGGCCTCGAAGCGACACAACGCGAACTCGCATCGGTGTTTGAGCGCAATGGAATCAAGCGGATCGAGGCGCTCGGGCAGCCGCTCGACCCGAACCGGCATCAGGCAATGGTCGAAATTCCCAGCGCAGATGCGGAACCGGGAACGATCATTCAGGAAATGCAGTCGGGTTACATGATCCGCGACCGCCTTCTGCGGCCGGCATTGGTCGGGGTCGCCAAGGAAGGTTGAGGCAAGAGACCGATCAGTCGGTCCCTGGAACTCAATCGGTCATGGCTTCGATACAGCGGGCAATATGGGCGTCGAGGGCTTTAAGGTAGTCCTTTCCGCGCTCGACCTGAAAGTCGACAATGTTTTTTGCCGCTTTGGAACGGTTGCAGGTGCCGCAGGTTATGACGAGATTATGCAGATAGTCTTCACCGCCGTCCGATTTTGGATGGATATGATCACGATTGGCCGCCTGCGACAGCTTTTGTGGGGCCAGCCACTTTCTGCAATGGAAGCAGTGGCCGCCATGAAGTTCGAAGGCGGCTTTCAGCGCTGAGAGCGCGCCCAGTTCACGTTCGTCGCCCGTCACTGTGTATAACGGCTTGCGATGTGAACTGAGGCGCGCGAACCGAATGCAATGATATGGCTTCCTGTTGATTGGATGAGCGGCAACTATCGCTTCGAGCTTGGCCATGCGGGAAGCTAATCAGTAAATTCTTACTGATCTCTAAAGGCCTTTGCGCGATGATATTTTGCGCTGTGAAGCTCGCGGGAGGCGGGCCTATTGTTTTTTTGTTTCTGCTGGCTGTCAAACTTCAACGTCTCGTTTACGAATTGGGCATATTTTCGGCGCAGCAACGTGCAGGCCGGAAAGGCACAAATTTCATTATGGGAATGGCGGACGATACGGATTTGGTGGATTGGGTTCGTTTCGATCAAGCGCGAGCGTCGCTTGGCGTGCGGCTGTTCCGTCATCTTGGCTATCTGCGCGAAGATGGGGCCAAGGCCGTGACTCAGATCGAAGACGCAATGCGTTCGGGCGATGCAGTCGCGATGGTCAATCCAGCCGATCTGTTGAGGGCAGAAGCATTGCAGATCGGCGCCATCGGCGTTGCGGCTCTTGCTGAGGATATCGAGGATCAGGCACGCGACTGCATCGAATATCGCCAGACTCCGGACAATATCATCGAGGCCGTAGTCAAGCTTCGCGATGCATTCGAACGCACGGTTGCGCTCATAGACGGGGAAACCAATCCTCTGATGGCTCGTCATCCCATACTTCAGACCAAGTCGGCAGCCTTCGCATCCAGATAGAGGAACGGGCTGTTTGGCTCAGTCTCCGGTGGGGCGGGACTGGAGCTGGATATAGTTTTCAATCCCCATCTGGCGGATCATCTCGAACTGCGTCTCCAGCGTGTCGACATGCTCTTCCTCGTTCTCGAGGATGTGCGCAAACAGGTCACGGCTCACGAAATCGCGCACCTTTTCACAATGGACGATGGCATCCCGCAGCGGCGGGATGGCTTCTTCTTCAAGCTCGAGATCGGCTTTCAGGACTTCCTCCACTGATTCGCCAATGCGGAGCCGCCCGAGCATCTGGAAATTGGGCAGCCCGTCCAGGAACAGGATCCGCTCAGCCAGCTTGTCGGCGTGCTTCATTTCGTCAATGCTCTCACCATATTCGAACTTGGCGAGCCTGCTGACGCCCCAATTGTCGAGCATTCGATAATGCAGGAAATACTGATTGATTGCCGTCAGTTCATTCTTGAGCGCGAGGTTGAGAAATTCGATGACCTTTGCGTCGCCCTTCATGGCTTGGACCTTTCGCTGAAACCGACCCGATCATAGCCGCCGGGAGTATCGCCGAATAGTCGGAAATAATCGCAATCGATGGAAATTCTGTCCGTGGGCCTAGCAGGCAAGCGCGTGTTCGGCCTTGATGATTTGCAGGGCAAAAGGGATGCACTGGCCGCACTGCGGCTTGCATCCAAGCGATCGGTAGGCCTTGGCCGGGCTGATCGCGCCACGACGGGCGGCATCACGGACCTCCCGTTCGCGGATGGCATTGCAGACACAGACGACCATCTTCAACTCCGGCTATTGCGAATCGTTCGCTACATTATTTGCGATCGCCTCGCAATAGTAATAGTGTGTAAAGCCGTGAACCGATCCTCAAGCCTTCTGAAACGCAGGAATGGTCGTGCGCAGAGCTTCGAGCGCTCGTGCTTCGGTCTCGGACGCGCGCGTAGCTGGTGCGCGCAAAATGCCGATCGTTCGCCTGAAGTCGAAGCCGGCCAGCTTCGGGCGGGTGACGCCTTCTGCGGAAAAACCCTCCGGCATGACCGTAACGCCAACGCCCGCGCCGACCAGTGCAAGTGCGCGGTCATCGCTGGTCGTCCGCGCCGCAAAAAAGGGACGGACGCCGTGGCTTGTGAAGTGTCGGCTGGTTTCCGACAGGACTTCGCAGTGCCGTCGGACAATCATCACATTGTCCGCAAGGGCACTGGCTTCGATTGAAGCATCATGCGCGAACGGGTGATGTGCGGCCAGTGCCAGTCCATAGCCTTCCGACAACAGGGCCTCACCGGAAAACCGCCCATTGTCAGGCCTGAGGATCGTCAGCGCCGCATCGATGCGGCCGCGGGCAAGCCCTTCAAGCAATTCGCGCTCCCGCCCCTCGACCAGCTCAATCCGCCCGGCATCATTGCCATTGCCGAATTCGACAGCAAAGCGCGCAATCCAGGCTGTCGGAATGGAGGAAAGCGTGCCGAGGCGGAAGATCTCACGCTGGGATTCGCTACCTGCTGCGCGCTCGGCAAGATTGAATTCGCTTTCAATCCGTCGGGCATGCACCGCAAATTGTACACCTGCCTCGGTCAATTGCACGCGACGGTTGCTGCGCAGGAAAAGCTGCCGAGAGAGGAGCCGTTCGAGCTTGGCAATACCGATCGAAAGCGTCGGCTGTGAGACATTGCAATGCACCGCAGCTTTTGAAAAACTGCCCTGGTCGATCACGGCAAGGAAATAACGCAAAAGGTAGCGGTCAATCATAGATAGTATCTATGATATGTTGGCGATTCTTTCAATTTTTATTGACTGAACCATTGCGTTATAGGCCTTGTTTCCCGGAGGAGGATTGAGCGTGGACTTCGATTTTGCGTTGGGTGAGAATGCGGACATGATCCGCGAAACGACGCGGCGGTTTGCGGCTGAGCGCATTGCCCCGCTCGCTGCCAAGATCGATGCAGAGGACTGGTTCCCGCTCGAACTCTGGCCGGAAATGGGCGCGCTCGGACTGCACGGGATCACTGTCGAGGAAGAGTGGGGTGGCCTCGGCCTCGGATATCTCGAACATGTCGTCGCGGTCGAGGAAGTGAGCCGCGCGAGCGCCTCTGTCGGGCTGAGCTACGGAGCGCATTCGAATCTGTGCGTCAACCAGATCCGCCGATGGGGCAATGCGGAGCAAAAGGCGAAATATCTGCCCAAGCTGATTTCCGGCGAACATGTCGGCTCGCTTGCGATGTCCGAAGCGGGGGCAGGCTCCGACGTCGTCTCGATGAAATTGAAGGCCGAAGCCAGGGGTGATCGCTACATCCTCAATGGCACCAAGTTCTGGATCACCAATTCGGCCTATGCAGAGACGCTGGTGGTTTATGCCAAGACCAGCAGCGACGCCGGTTCGCGCGGAATCACGGCCTTCCTGATCGAGAAGGACATGCCGGGATTTTCGATCGGGCAGAAGATTGACAAGATGGGCATGCGCGGTTCGCCAACGGCAGAACTCGTCTTCAATGATTGTGAAGTCCCGGCTGAGAACGCGATGGGCCCCGTCAATGGCGGGGTCGGTGTGCTGATGTCCGGCCTTGATTATGAACGTGCGGTGCTTGCCGGGATCGGCCTGGGCATCATGCAGGCCTGCCTCGATGTGGTTCTGCCCTATATCCGCGAGCGCAAGCAGTTCGGCGTGCCGATCGGGAGCTTCCAGCTGATGCAGGCCAAGGTCGCGGACATGTATGTCGCGCTCAATTCGGCCCGGGCCTATGTCTATGCCGTCGCGCGCTCATGCGACATGGGCAAGACGACGCGATTTGATGCAGCAGGGGCGGTGATGCTTTCCAGCGAGAATTCGGTGCGCGTCGCGCTGGAGGCCATCCAGGCGCTCGGCGGGGCGGGCTATACCAAGGATTGGCCGGTCGAACGGCTGATGCGCGATTCCAAGCTTATGGACATTGGTGCCGGAACCAACGAGATCAGGCGCATGCTGATCGGACGGGAATTGATTGGATGTTGAGGCTGGTCCGTCGCCCCTGCGCAGGCAGGGGCCTGTTTGAAGCAATGGAGCCAGACTTCCGCAAAGGCCTCTGCCTGCGCAGGGGCGACGACCGATGACCGGGCCTGTCCTCACAACCAGCCTCAATCGCGAGGACGAAGGTACTCGCGCCAATACCGTCCACAACCGCGCGCTGAAGGGCGAGCTTTGGGCTAAGGTTGCCGAAGCGGCGCTTGGCGGGAACGAGAAGTCACGCGAGCGGCATGTTTCGCGCGGCAAGCTCTTGCCGAGGGAACGCGTGGAGCGGCTGCTCGATCCCGGTTCGCCGTTCCTCGAGATTGGACAGCTCGCAGCGAATGGCATGTATGAAGGCGATGTGCATGGCGCGTCGCTGATCTGCGGGATCGGCAGGGTCTCGGGACGGCAATGCATGATTATTTGCAACGATGCGACAGTGAAGGGTGGCACCTATTACCCGATGACGGTCAAGAAGCATCTCCGTGCCCAGGAGATTGCGCTCGAGAACCGGCTGCCGTGCATTTATCTGGTCGATAGCGGCGGCGCGAACCTGCCGCATCAGGCGGAGGTTTTTCCGGACCGCGACCATTTCGGGCGGATATTCTTCAACCAGGCCAATATGAGCGCGAAGGGCATCCCGCAGATCGCTTGCGTCATGGGCAGCTGCACCGCAGGTGGCGCCTATGTGCCGGCCATGTCCGACGAGACGGTGATCGTTCGCAATCAGGGGACGATCTTCCTCGCGGGGCCGCCGCTGGTCAAGGCAGCGACGGGCGAGGAGATCAGCGCAGAAGATCTGGGCGGTGGCGATCTGCACGGGCGCAAATCGGGCGTCGTCGATCATGTTGCGGAGAATGACGAACATGCGCTGACCATCGTGCGCGATATCGTCAGCCATCTCGGCCCGATACATCAGCCCGAGATCGACCTGAAAGAGCCACGCCCGCCCAAATATGACGCGGAGGAGCTGTATGGCATCATCCCCCAAGACGTCCGCGCGCCCTATGACGTGCATGAGGTGATCGCCCGGCTGGTGGACGGCTCGGAGTTTCATGAGTTCAAGTCGCTCTACGGCAGCACGCTGGTTTGTGGCTTTGCGCATATCTGGGGCATCCCCGTCGCGATCCTCGCCAATAACGGGGTGCTGTTCAGCGAGAGCGCGCAAAAGGGCGCGCATTTCATCGAACTCGCCTGTCAGCGGCGCATTCCGCTGCTTTTCCTCCAGAACATCTCGGGCTTCATGGTCGGCGGGAAATATGAGGCGGAAGGGATCGCCAAGCACGGCGCGAAGCTTGTGACGGCAGTAGCGACGGCAAGCGTCCCCAAGATCACCGTCTTGATCGGCGGCAGCTTTGGCGCGGGCAATTACGGCATGTGCGGGCGGGCGTATTCTCCAAGGTTCCTCTTCACCTGGCCCAATGCGCGGATCAGCGTGATGGGCGGCGAACAGGCGGCGTCGGTTCTGGCAACGGTCCACCGCGATGCCGAGAAATGGACGCCCGAAGAAGCCGAAGCCTTCAAGGCCCCGATCCGCCAGAAATATGAGGACGAAGGCAACCCCTATCACGCCACCGCGCGGTTATGGGACGACGGGATCATCGATCCAGCACAGACGCGGGATGTGTTGGGGCTGGCATTCGCGGCGGTATTGAATGCCCCGGTCGAGGAGGCGCCGCGGTTCGGGGTGTTCCGGATGTGAAAATTTTGATCTCGCTTCTCCTCGCCGCTGCTCAAGCCGGCAGTTTGCCGCCTGCCAACCCGCTGCCGCCACCGAGCAGCGAGGAAGCGCAAGTACTCGAGCCGATTTCGGCTGTGTTTGCGGCATTGGAAGCCGGTGACAGTGCTGCATTTCTGCGCCACGTTTATCCCGACGGACGGATCACCGCCGTTGGCACGCTGCCGAACGGTTTCAGCGGTGTCCGAAGCGAAAGCTTCGCTGCATATGCTGCCCGCATGTCACCCACGAATGGCTTTATCGAGCGCATCTCGAGCCCAGCGATCGAGCTTGATGGCGACGTCGCAATGGTCTGGACGGCTTTCACGATCCAGCGGGGCGAAAAAATCGTCAGCTGTGGCTACGATCATTTCGATCTGGTTCGCGAACAGGGTGTGTGGAAAATCATGAACCTTTCATTCTCATCCCGCACCAGCGGTTGCCCCGGGCAATGATCACCTCCCTCCTCATCGCCAATCGCGGCGAGATCGCCTGCCGGATCATCCGCACGGCGCGGGACATGGGCATCCGCACGGTCGCGGTCTATTCGGATGCCGATGCGAAGGCGCTGCATGTCCGGCAGGCGGACGAGGCGGTGCATATCGGGGCGTCTCCGGCGCGCGAGAGCTATCTGGTGGGCGAGAAGATCATCGCCGCCGCGCTCGCCACCAAAGCGGAGGCGATTCATCCCGGCTATGGCTTCCTCTCTGAGAACGCCGAATTCGCGCAGGCCGTGATCGATGCGGGGCTGATCTGGGTGGGCCCACGCCCGGCCAGTATCACCGCGATGGGCCTCAAGGATGCGGCCAAGACGCTGATGGCGGCGGCGGGCGTGCCCGTCACGCCCGGCTATATGGGCGAAAATCAGGACCCGGCCTTCCTTGCCGAGCGCGCCGACGAGATCGGCTATCCCGTCCTCATCAAGGCGGTCGCGGGCGGCGGGGGGAAGGGGATGCGCAAGGTCGATGCGGCAGCGGATTTTGCCGACAGCCTCGCCTCCTGCCAGCGCGAGGCAACCGCCTCGTTCGGCAACGCACATGTCCTGATCGAAAAGTATATCCAGCGCCCGCGCCATATCGAGGTGCAGGTGTTCGGCGACACCCATGGCAACATTGTCCACCTGTTCGAACGCGATTGCTCGCTCCAGCGGCGGCACCAGAAGGTGATCGAGGAAGCCCCGGCGCCGGGAATGGACGAAGCCACGCGCGAACAGCTCTGCGCGGCGGCGGTCAAGGCGGCGAAGGCGGTCGACTATGTCGGCGCGGGGACGATCGAGTTCATCGCCGACGCGTCGGAGGGCCTGCGCGCGGACCGAATCTGGTTCATGGAAATGAACACGCGGCTGCAAGTCGAGCATCCGGTGACCGAGGAAATCACCGGTGTCGATCTCGTTGAATGGCAATTGCGCGTGGCGAGCGGGGAGCCACTACCGAAGCGGCAGGATGAGCTGAGCATCAACGGCTGGGCTATGGAAGCGCGGTTGTATGCGGAGGATCCGGCCAAGGGGTTTTTGCCGAGTATAGGCAGGCTGGAATTTTTCGAACTCGACGGCAGCGTTCGTATCGACACCGGTGTTTACCAAGGATCGGACGTGTCGCCATTTTACGACCCGATGATTGCCAAAATGATCGCACATGATCGTGATCGCGAAGAAGCAATGCAATCGCTCGCATGGGCTTTGAATGACAGCAAAATCTGGCCAGTCAAAAACAATGCAGCGTTTCTCATCAACGCGCTGGAGCATCCCGATTTTGCTTCCGGTAACGTCGATACCGGCCTGCTGCAGCGCGCCGGCGACGCACTAATTCCCGACGAGGCAATCATTGGAGACGATCTGGCGCGGAGCGCCGAGCAGTACACCAATCAGCCAATCGCGGGATTCAGGCTCAATCGGGAGCGCAATCAAAAGGCTATCCTGTCGGTTAACGGCGTTGCGACAGTGATCGAAATTCCGATTTTTGACTATGTCGACCCAAGACCATTTGTTTTCAGCCAAGAACCTCCAACAGGTTTTTTCCAAACTGGAAATGGCCAGACGTGGTGGATTGAGCCCTACCGCTATATCGGCGGCGCTCATGCGGGAGCCCATGATGGCGACATCCTATCCCCAATGCCCGGACGAATCATCGCGGTCGAAGTAACGGCGGGCCAGGCCGTCACCAAGGGCCAGAAGCTCCTCACATTGGAAGCGATGAAGATGGAACACACCTTGACCGCGCCGTTTGACGGGACTGTCGCCGAACTCAATGCGGTCGCGGGCGCGCAGGTGCAGGTGGAAGCGCTGCTCGTGCGGATCGAGGCGGCGGAATAGTCGGCTGTGAGCGTCGCGGCAAAGCCGCACTGTCGGACGCCGCCTGTGGCGACTGGAGCGGGCGAAGGGATTCGAACCCTCGACCCCAACCTTGGCAAGAAGACCGACTGGCTTTTCCTGAGTGCGCCTGACTTGTATTAAGTACGCAAATCCAGCGATATAGCTCAACTCATCTTTTCCGAAGCGCGATCACATAGCCTAAAATGGGCTTGCGTCTGGTGACAATATGGTGACAAAATGCTCGGCAAGAGATTTTGTCACCAAACGGGGGAAATTCATGCCCACGGTCAAACTAACCAAACGCAGCGTAGATGGGCTGCTCCCTCCCGCCAAGGGGCAAGCCGTGCTCTGGGATACGGAAGTCCGGGGCTTCGGCGCACGCATCCTGCCTTCGGGTACAAAGACCTTTATCCTGCAATATCGGAATCCAGAGGGCATCCAGCGCCGAATAAATATTGGCCGATATGGTATACTGACGGTTGATCAGGCTCGCGATCAGGCGAAGCTGCACCTCGCTTCTGTTATCCAAGGCGAAGATCCCGCCGACGAGAATCGCCGGGCACGCAAAGGTATGACGGTCGCTGAGATGTGCGATTGGTATCTCATCGAGGCGCGTGCCGGGAACATCCTCGGAAGGCTGAACCGCCCGATAAAGGCGTCATCGCTTGATATGGATGAAAGCCGGATCAAGACGCACATCATCCCCCTCCTTGGCAAGCGCGTGGTCACGCAGTTGAGCATCGCCGATGTCGAGCAGATGCAATCCGACGTGAAAAATGGGAAAACGGCCAAAGCCCGCACTGGTGGACGAGGTGGAAAGGCGACCGGCGGAGCCGGTGTCGCCTCGCGATGCCTTGGCACAATTCAGGCAATCATCGGCCACGCTAAGCACAAGGGATTGCTGGCCAACCATCCCACCCAAGGCGCCAAAAAACTGGCCAGCAAGAAGCGAACCCGGCGATTGAGTGTTGTCGAGATCGAGATGCTCGGGAAGGCGCTTGCCTATGCCGAGCAAAATCATGAGAATCCTGTTGCGCTGGGGGTCTTACAAACACTCCTTCTGACCGGTTATCGCCGGGAAGAGGCGCAAGCCATGCAGAGAGCCTGGGTCAATGCTGCGGGCGGATTTGTAAGCTTCCCTGACACAAAGGGCGGCGCGCAGGTGCGTGCGATTGGGCTCGCAGCGCTCAAAGTAATCCAGAGTCAGGCGGAAATCGTCGGAAACCCTCACGTTTTCCCGTCTGAAGCTGGGGCTGGCCCCTACACCGCTGTAAGCTCCTGTCTGGATCGTGTTTGCAAACTCGCTGGGATTTCGGGGGTCACACCCCACACCCTGCGGCATACGTTCGGGAGCATCGCTGGCGAACTCGGTTTTCGGAACTTACGATCCGCGCAATGCTCGGACACGCCTCCCAGAACGTGACGCAGGATTACATCCATATCGATGAGGCGCTGAAGCTGGCCGTCCAACGGACTTCGGATGAGATCGCTCGGTTGTTGGAGGTCGGAGCGGCGCGACTGCAAACGATGCAGCAAACCGCGTGATCTTTGATCTACCGGCCTGGGTCATGCCGAGTGGAATTGTGTCCGCAATCCCACTGTTGAAAATTAACCTTCAAGGTGTATATTGAATGGCGAGAAAGAGAGTCCCGCACCACAATCTCTCCGCCGTGCAGGCGAAGTTTTGTGATGTGGCAAGCTTGGAGATCACGCGAACGGCAACGCGTAGCGCTCAAGCCTTGGGCTACTCGCTCGGAGATGTGGTGGCGGTTGTACAGGCCCTTGAGCTTCGGGACTTTGTGAAGTCGGAGACGGCTCACAATCCGGTGAACTCGAAGGTCTGGCACGACAGCTACCGGATCCCGTGCGACGGTCTGTATCTCTATCTGAAGTTTGCCGGCGAGACGCTGATCGATGTCGTGCTGACGTCGTTCAAGGAGGTTTGAAGGTGACGCAGACACGGATTCATCCCGAGACCGGCCAGGTCCTCCGCCGCGACGCTCGTTTGCAGACGGTCAGCGTTGGGTCGATGTCGCGCGAGGTCGAGGTGCCGGGCTGGTATCCCGAAGACGATGGTGATTCCATCCATTCGGGGGCGGAGCTGCAAGCTCTGGATCAGGCCTATCTCGAGCTGCGCACGGCTTATGCCGCGCGCGTCAAGGCTGTGCGAAAGAAGCTTGGCCTCACCCAGGAAGAGGCGGGCCGGATTATTGGTGGCGGACGGCGCGCATTCCAGAAGTATGAAAGCGGAGCCACACCGCCCAGCGAAGCCGCAGTGGGCTTGATCGAGATTCTGGACCGCCATCCGGAGGAACTGGAAACCCTCCGCAACCTGCGCAGGCTCGCCTCGCGGGAAAGTGCAAGCGGTCGTCTCCCTACGACCGGGCAGAAGGGCGTCCGTAGTGCCGCAGCCGCAGCCTGACGCTAATGCGGCTCAAGCGTTGCAGCACACATCTCAACGAGATCGAGGCGCGTGAAGGCGACTTCCCGCGGGCAGGAGGTCGCGGTGATGGCGCGCGCTTTGGGGTCACCGATGATCCCCGCGAGCGGGTGCCGCTACTGGCCGGACCGCGCGGAGCCGACCGACACGAGGGACGGATCAGGCTATAATCGCGCAATTTCCATTGAAGATCAGAGGTCCAGCTCAACGCCGGTGTGCTGCTCGATCTTCTTCTTGATAAGCCCTTTGGCGAGCGCCTTCAGGAGGTCGAGGCTGAAACCGCCGGCCTGTTTGGCCCCGGCCTTTGTCTCGCGCCAGATGGCGGGGTCGCGGATGGTGTCGAGGAAGTCGTGGCCGGCCCAGGTAATCTGACCGATTTGCCAGACCGCACCGGACAGCTTCGCCTGGATCGTGATGAGACCCGCCTCGCCAAGCAGAGCCAAATGGTATTCGATCAGCTCAGCCTGCTCGCGTGGCATTTTGCCTGCACCATCTTCGCCCAGTATCTCGGCGATCTCCGGAGTCATCAATTCGAACGCCCGCCGACCGTCCTCGATCTCCAGCAGTAGGTTGCGAACCAGATCCATGTCACGTTTCATGGCATGGATCTTAACTACAGACCCACCGGAAGGACAGCGATCTATCAATGCCTGCCGTGCGCGAGGCATGGTCCTGCCTCCATCATCGGCGTTCACGCGCGAACGAGGTGATAGCGTCCATTTTTCCGGGCACCGACAAAGTGCAGAAGATTGCAGGCGCACAGTCCTGCAATATCGCGCCGCGCGGACTTGATGCTCACCCGCCAATGCGCGGCAACATCGCGCGCCCTCGTCGATAAACCGCGCGCGACTCGGTCGAGTAGCCAGCGCTGACGCTCATTGAGCCCGTCCGTTATTGGGTCATTTACAGAGCCACTTTCAGGGCCATTTATAGGGTCAGAATTCGGCCAATATCTGCCCGCAGCCATTTCTTCCCGGTGCCCGTGCCCGAAAGACGCACTGCCTGGCCCTACTATGGCAGCCTCCGCCAAGGCTGATTGCTGACTCTCGATGATGCCCAGGACAAACGCCCGGATAACCGGAGACGTCGCAACCAAACGCAAGAAGAAGACCGTGTCTGGCCCATGTTGCGCGGCCATCCAGTGCTTGGCGGATCGCTCGCTGGCATGGGTCAGACGCATCAGTTGCTTTACCGCGCGATGCGTATCGCCATGTTCCTTGCGCAGCAGATTCGCGATGACTTCGGCATAGGCCTGACGGCTGGCGAGTGCGCCTTCCCAAGCTGGCAACTTCCTGCCCTTTTTCGGCAACATCTTCCGGTCCTTTCCCACATATACTGTTGAGAGTGCGGGAATGCCGGAGATGTCCGTGTTTCGCGCTGCAGCGGTTGGCCGACCTGGCCACTGCAGTCCGGATTTCGAAAGGGGGCGCATTGGCGGGTTGGGATCAAAAGGACGCGCCAAGCGACGCCGAACAGCGGCCCACCGTGCGGGCGGCCGAATATGTTCGGATGTCCACCGATCATCAGAAATACTCGACTGAAAATCAGGCCGATGCGATCCGCCACTATGCGGCGTCTCGAGGCATCGAAATTGTCCGCACCTATGCCGACGACGGCAAAAGCGGCCTGTCGATCGATGGGCGCGCCTCACTGCAGCGACTGATCGCCGACGTCGAATCCGGCGCCGCCGACTTCGACATGATCCTAGTTTATGATGTCAGCCGCTGGGGCCGTTTCCAGGACGCGGACGAGAGCGCCTACTACGAATACATCTGTCGCCGGTCCGGAATTCAGATCACCTATTGCGCCGAACAGTTCGAGAATGATGGCTCGCCGATGAGCACCATGTTCAAGGGCTTCAAGCGCGCCATGGCTGGCGAATACAGTCGCGAGCTTTCGGTCAAGGTTTTTGCCGGCCAAGGGCGGCTCATCGAGAAAGGCTACCGCCAGGGCGGTCCCGCTGGTTTCGGCCTGCGCCGGACGCTCATTGATGAGCACGGCAACACCAAGGCGGTGCTCGGCCGCGGCGAGCAAAAGAGTCTCCAGACCGACCGCGTCATCCTGACACCCGGACCGCCAGAAGAAATTGGCGTCGTGCACGAGATATACCGGGCTTTCGTTCACGACGGCCAGACCGAACACGAGATCGCCGAGGATCTCAACGCCCGGGGCATCCTCTCCGACCTAGAACGCCCGTGGACACGCGGCACCGTCCACCAGCTTCTGATCAATGAAAAATATGTCGGCGACAATGTCTGGAATCGCCGCTCGTTCAAGCTGAAGAAGAAGCGTGTTCGCAATGCCCCGGACATGTGGATCAGGTCACAGGGCGCATTCGAGGGGATCGTTGAGCGGGAGCTGTTCGAGGCGGCCCATTCGATCATCGCTGCCCGCTCGTTCCGCTTGTCCGACGAGGAAATGCTGGAAGCTCTGCGAGGCCTCTACGCCAGCAAGGGCCTGCTGTCCGGCATCATTATCGACGAATGCGAGGGATTGCCGTCGAGCAGCGCATTCGGCTCGCGATTTGGCAGTCTCCTGCGCGCTTACAGCTTGGTGGGCTTTTCGCCGGAGCGTGATTACCGCTACGTTGCCATTAACAAGGCGCTGCGCCGCCTGCACCCAGACATCGTCCGGGACATATTGAGTGGCCTTCAGTCCCAGGGGAGCGATGCCTGGCAGGACCTCGCCAGCGACAGCATCTGCGTGAATGGCGAGTTCAGCCTCGCCGTTGTTCTGGTGCGCTGCACACCAACACCCACCGGGCTCCTGCGCTGGAAGATCCGCTTTGACACCAGCCACCTCGCAGACATCACCGTCGTCGTGCGCATGGACATGCACAACCGCGCGCCGTTCGACTACTATCTGTTTCCGAGGATCGACGTCGCAAGCGAACGGCTGCGGCTCGCCGAGGATAACGACCTGCACCTCGACGCCTATCGCTTCGACACGCTCGACTTCTTCTATGACATCACGGCGCCCGTGGCCATTCCGGAGGCTGCCTAATGCCCGTCGTGCGCCCCCAGCAGATCGAGATGATCCCGGTCTCCAAGATTACGGTGCTCAATCCACGCTCGCGCAACAAGCGCCAGCACCGTGAGATCGTGAACAACATCGAGTCGATCGGATTGAAGCGGCCGATCACCGTGAGCCGCCATCAGGGTCCGGGCGGGCCTCGCTATGATCTCGTCTGCGGCGAAGGCCGGCTCGAAGCATTTCAGATGCTGGGCCAGACGGAAATTCCCGCAGTTGTCATCGAGGCGAGCGAGAGCGATTGTCTGGTGATGAGCCTGGTCGAGAACATCGCACGCCGTACGCCGCGCCCGATCGACGTGATGCGCGAAATCGGTGCTTTGCGCGGGCGCGGGTATAATGAAACCCAGATCGGCCACAAAATCGGGGTCAGCAGTTCATGGGTCAGCATGATCGTCTCGCTGCTTGAGCGCGGCGAGGAGCGGCTCGTTGCGGCGGTGGAAACGGGCCTTATCCCGATCAGCCTCGCGATGGAAATCTCCCGCGCGGAATCCGAGGAATCACAGAACCTGCTGCTCGATGCATATGAGACGGGCAAGCTGCGCGGCAAGAAGCTGGCTTCGGTGCGACGGCTGCTCGAGCTGCGGATGCGCGGGCACAACAAGTCCATGCCCGCAGGAAAGCTCGGTCGGCGTTCCGCAAATCGCAAGTTGACCGCGAGCGACCTCATGCAGGTTTACCAGCGGGAATCGGAGAAGCAGCGCCTGCTCATCAAGAAGTCCGATTTCACACAGACCCGGCTGCTGTTCATCGTCGAGGCCATCAAGGATCTCCTGGACGACGAGGGATTTCTGACCCTGCTACGCGCCGAGGCGCTCGAGACGATGCCGCGCGCGCTGGCCATGCGAATTGCAGGTGAGAGCGATGACTGACTGGTCCGAACCCAACACACCAGAATTGGAACCCGGCTTGGATCACCGTGTCCGGCTCGGCTTTGAACGCGAGACCGTCACCGTCGCGCTCGATCAGCTCGTTCCGTTAAAGATACTCCAGCAGGGCGTGCGCGAGAGCAAAAAGTTCGCTCAGATACTCAGTTCGATCAAGGCGATTGGGATTGTCGAGGCCCCCGCTGTTGCGCCGGACCCCAAGAACGCGGGCAAGTATTTCCTGCTCGATGGACATCTACGGGTCGAAGCCCTGCGCCAGCTCGAAATTACGACGGTCGAGTGCCTCGTCGCCAATGACGATGAGACTTACACCTACAACAAGCGCGTCAACCGCCTCCCGCCGGTTCAGGAACATCGGATGATCGTGCGCGCCATCGAGCGCGGGGTGACCGAAGCCGTCATCGCCGATGCGCTCGGTCTCGAAGTGCAGTCGATCCGCGCGCGCTTCCGCCTGCTCGATGGCATCTGCGCCGAGGCCGCCGATGCCCTCAAGGATACCAATTGCTCGATGAAGGTTTTCGATCTGCTGCGACGCATGACTGCGCTGCGGCAGATTGAGGCAGCCGACCTGATGATCGGCCAGAACAATTTCTCGTTGATGTTCGCACGCGCGCTGCTCGCGGCGACGACCGAAGAGCAGCTGGTTCCCGCAGGCAAGAAGGCGCGCAAGCCCGACGTGACTGGCCCGACCAGCCAGCAGATCAGCCGCATGGAGCGTGAGCTTGCCGCTCTGCAAACTCAGGTCAAATCGGTCGATGAAACCTACGGCATCGACAACCTCCATTTGACCTTCGCGCGGGGCTATCTCGGAAAGCTGCTGGCAAACGCGCGCATAGTCCGCTGGCTTTCGGTTCACCGGGCTGAATACCTGACCGAGTTTCAGCGCATTGCCGAGATCGACAGTCTGGGCAGCTTGGCCACGCCCAACGCGGACTGAGAGAATGGGGACCCGGACCCAATAAGCGCGGGGACCATGGGAGACGCCGCACTTAGGGGCGGATCAAGCATGGTGGTGGGGATGGCGGCGAACCCGCATGAAGCCCACCAGGTCGGCCGTCATATGGACCGACCGCGTGCGTGCTTTGGGCGCACGATGGAGGCGGGCGTGCGTTGAAGAGTGAGATTTTCACGCACGCCCGTCATTTTGTCTCAACTGATGCGCGATGAATTGCTGACAAATGCTATGGCCCCGCCCGGAGGCGGGGCCGTCGCTGGTGCTTCAGCTCGGCGGGTTCCAGATGATGACCTTCTTCGAAGGATCATCGCCCGGCGCGTTGGCGATGTTGCCATAGATGGTGCCGAATTCAGGAGCCGAGAGCGAGACCGAGACATATTCGGCGCCGGTGTTCTGCGAGAAGCGCTTCCAGCCTGCGCCCAGTTCGAAGCCGTTCTTGCGGCTGACGATGCGGTAGTCGGGTTCGCTGTCCTTGGTCTTGCGATTGTTGGGGATGATGGCGATCGGTGCTGACACAGTCAGCGTTGCGAGGTTGCCTTCGAAGCTGTCGTCGGACTTCACGGTGAGGTTTGCGATGGTAGCCATGTCGTTTCTCCTAAAGGTGGTCGGGGACCATCCCCGATGGCGCCAAAAGAAGGGGCCGGGAGCCGCCGTCACCGCAGCGTCAGCGTAGGGCGAACCCCGCACGGGGTTGACGGCATTAGGCGTGACGAGACCCGCAGACAGGCGACAAGGAGGGGTGGTTTTCGCGCCACCCGGCAACGAATGTCACTCGGTAATCTCCGTTTTCATCGACTAAAAGTCGGAGGCTTCCTCCCCACCGGATCACTGGATGGAGCACAGCAGCAATCATCCTCGGCCAACCGACCGAGGGCATCAAGATTAAGCCAAGCGATTTCAGATAGCAGCCGATCAAGAAGCTCCAGGCGCAGAATTCTGATCGAGAATCCGGTCGGCGAGCCAGCCATGGGCATGGCCTGGGAGCCCTTCTCCAAATTTCTCAATCAGGCTTGGATAACCAAATCCTGCTTCCGACGCCTTGCAAATGTAGTCCTTGCTATCCGCTCGAACGAGAGCGATCCCCCCGCCCTTCGGCACGATATCGAGATTAACTTTCTGCAGGGCAGCCCGCAGCCCGTGCCAGCTGGTGGAACTATCAACTGCAGCCGCGAACGATCGCTTCTCTGATGCCCACGCGGTCACTTGGTCATTAACCGAAGCATCGGCGACAGTAGGGACCGGTGGCTGCACCGACGCAGGACCGCATATGGACGAAATCGAGCTACGACCCGTGGACCGAGCCGGATTGAGCGACCCGGTGTGCCGGCAGTCGGGGAACTGATTGCACCCCAGGAAAGGCGCTCCATGCCGAGTTGCTCGCTCGACTAACTGGCCAACCAGGCAGCGGGGGCACTGGGACAACTCATCCCCGTTGATTGCCTCGAAGCGAATATCTGCGCCTGCAATTTCGCACAGCTCGTGAATGTATCGCGAGGACTTCCGGCGATTTGTCAGCAGGTAAACGCCCCGACTGGCGCGCGTGAGAGCAACATAGAAAAGCCTGCGCTCCTCGGCATAAGCGAAGGTCTCCGGTCGCGGGATGACCAGGTTGAGCAACTCGTCCTCTTCGATCCGGCTTGGAACGCCGTAATCTCCTTCGCTGACGTCCAGCAGCACGGTGTAATCCGCTTCCAGCCCTTTTGATCGATGGAAGGAAAGACCTGTGACTTCAATATTCGTGTAGGTCCGCCTTCCCCCTTTGAACGGGTCGAGCAGATTGTATCGCCACAAAACCAGAACCTTGAGCTTTCTACCGGGCTCAGTCCGCCACTGAGACGAAATCCTCTCGAGGAATTGATCGAGCCGATCGAGAAGCTGATGGCAGGCTTCACCGAAGCCGGGCTTGCCGCGGTCGAGGTCCATTGGGATCACCCGAATGGATCGGGCGATCGCAGGCCGCGTTGAGCGCACCTCCTTCTTCAGCTGGGAGGGGTTCCTCTGAATGAAGCGAGCAGCGGTATCTGCAAGGAGCTGATTGCAGCGATAGGTCTGCTGCAATCGGCCTTTCCATGATGCTCCGAAATGCTCTTCAAACTGAGTGAAAATCGTGATGTCCGACCCGGCGAAGCGATAAATCGACTGCCAATCGTCGCCAACCACGAATAGCTTCGCGAACGCCGATTGCTGCTTCAAGGCCTTCACCAGCTTGGCTCGGGGGTCAGATATGTCCTGAAACTCGTCGACCAGCACGAGCGAATATGGGCTCTTATACTGGCCCGTCTCGACCAGCGTGACCGCATCGGCAATCATGGAATCAAAATCGATCCGGCCCACCTCATCGAGCTTGCGCGAATAGGCCTCGGTGATCGTCCAGATCGCTTTCGCAAAAAGCTGGGCCCGCTTCTTGTCATGAAGGGAGTTGGCGCGTTCGAGCAGCATCTCGAGCGTGAGGTGGCTAGCTCGGATGTGTTTGATGCATACTGCAATGAGCTTGTGATAATGTTTGATGACCACAGGGCTCAAGGCCTTCATGATCTCCTCCGGGCTCTTGTGGACCAGGGGGATATCGCGCGCCTTCAGCTGTCGCTCGAGCTCGTCAACAAGCGTTCCATCGTACGACTGAGCAGAGGTGGTTTCGAAAAAATCCATCTCACCTGCGCGATACCCGGCCCGCTTATTCTCGGCATGCACGACGTAATCTGGAAATGGGGAGGTTCCGTCCGCATTGATCGCGAAATGCTCATGGATGGTATCGGTCGCGGGGTAATAGAAATCCGGCGCCACGAACCTGTGTGTGCCGCCATCCTCTTCAATGCGAACCTGCCGCTCATACTCGAATGGTACCGAATGAACCCATAGCCAATTGACGATCCTCTGTTCCTGCAGCGATCGCACGAAAGTGCCGGCAAGCGTTCCGACCGTCACATTGGTCTTGTCCGCTCTGTCGGCGATATAGCGGGTGTAATCGGCTTCGCTGTCGAAGGCCTGCTCCGGAATATCCGCTTTGGGGAAGACCGAGAGCAGATCCAGCCACGTCCCTGTGAAATCCCGATCGAGTTCCATCTGCTCGCGAATGATATCCTCGATAACGCGTGCTTCCCCGGCGGGATGCTCCACCCAGTTCGCCAGTTGCGGCGGTGCGCCTCTTACCTCCTCGATGATTCGAAACCCCAAAGCATGGAACGTCGTCACGCGGCGCTTGAGCGTCTCTGGATCTACGCCGAGCTGCTGGGATATCCTCTCCCTTAGTTCATCAGCGGCGTCCTTGTTGTAGGTTAGGACGAGAATCTCATCTTGCCGATAAAGCGCCTTGCTGAGGACGTACGCAACCTTACCGACCAAGGTCGCGGACTTGCCTGAGCCGGCAGAGGCTATCAGAATGTTGTTGTCCTCAAGCCGAATGCAGGCCTCGCGCTGTTCATCGGAGAGAGAGCGCCCGCCAATCTGGTCAAAGAAACTCCGGAACTTCTGAAGCTCATGGGATACGAAGTTCTCGTTGTACTGGCGCCTGACATCTGGCTTCGTGAGGATCCCGAACGATTCTGGCAGGATAGAGCGGACCGATGCGTTCATCCGCGAGGCATCAAAAAGCGGGTGAGCGAGAGCAAGGGCGGCACTGCCTGCGGCACCGGAAATCACTTTGCTGATGTCCGACTGAGAGAGATACTGCTGGTTGCCTTGGGTCATGCTGGCGATTCTACGGTCCACCTCGATCAAGCTCACTCTGTCAGAGGAGATGAGCGCAGCGAGATGGCCGTTGATGAACGAGAGGACCACACCGACAATCTGCTCTGCAGTAGGACCCGTCAAACCGGACAGAGTATCTACCCGTCCCTTCGAACGGATCTCGACGCTGTGCCAGAGGAGCGCTTTCGTTGAAACGACGGCCAAAATGTCCAGGCACTGAAGATCGACAGCGAGGGGCATTTGAAGATGGAGCCGATCCGGCTTGGCTGGACTGAGCGAGAGCTTCCAGTCCTTCGAGAGCAAGAGGCGCGCGAAGATACCTGGTCTGAAACTTTGCGTGCGGTTAAACATCAAATCTCGCGCTTCACTCTCAGATTGCCCCCTCAGCACGCTCACCCTGCTGCACTCTAGCATACCGGCGCTCAAAGACACTCGAACAGCCAAACGCTCTTAACCACCGCAACCAGTGGATGGTAGGCGCTTAAGCGGAAAGGCAGCAAGCAGCGTAAGCCGACTACCCAGCAATGGCACCTTAACGACGAATTCTGGGTCGGCAGCCGACAATGCTCAAATTGGTTTGGATGAGCCTGACGGTCTCACCGCTTCTCGCGGAAGTCCCAGAGAGGAATCCCCATCTTGCGGGCTTTGTCAGCCAGATTGTCCTGGATACCGGTGCCCGGAAATACAACCAGACCTACTGGCAGAGCTTCGAGCATCCGGTCGTTGCGCTTGAATGGAGCAGCCTTTTTGTGTCGGTTCCAGTCGGGACGGAAGGCGACCTGCGGCACGCGACGCGTGTCGGCCCAGCAGGCAGCAGCGCGTTCGGCACCAGTGGGTGTGGCGCCGTGGAGCAAGACCATGTCGGCATGACGCGCATGAACCCGGTCGAGGACGTCCCAGATGGCCGAGTGATCGTTGCAATCGGGGCCACCGGTGAAGGCAATACGGGTGCCTTCGGGCAGCAGCACACGGGCATTTTCTCTGGCGCGCTTGTCGAGAAAGTCGCGGCTGTCGATGATGGCTGAGGTCATGGCCTTGCGGTTGACGCGGGATCCGGTGCGGGGCGTCCAGGCCTTGCGGGCGTGGATGCGGAATTGATCGGCGGCGGCTTCGCGGAAGAATTCCATCGTGTCGCGGCGTTCGATGAGTGAGATTCCCTCGGCGATCTGGCGCTCAAGTTCGACCGAGCGCACTTCGCTGCCATCCTGTTCGCGTTGAAGGCGTTTTTGCGCCTGTTCATTGTCGTCGAGATCGCGTTCGACCCGCTCGCCGGCGCGGTGGAAGATGTTGACGACGTTCCAGAGCAGGTCTTCGAGATCGGGTTCAATGCGGGTGTCGATCAAAGCTGAGACAAGCCCGTCGAACATGTCGGCGACCGCGCCACCGGCGAGGCGGGCATCGGGGAGCGGCCTGCCATCGGGTTCGTCCTCGAAGGGCCGATAGCCGTAGAGCTGCATTTCCTGGAGGAGATAGGCGGTTGAACCGAGTTCGGGGGTGGTATCTTCAAGGGGAAGATCTGGGGCGCTTGCCATGATGGTCTCCGTGTCCTGAGCCGCGCCTCTCGCGGCCTTCGTGGCGACGACCAGCGGCGGCGGGCACGGGTCTGCACCGCGCGGAAACGCGCGGCCGGAGCGCCAGCGGAGGATGGCGAAGCAAGGCTATTTTGTTTCGCGATGCAAAGGGGCGCAGCCCCGGCGGAAAATAGCCGCAGCGCAGCCATTGCGGTGCCCGTGTTCGCTGCCGCAGTCGCCCCCTCCCGAAGGCCGAGGGCGTGGCGACCTTCAAGGACCGGGAGAGGTGGCCATGCGCCCCACTGCCCCGGAAAATCCCCCGCTTACCGGCCAGCTTCGCTCATTCTTTGAGAAACCGCACGGCATCGGCGGCGCTGAGCTGCACCCGAATGGCCGCTGCCAACCGCTCGTGGCCATAGGCTGTAAGGTCGCTGTTGAAATCGTCGAGACGGGGTTCAAGCGGTATGATCGCAATGCCCAACGGGTCGCAACGCTCGGCCAAGGTCGATAATGTCGCCGCCCCGGCGGGATCATCATCGCGCGCGACATAGAGGCAGCGCAGCGCGGCAGGGAACTGGATGGCAGCGAGATGGGCGGCTGACAATCCGGCGATCATGGGCATGGATGGCATCACCTGTCGCAGCGACAGCAGGGTTTCGAGGCCTTCACCGGCAACCATGACACCGTCCGCTTTGCCGAACCGAACGCCCGAGCCGAGCAAGTGCCCCATGGCGCGTCGCGGATATTCGACAGCGGCTTTGTCGTGGGATTGCGGATCAAGCCAAGTACGGTGAACCCCTGTGATGGTGCCATCATTGTCGGTGACTGCAGCGATCATGGCGGGCCATGCCTCCCGCACTCCGGGGACATCATCTTCAGCAGGCCTATAGTAGCAGCGCGGATGGAAACGCAGTTGATCTATGCCGGACAGATCCGTGATGGACCGGCGACCAAGATAACGCGCTGCGATGCTGTTCGTGATCGGCTTTGAGGCGGCCCAAAGGCGCCGGGCCGCTTCTGGTGTGCCGGTCGGCGCTTTGCGTATGGTCGGGTTTCGGGGCTTGGCCTCATCAGGCGGCGGCAGACTCAGGAATTGGCGGGCTTCGTCGAGCGTTTCGCGCATGGTCTGGTGGGCACAGCTTGCGGCGATGATGTCGAGAAGATCGCCATGGTCGCCGCTTTGCGCGTCTGTCCATTTGCCCGCGCCTCCCCGGCTCTCGGCTGTTGCTGACAATCGGACGTAGAGACTGCGACCCGGAGAATTGTGAACATCGCCCACCAGCCAGTAGCGGCCTTCTCTGCGACCATTGGACAAGTAACGGCGGCAGACCGCCTCGGCTGAGGCGGCAAGGCGGCGGGCGATTTCGGTGGCGGGACTATCCATGCGGGGCTCCTTCAGGCGGCTTTGCGTGCCGCGATCCGCTGGATCGGAAACCGGTCCAGCAGCTTGTCGAGCACATCCACCCCGACAGCCCCTGTCGGTATGTAGAGCTTGAGTTTCCACGAGACGATCTCGGAGATCAAGCCAATTGCCTTCAATCGCTCGATGCCAAGATCATTGAAGCCGGTCAGTTCAATCCGCCAGTCATTCATGGCCCGCACCCGGGCGACCGTCTGATCTTCGGCCAGATGCAATTTTGCATCTCCGGCACACAGCATCGCCCAAGCACCGGCAGGCACGACGGACGCCGTGTCCTGCTCAATCACCGTGGCGACCCAGGCAGGCGAAACCTTGCGGCCGATGACGCGCTCGCCAGCATCGGTTTGCAGGCGGTAGACGCGGGTCGATTCATTGGGGAGCCGCCGCCAGATCGGCAGCAGTAGGCCTGAAACAATGTGCAGGGTCGCGGTTTCGAACTCGGGCAAGTCGGCAAGTTCGGCCTGCCAGACTTCGCTGAACCGCTCACGGTCCACCGGCTCCCAATGACTGGTCGCGAACACCTCAGCGAGAATATTGGTCGCCTCCAAAGGCCGGACGAGGCGCATGCGTGGGTGAATGCCGCCATCATCGTCGATCAGACTGCGTGCGCGCAATTTGACTGCCGCGCGCCCGGACCGGGTGTTGATCACCAGTTCGGCGTCGCGATCCACTGCCATGGCAAGCGCCCTCTCGAGCACAACCGGCTCGATCCGGTCTTTGCGTTCGATGGTCAGGAGGTGGGTCACCGCACCGGTGCCGGGATGGGTGTAGATGGTCTTGCGGTCGGAGACCGAGAAGCTTTCGGCGCGCAGGGTTTCGAGGCCCATTTCATAGGTGCCGCTGGCGATTGCACCTTCGACCCGGGCCGTCAGCAGACCCTCGAAGGCCTCGAACAGGATGTTCTGCATGGAAATGGTGAGCGCCAGCATCCGGTTGAGAAAGGTCGTAATGGGTGGAAGCTCGTCCTTGAGCCCGCCGTCGCTGTCGAGCAGCGACAGGCCGGTGGCTGTTTCGAATTGCCCGAGCGAACAGCCATCAACCTTGCCGCGCACCAGCAATTGGTAAAGCTGGCGCAGGGCATCGCGTGCATAGTAGGATTCCAGATTGTCGCTGGCGCTGAACATGTTCTGGCCGCCGGTTTGCCGCTGGCCGCGCGTGATCGCTCCAAGACTGTCGAGCCTTCGGGCGATCGTCGAGATGAAGCGCTTCTGCGCCTTCACGTCGGTCGATACCGGGCGGAACAGCGGTGGCTGCTTCTGATTGGTGCGGTTGGTGCGGCCAAAGCCCTGGATGGCGGTGTCGGCTTTCCAGCCTGCTTCGAGCAGGTAGTGGACGCGGCGGCGCTGGTTCTTCACGCCCAAATCGGCATGATAGGACCTGCCCGTGCCGCCAGCCTCGGAGAAGACGAGGATGTGCTTCTTGTCATCCATGAACGCATGGGTTTCAGCGATGTTGGCAGAGGCTGGCCGGTTTGCGACGGCGAAGCGGACCGAACCATCGCTGTTGGCGCGGGGAACAATACGACGGGAACGTCCGGTCACCTCGGCAACTGCATCGCTCCCGAAATGCTGGACAATCTGGTCAAGCGCGCCGGGCACAGGCGGCAAAGCGGCAAGTCGTTCAAGCATGGCATCACGGGCGCGGCAGGCTTCGCGGTTGAGGATGGGATTGCCGTCGGCATCAAAAGCAGGCCGCGAGGCGAGATTGCCCTCGCTGTCGGTGAAAGGCTCATAGAGCTGCACCGGAAAACTGTGCGCGAGATAGTCGAGCACATATTCTTTGCAGTCGCAGTTTATGTCGAGCGTGGCGGCGGGAGGCGCAGGTTTTCTTCGGTTTTCCATGATTTCACTCCAGATAATTACAGTTCCTTCGACCTCAACAAGTCGAAGGAAGCTACATGCGAACAAGATCATCATTGCCGTTTCGAGCGGCCCCGCTCCGGGTCGAAGACCCGCCCAGTCACGGCACCCTACTCACCGCATTCCTCTCCTCTCTGTCGCTCGACGAGAGGTCAGCCTGTGCGGTTCTGTTTGGCGCTGCTGCCCGCCATTTCCTGCATTGGCTGGAGCTGCATGGGATCGCAGTCCGCACGATCGACGATCGGGCTGTTCGGCGGTTCGAGAAGCACCGGTGCCGGTGCCACCGGTATTCGGCGCAGCAGCCAGTATATAAGGCGGACATTGCAGCGCGGGTCAGACGCTTCGTCCGCTTCCTGGAAGATCAAGGCTACGTCGAAGTCGACGACGGGATCGACGATTTGCCACGGCACCTCGCCGACTATTTCGACGCGATCAATAGTCTGCAACTCGCGCAGGGACCGGCGCAGTCCTATCGATCCGAGGCCGAGCATGTCGTGGCCTGGCTTCGCATTGCGCGACGACGGTGGGCCGATATCGACGACACGATCATCGACCAGTACGCCGTGCATGATTGCCGTTGCCCGGTCTGGCGCAAGCGGGCAAGCTGGTCGCCACGGGCACCAAGCGGCGGCGGCGCTGCGCTCGGCACTTCGTCGAGTTTCTGCGGGGTCGGGGCGTCATCCCATCGGTCGAACCGGTGGTGGACGATAACCCGCACATGGCGGCATATCTTACATGGCTCAAGCAACATCGCGGCGCGACCGACGAGACGATCCGGCGTTACCGGACCGATATCACGCGGCTCATGCCCATGCTCGGCGAGCCTTCACAATGGGATGCAGCCGCTCTCAGGCGGGCATTCCAACGACGAAGCAAGGAGACGCCGGGTTCGGCATCGCTGCTCGTCACGATAATGAGGAGCTACATTCGGTTTTTGATCGTGCAAGGCGAGTGCCGACCGGCATTGTTGCACGCGATACCATCAGTGCAGCGCTACCGCCTTTCGGCGTTACCCCGTCACGTCGACCCGGCCATGATCGAGAAGATCATTGCAGCCTGTCCGACCGATCGGCCGGTGGAAGTCCGCGACAAGGCCATCATTCTCCTGCTCGCCAGGCTCGGACTGCGAGCGGGCGATGTCCGGGACATGCGGCTCGACGATATCGATTGGCGGGGCGGGTACATCCGGGTCAAGGGCAAGACCCGAAGGCCGGACCGGTTGCCACTGCCGCAGGATGTCGGCGACGCGATTCTGGCATATCTTGCGGCAGCCCGCCCGAAGGCCGTCGAAGACCATCTGTTCCTGCGCGTGCAAGCTCCGTTCCGGCCATTCAGCTCGTCCGCGGAGATCGCAGGCATCGTCGCACGCACGCACGAGCGCGGTGGGATCGAAGGGGTGCCGACCGGGTCGCACATATTCCGGCATTCGCTTGCCACCAACTTGCTGCGCGCGGGCGCGGGCCTGGAGTCCGTAGGGACCATCCTGCGTCACAGCTCGCCCGAGACCACTGCCATCTACGCCAAGGTCGATCTGCCGATGCTCATGAAGATCGCGCAGCCCTGGCCCGGAGACCTGCCATGTTGAACACACACATCTCAAGATACGTCGCTTTGCATCGCAGCCTGGGTCGGAAGTATTCCGAACAGGACCGGATGCTCCGCCAGTACGCTGCCTACGCCGAGGGTTTCGGCGATCGGCACACTCAGGTCCAGCGCATCTACGACTGGTGCCACACGTCGAGCTCACAATATGTGGCCCGCCGGAGGTTCGACACCGCACGTAACTTCAGCCTTTTCGCTCATGCCGAGGATTCGGGCCACGAGGTTCCACCTGCGGGCGTTTTCGGCCGAGGCAAGCGGCCCCGCCCCACGCCCACGATCATCAAGCCCGAGCAGGTCCGGGCGATCATGACGGCGGCACTGGGCGTTCCTCCCAAGGGCATGATCAGCCCGTACACTTATCACTACCTGTTCGGTCTGCTGGCCGCGACAGGACTCCGGATTTCCGAGGCCCTCGCGTTACAATGCAGCGATCTGGTCGAGGATGGCCTGATCGTCCGCAACGGCAAGTTCGGTAAACAGCGGCTTGTAGCGTTGCAGCCATCGACCCGTCAGGCGCTCGAAGCATATCTCGCCACCCGGGCAAGGCTCGGTGCCACGGGCAATGACCTGTTCGTGACCATCCGGGGAAGAGCCCCCCATAAAGTGCGCGCACACATCGTGTTCGTCAGGCTGGCCCGACAGCTTGGATACCGCGGACCAACTGGAACGGCCGGGATGCGGCTACACGACTTGCGGCACACTTTCGCCGTGCGTTCCCTTGAGTCCTGCCCACCCGACAGGGAGGCGATTGCACACCACATGGCCGGACTCAGCGTCTATCTTGGGCACGCGTCGGTCGCCAACACGTATTGGTATCTCGAGGCCACGCCGGTGCTGCTGCGCGACATCGCGGCCGCCAGCGAGCAACTTTACCGGGGAGAGGCCGCATGACGGCGCTCGCTCCGCATCTCTCGGCATACCTGCGTGAACATCTGCCACGCGAACGCGCTGTCAGTCCGCACACGGTGAAGACCTATGCCAACTGCTTCGTCCTCCTCGTCCAGTTCGCTGCCGGTCGGCTGAAGCGCCGACCGACCGATCTTGAGATCGAGGATCTCGGCACCGACATGATCATGGCCTTCCTTGACCATGTCGAGACCGGTCGCGGCAGCTGCGTGCGGACCCGCAACGGCAGGCTCGCCGCGATCCGGTCCTTCTTCCGGTACATAGAGTATCGCATTCCGGCCTGCCTGGACCAGGCGCTCCGCGTCAGATCGATCCCGACCAAGAAGACCGACAAGGCGCTGATCGACTACCTCGACCGGGCCGAGATCAAGGCGTTGCTCGACGCCCCCGATCCCCGCACTCGCCTTGGCACACGCGATCGCGCCATGCTGCATCTGGCCTATGCCGGCGGGCTCCGGGTATCGGAACTTGTGTCGCTTCAGCTGCGCGATTTCCCGGACCGCTCCCTGTCCACCGTGCACATCATGGGCAAGGGTCGGCGTGAACGGGTCCTGCCGCTCTGGAAGGAGACCCAGTTCGCATTGCGCGCGTGGCTTGCGATACGGCCCGACGCGCAAGCTGCCGAGATATTCCTCAATGCCAACGGGCAGCCTATGACCCGTGACGGGTTTGCATTCCGACTGGCTGAACACGTCAAAGCAGCGGCGGCAAAGCAGCCGTCGATCCTCGGCAAACGGGTTACGCCGCATGTGTTGCGCCATTCCTGCGCGATGCACACGCTCGCGGCGACCGGGGACATCCGCAAGGTCGCGTTGTGGCTTGGCCATGCCAGCATACAGAGCACCGAGACCTACCTGCGGGCCGATCCCGAGGAGAAGCTGCAAATCCTCGCGGCTCACGGTGCCCCCGCCATCAAGCCCGGGCGCTTCAAGCCGCCATCCGATGCCCTGATTACCATGCTTACCGACGTTCGAAGGCGGGCCTAGCCCGTCTCCGAACATTCCCCCTGACCCTCATATTATCTGGAGTGAAATCATGGAAAACCGAAGAAAACCTGCGCCTCCCGCCGCCACGCTCGACATAAACTGCGACTGCAAAGAAGCCATTTAATGTTGAGCTCAACATTAAATCGCTTCACGCGGCGTGATGTCCACGGAAACGTCATCCCATTCGTCGGTCGGGATTTCGGCAAGACGGCGTTCCTGCAACGCTTCGCCCGTCGATACGATCTGCACGACACAGGCGTGACCGGCCTCAAGATCGCGCTGCATCGCCTGAATGGTACTTGGCGTCTGCATCGCGGTGATCAGGTGATTGAAGAAACGCTGCTTGGCGCTCTCGAACGCTGATCGCGCTGCCGACCGGGCCTGTGCGTTCAAGGTCCCATGGGATGCACTGGTGACGCCCGATGCTTCGAGCGCCGCATCGAGATGGGCGTGAATGACCTGAAATGCCCCGGCATAGGAATCGTAAATCCGCACTTGCTCAGGGGTCAGCTGGTGCTCGAGCAGGTCATATTCGACACCGTCGAATGACAATGAACGGGCAGCATAAAGGCCGAGCGCCTTCAGATCGCGGGCCAGCACCTCCATGGCAGCAACGCCGCCATCCTCAATCGCGGCCACGAAATCGGCGCGTGAGGCGAAAGGGAAGTCTTCGCCGCCCCACAGCCCGAGCCGCTGGGCATAGGCGAGGTTCTGCACCGTCGTGGCACCGGTGGCCGAGACATAGACGATGCGGGCATTGGGCAGGGCATGTTGCAATCGCAGGCCCGCCCGGCCCTGCTGCGAAGCTGAGACATCGCCGCGCGCGCCCTTGCCGCCTGCGGCATTGGCCATGGCGTGCGCCTCGTCAAAGATGATGACACCGTCAAAGTCACGGCCAAGCCATTCGACGATCTGCTGGACCCGGCTCGCCTTCCCGCCCCGCTCCTGCGAACGCAGGGTCGCATAGGTCGTGAACAAGATGCCTTCCGCCAGCTTGATGGGTGAACCCTGCCGGTAACGTGACAAGGGCGTCACCAGCAGTCGTTCCTGCCCCAAAGCCGACCAGTCGCGCTGAGCATCCTCAAGCAGGCGGTCCGATACCGAAACCCAGAGCGAACGACGGCGGCCTTTGAGCCAGTTGTCGAGGATGATGCCTGCGACCTGACGGCCTTTGCCCGCGCCCGTGCCGTCACCGAGAAACCAGCCTCGGCGAAAGCGGACGGCAGCATCGTTTTCTTCAGCCGCCGCCGAGACGAGATCCCATGTCTCGTCAACGGTCCAGGCCCCTGCCAGATGCCCGGAATGGGCCTCGCCAGCGTAGATTACGGATTCCAGCTGCGCGTCGGACAACACGCCGTCACCCAACAGGTGCTCGGGCAAGTGCGGGCGATAGGTTGGTTTTGGCGGGGCCACCGAGGCCATCGACGCCGATTGAACCAGCGGCGTCGGGTGCGGCAATGCGCCGGGAATGATGACCGATTGAAGTCCATATCGTTCGTAGATGCTGTCACCGAGCTGCCCATCGGGCGGAGCCCAGTCAGCAGTCGAATAGCTGAGTTCAGGCGCATCGGCATCGACCAAGGGATTGATCGGGGCAGTCCGAGCAACCGCGCGGTTCACGGGCGACGGCGAAGAAGCGCAATGCAGTCCTGCACCGGGCATTGGGGCCATCGGTCCGCGCGGCGGCACCTGCGCTTCGACCCATTTGAGCAAGGTCGCGGTATCAGGAGCGGTCCCTGCACTCGGAACGAAAGTCGTGGGATCGGAAGCGGGCAGCTTGTCGATCACCGTCAATCGGGTGTCGATCGTCGTGCCGTGCTTGCGATAAACCTTGCCGTCGATGGCGGCTGTAAAGACCACACGTCCGGCCCCCTGCAACCGGATGAAAGCATCGCGCCATGCTGGAGCATCCGGAGAACAGCCAGCCCCGGTAATGACCACCAGCCGGCCCCCCTGTTCGAGCCGGGCCAGGGCGGAAGCGATGTGGCGAAACGCAGCGTCCTTCATCGTCCGCTCAACATGCGCGACTGCCGAAAATGGCGGGTTCATTAGGATAACGCTCGGGCGCGCCGAAGTGGGCAAGCGATCATCAATCGACGCGGCGTCATGTCCGCTGACGGCCACGCTTGAAAACAAGCGCGACAGCAGTGCTGCCCTGCCTTCAGCGAGTTCATTCAGCACGAGCTGTGCACCAGCCAGTTCGGCCTGAATCGCCAACATGCCCGTGCCAGCAGAAGGTTCGAGCACAGTTTCGCCCGCGCCAATCGAAGCAGCGACAACGGCCACGAACGATAGACCCGCAGGCGTCGAATATTGTTGCAAGGCCTGGCTGGTTTCAGAGCGCCGGGTGTGGGTCGGCAAGAGAGCCGAAACTCGTTCGATCAGCGCAAGGGAGCGAGATCGAGGGCCACCGCGTGACAAGATTGCCGGGCCAAAACGGCGCAGGAAAAGGATTTGTGCAACCTCACAGGCATCATAGGCACTCTTCCAATCCCATGCGCCTTCAGCATCGGTGCCGCCAAAGGCTGCCGTCATTACCTCGCGCAAACAGGCGGATTCAACGGGCCGCCCGATTTCGAGCAGGGGTAGAAGCGAGGTTACTGCGGTCAGCAGCGCACGCGCACGCGCGTCAAATGCGCAATGCGTGGCGAGCGGCGCAGCGCCAAGCGCTGCGTCCGTAAGGATGTGGGCCATTGGTGGGATCTCCGGGAGAGCAGAAAGGGCGGATCACGCCCGGACACTCTCTCTCAAACCCGGGCGGTTCGCCCGCTCCCGGCTAGCCTCTCACTCGATTACAGCCTGATGCATATTGGTCAGTTAATTGGAATGAGCCGATCCGCCATTACTCCGGGATGAGTTTTTTGATCTCAAGCTCAGCGGAAACAGGCATATTCTCGCGCTCAAGCCTGCGAACCTCAGCCACAATCTTCTTGGCGCGCTCAACCTTGTCTTTTCGCCATTGCGTATCGGTTGGCGTTGCCAATTTTTCGAATGTTTCAAGCAGGTAGTCACGCTGGGTGCTGATGTAGAAATATGATTGATCGACAATCCATTTTTCCAGCGAGTATGAATCAAAGACATAGCCGTTCTGGGCATTCCAAAACTTCACGAGCCTGATGGTCGGCTTGATGAGGTGGTGATTAGCAGTGTTCTTTTCGGTCAGCTTGCCATTGAAATCATTAGGGTTTGTATTTTGCCACGCGCTTGTTCCATCTGGAATCTGGTAGCCTCCCCACATGTTGGCAAGTGCGGGCACAAGGTCAAATTTGATGTGGTTGAGTTCCAGCACGATGGTCGGTGAGGACTGCTTGATGTCTGACGATGAGTAATAGGCATCGACGAAGGCCCGAAGGCGGTTGAGGTAGGTTTGAGGGGTATAGCCCCCTTCGGCAAACACCACCATGTAATCAATATCGGAATGACCATCCATTCTGCGAGGCAAAATCGTACCGCGCGTAGAAGAACCAAAACGAAAATGGCTGTTTAGTTTTGAACTAAAATATGAATTGAGGCGCGTTTGCAAGGTAGCAACCGAACGGTTTATTGAATCCTGTTCGCCGGTTGAAAGGATTGCGTTGCTGGCACGATTGGTGAGGTAACTGTTGACTGTCATAGGATTATTTATCGACTGCATGAGTGGATTCGCCAGCATCGATCCCGTCTCGGGCGACCTTGAAATCCTTGGTTGAAAACTGTGGACTGGCTTGGTTCAATTCGTTTCTGCGCTTGGTGAACTCATCCAAGCCGTCAATCGCCGACTGGTCGTCACAGACGTTTTCAAGCCGAATCTGCCGGAATACGCGCGCATCATTTCTGAGCGAGAGATATTGATCGCCGGAACTCTTGTGCGATGCGGCACGTTCAAACGGCTTCAAGAATGTCGATAGTGCGGTCAAGACGGCAACCACCGATGCAATCGCGCCACCGATTTCGGGGTAGTCCTTAAAAAAGGCCAAGCCCGCGATGCTACTTAAAATGACCGACGGGATTCCCAGCCAATAATGAAATCGGCTCCACCGCTCGTGAGCGTTGAAGTGAGATTTGCCGGAATGGATGCAATCCTCTTCGATCCGCTCAAGTTCGAGGCGGATTGCATCCTTCGGGGTGGGCACAGGGGTTGGGTTAGACATGCGATAATTGTATCACGAATTGGGGCTGTCGCGCCCATCGGGTTCT
This sequence comes from Sphingomonadales bacterium, assembly GCA_016704425.1. GTDB lineage: Bacteria > Pseudomonadota > Alphaproteobacteria > Sphingomonadales > Sphingomonadaceae > Aquisediminimonas. The sequence continues at coordinate 278,123 of JADJAC010000011.1, forward strand.
TTGGCGACGCCCTTGAACGGCGATCCGCCATTCTTGACGCTCATAAACTCGCCAGTGCGCTCGTTGCGCTTCTGGTAGTTGCCATCTGGGCGCTCAAATTGGGTACGGGCTGTAACTGCGCCGCGACGAAAGTTGTTGCCGGTATTCTTGGCCATAAATGCTCCTGTGATCTTAGTTGAACGTGTAACGCTTCCAAGGGATGGCGTTGGTCGGCACCCCAGAAAGAAAATTGGCAATGTCGCGGCGACCGAAATATGTCGGCACCCCGCGAGAATCCTGAGACATCAGGACAATCGGCATTCCCGGAAAGCAGCGACTAAAACTCTGCATTGCCGACGACGCTTCATGCCGATCGTCAGTGACATGACGCTTGACCACCACGACCGCGAAGGTCTGGCCTTGTTCCTTAATGACAGCACCTTCGAGCTGCATGGCAGTTCCTTTCTGCTTGGACTCGAGCACGATGCCCTTGCCTCGATTCGCTATATGACGGGATTTGGAAATAGCGTCAATGCAAACATACGCTATGTCAATCACACAAACATATGTTTGTGTGATTGACATGGCTGGCGTATTGGTTCAAAGGCACGGCCATGAACGAGTGGTCAATCTATTCGGCGTTGGGGGAAGCTGTGGCGATAAGGCGTAAAGCCATTGGCCTCACACAAGCACAAGTTGCTGTGAAGGTGGGCATTTCCCGCGCCTCAATCGCTAATATTGAGTCCGGCCGACAGAAGGTTTTGCTGCATCAAGTGTATCTGTTTGCGGAAGCCCTGAAGCTGCCGTCGATCATGCAACTTTTGCCCAAGTCGCTAGTGCGTGGCGAAAACGATATGGTTGTCCCCATTTCGCGCAGTGACATTTCAGAGCGTCAAAAGGCTCAAGTGAGCGATGCGCTGATGGGCATGTTTGGCAACGGCACATCGCTTGCTGCTTCGGACGATTCCTAGTGACCAGCCCAGCTCAAATTGCTCGTGACCACGCGCAGCGTATTCTGACAGAATACGCTGTGACGGCGCTACCAGTGCCAGTCGAGAAAATTGCAAAAAGTCTCGGCATAGCCGTGCGCTTTTCGCCGCTCGATCAGGAGCTTTCGGGCATGGCGCTCATCAAAGACGGCGTGTCAGTGATCGGGGTCAATGCGCTCCACCATCCCAATCGCCAACGGTTCACCATCGCCCATGAACTGGGGCACCACATCATGCACCGCGAACTGATTGATGGCACGGTGCATGTAGATAAAGGCTTTACGCTCTGGCGCGGCGAGTTGGCGACTCAAGGGACTGACCGGGTTGAGGTACAGGCTAATGCGTTTGCCTCGGAACTCCTGATGCCAAAGCAATTTATCAGTCAAATCGAAGGAATTGAAAGCCTAGATATTGACGATGAGGTTGGTATGAAGGCGCTCGCCAAGCGTTTTCGTGTGAGCGTGACAGCGTTGCAAAATAGACTCTCCTCATACATCTAGCTGACTGCGGAGGGGCGCATGGGGTTTGTCTTTTACGATACCGAGACGACTGGCATTGACACCTCCTTCGATCAGATTTTGCAATTTGCGGCAATCAGGACCGACGAAGACCTGAACATCCTGGAACGCTTTGAGGTACGTTCTCGGCTCCTGCCGTTCATTGTTCCAGCTCCAGGCGCACTTCGTGTCACCAAAGTGACCATCGATCGGCTGCACGATCCCGCCACGCCATCGCACTACGAGATGGTCAGAGCCGTTCGCAGCAAGCTGGCCGAATGGTCGCCGGCTATTTTTCTTGGCTACAACAGTCTGCGGTTTGACGAAGAGCTCATGCGCCAAGCCCTCTACCAAACTCTGCACAATCCATATCTGACCAATCGCGACGGTAATTGCCGGGGGGACGTGTTGCCCCTCGTTCAAGCCTGTACTGAATTTGAACCAGATTGTGTGACCGTTCCCTATGGTGGCAACGGCAAGCCAGTTTTCAAGCTCGACCAACTCGCACCCGCTAACGGCTTTGCTCATGACAATGCCCATGATGCATTGTCGGATGTAGAGGCTACGATTCACATGTGCCGCCTTGTTCGGGACGGCGCTGGCGATCTGTGGAATCGTTTTTTGCGGTTCACGCAAAGAGCCGCGGCCGCCGAGTTTTTGGATGAAGATGAGCCATTCCTCCTGACGGAATTCTACTTCAACCGTCCCAAGCATATGCCGGTATTGCGGATTGGTCAGGACAGCGAACAGTCCAATGTTTCGGTCTGTTTCGACCTGGCACACGATCTCGATAAGTTTCGCAATCTGACCGATGCTCAGTTGCAAAGTCTCGTAGTCAGCTCACCAAAGCCGCTTCGCAAAATCAAAGCCAACGCCGCGCCGACCATGACGCCGCTAGAGGATGTGCCCGACCACCTATTCGGTGATCTGACGCAGGATGACATTGCGGTTCGGGCTAGTGATCTTCGCAGCGACGACGCACTCAAAACCCGTTTGCTGGCCGCGTATGAGGCTACCAAAACTGTGTATGGGCCCAACGAACACGTTGAAAAGCAAATCTATGAGGGGTTTGCAGGAAATGCTGATGAGCAGCTGATGACGCAATTTCATGCGATGCCGTGGGAACACCGCCATACGCTGGCCAGTCAATTTCAAAATCCCAAGTTTGGCTTCTTGGCCAAGCGTCTCATTTTTGCCCACGATCCAAACTGTTTGCCCCTCGTCTGCCAACAAGAAATCTCTGCGCATATCTATTCGCGGATCGCCGCTCCGGATGACAGCGGGGTCAAGTGGACGACATTGACGAAAGCCCGGTCAGAATGTGAAAAGCTCATGGCAAGCGCAGCGGCCGCAGATCTTTCGCTGCTTCAAGGTTACCATGATTATCTGACCGCTAAAGTGGCTGCTTTGGCATAGTTTTTTCCGAGTAAGCGCGGCCAGGAATGGTGTCTGAAGATTGTGTCACTCTGACATTCCAGCCAATCGACAACCCGATAAGATGCTGGAGGACCGTACCATCTCAGGGTGCGCCGAAGGATTGATAACGAACCCGTGCCGTCCAGCAGCATACTCCCCAACCGACACCAGAAATCGTCGCGTTTCGTCGCTATTCCGATCCCCTCCGACGGTGGCCAGCGCCTCTACCATGCCAGGATGATCGGATGATCGAACGGCAGAAATCACCACCCAGTCCTTTTCGTGGCGGCGGGCAAACTGCTGGCGGTCGCGAGTGAATGATTCCGCCGCTGACAACGTGCGGCCATGGACGGCCTCCCAAGCATCGGGATACCAATCGCGCATCGCTCTGTCTGCCATTGCCTGTTCGCGGTAGGTGAACAGGTCCGGGTAACCTGCGGCGACGAGCGCCCATTCGGCGTCTTCTTCATACCAGCCGCCAGATAGTCGCAACGCGGGATCCATCCCCGCATTGCGTGCCCGGTCGAGCTTGAAGCCGCCATGGCCGGCAGTGGAATGAAAGACGATCCCCTCCGCGTAGATGGTCGCCGATTGAGACATCCCCCAAGGCGTGGAAACGCGCAGGATCGTATCGACGCGACCGAGCGCGTTGCGTTGGCGGACATGCAGCGCGATGTCGGCAATATAGGCGCGGAAGGAGACTTCATCAGCCACGGCACCTTCGGCGCAATAGACATCTGACCGGGACCATTCGCCAATCGGCCGGTTGAGCTTCCAGCCGGACACGATCGAGAAGCCTTCCTTGAGCGGAATGGCGATATAGGCGAGCCCATCGACCCGTGCGGCCATAAGGCCGTCGCTCGTCGTGCCATATTCGACACTGATGTCGTTCATGCCGCCCTCCTGAGTTCAGAGGGCAAAACTGCCAGATCAGCGTCGGTCACGATCTCGGCGCGCATCCCGGAATAGGGATTGTCGCGCATCCATGCTTCTGCCGATGTCATGTCGGCCGCGAGGTGGCGCAATTCGTCCTTATCCCGAAACGTGGTCTGTCCGTCGTCAGATAATTTGAGACATATGTTGGGTTAAAACAGTTGAGCGTTTGGGTCCATGTGTAGGGTTGATGTTATGCGGCAAGCTTGCGGTGATGCAAGCGCCTTTGTTCGATGGTTTTCGTTTGATCCTTTCGCGTTGTTTGATGATGGCTTTTGCCCTGCCGGAAGTAGACGTCGGCGGGCGTAACGTTGTTCAGACTCTCGTGGTAGCGCTGATGGTTGTAATGTTCGACGAACGCTTCGATCTGGGCTACAAGGTCGCCGGGCAGATAGTAATTTTCCAGCAGGATGCGGTTTTTCAAGGTCTGGTGCCAGCGTTCGATCTTCCCCCTGTGTTTGGGGATGGAATGGCGCGCCGCGCACATGGCTCATGCCGTTGTCGGCGAGGAAGTCCGCCAGTTCGCCAGCAACATAGCTGGGACCATTGTCCGATAGCAGCCGCGGTTTGTGTAGTACGTGCACCGACGCACAGCCAGAAGCTGCCAACGCCAGTTCAAGTGTGTCGGTGACATCTTCAGCACGCATCGTCGTGCATAGCTTCCACGCGATGATGTAGCGCGAGTAATCGTCGAGGATGGTGGACAGATAATACCAGCCCCAGCCAATGATCTTGAGATAGGTAAAATCGGTCTGCCACAGCTGGTTGATGGCGGTCGTCTTGTCCTTGAACTCGCTGGCGGCCTTCATGACGATAAAGGCAGGGCTGGTAATCAGGTCATGCGCCTTCAGCAGCCTGTAAACGCTGGCTTCTGATACGAAGTAGCGCTTGGTGTCGGTAAACGTCACCGCAAGCTCTCTGGGCGATAGGTCAGTGCGCTCCAGCGCCAAATCAAGGATATCGCAGCGCACCTTGTCAGGGATGCGGTTCCAACCCCGCTTGGGGCCTGGGCGCCGATCCTCCAGTGCCTCAGCGCCAAAGCGCAGATACAGATCATACCAGCGGTAGAAGGTAGGCCGGGCAATGCCCAGCTTATCCAGAGTTTGTTTAGCGGACAGTTGCGATTGCTCGACAATACGGATGATCTCGAGCTTCTCGGATGCGGGATATCTCATTCTTCGTCTCCCCATCCGCGATCATGCTTTTTTAAGCAGCCGCATCTCCAGCATCTGCTCAGCCACAACTTCCTTCAGATCCCGGGCCTCGCGGCGCAGATCGCGCACTTCGTCGGTGTTGGCGGCGCGCGACGTGTCCCCTGCCAACCGGCGCTTGCCAGCCTCCATGAAGTCCTTTGACCATTTGTAATACACGCCCTGTGCAATGCCTTCGCGGCGGCACAGTTCGGCAATGCTATCTTCGCCGCGCAGGCCTTCCAGCACGATCCGGATCTTCTCCTCCGCGCCATATTGCTTGCGCGTGGCACGGCGGATGTCTTTTACCACCGCTTGCGCTGACGGCCTTGAGTGTTTTGCGTTCATCTTCGTTCCTTACAGTCACTACGATGAACCCAAAACACTCACCTATTTTATGCAGCCAATCTGTCTATTGAATGCTGACGGGGGACAATACCGGGAGCGCCGCAGCTTGTTACCGTCGCAGTGATTGCGGCCATTTCTTTTATATACACGGCCCTTGGCGGATTTCGCGTTGTCGTTGTGACCGACCGCATTCAAATGGCGTTCATTTGGCTGCTTATTATTGCCATGTGCATTTACTATGCTGTCGTTGTGACGGATCAAGGTTTGGCGGTCAGTCTTAACAACATTCCCGCCGAGCTAAGGACCTTGACGTGGAATAACGGCCTGACGGCATTTATCGCCGGTATTGCGGTGATGAACTTGCTGACTTTCGTAAGCAATATGGGCCTTTGGCAACGTATCGCTGGTTCGCAACACCCTGAAGTTGTCACAAGGGGTATGTGGTCAAGCGTTTTGGCCTCGGGCGTAAGTTGGTCACTGCTTGCGATAACAGCAGTCGGCGCGTTCATGTTTGTAACGCCTGTAGCAGGTGAAAACCTTCTCGTAACTTTGCTCGGTTCGATGCAATCCACAGTGATCGGACAGGCGACGATCTTTTGCGTCGTGCTTGGGCTTTATGGAGCTATGCTTAGCACCGCCAGCACGCAGCTTATTGCTGTTTCGCATACGCTGTATGAGGACGTAATTGCGCCATTTCGGAAGGCCGATGTGCATGAGCGGGCAGACTTGAAGATAGAAGCATTCTGGTCACGTCTCATCCTCGTCGTCAGTGCGTTCGTGGCTGTAGCCGCTGTTGAAGCATTGCGGATATGGGGCTTTACGGTGGCTGACTTGGCATTCGCCGTATATGGCGCCGCCCTTGGTCTCGTTCCTCCAATTTTAATGACGTTGTTTATGGATCGCAAGGCAACCAAAAAGCTCAGCCGACCTGCGACTTGGGCCGTCGCGCTAGGCTTCATTTCCTGTTGGGCGGCTGCCGCTTATGGCCGGAGCATTTCAGACGCAAATCTCGTGTTCTTGTCACCGATCATCAGCACAACTGTGGCTGCGACGATCATGCTTTCCGCATGGGCAATGCTGAAGTTCAAAGGCCCGGAACCGGTGGGTCGTTAATCGGCGTCACCTTCGAGTTGCACAATCAACTGGAGGGGCCGCAACATGGCGGGAAGCGTATCAAGCACCCTTCGAGAATCGTCCCGTCCATCTGCACATAGTCACAATCTGCCTCCTTGATGGTACGTCAGGGAGTTCGGGGCCCGTCTCGGGCTGGTGCACATAGTCACAATCTGCCTCCTTGACGATACGTCAGGGAGTTCGGTGCCCGTCTCGGGCTGGTGCACAAAATGCCTCCTTGACAGTACGGCGGGACATTGTTCCAAACTGCAATGTGGGCATTTATGGACAGGGATCATTGACGATTCCGCGGTTCTGACGTATATTACAACCAAGTGGACAGGGCATTCCCAGTCGGCGCTGTGGCCTCGGTAATACCGGGGCCCTTCGCTTTTTAGGGGAACACCTTGAAGCCAAATCCTCGATGATCTCCTGCCGCATTCTTGCGAAACTTCGTTTCAATCACATCAAACGCGCGGTTGGGCTGATCAGGCCGAAGGACCCGCAGTCCGATTGGCCTCGCTATCAGGTCAGCAATTTGAAGTCCGGTAGAATTGGCCTTCTTGTCAACAAACAGAATATCCAGGCAGTCGATCTGGCCCAACATATTCTTGCCATCGCAAATGCGCCGAAACTCAAGCTCTAGCGACCGGTCTTCCTGCTCTCCCCGACACTCGACGATAATGTGCGTCAGCGCGTCGGTCTGTTTCTTCTCCTCCAAGAACCGAACGGTCCGCTCCACACAGAATTTCAGAGCAAGCTCATAGGGGTTCACGGGTACGGTGTACTTGGCCTTCAGGCTGTCCTTGTGAATCACGGCCGCGATGACTGTCATGGGAATGTCCGCAACAAGATCGCCGATCTCCACCATAAAGATGTCGAATCGCTCCTTATTCGACAAAAGGTCAAACGGCGGTAGCCGCTTGCGCACCTCGCGTTCGTGCAGCACAAACGCATCGTGACCGAACCAACGAAACTTCATGTTTTGGAGCTTCGGCACCGCTTGCTCGATATAGTCTGATTTCTTGAAGATGCAGAAGGCAAGAGAGAATATTGGGTAGGCGGGATTGGTCTGAACTAGATTGTGATCGCCGCTTTCGTCGACATAAATGATGTAGTCGCTAAAACTCATTCCCAGATGATATCTCATCTAAGTTTTCCGGCAACCCAAATCGGAACAAAAGAGGTTCAAGTCTCTTGCGCTCGCGTCGTTCGGCAGTATGATATGGGCGAACCGGGCTCACTCCATTATCCATAGCGGGGCCGGACTAGGAAACTAATATGTCTAAAGAGTTTATCATTATCGTGAACGCCGAAGAGAAGCCTGTCGACGAGACGGTCACCTACGATGAGATTGTCAATCTTGCGTATCCTGGCGCGCCGACGGGTCCAACCATCACTTACTCGATCACTTTTGAACATGCCAAGGAACCTAAGCAAGGAACGCTTGGGCCAGGCGGGTCAGTCAAGGTGAAGCCGCGTAATACGGTGTTCGATGTCATACAAGCTAATCGAGCTTAACGACGATCTGCGAAGCCTTCGCGATCTCAAATTTAACGTCGATATCGTCGGTGCCTTTCTAATTGTTCGCGACATCCCCTATGTGAACGCGGAGCGACAGGTGCACCGCGACGGAATATTGGTCACTGAGCTTACCTTGAGCGGCGATAAGACGATCGCACCCGAACGGCATCAGATGCGCTTTATTGGCGAATGCCCATGCGATAGCCATGGCGTTGCGCTTGATGCGATACGACCGAGTGAGCAAAAGCATCGGATCAACAGTGAAGTAACCTGCGACTTTGAGTTTTCAAACAAGCCCCGGCCAGAAGGCTACCTCGATCATGCCGAAAAGGTTCGAAACTACGCCGCCCTCATAAGCGGTCCAGCGTCTACCATCGACCCGACAGCGACGCCAATGACGGGTAATGTCGTTGAGCCAGGGGACGACGAATCTCCCTTCAACTATCTCGATACGAATTCGGCCAAGGCGCAGATCAGTGTCATCACCGAGAAACTGGCAGCCGACAGGATCGCGATTGTGGGCCTTGGCGGAACGGGATCGTATGTTCTTGATCTCATCGCCAAGACGCCGGTGAAAGAGATCCACCTCTATGACGGGGATAAATTCTCCTCGCACAACGCCTTTCGTGCTCCAGGCGCAGCTTCCGTCGAAGAATTACGCGCTCAACCGCTCAAGGTGCATTATCTTCGAGACATCTATGCTCGCATGCATCGTGGGATTCAGGCCCATCCAGACTATGTAGATGAAAGCAATGTGGCAGAACTGGCGGCCATGAGTTGCGTCTTCCTCTGCATGGACGCCGGTCCGGGCAAACGACTAATCGTGGACGCCCTTGAACAAACGTCTGTCCCGTTCCTTGACGCCAGCATGGGCCTTTATGAGAAGAAGGAAAAAGTTGGCGGAATTTTGCAAGTCGTCACGAGCGGGGCGCAGAACCGGGCGCAGGCGCGTGGCAGGATGTCTTTGGCTGATGCGGACGAGCCGAACGAGTACGACCAGAACATACAAGTTGCGGACCTGAACGCACTAAATGCTCAGATTGCCGTCATGCGCTGGAAGAAGATGTGCGGCTTCTACCATCAATTCGATCGCGCAAATTTCAACTCGTTCACGGTGGGCAATAGCCTTTTTCTAAACGAAGACTTATATGGCGAGGATTAGCAACATCAGAGTGATGCAGGTGAACCTGATGCCGTCAGAAATGGCAAATGGGGTTTTATATGTATCGGCGAGATACAAGACGGCCGCTCACCTTTGCTGCTGCGGTTGTGGCAGCAAGATCGTTACACCCCTAAAGCCTAGCGGGTGGCGGCTCAGCGGCCATCAAAATGCGCCAACCCTTCGCCCGTCCGTTGGCAATTGGAATCTGCCTTGTCGATCACACTACTTCATTTCGGGTGGCAAGGTGCAATGGGCGCGACAGTGGTCGGAAGCAGAGATACAGGCCGGGCGTTGGAAAGATGATAGCCTGAGAAGGGCGCATTTTGACCGCGCGCCGTTGCCTATTCGTGTTTGGCGTCGATGCACCGCATTGCTGTGTAAGCTAAAACCTTGGTAGTCAACGTTGTATGCGTCGACGACGGTCGCTGTCTCGGATTGATGCAGAAAATTCCTTCTTGACACTGCGTCAGCGCTTGCAACCGGCTGCAACTAGGAGCAACCTCCAACAATCTTGCGGTTACGCTCAACGGAAATGTTTGGCTGCTGCAAACGCCCATTTTCAAAGGCATAGTGACAAAAAGTGTTAATACTTAGCAATCTCAAATCAGGTCATCTTGTTGCCGGGATATTCCTCTGGTTCGAACAGATGCTTATTAAGTGGCGCACTGGAAGTGCGTCAGTTTTGAAAGAAATAGACGATAGATCTTTACTAATTTTAGCAATAATCGCGACGCGTAGTCCTAGAGATGGCAATAAATGGAGTAAAAAGTCGGCAATTATAAGATTAATCGGAATACAGTTTGCAAAATCATCTATTTTTATCGTATTTCTATCCTACTATATGGTTTCGATATATCAATTTTACGAAAACGACAAATTTATTTCGGCACATAATACAGTATTTACTATTTTGATATTAGCGTTTATACTACCAATTATAGATTTGGCGCTGTGGAAGCCGCAGTATGAAGCCAAACTATACGAGGAGCTCAAAGAACGTGAGGCCGAGATTGGCCTCCGTTTGGTCAAGCCTCGCCTCCCTCTTGTGGAGGGATTGGAAATGGGACTTGCGCCACCTTCAACCGAACGGTTGGGAGAAATCTTGGAAGCAAAAAAAGTGGAGGCTGACCTGTTAGGATTGAGCATGGCTGCATATACGGAACGCCGTTGGGCAGAACATTTTGGGGTCAAAAACCTGTTAGAACTCGATAATACCAGCAGCGAATATGTCTAATGTTGAGCTCAACATTAAATTGCTTCTTTGCAGTCGCAGTTTATGTCGAGCGTGGCGGCGGGAGGCGCAGGTTTTCTTCGGTTTTCCATGATTTCACTCCAGATAATATGAGGGTCAGGGGGAATGTTCGGAGACGGGCTAGGCCCGCCTTCGAACGTCGGTAAGCATGGTAATCAGGGCATCGGATGGCGGCTTGAAGCGCCCGGGCTTGATGGCGGGGGCACCGTGAGCCGCGAGGATTTGCAGCTTCTCCTCGGGATCGGCCCGCAGGTAGGTCTCGGTGCTCTGTATGCTGGCATGGCCAAGCCACAACGCGACCTTGCGGATGTCCCCCGGTCGCCGCGAGCGTGTGCATCGCGCAGGAATGGCGCAACACATGCGGCGTAACCCGTTTGCCGAGGATCGACGGCTGCTTTGCCGCCGCTGCTTTGACGTGTTCAGCCAGTCGGAATGCAAACCCGTCACGGGTCATAGGCTGCCCGTTGGCATTGAGGAATATCTCGGCAGCTTGCGCGTCGGGCCGTATCGCAAGCCACGCGCGCAATGCGAACTGGGTCTCCTTCCAGAGCGGCAGGACCCGTTCACGCCGACCCTTGCCCATGATGTGCACGGTGGACAGGGAGCGGTCCGGGAAATCGCGCAGCTGAAGCGACACAAGTTCCGATACCCGGAGCCCGCCGGCATAGGCCAGATGCAGCATGGCGCGATCGCGTGTGCCAAGGCGAGTGCGGGGATCGGGGGCGTCGAGCAACGCCTTGATCTCGGCCCGGTCGAGGTAGTCGATCAGCGCCTTGTCGGTCTTCTTGGTCGGGATCGATCTGACGCGGAGCGCCTGGTCCAGGCAGGCCGGAATGCGATACTCTATGTACCGGAAGAAGGACCGGATCGCGGCGAGCCTGCCGTTGCGGGTCCGCACGCAGCTGCCGCGACCGGTCTCGACATGGTCAAGGAAGGCCATGATCATGTCGGTGCCGAGATCCTCGATCTCAAGATCGGTCGGTCGGCGCTTCAGCCGACCGGCAGCGAACTGGACGAGGAGGACGAAGCAGTTGGCATAGGTCTTCACCGTGTGCGGACTGACAGCGCGTTCGCGTGGCAGATGTTCACGCAGGTATGCCGAGAGATGCGGAGCGAGCGCCGTCATGCGGCCTCTCCCCGGTAAAGTTGCTCGCTGGCGGCCGCGATGTCGCGCAGCAGCACCGGCGTGGCCTCGAGATACCAATACGTGTTGGCGACCGACGCGTGCCCAAGATAGACGCTGAGTCCGGCCATGTGGTGTGCAATCGCCTCCCTGTCGGGTGGGCAGGACTCAAGGAACGCACGGCGAAAGTGTGCCGCAAGTCGTGTAGCCGCATCCCGGCCGTTCCAGTTGGTCCGCGGTATCCAAGCTGTCGGGCCAGCCTGACGAACACGATGTGTGCGCGCACTTTATGGGGGCTCTTCCCCGGATGGTCACGAACAGGTCATTGCCCGTGGCACCGAGCCTTGCCCGGGTGGCGAGATATGCTTCGAGCGCCTGACGGGTCGATGGCTGCAACGCTACAAGCCGCTGTTTACCGAACTTGCCGTTGCGGACGATCAGGCCATCCTCGACCAGATCGCTGCATTGTAACGCGAGGGCCTCGGAAATCCGGAGTCCTGTCGCGGCCAGCAGACCGAACAGGTAGTGATAAGTGTACGGGCTGATCATGCCCTTGGGAGGAACGCCCAGTGCCGCCGTCATGATCGCCCGGACCTGCTCGGGCTTGATGATCGTGGGCGTGGGGCGGGGCCGCTTGCCTCGGCCGAAAACGCCCGCAGGTGGAACCTCGTGGCCCGAATCCTCGGCATGAGCGAAAAGGCTGAAGTTACGTGCGGTGTCGAACCTCCGGCGGGCCACATATTGTGAGCTCGACGTGTGGCACCAGTCGTAGATGCGCTGGACCTGAGTGTGCCGATCGCCGAAACCCTCGGCGTAGGCAGCGTACTGGCGGAGCATCCGGTCCTGTTCGGAATACTTCCGACCCAGGCTGCGATGCAAAGCGACGTATCTTGAGATGTGTGTGTTCAACATGGCAGGTCTCCGGGCCAGGGCTGCGCGATCTTCATGAGCATCGGCAGATCGACCTTGGCGTAGATGGCAGTGGTCTCGGGCGAGCTGTGACGCAGGATGGTCCCTTACGGACTCCAGGCCCGCGCCCGCGCGCAGCAAGTTGGTGGCAAGCGAATGCCGGAATATGTGCGACCCGGTCGGCACCCCTTCGATCCCACCGCGCTCGTGCGTGCGTGCGACGATGCCTGCGATCTCCGCGGACGAGCTGAATGGCCGGAACGGAGCTTGCACGCGCAGGAACAGATGGTCTTCGACGGCCTTCGGGCGGGCTGCCGCAAGATATGCCAGAATCGCGTCGCCGACATCCTGCGGCAGTGGCAACCGGTCCGGCCTTCGGGTCTTGCCCTTGACCCGGATGTACCCGCCCCGCCAATCGATATCGTCGAGCCGCATGTCCCGGACATCGCCCGCTCGCAGTCCGAGCCTGGCGAGCAGGAGAATGATGGCCTTGTCGCGGACTTCCACCGGCCGATCGGTCGGACAGGCTGCAATGATCTTCTCGATCATGGCCGGGTCGACGTGACGGGGTAACGCCGAAAGGCGGTAGCGCTGCACTGATGGTATCGCGTGCAACAATGCCGGTCGGCACTCGCCTTGCACGATCAAAAACCGAATGTAGCTCCTCATTATCGTGACGAGCAGCGATGCCGAACCCGGCGTCTCCTTGCTTCGTCGTTGGAATGCCCGCCTGAGAGCGGCTGCATCCCATTGTGAAGGCTCGCCGAGCATGGGCATGAGCCGCGTGATATCGGTCCGGTAACGCCGGATCGTCTCGTCGGTCGCGCCGCGATGTTGCTTGAGCCATGTAAGATATGCCGCCATGTGCGGGTTATCGTCCACCACCGGTTCGACCGATGGGATGACGCCCCGACCCCGCAGAAACTCGACGAAGTGCCGAGCGCAGCGCCGCCGCCGCTTGGTGCCCGTGGCGACCAGCTTGCCCCGCTTGCGCCAGACCGGGCAACGGCAATCATGCACGGCGTACTGGTCGATGATCGTGTCGTCGATATCGGCCCACCGTCGTCGCGCAATGCGAAGCCAGGCCACGACATGCTCGGCCTCGGATCGATAGGACTGCGCCGGTCCCTGCGCGAGTTGCAGACTATTGATCGCGTCGAAATAGTCGGCGAGGTGCCGTGGCAAATCGTCGATCCCGTCGTCGACTTCGACGTAGCCTTGATCTTCCAGGAAGCGGACGAAGCGTCTGACCCGCGCTGCAATGTCCGCCTTATATACTGGCTGCTGCGCCGAATACCGGTGGCACCGGCACCGGTGCTTCTCGAACCGCCGAACAGCCCGATCGTCGATCGTGCGGACTGCGATCCCATGCAGCTCCAGCCAATGCAGGAAATGGCGGGCAGCAGCGCCAAACAGAACCGCACAGGCTGACCTCTCGTCGAGCGACAGAGAGGAGAGGAATGCGGTGAGTAGGGTGCCATGACTGGGCGGGTCTTCGACCCGGAGCGGGGCCGCTCGAAACGGCAATGATGATCTTGTTCGCATGTAACTTCCTTCGACTTGTTGAGGTCGAAGGAACTGTAATTATCTGGAGTGAAATCATGGAAAACCGAAGGAAACCTGCGCCTCCCGCCGCCACGCTCGACATAAACTGCGACTGCAAAGAAGCACTTCGCGAATACCTTGCGGGAGATGATTGAGACCCGTATGCCCCCTTTAAGTTTGAGGGGGTTTTCTTTTGAAATTTTCGATGCGCTATTTTCACGGGACTACACTGTCCAACGCGAGAGACATAGAGACCAACGGCATTGACCCTGCACGAATTGGCACAGGCTTGTGGCTTGGCTGGGGTTTCTACTTCTTTGAAAATGGATTTGAGCATGCCAAGTCGTGGGCACAGAAGGACGTAGAAAAATCCGGCGGCGTGGCTGCTGTAATCGAAGCTGAATTAGATTTACGGAATGTTCTAGATTTGTCTGATCGGAATCACTGGCCTGGGATAGGGCAAACATATGAAAAGCTAAAAAATGAAGTACGAGTGGGGACACAAACTGGGATGACCATACTTCATGCCAGCGACGAACAGTTTCAGTCTGAGAGCTGGAAGCATCCTGTAGATCATCTTGTCCTAGACGAATATTCGGATGCCTTGATGCTTGAATTGCAACCCAGCGGAGAAAAACTCGGGGCGATACGCTGTCCGTTCACATCGGGCCGAATTGTATACGAGGGTTCATGGTTTGGCAGGCGTTCTTGTGTCATGCTGTGCCTCAAGGACTTTGGCTTGATGTCTGGTTTTGAAATACACTCGGGCTTTTGAACTTATTGGACCTGTAGTGCTACCCTGTCAGTGCCTACCGTCAGATCTTGGGTGGCTTTCTGCGTCAGAGTCATTGGTGGGTGAGCTTAGTTCCAAATTCTAATTAAAGTCGCGGGATCGCTATTGCTCAGCTGCCTGCGACGCTACGTGGGATCCGGCCAGAATTGCGTCGAAAGTTCGGCGCCCGTCTCGGGCTGGTGCACATAGTCACAATCTGCCTCCTTGATGGTACGTCAGGGAGTTCGGCGCCTGTCTCGGGCTGGTGCACATAGTCACAATCTGCCTCCTTGATGGTACGTCAGGGAGTTCGGTGCCCGTCTCGGGCTGGTGCACCAGAGAGAACACCTCACGTGTTTTCGACCTCGGAGAGCCAATTTGACGGCTCTATACATATGTTTTTTCCATACACGCGCCGGTTCGATGTGGTCATTTCGACCAATCTGCGCTTTTCAGCCGGCTCTGCCAATTGGTGGCTCAAACAAAGGGTTTTTGCCAGTTCGATGAGCGTGCGCATGTGCGCTGCCTTGGCGGCACGATTTCCGATTTTTTGGTGCTCTTCGTCCAAGGCTTCCTCTTCGAGAGCAAGCCGCTGGCGCCGGTCGGCATAGGCGTCGCGATCGATCAGCCGATCGACCAGGGCATCGGTGAGACGGTCTATGCGATCCTGGATTGCGGCCTTGCGAAGCTGCCAGGCCTTTTCCTGGTCGGAACTGTTGGTCTGCGCGACCCAGGTCTCGATCCGTGCAAGAAAGTCAGCAGCATCGGCATGGCCCAATTGCGACTGCGCCAGGCACGTATCGATGGCCGCTGCCAGGGCTTCTTCCCGCACGGTCATGGTGGGGCAATGCTTGACGGCGCAACGATAATAGACATGGGATTTCTGGAGCTCAGGGACCATTGGGCCGTGACAATGGCCACAACGAAACAGGCCGCGATAAATATGATCGTGGCGCGTCACTTTCGGTCCGGACTTGCCCGACTTGATCGCCTGCACCCGTTCGAACAGGTTCGCCGAAATCAAGCGTTCGTGCACGCCCCGATACGACATACCGGTACGCTTGATGCGGATGATGCCGGTGTAGAAGGGATTGTTGAGCAGGGTTTCAATGCCGCACAGCGTCAGCGTGCCGCCTTCCCGGTTGGTGAGCCCCTTGCGGTTCAGCTCAGCAAGCAAAGTGCGCAGCGAGTGACGGCGGCTGGCGTAGAGTTCGAAGGCGAGCTTCACCAGGGGGGCCCGGCGCGGATCGAGTGTCTTTGCCTTCCCGCCGCCATTGTCGAGGTAACCGATGGGTGCTCGAAAGGGGTATAAACCCTGCTTCAACCGCCCCGTTATCCCCTTGATGCATTCCTCGCGCAAGTTGCGGATATAATCGGCAGCGATGACGGCCTGAATGTCAGCCGTCAGGCGACCACCGCGCGAACGAAAGTCGAGGCTTTCGGTCACGAAATGGATGTCGATCCCGGCATCGGCCAGTTCGCCGATCTGGACCCAATCGGCTGGATTACGGGCCGAACGGTCAACCTTGTGGATGACGAGACCATGGGCCTTGCCGCGATGCAGGTCTCTGACCATTTGATTGAACAGTGGCCTCCCCCGCTTGGCGGCAGTTTCCTTTTCCTCGAACCACTGTGTTATCTCGATATTGTTGCGACTCGCAAAGGCCAGAATGGCTTCCCGCTGGGCTTCCAATGATACGCCGTCACCTTGTTTGACGGTCGAGACACGTACATATCCAAAGCACCGTTTCATGGTTCATTTTCGGTGGACTCCGAATCTATCATATCTGATGGATCTGTCGAATCTGGTGTCCACGGCCAGGTGCCTTCGCGCGTCATGCGCTCATACATGTCCTTGCAAAGATCGAAGAAGGCTTCGAGTTGTCGTGAAGGTTCCATGGCGTCATTATATTGGGCCGTCGCATCGCTCCTAGACGCCCCGTTATGGGCTGTCAGATAGCGAGCGGCCAGGTGCGGGCGGTAAAGGCCCGTGTCTTCTTTCCATCGACCATCAGCTGCAGCAAGGCATGATGATTGGGTAATCGGAGCAGGCCTTGCGCGTCGGGTTCATCGAGCTGGCGAGCGATGATTGGTGCGTCGTTTGCCCCGACCCGGAAGCTCATGATCGTACCGGCATTGCCGAGGACCGCATCGAACACGGCGCTTTCAACCTGGGATACATGCTGGTGCGCCAGGGTCAGGCCGAGGCCATATTTGCGGGCCTCGGGCAGGAGGTTGGCGAAGGCCTGGGTGGTGAACGAAGGGAATTCGTCGACGTAGAGAATGAACGGGCGGCGGGTCTGCTCCGGGCTGTCATGCCGCGAGAACGCCGCATGCATGACCATCGCCGTGATCAGCCCGCCAAGGACATTGGCCATGTCGGTGCCGAGGCGGCCCTTGGCCAGGTTGACGATCACGATCTCGCCTTGGTCCATGATGCGCCGGAACCGCAATGGTTGTTCGGGTTCGCAGATGGCGGCGCGGACGACAGGGTGCGCGAGGAAGGCGCCGAGCTTGTTGGCGATCGGAGCAACGCCATCGATCGCGTTCACATAGTTCATGCTCGGGAACTCGCTTGTCCAAAAGGCGCGGACCTGTTCATCGCGGATGCCGGCAACCACGGCTTTGCGGAACTCCTTGTCCACATAGAGACGCACAATATCGCGCAGGTCTGCCTGCGGCTGATCGAGCAACGCCAAGACCGCATAGCGCAGGAGATGCTCCATGCGCGCCCCCCAGGCATCGGCCCATTGCTTTTTCAATGTATCGATGAGTCCTGAGGTCACGAGCGGGCGGAGCGAAAGCGGCACCCGGGTCAATGGATTATAGCCATAGCGGCAGGCCGGATCGGCCACGTCCCAATAGTGATGCGGGACAGCGAGGCGCGCCGACAGCATGGCGGCCAGGTCGCCATGGGGGTCGATCAGGCAGAAGCCGATCCCTGCTGTTGCGTCCTGGAGCGCCAGATTGGCCAGCAGGGTCGACTTGCCGGTGCCGCTCTGGCCGATCAGGTATAAATGGGAAAGCCGATCCTTCAGCTTTATGCCAAAAGGTCGACCACGATATTGGTGGTCTGCCAGGCCAAGGTTGAAGACTGTGTCGGATTTTTCCTGCATCCGATCATTGTCATAGTGCTGCCTTGCTGTGGCGAGACTGTCGGAAGGGTCGGGCTGCCATATTCGCGGCCATTCAACCGGGCGCAGCGCTGGAATGGCGAAGCAGCGAGCGGATCGAAACACTGCATTTACCCTTTTCTGGGTAAATGTCAGCCCATGAGCTTCAAGAAGCCGTTTCGCGCAGCGCCTGTGCGCCTGGGACTTTACCACCGGGCCCTGGAACGTCGGCGGCAGATCATGAGTGTGGTGAAGATCTTCGCCGTGGCGATCTTTGGCGGCGCGACCCTGGGCGGCGGGATGGCACTCTACCAGCGTGGCAGCTTTTCTCCGGTAACTGCTTATGCGCATCAATTTGCAGTGTCGCGAGGGTTTGCGCGACAGCATGAGCCGCAACCAGGCGACTATTGGCCGGGGTGCGATGCCGCCCGGGCGGCAGGCGTGGCGCCGCTCTACCTGGGCGAGCCTGGTTATCGTCCGCAAATGGACGGCGACAATGACGGGATCGCCTGCGAGCCCTATCGCGGGCGGTAGGGCTCGCAAGCTGATCAGTCAGAACGGTTTCGCGAAGCGATCCCAGTCTTTCTCCAGGATTGCGCCCGGATAAGCGTCGAGCGTCCGTGCGAGCGATGCAATCCACTCGGCATCCGCCAACTTGCCGATCAAGAAGAGCCGTGTGCCGCCGACCTCGCTTGGATTGTGCAGGCCTTTCCAATCAAGGAACAGGGCCACCTGGCCGAACTTGTCGGACCAGAGCTGACGCTCATCAGCCCGATATTCAGCCGAGTCCGTATAGGGTTCGTCGGTGATGAGGTATCGCTTGGTTGCAGGATCATACCAGACGGCGGTATGATCGCAGCCGGGAATGCGGTTGTCATAAATATTGTGCGGCCATTTGCCATGGCTTGCCGACGGCCTTAGGCCAGTTGCGTCCATGAATCTCAGGGTGTTCGCGAGGCGCCGGACATTCCAGCGCGCCTGATCGGCATCGTCCCAATGATATTGGTCAGCAATATGGTCGGCACCCGTGATTGTCGAGCCGCCGAGGCGGCCCGTCAGTTGGTGCGACTTAACCAGTTGGGTAAGCGGCTTTGATGTTGGAAGGTAAAGCCGCTCCGTGCCAAGTGTGTTGGCGGCGCGATTACGCCAATGCGCCGAGACCTGCACCAGGTGGGGCAGCCTTTGTGAAATCTGGCCGTGCCTTCTCGCAGTGCAATGAAGTGCATGCGCATAGTTCGCGAACTTGCCCCGCTGCGCTGCCTGATCGAGCGCTTCGTGGTGAGGAATCGCAAGCTCTGCCTTCAAGGATTTTGCGAGCTTCTTGATGCCGGGAATCGACATAGGTGTGATATTGGGATTCAACATATCATTTCTCCTGCCCTGCTGAAACGTCGCCCGCCAACCGCTCCCAGAGTCAGAAAATGACACGGAGTCCTTGAACTTATGCAGCACTGATTAACAGCTTAGCGCGCGGCGGGCGGCAGGCTTCTGCAATAGCCTTGAAGCCAAGATAGGCATTCGCCCACTGAAGACAATGGGCAATGCGCCCGGTGCGACGAGTTGAGTCTGCACTGCTTTGAAGCGCCGCGATAAAGTTCGACACTGGTTTCGCACGCGCCGCCCAATACGGGCCACACCATATGCAGTGGTCTATCCCGGCTCTGGCTGCGCGCTATACTGGTTGGCAGAGAAGTTCTTTCATTCCCTCTCATCGCCTTTCGGCGGGTGCGCCTGAAAATTGCTTCGGGCGGCCACCCCACGAAAGGAGATGCGTATGGAAACGCAAGGAAGGGCGGACCCGCAAGCGCGCATCCGCCAGTTGAACGACCAGTTCCGCAAGCTCGGGATCGGCAATGGTTCGACGATGATTACCCCCGGGATCATGGAGAAGGGCCATGTGTTCATGATGGCAGCACTCCTGGCCGTCAGGACCTTCAACGATTTCACCAACGGCAACGATCCTTATGGCGAGCATGATTTCGGGGCATTTACGATGGGTGGCGAGCGCCTGTTCTTCAAGCTCGACTACTACGATCATTCACTCCAGGCCCATTCGCCCAATGCCGCCGATGCAGCCGTCACTCACCGCGTGCTGACCATCATGCTAGCCAGCGAATATTGAACCTGATCCGCCTCGGCAACGAGGCGGATTTTTCTTGTGGCTGCAAAGCGAAAGGCGGTGGCTGACGATTGATCGGGCTGCACCAGTGAATATTGATATCGCATATGCCGGTGGGTCTAGCATCGACCGGCCCTGACCGGCTATCCTGTGCATCAGACACCATGACCTCGCAGGGGGCATGTCGGGGCGGGTGGCATGGCGGATTGCCGGATAAAGGTTTCACCTTTTCCGGCGACAGACCCGGCCATGCCACCCGGTGCCGGACTTGGGTGCCGGTCCCGGGGGCTGGGGGGCTTTAGGGCGAAGGGGCAACGGCGCACATTGTGCCTCCGTGCGGCGAGACGGTCTGCCGGATAGACTGGTTGCATTAGTCCTAAATGTTTCAATCCCATGTATAGAGACTTCGGGCTCGACCTGCGCCTTGCCCGGCGCAGTGCGGGCTATATCCAGAGCGATGTTGCGCATCTGCTGGGCGTCGAGCAATGGCTCATCTCGGAGCTGGAGCGTGGACGGCGGCTGCCGAACCTTGAGCAGATGACGGGCCTTTCGCTTGTCTTTGGCCGCGCGTTCGAAAACCTGTTTGCCGGGCTGATGTCTGCGTCGCGGTCGACGCTGCTGCAACGGCTCGACACGATGCCCGCCGGTGTGCGCGACTATGTGGAGACGCGCAACCGCAAGGCTTCGCTCCAGCGGTTGAGGACAAGGTTACTGGCTGATCCAGGCGAACATGGCGGAACTTAAAACACTGTCGTTTGCCGCAGCCTCAGGCCGGGTGGGCATGGTGCTGCTGATCGGCGACCGGCTGGTGGACTGGCGCATGTCGCGAAAGGCGAGCACATCGCCTGGTGCGGCAGCCGTCTATGCCACAAGGCTGATCGAGGATTTGAGGCCGGACGTGGTCGTGACCGAGGCCCCTGGAGTGGCGAACTGCAAGGGCGAGCACAGCAAAGCCATTGTCGCCGCCATCGCGAGTGTTGCGCGCGAACGGCCATTGCTCGACATATCGACGCCGCGCGTCCAGCGCCATGCCGACAAATATGCCGAAGCCGCCGCTCTTGCCGAACGCTGGCCCGACATTGCGGCATGGAAGCCAAAGAAGCGCCGGTTCTTCGACACCGAACCGCGCAGCACAATAATGTTCGAAGCACTGGCGCTGGCCCAAGCGGTGTTGGTCAGCAGCGACAGTCGAGGCGCATGAAAAAGCGAGCGGCAATGGCTTGCCGCTCGCTTTGTCGTTCAGGCGTCCACAAACACGGTATCGTCCACCGCTTCTGCTTCGCCGCCCTCTTCGGGCAGGTCATCATCTGCCGCTTGCGCGGTATCCGCGTCAAATCGTTCCTCGGCTTCGGCCTCCGCCAGCCACTGGACGCGGTTGGCAGCGGCGACCGTTGGCACCCCGCCACGCGTCGTATAGGCTGACGGCGGGAAGGCCATCCAGCGTGGCACCCAGCGTTCGCATTTGGTGCGGCCATTGGCACCGGTCAGACAATCGCCAATGATGCTCTTGATCGCCTTGCCCTTGTCGCCCGCATGGGCCTTGGCAACACCGTCGTCTGCCACCTCTCCAAGAATGGCACTCAACACCTCGCGGTCGCGGATGAGCGCGGAGAAGGCCTCGTCGGCGTTCCAGTGATCCGCCATGTCGACATGCAAGTGAACCCCAAGCGTTTCGATCAAGTCGGAACCCCTAGCAAGGCTCTCGGCCATGACCATCGCCAGCACTCCCAAGACCGTCTCGTCGGGCAAATCGAGCAAGTGCTGGACCAAGGCACCAATCCCTGAACGCGGTTCATGGTCCATGACGATCCATGATGCATCCTTGTTGAACCGAAGTGCCTCAAGAACAGCGCGGCGGCACTCGTCGAACGCCAATGTGGCCGGGTTTGCGGCAACACTGGCTGTTACCGTTTCGCTCCGCGACCGCTGCTCCTGCGGCTTGACCCGCCACAGCGGCGAGCCGCAGATGGCATGAGCCACCATGACACGGAGTGCCACGCCCGGTTGGGCGGCAAGGGCCAGACGGACAGCGGCATGGCGGTGCAGATCAACATAGTCCTGCAACGCCGAGGTCAGTTCGGGACGGACAGGCTTGGCAATCATCGCTGCCCCGCATTCGGCCAGTTCGCGGCTCCGTGCTTCCTTGCGGGTGAGATAGCCTTCATGGAAACTGACCTCGCCGTTGCGGTGGATATCGATATAGACCCGCCCACCCTTCTTTTTGGCCACATGCTCATGCTCCCATGTCGCGAAATGCTCCTGCTCTGAAACAATCATGACCTCGCGCCAGCCCTCTGCCAGATAGCAATTTTTCCGCGCTTCGATCTCGGCCTGCTGTGCGACCCAGAAACACTCGGCGTCGGCGAAGTATCGATCCTCACCGAACAGGTCGGACACGATCTGGCCTTCATAGGCTGATAGATCGAACAGAGCGACCGACACGCTGATCGAGGCACCGCCGAACAGCCATGCCTTCAGCTGGCTCCCGCGCGGGACATGAGCCTGTGGATCGTCGAACAGGTCCAGCCATGCTTTCTGCTGCGCCTTGCTGGCCAAGGTCAGATGCTTGGCGGTGGTCGCATCGATATCTTCGGCGCGGAAGGCTTCGCGGATACGTGGCAGGAGATTGCCAAGCGCCAAGATGCGCTTCACCTGCACCTCGCCAAGCGCGAAGGTGGCGGCAATGTCCTCGACGCTGCGACCCTTCTTCACCAGCCGGACAAAGCTCTCCCACTGCGTCACCTGATCGGGGTCTTGGCGCAGCAAATTCTCGATCATCGAGAGTTCGAGCGCATCGGCGTCATCGCCCGCATCGGCAATCACGCACGGCAACATGACCCCTTCCTTGCCTTCGTTCGCAACTGCAAGGGCGGCAAAATAGCGCCTGCGTCCCGCCTCGATTTCAAGCGGGCCATCCTCTACGCAGCCTCGGGCAATCACCGGCACAATCACGCCGCGTGTCCTGACCGATGACAATATGTCCCCTATCTCGGGTGCCTTCCTGCCATAGCGCATATTGGTCCGCGCAATCGTAAACCGCTCTATCGGGAAATATCCAAACTCCATTGTCTTCACTCCTTGGTTGCATGGCCCCGGCTCCATCGCGGACGGATGAGGCTACGAGGCCGAACCACTCTCCGATCCAAAACCACCAGCACCCGGCGCAAAGCGGGGTGGGCGGCAAGGAACGACCGAAAAGGGGTGGCAAGTGCTGGACGCACCCGAAGGGCTGGAACGCAGTGGAAGACTCCAACGGAGTTGCGCGCCGGCACTTGCCAGCCCTAGCCGGGCGTGCCGACCACACCGGTTTTGCCGGGTCAAAATACAACGCCGCCGCGCGTCAGCGCGGTGTCACGCAAGCAAGGCGGAGCCGCGCACACATCTCCAGTATGTAAAACTGATGCAAGTTGCCTGTCCACAACGCCAAGATGTAGCGCAGTCGAGTCTCAAAAATTGAACCACCAAGAGAATGAGTTACGCCCAAAAGCCGCAAATGATAGTGATTTGTAGTATTTCAGATGTTGCAAGTGACGAAGAATGATGAATATAATGTGAGGTAAATAGATCCGGAATCGAATGTATTTAGAGCTTGCCAACTGACGAAAAGCAATGTTGTTTTCACCCTTGAACAAACGAGTCCGCCTTTGCGAATCGCTATTGGGGGTAGGAATGCAAAAATCAGTCGTAACTATCAGCCTCTTGCTTGCCTCCGTGTCGTTTCCGGCCCTGGCAGCCGAGACCATTGCCTACAAATATGACGCAAAGGGTCGCCTGATCGAAGTCAAACGAACGGGCACAGTGAACAACAATGTCACCTCGACTTACCAGCATGACAAGGCAAACAACCGCAAGAACCTTGCGGTTACTGGTTCCCCTAACCCGCCACCACCCTAAGCTCGAGCCGACAAGGATTGCCAATAGTTGAGCATTTTGGGGTGGGGTAGGAAATGAGCAAATCGAGAATTCGCCGCTGGAGCGCGCGCCGGACTGCGGTGATGTGTTCGACGATGTTGACGATCTGTGCGGGCGCGGCCGCGCATGCGCAGACCATGGAAGTTCCGGTACCACCGGTACGCTTGGCCTTGGACGAGCGAGGCGCCAATCTCGCAACAGGCGGCTATCAGCTTCAGACCAATGCGGTCGCGATTGGAACGAACGATACGGGAATGGCCTTTTCGCTCACCAAATCTGGTTTGGTCTGGACCCAGCCCTGGCGGTACGCCGTCTACTATGTGACAGGCGGCGTTGAGGTCGTAGTCGGCACCACAACTCTGAATTTCAATCTAGTCAGCGGCGCCTACGTCAACCAGCAAGCGACAGGCGAAACGCTGACGGCGAACCCTTCCGGCACCGCGTACACGCTCACGATGCGAGACGGCACGATCATCTATTTTGATGGCTCCGGAGGAGATCCCAACGCAGTGGCCTTCCACTTCTACAACAAACGCGCGATTGCTGCTGCAAACTACATATTGAAGCCAGACGGTGAAAAACTGACCTTTCGGTACAAGTCGCTTTCATACGAAGGCCTGCAAGGCTGGACGAGCTCGCTTCGGGTCCGCTCGGTCACCTCGTCAAAGGGCTATATGACGAAGATCGAATATGTTGGCTCGGTATTCGACAATAATTGGCAGAAAGTTGCAAAGGTCACGCTCCTAAATCTGGGCGTCGATTATTGTGATCCGGATGCTGACTCATGCACTGGACTAACACAAACCTGGCCGAGCATGACATTTGGTGAAAGCGTAGCCGGAGCCGTAACCACGCGCACCGAGACCGACACTCTTGGTCGCGTGACTACTTATACGTTCGATACGACGCTCCGCACCACTGCAATCAAGCGACCGTCCTCAGCCACAGACAATCTTGTCGCGACCTCCGATGCCACTGGCAAGATTTCATCGATCACTGCCAATGGTGTGAATTGGACGTATAGCTGGTCCCTGGCAGCACCCAACATGACCGCGACGATTACGGACCCCAATGGCGGACAGCGGGTTTATGTCACAGACACGACCACAAAACGGGTCACAAGCTTCCGCGACGAACTCAATCGCACAACGAGTTACACCTAGGACAGCTATGGTCGGCTGACTGGTGTCACTTACCCCGAAGGCAACCAGCTCGCCTATACCTATGATGCCCGCGGTAATGTCACGCAGGAGACTGCGATTGCCAAGCCTGGCTCTGGCTTGGCCAACATCATCAAGACTGTCGGCTATGACGCCAGTTGCACACAGCCGGTCAAGTGTGACAAACCAAACTGGACCCGCGACGCAGCATCGAACCAGACCGACTACACCTATGATTCTACGCACGGCGGCGTGCTGACCGTCACGGCTCCCGCCGCTACTTCAGGCGGTGTCCGCCCACAAACACGCTATACCTATGGGACGCGCCAGGCCTATTTCAAGAACAGTACGGGAAGCATTGTTGCTTCGGGCCAGAACCAATATGTGCTGACCGACACCTCATCCTGCCAGACACTCGCAAGCTGCGCGGCGGGTGCCGACGAAGTAAAGACGAGTATTGGTTATGGCCCCCAGACTGCAGGAACCGCCAATAATTTGTTTCCAGTCTCGGTCACAAAGGCGTCGGGCAACAATAGCATCTCGGCAACCACGAGCTTTACCTATGATGGCAATGGCAACCGCCTGACCGTCGACGGGCCGCTGTCCGGAACGGCCGACACGGTTCGCACGCGGTATGATGCCGCGCGACAGGTCGTGGGCGTGGTCGGGCCAGATCCGGATGGTGCGGGATCGCGCGTGCCCGTTGCCCAACGCATGACCTACAATCTGGACGGACAGGTTACCCAGAGCGAATTGGGCACCGTCGCCGACCAGTCCGATGCGGCTTGGGCAAGCTTCAGTTCGCAGCAGCAGGCGGTCACAACCTATGACGCCAATGGGCGCCCAGTGAAGCAGGAAGCCAAGGCGGGCGGAACCACCTATGCTGTGGCGCAAACCAACTATGATGCTTTGGGCCGCGTCAATTGCACCGTGCAACGGATGGACCCCGCGCAATGGGCGTCGCAAACCGATGCCTGCGTGCCGCAAACCAGTAATGTCACAACCGGGCCGGATCGGGTCAGCAAAGCCATCTACAATGCGGCAAGCGAAGTGACCCAGGTGCAGGCCGCCGTTGGCACGACGGATCAGGCCAATGAAGCAAGCAGTACCTACAACACCAACGGTACGCTCGCGATGCTCACCGATGCCGAGAACAACCGCACCACTTATGAATATGACGGGTTCGACCGCACAGCGAAGGTCCGTTTTCCCAATGGCACGCAAGGGTCGCTCACCAGTTCGACCACTGATTATGAGCAGTTCACCTACGACGTGCGTAGCAACATCACCCAGCGCCGCCTGCGCGACGGCCAGCTGATCAACTATACATACGATAATCTCAGCCGGATGACCTTGAAGAATCTGCCAGGCACCGAGCCCGATGTCAGCCTGAGTTACGACCTCTTCGGCCGTCTGACGCAAGCGAGCCAGACCGGCAATGTGCTGGGGTTCACCTATGATGCGCTCAGCCGCAACCTGACCCAGTCTGGCCCGTTGGGAAGCGTGTCCTACCAATATGATCTGGCAGGCAGGCGGACACGCACGACCTGGCCCGATGCCTTTTACGTCACCTATGACTATGATGTGACCGACAATGTAACAACCATCCGGGAAAATGGTGCAGCCTCGGGCATTGGTGTGCTCGGCACTTATGCTTATGACAATCTGGGCCGCCGCACGACCTTGACGCGGGGCAATGGCACCGTGACCACCACTGCCTTTGATCTGGTCTCGCGGCTTTCGAGCCTGACGCATGATCTGGCAGGCACATCAAACGATCTCACGATCAACGGGTTCACCTACAACGCCGCCAGCCAGATCGGTTCGCTGACCCGCAGCAATGACGCATACGCCTGGGGCGGACATTACAACGTCAACCGCAACTACACGGTCAATGGCCTCAACCAGATGACAGCGGCGGGCGGGACAAGTCTCGGCTATGATGGGAGGGGCAACCTGGCTACTTCAGGAACGAACGCCTACACCTATTCATCCGAGAACCTCGTCCTGACCGGCCCATCAAGTGCAACGCTCGCCTACGATCCGGCGCTACGGCTCTATCAGACCATCGGCGGCGGCGTCACCACCCGGTTTCAATATGATGGCAGCGATCTGATCGGCGAATACAATGCCTCAAACGCCCTTCAGCGCCGTTATGTGCACGGTCCGGGCGATGATGAGCCCCTGGTTTGGTACGAAGGCTCCGGCACAACCGACCGGCGCTGGCTCCATGCAGACGAGCGTGGTAGTGTGGCCGCGGTTAGTGATGGAAGCGGTGCAATGCTCGGTATCAACCGATATGACGAGTTCGGGATTCCGCAAGCGGGCAACCTCGGGCGGTTCGGCTATACCGGCCAGACCTGGCTCCCAGAGATTGGCATGAACTATTACAAGGCCCGCATCTACTCGCCAACGCTTGGCCGGTTCATGCAGACCGATCCCATTGGCTATGGCGACGGAATGAACCTCTACAACTATGTTGCAAGCGATCCGGTGAATGGGATTGATCCGAGTGGGCTTTGTGGCGGTGGAAGCGGCGATAATGGAACGAAACCAATTGAAGTGTGCGGAGGCTTTCTGGATGCAAGTCTGTTTCCGTCGATTGGCAATGGAGGTCGCCGGCAGGACGCCAACGGTCCAGGTGGAGCTGAGCGTCGGGGCAAAGGTGACAAGTCGCAAAATAACCAGAGCCAATGTACTGGAAACAAGAGCATCTTCGCGTCGATCGCGGAGGGTGCGGATACGGTAGGTGATGTTGCTGACGGCGTAGCGATTGGATCGGCTGCGCTTGGACTGATCACTGCTCCAACTGGAGCGGGGGGAGCCTTTTTTGGCGGCACGGCGCTTGTTGCCGGCGTTGTAGGAAGAGTCGCTTCCGGCGTGTCCATCGTTGCTAATCTTGCGGATGGCAATTTCGGTGGTGCGGGGTCGGGTGCCGTCGGCTTGGTAGGCGGCCATGTTGCTGGTCGAGTTGTGGGCAGCGTGGCTACCAGTGCGTATGCCCGGAATAGAATGTTCGGCAACTTGAGTGCTGGACAGCAACGCAGAGTAGACCTGTTTAGCGATACCGTCACCTCTGCGGGAAGCAGAGTGGCATCGCGAGCCGTGTGTCGATAATATGAAGGACGCCTTGCTCTCTCTTCTCTTCTTCTTGGTCCTAGTCGGCGTTGATTGGGCGCTGGTCGATGGATTTAGAAGGTCATTGCTCGCATTCCGAGATGTGCCGAAGGAATATAATTATAGAAGGTTCGTATTCCCAAGGATTTTTATAATATTTCTATCTGCGATCTTGTTGTATCTTGGCTCTCAGACCGATCTGTTCGGACAGAATGGCGTTCCTCTTACCTTCGCCGCTATAGGAATATTCTTAATATCATCATTATACCCTCAGATCGTGATGTTCTTGCGATCCAAGGCGTATTGAGTCACCCGGTCGTTATCCCACGGCCTTGACGGGTGCGGGGATGGCGATATTTATAATGTTTCTATTTGCTGGATTGCTAATTTCGTACTCGCTCAAGAATTTTTCCGATAGACCATCCTTGGCGTCGCTCATTGTTGGTTTAGGGCTTATCATTTGTGCAATCATTTGGGCCTTTCAAGACGGCAGAGCATAGTCCGTCTACTTGTTTTTCTCCTTGGAAATTTGAGCCGAGATGTCCAAGCGTGCGCGGCGTCTATTTCTCAAGATTACAATTAAAATACCGATCGCGGCCGGAACCACGACTAATTGAGGCCTTTGGAATGTCCCCGTCCCTGGTTCGAAAGAGCTCCACCATGTGGCAATCCCAGCCATTAGGCCGGCCATGAATCCAATGCCCATTCTCCAAGGCTTTTGCTGCATCGGATTCTCCTAAATTAGTGAGAGGTTGGTAGCGCTATTAAGCCGATATGTCCCAATTTGCCAGCGCTGAACTGACCCCAAACTTTCAGGGTGTTGCGATTGGGGGTGGTCAGTTCACTGACCTGCAGAGCCTATGAGATTTCCACCCAGTACGATTGACAACGAATTCGTCGACGAGACCATCAACAATTTGGTGATCTGGCTTGTCCGGAAACACAGTAGGCGCGTTGTCTTTGCATAAAGCGAGTCCGTCTACAACCGGCAGCTGTCCAGCATTGGAGATCCGATCACTTCATTCACGCTGTCGCAGGTTGCCGTGAACATTGCGCCCTTCTTCAGCGCGGTGGCATTGGACTGGGCTTCGGCCGCAAGGTTCAGTGACACAGTGTTGAACGCGTCGCGCCCGGCCAGGCGCACCGCTGGTGTGTTGGGCAGATCGAGCTCGATAGCTGCGATCGTGCCGGAAACCTTCAGCAGGCGATTGCCACACAGCGTCTACGGTGTGACTTCATATGCAGCAATCCTGAGGCGATTTCGCATCATCAAACCCAGATCGTATCAGGTCGATCGCCACCGGGGAACATCACCGCACAGGCACTGAAGCCCCAGCATATGGATCAAAATAATTTGGGTTTTGCGGTGCGGGCGGGATTGGCGTTTGAGTCATCGGCGCAGTCGCCAAAACGCCATTCGCCGTGCTCGACGCATCCGCGATCGAACAGAGTCCCGCTGCAATTGCAGGCGCACCAAACAGGATGAAACAGCCGACCAGCACGGTCAGGCCGCGCCGCATGTCAATCCTGCCCGACAGCAGCGCGAACCCCAGGGCCGCAACGGCAATGATGGCAAGCACACTGGCCAGCGTTCCCGTCAAAATGCCCTCGATCCACATGGCAGCAGGGCGGAGGACCCCTGGACTAGGCGGCTCGGCGAGCGACGCTGCGCCGAGTATGGTGAGCAGCATGCCGCTCATGCGTCAGACCTCAGCACAACATCCGCGACATGCCGCCTTCCACCCGTGCGCGCGAGTTGCACAAAGACATCCACCGTCGAGCGAACATAGTGCATCACACTATCGCGATCGAGCCGGGTTCCAGTCTGCAGGACAAGAAGCGCAATCTGCTCGACTGCGCGGGCCGGGCTGTCGGCATGGATGGTCGTCATTGAGCCGGGATGACCCGTATTGACTGCGCGCAGAAAGGTGAAGGCTTCGGGCCCGCGCAACTCGCCCAGAATGATGCGGTCGGGCCGCATCCTCAGACTCGCATTGAGCAATTGCTCCATATCGGCAATTGCTTCGCCCAAAGGGCTGCGCGCCGCCACCAGCCCCACGGCATTTGCATGGCGCAGTTCAAGTTCGGGTGTATCCTCGATGAGGATCAGCCGTTCTTCTGCGGCAATTTCGCTGATGAGCGCGTTGAGGAAGGTCGTCTTGCCCGTGGCCGTTCCCCCGGCGATCAGGATATTGCGACGCTGGCGGACGGCTTCTTTCAACAGTCCTGCAAAATCGCCGCCTGCTTTCAACCGGGCAAGTGTCTCATCATCTGCCACATGGCGCGGCACCGCGTCGCGCCGGATGGTGTCGAATGCGCCGGCGGCCGCATAATCATCGAGCCTCAGTTCGCGCGACAAATGCTTGCGGATTGCAAGGGCCATCGGGCCTCTGGTCGCAGGCGGTGCAATGATCTGGATGCGCGCGCCGTCGGGAAGGCTTGCAGAGAGAAGCGGATGTTCCCTGCTGATTCCCTGATGGGCAAGCGCTGCAATCTGGCGCGCCAGCCGGTCCAGTGTTGCTGTGGACAGCTCTGCAATGTCATGGCGCTCAATGGCTCCGCCCAGAGTTTCGACCCAGAGCTCGCCCGGGCGATTGATATAGAGATCGGTCACATCGTCACGGGAAAGGAACGCCTGCAAGGGCGCCAGATAGTGGCGCAGATAGACGCGGCTATCATGGACAACGCTTGTCATCGGCGCTGCTCGACGGCGGTAAAGTCAAGATCGCGCGCAACAAACACCGATATGCGCGCACCTTGGCGGACCCGAAGCGTGGGCTTTGGCGCCTGGTCGACGAGCTGAGAGGTCGCGCCCCCTCTGGGTAGGGCAACGACAAAGCCACCGTCGCCAATCGATCTCGTGGCGAGCGCCGATCCAAAGTCGATCGTTGACTGGAGGAGCGCACCGCCAAAGCGTTCGAGGAAATGCGTATTCACCTGGCCGCCAATCCCGGCGCGGCCGAGCCGGTCGGCGGCGGGTGAGTCGATTGCGATTGTCACACCGTCGGGGCGGACAAGACGCGTCCACTCGACTTGCGCGCGTTTTTGCCCTGCAGAAAGCTCACCGCGGTAGGTGCCAAACAATCGGCTGCCTCGCGGGATCAGGATGCGGTCGCCGCGCAGATTGGCAACATCGCGCGAGACAAGCGCCCGGGCCTGGCCAGGCTGTGTTGAATCCAGCGCGGTTTCAAGGACAGCAGCAATGAGCGTTCCTTGCGGCACGACTGTCGGCGAGTTCAAGAGGCGCGTGGCGCGCGCCCGGACTGCCTTGGCCGCGCCCGGCGCCTCGCCCGATCCCGGTGAGCCGGGGCCGGCAGCCGACGCCGCATCGGCCACGGTTGCATCAAAGACTATTGCGGGGCCACCGCTTGGGGCCGAAGCCGTTTGCGTCGGTATTGTCGGCACTTGGGGCGCAAATGGCTCTGTTTGACCCGACGAAGGTGAGGCTGGGGTAAGCGGCAGGCTTGGCCAAGGTTGTGTGGGAGGTGCCGGTGTTTGCGGCGCGGGTAGCGTCAGCGCGGCGTCTTCCCTGATAACCGCTTGGGGCTCGGGCGGGACATAGAGTGGCGGTATCGCGGTGTTCGACAGGGCAAGATCAGCGGCACGGGGCCTGACAGCGGGTGCAGTGGCTTCCCGCCTGCGCGCGTCGAGCAACGAGAAGAGCAGGAGCCCGGCAACCAGGATCGCCGCAATCGCGAACCACAGCGGGCGATTGCCAGAGTCGACGCCCACGAGCGGACGCACATCGTCTGTGCGGTCGATTGGCACATCAGGCGTCTCGCTGCTGCTCATCGCCGCACGCTGCGATCGCGGACCCGAACTGCCGTTGCGACCAGCCGGTCGAGCCGAAAGACGAGTTTTTGGGGGCTGCCGTCAATAACAAAGCGCCCATCCTGCATTTCGCCATTGACGAGCGTTTCCTGACCATCCTCGTCGATCCGGAATATCGCAGGCAAGCCGACATCGGCTGGCCATTCGACGCTGATACGATCCTTGGCCACTGCAATCGTTTTGGGCCGCAATGCGCGTGGCCCTGAGAGACGATAATGGTAAGTCGCGTTGTCGGGCGCCTGGACGAGCGCAACGCGCGTGGGCTCGGGATAAAGAAAGCGGACCACATAGGGCAGGCCTGACTCGCCGGGATAGGCGCCCAGCAGTTCAAAGCTGTAGATCCGCACATCGGTGACGACCGTCAGATTGGTGGGGCGGTTCGCTTCAAGATTCTTCACGAACATGAAGTCGCCACGCTTGTTTGCAGAGACTTGCCATCCTGCACTGTCGCCAACGGCCATGGTTTCGATATGCTCGCCAGCATCAAAAGCGACCATCAGCTGATACCCCGTCGCCACCGGCAATTGGACAACCTGGTTCGCATCATAGGGGACGGTCTGCAGCCGCGGGTCTCCGCCCCCCGGGCTCGGGCGGATCTGCGCCTGTGCTCCATGAGCCAGAAGCAGCAGAAGGAGCGGCGCGAACCTCATGGCCGCTGGGTCAGGCTGCCGTTTGCGGGGACACCCAGCGCACCAGGGGCGAGAGCGCCAGGTGCAGGGTCTGCCGCGCTTTGCGGATTTGGTCCCCCGGGTGGTAAAGGCGGCGTTTCGGCATTGCGCCGATAGCGCACCACCTGAAAGCCGAGCGGATTGAGGAACCGGTCTTCAACGGACATGGGCGCACCCGAATAACGATAGGTGACGATCGCAACCCAGCCCTGGGGCGGCTGTTGAGCCCCGGCACGGTCGCGCCGGATCGTCTCGAACCGGACGAGTGCTGTCTTTGGACCCAATGCCGAGACCGAGCGGACGCGGGTTTCGATCAAGGTAGACCGCGGCAGTTGTGCGAGCGGGCTTTCCGGGTTGCTGACCTGCATCAGTGACAGATAGTCACTCCGTGCGTTTTCGGCCGACCAGAGCGCGACCTTGCGATAGTCTGATTGCACAGTCGCGATATCAAATTCCTCGCGCGCAATCACATATTGGACAAGAAAGGATTGGGTCAGCGCGCTGTCGGGCGCGATCCGCTTGGCCTCGATGGGATCAAGCGCCTGGACATAGCCGGTCTGACGATCAACCAGGAGCGTATAAGGGACAATCGTCTTCAGCGGCAGGGCAATGATGAGCGCAATGGCTTCAGCAAGTGCGACCACCAATGCAACAATCGCAACAATCCATGCAACCCGGCGCGAGGCGCGCAAACTCTCCTCGCGGTCGCGCGCCCAGCTTTCGCTCGCCCGGTAGTGCGCGTCTGCCTTTTCTCTTGCTTCAGGACTCATGCGGGACGACTTCTCTTGATGCTGGCGGCCGACACGCGCCGCGCTGTTCGACGGTAGCTTTGGCCCAAGGGCACAAAGCCGTTGCTGCTGGCGCCCGGACCTGTGCTTGCCCTGTTGGGCCCATCGGCCAAGGCTAGGACTCGTCTGTTTGAATTTCCAGTCTCGCGCGTTTCACGGCGCTGGAGGGCCGCAACGGCATCCGCCGTCCCTTGGGCGCGCGACAGCTGTGTCGGATCGAGGCGCAAGCCGTCCGCGCTTGCTGTCGCTTGGCCCCAACCCCCAACACCAGCAGCAGACGCGGTGGCACCGGTGCGCAGCCACAGGGGGGCCTGCGCTGAAAAGGCGAGCCGCGTGGCGAGCGCAATCATGCCAAACAGCACCAGGCCAAAGGCCAGGGTCATGACAAGCAGTTCGGTCGGAGCCGAAGGTGTTGCATAATGCGCGCCACGCAACGCCAGGACATTGGCAAGCCAGGGCTCGAGAATGCCGAGTTCGACGCCAAGCACAACCGTCACGGCCAAGGCCCCCAGTGCTGCGGCCACCAGCATCCGTGCCCAGCCGATGAAAAAGCTGCGGGTCGCATCAAAGAGGAGAAAGCCCGCAAAAAGGGGCGCAAGCGCGAGCATCACGCCAGCAGCGAGCCGCACGATACCCAGTGCGCCCATCGTGCTGCCCAGATAGGCGACCCGCGCGATCCCGAACGCCAGATCGTCGGCAATCGGTGTGTAGCTTGTGGGCGCCCCAGTCGCTATGCCGTCCTTGGTCGTCGGCACCGGATCAAAACGACCCGTCCCCAGTGCACTCAAGGCTACAATCCTGTCATCGCTCCACTGGAGTCGCGCGACCAACCCACCCTCGGCCCCGGCCAGGTGCGACGGCGCGCCGATCGTCTCGACAATTTCAGCAGGACCGTGGAGCACGGTCTCATAGACAATAATGCGATAGGCCGCCCAACTCGATGCAAGTGCCATTACAATCCCAATCTTGAGGATTCCGACCATGGTCTCGCCAAGACTTGGCACATGACCCATCAGCATGCGGATACCGTAGAGCGCGATGAAGACGGTCAAGAGCGCTGTGAGTGCAAGCGAGACCGATGAGGTCGG
The DNA here is from genome assembly GCA_016704425.1 of Sphingomonadales bacterium. Classification (GTDB taxonomy): domain Bacteria; phylum Pseudomonadota; class Alphaproteobacteria; order Sphingomonadales; family Sphingomonadaceae; genus Aquisediminimonas. Next base: position 312,671 of record JADJAC010000011.1, read on the forward strand.
GCTTGCGAGTGCCTGGTAGCCCGTCTCGCCGATCGTTTGCGCCTGGCAATCGACATAGTTCAGCATGCCGGCAAGGAAGCCGCCGCCGCTTTGCGGGGCGATGCATGCCTCGCTCATCATGCCTGCTCCAGCACGTGCGGCAGCCATGCTTCCGGCGCATCGCCTGTCGTGTCTCGTATCTCGTCGAGCAGACGCACCGTGCGTTCGCGGCCTGACAGGATCGTGAGCAAATCCTTGTCGCCGGTCAGATCGAGCCGCACGACCACACTTTCGCCGGCATGTTTGATCAAGAAGCAATGCGCGGTATCGGGAAGAGTGCGGACCAGGTCGAGCTCATGCTCGGTCAAGCCAAAGCCTGTCACATAATCCTCGGTACTCGCCTTGGGGTTGACCATGAAGATCTGGGTTGCGGCCTGCTCGATGATGGCGCTTGCGATCTTGCTGTCGAGCGCATCGCGCGCGCTCTGTGTTGCAAATCCGACAATGCCGTTGCGTTTGCGGATCGTCTTTTCCCAATCCTTGATCCGCCGGACAAAGACCTCATCATCGAGCGCCTTCCAGCCTTCATCAACGACAATGATCGTTGCATCGCCATCGAGGCGTTCTTCGACCCGGTGGAAGAGATAGAGCATCGCAGGGCTGCGTGCGATGGGGTCATCGAGGATCGCGGTCATGTCAAAGCCGACCGTCCGCTCGCTAAGGTCAGTCTGGTCTTGCGCATTGTCGAACAGCCAGGCACGCGCACCATTGCCCCACCAGGGACTGAGCCTGGACCACAGGTCGTTGCTTTTGGGTCGCGCGTCGCCGCGGAACAGTTCGACCAGAAAGCGCAGGCGTCGATGTTCCGCCGGCTGCTCGAAATTGGCATCGATCGCATCCTTGATCCGCGCCGTCTCCTCGACATCGACACCGCCTGCAAGCATTGCCACCCACTCAGCCAGAAACATGCGGTTGGTCGGCGTATCTGGGAGCTGGAGCGGATTGAGGCCTGACGGGCTTTCCGGCTGCAATCGGTCATAGCGCCCGCCAATCGCGCGAATGAAGAGTTCGGCACCCCGATCCTTGTCGAAGAAAATGATCTTGGGATTGAACTTGCGGGCCTGGGCCAGCAGAAAATTGAGGACAACGGTCTTGCCACTGCCAGACGGGCCAATGACCGTGAAATTGCCCAGATCGCCGTGATGGAAGTTGAAGAAATAGGGTCCGGCAGCAGTTGTCTCCAAAAGCGTGACCGCTTCGCCCCAATGATTGCCTTTGGCCGAGCCAACCGCAAAGTTATGGGCGCTGGCGAGGCCGGCAAAATTTGTCGTCGAAACGAGCCCCCGGCGGGCAATATACTTGAAGTTCCCCGGAAACTGCGCCCAAAAACCGGGCTCCAGCGCAATCTCCTCGCGCACAGCCACAATGCCCAGATCAGCAAGCGATGCACTCACCTCGGCAACACCCTGGTCGATACTGGCAAGACTGTCGCCGTGGACAGCAACGGTCATATGATGCTCCCCGAAGCCCGCGCGTCCTGCGGCCACTTCATCCTTGGCCTGAGCGAGCTCGGCACGCAGACTCACGGCCTCGTCTTCGGCTGAGCGCATCCGGCGTATGGCCAGGTTCATGCGGTTCAAGGCTGCCTGGCGTTCAACAAAGGCAAAGGACTGGCTGATCGTCATCTCAAATGGCAGGCGAAGCAGTTCATCGAACATGCCGGGTGCGGTTTGTGCTGCATAATCCTTGACCGAGACAAGTCCCGTAAAGCGTCTGGGCGCGTGCCCGCTTGGGCCCAACTCAATGGCATTCTGGCCAAAGCTGATCCGCCGATAGGGAATGTAAAGGCCCAGATCCTGTTCGGGGAGCAGAACGGGTCGCACTTCGCCATTGTAGAGCGATGACAGGAACTCAAGTGGCTCTGAACAGAGACCACCAGTGCCTTCATAAACTCCAAGCATACGCGGGGCATAACTGCCAAGGGCTGCCATCAGCGCTTCGCTGGCGGCATTGAGCTGCCGCTGTTCGCCGGCAATCGAAGCACGCTCTGCAGTGGCCATGTCCCCAAACCAGGAGCGCAGGCGATCAGCGACCCCAATGCGGCCTTGCAAAGGCCGCCGGACAATCGTCAGGAACAGCTCATTGACATAGAGCTGCTTGGTCCCAAGCCGTGCGCGCCAGCGTTGGTCGACATCTTCTGAAAACGGGTCAGGAAATTGCGCATCGAGTGACACATCGACGCGCCGGCGCACGATATGGTGATAGAGTGCAAAGCGCGAAGAGCCGATTGCCTGCAGCATCGCATCGCGCAGCGCCTTGCGGTAGTTGAGTTCACTGGAGTCAGCGGTTTCGAAGAGAAGCCCACGCAGCTGGAGGAACTGCATGAAGAGACCATCGCGGGTCTCGATCGTATAATCGTCGACATGGCGCCCATAGGGAAGGTGAACCCCGGCAGGCTTTTCGCGCGCGATGATCTTCAGATCGCGTGTCAGGGACGGTAGGAGTTGCATCGCCACAGGCCATGGTTGCGGACGCGACCGCATTTGCTCGCCCGCGTCAGCCACAAATCGATCGACCGCGGCTCATTGAGGCACAACAGCACGCCCAGCCCGTGAAGTAGCAGCGCGGGCACAATGACCCAGATCGAGCGAAACAACAGGAAGAGTTCAGCGGCGACCACGAAATTGATGACAAAATAGCTATAGGTAACGCCTGCAAACATCTGCGGCCGCGTCAATGCCACAAACAGGCGGTCGCGCTGCAAACCTTCCACCGGTCAGTTGCCTGCCGAAAGCGCTGCGGTCGATTGAATGCCGGCGACGATGCTTGCGGCCCCGAACAGGATGAAGCAGCCGAGGATCACGACTCCGCCGTAGCGCCAGTTGATCCGGCCACTGAGCATGAGCAAACCGACAACGGCGACCGCAATTACCGCGACAACGGTTGCGACCGTGCCGAGCAGGGTGCCCTGAACCCAGCGGGCTGCGCCAATGATCACCCCAGACCCCTGCGGGTCGGTGAGATCTTGCGCATGGGCCATGCTGGCAGCTTGTGACATCGCGCAAACGAGGCACGCCGTTGAGTTCCGATACAACGTCGATATATTCAAATGTGCCCCCTTGGAGAATCGGTAAGATAGTTGACCCGACGATAGTCCACAGCGCACTTCCTGCAAGCAGTTCTTGGCTACACTGCTGCATGTATAGACCAGCGGCACACCCAAATAACGGCCATGCCAATCATAGGTCACCGTGGCACTCACCGCACCAGGCCGCGTCTCCGAAGCCGTGTTGCGGCGATTGTCATAGGTGATGGGAAACTATGCGCACTGCCTCTGAAAATCCCGCAAAAGCTCTTGCCCCGGTTCGGAGAGCTGGCATCGACCGCGTTATAGTCCGTCTAGTGCCATTTGATGAATGACATTAAATTTCTTCGAGCTGCTACAGAGCTTATTAAGTTCCTGAGTATATGTGCCGGGGTTAAGCGCCATTAGAGTTCGCAAAGGGCCAACACCTAAACCTTCCGATGCCCACATAGACAGGTTTTTGGTGGCAATCGTTTTGATAATCTGGAATGCAATGTCCGGCGACTGATAAACAAGTTCGTCAAGCTTCAGGACGAAGCCCGCTTCATCACGTTCAGCAGGAAAAGACTGCGATTCAAACTCTTGAATCCAGCCCTGTGAAATGGATTCGATCTCTCGTTCAGCGATCATTGCCTATACTTCCCTAATGGTCGGGGATAGCGGCGATCCAAAGCCCTTGTAGCATATTGCCACGCTTCCGGATCAATACGTTTACAATTAGCAGCCAACGCATTCTTGATCGCCCCTCGCAATCCCGCTTGTGCATCATAAAAGGCCTGCGCTTCTCCTTGTCGAGTTCTACCTGTGTATCCTGGATATCTCGTTTCGGGCAGGCTGTTTGCATCCTCTCTGAATTGGTTGAGTCTTCTCTTCAATTCGTTAAGCCGCTTGTTGATCTCATCGTAGAGAGGTTTACAACGGTTGGGGCAATCTGGACCAGAATCTGCCGAAAGGAATAATCCGCCAATAACCGCCGTCGCGGCACCCCATCCAATGGCCCCGCTTTCGCCAACGGCAGCCACCACTGGAATCACGAATGGGACGAACAACCCATAGGGGTCGGTATATCGCACCGGATTATTCAGAGCGTAAGCATACGGATTCGCGCCACCACTGAGCCCAATCGGATCGGCCTGGATGTAGCGCCCAATGCTGGTGTCATAGTCCCGGTAGCGGTTGTAATAAAGATCGGCGAACGTGCGGAGTTGTCCGGGGAACCCGGGAAGCGTGTAGGTCGGCGTCGCAATCGTTGCCCCGGTGTTGCTCGTATAAACCAGCGGCACACCCAGATGGCTACCATGGACCCAGCGCAATGTTGTTCCAACAACGAGGGCCACGGGCGCCTGCCCGCCGACGCCATCATCGCCTCCAAACAGCAGGCCTGGCTCGTCGACCTCGGGCGCCATCCAGATGCGTTCGGCAATCACATTGGTGGCTGACGTCCCATATTCGCCCAGAACGCGTCCGCCCGCATCATAGAGGAACCGCCGCACGGTCGACCCGCTCGTCACTACCACCCGGTCGTCGAGCCCGTTATAGACATTCGCCTGGGTCGCATCGCCCGTGCGGACATAGCCCGTCAGACGGCCATGCCCGTCATAGGTCACGGTCGCAGTCACAGATGCAGGCCGGGTCTCCGATGCCGTGTTGCCACGTCCGTCATAGGTGATGCTGCGCGTGCCAGCTGGCAGCGCAACCGAGGCAAATGAGTCTTAAAGTTCTCTTGTTATATATCCTTCAATCCAATTGTCCTCATCGAGGCAGTAACGGTCTATGGAAAAACCATTTCGAGCTTTATCAAAGCCTGGCAAATCACTAAGACGAGCAACTGCAATATTTGCATTCTTCTCAGTCGAATATATACCAATAACTTTAACGTCTTCAGTCTCATCACCAAGATCATGAACATGTTGAACTAGATATACTTCAGAGATTTCAAGTTCTTTCTCCATGATGCTACCTCAATCCGCCTCTTCTACATGCTTTAACGATCTTGCTATATTCTGATCCAGGTCCTTTTCTCCAATTTCCCACTCCACGTTTGTCATTCAAGATTTCTTCCGCAAACCTCTCGCAATCCTCTCCGGGATCCTTCTGATACTGGTCCACCCAGCTAGGGTAATCCGTGGCTCTTTCTTTCCCAGTAGGCTTTGCCATCTCTAAGATCTGCGGGCACGCTCTATAAACCCATACCGCAGCGCGTCCAATCGTCGCCATGCATCGCTGAGGGAAACGCTGACAAAGCATCCAAAGGCCATCACCTGCTATCTTGCCACCGATTGCAGCGCCTCTGATCAAACCCGCATTTAGCCCCCACGGATCCACTCCAGTCACCGGATTCCCCAGAGCATAGAGATAGGGGTTAGGATCGCCGCTGAGCCCGATCGGATCGGCCTGGATATACCTGCCGGTTGTAGTGTCATAATCCCGATATCGATTGTAATAGAGGTCAGCGTAGGTGCGGAGTTGTCCGGGGAACCCGGGAAGCGTGTAGGTGGGGGTCGCAATCGTCGCCCCGGTGCTGCTCGTATAGACAAGCGGCACACCCAGATGGCTGCCATGGACCCAGCGCAGCGTCGAGCCCACGACCAGTGCCACTGGCGCCTGCCCGCCGACGCCATCATCGCCTCCAAACAGCAGGCCTGGCTCGTCGACCTCGGGCGCCATCCAGATGCGTTCGGCAATCACATTGGTGGCTGACGTCCCATATTCGCCCAGAACGCGTCCGCCCGCATCATAGAGGAACCGCCGCACGGTCGACCCGCTCGTCACTACCACCCGGTCGTCGAGCCCGTTATAGACATTCGCCTGGGTCGCATCGCCCGTGCGGACATAGCCCGTCAGACGGCCATGCCCGTCATAGGTCACCGTCGCACTCACAGAGGCAGGCCGCGCTTCCGAAGCTGTGTTGCCGCGATTGTCATAGCTGATGCTGCGTGTGCCAGCCGGCAGCGCAACCGAGGCCAGCCGGTTCGTTCCCGAGGCCCGCGTATAGGTATCCGTCTGCGCCGGGCTTGCATCGGCTGCATTCACCCGACGCTCCACACTCGTCCGGTTGCCATTCTTGTCGAACAGATAATCCTCGCGCTTGTAAGTCCCGGTCTGCACAACCGTCCGCGACAAATGACCCATCGTGTCGTAACTGTGGACCGGGCTGTTCGTCGCCGTCACACCGTCCGTGATCGATGTGATATTGTCGTCATTGTCGTAAGCGTAGGTTAGCAGCGAGACATTCACGCCCGTGCTCGTCTTGTACAAGCGCTTCGAGGCCAGGCGACCGTCATTTCCCCAAGCCTGCGTCAACGACAAGGTGTTGCCCAGCGTCGCCTGCTTCAGGCTGCCGAACGCTTCATACTGAATCGAAGAGGCAACACTCGTCCAGGACGCTGTGCCCGCAGTCGCCTTGGTCTGGACCGTCGTCACCCGGCCCTTGGTGTCGCGCACATAACCGACCAGCCTTCCGGAAGGATAGGTGATCTGCGTGATCCGGTCAGCGAGGTCATAGACGTAGGCGAGATTGGCGAGCGTTGTCGTGCCGATCGTCTGCTGCTTGGTGAGGACGTTGCCGCGATGATCATATTTGAACCGGGTCGTGCCCGAGCCGTCGACCACGGTTGCAAGGCGACCGACGCCATAGGATCCAGCGATCGCGGCGGTGTCATAGGTGTAGGTGACGATTTCGGAAGCCGGTTTGCCGACCGGTGTCTTCGTCTTCACCCGGCCCAGTGCGTCAAGCACATAGTCGATCCGCTGGCCGCGCCCGTCGATGCTCGCGGTCATGCCCCCGGCGGCATCGAAATAATAGGTGCTGGTCCCGCGATCGGGACTGACCTCCTGGATCACGTCGCCAAAACCATTGCGCACGAAGCTCGTTGTGACAGCGAGCGGATCGACGTGCGATACCGCCTCGTCGCGCGGATTATAGGCAAGCGTCGTGACACCTGTATCGGGTGCGGTCGCGCTGATCAGGCGATTGAGCGGATCGAATGCTGCAACCGTCGCATTGCTGCGTGCGGTCGTCACCTGGGTGGGATTGCCATTCTTGTCATAGGCCCATGTCGTTGTCCGGCCCGCGCCCAAGGTTTCGGTGAGCATCCGTCCCAGCTCGTCGAAGGTGCGCGTGATGGCGCGCGCCGTCGTCGTATCGATGCGCTTGGTGGTCTCGGACGTGACATTGCCCATGGCGTCATAACCATAGTCAATCCGCTCACCGCTCGCAGCGCGGACCGCAGTCATCCGCCCGGCAAGATCATAGTCGATGAACAATTTGTCGGTCGACGGCATCGTCACACCAATGACACGCCCTTCGACATCGTAATCGAGGGTCGTGATCGCATCGAGCGACCCAGTGGTCGGGTGCTTCCTGTTGATTGTCTTGGTCCGGCCCAGCCCATCATAGGTGAAGGCGGTCACAATGCCGTTAGGATCGGTCATTGTTGCAGGCCGCCCATTGGCGTCGTGCCCTGCGAAAGTCGTGACCTGCCCCAGACCATTGGTGACCGTCAGCAGATCCTTGCCTTGGGTCGCGTCATAAGTGAAGGTGAAGGTGTCGTCCTTGCCCTGCGCATCGAGCCCCTTCGGGCCATTGACCGAGAGCAGCCGTCCCTTGGTGGACCAGCCATAGGTCCAGGTCCGCGTTTGCCCGTTGGTTGAATAGGGCACACTTTGACTGGAGATGTCGGTTTCGGTAAGCGACTGGAGCAGTCCGGTTGTCGAATAGACATAATCGATCTGCAAGGAACCGCGCACTTCGCGCGTGACGAGATCAAGGACCGGATCCCAGGTGAGATTGGTCGGGCGCGGCTGGGCCGTATTGTAGGCGTCGTTGATGAGCGTTGGCCTGAGGCCGGCATCATTGCCAAGACCGAACGAATTTCCGCGCGGGTCGGTCGTAGTGGTCATCGCGAAATCGCCGATGGAGCCGCTGTAGCCAAAGGTCTGGAGGCTCGCGGGCACATGCGCCGAGGCCTGGCCGGTGATGCTGTCGAGCAATTGCGGCGAGGTGCCAAAGTTCAGGAGCGAGTTGCGAAAGACATAGTCTTCGACCCGACCCAACGGATTTGTCACGCGGCGCAGATTGTAGGTGACACCATTCGTAATGGTCTCATTCTCGTAATTCTCGACCGTGTAATGAGCAACGCCCCCTGCCTTCTCGGTCGAGGTGGCGAGGCCTGCGGCATCATAGGTGTAGGTGGAAAGCCGTGCGCCATTCTGGTCGCGCATGCCCGTCAAAGCTGAAGGGTAAGTGGCGTTCTCATAGAGATAGGTGCGCGCCCACAAGATTGTGCTTGTGGCGCTCAGTCGCTGGACAGATTCAAGCCTATCCCTTTTCCCGTCGTCCGCCCCAGACGCCGCAAAGCCATAAGTATAGGTAAGCTTGGTTGCATCGGGCAGCGTGATCTCGGTGATCACCTTGCTCGGAGGCTCGACATAAATCTGATTGTTGTTCCATCCTGCATCGGCCCAGGTCAGGTTCATCTCGCGCCCAAAGCTGTCGCGGACCTTGTTGGGGAACTCGCCTGTATCGAGATAGTCGAAATATTTCTTGTAGCCGCTCGGATAACCTTGCTCGATCGGCACAAGATAGCGCACCCCGTCGCCCGACTGGTAAGCGCCAGCCCGCCTGAACAGAATATATTCGCCATTCGGCATATCGAGCCGCATCTCGGCAGGCCCGTTCAGAATGGAGGCGTCCGTCTGGAAAAACGAGACCCGGTGCACAGGCGGTGTTGCCACCATTGAAAGCTTGCGCCGGGTGCTGACAATCGTGCCGAAATTATAGTTGCTCCAGTCCCAGCGGTCAGCACCAAAGCCTGAAAGATCGCCGTCGGTCGACAGATATTCGACAATCTCAGATGCGGTCCCGGACACCGTCAACCGGCCAGGAATAAGGCCATGCCAATGCGACCCGAACCCGGCGATTTCGCTTGGCGATGCCAGTCCTGCAGGGTTGCGATCCAGACTTCGATATTCTCGCTCGACGGTGAACAACCCATCAGCGCTTTCATAGTCTTTTTCATAGTCGATCTTGGCGCCATAGTTCAGCGCAATCGGATTTCCGACCGTCGGTTGGGGCGGTGCTGACTTGGCGAGCTGACAGACGGGGCACAGTGGCGTCTGGTCGCGTGGCCGCACGCACTTGCCAATCTTGGAAAGATTGCCGCCCTGCGCACAAACTGCGTAGACAATACTCGGCAAAATCGTGTTCGAATTTTCATTCAACTCCCAGCGGCACCCATAGACATCGGCCCTCACATATTCCGGCGGCAGATAGGTCGCGTTCGGGTTGAAATAGGCGTGCTTGCGGCGGCAGGCGGCGTCGGGCGTTGAAAAACTGTCGGGAGCAACATTCGTCCCCGCAACCCAGGTCGGGCTCAACATTGCAGGGGTGGAAATATAGCCTGAAGGAGGCGTCTGCGCAGCCGCCGAAACCGAAACAAGCGTCGCAAGTGCAACAAGGATCGTAGTCACCCAGCGTCCGACAAAATGATTGTGCATTTTACCTCCTGCAAACTGGCTCAATTGTCAGCGCGACACCGTGATTACGAGAATCAATATTGTCGAAACTCTTGAATTCAGTGGACTTTTGTGTATATTTGTCGAATTCAAGTTCATATTGCTGCCGTAGTTATTTATCAAAGGCAACAGCTAAATATACGAAAAGCAGAATGCCCAGCTTTTCGTTCACTTTCGGAAAAATCGGAGTCAATGTTTTCCACGTCTGGCCATGTTAAAGTCGGATTGTTGGTATCAGGGAGATTGATCGATTGCTTGATTTTGATCGACTTCACATTGATAATTGTCTTGCAATTAACAATGAATCTGTCGTCTAAAAATCTCTGCGGAAAAAGGGAGATAACGCAGAATTATTGCATTCCCTTATGATGGAGCCTGAATATCAGCGTCGTCAAGGATCTCGTGGCCCATTTTGATTTGCCTTGTGTGCAGCTCTTGCCAAAATGCATATGGTACGATGTAAATTCCAAGTGAAGGTGTACCCCCGCGTAAGTATGATTTTGGAATGCGCGTAAAGCCCGCGAAACCTCAATGAATTCTATAATGGAGCCAAATTCATGACGACCAAAGATTGGATTGACCTGGTCAATGCAGCGTCGTGGCCGATGGTCGGATTGGGAGTGCTGATCTACGTCTGGCGTTCCGACGCGATTGGTAAACTCATCAAGATTTCGGATTCGGTCAAAGACCTGAATGAAAATCTTGTTCAGCTTGTCGAAGCCGAGCAGAAACTTAGGCAGACATCTGGCCCCATTCTTGAAGCAACGGAAACAATGACCCAGATTCAGGCCGACTTCCTTTCGATCAAGGCAGATGTGGAGAATATTCGGGACAAGATTGAACAGCGATCCGATAGAACCGCTCCTGACGAGCAAGGCCCCAAAACTCAATTATTGCCACCACCGGACATGTTCACGCGAATGGAACATTCCTGGAAGTTGTTGATGCAGGCTTTGGAAGACAAATTTGGCTTGTTCGATCGTCGATCCGTCGCAGGCGAGGCTTACCGCTTTGCGCATGGTAACCGGAAAGGCGCGCGCCTCACGTATGACCTGGCGGACGAAATTGCGCGACTGCATTCGTCCATCAAGAGCTACCGCCGACGTTATTCCTCTGTTGGTGACTGGCTGGATCAGGAGACCTATGACGCTTTTGTCGGGTCTTGCCAGGCTATGATCGAACAAATTCGGAGCGCTTAAGCTCCTCCCATTAGGTCGTGAACCCATAAACAGGATTCCCAAAGCGGCGCTGATCTGATTCAGGGTGGCGGCATGAGCCGCTATGATCTGACCGATTTCGAGTGGCGCGTGATCGCGCCGTTGTTGCCGAACAAGCCGAGGGGTGTGCCGCGTGTCGATGACCGGCGGGTGCTGAACGGCATCTTCTGGGTGCTGCGCTCGGGTGCGCCGTGGCGCGACCTGCCTGAACGCTATGGGCCCAGAACGACATGCTACAACCGCTTCGTGCGCTGGCGAAAGGCGGGCGTGTGGGACCGGCTGATGGACGCGATCACGGCGGCCTACGACGGCGATATCCAGATGATCGACAGCACTTCCATCCGGGCGCACCAACAGGCTGCGACGGCAAAAAGGGGGGTCGAGATCATTGTCTCGGTCGCTCCCGGGGCGGGCTCACGACCAAGATCCACGCGGTTGTCGACCGGCAAGGCTTGCCGCTCCGGCTCGGCCTGACGGCGGGTCAGGCCCACGACGCCCCTGCTGCGCTGGAGCTGCTCGACCGGCTCCAACCGCGCACGATCATGCTTGCCGACAAGGCGTATGACGGGAACGCCATCCGTGACATGATCGAGGCCCAGGGTGCAGTGCCAAACATCCCGGCCAAATCAAACCGGAAGTGGCGTCCCTGCTTCTCGAAGACGATCTACCGCGAGCGCAACCAGGTCGAACGCTTCTTCAGCAAGCTCAAACACTTCCGTCGGATCGCCACACGTTACGACAAGCTCGCCGACAACTTCCTCGCCATGGTCAAGCTCGCCTCATGCCGCATCTGGTTGCGCGCTTATGAGTCTACGGCCTAGGACGGGCGCTTATTACCGCCATCGCCTGCTCAGGATCAAAATCGCGCAAATCCAACAACTTTTCGACAATGCTCGCAAATATCTCCTCCAGCTTGCTGTTGAATAGCTTGATCCAGACTTGCGTTTGCACTTCAGCTTGCTTCTCCATCGTAAGAATTCGCAAATCCTTGAAAGTATAGACTGTCCCTCCGGGCTTAACGTGCCACGTGCCTCAAAGGAAACAACAGTTGGTCATACTAAACATTAGCGCGACTGGCATTGCACGGAAAATTTAGGTAAAGTTGTCATGAAATACATTGAATCTTTCCTAAAAGTTTTCCGGGACGTAAAATTAGCCTTGCGAGGCTGGTAATAAAATATAGATTAAAGTCACCGTGGGGGTGATTGTGCATTTTATGCAAAATATCAATAGCTTGAGAATTTTATGGTTGCTGGTCGGCATGATGTTTTCTGTTCCAGCATTTGCCGAAAAACTTATTGTGAAGGATCATGTGACGCTTCGTGAAGGACCGTCGCGCTCGGCAAACATATTGGGCTATCCTGTAATTGGGACAGTATTCGATCTTCTCGATGACGGCCAACAGGTTCGCGGGTATTTTCACGTTATTGGCCCCGATGGTCGCAGAGGTTGGGTCTATCACCGCTATGTCAGGCGCGAGACGAGTGACATTGAAGCGCTGGCGACGCGTCCGACCACGGCTGTTCACTTTATCGATGTCGATCAGGGCAATGCGGCGCTGATCGAATTTCCCTGCGCTGCTATATTGATCGATGCGGGAGGGCGCGGCGACATCGCGTCCGATCATCTCATTGCCTATCTCGACGCATTCTTTGCGCGCCGAACCGATCTAGGAAAGCGCTTGGCGACGATATTCGTGACTCACACGCACGTCGATCACAATAGCAACCTGAGACGTATTTCTGAGCGCTATAAGGTTGGCGGCTATGTCCACAATGGCCTATTGAACGGTTCGGGACGCGTGGGTGCGAACTGGATGCGCGACTTCACGGCTGCAGCCTCGCCTCTTCTTGCCAATCTGGCTGTCCAAAATCCCATGATCGAGGCGGCGGGAAATCAGGGCGTGGCAAACGAAACTATCGATGCCGTCAAATGCGCCAACGTCGATCCCGGTATCCGGGTTCTGTCCGGCGGCTTTGTCGATAACCCTGGCTGGCCGGACGGCGAGTTCGACAACGGCAACAACCATAGCTTGGTGATACGCATAGACTTTGGTGAGGCTTCCTTTCTCTTTACCGGGGATTTGGAGGAAACCGCGATTGAAACACTCATCGATCGCTACGCGGGCACGGCCATGCTTGATGTCGATATTTATGAAGTCGGACACCATGGCTCGCACAACGGCACGACCAAGCCCTTGCTCGACGCGATGACTCCTGAAATTGCCGTAATCTCGATGGGTCACGAAGAGCCGCAGTTGCCCTGGGCTGCCTGGGCCTATGGTCACCCGCGGCGCGATGTTGTCACATTGCTTGCCGCCGCTGTTTCGCGCACGCGTTCGCCAGCAGTCAGTGTGCGCGTGGGCGACAAGGTCAAACGGTTTTTCGGCTTTTCTCTCACCCGGTCGATCTATGCGACAGGTTGGGACGGCGATGTCACCGTCAACGCTGACACTCAGGGAATCAGGTCGGTCAAGACGGGCGAATAGCCTGCCATCTCGAAGGGGTGAATATGAAGCGTCTTGTCTTTTGTTTCGACGGAACCTGGAACAAGCTGTCGACGAATTGTCCGACCAATGTGGTGCTGGTTGCCGAGATGGTGGCACCCCTTGCCAAGGGGGGCGTCCCGCAAATTGTCTATTATGACGAGGGGATCGGGACCGCAAAAAGCGAGCGCTTTACGGGCGGTGCATTTGGCAAGGGCATGATGACCAACATCCGAGAGGCCTATCGCTTCTTGTTGTTCAACTATGAGCCGGGCGACCAGATTTATGCGTTCGGTTTTTCGCGGGGCGCCTTCACTGCGCGTTCGTTCCTTGGCTTTATCCGTCATGCCGGGATACTGGATGTCGATAGCGCTGAACAGATTGACCAGGCCATCACCATCTACGAGGGCGCGTTTAAGGGTGACGGCGACGATGCGCTGCCTGCGCTCAAATTTCGCGCTCAGCATAGTTCCCAGGTATGCGTGAGCGAGTGGGATCGGGACTGGCGGCGCGAGAATTGCCCGCCGGTGGCGGCGGAGCTGCCCATCCTGGAGATCAAATATCTGGGCGTCTGGGATACGGTTGCGGCCCTTGGGTGTCCAAAACTCATTCCAGGGTCCACCTGGATCAATCGCAAATGGCGGTTCCATGACGCAAAGCTCACGAGCAAGGTCAAGATGGCACGGCACGCGCTTGCCATTGACGAACGCCGCGTGCTGTTCGAGCCTGTCCTTTGGGATAATGTCGCTGAGTTGAATGCCAAGTGCGAGATCTCCACCTACGATCCTGAAGCGCCCTATCAGCAGAAATGGTTTCCCGGAGTCCACGGCTCGGTTGGCGGCGGAGGCCCCGTTCGAGGCCTTTCGGACGGCGCGCTCGCCTGGGTGTTGAAAGGCGCCAAGAAGGCAGGCCTTGAGCTTCGCCTCGTTGAAAACGCGCGCGCCTATTCGATCAAGCCAAACCCATTTGCGGCGCTGAGAAACGATCCTGAACTCGCCTGGCATGACCGGCAGCCGATTGCGTCGATCAAATCACTGCTGCTGTCGAGTGACCGCATTGGGCCAGACGACATCGTCAATGTAAGCGCAAGCGCGAGGCGCCGCTGGAATGCGCCGGCCACCGTACTTCCGGATAAGAAATCCTATCGGCCAAAGACGCTCAAGCTCGTCGCAGACCGCATGCAAATAGGGGCGACTGTGGCGGAGTCGGATCGCAAAAACCTGCAGCCGCATGAAGTGCAGGGGGGTGACACGCTAGTAAAACTCGCCAAGCGCTATCTTGGCGATACAAAGCGCTATGACGAGATATTCGACGCCAATCGCGACCAGCTCGACGATCCCGATGAAATCTTTGTGGGCATGGTGTTGAAGATTCCGGTCGGAAAAGGAGATGGGACGGAATCATAGGTGCGGACTGAAATTTTAGGTCCAGCTCATGATTTCTTCGTATACGCTTTCTGAAAACCGAATGGCTCGCTGTTGCTCGGTATCACCGCCCCGAATATGGATACCCCAAGCCTTGTATCCGTCGCCAGCAGTGTTGCCCGTCAAAAGCGGTCCGCCGCTCATGCCGGCATAAGTTGGCTGGTCGACGTAGTGATAGGTTTTGGGGCTGCTCGGCTCAACCGAGAGGCGGGCATGCCAGGGCTCAGCCTTGCCCTTGCAAGTCCCCTCGTCAGGATACCCGACAAGTAGCTTCTCCGTCAGGCCTTGAGCTGTTGAAACTGCAACGGGCAATCCATTGAAGCGATCCGCACCGAGGGGGTTGATCCTTAGGAGAGCGTAATCGCAGTCGCCGGGTGCGACGTGGGCATCTTCAAATGCTTGCGGAAACGACCACCCTGTTGCGTCACGCGTTGCAAGTGCGGTCGCACCATTTCGCCCGAACCACAAACTGATCCATACTGCCTCGCGGCGCACGTCGTGGTGAAAGACATTGTGTGCGGCGGTCAGCACATGACGACGCACATTGCCGTTGTCGATCAGGAAGCCTGTGCCCGTGCGATAGATACCAAGCCCGTCCGGTCCTATTCCGAAATAGCTCTTCGCAAAGCAGATCGCATTGCGGTGAGGGGGGCCAATTCCAAAGCCCGGGTCAAGTTGATCGGGACAAGGCATACATCAGCCCTCATCCGCTGGAGGCTTGTCCTTGGCTGGCGGTGCATCGCTATCGCCTGCGCTGTGCGGTGCGGCCTTTGCGTCCTGCGACAAGCGACCGCCGATGAGCTTGTAGGCTGTGTTCGGGCAGGAGGCCGCCTTGGCCACGCCGTTGCACGCCTCGCGCGCAGCGTTTTGCTGGGCTGCCAGCTTGCCCACGGCCTCCAAATAGGATGTCTGGGCTTCGACATTTTTCTGCTTGAGGCCCAAAGCATCTGTCGGTGCCGAGATTGCAGCTTCCGCAATCTTGAAGGGCAAGGAGGCAAGGCCTACCAGCTCACTCTTTCCGTCGCGCTGATATTTGGTGAGGACGCCATCGGTAAAATCGAGCGTATATTTCTGCTCGGCGGTTACGCCAGACGGCAGCGAGACATGAACAAGTGAGTTGGGGTCGGGGATGAGAAAGATGTCACTGAGGCGAAACGCGCCGCGCACATCAAGGGTCACAGCGCGTGGGCGATAGGGGCGATAGCAAATTCCGCGCACACACGCAGCGGTATCGCCGGTCGCAACGGAGCGCGCGGTCGGGAATCCAGCCATGACCGCGCCACGCGCGGGCGCTGCAACCTGAATACGGATGAGCCCGCCATCTCGGTCTGCATTATCAACGCCGGCTTCGGACATGGCACGGCACCTGAGCAGTCTCTCCTGCATTGCCGGCTTGTCGGCACTGGGATCCGATCCAAGCTTTCTCAGTTGTTCGACAAATGGAAGAGCGCGTCCAGCGACCGCATCGCCGCATTGCTTCGCATAATATTCAACAAGCTTGGCGTTGGCTTCAGTCGCCGCAGCCGGCAATTCGTCTACGGAATAGACGCCAGCGAAGACGACTGTGCCGCTTGCATCCTCACTGGACTGCAGGAAAACAACACTCTTGGTGACGGCCGTCAGAATCTCGGTTAGGCGGCCTGTCGAGGTAACCTCAACCTTCGAGAGGAGATTGGTCTTGCCATCGACCGTCACGGTCACATTATTGTCCGCAGCCCCGCTTTGTGGCAGATGCGCGACCAGCTGATGGTCAGGATCACCGGTCACGAGCGGCCCATCGAGCAGGACCGACACAATGCCAGCTGTCTCGACCACGCGCAGTCGCATCTTTCCAAGCGGCAACTGGTAGGCGATTCCTGACGGCTGGGAGAGCCCAAGCGGTCGGGTCTCCACAGTCGCGCAGGCCGACACGGCACAGGCGAGTAACGCAATCCCTAATCTGCGCATCAACCGTCTCCTCAGGCATTGTTGGTGAATATTATGGTGTGGCGAGTATTTCGTCGGCTATGGTGCCTTTTCGCCGTAAGGCTTGACGAGCTTGAGAAACGCCTCGTTTTTCCGGAGTTCCTGAAGGTCATTGTCGCTGCCTTCCGGATTGGAAATGAACCAAAGACGCCGCGCATAGTCGGAATCCAGCTGGACGGCGCGCCTTGCTGCCTCCAGCGCATCCTTGGTCGCTGCTTCGATGTCCGCCTTGCTGGCCCCCCGTTCGCGCCGCGCCATGAGACGCTGCCCGTTCGCAGCCGCAAGATAGAACCAATAACTTGGATTTCTGGTCGCGACGGTGTTTTTGAGTTCGTCACCGATGGTGAGGACGCGCTCATAGCCATCGGGCTTGTAGAGAAGGTCAAACATAAGGTCCAAGGCATCGTTCAAGGTCGGTTCCGGGCTTTCCGCAATGGAGCGCGACAGCGCCGAACTTCCATCATCAGCGGCCCGTGCTTCGCGCAGGACGGTGCGCTTGAGGCCTCCTTCCAACGGCCGATTGAGCTCCTCCTCAATCTTTGCAAAGCCACTCGCCAGCACAAGCCGGGTGTGGAGGTACATAGTAATGAAACCGGTAATAACGCCGGTGATTAAAAGCAGAGGCGCGATTGCGGGAAGTGCGCCTGCCGAACCATTGAAGACGGTCGCCGTCTCCTGGATGTACATCCGGAAATCATAGAGCGCATCATTGAGCTTGTGGAGTTGGCTCAGTCCCACGCCGACCAACATTGTTGTCAGCCAGTCCGAAATTCGTTCCAGGTTCGTGTTTGACTGAAGGCGCGGTTGCTGTGTGTTTTTCGTCGCATTGAGCGAGCTGCCGTCGCTCATCAGGAGCCTGGGAACTGCAAATATGAAGCCAAGGACAGCGCCGCTCGACAAAGCGGCCAGAAAGATTTGCCCTCCAATACCGACCGCAGCGAGAAGGCCTTTGCATTGCGACGCGAGCAAGCTCGCCACGGTCAATGCGAGCACGGCGTAAAGGACATAGGTAAGATAGTCGAGTTCTTTTGGAACAGATGCTCCAAACGTCCTGCCAATCTTCATGAGAAGACTCTCCTCATTAATTCTTCTATTGCAAGAATTTCCGGCTTATCTCCAAGATTGGCTAGCGTCCGGCACATTGACAGAGTCGGACGATATAAAGTGAATCTCTATTTACCTCTTTCCAGTGATGTTGTGAAGGAAAAATTCAGTCTAAGCGTCGATTGTTATCTATATGGAGAATGAATTGCGCTCAAAATTTTCAAGCGTCAATGCCTTATATTATTGCAAGTGTTGCAAGTGATGAAGAATGGCGAATCTAATGTGAGGTGAATACATCCGGAATCGAATGTAATTACCGCTTGCCAACGGACAAAAAGCAGTGTTGTTTTCACACTTGAACAAACGAGTCCGCCTTTGCGAATCGCTATTGGGGGTAGGAATGCAAAAATCAGTCGTAACTATCAGCCTCTTGCTTGCCTCCGTGTCGTTTCCGGCCCTGGCAGCCGAGACCATTGCCTACAAATATGACGCAAAGGGTCGCCTGATCGAAGTCAAACGCACGGGCACGGTCAACAACAATGTCACTACTGCCTACACCCACGACAAGGCCAACAACCGCAAGACGGTGGTGGTCACCGGTGGTCTGAGCCCCGCGTTTTCCTCCAGATTTGAGTAGAGTCCGGCCCAACAATGGAGTCGGACGATGAAGCGAAGCAGGTTCAGCGAAGAGCAGATCATAGCGATCTTGAAGGAGCAGGAGGCCGGGATGCCGACGGCGGATGTATGCCGCCGCCACGGTGTCAGCAGCGCCACGTTTTACAAGTGGAAGGCCAAGTTCGGCGGGCTGGAGGTGTCGGATGCGAAGCGGCTGCGGCAGCTTGAGGACGAGAACGCGAAGCTGAAGAAGCTTTTGGCCGAGGCGATGCTCGACAACGCGATGCTCAAGGAGATCACTGCAAAAAAATGGTGACGCCCGCCGCCAGACGGGAAGCAGTGGCGCATCTCGAAGAGCTGTTCGAGGTGAGCCAGCGGCGGGCGTGCGATGTGCTGGGGGTGGACCGCACGATGGTGCGGTATCGCAGGCGGCGTGACGACGATGCCGGCATCCGGGAGCGGATGCGGGCACTGGCGGCCGAGCGTCGGCGGTTCGGCTATCGCCGCTTGCACTGGCTGCTGGGACGCGAGGGCGTGATGATCAACCACAAGAAGTTCCGGCGGTTGTACCGGGAGGAGCTGCTTCAGGTGCGCCGCCGGGGTGGCCGCAAGCGGGCGCTCGGCACTCGCGCGCCGATGGCGATCCCGCAGGGGCGGAACCAGCGCTGGTCGCTCGACTTCGTGTCGGATGCGTTCGCTTGTGGCCGCCGGTTCCGGATCTTTGCCGTGGTCGACGACTTCACCCGCGAGTGTGTCCGGCTGATCGCCGACACCTCGATCTCGGGGCTGCGGGTGGCACGGGAACTGGACTGGGCGATCGCGGAGCGGGCACGTCCGGCGATGGTCGTCAGCGATAACGGCACCGAGCTGACCAGCATGGCGATCCTGCGCTGGTCGAAGGAACGCGAGGTCGAGTGGCACTACATCGCTCCTGGCAAGCCGCAGCAGAACGGGTTCATCGAGAGCTTCAACGCCCGCTTGCGCGACGAATGCCTCAACGAGACGATCTTCACCAGCTTGGCCCAGGCCCGCTCGGTGCTCGCCGCCTGGCGGCATGATTACAACCATCACCGGCCCCACTCGAGCCTTGGCAACATGACCCCGGCCGAGATGGCGGCCAAAGCAATCGGCAAACCGGGTTGGGGGTTAACCCCCAACCCGGTTGTCATCACGCCCACACAAGGGCATCAACAGGGCCTCCGGCTCTACTCATAGGTGGAGGAACGTCGGGGCTCAGACCACCGGCTCTCCCAATCCGCCTCCGCCGTAGGACCCGAATGGATCGAGCAGGCAATCGTAGCGTTTGAGGCAAAGGGGTTTGGCGGTGAAGTTTTCTAAAATGCTCGTGGGCCTGTTGGTCTTTGTGGCAATGACGACGAACGGACCTGCGCAGGCACAGTCGGTGCAATCGCTCGATCTGCCGCCTCAGCAAAGCATGAAAGACCAGAACGACGTCAATTGGCTCAATGCTATGTACGAGCCCGAGTCTCGCGAACTTTCGATCGGCGTGGAGGGGGCCGATCTCACCTTTGTCCGCCATAATTCGAGCGGCGGGTGGGGCAGCAACATGCTGAATTCCGTAACCTATGGCGCCTATACTGTCACTCTGCTGCTGGGGTACTCCAGTAAAGTATTTGACCGTCCCGGGACAGCTGGCAACCCCGCCAATGACGGCATTTTGCGACCCAAGGATCATGATGGCTCGATCCTGACCGAGACAGGGTCCGGGTTCACCTATACGGCACGTGATGGATCGGTCTTTTCCTTCACCAAGACGTATCAATCATACAGCTTTTTCGGCAGAAACGCGATCGTTGCGACCCAGATTACCCGCCCAAATGGCGAGATCACGAGTTTTACCTACAAGACCTATGCATTTCCTGTGGCAGGTAGCCCTTCGGTTAACGAGCTGCGCCTCCAATCGGTCAACAACAACCGAGGCCAGCAGTATAAATTCAGCTATGCTGCGCCAAATTCAGGGGTTTTGACGTCGGTCAGCGCAATCAACAACGCGGTCGACTATTGCGCGCCTTCTGCTGACGCTTGCAGCGGATTCTCGCAGTCTTGGCCAACAGTGAGCTTCAGTCTGTCGCCCAACGCGCAGGGCGGAGAAACCTTGCTGAAAACGGATCCTGTCGGCAATGTTTGGACGTATGCCTATGGCACGAATGTGGATGGCGACCTATCGACTGAAACCTTCAGACGGCCGACCGAAGCTCAGGATAATATCTCGGTAGCCTATAAGACCGTCGCTGCGATTGATCGGGGAGATTTCACGCATATCGCATCACCCTATTTGTTGAAGCCCTTCAAAGTTAAGTCCGTCACGAGACCCGGTCAATTCTGGAACTATGCGTTCGGCAAGCCTTTTGGCTACTTGTGGCAGGGGACAATTACCGACCCGCTGGCCAACGTCGATGTTTTTCAAGCTCAAGGCGTCGTGACCGGAACGTCACGGATCTTCAAGGATCCGTTAAACAGAGTGACCCGCTACGAACTGGATTATTACGATCGCTATTATTCCGCGACGAATCCTGAGCTAAATCTTGCGACTGCCACGCTCGATTTGCGCGGCAACACAACCGCGCTGCGGCGGACGGCCAAGCCAAGCACGGGGCTTGCAGACATTGTGTCCAGCCTCGCTCTCGCCGCGACGTGCACCAACTACGCCACATGCAACAAGCCCAACTCATTTACGGACCCGTTGGGTAACCGCACCGACTATACATATGATCCAGTCCACGGCGGCTTGCTCACCGAGACGCTGCCACCAGCGCCAAACGGTGTTCGCCCGCAAAAACGCTACAGCTATGGGCAGGTTTACGCCTGGGTGAAGAATGCAAGTGGTGTTCTGGTGCAGGCGTCGTCGCCGATTTGGCTTGTCACACAGATCTCCGAATGCCGCACGACCGCGAGTTGTGTTGGAACGGCCGACGAGACCAGAACGACATTCGGCTATGGCGCGGCAGGGACGGTCAACGCTCAGCGGGTGATGTCGAAGACCGTGGCGTCGGGTGATGGCACTCTGTCGACAACCACAGCCTATACCTATGATTGCGGATACGACGCGCTGGCGCTATGATGTGATGCGGCGCGTAGTCGGTGTGATCAGCCCCGATCCTGACGCCAGCGGGCCACGAAAGCTCCGCGCGGTGCGCAACAGCTATGACGCGATTGGGCGGTTGGTGAAGGTTGAAACGGGTACGGTCAACAGCCTGTCCGATGCCGACTGGGCAGCTTTTGTCGCGCTGCAGAGCGAAGACACCGAATTTGATCTGCTGGATCACAAGGTGAAGGTGACGAGAAAGGGCGGCGGCACGACCTTTGCCGTGACCCAGATGAGCTATGACGCAGCGGGTCGCCTGCAATGCACCGCAGTCCGCATGGACCCCGCGCAATGGGCCACTCAAACCGACGCCTGCACCCCGCAGCTGACTGGTCCCAATGGCCCGGATCGGGTCACCAAACTCGTTTACAACGCGGCAAGTGAAGTGATCAAAACCCAGCAGGCGGTGGGCACGGCTGATGCGGCGGATGAGGAGACCAACACATATACCGCCAATGGCAAGCTCGCGAGCGTCACCGATGGCGAGAACAATACGACGACACTTGAATATGACGGGCATGACCGGCTCGCCAAGACGCGCTATCCGGTGCCGACGCAGGGCGCCCTGGCAAGTTCGACGACCGACTATGAGGGACTGTCCTATGATGCGAACGGCAACGTCACCCAGCGCCGCTTGCGCGACGGGCAGCTCATCAACTCGACCTTCGATGCACTCAACCGGGTGACGCTGAAAGACTTGCCCTCCCCCGAGGTGGACGTGTCCTACAGCTACGACTTGCTGAATCATGTGCTCACTGCCACACAGGGGAGCGCCGTCAGCCAGGCCTATGACGCGCTTGGCCGGATGACCTCAGAAACCACCCCGTTGGGCACGATGGGCTACATATACGATGCTGCAAGCAGACGCATCCGGACGACCTGGCCCGATGCGTTTTTTGTGACGCAGGATTTTGACACAACCGGCAATGTGACCGCGATCCGCGAGAATGGCGTGGCGTCCGGCGTGGGTGTGCTTGCGACCTACACCTATGACGATCTGGGTAAGCGCAAGACAATCACGCGCGGCAACGGGGCAGTGACCAACTACGCGTATGATGCCGTCTCGCGACTGACGAGCCTTGGCCAGGACATGATCGGCACGCCTTCGGACATCACAGCGACGCTGACCTATAACCCGGCGAGCCAAATCGCGAGCTACACCCGCGACAATGACAGTTACAAATGGAACGGGCATTACAACGTTAACCGCGCCTATACGGTGAACGGCCTCAACCAGCTCACCACCGCTGGCGCGACAGCGCTTGGCTATGACCTTCGCGGCAACCTCACAAGTTCGGGTGCGAACCTCTACAGCTATACCGCTGAGAACCGCATGATAACAGGGCCCGCTGGCGCGACGCTCACCTATGACGCAACCGGGCGGCTCGCACAGAGCGTGGGTGCAGGCCTCACCACACGCTTTGGCTATGTCGGGACTCGGCTCACGGGCGAGTACAACGCACCTGGCACGCTCTTGCGCCGCTATGTGCACGGCCCCGGCGAAGATGATCCGGTGGTCTGGTACGAAGGCGCTGGCACAACCGACAGACGCTGGCTGCACAGTGATGAGCGCGGGAGCATCATCGCGGTCTCGAACAGTGCGGGCAGCGTGACCGCCTTAAATGCCTATGATGAATATGGCATCCCTGCGGCGACGAACATGGGCCGATTCGGATACACCGGGCAGGCCTGGCTGCCAGAGGTCGGCCTCAATTACTACAAGGCCCGGATGTACTCGCCGACCTTGGGCCGGTTCATGCAAACCGATCCCGTCGGCTACAAGGACGGGATCAACTGGTATGCGTATGTCGCAAATGATCCGGTCAATCGGAGTGATCCCACCGGACTTTATCAATGCGATGGAACCAAGTCCGAGTGCGGGGCTGTTAGCAAGGCGCTCAACACGGTAAGGGATGCTGTTGCATCAGGCAAACTCAGCAAATCCGAAGTGAGGACTTTGAATGGAGTTTTGAAAACGTGGGGTGCCGAAGGAAAGAAAAACGGGGTCGTTGTCACTTTCAGGACCGGCGCTGAAATTAACAAACTGGCGGGTAGACCGGCGACAGCCGTCACCGCGTGGTCAGACAAATACAAATCGGCAGTTGTTGTTTTGCCTCACAGCTTCGGGACTTTGTATAATGGGCAAGCAGCCAATCCGATGGCAGGGGGAATCCGGCATCCAGATCGCTTCTCGCCGCAAGACGAGCGTGGAAATGTCGTTGCGCACGAAGGGCGCCATGCTCAGGATCAATTACGCGCAGGCGGATATGCCGGAACAAGTGACGCGAACGCTGAAAGGCGCGGCTATGAAGCCGGTAGAGCCGTAAATCGCGCCAATGGCACTCTTCCCGCTCGCGATTTGTATGGGCCGGATCAGGATGACTAATGACTCTAACAAGCTACTCAACGCGTCGGAACGGATGATGCAAAAGTTGGCGAGCCATAAGGTCTTAGTGTGGGCTGCTGCCCTTACGGTCGGGTTCTTGATCGTCTTTTTGTATTGGCTGCGTCCGGTGCAATTACCAAAGCAATGTGCGTTTGTGACGCGAGGTTGGACGCAGCCAAGTGATGGTCGTTCGGCCTTTCGCCCGCTTGTGGTGGTGAAGGTCTCAAAAGGCTCTATACTGTGGAACGACACCGCTGTTGATCGCGGAAGACTCGAGGAGCTTGCTTCACAAAGTAGCGCGCTGGACCCAGCCCCGGTCATTGTCTTTGAACCGCAACCCGACTCTGGCGACTGCGAAACCGAGCAGGAAGTTCAAGGACTAATCGACAAGGCGGCATCATGCGAGACCAGCAAACTGTGCGGATTAGGCACCCAAGAGGAATGGAAGGCCGCGCCGCCACTCAAACTGAAAAACGGCATTGAGTGAAGGCAAGATAGAGGCAGAGTGTCCTTTTTGAACGCTCCTGCTTGGCCCGGTCGTCCCAAGAGTGTCGGGGCGGTGGCAGTGCCGTGTTGAAAGGCCCCCCAAATTTTAGACACTCCCCGGCCTTAGTTTTCGATGCTTGAGTACCCGAGTTGTCACCAGCTGGCACAAACTGCCTCCTTGGAAATGGGCGGGCACCTGTGAAACTATAAAAGCGCAAGGCTGCTAATGGCCTTGCGCTTTGTATAGTATGCAAGAACCAATTCACCCTACCGTCCGCCAATTGCGGCGGCGGTATGGATTAACGCAGGACGATGTGGCAACGCTTTTGGGGAGCAGGTGCCGCAAATCAATTGCCAAACTCGAATCCGGTGATCGAGTCCCGCATATGGGGGAAGCGGTGCTCCTGTCGTGGCTTTTCGAGACCCCGCCGGAAACCCTCTTCCCCGGCGTGTATCTAACCACGAGAGAGCATTTCCGGTCAAACATGGACAAACTCTTGGCGCGCGCGGCGGCCGAGACAGGCAGCCTGGACAGTGACCGGCTCATCTGCCTCAGGCGCGCGATCGCCACCTTTGAAATGGAGGATAACCTTGCTCCGCTTGGCGTATGAACGGCCAACGAAAACACCGCTGCGTGCTGGCGCTGCACCTCAGCGCGCGCGGCCTTGCCTTTTGCGTCTTCGATGCCCCCGGATCGCTCCATGACTGGGGTTTGAAGCGCGTCGAAACAGGCAACCAGAGAGCGGGGATCCTGGCCATCGTCGGCCACCTGTTCCAGCGCTTTGCGCCCGATAGCGTTGTGATCGAAGACGTGGCGGCACTTGGCGCGCGACGATCAAACAAGACACGCAGCCTGTACAATGAGATCGAGCGGCTCTGCGACGAACAGGCGATCGATGTCTTCTCCTACCCCTGGGAAGCCGTGTTCAAGGTGTTCGCGGATTGCCGTCCGGAAAGCCGGCACGACATTGCCATTGCAATCGCCATGATGCTACCGATGATCAAGCGGCGGCTCCCGCCCAAACGGCATAGCTGGTTGCCCCAAGATCCGCGCCAGGCGCTGTTCGACGCCGCAGCCCTTGGTATCACGCACTATACGACGCATCCTGCACCCTAACCGATGAAGGCGCCCGGAATTGCCGGGCGCTTTCATTTGTCGATGCAGGCCATGGTCGTCCCGACGTTTTGATACGTCCGGTTCTTTCAGACTGTCCTAAATTGGTGACAGCCCATCTTGAATTGTCCGGCATCCGGGAATGCAGCGCCGAGCGCGGATCGCGTTCAGGCAGCTATTTCCGCTTGCTGTGCTTGTCGGGCTTGCGGCCCAGACCGATCTTCACCGCCAGGCTGCGGCGCTGCTCGGCATAGTTCGGCGCCACCATCGGATAATCCGCAGGCAGGCCCCATTTGGCACGATACTCGTCCGGCGTGAGGCCATAGCAGGTCATCAGGTGGCGCTTCAGCATCTTCAGTTTCTTGCCGTCATCAAGGCAGACGATGTAGTCCGGCTTGACCGAGGCGCGGATTGAGACAGCAGGCTCTGCGCGCACTTCGGGCGCTGACGCGGGTCCGCCCAGTCCGACCAGCGCGCTATGCACATTGGCAATGAGTGTCGGAATATCCGAGACTGCTACGCTGTTGTTGCTGACATGTGCCGCGACAATATCGGCGGTCAGCGTAATGATTGTCTCTGTCGTATCGTTGGAATCTGTCATGTTTGCCCTTCTCGCGTTTGGCGTCGCATTGAGTTGCGCGCCTTTATGGTTAACGACCATAGCGCGAATAGAGCGTATTGGAAGCCAGTGACTGGCCGCCGCCAAGTGTTCCGCGTTGACTGTCAGTGTAGTGTCAACTTCAAGCGCGTCTAAGTCTTGCCAATGTTGAGCGGCGATAGCCCTCCTCGTATCCAGTTGCCCATGAGAAGTCTGGGCTCGGGGCAGGGCGGCCGAAACACCGCCCCAAAATCCACCCAACTCTGAAACAGCATGAAGGCGTTGCCTTCTGGGTATTGTCTCCCAACAAACTCAATCATTCGCTCCATCCGCCGCTGATCGGACAGCACGTTCAGCACCAACAGCGGCGCGGTGAGATTGAGGTGATCGCGATAGGGCCCACCCGCTACATAAGCTTCATATTGCAACAGATTCCGCTCGAAGCTCTTCCGGTTCCAGTTGTTCGACGTGGTGGGTTCCGTGGCACGGTCGGCCTCAACCGCAAAGAAGCGGAAGCGGTCGCCTTGGTCGGTATGGTATCGCAGGCCAAAGAGAGCGTCCGGGATCAAATCCTTCACCATTGTGCGCTTGGCATCTGGATCAACAATGGTGACCGGATATCGCAGCTCTGCATCGGCTCGCACGAGAATGACGGATTGCGGAATGTATGAGATGTCGGCGCGCTTCATGCAGCCCAGTTCGATGGATGCGGTGATGCAACTGGTCATGAAGCGATGGAGCCATGGTCCCGATGGTGCGGTGTGCTTGCCGGAGTCCATACCGCTTCGCTTCAGCGCGAGCCACCCGGCTGGCGCCAGATCATGGACAAGCTGGTTGTAACGGCTGTCGAGGGTGCGGAACTGTTGCGGCGGGCGGATCAGATATTGCCCGCCATCTGGCGTGTTGTCCTCATGGAACAGGTCGGTCAGCCGTTCGCGGGCGCGCTTCGCGTTGGCATGGCTGTCCTTGGTGTATTCAAGGAGGAACGAACTCGGCAATGGCCCATGTTCTGCCAGGGCGGCAAACCACAGCAAGTCGCGCGCGGTTGCAGTGATCCGCTTGCCGGTCGGTTGTGCCATAAGGCGTTGGCGGCGCCCGAGCTGATCGGTAGTTCGGTTCATGGATGGACCCACACACGGCGAGGGGGCGCACTCTATGAAGCCGCGGTGGGCCTGTAACCGTGCGGCATGATCTGGTATTTGACACGATGATCCGTGGCGCGCTGCCATGAGCATGCAATAAATATTTGTATATCAGCCGCTCGCAAATGGTGCTCGTCTCGGTTTCGTTATGCCCGCGGAGCGGGATCACGGGCAACTAGCGGGCAGGCGGCTTGAATGTCGTTGAACCGCCGCTTGGGGAACGCCAATCGGCAAATGCTTCGTCGAGCACCTGGTGCGGGTCACAGCCGATCGTGGCGCAGATACGGACGAAGTCCACCACATCAAGACGCAAGTCACCCTTCTCGAACTTTGAAATATAGGCCTGCGAGCGTCCCGTGCGATCGGCAACGTCGCTTTGCCGTAGCCCTGCTGCAAGCCGGTCACGCTTGAGGATATCGCGCAACCGTCGATGCTCGGGAGAGTATATTTCAGTCCGCATCGTGCCGGTCGCTTTCCAGTCCGGCCCGGATTGTAAATTCCGCTTGGAATATATTCCGAACAGTTATATGCGAATCGGAATATGTTGGCGCGAGTGAGCAGGCAGGGGCGGTCGGGCTTCCATCGTGCGGACGCGCCGAGTCATGTGGGGGAATGGCAATGAGAATCACGTTGGCGGCGGTCGGTGGACAACTAGCGACTGGGCCAAGCCAATTGCCCGAACGCATTGACCGTGTCCGGGCGGCACTCTGCCAGCACATCGGCGGCGCGATACACAACGAAGAGGGAGACATTCATGAGCTTTTTCGACAAGCTGCGTGGTAATACGGCCAGCAATCTCTCTCCCCACAGCGCGATGCTCTTGGCCTGCATCACCATGATTGCCGCGGATGGCCATGTGGATGACGACGAGATGGCGATCATCCACCGGATCGATGCGGGCGAAAGCCCGGCCAACTTCAATGAGGCTGTGCGGGTCTGGAAGCAGGTGGGGCGTTCGCTTGATTGCGTTGCTGTCGTGACCCCATGCTGAACCCCGCCCAGCGCAGATTCACGCTCGCCAACCTGGTTGATATCGCCATGGCAGACGGGAACCTTGAAGGAGCCGAAATGCAGCTCCTGGAGGAGTATCTCGCAGCCTTTGAACTTGACGAGGCGTTCGTGAATGCGCTGGCCGAGGTCATCGCGATCAAGAATGACCGTTCCCCGTTCTTATCCTGAAGGAGGCCGCCCATGCCCGGCACAGTGATCGAAACCATCTATGGCAAGCGTCACAAATACGAGATCAGGAAGTCCGAAGGCGGCTTCCTCTCGTCGAGCACCTTCAGCATCTATCGTGACGGTTCGCACTGGAAGGGCAGCTACGATTCCCTTTCGAAGGCAGTTGAAGTCGCCAAGGCGGCAGGCTGAGCTTTGCCTTCCTCTCCAACAACAACGAAGGAACCCTTATGAGCGACTTTCGCTTGTCCGACCTCAACCGGGTCTATTGGCCAGCGACAGCAAAGCTTGCGGTAGCGCGTGGGTGTGCGGCTGGGTGCGTCCTGGCCCTTTTGGGGCTGGTGATGTCGCCCACTTCGAGCGAGGCACCGGTGGTTCTGCTGTTTCCGCTCATCGTTGCAGTGGTTTCGCTGCCGCTGAGCCTGGCATTGCGGCTTGGCGCTTATGTCTCTTCGTTCATTCCGCTCATTGGCGGTTTTGTGGCCTTGACCTGCCTGCTCTTCGGCGCACTCCTCACCACGATTGGCGATCCGATTGTCTATCTGGTCAACCGACAGTGGCCGCAGCTGCTTGACATCGCGGATTTCAAATTCTTCAATCTCGACACGCTGATCCTGATCTTCCACCCGGAATGACGGTACGCTTGAGGATTGGTGATTTCGCGTTCGACGATCATCGCATCAATCTGGGCGGCCGAACGATCGCGACCCGTGACATTGTGTCGATTGCAATCCAGAGGCGCACCTCGGCTGCACTGCTGACCTATGGATTGATCAGCCTGTTGCTGTTTGCCGCCACAATCAAGGTGCACTCATTTGTGGGAAATTTGGCCGGTGCTTGCCTTGCGGCGGCGGCTCTTCTTGGTGCACGATATGAATGGCAGCATCCTTATGTCCTTGTCCTCAATATATACCAGCTCGGGACGTTCGAAGTGGTTGGTTTCCCAAAGTCCTCGCTTCCAAAACTTGTTCGCTTCGCAGAATCGGTCTGAGGATTGGTCGACGCTGCATGGCCGGGATCGTTTTGCGAAACACACGGTCAACATTGGCCACGTTCGAAGACTATGCGCGAGCCGAATATTCTCCCGTTACCAACCCTCCCCGGCATCCGTATTGATGTGACCGGGTGGCTTCTGATCAGACGGCTGTGTGGCCGTCCGTGAATCCGGCTGCCCTTCCGGCTGCATTGTTGCACTTGCTTCGGTGCCTTCGGACTCCACGGGTTCGTCAGCCTTCTCCAGCTCGGAGAAATGGACAGCATATCGCTTGCGCATAGTCTGACGCAGGGACGCCCGTTCCGCCTTCTCCATGCGTGGCAGGACTTCCATATGCCCGAACGGAAACGACAGCGGCACGGCCGATTTGGTCTGCCCCCGCACATGGGCGGCAAAGCTGCCTTTGGGCTGAGCCTCGATCAATTCCGGCTGGCAATAGAGCATGGGGGCAAGTGCACGGGCATCCTTGGCGGACACGCCGCCTGCGAACTTGATGGCGGTGTTGGCGGCAAAGGCCTCCTGCAATTTGGGCTCTAGCTGGCCGAGATACTGGTGCGCTAGCACCATCCCCACATTGTATTTGCGGGCCTGGGCCAGGATCAGCCCGATGTTGCGGTCAAAATAGTCCTGGGCCTCGTCGATATAGACGATAGTGGGGGTGCGCTTGTGGGCGGGCAGGGTGGCGCGCTCCTGGGCGGCCTGCGCGATCAGGGCGATAAAGAAGCGTCCGAAGATCTCGGTGCCCTGTTCCTTCAACAAATCCTTGGCGGTATTGATCAGGATCACCTTGCAGGCATTCATCTCGGCGAACAGGTCAAGCTTGGAGCGCGGATGCGAGAACATCCGCTCGAAGGTCTGGTTTTCGAGTATGCCCCACAGACGGCGCAGCACCTGCTTCTTGGTCTGCTCGAATTCCTTGCCCGCGAACTCAGACTCGAAGAAGTGACGGGCCGTGCCGGTCAGCTTGGTGATATGCGGGGCGAATTTCTTCTCGCTGCCCGGCTCCATCAGCTCACGCAGCGTATGAATGGTGGCGTCGGGGATATGGAGCATCAACCGCGTGACATAGCGGAAGATGACATTCTGCTTTTGCGTCATTTCGGCGGACAGCAAAGTGCCGAGCACGAAATCATACAGCTCCAGGATGGAGTTGGTCAGCCGCTCGCGTTCCAGCGGCGCGTAGCCCGCCAACCGTTCCATCCCCACATCGAACAGGTTCAATGACACTGGCCATTCAACATCGCTGGGATCAATGATGACCACCCGATCATGCAAGGGTTCGCCTGGCGCGAACATCTTCAGGTTGGCGATGGTGCGAATAAGGTCACCCTGGCTGTCGAGCACGATGACTGTGCGGTTTCCCTCAATCACGGCATTGAGGTCGCCCGCGATCAAATATTGCAGCGTCTGCGTCTTGCCGTGGCCGGACCCAGCAACAATGTGTTGATGCTCGAAGCGGCTCTTCGTATGGATGGTGAAGTCCAGCGTCTGATCGAACAAGGGCAACAGCGGCGTGCCACCCAGATAGGTCGATACCAATTGCTCGGGCGATTTGGCATCAAACTGCTCGGGCATTCTTGGCGCGCGGGTGAAGCTGCGGGGATCGGCGGGATTGCCGCCGGACGCTGCGACCAGATTACGTTCCAGGCGATCACTGAGCCGCGCCAGCAAACCGCGCTCCGCCAGTTCCTCGCCAAAGGCAACGCCCAGCATCGCCTCCGTCACCTCCCCGATATTCCCGATGCTGCGCAGCAAGCTGGTGGGGACGTTGATGCCGTCGCTGTCGTCCGGCTCGGCGAACAGCGCCGGGCAGGCGGTATATATCGGTTCCAGCACGGCGGTGATCGCGGTTTGGAGAAGCTCGCGGTTCGCCTCGAAATCGACAACAAAGCTGCGCTGGCGGGTCAGTTCTTCGCGAATATCCCAAAGCTCGGCAATGGTGCGCCCCTGATACCAATCGACCTCGGGCAGGTGGAACAGCCCTTCATAATCAAACAGGCGTTCGGTTAACTCCCGGATCAGGTCGGCCTGCACATGACCGGGTGGAATGCCCAGACGATGGGCAGCATCTCCGGCGACAGTCTCGATCAAGTGGAGCCGATCGCCATCTTCGGCAATCCCGGCCTGCCGAAACAGGTCCGCCAGTTCATCCCATTGCTGGCGAACCAATGCAGCTTCGCTTGGTTTGAACAGCCCATGCACCAAGGCATGAACGCGCGCGCCAACGCGCCAGACCATATCAGTAGGCCCGCAAGATAAGTTCTTTGGCTTGTTCCTTGGGTAACGGTTCGATGGTGTGCCGCTCCACCCCATCCCAATGCTTGGCGCTCTCCATGACCTGCCGGAATAGGGCGCACGCGCCTTCCAGCCATGCTTCCTTCTTGGCGAGTTCGATCACGCTGTCGCAGGTGAAGTTGCGCCCGTGCAGCATGTCTTTGACAAAGATCGTCTCGCGCTTTTCGTTCATTTGCCAATAACCAGCGCCCACGCCTGCGGCGATGCCGCCAAGGAAACCGAAAGTGCCGCTTGAAAGCATATAGGTGATGAGCAGCGCCGCGATGACGAAAACTACGGCACCGAGTTTGATGGCACCGCGAAGCAGGTGGCGGTCGTCCGCACCGATCAAGATAGCCTCGTCTAGGCGGTATCGGTTGATAAGCGCCTGTTCGTCCTCGGTAACTTCAAGCTTTCCCCATAGCTTGAAGTTAACCCGTGACATTTGAGTGGTTGATTGTTCCCGCTTGAATAACAGCTCCATGATTCTGCCCCCTTTGCCCAAAGAGCTTTGGAACAAAGTGACAGATGCTGGTCAAGATGAATCCGTTCCAGTTGGGTAATGGTGCTGGGGCGGGTGGTGGGTTCATACAGAAAGAAATGAGTATGAAGTCGCGGACGCGGATTTTGGCTGATGCACCACGATGGTCAACTATTTATTGATATGGATGGGGAATGAAATTGGGGCGAGATGGGGATACAGAAACAGGCTTCAATCCCCCAATTTAAGGGAGCAGCCCCTGCGCTTGTGCATTCGCTACAAATGCGCGTGACATTGCAGCATACTCAACCTCCGGCTTATTTTCGTTCATAATGAGATCCTGCTGAAGCACTGCTTTCAATGCAGGATCGACCTCATTCGACGCAATTCTAAGCAGCCGTTCCAAGGACGATAGCCGGTCATACCTTCTATCGTGCAAATCGGAGCGATTTAGCTTCAGAACGGTTTCCGTTAGAGTTCCTTTTTGGCTTCCAGGCCTTGGGAAAATTGCCGTTCCCGCAAACCAAAAATGCTCGGAAGGCTCGTCGTCGTGCGGGTCAACGAAGCCCTGATGATTGCTCTTGTTTGTATTGCAGACCGGACAAGCCAGAGTAAGGTTCAACCATTCAAACCATAATGCCGGTTCAATCGATTTTGGGACGATGTGTTCAATGTCACCGGGAGCCACATGCCTCACTTTGCTTTCGCAATAAGCGCATTTTCCATGCGTTTCGGTAACAATTGCCGCTTTTACCGACGCATGGTTGTATTTCGATTTTAGCGATTTCGAAAGCTCTTCTCCCGCATCGAGCGCAGCCTGAACCTCCGCAGTCCATTCTGCCGCCTTCTGGTCCAGTATGTCGGGCTTGTCCCCTTTGGTGATTTTTATCATTGTGTGTTGAGTAGCTTAGCTAGGGCTTCGGGATAGAACTCACTTTGGCCGACGCTTTCCAGATCACGCCGCAAGCCGTTTAGGGTGTCTTGGTTGATCTCGTTGCCCTTATATCGATCAATGAGCGATTGTAGTTCGTCATCAACCCACTCTGGCATTGTCGATTGCACACCAAGGACTTCGCGCAAAACCTCTCCGGCGTTTCCTGCTCGATTGATAGTATCCAGTTTTTCGGAAACTACCGTCCTGCTTGCCGAGAAACCTTCGGTAGTCCGCCCTACTGTATCGCGAAACCGCAGTGCATACACGATAGAGTCTTTGACCGACGAAACGATGAAAGGGCTGTGGGTCGCAACCACAAATTGGGTCTGCGGAAACGCATTCATAAGCCGCCGCATCAGCGAACGCTGCATTGATGGATGGAGGTGGTTTTCGGGTTCGTCCATCGTAACGACGAATGACTGCTTGCCGCGAGAATACATGTGCAGGCGATAGGTCATGTCGAAGATGGTCATCAGGCCGCCAGATGCAGCATCGAGCATGAAATCGCCCGATTCGGTCACTAGCACGACGTCGGGCAAGCGGATCGACAAATCTCTGAAACCGATGGATTCCGGCATCGTCTTGCGGAGCGCAGCAACAAACTCATTGTAGCAATCGAGCGCATCCTGATTGCGAACGATTGCCGAGTTGCCTTCGCCGAAAGCCGCCATACTGATTATGGCCTCTTTCATTCGATAGACAGGCTGCTGGTTTCCGTAGCTGCCTTGGTAGCGGCTATACAATTCGCCGTTGTAGTTATTGAACGCGTCGCTTGAAGAAATAGCTGTCGTGGGAATCTGGCTAACGGGAGCATAGGCATAAGTGGGCCGATGTGAATCGATATGCAGCCCTTGAATTTTTTGCTGGCCCTCGATCTCGAGATTATATTGAGGTTGATCGCCGCCGGGAAGACGAATAGCGGCGTTTGTATCGTTCGAATAGGTTATTGACCCGATGTAATTTGGGTCATTACTAGGTTTGGTCGACAAGCTGAAAATTGAACGGAATACCCCTTGGGTCTTGCGGCGGCGGGGCGGGGGGGGGGGGGGAGGCGGGGGGGGGCCGGGGGCGGGGGGGGCGGGGGGCGGGCGGGGCGCCCGCGCCCCCGGCGCGGGGCCGCCCCGGGGGCCCCGCGGCGCCCGGCCGCCCGGGGGGCCCCGCGGGCCGCCCCCCGCCGCGCGCCCCCGCGGCCGCCCGGGCCCCCCCGCCGCCGCCGGCGCCGCCGGGGCGGCGGCCCGGGGGGGGGCGGGCGGGCCCGGCCCCCCCCGGCGGGGGGCGGCCCCGGCCCGGGGCCGCGGCGGGGCGGGGCGGGGGACGGGGGGGAGGCGGGGGCGGGGGGGGGGGCCGCGCGCACCCGGCCCGCCCGGGGCGCCGGGGGCGCACCCGGCGCGGGCGGGGCCCCGGGCCCGCCGCCCCGCGCCCGGCCCCCCGGCGGGGCGGGGGCCCCGGCCGCCCCCGCCGGCCGCCCCCCCGCCGGGGGCGCCCCGCCCCCCGCCCCCGGCCGGCGGGGCCGCCGGCGGCCGCCCCCCCCCCGCCCGCCCCCCGCGCCGCCGGGCGGGGCCCGCCCCCCCCCCCGCGCCCGCCGCCCCCCCCGGGGGCGGCCCCCCCGGGGGGGGGGGGGGGGGGGGGCCCCGGCCCGCCCCCCCCCCCCCCCGCCCCCCCGGCGGGCCGCCCCGCCCGGCCGGGCCCCCCGCGGGGGGGGGGCCCCCCCCCCCCGGGGCCCCCCGGGGGCCCCCGGCCACCTCTAAGAAACTCTTTGGTGCCAGATTTTTCGACTTTTGGAGTTGAAAGAAAATTCTTCTGCCATCCTATGTGGCGCGTCAAAATTGAAAGCAGAGTGCTTTTTCCAGCTCCATTTGCTCCGGTGATGATTGTCAATCTTGGGTGAAATTCGACGTCTACATTGTCGAGTTGCCGCCAGCCTTCAACATGTAAGCTTTTGAATGTGATGCCTTCGCTCATTTTGAAATTGTATCAGGTCGCATGCCAACTGCAATTACTTTGAAAGTTGGGTGACCGGGCTTGCAATCCCGGCCACCCGCTCCTTCTAAAAGGAGTGTCGGCTAGGCACTTCTCGGTCCGCCAACCGTTTCTGGAGCCAGTCCAACACTTCAGCTTCAACCCATCCTACGCGGGCGGGGCCAAGGTGGACCCGCTTGGGGAATTGCCCGGCCCGTTCCAAACGTGCGATGTGCTGCGGTGAGTACAGAACCAACTCCTTGATTTGACGCTTTGATAGTATCCTCATCACGATGTTCCCTTGGAAGAGAGCATCGCGATGCCCCGGTTACGACAATACTCCGGAGTGGGGCGAGGCTATCAGGAAGGGCGGATGATGCAAATGGCTGCTCATGCAGGAACAAGGCAGAACCTCACAGTCTGTTACCTATACGACACCTGATAGGATGCTAGGTAGCAGAGAATTTCAGCTAAGTGCCTGAAAAACTGGAGCGGGCGAAGGGATTCGAACCCTCGACCCCAACCTTGGCAAGGTTGTGCTCTACCCCTGAGCTACGCCCGCTCTGGCGACTGGCCCCGGCAGGCCGGGGCGGGTGAGGCGCGGCTGTTAGCATCGGGTTCCGGCTTGGGCAAGCGCTGAATCGGGGCTTGGCAATTGCAATATGAGTCACCACATTGCGGGTCAGACAAGGAGCATCACGTGGCGACATTGGGATTGAGTGCGAACGAACGCGAAGTCGTGGAGGCTTTTCGCCGCGATGTGGTCGAGCCGTCGATGACCAGTCTGGTCATTGTCGATTTCTGGGCCGAATGGTGCGGCCCGTGCAAACAGCTGACACCGGTTCTCGAAAAGGTTGCCGCCGATTATGCAGACAAGGGCGTCAAGCTGGTCAAGATCAATGTCGATGAAAACAAGTTCATTGCGGCGCAATTCCGGGTGCAGTCGATCCCGACGGTCTACGCGCTTTTCCAGGGGCAGCCCGTCGCAGACCTGACGCAGGCGCGCACCGAAGCGCAGCTTGGCCGGATGCTCGACCAATTGCTGAAGCAATTGCCGGTAAAGGGTGAGGCACAGTCGATCGAAGCTGAGATCGAGCCGCTGGTTGCCATGGGGGAGGACGTACTGGCGGGCGGGGATGCTGCGCGTGCGGCGTCGGTCTTCTCGCAGATCCTCGATATGGCGCCTGAACATCCGGCGGCGCTTTCCGGCCTTATTCGAGCGCATGTCGGCGCTGGTGAACTCGATGCCGCAGAAGCGCGGGTTGCGGCGCTGACCCCGGAACTGGCCAAGGATCCTGCTATCGGGCGAGCCGTATCGGCTCTTGCCCTTGCGCGCGATGCCCGGCCGGTTGATGACCTTGCCGGGCTGAAGGCGCAACTCGATGCGGACCCCGAAAATCACGCGTTGCGATTTGAACTTGCAGGCGGCCTCATGGCAGCGGGTGACCGGGACGGTGCGGCGGATGCCTTGCTCGCGATCATTGCGGTGGACCGGGAGTGGAATGACGGCGCTGCGCGGGCGCAACTGCTCAAGCTGTTCGATGTGGTCGGGATCGAGGATCCCTGGGTGTCGGCGCAGCGCCGCAAACTCTCGGCGGTGCTCTTCACATGACGACGCAAACGCTCACCCGCCTCTCTGTCTTTCCGCTGGCTGGCGCGCTGCTCTTCCCGCGCATGCATTTGCCGCTCCACATCTTCGAACCGCGGTACCGTGCGCTGGTCTCGGACGCGCTGGCGCGTGACCGGATGATCGCGATGATCCAGCCGCGCGGCGGCGGGGAAAAGCCGCCGCTCTACATGATGGGCTGCGTCGGCCATATTTCGCAGGTCGAAGCGCTGGATGACGGGCGATACAATATCGTTCTCGAGGGGCGGTCAAGGTTCCGGTTGGTGCGCGAACTCGATGTGAAGACGCCGTTTCGCCAAATCGAGGCAGAGCTTTTGACCGATTCCCAGGATGAATCGCTCGCGCTTGCCGAACGCGCTGCGCTCGAGACCGAATCGCGCAGGTTTGCGACGGCGCAGGGCTATGCCGTCGATTGGGAATCCGTGTCACGGCTCGATGATGAGGCGCTCGTCAATGGCATTGCCCAGATTGCACCGTTCGATGCAGCGTCGAAGCAGGCCTTGCTCGAGGCCAACAGCCTGTCAGAGCGGGCCGAACTGATCGTGCAACTGCTCCATTTCTTTGGGCGGCACGACGGGGAGGAGCGCGTGACGCTCCAGTGAGTCTCGACCCGGAGCTGCTTGCGATTCTGGTCTGCCCGATTACGCGGACGACACTGATCTATGATGAAGATGCGGAGGAGTTGATCTCCGAAGCGGCCGGCCTTGCATATCCCGTGCGGAATGGAGTGCCGGTCATGATCGTTGAAGAAGCGCGGGTCCTTTCGCCTCAGACGACCGCACCCTGAAGCAATTTGGGCAAGTCCCCGCTCGTCCCGCGCGCCTCGGCCATGAAGATCGATTTGAGCGGCGCCAGCTTCTGGACCGCGCCAAGCCCAAGACGGCGGATGGCAGTCGCAGGCTTGCCGGGAATGCCAAACAGACGGGTCAGCGTGTCCGTTGCCAGCGAAACAGCGAGCGTATCCACACTTCTCCAGCGTTCGTAACGGGCAAGCAATTGGGCATCGCCAAGATCGAGACCCAGCCGCGCGCCGTCCACCAGCACTTCGACGAGCGCCGCCACATCACGAAAACCGAGGTTGAGCCCCTGACCCGCAATCGGGTGCGAACCGTGCGCTGCGTCTCCGACCAGCGCCAGTCGCTGCGCCGTGATCCGTGTCGCGTGATGGAAATCGAGTGGATAGCTGGAGCGCGGAGCGGCAAGCGAAATCTCTCCCAACAACCCTCCGGCGCGTTTTGTGACTTCAGCCAGAAATGCGCGCTCCGAAAGTGCAAGCACCCCCTCGGCATCCTTTGGGCTCACGGTCCACACCAGTGCCGAGCGTGTGCCCGGATTGAGCGGCAGGAGCGCGAACGGGCCAGCGGAATAGAAGATTTCATGCGCGATATTGTGATGGTCCTTCGTGTGATCGAAGGCCGAAATGACCGCAACATGATCATAGCCCCATTTAGCCGTGCGAATGCCGGCTGCCTCTCGCGTTGGCGATTTGCGCCCTTCGCACGCCAGGAGGAGCTGGCCCCTGATCTGCCTTCCGCTGGCAAGCGTCATGTGCACGCCGGTTTCATTGCGTTCGACGCTGGCCGCACGGTCCGGCATGTGGAGCGTGACACCTGTGGCGCCAACGGCTGCCTCGCGAAGCGCCTGCCGCAGCGTCCGGTTTTCGAGCATATAGCCCAGAGGCTCGTCATCTTCGGCTGTTGTGAAGTCGAGAGCATCTTTCTGCAGTCCGTCGCGGACTTCGATGCGGTGAATGGCGCAGCCGTGGGGCTTGAGTGTCTCGGCTATGCCCAGCGCATCGAGCATACGCCAGCTTGCGCTCGCAATGGCACTTGCCCGGCCGTCGAATCCGGCCGCAAGAGCCTTCTCAGGATCCAGTGGATCGACGACGGCCGCCGTCAATCCATGTCGCTCGAGGGCAATGGCAAGCGTGAGCCCGACCAGGCCGCCGCCGAGGATGATGACGTCATGTGAGTCCATCCCGTGCTTCTAGGCGAAATGGCGTACGACTCAAGCATTTCGGCCAGACTCTTGACGGCGAGTCACCGCCCGGCGCATTAAGCACGTCAAGGAACAGAAAGCGCACGGGAACGGGAGGCGCAAATGGCCAGTCGGGCGCAAACATGGCAGGATTCAGTCAAGCGCGGCGCGATCCGCAGCGGCGCGATGCTCGGGGCCGTTGGCTTGGGGCTTGGGGCCCTGATTTTGACGCTGTTGCTTGCCAGTTATCACCCGAGCGATCCTTCGCTCAACACGGCTGGTGGCGGACCGGTGCGCAATCTGATCGGCGTTCCGGGTGCCTGGATCTCCGATGGCCTCCTTTCGCTGATCGGACCGGCTGCTGCCTTGTTCGTGCCTCTCGTGATCGTTGCAGCAACGCGGCTCTGGCGTGGGGCGCCTGTCACTGGATGGCGTCAGCGCGCGGTTCGGGCCCTGGGCGGCATCGTGCTGATCGATATTGCGCTTTCGCTTTTCAAGCCGGACGCGATTGCAGGACTGCCGGGCGGGCTTGGTGGTGCAATTGGTTTCCTTGGTGCTGGGATGCTTGAATGGGTCATCGGGTTCATTGGCGATCCGGCGATTGCTCGTCTTGTCGCGCTGGGCATAGCCACTGTGCTGGCGATGGCAGGTATTGTCGTATGGTCGATCGCGTTGGGGTTGGACGCCGATGAGCGCGGTTGGCTGTTCCGCAGGCGCATGCGCGGCTTGGCTGATGTTGACGATTATGTCGCGCCGCCTCCCGTGATCAAGCAGCCGGAACCACGCCCGGCACCGCCGCCGCGCAGCGAGGATCGCAAGCCGATCATCAATCTCGGCGCGTCCAAGCCAGCGCCGGCCCAACCACCCAGGAAGCCCGCGCAATCCGCTTTCGACCTCAAGGACCGCTATGTGCTGCCCTCGCTTGATCTGCTCAAGAAAGCGCCACCCTCTTCGGGCCCGCAGATCGACAAGGCCGGGCTTGAACGCAATGCGCGGCTGCTTGAGTCTGTGCTTGACGATTTCCATGTAAAGGGCGCGATCGTCGAGGTGCGTCCCGGCCCCGTCGTGACGATGTATGAGCTGGAGCCCGCCGCCGGGATCAAGGCGAGCCGGGTCGTCCAGCTTGCAGATGATATTGCCCGCAACATGTCTGCCATGTCTGCGCGTGTCGCGACAATTCCGGGGCGAAGCGTGATCGGCATCGAGCTTCCGAATGCGCGGCGCGAGTCCGTTGTCTTCCACGAACTGGCCTCGAGTCAGGCGTTCGAGGACCAGACGGCCCAGCTTCCCATCATCCTTGGCAAGAACATTGCGGGCGATCCCGTGATTGCCGATCTTGCGCCGATGCCTCACCTGCTGGTTGCGGGCACGACCGGTTCGGGTAAATCGGTCGGACTGAACGCGATGATCCTGTCGCTGCTCTACCGGCTGACGCCGGACCAGTGCCGGTTGATCATGATCGATCCGAAGATGCTCGAACTCAGCATCTACGACAATATTCCGCACCTGCTCTCGCCTGTAGTCACGGAGCCCGCAAAGGCGATCCGCGCGCTTAAATGGGCGGTCGAGCAGATGGAAGACCGTTACCGGATGATGGCATCGCTGGGTGTGCGCGGGCTTTCGAGCTTCAACGACAAGGTGCGTGCTGCGCGCGCCAAGGGGCAGCAACTCTGTCGCAAGGTCCAGACAGGCTATGATGCAGAAACCGGGCAACCGGTCTATGAGGAAGAAAAGCTCGAATATGAGCCGCTACCCCAGATTGTCATCATCGTGGACGAACTTGCCGACTTGATGATGACGGCCGGCAAGGAAGTCGAGTTCCTGATCCAGCGGCTCGCTCAAAAGGCCCGTGCGGCGGGCATTCACCTGATCATGGCAACCCAACGTCCGTCGGTCGATGTCATCACCGGCGTCATCAAGGCCAACCTGCCGACACGGATCAGTTTTGCGGTCACTTCGAAGATCGATTCGCGCACCATTCTTGGAGAGCAGGGCGCCGAACAGCTGCTGGGGAAGGGTGATATGCTCTACATGCCGGGTGGCAAGCAGATCGCGCGCGTCCACGGCCCATTCGTTTCAGACGACGAAGTCAGGGCGGTTGCCGATCATTGGCGCTCGCAGGGGTCGCCCGACTACATCATGGCTGTGACTGAAGAGCCCGAAGATGGCGGCTGGGCAATTGATGGCGCCCCGTCCGGCGAAGACAGTCCGGAAGACCAGCTTTTCCGTCGTGCCGTTCAGGTGGTCGCCGAAAGCCAGAAGGCCTCGACATCATACGTCCAGCGCCAGTTGCGCGTGGGGTACAACAGCGCCGCGCGCCTCATCGAACGGATGGAGAGCGAAGGGCTTGTCAGTCGACCCGATCACGTTGGCCGCCGCGAAGTCCTCATCGATGCCGAAGGGCACGCCATCTAGATTCAGTTGCGGTTCAACTGACGGATTGCATCCGTGATATCCCTGAGTGGAGTTTTGCATGTCTTTTCGCTTTCTGGCCGCAGCAACGGCTGTTGCAATCGTGGCGCCTGCCTCTGCGCAGTCCAGTGACCTTGCCGCTGTTTCATCTCATCTGAAAGACGTTGCGACGATGACGGCGAGTTTCGTCCAGACCGACAGGACAGGCAAGTCATTGAACGGAACGCTCAAGCTCAAACGGCCCGGCAGGATTCGT
This sequence comes from Sphingomonadales bacterium, assembly GCA_016704425.1. GTDB lineage: Bacteria > Pseudomonadota > Alphaproteobacteria > Sphingomonadales > Sphingomonadaceae > Aquisediminimonas. Next base: position 353,923 of record JADJAC010000011.1, read on the forward strand.
TTCCAGTATGAAAAGGGCGTGCCCATCCTGATCGTCGGCGACGGAAAGGCTTTGACGTTCATCGACTATTCGGTGCGGCAAGTACAACGCTGGCCGATCGGCAATTCACCTTTGGGCGTCCTGCTGGATCCGAATCGCGACATGACGCGCTTCGCCAAGGTCGTCGCAACATCTGATCCACGGCTTGTCGTTATTGAGGCTCGCGATCCCAAGCGACCAGAATTCGGTATCATCACATTGGCATTTTCGCGGCAGGCTTCGGCGCCCGCCGGGCTCATGTTGCAGGGGTGGGTCACGGTCGACAGCCAGGGGAACCGGACGTCCATCCGCCTTTCGGGCCAGTCGTTTAACACACCAGTGTCCGACGAAGCGTTCAAATGGCGCGATCCTCGCCCGAATTTGCGCGGACGCTGAACCGCCCATTCATATTGGCGACAGGAAAGCAGTTTATAAGAGGACAAGCAGTTACGGAGACTGGTTTCGAGATTCCCCCCTGTTGCTCGATACTGTGTTTGTTTCCGAAACTCGCCAGCGTGACGAACGCTCGGTTGACCCTCGCTCCATGCCCCCGGAGTGAGGGTCTTTCCGTTTCTGGGTCGATGCAGACAGGCCTGTCTTGGCGCTTGCGGGGCTGGGGCGCGATGCTTAGAGCCATGGCATGAAGATTGCTTCCTGGAACATCAATTCGGTTCGCTTCCGGATGGATATTGTCGCCCGGTTCCTGAAGGAAATGGCGCCTGACATTTTGTGCCTGCAGGAAACCAAGGCGGAGAACGCGCAATTTCCCATGGATGCGCTCAAAGGTCTTGGTTATCCGCACATCGTCATCAACGGGCAGAAGATGCACCACGGTGTGGCAATCCTCAGCAAGGTGCCGCTTGTCGAAGATCGCAGCCATGACTGGCAGGACAATGGCGAAGCACGCCATATCGGTGTGCGCCTCCCGAATGGCGTCCTGCTTGAAAATGTCTATGTGCCTGCCGGTGGTGATATTCCCGATCGTGAGCAGAATCCGAAATTTGGCCAGAAACTGGATTTTCTCGGGCGGATGATCGACTGGTCGTCTTCGCTGTCCGAACCGACAATTCTGACGGGTGATTTCAATATTGCGCCGCTCGAATCCGATGTGTGGAATCATAGGCAACTTATCGATGTTGTCAGCCACACGCCCATTGAAGTCGAGACGCTTGCCCGCCTGCAAGCGAGTCACAATTGGGTCGATCTCGGACGGCATTTCGTGCCTGCGCCGGAGCGTCTCTTCACCTGGTGGAGCTACCGCGCAAAGGATTGGTCGGTTTCAGATCGCGGCAGACGCCTTGATCACATGTGGGCGTCCCCGTCCCTGCGCGAACAGGCAGTCAGCCATACAGTCCATGAAGCCTGTCGCGATTGGGACAAGCCTTCCGACCATATTCCCATCGTGACAGAGTTTGCCTTTTGAGTGACCCGCGCGCCACGGCCCGGGCCATTGATGCCCTGCGTCGCGGCTGGCCTGTCGCGATCGATGAGGCCATTACCGTCCTTGCGATCGAAAGCGCCGATGCCCTGCGTCTCTCGGCCTTCGATCCTGAGGCTAAGGCAGACATACTCATTTCTTCAAGTCGCGCTGTGACATTGAAGCTGGCGAACCAGCGGGCAGCAGCGACACTGGGTGAGCCGGTTGTCATTGCCCGGACATCCTGGCTGGATCTGGCAGCAGCCACTGCCTTGGCCGATCCGGCGACGGACCTTGCGAACCCCCTGATGGGCCCCTTTGCAGCGCGAGATGTCGAACATCCCCTTGCGTGCGCGGCAGCACTGGAACTTGCGCGCCATGCAGGTCTTCTGCCAGCATTCTTTGTCCTTTCGGGTGTTCAGAATGCTGCAGACAGCATTTCAGGAAAGGCTGTTCACGACTGGGATGCCCCGGAGCGCCTGGCAATCGCGGCTCGGGCGCGGCTCCCCGTTGCCGCTTCGGAGAAAGCGGAACTTGTTGCCTTTCGGAGCCCGGAGATGGCGGGCGAGCATGTTGCACTGATTGTTGGCCAACCCAATGGCGAAGCACCTCTGGTGCGGCTCCATAGTGAATGCCTGACGGGCGATGTGCTGGGGAGCCTCAAATGCGATTGCGGCCCGCAGCTCGATGCAGCACTTCGACTGATCGCGGCAAATGGTTGGGGCATCCTGCTTTACTTGCGGCAGGAGGGGCGGGGCATCGGGCTCATCAATAAGTTGCGCGCCTATCAGTTGCAGGATCAGGGCTTCGATACGGTCGATGCCAATCTCCGCCTTGGCTTTGCCGTCGATTCGCGTGACTTCGGAGTTGCCGCGCGAATGCTCCAGCTTCTGGGTCAGGATCGGGTCCGCCTGTTGACCAACAACCCCGAAAAGGTCGCTGGCCTTGAAGCCTCAGGGATCAGGGTTGCAGAGCGTGTTCCCCACCAATTGCCCCCAAATCCCCATAATGAACGCTATCTCGCGACCAAGCGGGACCGGACCGGCCACCAGTTGTAGTGCTACGCACGTGTGCCGAACAAGGCACTTCCGATGCGGACGTGCGTTGCGCCGAGCAGAACTGCCGTTTCGTAATCTCCGGTCATCCCCATACTGAGTCCATCGAGGCCGTGATCGCGAGCGAGCTTCGCAAGGAGCGCAAAATAGGGGGCTGCCTCAAGGTCGGCCGGCGGCACTGCCATCAATCCGGTCAAGTCAAGGCCCGCCGCGCGCGCCTCTGCGACAAGACCGGGCAGGTCTCCAATGCGGCAACCGCCCTTTTGCGGCTCATCTCCAATGTTGACCTGGATGAAGCAGGCCGGATGTCGTCCGGTCTTCTGTTGCGCCTTGGCAAGTGCGGAGACGAGTGACGGCCGATCAATCGAGTGGATCACGTCGAAAAGCGCGACAGCATCCTCCGCCTTGTTTGATTGCAACTGACCGACAAGATGAAGCTCAAGATCATGGAACTCGGCGCGCAACCCCGGCCATTTTCCTTGGGCTTCCTGCACCCGGTTTTCGCCAAAGCGGCGCTGGCCCGCATCGATCAGTGGGCGGATCGCTGCAGCGTCATGTGTTTTGGCTATTGCAATCAGCCGGACGTCTTCGCCGCGTCGGCCCGCAAGCCTTGCCGCGCGCTCGATGTTAGCGGAAACCTTGTCCAGTCTTGCCTTTGCGTCATCTGTCATTCGGTCGCTATAGGAATTGAGATGCCCAAGCGCCACTCCCGCCCCCAAACTCCTGCGTTGCCGAGGCTCTGGTTGATGACGGATGAGCGCTTGGGGGAGAATTTGTTTCCGACGCTCAGGAAATTGCCAAAGGGCGCCGGCGTGATTTTCCGCCATTACAGTTTGACGCGTGCAGAAAGGGCAGGGCTATTTCGTCGGGTCAGGGCCATTGCCCGTGCGCGGCGCCTGATGCTCCTTTCTGGTGGCCCAGGCGGCGCACACGGGCGGCACTTTGGCGCGGTGTCGGTTCCGGTCCACTCGAAGCGCGAACGGATTGCGGCTGAGCGCAATGGCGCAAAGTTGCTTTTTGTGTCTCCCATATTCTCGACGGCATCACATCCCGGCGCGCGCGCGCTTGGCCGGAGCCGGTTCGGCCTGCTGATAGCGGGCGGCCGCGTGCCAGTGATCGCACTTGGCGGCATGACGCGTCAACGGGCACGTTCGCTGTCAGTGTTCAAGATTCACGGGTGGGCCGCGATCAGCAGCCTGACATATCAGAAGCGGAAGGCTGTCCCGACATAGATGGCCTGACTGTCCCGGCGATTGTCCGTCAACGGCTCAAGCCGGTTCCGCTCGGACCGGTAACGCACGCCTGCAGTTACATCGAGATTGCGGGTGAGGCGATAAGCGCCGCCAACATCGAGCGAAACACTTTCAGCGCCAGAAATCGTGCGCGGCGCATTCCCGGTCGGCCGGTCTGCAGCAACCTGAAGGCGCGTGCTCCATTTCCGTGTATTGTAACTCAGCGCGACGTCAGCCGCTTCGCGTCCACCCGGCAGTGCGCCGCTGTCGACTCGGGTCACGTCACCTGACAAGGCAAACCGCTTCCAGCCGACGCCGACGCCAAGGCTATAGGCAACCGGAGCAATACCAAGTGTTGCCGGTGTCCCCGCCGCGACTCGATCCGCCTCGCTCGGGACAACGCCCGTCCGTGCCCGGACCGCGACCGTGACGGCCCGATTGCGATTGCTGAACGCAGCTGGCGTGAAGCGAAAACCTGAGCTGTTGAAACCGCTCCGCGCGAGAGCAGCGGCAAGCACAGGGTCGGCCGCAACCGGCGTATAACTGCCGATTCCGACGCGCGGTGCCGCGCTTGCCAAACGCTTGGACAGGAAATTGTTTGCCGAAGCTCCAACCGCAGGCGCACCAGCAAGCGCGGCAGCGCACACTGCGCCCGCGAGACTAGCCAATAGGGTTGCACGACGGTTCATCTTCGAGAATCAAACTCCTGCTCCCAGTCGCTAGCATAGAATCATTCGTGATGCACAGCTGTTTGAGTCACTTTGTTGCGAGCTGTTGCAATTGCTCAACACTTGCGCATGGTCTCCGCGCTTGCGGGATGGCAAAACCTGCCTATAAGGCGCGCGAGTGACGTTTTTCCAAGGATAGTTTGCCATGTCGAGGCCCCTCCCAATAGTTGCCGCATTCGCAATCGGACTCGCATTGTCCGGTTGTGGCCTTATGGGCAAGGGCAAGCCTTCTGCTGCAGCAAAAGGTGACATAGCGGCGTCAAAAGTGACCACGATCGGCGTCAATGCCTATCTCTGGCGGGCCTCACTTGATACCATTTCCTTCATGCCGCTCATTCAGGCAGACGCCAATGGCGGCGTGATCGTGACGGACTGGTATGCCAACCCGTCATCGCCCAATGAGCGGATGAAGCTCACCATTTCGATCCTCGACAAGGACCTGCGGGCCGACGCGCTTCGCGTCGCGGCTTCAAGGCAGGTGGCGCAGGACGGCGGCTGGGTTGATGCTCCGGTCCAGGCAGCGACAGTCCAGAAGCTTGAGGAAATCATCCTCACCAAAGCGCGCGACCTCCGCCGCAGCTCTATTGTCGGGTAGGAATTGACCCTTCGCGCCTTCGCGCCTTTGCGCGAATATTGCTACGGCGGTGGTGCGGAACGGATTTTTCTGTTTCGTGCGAAGACGCGAAGACGCGAAGGAAGCTGCTTGAACGATGTCATCCCGTTTCAACCCATTCAAGGCTGATCCGCACTGGCAGAAGGTGTGGGAGGAAAGCCGCATTTTTGTCGCGCCTGCCAAGTCCGACAAACCCAAGGCCTATGTCCTGGAAATGTTTCCCTATCCTTCGGGGCGCATCCACATGGGGCACGTTCGCAACTATACGATGGGCGATGTCCTGGCGCGCTACAAGGCGATGACAGGTCACGCTGTCCTCCACCCAATGGGTTGGGATGCGTTCGGAATGCCGGCAGAAAATGCTGCGATGGAAAAGAAGGTCCACCCCGGTGGCTGGACGCGCGACAATATCGCCGCGATGAAGGCGCAGCTGAAGCGCCTTGGCCTCGCCATCGACTGGACGCGGGAACTCGCCACCTGCGAGCCGGACTATTATGGACATGAGCAGGCATTGTTCCTTGATCTACTGAAGGCGGGCCTCGTCTACCGCAAGGAAAGTTCGGTCAACTGGGATCCGGTCGACATGACCGTGCTTGCAAACGAGCAGGTGATCGACGGCCGCGGCTGGCGTTCGGGTGCGCTGGTCGAGAAGAAGAAGCTCAATCAGTGGTTCCTGAAGATCACCCAGTTTGCAGACGATCTGCTTGAAGGGCTGGCGACGCTTGACCAATGGCCCGACAAGGTTCGCTTGATGCAGGAAAACTGGATCGGCAAGTCAAAGGGCCTGCGTTGCACCTTCAATCTCGTCGATTCGCCGGAAGGGATCGATGTTTTTACCACCCGGCCCGACACGATGTTCGGGGCGAGTTTTGTTGCGATTGCGGCGGATCATCCGCTGGCGACCGAACTTGCGGCCAGCGCTCCGGCGCTGCAGGCGTTCATAGAGGAGTGCCGCAAGGGGGGCACGACTGCTGCCGATATCGAGACGGCAGAAAAGAAGGGCTTCAACACTGGTCTCTCGGTCGAGCATCCGCTCGATCCTCATTGGCACATGCCGGTCTATGTCGCGAATTTTGTCCTGATGGACTACGGCACCGGCGCAGTTTTCGGCTGCCCGGCGCATGATCAGCGCGATCTCGACTTCGCACGGAAATATGGTCTTGGCGTCACGCGCGTTGTTGCCGAAGGTGATATTGAAGACCCGGATTTTGAGGGGGACACGGCCTATACCGGTCCGGGACGGATCGTGAATTCGCACTTCCTCAACGGCATGAGCATCGACGACGCCAAGGCAGCAGTCATCGCTCGCGCTGAGCATGAAGGCTGGGGAGAAGGACAGACCCAATATCGCCTGCGCGATTGGGGCGTGTCACGTCAACGCTATTGGGGTACGCCGATCCCGATCATTCATTGCGAATTCTGCGGGGCACTGCCTGTGCCGCGTGCGCAATTGCCCGTGGTGCTGCCCGAGGATGTAAGTTTCGACATTCCCGGAAACCCGCTCGACCGCCACCCGACCTGGAAGAATGTGCCGTGCCCGAACTGCAACGAGCCGGCGCGGCGCGAGACGGACACACTCGATACATTTGTCGACTCCAGCTGGTATTTCATCCGCTTTGCGAGCCAACCCAAGGACAAGCCGTTCGACCGGGCCGAAGCGGAACAATGGCTGCCGGTCGGCCAGTATATCGGCGGGGTCGAGCATGCGATCCTCCATCTCCTCTATGCCCGTTTCTGGACTCGCGCGCTTCGGCACATGGGGCAGCTCGACATCGCCGAACCGTTCAAGGGGCTGTTCACGCAGGGGATGGTCACGCACGAGACATACAAGGCGCCCGACGGCAGCTGGCTTTCGCCCGGCGAAGTCACCCAGGTTGGGGGCGACATCGTCACGCTTGATGGCCAGCCGGTCACGCTTGGCCGCATCGAGAAAATGTCCAAATCCAAAAAGAATGTCGTCGATCCGGATCCGATGTTCGATCAATATGGCGCGGATGCCGTGCGCTGGTTCATGCTGTCCGACAGCCCGCCCGAGCGCGATCTCGAATGGTCGGAAGCCGGGATTGAAGGAACGTGGCGCTTCGTCAATCGCATCTGGAGGTTGTTTGATGGGCTGGATGTCGCTGCGACCGGCGACGATCCTACCCTTGCCAAACTCCTCCACCGCGCCATTGCGGGTGTTGGTGCGGACATCGAGGCGCTGACCTTCAACAAGGCCGTCGCCAAGGTTCATGAACTGGTCAACGCCATTGAAAAGGCCGAGCCGAGCGCGACGCGCTCTGAGGCGGTGCTGACGCTTGCGCGCCTTGTTTCGCCGATGCTTCCCCATTTGGCGGAGGAAGGCTGGACGCGGATGGGCGGGACCGGGCTGGTTGCGGCGGAGCCTTGGCCTAGCCATGATCCGGCGCTGCTCTTTGATGATGAAGTGACGATCGCGATTCAGATCAACGGCAAGTTGCGCGATACGCTGACGCTTCCCAAGGCGGCGGATAAGGCGGCCCTTGAGGCTGCTGCGCTTGCCAGCGAGAAGGTGGTCCGCGCGCTGGATGGGGCGACACCCAAAAAGGTCATTGTTGTTCCCGGCCGTCTCGTTAACATCGTCGCATGATGCGGATCGTTGCCCTTGCCCTGATGTTGCTTGTTTCGGCTTGCGGTCTGCGCCCACTTTACAGCGGTGGTGGCGGCGGCAAGGTCAGCCAGGTGCTCCGTTCCGTCGATGTCGCGGCGATTGATGGCAAGGCGGGCTGGCTGATGCGCAATGCCCTGAATGACCGGCTTGGCCGCAATCCGTCGATACCGGCGCAATATCGGCTCGAGGTTGAGCTGGACGATCAGATTTCGGGATTCGGCGTCCGCCGCGACGATGCCGTGACCCGTGAACGCCGGACCCTGCGCGCGCGCTATCGGCTGGTCGATGCGGCACAGGGTACGGTTGTGCTGGATGCCACGGCCGGCTCCGATGCCGGTATTGACGTCGTGAGTTCCGAATATGCAACGATTGCCGCGGAAAATACGGCCCTGGAACGGCTGTCTCAAATCCTCGCGGATCAGATTGTTGCGCGTGTCGCGCTCTTTGCCGAGCGCCAGACGCCAGACAAGTGAAGGCGAACCGCGCCGAAATTGAACGCGCGCTCGATGCCCCGCCGCCGCATATCCGGTTTTTCCTGCTCTATGGCCCGGATGAAGCGGAATCCCGCAGCCTCGCCCAGCGTTTCGAACGGGCCATGGGTCCAGAGGCGGACCGCATTGATCTGGATGGGGCGACGCTCAAATCCGACCCGGCCCGGCTTGCCGATGAGGCCGCGTCGATATCCCTGTTCGGGGGGAAGCGACACATTCGCTTGAATGTGGTTGGCGATGAATGCCTGTCCGCCATCGAAGGACTTCTGGCTGCAGAGGCTGCCGGAAATCCGGTGGTCATTCTGGCTGGCGCCCTGCGACCGACGTCCGCACTGCTCAAGCGCGCGCTGGCAGACCCGGCTGCCATGGCCTGTATCAGCTATGCACTTGATGCGGAAAAGGCAGCGCCTCTGGCGGCGGCAATGGCCCGCGAACTCGGTGTCCGGCTTGATATGGATGCCGCGCGCCAATTGGCCCAGGCTGCCGCCAATGATCGTGCCCTGATGGCGCGCGAAGTTGAAAAGCTTGCACTCTATCTCGATGCCGCGCCTGACCGGCCCGCAACAGCAGACATCGCTGCGCTTGATGCAATCGGGGCGGGCGAGGGCGAAGCGGAATTGTCGCGCCTTGTCGATGCCGTGCTGGGTGGCAGTCCGGGCGAAGCGGCGCGCGAAATTGCGCAATTGTCCGAACAGGGCGTCGCCGGGATTCCCGCGATCCGGGCACTGGCAAAGCGCGTGCAGCTTCTCGTGCGTCTGGCACGGCAAATGGGCGGCAGCGGCAATGCGCGCGCCGTGGTTGAAGCCCAAGGCAAGGCGATTTTCTGGAAGGAAAAGGGTGGCGTCGAGCGTCAGTTGAAGCGTTGGTCGCCTGAAAGGCTGGCAACATTGGCTGACCGGCTGCTCGCGGCGGAACGGGCAATCAAGTCGCCTGCCTCGCCCGGCGATATCATGGCCGATGCCGAAATGATCACGATTGCCCGCGCCGCGCAAAGAGCGCGATAGACCGGTTTCATTGCTGCCGCGCCCGAGGCTGTTGGGCGGGATTGCTTTTGCTCCCCTCCCTTCTAAGCTGCCGTCAGGGAACAGGGGGAAAAGCGTTGGAGAATGGCCAACTGCCGGAAAGCGCCGTCTCGCGCTCGGCCATGTCAAAAGTATTCTGGCGCATTCTGCCGTTGATCGCCCTGGCCTATCTCTTTGCCTATATGGACCGGGTCAATGTCAGCTTTGCTGCGGCGCAGATGAACGACGACCTTAAGTTCAGCGCAACCATCTACGGGCTTGGCGGCGGCCTGTTCTTTTTGGGCTATGCCCTGTTCGAGATCCCGTCCAACCTCATGCTCGTCCGGTTCGGCGCGCGGCAATGGGTCGCACGGATCATGATCACCTGGGGCCTGCTCTCGGCCGGCATGATGTTTGTGCAGACTCCGATGCAATTCTATGTCGTGAGATTCCTGCTTGGTGTGGCCGAGGCGGGATTCTATCCGGGCGTGATCTATTATTTTTCGTCCTGGTTCCCGCCTTGTCATCGCGGTCGCGCGGTGAGCCGCTTCTATGTGGCCAGCCCGCTTTCGTCAGTCGTCATGGGTGGAATCTCGGGCTAGCTGCTTGGCCTTGACGGTCATGCCGACTTGCAGGGATGGCAATGGCTCTTTCTGGTTCAAGGATTGCCGGCGGCCCTCGTCGGGCTTCTGGTGCTGCGGTTCCTGCCCGATGCGCCGGGCACGGTGGATTGGCTCACGGCGCCTGAAAAGGCATGGATCCAGGATGAGCTGGCGCGTGAGCAGGCACGCATCGGCGCGCCGGTGCGACACAATGTGCTGGCTGCGTTCGCCAATCCGCGCGTGCTCCTGATTGGCGCCATCGGCTTCCTCCTGATTGGCGCAATAACGACGTTCATCCTCTCCGCCCCGATGATTCTTGCAGGCGCTACCGGCCTGGACCCAAAGCCGGTCGGATATGTGGTCAGCTTCGGTGGTCTGGTGGGGGCTGTCATCATGTTGCTGGCCGGAAATTATGCTGACCGGCATGGCGATCGGTTTTTGAATTCCTTCTGGTTTACGGTTGTGCTGGCAGGGTCGTTTCTCGTGCTGAGCATGCCATCAGTGCCCATGGCTGCGATCGTCGCCTATATGGCTTTTGCGGCCTCCTGCTTTGCCATCCCCATGCTGACGTCTTCCGGCTGGGCGGAAGTGCTTCATGTCCGCGAACTCGCCGTCGGTGCGGCGGCGATCAATACCATGTCGCAGATCGGCGCCTTCGTGACGCCCTATGCCTGGGGGGTGGCGAAGGATGCGACAGGAGGATTTCAGGCCGGGCTGTTCGGGCTCCTGGTGATGACGCTGATGCTGGGCGCGCTGACCCTTCTGCTCCGTCACCAGGTAAGGGGCAGATTGCCACATGTCGCGGTGACGGAGTGAGTTCTGCCGCAGCGGCAGACAGGCTGGGCGCGCGATTACTCAGCTCTCAATGTGCATCGGAACATCGCGAAATCCAACCGAAGTATTGCGGCGTTAGCCGAGCGGTCTGAAAGCGGAAGCTCCTGTCACTGGAGTTTCCGGCCGCCAATGAACTGGAAGAGGACCACAACGACGGCCACCACCAATAGAAGATGAATCAATCCACCGGCGATGTGAAATCCCAGAAATCCGACCAGCCACAGAATGATCAAAATGCTTGCTATGGTCCAAAGCATGAGGCGTCTCCTTCGTTCAGTTTAATTGAGGGCAACTGAGCCGCTCAATTTTTGCAGTAGTGAGCTTCAGCATGGGAGTACTCCGCGATCCCGCGCCCGGTACCACGTTGGGCCTATCGAAGGTAAATGCGTTTCGTCGGCATTTGTTCCAGTTGATAGCGGACTTCGCTGAGAATTGTCGCTAGCCCCTAGTTTGACGATCAACGCACAGAGTATTGCGCCGGGCAGTTCGGATTGAATCGGAAGATCGGGTCGCCCCAAGCGCTGCAGACGATTGCGCTCGTGATTGAGCCATTGGCCACGCCGGAATGGCGTCGCTGCTATCGTCCGTCTTGCAGTTCCAAATCGCCACCCTACTCGGCAGCCAGCAGTTCCTCAGCGCCGCCAAGGTCGACCGAAACCAGACGGCTCACGCCCTTTTCGATCATGGTGACGCCAAACAGCCGGTGCATGCGACTCATGGTGACGGCGTTGTGCGTCACGATTAGGTAACGCGTGTCCGTCTCGCGTGTCATGGCGTCGAGCAGGTCGCAGAACCGCTCGATATTCGCATCGTCAAGCGGCGCATCGACTTCATCGAGGACGCAGATCGGCGCGGGGTTGGTGAGGAACAGTGCAAAGATCAATGCAACGGCCGTGAGCGCCTGTTCCCCGCCTGAAAGCAGGGTTAGTGATTGCAGCCGCTTGCCCGGTGGCTGGGCAAAGATCTCCAGCCCCGCTTCAAGCGGGTCATCGCTGTCAATGAGTGCAAGGTGCGCTTGCCCGCCGCTGAACAGCGTCTGGAAGAGTCTTTGGAAATGCTCGTTCACAGCCTCGAACGCCGAGAGCAATCGCGTCCGGCCTTCGCGGTTGAGGCTGCCGATCGATCCGCGCAGGCGGCTGATGGCTTCGGCGAGTTCGTCCCGTTCGGCAAGCGAAGTGGCACGGGCTTCCTCGATTTCCGCCAGTTCCGATTCGGCGACGAGGTTGACCGGGCCGAGCCGCTCGCGGTCTGCGGTCAGCCGCTCATGCCGTTCGGATTCGTCTCCGGCATCGCCAACGGCATCCCCGTCAAACCCGACCTTTTCAGGCAGCAGGGGGGGCGGGCATTCGAAGCGCTCGCCTGATACCCGGCCCATTTCGACCCGGCGCAACTCCTGATTCTCGGCCCGCGCGATCGCCCCGGCGCGCACTTCACGCGCGGCAGCAAGCGCTTCGCCAAGTTCGGCTGCTTTGGCTTCCTGCTGTCGCAGGTCAGCCTCTCCAGCACGTTCTGCCGCCGCCGCGTCTTCGGCAAGGATCGAAAGCCGGGCGCTTTCCGTTTCGAGACCAGCAATCCGCTCCGTCAGTTCAGCCGGTGCATCGACAAGCGCGTTTGCTTCCGCTTCGGCCGCCTTGGCGCGCTTTTCCATTTCCGCAATACGTGCCGCGGCATCGCCAGCGCGCGTCTTCCAGCTTCGGGATTCTGCCTGTGCCGTTGCCAGACGCGACTGGTTGGCCGCAATGGCCTGATCGAGGCTGGCACTTTCAGCCTTGATCTGGGCGACAGCGGCGCGCGCGCCTTCGCTCGCGGCCTGCAACTGCGCCACGATCCGGCCCGTCGCAATGCCATCCGGCAAGGATGCACGCGCTGCGTCCGCCTTGGCGCGATCATCATGCGCTTCGGACAATTCTGCGTCTACCCTCACCGCGCGCTCGGCGATTTCGGCCTTGCGGGAGGCAAAGCGCTCCAACGCCATGACGGCCTGGTCCTCATCCCTCTGTGCCGATCGTTGCGCTGCTTCTGCGCGCGCAAGATCGCCACGACAGGCTTCAGCTCGCGCCCGCGCTTCATCCGCTGCAGACAGGGCGGCATCAAGCGCGGCCTGGGCGGCGTCCACGTCAGCACGTGCAGGCGCGATGGCCGTTTCTATCTCGGCGAGCCGGTTGATCCGCTGCAGGCGTTCGGCAGCTGCCGCCCCGTCGCCAGTCGACACATAGCCGTCCCACCGCCGAAGTTGGCCGTCACGGGTCACGAGACGCTGACCAACGGCAAGCACCTGCCCTGTGTCGCTTTCTGCAACGCCAATCTGCGCCAGCCTTCGGGCGAGTTCGCCGGGCGCCTGAACATGATCGGCCAGGGATTCAGTGCCCGATGGCAATGCAGGATCGCTCTCGAGAACAGCTGCACCGCCCCAGCCCCGGTCTCCGGATGACCCGATGTCAGCCTCAAGATCGTCGCCCAGCGCCGCGGCAAGCGCGCGCTCATAGCCTGCACCGGCGCGGACCTTGTCGAGCGCGCGGCTCGAGCCGGTGCGGTTTTCGACGGCCTTGATCAGGGCCTGTGCCTCGCGTTCGAGGGCGGCTAGCGTTGCCCGTGCTGCGGCGCCCGCGCTTTCCGCAGTTTCTCGCCGGGCAGCGGCCTCGCTCCGCAGGCTCTCGGCAAGCTCGATCGCCGTTGCCGCTGCCAGGGCATCGCCTTCGACGGACAGGCGCAGGGCCTGTGCAGCATCGCGCTGCGCAATGAGCGCTGCATCGCTCCCAAGTGCCGACAGCGCCTGGTCTATCTGTGCCTTGTCGCGCTCGCCCCGGTCGAGCCGGGCATTGGCAGCAGCCAGCGTGGCTTCAGCCACACGGGTTTCGGCCTGTTCGCGGGCCTGCGCGGCCAAGGCCTGAGCCAGTTCGATTTCCGCATCGCGGACGGTCGCCTCTGCCGAGGCAATCTTGCCGGCGTAGGCTGGACGCTGTCCTTCAGCGGCCGCAATCTGGACTTCCAACGCCTTGGCTTCCGCTGCAAGGCGAGTCAGCGCTTCCGCCGCATCATGGGCGAGTTGTCCTTCGCGGTCACGATCGCTCACCAGCCGCTCGGTTTGCGCCGCCAGCTCGGCGATCCTCCGGTCGAGTGCAGCCCGTTCAGCGACCAGGGTTGCCAATCTGTGGCCCGCTTCTGTTGCGGCATCGCGCGCGGCAAGCGATGCACTGCGCAGTTCGGCAAGTTTTGTTACGGCCTGGGATTGCCAGGCTGCAGCAGCACGCTGGGCTTCGGTTGCTGACGCAACGGCTTCCTCCGCAATACGCGCTTCTTCCCGGGCCTTGTCAGCAGCGGCAGCAGCATCGCGCCAGCGCGCAAAGATCAGCCGTCCTTCCGCAACGCGAATTTCTTCGGAAAGCTTGCGGTAGCGCTCCGCGGCTCGCGCCTGACGCTTGAGTGCGGTTGCACGTAGCTCCATATCTGTCAGGACTTCGTCAAGGCGCGTCAGGTTCGTTTCGGTTGCCCGCAACTTCTGTTCGGCATCCTTGCGGCGGACGTGGAGCCCGGAAATGCCGGCAGCCTCTTCGAGCATTGCGCGCCGTTCCGCAGGCTTTGCCGAAATGATCGAACCGATCCGCCCCTGACTGACCAGAGCCGGCGAATGTGCTCCCGTTGCAGCATCGGCGAAGACAAGCGCGACATCCTTGGCGCGGACATCGCGTCCGTTGATCCGGTAGGCAGAGCCTGCTCCGCGTTCGATCCTGCGGACCACTTCGATGTCCCGGCCGAATTCACTCGCATCGTTGGCGGCAGTTCCCTCGGCGAGGATCGAGACTTCGGCAAAGTCGCGTGAAGGCCGCAAGGTCGTTCCGGCGAAGATGACGTCGTCCATCGCGCCGCCGCGAAGCGACTTCGCGCTGCCTTCCCCCATCACCCAGCGGATTGCTTCAAGCAGGTTCGATTTGCCGCACCCGTTGGGTCCGACAATGCCCGTCAGCCCGCGCTCGACCCGCAACTCTGCTGCGTCAACAAAGCTTTTGAAGCCAGAGAGTTTGAGCCGCTTTATCTGCAAGCGCGTCAGGCCCCCGCTTTGACAAGTTCGGGCGAAAGATCGGCCCAGGTCGTGACATTGGGAACAATCCGGCCATTGATGATGAAGGTCGGCGTGCCGCTGATCTTGTAGTCATCGGTTGCAACCTTCGCGATCTTTTCCAGCGTCTTGATGCCTTCGGCGTCTGCCAGGCATGCCTTGGCCTTTTCCGCCGGAATGCCGCGCTGCTGTACGAATTCGACCAGACCGAGCTTGTCGGCCATTGAGGCTGCAACCTGGTTTGGCGTCATCGTTGCCCAGGCCTGCTGATCGGCGGCCGTGATTGTCGACGATTTCGACAGCCAATCATTCTGGGTCGCATACATCTGTTCGGCGATCGCGAAGAACGGACCGGCACCATTGCAACGCGCGAGCAGTGAGGCCGGCACGTCCTGCGGGTGGATGAGGAACGTGCGGAGTTCGTAGGAGACAGTCCCCTTCGCAATCAGCGCTTTCAAGCCTTCTGCAGAATCGAGAGAGAATTTCGCGCAATGCGGGCAGGACAGGGCGCCATATTCAAGCAGCTTCACGGGCGCGGCGGGGTTGCCCATAAGCATCCCGCCATCGGCTGTTACACTCGTGGTTTCGGTCCAGCTTGAGCCAGCAGGTGCCGCAACCGTCGGAGCTGACTGATTAGCCGGCGCATCAGCAGCCTTGTCGCAACCGGCCAACGCCAGAGTCGACACGACCGCCAGGATCATCATAGTTTTCATCGCAAACTCCATCTTCACGCTTACTTCGCGGCCAGCGCCGCCTTCAAACCCTCTTCGACTGCGGCCCATGTGCCCGCTCCCGCGAATGCATTGCCGTTGATCAGGAAGCTCGGAGTGCCATTGATCTTGCGAACGGTCCACGCTTCATTGCTCATCGCCGCGACCTGCTTCTGGGCAGCAGCGTCCGAAAGGCAGGCATTGATCTGGGCAGGCGTAAAGCCCCTACGGTGCATCATCACATCAAGTCCGACACCCTTGGCAATGGCCTTGAGGCTCTCGTTCATCGGAAGCTTGCTGATCCGTTCCGCATCACTGGCTTCAAACGCACTGGCTTTGCCGAGCCACGTTGCCTGGCTTGCAAACAGGGCCTCGGAATTTCCAAAGAATTTTGCTGGCCCGCCGCAGCGCGCGAGCAGGGCTGCTGCGAAATCATAACGATCGCGCACTGCATTGCGCACTTCAACGGTCACCAGGCCTTTGGCAACATAGGCTGACTTGAGCGGAGCGCTGGCTTCACCCGTGAAATGGGCACAATGGCCGCAGGTGTAGCTCAGATACTCGACAAGTCTCGCAGGGGCGGCCGGTTTTCCCATCACGAATGCGCCGTTTGGCTGGATGCGCACCGAGGAGACCCAATTGGGCGCCGCGGCCGAAACAAGTGCAAAAGCACCAAGGACAAGGGCAAGAATACGCATCAACTCACCTTTCCAATCACAGCAGGCTGGGCCGCCGTTGCAACCCCGCGAGCCAGCGATTCCAGCACGGCCTTGAGCTCAGGATCGGCAATCGTTCGCAGGCTGTCTCCCAGCTCAACTGGAAGTGCCACGAGCTCGGGACGTTTCGTGGAAGGCGAGGGCCTGGACACTTCGCCTTGCCGAATGGCCACACGCGCAACGGCCGCGTACCCAAAGAATCGGTTTACGCGCTCGATAATGACAGGAACGACATGCTGCATCATCGGCGCGTGCGCCCCTGCAACTGCCAGGGTCAGGACGCCTTCTGCGCGCTTGCCTTGGGGAAAACGGATCGATTCGGGAGCCGAGACCGCAGCATAGCGTTCGCCCACAATCTCTCCCCAGCGGCTCACGATCGAGGATTGCACAAACCCAAAACGCCGAAAAGCGGTGCCACCGATTTCAGGCAACATTTCGCCCATGCGCCGCGCTCGCCCGCTGCGGGGCTTTACTTCGGTCGCGGGTCCAGACTTTTGCTTCGCCATTGGCGAAACCCATGCCATAGCGCGGCATGCCCGTCGATATCCCAGACGCAATTGCCCACAGGATTTTGAAATATTTCGCCGAAAATGCGCGCGAGCTGCCCTGGCGCAACCCGCCGGGGCAGGCCCTGCCGCTGGATGATCCCCAGTGGCCGTATCGCGTTTGGCTTTCGGAGATCATGCTCCAGCAGACGACGGTTGCGGCTGTGAAACCATATTTCGCCGCGTTCATCAGCCGTTGGCCTAGTATCACGGCGCTTGCAAAGGCAGCGGACGATGATGTGATGCGCGCTTGGGCCGGGCTCGGCTACTATGCCCGCGCCCGCAACCTGCTCGCTTGCGCCCGCGCCATTGTGGCGGAGCATGGCGGAGTGTTTCCGAACGATGAAGCCGAACTGCGCCGTCTGCCCGGCATCGGTCGCTACACGGCGGCGGCAATATCAGCGATTGCCTTCGGCCGACGGGCGGTCGTAGTCGATGGCAATGTCGAACGCGTTGTGGCCCGACTTTTTGCGGAACCGTCGAAGGCGAGGGTTCATGCACTGACGGACCGGATTACTCCGATCGAGCGGGCAGGGGATTTCGCCCAGGCCATGATGGATTTGGGGGCCACGATCTGCACACCACGCAATCCGCGCTGCGAAATGTGCCCGGTGGGCGCGGAATGCTCGGGCAAAGAAGATCCAGGGCAGTTTCCGGCAAAGCCTCCCAAGCCAGCCCGGCCGGATCGAATGGGGTCGGCCTGGTGGATAAGTTGTGATGATCATGTTCTGCTGGTGACTCGCCCACCCAAAGGGCTGCTTGGCGGCATGCGAGCGCTGCCGACAACGGACTGGTCCGAAAATCTTGATGCGCCGCCTCCTTTTTCGGGAGAGTGGCGACGCTACGGCATGGTCACGCACATCTTCACGCACTTTCGGCTCAACCTTTCCGTGATGGGCATCGAGGCTGAAAGCGGTTGCAAACTGCCATTCGTCGGGGAATGGTGGCCAAAATCTCAGATCGAGGAAGCCGGGCTGCCCACGCTATTTGCCAAGGCGGCGCAAATGGCGAGAGCAATGGAGGAGCGGAATGAGTCTTGAGTTGAACCGGCGGCACTTCCTTGGCGCATCAGCGCTGGCTGGCGGCATCCTCGCAACGCCTGCATGGGCAAAACGGGGGCTGTCTTCGCTCTGGTCGCCGGTTCAGGCTTATCTCGATCAGAAGGTTGCAAGCAAATATGTCCCAGGCGTCGGGGGCGCAATTGCCCGCGGGACAGACCAGGCTGACTTCCTTCTGGCGGGCCGCGTTTCGCAAGATCCGCACGCTGCGCCTGTCACGCCGGATTCGCTGTGGCGCTGCTACTCGATGACGAAGCCGGTCACGGGGATGGCGGCAATGCTGCTGATCGAGGACGGGAAGCTAGGACTGGACCAGAATATTGCCGATTTCCTGCCCGCGTTCGCCAATCCGCGTGTCCTGATCGACCCGGCCAAGAGTCTCGCCAGCCGACCGTCCCAATCACCGATCACGGTGCGCACCCTCCTTACGCACACAGCGGGGCTGGGCTATGCCATTGTAACGACTGGGCCATTGCTCGACGCCTATGTGAAGAACGGGCTGTTTGCTGCACTGGTCAGTCGCAAGCCGATACCCGGCGTCCCTGCATTCCTGCGCAATCCTCCAACTCTGGCAGAATTTGCCGATCGCCTTGCGACGCTGCCGCTCATTGCTGATCCTGGCGTCAAATGGAGCTATTCGGTCAGCCTCGACCTGATGGGCCGGTTGATCGAAGTAGCGAGCGGCATGCCGTTTGAGGCGTTTGTGCAGAAGCGGATTTTCGATCCGTTGGGGATGACGAGCAGTTTCTGGCAGGTCCCTGCAAGCGAAATTGGCCGTTTTACAACCAATCACGGCGCGACTCCCATCGGCACTGTACCGATCGATCCGGCCGGAGACAGCATCTATCTCGACCGGAATGCGCCGTTCGGCGGATCTGGGCTCATCTCGTCGATGCGTGACTATGACCGCTTCCTGGCCATGTTGATGGGCGAGGGTGCGTTAGGGAGAACGCGCATCATGAAGCGCGAAACGGCCATACTTGGCATGTCGAATCTGGTGCATCCAGACACCCAGATGCAAAGCTGGGTGAAGGGGCAGGGGTTCGGCGCCGGGGGCCGGGTCAGGATAGCTCCTGGTCCCAATGGCGAAGGCATCGGAACATTTGGCTGGGGTGGGGCGGCATCGACCATTGCATGGGTTGACCGCACACGCGGTATTCGCGCATCAGGCTGGTCGCAAATCGTCACAAGGGGAGATGACGTGTTCTCATCGGGATTCGGCGAAGCCGTCTACGCAAGCCTGTGACACATCGACCAGGCTTTACAGGCTCTCCGCTGGATCGGGCGGATCGGCTTCGGCATGACGTCGAGGCCTTCAATGGCCTGCTGAACGATTGGCGCGGGCGACTGCTTGGGATGGCAGGGCTCGATCCGCAACTTGACGCCGATGGGAGCCTGGTGTGGCACAGCATGGCGCAGGCCCCGCTCGAAGCGGAATTCATCCTGCTTGGTCTGATCGAGGAACGCCCGCATTTTGCAATGCTGGTCGACGGTGATTCAACACCGATACGCTCCCCGGCGCTGTGGCAGGCTCTATCGCTTCTGCCGGCGGAAGAAGCCGCCATTTATGGCGCGGCCCGGTCCGTTATCGATTGGCACAATGCGAACCGTTATTGCGGCCGCTGCGGCGGGACGACGAAAGTGTTTCGTGCAGGCTGGGGACGGCGCTGCAGTGCCTGCGAGACCGAACATTTTCCCCGCACTGATCCGGTTGTGATCATGCTCGCCGAACATGAAGGCAAAGCGCTGGTTGGGCGGCAGTCGCGCTTCCCTCCGGGAAATTATTCGGCGCTTGCGGGGTTTCTTGAACCGGGGGAAAGCATTGAAGAAGCAGTGCGCCGAGAATTGAATGAGGAAGCAGGCATAACGACAGGCGCCGTCCGCTATGTGACGAGTCAGCCATGGCCGTTCGGCGGATCGCAATTGATGATCGCCTGCGTTGCAGAAACCATCGATCCCACGATTACGCTCGACACAAATGAGCTTGAGGATGTGATGTGGGTGACCCGAGAAGAAGCGAGAGCTGCGCTGGCCGGTGAAGAGTCCGCCCCGTTTCGCGCGCCCCCGCCCTTTGCGATAGCGCACAGCCTGCTGCGGCACTGGGCAGCCTGACGTCGGTTCGACATCTAGCCCTTTGCTTTCGAGTCTCTGACCAACTCGTCGGCAATTGCCAAAGCACGGGCCTCATCGGGAAAGCCTTCGGCAATCCATTGCGCCTCTGTTTTCTGGAGAAGCCGAGCGACTTCGGGACCGGCCTTGACACCGCGCGCAACGATTGCACCGCCTGTCAGTGGAAATGCCGGCACTGTCCAGCCGTTGAGGGTCGCGAGCGCATTGGCGTGACTGCCGAGCATAAGGCGGTCCCGCGCGGCTTCCAGCCCGATCCGGTAAGCCAGACTGCGCGGGTTGGCGGCATCGGCATCCTCCCGCCCGGCGGCCAGCACCAGCCGCTTGGTGGCGAGCTTTGAAAGCTTGAGCCTTTTGGCAACTGCCCCAGCAGTTTCCCCATTGGCCGGGATGAGGCTTGCAAGCCGACGAACCGGGTCGGGCGAGTCTTCTATCGCGACAAGCGCTGCCAGACCTTCAGCCGTGATGATCTCCGGCAGAACCGGCAGAAAGATGCCGGTCGAAAGCATCAACCGAACCGTCTCTACAGGGCGAGGCAGAGCAAGGAGTTTCAATAGCTCATCCGCGATTCTCTCGCGCGAAAGGGCCATAAGGTCATTGGCTCGCTCGCCGCAGGCCTTGAGAGAGGCAGGGTCGGGCGCCCCTTTGCCGAAACGGGCATGAAACCGGAAGAAGCGCAGGATCCGCAAATGGTCCTCGGCAATCCGCTGGAGCGGTTCTCCGATGAAGCGGACGAGACCGGCTGCCAGATCGCTTTCGCCGCCAAAATAGTCGAACAACTCCCCCGTCTCCGGATCGGCATAAAGTGCGTTGATAGTAAAATCGCGCCGGGCCGCGTCCTCGCGCCAATCATCAGTGTAGGCGATCGTTGCTCGTCGTCCATCTGTGGATACGTCACGGCGCAAGGTGGTGACTTCGACGGGGCCGGAAGACAGGACAGCGGTCACGGTGCCATGCGCAATGCCCGTCGGCACGGCCTTTATCCGGGCCTTCTGCAATCGGGCAGTGACCTCTTGCGGCTCCAGCTTTGTCGCGAGATCGATATCCTTGATCGGTTCTCCTGCCAGCATGTCGCGAACAGCGCCGCCGACGAATCGCGTCGCGCCGTCGATGCTCCCGAGGATGCGGGCGAGCGCACGCAACCCGACGCGGTCCGGCAGCATCACCGTCCCCATTGCAGACGCCTTGAAAGATTGACGAGCATCGCTGCGGTCGCCCCCCAGATGCGAAATCCGTCCCAATGCATCTCATAATAGTGTCGCTGCGTTCCGTGCCAATCCAGCGAACGTCGCGCATGATTCGCGGCATCCAGCACATAGGACAGCGGTGCTTCGAAGATTGCCTCCACTTCGTCGGCATTGGGATGGAGATCGAGGTCCGGGGGGACGACAACAATAACAGGCGTCACGTCAAAGCCAGTGATGGTGCGATAGCGGTCGGCAAGTCCGACAAATTCTGCGGATGAAGGCGGCAAGGCAATTTCCTCGTGTGCTTCACGCAGGGCAGCCGCGACAATGTCGGCATCGCCTTCATCCACGCGTCCACCGGGAAAGGCAACTTGGCCAGGGTGCTTGCGCATCGTATCCGGGCGTTTGGTCAGAATGAGTCCCGGCTCTGCCCGATCTGTCACGGCCACAAGCACGGCCGCATCGACGCCGGGTTCGGCACGAAGATGGAGCGCGTCGCCCGCAAGCAGGTCAACCGCGGCGGATGGGGTTGCTTCAAGAGCTGCACGCAAACGGATTGCAAGGGTCATGCTGCAGCCATCGCAAAGAACTGGCCATCGCTCCAAAGCCCGAGGGGCGTTGTCGCCTCTTCTAGCGCCATTTCGGCGAGTTCGTAATAGGGCGCCCGGGCAATCCGTGCCTCCATTCCGCCCCGCACTCCGATATAGGGCGCCGGCTCCCCTGCACGTTCGGTGAAGTGCAGCGGGTGCGCCGGCCCGGCGACAATCAGGTCTCCGGTATTGAGTCGAAAGGCCAGGCGGCGCGCTTGCCTTTGCCCTTCGCTCTTGACCTCGACGGCAATGAATGGCGCATCTTCAACAATGATCGCCAGTTTTTCGGCTGGTGTGACGAGGACATGGCTACCATCCGGCTCGCGGCGGAGAATGGCAGAGAACAGCCGGATCATGTTGTGCCGCTCAATCGGCGATCCTTCATGAAACCAGCGGCCATCTCGCGCGATCCGCATCGCGCTGTCCCCGACATGCTCGGGGTGCCAGCTGTCGACTGGCGGCAATTTGCGGTCAGCGGCCATCTGGGCAATCTGGGCCAGCGAGAGACGCGACAGGTCTTCAGGAAGTTCGGCCATTGGCATGGCCCGGTCTTTATGCGGCAATGCGCCCGCTTGCAAAGCCCGGATCGGGAATGATGCGTCCTTCCGCCGGGACACCGTCCGGGCGACTGATCCGCGCAAGCAAGCGCCGGCGCTCGACAGGGCCGGGAACGATCCAGTCCGCAGTGGCCTCAGCCGTGAAATCGAAGAAGCGGCCATAATATTCCGGATCACCGATCATCACCAGGACATCATGGCCCTGTTCGGCCGCTGCTGCGACAAGTGCTTCCATCAGCTTTCTGCCAAGACCAGAGCGTTGGATTTCGGGCATGACGGCAACGGGGCCGACAAGAGTCATTGGTGTCTTGCGCCCATCCGTGCCCTCAAGCGCAACCGGCCAGCTCTGCAATGTCCCGACAAGGCGATCACCGTCACGCGCAGCAAAGCTGAGGGCGGGCACAGCACACACGCCTTCGCGCATGCGATAGGCCGTCCGGGCCTTGCGGTCGGCACCGAATGCTGCGTCGAGCAGAGCTTCGACATGTGCGGGGTCAACCCGCTCCAGTGGAACGATCTCAATCATCAGAGCGCGGCCCAATAGCGCCCGGCGGGCAAATGTGAAGCGAGGATTGGTTGCAGCGAAGATTTTTCGCACTATGGGGCAGCCCATGACTGCGACACGTGACCGACTGACGCTTGAAGTGCGGGACCTTGATGTGCCGGTGCTTACGGGCATTTATTCCGAAGAGACGCATCTGCCCCAGCCACTGCGTATCTCTGTTGCGGTGGAGCTGGATTGCCAGGATCGTTTCACGCCAGAGACGCCCCTGACCGCGTCCAAGAATTATATGGATATCAAGCGCGCCATGACGGCAGCGCTGCCCGAAGGCATGCATTTCGTTCTGATCGAAGCGGTCGCCGATCATATTGCCGAAACGCTGTTCGTCGAGGATAGCCGGGTGACGCAAGTGACAGTCAAGATCGTCAAGCTCGCCATTGCTGATGCTGGCGAAGCGATTGGCATTACTCTGGTGCGGAACCGCCCATGAAGGATGTGTCTTGAAGCTGGCACTGGTCACCGGCGGCTTCAGGCGGCTGGGGGCCGCGATTGCTGCGCGGCTGGCAAGCGAAGGCTGGGCGCTTGCACTCCATTGTCGGGAAGCGGCAGAGCCCGACCACGACCTTGCCGCCATTCTTGCGCTGCACCGGACGCAATGGCAGGGCTTCGCTTGTGACCTTTCGGATGGAGCAGCGGTCAGCGCCCTCCTGCCGCGCATAGTCAAGCATTTTGGCGAAGCGCCGGAGCTGATCGTGAACAATGCCTCACGCTTCGTGGCGGACGATTCTGTAACGCTTTCACACGAGGAACTGGCCGTACATATGGCTGTCAATCTTACAGCACCGGTCCTGCTTGCGACGGGCCTGGCGGCGCAACTGGCCCCTGACCGGACGGGCGCCGTGATCAACATCACCGACCAGCGCGTTCGCCAGCCCAATGGCGACCAGTTGAGCTATACCTTGTCCAAACAGGCGCTTGCGGCGGCAACAATCACATTGGCGCGGGCGCTGGCTCCCGGAGTGCGCGTCAATGCGGTTGCCCCGGGCCTCACCTTGCCGACTGAGGAGTATCGTCCGGCCCAGATGGTGGCGCTCGAAGCGATGATGCCACTGGGGCGCCTGCCCGAGCCGGACCAGATTGCCGACGCGGTTGCCTGGCTCGCAAACGCTGAAGCCGTTACCGGCCAGACAATCTTTGTAGACGGGGGCGCATCCCTCAAGAGCTTCGAGCGGGACTTTGTGTCCGTCGTCAGAACATTTGGCACTGATGGCTGCGTAAATTAGCGGAGCGTTGGCCTCGTCTGTTTGGTTGATGTTATGCGGCTAGCTTGCGGTGTTGCAAGCGCCGATCTTCGATGGTGTGTCGTTTGATCCTTTCTCGCTGTTTGATGATGGCTTCAGCCCTGCCGAAGTAGGCATCGGCAGGCGTTACGTTGTTCAGGCTCTCATGATAGCGCCGATGGTTGTAGTGCTCCACGAACGCCTCGATCTGCCGTTCCAGATCGCCGGGCAGGAAGTAGTTTTCCAAGAGGATGCGGTTCTTGAGTGTCTGGTGCCAGCGTTCGATCTTGCCTTGGGTTTGCGGATGCAGCGGTGCGCCGCGCACATGGCTCATTTTCTGCGCTTCGATATATTCGGCCAGCTCGCCCGCGATGTAACTGGGTCCATTATCGCTGAGCAGCCGTGGCTTGTGCTGCACCGTTGCCGACGAGCAGCCTGAAGCCTGCAAGGCCATATCCAGCGTGTCGGTGACATCCTCGGCCCGCATGTTGGTGCAAAGCTTCCAACTGATGATGTAGCGTGAGAAGTCGTCGAGCACCGTGGACAGGTACATCCAGCCCCAGCCGATGATCTTGAAGTAGGTGAAGTCGGTCTGCCACATCTCGTTGGGCCGCGTCGTTTTGGTGTGGAACTCGTTGGTCGCCTTGATGACGACATAGGCCGGGCTGGTGATGAGGTCATGGGCCTTCAACAGCCGGTAAACCGTGGCTTCGGACACGAAGTAACGCTTGTCGTCCGTGAACCTCACGGCCAGTTCCCGGGGGCTCAGTTCAGACTGCTCCAGCGCCAGCTCGATGATCTGGTCATGGATGGTATCGGGGATGCGGTTCCACACCCTGCTGGGCGCGGATGGGCGATCGGCAAGCGCCTCCGGCCCACCTTCGAGGTAGCGGTCGTACCAGCGGTAGAAGGTCCTGCGCGATACGCCCAGCTTGTCCAGGGTGAGCTTTGCGGGCAGATGCGACTGCTCGACGATCCTGATGATCTCGAGCTTTTCCGATGCGGGATATCTCATGCGTCGTCGTCCCCATCCGCGATCATGCTTTTTTGAGCAACCGGTTCTCCAGTGTCAGATCGGCGACGCATTCCTTCAATGCACGGGCTTCGCGGCGCAGATCATGTACCTCGCCGGTTGTGGCCGCACGAGCAGTGTCGCCGGCGAGGCGGCGCTTGCCCGCCTCCATGAACTCCTTCGACCAGGTGTAATACAGGCTCTGTGCAATGCCTTCCTTACGGCACAGCTCTGCAATGCTGTCGTCGCCGCGCAGGCCTTCCAGTACGATCCTGATCTTGTCCTCGGCAGAGAAGTGGCGCCGGGTTGCACGGCGAATATCCTTCACCACACGTTCGGCAGAGGCCTTCGATTGGCCAGAGTGATTTGGTCTCATCTTCGTTCCTTCGTCACTACGACGAGACCAAATCACTCCTTAAATCACAACCTCAAATCTGGGACAAAGGTGCTGACGGGGAACACCCTCAAGAGCTTCGAGCGGGACTTTGTTTACCTCGGGTCCGCTGACACGGTCCGAGGCGAGTCCTGATCATGGCATAATCTTCCGCCGCAAAGGCCGCATCGCTTGGAGAAAGCGATTCGGTGCTGGCAGGTGGCAGGCGCGGCGGCAATGAACAGGCAAGCCGGTACCAGAGCAGTGTATCGCGTGCTGGTGGCTCTGCACCCTGATCGACGATTTCGCCTATTGATACGGCCCAGCGCGGCGCTGAATCTGGATGCCGCCAGACATTGAGCGACAATGGGCGACCGTCTGCGGCGTTCAGAAAGATTTGCGTTTCGCCTTCGCCTGCTATCGTGCCT
The DNA here is from genome assembly GCA_016704425.1 of Sphingomonadales bacterium. GTDB lineage: Bacteria > Pseudomonadota > Alphaproteobacteria > Sphingomonadales > Sphingomonadaceae > Aquisediminimonas. Next base: position 379,685 of record JADJAC010000011.1, read on the forward strand.
TCGACGTGGAAGGCTTCTCCTACGCCCAGAACCTGGGGTGGTGCCGCAGGGCTTCCGGCTTCGCTCAGGAGATTGCGGACGAGTGCAGCAAGCGACGGGTTCGCGGGTTGTTGCGCATCGGGGGCGGCGAGGCGTATTTCAGCCGGACGTCCTGAAACGGGTCTGGCAAAGACGATGACTTCGGATTTCACCAGCTTTGGCCATTTGCCACGGGCGTCCGGAGACACGTCCACGACATAAGCGATTCGTGGCGGAAGTCCCTCAAGACCCCGAATCACAGCCACGGTATCGGCCGCGATAAGGTAGCGCCGCTGGGTGGATGACACATTTCCGGCAAGTTCGCCCTTCAGTTGCTCCGCCTTGCGGATGCGAACCTGGGCGACGATCGGGGCCGGGAGGGAAAGGTCGGCCACGTCAGCATAGGTCAGCAGGGATGGGGGCGGCACAACCGCAGTTTTCTGCGCCGCAGCCGGATTTATGGCACTGAGCAGGATGCAGGCTAGAAGGGGTAATCTAATCGTCATGACGGGTCCGGTTCGGAAGGAAAAATCGAAGTGTGGCGGCCCTTTTAGCGCTCAATGAGTAGCAGAGCAAAACCCGTTGCGTCGATCTGGTGATGCCGATAGATGAAGTGTTGGGACCCGCAGCCGCAAGAGCTGTCGGGCTCGGGGTTGTGGAGCGGTTGCCAAGCGACGGTCGTTCTGCCAGCCTCTCCGTTTGGTGTTGGAGGGAGAGTCGTTTTTTAATGGCCTATGCTGATCAAGAAATGAGCACCGGCAAACTGGTGTCCATCGGCGTTGTGGCGTTGCTCCATATCGGTGCCGGTTATGCCCTCGTGACCGGACTTGCCTATGATGCCGTCAAGCAAGCCTATGAAGACCTGAAGACGTTTGACGTGCAGGAAGAGAAACCGGCGGAAGAGGAAAAGCCGCCTCCACCACCGGAGAAGCTCGATATTCCGCCGCCTCCGAAGGTTACTGCACCGCCGCCGGTCGTGATCTCGCCTGTGGTGACGCAGAATACGCTTCAGATCACGCCATCGGCGCCGCCTGCGCCTCCGCCTCCGCCTCCGCCGCCTCCGGCGCCGCGCGTTGCTGAAAAGGCGACGCAAAGAGGGGGCTCGATTTCGGATGAAGATTATCCGCCATCGTCGATCCGCAACGAAGAAGCCGGCACGTCGGTCGCCCGCTTCACGATCGGTACGGATGGAAAGGTGACAAGCTGCAACGCATCGGGAGCCAGTCCGGCCCTTGATGCGGAAACATGCAAGCTGATCCTTCGCCGCTTCCGCTACAAGCCTGCCAAGGACGAAACCGGCAACCCGATTGAGGAAACGAGAACCCAACGCGTTACCTGGCGCCTGCCCAAGTAACGACAGCCCGATTTGCACTTAGAAATTCATAGAGGAAAGTAACCACCATGTTTGATGTTTTGATACTTCAGGAAGCCGCCGCAGACGCCAGCACCGCCGCGGCCAAGACAGTTTTCGGCCCGATGCAGATGCTCGAAGAGGGCGGCGCCGTCACATGGACGATCGCGATCATTCTCGCCGTCATGTCGATCGTGTCGTGGTACATTATGCTGGTCAAGCTGTTCGAACAGCAGAAGGTGATCGGTCAGTCCAAGGAAGGCGTGCGGTCCTTCTGGTCCGCATCCAACATCCGCGATGGCGCGAACAAGTTCGAAAAGAATTCGGCATTCCGCCAGCTCGTCGATGACGGCCTTCGTGCCGATGCGGAGCACAGCCACTTCACGGATCAGCTCGATGCGCATGAATGGATGCACAGCTCGCTGCGCCGCAGCCAGGACGCGATCAATGCAAAGCTCGGCACGGGCCTTGCTTTCCTCGCGACAGTGGGTTCGACGTCTCCGTTCGTCGGGCTGCTCGGCACGGTTATCGGCATCACCAGCGCGCTGGTGAAGATCGCCGCCACGGGCAACGCAGACATCGCATCGATTGCGGGTCCGGTCGGCGAAGCGCTTTACATGACGGCCTTCGGTCTGATCGTGGCTGTTCCGGCGGTTATGGGCTACAACTGGCTGCAGCGTCGCAACAAGCTCATTGCAGAGCGCATGAGCCGCTTCTGCGATGACCTTCATGGTGATCTGATGTCCGGCGGCAAGATCCGTCCGCAGGTCAAGGCGCCGGCTGCTGCTGCCAAGCCTGCTGCTGCGACCGCCAAGGCCTGATTTAGGGGAGGGCGAAGGCAGGAGTCTTCGCCCCCGCCAATCCGGCCAGTCGAGTTTTAGAGGAATAGGAAACCAAGATGGCAATGAGCGTAGGCTCAGGCGGCGAAGACGCCCCAATGTCGGATATCAACACCACGCCGCTGGTGGACGTGATGCTCGTTCTTCTCATCATCTTCCTGATTACGATTCCGGTCGTGGTGAAGAAGGTGCCGCTGAAGGTTCCGACGATTGTGTATCAGCCGACCGTCACCAAGGCTGAAAACGTGATTCTTTCGGTGCGCGGTGAATCCGATGGAAGCTGCGGCGTCTATTGGGGACAGTCGCGGGTGAATGCCAGCCAGCTGCTTTCAAAGGCCGCGGCCAAGTTCAAGAACGAAGCAGACCGGCTCGGGCCGAACGTGACGGACCCGAACCTTTTTCCCGAGGTGCATATCCGCGGGGACCAGAATACGCCCTATCGCTGTATCGGCGGCACGATTTCGATCATGCAGAGCGCGGGCTTCATTCGGGTCGGCTTTATTTCTGAACCCAAGGGCGGCACAGCGACCCGTTGACCGGCGATGCGTCCCTGACGGATATTTTTTGGAGAGTTAATTATGGCAATGAGTTCGGGCGGAGACAGTGACGAACCGATGATGGACATCAACACCACGCCGTTGATCGACGTGATGCTGGTGCTTCTGATCATGTTCATCATCACCCTGCCGCCGGCCACGCACGCGGTGAAGATTGATCTTCCGCAGGATTGCGCACCGAAGTGTCCGCCACCGCCGCCGATCCTGCCGACGAAGAATGTTCTCTACGTCGCGCCGAACGATGCGATCCTCTGGAACGGTCAGCCGGTTGCTCTGTCGCAGATTCAGGGCATGCTGGAAGCAACGCAGACAATGGACCCGATCCCGGAACTCCACTTGCAGCCGGATGCCAGTGCCCGTTACGACACGGTTGATCGCGTCCTGGCCATCACCAAGCGCGCCAACGTGTCCAAGATGGGATTTGTCGGCAACGAAGCCTATCGCGGCTTCTGATCCTGCTATCAAAACAGAATTGGGGCGGCTTTCGGGCCGCCCTTTTTTTGTGTCTGAAGGATGGGCTGGGTGCCTAGTCCAGCAAGCGGGCGGGCGGGACACCGAACACGGTCGCAAGTTTCTCCAGGACGCCGATGCTGGGGTTGCGTCGGGCACGCTCAAGATCGCTCAAATAGACCTTGGACATGCCGGCCTCGAAGGCAACATACTCCTGCGTCCACTGCTTTTCGGCGCGAAGCATCCGCAAATTTCGAGCGAGCCGGTTGCTGATATCCATGCCCCAATAGCGCCCCGAAAACGGCCACAGAGCGATTACTGATCGGATGCCATTGACAAACAATCGTTGAATAATGATAAACGTTCGGGATGATACTCGACGGCCAACACCTGATCATCGGCGTGAAGCTCATCACGATGCACGGCGCGGAACTGGAACTGCGGGCAGGCAGCGATTGGCGGTTGGCCATCTGGGACGAAAACGAACGACCTGAATCCGGCCGAGAAATCGGGCCGGGCGCCATGATAGCCCAAGATGATCCGGCGCTCGTACTAAGTGAAGCCTATTGAAAAGCTTGGCTTCAAGGCTCCTCGCCCCGGCCGTTCACGCGTGAGCTTTCATACGTTGCTGCCCGCAATCGGGCCGGGTTTCAGCGGCCGGCGCGTCTCACTCCGCAGCAATCCCCGCCTGCTCGAACATATCCTTCTCCACAACCTCGACCACTCCGGCCCCGTCGTTCGCGGCCTTGGCGTCCTTGCGGCGGTCGAACGAGTCCCACACTTCGTTCCAGTTGCCCCGCGTCGCGGCCTTGGAATATTCGGTCGCGCGGGTTTCGAAGAAGTTGGCGTGCTCCACCCCGTTCAGCAGCGGCGCGAGCCAGGGAAGGGGGTGTTCGTCGATCATGTACATCGGCTTGAAGCCCAGCTGGCCCAGCCGCCAGTCTGCGATGTAGCGAATATATTTCTTGATTTCCTTCGCGGTCATGCCGGGAACGGGGCCGTCCTCAAAGGCGAGGTCGATGAACGCATCTTCCAGCCGCACGGTCTTCTGGCAGCAATCGAGAATATCATCCTTTACCGATCTGGTCAGGCAGTCCCGTTCCTTCACAAAGGCGTGGAACAGGCGGGTGATGCCTTCGCAGTGCAGGCTTTCGTCGCGCACGCTCCAGCTGACGATCTGGCCCATGCCCTTCATCTTGTTGAAGCGCGGGAAGTTCATCAGCATCGCGAAGCTCGCGAACAGCTGCAGCCCTTCGGTAAAGCCACCGAACATGGCGAGCGTGCGGGCAATATCCTCATCGCTGTCGACGTTGAAGGTCGCGAGGTAATCGTGCTTGTCCTTCATCTCCTTGTACTGAAGGAACATGCCATATTCGCTTTCGGGCATGCCGATCGTGTCGAGCAAATGCGAATAGGCCGCGATGTGCACCGTTTCCATGTTGCTGAACGCCGCGAGCATCATCTTGATCTCGGTCGGCTTGAACACGCGGCCATAATGTTCGTGGTAGCAATTCTGCACCTCGACATCGGCTTGCGTGAAGAAGCGGAAGATCTGCGTCAGCAGGTTGCGCTCATGATCGGTCAGCTTCTGCGCCCAATCGCGGCAATCCTCACCCAGCGGCACCTCCTCCGGCATCCAGTGGATCTGCTGCTGGCGTTTCCAGAAATCATAGGCCCAGGGATATTCGAACGGCTTATACTGGTTGCGGGCTTGGGTGAGGGACATGGGCTTAGCTTTCAGCTGCAATATTGGAATGCGGTGCCGACGTTCGTCGGCGCGTTGAGGATCTCGAACATCAGTGACCCGGTCACTGACATGCCAGACACTCGTCATAGTCCTTGGCTTCAACTTCAATCTGCTTGAGGTCGATCGTGTTGTCCGCCTCGACGCCGCCGGCAAAGCCTGCGCGCTGGATCGATTTGGAGCGGAGGTAGTAGAGCGACTTCACGCCGAGTTCCCACGCGCGGAAGTGGAGCATCAGCAGGTCCCATTTCTCGACGTCCGCCGGGATGAACAGGTTCAGCGACGTTGCCTGGTCGATATAGGGCGTCCGGTCCGCCGCGAGTTCGATCAGCCAGCGCTGGTCGATCTCGAAGCTGGTCTTGAACGTGTCCTTCTCCTCCGACGAGAGGAAGTCGAGATGCTGGACGGAGCCGCCCTGTTCGAGGATCGAGTTCCACACGGCTTCGCTGTTCTTTGCCTTTTCGGTCAACAGCTTTTCAAGGTGCGGGTTGCGGATCGAGAAGCTGCCGGACAGCGTCTTGTGCGTATAGATGTTCGCCGGGATCGGCTCGATGCACGCACTCGTCCCGCCGCAGATGATGCTGATCGAGGCGGTCGGTGCGATCGCCGTCTTGCAGGAAAAGCGTTCCATCACGCCGCGTTCCTCGGCATCGGGGCAGGCGCCGCGTTCGGTGGCCAGCAGCATCGACGCTTCGTTCACGCTTGCGGAGACATGCTTGAAGATCCGCATGTTCCAGCTCTTGGCCATGGCTCCTTCGAACGGCAGTCCGCGCGCCTGAAGGAAGGAGTGGAATCCCATCACGCCAAGGCCGACCGAGCGTTCGCGGCTCGCTGAATAGATGGCCCGCGCCATTTCGGGCGGCGCACGGTCGATATAGTCGGTCAGGACATTGTCGAGGAAACGCATGACATCTTCGATGAATTGCTTGTCCCCGCTCCACTGATCCCAAGTCTCAAGGTTGAGCGAGGACAAGCAACAGACCGCCGTGCGGTCATTCCCGAGATGGTCGCGACCCGTCGGGAGAGTAATTTCACTGCACAGATTGGACGTCGAAACCTTGAAGCCCAGCTCGCGGTGATGCTTCGGCATTGCCTTGTTCACATGATCGGAAAAGACGATGTAGGGTTCGCCCGTAGCCAGCCGGGTTTCGACCAGCTTCTGGAACAGGCTGCGCGCATCGACGCGGCCGCGCTCCGAATTGTCTTTTGGCGAACGCAGCACCCACTCTTCGCCATTGCGGACGGCTTCCATGAAGGCATCCGTAACGAGAACGCCGTGATGCAGGTTCAGCGCCTTGCGGTTGAAATCGCCCGAGGGCTTGCGGATCTCGAGGAACTCCTCGATCTCGGGGTGCGAAATGTCGAGATAGACGGCCGCCGACCCGCGGCGCAGGCTGCCTTGCGAAATGGCCAGCGTGAGCGAATCCATCACGCGGACAAAAGGAATGATCCCGCTCGTCTTGCCATTGAGGCCAACCGGTTCGCCAATGCCGCGGACGGACCCCCAATAGGTGCCGATCCCGCCGCCGCGCGATGCGAGCCAGACATTTTCGTTCCAGGTGTTGACGATACCCTCAAGGCTGTCGTCGACCGAATTCAGATAGCAGGAAATGGGGAGGCCGCGCCCTGTACCGCCGTTCGAAAGGACGGGCGTTGCCGGCATGAACCAGAGCTTCGAGATATAGTCATAGATGCGCTGGGCGTGCGCCTGATCGTCGGCATAGGCACTGGCCACGCGCACAAACAGATCCTGATAGGTCTCGCCTGGCAGGAGATAGCGGTCCTTCAGCGTGTCCTTGCCGAAATCCGTCAGCAACGCATCGCGGCTGGCATCGATCTCAAGCTTATAGGGCACCGCCCGGCTCTTGCTGTCCGTCTTGTCGCTTGGAGCCGGAGCCTCGTTTACCGTTGCCACATCTGCATCGCCAACACTCTGCGTATCCCGAAAATCCATTCCCTACCCCTAATCACGTTCCGCATATGTTCGAATCGGGCACGAACTGCCCGTATAGCATTTTTCGGGAGGACCTGCGCGAAGATTCCCGCTTCTCCCCGCAATCCACAGCGCAAAACTTCCCTGCTGCGCGATTCGCGTCGCACAGCGCAGAAACACAAGCTGTTGGGTTGCCCCCCGATCAAGCCACTATCCATAGTGCCTCAACCGCTGTGCGAAGCAAGAGGGTAAATGACAATTTAGAGACTCGGTTCGTCGCAATATCGACTCGACTCGTGGCGCAAATTTCATGTCGCACCGCAGCGACGCGCGGGATTTTCAGGGATTGAATCTTTGGCAAGGGGTTATGGCGCCGAAGCAAATTTATTTATGCAGGTTTCGGCTCACGGGGTTTCAGCACAGTTTCAAGATCGCGCCGCGTGTCGATATCGGCGAGCGAGCCTGCGCTGGCGCTGACCGGAATCGCATCTTTCAGCAATGCTTGCGCTCCCCGGTCTCCGGACAGCGTCATCAGCGTGTCAAAGACTGAACGCGGAAATATGGCGGGCGGCGTACGATGGGAGTCGGCCCATGAGGCAACGACCGAGCCGCAGCCAGCGCTCTCGAACGCCTTGACCAGCTGCCGGAGATGACAGGTTTCGACAAAGGGCATGTCGCCGAGGCACACCAGCAGCCCATCAGCATGGCAGTTTGCGGCATGTTGCGCTGCCAGCCTGAGAGACTGCGATAGCCCCGCCTCCGGGGTCGTGTTGACGATACGCGAAAAGCCCAGGCTGCCGAGCGCGGCATCAAGCGCCGGCGCATCGGCGTTGCAAATCGCGACGGTCCATTCAAGATCGCAGTCGGCCAAGGCGCGGGCGGCGCACGCCCCGATCATCCTGTCGCCAATCATGGCCTCGAGCTTGTTGCCGCCAAATCGCGAGCCGCGCCCTGCGGCAAGCAGTGCCCCGACAATCCTAGCGGCGGCCATGATTGAAGGCCCGGACCATTCCACCCGCAATCGACAGCGCAATTTCAGGCGCGTTGATCGCATTGATCGTCACGCCTGCCGGCCCTTCGATCCGGGCCAGCTGTTCATCGGTACAGCCCAGCGACTGCAACCTCAAAAGCCTTGCGGCATGTGAAGATTTTGAGCCGAGGGCCGCGACATAGCCGGTTGCGGCGTCAAGCGCGGCTTTCAGCGCGGGATCGTCGATCTTCGGGTCGTGACTGAGTGTGACCACTGCAGTGTGTTCGTCGGGGTGCTGAGCCCTGATGGCCTCGTCCGGCCACCGGTCATCCAGCGAGACTCCGGGAAATCGCTCCTCGGTCAGGAAGCGGGTGCGGGGGTCGATCACGGTCACGTTGAATCCGGTATCGCGCGCCAGGCGAGACAGTGTCCGGGCGATTTCCACGGCACCGACGATCACCAGGCGCCGGGGTGGCGCGTAGATATTGACAAAGGCCCCGGCGTCCAAAGCGCTCAATCCGGTTTCAAGGTTGGTCCGGACGGTCAGGGGCTTGCCAGCCTTGTTGGCGGCGTCAATTTGATCAAAGAGGTCGGCGGGGAATCCAGCAGGGCTGACGGGCTGGATCAGGATCAGGATGTCGCCCCCACACGGAAGGCCAGCCTCCCAAACCGCGCCATCGGCAGTGCCATAACGCTTCGCCTGATGCGTCCCGCTGGCGATGACCATCGCGGCCGTCTCCAGCACATCGCCTTCGACGCAACCGCCTGATACTGACCCGACAAAACGGCCGTCTTCGTGCATGAGCATATGTGTGCCGACAGGGCAGGGCGCAGAACGCCACGTCTCCACGACAGTCGCAATTGCGAGACTGCTTACGCGCCACTGCAGCGCCGTTTCAATGATATCGCGGTGACTGGCAGCACCGCTTGCAATGCATTCGGGCAGGGCTTTGACTCCTTTACTTAAACCGTAGTGTTTTGAAACCTAGGATGATAGGACCTTCTTTCAACGCTGAATAATCGACAAGGAAAAGGCAGAAATGGTCATAGCTGCGCAGGTCAATGGCAAGGATGTTTCGTTTGCCGGAGAACCCGATACACCACTGCTCTGGGCCCTGCGCGAAGAATTGGGGCTGACCGGCACGAAGTTCGGCTGCGGGATTGCAGCGTGTGGCGCATGCAGTGTCCATGTCGATGGGGAATTGGTCCGGTCCTGCTCTTTACCTGTCGGAGAGGTTGCGGGTAAATCCGTGACCACAATCGAAGGATTGGGGTCGGACGGCACACTGTCCCCGCTCCAGCTAGCCTGGATTGATCACCAGGTGCCGCAGTGTGGATATTGCCAGTCCGGCCAGATCATGGCGGCAACGGCCCTGCTCAAGTCTAACCCCCAGCCGACCGATGCACAGATTGACGAAGCGATGACCAACATTTGCCGCTGCGGAACCTATACGCGGATCCGCGCTGCGATCCATTCCGTCGCAGGAGGGCTGTAAGATGGGTGTGAAACGCAGGGCATTCCTGATCGGCGGCGCGGCGCTGGTTGGCGGCGGACTCTTCGCAGTCAAATGGGCGGACAGTTCGGCGATGAAGCGTGCAGGCAAGCTGACCGCCAAGGAAGGGGAATCCTCCTTCGCGACATGGCTTAAGATTGGCGAGGATGACGGTGTTACCCTTTATTCTCCGCACATCGATTTCGGGCAGGGCTCGCAAACGGCCTTGGCGCAGATGCTTGCCGACGAACTCGATGCAGATTGGACCAAGGTGCGTGTCGAGCATGCCCCGGCTGAAACGGCCTTTGCCAATACGCCATTGGGGCAGGGTTTTATCGCGGGTGGCATGGCCGTTCCTGGGTTTTTGGCCGGAATGGTCAAGGCCAGCTTCTCAATGGTCGCCCGGAACTACCCGCTGCAATTGACCGGCGGATCTTCTGCAATCCGGATGACTGGGCAATTTGGAATGCGGGTAGTCGGTGCAGCAGCGCGCACGGCGCTCGTGGCCGTCGCGGCGAAGCGGCTTGGCGTGCCTGTATCGGAACTCGCAACCGCTGAAAGCAAAGTCATCCACCAGAAAACGGGCAAGGTCCTTCGCTATGGTGAACTTGCGCGTGAAGCCGCCGAGATGTCCCTGTCGCTCCACCCCCAGTTGAAGGAACGCAAAGACTACAAGTTGATTGGCAAGCCGGTGCACAGGCTTGATATCCCAGCAAAGGTAGACGGCTCTGCCAAGTACGGTATTGATTTTACGCTTCCCGAGATGCGCGTGGCAACAATCATGTCTGCGCCCGTGCGCGGAGGAAAGCTGGTTTCGGTCGATCCGTCACCTGCGATGGCAGTGACCGGCGTCGAAAAGGTCGTGAAGTTTGATGATGCGGTAATTGTCGTCGGCAAGGGGTATTGGTCGGCAATCAAGGGGCTGCGGGCACTATCTCCCAGCTTTACCGATGGCGGACACGGACAGTTATCCTCGGCATCCGTTTTTGAAGCGCAGGATGAGGCCCGTAAGGCAGGGAAAGCCAAGGACGAGGGAGGAGATGGTGATGTCGCTGCTGCTTTCGCGTCAGCTGGAAAATCTGTCCACGAGGCTGATTTCCGCCTGCCGTTTCTCCATCATGCAATGATGGAGCCTTTTGCTCTCACGGCTCGCCACAAGGATGGCAGGCTTGACGTTTGGGGCGGACTGCAGGATCCGCTGGCGTCCAAGATGATCGCCGCAAAGGCCGCTGGTCTGGATAGCGACGATGTGACTTTCCACCCGATGATCATGGGCGGCGGGTTTGGCCGACGCTTCCCGGACAATTGCGAAATCATCGGTCAGGTGGCGAAGCTTGCCATGCAGTCGCCTTACCCGGTCAAATTGATATGGTCTCGTGAGGAGGAGGTCCGCCAGGGCACCTATCGACCGCAATCGTCAAGCCACCTGAGGGCGGCGCTTGGTCCAGGCGGGAAAATTACAGGCTGGCAGAACGACTATGTGCAAAGCGAGACGGCCGAAGGCGAGACCAGTTTCATCTACACGATCCCGGCTGTGTCGCGCAGGCAGATCGCATACCAATCCAATCAGAAGGATGGCCCGTGGCGCTCGGTCAACAGCACGCAGCAGGGTTTCTATAACGAGTGTTTCATGGATGAACTGGCCGAGAAGGCCGGGATCGATCCTTATGAATTCCGACGCAAGCATTTGAAGCCGGGTTCGCGTCATCTCGCAGCTCTGGATACTGTGGCGAAGAAAAGCGGCTGGGGAAGCCCGTTGGAAAAGGGCGTCGGGCGCGGGATCGCGATTGTGGAGTCATTTGGAACAATTGTTGCCGAAGTCATCGAAGCGTCGATGGGAGAAGATGGCCGACCGAAAGTTCACAAGGTGTTTGCGGCCGTAGATTGTGGAACCACGGTCAATCCCCTGAACGGTGCGGCACAGATCGAAGGCGGAATCATCATGGGCCTGTCGGCCACGATTGGCGAGGCTATCACGCTCGACAAGGGATCAGTCGTGCAAAGCAATTTCAACGATTATCCGATCTTGAAGCTTGCAGAGTCGCCCGCTGGCATTGATGTGCATTTCATCGAGAGCGATGCACCATTGGGAGGCCTTGGCGAACCTGGAGTGCCGCCCGCAGCGCCTGCGCTGGCGAACGCATTGTTCGCAGCAACGGGAAAACGCATCCGCAGTCTGCCAATCGTTGCAATCTCTTAGAAGGCCGGTCTAAGGCGAGCCCCTGTTTGCCAATTCTCAGGGGCTCGCCATGCCGACTATCATTCGTGAAGCGGATCTCATCGAGAGCGTAGCCGATGCGCTCCAGTATATCTCCTATTATCACCCGATGGACTATATCCGTGCGTTGGGGGATGCCTATCGCGCGGAACAGGGCCCGGCGGCCAAGGATGCGATTGCCCAGATCCTGACCAACAGCCGCATGTGCGCCGAAGGCCATCGCCCGCTGTGCCAGGACACGGGCATTGTCACTGTCTTCATCAAATGGGGGCAGGGCTGCATGCTCGACTCCGATCGCGCGTTGCAGGACGTCGTCGATGAAGGCGTGCGTCGTGCCTATCTCCACCCGGACAACAAGCTGCGCGCCTCGATCCTTGCCGATCCGGCTTTCACACGGGTGAACACGCGGGACAATACGCCGTGTGTGCTGAACGTCGAAATGGTGCCGGGTCATCATGTCGACGTTCAGGTGGCTGCGAAGGGCGGCGGCAGCGAGAACAAGTCCAAGTTCAAGATGCTCAACCCGTCGGATTCCATTGTGGACTGGGTAATGGAGATGGTCCCGCAGATGGGCGCCGGCTGGTGCCCGCCGGGCATGCTCGGGATCGGTATCGGCGGAACGGCGGAAAAGGCCATGACACTCGCCAAGGAATCGCTGATGGGTGATATCGACATGGCCCAGCTGAAAGCGCGCGGCGCGCAGAACGATATCGAGCGCCTCCGGATCGAGATATTCGACAAGGTGAATGCGCTCGGCATCGGGGCACAAGGGCTTGGCGGCCTGGCGACGATCCTCGATGTCAAGATCATGGACTATCCGACCCACGCGGCGTCCAAGCCCGTCGCGATGATCCCCAATTGCGCCGCGACGCGCCATGCCCATTTCCATCTCGACGGGTCCGGTCCGGCCTATCTCGAACCGCCCAAATTGTCCGACTGGCCGGACGTGAACTGGACGCCGGACAAGGCCGCGATCCATGTCGATCTCGACACGCTGACGCCCGAGATCGTCGCAAGCTGGAAACCGGGCGACCGGCTGCTCCTGAATGGCAGAATGCTGACCGGCCGCGATGCCGCACACAAGCGCATCGCCGACATGCTGGCCAAGGGTGAGGACTTGCCCGTCAGCTTCAAGGGCCGCGTCATCTATTATGTCGGACCGGTCGATCCCGTGCGGGACGAGATTGTCGGCCCGGCAGGCCCGACCACAGCCACGCGGATGGACAAGTTCATGGACATGATGCTCGATCAGGGCTTGCTCGCCTGTGTCGGCAAGGCAGAACGCGGGCCGACTGCGACGCAGAGCATCGCAAACCACAAGTCGGCATATCTGATGGCCGTCGGCGGTGCGGCCTATCTCGTCGCCCGCGCCATCAAGGCGTCAAAGGTCGTCGGCTTCGAGGACCTCGGGATGGAAGCGATCTATGAATTCACCGTGCAGGATATGCCGGTGACGGTGGCGGTCGACAGTCAGGGCGAAAATGTCCATGTGACGGCCCCACGCTTGTGGAAAAAGAAGATTGCTGACGAAGGGTTGCTGCAGCCCGCGTGATCTGGCTTCCCGCCACATTTCTCGCCGGGCTGTTCCAGGCCTGGCGGACAGCTGTGCAGCAGCGCGTGCGGGCAGAGCTTTCGGTCAATGCTGCCGGACTCGTGCGCTATCTGTTCGGGTTTCCTGTCGGTTGCCTGTTGCTCGCTTCATATCTGCTGTTCACCGGTACGTCGCTGCCCGGCCAACATGATGGCTTCTGGTTCTACGCTGCAATGGGCGGCGTGGCGCAGATTCTTGGCACGAACCTGCTGATTCTGGCTTTCGGGTTTCGCAACTATGTGGTCGGCTCGGCCTATGCGAAGACCGAAGCCGTGCAAGGGGCCATCCTCGCGATGATCCTGCTTGGCGAACATCTGTCCGTCCTGACATGGATCGGCATCGGCGTTGGCGTCGTTGGCGTCGTCGGTGTCGTCGTCCTGTCGGCTGGCGGACAACGGCCTCGCCTCAGCGACCTTGCCCAGCCTGCGGCGCTGTGCGGTCTGGGGGCCGGTCTTCTGTTTGCGCTAACGTCCGTATTCATCAAGCGCGCAACCTTGGTCGTGGCGACGTCGGACAAGGTGCTTGCCGCGCTGGTGACGCTCGTCGCGGTTCTCGGGCTTCAGGCGCTTTTGCAAGGCACCTATGTCGCGGTGCGGGAGCGCGAACAGCTGGCCCGCATCGCGCAAAGCTGGCGCGTCTCGGGGCAAGTCGGGTTACTTGCGGCCATGGGGTCCGCCTGTTGGTTCACGGGCTTTGCAACAGCACCCGTCGCGCTTGTCCGCGCCGTGGGACAAGTGGAGGTGATCTTTACGCTGGCTTTCGGGCGCTACTATCTGCGCGAGCCGTTGGCCCGAAGCGAGTTGACCGGGCTTTTGACGGTGGCAGTCGGTGTTGTCCTTGCCTTGCTGGGCAGCTTCTAGCGTCAATCCCCGTTCGATAGAATCAGCCTCCCCGTCATTCCCGCCTGTGCAGGAATGACGAGAAGGCCAGTTCAATTTAAGCCGAACAGAGTCTAGCGCCGCAACACCGCTTCCTCGGCGGCGGTGAAAGCGGATTGCCCGGCAGGCGCATCATCGGGAATCGCGCTCACGAAGAAGGCAATCCCGGTTCCATTCGTGCGATCAATCCACAGGCCCGAACGCAGGCCATAGGCTTCGCCGGCATGGCCGATTCGGCGGAAGCCATCGCCAAAGGGATCGTCCCGGCAACCGGCCCGGGTTGTGGCCAATGTCTGTACGGCAAGCCCAAAGGTGCAATTGAAGCCCTTCTCGGTTTCCCCGTTCTTCCCGTCAAAGCGCCATTCGGGTCCGATCAGCGTGGCAATCGAGGCCGGGGAAAGAAAGCCTTCGCCCCCGTGCAGGATCATTTTCCCGATGCGGGCCAGATTGAGCATCGAAATCCGAACCCCTCCATGGGGTGAGAAGAGCGCACCGTTCGTCCCTGGTCGGTAGGATGAAAGGTCACACGATCCATCGCTGGCAGGCACAACCGGGCAGGCCGGGCGCACGCCCTTCAGTGCGTCGCGGCGGACATTGCCCTGCCCGTCGGTCAGGACGACAGCGCGTGCCACGGCGGCATCGCTGCACGTCGTCCAGTTGAGGCAGGCATCAAGCGAAAGCGGCGTAAATACCAGCCGTGCCATCAGCCGGTCAAAACGTTCGCCGCTGGCCTTTTCCATTACACTTGCGACCACCGGAAAATTGAGGTTGGTATAACGGAAGTAGCTGCCCGGGCGGTGGCCGGCGTCCCAGACGCGCTTGTTGTTCACCCAGCCTTCCAGTGTTTCGCCAAGCGGAATTATGTAGTCGGCGTCGTCGGTCAGGCTCGACTGGTGCGAAAGCAGCATGCGCAGCGTGATCGGAACGTCTGGAAAGCCGGGGTTGCGCAAACTCCAGCCGAGCCAATCGGAAACGTCGCGGTCGAGATCAAGTTTTCCTTCTTCGACCAGTCGCATCACACCCAGCGCTGTGACCAGCTTCGAAACCGAGGCAATCCGAACAGGGTCATCAGCCGTCGCGATGCGCCGGGACGCAGGATCGGAATATCCCATGGCCGCGACCTTGTCCGGCCGGTCAGCATCGAAAACGACACTGACCCGCACGCCATAGGCCGGAGGCCTCGTTGCTGTCGAAGCACACCCCGAAACCGCGAACCCAAGCGCGATCGTTGCAATGATTCTGGCGGATATCAAAGCGTCATTCAAAGGCTGCGTTCAGCGTTTCCACCGCGGTCGCATAATCCTGCATGAAATCCTGTACGACCGATCGTGCCGAGGTGATGTTGCTGACCAGCCCCACGCCCTGCCCGACGAAATAGGTGACCAGTTCCCGTGCCTTTGCATTGCCGCCTTCGGCTGCCTTGGTGGCACGGTGGATGGCAGGTTCTGCGATCAGCGACTGCATCGGCATCGGCAGGGCGCCCGGGCTTTCCGGTCCCTCCCAGGCATCGGTCCAGGCCGATTTCAGCTGGCGCGAGTATTTGCCGGTCCTGCCCTTCGAACGCACGGTGTCGCGGGACCGGGCATCGACCATCTTTTCGCGGAAGATCTGGCTTGTCTCGCTTTCCAGTGTGGCGAGCCAGACTGATCCCGTCCAGGCGCCTGCCGCCCCCATCGCCATGCAGGCCGCCATCTGTTCGCCTGTCATGATTCCGCCTGCGGCCAGAACCGGGCAGTCATAGCCTTCAGACTTCAAGGCGCGGACGACTTCAGGGATGAGCACCAATGTCGACACTTCGCCGCAATGGCCACCGGCTTCGCCGCCTTGCGCGACAATGATGTCGACGCCTGCGGCTGCAAGCCGCAGCGCATGTTCCTTCGCCCCGGCAAGGGCAGCGACCGGCACGCCATGATCACGACCCATCTGGATCATGGCTGGCGGTGGCACGCCCAGTGCATTGATGATCATCTTGATGGGATGCTTGAAGGCGACTTCGAGCAATTCCATGGCTTCCTCGGGCCAGAATGGCGGCGGCGCATCGTCGCTGCGCGCCCGCGCATGATCGCCCGCACCTTCGACCCCGTGCGCCTTGAGGAGCTGATCGACAAAATCCTTGTGACCCTGGGGAATTCGCTCGGCCAGCTTCTTCGAGGTGAGGTCCTTTTCCGATTTCACGGCCATGTTTTCGGGGATGAGGACATCGAGTCCATAGGGCTTGCCGTCGACATGGGCATCTATCCAGTCGAGTTCAATTGCCAGTTGTTCCGGATTGAAGGCCGTCGCGCCAAGAACACCGAAGCCGCCGGCCTTGCTGACGGCCGCGACCACGTCACGGCAATGGCTGAACGCGAACAGGGGAAATTCGATGCCAAGTTGCTGGCAGAGTTTTGAAGTCATTATTTGCCTCTCCTTGCGGCCTGTGTATCACTCTCGAAAAGGAGAGACAGCCCCCGATGTCAAAGACACTCATCATTCTGATAGCCCTTGTCGGCGGCATCCTTCTGGGGGTCGTTGCGGGCACCCGTTTCGTCGATGTGGCGGATGTGATCGGGACGCTATGGCTCAACGGTTTGCGCATGACGGTCGTTCCGCTTGTCGTTGCCCTCCTCATCACCGGAATCGCGCAGACGGCAGATGCAGCGCGAGCCGGGCGGCTCGCGGGCCGGGCTGTGCTGACGATGCTCGCGATCCTTTGGAGCTCGTCACTTCTCGCCGCCTTCATGATTCCCACCCTACTCATGCTTTTCCCGATGCCTGAAGGTGCAGCCGATGCGCTGAAGCTCGCTTTGGGCAGCGCGACCAAACCGGGCGCAGTGCCGCCCTTCGGTGATTTCGTCCGCGCCATGGTGCCGACCAATCCGATTGCTGCCGCGTCTGCCGATGCCATCCTGCCGCTGATGATCTTTACGGCCGCCTTTGCTTTTGCAGCCCTTCGCTTGCCCTCTGAAAAACGCACGTCGATCACGGGCCTGTTCGAAGCAATTGCCGATGCAATGATTGTGATCATAAATTGGGTACTGGCGATCGCCCCAATCGGTGTCTTCGCCCTGGCGTTCGTGGTCGGCGCGAAGGCCGGGACGGCGGCGCTCGGCGCTCTTGCCCATTATGTGTTCATCCTTTCTGCCCTTGGTGTGATCATCTGGCTTGCGTCGTTTGTGCTTGCAGTCCTTGGCGCGCGACGCGGGCTCCCTGCCTTCTTCAAGGCCTCTGCCGAGGCGCAGGCCGTCGCCATCTCGACGCAATCGTCGCTCGCGTCACTGCCGGCGATGCTGCGGGGTGTGAAAGCGCTTGGCGTCGATGAGGCAAAGGCAGATGTGGTCTTGCCGATGGCTGTTGCCATTTTTCGTGCCACAGGTCCTGCGATGAACCTCGGCGTCGCGCTCTATATTGCCTATTGGTTCGGCCTGGAGCTGAGCCCGACCCAGATTGCCATCGGGGTTGCTGCTGGCGCTACGACAACACTCGGCGCAGTCAGCTTGCCCGGCTCGGTCAGTTTTGTGAGTTCCATTGCACCCATTTGCCTCGCAATGGGTGTACCGGTAGAACCGCTGGGACTGCTCATCGCGGTCGAGACATTTCCGGATATCTTCCGGACTCTTGGCAATGTGACGATGGACATGGCCGTGACTGCGACGGTCGCCGAACGGCAAAGGGATTGAGGAGAGCAATATGAAATACCGCACACTAGGGCAGGGCCTGAAAGTCTCCGCAATCGGTGTCGGCTGCATGCCGATGGTCCGCGAAGGCAACATCAACTATGGCAATGCCAACGACACGGAATCGACAGCGACCATCCACCGCGCGATCGATCTTGGCCTGACATTTTTCGACACGGCCGAAATGTATGGCCCGTTCGCCAATGAGGAGCTGGTCGGAGCCGCGATCAAGGGAAAGCGTGACGGGCTGGTCATCGCCACCAAATTCGCGATGCGCTGGGACGGCGACACACCGGTGGGGATTGATGGATCGCCCGCAAATGCGCGCCGGGCCTGCGAAGGATCACTGAAGCGGCTGGGCATCGACACGATCGACCTGTTCTACCAGCATCGGGTCGATCCCAATGTCCCGATCGAAGAGACCGTTGGGGGGATGGCTGACCTCGTGAAGGAAGGAAAGATCCGCCATATCGCCCTGTCCGAGGCCGGACCGGAAACGATCCGTCGCGCCGCGAAGACTCATCCGATCGCGGCCTTGCAGTCGGAATATTCGCTCTGGGAACGCGAGGTGGAAGACGAGATTCTCGACGTCTGCCGCGAAAACGGGATCGGCTTTGTGCCGTATTCGCCTCTCGGCCGGGGTTTCCTCGCTGGAACGATCAACAGTCTTGACGATTTGCCTGCCGATGATTGGCGACGGAACGATCCGCGTTATCAGGGGGACAATTTCGCTGCCAATATGAAGGTCGTTGACGCGATTTCTTCAGTCGCGGCCAAGCATGGTGCCTCCAATGCCCAGATCGCTCTTGCCTGGTTGCTTTCCAAGGGAGACGATGTGGTGCCGATCCCCGGCTTCAAGCGCCGCATGACACTGGAGGATAGCGCCCGCGCGGTCGATCTTGCGCTTGACCTCGAGGACCTCGAAACATTGGAAACAGCAGCGCCCGTCGGGGGTACCTCCGGCCCGCGTTATGGCGAACGCGGCATGAAGATGGTGCGGATCTAGCTTCCCATCCAGCGCCAGATACCGGCAACAGGCGCGCCGAGCATGGGGTGTAGATAGGTCGCGACGAGCCAGAGGAGGATCCCGGCCAACGCCACAGTGCGCCCCGGCCAGGCTGTGGCCCAGCTGCTCTTGCCAGAAATCTGGTTGCCGAAAGGCAGGAAGCTCGTTCGGCTGGACCAGTCACGCCAGCCATCGCCCATCAATGCCGCCTTTTTCGCATCCTGCCCGACTGAACCAAAGATCGCGAGGAAGCCGATCGCCAGAGTGAGCGCGAGCACCTTGGGTTGCGGGCTGACCAGCAGATGGACCAGCGCCCACAGGGCAAAGCCCCACATCATGGGGTGGCGGGTAATGGTGAAGACCCCGTGTGCAGGCCTTGCCGTATTGATCTTGCCCGGCGGGCCGGGAAGGGCAGGATTTCCAAACAGCGATCCGACAAAGAGGACACTGCCAATCAGCATCAGGGCAGATGCAAGGGCCCATAGGCCATCGCCAGCGGCCCACAGTGGCATGGCCGTCGGCGCCGCCCCAAAGGCCTGAACGACCCAGACGAACGTGCCAAGCGCAACCAGCGAATAGAGGCCCAGAAAGCCGTTTGCGCCCAGAGCCTTCACCAGCGGGGCCCGGAAGGGGTGCGACAGAAGGAAGTGGGTCCCGACAAAGCTTGTCAGCGCAATAATCAGCATCGACGTCTCCTGTTCAGAATTTCAGCGATCATAAGCCTTTGGCAGATTGCCCTCCTGCGGGTGGGCATAGCGCGCCCTGAGGCGGGTCTGGCGTGTTTCCAGCGGCTGGCGGACACCATCGATCCAAACAGCCTCGACACCAGAGGTCACCTCGAGCGGATCGCCGTCCCAGATCACGACATCGCCGCGCCGCCCGGGCTGGAGCGAGCCGATCTCGCTTCCCATCCCAATGGCTTGTGCCGGTTTTGAGGTAATGGCCGCAAAGGCATCGTTCCATGAAAGTCCGGTGGCGCCCGGCACACGGGTCAGAGCGACAAGGTTCCCGGCGTACTGTGCGCCATGCATCGCCTGACGTGTGTCATCGTCATCGATCGTGCCAATTGCGACGGACACTCCGGCGGCTTTCATCCGTCCGACATTGGATTGAGTCGCAGCTATCTGGTCAAACGCCGCAGGCAGGTCGTTCACTGCCGACGCAATCACAGGAACACCCGCAGCTGCAATCCTGTCTGCAACCCTCCAGCCCTCTGTCACACCGACAAGAACAAGCGAAAGTGTCGGATACTCGCGCTTGAGCGAGAGGACGGCCAGAATGTCGGTCGCGCTTTCGGCATGCACGACAAGCCTTTGCGTTCCCGCAATCACAGGAACAAGTGCAGCGGCATCGGCCCGCTCGAGCAGCGAATCCTCGCGCAGACGGCCCGCCTGATAGTCGCGGGCTTCTGCAAGTGCATTCCGGAACAAGGCAAACAGGGCAGGGCGACTTCCTCCTGCCCGGTTCGCGCCGCTTTCCCCGAATTCGACAAACTGGAACGCCTTGGCGCGTGTAATCGGATCATGGTCGGCACCGGTGTCGATCACCGCCCCCTGCCCCCCGAAGATCGCACTGCCCGCATCGGGCGAAACGACTGCGCGCGTAACGCCAGCCGCGCGGTTTACAGAGATCGCCGCTACATCGGGATTGACCGCAAGCGCAATGTCGAGCGCTGCTGAAAAGGGCACGGATTTGGCCGCTGTGTCGTTGCTTTCATCGACGCCATCAACGCCAGCCAGTCCGATCCGCGAAAAGCCCGCGACGATTCCCGGCGTCACCCATTTTCCCGTGGCGTCAATCCGCTGGGCACCGGCAGGGATGGCAACAGCGCTGCCAGCGGCAATCACTCGCCCATTGGCGACTACGACAGTGCCACCGTCAATCGGCGCGCTCCCATCGCCGATCACGACCTTGCCGCCAGTAATGGCAATCGTCTGGGCAATTGCAGGTGCGGTGATGAATGCAAAGAGCGCCGTCAGGATGAGCGTCGCCCTTGTGCGGGCAGGGGCCCGTTTGGCATTGCGGAGATTGTCCTGAGGCAGGCACCTGCCTGCGCAGGGGCGACGATGGAGACGCTTCATTTCGTGTCTCCTTCGCCCGGCTGGCCCAGCTCGAAATCGCTGACCGGTCGCCGCTTTGGATCGTTCGCATCGTACAGCAGCGCGCCGTCGATCCACACCTTTTCAGGGCGCGTGTAGACGGAAAGCGGATTGCCGTTCCACAGCACGACATCGGCCATCTTTCCGGGTTTCAGACTTCCGGTCTTGTCCGCAATGCCCAAGGCCTTTGCGGGGTTGAAGCTCAGCCATTCCCAGGCCACTTCGTCGGCAATGTTGATGCCCATGCGTCGACCGTCAGCAAGTGCCTTGGCTGCTTCCTGATAAAGCCGCTGGATTCCGTTGGGATCGTCAGAATGGACAATTGCACAGGCGCCGGCTTGCGCGACAAGCGGAATATTCTCGTTGATGGCATCATAGGATTCCATCTTGAAACCCCACCAGTCCGCCCACATCGCGGCGCAGATGCTGTTTTCCTTAAGCAGATCGGCAATCTTGTAGGCCTCGACCGCGTGGTGGAAGGCAGAGACCTTGTACCCGAATTCCTTCGACATATCGATCACCTGCGCCATTTCGTCCGCACGGTAGCAATGGTTCTGGACAATGATTTCGCCCGACAGAACACCGGCCAGCGTCTCGAGCTGGAGGTCGCGCGTCACTGTCTCACCCTTGTCGAGCTTGCGCTTGTATTCGGTGGCGCGGATCCAGGTCTGGCGATTGACCGCCATATTGCCCATCCGGGTGGATGGCATCTGGTTCCGGCCGCCATAGACACGCTTCGGATTTTCGCCACAGGCCATTTTCAGGCCATAGGGTGCGCCAGGAAACTTCATTCCCTGTACCGTGCGCGCATAGACATTCTTGAGGACAACCGAGCGGCCCCCAAAAAGGTTGGCAGAGCCGGGCAGGATCTGAAGCGTCGTAATCCCGCCGTTTACCAGTGCACGGCTGAACCCCGGATCCTGTGGCCAGACGCTGTGTTCCGCCCAGACTTCGGACCGGACGGGGCCTGTTGCTTCATTGCCATCCGAATGGGCTGCGACGCCGGGCGAAGGATAGTCGCCCAGATGCGAATGGACATCGATAATCCCCGGCGTCACCCATTTCCCGGTTCCGTCGAACACAGTGATATCGGCCGGGATCGCGGTTTCAGGTCCACCGACACTGACGATCTTTCCACCCGAAAAGAAGACGACGCCCTTTTCAATCCGTCCGCCCTCGCCATCATAGATGGTCACATTGCGGATCGCCGTCGCGACCCCGGCATAGGGCTTGTAAGTGGAGGGATAGGGATCGGCATTGACCTTTGCCGGGGCCGCCTTGTCTGCCATAGCGGCTGGCTTGGCGCCGGACCCGGCAGTGCATCCGGCGACGAGTGCTGCAATGAATACCCAACTGGCCCGCATGCTATTTCACTCCGTGCATCAGATATTTGAGCGGGAAGGAGAAGAGCAGCAACAGCACGCCGATTCCGATCGAAACTTCCCCGATTGTCGTGAAGACGCCGATATAGGTATCGAGGCTGACCTTCAGGTTCGTGACTTGCCCGCCGACAGTTTCCACACTCGCGACTTGCGCGACCATCCCGGCAAAATATTGGGCGACCGAAATCGAGAGGAACCAGACGCCCATCATCATGCCGACGATCCGCGCAATGGAGAGCTTCGTGATCATCGACAGGCCAACTGGCGAAATGCAGAGCTCGGCAATCGAATGGATGAGGTAAAGCCCGGCCAGCCAGGCCATCCCGACCTTGAATTCGGACCCGGCAAAATTTGCCCCCCAGACGAGGAACAGGAATCCGGCGCCAACGCCCATAAGGGCAATCGCGAACTTGATCGGGATCGAAGGCTCAAGTCCGCGCCTCGCGAGCGCGCCCCAGATCATGCTGAAAATGGGCGCCAGCAGGACGATGAAGAGGGCGTTGAAGATCTGCGTCTGTCCTGCAGGCATCAGATAGACCGGCTGCTCGATCAGGCCCGATTTGATATAGACGAGACCGGCGAACGACAGCAGGCCGACCACGCCGAAGCCGATCCCCATCGAACGCCGGGTTGCTGCTTCTTCGCCGTTTGCAAAGAACCAGAACGAGAGCCAGGCCAATCCGAAGGCCAGTCCGGCGGCAACAAGATAATAGGAGAAGGCAAAATCGCGGAACATCGCGAACAAGGGTGCCGTCCAGCCGATTTCGAGGACGGTGTTGCGTTCGGCAAAGAGAGTCAGCGATGACCCGGCCTGTTCGAACAAGGTCCAGAACACCACATTGAAGACGATCAGAACCATAGCCGCGACCATCATCTGGAATTCCTTCTTCGATCCCTTGAACCAGGACCAGAGGAGGATGAGGGGGACGCCGAACAGGAACGTCAGGAACAGCGCCTTGCCCATGATTGGCAAGCCGAGAACATATCCGACAATCCCCGTGCCCTCCGCTGGCTTCACATAGTTCATGAGGTTGGAGAACAGGAACCAGAAGAGCGGGATGGTCGCCAGCGCACCGCCATAGATATACCAATCCTTGCCGGCATCGGCATTTTCAGGCCGTTCACCATAGCCCTTCAGCCGCCCGCCATCGAACTGGAACAGCAGCCAGGAGCAAGCCATGCCGACCGCTGCGAGCCCGAAGCCCGCCCAGAAACCGACGGTTTGCGCCAGAATTGGGCAGAAGAATTGCGAAATGAGCGAACCGAGATTGATGCCCATGTAAAAGATGGTGAAGCCCGCATCGCGGCGCCTGTCCCCGTCTTCATATAGTGATCCGACGATTGTCGAGATATTGGGCTTGAAGAATCCGTTGCCGATCGTGACGGTCGAGAGTCCGAGGAGCAGCATCAGGACGAAGAAGGATGATCGCTCGCCGTCGGACTTGAACGTGCCTTCTTCGAACTTGCGCGCCTCCTTGCCATCGGCTGCGATGAGCGAGACCGATTTGTCCTCATTGCCCTTGATGACGAGCGACTGCCCGTCAATATTGACCGACTTCGTGGCGTCCTCGCCCGTTCCCTGAACAACGATTTCATATTTCTGGCCGTCGATCGTCGCATAGGGCTTTGCCGATTCGCCCGTGCCGCTGAAGCAAAGGATGAAATAGCCAAGCGACATCATCAGCGCACCGAACTTCACCGAGCGCTTGGAGCCGAGGTAATTGTCGGCGATCAGCCCGCCAATAAGCGGCGTCAGATAAACCAGCGCGGTGAAGCCGCCGTAGAGTCCGGCGGTCGTCGTATCGCTGAAAAGGAAATGATTGGCGAGATAGAGCGTGAGGATCGCGCGCATGCCGTAATAGCCGAAGCGTTCCCACATTTCGGTCGTGAACAGGCGCTTCAATTGCCGGGGATGGCCAAACCAGCCCCCCGTTGCTCCAAGATCCACTGCCCCAACATTCATCGGCGCAGCGCCGGGTTCGACTGGAGCTTCGTTGATACTATCCGTCATGGCGCCTTGCGCTCCCCTTTTATGGTTCTCTGTGCCGGTGTTCCGGCGTCATGGCGGCCGAGACTAGCGGCGAATCCGGAACCCTCAAGCAATTTTATTGCGCGGGATTTTTGTGTGTTCAGTCAACAGGTGGACAGGATTCCGATGCCTCAGGACGCGAGCTCTTCAGCGCTCAGTGCATAGAGCAATCCGGCACCGGCTTTGGCGGAAGCCTCAAGCCCAAGGGCTTCGGTCACGATATGGGCAAGGAAAAATGCAACGCTCGCCTGTTTGGCCTTTAGGAAGGCAGGATCGCCATCATCCGCCGCAAGCCGGTCTGCGGCCACGCGCGCCTGCCGTTCAAGAAGCCAGCCTGCGGTTGCAACTGATGTCATTGTGAGGAAGGGGACGCTTCCGGCGAGTCGATCATCGACATCCGCCTCAAGCATCCATTGGCCGATGCCTTCGACAGCGTCGATCAGCGATACCAAGTCCGCATCCTTGGCTTCGGCGCGCATGTCCGCAATCAGGGCCGCAAGTCCCGCGCCGCCGTCACCCGCCAGTTTGCGACCGACAAGGTCCGCTGCCTGTATTCCGTTGGTGCCTTCATAGATCGGCGCAATGCGAGCATCACGATAATGCTGGGCAGCACCCGTTTCCTCGATGAATCCCATGCCGCCGTGCACCTGGATGCCCAGCGACGCGACTTCGCACCCGACATCGGTTCCCCAGGCCTTGGCCAGCGGCGTGACAAGATCGAGCCGCTGCCGCGCGCCCTCGATCCCCAGATGCTTCCGGTCGACCTGTGCCGCCGCGTAATAAAGCAATGCGCGAGCGCCCTGCGTCAGCGCCTTCATGCGCAGGAGCGTGCGCCGCACGTCCGGATGCTCGATGATGGCCACTGGCTGCGCACCGGTTCCCGAAGCCCGGGCAGACTGGATGCGCTGCGAGGCATAGCCCAGCGCCTGCTGCGTTGCGCGTTCGGAAATCTGGACACCCTGCAGCCCAACATTGAGCCGCGCATTGTTCATCATCGTGAACATCGCGCGCATCCCGCCCATTTCCGGCCCGATCAGATGGCCGGTGCAGGCATCATTGTCGCCATAGGACATGACGGCCGTGGGGGAGGCGTGAATGCCCAGCTTGTGCTCGATCGAAACGCAACGCAAATCGTTCTCGGTTCCGTCGGGCCTGATCTTGGGGACAAGGAACAGCGAAATCCCGCGCGTGCCGGCTGGCGCGCCGGGCGTTCGGGCAAGGACGAGGTGGATGACATTTTCCGCAAGATCATGCTCGCCAAAGGTGATGAAGATCTTGGTGCCCTTGATGTTGTAGCTGCCATCGGGATTGGGCGTTGCGGTTGCGCGAAGCGCACCGACGTCAGATCCGGCAGAGGGCTCCGTCAGGTTCATTGTGCCGGTCCATTCGCCGGTCACAAGTTTGGGCAGGTAGAATGCGCGCTGTTCGTCGGAGCCGTGGGCCAGCAGTGCCTCGACCGCGCCCGAAGTCAGAATCGGGCACAGGGTGAAGCCCATATTGGCTGTGCCCAGGTCTTCAAGAACGACAAAGGCCAGCGCGTGCGGCAGGCCTTGCCCGCCAAATCCGGTTGGCCCGTCAATCGTTCCCCAGCCACCTTCGACATAGGCCTGATAGGCGGCTTTGAACCCCGGTGGCATCGTGACTTTCCCATCCACCCACTTGGGATTGTTCGTATCGCCGACCCGGTTGAGCGGCGCCCATTCTCCCGCCGCAATCGCGCCTGCGCCCTCGAGGATTGCATCGACCATATCAGGCGTTGCTTCCGCAAAGGCAGTATGCCCGGCCAATTCGGCAATGCCGGTCACGGTGTCGAGAACGAAACGCTGTTCGGCTATTGGTGGTGTGTAGGTCATATATCGCTTTACCGCTGGCTTGCGTGATCGGATGCTGCGCTCTAGCGGCACAGCGTGGAGACTGAAAGACCGCCTTTCGAAACGCAAGTCCAGCCTTTTGGTGCAGACGCGATTTCAGCCGCTGCTGCGCTCATCGCGCAGGGGCAGTGCGTCGCCGTGCCGACAGAGACTGTCTATGGGCTCGCCGCTGATGCAACGGACGGCAAAGCCGTGGCCGGGATCTACACCGCGAAAGGCCGCCCGAGCTTCAACCCGCTGATCGTCCATGTTCCCGATCTCGCTGCGGCGGAGCGGATCGCGATCTTCAGCCCGGTCGCGCGCGATCTTGCCGGTCGCCTTTGGCCCGGACCCTTGACGCTCGTCCTCCCGCTCCGGCCAGAGAGCGGCATCGCCAGCCTGGCAACAGCCGGCCTCCAGACGATTGCGCTCCGCGTTCCGGCACATCCGGCGATGCAAGCCTTGCTCGCTGCCTGTGGAAAGCCGCTTGCCGCACCGTCGGCCAATGCCAGCGGCAGCATCAGCCCGACCTCTGCTGCGCATGTCCTCAAGTCTTTGGGGGGCCGAATTCCCGCGATCATCGATGCAGGGCGGACCAGTCTCGGCCTGGAATCGACGATCGTTGCAGTTGCAGAAGACGGCACACTCCGCCTGCTCCGCCCCGGCCCGATCGATCTTGGCCTCGCGCTTTCAGACACTGGCGCAATCGAAGCGCCCGGTCAGCTGGCCAGCCATTATGCGCCCGCAAAGCCGCTCCGCCTCAATGTGACCAAGGCAGGGCCCGACGAATGGCTGATCGGCTTTGGAGAGGTGCAGGGCGACGCAACGTTGAGCGGGGGCGGTGACCCGGCGGAAGCGGCTGCCAATCTCTTCGATGCGCTGCATACGGCCGAGGATTCGGAAAAGCCGCGCATTGCCGTAGCGCCTATTCTCGCCAGGGGGTTAGGTATTGCGATCAATGACAGGCTGAGTCGCGCGGCTGCCTAGTTGGCAAGCGCCGGATCAACCTTGTCGCTTATGTCGATATTTGGCCCCAGAACATCACAGCTCTGCATGGCAGCGCCTTGGCGCGAACGATTCAATTGGTTGAGCCATGTCGGCACCTGCTTCACCGCCATGCTGAACTTGTTTCAGCATCCATGCGGGAGTTGTGCCCAAAGTTGCGGAATCCGGGCCAACAATGGACCCTGAAACAAGTTCAGGATGGCGGGTTGGAGGCTGTCCCGTCCCTAAACCTTGCGGAACTTTGCCAGTTTGGGCGGAATGACCGCGAGGCAATCGGTATGATTGCGGGCGCAGCCGGTCCGAGCATCTCGACAGACGTCAGGCCAGCGCCGCCGCCTCCAGTTGGGCAAAGAGCTGCTCAGCTTCTGCAACAAGCGATGCGTCAACATCGGAGAGATCGATTGCATGTTCGCCTGCCGGTTTGATCTTTGTCGCATTCGCAACGAAGCCGGCAACATCCTCAAGCCGAAGCTGCTCTGCCAAATGGCGCAATTGAGCCGCCGGATCCCTGGAAAGCCTATCGAACGAGACCAGGATGATCCGGTCACCCTGATGCGTCAGGAGGTGCCGATAGGTCGCGATCCAATAGGCCAGCCAGAAATTGAGCGTCAGCGGATCGATGTGCGTGGTCCGTTCAAGCCACCCGTCAAAATTCACGGGCTTCAGATTGGCGCCGAAGTCGAAATGTCCGACCCCGGCCATATAGGTGCGGGCAAACGGGTCGCGCGCATGAAGGTCGAGGAAATTGCGGTGCTGACGAAGGAGCGACGCTGCGTGCTGCAATGGCCCACGAAACGGCACTACAATGTTCGCGTCAGGAAAGGCGCGAGAAAGGGCGCCGATACGCGCGATGTTGAGATTGTTTTTCGACGCATAGCGCGCGTTTGAACCCGGCCTGCGCAGGGCAACGATCTTGCGCATGTGGTTGGCGAAGAATGGCTTGAACTCTGCAAGGGCAGCCGTGTCCGACCAGGGCTTGATCCATTCCCCTTCATAGCGCTTGGGATAGAAGGCCAGCCACAGCATTTCCGAAAAGGCTTCAGGACTGTCCGTCCCCACCAACATGCCGTCGCCATGCGCGCGCTCGGTGCGGTGTTCGCGAACCTGAAAGTTGCGGGAGACCCTGCTCCACAATTGTGGAACGAGGACAAAGGGCATGTCGCGATAGATATGGGTGGCGAATTCGTCGAGCCCGGCCAGGCATTCCAGCAGCAAAGTCGTGCCCGCGCGCGGAAGGGCTGTCACAAAAACGGGCGGACGCAGAGGTTGCTCGGGCAGCTTGCGGTCTTCAGTCTGTGCAAAGTCGACCTGCAATCGCCGCGTGGCAAAGGCCAGCCGGTGCAGCACCCGGTCGAGCATGGAATATGAATTTTCGAATTCCATGGCTCTTCCTGCTATTGACGCTTGCCGAGCATCAGGACCACGATGAACAGGATGCCTCCCGCAAGCAGGAATGGCCAGGTCAGCGAGACGGCCATAACCGTCTCGAAGGAAACGATCCCGGTCAGCGAGACGCCCCAGATCAGCGCAACCGGAACAAGCAGCGCGAACGCAAGACCCAGGGTCAAATGGATGAATTTGGCAAACAAGGCGCGGGCATTGGCCTGCATTGCTGCCTCCTTGGCATCATCGTCGAGCAAGGCGTCGCGCAGAACATTGAGGCTCCGCTGCGACAAGTGCCGGACTTCCGAAGCGAGCGCCACCAGCCCAAGCCGCGACAATATCATCGCAAAGCCCAAAACGATAAATGCGGCAGCTAGGCTTGCGGCGATCATTCTTCGTCTTCGGCGCCCGGCGAAGGCTTCTTCCCCCGCTTGAGGAGGCGCTTCAACGGATACCAGATAAAGCCAAAAATCCCCACCAGCACTGCGCTGACAAGCGCAACGAGCGAACCGATCACCGTCAAGCCCGCCCCTGGGCCGACATAGGCCAGCGCAGGTTCGGAAAATGCGAGCAACGGAACCACGGCAAGACCCAAATATCCTGCGCGTGCAGACACACCTGACATGCTAAATTCCCTTATCAACTCGCCGCATGGTCAAACCCCGGACCAAGGCCCAATACACCACAACATGTGGCGCATGTCCACGGTTTCGCAACCTAAACAAGGTTATCGGGCGTTTCAAAACCGGACGATCTCTGAACCCCCGCAACGCGATCCACCTAGTTTTTTAGCCCCAGTGCCTGCGCTTGCTGCGGCGAAACATAATAAGTGCCATAGGCCTTGAAAAAGCCCGCAAGCGGCTTGGCTTTGTCTCCATTCGGCT
This sequence comes from Sphingomonadales bacterium, assembly GCA_016704425.1. GTDB lineage: Bacteria > Pseudomonadota > Alphaproteobacteria > Sphingomonadales > Sphingomonadaceae > Aquisediminimonas. The sequence continues at coordinate 409,021 of JADJAC010000011.1, forward strand.
GGAAGGGGGCGACATCCTGAATATGCGTCATCGACCAAAGCGGTTTCCCGCTCGCAATGTCGATCTCGAAGTCGCGCGATTCGTCCTTGCTCGACACCATCAGCCGCTTGCCGTCCGGGCTGACGGAAACATGGCCGCCGTCCACGCTGAAGAAAGGTAGCAAGGCCTTGCTGGCCGCCGTCGGAAAAACTGTGTCAACCTTGCCGGTCAAAAGATTGATCCGGGCGATGCGCGTGCCGCCGGTCGACCGGCGACCTCCCAGATTGTCAAAGGCAACGACACTGCCGTCAGGCAGGAAGTGAGCGCTGTGCTGACCTGCGGTGCGCCCGGAAACCAGCATTTTCACATGGCCGTCATTCTGGTCGAGAACGGCGATTGCACTCGGTTCGCGCATCGAGACGAGAAAATCGCCGGCATTGGCGCCAGCCAGCTTTGTCGCGATTTCCGGACTAACGATATCGACCGAATTGAGATGTATGGGATCACAATCGTCGCGCAGGGCGTAGAGAAGGCCGGGATAGCCACCTTGCGTCAGGCTGTCGATTGCCGAAAGCGTTTTGACGACGCTTCCGTCCTTGCGGTAGACGCGGACGCCTTCATCTGAGATCGGAAACTTGCAGCGCACCTCCAAAGAGGTTCCCCCTAAATATTTGGCCGCGGCGCCACGCTGGCCCGGCGCAAAAATTTCTCCCTTCTCATTGGTCGTGAACCAGTGATGGGTGTTGTCGAGATGCTCCCACAGGATTTCGCCTTTGCGGCCTATTTTGGCGATGCCGACCGTATAGGGAAAGACATTGCGGGCATGGAAACTGACGATCAGGGTGCCGTCATTTTGCAACTGCAGGCCGACCGGATAAAAATTGGTGACTTCGGTGCTTCCGGCAAACCCCTTGATGTTCTTGAACAGTTTTTCAAGGTCAAGCGGCCAGCTATAGAGCACGTCACCCTTGCGGTTGACGATCCATGCCAGGCATCCGAATTTCGGACAATGCTTGGCGTCCTGGGCGGGTCCGCCGGTAACCAGCAGCAGCTCATTTCCGGCCGCGGCGTCGAACGTCTTTACCACCGGCACGGGCTTCACACGATCATCGACCTTGTTGACCAGCATCCCCAACCCGGCATTCTCGTCCTCCATGAGGCGCAATGACTGAGCAGCAGCCTTGGCATCGACGAACAGCTGATAGGGAAAGATCTTCAAGGCCATGGTCGCCACGCCATAGGCGAAAGTTAACCCGCAAAGTGCAAAGATGAACGCGACAAGGGACCAGTCAATCGCCGCAAGTCGGCTGATTATGCTGTGCCCTTTGCCGATTTTTCCCATGCCCGACCCCCTCCGGTAGACCAATTGCATATCGCATGAATTGCAGCGGCGCTATCGCATTAACCCACATTGTTTCTATTCAATGCGGCCGCGCCAACTCTGGAGCTCGGGGCCAAAGATCAGCCCCTCAACCGCTCTGCATAGCCCTTCCTGAGCTTGGCAAGCTTGGGCGGAATGACTGCGAGGCAATAGGGATTGCGCCGGCCTTCGCCGTTCCAATACTCCTGATGATAGTCTTCGGCTGGATACCATGTGGCCATGGGTTCGATCGTGGTCACAATAGGCAGGGGCCAGTCGGGCTGGTTGCGCACGATTGCAGCGCGCGCTTCCGCCTCTTGCTCCGGCCCATCGGGAAACATGGCGGACCGGTATTGCGTGCCAACGTCATTCCCTTGCCGGTTGAGCTGGGTCGGATCGTGCGTCGCAAAGAAGATGTCGAGCAGGTCGGCATAGGAAATCAGTTCGGGATCGAACGTCACGCGAATGGCTTCCGCATGGCCTGTATCCCCGCCGCAGACCTGCCGATAGGTCGGGTTGGTGACTGTCCCGCCGATATAGCCGCTTTCCACGCCCGAGACGCCGTTGAGGGATTGAAACACGGCTTCGGTGCACCAGAAGCAGCCGCCTGCGAGAATGGCTTGATTTTCAGACATGAGGGTCCTTCTCAACAAAATGTCGGGATCGTCGCCACGGCCCGCCCTCTAATCGTGCGAGGCGATCCAGTCCTCGACCACCGGGGCAATCCTCTCGCGCCATTTGCTGCCGTTGAAGATGCCGTAGTGGCCAGTTCCTTCCGCCATATAGTAGCGCTTCATGTCCGCATCCAGCCCGGTCGAGATATCGAGCGCCGCCTTTGTTTGTCCGAGGCCGGAAATATCGTCGCGCTCGCCTTCGATGGCCAGCAGCGCCACCTTGGTGATGGCCGTGGGATCGACCTTTTCTCCGCGATGCATATATTCGCCATCGGGCAGCGCATGCCGCTGAAAGACGACATCGATTGTCTGCAGATAGAATTCCGCGGTCATGTCGCAGACCGAGCGATATTCGTCATAGAAATCCTTGGTCGCGTCCGCGCTGTCATCATCGCCGACGACAAGGTGTTTGAACATCTCCCAATGGCTCATCATGTGATTGCCAAGGTTCATCGACATGAAACCGGCAAGCTGGAGAAAGCCCGGATAAACCTTTCGGCCCGCGCCGGGATAGGAAAAGGGCACGGTTGCGATCACGGTGTTGGCAAACCAGCTATGCGGGCGCTGGGTGGCGAGTGTGTTGACCGACGTAGGGGCCTTGCGCGTATCGATTGGCCCGCCCATCAGGGTCAGCGTCTTTGGCAGGCATTTATGCTTGTCTGCGGACATGACCGCCACTGCCGCATAGGCCGGCACAGACGGCTGGCAGACCGCGAGCATATGTGCGCCCGGCCCGATGATTTCGAGAAATTCGATCAGATAGTCGACATAATCGTCAAGGTCGAAATGGCCTTCGCTCAACGGTACATTCCGCGCATCACGCCAGTCGGTGATATAGACATCGTGCTTCGGCAACATCCGCTCGACAGTGCCACGCAGCAGCGTGGCATAATGGCCAGACATCGGCGCGACAATCAGAAGCCTGGGGCCTGCTTCGACGCCTTCGCGCACGAAGCGCTTCAACTGGCCGAAAGGCTTTTGGAGGACAATCTCTTCGCGGACCGGAACGGTTTCGCCCTCGATCACCGTATGGTCTAGCCCGAATGCCGGTTTTCCGCGCGGCGCAGAGGCGTGAGCGAAAACTTCCAGCGCAGATGCCAACACGTCACCGCCGCCGAAATAGGCGAACGGATTGGCTGGATTATTCAGGAATTCGGCGCTGCTGTGCGCTACCGCACTGGCCCCCGCCAGCCAAGAACGTTGCATCTCATAGGCGTTGTAAATCATTGCATTTCCCTTGCTGGCCAAGAGATGTGGCGGAGAAATTCGTCTTGTGCAATGCACAATATAATCCGTCGCATATTGAGACGGATATCACCAGATGCTAGGCCCTGCGGCATGTCAGATGAACCCAAGCCGGAAAACGGCAATCGCAAGCTCGGCAGTCTCCGGATGGTTTGGGGCTTTGCGGTCCAATATCCGGGGCGGATTGCATGTGCCGGGCTCTCATTGCTCGTTGCGGCTGCGGCCACGCTTGCCATTCCCAACGGCTTTCGCCTGGTGATCGATCGCGGTTTTGCGGCTTCGGGCGGCGATATCGGGCGCTGGTTTGAATATCTCCTCATGATCGTGAGTGTGCTTGCAGTGGCCACTGCAAGCCGCTTCTATTTCGTTTCATGGCTGGGGGAGCGTGTCGTTGCAGATGTCCGCAGTGCGGTGCTCAACAATCTGCTGCGGCTGTCTCCCAGTTATTTCGAGGTCAATCGCCCGGCTGAGGTCGCGTCGCGCATTACCGCTGATACCACGCTGATCGAGCAGGTCGTCGGAACCACGATGTCGGTCGCGCTGCGCAACATCGTGCTGGGGATTGGCGGCATTGCCTATCTCTTCACGCTTGCACCCAAGCTGACGGCCATGCTCCTGCTCGGCATTCCGCTGGTGGTGGTCCCGGCAATCCTGATCGGGCGCAGACTTCGTGAAACATCCCGCAAGAGCCAGGATCGGATTGCCGATGTCGGCGTCATCGTGGTTGAAGTGCTGGCGGCCATGAAGATTGTCCAGGCTTTCGGGCAGGAGCGCCGTGAAGGCTCCCGTTTTTCAGGTGCCGTCGAACATGCCTTCGGCACAGCGCGCAGGCGGATCGTCATTCGGTCCGTCCTAACAGCGTTCATGATCCTGATGATGTTCGGCGCAGTCACGATGGTCATGTGGCAGGGTGCGCTCGATGTTCAGGCTGGCCGGATGACCGGAGGCTCGATTGCTGCATTTGTGCTTACGGGCGGCTTTGTCGCTGGGGCATTCGGTGCACTGGCCGAAGTTTATGGCGATCTCGTCAGGGGCTCCGGCGCAGCGGCGCGCCTGACCGAGCTTCTTTCTGAACAGCCCGGGATAGCAGCGCCCGAAAAGCCGGTGAGCCTGCCGGAGCCGCCGCTGGGGCGGATCGAATTCGATCACGTCCGCTTCCACTATCCGACGCGCCCGGACACAAGCGCGCTTGCCGATTTTTCGCTAGACATAAAACCGGGCGAGACCGTGGCCGTCGTCGGGCCGTCAGGGGCGGGCAAGACGACGCTTTTCCAGTTGATCCAGCGCTTTTATGATCCCGAGAGCGGAACTGTCCGGGTCGATGGCGTCGCGCTGCCCGATGCTGACCCCTCTGCCGTGCGCGCCCGCATCGCAATGGTGCCTCAGGAAACCGTGATTTTTGCGGCCAGCGCGCGTGACAATCTTCGCTATGGCCGCTGGGATGCAGACGATGATGCGCTCTGGGCGGCAGCAGAAGCGGCCAATGCAGCAGAATTTCTCCGCCAGCTTCCCGATGGACTCGATACTTATATGGGCGAAGGTGGTGCGCGCCTCTCTGGTGGCCAGCGCCAACGGATAGCCATTGCCCGCGCCATCCTGCGCGATGCGCCAATCCTGCTCCTCGATGAAGCGACATCTGCGCTCGACGCAGAGTCGGAGCGGCTCGTCCAGGATGCGCTTGACCGGCTGATCCACCAGCGGACGACGATCGTGATTGCGCACCGGCTCGCGACGGTGCGCGCCGCGGACCGCATCATCGTGATGAGTGAAGGCAGGATTGTCGAAGAGGGCAATCATGAAAGCCTGAGCCGCGCCGGTGGCCTTTATGCGCGGCTGGCACGGATGCAATTCGAAGGCCTTGCGGCTTGAGCTCTTACACTCAGCTATAGCGATTGGCTGGGGCGGCAGGATCCCTACCCACATTTAATGTCCCAAGCCAATCAATGAGTTAGGTTGTTAACGACGCCAGAACTCCAGCGTCTCTGTAGCAGAGCAATGGGGCCAACCTCAAGCCTACCCAGCAATAATGCCAATGCGTCGATCCCGCACCTCGCGCCAATTCCGCAGCCAGGTAGCGCTGGCGCACTCACTGGCAATCTGAACGTTGATGATGCGGCGTGAAGCAGCGCGAACTGTACCTATAACTGCCGCGCGTCGCCCCAGAAGCGGATTGCGACGGGAAATCGAGGTATACCACTTGAAGTGAAGTTCTGGAATTTGAGCGTCACGACAGCATGCCGTTCGGCGAGAAGCTCGCGGGCGCGGGCGTGGGTTGCTTCGATGTTGGCGCGGAAGGTGCGCCCATCGGGCAGGCTGCAGAGGACGCGCTTCGCTTTGTCGGCGAAGGCACCGGTACCTGGTTCAATGGCAAGGCAGCGGAATTCCATATCAAGCGAAGGTTTGCGTTTGCGTAGGGCGCTGGATCGACCGGATCGGTATAGCGCGTCGGCGCGCCACATGGAGCCCTCATAGCCCTGCTCGAGCCAGTGGGCGTGAAGCGTGTCGTAAGCATTTTGGTGGTCGACCTTTAAAGTCTCGACAAGGAAAATGGTGGGTCCAAGTTCGAGGTTGGCTTGGAGCTCCTGATGGCGAGCTTGGAAATTGCCCTCAAATGAGGGCAAGTCGTAGATGTGATACTGGAGAATCAGGCTTTGGGCGTTCGTTGGATTTGTGGGCGTGCGGCGGGCGAGGCCAGAGATCCTTTCGAAATTCTGGCGCAACGTATGGACGTAGATTTCCCCGTCCAGAATTGCGTCGCGCTGGCATGCGAAGAAGGACCGCAGTGCCATGCTTATGTGCGGCGCCCCGGGGATAGGAATACCAGTTCTCGTGAACAGGCCCGAGGCCCGTGCAATACAGCGAATGCCGTCGAGCTTTGGCTGAGCAAAACCGGGAGCGAAACCTTGGTAGTGGGTCGCGAGCATTGGGCGGAAGCAAGCAAGGCGTTCCAGGCCCACACGATTGGTGCCTGCCAAGACGTTGCAAGGGATAGCGTTTGGGACGTCATCGAACATTTGAAAGCGGTGCCTTCCCCTTAGGGATCGTGCCGGCTGCGGCAAGGCTTAAGATCTGGCCAAAGCCATATTCAAAAATGGTTCGCACCAATTGACATTAGCCCGACCGTGTCACTGACTTTTGATTGCGACTTGATAAGTTAAAAGGAAGCCGTTCAGCCAAATGGCTACGTCAAGTCCAGACATTGGAATTGGGTGCTAAAGACGCGGCAAGAATAACCAAAGTAACGTGTGATAAGGGATAATTATCATGGGTTGCATCCGATGAGATGTCGGGCTTAAGAGCGTCGGAACGTCGTCGCAGACTTCCGGAAACCCGGCCCACACCGATATTCTCCTCTCCGACTACGCGCACGGTGAGTCCGTGGCGATCTCGCCCGCGACCCGTGTCGGCGGCTGGCTCTCGACCCTGTTGGGTAAGTATGGGCGCGATTCCTCTAGGCGGCTTATTGGGGGTAAGTCATGGCGCAGTACACGGACAGCGGTAAGCTTCGCAGAACAATCATAGTCATACAATCGGTGCAGCGTTGCGATTTGAGCGAAGTCAGCTCAAATTACCTTGCTTGACGTTCACGATCCTGCAATGGTTTTTCCAGCCGGCCCCGCACGGCCGATCAGCCCAGCCGTTGCCTAATCAGGTCAATCCCAGAGCACATGCAGCGCGTCCGGTCCACGCATATTGAGGCCACGGATCTCCGGTCGAGGAAAGGCGGGGTCAAACCTCATATTGGGTAGGCCCAGAATCGCGTCCAGAGCTACCTCCATTTCTGCCAGTGCCATATGCATCCCCATACACATATGCGGGCCAAAGCCGAAGCTGAGCAGCGGCCGCATCGGGCGCTTCAACCACAGCCGATCGGGGTCTTCATAGGCCTCCGGGTCTCGATTGGCGGCGGCAATGGACAGAACGACGGCCGTTCCTTTGGCAAATTTGGTGCCATTGACCTCAACATCACGCGCAGCGATGCGCGCGACGGCGCCCGCCGTGGGGTCACGCCGCATAGTTTCACTGACTGCCTTGGGGATCAGCGTGCGATCCTTGCGGACGTCCTCTAGAACATCCGGGTTTTCCAATAACTGGACCATCATATTGGCAAAGCTGCGGGTTGTCGTTTCGCCGGCGGCCAGCAGCAACATCCTAATAAACGCCGTGATTTCTTCATCCGTGAAGCGCTTTCCCTCATGCTCCACTTGCATCATATGACCCAAAATATCGGCGCGCATCTCTCCCCGGGCTCGATATTCCTGCACTATGGGCAATAAAGTATCGTACATGGATTGACCGGCGACCATCGACTGCGGGACTGTGATCTTTGCCACTTCTGGATCAGCCTGTGGCGCCGCGACGACCTGAATGGCCCAGCTTGCCAAATTTGAGAGCAAGCTTTCATCATGTGGAAAGCCGAAATAGGCGTACATGGCGCGAATTGGGAAAGGCAATGCAAATTCGCGGAGCAGATCAGCCTTGCCGTTGGGGCGCAACTTGTCCACGAACTCCTTCATCACTACCGGGCGGATCAGCGTATCCACCAATTTGCGGATTTCCGCCCGCATGAATGGCTTTTGCAAGGTGGCTCGAAACTTGTCATGCTCTTCGCCATCCATGGCCGTCAGCAGCATGTTATCAACGGCGGCGCCGAACCCATCGCCAACAATGTAGCTGAGCCAATCCGTGGGATTCATCAGCACGGAATGAATATCCTTGTATCGGAACAGACTCATTGTCGGGCGGCCAGTCATCATATAATCGGCCATGCTGGGAACCATGTTTTCCAACAAAATGTCGCCATGCATAACCGGGCATTTGGAACGCTTTTCCGCGAGCATCGGATAGGGGTTGTTCGGGGCCCGCCCAGCATATCCTTTGGTAACCAGTGAATAGTCAGAGACCATCTGGTCAAGAGGGTCAAGCTTGGTGCTTCTCATGTTCGGGCTCTCGCATCTGTGGCTTCATTGCGCGTAATACGCAGTCTAGTGGCTAAACTGACCTGTCTGAAGGTATGTTCGTTTGACAGTCGTAAAGGCCCTTACCAGACCAGTGGCAAAGCAAGTGGCTGGATCATGCCCAGATGGAATTCAGTTTCCGTCCCTGGTGCCAAGCGAAACTGGGGAACGTCTTTGAGGAACTGCGACATTGCAAACGTCAATTCACGTCGCGCAAGATGCAGCCCCAGGCAAAGGTGAGGGCCCGTGGCGAAGCTGACATGCTGGGGTTTGCGACCGAAATCAATCGTCTCCGGATTGGCCCACACCGCAGGATCGCGACCTGCCAATGTGGTGGACATGATCACCTTGTCGCCTGGCATCATGGTGACGCCGTTCACCTCAACCTTTTTCGCGACGGTACGAAAAGTGGACACAGCGGCATAGGCCCGCAACATTTCTTCAATTGCATCGGGGATAAGCGCAGGATTCGCTCGGAGCTTGGTCTGATCTTCATGATGTGTTGCGAGATGCCAGAACTGCAGGCCGAGGTTTGTGGAAACGGTATCCAGCCCGCCAATGAACAGGTTGAAGGCAAAGCCCAGCACCTCATCATCCGTCATTTTTACGCCGTCCACTTCGGCATTCACGCCAAATGTCAGCAGGTCTTCGCGCGGTTTGCGTTTGCGTTCATCAATCTCGGCGCGGAGATACGCCACCACATTTTTCGTCGCGGCAGCAATGGTTTCGAGATCATGCCCATGCAGTAGATCGGTTTCCCACTCCAGGAATTGGCCAACCATATCCTGAGGCAGACCAATGAGGTCGAGTACGACCTTTATCGGGAATTCGAACGCGAATTCGCTCATGAACTCGCAGCCGCCTTTGTCCTTGAACTGGTTGATATACTGGCTGGCATAATCCGATACCTTGGCCTCCAGCGCACGTACGGCCTTGGGCGTGAACAGCGGGAAAATCATCGCGCGATACCGGCCATGCTTTGGCGGGTCCATTTCTGCCGGGACAAGGTGCCAGTCTTCCTCCGTCAGCATGGCAAAGGGTGCGAACCCCATGTTGATGAAGTTCACATTGTCTTTGTATATCGCCGAGACGTCGTCAAATCGCCGCACCACCCATGCGGGTTGCGCCCCCGGATAGGAATCGCGGGTGAAGAAAATATCAGGGTAAGAGGCGTGAACCGGGTCGACAAGGTCAACATAGGGATTGCCCTTGTGCTTCGTGCCGAACTGGAACGGCCAATCCTTGATCATATCGTCACTAACATGCGCCGGGATGGATCGATCTACATCGATTGCAAGGCTCATTGTTAAGTCCTTTCGGTCATGCAACTTGCTTAAAGGAAAATCGCGAAGTTGGGCATGCCCAGCACAACCTGATCGAGCATGATTGAGCGCCGTGCGATGTGGAAACCGTCCTTGGTCATCCGCAGGCGGTCATTCCGTTCGGCGCTCAACTGCTTGTAATCCTTGGCTTCGGCCCGGTTGCGGGTAAGTAGGAGGTAGCTTGAGACTTCATACTCATCTGCTACATCCGTCTCCCAGACTGACACGTTGGAGACGAAACGGCGCACGCGCGACGCGGGGTCTTCGGACCAGGCGTTCGTCGTGGTTGTCAGTCGCGAGATGCGCAACATCATAGAATTATGATCGTCATCGAAATGACCCATCGTGCCAAATTCCTGATCGAACTGCTGGACGCGGCGGGTGACGCGCACTGGCGCCTTGTATTCAAGGTCCTGAGCGAGCAACTCGCCCCACTCGACAAGCTTACGATGATCGAGCAGCCGGGCTTCCTTGATAAGGAAGGTCATGATGCTGTTGTAGACTGCGGTGCCATAGGGGACTTCATCGCGGCGCTGTTCTTCGCGGGAATAGATATTCGTATCGACGGTGACAGACATGTCCGTGTTCCTCTCAATCGATCTGTTGGAGCTCAGGCTTCGGCTGTCATCAGCTTGTGATAAGCCAGCCACCATTCCCACTGGGCGTCGTCCTTGCCAAACCCTTCGTAAACTTTGGCCTTGTTCGGCCAGTCGGCAGGGCGGTTTTCACCAAGAATTGCCTGATACTTAAGGGTTTCGGTTCGCCCGATCACGCCACGAGCGCTTTCGGTCATATGCGGCCAGGTGTCACTATCATCCTGTTCAATGATGCCAGAAGTGCCGGTTCCGCTTGTTGCGGCTGCCCGCATCATCACCTTTACATCTTCAGGCGTGCCTTTTTCGGCAAAATAGTAAGTGGTCCATTCGAACTGGTGCGGGCCCTTCGGCATGATTGAGTGGAGAACGAGGGCAGACCCCAGCGTGCCGTCCCGCAGCGGGCTGTAGATGAAAAGGATATTCATATTGGGGAACATACCGCCCACAACTGGCGGGGCCTTGGCGAGTACATGGAGCTGTTCCGCGCTCATCTTCTTCTTCAGTTCGGGCAACAAGCCTGGCGTAATGCCTGGTGGCGGGAAGGCTTCCAGGCGCTCTTCCGGAGTCAGGTCCCCTTTGCCATGCGCCAAGGCCCAACTCGTATCCGCGGCAATACAGCGCAGCGAGTGGCCGTTGCCCGAAAGATTGATGCCGTACATGGCCGGGGCGCTCTCATGTTCGGTATCGTGCTCGCCGCCCATCGCGCCAATGTCGATCACAGACCCGTGCAGCGTAAGTGTGTGGAACCCATCACATGCGGATTGCTCGCCAGCTGTCTTCCAATTTGCATCGATGCTGATTCGCTGTGGCGGACCGAGAACTTCGAGGCCCTTTTCGGTGCGGTCAAATAACATGTCATAGTAGAACTTCATGTCACCCAACCAGTCTTCCAGGCTGGGCCCTTCATGGTCCCACGTTGCAAAGACGAGACCGCCATAAAGCTGAACGCGGGCCTTTTTCAGGCCAAGTTGAGCTTTGCTCTTGATGATGCCGTGCATCTGCTCCTTTTCGATGGGGGCGCCGATGAAGCTGCCATCGGGGCGGAAGGCCCAACCGTGATAGATGCACTTGTGAACGCGGGCATTCCCGCTGTCAGCCAGGCAGACGTGCATGGCGCGATGCGGGCAGACATTCAGAGAAACATGGACCTGACCATCGGCGGCTCGTGCCACAATCACTTGATCCTCACCCATCAGGCGCACAACATAATCGCCGACATTGGGAATTTCAGTATCATGGCCGATCATCAGCCATGCCTTGGCGAAGATCCGCTCAAGCTCCAATTCGTAAAGATCGTGATCGTGCAGGGCTGCGACCGAGACTTCGCGATTTTCAATATCTATGAACTGCGACACGGCTTCCGCCATGAATTCTTTACGGGGATTCAAACGCATGACGATGCTCCTCTCTCAACAGTCAGTTTGATTTTGGGATTCAGATAAAGTCCGGATGGGCGATATTCGGCTCGATGCCCAACAGCGATTTGCCGAGGATTTCATATCCGACATAAGGCAGGTTCGCGGTGTGTCGCATCGCGAACAGGGAGTCGCGGTAGAGGCGCTGCAACGGGTTGGCATCTGCAAAGGCGCCGGAGCCTGCAAGGAACATCAACTGGTCAATCCCCTGCGACAGCAACTCGACCGCAAGCGATCCTTCGCCCTTGGACAGGGCTCGTTCTTCGTTGCTGAGCCGCCGCTGGTCGAGACCTGCCTGATCGATCAGCTCGCAATTCTTGAGAGTGATTGCCGTTGCGGCCGAGATGCGGGCAGCGGCTTGGCCGACTTCGGCTTGCGCCAGAACGGCTTCCGACTGCTTCGCATAGGTGGTGTAAATGATGGGGCGGCGCTTGGACGCGTCCATCACGCGTTCCAGGATTTCGGCGGATGCTCCGGCGACAACCGCATGCGCGGTGGCGCGCAGGAAGGGCATGAACGGCCAATAATCCGATGGTTCACCTACATGGCGTTTGCCCGGCTCATGCCCGCCAATGCCAGAAAGCGACACATTGAAGAATTGCGCGGCTGGGATCAAAACGTCATTGGCGACGATGGTATCGGAACCTGTGCCCTTCATTCCCAGCATGTGCCATGTGCGCTCAATCTCATATTGCTCGCGGCGGAGATAGGCGAAGCCATGGGCATGGCTGCCATCGGCCAGAGTGCCAGCGACGCCCAACTGTGCCCAACTGGCATGATGAGATCCTGACGCATAGGACCAGCGACCATTGACGATATAGCCCCCATCGACAGGCGCAAGCGTTCCCGGAGGATTGGCGATGCCACAAATAACGGGATGCTCACTGCTGGAACCGAAAATGGTTTCCTGCAACGCATCCGGGCCAAGGCTGGCGACCCAGGTTGTGCCATGCAGTACGGTGTAGACCCAGCCGACCGAAGGATCGGCCTTGGCCAGTTCATAACCAACCAGTGACATGCAGCGCGCGCTGGTACCAAGACCACCCCATCGGCGTGGTGCTGCCATCGCCCAGAATCCCGCATCGCCGAGAGCTGCAAAGACTTCCGGATGCAGCGTACCATGCTCGTCGCCATAGGGGGCATGCTTTTCAAGGAGTGGTTTCAGCTCGCGGGCGCGGCCTACCATCTCTCTTTCGGCCTTCGCATTATAGCTCAAAAAATGAGGGTCAATTTGCGGTTTCAATTGCGTGGCCATGTGGCTGCATCCTCTCAAAAGCGCTACCGATATGTAACTTAATGAACATATAATGTCTAATATGTATCTTTGAGCAGATTTTGACGCACTCGAAATTGATCCAGGTCAAATTTGACGGTGCGTGGCGCAGATTGGCATCGTTCAGTTGATCGACGGGCCCGAACCGTCGCAATTGTATCGTAATTGAGATGTCATGCGAGGCCAGCTTGCGTATGACGCTCCAGAAATAAGGATAGGGCTTATGGATATCGCGGAGCTTTTTGATTCGGCGCGGACGTTTAGCGCTTACGAAGATCGCCCTGTTCCGGAAAAGGTCTTGCGCAAGCTGTATAGCCATCTGAAATGGGGGCCAACGTCTGCAAACAGCTGTCCTGCACGCTTTGTCTTTGTGACGTCGAAGGCCGCAAAGGCGAGGCTGTTGCCATGCGTTAATGTCGGCAATGTGGACAAAGTCAGGGCGGCCCCAGTGACGGCGATTGTCGCGGGCGACGGGCGTTTTTACGAAGAAATGCCCAAGCTGTTTCCGTCACGTGATTTTTTCACCATATTTGCGGGCAGGGTTGCGGTTATTGATGATCTTCTCTCGCGTAATGTACCTCTGCAGGGCGCATATATGATAATTGTTGCCCGTGCGCTCGGGTTGGGGTGCGGTCCAATGTCTGGCTTTGATGCAGCGAAACTCGACTCGGAATTCTTCCCGGATGGGCGGTGGCGTGCCAACTTCATCTGCACTTTGGGCTACGGTAATTTGGAAAGTCTAAGCCCGCGCAATCCCAGGCTGGATTTTGAAGAGGCGTGCCGGATTGTGTGATTGAAGGCGCAAAGGAGAAGTTTGATGGCCCAGTTCAATCATCACACTCGAGACCCGCTCGCCGATTTTTCCAAAAGAGTCATAACGATTCGAGGCGTGCCCAAGTTCGTATATGTCGCCGGTCAGGGGCCAGCGGTAATTGTTATGTCGGAAATGCCCGGCATAAGTCCCTACGTCGCCAGGTTTGCTCGATGGGTTCGGGACGCCGGGCTGACGGTTTATATGCCGTCTCTGTTCGGCCAGGATGGCATACTGCCGGGACACGGCAAGGCCATGATCACCTTGGTCCGTTCTTGCATAAGCAGAGAATTTCGCGCGTTTTCCAGCAACGCTTCCAGCCCGGCTACCCAATGGCTCAGAGAGTTGGCAGTAGTGGCGCACAAGGAATGCGGCGGATTGGGGGTAGGTGCTATAGGAATGTGTTTCACTGGCAATTTTGCTCTATCAATGATGCTGGAGAAGTCGGTAGTCGCCCCCGTAATGTCGCAACCTTCATTGCCGATGCACAACCCGGCTGGACTTGCCATCGCTCCGGATGAGCTAGCGGCCGTGAAGGCGAGAATGGAAGCAGACGATTTGACGGTTTTGGCCTATCGTTTCGAAGGCGACAGCTTTTGCCGAGCCGAGCGATTTGCGGCTTATGCCGAGGCACTTGGCGACCGCTTCATTGGCAAGGTGCTGCCCGACTCCGCCGCAAAACCAGATGCGCCGCTCAAGACACCGCACAGTGTCGTGACGCTCCATTTGATTGACGAAGTCGGACAGCCCACGATCAAGGCGCGGGACGAAATGCTTGAGTTCTTCAGCGCGCGGCTGATCGGTACTCAATAGGCCCCGGGTGGAGAGATCATTTCACCCCCAGCGAGGTTGCGGCCATAGATTTCATAGCCGATTGTCGGAATGTTTTGGATATGTCGCAGGCCCATCGAGACATCTTTCCAGTAGCGGCTGATTGGCTTGTCGAGCGAGAAGGCTGATGAGCCTGCTTGGAACATCAGCGATTCAGAAGCGCCGTGGACCAGTTTGATCATTTGCGCACATTGGGCGCGGTGACGGGCTTTGTCATCAAGAGTCAGTTCCGCGCCGGTGAGCGCAACACGGTCAAATTCACCAACAAGGTGGAACAGGATCAGCTTTGCCGTATCCAGCATGGCGGCCGCCTCACCCAGATCGCGCATATAAGCGCCAGAGCCGGTCCGGGGGCCAATAATAGTTGTCAACACCGGCTTGACCGATTCCGCTTTTACGATCTCCAGCATGGCTTCCACAGCGCCAATGAGCTGGGCGATACCAGTGGTACGCACAACAGGTACAACGGGCAGGAGATCGGACGGGGCCCCAAAATGCCGCTTGGTGCGATCAATTTGTCCGGCCCGTTCGTCCATAAGCACCATCTGGCCTTCGGGGATAAAGACATCGGTAGCAATGCTGATGTCTGACCCAGTGCCTTGCATGCCGGTGACATACCATGCATCCTTGATCGTCAGATCCTTGAAAGGGATATAGCACATGCTGATCCCAGGCACGACGGGGCCATCATATCCTTCAAGGACAACGCCCTGTTGAGCCCATTCTGATTGGCGAGACCCGGAAGTATAAGGCCATGCACCATTGATAATCCAGCCGCCATCAACCTTGCGCGCCTTTCCCGGGGGGTTGTAAGCGCCGCAGACAGTTGTCGGGCCATTGGCAAAGACGACATCCTGAACGCTGTCAGGCGCAAGGCTCGTAACCCAGCTGGTGCCGTTGATGATCTGCACAACCCAACTGATTGAGGGATCACCCTTGGCAATTTCGATCTGCATGCGGCAGAAATCGGTTAGCGACAGCCCGACGCCCCCAAGGCGCTTCGGCAGCAATGCAAAAAGGATTTTGTTGTCGAAAAGTGACTTTTCGACCGCCTTGGTTGGGGATCTTTGTGCTTCTCCTGCAGGCGCTTCTGCCATGAGAAATGGCCGCAATTCCTTGGCTCTTGCAACCATAGTGTCTGCGGTTGCCTTGTCCGCAAATGTCGCAAACTCCTCACTTCTGATCTTGGCTGCACTGGCCATTGTCTTTCCTTTCTGGCTTCAATTTTGCGCTTTGGCGATTTTCATCGCCCATTTTTCGACGTTCGCCGCCGTATCGTCCCAAAGAAGGTTCCATTCATCGCTGGCGGGCACCATCAATGTGCTCAACTGTATGCGCACCAGCGTCTCCACGAATGCGTCTCGGTTCAACGGCTCCCCCAATAGGTCGTCGAGATAGCCAAACGTTGGCTCCAAGGCGTCCAGCATCGCCCGTTTGTAGCGCGCAAAGCGGCTGCGGAAGAAAGCGAGGTGAAAGGCAGGTTCGACTTCAAATACCCTGCCAGGTGAATTTTCGACTGTGTAGCGTCCGTAAAAGCGCATGACCGCCTTGAACCGCTCCATCGGGTCGGCAATGCCTTCCCCTGCCTCCTGAACGCCGTTCTCAAAGCCGACGCAGACAAATTCGGCGACTGCGACAAGTACTTCATCCTTGTTCGAAAAATATCGATACATAGTCCCGCGAGAGACCCCGCTGGCATCAATGATGTCGCTCATCGACAGTCTCTTCACGCCCCGGCTGGCAATTGCATCCAGGGCACCGCTCAAAATGCGGATGACGCTGGGGGACAGTTCTACGTCCGGGCTTGGATAAGCTTCGATTTCCGCAGCGACCAGCCTCATACGTTGCCCTTTTCCATTTCATCCAAATTATGCGGAATGCTGACATAGCCCGGCAGATTCTGCCCGCCGTCGACGTTGATCATCTCGCCCGTAATGAAGCGCGACATTTCTGAAGCCAAAAACACCACGACGGGACCGATATCCTTTTCCGGATCGCCCGCGCGCTTTAACGGATTGTTGGCGGTCGCCATTTCCAGAAAGCCAGGCACATCCTTTACTAATTGGGCGAAGACCTGTCCCAGCCCGGTTGGCGCAATGGCATTGACGCGGATGTTGAAGCGCCCCCATTCGACGGCGGCACTTCGGGTAAGGCCAAGGATACCCATCTTGTTAATGTTATAGTCACTGTGCAGCCAAGCACCGGTATCAGCATCAATTGAATAGAAATTAACGATGGACCCTCCGCCGCGCTTTTTCATGTGCGGGAAAGCGGCGCGCATCGCCCACCAGGTACCCCATATGCCCATAGCGAGCGTATCGGCGAGCATCTCGTCTGTCTTGTGCTCAAGCAGAACATTAGGCGACAGTTGCGAGGCATTGGTAACGAGCGCATCAAGCCCGCCAAATTCATCAACAGCGCGCTGAACCATCGCTTCGACTTGAACTTTGCTGCGCATGTCTGCGGACATGCCAATGGCCTTTGTGCCAAATTCAGCGTGGATTTCAGCTGCAACTTTTACTGTGGCCGCACCATCACGCCCGGTAATAAGCAGACTCGCGCCTTCTTTGGCCATTGCGCGCGAAATGCCATTGCCCAGGCCTTTGGCTCCACCAGTTACGATTGCGATCTTGCCGTCGAGCATGCCGCTCATGCTGTCTCCCCCACCTTCTTATCCATATCCATGCGTTGCTCGCACTTTTCTTGCGTCAGCACATAGCCGCGCACGATGTTGTCAGTATCCACGAAGACATATTTCAAGCCATCCGTATCGTCTTCCTGAAGGCGCCATTCGCCGGTTGTCGCGCGCGAAGGAGGTAACAGGTTGATCGGGAAAAGCGTCGTCTTCACCTGCACCGAAAGCGGCGGAAAGCGGATTTCTGTCGGCGTACCAAGTGCAGTAGGGGCGATGCCACGTGCCGCCGCCATGATCGGCGTGACATAGGCAGACGGGCCATGAAGATATTCCGCACAATCCCCGATGGCATAGATGTGCGGATCACTGGTCTGGCCATGTTCATTGACCTTGATGCCGATACCGACATCGAGCCCAGCTTCCTTTGCGAGTGCGACATTTGGACGCAGACCGACGGCAGAAAGCACCAGATCAGCCATGATGCTGGTGCCATCATCAAGAGTGGCGACATATCCGGGCCCGGGTTCAGCGTAGTTGATCGCAAGAATCTTGCGGCCCAAATGCCATCTGACACCTTCGGCTGCCAAGGCATCTCGCACCTTCTCACCCACGGGGAGCGGGACCAGTTGGCCAAGCGGTAGAGGAAGCATATCCACCACCAACGGCTTGTAACCGGTGGTCACCAGATCATTGGCAAATTCTGTGCCTACAAGGCCCGAGCCCATGATGAGTACACGGGCGCCATCGGGTAGCTCTTTGCGGAACCGATCATAGTGATCGAGCTGATTGACCGAGATGGCGCGGTGGGCGGCATTTCCCTCCAAAGGCGGGCGGAAGGGCAGGGCCCCTGTGGCCAACACCAGGGCATCATAGGGAATGGGGCCACCGGTGGTGCAGAGTGCCTTTCCCGTCCGGTCTATCGATTCCGCTTCCCGCCCAATGCGCGCATCAAGCTTTAACTGTGCGATCATCTTTTCCGCGTGTGAGGTGACCAAGGTTTCGGCGGTCTTACCCTTTGCGAGCGCGGTGGAGAGGGCAGGCTTGGAATAGAAATGGCCAGCCTCAAGCGTAACCAGCGTCAACCGGGCTTCAGGAGAGAGCCTGCGCAATTCACGCAAGACACCGAACCCTGCAAGCCCGCTACCGACGACCACAATCTGAGGGGCAACAACGGCCATAGTGTTTACAGGAACACGGCGAAGTTGGACATGCCAAGCACCGACTGATCAACAATGATCTCGCGCTTTGTCAGCTTGTAGCAGCCGTTTACGTACCGCCATATGTCGCGGCGCTCAGCGGTCATATGCTCATTTTCGGGATTATCGCCACGGCTGCGTTCGAGGAAGAGGTAGCTGACAACTTCATATTCACCTGCCGCATCGCATTCGCCGATGCGGACGTTGGTGACGAAACGGCGACAGCGTGAAGGCGGGTCTTCAGCCCAAGCGCTCTTCTGCATGCGTCCCGTGCGCATCAGGATCGAGCCATAGCTCTCGTCAAAATGAAACATGGTCCGCATCACATCGCGGTCGCGGTTTGGCCCAGTGCGGGTCAAACGGATAGGAGCCGTATAGACAAGGTCCTCCTCCAGCATGGCGACCCAATCGTCAAAACGGCGTTCGTCAAGTGCCGCTGCTTCATCATAGAGTGTTTCCAGTAGCGCGTTATAAACAGCCGAGCCAAGTGGCACCCGCCTATTGGAGGACAATCCACGCAAGATGGTGGTGGAGTCAGGGGCGGCGGTTGATTTGGTTGTTGTCATTGTCTGTCTCTCCTTGTCCCGCTCAGGCTTCGCTCATCAGCTTGTGATAGGCCAGCCACCAATTCCATTGCGTGTCATCCTTGGTGAATCCCGGGTAGAGCATGCCGCCACCCTTCCATCCTTCGGGGCGTTCTTCGCCGTGAAGGGCCTGATATTTGAGCGTGATGTGCTTGCTTACGCCACCTCGCGCATTGCGCATGATGACAGGCCAGACGTCTGCATCATCCTGCTCTATGGTGCCCGATGTGCCGGTCGCCTGGATGGCGTTCTGAAGCATGTCGCGCTTCACCTGCTCGGGCGCATCCTTTTCCGCAAAGATGTAGTTTACGAACTCCACCCGGTCCGGCCCCTTGGGCATATAGGTGTGGAGCGTGAGCGCGCCCGATGCGCCGCCGTCGGTGCGCGGGGCAAAGATGAAGGCGAGCAGTACATTGGGGAACATGCCCCCCACCTGCGGAGGGAAGGTTGCAAGTTGTTCGACCTGGTCTTCAGAAAGATTCTTGAACAACTCCGGGATCATTTCTTTTGTGATGCCTGGCGGGGTCAGCAGGTTTAATCGCTCTTCAGTGGACTTGCCTTCAAAGGGAATGTCGGCAAACATCTTGAAAGTCTTTTCCGCTTCCAGACAACGCAAAGAATGACCCTGCTCGCAGGACACGTCCACGCCGTACATGCCTGGCGCCTGATCATAGATAGTTTCAGCCGTACCGCCCATCACACCGCCTTCCATCAAGGACCGGTGAAGCGTCAGCGTATGGAACCCGTCAGACCCCGATTGCTCGCCCGGCACCTTCCAGTTGCATGGCAGGACGAACCGCTGAGGCGGACCGAGCAGTTCAAGACCACTATCCGTGCGGCAGAACAACTGATCCATGTAATATTTGATGTCACCCAGATACTCATCAAACGAGGGGCCATCGACATTCCAGGTTGCGAAAATCAGACCGCCATACAGATGGACGCGCGCCTTTTTGAGGTTGAGGGTCGCCTTTTCAACATTGTTACCATGCATCTTTTCTTTCTCGATCGGCGCACCGATAAAGTCGCCATTCGGCTTGAAGGCCCAGCCGTGGTAGATGCACTGGTGAACACGCTTGTTCCCGGCCTCGCCCAGACAGACACGCATGCCGCGATGCGGGCAGACATTGAGCGAAACATTGACACTGCCATCGGCGTCGCGCGCCACAATTACATTGTCTTCGGCCATGTCGCGGATAATGAAGTCGCCAGCTTTGGGTATTTCGCTCTCATGCCCCAACAGCAGCCAGGTCTTGGCAAAAATCCGCTCCATCTCATGGTGATAGAGTTCTTCGTCAGTCATCACGCGCAACGACACTTCGTTGGTATCCCGCATGATGAGGTCGTCGAGCTTCGTCCCATCGCGCAAAGTCAGACTGGATTTCTGAAGCATGGCGGTATCTCCTCACATATTTTTTTCGATTGATTCGCAGTATACATATTGAATGAAATCTGTTCAAGCTGTAAGTGAGTGCGAGAAACGGAATCGGAGGTCTGAATGTCCGGAGAGGGCAAACTGAAAGTCGTCATCAACAAGCCCGCCTGCTGCGGCTATGGCGTGTGCGCCGAAATCTGCCCGGAAGTCTATCTTCTGGACGAAAATGGCATTGTTTATGTCGATAACGAAATTGTGCCGGAAGGCCTTGAAGACAGCGCGCGCGAAGGGGCCGATGCCTGCCCGCAAAACGTGATCAAGCTCGTCGCCGCCTGACTGGCTGGTCCATGCCTCAATGAGCGCGGGCGATCATGATTTTCAATTCTGCGCACTGTGTTCGCCACGCGGCATCATATTGGGTGGTCCAGCGTTCTCCTGCCGCCAAGGCAAGTGTTTCCACTAACAGGTCAAGCGCTTCGTCATAGAGTGCGAGCGGGATATCACCATAGCTGCGGTGTGCGATGACAAGGCTCTGAATTGAGGTTGGCACCCAGCTTTCCTGCGTCGCCAGGCCCAACAGACTCTGCAGAATCTCATTCACCATCGCCCCGCAGGTGATATTGGGGTGAAAGAAGTTGGCGCGCTGGCCGGGATGCAATGCAAAGAACCGCTCAAAAAAACGCGGTGTGATGTCCTCGTCATTTGCCGATACGGCATAGAGCGATTCTTCCAAGATCGCCGCCAATGCATTTTCCGTCGTTTTCATGGCACATCTCGCTCCGCATTCTCGCCTGTACTTCGCGCGCAAGGCCGGCGGAATGCCTTGATGCATATCAAATACCGCCTTGCATTCATTTGACGCTAGGCCAGTTGCTGGCGAGCCTGCCTTGGGAAAGGTTTGGCATGGGGGGGGCAGCGCTAAAACCCCCTGTTAGCTGACGGAGACCATCATGCGCGAAGACCTGGCCCCCTTGTTCAAGGAATTCACTTGTGGATCACTGATCCTCTCCAACCGCTTCGTCATGTCACCAATGACGCGTAAATTCTCGCCCAATGGCGTACCTGGCAATGCAGTCGCGGCCTATTATACGCGACGGGCGATGGGGAAGGTCGCCCTGATCATTACCGAAGGCGTGGGGATCGATCACCCCTCCGCGATTGGCCACGGCTCGATGGCGGAAGAGAATATCCCGGAGCTTCATGGTGCGGCTGCGCTCGCCGGATGGCTCAAGGTGGTGGATAGCGTTCATGCAGCGGGCGGCAAGATCATTCCGCAACTCTGGCATATGGGGGGCATCAGGCAAGAAGGCACGCCGCCGCATCCGCACGCAAAATCCATGCGCCCGAATGACATGAGCGAGGCCGAGATCGCCGACATTATCGCGGCCTTCGTGCGCAGCGCGGCCAATGCCAAGGCGGTTGGCTTTGATGGCGTCGCGCTGCATGGCGGCCATGGCTATCTGATCGACAGCTTCCTCTGGGCGGGCACCAACGCGCGTGATGACGCTTGGGGCGGTGACACCCTGCGCCGCACGCGCTTCGCCGCCGAACTGGTCAAGGCCATCCGCGAAGTCGTCGGCCCCGATTTCCCGGTCCTCTTCCGCATCTCGCAATGGAAATTGCAGGATTATGAGGCAAAGCTGGCCGAGACGCCCGAAGAACTGGCCTTGATCGTCCGCTCGCTCGCGGAGGCTGGGGTGGACATATTTGATGTCAGCACCCGCGTCTTCAATGTTCCTGCCTTTGCGGGCACCGACATGGGGTTGGCGGCCTGGATTCGAAAGCTCTCCGGAAAGCCGACCATGACCGTCGGCGGCATCGGTTTCGACAAGGAACTTGCCGCGAGCTTTGCTCAACCTACCAGCGCCATCGACAACCTAGCCGAAGTCGTGCGCCGTTTTGAAGGCGGCGAATATGATCTTGTGGCGCTCGGCCGCGCGTTGCTGATGGACCCGGCATGGGTGCTGAAGGCGCAGGCCGGGGTGCCGTTCGAACCTTTCGATCTAAGCGCTTATGGGCGCTTGGACTGAGCGCACGATGGCGTTCATGAGGATCAAAGGTCGTAGAGCTCGTCGATCTGCAAATCCTTGGCTGCGGCACAGAAGCGCTCCAGCGATGGCATTGTCGCTTCCTTGGGATTGATGTTAGATTGCCAGGCGACCAGGCCCCAGACGATCCAGCGGCGATACTCCGTCCAGGCGGGATCAAAGTCGATCATGATACCGTGGCTGGCCAGCACCGACAGATAGTGGCGCAGCAGATCGCGCTCTGCTGTGCGCCGGTCCGCAATCGTGATCGAGCCCACCGCGAAATAGCTGTAGTCGCGCCACGGGTGGCCCTTTCGAACAATCTGCCAGTCCAGAAAGAGTCTGCCGCCATCGGTAAGGCCAAAGCTGTTGCCCAGGTGCGCGTCGCCATGAACGAGGCAGAGCGGACTGGTGTCTGCCAGATCGTGGGCGCACAATTGCAGCCACGCCTCACGCAGCTTTTGGGGTTTGGCGGCGTACCATGACGGGAACATAGCGACCCGTTCGGGCAATTGGTTCACCCGGTCATAATGGTCGGCCATCATCGCCCAGTAATCGTCACCTGCATGGTCGGGGTCCATTGCGCGACGAAGCCAGCCTGCAGCATCCAGTCGGGGATCCGCCCATGTGCTGGCATGCAGCGTGGCCAGCGCCGCAACGCCGCGCATGGCCTGCTCAATGGAGATCGGCTCTGCCGAGGTGCCAAAGCGGCCATCCCACAGCTCCATATCCTCAAGCACAAGCAGGCCCTGCTTGCCGCCCTCATCGTCGTCCCAATCGGCGTAGAAGCAGTGCGGGGCAGGCAATTGCAGCCCTTCGCACAAATCCTTGTAGAAGCGGGCTTCGTTGACATTGGCCTCACCACTCAGGGGGCTGCCCGACCAGTTGGACTTCAGGCACAAATTGCGCGGCAACATGACCGGATCAGGGCTGGAGAGGGCCACGCGGACTTTCGTCGTATGGCCCTGGATGATCTCCACCACCTCCATCGCGGTGATGGTGATCCCCGGATAGCGGTTGCGCAGCACGCCTTGCAGCCAGCCTGTATCAACAGCGGCAAGGTCAATGGGAAGCCGGTCTTGCCGGGCGGGATATCCGCGTGCGGGGGTCGATTGCGCTCTGTCCATAGTCGTGATGGTGCGGGTGACGAGGTGCGAAACCACCTTCCAAAGGGCAGGGCGCACGCCGCAATTATGGGTTAGTCCTGCACCAACAGTCCAGTCCCGGCGCGGGATGGCGCGAGGAGAAATGAGATGGACCTTGGAATTTCCGGACGCCGGGCGCTGGTCGCAGGGTCAAGTAGCGGGATTGGTGCGGGCATTGCGCTGGCTCTCGCGAAGGAAGGCGTGGACATCATCGTCCATGGCCGAAACAAGGAGAGCGCACAGGCGGTGTGTGACGCGATTGCAGCTGCGCGCGGCACGGCAAGCATAGTGCTCGCGTCGCTGGATGATCCCGCAGAGGTTGGGCGTCTTGCGCATGAGGCCTTGGCCAGCGGCCCGGTCGATATCCTCATCAATTGCGCCGGTGCCGCATCAGAGCCGCACCGCTGGTTTGATGGGCCAGCCGATGCCTGGCAACGGCAGTTTCAGACATCAACCTTCTACGCGGTGCAGCTCATTCAGGCGATTGTGCCCTCGATGCGCGAACGGGGCTGGGGACGGGTGCTGAACGTCAGCAGCGGTGCGGCCTATCGCGCGATGCTCAACCACCCTGAATATGCGGCGGCCAAACTGGCGCTCCATTCGATGACCGCGACGCTCTCAGCCGAACTCGGCGATAGCGGCGTGAATGTGAACACACTGGTCTCGGGTCCGGTGCTGACCCCCAACACCCAAGCCTCCATCGACAAGAGCGCGGCGGCGCAGGGCTTTACCGAAACCGGGGCCGCGCTCGAAAAGCGGGTAATTGCCGAAGTGTGGCGGGCAACCATTCCACTGGCGCGCATGGGCCGCGTGGAGGAACTGGCAGATGCGGCCTGTTTCCTCGTTTCCGAACGGGCGAGCTACATCACCGGAGCCGCCCTGCGCGTTGACGGCGGCTCGGTGGGGTGCATCGCCTGATTTGTGCGATATTGGGGTTAGGCTTCCCGATACCGGCCTAGCATCGGCGCGACGCGATGCGCTTCCGGCACGGTGCCGATGCGGCGATCAATCTCCTCCTCGAACCAGTAGAGCGCGCGTTCCTGATAGCCCAGCCTGATCTCCGGAATGATCCCCTGTTCCAGCGAGCGCTGGATCGACGCAAACAGGCAGAGATCCTCCGACAGGATGTTGCGAACGATGCCCTTCATCGATTCCCAATGGGCGCGGTCGGCGTCGCTATCGACGTCCCAGCCCATCATGCGAACTTCCATGATCGATTTGTCTGGGCCTGCCGGCCAGAAGGTCTGCAAATTGAACCCCCCAGGGTCAAGCGCGTAAAACTGATTGGGGAAGGTCGGAAGTGCGACCGTGACCTGATTGAAGATATCCGCCACGTCCTCGGGCTTGTAAAGGTCTGCCTCGAAGATGGTACTGCCCTTCTTCTTGCGGGTCGCAAAGCGCATATGGCCGTTTTCAAACAGGGCAACGACAAAGCTTTTTGAATCAAGAAACGGCGCGAGCGACTTTGGATGGACCGTGGCGACGTGATAGATTTCGAGGAAATTATGGTAGGCCAGCTTCCAGTTGCAATCCATCTCCACCAGCATGTTGACCTTCACCGCCATGTTTTCGAGCGGATAGCCGACCTTCTGCGGCGCTTGCGAGGCCATGAAGGCTGAGAGCGGACCGGCATTTTCGTCGAAATTGATGTAGATCATCCCGCGCTCGACCTCGCACCGCACGGGCTTGAGGCCGTTCTCGGCCTTGTCGAGACAGGCGAAATCATGCTGGTCGGGCACCGATTTCAGATCCCCCTCCAGCGAATAGCCCCAGGCGTGATAGGGGCAGACAAACCGCATCGCCTTGCCCCGTGGCTCCAGCAACAGCGCGGAACCGCGATGACGGCAGCTATTGTGGAAGGCCCGGATCGTGCCATCCTTGCCGCGCGAAATGATGACCGACTGGCCAAGCTGCTGGAAAAGGAAATAGGAGCCCGGCCCCGGCAGTTCGGAGACATGGCCCGCCAGCAGCCATGTTTTCATCCACAGCCCGTCATGCTCCAGCTTGGCAAAGCCCGCATCGGTGTAGCGGCTAGACGGCACCGGCGGCAGATAGGGGAAATCGTCAGGATGTTCATCGCGCAAAAGCTGCGCTTCCATCGTCTGGTTCAAATGGTCCAGCGTGTCTGTCAGCATGTCGCTTCTCCTCAAGCCCCTGCCATTTTTGAGCCGGCTGGATCGTCGGGATCGACCGATCCGAAGCAGCTTTGCGCGAGGTGGCTGCAACTATACTCACGCACCTCGGTGAACTTGCCGTCGCGCAGCTTGAACACGAAATGATAGGCGTTGTTGTAGCGTCGCCCGTCAAGCATCACGGAATCGGTTTCGGCTTCAACCGCAACGCGCTCCCCCTCCGCCGTCATGTCCACGATGGCCAATTGAATGGGGGCCGTCAGAACGGCCGACATGGAGGAGGGCACACGCGAAAATTGCTCGCGGTTCCAGGTGTAGAGTAGCCATTCGGGCTGGCGTGCCTTGGTCATGAAGGTGAAGTCCGCTGCCGTCATGTCGAGGATGGCCGCTTCGTCGCCGCGATTGACCGCGTCAAACCAGTTGCGCACCACAGCCTTGTTCTCTTCGATGCCCATCACCCTCTTGCCTTTCATTGCGCCATTCTGTTCTCAGCATGGGCGTTAACGCACACATCTCGCCTATCCAATGGCAGGCATCATTTCGTCGTAATCGGCCTGACTGATGGCAGCCAGTGTGAGGAGACTGATATGGATCTGGGCATTGCGGGGAAAACCGCGGTGGTCACCGGTGGCACGAACGGCATTGGTCGTGCAATAGCTGAAGAGCTCGGGCGCAATGGCTGTCGCGTTGTCGTGGTCGCGCGCGGTCAGGCCGGGTTGGTCGAGACGGTCGCGGCTATTATCGCGGAAGGCGGACAGGCTGGTAGCGTCAGTGCTGACCTGACGGAGATGGACAGCTACCCGCGCATGGTTGCCGAGGCAACGGCCTTGTTCGATAAGCCGGATATCGCCATCTTTTCGCCTGTCGGCCCGCCGCCGGGCCGGTTTGACGCGATGACGGACGCGGATTTCCAGACGACCTATGACAATGTCGTCAAGGCCTTTGCCCATTTCGCCCGCGCCGTGGTGCCCGCGATGAAGGAGCGCAAATGGGGCCGGATCGTCACGGTCGGATCAGGCCATGGTCGCCTGCCGGGGCGGCGCGCGACGCTCGGCTTTGACTATGTGCTGGCGAACACGCTGCGCCCGTCCGCGCTTGGCCTCAGCCGGACGCTGGCCGACGAGCTCGCCGAATTCGGCATTACCGTGAACACCGTTCCGCCTGGCTTTATCGATACGGGCGCGCAATATGAGGCGTTCTTCCGCGAATGCGCGGCCGCCGTGAACCAGAGCTACGAGCAGTTCATGGCGGGCCTGATCGACCGGATTCCCATGAAGCGCTTCGGCACGCCTGACGAAGTAGCAAGCCTGTGCGCCTTCCTCTGTTCAACCCGCGCGAGCTATATCACCGGGCAATATATGTTGGTCGATGGCGGGCGGATGGAGGTTTATTATTGAGGGCTTCAGCGCCCAGCCTTGAATTCCGCCAGATAATGAGCCAGCCGGTCCACCAGAAAGTCGGGCAAGGCAGCGGGGGCACCCATATGCTTTTCATTGGCGTAGCTGCGCACCGACAGGATCAGGATTTTCAACGCCGCGACCGCCATATAATAGCTGAAATGCGGCATCGCCCGGCCATAGATGTGCTCAAACCCGGCGACGGCTTCGGGTCCGCGTGGCAGGCCATCAATGCGGGGCACGCCGAAATTCTCGCTGAATATTTCGTCGAGATAGACCCAGTGCGCCAGATCGACTTCCGGGGGTCCAAGCGTCGCCACTTCGAAATCCAGAAGCGAGACGACGCCGGTGCCATCGCTTTCATACATCGTGTTGCCAAGCCGCGCGTCGTTCCAGACAAGCCCTGAAGCGGCAGCAGGCGGGGCATTGGCCTTGAGAGTGGTCAGCGCGTCCTCGATCACCGGGAAAGACTTGCTATTGCGCGCCCACTCAAACCAGTTGCCGACAAAATGGTCGAGGTAGAAGACCGCGTCCGGCAGCGTTTCGGTTCCGCCGGACAGGAAAGGGAAGCAGCGCCAGTCGATCCGGTGCAGCCTGGCCATCTCCTCGACGCCATTCCACCAGCAGCGCGTCCGCTCCGCCACGGGCAGGTCGGCGAACCAGCCCTGCTGGTGATAGCTCGGAAAATCGGATGGCACGCGGCCATAGAGCCGCTCCATGATGAAAAACGGCGCGCCCACTATGGCGGGATCATTTTCGGTAAAGGCGATTATGGGCACCTTGACCGCAGAGTTGGCGGCAATCGCGGTCATCACCCGGTGCTGGTGGAACACATCAGCGAGCATCGGCACTGCGACATCGCGCTGAATACGTGCGACGAGCGGGCATTCTTCCTCTCGCCACCGCGCGGTGAACAGGATCGTCCGGCTCGAAAAGCCCTGCGCCGGTTCGGTGGTATCGACGATCTCGACCGGCGGCACACCGGGCAGTTGCGCGGATAGCCAGGCGGCGATGGTGTGAGCAAAATCCTGCATCGATCAGCCCAGTGTGATCCGGCCTTGCGCATCCATCATGCCATTCAGGCCCGCAGCAGCGGTGCGTTCGGCCACCACGCCCAATATGGCGTCAAAATGGGGCTCGCCGGGCTGCAGGATCTGTGGCCGCCCGCTGCTGCCCAGATAGACCGGCACAATCTGCACGCCCGTGATCATGCCATCGCTGATCGTCACTGACGCGGCGAGCCCCCGGCTGGTTTCATCCAGCATTGGTGTGCTGATCCCCGACGGCGTTTCGGCGCGCGACCAAGGCGAGATCATCGCGAACTTGCCCATGCAATAGAGGATCGCCTTGCCACGATAGACTTCAAATCCCTTGATCGGCAGCGGCCCTTGGCTGACGATCAGATCAACCCCTGCGTCGATAAAGGCGCGCGCCGCTTCCCGCTGATAGTCTGCGATGGCGGACGGATGTTCCAATATCCCCCAATGGCAACTGAGGACAATAATATCGGCCTGCGCCTTCAAAGCCGTGATGCTCTCGATCATTGCAGCCAGATCATCACGGTTGACCAGGGTGCGCGTGTCTCGCTCCACACCCCAATCCTGCCAGCTGCTATTTTCGGCATAGGTATGGCGGCGCAGCGGCACGATCCCCGGCGTGCGCCGCCCGGCATGGGCGCCGGGCAGAAAGCCGGAGGTGCAGGCGAGAAAACCGATGCGCTGGCCGTCGCGCTCGACAATCACCGGCTGGCGCGCGGTGGTGATTGTGTCACCGCCGCCAACGGGCGCAATCCCGGCTTCCTTCAGCAGTGCGATGGTGCGGAGAAAGGCGCGATAGCCGCCGTGCATGGTGTGGTTGTTGGCAATTGACATGACGTTAAACCCGGCAGCCCCCATCATCGCAATGGATTCAGGCGCGCCGGGGGCGAACAGGTCTCCACCGTCAAAATCATCATTGATGTGCGCCTCGACCGGATGCGTGTCGCCGGCTTCCTCAGCATAGGGCCATTCGCAATTACCGAAGGTCACGTCGGCGGCTGAAAGGGCTGGGGCGACCGCATCGAACAGGTCTTCGGGCGGCTCTCGCGTCATCAGTTGCAGATCGCCCACGGCAAACAGGCGCACGCTCATATCGGTCATGGGTTTGTTCCTTTGCGCGTCAGGCAATGCCGAGCATTTCGGCGTCCGCTGTCACGGGATAGATGGAGAGGGGGAAACCCTGCACGGTTGCCCCGAAGTGATAGGCCGTGCCGCCGCCCTTGAGCGCTCGGGTGTCGCGCACGGCAAATCCAGCCGCCTCCAGCCTTGCCCGCGCCGCTTTGACGTCCGGATGGATGATATCGACGGACAGCAACGCGCTTGTTCCATCCGCCACCGCCGCCGATGGCCCTTCGATCAGACGAACCCGGTGCGCGCCTGAGAGGCCGCGTGTGCCAAGGCCCGCGGGATCAAAGGCATGGAACTCCATGTCGAAAAGGCGGTTGAGGTCAGCGGCCAGCGCATCAATATCGGGCGAGACAAGCGTGACACAGCCGATCTTGGGCGGGGCGGCATCATCAAGCGCGTCAAACGGCAATTGGGATCGCACCTGCGCTTCATTCACGCCGGGATCGCAGGCAAGAAACTGGATGCCGTGGAAATCGCGCCCAAACAGATATTCGTCGACGGCGGGCACGGGCAGATGACTGATGGCGATGGGCTCATGCCCCGCCGCTCGCATCCGCGCCAGCACGCTATCCGCCCCGTTCACGTCAATCGCGATTTCGATAAGGGGATCCCCCTCTGCAAAGGCCAGACCCTCTGGCCCCGGCTGGATCGGTTCGATGCCATGCTGGCCAAACATTACGTTGAATCCCGCGTCCGGATAAAGCTCGGCGATCAGGGACGGCGCAAAGAAGCTGAAACCGAACAGCTCCCCCATGCGCCGGGTGAAATCATCCATATCATCCACCCGCCATGCCATGCGGCAGAATTTTGGCGTCATCGGGCCTCTCCCCTGTCCTTCGTCATGCTCTCAAGCAGGACATAGCGCTGCACGAAAATCGCCATGCCCGCCTTTGGGTAGGGAGGGATGCTGCGCAGGGCGGTTAGCTTGAAACGCAGAGGAGAGAAGTGACCATGAAAGCATTCCCATTGCTGGCGCTCACCGCCGTGCTGGCCGCCCCTTCATTGTTGGCTGCGAAGTCCGCCCGTCCGCCGGTGTTCAACGCGAAGAAGGACCTCACCGCGATCCGCCAGGTGGAAGAGGCGCTTGCCACCGAGCTCGATATCGACAAGGTGATGCAGCATTACGCCGATGATGCGGTGGTACTCGACCTGTTTTCACCCGGCACGTTTCAGGGCAAGGCGCAAATTCGCGCAGGCTTTGCGCCGCAATTGGCCGCGATCAAATCGGTCAGCAAAACCACGCCCGAGATGACGATTGCCACCAATGGCCGGTTCGGCTGCGCAGCGAGCCAGATCGCCTATCAGGCCGAGATGAAAGACGGCACCACGCAGACCATGAACGTGCGCGTATTGGATGCGTTGAAGAAGGTGGGCGGCAAGTGGCGCGTGGTGCAGCAGCATCTGTCTTTCCCGGTTGATCCGGCCACGCTCACCGCGCTGACCAATGCGCCGATCCAACCACGCACACTCAGCTGGTCGGCCAAGCCGCTTGAGCCCGTTTCGACGACGTCGGAGAAAGCCAAAGAACAAATCCGTGAATTCATGGACGTGGGCGGCGCGTCCGTCGGGCTTGAGAAACTGATGAGCTATTACGGGCCGGGTGATGACACGCTGCTTTATGATGCGTTCAGCCCAAAGGCTGTGATCGGCAAAAAGGAGATCGCTGATTTTTACGCGCCGATCATGGGCAGCTATGACGGGATCAGCCTGACCATGCCGCTGTTCGTGGTCGATTCCGACGGGTCGTTCGGCATCCAGATCGATACCCAGCAACTGACGCTGAACATGAAGGATGGCACCACCCGCAAAATCGCACTGCGCCAGAGCGATTGCATGCGGCGCGTTGGCGGCAAATGGTTCAGCTTCCTGGAAATGATTTCCTACCCTGTCGATGCGAAGTCGATGAAGGCGCAGATGGGTTTCTGAGAGGACAGACCATGCAGACGGAAACGCGCTATGGCATTTGCAAGATCTGCTGGGCGGGCTGTCCGGTTGAGGTGACGGTAGAGGATGGCCGCGCCACCAAGGTGATCGGCAACCGGCAATCCCCCCTTTACGGCGGCTATACCTGCCCCAAGGGCCGCGCGATGCCCGAAGCGCATGCCTCGCCAACCCGTGTGCTGCACCCCCGCAAGCGGATGCCCGATGGCAGTTACACAGAGATCCCGATGGAGCAGGCGCTGGAGGAAATTGCCCAGCGGATCGAAGCGATCACGGCAACGCATGGGGCCGAGGCGATTGCCGTTTATCCCGGTAATGGCAACCTCACCAACCCGATAAACCCTGTTATCGGCGCGATGTTCATTCAGACAATGGGCACTTTCCCGGACCGTTTCTTTTCGGTCCAGACCATCGATCAAGCGGGCAAGGTCATTGCCCAGGCGCTGCATGGCCGCTGGATTCCGGGGCCGCATCCCTTTGCCACTGCCAAGACCTGGATCATGGTGGGCACCAACCCGGTCATTTCCAAACAGGGCATCATGGTCAATCCCGGGCAGACGGTGAAGCAGGCAGTCAAGGATGGGATGAAGCTGATCGTCATCGATCCGCGCGCGACCGAATCCACTGTTCATGCGTTCCTGCACATCGCACCGCAGCCGGGGCAGGATGCCAGCATTTTGGCGGGTATCTTGCGCGTGATCCTGAGCGAAGGTCTGTATGACAAAGCCTTCGTTGCGGACAACGCGACCGGGCTTGATGCGCTCAAGATCGCGGTCGACCCCTTCACGCCCGATCACGTCGCCTCGGTCGCCGGGATCAGTGCCGACGATGTGGTGCTGGCCGCGCGTACTTTTGCAGAAGCGGACAGCGGTTGCGTCGTCACGGCCACGGGTGCACATTTTCCGCTCCACGGCACGCTCTGCGAATATCTGGCATTGTGCCTCAACACGCTGTGTGGCCGTTGGGTGTGCGCGGGCGAGCCGCACGGCCAGCCGCATGTCCTGTTGCCCGATGTGCCCATCCACGCACAGCCGCGCGCGCCCTACCAGCCATGGGATTACAGCAAGACTAGTCGGATCAACGCGCTGCCAGAGACGATTGTCGGCGCACCAACCGGCACGTTGCCCGACCAGATTCTGACGCCTGGACCGGGGCAGGTGCGCGCGCTGATCTGCGGGGGCAGCAATCCGGCAGTGTCCTTGCCCGACCAGAACCGGGCGGGACGGGCGCTGGCCGCGCTCGATCTGCTCGTCACTATCGACGTTGAAATGTCCAACACCGCGCGCATGGCCGATTATGTCATCCCCGACAAAATGGCGCTGGAAACGCCCGCCTGTTCGCAATTTTCGGAATCGATGAAATATTACGGGATCTGGACCGGAGGCTATGAAGTGCCTTTTGCGCATTACGCCCCCGCCGTCGTCGCACCGCCGCAAGGATCGGACACGATTGAAAGCTGGGAGTTTTTCTATGAACTCGCCAAGCGACTTGGCAAGCAGATCACCTATTTCGGCAATGCGGCGGGGACCGGCCAGCATTGGGACAGTCCGCCCGTGCCTTTTCCGCTGCCGCTCGACCGTCGCCCGACGACCGAGGAGATGTTTGAAGCGATGTGCGCCGGTTCCCGCGTGCCGCTGGCTGAAGTCAAAAAGCATCCGCACGGCAAGTTGTTCGATGATCTCGACCTCACCGTATTGCCCCGCGCAGAGGATTGCACGGCCATGCTCGAACTTGGCGACTCCACGATGATGGCGGAGCTAAACGCCGTCTTCGTCAATCGTGGCGATACAACCCATCCCAGCGCCGACTATCCCTTGCTGCTCATCCCGCGGCGCAGTAACGAGATGATGAATTCCATCGGTCGCACCAACCCGAAACTGGCCGCGCGGCGCACCCATAACCCGGCCTTTCTCAATCCGGCTGATCTTGTCCTGCATGGTGTGACGTCGGGCGACATCATCCGCATCCGGTCCGAACACGGCGAAATACAGGGGGTGGCAGAGGCCGATTCTCGCTTGCGTCCCGGCACGCTCTCCATGTCGCATTGCTTCGGCACCAACCCCGATGAGGCGGATGACCCGCTGGGTCAGGGGGGATGCACATCCCGCCTGCTGGACGCCAATGCCGCGTTTGATCCTGTATTCGGGCAACCCCGGATGGGCGCGATCCCGGTGTCTATCGCGGCAGTAGGGGCAGCCTAAAACCCTTCCGACGTCGCATAGATATGCACCCGCGCGGCATTGGCATTTCCGGTCTGCTCGCACATGAACAGGATGGCGCGGGCGATGTCGTCGGGGACCATCGGCGGGATATATTCGTCCCATCCCGGCTGGCCCTTGGCTTTCATATCCTCGAAAATCTCGGTCGTGGTCGTGCCGGGCGCGACCTGGCCGACGCGGACACCGCTGCCGGCCAGTTCTATGCGCAGTACATCGGTAAAGCGGTCGAGCGCGAGCTTCAGCCCGCCATAAACACCCGCCCCAGCGGCAGTCAGGCTCGCGCCGATACTGGAGAGATTGATGATCTGGCCGCTCCCGTTCGCCTTCATATGCCGCGCGAAGAGAATGCTGGTGCGCACCACCGCGCTGTAATTGATGGCGATCATCGGCTCCAGCTCGGCCAGATCAAAACCGTCAACATGACTGGTCCGCAATATGCCTGCGTTA
Source organism: Sphingomonadales bacterium (assembly GCA_016704425.1). GTDB lineage: Bacteria > Pseudomonadota > Alphaproteobacteria > Sphingomonadales > Sphingomonadaceae > Aquisediminimonas. The sequence continues at coordinate 442,748 of JADJAC010000011.1, forward strand.
TTGATAAGGATGTCCACCGTGCCAAGCTGTGCCGTCGCCGCGTCCAGCAAGGCCTGTGCTGCACCCGCGTCCGCCAGATCAAGCGCGAGGAAGCATGCTCCATCGCCAATCTCTGCCGCCAGCGCGGCCAGCCGCTCTTCCCGCCGGGCCACCAGCATCACCCGTGCACCCGACTTGGCCAGCGCCCGCGCCGTCGCCTCGCCAATCCCTGCAGAGGCCCCGGTGACGATGGCGGTTTTTCCGTTCAAGCTGCCCATAACTCGTTTCCTCAATCAATCAGAACGGGCACGAATTGTCTCCGCGCAATCTTCCAGCCGCCGCCGGTGCGAACGAACTGGTCATCATAATAGCCAATCCCCCGGTGGATCGGACCGCCCTCATTCATCGGCATCAGCAGCGCATCGACATAGGCGCGCGCACTCACCCGGCCATCCTCAGTGCGGATTTCTATATTGGTAATGCGGTGCAGCGTGGGGCCAAGATCGGCATGCGCCTGCTTCATATAGGCGGTGATCGTGACCGCGCCGGTCCATTTGCCAAAGCTGCCATAATCCGCCTCGCAATCTTCTGAAAAGCAGGCGCGGAAGCGGTTCCAGTCGCGCTGGTCAATGGAGGTGCCATAGGCGATTAATATGGCCGATATGGCGCGTTCGTCCTGTGCGCTCATGCCTGATCCCATCGCCGTCATCTGGTTCATCGGGCTCTCCCCTCCCTGTGTTGAGGAGGAGTGTAGGCCGCCCACCATAGGTCTCGCCCTTCTTTGGATAGGCGCTTTACCCCGATCGTCAGCGATCCTGCCAGCCAGTCTAAAAGGGAGAGTGTTATGCTGGTGTCGAGCCTGTGCATGGTGGGGTATGACGGGCCAGCGCCGGGGCTGGAAATCTGGCCCGCAGAGTCCCGCTATTGCAAGCGCGATGTCGCGCTCGCTTCATTCAACCACAGCCTGAAGATGGCGACAAAGGCCGATGCGCTGGGCTTTGACTGGGTGAGCGTCTCCGAACATCATTACGCGCCCTACATCATGACGCCTAATCCGTGCGTGATGGCGGGCGCGCTGGCGCAAGTCACCAGCCGCGCCAAGATCGCGCTGCTCGGGCCGCTGGTACCACTCTCCAACCCGGTCCGCTTGGCCGAAGAACTGGCGATGGTTGATATGCTGAGCGGCGGGCGCTTGATCGTGCTGTTCCTGCGCGGCACGCCCAATGAACACCGCACCTATGACAACGATCCTGACGCGACCCGCGCGATGACGCAGGAGGGGATTGACCTGATCGTCAAAGCCTGGACATCAGACGAACCCTTTGCGTGGGAGAAGGAGCAGTATCAGTTCAGTACCGTTTCCGTCTGGCCAAAGCCCGTGCAGACGCCGCACCCACCCATTTTCGGATCGGGCAATAGTGACGAATCCGTCCGCTTCGCCGCCGCGCGCCGCATGGGCATCGCCTTCTCCTTCGCCCCGCCAGAGGTCGTGCGGGAATGGGTGACGCTCTACCACGCCGAGGCCGCCAAGGCCGGTTGGCAACCGGGGCCGGAACATGTCATCTATCGCGGTATCGCCTATGCAGCGGAAAGCGACGCCAAAGCGTTTGACGATATGGGCACTTTCTTCGGCGCGAAAATGGCCGAACAGGCGCAAATCCAGCAGAAAACGATGGGCGGGCCGCCGGTGGTGCCTTTGGTGCTGGATCCCTATTTCGTCGGCGGGCCGGAGACGCTGAAGGGCAAGATGGAAACCATCCGCGATTGCGGCGTCGGCGTGGTCGATCTCGCTTGGGGGATCGGCGGACCGGAGCAGCGGGAGGCGAGTATGGCGTGCTTTGCGGAATGGGTGCTGGGGGTGGTTCGGGGGATGTAGGGGGAAACCTACCGCGCCGGAATTAACTGCAAATCCAGCCCGACAAAGCTCGATGCAGTGCCACAGCCGGTCAGCAGGAAATCCTGCCGCCGCAGCCAGTTGTGGAAGTGCTGGATCAGGCGGGGGTCCTCGCTTGCGTCGGCTTGCAGCACATGGGCTTCCACCAGCTGCATCATCTCATCCTGCGTGTCCGGGCGGATGCCGGTCAATGTCTCGCAATCGGCCAGATCGGCGGCCAGAACCGACGCGCCGTAGGTCAGCCAGCGCTGTTGATATTGCGCCAGCGCCGCCGCTGACTCGCGCGCATAGGCGGCATTGGCATCGGGGGCGGGAAGGTCCGCAATCTGGCGGACGAGGTGACTGCCGGCCTGTGCAAAACCCATTGGGCGGGCCTCTGGCACAGGTGGTTCGGTCAGCGTGATGCCGCCATGTTCGGCCATCGCCGTCACGCACCAGCGTGATGTGGCGACCGCGAACTGCATATAGGCCATGTAATCCTGCTCGCGCGTCGAGGAGAAGGCCAGCGGCCAGAGCATGAAACCGTTGACGCCGCAAAACCCCGCCGTGTGATATTCGATCAACGCCTTGGGTATGCGGTCTCCGCTCAGTTTCTCGTAATGGTCATAAAGCGCGGACAGATTGCCCAGCGGTTCGGATGTATCGCGCAGCCGCATCCCCGCCAGTTCCGCCGCCGGATCGCCAAAGGCTGACATTTCAAAGTCTATCAGGCCGGTGACGCGGTCGCCCTCAAACATGAATTGCCCGGCATCACCATTGATAAAGGCAGCGCGGGTGCGGTCTTGCGGGACATGGCGTTTCAGCCACCGGCCCACAAAGCGCACCAGCGGCCAGGGCCTGCCGATCAGCCTATCGAAAATGGCTTCGGACGCGGCGTAGAGATTGCGGGAAACGGCATCTGCCCCGACCGGGATGTCCAGCCCAACCTCTGCGAACTGATCGAGCGGGATCTGATGCTGGCGCGCGATGATTTCGATGAACTCCTCGCGCACACGCTGGCGGGCTGCGGGATTGGCTATCGTCTCGGTATTGATCGTGCCGGGCAGGCGTTCGAGCACCAGCGAGCAGGGATCATCAATCACTGCAATGGGCCGGGGCGCGGGGATGCCATTGGCGAGATAGGCGCGGTGGATCGCCGCCTCCTGCGCCATGTCGATGGGCGACACATAATTGTCGCCGCGCGGCCCGCGAATGTAATAGGCGGTGGGTTGGCCGTTCACCTCGACTAAAACATCCCAGCCGATCCGCCAGCGTGCGTGACGACGAAAACTGACCACGCGGCCCAGATTGGCGCTCAGCCAGTCATGGACGGCGCAGTCCATATCGCCGTCTATGACGATGGGTTGCTGGTTGTCCGTCATGACCTTCCTCGTTCAGCGGCCAATCGGGTAAAACACCGACTTCTCATGCTGATATTCGCGCAGCCAGTTGGGGCCATATTCCCGCCCGATGCCGGAGCGCTTATAGCCGCCAATCGGCGCGAAGCTCATCGTGCCCGTGCCGCCGTTGAGCGCGACGCTGCCGGTGCGGATTTTGAGAGCCATGGCATAGCCTGCCGCCGCGTCTGCCGTTTCAATCGCACCTGCCAAGCCGTAGCGCGAGTCATTGGCGATCTTTACCGCTTCCTCGTCGCTATCGAACCCGATGATGCACCCGATGGGGCCGAAGATCTCATCCTGCGCGATGGCCATGTCGTTGGTGACATTGTCGAACAGTGTCATCTCGGTGAAAAAGCCCTTGGTGAGGCCCGTTGGTCGCGCGCCGCCGCAGACGAGCGTTGCGCCCGCCGCTTTGCCCAGCGCGATATACTGCTCCACCTTGGCGCGCTGGCTTTCGCGGATCAGCGGCCCCATCGTCACGCTCGGGTCTGATGCGTCGCCCACTTTGATATGCGCGGCGATGGCAGCGGCGGCGGCGACAAAGGCAGGGCGGATGCTATTGTGGACGAGCAGCCGCGTCGGGATCGCGCAGCCTTGGCCCGCATTGACCGAGAGGAAGCCCACGGCCATCGCGGCGGCGCGCTGCACGTCTGCATCAGCCCGCACGATCATCGCGGATTTGCCACCAAGTTCGAGATGCACTTTCTTCAGTGTCGGGGCGGCTTGCGCCATGATCGCCGCGCCCACGCCTTCGGAGCCAGTGAAGGTGACCATGTCCACGCGCTCATCGGTGCACAGCAATTGCCCCTCTGCGATGCCGCCGGTGACGATGTTGAGCACACCCTTGGGCAGGCCGATTTCGTCGCAAATCTCGCCGAACAACAAGGCAGAGAAGGGCGTGAATTGCGAAGGCTTGAGGATCATCGTGCAGCCCGCCATCAGTGCGGGTCCGATCTTGGCAAGGTTCAGCAGGAACGGGAAATTATAGCCGGTGATCGCACTCACCACGCCGAAGGGCTCGCGAACCACGGTGGTGCCGCCGATATTCTGCGGGCCATCGGGCGCGAACATGTTGGGGGTGATGTCAAGCGGTAGGCGCTCGCTATCATCGCGACGACCGTGACGTATGGTGGAGGCAAGATGGTTGATCGGGTTGGCGACCTGCATCATGTGCGTTATGCCCTGCGCGCAGCCGACTTCCGCCACGATCAGCGCGGCAATATCGGCCTGACGCGCTTTCAATGCCGCGACCATCTTGTCCAACATGTCCCCGCGTTGATCCAGCGTCATCTGCGGCCAAGGGCCATTGTCGAACGCTTCCCGCGCCGCAGCGATAGCAGCGTCCACTTGGGAGAGGCTGGCGACCGGGGCGTGGCCGATGACGACTTCGGTCGCGGGGTTGATAACCGCTTCCGTGCCTGCCTCGGGCGCGATTTTGGCACCGTTGATGTAGAGCGTGTTGATCGTGGTGAAGGGGGTGGTCATGCTGCTGCCTTGGTTGAAAGGATGATGTCTGCCGCGTTGATGGCGATGGCCAGGGCGGGGGCGTTGGTGTTGCCGGAAACGAGGGTTGGCATGATCGAGGTGTCGCAGACGCGAAGCCCGTCGACGCCGCGCACCCGCAGTTGCGGATCAAGAACGCTGCCTGCGTCCGCCCCCATCGCAGCCGTCCCTGCGATATGGAAGGCGGTGCCACCAAGGGCGAGCAGGTTCGCCGCAATCTCCTCATCGCTCTGATAGGCGACGCCCTTGCCCGTCTCTTCGACAATCCAGTTGGAAAGTGCTGTCTGTTGCCCCAGGCTCCGCAACCATTTAAACAGATCGAGCGCGGTCTGCCGGTCAATCTCTTCGGCAAAATGATTGGCGTTGATTGCGGGCGGGTCCGCTGGATCATTTGAGGTGATATGCGTCCAGCCCCGGCTTTCTGGCCGCGTGAAATAGCCCAGCACGCGCATGCCGGGGAAGGGGTCGAGCACCGGCGCACCATTCGCCCCAACACCCATGGTCACCAGCATCGAGCCGATTTGCGCATCAGGACGATCCAGCTCCGGCCGCGTTTTGATAAAGCCGCCTACTTCATGCGCGGCGTCTGTCATCGGGCCAGAACCCAACAGGAAATAGCGTAGCACCGATGCGAGCAGACCGATGCCTTGCAGTTTCTGGTTGGAGCTCCCGCTTTTCACCTTCCAATCGACCGCGACATAGCGATGCTCACGCAGATTTTCCCCGACGAGAGGACTGTGCGCCAGCGTCTCGATGCCCAGTGCCTGCAACCGCGCGCCATCGCCGATGCCGGACAGTTCGAGAAGTTTCGGGCTTTCCACCGCACCCGCGCTCAGGATGATCTCGCCCGAGCAGGCAATAGTGCGGTCTGCCAGTTGGACTCCGCTCGCGCGTTTGCCCTCAAACAGGATGCGCTGCACCTGAACGCCGGTGAGAATATCAAGGTTGGGACGACTCCGCACCGGATCAAGGAAGGCCCGCGCGGCGGAAAAGCGTTTGCCTTTGTAGGTCGTCAGCACCTGATAGCCCATGCCCTGATCGGCAACGACATCGACATGGTTGACGTCTTCGACGGTCGGCACGCCCAATTCGCCTGCCGCACCAAGGATGGCATCGCACAACGGATTGCCAGACGGATGTTGCGAGATTTTGAGCGGGCCCCCGGTGCCGCGCCATTCATCTGCCCCCAACGCATGATCTTCGAGCGCGACATAGGCTTTGCCGATCCTGTCCCAGCCCCAGCCGGTGCAGCCCGCCTTTGCCCAATCGTCATAATCCTGCGGGCTGCCTCGCATGTAGACCATGCCGTTGATCGAACTGGAACCACCCACAGCGCGGCCTTTCAGCCAGACCTCTTCGGGCTGGTTGCCCGCAGGCGTCACCGGATAGGCATAGACATGCTCATTGCCCGGCGCGAGCAGTTTGCCGATGCCGCGCGGCATATGGATGAACGGGCTTTTGTCATCTGGCCCGCTTTCGATCAGCAAGACGCGCGTGGCGGGATCAGCCGACAACCGGTTGGCGAGAACGCAGCCCGATGAGCCTGCGCCGACAATGATATAGTGGTAACTCTCCATTACCGCAGTTTGCCCCTGCAATTGGAAGCTGAACCTTCCCGCAGATAGGTTGCGGCGCAAATCGGTCATGCATGTTCGCGCAATAAAGAAGAGGACTGATATGGCTGACCAGATTTCCGCCGACGCGTTGATGAGAGCCGCAGGCTTGCCAGAGGATATCGCCGCAGGCACACTTCCCGGCCTGACCAAAGCCCTTGCCGCACTAGAGGCTGAAACCGGTCTTTCAGAGGAAGGACGCGGCCGGGCGCTGGCGCAGTTTCAGGATAATCTGGCGCGGCTCTCCGCCATTGTTTCGGATCGGGCCAGTCATCCCGAAATTGCCGATGTGGTGATTGATCGCCCAGTTTTCATCCTCGGTTTGCCGCGCTGTGGCACGTCGATCCTCCACGCGCTGATCGGGGCCGACCCACAGGTACGCACACCTTTGCAGTGGGAGGTCGCTGCGCCCTCTCCGCCGCCCGAGGCCGCGACCTTTGACAGTGATCCGCGCGCTGATGGCTTTGATGCCTATGTCGCTGCCAATTTCACCGGGGCCTGGGCCGATGTGCTGAAAGCCCACCCGATTGGTGCTCGTGTGCCGCAGGAATGCGGCATGATCCTGGAAACGGCGTTTCAGGGGATCAACCCGACGATGCTGTTCAGCCTGCCAGGCTATTATCAATGGTATCGCGATGCCAACACGCGCTTTGGCTATCAGGTTCACAAAATGTGGCTGCAACATCTGGCATGGAAAAATTCGCGCAAGCGCTGGGTGCTGAAGGTGCAAGAACATGCCTATCACCTGCCAGAACTGATGTCGGTCTATCCCGACGCGGTACTGGTGCAGCCGCACCGTGATCCGGTAACCGTGATGGCCTCCATCTCGCGGCTGATCGAGGTCATCCGCTGCGTCAGCTTCACGCAGATTGATCGCGCCGCGCTGGGGCAGGAACTGCTCCATCTCTGGCATGACGGGCAGGTGCGGTCGATGGCGTGGCGCAAGGCCAACCCTCAGGTGCAAGTGCATGATCTGCGCTTCAAGGATATCGTCGCCGATCCGGTGTCGGCAGTGCGCGGCGTTTATGCCCATGCGGATATGGATTTCACCTCGGAAACCGAAGCGGCGGTCGCAGGCTGGTGGGCGGCCAATCCGTCAGACAAGCATGGCCAGCATAAATATGAACTCGCCGATTACGGCCTGACGCGCGAACAGGTGGAAAGCGTCTATGCCGATTATATTACGACCTATGGGAATTATCTGTGAGCGGCTGGGCAGAACGCGTCGCCAGTTTTGGCTCCACATCCGATTTGCTCGCCTTGCTTGCCAATCCTGCTGACCCGCAACTGGCGGCAGAGGCAGAGCGCCTGTTTTTCCTCACGCTCGCTTCGGGATGGTTCACTGCTTTTGCCGATCCAGACCAGCCAGACTTTGTGCCTGCGGTGAACACGCACCTCAATGCCGTCGGCACCAATCCGGATTTCATCTATGGCACGGCCTCGATTGATGGCAGCGGGTCTTATGTGATTTCAGGAGAACGCGGCGACGGGCTGTTCCTGCTGCTCGATATTGTCGCGGGCGGACTGGGCGTGATGGAACCACTGGGGCCGTCGCTTGGTACGCTCGACTTCGATACGCTGACTCGGGATGAACTGGGCCGTTTCTCGCTGTTGCTGAGTGCGGAGAAGCCAGTGGACTGGGCGGGTGATTGGCACCGGCTTGATCCGTCTGCACGCTCACTCTCCATGCGGCAGGCGAGCTACACATGGGGCGAAGGCCGCGAAGCCCGCATCGCCATTGAACGCATCGACAAGGTCCACGCCGCGCGCCGCTGGTCAGCAGAGGAAATAGCCGAACGTCTGACGGCCCTTGCCGCCTACCCCAAGCGGCTTTCCGGCATGGCGCTTGGCTTCATCAAATCGCAGCGCGACAAAGGTCTGTGGAACGCGCTGGAGCATGATGACTGGGCCGGGCGCGGGGGGGTGCAGGGGCAGCATTATTATCAGGGTCTGTTCAGGCTGGAGCCGGGACAGGTGCTGTTGCTCGAAACCGAATTGCCCGAACGGGTGCGCTACTGGAACATTCAGCTCTCTGACATGATGTGGAACAGTGTGGACTGGATGAACCGGCAATCCAGCTTGAATGGCGGTCAGGCGCGGCTGGACGGCGATGGCAAATTCCGTGCAGTTATTGCGGTGGATGATCCGGGCGTGCCCAATTGGCTGGATACGGGGGGTCATCACGAAGGCGCGATCATGTTGCGCTGGACCGAGGCGAGCAGCGGCCCTGCACCGACCTTGCGACTGGTCAATCTCGCTGATCTGCGGTCACATCTGCCGCCTGATACTCCCTTCGTCTCGCCCGAAGAGCGCGACAGCCAATTGCGGGCCAGACGGCGCGGCGTCCAGCTTCGCCGCCGCTGGTAGCCGTTCGCATGATCCCGCGCCTAATCATCCGTTCTGCTGGCGATTGGGGCGGTCTTTCCATAGGTTTGCCACCACGCCATCAGCGACTGGATGGTGGGTTCCAGCGCTTTGGTGGCCTCTGTCATGCTATATTCAACGCGTGGGGGGACTTCGGCAAACACGCGCCGGGTCACCAACCCATCCGTTTCGAGTTCGCGCAATTGTCGGGTCAGCATATGCTGTGTCACGCCGGGAATAGCCTTCATCAATTCGCCGAAGCGATGCGTGCGATGATAGAGCCGCCACAGGATTTCGAGCTTCCATTTGCCTGCAATCAGCGTCAGCGCTTTGCGCAAATCGCCATATTCTTCCGATGAAACATCTCGTTGTTTGGAGATAGTCATATCAGGCATACTAACCTCTAAAAAATCATCCTGCTTGTTATTATTCATGCTAGTCCATAATCTGTGATAATGAAAGCCGGAGCGGTCAGGTCGCTCCAATGCCCAAGGAGAAGAGCGATGCAGATTCAGTTTCCGGAACCCGTGATCCCCGATCACGTTCCAGCATCTTTGGTCCGCCCCTTTCCCTATGTGTTCGGAATGACGACGCGTGATGATCCGTTTGGCGATTGGGCGACGGAGGTTCACAAAGGCCCCGGCATTTTCTACGCGCCGCACGCCTATCCGGGCGGGACGCCGGCCTGGATCGTGCGCCGGGTAGAAGATTTGCGGAAGGTCTATTTCGATACGGACACCTTCTCCAGCAAGGATTTTTCGCCCTATTCCAAGCTGATCGGCGACACCTGGACCAACCTGCCGGTCGAGATTGATCCGCCGCATCACGCCAAATACCGGTCCTTCATCAACCCGCTGTTCACGCCGACGGCGATGACCAAGCTGGAAGGCAAAATCCGCAATTATGCGGTGGAATATATCGAAGCATTCCGCGAGCGCGGCGCGTGCGAATTCATGTCGGAATTCGCGTTTGAATTTCCGATCAAGGTGTTCCTTGAGCTGATGGATTTCCCTTTGAGCAATACCAAGCAGTTTCTGGAATGGGAAACCGGCCTGCTGCACGAAATGGACATGTGGAAGATGGCCGTTGCTGTCCGCAATGTCGTGGCCTTCCTGCGCGAACAGATTGAGGATCGCCGCAAAGCACCACGCGATGACATTATCAGCTATGCGCTGGGTGTGGAGGTTGAGGGCCGCAAGCTCAATGATGACGAGCTTGTCGGTTTTTCCTTCAACCTGTTCATCGGCGGGCTGGATACGGTGTCCACCAATATGGGGCTGCAGTTCCTGCATCTCGCGCGCAATCCGCAGGATCAGCAATATTTGCGGGACAATCCCAAGGAAATTCCTCACGCCATCGATGAAATGATGCGCGCCTATGCCGCCGTCACCACGTTCCGCACCTGCACGAAGGAAACCGAATTTGGCGGCGTGAAGATGATGCCGGGGGACAAGGTGGCCGTCCACACCACGCTGGCTGGCCGCGATCCCGAGGAGTTTCCGGAGCCGGGTGAAGTCCGCCTTGGCCGCAATCCTCGCCATGTCTCCTTTGGCTTCGGCCCGCATATGTGTGTCGGCATGCACCTTGCCAAGCGCGAAATGCGCATCGCCATTGAGGAGTTCGTCCAGAGGATTCCGCAGTTTAGCGTCAAGCCTGGCCATGAGGTCGAATATCATCTGGGGATGATCCAGCCCGTCACCCTCCCTCTGGTCTGGTAAAGGAGCGACCTATGAGCACAGGCGAATTTGCGGGGAAGGTCGTGCTGGTCACTGGCGCGGCATCGGGCCTTGGTCAGGCGGCGAGCATCCGATTTGCGGCGGAAGGGGCACGGCTATGCCTTGTTGATCTGAACGACGGCGGGCTGGAAGTGACCGCACAGGCAATTACGGACGCCGGCAGTTCCTCGGTGCGTTTTGTGGGCGATCTGGGGCAACAGGCCAATTGCGCAGCGGCGGTTGCGACAGCAGTGGATGCCTTCGGCAGGCTCGATGTGCTGTGCAATGTTGCGGGCATGTTGCGCATGCATCCGCTGGCGGAAATCAGTGTGCAGGATTGGGACCGGTTGCTCTCAGCCAATCTCAGCGCACCGCTTTACATGATGCAGGCCGCGATGCCGCATCTCATCGAAGCGCATGGCAATGTCATCAACGTGGTGTCCACCGCCGCCTTTCTGGGTCAGGCCTATATGGCCCCCTACGGCGCAACAAAGGCTGCACTGCTCAGCCTGACCCGCTCGCTGGCGATGGAGTTCATGCACCAGCCTGTGCGGATCAATGCGCTGGCACCCGGCGGGATGCTCACTCCGATGGCAACGGGCCTCAAAATTCCTGACGGATTGGCGATGGATCTGGTCGGGCGCTATATGGGCATTCGGCCGCCATCAGAGATTGATGACATCGTCGAGCCGCTGATGTTCCTTGCGTCAGACCGCGCAAAAGGGGTCCACGGAACGTGCTACACCGCAGACAACGGCATCACGGCGGGCTGACTTCAGGCAGCGCCGAGTTTCTCGATCCCGCCGGTCAGCACATCGGTTCCCATCCGCGCACGGGCGCGTTCTTCGGCGGCGAGTCCTTCTGATGTCGGGTTCTGGACATCATCCTTGGTGAGCTTGCCGGTCAGTCGCTCCCAATGCGTCACGCGAATGGTTGATTGGTCCACACAGTGCGCTCCGGTTAAACTTGGAGTGCCCTGCCAGGCTTGCCACGCCTTGGCATCATTCACCTTGTAAATGCCGACATAGTGATAGGATGGCGTCGTCGGGATCATCTGACCAAAGGTGCGGAACATCAGGAAACCCGCTGATTGCACACCGGGCCTTTTGACCGCCTGCGGCAGATATTGGTCAACATACCAATCCCGCAACGCCTGATCCTGCCCTGGTGCCGCGTTTAACTGCTCCAGCACAACGCCACCTGTGTGCGGGGTCTGCGGATCATTGTCGCGGAAGGCGAGGGGGTAATAATGATAATCCTCCAGCACGCTGTCATCAATGGCGGTGGTCACCATCATCCGGCTGGTCAGGGCATTGTCCCAATGCTCGCGAGAAAACCGCTCAGCGTCGAAAACGTCATAGAGTGCAAGGCACTGCCAGTCGAAGCTGTCGGGCAAGTCCATCGGCTGGTCCGCGCTGCGGATGAAGCGCTGCGCCGAGATCGAACCGCGAAAACGCAGGGCGTCGCGCACGTGGATGTTGGTGTACCAGTCATCCATATCAGCTTCGCGTCCCGGATGCGCTTTGGTCATGACGACAAGAATGGCTTCGATCATGCGTTTTGTCCTCCTGCTGGCGTGAAGGGGATATGCGGAGCGCCCATCGTTGCGCGGTAGGAGACGGGTTGCTTGCCATCCAGATCCTTGATGCCCAGCCGCTCGCCCTGTTCGGCCCCGATCAGCACCTGACCGGAAAGCGCCATCAGGTTCGGATCACGGTAAAGCGCGTCGATGACAAGCCCGGTAAATTCCGGCGCTTCCCACATCGGTAGCATGGCGCGCAGATCATCGGGGATCATTTCGGGCGGCATCGTCTTGACAGCATCAGTTAGGATGAAACCTGGCCAATAGGAGATTGCGGCAACTCCGTGGGGTGCCAAGTCCACCGCCATATCGGCCATCATCTTGTCGGTCCCCGCCTTCGCCGCACCGTAGGCCGCGCCGTGAAAATAGGAGACCGCGCCGTAAAAGGAGATGCTGGCAATCAGGCCCTTGCCCGCTGCGGCCATCATCGGGGCGGCGTGATAGGCCGCGACATAGTTGGAGCGCAGGCCGACATTGATCATGTCGGCGAGCTTCAGGGGCTTTTCCCAGAACGGCCCGGGCGTCACCAGATCTTGCCCGTAAACCGCGGCGGCATTGTTGACGAGGAGTTCCAGTCCACCCCAATCCTGCTTCACCTTCGCAAAGGCGGCGGCAACCTGTTCGTCATCGCGGTGATCGCACACCAGAGCGAGCGGCGTGCCACCCTGCGCACTGATCTCTGCGCAAACTTCGGCAAGGGCGTCAGTATCGCGCCCGGTCACGCCAACGGTCGCGCCTGTGGAGGCAAGACCACGGGCAATGCCGCGCCCAAGGCCGCGTGTCGCGCCTGTCACAATGGCTCTGTATGTCATGGCATCATCCTCATTTGGTGGAAGCTTTGGGAAGGGCATAGGCGATCAGTTTGTCGCTATAGCCTGAGAGGATCCCGCCATGTCCTCCGGCGGCAATCACCACAAATTGGCGCCCGGACTTGGTGGACCAATAGCTCATCGGCGTGGCATTGCCCCCGGCGGGCAAGCGGCCCTTCCACAATTCCTTGCCAGTGCGGATGTCATAGGCGCGGATCATATGTTCCTGCGTTGCACCAATGAATGCCAGACCCGATGCCGTGACGACTGCGCCGCCGATATTGGGCACGCCCATCGGGATCGGCAGGCCGGTGGAGAGCAGCAGCGGGCCACTGTCGCGCGCGGTGCCAAACGGCCTTTGCCACAGCAGTTTGCGCGTCTTGAGATCGACTGCGCTGATGAGGCCGTATGGGGGCTCGGTACAGGGTGCGACGAGTGGCGACAGGAAGGGCGAGATAGAAGCGGCAAACGGCGCGCCAGCCTGCGCCACTGGCCCCGCGACATTCTCAAAGCTCGGCTTGGCCACCGGCTTCAGCCCCATCGCGTCGGCCACCGCGCGCGGCAGAAGTTTGTTGTAATTGATGACGTGCGATGAATTGACGATCATGATCTGGCTTGCCGGATCAACCGCGACGCTGCCCCAATTATGCCCGCCCAAGGATCCCGGCCATGTGATGGTGGGCTTGTCCACACCGATCGGTGTCAGTGGCCCGTCAAAGCGCGCCTGTTTGAAGCGCAAGCGGCACCAGGCCTGATCGAGCATCAGTATCCCCCACATGCTCTTTTCGCTGGGGCGCGGCCCGGCAAAGCTTGGCATGCCAACGGAGAAGGGCTGGGTAGGGGAAGAGCGTTCACCCGCGACAGTGCTGACGGAAACTCTGCGCTCTTCGACGGGGGCAATCGGTATGCCTGTGCGCCGGTCGAGCATGAAGAGTTCACCGCGCTTGGTGGGTTGTATCAGTGCCCGACGTCCATCGGCGAGATCGACCAACACCGGCTGCGATCCGACATCATAATCCCACAGGTCGTGATGGACCGTCTGGAAGGACCAGCGGGGCTTGCCTGTCGCCGCATCAAGCGCGACGACCGAGCTAGAATAACGGTCCATTTCTGCCGAACGATGCCCACCATGATAATCGGGCGTTGCATTGCCCGTGGGAACATAAACCAGCCCCAGTGCCTCATCGACGCTCATCACGCTCCAGCTGTTGGGCGTGCCGGGCGTGTAGGTTTCACCGGGCCCAGGCTCGGTGTTGCGGTCCGGTCGGCCCATATCCCACGCCCATATGAACTGGCCGGTTACGGCATCAAAGGCGCGGATCACGCCGGAGGGCGAACCCGCCATCTGTCCATCGGTCACCCATCCGCCGACCACCAGCTTGCCCGCGATGACGGCGGGGGGTGAGGTGACATGATAATAGCCCTGCGGCGCTGCGCTCATGCCCTTGAGCAGATTGACCGCACCATTGTCGCCAAAGCCTTCGCAGAGCTTTCCGGTGGCTGCATCAACCGCGATCAGGCGGGAATCGATCGTAGCGGTGTAAATACGTTCGGCGCAGGAAGCTCCGGGTGGCGCATTGGGTTGTTTGAAATAACTGACCCCACGGCAGGTCTGGCCGAAAATCCCGTCCGTATTGGCGTGTGCTTCATAGCGCCATTTCTGCCCACCAGTCTCGGCATCCAGCGCAATGATATCATTATAACCGGTGCAGACATAGAGGCTGTCTCCCACCTTCAGCGGCGTCGCTTCAAAGGGCGCAGCTTCTCCATTGGGTTCCTTGCCCGCCGCGAACGTCCATACGGGCTGGAGCGCGCCGACATTGGCCGGGGTGATTTGCGCAAGTGGAGAATGGCGTGTGCCGCCGGGGCCATTGCCATAGCTTTGCCATTCGCCGGCACGCGGATCAATGGGAGCGTCAGCGAGGTTCTCCATATACGTCCCGCCGGTGATGCGGTCATTCCAGAAAATCCAGCTCGTGCCGCTAACGAGCGCGATTACGGCAAGCGCAATCAGGCTGCGGCTCAGAGCGGTAGTCCCAGAGATCCCCAGCGAGCGGCGCACCCACGGCATGAGGAGCCAGAGGCCTATTCCGCTCAGCAAACCGAGGCGCGCCGCCAAGGCCCAGCCGTTCAGACCGGATTCCCACAAGGCCCAGAGCAAAGTGATCACCCATAGTCCACCAAAAACGGACAAGGCGCGGGGTGATTGCTTCCACAGCATCCATGCCGTGCCGAGCAGTGCCAGACCGGCGGGCGCATAGTAGAACGAACCGCCCGCCAGGATCAGTCGCGCGCCCAGCCAAACCAAGCCGCCGCCGATCAGGACCAACAGGAGCGCAAGCAGGCGGTTGAGGATGGTCATTCGATAACCCTTAAGGGACCAGCAGGCTCGGTCCGCCGAACAAGGCCCTGCCTATCAGGGCAGGTGCGATATTGATGATGAAGAACGTGACCTGAAACACGACAATCATGCTCCATAGCCTTGCCCATTCTCGCGACCAGCCAGCGGGCTTGGCGGCCACACCCATGCGCGCTTCATGCGGCATGAAACCGTCCGCATCGCGCTTTGCCAGCATCGCGACGAACAGCCCCGCCCACAGCCCGATCAGGAGCGGGAAAACCAAGGGCAAGCGCCCCTTTTCGCTTTCCAGCGCCGGGCCGATGACAACATCATAGGTCCACCAGCCATTGGCGACCGAACTGCCTTCGACGTTGATCTGGTACGCCAGAAACAGCGGAAAAGCGATCACCATCGCGATCAGAGATACCGACACAGACGGGAATTTGCGGTGAATCCAGCGCGTCAACGCCACCAGCAACGGAATCGAAAGTGCGAACCACCAGCCCCAGCTGAACGGAATAAACAGCGGCTTGACCGGCGTGGTATGGGCCATCTCTCCCCAAAAAGGCAGGCGCGCAAAGGCTGGATTCCATGCGACATATGCGCCCCAATCGCCGAAAAATTCCTGCCAGAAGCTGCTGGTTGCCGCGATCAGCACAAGGCCGAACAGCGGCAGGCGCTTGTCCTTAAGCGTCCAGATCAAGGTGAGCAGCAGCAGCCCCCCCCAGATCCAAAAGCTGCCAGCTTCCATCATCCAGGGGTTGACGGGTTCGCCCATCTGCGATGCATTCGCCAATTGTATAGCGCTCATATTTTGAACCCCCTGTTTCATTTGCGAAGTTACATGATTTCACGAACAAGCTTGCCCGTTTCCAAGTCTTCAAAGGCCGTTACGAGACGGAGATGATTCATCACGTTGATTTCCCATCCGTAATTCACCACCGGCGTTGTCAGCCAGCCGACGTAAACGTTCCAGATCATCGACCGGCTATATTCTGCCCAACTGGCATCGAAAGAAGGCGCATTGCGCACGCCGTTTGCCGCCAGTTGGTCCAGATAATAACGCAGCAGATCCCGTTCATGCACCCGTCGGTCCGCAATGCTGAGGGCGGTGGCAATGATGTAACTTACATCATGCATGGGGTGGCCTCTTCCCATCAACTGCCAATCAAGCAGACCGCATTGGCCATCGGGCAAGAAGTAGGTGTTGCCCAGATGAGTGTCGCCATGCACAAGACATTGATCAAGTGACATCTGGTGGCGGTGCAGCGCCTTGGTGCCTGCCTGTAATTCGCTGCCTGTCCAGCCGATCTTGCCGACGAGTTCAGTCTTGAATGACTGCGTGTCGATTTCATGCTGGATATAGGGTGCTGCTGCATCATTGAGCAGATGGGCGACGTCGCCTTCCAACGCATTACCCAGCCAGGCCAATTCCTGACGAAGCAAGCTTGCGTTCCAGTAGCGCGCATGAAGCAAAGCGAGCGTTTCCAGCAAGCGTTGAAGCCTGTCGATGGACACGGTTTCCAGCACGGTAGGAAAATGGGCACCGCGCGTGGTCAAATTTTCCATCAGCAGCGCAAAATGCCGCGTTTCATTATCATAGTGCCCGCCAAACGAACGTGGCGCTTCCATGTCGAGCGAGGGACGCAACTGAGTGTAAAAGGCCACCTCATTGGCGTAAAAGGGAGCCATGACATCGTCATCCGTGCGCGCGATTTTCAGCATCAAGTGGCGAGGCCAACCCTGCGCCATGCCATCATGATAGCGAACGGAAAAAAGCACCCGCGCTGCGGTGGATACCATTTGATCGCCATAAGTGCGCGACTCTTCAATCGTCACGTCGGCAATGCTTGGCGCTTGTCCGGAATGCTGCAACAGGCCGTTCAGATAGTCGACAGTGACACCCTCTCCGTCGATCGGATGCCTGATCGGCATCGTCATACGGTCTGCGCCTTGATATAATCGGGCAGATTATGGTTGTAGGCCTTCTTTTCGTAGAGGCTCGCTATGCGCCATCCATCCGCCGTGCGCCGGAAAGTGTGGATGTACCATAGCCCGAAGAAAATGGTTTGCGGCTGGCCATCATCGCCGGGAACCACCATGGGATTATGGCACACGGTGCGCGTCTCGCACGTGTCGCCATCAAATTTATATTGTGTTGTCATCACCGCATGCTGCGCCATTGGAAGGGGAGCAAGGCTGGCGCGCAAGAACTCTTTGATCTCGGCGAGAGGGCCCTTCACGCCGACCATCTCGCTATAGTCGATCACCGCGTCGTCGGTGAAAAACGCGTCGAGGCCGTCAAAATCCTTGTCATCCACCGCGTAGCAATACCCAACCAGCAGATCTTGAATCTCGAACCGGTCTGACATCTCCTGCATCGAAAGCGCCATGATGCTCCTGCTCCCACTTCTTTTGAGTTGTTCTCTTCCCTAACAGGCCATGGCTTTCAACGCCCTGCCCAATGGTAGGTTGCATGGGTAGCTTGCGACAGGAATAGCGGTGCCAAGCACAGGCCGCACCGGAGACGGAGCCGGTTGCGCCGTAACCCTTGCCGCAGCTACGTGGCATCAAATTTGGAGAGACATGATGGCTGGTCGTATTCCGCCTTTCACCCTTGAAGACTTTAAACTTTCGCCCGAAATGCGCGCGGAAATCACCGATGGTCTGACCGAACGCCAGTCGTTCATGGTCAATCAGTGGATGAACCTGCATGACAAGCTGAATGTGGGTGACTGGTCGGGCTTTGATGAGTTCATGGATACTGCGAACATGACCTACGACAACCCGAACCGCCCCGATCTGGGCACGTTCGAAGAGTGGAATACGTCGCCGCGCGCTCTGTTCGACACCTTCCCGCCATCGGTGTACCGCACGCTGAAGGCCTGGGGCAAAGGCGATGATGAGATCTGTGTGCTCTGCCACCACCACGGCAAGCACACTGGCGGCCCTTACATGGGTGTGCAGCCGACTGGCAATCAGCTTGATGTGCTGTGGTTCAGCTGGATCAAGTTCGCTGGCGACAAGATCGTCCACATCTATTCGATTTCAGACGTGCTTTCGCTGCTTATCGATCTTGAAGTGATGAAGGCGCCGCAGCCGGTTGATCCTTACAAATAAGATTCTAGCTCTCTGGAGGGGGAGAAGCGGAGGCCGGAAGGTCTCCCCTTTTTCGTTGGAGTGGGCTCAAATGGCCTGCGCAAAACTATAGGGACCGCCGCGCGCGATGGCGCGGTGGAAGCCGCGGCGGGCGTAGAGGCGGTTTTGCCATGCTTCTATGGCCGGATGATCGCCCGCAGCCCCCACCGCCCGCGCCAGTTCGGGAATAAAGCTCATCTGGATGTCAGCGGCTGTAAACTGCGCACCCATCAGCCAGTCCTGATCACCCAGCAAGGTTTCAATATAGCCGAGCGCTCGCTCCAGTTCTTCGGTCGCGGCATGGTCCATAAGGCTGTCACTCAAGCCGAACGCGCGAGCATAGACCTTGATCATGATCGGGTTCATCCCTGCCGAGACGGCGAAGTACAGGCATTCGAGGAATCGCATCTGGTCAGTTCCTGCGGGATCGGGCGCAAGCCGCCCGCCGCCGTAACGCGTGAGCAGATACTGCGTGATCGCGCCGGATTCGCTCAATAGTTGGCCATCGTCATCAAGCACCGGTGACTTGCCGAGCGGGTGCAGTGCTTTCAGCTCTGGCGGCCCCATCAGCGTTTGCGCGTCACGCTGGTGGTGGACGATCTCATAGGATAGTTCCAGCTCTTCGAGCAGCCAGACAATCTTCTGCGAGCGTGAATCGTTGAGATGGTGGATGGTCAGCATGGACCTACATCGCCGCTGCGAGGGCTTCGGCGGAAATACCCATCTGCTGCATCACGTCGCCCGTGTCCCAATATTCGCGCCAGCTCGCTATCTCTCCGGCGTCGTTCATTTCAAACACCGCACACACCCGCGATCCGACTTTCAGGTCACCTGCATGCAACGTCACATGATCGGTTCTTTCGGTGAAGACGAAGCGGCCTGTCGCGGCAGACGCGTGAATTTCACATTCGCATTCGTAGTAAGTCTGATATTGCTTTTCGAGAGCGGCTGCGATGGCTGCGCGCCCGATGATTTTGTCCGTCGCAGGGACCAGCGGCTGATAAGAGCCGTCGTCCGCGAAGTAGCCGGCCAATGCTGCGAAATCCGGGGTGCCACCAACATGAAACGCATCCAGAAACGCCAGAACATGCGTGTGATTTTTCTCGCTCACAGGCAGAATCCTCCATCCACGATTATAGTTTGTCCGGTGATGTAGCGTGCGCGGTCAGAGGCGAGGAAGGCTATGGCCTCGCCAACGTCTCGGCCTTCACCAAAAGATTGCAGTGCAATGTCCGTCGTCAGAACATTTGGCACTGATGGCTGCGTAAATTAGCGGAGCGTTGGCCTCGTCTGTTTGGTTGATGTTATGCGGCTAGCTTGCGGTGTTGCAAGCGCCGATCTTCGATGGTGTGTCGTTTGATCCTTTCTCGCTGTTTGATGATGGCTTCAGCCCTGCCGAAGTAGGCATCGGCAGGCGTTACGTTGTTCAGGCTCTCGCGATAGCGCCGATGGTTGTAGTGCTCCACGAACGCCTCGATCTGCCGTTCCAGATCGCCGGGCAGGAAGTAGTTTTCAAGAGGATGCGGTTCTTGAGTGTCTGGTGCCAGCGTTCGATCTTGCCTTGGGTTTGCGGATGCAGCGGTGCGCCGCGCACATGGCTCATTTTCTGCGCTTCGATATATTCGGCCAGCTCGCCCGCGATGTAACTGGGTCCATTATCGCTGAGCAGCCGTGGCTTGTGCTGCACCGTTGCCGACGAGCAGCCTGAAGCCTGCAAGGCCATATCCAGCGTGTCGGTGACATCCTCGGCCCGCATGTTGGTGCAAAGCTTCCAACTGATGATGTAGCGTGAGAAGTCGTCGAGCACCGTGGACAGGTACATCCAGCCCCAGCCGATGATCTTGAAGTAGGTGAAGTCGGTCTGCCACATCTCGTTGGGCCGCGTCGTTTTGGTGTGGAACTCGTTGGTCGCCTTGATGACGACATAGGCCGGGCTGGTGATGAGGTCA
This sequence comes from Sphingomonadales bacterium, assembly GCA_016704425.1. Taxonomy (GTDB): domain Bacteria; phylum Pseudomonadota; class Alphaproteobacteria; order Sphingomonadales; family Sphingomonadaceae; genus Aquisediminimonas. Next base: position 463,014 of record JADJAC010000011.1, read on the forward strand.
TGGGCCTTCAACAGCCGGTAAACCGTGGCTTCGGACACGAAGTAACGCTTGTCGTCCGTGAACCTCACGGCCAGTTCCCGGGGCTCAGTTCAGACTGCTCCAGCGCCAGCTCGATGATCTGGTCATGGATGGTATCGGGGATGCGGTTCCACACCCTGCTGGGCGCGGATGGGCGATCGGCAAGCGCCTCCGGCCCACCTTCGAGGTAGCGGTCGTACCAGCGGTAGAAGGTCCTGCGCGATACGCCCAGCTTGTCCAGGGTGAGCTTTGCGGGCAGATGCGACTGCTCGACGATCCTGATGATCTCGAGCTTTTCCGATGCGGGATATCTCATGCGTCGTCGTCCCCATCCGCGATCATGCTTTTTTTGAGCAACCGGTTCTCCAGTGTCAGATCGGCGACGCATTCCTTCAATGCACGGGCTTCGCGGCGCAGATCATGTACCTCGCCGGTTGTGGCCGCACGAGCAGTGTCGCCGGCGAGGCGGCGCTTGCCCGCCTCCATGAACTCCTTCGACCAGGTGTAATACAGGCTCTGTGCAATGCCTTCCTTACGGCACAGCTCTGCAATGCTGTCGTCGCCGCGCAGGCCTTCCAGTACGATCCTGATCTTGTCCTCGGCAGAGAAGTGGCGCCGGGTTGCACGGCGAATATCCTTCACCACACGTTCGGCAGAGGCCTTCGATTGGCCAGAGTGATTTGGTCTCATCTTCGTTCCTTCGTCACTACGACGAGACCAAATCACTCCTTAAATCACAACCTCAAATCTGGGACAAAGGTGCTGACGGGGAACAATCAACTCGAATTCAAAATTGAAACATACGATTGCAAAGCATCCGTACCCGTTAACGTGACAGCAAGTTCAAGTGGCCCCGAAATCCCAGTTGGGCTCGAGGGCCGAATTCATGTGAATGATCTTATCAAAATGTACGGTTTATCCCAAGGTCGGCCATTGTCGCTCTACTTGTCCGATAAGCTTGGAATGATGGAGTCAACAGCAGACGATTTTGTCAGCAGGCAGATTTTTGCCTATCCTAAATTGCCTGGGAAGCGCAGCATTGTTGAGCCGCCTGAAAGGCCTGACCAGGAGCCAGCGCCCGAAGTCGGCGAGTTTTCGGATGATTACATTGCAGTGGTTGAGCTGGCGAATTCCGCAGCGACCGATGGCGTCGATAAGCAAGGCCAGAGGAATGAGCAGGAAATAGTTGGCTCGCCAGGCGGTAGCGGCAATTTCGAAATGCCGCGTAGCACAGACCTTCCGTCTTAGTCGACATGCCAACCCTGCGACCGCTTCCAGCCTCAACATGAACGACAGCACCATTGGAAGGGAGGGCAACGCGACGGAGCCGGTGATCGAGGGCGAGCCATGCTGGAGCGAGCGTTTTCGTCCTCGAACGTTTGCGGATGTCATCGGGCAAACCTCTGCGACCGCCCAGCTGGCGGCAATGATCAAGAGCAAGAGTCCGAGAAATGTCATTCTCGCGGGACCGAGCGGCACAGGTAAGACCACACTCGCAGATATTTATGCTCAAGCCCTGTTCTGTAAGGCGCCGAGCTCGGACGGTTCGCCATGCGATCGATGTGAGCAGTGCAACTTGTTTGTCGCCGGCAGGCAGATGCACTTCTACCGCATAAATTGCGCTTTGCATGGCAACAAAGACGAAATCGAATATCTTCTGGAATCGCGCATGCGTGACAGTCCCATCTTTAGCGAGCACCATGTCGCGTTCCTCGATGAAGCGCATCAACTGAGCCCAGCGGCGCGGGATGCTTTACTCGTGCCGCTCGAACACTCGCAAGGGTCGAGCATTTTCATCTTCGGGCTAATCAACTCGGACGTCTTTCCAGAACAATTGCGGACGCGTTGTCGCGAGATTCGACTGGAGTCTCCCTCCGTTGATGAAGGGAGTGAATATCTGCTGCGCCTTTGTCAGCGCCAAAATCTGCGATGTGAATCCAATGCGATACGTTTGATTTCAAGCTATGGAAAAGGCTTTCGCCATCTGGCACAAAGTCTTGAATCGCTGTCCTTTGGCGCGAACAATCAGCTGATCACCGTCGAGCTTGTGCGCAAACTATTGCTTCATGATCGATCAACTCGTCTTGTCGCGTATTGCCTAGCCCTTTTCCGGTCGGACTTAGCTGGCGAGTTCCGGGCCTGGGACAACAGCACCCTGGAGCCTGAGGAAAATGTAGAATTGCTCCAGCAGCTTTTGAATTTCTTGAAGCGCTCCTTCATCGGGCCGACTATTGCCAAACCGCCCGAAAATGCCTTCAGTCTTTTGTTCAGTGATGCCGATTGTCAAAGCATGGTTGACGGCTTTCGCCAGCGCGCGGACGTGCTCAAAACAGATATTGTCACCTTGTTCGACGAGATTCTTGAATACTGGGCATATTTGCCGGCGCGGGTGACTGAGCCAGTATTTGAAAACCTGCTTGTCCGGTTTCATGATATGCTGACACTCGAGCAAAAGGCAGGTACCATGCCGGCGTTGCACGGTGGCAGCAAGGCAAGTGCCCCGCCTGTGCGAAGTTCTCAATCCAATCGTGTACTCAGGCATGTGCCGATGTGGCGAGTTTCGCCTGAGGAAGCGGCAAACATATCCGAATTCTATATCAGTGCACGACAGGCCGCCGACATTTATGAAGCGTCGACCTTCATGATACAGCAATATGGGACAACATTTAACGCTTGTATATTGATTGACCATGATTGCCTTGGCATTCGCAAAGATCGCGACGCAATCGGCTTGGTATCAAGTCTATCGCGCGAGCTTGCGCTGCGTTGGGCCGACTGGAGCCCTGCTGGATCTAAGAGTACTGAGCGAGGCCCTCATCGCATTTGCTTTCATGAAAGGCGCGAAGATGGCAGCTTATTGAGCCAAATCATATTGCATGTCCCAATTGAATTCGAAGGCAGCGTTCGTCGCTGGCTCAATGGCTTCTTTGGCAGGCTACCTGAGTTTGCAACGCATACCGAGGCAGTGGCCATCGACATCCAACCACTCATTAATCCCCGGGGACGAATGGCGCGGCATTGGGACTTGTTGCGTGGAGCGTGGGGAGGCTTGAGCACGGAATGGCGGATGGAGGGGCATGCGCTGGTTGATTTGCTTAAGGTACCGTCGCGTACGCGACGCAAGGTCGGCAAGATCGCTGGCAGACGGTATAATCTCTCACAGTCAATTGGTGAGCAAGCGCAGCGAGCGGCAAAGGCGTCAGGAATGCCACATCTGTCGGCATGGCGTGAAGGCGCATGGGAGCAAATATTCGAGGGATGGGAATTGAAGGAGCATCAAACCCGGACCGATCTGGCGAAACGAAGAAGCTATGAGATTGGCCAGCTGGAAGCGGAATTGCGGGCGAACGGGGACCCTTTGCATCATCGTTCTATTAGCTTAGTAATTGAAAATAAACGGAAAAAATGGAACATAGATCCGAAGTCATGGCCCCGTAATTGGGTCGGCTGGTGGCTGGAGGATGCGAGTTAGATATCCAAAAAGTGCAAGTTAGGAATCGACGGTTTTGTCGGTTAGATGCTGATGTGTTGACCGAGATAATTCAACAAGGCATCGACGCCGCGGCAAGAAAGTGGCGCTGGATCTCCGTCGACATAGATTGTTCCCTTACTGGGGTAAAAACTCACCGTCGGTGATGCCTTGAGCTGATAAGGATTATTCTCGGGCCGGCGAATTTCGACATTAGCGACTTCCAGCGCGCGGATGGCCAGAATCATTTCGGGAGAGTCGCCTGGCCGCGAAACGGCAAACGGCATTCTATCGAACTTCTTTTCAGCTTTCATTGTTAAATCTTCCAATATCCCCAGGGGGTAAAGTGATTGATGGAAAGAAAGAGTAAATGTTTGGTTGTTTGAATGAATGGCTGATAGATACTATCTATTTTGTAATGCATACTTGAAATTTTGTCAAGTGTATTTTTAATATTTTTGACTAATTCTAAAGTATTGAAATATTAAATTGATAATTATTTGTTTTTGGCAAAACTAATTTTTATAGAGCTTGGACAGATTTATCTTGGGGGAGATCGCGTTAATCCCATCCGACAACTGCTTGATCTGGAAATTCTTTGTGTAACGCGCTGTTTCGCCTGTGGTCGCGTGTCCCGTCAGCTTGTCGATAATCTGGGCGGGGACCTGGCCCCATTGCATGAATGTGGTTGCGCTATGCCGCAGCGAATGGAAGTCCAATCCCGACGCATAGAGACCAACGTCCCTGCGGTAGCGGGTGAACCATTTCGTAAAATTGTGGCCCAGGCGCATATCAGCACCGCCTGGTGTCAGCTGCGAAAAGACTAGACGTTCCTTCGCCCCACGCTGTTCGGAAACATAGTCCAAAAAGCCCATTCGCTTCAATTCTTCGTGGATAGGCACGAGGCGCACCGCGTTGGTGTTCTTGAGTTGGCGGGGGGCCTTTGCGTTGATGTCGAACACCCAGACGTCACTTTCAACACGAACGTCTTCAACGTGCAGTTGGCAGATTTCTTCCTGCCGCATGCCGGAATAGAGGGCGACCAGCGGCAGCCAGAATTTTTCGTCCCGAATGATAATATTGCCTGCTTTCGAACGCCGGTCCTTCGAATGGCAACCCTTCCATACTGGCGTATTGAAGAGTTTCGTCAAATCGTCTTCGCTCCACATTGCGCGCTGATCCTGCGGCTTTTTTGAGCCGGAGAATTTGAATCCTGCGAATATGTTTGCGGGCGCCTCATTGCGCTCGATCGCTTTTGCCCAAAGCGCTGACAGGGCGGCCAAGTGCCGTTGGACTGTTCGGGGGGTCAGCCGCGCCAAGTCTTTGCTGGACGATTCAGCAATAATGTCGGTAGCCGACATATGGCGGTATCTGGCGGATTTTCCGTAGCTCGCCGGCAACTCCGATAGCATATCCTTAAAGCGCACGGCGTCTGCTCGCGCATAGCCAGACAAGGGTCGATCACCGCAAAGCTGTTCAAAAAGCTCAAAGGTCTTGCGTGCCTGAAGAGCCGTCTGCTGTTCCCAGACCTTGAGCCGCACTTGAGACATACGAAAATCCTCTGCCCGCGTTTTGAAGCTAGGCGCAGCCTCATCGGTCCGATCGCTCAATCCCGAAGCAGCATTCGAATGGTGTCCGTCGCGCTGAGCAGTGTCCTGCGCGCTTGCTCTATTGAGCTCCACCTGCAGGAGCATATCCTTTGGCACATAGGTAAAGTTGCCTTCGAACCTTGCTTTGACTGCCTCAGCGAGGTCACAGCCGGCCCTGAGCATAGCTTGCTGCACCAGGCGGACATCGAGTTCAGTCAGTTTTGCCGACCAACCATGCTTCTTGATCATGGATGCTGCGATCATGTCCGCGGACGCGAAGTTATTCGTCGCTAGATCATTCCTGGTCTGTTCAAGGACACGGGAATAATGTGCGACCCGGGCTAGTCGCTCTTTTTCGCTGAGGGATGTCTGTCCAATCAACCGAAGCTGGTTCTCGCGTTCGAGAACAGTCGCGTAAAAGTCTTGAACAAGCGCTGCGAGATCGGATTCAGTCAGGGTTTGAACATTTCGGGCCACTATGAACAGCTCCTGCGAACGCAAATAAAGGGTTCTAGTAAGATTGCGCGCGACCACAGCATCGCAGGTCCGAAGGCTACAACACAATTCGGATCGCAGCAAAACCGGACGGAGGTCCAGCGGAATTGCCCTTCTGAAATGATATATGCCGTCCTTGCGCGTTGTATTTGGCACTCGAGACATCGTGCAAACGCCCCTCTCTGTAGAAGGGCTCTGTATCAAGCCCCAAGCGAGGTTCTGACGTCGACCAAAATAACTTTATTTCTCCGTTACTTAGGAGAAAGGTGGCTGGGGCGGCAGGATTCGAACCTGCGAATGCCGGCATCAAAAGCCGGTGCCTTACCGCTTGGCGACGCCCCAACATGCGCTTGCAAGGAGGCGGCCCTATAGCAGCCCGATTGCCAATGACAATTCCCTCAGTCCAGCCGCATGACCCAATGATGCGGATCGGGAGCAAGTCCGCGCTGGATGGCAACGAGCTTCTCCTTCATTCGGGTCGTGAACTGGCCCGGCCCGCCCGCGCCGATCGAGAAGGCGCCGTTGGCCCCCGTCACGCTGCCGATCGGCGTAACAACGGCGGCAGTGCCGCAGGCGAAGGCTTCGGTCAGGCGTCCGCTTTCGGCATCGGCCTGCCACTGGTCGATGGAATAGGGTTCTTCGCGCACGACGATGCCATCCTCGCGCGCAAGTGTGAGCAGGGCATCGCGCGTAATGCCGGGCAGGATTGTTCCACCAAGGGGAGGCGTCTGGATCGATCCGTCACTGAAGACGAAAAAGAGGTTCATCCCGCCAAGTTCTTCGACCCAGCGCCGTTCGGCGGCGTCGAGGAAGACCACCTGGTCAAATCCCTTCGCAATCGCTTCGGCCTGCGCAACGAGACTCGCGGCGTAGTTGCCGCCGCATTTTGCCGCTCCCGTGCCTCCGGGCGCTGCCCGTGTGTGATCCTGCGAAACCCAGAGCGAAATCGCCGGGGCTCCGCTCTTGAAATAGCCGCCGACCGACGATGCTAGGACCAGGTAGATATATTCGGAAGAGGGCTTCACGCCGAGGAAAACCTCGCTCGCAAACATGAACGGCCTCAAATAGAGCGAGCCCCCTTCGATGTCGGGAAACCAGTCTCGGTCAATACTCACGATCTGCCGGAGCGATTCGATAAACAGGTCTTCGGGAAGTTCCGCCATGGCCAGCCGTTGTGCCGAATCGCGGAACCGTTTCGCGTTCGCTTCCGGCCTGAACAGAGCCATGCTGCCATCGGCCAGCCGATAGGCCTTGAGCCCTTCGAAAATCTCTTGCGCATAGTGAAGCACAGCAGTTGCGGGATCGATTGACAGCGGCCCCCGCGGCATGACTTTTGCGTCGTGCCAGCCCAGCGTCTCATTGTAGCGGATCATCACCATATGGTCCGTGAACACCCGGCCAAAGCCCGGATTGGCCAACAGGCGCGCGCGTTCGGCCACGTCGACAGGATTGGCGTTGCGCTCCACGACGAACGCAGGCGCGCCTGGCGTTTGCGGGGAAGTGCGTTCGTCCATCGGGGCTCCTCTCAGATGCGGCTTGCATTCCGGTAATCGACGCGCCAAGATACGTCAATATGGCTGTCCTAAATGTTCAAAGGGAAAAATCCGTCGCGTCGCCGACCTTTTTGGCCGAAGCGGATATCCGGCGGGGAGTCGAGTCCCTCTACTTCGGGTATAGTCATCTGACGCGTTCAATCGATGAAGAGCTGGCGACGCAAGGACTTGGTCGCGCGCACCACCGCGCGCTCTATTTCATCGCTCGTCAGCCTGATCTGACGGTCAGTGACCTGCTCAAACTGCTGGCGATCACGAAACAATCGCTTGGCCGCGTTCTCAACGATCTGGCCGAACGCGCGCTTGTCGAAAGCCGGCCCGGCCCCGTTGACCGGCGGCAGAAACTGCTTCGGCTGACGAAGGCTGGCGTGGCACTCGAGGCCCGACTGTTCAGCAGCCTGCGGGACAAGATGGCTCATGCCTATGACAATGCTGGCGAAGCGGCTGTGACGGGTTTCTGGCACGTGCTGGAAGGCCTCATCCCCGAATCGGAACTCGACCGCGTCATCGCCCTCCAGCGCGGACCCTAGGTCCGGCGGGCCGCGTCGCCCATTTCGGCGCTGCGCTTTTCTGCTGCCGCCAGCGTATCGGTCAGCAGCCGGACAAGCGCTTCGTCCGCATCCAGCACGTCTAGCCCCTCACGCGTCATGCCGCCCTTGCTCGCGACCCGATCGGCGAGCATGGCGGGTGCTTCGCCGGATTGAGCGGCCAGCATCGCCGAACCTTCAACCATTGCCAAGGCCAGTCGCGCTGACTGATCGGGCGCAAGCCCAAGCCGAGCGCCGGCGATGCCGAGCGCATCGATGAACCGATAGAGGAAGGCCGGCCCGCTTGCCGCAAGGGCAGCGACCAGATGGAGCAGGCCCTCATCGTCGATCCATTCGACCAGCCCCAGCGGCGCCATCAACGCGCAAGTCTCGTCATCGGGTCCATCCGTTCCATGGATCGCGATCACACCTTTGCCGAGTGCAGCGGGCAGGTTGGGCATGATCCGCACGATTTGGGCTGCTTCGGGAAATCGATCCTTCAGCGCGGCAATTTCGACACCGGCCAGAATGGAAAGGACACGCGTCTCTGGGCCCACAAGTCGCGCCACTTCCGCAGCGACCGCATCGAGCATCTGCGGCTTGATGGCCAGCAGGATCTTGTCGGCAGGGACCGCATCGGCCGGAATCGCGGCAAGCGCCAAAAGTCCGCCGGGCAGGTCGGGAAAGGCTGGGTCGACAACCCTGACCTGCGTGGCATCCATCCCGGTTTCGATCCAGCGCCGGAGCATCGCGCCGGCCATATTGCCGCAGCCGATGATCCAGAACAGGCCGTCGCTCACGCTTCGCCCTGCGTCTCGACCATTGCAGCAGCGATTGCCTCAGCCGGAGACTTGCCGCCCCACATCACGAACTGGAAGACAGGATAAAACCGGTCGAGTTCACCCGCCGCCGCATCGATCAGCGCGTCGGCCTGTTCCGTCGACAATGTCGCTTCCTCCTGTCCTTCCAGAAGGGCGGCGTGGCGAAAGACCAGCGTGCCGTTGCCCGACCAAAGCTCGAAATGGCCAAGCCAAAGCTGCTCGTTGATCAGCCCGATAGTCTCATAGATCGCAGCATATTGGTCCTGCGTCACCCGGACGTCGGGAAAGGCCAGAAACTGGAGCACGCGATCATCGTCCCGCCACACGCCGCGAAGTTCATATTGGCCCCAGGAGCCTTGCGTCGCGGCGACGATTTCTTCATCCCCGACGCGTTCATGGCTCCAGCCATTGGCCGCGAACCAGCTTTCGAGCGTGTCGATGGGCGTGGACGGGCCATCGTGATTTTCAAGATCGTCAATCGTCATATGCATGTCCTTGCGCTGAATTCAGGCGCGACTGCAAGAGTATGCGTGACGAAAACTGTGGATAGGGTGGCGCGGATCAAGCCTTGGGCTTGGCGGCGCGCTTTGCTGCTGCGGGCTTTGCGGCCTTGCCTTCGAGCGCGTCGAGCCGGGCCTTTAGGGCGTCGGCTTCATCTCGCGCTGCAGCGGCCATGGCCTTGACGGCTTCAAATTCGTCACGGCTGACAAAGTCCAGCCCGCCGATCCATTCCTTGGCGCGTTCGCGGGCCGATGCTTCGGCCTCGCGCCCCACGCCGGCAATGGTTCCGGCGGCGCCGTTGATGATTTTGGCAAGATCGTCGAAAATGCGGTTCTGGCTTTGCACGGGCTTTTTCCTTCATATCGGGAGAAACTTGTCCCTCCTGAACATATCTGGGTAACCTATTGCGTTTCGACAAGGGCGAAAGCGGGCGCCCCGGTGCGATAGCCACAAACTGCTTTCGCCTTCTCGCGAAGCGGTTAAGGTCGGGCCATCAAGAATCAGAGGGGAATGATGATGCGAGGATTGGTTTTGGGGGCGGTTCTGGCCGCCGTGACGGCACAACAGGCCCAGGCCCAAATTCGACCCGACCAGGCTGCCTTCCGCGCGCTGTACAAGGAACTGGTTGAAACCAATACCACGCTTTCATCGGGAAGTTGCACTCTGGCCGCCGAACGTCTCGCCGCGCGCATGAAGGCGGCCGGCTATGCGGAAAAGGACCTGACGGTCTTCTCGACGCCCGAGAAGCCGAAAGAAGGCGGGCTCGTTGCCATCTTGCCGGGCACGTCCAAAAAGGCGAAGCCGATCCTGCTGCTGGGCCATCTCGATGTTGTGGAGGCCAACCGCGCCGACTGGACCCGCGATCCCTTCACCTTGATTGAAGAGGGCGGCTATTTCTATGCGCGCGGGGCATCCGACGACAAGGCGCAATCGGCAATCTGGACCGATACGCTGATCCGCTTCAGACAGGAGGGATTCAAGCCGAAACGCACGATAAAGCTGGCGCTGACCTGTGGGGAGGAGACGACGACAGCTTTCAACGGGGCCGGGTGGCTGGCCAAGAACCGGCGCGAATTGATTGATGCCGAATATGCACTCAACGAAGGCGGGGGCGGTCTGGTCGGGCCGGACGGTACACGCTCGGTCCTGTCGATGCAGGTTGGTGAAAAGACTGTCGCCAACTTCCGGTTGGAGACAACCAATCCTGGCGGACACAGTTCGATGCCGCGCCCGGATAACGCCATCTATTCCCTTGCTACTGCACTGAACAGGGTCGGCAGGTATGAATTCCCGGTCCAGTTCAGCGATACGACGCGAAGCTTTTTCAGCCGACTGGCGCCGACGCTGCCGCCGAAAATGTCGGGCGCAGTAACGGCCTTGCTGGCAAACCCGGAAGACAAGGCGGCGGATGCCCTTGTTTCGATGGACCCGACGCTGCATTCCACGCTGCGGACCACCTGTGTCGCGACTATGTTGGATGGGGGGCATGCGATGAACGCCCTGCCGCAGCGAGCGCGGGCGATCGTGAACTGCCGCATCTTTCCCGGAAACACGCCTCAAAGCGTGCAGGCGACACTTGCAAATGCTATAAGCGATCCGCAGGTCGCGATATCACAAATCATCGAGGATCGCCCGCTTGCATCGCCACCGCCCCTATCGCCAAAGATTTTCGGGCCCGCCGAAAAGCTGGCTGCTGAAATGTTCCCGGGCGTGCCGATTCTGCCGACCATGTCGACAGGCGCGACCGATGGTATCTTTCTTGGGGCCATCGGCATCCCGACCTATGGCGTACCCGGTATCTTCTACGATGCCGATGGCGGTGGCATTCATGGCCTGAACGAAAGAATACGGGTCAAGTCGCTCTATGACGGACGCGACTATCTGTTCCGGCTGGTGAAGATCTACGCCAACCAGAATTAGGGCATCAGCCAGACACAGTCTGTTCGATAGCCCCGAACAGGCTGTGGTGCTTGTCGTCTTCCATCCAGATGCGAACAGTATCGCCGGCCTTCATGAATGGCGTTTCCGGCGTGCCGTGGAGAATCGTCTCGACCGTGCGGACTTCGGCGAGGCATGAATAGCCCAGGCCGCCGTCGCTGATCGGCTTGCCCGGGCCGCCATCCGGACCGCGGTTGGAGACTGTGCCCGAACCGATGATCGTTCCCGCGCCAAGCGCCCGCGTCTTGGCGGCATGGGCAATGAGCTGGCCGAAATCGAAGGTCATGTCGATGCCCGCATCGGCTCGTCCCAGCGGCTTGCCATTGAAATCGACGCAGAGCGCGCCATGCAGTTTCGCGCCGTCCCAGCGGGGGCCCAGCGCATCCGGTGTCACGAACACCGGAGAAAAGGCGCTCGCAGGCTTGGACTGGAAAAAGCCAAAGCCCTTTGCCAGCTCGCCCGGGATGAGGTTGCGCAGAGAGACATCATTGGTGAGGCCGACGAGCCGGATTGCTGCGCGCGCGCCGTCCAGCGAAACGCCCTGTGGCACGTCGCCCGTTACAACCACGACTTCGGCTTCCATGTCGCAGCCCCAGCTTTCATCGGCGAGCGGAATGGGATCGCGAGGCCCGAGGAAGCCATCCGATCCGCCCTGATACATCAGGGGGTCGTGCCAGAAGCTGTCAGGCATATCCGCCGCGCGCGCCTGCCGGACCAGTGCGACATGATTCACATAGGCCGAGCCATCCGCCCATTGATAGGCGCGGGGCAGTGGGGCCATGGCTTCACGCTCATGGAAGCGCATCATCGGAATGGCTTCATGCGAAAGGTCAGTCGCCAGGTTGCGCAGGGCCGGTTCGACAGCGTCCCATTGGTCGAGCGCGAACTGGAGGGTCGGGGCGATATGGCCAGCATCAGTATACCAGGCGAGATCATCCGAGACGACGACAAGGCGGCCATCCCGGCCCGATTTCAGAGAAGCAAGTTTCATGACGACAGTCCTTAGGGCAGCAAGGGTTGAGGGGGAAGAGGCGGCCGCGCTTGACCGCGCGCCCATTTCGTGATGGCTTGGGGCATGATTTCGGTTCAGCAGGCAGGATGAGGCAGGGCATGCGATACTGGTTGGCATTGGTTGGCGCACTGTTCTTCACAGGCGCGGCCTATGCTCAGGTTTCGCCGCAGGAGGTTGCAGCGGCGAATCGCGGCATCGTGACCGAACAGGGCCGCGATGCTGCCTGGCACTATGCCCAGCATCGGCTTCTTGGTGGCGCGATCAATGCCCTGAAGCCGCAGCGCCCCGGTGTCGTCGATGCCTATGTCATCGTGGCAGGGCTCGATTCGGACCCTGTCTTCGGTCGTGAAGCCGCGCAGACTGCCAAGGTCCTTGCCCGGCGCTTCGATGCCGTCGGCCGGACGATCGTTCTGGCGGCAGGCAATGGCGCGGGCGATGTGACGATTCCCGATGGTTCTCCGGCGAACCTTGAAATCGCTCTTGGCGCATTCGCGGCGAAGATGGATCTGAAGGAGGATGTACTGATCCTCTACACGACCAGCCACGGCGCGCCTGAGGTAGGTCTGGCCTATCGCGACGGCGATCATGGCTATGGCTGGATCGGGCCAAAGCGGCTTGCCGATCTTTTGAATGGCGCTGGCTTTTCGCGGCGGCTGGTGATGCTCTCCGCCTGCTTTTCCGGCGAACTGCTGCCATATCTCGTAAATGACAGCAGCGTCGTTGTGACTGCGGCGGATCGGGATCAGACAAGCTTTGGCTGCGCCCCCGGCAATGACTGGACCTTTTTCGGAGATGCCCTGATCAATACGGCCCTTCGCACGCCGCAGCCATTCGACACGGCCATAGCGCAGGCCTTTGACCTTATTCGCCATTGGGAGACATCAAAGCGCCTGCAGCCTTCCCGACCGCAATTCTATACTGGCAGCGCTGCGAATCTGTGGCTCCAGGCTCTTGAAAAGCGCATGCCCGCCGATGCCACGCCCAAGGTTGGGCGGCCAGCCGTCGGTGGCAGATAGGCGGGGCTCAGGCGTCCGGGTCCTTGTGCAGCCAGTCGGCATGGCGCGGTGCCTTTTTCGTCCGGCTCCATTCATCGAGCATCAGCGGCGCAACGCGCCGCAGTTCCTGATATTGTTCCGGCTTGCCGATGTTGCACGCCAGTTCGAGCCTGTGCCCGTTGGGATCAAAGAAATAGATTGACCGGAATATGCCGTGGAAGGTCGGGCCGATCACGTCGATCCCCTGCGCCTCGATATGCGCCTTGGCGGCCAACAGGGCTTCGAGGCCAGGAACTTCGAATGCAAGATGCTGGACCCAGGCCGGCGTGTTCGGGTCGCGGCCCATGTCCGGCTGGTTGGGCAGTTCGAAAAAGGCCAGCACATTGCCGCCGCCAGCATCAAGGAAGATGTGCATATAGGGATCATATTCGCCGGTCGATGGCACATGATCTTCGGCAAAGGCCGTTGTGTAGTCCATGCCGAGGACACGGGCATACCATTCCACTGTTTCCTTCGCATCCTTGCAGCGATAGGCGACGTGATGAATGCGCGAGAGCGTGACCGGGCTTGTCATGCGGCAGTCTCCAGGGCTCCGCGCCGCATCTGGTCGCGTTCCATCGACTTGAACAGCGCAGTGAAATTGCCTTCGCCAAAGCCTTCATCCTTCTTGCGCTGGATGAATTCGAAAAAGACCGGGCCGACCATCGTCTGCGAGAATATCTGGAGCAGGAGCCGCGGATCGCCATCATCGGTTGAGCCGTCGAGCAGGATGCCGCGCGCCTGAAGCTCTGCCACGGGTTCGCCGTGGCCTGGCAGCCGCTCCTCAAGCATTTCGTAATAGGTGGCGGGAGGCGCAGCCATCAATGGCACACCCAGCGCCCGGACTCTGTCGAGGCAGGCGATCAGGTCATCACAGATGAAGGCAATGTGCTGGATCCCCTCACCATTATACTGGCGCAGGAATTCCTCGATCTGGCCGCCGCCGGCCTTGCCCTCTTCGTTGAGTGGAATGCGGATCTTGCCGTCTGGCGCTGTCATCGCGCGGCTCGTGAGGCCGGTATATTCGCCCTTGATGTCGAAATAGCGGATCTCGCGGAAATTGAAGACCCGCTCATAGAATTTCGCCCAATGGTCCATGCGGCCACCATAGACATTGTGGGTCAGGTGATCGATCAGCTTGAAGCCCGCACCCACAGGATGCCGGTCAACCGCGGGCAGATATTCGAAATCGATGTCGTAGATGGAGAGCGCCCCCGGACTCCCTGGGCCATAGCGGTCGATCAGGTAAATGATCGCGCCGCCGATGCCGCGGATTGCCGGAAGCCGAAGCTCCATTGGCCCTGTGCGCGTTTCAACCGGTTCGGCTCCGCGAGCGACTGCTTGGTCATAGGCGAGCTTTGCATTGCGCACCCGAAAGCCCATCCCGCATGCTGAAGGGCCATGTTCGGCCGCAAAATAGGCGGCAGGCGACCGTGGTTCGTAATTGGCGATCAGGTTGATTTCGCCCTGCCGCCACAGGTCGACATCCTTGGACCGGTGCCGTGCGATGCGGGTGAAGCCAAGCTTTTCGAACACGGGCTCAAGCAGACCCTTTTCGGGTGCGCAGAATTCGATGAATTCAAATCCGTCGAGACCAAGCGGATTCTCGAACAGGTCGGCCATGATCAGTCTCCGGGGGGATAGATAGTTTCAATTGCAACTATATTGGAATGTGGTAGGAGTCAACCGCCATGCTGAAACTTGATCACTTCCTGCCTTACCGCCTGTCGGTCGCGTCCAATGCCGTCAGCAAGCGCATCTCGCAAAGCTATCGCAAGCGCTTCGGCCTCAAGATTCCCGAATGGCGGCTGATTGCCATCCTTGCCGAACGGGACAGCATGACGCCGGCGGAGATCGGACAGGCCGGAGAACTGGACAAGATCACCGTCAGCCGCGCCGCTGCGGCGTTGATCGAGCGCGGTCTGGTAATGCAACGCCGCAATCCCGGAGACGGACGTTCGCACTTCCTGTCACTCACCAGCGACGGACGCGCGCTTTACTCCGAGATTGCTCCAGCCGCATTGGCGATGGAAGCGGAACTGCTCGCCGGGTTCAGCGCGGAAGAGCGGGTTGCCCTGGAAACGCTGCTGCGAAGGATTGAGGCTGTGGCACAGGAATGAGCGCAATCACAATGTTCTCGGCACTACCTCGGCATCAACACCCCGCCGGGGTGTAGGGAACTGGAATGCAGCTATAATTGGCGTACGGGCCCGCCCCGACATAGCCGCATTGCTGACGATATTGGGTAACCCTGCAGTTTCGGCCACCTCCTTTGGATTGTGAACCACCGGCACTAGCGCTTTGCGCCGGAGCGGGTTTGGGCTTCGGCGTAATCGCAGCCAGATCGGTCGGCAGTGCTGCCGCCAGCCGTGCCGGGGGTGGCGCGCCGCTGTTCTTCGGTTCAATCGACGTTGCGAGCGACTCGAATCCGGCATTGAATGCGGCATAATTGGCCTGCGAGTCATAGGCGACCCTCATGATCACGTCCGCGCGGTCGGCTGTCAGGATGATCACATATTGGGTGAAGCGCGTCTTGCCTGCATCCTTGTCCTGTGACCGGGACTGGAGCGAATAGCCCTCATAGCCGTCATGCGCCGCATCATTGACCAATTGCGGCTCGGTCAGCTTGGCATCCGGATCGTCTGCAAGGTTGCCAACGGCGATGGCTATGGCCTGGATGGCTGTCTTCTTGCCGTTTGCCTTGAATTGCGCCTTGATCTTGGCGTCCAGCGGGAAGCCCTGTGTGATCGTGAGAAATCCGCCCAGTTCGCCCGAAATCAGATCGGCCTGGCGAACCATGATCACGCCGCCCTTGGTCTGCACTGCGCGATAGCCGGCCGGAACCTTGTAGTAGATGTTTCCAAACAGGCGATCATAGCGCGTCGCGGCTGCCTTGGTCGGCGCGGCGTTGCTTGGTGCAACGATCCCGCTGCCCCGAGACGCGAGCATCAAACCCCCCGAGCCGAGTGCCGCGCCCAAAAGCGCCGCTGGCACCATGACCTGCAACTTCCTGATCGCCATTTCTACGCTCCACATTGCTCCAGTTTTGGATACGCGGAAGGTTTTCGATTGGATGCAAATAGACCCGAATTCAAAATTCCCTTGACGTGAACGTCAACTTGCGGCTTCGCTTTCCGAGACGACTCCCCGCACAAAGGAACCCCGCGATGTCCCTCGATGTTCTCGCCCGCACCGCTTATAATGAAGATCATGAGGCGTTTCGCCAGACGGTGCGCCAGTTCCTGTTGAAGGAAGTCGCGCCGAACGCCGCCAAGTGGGATGATGACGGGATTGTGCCCAAATCGCTTTGGCCCAAGGCGGGCGAACTCGGCCTGCTCTGCCCGACGGTGCCGGAGGAATATGGCGGGCTGGGCCTGGATTTCGGATATAATGCGATCGTCGATGAGGAATCGGCCTATTATGGCGAAGTTGCCACCGGCTTTTCGCTCCAGTCGGATATCGTTGCGAACTATATCATTTCCTATGGGTCGGAAGAACAGAAGAAGCAGTGGCTGCCCAAGCTCGTCTCAGGTGAGACAATCACCGCCATAGCGATGACGGAACCGGGCACGGGGTCCGACCTGCAGGGAATGCGGACAACCGCGAAGAAGGATGGCAACCATTATGTCATCAACGGATCGAAGACCTACATCACCAACGGCCAGAATGCCGACCTGATCCTCGTCTGCGCAAAGACCGACACCGAAGTCCAGCCGGCGTGGAAGGGCGTATCGATCATCCTGGTCGAAGCAGAGCGCGAGGGCTTCAAGCGCGGGCGTAACCTCGACAAGATCGGTCAGGACGCCGCAGACACGTCGGAACTTTTCTTCGAAGATGTCCGCGTGCCGATGACCAATTGCCTTGGCGAAGAAGGCAAGGGCTTCATCTACCTGATGAGCGAACTGCCGCAGGAACGCCTGTCGATCGCGGTTTCTGCCCAGGCTGCGGCGCAAAAGGCCTTTGACGATACGGTTGCCTTCACGCGCGACCGCAAGGCCTTTGGAAAGCCCATTCTTGATTTCCAGAACAGCCGCTTCGTGCTGGCCGATCTGAAGGCAAAGCTCCAGGTTGGCTGGGCGCATCTCGATTGGGCGCTGACCCGCCACCTCAAGCGCGAACTGACGCCCGAAGAAGGCGCGGCGGCCAAGCTCTGGCACACGGAATTGCAGTGGGAAGTGATGGACAAGTGTCTGCAGCTGCACGGCGGCGCTGGCTATATGAACGAATATCCCATTGCCCGCGCCTGGCGCTCCGCCCGCGTCACGCGGATTTTCGGCGGGACGAGCGAGATCATGAAGGAACTGATCGGGCGGAAGCTCTAGTGTTGCAAGCGGCTCAGTAAGCCTGTTCGGTATAGGCGAGGAACAGCGTTCCCGCCTCGATGTTGACGTTCTTGCCCTTGCCGAGCGGAACGCGCAGGACCCCCTCATTGACGGATGCGCCAATCGGTCGGCCACGTTCGGCAGTCGATCCGGAAATCTTGATCCGGTCTTCGCCGACTATCACATAATCGGCATCGATCACGACACTCCCGGTCTTCCCGAACCCGCCGGGCGCCGTCACTTCGGAGACATGGCCTTTGACCGAAGCTCCGGCCGGGATCACGATGATGCCATTGTAGGCAACCGCGTCGGCGACCTTGAGGTAGACGGCGTCGTCCACCCGCGCCGCCTTTGAAGAAATGCCATAGTCGGTCCGGACCTTGATTTCGGTGCCGCGCGGAAGGCGGACGATCTTGGCAGCCTCTGCCGGGGGTTCGGCCCCAAGTCGATCAACTGCCGCCCCAAGCAGCAGAAGGCCGAGAAACGCTGTAACAATGGGTGTTCGCATATTCGCTCCTTCGGCCGGAATGTCGGTGTGACTCAATCTCGTACAGCTGGTCTTACCAGATTGGATGAGTCGCGTCGAACCTGACGCGCGCTGAAAATTCGCTCAAAACCTGGATGTGTTCAGGAATGCCCCCTAGCCAGCCATCGCGTTTTGGGCGATGAAGCATTCCCATGCGCAGGGGCAATCGACAGGCAGCGACACACGGCAACCGGCCGCGATTCTGGGGTCGTCATGCCGTGATTGCGGCGCTTGCCAATCCTGAACGCGTCGTCAGGAAGATCTGGGGCACACGTGAGGCGCTTGGCGCGTTGGAGCTGCCGCCCGTCCTGCCCATCACCTATGCCGATGTGGCCGATCTGGGGCGAATGGTGCCGTCCGATGCGCCGCATCAGGGCCTTGTAGCCGAAGTCGAGCCGCTGGACGATGTCTGGCTGGGCGAGTTGCTCGATCGCGGTGCTGAAGACAGGCGCCCCCTGCTAGTGCTTGATCAGGTGACGGACCCGCACAATGTCGGGGCGATCCTGCGGTCAGCGGCGGCCTTTGATGCTCTGGGGATCGTGACGCAGGACCGGCATGCCCCGCCCGAATCCGGAACGGTGGCACGGGCGGCTTCGGGCGCGCTTGAAGTTGTTCCCTGGGTTCGGGTGGTCAACCTCGCGCGGGCGCTTGAGGAAATTGCCGAGGCTGGTTTCTGGCGGATAGGGCTGACCGGCCACGCGCGCCAGACACTTGCCGAAGCGATGGGCCCCCAAAAGGTGGCGCTTGTCCTCGGAGCAGAAGGGGAAGGCATGCGCCAGAACACCGAGGCGCATTGCGACGAGCTGGCGAAATTGCCGATCAGCGGCAAGGTCGAAAGCCTGAATGTTTCGAACGCAGCGGCAATCGCACTGTATGCCGCCGTCACGCGGAAGGAAGATTGACATGAAGACCATGCTGCGCCTGATGGCGGTTCTGTTTTTGCCTTTGGCGCTGACCAGCTGTTTCCTCATTCCGGGTGCCTTCACGTCGAACCTCGACCTGCGCAAGGACGGCAATTTCACCTTTGCCTATCAGGGCGAAATCATTTTCCAGTCTCCGGACGAGATGATGAAGGACGGCAAGACGGACGTCTGGACCGATGACAAGGCCAACTGCTCCGGCCCGATCCAGGGGGCGAAGCAAAATGGCGATGAAGAGGCTGTGTCCGAAGAGGATCGTCCCTGCACCAAGGCTGAAATGGCGGAAAAGAAGAAGGCGTGGGAAGCAGAGCAAAAGGCCTCGGCTGACAAGAAGCTCAAGGACAGCCAGCAGTTTGCAGCACTTTTCGGATATAGTCCGCTTGATGACGCCGCCAACCAGAAGTTCGCGGCACAACTGATGAGATATGACGGCTGGAAGTCCGTAGTCTACAAGGGCAAGGGCGTCTTTCAGGTCGACTACCGGATCACAGGGAAACTCGGTTATGATTTCATCTTCCCGACTTTCCCGCAGGGCGATTTCATCATTCCCTTTGTCCAGTTGCGCAAGCGAGACCAGGAGGCCGTCGCAGTTTCGGCACCGGCGCTGATTGGCGGCGGCTTGCGCGGGATGGCAGCAAAGATGAAGGCCATCGGCGCGCCCGATGCCAAGGATGTTCCGCAATCGACGCGGACCCGGGGCACGCTGACCGTTACGACTGACGGCGAAATCCTGACCAACAATACAGAGAATGGTCCGATCAACGTCGCCAATGGCCGCGCACTCAGCTGGTCGATCGACTCCTCGAGCGAAAAGGTGCCCGAAGCGCTGGTGCGATTGCAATGATTTCGTCGCCCCTGCCTGTGCAGGGGCGACGCGCTATTGGCTATGAAGCCTCCAGCCAATCGCTTCCCCGGCGTGAAACGGCACCAGTTCGGTGCCATCTGCATCGATCCGGTCTGGCACTTGCAAGGGGCGCCGCTCCAGCGTGACTGTGCCGGGATTGAGCGGAAGCCCATAAAATCGCGGCCCGAATTCCGATGCAAAGCCTTCCAGCCGATCGAGCGCGCCGTCTTCATCGAAAGCGGCCGCATAGCTTTCAAGTGCATAGGGCGCGTTGAAAATGCCCGCGCAGCCACAGGCTGCTTCCTTGGTGTGGCGCGCGTGCGGCGCGCTGTCGGTGCCAAGGAAGAATTTGGGTGAGCCCGATACAGCCGCCTTGCGGATCGCCAGCCGGTGCTGTTCGCGCTTGGCAACGGGCAGGCAATAGGCATGGGGTCGAATGCCACCTGCGAACATCGCGTTGCGGTTGATGTGCAGATGGTGGGGTGTGATCGTCGCGGCAATGTTGGCAGGGGCAGAGGCCACAAACTCTGCTGCGTCTGCGGTCGTGATGTGTTCGAAGACGATCTTGAGCGCGGGCAACTGCCGCGACAACGGGGCCAATATGCGTTCGATGAAGATCGCCTCGCGGTCGAAAATGTCCGTGGTCGGATCAGTCACCTCGCCGTGCACGAGGAGCGGCATGCCGATCGCCTGCATTCGTTCGAGCACGGGCATGATGGTGCGAATATCCGTCACGCCATGGGCCGAATTGGTCGTGGCGTGCGCGGGATAGAGCTTGCACGCCGTGAACACCCCTTCAGCATGGCCACGGGCGATTTCATCAGCATCGCTGCTGTCTGTCAGATAGGCAACAATCAGCGGGGTGAAATCCATGCCCGCAGGAATCGCCGCCTCGATCCGTGAGCGGTAGGCAAGGCCTTCGGCCACATTGGTTACGGGTGGGGACAGGTTCGGCATGACAATCGCGCGCGCGAACTGGTGGGCCGTGTAGGGCAAGACGGCCTGCATCATGGCGCCATCGCGCAGATGGACGTGCCAGTCATCGGGGCGCCGGATGGTGAGGCTGTCGGTCATGCAAGGCTCCGGCTTGGTTTTCCTGCAACTCCCCCTAAATGGGGATGATGACGAAAACCACCCTTGTCGATCGTGCGCTGGTTCGCTTGTCCGGAGAAGACGTGCGCGGCTTCCTTCAGGGCCTCGTGACAAACGATGTTCTGGGCCCGCTGCCAGTCTGGGCCGGGCTGCTGACGCCGCAAGGCAAGGCCCTGTTCGATTTTCTGGTCTGGGCCGATGGGGATGACCTGTTGCTGGACTGCGAAGCGAGTGAGACCCCGGCACTCGTCAAGCGCCTGTCAATGTACCGCTTGCGCAAACCCATCACGATAGCGCTCGACCCGTCGCTCGCCGTGCATTGGTCACCTGCGGCAGGGCGGGGCGTCCCTGATCCGCGCGATCCGGGCCTTGGCTTTCGCTGGATTGCCCCGCCTGAAAAGCCGGCGGAGGGCTGGCATGCGCAACGCCTTTCGCGCGGCATTGTCGAAGGCATTGCCGAATTGGGCAGCGACAAGACGCTCTGGCTCGAATGCAATGCGCGCGAACAGAATGGCGTGAGCTTCACCAAGGGCTGTTACGTCGGGCAGGAAAATACCGCGCGGATGCATCACCGAGACAAGGTCAACCGCAAGCTGGTTGTCGAGCCCGTTTCGTCCGCAAATGGAGACGCGCGCGCCGTCTATCCCGAACTTGGCCTCGCCGTTCGCGTGGCACGCGTCGGGTCCTAGAGCCTATTTGCCCCGCTTCTTGCGGTGCGTTTCCAGGTCGAGAACAGCGCTGTCCACGCCTTCCGGCAAAAGGCCCATGCGCCGCGCGACTTCCTGATAGGCTTCGACTTCGCCGCCCATGTCCCGGCGGAAGCGGTCCTTGTCGAGCTTTTCGTTGGTCGCAATATCCCACAGGCGGCAGCCATCGGGGCTGATCTCGTCAGCCAGGATGATGCGCGAAAAGTCATTTTCCCAGATGCGCCCGAATTCGAGCTTGAAATCGACAAGACGAATGCCGATCCCGGCGAACATCCCCGACATGAAGTCGTTGATGCGGATCGCCATGTCCGAAATGTCGTGCATTTCTTCCTGGCTCGCCCAGCCGAAACAGGCAATGTGTTCGTCGGTAATCAGCGGATCGCCCAGAGCGTCGTCCTTGTAATAATATTCAAGGATCGTCCGCGGGAGCTGCTCGCCTTCTTCAATGCCCAGGCGCTTCGAGAGCGAACCGGCGGCCACGTTGCGCACCACGACTTCGATCGGAACGATCTCCACCTGGCGGACAAGCTGTTCGCGCATGTTCAGGCGCTTGATGAAATGGTGCGGAATGCCGATGTGGCCCAGCAAGGTGAAGACGTGCTCGGAAATGCGGTTGTTGATCACGCCCTTGCCGTTGATCGTGCCCTTCTTCTGGGCATTGAACGCCGTCGCATCATCCTTGAAATACTGGATCAGCGTGCCGGGTTCTGGCCCCTCATAGAGGATCTTGGCCTTGCCTTCGTAAATCTGGCGGCGGCGGTTCATGCACGGGCCTTTCAAATGAGCAAAGCCCCGGCAGCGGTGTTCCGTTTGATGGATACCGGGCCGCCGGGGCACGGAAAGTCTATAGGCCCAAAACCCTCAATAGGGCAAGCGCGCGATGGCCTGTGCGACGATGCCGCGACGGCTTTGCCGTCCCCAGCTGTGCTGGCCGGTCAGGAAGGTCCACCAGCCCCAGGCTGCCCCCGCATGGCGCATCAGCTGGAAACTGAATGGTTCCAGCACAGCCGCAAACAGCGCCTTTGCAGCCCCTGCGCTCTGTCTGTCTCCCGTCCAGCGCCGGTAATGGCCAAGGCACCAGAGGTGAAAGCTGATATCGACCACAATCTTGCCGATCATCACCAGCAGGATCGGAAAGGCCAAGGCATAGCGCCCGGCCGCGACAAAGCCGATCAGCAGTATGAACGCGGCAAGCCCGTATATTGGCTGGAGCGTGTCAAGCGCCTTGACTGGCATCATCGCCGTGCCGAGCTTTCCGAAGCGGGCATTGCCCGTCATGTCGCGGTTCCAGCGCTGGGTCTGGAGGAAGCCGGCAAACCAGCGGCGGCGCTGTCGCAGGAAGGACATGAGCGTTTCGGGGGCATCAGTGCGGGCCCGTGCCGCGCCGATCACGCGGACGGTCCAGTCCTTGCCATGTTCGGCAGACCAGCGATGCAGCCGGTGAATCAGTTCATAGTCCTCGACCAGGCAATCGGGATCGAAGCCGCCGACAGTCACAAGGGCATCGCGGCGGAACGCTGCAAAGGCTCCTGAAATCAGCAGCAGGCCATTGAGCTGCATCCAGGCATAGCGCGAGACGAAATTGCGGACATATTCATAGGTCTGGAACCATTGGAAAAAGCGGGCGACCGGGCCTTTGCCGCAGACAGGGGTCAGCACACCCGTTGCCGCGACAAGCGCGGGCTCGGTCCGGAAACTCTCCCGCATGACCGCAATCGCGTGGGTTTCGACCAACGTGTCTGCGTCCACGGTCAGGACGATGTCGCAATCCGTCATGGCAAGTGCCGCGTTCAGGACGCGCGCCTTTCCACCCTGCGGCAGGCGCAGCCAGCGCAGCGACGGCATCACAGGGCCAGGCAGGCAGGTTTGCCCGAATTCCGGGCGCGTGAGCCCGTATCGCGTTTCGAGTACGTCTCCCATGCCATCGGTCGAACCGTCATCGGCAACCAGGATCAGGTCGGGCGCGTCCGTCTGGGCGGCAAGCGCATCAATCGTGACGGCAATGGCGTGCTCTTCATTATGCGCGGCAATGATGACCGCCAGCGTCGGTCGTGGCACGTCCGAAACAGCAGGATTTGGCGGCCGATAGAGTTTGCGGGCCTGCCAGCCGGTAAAGGCGAGAAGGCAAGTATCATAGAAGATGTAGGCGAGCCCGGCGCTCCAGGCGGCAAGGCCCTGCCGGAAAAAGGCCTGAGCGACGAGGCACACAAACGCGATGATCACGCTGCCGCCGATCAAGGGGCTGATCAGCGGAACAACGCGCGGAGTATAGCGGGCCGATGCTGCGATTCGGCGGCTTTCAAGCGCATCGTCTGGAGGGGCGAAGTGAAAATTCATGCGATGCTGCTTGACCTAGCTATGGGCGCGGCGCTTTGCTACCGATAAGTCTCTTTCTGGTAAGGCCCATCTGAACGGAGACTGTATGTCCGCAATTGTCGCCCGTTATTCCCGCACCGCGATTGTCCTGCATTGGGTCATTGCATTGCTCATCGTGGCCAATGTGGCGCTGGGGCTACTCTTTGAATCGTTCGGGGAAGACAATGTCCGCCCCCTGATCGACGCGCACAAGTCGATCGGCATCACGGTCCTTGGCCTTGCCATCATGCGCCTCCTCTGGCGCGCGACGCACGTGCCGCCCGCTTTGCCGGATCATTACAAGCCGTGGGAAAAGCTCGCGGCAAAGGCCGCCCATCTTTTCCTCTATGTCCTGATTTTCGCGATGCCGATTTCGGGCTGGCTTCACGACAGCGCTTGGAAGGCGGCGCCGGAGATCAAGATGTACTGGTTCGGCCTGTTCGAATGGCCGCGGATCGGCTGGATCATGAACATGGATCCCGCAGTGAAGGAAAGCCTCCACGGCCTGTTCGGCGAAGTGCATGAGAGCCTTGCTCTGGTCCTCTATCTGCTTGTCTTCCTGCATCTCGCGGGGGCGCTGAAGCACCAGTTCATCGACAAGCATGCCGAGCTCCAGCGGATGTGGCCCTGACGTTCGGCAAGAGGGAGAGAGCAGTTGGGGCGCGAAGCCGTTGCAATTGCCCGGTGGCGCGGTGCCGCCGAAGAGGTGAAAGCCTTCCTTGAATCGCAGGAGATCATTCTGCGGGGCGCCATCAGGGCACGCTTTGCGCGAAGCGGCATTTCAGATGTCGTTGCAGAAGGGAACGCACTTGCACTGCGCTGCAACGACGAAACGCTGATGCTTGAGCTTGGGGAAGCCGAGGCTCTCAAGTGGCGGGATGCGCTCTTGAAGCGTCCGCCAAGCCTGAGCGACAAGCTCGGCATTGGGCCAAACAAGCGCGCATGTGTGATCGGCGAGGTCAATGACCCTGAACTGGTTGGGGCACTGGCATCTGCAACTTGCGTCGAGCCAGGCGATGCCGCCGTGCTCCTTGCGATCGTGATGAATGAAACGGGCCTGCTTTCCGCATTCGCCGAAGCGAGTCGGAATCCACATTTGGCGCTTTGGTGCATCTACCCAAAAGGTAAGGACGCATCGATCGGGGACAAGGCTGTTCGCGAATTCATGCGCAGCAGCGGCTATATGGACAACAAGAGCTGTGCAGTGTCCGCGCGACTGACTGCTACGCGCTATAGCCGAAAGCCGTAAGCCACTAGATTGATCCGCCAGACCAGCGCCGCTCGAACCAGAGTGCAAGATTGACCAGCGCAATCAGCACTGGCACTTCGACAAGCGGGCCGATGACTGCCGCGAACGCTTCTGGCGAGGCGAGGCCGAAGGCCGCAATGGCAACCGCAATGGCCAGTTCGAAATTGTTGGACGCGGCGGTGAAGGAGAGCGCCGCCGCGCGCGGATAATCTGCGCCGATTGCCCGACCGCTGGCAAAGGCCAGCACGAACATGACCACAAAGAAAATCACCAGAGGTAAGGCGACCCGCAGCGCATCCACCGGCAAGGCGAGGATCTCGCCGCCCTTGAGGCTGAACATGGCGATGATCGTGAACAGCAGGGCCACAAGCGTGATCGGGCTGATCGCTGGCAGGAACCGGCCTTCATACCAGTTCGCGCCGCGCGCCTTTATGAGCGTGCGCCGGACAAGGAAGCCGGCAAGAAACGGCACGCCGAGATAGGTCAGCACCGCCTTGGCGATCATCGTGAAGTCGATGTCCACGACATGTGCATCAAGGCCAAAGACCGGCGGCAGCACCGTCAGGTAGAACCAGGCATAGGGCACATAGAAGACAATCTGGAACAGCGAATTGAAGGCAACGAGGCCCGTCACATATTCGGGGCTGCCTTTGGCGAGCTGGTTCCAGACCAGCACCATGGCGATGCAGGGCGCGATCCCGATGAGGATCAGTCCCGTCATATATTCCGGCTTGTCGGGGAGGAGCAGCGTTGCCAGCGCAAACATGAAGGCAGGTGCCACGATCCAGCACAGGGCGAATGACAGGCCGAGCATCTTCCAGTCGCTGAAGACCTGCCCAAGTTCTTCGTACCGCACCTTGGCGAGTGGCGGGAACATCATCAGGATGAGGCCAATGGCGATCGGAATGCTCGTCGATCCGACCGACAATGCGCCAAGCGTTTCTGGAACGGCGGGTGCGAGCGAGCCCAGCGCAATCCCCAGCGCCATCGCGGCGAAGATCCAGACCGTCAGGTAGCGATCAAGGAAGGAGAGTTGCTTCAGCGGCGCCTCGATGCTGGCCGATGCGGAAAGCGTCGCGTTCATGCGTCCTGCCTGAGCGCTGTGGTGCCTTCGCTCTGGCCGATTTCCTTGAGCTTGCGCTCGGTCGCCATCCGATCAAGGCTGTCCAGCGGCAGGGTGAGGAAAAGCTCGATGCGCCGTCGCAAGTAACGCACCGCCTGCCGGAAGGCCTCCGGCTGATCAGCAACAGATGCGGCTGCGGGGTCTTCAATTCCCCAGTGCGCCGTCATCGGATGACCGACCCAGACCGGGCACGTCTCGCCGGCTGCATTGTCGCAGACCGTGAAGATGAAATCGAACGCGGGCGCGCCGGGTCCAGTGAACTCGTCCCAGCTTTTTGACCGCAGCCCGACCGTTGAAAATCCCAGGCCGGAGAGCAATTTCAAGGCTTCAGGGTGCACCTCGCCCTTCGGTTGGCTGCCTGCACTGAAGGCCTTGAAGCGACCCGCGCCGTCATGGTTCATGAGGACTTCGCCGATGATCGAGCGCGCACTGTTGCCCGTGCAGAGGAACAGCACATTGTAGATCTTGTCGTTCACGGGTCCGCCTTTCAGCAACAGGAGGATGTCACTGGCGTGGCGACCTGTGGCGCGCAACAGGCGTTGGCGGCTGCATTGTCCGAAGCGAGGCTGGCAAAATCAGGGCCTTCGCCATAAATGGTGCTGTCTCCGCTTGTCAGGAACGCTTCCCAGACGACGCCATCGGGATCGGCAATCCAGCTCTTTTCGGATTTGGCATAGCAGCAGGTTGTGGCGCCTTCCTCCAGCACCGGACCCTTTGCGGCTTTCAGGCGCCCATAGACGTCGGTGAGTTCGGCCTGGTCCTCGACCTGCAGGCCAAGATGTTCGACGCCCTTGGCAGCGCCGCACTTGCGGGAGATCGCGAAATTGATCCGCGGATCCTCAAGCATCCACTTGGCATAGTCGGATTTGGTGACACTCGGCGAGGCTCCGAAAAGCCCGGAGTAGAAGGCGATGGACTCGTCGAGGTTGGAGACCCCGACATGGACATGGAAACGCTTCATGCGGCATCCTTTGCTTCGGTTGGGGTTGAATCGCAGGCGCTGCCCGAGGAACATTGGGCACCGCCGCAGCAATTTTCTGTCATGTAGGACATGAGGGCATTCATCGCCCCATAGTCTGCAGAATAGATGATGGAGCGGCTCTGCCGACGCTGGACAACAAGCCCGGCATTGGCGAGCTGGGCAAGGTGGAAGCTCATTGATGACGCGGGGACACCTAAGGCTTCGGCAAGGGCGCCTGCCGCCATCCCGTCAGGACCGGCCTGAACAAGCTGGCGGTAGGCAGCAAGCCGATGCTCCTGCGCAAGAGCGCCAAGCGCCCGAATGACTTTTGGTCCGTCCATCGAACTATCCAATGATTCTATAATTATCGAAATATAGGAATAAGGGGAGATTTGTCAAGCCATTGTGCGATCACGAGGCTGTCCGTCCCTGAAACAGGCTTCCGAAGAAGATTTGCCGGACTCGGAATAGATGGAGTAGCCTGACGCCTGAAAGTGGGGGAGTCGATCCATGCACATCGAACCATTCGCGAACGGCGGCTGCAGATCCTATCTGATCAGTTGCGAAACAAGCGGCCGGGCGATCCTGATCGACCCGGAAATCCACCTTGTCGAGCGCTACAAGGCTGCGATTGCACGTGACGGGCTTTCGTTGAGCTATTTGCTCGACACCCATACGCATGCCGATCATTTCTCCGCGTCGCGCCAGCTTGGTGCAACGCTTGGCGTCCCGGTCGTGCATGGCCGCAAGAGCCCGGCGCCTTTTGCCGACATGCGGCTTGATGATGGCGAAATGCTCGTAGCCGGGGATGTCCGCCTCGTGGCGCTGGCAACGCCCGGCCACACGCGCGATTCGATGTGCTTCAGCGCTGGGGACGCGCTGTTCACAGGTGATACGCTGCTGATTGGCGGGACAGGGCGGACCGATTTGCCGACTGGCGATCCAGAGCAGCTTTATGACAGCCTGTTCGGGCGACTGCTCAAGTTCGATCCGGCGACCCGCGTCTTTCCCGGCCATGATTACAAGGGCAATAGTGAATCGACGATCGGTCAGGAGATCGAAACCAACCCCCGCCTGCAGAAGCGGGATCGGCAGGAATTTGTCGCGATGATGCGCGAACTGAACCTTGCCGCACCGACGCACCTGACCGAAGCGCTGCGGACCAATATGAGCGGCGGCATCACGGTCGAACAGCTGTTGAGCGAAGCGGCCCACACGGTTCCGTTCATGTCGCTTGCCGAACTGCACGACCAGCTTGCGCGGGGGGCAAACGACCTGACCGTCCTCGACGTTCGCGAAAGGGATGCCTTCGAAAAGGGCCATATTCCCGGTGCGCGCCATCTCGCCCGCGGGCAGCTTGAATTGCGCATCAACGACCTCTTCCCCGACCCGACGGTGCGCATCCTGGCCTGCTGCGAATTCGGGAAGATTTCGACCCTTGCCGCCGCCACGCTCAAGCAATTGGGATTCATGCGGGCCGTCGCACTCGATGGCGGGATGAAGGCCTGGAAGGATGCAGGATACGCGCTGGAGGTGTGATGCGCGAGGAGATTGCATTCAGCGTTCGATCTCGTCGCCCCTGCATGTACAGGGGCGACGGTGTCATGAATCAACCCTGATCCGGCGCAGCGCCGGCTTTCGGCTGGCGGATACGCCGGAAAATCCAAAAAATTCCAAGGCCGAGGAGCGCCCACGGGGCCACCGCTCCGAATAGCAATGCGACAAAACCGAGCATCGCGGCGAACGAAGTTTCGCCGACGCTCAAGCCTTGCCGCAATGGCGCGCTGCGATCCATTCCGAGCACCGTATCGCCGGATTCATAGTTGAACATCACCGGGGTTGTGGCGAGGCTTTGCACCTTGTCGTCACGGCTTGCGTTGATGGTCGCAAGTTCGTCGCGAAGCTCTTGCCGGCGCTCGATAATCCGTTCACGTGCCTCTGACCGCAATCCAGGGACTTTCAACTCCGCGCCCAACTTGCTCAATTCGCGCTCGATCGCTGTGGCGTTACTGTCGTCGGCAACAATGCCGCTCCCAACATCACTGCCGTTTACCTCGCTAGTTGCAAGTTTGCCTTCGGCGCGTTCGACAAGCGCAGTTGCATCTGCAGCAAATCCAAGCGCGAGTGACCGTTCGACCGCAAATGCCATCATCGCATCAATTGTGCCGTCGCGCGTCTTGTTGAATTTCAGTCCCGTCACCCGACAGCGGGCAATGCCAAGCTTTGCACATAGTGCGGCGTGCTCTTGCTGCACGCTCCCGATGCGACTTTCGGGCAGGCTGAAAAGATATTTGAAATCGAAAGCAACGCCACTCGTCACGTCCTCATTGATCTGGGGCGGCTGATCATCAGCTGCGTCTTCACTCATGGCCGCGTCCTGTTGGGCTGGTCCTTGTGACGCAGACTCCTCAGGCTGGCCACAGGCCGCCATCATCGCAAGGACCGGTACGGCAAATAATCCCTTCATCATGTTACGCATCACACTACTCTCCACAATTTCCAGTTTTCTGGTCTCGTCATGATACATCACCAATTTGATAGAGATAGAGAAATTATCGTTTATAAAGAAAACTTTATATCTATAGTGATTTAGGGGGATTTAGATCCCTGGGAGATGTTGAGCCTTGTCGTAACCGCCTCCGTCCGCCGCCATGTGACGCTTCCTTTTGCAGTCCCGACTCGTCGCTGCTAACGGCACCCCATGTCTGACCTGATCGATCCAGCGCCCGTTCCCGGTGAAGCATTTGATACGCCCTTCGATACGGCGTTGTCCGAGCGCTATCTGGTCTATGCGCTGTCGACGATCACGGCGCGTTCGCTGCCTGACCTGCGCGACGGGCTGAAGCCGGTCCACCGCCGCCTGCTCTGGGCCATGCGACTGCTGAAGCTCGACCCGGCGAGTGCCTACAAGAAGTCCGCCCGCGTGGTGGGCGATGTGATCGGCAAATATCACCCGCATGGCGATCAATCGGTCTATGATGCGATGGTCCGCCTCGCACAGGATTTTGCGCTGCGTTATCCGCTTGTCGACGGGCAGGGCAATTTCGGCAATGTCGATGGCGATAATGCCGCGGCCTATCGCTACACCGAAGCGCGGCTGACACCCTCTGCCATCGCCCTCATGTCCGGGCTTGATGATGGCACGGTCGATTACAAGCCGACCTACAATGGCGAGGATGAAGAGCCGGAAATCTTCCCCGGCCTCTTCCCCAACCTGCTCGCCAACGGCGCGAGCGGCATTGCTGTCGGCATGGCGACAAGCATTCCGCCGCACAATGTTGCAGAGATTATCGACGCCGCAACGCTCCTCATCGAGCAGCCCAATGCTGACGCTGCGGCGCTGCTCGAACACATCAAGGGTCCGGACCTTCCGACCGGCGGCCAGATCATCGACAGCGCGGCGGTGATCGCCGAAGCCTATGCAACGGGCCGCGGCGGCTTCCGCGTCCGTTCGCGCTGGCATGTCGAGGATCAGGGGCGCGGGACCTGGGTCGCCGTCGTCACGGAAATTCCCTACCAGGTCCAGAAGGGCAAGCTGATCGAGGCGATTGCCGCGATCATCAATGACAAGAAACTGCCGATCCTGGCCGATGTCCGGGATGAATCGGATGAAGCCATCCGCATCGTGATCGAACCCCGCAGCCGGTCGGTCGATCCCGATGTGCTGATGGAAAGTCTGTTCAAGCTCTCCGAACTTGAAGTCCGCATTTCGCTCAACATGAATGTGCTGGATGCGGACCGCACCCCGCGCGTCCTGCCCCTGAAAGATGTGCTGACGCGCTGGATCCGGCACCAGATCGAAGTGCTCGTCCGCCGGGCGCAGCACCGGCTCGGCAAGATCGATGACAGGATCGAACTGCTCGACGGCTATCTGATTGCCTATCTCAACCTCGATCGCGTGATCGAGATCATCCGCACCGAGGATGAGCCCAAGCCCGTCATGATGGCCGAATTCGGGCTCAATGACCGGCAGGCCGAAGCAATCCTCAACATGCGGTTGCGTTCGCTGCGGCGGCTCGAGGAATTCGAGATCAAGACCGAGCGCGAAAAGCTCGCCGAAGAACGCGAAGGCCTTGTTGCGCTCATCGAAAGCCCGGCGCGTCAGAAGACCAAGTTGAAGAAGGATCTTGCCACGCTGCGGCAAGCCTACGGCCCGGACACCGTGATCGGAAAGCGCCGCACGCTGATTGCCGAAGCGGCCGCTCCAAAGGATATTCCGCTGGAAGCGATGATCGAGCGGGAACCGATTACCGTCATCATGTCGCAGCGCGGCTGGGTCCGCGCGATGAAGGGCCATGTAGCGCTCGACACGGCGGAGGCACTGAAGTTCAAGGATGGCGACGGCCCGGCCTTTGCCTTTCACGCTCAAACCACGGACAAGATCCTGCTTGCGGCCGAAGATGGCCGGTTTTTCACACTTGGTGCTGACAAGCTGCCCGGCGGGCGGGGCTTTGGCGAACCGGTTCGCCTGATGATCGACCTGCCCGATGGCGTCGGGATCGTGAATCTTTTTCCCGCCCGGTCCGATGAGCGCATCCTGCTGGCGGCGTCCGACGGCAAGGGCTTTGTCGCCAATGCGTCAGAGGTCGTTGCCGAAACGCGCAAGGGCCGACAGGTCGTCAATGTGCGGACCGGCGCCAAGCTGGCGGTCGCGCGGACGATTCCCGCTGGCCATGATTATGCGGCAGTAGTGGGGGACAACCGCAAGCTCGTCGTCTTCCCGCTTGAGGAGCTGCCGGAAATGACACGCGGGCAAGGGGTCACGCTTCAGAAATACCGAGATGGCGGCCTGTCCGACGCAACGAGCTTCCGCTTTGACGAAGGCTTGAGCTGGGCGATGGGCGGTGAAACAGGGCGCACCCGCACCGAAGCAGACCTGACCTTGTGGCGCGTCGCACGTGGTGCCGCCGGGCGGATGCCACCCACAGGATTTCCCCGGGACAACCGGTTCGGCTGAGCGACTTTTTTGGCCCCGGTGAACGACTTCAACCCTGTTAACCTTGTTTCTTCAGGTTCCGCGTGAGGGGGAAACTCAAGGCTTTCGCGCCGTTCGGGGCGGATTCCCGTCTTTTGTCCCAGAACGGGAAATATTTTGGCGAAATATTGTTGCGCTTCGTTAATCGTTAAGACAATCTCAACCAACATCAGAGTC
This sequence comes from Sphingomonadales bacterium, assembly GCA_016704425.1. GTDB lineage: Bacteria > Pseudomonadota > Alphaproteobacteria > Sphingomonadales > Sphingomonadaceae > Aquisediminimonas. The sequence continues at coordinate 495,222 of JADJAC010000011.1, forward strand.
GCACCAAATCTGAAAATAGTGTCCGGGCGTAGAAATACGTTTTTCCGGAGGGGCAGGTTTTGGTAAAATTCCGGTGGAACAATCCAGGCAGGGGGTAAGTATGAAGTTGTCAAAGTCACTTCCACTGATTGCCTTGTGCGCGGTGGCCTATGCGCCAACAGCGGCAAGTGCAGCACCAACCATCAAATCCTATTTTGAGTTCAAGAAACCGAAGATGATCACCATTCCGGGTGACCTTTCACTTGATAGCGGCGGCGCATCCGCTCCGGTGAGCAATGTATCTTCGACCTACACCTTGGGTTTCGAAGGTATCAGCCAATATGATGGCGCGTCATTCGGGCGCAATTTCATTCCGCCAGACACAATGGGTGCCGTTGGCCGCACGCAGTATTTTGAAACGAGCAATGGTGCCTATGCCGTGTTCGACAAATATACTGGCCAAAGACTTTCGCTGGTTTCGGACGTCGCTTTCTGGAACTCGGTTGGTCAGGCTGGCGCGAATGGCGACTCACGCGTTATGTACAATGCAGCGGCAGGCCGCTGGATTGCCATTTCGTTCGGTGCCTCCACAGCGGATATCCAGATCGCCATTTCGGACACGGATGATGCGCTGGGCAGCTGGCAGTCGACCATATTTACGGGCTTTGCCGGCGGCGTTGCCGACTATCCCACACTCGCGATGGACACAAACGCCGTTTACATCGGCACGAACAACTTCACGAGTTCGTTCCAGGGCACGACGCTGAACGTCATTCCCTTGAACAGCCTGTTCGGTAACGGAGCGCCTTCAGTCACGGGGATGAAGCAGTTCTCGACTGCGTTTCCGGGAACGTTCGAGGATCGCGGGTTCGCGCTTCAAGGCGTGAACAGCACGACGGCGGGGTCCACGGGCAAAGTGCTTGCGGCATCGCTGTTCAACTATGATTCGCTTGGCTTTACGGTCAACAATCTGACGTCGACCGATGAATCAGGCGCTACGCTCGGTGCGGTCAATTATCTTGGCCAAGCAGCGTTCCAGAGCCCTGGACCCGGCCGCCAGCCGAGCGTTGCGATTGCAGCCAACCAGCGCGTCATTGCGACGCTGGACGAACGCATCAGCAGCAGCGTCTACGAAGTCAACGGCCGCATCTACATGGTCAACACGGTTGACGATCTGTCGGACGGTCTTGATGAATCGCGGGTTCGCTACACCATTCTCGATGCGAACACCTTTGCGATCCTCGACGAAGGCAATATCGGCGAAGCGGGCTATGATTATTATCAGGGCTCGATCGCGGTGAATGAATTCGGCGAAGTCGCGATTGGCTATAACCGCTCGGGTCTCGATCCGACGACCGGCAAGATCTCGTTCATGGCGCAGTTGTTCCGCACGATGGCAGACGGATCGCTGCAATCGATGGGCAGCGAAATGCTCCTCAAGGAAAGCCTTGTGGATGACTACCACAACGGCAGCCTGTTCGGGCAGGCCGCAGCAGGCCGCCAGCGTTGGGGCGATTACAGCCAGGTGTCGGTGGATCCGTCGAACGCTCACAACTTCTACCTGATCGGTCAGTTTGCCCGTGAATATAACAATGCGGCAGGCGGCCATCCGGGTGGAACAGGCGGATCGCGCTGGGGCACTTTCATTGCGGTGCTGACAACGCCTGTCCCCGAACCTGAAACCTGGGCCATGATGGTCTTCGGTTTCGGCTTCATGGGCTATGCCATGCGTCGCCGCCGCTACTCGGCGTCCTTCGCGTGAGACTTTACTCCTGAGGGAAGACTGGGAAGGGGAGCGGAAACGCTCCCCTTTTTTGTTTTTTCGGAGCACAAACTGGGCCAGAATAGGAAATGATGCCATGTCCCTACCGAAACGCTCCCTGCTCGCATTGGTTGCCGTGACGTTGTCCGGCGCAGCGAATCCGCCTTTGACGGGAGAATGGGCGGGTGATCGCGCCCGGCTTACGCTATCGGCAACCGGCGGCACGATTGAGCGCGATTGCGGCTCGGGGGCCATCAAAGGTCCGCTGCGCCTCGACGCGCAACATCGTTTCAAGGCCAGCGGCACATTCGAAGCCTATGCTCCCGGCCCGACGCCTGCAGATGTTTCGCCCAGCCTTCAGCCGACACTCTATCGCGGAACGGTCAATGGCGATGCCATGACTCTGATCATCAAGGTTAAGGGCGCGGCGGAGCCGACGACCCTCCACCTCGTCCGAGGCAAACGGGTCAAGCTCATTCGCTGCCTGTAGCAGCGTTTTGCCGGCATTGGCTTCCCGCGTTGCCTGCTCTAAAAGGATGGGCGCAACAAGCGGGGAAATGCAGCGATGAAATTCGCGAGAGCAACCTATTGGCTGGCAGCGATTTACGGCATCCTTGTCTTGCTGCCGGGATTTTTCCTTGAAGATCAGTTCAGCCGCACGTCGCCGCCCGCGCTCACCCATCCCGAATTCTATTACGGATTCTATGGCTCTGCGCTCGTCTGGCAGTTTGCCTTCATTCTGATCGCCCGCGATCCCGTCCGCTATCGCCCTCTCATGCTCGTGAGCGTGCTTGAAAAGGCCGGCTTCTTTTTTGCCTGCCTGTGGCTTTGGTCATCCGGGCGGCTTGAGATGACCGGTCCATTTTACGGCAGCCTGATCGACGGCCTTTTGATGATCTTGTTCGCTATTGCCTGGGTGCGGACGCCATCGGACGACAGGGCATAGCGAAAGGATCGCCTCTCGGCCGGCAGACCTTGGGAAGCCGGTTTCGTGCGCAGAATGGCAGAAATTAGCCAAATTCGAGCGACTTGCAATTTTCAATTAACCATATAGTCTCCTTTGCAGGAGGTGGGGACCTCCTGGCCGCAAGGTCGAAAAAGTTGGAGGGGAATAACATGGATAAAGTCTACGCCGCTGCGCGCGCGCTTGCATTGCTGTTGGCAATCGCTGCCGCTTTTGTTGCCATTCCTAATCTGAACGTCGCTGCCGCGCTGGTCATACTTGGGATTATTACGGGTATTGGTGCGTCAACCGATGATGGCATAAGGATCATGCTGGCTGTTCTGGTCTTGCCCGCCATCGGTGTTGCCCTTGGCAACATCCCGCAGATTGGCGAGCAGCTGGGTGCCATTGCCACCAATCTGGGCCTGAACATCGCGGGTGTCGGCGCGACAATGGTTGTCCGCCGCGTCATTGCCCTGCTCAAGGGCGATTGGGCGCCAGCGTCCTGACTATGTGACTTGTTGGCCAGAGGCTGCGCCGTGGGCGCAGCCTCTAGTCGTCCGTGCTCGGGGGCTCCGTGGGCGCTGCGGCAACAGGTGCCACCTGCGGATTGATCAGCGGCTCGATTTCGTTGGGCGGCACATCGCTCTTGACGGCCTTTCCAGTCGGGATGGCGGAAGCCCGCCCGGTTTCCTGATCACCAAGTACCCATTTCACTTTCTTCTGGCGCGGCAGGATTTGCTGCGTTTCGAAGTATCGGCCCAATGTGCCGTCCTGCCACAACAGGAAAGCTGTTGTGGCGGCAAAGGTCACCGCGGAAAGAGTCAGGATTTTCACGAGCGGCCCGAACCATGACGGACTCAACGAAATTTCGGGTCTCCAGCGCGCGGTTCCGGTCGGATCGCGGCCAATAGTTTGTTCCAACTCATCCATATACCAGCGATGCTGGGCCTCCACGGTCTCGGGACCGGTCGTGCGCCGCGCGGCTGCCTGAAGGCGCTTGATGGGGTCGGACTCTGCCACAATGCCCATATTTGTGGGCCCAAACCGGCTAAAAAAGGGTTAGCGGCAGTCGGCCTTCACGCAAAGTCGAGATGCGGCTCCACGGGCTGATCGGCTTCCGGATCGCCGAATTTCGTCCAGCGACGCGCTTCCTCGATTTCTCCAACACTGTAGGTGCGGATTTCCGCCGGATAGAGAGGCGCAAACAGCCTGGTGAGCGGACCGACCCATCCGCTGTCGGAAACGACCGAAACGCGCCGCAGGAAGTGGTGGTGGCTGAGGTGGAAGACGATATCCTTCCACCAGACTTCCGGCATGACCATGCCCATATCCAGCACGATTTCCATCACGTCGATCTTCTTGTGCGTCTCGAGCAGCATATCGACCGCTTCAACTGCCGCTTCATAGTCGGCTTTCTCGATCCGGCCATCAACCGTCATTTCAAGATAACCGGCCTCCCGATCCGCTTCGACCTTGAGCATCGCAAACGCCTTTCTGTTTCCGGCCGGAATGAGAACAGGCGGTAGCTCCGGTGTCCTTGATCTGAGTCAATGAAACGCATTGCTTCCTGCGCCAGACAGGCGGCTCAACTTGGAGCAGAAACGATGACTAATCCTCTGATGCAACCTGCTGTTCTGATCGTTGCCGGATCGATGATTGCGTTCATGATCGGCCTTTTGGCCGTCTCGATCGAAGACATGATGCGCGGGCGGCAGGACTAGCACCAGCCCGTTCGCGGGCCTCCCTGGTAAGGTCGCGCGAGCCCCTCGCTTACGAGAATGTCTCCGAGCGAGCGCCCTTGGCGTAAAAGGACGCGCAATTTGCGGCCATAACGGTCCTCGTCGCGGCCGACCTGTTCGAGCGTAATCGGCCCTGCATTCAAGAGTTGCTTCAACCGCAGCGTCGCGCGATTGCCGAGATCCGCTTCCGCCGCACAGCGCGGTGAATGCGTTTCGGGCGCGTCGATATCGGCAACCCGGATTTTCAGGCCATCCATCCAGATCGTGTCGCCGTCGACCACGCAATTGGTCCCGCCCCCGATATGGCAGAGGGAGAAGACCGCATTCGCCAGTGGAGCCGGGACTGGTTCGGCGTGATCGTTGACCGGGAGCGGTGCCGGACGTCCTGTATCCATATCGGCAACGACCCATTTCTGCCGGGCGTTTGCGGGCGTCGAACGCTCCGCCATCTGAAGATCGCTTTCCGCAACCGACGTCCCGACCCAAAGGACGAACGCAAGGCAAAGTCCGGCAGAAATACCGCCGATCACGGTCGTGGTCCATTCAGCGCTGCCAATCGCGAAGCCCGACAGGCGATTTCGCCATTTTCCGTCTCTGCGCTTGCCCATTGGTAAGGCCTAGATCGACCTCCGCAAAGAAAGGGTTAAGCCCGGTCGTCTGGGGCCAAAGGGGCTTCCCTCGCGGCGGCGCTTGGGCCAATGGGGACCATCGCGTTTATCCGGGGGTTTCCCATGTGTGGCATTATCGGGATTGTCGGCAAGGACGCCGTTTCGCAGCGTCTGGTAGACGGGCTGAGGCGGCTCGAATATCGCGGCTATGACTCAGCGGGCATCTGCACGGTCACAAACGGCCAGTTCGGGCGCAGGCGGGCCGAAGGCAAGCTCAACAATCTGGCCGCGAAGCTGGCTGCCGAGCCGCTCGAAGGGGTGGTCGGCATTGCCCACACGCGTTGGGCAACACACGGCGCGCCGACCGAGGATAATGCCCATCCGCACATCGTGGGCGATGTCACGATCGTCCACAATGGCATCATCGAGAATTTCAAGCCGCTTCGTGATGAACTGATCGCGGAAGGGCGCATATTTCTCTCCGAGACCGATACCGAAGTGGTCGCGCATCTCGTCGATCGCGAGATGCAGACTGCGGCATTGCCTCAGGAAGCAGTGGCCGCCGTCCTGCCGCGGCTGCACGGTGCCTTTGCGCTGGCGATCATGTTTCGCGAACACCCTGACCTCATCATTGGCGCACGCCTGGGTGCCCCGCTCACTGTCGGCTATGGAGAGGGGGAAAATTACCTCGGCTCAGATGCGCTGGCGCTTGCGCCGCTGACCCAGCGGATTGCCTATCTTGAAGAGGGCGATTGGGTCGTCGTCGGGCGGGACAAGGTCGAAATCTTCGATCGTGCGAACACGCCTGTCACGCGGCCCATAGTCGTTTCGGGCGCATCGGGCGCCCTGATCGACAAGGGCAACCACCGCCACTTCATGCAGAAGGAAATCTACGAGCAACCGGTGGTCGTGGCGCAGACGCTGCAAAGCTATATCCGGCCGCTGGAAATGCAGGTGGCGATGCCGCAGATGGATTTCGACCTGTCGGAAGTCGAACGCGTGGTCATCGTTGCCTGTGGCACGGCCTCCTATGTCGGGATGATCGGCAAATACTGGATCGAGCAGATGGCGCGGCTCCCGGTCGACGTCGATGTCGCTTCGGAATTCCGTTATCGCGATCCGGTCCTCACCGGAAAGGTGCTGGGCGTCGTCGTCTCGCAATCGGGCGAGACCGCAGATACGCTCGCCGCCCTCCGCCACATGAAGGCGAATGGCGTGACGACGGCCGGGATCATCAACGTGCCGACCAGTTCAATGGCGCGCGAAGTGGATCTCCTGCTCCCCACCCACGCGGGGCCGGAAATCGGCGTCGCCTCAACCAAGGCCTTCACCTGCCAGCTTGCCGTTATGGCCGCACTTTCGGTCAACCTCGCCCGCGCCAAGGGCAAGATGTCGGCGGAACAGGAGCGCGAGATTGTCGGCCATCTGAAGGAAGCGCCCGCCGCGATGAACGCCGCGCTTTCGCATGACGACGAAATCCAGAAGATGGCACACACGATCGCGGAAGCGCGCGACGTGCTCTATCTCGGGCGTGGGCCTGACTATCCGATGGCGCTGGAAGGCGCGCTGAAATTGAAGGAAATCAGCTATATTCACGCTGAGGGCTATGCCTCAGGCGAAATGAAGCATGGGCCGATTGCGCTGATTGATGACAAGGTTCCGCTCATCGTCCTCGCGCCCGCCGGACCGCTGTTCGACAAGACCGTCAGCAACATGCAGGAAGCGATGGCGCGCGGCGCGCAGGTGGTGCTCATCTCCGACGCCGAGGGGCTTGCGCTCGCGGGGTCTGACGCGAAGGCGACGATCGAGATGCCCAGCGTTCACCCGCTGATCGCGCCGCTGGTCTATGCTGTTCCCGTCCAGCTCCTTGCCTATCACGTGGCCTGCGCCAAGGGCACCGACGTCGATCAGCCGAGGAATCTTGCCAAATCCGTCACTGTGGAGTGAGGCCCAATGGAAACCGTCGAAACAGCACTTGAAGTCCTGATTGTCCTGGGGCTTGTCATCATGGCCATCGGCTTTGTCGTGATGCGGAACCAGAAGAAGAAATAGTAGCTTAACGTCCTCGCGTGAGGACATTTTGGCTCACACAAAGCCGCGAAGCCGTGAAGGGGGCTTGGCACCATCCCGCAATCCTCGCTAAGCCTGCCAAGTGCGCACGGACACTGATCACCTGAAGCCGCAACAACGGCGCTTGCTCGAACGTGGCGTGGAGATCATCCGCCAGCAATTCGCCGAGGCGATCAAGGGCAAGGCGTGGGAGCGGCAGAAACAGGGCCGCATCCTCAAGATCATCCTCTACGGATCAATGGCCCGCGGCAAGGCGGTGCTGGATCTGTCCAGCGGCTATCGCTCGGACTTCGACCTGCTGATCGTCGTCAGCCATCCGGCATTGGCCGAGGATCACTGGTGGTACGGCGCGGAGGACGGGCTGAACCTCGAAGAGTCACTCGGCCCGACCCGCTATCCCTACAACATCGTGGTGCACGACATTGCCGATGTCAACGACCAGCTCCGGCGCGGGCGGCCGTTCTTCGTGGACATCAACCGCGACGGCATCATCGTCTATGAATTCGACACAAAGGAATTGGCCAAGCCGGGAAATTTGAGCGCGGAGGAGATACGCGAGGAGGCGCGGGGGCATTTCGAGCAGTGGTTTGAACGCAGCTTGGGGTTCAGTAAGACAGCCAGATATCACGTGTCCGAGAACATGCCGAACTTTGCGGCTTTCGATCTTCACCAAGCCGTCGAATGCGCCTATCACTGCCTGCTGCTCACCCTGACCCTCTACAGCCCCCAACTTCACAAGATCGACAAACTCCGAGCCATGGCCGAAGGCCTGGACCCCCGGCTGATCTCGGCATGGCCAAGAAAAACCCGCAACGCCCGCCGCCCCTTCGACCGTATCCGCCGCGCCTATGTCGAAGCCCGCTATTCAAAGCACTACCGGATCACGAAGGAAGTGCTGGCCGAAGCGACGGTGAGCGTTGAGATTTTGCAGGGGATTGTGAACGTGGTGTGTGAGGAGTGGTTGGAGCAGCGTTAGGTTCGCAGCTTTTGCCCTGAGCAACGAACGGACGCCGGCCCGCCATAGGAATATGGAATTGTGACTCAAACAGAGTATGACTTCTGGCATGTTCGAAAAGGAAAATGAAGATTTGGCCACGGAGGTCCGGCGCGTAGCTGAGCACCAAATTGGGAGACTCGAGCGCTTTGAGTCAGGCGCTTCTGATCAGTTGGTCAAGATGTCTGTCTGGCTGACTGCTTCGTTGTTAGCAATAAACAGTGGCGGTGCGCTTGCTGCTTTGAATGTCGCCGAACATTTTGAATTTCCAACACCCGCTGCATTACTTTTTGGAATTGGTATCCTTTTGGCACTTTTAAGCGGCGTCGCGATTCAGGGATTTCAGAGCAAGGCTGCGCAGCCACTTGAAGAGCTTTTGCTGTACTGGCGCGGTGTTCAAATTAGTGGCGTGGAGGACATCGAAAGAGCGGTCGAGTTGGCCAAACCACTAATAACGTTGAATCGGTTTGCTTTCATCCCGCCCACAATTGGATGGTTTTCCGGATTAGCCTTTTTTGTAGGTGCAATAGCTCTCGGGCTGCATGTCGAGCATCGAGGCAAGGCAGTCGTCGATCGTTGTCTAGAGCTTCAGAACGATATGCTCTCACTAAAACCACGCCGCGCCGATAGCCGCGAACTCTTCATTGCTCTCAAATGTGATCCTACAAGGCTGTAGAGGCGCATTCGTTTGCCTCCTAATCCCATGGCGCAATTGGCCCTCGACGATCAGTTCCAAGTAAACGCGAAAGGCCCCGCCTTTCGGCGGGGCCTTTCCGACCACACGACAGCCTCCATGGCTTGGTATCGCCATGTGAGGCCCGCTGTTTCCGGTAAGGAAACAGTCTCCAAGCCCGATGCCGAAGCAGCGCGGGAACCCGTTGGATATATCCAACTACAGATGAATGGTCAATGAAGAGAGGCCTAATCCGTTCAAAACAGCTGCTTTGACGGCTTTCAACTGGTCCATGTCCAATCTGCCGGAAAGGAAGACGCGTGCGCCGTCCTTCCGACCGGCCTTGAAACGATCAAGCCTGGCATGCGCAACGGTTGCCACCATGTCGCACTTTGCCCACATCACTGGGGAGTCAAATGGTTGCGGCAAGGGCGTGGCCAATTCAATTCGGCAATGATGCGCTTCGAACGGATCAGGCGCAGTCGTGCTGAGTGGCACGACACCTACAAGTCCTGCACGATGTCTAAGTCGGGGCGAAATGACGACAATTGGCCTACGCTTGGTCATTTCTGGTTCGATAAAGCCGGTATTGTAATCGCAAAGCAGAATTTCGCCCGGTTTGGGATAGTATTGGAGGGCCATTGTTGAACGATCATACGAGTTGTTGGGATTGGCGCAACACCTTCATGGCCTTGCATTTGTGCTAAGCGCAAATTGTTGCATCAGTCCTGTGGGAATCGCTCGCGCTTCCTTGCCGACGCGGCACGCGGGGGATGAAGCGCCCCCGCTCACCCCATCGGGTAGAGGATCTCCTTCGTAACCTTGTGGATGGCCTTCATGACATCGTCGGGAAGGACAAGGTCTGCCGCCGCAAAGATCTCCGCGCATTGTTCGACGGTTGTGACGCCGACGATCGTCGAGGCGACGAAGTCATGCTGTTTCGACCAGGCGACAGCGAGCGTCACGGGCGACATGCCCGCCTCTTTCGCGATCTCCATGATCCGTGCCGTCGATTCTTGCGCGCGCGGCCCGGCAAAGCGATTAGCCATTGTCGCCTGTCGGCCGCCCATTTCGAGATAGGCCGAAAACCTGGCGCCGGCCGGGCGCTTGCCGTCCTGATATTTTCCCGAAAGGACGCCGCCGCCGATCGGCGAATACGGGATGAGGCTCACCCCTTCCTGACGGCAGACCTGCGCCAGCTCATCCTCGAAGCGGCGGTTGTTGATGCTGAAATTGTTCTGGATCGTCTGGTAGCGCGCGGCGCACACGCGCTCGGACGCCTGGATCGATTTCATCAGCCCCCAGCTCGTTTCGTTCGAACAGCCGAGGATGCGGACCTTGCCCTCGCGGACCAGTTCATCGAGCGTTTCCATTGTTTCTTCATAGGGCGTGTCATGATCGGGCCAGTGCGTCTGGTAGAGATCGATATAATCGGTCTGGAGCTTGCGCAGGCTGTCTTCGACCGCAACCTTGATATTGTGCCGGTCCAGCGCCGTCATGCCGCCGCGCTTGGGGCTTTTGAACCAGGCATGGCTTGGCCCCGAAACCTTGGTAGCCAGGATGATCGAATCGCGGTTCTTGCCCTTCAGCCAGCGGCCGACAATCTCTTCGGTCACGCCGACATATTTGATATCGGGCGGCACGGGATAACCTTCGGCCGTGTCGAAAAAGTTGATCCCGGCATCCAGGCTCATGTCGAGCACGCGGTGCGCCGTTGCCTCGTCGGCCTGATTCCCGAACGTCATGGTTCCCATGCAGATATCGGAAACGTAAATGGCACTCTTGCCCAGCCTGCGTGACTTCATCGACATTTATCCTCTTGACCATCTGGGGTGTTTGGCCGGAACACCAGCCGCAAGAACCAAGCCAAACATGCTTGTCCCTTCCGCATAACTGCCGGTAAGGGCGTGTCAACGATACAAAAGACAGGGACAGTTCAAAAATGAGCGATACGGGCGAGGTGAATATCAAGCGCGACCGGCTGGTCATCACTGCCTCTTCGCTGGGCACGGTTTTCGAATGGTATGATTTCTTTGTCTACGGCACGCTCGCGGCACTGATCGGGAAGCTGTTCTTTCCCGCGGGGAGTGACAGTGCTGCCTTCCTGAAGGCGCTTGCCGTGTTCGGCGTGGGCTTTGGCGTGCGGCCATTGGGCGCACTCCTGTTCGGCGTGCTGGGCGACAAGCTGGGGCGGAAATACACATTCCTTGTCACGATCACGCTGATGGGCGTTGCGACAGCAGGGATCGGCTTCCTGCCGACCTATGCAACGATCGGCGTCTGGGCACCGATCCTGCTTGTCGTGTTGCGCGCGTTGCAAGGCCTTGCGCTCGGCGGGGAATATGGCGGCGCTGCCATTTATGTTGCCGAACACGCACCCCGCAACAAGCGCGGATTCTACACCGGCTTCATTCAGGGCAGTGTGGTTGGCGGATTCATCCTGTCGCTGGCCGTGGTGCTGACGACCAATGCCATTGTCGGCAAGGAGAGTGATTGGGCCTGGCGGATACCGTTCCTCTTTTCGCTGTTGCTGCTTGCCGTTTCGCTCTGGATCCGGATGAAGCTTTCCGAAAGCCCGGTTTTCCAGGCGATGAAGGAAGCCGGTGAAACGGCGGTCAACCCCTTGAAGGAAAGCTTTGACAGCTGGGCCAAGGTCCGCCGCCTGCTCGCCGCGATGATCGGTATTGCCGCCGGCCTGACCGTGATCTGGTATACGGCGCAGTTCCAGGCGCTCTATTTCTTGCAGAATGCACTCAGGATTGACGATACCGCCGCGCAGATCATCGTTGGCGCGGGCGCGATTGCCAGCCTGTTCTGGTTCGTCTTCTTTGGCTGGCTGTCGGATCGGATCGGCCGGAAAAAGCCGATCATCATCGGCTATGCGCTGACGATCGTCCTTCTCTTTCCGCTGTTTCACGCGATGGCCAACCTCGCCAACCCGGCGCTTTCTGATGCCATGGCGCGAAGTCCGGTCGTGGTGACGGGTAGTGACTGCGCCTACAACCCGTTCGCGCAATCGGGCCAGACGACCGAATGCGGCAAGGTGCTCGATATCCTTTCGAAGCGCGGCGTCGCCTATACCAAGAAGCAGGGCGATCCGGCCTCCGCTCCGGTGGTGACGATCGGCGGGACCGTTGTCGACGCGACCGCACCCGAAGCGCTTGAGGCGGGCCTGAAACAGGCAGGCTATAATCTCGACAAGGTCGCGCCGCCCGCGGGCAAGCTGTTCGGGCTGATCCTCTGCATCATCGGCATCGGTTGCCTTTCAGGCATGACCTATGGCCCGGTTGCCTCCTGGCTTGTCGAGTTGTTCCCGGCGCGCACGCGCTACACCTCTATGTCGATTCCCTATCATATCGGGACGGGTTATTTCGGCGGTTTCCTGCCGTTTATCAGCCAGTATATCGTGGCGCGGACGGGCGATCCCTTCGCCGGGCTCTGGTATACGGTGGGCGTCGTCGCGGTCGCGCTTGTCGTGGCTGCGTTGTTCCTCCCGGAAACCAGCGGCAAGGAACTCGACTGATCGCGCGTCTGGCCTTATCGCGCGCGGGATGACCGGCACTGCACCCCTTCGCCTTGCGCTCGATGGCGCTGCGCTCATTGCCAATTGGCGCTGGCTTGCCGCGCAAAGCGGCAGGGCCGCCTGTGGTGCGGCGATCAAGGCGGACGGTTACGGCCTTGGCGCGCGGCCGGTGCTGGACCGGTTGGCCGATGCCGGATGCCGCGACTTTTTCGTGACGACATGGGATGAGGTGCGCGCGCTTGGCGCCTTGCCGGACGGCCTTTCGCTTTCGGTCCTCCACGGCGTGCGCGACGCGGATATGGCCGAGGCAACCACCGCCCGCGCGCGGCCCACGCTCAACACGGTGGAACAGGTGAAGCGCTGGAAACAGGCGGGCGGGCCCACGTGCGACGTGATGGTCGATACGGGCATGAACCGGTTGGGCATAGCCCTGCAGGACGTAGCGGATGGCCTGCTCGATGGCCTGAACATCGACACGCTGATGAGCCATCTGGCCTCTGCCGACGAGGATGTGCCGCAGAATGCGCAGCAGCGTGCGGCCTTCGCGGCGCTTGCGGGGCGGACGGGCGCGCGGCGGATGAGCCTGGCCAATTCGGCGGGCATCTGCCTTGGGCCCGATTATCATTTCGATCTGACGCGGCCCGGCCTTGCCCTTTATGGCGGCGTTCCGCGCGGCGAGGCGGCGGGGCACATTGCGCCGGTCGCGCACCCACAGGCGCAGGTTATCCAGCGCCGCCGCATCAAGGCTGGGGATAGCGTGGGCTATAACGCAACCTTCACGGCGAAGCGCGCAATGGAGCTGGCGATCCTCAATATCGGCTATGCCGACGGGTATCTGCGCGGCTTTTCCAACCGCGGCAGCGCGGGCGGCGGACGCTTCCCCGTGATCGGTCGTGTCTCGATGGACCTGATTGCGATTGCTGTCGACGCCGACCCCGCCATTGCAGAGGGGGACTGGATCGCGCTTGATTATGCGCTGCCCGAAGCATCCGCCCAATCCGGCTTGGCGCAGTATGAATTGCTGACCACGCTCGGCCATCGATTCGACCGGGTTTGGATGTAAAAAGGGCCGCCCCGAAGGACGGCCCTGGCAGTGTGTTTTGGTGCTGTGAGTTGGCTTAGAATTTCAGGCGAATGCCTGAATAAAATCTTCTGCCAATCGCGTCGTACGTTCCGGCATCCGTTTCAGTACCCGTCACGTTTCCGGGTAGGCCGCTAATGATAGGAGGCGGTGACGTGTCGAAAAGATTGTCGACGCCGGCATAAAATTCGAAGTGATCACCGACATCGAAGGATGCCTGCAAGTCAGAATAGTATTTTGCGCCAACGCTCGCGCGCCTGTCGCGCGCCTTCACGGGATTTCCGGCCGAGTCCGTCAGTCCCAAGACGAATTGGTCGTCGAGGAAAGAGCGACCAATATAGTTGCCGCGATACTGCAGGTTGAGGCCACCGATCTTGGCGCCCAGCGTGAGCAGGAAGCGATTCTTGGCCGCGCCGATTTCTCCGGCGATCTGGTCCTTTGCTGCCCCCGGAAGTGGAACCTGGTAGAACTTGAAGACGTGCGTGTAGGCAATCGATGCACTGGCCAAAACGCCGCCTATCTCCTTGTTATAATTTGCCGTCACGTCAAGTGAGCTGTTGAAGACGCCACCACTGTTTGTTGCGCCGCTGTTGATGAATTGCAGCGAACCCGCACTGTTTGCGCCTTCTGGCCCGGCACGCCGGACAACAAAGCCACAAAATGGCTGATTTCCTTGCCGGAAGCATTGATCGAGAATGAATTGCCGCGGCGTGCTGACAATGGCGCCCTTGATCCGTGTTCTGGAGTAATCGACCGTAAAATTGAAATTCTTCAGGAAGTCAATTGAACGGGGCGTAATGATTGCGCCAATGGTGAGGGTGTTTGCGCGCTCTTCCTTCAAGTTCGGGTTTCCAGAATCGAATCCGCTCACGCCCTGAACATCGGCCTGATTGAGTGTGAATGCGCCGTTGGCGGCAATGTTGGCGTTCACTCCGGCAGAGGCGCGGCACTGGCTGCCAAGAACACCACTGGTCGTAGCTGTCGCGCCGATGCACGGGTCAATGAGCCCGGTCGGAAAGTTCTGGCTTGGGCCCTGGAACAGCTCGCCGACATTTGGTGCGCGTGTTGCCCGCGCCATGACAGCACGAAAGCGGATATCGCTCGACGGAGCATATTCCAGGCCATAGTTGTAGGAGTAAACCGTGCCAATCGTTGAATAGTCCGACACACGCCCTGCGCCCTTCAGCGTCAATTCCTTAAAGAAGGGTTTGTCTGCGAGAATGGGAAAGCGGACTTCACCATAGCCTTCGTAAACATCAAAGGAGCCCGAGGTATTTGGAATAGCATTCCCACCGTTCAGACCGGCTTGCTGTAAAGCGTCGAAAGCCGCGGCACTCGACTCTTCTCGATATTCGCCTCCAGCGGCTACACCGATCGGACCAGCGCCAAAGAGATCGAGCAGATTGCCAGAAATGTTCGCGCCCGCGTCGATCTGCCTTGCAAAGGCGGAGCGATTGCCGTCGGCTCGAATATATTTCGCCGCCGCAGGGGAAATCTTGTTTGCGCCGAACACGTTGACGGGAACGCATCCTTGTGCGCGCGCCTGCACGTCGGCGCAAACCAGATTGCCATTGGCATCCTGCGTCACAACCAGCGCAGAGCGGAAGTTCGCGAGATTGACCTGCCCGGTTGAGGTCTGGTTGTCGTCCGTGCGGCCATAGTTGAAATAGGCATCATAGTGCCAATTGTTCGAAATTTTGCCTTCCAGACCAGCGACAATTCGATAGGTCGTGCGATCAGCAACATTCCCGCGGTTGTCGATGTCAGTCAATCTGCGGGTAAATGAAACGTCACGAAGCCCATCACCATCTACGTCGCTCAAAAGAGCCAACAGCGCAGCAGGTACGAACGGATTTGCAAAGATCGTTCCGTTCGCGAGCCGCTGCTCAACTGGGAAAAAGCCGCCACTGCCTTGGAATATCCCATTGGTTCCTGCCGTGGATACGGGAAAAGGCTCAAGGACCGACCTGGTGTGGCTCTTCGCAAACGTCCCCTCCAGAAATACTGAAATGTCTGGAGTGATGTCATAATTGGCGCGTGTCGCGATCAGGAATCGTTCGACTGGAACGGCGATCGTCCGAAACGCAGACCTGTTGAAACCATCCGGCGCGCGCGTTGCGGTGCCGTTGGTTGAAAAACCCGTGATGAAGTTCCCGTTCCTGTCGAACGTGCCCGCCGTTACTCCGGGAGCTGAGAAAAAGCGTCCTTGCGGAGCGAAGCTCGAAAAGAAGGGTCGCGTGATTTTGAAAAGATCGTCCACATTTCCTGTAATCGCCCCGCCGACGCTTGTCTGGTCGACGGCCGAACGTGCGCGGTCTGCTGACCTCACTGATCCGTCGCGGGAATAGCCGACATAGGCAATGACGTTGCCGCGATCTTCGGCGAAATTGCCCCCAATCGTGAGATTGAACTGGCGGGTCTTGTCGTCGCCTTCCTCGGAGACACCCAATTGTGCGTTGGCTTCAATGCCCTGGAAATTCTTCTTGTAAATGACGTTAACAACGCCAGCCACTGCGTCCGATCCATAGATGGACGAAGCACCGCCCGTCAGAATTTCAACCCGTTCGATGAAGGGTGTCGGGATCGTATTGAAGTCGACGCGTTGATCATTTGGGTCACCCGAGACAAAACGGCGACCATCGACGAGTACCAGGGTGCGCGCGGAGCCCAAATTACGCAGATCTACTGTCGCCAAGCCTACGCCAGATGTTCCGAAATTGGAGTTTGTCCGGCTTACTGCGGGGGTGCCGAAGACCGGATTCTGCAATAGGACATTTTGAAGGTTGGCTGCTCCGGTCGATTTGATTGAAGCATCGCTCACGATCTGCAGCGGAGAAGCTGAAACTAGCGACGGAGACGCAATACGTGATCCCGTAACAACGATCTCACCCCCAGCCGCTTCATCTTCTGCCGCCTGCGGTGCGGCGTCTTGCGACCAGGCGGGCTGGGCGAGGAGGAAGAGACTGGAGGTTGCCAAGGCGGAGGCCAGCAGGAAACGACTTTTTTGCATTATTTTATCCCCAAAAAAATTGCCGCGCCCTTAGGAACACGCGCGGTGGTGAGGATATGACAGATGAAAATCGTCAATTCCGGCAAGTGCAAATTTAATTCTCGGAGAAAATCGTAAATTTATTCATTCTATTGTAGCAATGATGCAACAATATTAATCAATTGTCTTCAGGATGTGCATATACAATGAATTTTTGATTTTGGATGCGGGACATCTATTTCAAGTGTATCAAAAAATTGAATCATCAACTTGCATCGCATCCCCGCCTTCCCGATTCGGCACGGTCTCCGCCGCTCATGTTGCGGCGCACTATGAATCGGGCTAGAGACGGTTTTTCCGTTTCGGGGGTCCGCGAATGGCCAAGACAGCGAATGATGGAACCAGGCCCGTCATCATCAAGAAGTATGCGAACCGCAGGCTCTACAACACCGATACCTCTTCCTACATCACGCTCGACGATCTGGCGAAGATGACGCGTGAGGGACGCGAGTTTCAGGTGCTCGATGCCAAGAGCAATGACGATATCACCCACAGTGTCCTGACCCAGATCATCATGGATGAAGAAGGGCGCGGGCAGACGATGCTCCCGGCCGGCTTCCTGCGCCAGCTGATCTCGATGTACGGCGATTCGATGCAGGCGATGGTGCCGAGCTATCTCGAAGCATCGATGGATGCGTTCCGCAAGAACCACTCCAAGTTCCGTGAGGCTCTTGAAGGCGCGATTGCCAGCGGTCCCTTCGCAGAGATTGCCAAGCGCAACCTCGAAATGTTCGAAGCGGCGACGAGTGCCTTCCGGCCCAGGCCGGCGCACGACAAGAAGGACGAAGAGATTGCCGCGCTCAAGGCGCAGCTTGCCGAACTTCAGGCAAAGGTCGAAAAGCTGGGGTAAGAGGCGTCGCCCCTGCGCAGGGGCGACGTAAGCGCCTCACCCCTTGCAGACTGTGATGCTGCGTGGCGCCGGCCGCTTTCCGACAGGCTCGAACGCGCGCAGATAGGTGCCTTGCTGCGGAAGCGCCCGGGCCTCTGTCTGTCTGTATCCGACGGCCGCCAGTTCGCAGGCGAGCAGGGCTGGGGGCGTGCCGTGATTGGCCGTTGGCCGGTCTGCATCGACAATGATCACACGCCCGCCTTCCTTCAGTGACGGGCGCATCCGCCAGAGGAATTCATAGGGCGCCTCGATCTCATGGTACATATGGACCATCAGGATGCGATCGAAACTCCGGTCGGGCAGTTTCGGATCGGCTGGCTCACCGAGCCGGACGCTCACATTGTCAAGCTGTTCGCGATAGACGCGTTCGGCCAGCGTGTTGCGCACTTCGGGGATAATGTCTTCGGCCAGCACACGGCCCTTGGCACCGACGCGCTGGGCCAGCCGGATCGTGTAATAGCCTTCGCCCGCGCCGATATCGGCAACAGTCATGCCCGGCTTCACACCCGCAAGATCCATCACGCGGTCCGCCTCTTTCAGCCGGTCGCGGGCTTCCTCGGTTGACCAGCGGCTCGAAACGATCGGCGCAACCGGGCGATGGGCCGCAGGAAACGCGGCGGAAGGGATATCGCGATCCGGCTTCGGCGTCGCGTTTCCGCCACACCCTGCCAGCAGCAGCGCCCCGAACAGCGCGCTTGCGACACCGGCCCTAATCGACATCCTCGACAACGACTTTTTCCCCTGACACGCGCTGGGATAGGGCGGCGGCCATGAACCGGTCAAGATCGCCGTCGAGCACGTCGCCAGGCGCTGTGGAAGTCACCCCGGTGCGCAGGTCCTTCACCAGCTGGTACGGCTGGAGCACATAGGACCGGATCTGGTGCCCCCAACCGATGTCGGTCTTGTTGGCCGCTGTCGCATTGGCCTCGGCTTCCCGCTTCTGCAGCTCCGCCTCGTAAAGCCGCGCGCGCAGCTGGTTATAGGCTTCGGCCCGGTTCTTGTGCTGTGATCGCTGGTTCTGGCACTGGACGACGATCCCCGTCGGCAAGTGGGTGATGCGCACCGCGCTGTCCGTCGTGTTGATATGCTGGCCACCCGCGCCCGATGCGCGATAGGTGTCGATCCTGAGTTCGCTCTCGTTGATTTCGATATCGATATTCTCGTCAACCACGGGATACACCCAGACGCTCGAAAAGCTGGTGTGGCGGCGTGCGTTCGAATCATAGGGGCTGATGCGGACGAGGCGGTGCACGCCGCTCTCGGTCTTGGCATAGCCATAGGCATTTTCGCCCTTGATGAGCAGCGTCGCGGATTTGATGCCGGCCTGTTCACCCGCGTGATAGTCGATCAGTTCGACCTTCATCTTGTGCCGTTCGGCCCAGCGCGTGTACATCCGCTGCAGCATTTCCGCCCAGTCCTGGCTTTCGGTGCCACCCGCACCCGCATTGATTTCGATATAGGTATCATTGGCATCGGCCTCGCCCGCCAGAAGCGCTGCGACCTTGTCCCGCTCTGCCCGTTCGGCAAGCTCGGCAAGAGCGGCAAGCCCCTCATCAACCATGGCATCATCGCCTTCGGCTTCGGCCATGTCCATCAGCTCGACGGTGTCGCTCAGTTCGGATTCGATGGCCCGCGTGGCGGCAATCGCCTCTTCCAGCCGCCGGCGTTCGCGCATCACGTCCTGCGCGGCCTTGGGGTCGTTCCACAGCGCCTGGTCCTCGACCTTGGCATTGAGCTCCTCAAGCCGCTTGAGCGCACGGTCCCAGTCGAGGAACCGGCGCAACAGCGCAAGGGCAGCATTGATCTGGTCGGCGTGAGCCTGCGCTTCGGCGCGCATCGGGAATCTCCAAGAGTCGGACGTGTTTCAGGGTTGCGGTGGCCCTAGTAGATTCCGCCCTCGCGTTGCAAGAACTCGGTGTCACGCTGGTTGGCCGCGGGGCCGTTTTGTCCGGGCAGTGCCTCATCCTTCTTCTTGGCATCGGTCAGTTCGTCGCGCCGGATGGAGCGGCGCGGTTCGCTTTCGGGCTTGAACGCCTCCCAGATCACCGGCGCCTTGGGATCGCTGGTCGGCCAGGTGCCGAACACGCGCTTGCCGGACGCGCGGTCGATGCGGATCATGCGGATACCGGGTGGTGCGCGGAACGGAATGATCGGCACATCCTTCAACGCCTTTTGCGCAAAGTCCCGGAAGATCGGCACAGCCACGGTGCCGCCCTGGGCATAGCCACCCATCGAACGCGGCGTATCATAGCCCATGTAAAGCCCGGCGACGAGATCGGGCGATCCGCCGACGAACCAGACATTGGTGGGGCCGCTTGTCGTGCCGGTCTTGCCGAATAGCGGCCGGTTCATGTCGCGCAGGCCAACGGCGGTGCCGCGCTGGACCACGCCTTCAAGGATGTGGACCACCTGATACGCCGTCAGAGGATCCATGACCTGCTTCGTGCGTGCAGCCGGGCGTGGCATCGGCTTGCCATCATACTCGGCCATGTTGCAGCGGTTGCAGGGCCGCGTATCGGCGCGGAAGCGGACACGGCCATAGCGGTCCTGAACGAAGTCGATCATCGTCGGGCGGATGTCGATTCCGTTGCGCACGAGGATCGCATAGGCGTTGACCATCTTGGAAACGGTTGTTTCGCCCGCGCCGAGCGCAATCGAAAGGACTTGCGGGTAATTCTTGCCCGGATCGCTGATCCCGACGGCAGACGCCATCTTGACGACCTTGTCCATCCCTGTCTGGGAAGCGGCACGGACCGTCATCAGGTTGCGCGACTGCTCCACGCCCCAGCGCATCGTGTGCGGGCCGGAACCTCCGCCTGTGAAGTTGCGGAAGCACTTCTGCCCCAGCCTTGCAGACTGGAATACACAGAAGGGCCCGTCGACAATGATCGTCGCAGGGGTCATGCCGCCATCGAGTGCTGCCGCGTAGACGAAGGGCTTGAAGCTCGATCCCGGCTGGCGCTCGGCCTGCGTCGCGCGATTATAGGATGCAATACGGGAATCGAAACCGCCCTGCATGGCCAGAACCTGGCCGGTATGCGGATTTTCGACGACCATTCCGCCCGAAATCTCCGGAATGTTGCGCAGGACCCAGATGCCGCCTTCGGCCTTCACGGCGATGACGTCACCCTGTTTCAGTTGGCTGAATGCGGTCTGGGCTGTGCGGCTGCGCGGCATGGTGGCAGCAGAGGCGGGCATCATGCCAGTCCGACCGTCGGCAAAGCCAAGGCGCACGGAGTCCGGGCCCTTGGACAGGACAACCGCAACCCGCCAGTCGGGGTAACCCGCGCCAAGATTGGCGGAGGCCAGCTGCTGTGCCCAATTGTTCCCGATCTCCAGCGTGCGAATGGGGCCGCTCCAGCCCTTGCCGCGATCATAGCGGACAAGCCCGTCGCGCAAGGCGCTTTCGGCATATTGCTGGAGCTTCGGATCAAGGGAGGATCGCACCCACAGCCCGCCATCATAGACACTGAACGGATTGCGCCCGCCATCTGAATTTTCACCGAACTTCGCGATCAATTGCCGCCGCAGTTCCTCGGTATAATAGCCGCCGATCGTCTCGCTTGTCGCTGCCACGCGCGGTATGACGCCGAGAGGACGGCCAACTGCATCGTCATGTTGCGCGCGCGTGATGAACTCGTTCTTGAGCATCCCTCCCAGAACCCAGTTCCGCCGTGCGAGGGCACGGTCATAGAAGCGTTCCGGCCGGTAGTTCGACGGGCCCTTGGGCAGGATCGCCAGATAGGCCATTTCATGCAGCTGAAGTTCACCCACGTCCTTGCCGAAATAGGCGCGCGCAGCGGCCTGCACACCAAAGCTGCGGCGGCCGAGATCGATCTGGTTGAGGTAAAGCTCAAGGATCTGCTGCTTGGTCAGAGCGCTCTCGATGCGCTTGGCGAGGATCGCTTCCTTGACCTTGCGGACATAGCTTGCCTCGTTGGTGAGGAGCAGGTTCTTGGCCACCTGTTGCGTGATTGTCGACGCGCCCACGGGCCGCCCCGAACTCATCATGTTGGTGAAGATCGCAGCGACGATGCCGGGATAGTCAAGCCCGCTATGTTCGAAGAAGGTCCGGTCTTCCGCCGCCAGATAGGCGCGGATGAGCAGGGGCGGAAATTCGTCATACCGCAACTGCACGCGCCGTTCGCGCGCATAGCTGTGCACCGGCGCGCCATCATAGCCGCGCACATAGGTGGGGAGCGGCGGCTCATAGGTCTTCAGCCGGTCCACCGAAGGCAGGTTGCGGCCGAACAACAGCCAGATCATCAGCCAGCCAAGCAGGATCGCCCCCACGACATAGGCCGTGATCCGAAACCATTTGAACTGCCAATACTCCCGCCACAGTGCGATTGCCCTGTCCATATCGCGGCGCAGGCGGATCTTCAGGCCGGGACTCTCAGACGCATCATCCATTATGCCGAGCGTCTAGAGCCTGATCGCTGGAGGGGGAAGCACTTTGTGTTTGGGCTGCTGACCAATCAATTGTCGTCGGGTCTGGCGCGGCAATTTCCGTACGACGGATGGTTTGGTCGCGAACTTGAATTGACGGCGCGAACAGCAAAAGGCGATCGCAATACAGCCCTGGTCAACTACGCGGGAACCAGCACTTTTGGTTCACCGCGCTGCCAGTTTCCGGGCGAAGTGGATTTCGACGGCTCGCCTGATGCCGCGGGCGATGTTCTGCTTGCCCGCTTCTGAGGCCAGCCGTTCGGCATCGTCGGCGTTGGTCAGATAGCCGACTTCGAGCAGGATCGAGGGCATGTCGGGAGCCTTCAGGACGACGAAGCCTGCCATGCGATGATAGTCGGGGCGAAAGGGGATCAGGCCAGTCGCCTCGCGCTTCAGCAGGTTGGCAAAGCCCGCAGAGGCATCCATCGATTCGCGCTGGGCCAGGTCGAGCAGGATCGTCGCCACTTCGGTCCGCTGCCGCCCAAGGTTGACGCCGTTGATGATGTCCGCCCGGTTTTCGCGTTGGGCGAGCAGTTGCGCCTCGCGGTCGGAAGCGACTTCGGACAGGGTGTAGATCGTCGCGCCATTTGCCGTGCTTCCGGGCAGGGCACTGTCAGCATGAATGGAAATGAACAGGTCGGCCTTGATGCCATGCGCAATCTCGGAGCGCTCACCGAGGACGAGGAAGCGGTCATCCTCGCGGGTGAGCGCGACACGGACCCGGCCTGACCGGATCAGTTCGGCCTTGATTGCCTGTGCCACGGCAAGGGTAACGTCCTTCTCCCGCCGTCCTGTGTCTGGCGAAACCGCGCCGGGATCGTGCCCGCCATGTCCTGCGTCGATGACGACGAGCGGACGCCCGGCCGGTCCGAAGATCCTGGGCTTCGGAAGGATCGTGCCCGGCGGATCGAGCGGGATCGTCAGGCTGTACCGGCTGCGCCTTGGTGACGCGAGCGCGGCAGCATCGGTCGCGCCCGGCAAGGGCATTTGGAGCAGGAAGGACGCAAGCATTGCCAAGGGCATGCCTTACTATAGCCGGGCTTTGGCGCGGGCCAAGTCATGGTTAACAAAATGCTGCGCAGCACGGCGTTTGAAATGGGAGCGTCGCGATCCTATGTGTTGCGGTGTGGTGACAGCGGTGCTAGCACACTTCACCGGTCGCGAAGCAGCCTGCTTTGCAACCATTCACCGATTGCCGGATTTTCCGCCAATCCATCAGGTTGACGCTGCATGAGGCATATTTTCCCGCTTCCGCACCGCATGCCGTTTTCGGGCATTGCGCGGATAGGGACCCAAGCCCTGGTCAGACTGGCCAGGGGTGCCGCCGCAGCAGACGCACACACGAAACAACCATCCGGGGCAAAGCGATTGCAGTTCCTGCTGCCGCCCCCGCCCCCTTTAATTCGCGCTGGACTGGCTGGCCTATCTGCCGCCCGCAGCGCCCGGAGATTTATACATGACAATGCGGATGCTGATCGACGCCCGCCACCGGGAAGAAACCCGCGTGGCCGTCGCCAAGGGACACCGGATCGAGGAATTTGATTTCGAATCGGCCGAGCACAAGCAGCTCAAGGGGAATATCTATCTTGCCAAGGTGACGCGCGTTGAACCGTCGCTTCAGGCGGCGTTTGTCGATTATGGCGGGAACCGTCATGGCTTTCTGGCCTTTTCGGAAATTCACCCCGATTATTACCAGATCCCCAAGGAAGATCGCGAAGCGCTGCTGCGTGAAGAAGCAGAACATGCCGAAGAGGAAGAGCGCCTGCGCGAAGCCGAGGGCGATGATGAACCGATTGACGGGCATCACGATGATGACGGTCGTGACAACGACCGGCCCGATGCCGATATCGAACCCGAAGATGAAGACGAGGAGGGCGATGTCCCCCGCGCGGAAACCGTGGGCGGCGAAGCCGAAGACGGCAATGGCCGGGAGGGCAATGCCGCCGCCAGCGCACTTCGCGCCAAACGGATGGCATTGCGCCGCCGTTACAAGATCCAGGACGTCATCCACAGGCGGCAGGTGCTGCTTGTCCAGGTCGTCAAGGAAGAGCGTGGCAACAAGGGCGCGGCGCTCACCACCTATCTGAGCCTTGCCGGGCGCTATTGCGTCCTCATGCCGAACACCACGCATGGTGGCGGCATCAGCCGCAAGATTTCGAACGCCGCCGATCGCAAGCGCCTGAAGACGATCATGGCCGAACTCGAACTGCCGCGCACGATGGGCTGCATTGTCCGCACGGCCGGGCTCCAGCGGACCAAGGTCGAAATTCGCCGCGATTTCGATTACCTTGCCCGCGTCTGGGATACGATCCGCGAAACGACACTCAAATCCTCGGCACCGGCCTTGATCCACAATGACAGTGACCTGATCAAGCGCGCGATCCGCGATATCTACAACAAGGATATCGACGAAGTGATCGTCGAAGGTGAAGAAGGCTATCGCGCGGCACGCGAATATATGAAGCTGCTCATGCCGAGCCATGCCAAGCGCGTGCAGCCCTATTCCGATGTGGTCCCGCTCTTCCAGCGGCATCATGTCGAGGATCAGCTCAATGCAATGTACCAGCCGATCGTCCAGCTGAAATCGGGCGGCTATCTGGTCATCAACCCGACCGAGGCCCTGGTCTCGATCGATATCAACTCCGGCCGTTCGACCCGTGAACACGGGATCGAAGCCACAGCAGTCGGCACCAACCTTGAAGCGGCGCAGGAAATTGCCCGCCAGTTGCGGCTGCGCGACATGGCGGGGCTGGTCGTGATCGATTTCATCGACATGGAGCACAACTCCAACATCCGTAAGGTCGAAAAGGCCATGAAGGCGGCGCTCGCAAATGATCGCGCGCGCATTCAGGTCGGCAGGATCAGCTCGTTCGGGCTGATGGAAATGAGCCGCCAGCGCCTGCGCACGGGCGTGCTCGAAGCGTCGACCCGCCAGTGCCCGCACTGCGAAGGCACCGGGCTGGTCCGCACGGCATCGTCCGCTGCTCTTTCTGCGCTGCGGATGCTCGAAGAGGAAGCCGCCAAGGGCAATGGCAGCCGTCTTTCGCTCCGCGCAAGCCAGGAAGCGACGATCTACGTCCTCAACCGCAAGCGCGCCGAACTGGCGGAGATCGAGGAACGCTATGGCGTTGCGATCGACATTTTCCCGGACGGTGAAACCGAAGGCGCCCGCATGGCCGTGGAAGCCAGCGGCCCGCCGCCTGCCTATCGTCCGAAGATCGAGCCGCTCGTGATCGAGGAGGACGACGATCTCGAGATCGAAGCGGACATTGAGGACGAGGACGAAGAAGCAGCCGAAACCGAAAGCCAGAGCCGTGAAGGCCGTGACGCAGAGGGTCGTCGCAAGCGCTCCCGCCGCCGTCGCGGTCGCCGCGGCCGTCGCGAAGAAGGCGATGAACGTCCTGCCTCGGAAGAGGGCGAAGCCGAAGCGCCGCGCGAAGCCAGCGAAGCCGAGGGTGAAGAGGAAGGCGGCCATCGCCGGGGTCGTCGCGGCCGTCGCGGGGGCCGTGGCCGCCGTGGTGACCGTCCTGAAGCAACAAGCGAAGCCGCTGTGGATGCGGCGCCCGAAGGCGCCGAAGCCGAAGCGCCGTCCGAAGCTGTTGCTGACGAGGCACCGAAGAAGTCGCGGCGCAGACCTGCCAAGGCCAAGGCCGAGCCCGAATCTGCTCCTGCAGAAGCCGCCGCGCCTGCAGAGCCGGTCGTGACTGCCGAAGCTCCTGCCGAAAAGCCGAAGCGCGTACGCAAGAAGGCCGAACCCAAGGCAGAAACCGTAGTCGAGGCGGCGCCTGCCGAACCGGCTCTGGTGGACGCTCCTGCTGAAAAGCCGAAACGTGCCCGCAAGCCAAAGGCCGAAGCGGCTCAGGCTGCACCCGCCGAGGCCCAGACTGCTGAAGCCCAAATGGCGGAGGCCGAAGACGGAACACCCCGCCGCGGCTGGTGGCAACGGACCTTCGGGCCGGAGTCCTGATCCGGGAGTATTTTCATCTCCGGTTCAGGCGGGGAGGGTGAGAGTTAGGGTTATGGCTTTGCTTGCTGTTCGCCTTCGTTCGATCCTTCGTGCGCTCTTTGGGTGCCTTCTCGTCTGGCCATTGCTGGTCCAGCCGGTCATGGCGCAATCGATCCTGCGCGATGCCGAGACAGAAGCCCTGTTCCTCGAGATGTCAGTGCCGATCATCAAGGCAGCGGGGCTCGATCCGCGCAATGTGCGGATCGTCCTGATCGGAGACAGGTCGATCAACGCCTTCACGGCGGGCGGGCAGGATGTGTTCATTCATTCGGGGCTGCTGGCCGCAGCGGACAATGCCAATGAAGTCCAGGGCGTGATCGCCCATGAACTTGGGCACGTGGCCGGCGGCCATGTGCTGCGCATCGGAGAAGGGATCAAGCAGGCGACGGGCATCATGCTGTTGAGCCTGCTGCTCGGCGCCGCCGCGATTGCGGCGGGTGCAGGCGATGCCGGCGTCGGCATATTGGGAGCCGGGCAGGAACTGGCGATCAACAAATTTCTTGCCTATTCGCGGACGCAGGAAGCGACAGCAGACTCAGCGGCGCAGACCTACCTCACAAAGACAGGCACCAGCGGCAAGGGCATGATCAGTTTCTTCAAGAAGCTGCAGGGCTATGAATTCCGCTATGGCGCGACAACGCAGGACAGTTTTGCCTCTGACCATCCGGTGACCGGCGATCGCATTGTTATCCTGCAGGACAAGTTTTCGGCCGACCCGGCGTGGAACAAGCCGACCGACCCCGCGCTCGAAGCACGGTTCCAGCGGGTAAAGGCCAAGCTCAAGGGCTTTGTGTCCGATCCGGCTGATACACTGCGCGATTTCCCGGAAACCAACACTTCGATCGCGGCGCATTATGCCCGGGCCTATGCCTGGCACCGGTCCGCTTATCCCGACAAGGCGATGGACGAAGCCAATGCCCTGCTGAAGGCCGTTCCCGGCGATCCCTATTTCCTTGAACTGAAGGGGCAGATCCTGCTCGAATCCGGAAAGCCGATGGAAGCGCTGCCGGTCCTGCGCGAAGCCTTTGCCAAGACTAATTCGCAGCCGCTCATTGCCTCGCTGTTCGGCCACGCCCTGATTGCCACGGAAGATCCGGCCAATTTCGCGGAGGCCGAACGGGTGCTCAAGGCCTCGATCACGAAGGACAATGAAAATCCCTTTGCCTGGTATCAACTGGGCGTGGTCTATGACCGCAAGGGGGATGAACCGCGGGCGGCGATGGCGACGGCGGAGCGTTATCACCTGGAAGGTCAGCCAAGGCTGGCTCTGGCCAATGCCGAAATCGCGGTGCGGAGCTTGCCGCAAGGGTCTCCCGACTGGATCCGTGCACAGGACATTGCGCTCGTATCCAGGGCGGCAGCCGCTGAGGAAAAGCGCAAACGTCGATGAATGAAGGACTGAAAACCAATATGACGCTGATCCTTGCAACCTTGCTCGGGGCGGGCGGCACTGCGCTTGCCGTCACCGCAATGGACAAGCCCCAGCCGATCAACACGGCAGACAAGGCAGCAATCGAACAAGTTGTGCGCGAATATATCCTCACGCATCCCGAAATCCTGCCCGAAGCGATGCGCAACCTTGAAGCGCGCGAAAACAAGAAGATCGTCGATGAAAACCGCGCGAAGATCGAAAAGCCCTATGCCGGGGCATGGGAAGGTGCCGCCGATGCAGACGTCACGCTGGTCCAGTTCTTCGACTATGCCTGCACCTACTGCCGCGCCAGCCGTCCCGATGTCGATCGGCTCCTGGCCGAAGACAAGAAACTGAAGGTTGTTTACCGCGAACTGCCGATCCTGGGCCCCCAAAGCCTTGATGCCGCGCTTGCAAGCCTCGCCGTTGCCGAACAGGGCAATTATGGGGCCTTCCACCGGGCGCTCTACAAGGCCGGCCGATTGACGCCGCAGATCATTCGCGAAGCCATGCAGCAGGCCGGCATCGACATGAGCCGCGCCAAGGCCGCCCAGAATTCGGCCGCAGTGAAGGAAGAAATCGCGACAAACATCGAACTGCAACGCGCGCTGCAACTGACGGGCACACCAAGCTGGGTCGTGGGGGATACGGTCCTCAACGGTGCCGTCGGCTATGATCAGCTCAAGGCCGCGATTGCGGCGGCGCGGGCAAAACGCTGACCCCAACCGTTGCCCCTGCGCAGGCAGGGGCCTCTGGGTGAGTCAGGCACCAAGGCGTCCAGCAGGCCCCTGCCTTCGCAGGGGCGACAGAAGATTTATAGGCCCCTTATGTTCCTATTTACTTGACAAATAGGAGATATTGTGAGACAGGCAACCCCGTCACTCGATCGGCGTTTCTAGGTCGCACGGGTCGAGGGGCGGGACTGCTGGATAAGGATTATCCCTCTCCAGCAAAAGGTCGGCGCGAAAGCGGCAGGCGTCTGCACTCTCCTCAAATGTGCAGCCACGCGCTCTGCTGTCGTTTTGAACCGGTCCGGGCGTCTTTGGAGGGAGCAATCCCTTCTTGCAGGCGGGCTTTCGGGCCTTACCCCCCTGCAAGGACGTGCCGGATGAGAAGGCGGTGTTTCGAGACCGGGCGCCGGTTACGCACTCGAAACACCTTCCACCGCACAAAGGCAAAACCCGCCGGACGCCCCCCAAGGCTTCCGCACCGACCGTCCCGCCCCCCGCTCATCTCGGGAAATCTTCGCGTGCCTGTTATCCCGCCAGCTTCGCCAGCAGGTCATGCCAATGGTCGAGATTCTGGTTGAAGCTCTTGACCGGTATGCGTTCGTCGCGGCCATGCGCGCGTTCGTCATCGGGGACGACAATCCACGTTCCGTCCACGCCATAGACGGGCATGCCCGTCGCGCGGAAATAGAGGCCGTCGGTCGCGCCGGCAGACATTTGCGGGATGATGAGCGAACCCGGATGCCGGGCGCGGATGCTGTCGGTATAGGCTTTCACCACGTCTGGCCGCAGCGGAGACGCAGGCGACGGATGGCTCGACAGGGTCGGGGCGACCTCGACGCCAGCACCCACTGCGGCCTGCAATTCGGCCTGTACGTCCTTGGCCGGAATGCCGGGCAGGATGCGGCAATTGACCGTTGCCTGCGCCATCTGGGGAAGTGCATTATCGGCATGTCCGCCCTGAAGCCGGGTTGCGACGCAACGGGTCCGTGTGCCACCCACTTCGGTCGGATCGGCTTCAATGAAATCGGCTGCTTCGCTGTCATTTTCGTTCTTGAGCCAGCGGCGCATCGCGTCGCCCAATGCGCCCTTTTCCTGTGTCGCCCGTGCCGTGAAATAGGCACGGGTGGTTTCGTTGAGCGCGGGGGTGAAGCGGTGGGTTTCCAGCTTCTTCAAGGCGCTGGACAGTTCGTAGATCGCATTGTCAGGCCGGGGGCGTGAGCTGTGCCCGCCCGGATTGCGTACCGTGAAGGTGAAGCTCTGGTACATTTTTTCCGAGGTCTGGAGCCCGAAGCCCAGCGGCGTTCCGTCCTTCAGAAAGGCGCCGCCGCCCGCATCGGCGTTGAGGGCATATTCGGCGTCGGTCAGCTTGCGCCATTCGGTTGCCGCCAGTTCTGCGCCGCGTCCGCCATTTTCCTCATCGCCGGTGAACAGGACGATGATGTCGCGCTTCGGCTTGAAGCCCTCGGCCTTCAACCGGAGCAGGGCCACGGTGATTGCCGTGATTCCGTTCTTCATGTCGGTCGTGCCGCGGCCATAGAGATAGCCGTCTTCTTCGACCAGCTTGAACGGATCATGCGACTGCGGCCAATCCTCGCGCTTGGCTTCGACGACGTCCATATGGCCCAGAAGCAGGATCGGCTTTTTCTTTGCCTTGCCGGCCGCTGGCCAGCGCACGATCATGGCCTGGGTGTTGAGATAGGGCTTGATCATGATATCGGTGATGCCGGCCGCTTCGAACTTGCCCTTGAGGTAGCTCGTCAGATCTCCCAATCGGGGATCAGCGCGTTCCTGCACCGTCGGGACGGAGATCGCCTTTTCAAGAATGGCGCGGCCTTCCGCATGCCAGTCAGTCGCGGCAAGGGCCGGGGCGGGGATGAGGGCGGCACACAAAAGCAAGTGGGAAAGGCGCATCGGTCACTCCATCGGATTCCAGATGCGCCTTGCTTAGACGCCCTAGCGCGCGTCCACCAGTACCAGTTCGCTGTCTTCGGACGCGTGGATCGAAAATCGTTCGAGCCCGGTGATCGCAACGCCATCACGGGCATTGGCGGCCTTGCCTTCGATGCTGATCGTGCCGGTTGCTGGAACCAGATACAGATGGCGAGACGGTTCGGTCTCATAGGTCAGTGTCTCACCGGCCTTGAGCGTTGCGCCGAGCACACGGGCATTGGCCCGGATTGGCAGCGCATCATCCACATTGCCCATACCACTTGCAAGCGTCACCCAGCGGCCCGCACGATCTCCTTTCGGAAAAGCGCGCTGGCCCCAGCGGGGTTCCCCGCCTGCCGCATCGGGAATGACCCAGATCTGGAATAGCGTGGTTTGCTCATTCTCCAGATTATATTCGGCATGCTGAATGCCAGTGCCGGCGCTCATCACCTGCACGTCTCCCGCAGGGGTGCGGCCTTCATTCCCAAGGCTGTCGCGGTGGCTGATCGCACCTTCGCGGACATAGGTGATGATTTCCATGTCGCGGTGCGGGTGCGGCGGAAAGCCTTGGCTGGCGCCGATCTCGTCGTCATTCCAGACGCGGATCGCACCCCATCCCATGCGGTCCGGATCATGATAATCGGCAAAGCTGAAATGATGATGCGCATTGAGCCAGCCATGGTCTGCATGGCCGAGCCCGGCAAAGGGGCGAATAGTGATCATGGGTATTTCCATCCTCGGCGGGGTGTGTTCGCCGGCATGACCGGCATATGGGAAGCGGGATTGCGCTTTCAAGGCCCCCGGCCCGTGCATCCAAAGCGCGCCTTCTGGGCGTTAAGAAACAGGCGCAGTCAGGAGTCACGGCAATGATCGGTCACACGCAGGAATTGAAATTCGAAAGCGAAGCAACACTGCTTGCCGCGCGCCTCTACCGGCCCAAGGTCAGCGATCCCGCGCCTGTCATCGTGATGGCGCACGGCTTTTCCGCGGTGATGGAGCAACTGGCACCGCAGGCTGAAGCGTTGCAGGCAGCGGGCTTTGCCGTGCTGGCGTTTGACCATCCCTGCTTCGGGCTTTCAGGCGGGGAGCCGCGCGGCGAAGTCGACCCCCCGCGCCAGTTGCGGGCATGGCGCGACGCCGTGTCGTTCGTGCGGACACTGGACGGACTGGACGGGGATCGCATTGGTCTTTGGGGATCGAGCTTTTCCGGGGGCCATGTCATCCAGGCGGGTGCGCTCGATCCGCGCGTTCGCTGTGTTGTGTCCCAGGTGCCGTTCGTGGCCGGGTGGGACCTGATTGCAGGCCGTGACGATGCGGACGAATTTGTCGCGCTGCTCGTCGCCGAACGCGAGAGACGCTTTGCCGGCGGCGAACCAACGATGTTGTCGGTCACGGCCAAGGCCCCAGAACTGCCCTGCGCCTTTCCCGGCTCTGCAGCAGACCGGTTCTTTGATGCAGAAAAGTTCAAGAGCTGGGCGAATGCCGTCACGCTCAGTTCGTTCGAACATGTGCGCGGCTATGAACCGGAACTTTGGTCCCATCGCCTCGCACCGCGCGGCTTGCTGGTCATTGTCGCCGATGATGACCGTGTCACCCCAGTGCCGCCGGTTCTCGAAGCCTTTGGGCGGGCGGGCGAACCCAAGCAGCTGGTCCGCGTGCCGGGCGATCATTTTGAAGTCTATGAAGGCCCGGGCTTCGATCGGGCCATGGATGCCGCGATCGACTGGTATCGCGAACATCTGGTCTGAATGCTTCAGCCCTCGCCATGTCCCAGTGCAAGATAATCGAGTGACTGCATTTCGATGAGGCGGCTCTCGGTCCGTTCGAATTCGAAGCGGCCATCGCCTTCGGCATAGAGTTCGGCGGGCGCCGCATCGGCCGTCGCGATGAGCTTGACCTTGTGTTCGTAAAGCGCATCAATCAGCGTGACAAAGCGCGCCGCTTCGTTCCGGTTTTCCGGGCCAAGCCTCGGAATCCCGACGATGATCACTGAATGATAGCGTCGGGCAATGGCCAGATAGTCGGACGCCCCTCGCGCTTCGGCGCACAGCCGCTTGAATGAAAAGACTGCCACGCCCTTGAGGCTCTTGGGCACATGCATCATCCGCCCGCCGCCGACATCGATATCGTCGGTCGGCACATGGGCTGCATCTTCGGGCGGATAGTCGGTCAGCCTGAAAAAGGCTTCACGCACAGCAGCAGTCGCTGCAGGCCCGTTGGGCACATGCCAGGTGGTGACACCGGCCAGCCGCTCCATCCGGTAATCGGTCGGCCCGTTCAGCGTCAGCACGTCCAGCCGGTCCTTGATCAGGCCAATGAAGGGCAGGAAATGCTCCCGGTTGAGCCCGTCCTTGTAAAGCTGGTCCGGCTCCCGGTTCGATGTGGTGACCAGCGTGACGCCCGCATCGATCAGTCCCGTGAACAGGCGGGACATGATCATTGCGTCCGCCGAATTGTTGACGACCATTTCATCGAAACAGAGGCAGCGGGTCTCTTCGGCAACGGCTGCAACAACCGGCTGGATCGGATCGCCACGCTCCTTCATGCGCTCGATGCGAAGCCGGTCATGCACCTCAAGCATGAATTCGTGAAAATGGACCCGGCGCTTGCGGTTGATCTGCAGGCAGGCATGAAACAGGTCCATCAGCATGGATTTTCCACGCCCGACGCCGCCCCAAAGGTAGATGCCCCCGGGGGCCGGGGCCTTGGCACGCGCCAGTCGCCAGATCAGGCTGCCACGCGGCGGGATGGCCTCAAGTTGCTCCTGAAGCTGGTTTAGACGCAAGGCAGCGGCGCGCTGCTCCGGGTCGGGGCGAAGTTCGCCTGCTGCAATCAGTTCTTCATAACGCTCCAGGACATGGGTCACTGCGCCGTGGCTTTTCGGATCGTGGCGGAAAATGCGGCGACCCGGTTGTCGCCCTGCAGGACCATTCCGCGCAGGAACACAAGGCGGCGGGTTTCGCGCAGCAATTCCACTTCGGCATCAAGCGGAACATCCATCTGTCCGGCGCCGATGAACTGGGCGGAAAGATCGAGAGTCACTGCCGTACCGGCATTGATCAGGTCAAAGATCCGGCACGCGCCAAACAGCGCAACATCGATGAAGCCTAGCACTGTCCCGCCGTGGAGATTGTCCGCAAAGTTGGAGTGGCGGCGTTCGGGAAACATGCGCACCCAGGCCTTGCCCGTGTCACCGGGACGAATCAGAAGTTTGCCGAGAATCTGGTGATTGTAGCGACTTCTGTCGCCCAACTCCCAGGTCAGCCAGCCGGGATGCTCCGGATCGGGCTGGCTTGCGAAAATTTCGGTGCCCATGGGCTTAGAGATGCCGCTCCACCACCATCTTCTTCACTTCGGCAATCGCCTTGCCGGGTGAAAGGCCCTTGGGGCAGGCGTTGGAGCAGTTCATGATCGTGTGGCAGCGATAGAGGCGGAAGGGATCTTCGAGTTCATCGAGCCGTTCGCCGGTCATCTCGTCGCGACTGTCAGCAAGCCAGCGATAGGCCTGAAGCAGGATCGCGGGCCCGAGGAATTTGTCCGAATTCCACCAATAGCTGGGGCACGAGGTCGAGCAGCATGCGCACAGGATGCATTCGTACAGCCCGTCAAGCTTCGCACGGTCTTCGGGGCTCTGGAGCCGTTCCTTGCCCGAAGGGGTGGGCGTGACCGTCTGGAGCCAGGGCTTGATCGAGGCATATTGCGCATAGAAATGGGTGAAATCGGGAACCAGGTCCTTGATCACGTCCATGTGCGGCAGCGGCGTGATCGTGACGTCGCCCTTGCAATCCTCGATTGCGGTCGTGCAGGCCAGCCCGTTCTTGCCGTTGATGTTCATCGCGCAGGAGCCGCAGATGCCTTCGCGGCAGGACCGGCGGAAGGTCAGGCTCGGGTCCTGCTCGCCCTTCATCTTGATGAGCGCATCAAGGACCATCGGGCCGCACGCGTCGAGGTCGATCTCGAAATTGTCGTACCGGGGATTTTCCCCGCTATCAGGATCGAAACGATAGACTTTGAAATTCCGTTTGTCCTTGGCGTCGGCAGACGCGGCGTGAGTCTTGCCCGACTTCTTGACTACGCTGTTCTTGGGCAGGCGGAATTCGGCCATGAGGTATCCCTTTTTCGCTTCGCAGCAGTGGCGATAGCGCGGGGAAAGCCAGCGCTCAACCGCCCAATCGCTTTTTCCTTGTCGATTTTGCGGCTGCCTCCGGTATAGCGCGGCGAGAACATGTCGCAACCAGCCTATCGACCCGGGTCCGGGCAAGACTTCCAGGAATGACCGAAACAGGATCGCAAACCTCGTCTGCCGTCACCAGCAAGGATGTTGCCAAGGGCGCGGGGACGACACTGCTCGCCCGGCTGGGCGCCGTGATGGAGGTCATTGCCCAGCCGCTTTATGTCGCGATGTTCGGATTGGCTGGCTATGGCTTGTATGCCGTGCTCTGGGCGGCGGTAAACCTGGTCGAAAATGTCGCCGATCTTGGCATGACATCCTCAATGCAGCGGGTCGTGCCTCAGGCGCGTACGCCACAAGAGCAGGTTTCCGCACTCCGCTCGGCCATAGTGCTTGGTGTTGGTCCTTGCCTTGTGCTGGCGGCGATAGGGTCGGTTGCAGCTGCGCAAATCGCGCCGCTCTTCAACGCGGCGGACGCGGACTCTGCGCGGCTGGTCGGGATTATTGCGCTCTTTGCCTGGTCATTGCCGCTTTGGGCCTTTGTTGAGATCGCGACGTCTGCCTTGCGCTCGAAGCGTGTATTCGGGGCGGAAATCAGGCTCCGGATTTTCTGGGAACAGGTCATCCGGCTGGGCGTCACCACGCTCTTCTGGCTGGCTGGTTTTGCGACCATGTCGCTGTTCTACGCGCATCTCGTCTCGCTCACGATCATCTGCCTGCTTTGCATTCGCCTGCTGGCGCGGCATTTCGATCTTCGGCTCTTTTTCAAGGGCAGGCTTTTCGATCCCATCTTTCACGAAACCTGGAAGGCCGGGCTTTCGGTGCTCCCGGCGAATATGGTCGCCCGGCTTTTCGGGGACGGACCCTCGCTGGTTCTCAACTGGCTCTTGCCCGGAAGCGCCGGGGCCGTGTCGGGCGGCCTCTATGCCATTGCCCGCAAGATCTCGAGCATCGTGCAGGTTGTCCGCATTGCCTTTGCCTATGTCCTTGCGCCGCTTGCTTCGGCGGCAAGCCAGAATCATGTCGATGAAGTGCGGGCGATCTATGGATTTGCAACGCGCGTTTCGCTGGCGATTGCCTTGCCTGTCGGGCTTGTTCTGGCCGCTGCCGGTCGGCCTATTCTCGACCTGTTCGGCAGCGGCGCCGCAATGGCCCTGCCGGCAGTGGTGATCCTCGTTTCGGCACGTGTGATCGAAACCGTGCTTGGTGCAGCCGTCCCGATCCAGCAGGTGACAAGCGGCTATTGGCGCCAGCTTCTGGCGAGCGTTGCCGGGCTTGGCCTCGCCTTTGCGGTCGGCTTTGTGCTGATGCCCGAATGGGGCCTGACCGGCATGACGATTGCTGTCGCCTCGGGCTTCATTGTGGCCGCTGCCCTGCCAATGGCGCAGCTTTATTGGCATGACCGGCTGCAACCCTTTTCCGCGCCGTTCGGCCGGGTGCTTGTACGCACGACGACGTTTGGATCCGGCGGCCTGGCCTTGACTCTCCTCTCGCACAACCTGCCCGACTGGCTGCAGCTGCCAATTGCGGTCGCGTTGATGCTTGCTTCACTGTGGCTCTCGTGCCGGTTTGGCTTGCCACATGATGACCGGCTCTCGATGGGAAAGACCGGGCGGGCTTTGCGCCTTACCTAGGCTTGCGTCGCGCGAGGATGTCCTCTGCAAGGCTGTGGTCGGACGGTTTGTCGACATCGATTGCCGCCTCCGCATCCTTGAGCGGCACGAGCCTTGCAACCAGCCCAAGCCGCTTGCCCGCGATCCGCAGTGCATCGCCCAGTCCGATCGTCCGGGTCAGCGCGCGGAATGCCAGCCAGGGTCCGAAATGGAGGAACAGCTTCCACGCCTTCTTGCGGTCCTGCTCGGCTTCGGACCAGAGTTTCAGCGCACCACGTGCCGCATCGGAATTGAGTGCAAACAGGTTCGCGCCGGACCAATGGCCGTCCGCAAATTTGAGCCAGGTTCGCTCATTGTCCGAGTAAGCGGCCCGCATGACTTGACGCTCGACCATCCCGACCGCCACATCGCAATTCCCCGCCTGTTCAAGGAAGTCCGCGACAATCGAGGGTGTCAGCAGCGGATGATCGGCGGTTGTCACAAGGACAGGCCAGGGGGCGTCCGACGTGCCCGCGACCCGCAGGACGCTCTCCGAGATCCCGGCGCTGCTGGCGATCAGAGTTGCGGAACCCGCGTCCTCAGCAGCGCCCCGCATCGCCGCGAGATCCTGTGCCAGAACAATCGTCCGCCCGATGCCTGGCGTTGTGGAAAGCGTCCGCACGACCCGCGTCAGCATGGGTTCTCCGCCAATGGGGACGAGCGCCTTCCACTCAGTCCCGAAATGCGTGGCAAGCCGGTCCGGACCGGGCCTTTGACCCGCAAGAACGATTGCCGTCCAGGTCTTGCCGCTGCCGTCGCCTTCGGGGGTCATGAATTGGATTGCCTGCTGCTTGAATGAACGGACCGGGATCCGCGACCATCGCCTAATGCAATGCCAATGCAAGACTTTGCAAGCGCTGCCGGATTTCTGGCTGCAGCGAAAAGCGATCGCGATGATAGTCGAGACGTCCGTCAAGATACGCAG
Source organism: Sphingomonadales bacterium (assembly GCA_016704425.1). Classification (GTDB taxonomy): domain Bacteria; phylum Pseudomonadota; class Alphaproteobacteria; order Sphingomonadales; family Sphingomonadaceae; genus Aquisediminimonas. The sequence goes on from JADJAC010000011.1 coordinate 531,809, forward strand.
ACATCAGCGTGTCGTGGAAATTTCCCATCAGTCCGTTGACCGTCGCAAGGAAGGCCGCGACGCTTTTGCTGTTTGAGCCCGGGTAAAGCGTCGTCAGGGTCGCGAAACCGGCACGTGCGCGACTGACGATTTTCCGTGTGTCGTGGAAGGATTTGGCGGTGACCTTCTCTTCCTCGAGAAAGCGGAAGATGTCATCCGCCTGCTGTGCGAGGTTGCGGCGAAAACTGTCGGCTGTCGCTGCGCGAAAACGGGCAGTCTCGCGCACGGCAAGTCCAAATGGCAAAGGGTGAAGCAAGGCGCGCAGCAACGCGGCATTGCGCCGCGCAGAAGCCTGTTTTCCGTTTTTGAATGCATCCTGCAGATTGCCCATCACGCTGGTGATTGCATCGATAGCGGGGGGATAGCGGTGGCGAGCGCCAAAGGTCGCGAATGCGAAGCGCAAATGCTTGAACCGTGCCCGCTCGTGCTTGAACCGCAGCTGGTCGCCCGGAGTGATTTCTCCGGTCTTGATCAGCGTCCGCGCCATTTGCACAAGTGCGTTTCGTTCCAGGCTCGTCTGCCACAATATACGAGACGCGTCGAAGCAGCGCGCAAGCTGATCCTGTGTGAAATGGAAATCGATCGCTTCCGGAAGGCGCGCCGCCAGATCAATCCGGTCATTTCTCAAGATTTCCGTAAAGAGCGCAGAAGCCGAACGGTCATAGGTCATCCTTGCTTGCTCCGGGCTATAGTGTCGCGGCGCCCGGGGTCGGGAATTTTGCGAAACAGACGAACAACTACACACCCAGAATGAGCTGCGGATGCAGTTCGTCGGTGTTTCTGAAAAATATCGTAACTTGCGGTTTTAAGATCGAAAAATTCGAATCCCGCGCCACGTTTCTGCCCCAAAACGGCGAAATACGACCCGGTGTCCGGCACGTTCCGGGCGTGTTGAGAGTTTGTGGTCCTCTATGGTCTTTGGCGTATCAACGGCGCGCGAAATGCGTCGCCATGTCTGATCTTGCTCCCCTGATTGCCGTTGTCGGCGCGGACGGTTCCGGCAAGACGACGGTCAGTTCGGCCGTCATCGGATTTGTCCGATGTTACGGAGAGGCTGAGACGGCTCATCTTGGCCTCAGGTCAGGCGACCTCGGGCGGGCAATCCGGCAAATGCCGCTGGTTGGTGCCTGGCTCGACAGGAAGATTCACAGCCGTGCTGCGCAAGCACGGAACATGGCTGGCCGCATTCCCGGACCGCTTACCGCGCTCGTGATTTTCGGCTTTTCGCAGCTTCGCCTGCTGCGATTCAAGCGCATGATGCGGCTGCGACGCGCCGGAAAGATTATCGTTACCGATCGTTATCCGCAGATCGATGTGCCGGGCTTTTACGACGGCCCCGGCCTTTCAGCCGCACGGGCGTCGGGATGGTTCACGCGCTGGCTGGCGCTGCATGAGTTCCGGCAATATCAATGGATGGCCAGCTTTCGGCCCAGCCTTGTCATCCGGCTGAATGTTGACCTGGAGACGGCCTTTGCCCGCAAGCCCGATCACCGGTATGAATCGCTGAGGCAAAAGGTCGAAGCGACGCCGCGAATGCACTTCGGCGGCGCGCCGATTTTCGATTTCGACAGCAATACCCCTCTTGACGTGCTGCTCGCAGATGTGAGGGCCGTGATCGCGGACCGGCTCGAGACGTTTGGCTTCGTCTCTGCAGCGGGCGCCGCGGTGCAGCGAAACGGCCAGCCCTGGTTCCGAGACCACGGCCCTTCAAATTTGGCTGGACATGGAAACTTGCCGGTAGGCGCAGCGAAAAAAACCGCGTAGGGGGACGCACGGGAAAAGCGTCAGGGCAAATCTGAATATGTATCAAGACGAATTGGCAAGGGCCGGCAAGCGCCTGTTTTTCATTCGCGGCACCTATATCTACACGATTATTGCGATCTCCACATTGATTGCGTGGTGCACACGTGATGTCGGGCCGTTCGGCGATGTCGCATCTGATTGTGTCTGGTTCTGGATTTCGCTCGGGATTGCAAGCGCTGGTGCGCTGGTGCGTGTGTTCACGTCCGGCTTTGCGGCGCTTGGCACTTCAGGACGTGCAAAGGTCGCGGCCGAAGCAAGCGAACTCAATACGACCGGACCTTATTCTCTGGTTCGGAACCCGCTTTATCTTGGCCGCATCCTGAACTTCACTGGCCTTGCGATGCTTTCTGGAAGCTGGGTGTTCGGTGCGATCGTCTTCCTTCTGGCGATCCTCGTCTATGAACGCATATCGGTCTATGAAGAGGAATTCCTGCGCGGCAAGTTTGGGGCGGCGCACACGGCATGGGCAAAGGATGTGCCTGCGCTCTTTCCGCGATTCTCCGGCTGGGTTAAGCCAAAATATCCGTTCTGGTGGAAACGCATGATCTGGCGCGAGCAGAACAAGCTGTTCCTGCTCGTCACGACCGTGTTCCTGACCTGGTTTGCGCGCCTCGATTTTGATATTGCCGCGATTGGCGAAACTCAGTGGACATGGGTTCATGCCTATGCCGCTTTGGTCGTGGTCCGGTTTGCGATTGGCGGGCTCAAGATGATCGGCTTTTTCAAAGAATTGAGCTGATGGCCGAACTGGCGCCGTTGATTGCCGTTATCGGGTGCGACGGATCGGGCAAGTCCACCCTGTCGTCCGATCTGCTCGAATGGATTCGTCTCCGCTATGGTCCGGCGGAAACCCATTATCTCGGCCTGCGTTCCGGGCAGCTTGGCAACAGGATCAAGGCAGTGCCACTGGTTGGGCCAGTGTTCGAACGCTATCTATCGAAACGCGCCGGGCAGGCGCGCACCCGAGGCGGAAAGATTCCGGGACTGGCAACAGCGCTTGTGATTTACGCCTTCTCATTGCTGCGACGGCACCGCTTCCGGAAAGTCTTGGGTCTGCGTCGCCATGGCTTCATCGTCGTGACGGACCGATATCCGCAAGTCGATGTACCGGGCTTTTACGATGGACCGGGTCTTTCCGCCGCACAGCCCGGCGGACGGATCGTCGCAGCCCTCGCGGCCCGCGAACGTGCGATCTACGAATGGATGGCATCATATGTACCGGACCTTGTCATTCGTTTGAACGTCGATGTTGAAACAGCGCTGGTCCGAAAGCCCGATCACGGCGTCGATCTCCTGAAGGCCAAAGTGGCCGTCACGCCGTTTCTCAAGTTCAATGGCGCGCGGATTATCGATCTTGATGCGACCATGCCCTATGCCGAGGAACTGGCGGCCGCCCAAAAGGCCGTGGCCGACGTGCTGGGCTAAGCCATGATGGCTCCTGGATAGGGTCAGGGGCCCCGTCCCGACATTCGCGCGAAGGCGGGAACGACACAGCGGGTTCAATGCAACTTCATCCCGCTCAAGCCACTGACTCACTGTGTCTTTCCGTTCCCGGCTCGGCGCGTCGGCTTCAAAAAATTTTACATAACAAATCTTGTTTTTGGATTCTGGCTTCCTAATTCTGCTTGACCGGGCGCCTTTTGGGCTCGGGGAATGGCGGCGTGGCCGCATGATGAGTGTTGCTTTGAAAGGACATTTGACATGAGAACTGTATTTGATTTTTCTCCCTATCGCCGCTCGACCGTGGGGTTCGACCGGCTGTTTGATACGCTGGAAGCTGCTGCGCGCGGCGACACCGGTGGGACGAATTATCCGCCGTATGACATCGAACGTACTGGCGAGGATGCCTATCGCATCACGCTTGCCATTGCCGGGTTCGCCGAAGACGAGATCGAGCTCACTGCCCAGCAGAACCTCCTGGTCGTTGCGGGCAAGAAGGCCGAGGTCGTGGCGAATGACGATGACCATCGCTACCTGCATCGCGGTATTGCCAACCGGGCCTTCGAGCGGCGCTTCCAGCTTGCCGATCATGTCCGCGTCACGGGCGCTGCCTTGACCAACGGGCTGCTTGCGATCGAACTGGTGCGCGAGGTCCCCGAAGCGATGAAACCCCGCAAGATTGCAATTGGCGGTGCGACGCTGACGGCAATTGAAGGGGAGGGCCGAAAGGCTGCTTAACCTTCGTCACTAGGGGCGTTAAGGACAGGCGCAGAAGGGGATTCCCATGCGCCTGTCCGACTGCCACAATCTTGACGATTTCAGAACATTGGCCCGGAGACGCCTCCCCGGGCCGGTGTTTCATTATATCGACGGCGCTGCCGATGACGAGATAACCCGCAAGCGCAATCGTGAAGCATACAATGCCTGCGATCTGGTCCCGAATGTCCTCGCCGGGGTCGAGACCATCGACATGTCCGTGACTGTTCTCGGGCGCAAGCTCGACCTGCCCTTCTTCCTGTCACCCACCGCCCTGCAGCGCATGTTCCATCGCGATGGAGAGGCAGCGGTCGGCGCTGTTGCGCAGGAGAATGGAACCTATTTCGGCATCTCTTCGCTCGCCACGATCAGCATCGAAGACATTGCCCGGACGGTTTCGGCGCCAAAGATGTTCCAGCTCTATGTGCACAAGGACAAGGGGTTGAACTCCGCCTTGATCGAGCGGTGCAAGGCCGCCCGCTTCGATGCCCTTACGCTTACGGTCGATACAATTGTTGGCGGTCGCCGCGAACGCGATTTGCGCACGGGCTTCACGTCTCCGGTCCGCCTGACCATCCCGAGCATGCTCAGCTATGCCTTCAAGCCCGGCTGGGCTTTCAACTATTTCCTGCGCACCAAATTCGAACTGGCCAATCTCAAGGACCATTACAGCGAGGGCTCAAAGGAGCCGATCTCCATCGGCAACTATTTCGACACTGTGCTCGACCGCTCGATGGACTGGAAGACCGCCGAGAAAATCCGCGCCGACTGGGGCGGCGAATTCTGCCTGAAGGGCGTGATGTCCGTCGGCGATGCACGCAAGGCGGTCGACATCGGGGCTACGGCAATCATGGTTTCGAACCACGGCGGTCGGCAGCTTGATGGCAGCCGCGCACCGTTCGACCAGCTGGCCGAAATTGTCGATGCAGTCGGCGACAAGATCGACGTGATTTGCGATGGCGGCATCATGCGGGGCACGCACGTCCTCAAGGCGCTCAGCGTCGGTGCAAAGGCCTGTTCGGGTGGCCGCCTCTATCTCTATGCTCTGGCAGCGGCGGGCCAGCCGGGCGTTTCCCGGGCAGTGCGACTGCTTCGCGAAGAGGTGGAGCGCGACATGCGGCTCATGGGGATCCGATCCGTTGACCAACTGTCGCGCGAGAACTTGCGCTGGCGCTAGAGCCTACTGAGGCTTGCAGTACCGCTCGCGTTCGTCCGGCGCGGCGCGGAGCCGTGTCTCAAGATAATAGGCAATCAGGCTATCGGTGTTTTTTCCGGCTGGAATGAAGGCTGAAGCGTCGCGCCTCCAACCTGCGATGCAGGCCGCATTGGCGGCATCACTTGCTGCGCAATCGAGCAGATTGGTGAAGGCTCGTTTCCATTTGAGGAACTGCGGCTTGTTCATGGGTGCTCCGTGACCGGGAACCAGGATTCGGAAGTTTCGGGCTGCGATGCTGTCGAGTGCCTTGCGCCATCCTTCGGGGCAAGCCGTATCCAGGTACGGTGCGGCGGCAACCACAAGGTCGCCTGCAATCAGGACACGGGATCGGCGGTCGTAAAGCCAAACGTCTCCCTCTGTCGCAGCAAATGGTGCAAGATTCAGTTCGAGCTTTCGGCCCGCAATTCCTGTTGAAGTGCGGCCTGTGACAGGGATCGAGGGGCGAAGCGCCCCGGGATTGTCGATTGCAGCCATGTCCAGCGCTATGTCTTCGGCCATTTCAGGGGATGCCTTGCCTGAGCGCAGATAGGCTTCGGCATCGGCACGGCTGGTTCGCAAGAAGCCGCCCAGTGCCCCGTCCACAGCATTGCTCGCATAGAGCGGCGCTATCGGAAAGGCGGCGCGAATTTCCTCATTCCCGCCGCTGTGATCAAGATGCCAATGGGTGTTGATGATGGCGGCGATTGGCTTGCCACGAAGCCGCGCTGCGATGAGAATCGCGTCCTGATGCGCCCTGTGGCGCCCGGTGTCGACGAGGATCAATCCTTGGGGAGCATTGATCAGGATGGAATTGCCGTCCGGTTGTCGATCGGCTGAATTGGATCCCGGCACCAGGCTCATGCCTGCAGCGACGTCAATCGGATCGGCATGCGCAGCGCTCGCAACCAGAACCCCAACGGCGACAACCAGATGCTTGAACATGCCTCGTCATCATCAAGCGTTTGTCAGGATGCAATCGACCAACGATGAACCTGCAATCCGCATCGACAGGTGAATTGATCGTGTTGCCTTGGAGCGACAGCCGGTGTCAGTGCAGCGGCGATCCGTTTCCGCAGGTTCTGCCAAGGTTCATCTTGGCCATGTCATTGAGCATTGGTCAGAGCAACACAAAGGGTAACATTATGATACGCAAGTTTCTTACACTTTCTACGATGATGGCAATTGCCGCGTCTGCACTTGTTGTGCCTACTGTGTCGGCGTCTGCCAGGGATCACCAGTATCGCGAATGGCGCGGCAAGGATGGCCGTACCTATTGCCGCAAGTCTGACGGAACAGTCGGTTTGGTCGTCGGCGCTGCGGGCGGCGCACTTGTCGGACGTGCAATCGATACGCGCGGAGAACGCGCTACGGGCACTATCCTCGGTGCGGCTGCCGGCGCATTGATTGGTCGCGAAGTCGCCAGCAAGCGTCGCTGCCGTTGACGGAATTGCTGCCGTCAAGCGCACGGTTCCTTAACCGGAACCGTGTAGCAAATGGTCATGCTTCCGTTTTTCCGCTACTCTTGGATTTTCCGTAGCCGCTGGATGGCGCTGCTCTGGGCAGCCGGAATCTGCTGGATGGCCGTCGAATGGGTTGGTCCCGAACCGCAGGACGGCAACTTCGCAACGGTGGCAACAGATGCAACTGGCGCCCAGATTTCACCCGACGATGTGAAGCGGATCGAGGACGGCCTTAAGAACTTTTAGTACCGACTAGACCCGCTCGAAAAGCTCGAAACAGCGGCGATCAAAAGGTGGTGGGATTTCCTGCAAATGAGATCTTTGTAATTCCGGCGGCTTTGACCATGACCATGGCCTCGTCGAAGCGCTCATAGGGAGCATCCTTGTCGGTCGTGATGCTGAGCAAATCGGGGTCTGGCTTGGTTTTCATTTTGATCAGCTGAGATTGAAGCGCTGCGGCACTGATCGACTCACTATTCCAAAGGTAAAGTCCCTTTGATGTAATCCCGAGCTGATTCGATACTGGCGGCTCTCCCGACTGCGAGGCGCTGGGCAAATCGATTGCAACCTTGTGTGTGGGGCGAGGTAGGGCAATGATCAGCATGACGATCATCACCAACATGACGTCAATCATTGGCGTTGTGTTGATTGTGCTGATCGGTTCTTCATTGACTGCTGCAAATCTTAGCTTCGCCATCACTGCCTCCTCAATATGTTATAGGATAACATCACAGGCAAGGGCGTCTGTCAATATTGATTGCAGCGGCTTCGTGTGCGGCTATGTTCGCATCAAAAATCAGGGGCATGGGGATGGGTAATAAGGGTTTGGTCGCGCGACTGCTGACGGCTGTCATTGATTACTGGTTCAGCCGTCAAGGCTGGACGGTTGAGGGCCGCGCGGTTGAGCCTCGCAAGTTCGTCATCATTGCCGCACCCCATACCAGCAACTGGGACTTCGTCTATTTTGTCGGCGCGTCAAAGCGGCTCAATCTCCACTTGTCGTTCATGGGCAAGAAGTCGCTCTTTCGTTGGCCCTTTGGGAAAATGATGCGCGAAATGGGCGGCATTCCTGTCGATCGCAGCAAGTCGGGAAATTATGTTGATGCGATGATCGCCGAATTTGCGAAACGATCGGAATTCATGCTCACGATTGCGCCCGAAGGAACCCGCGGCAAGGTTCGCCAGTGGCGGACGGGATTCTACCACATAGCCGTAGGCGCAGGGGTGCCGCTGGTGTGCGGCCTGATGGACTACAAGCGCAAGGTCGTAGGGCTTGGACCCGCAATCTGGCCAACCGGGGACTATGCAAAGGACATGGAGCAGGTGACTGCCTATTACAGCCAATGCACCCCGAAGTTTCCGGAGCGCGGCAATCCCGGAGTCATCACGGAGAGCAAGAACGCCTAGTCAGGTCGCCCGGTTTCCAGGAGTGTCAGCAACCGGCGATGCTGTTCGGCAATGACTGCGTCGACGGCCGGGGCCAATCCGGTCAATGACATTCTGGAATAGCCGCCGACCACATATTCGAACGTTACCGTGCTGGAGCCGTCCTTTCCCGGGACGATCTTGATCGTCAGCGTGCCGGACAGCGCTTCGCCCTGCAACGGGCCCAGAGCGCCTGACAGCCGGAGCAACTTGCCTCGCTGGGCGAATATGATCCGGGCATGTTCTGCGAATCCCCCTGCGGACAGGGCTTCGCAAAAGCAGCCGCCAGGCTTTGCCGTCATCGAAAAATTCCGGGCGTTTCCGGTCCAGCTATGGGCCTTGTTCCACCACCGCTCAGGATGGATCAGGGCTGCCCAGATGACTTCGGGGCTGGCACGGACTTCGCGCGCTTCCGCGACGACAAAGCCAGTGCTGTCGGCCTGCACGACCTTGGCAGAGGCGGGCATGACTGCGCTCGTCATCGCGACGCCAGCCCAAAATCCTTTCATGATGTCCCGCATCCTTTCCTCCCGTTCCCTGTCGCAAAAACCCAATTGTCACTTGACTTTTAGTCTTGATTGAATGATCAATCAAGTCATATGGGAGACAGGCTGTGAATTCGGACACACGAACACGCATATTGATGACGGCAATGGAGCTTTTCTGGGAGAAGGGCTTCGGATCGACATCGATTGCAGACATATTGAGCCGAAGCCAGGTGCACAGCGGCAGCCTTTATCACTTCTTTCCCGGCAAGCAGGATGTGCTGGTTGGGGTGCTTGAACTTTATCGGGATGGGATTGAGGAATGGTTGCTGAAGCCCAACTGGGATGGGGTGGATGATCCGATCGAGCGGATCTTTGCGCTGCTCAACGGCTACCGGATTCAATTGATTACGACGGACTGCACTTATGGCTGTCCGATCGGGAACATCGCACTAGAGATTCACGAGCCCGATCCACAGGTCCGCGAATTGCTGGCGGCCAATTTCACGAACTGGTCGCGCGCAGTCGAGCGTTGTCTCGATGCCGCCGAAGATCGCCTGCCGCGCGATACGGACCGTGCCGCCCTGGCCGAATATATTCTGACCGTCATGGAAGGTGCCGTCATGCAGGCGCGCACATATCGCGAGCTGGGCTATTTTGACCGCAACATCGCCATGCTGCGCGAACATCTCGGCTTGCTGGAATCAAAGGCGCGCGCGGAGCCCGTCGCGGCAGTTTAACAGGAGAGGAACTGGACATGGAAATCAGTTGGTTGGCCGTTGTTGCGGCGGGTGTATCTTCACTTGTGCTTGGTGGCGTTTGGTATTCGCCGATGCTGTTTGCGAACCAGTGGATGAAACAGGCAGGATTAAGTGAGGACCAGCTCAAATCGGGGTCGATGCCACTTATATTTGGCGGTGCATTACTGCTGTCGCTTATTGCAGCTTTCGTGTTTTCGATGTTTCTTGGTCCGAAACCCGAACTGATGTTTGCACTCGGCGCGGGGTTTTCGGCTGGCCTTTGCTGGGTCGCGGCCGGGCTTGGCATAAACTATCTGTTCGAAAGACGACCTCTTGGCCTCTTTCTCATCAACGGGGGGTATTTCACCCTTCAGTTCACGCTGATCGGCGCAATCCTGAGCCTGCTCGGATAGGCGGACGGATCAGTTTCGGAAAGAGGTATCGATCCTGTCGAGCTTCCTCAGCAATGCAGGCCAGGCGAGCCTCTGCGCGAGCATTGCCATGCCTTGTCCGCTCGATTGGGTCTCGACCTTTTCCGGCGTTCCCTGCGGCGGGTTGTAGAGATTTTCGCGGCCCGCCGAAAGCATCTTCACCTGCGCGTCACACGCGCGTTCGAGGAAATAGAGCCGCAGGAAACAATCGCCGACGGTTTGACCCACTGCCAATGTGCCATGGTTTCTAAGGATCATGGCTGTCTTGTCGCCCAGATCCTCGACGAGCCGTTCGCGCTCTTCAAGGTCGGTCGCGATGCCTTCATACTCATGATAGGCGACATTGTGGCGCGCGATCATGGCCGTCTGCGTATGTGGCAGCAGCCCTTCGGCCATCGCGCTCACCGCCTGTCCTGCAGGCGTGTGGAGATGCATCACGGCATGGGCGTCTTCGCGGGCCATGTGGATCGCGGAATGAATGGTGAAGCCCGCTGGATTGACCGGGTGCGCAGAGGGCACCACCGGATTCCCTTCGACATCGATCTTGACCAGTGATGACGCAGTGATCTCTTCGAACATCATGTCATAGGGATTGATCAGGAAATGATGTTCCGGGCCCGGAACACGCGCGGACAGGTGCGTGAAGATGAGATCATCCCAGCCGTAAAGTGCAACCAGACGGTAAGCCGCTGCCAGATCGACGCGAATGGCCCATTCCTCTTCGCTGACGGCGCCTCTGATATGATCGTCATTTGCGGGCATTGCTGCTGTGGCCATGGCGGACTCTCCTCTTGCTTTGGCGGATTCGTATCACAAGTTTCCGTGAACGTCAGCCCAGCAATGCATCAAGCCAGCGCTCCGCCAGAAGGGCAGCTTCTGCGGGCGTGAATGGCGCGGACCCAAGGCTCAGTTCGAGCCAAAGTCCGTCGATCAGGGCGGTCAAGGCGACAGCGGTCAGGCGATGATCCCGTGCTTTCGAATCGACTGCGGCAATCAGAGTCTCAAGCCCTTCGCGATAGTCGCGGTAGATTTCGGCATGGACGGCAGCGATGGCCGCGTCTGTCTTGGTGAGGCTCCAGAATGCAAGCCATGTCGCGAGCAGGTCGGGACTCGCGATCGGCGGCCGAAAGCTCGCAGTCAGATAGGCCAGAAGCCGGGTACGCGGCGTCTGGTCCGCCTGGGCTACCGCCGCATCGAGAGCAGCGGCAACCTGCGCACCGGTCCAGCGATAGGTTTCGCAGATCAGGGCATCGATGCCGCTGAAATAGTGACGGAGAAGGCCCGGGGACACTCCGGCTTCGGTGCAGATCGTGCGAACGGAAGTGCCGCTCGGACCCAAATTGGCAAGGCAGCGCGCGCATGCCTCAATGAGGCTCTGGCGGCGCGCATCAGGTTCGGCGCGGATAAAGGATTGCCTCGGGCTCGTCATATTGTTATACGAACGTATAGCAAGGGATCGCGCATGGCAACCAGAATTGAATCGACCGTAACCAGTATCGACTCGCTCGAGGGGATGAGCTTGCCCGGCTGGGTCTATCATGATCCTGACTTCTTCAAGGCCGAAATGGCTGCGGTCATTCGCCCGAGCTGGCAGGTCGTCTGTCATGTGAACGACATAGCTCAGGCAGGTGATTGGCACGTGCTCGATTACCTCGGTGAAAGCATCATCGTCATCCGCGGCGACGACCTCAAGGTTCGCGCCTTTTTCAATGTCTGCCGCCATCGCGCATCGCGTGTTGTCGATGGCTCCAGCGGTTGCGCCAAAAAGCTGGTCTGCCCCTATCATGGCTGGGCCTATGAAAAGGACGGACGACTGACGGGTGTTCCGGGCAAAGGCGACTATCCCAGGCTGGAGATGGGGACGCTTGGTCTCAAGCCGGTTGAACTCGAAATCTGGCAGGGTTTCGCCTTTGTCCGGCTGGAAGGGGGAGGGCCAAGCGTTGCGCAGATGATGGCGCCCTATGAAGCGATGGTTGCCCCATATCGCTTTGAAGAGATGGAGGCACTTGGCCGGGTGACGTTGCGTCCGCGCGCGGTCAACTGGAAAAATGTCGCCGACAATTATTCGGACGGGCTTCATATTCCCATCGCCCACCCGGGCCTGACCCGCTTATTCGGTCGTGGTTACGGGATAGAGGCAAACGAGCATGTCGACCGGATGTGGGGCGATCTTGTGGAGAGGCCGTCGGCCAATGTTTCCGAGCGCGCCTATCAGAAATTCCTGCCGCCCGTTCCGCACTTGCCAGAGAATCGCCAGCGGCATTGGCTCTATTTCAAGCTCTGGCCCAATGTTGCGTTCGACATCTACCCGGATCAGGTCGATTTCATGCAATTCCTGCCTGTTTCACCGACGGAAACGCTGATCCGCGAGATCAGCTATGTCCTGCCGGATGACAGGCGCGAGATGAAGGCGGCGCGCTATCTCAACTGGCGGATCAATCGTCAGGTCAATGCAGAGGATACCGCCCTTATCGCGCGGGTACAGGCCGGGATGGAGAGCAGCAGCTATTCCCCGGGTCCGCTCGGCGAAAGCGAAGTGTGCTTGCGCAGCTTTGCCCGCAAGCTGCGTCGGCTCTTGCCCGAGGCGCGACATGAGACAAAGCCAGCAGGCTATGGGAGCGCCCGATGACCTATGATGTCGTGATCATCGGGGCCGGCCACAATGGTCTGGTCTGCGCTTTCTATCTTGCACGGGCCGGGTTGAAGGTCCGCATCGTCGAGCGCCGCGATACGGTGGGCGGTGCGGCCGTGACCGAGGAATTTCATCCCGGATTCCGCAATTCGGTGGCAAGTTACACAGTGAGCCTGCTCCAGCCCAAAGTCATCGCAGACATGAAGCTGGCCGATCATGGCTATCGGGTGATCGAACGGCCGATCTCCAACTTTCTTCCGCAGGAAGACGGAGGGTATCTGAAGCTTGGCGGCGGTCTTGAACGGACGCAGGCAGAGTTCCGCAAGTTTTCGGAGCATGATGCCAAGGTCCTGCCGGACTATTATGAATCCCTGGAATCCGTGGCGGATGTCCTGCGTGACCTTGCGATGAAATCGCCGCCCAATCTTGGCGACGGGATCAAGACACTGATCGATGGCGCGCTGCAGGGCAGGGCGCTTGCCAAACTGTCGCTCAGCAAGCAGCGCGACGTGCTGGACCTGTTCACCAAGAGCGCCCGGACGCTGCTGGATGGCTGGTTCGAAAGCGAGGCGGTCAAGGCCGCTTTCGGGTTCGATGCGGTCGTCGGCAACTATGCCTCTCCCGATACGCCGGGCAGCGCTTATGTCCTGCTGCATCACGTCTTTGGTGAAGTGAATGGGAAGAAGGGCGCCTGGGGCCATGCCATCGGTGGCATGGGCGCCATCACGCAGGCGATGGCCAAGGTCTGTCAGGCTGCTGGCGTCGAGATCAGCCTTGAAGCGCCGGTTTCGCGTGTCTTGGTCGATGGCGGCAAGGTGGCCGGGGTCCGTCTCGAAAGCGGAGAGGAAATTCCGGCCTCTCGGGTCATCTCCAACATCGGGCCAAAGCTTCTCTATGAGCGCATGTTTGCCGATGGCGATCTGACCGACGAATTCAAGCGGCGGATCCGTGGATTCAAGGTCGGCTCAGGCACATTCCGCATGAATGTCGCGCTCAGCGAACTGCCGCGTTTCACCTGCCTTCCGGAGCCGGGCGAGCATCTGCAATCCGGCATCATCCTCGCACCGACGCTCGACTATATGGACCGGGCCTTTGCCGATGCGAAGGTGCAGGGCTGGTCCCGCCAGCCAATTGTCGAGATGCTCATCCCGTCCATTATCGATGACAGTCTCGCGCCCCCGGGACAGCATGTAGCGAGCCTGTTCTGCCAGCAGTTCGCGCCTGTCCTGCCTGACGGGCGGGACTGGGATGCCGAGGAGGATGCTGCGGCAGACACGATCATCGATACGGTCGAACACTATGCCCCCGGCTTCCGCAAGTCGATCCTCGGGACGATGAAGCTTTCGCCCAAGGGGCTTGAACGCAAGTTCGGACTGGCGGGCGGAGATATCATGCACGGCGCCATGTCCCTCGACCAACTTTGGTCGGCACGCCCGGTGCTTGGTCACGGTGCCTATCGCGGGCCGTTCAAGGGGCTTTACATGTGCGGGGCAGGGTCACATCCCGGCGGAGGAGTGACCGGTGCGCCGGGCCACAATTGCGCTCAGGAAGTGCTGGCGGACAGATCGTTTGCCGGCAGGCTGCTCCGGCGGGCCCACCAGTAAAGGGGCAGCCCGGAGACCATCAGCAAGACGCTGAGCCCGCTCGCAACTGGCCCGGCTCCCCACAGGCTCCATACCCCGAAGGCTAGGCCCAGCAGCGCAAACGGCATTGCAATCCCCCGCTTGAGCGCGACCGCGGCGCAGGCGAGGTAAAGCCACAGGGTCACCGAGGTCGTCAACAGCGCCATGAAGGTAAAAAGGCCACCCATTGAGTGGCTGCTGTTGGCAAAAATCAGCAGGCTGCCCAGCACAGTCGCAGTAAGGAGACCATTGACCGGCACGCCATTGGCCCGCGTCTTGCCAAACCAGGCCGGCATCATCCGTCGCTTCGCCATCTCAAGCGGAACCTCGCCCTGCACGAGAGTCCAGCCGTTGACCGCCCCGATCGCACTGATGGCTGCAAACAGCGCAACAAGCGAAGCGGGGCCGGGCGACCAGAAGGTTGCTACGAACAGTTCGAATGGCGCGTTGGATGCCGCGACCTTGTCGGAAGGCAGCATCAACGTGATCCCGGAACAGACGATCAGGTAAATGATCCCCGACAGCAGAGCGCCGTAAAAGGTTGCGCGTGGCACGTTGCGTTGGGGGTCGCGGATCTTGTGCGACGCGGCACAGGCGGCTTCGAAGCCCACCATGGCCCAAAGAGTAACCGCAGCCGCCGCGTTGACCGAAGGCAGCGACAAGCCCTCAGTCGGGTAGGGCGCCAACACGCCCGTGCCGTGCTGCGAAAGGATCAGACCGATCAGGATCGCAACGACAACCAGAGGTGTGAGCTTCAGGATTGTCGTCACCACCTGGAATGACCCTGCGGAGCGCACACCGAGCAGATTCACGCCCGTCATCAACCAGATGACAGCAAGCGCCGCCAGCGAAGGATGCGCGCCCAGCAATGGCCAGAAACTCGCCATGTAGGAAACCGCGCCGACTGCAATGGTGACACAGCCAGTCCAGACCGAAACCCAGAAGCTGAAGCCGATCAGGAATCCCGCCAAGGGCCCGAAGCTGTGTTCCACGAGTTCGGCCGGTCCGATTGCGCGATCATGACTGGCATTGAGTTTTGCCAGCACATGGGCAAGACACAATGCACCCGCAATCGTCACCACCCACCCGGCAATTGCATTCCAGCCAAAGGGCGCGAGCCCTTGTGGCAGCAGGAACACGCCCGAGCCGATCATATTGCCCATCACCAGCGCAACAGACATCCAAAGGCCAAGCTTGCCGGATGCCTTGCTGGCCTGATCGCTGGGGTCTGTCATCGGTTCGGCCATCATGACGGCCAATGCCCCCTCCCGCAAGCAGGAGGGGGAAGTTTCATCAGAACTTGCTGCCGACCCTCAGGCCGATGGTGCGCGGCGTGATGGGGACAATGTAGCTTCTCGAGCACGACCCGCATTGGGCAAAGCGCGAGATCTGACCCCGCTCATCGAAGGCGTTGTCAACAAAGGCCTCGAGCGAGAATTTGTCGAACTCCGCTCCGAATGAGAAGGACGCGGTGGTGTAGGCCTTCAGGTCACCCAGCTGCGCCGCCGGGCTGTAGGTAATCCCGGTACCCGTCTGGGTCGCAGCGGTCCGGATATCGGACGATGCGGAGCTTTGGTGCGAGACAACGGCCTGCACATGGCCCTTGGAGCTGCCGAGCGGGAAGGAATAGCGGGCGTTGCCGCTTACCTTGAACTTGGGCGTTACAGGAAGCCGGGTTCCTTTTGGAGCCGCTATGAAGTTGCCGCCTGTGGAACATGTGAATGTCGGATCATCCACCGAGCACAGGTTCTGGCGTGTCTTGGCGTCCGTATAAGCAGCAGCCGCGTTCAACGTCAGCGCACCGAGATTGGCCGTCGCGTCGACTTCGATACCGCGGATGCGGGCATTCGGACCATTATGGATTTCGGTGAAACTGTTTTGCCCAAGGAAGGAGAATTGGAAGCTCTTCCATTGCTGCTGGTAGATTGCACCGTTGAACCGCAGCTTTCCATCGGCAAGCGTGGTCTTCCAGCCGAGTTCGAAGTTGGTCAGATAGTCCGGTGCATAGGGCGGAATGGTGCCACGCCGGTTGATGCCGCCAGGCCTGAAGCCGCGTGACCATGTTCCGTACAGCAGAACCTTGTCAGCAGGCTTCCATGTCAGGTTGAGCCTGTGGGTGAAACCGTCGCCGGTGGTCGATTTGGGTTTAAGTGCGCCATTGGCGAATGTCGCGAGATTGGTGCAGGGCGAACCGGCCACGGCAGGCGGCAAAAGCGTTCCGCCCGGATTGTTGCGCACTGTCGTGCCATCGCTGTTGAAGCAGCCTGCAACGCCGGTGCGGGAACTGCCTGCCCCGTTGAACGGCGGTCCAGCGGGATTACGACCAAAGCCGAAAAAGCCGATAAGGCTGTTGTCATATTTGAAGAGGCGCCCGCCCGCAGTCAGCGTCAGGTTCTCGAGAATGTCGAAGCTGGCTTCACCGAATGCGGCATAGTCGCGGTCGATGCGGTGCTGCTGCGTCAGCCACAGCGTTCCGGGAATACCATTCACGGAGAGCGCTGGGTCGAGGTTTGCGACTTGGTAATCCTGATGGATGTCGTTTGTCTGGCGCTGGTAGAACGCACCAGCCACGACGCGGAACCGGCTATCCTGCGGAGACGCGATCCGGAATTCCTGACTCATCTTCTTGAAATGATCCGATCCAAGCACCTTTTGGCGCGGGTCGATCGTGTTGCCCAGAGCATCGGTGAAGTAGAAATATCCTGCGATACCGCCATAGGACGAATAGAGATTGTCATAGGATTCGGCATAGTCGGTATAGTCGCTCGAGGAAGAGCGCTTGCGGTCAAGATAGGCGCCAGCGTAGGTCAGGTCCCAATTGCCGAGCTTGCCTTCGATCGTCAGTGCAGCCTGGAGATAGCGATCGCTACCAAATTCCGGGAAGAAGTGCTGGACCTTGAGGTCGCCGAGACTAGGGTCGAATCCATAGGTGCCGTGTGTCTTCTGCTCCTGATAGAGCACGGTCGGCGTGACGGTCCAGCTATCGTCAAGATCGATTTTCAGCGCCGCGCGCCCGCCATAAGTCTCTGTGTCGTTGTAGTTCTTCTTGACGAAAGCTGCATTATTGACCGTGATGCCCCCAGGTGTTGGCAAAAAGCTGCGCGAGCCAGGGATATTGTCGATAAAGCCGGCGTCGCGCTGGTAAAAGCCAACGGCGCGGAACGCCATGCTTTCGCTGATCGGCGCGTTGATCATGCCTTCGATCTTGCCGCCGACGCCACCCTTGCGAACCGTATTCAGTTCACCATCGACCCGGCCTTCAAAACCGGCGCTTGATGGCTTGTTGGTGATGATGCGGATCGTTCCGGCTTCGGACGACGCGCCGTAAAGTGTGCCCTGCGGGCCAGCGAGGCTTTCGATGCGGGCAATATCATAGATATGGACATCAAGCGTGCCGCCGATGGTCGTGACCGGCTGCTCGTCGAGATACACGCCAACCGAAGGCAGCGACCCGGAGTGGTTACCGTCACCGCCCGAAGCGACGCCGCGCATGTAAACCGTCGTCGAGCCTGGCGAAGAGGTCTGGAACGATACGGACGGAAGCTGCTGGGAATATTGATTGAAGTTCGAAATCCCGAGCTGATCGAGCTTCTTCGTGCCCAGCGCTTGGACGCTGATTGGCACGTCCTGAAGGTTTTCCTCGCGCTTCTGCGCCGTGACGATAATGTCATCGCCAGCGCTGGCCTCTTCTTCGGCAGCCGTTTGGGCGTAGGCAGGTGATGTCGCGAGCATGGTCGTGCCGAGCAGCGCAACAAGCGCATGACGGCGCGCAGGAATATTCTGGAACTTCATAGTCACTCCCCTGACGGAATTTCGTGGCTCGACTGTGATTCAGGCGCGCAGCTTCGTCAATGAAAACCGGCCAATTTCAAGTATTTTGATCCTTGGTATTGTATAAAAGACACAGGGTGGATCGCAGACAGGCAAACCTGCTTGATTGCGCTCCATTCAACCCCGGTTAAGCACGGCTCGCGGATAAGGTGCGGGACTGATAGGGATGTAAGGTCCGACTCGCGTTTGAAAGGGATGAAGATGTCAAAGTTGAAGCTTGTTGCCAGATTTGCAGCGCCTCTGGCACTGGTTGCCCTTTCGGCCTGTGCGCCAACGCCATTCAAGGCAGAGGTCAATCGCTTTCAGTTGATGCCGGCACCGCAAGGGCAAAGCTACTTCGTCAAGGCCGACGACCCAAGGCTCATCGGCAGTCTGGAATTTTCGCAATATGCCGATCTGGTTGGCAAGAAGCTTTCCGCACTTGGCTATCAGCCCGCAGCTGCAGCCGATCAGGCCACTTTGCTGGTCAATTTCGACTATGGGGTTGATACCGGACGGGAAAAGATCCGATCAGTCCCCGGCAGCGGCTTTGGCTATGATCCTTTTTTTGGGCCCGGCTTTGGCCGGCTTCACTATGCGTCTGGCTTTCCCTATTATGGCGGCTATCGGCGGGGTTTCATTTACGGTTTCCATGATCCGTTCCTCTTCGGGTCGGGCTTCGACCAGGTAGAAAGCTATACGGTCTACACAAGCAGCGTCAGCATGGTCATCAACCGCAAGGCCGACGGCCAGCGCGTTTTCGAAGGCAGTGCCAAGGCGCTCTCGCGCGATGACAATCTGACTTACCTGGTGCCCAATCTGGTTGAAGCCATCTTCACCGGCTTCCCCGGAAATTCGGGCGAGACGGTCAAGATCAGCATTGCGCCGCCACCAAAGAAATAGTCGAGAACTGGCAGAGAAGGGCAATTGACCTTCTCTTGCCCGGCCTAAGCGGGGGTACGCGCCATCCCGCGCGACATTTGAGTCAATGCCCCGAGCATGGCTTCGACGAGCGGCGCGTCATCGACTGTGTCACGCAAAGCACGCGACATTGCCGCAACCCACTGATCGGCAGTCTCGCGTGTCACGCCAAGCCTGGCATGCGCAGACATGATGCAGGCTCCGGGCCGTTGCTCGAACCAGTCCCTTGGCCCTCCCATCCATGCGGTCAGAAAATCGGTCAGCGACGATCTCATGGGTGACAGATCATCTGCATGCATCGCGCGAAGGCTGGCGTAGGCCGGATCTTCGTCCATCAGCGCGTAGAACCGGTCAACAACCTGCGAGAGCCGTTTCCGACCGCCAATGCGTTCAAACGGGGACACGCCCTGCGCGACTGCTCCTGCCATAAGCCATGCATCCTTCCTGATACTCTGGATGGCGCCAACAAACGCGCCGGTCATTGATGCAGGTCAAAGCCGAAAGCGTCTAGAATCGCGTTCCCAGTTTCAAGCCGAAATTCTGGGGTTTGATGGGCAAGGTTCGCTTGAAGGGCCCGCAGAGAACTTCTGAACAGGCAACCGTGCGATTCAGTTCGCCGCGCTTGTCGAACGCATTTTGCATGAACAGCTCGACTTTCCATTTTTCCAGTTGCGTGCCGACGGAAAAGTCAAAGGTTGCAAAGGCCGGAGTCGAGCCAATCGCAGCTTGCCGGTCTGTGAACAGGCGCGCTGTGGCACTGCCACGATAATTGAGCGAGCCCTGAACAAAGCTCTCATTGCCGCCGACATCAAAAGCGTAACGCGCCGTTAGGCTGCCTTTGAAACGCGGCTGCAGGGGCAGTCGCGTTCCCTTTGGCGCGGAAGGGATACCCCCTGGCTTGCAAACGCCATTCGCGATGGATTCAGGGCCCTCACAAAAGGCGCTGGCGAGCTTTGAATCGATGTAGGATCCTGAGCCGGAAAGCGTCATGCCGCCCAAAGAGAGGGCGAAATCGGCCTCCGCACCATAAACCCTGGCACTACCCGCATTGAAGATGCTTGTAATGCCACTGACCCCAGCCAAAGAGAATTGCAGCTTTGTAAGCCGCTCATAGAATATCGCGGCGTTGATCTTCAGCTTGCGATCGAACAGGCCAAGTTTGGTTCCGAGCTCATAGTTGGACAGGCGATCCGATTTGAACGGCGGGATGATAGCCAGACGATTGTTCCCCCCAGGCCGGAATCCCGTCGCATAGGTAGCGTAAAAGAGCTGATCCGGTGTTGCTTGCCATGCAAGGCTGACCTTGTGGGTTTCGCCGCTTTCAGACGTCCGCTTGTCTATGTTGTTGCACGGCCTGTCCGCCTTGCTGGTTGGCAGGCAGGGCTGGAACGTGCTGACGACGTTCGACGCAAAGCCGGAAAAGCCGAACAGGCTGTTCTTCGCTTTGAAGCCCCGGATGCCGCCTGTCAGCTTCAATGTGTCCGTGATGTCGAAATTGGCCTCTGCAAAAGCCGCATAATCCGTATCCACCCGGAACAGGCGGCGCGCGAATATGTCATCGCCAAAGCCGCGCGGCTGTATCACGATCTTGCTCAAATCCTGAACCGAGAAGTCCGTATTATCCTTGTTGGTCTGGCGCTGGTAAAAGAGACCGGCAATCACGCGGAAGCGATTGTCAGTTGGCGAGGACAGCCGCGCTTCCTGCGTGAATTTGGTGTAGTGCTCCGTGGCGAAGATCGACTGGGTGGGATCAAGAAACCCGCCGTTTCCATCCGGGAAGTTCGTGTATCCAGGAAATTGGTCGTAAGCGACCGAGTAATAGGAATAATCGAGCGCCGTGTTGACCCGCCGCTCGAAATACCCGCCCGAATAGACCAGATCGAAATCGCTGATCTTGCCCTCTATGGTCAGCGCAGCCTGATAAAAGCGGTCAAGATTGCGGGTTGGCCTGAAATCCGAAACCTTCAGATCTCCCTTTTTCTTGTCAAAGGAAAAGTTGCCGTGGCTCACCTGATGCTGGTAAATAATCGCCGGTGTGACCGTCCAACTGTCATCCAGATCGATCTTCAAGGCTGCGCGGCCGCCATAAGTATCGACGTCGTTGTAATCCTTTTCGACGAGATTGGCATTGTTGACCGTTACGTTCGTTGCCGGGTTGTTGTCACCCAGTGTAAAGGTCCGGGTCGCGCGGACATTGTCGATATAGCCGCCATCGCGCTGATAAAAGCCTACGAGGCGCAGGGCAGCTCGGTCTGAAATGGGCAGGTTCAGGAAGGTTTCGAGCTGGCCGCCAGCATCGCCCTTGCCGAACTTATTGAACTGCACATCGATCCCGCCTTCGAATTTGGATGTGTCGGGTTTGTTGGTGATGATGCGGACCGTGCCAGCAAGCGAGCTTGCGCCAAATAGCGTGCCTTGCGGCCCCGAAAGCGCTTCGACACGCGCAATATCGTAGATGTGCAAATCGACCGAACCTCCCACGGTCGAGACAGGTATCTCATCGATGTATAGCCCGACGGTCGGCGGCCCCGAAGCGATCGGATTGAAGCTGGGGCCAGCATTGGCGCCGCGAATGGTGATTTCGCCCTGGCTTGGCCCGAAACTGTAAACGCTGACGCTGGGCAAGAGCTTCGAATAGTCATCAAGGCTTGCCACCTGATGCTGGTCCAGCGTCTGGCTTCCAAGCGCCTGAATGCTGATCGGGATTTTCTGGATGCTTTCTTCGCGCCTCGTTGCGGTCACAATGATTTCGCCAGTTTCTTCGGAATCACTGGCTTGAGGTGCAGTCGTTTGCGCGAGTGCCGGATCGACCAGGGCGATTGCCGAACTGGCAAGAGACAGGAAACAGAAACGGCGGAACCGAACACTACGCATTACGCTACCCTTTACTCATACACACGAGATCTTGGTGCGTAACGGGTCTCAACCCGTCAATCTCCAAACTGGAGTTCCGGGTGGATCAATAGCGGTTTCTTGAGATATGTAGCAAAAATATCACTGTTTTTCAGTGGGTTAGTGTATCAATTTGTTGATGCATGGATCAAATCACTTACACATTGAAACGGAACAACAGCACGTCTCCATCCTGCACGACATACTCCTTGCCTTCAGAGCGTAGCTTGCCCGCGTCGCGAGCTCCGGCCTCGCCCTTGCAAGCAATGTAGTCGTCATAGGCAATTGTCTCGGCACGGATGAACCCGCGTTCGAAGTCCGTGTGGATCACTCCCGCAGCCTGGGGCGCCTTTGATCCCTTGGTCACAGTCCAGGCGCGAGTTTCCTTCGGGCCGCAGGTGAAGAAGGTGATGAGATGGAGCAGCGCATAGCCTGCCCGAATAACGCGGGTCAGGCCCGTCTCGGACAGTCCCAGATCGGCCAGGAACTCGCCGCGATCTTCGGGAGGCATGGTGACGATTTCTGCCTCGATAGCTGCAGAGACCACTACCGCCTCCGCGCCTTCGGCCTTGGCCTTTTCAAACACGCGGGCGGACAGTGCGTTGCCATTGGCCGCGGAGGCTTCATCGACGTTGCACACGTAAAGCACCGGCTTTGATGTCAGCAACTGCGCAAGGTCAAGCGTGCGGCGCTCTTCGTCATCCTTTGGAACCGTCAGTCGCGCCGGCTTGCCTTCGCGCAGAAGCTCAAGCGCCTGCCCAAGCACGGAAGCGGCAATTTTTGCGTCCTTGTCTCCCTGCGCGGCCTTCTTCTGAAAGGCGGGCACACGCTTTTCGAGACTTTCCAGATCGGCCAGCATCAGTTCGGTCTCGACGGTTTCCGCGTCTGAAATCGGATCGATCCTGTTGTCGACATGCTGGATATCGTCATTCTCGAAACAGCGCAGGACATGAACGATTGCATCAACCTCACGGATGTTGGCAAGGAACTGGTTGCCCAGACCTTCGCCCTTGCTCGCGCCGCGCACCAGACCGGCGATGTCGACAAAGCCAAGCTGTGTCTCGATGATCTTCGCGCTGCCTGCGATTGCTGCAAGGGCTGCCATCCGCGGATCGGGCACCGCAACGTTGCCGATGTTCGGCTCGATTGTGCAGAAGGGATAATTCGCTGCCTGTGCCGCGGCAGTCTCGGTGAGCGCATTAAACAGTGTCGATTTGCCAACATTTGGCAGCCCGACAATTCCGCAACGAAAACCCATTTCTTATTCCTGTTCCTGAAGTCTCAGCGCGACTTCGCTCATGAAACGCGCGTCATCGCCTTTGGCAAGCCAGGGCGCTTCCGCTGCAACCGCGCCCAGCATGGAGGCCAAGGCATCAATTTCGGATTTTGCAAAGTTTCCGAGCACATGGCCCGTAACCCGTTCCTTGTGCCCGGGATGGCCAATGCCCAACCGCACGCGACGGAAGTCTGCGCTAATATGGGCGTCGATCGACCGAATGCCATTGTGCCCGGCTGTGCCACCTCCGGTCTTCACCTTGACGCGAAAGGGATCGAGGTCGAGTTCATCGTAAAACGCAGTGATGTCACCCGGCTCCAGCTTGAAGAAGCGCATGGCCTCACCCACGCTTCGGCCACTTTCGTTCATGAAGGTCTGGGGTTTGAGGAGGAGGATCTTCTCATCGCCGATCCGCCCTTCTGCGGTGAGCCCCTGGAAACGCAGTTTCCAGGGGCCGAACCTGTATGCATCAGCCAGCACATCCGCGGCCATGAAGCCGACATTGTGCCGGTGCATCGCATAGGATGCGCCCGGATTGCCAAGGCCTGCCCAGATTTGCATCAGCGCGTCCGGGAATGGCGTCGGGGATTACTCCCCTTCGCCTTCGGTCTTGGTCGTATCGCCTTCGGCCGATTTCATGCCAGACGGGGCAACGACAGTTGCGATGGTGAAGTCACGATCGGTAATCGCACTTGTGGCACCTGCTGGCAGGCTCACGTGCGAAATGTGGATCGAGTCACCAACATCGAGGCCGTTGAGAGAAATCTCGACCGCTTCTGGAATGTTGGCCGCATCGCAGATCAGCTCCAGTTCGTGGCGCACAATATTGAGCACGCCGCCGCGCTTGATGCCGGGCGAAAGCGTCTCATCCGTGAAGTGAACCGGCACTTCGACATGGATCGTCGCATGTTCCGAGATGCGGAGAAAGTCGGCGTGAAGCGGGCGTTCCGACACAGGGTGAAACTGCACATCCTTCGGGATGGTCCGGACGGGCTTGCCGCCGACGTCGATCATCACGACGGAATTGAAAAAATGGCCAGTCATCAGCGCCTTCATCAGCGCCTTTTCCTCGACATGGACGCCCTGCGGGGCTTCCTTGTTGCCGTAAATGACGGCGGGTACGCGGCCTTCGCGACGCAGAACTCGGGAGGCTCCCTTGCCAGCCCGTTCGCGCGCATCGGCCGACAGTGTCAGCAGATCGCTCATATGATATCTCCAGTTGGTAACAGTCCCGACCGCGCCTCCAGGGATGACCATGGCCGGGAAGTTGGCGCCCTTAAGGCGAAAACCCGTTCAGTGCAAGGCTGCACGTGAAAAGGCCCGCTGGCTGGACGCCAGCGGGCCCTTCTCTGGGAGGTTTGGCGAGCCGATCAGGCGCCGACGACGAAGGCCACCAGAAGAAACTGTGCCCCAAGTGCGACAGCAAGGCTCGCGGACCGCAACGCAATAGACATGCGAAGTTCCTTTCACTTGCTTTCTTCGAGACGGACCATTCCGTTTCGATGAGCAACTTATGCTGCAAGTGCTAAGAAAGTGCAAACGTGTTACATGCAATCGTAATTGCAGAAAATGCAATCAATCCGGGGCGAGCGTGTTTCGGGGTCGATCAGGCCCCGCACACAGTGTCTGTGCGCATCCACCAGACAGGCATAACGGTCAGCGCGAATCCCTTGACCAACAGTTACCGCGAAAAGGCCTGAATACCGGTAATTGCGCGGCCAAGGATCAGGGCATGAACGTCATGCGTGCCTTCATATGTGTTGACCGTTTCAAGATTTATCGCGTGGCGAATGACGTGGTATTCCGCAGAAATGCCGTTGCCACCGTGCATATCGCGAGCGACCCGCGCGATATCGAGCGCCTTGCCGCAATTGTTCCTCTTGATGAGGCTGACCATTTCCGGAGACCATGCATCCGCGTCGATCGCGCGGCCAACAGTGATGGCGGCCTGAAGTCCGAGCGCAATCTCGGTCTGCATGTTGGCCATCTTGAGTTGCGGAATCTGGTTTGCGGCCAGTGGTCGGCCGAATTGCTTGCGGTCGAGCTGATATTGCCGCGCTCTGTGGAAGCAGTCTTCCGCAGCGCCCATGGCGCCCCAGGCAATACCGTAGCGGGCCTTGTTGAGGCAGCCGAACGGCCCGGACAATCCTTGCACGTTGGGAAGGAGATTCTCCTCCGGCACGAATACATTGTCGAGAACAATCTCGCCGGTGATCGATGCGCGCAGGCTCATCTTGCCTTCGATCTTCGGCGTCGAAAAACCTTCTGATCCGCGTTCGACGATGAAGCCACGAATGATCCCGCCTTCGTCCTTCGCCCACACAATGGCAATGTCGGCGATCGGCGAGTTGGTGATCCACATCTTGGCGCCGCTGATGCTGTAGCCTCCCGGAACAGCCTTGGCGCGCGTTTTCATGCTGGCAGGATCAGACCCGGCATCGGGCTCTGTCAGTCCGAAACAGCCCACAATCTCTCCGGTTGCCAGGCGGGGGAGGTATTTTTGGCGTTGCTCTTCTGAACCATAGGCATGAATCGGATGCATCACCAGGCTCGACTGCACCGACATGGCAGACCGATAGCCTGAATCCACACGCTCGACGGCCCGACTGATCAAGCCATAGGCGACGTGGCTCACCCCGGCACAACCATAGCCTTCTATTGTCGCACCAAGCAGGCCAAGCTCACCCAGTTCGTTCATGATCTCGCGGTCAAACCGCTCTTGAAGCGTTGCGGAAACCACGCGCGGGAGAAGCTTTTCCTGCGCATAGGCTTCTGCGGTATCGCGCACGAGCCGCTCATCTTCGGTCAGTTGCGCATCGAGATTGAAGGGATCATCCCAGCGGAAAGGTGTAAATTTAGCCATGGCGCGCGCATTGGCACAATTGGCAACACGGGACAACTGGGGCAATATGGCGCTGTATAGAAGTGGAGAGTCGCACATGGCCCGCTCACGCCGCCTGATGATCCTGGCCTTGCTCCTGCTTGCCGCTGCCTCGCCTGCGCGAAACCACTATTACTGGTTCCCGGCGGCTCCGGATGGAGCACCGCGCGCTTGGGCCGTTCTGCTGCCGCGCGCCGAAGGACTGGGAAAACTTGCACCGGGCAACCAGTATTGGGATCTGGCGCATTGGCTCAATGCCCGCGGCATTGATGCACTCGTGGTCGACTATGCCAATGCGGGGCCGCAGGTGCCCGATGCCAAAGGCAAGACGGGACAGAAGATCGCCGCAATTATTCGCGACGCACTGGCAGACGCGCGGAAGCAGCAGCGCATGGACGCGCGGTGCCCTGGCGTTGCCATCGGTTGGTCGCGTGGGGCGGAAGGCGCGCTGACGCTTGCGACTGCGGAAGATGGCAGCAGCCAAGGCTTCAAGGGCGCCGTTGTCTATTATCCATCCGTACGGTCGCAGGAGCGTCCCTGGCGACAGCGTCTGCCAGTGATTGCCTTGCAGGGCGATGCTGATGGCATTGCACCAGCGTCATCCTTGCAGTCATTGGTCTCGGGGCGCCTGCCGACACAGGCGGAATTTGAGGTGCGTTTGTATTCCGGAGCCCGGCATCGCTTCGATGTTGCGCATCCCGTCGACAATCCGACTGGAAAGGCGCCCGGCGAATTTGATGCGAATGCAAGTGCGGATGCGCTTGCCGCAATCGCGTCATTCCTCGACCGCCACGCAATCTCGACGGCACAGTGCGCGCGCGGCTAGCGACTTTTGTCGATCACAGCGCGCGCAATTCCCGGAAAATCGCAGAACAGTCCGTCGATTCCCTCGGCAAGGAAGAGTCTTATCTCTTCGGCGAGGTCGCCTGTGCTGCGCGGATTGATGCCGTTCCTCAGCCCCAGCGGCAGGAAGAAGTTTTCGGCGCGGAAAGTCCAGGGGTGAACCTCAAGGCCTGCCGCATGGCACCTTCGGACAAGCCCGGTCGAACCATCCAGAGCGCCGAGCAAGGTCCGGCGGATGATCAGGTCCTTTGCCGGACCGATGCCGGCGGCATAGCGTGCGACGGATTTCAGTCCTTCGTCCGCAAGTATTTCGGCATAGGTGGTTTCCGGCCTGTCTGCAGGGCCGCCGTCCGCATCGACCAACTGGATCAGTCTCAGGCTCGTCCTTGACGAAAGTGCAATCAGGTTCCCGACCTCGAACGACTGGATGAAGACCGGATCATCCTTCCGCGTATATCCCGCCCCTTCGAGTGCGGCGAGCAGCGGGCCTTCATGGGGCAGGCCGATCGAGGCAAAATAGCTCGGATGCTTGGTTTCGGGATAAAGGCCGATGCGCCGTCCGGTCTCTTTCGATTTCGCCTGGGCGAGCGCGATGATTTCATCGAACGTCGGGATCGTGAACTGGCCGTCATAGGCGGTATTTGCAGGACGAAGCTTGGGCAGCCTTTCTTTGGCGCGCAGCATCTTCAACTCGGCAAGCGTGAAGTCCTCGGTGAACCAGCCTTTGACGCTGTGCCCGTCAATCACTTTTGTTGCCTTGCGCGATGCGAACTCGGGATGGTCCGCAACATCGGTCGTGGTCGAAATCTCGTTTTCATGCCGAGCGACCAATATGCCGTCTTTTGTCAGCACCAGGTCCGGCTCGATGAAGTCGGCACCCTGCTCGATGGCCAGCGTGTAGGATGCAATCGTGTGTTCTGGCCGCTCCCCCGATGCGCCGCGGTGCGCGATGAGGATCGGGTGGTCAGCCAAGAACAGCCTCCCATTGCTCGGGCTTGAAGCCAACAAGCAAACCGCCAGGATGTTCGACGACGGGCCTTTTGATCATCGACGGGGATGCCAGCATCAGCGCGATTGCCTTGGCTTCATCCAGGCCGATCTTATCGCTGTCCGGCAATTTCTTGAACGTCGTGCCTGCGCGATTGAGGAGCACGTCCCACCCTGCCTGCCTCGACCAGGCAGCAAGTCTGGTGGCGTCAGCGCCCTCCTTCTTGTAGTCATGAAAAGTGTAGGCAAGCCCTTTCGCATCCAGCCAGTTCCGCGCCTTTTTGACGGTATCGCAGTTGGGGATGCCGTAGACCTCAATGCTCATCCGCGCCTCTTTGCCGTGACTTCGATTTCGATTTTCATTTCCGGCTTTATGAGCTGGCACACAAGGCAGGTTGCAGCGGGCCTGATGGTGCCGAAAGCGGAACCGATCACTGGAACCATCTCATCCCAGTATGCCGGGTCGGTGATATAGTATGTGACACGCACCGTGTCAGCCAGAGCGAAGCCGCCTTCAACAAGCGCCGCCTCGATGGTCTTCAGGGCATTCGCGGCCTGAGTTGCAACATCGTCAGGCATGTCCCGCGTGACGGGGTCATACCCCGTCGATCCGGCAACCCAGCACCAGTCGCCATCGACCACCGCGCGTGAATATCCGGCCAGTGTCTCGAATGGAGACCCTGAGGAAATGAGCGTGCGCGCCATAGCCTACCCCATTATTCCCATTCGATCGTGCCGGGTGGCTTGGACGTGTAATCATAGACCACGCGGTTGATGCCCTTGACCTCGTTCACGATCCGCGTCGCCACCCGCGAAAGGAAGGCGCTTTCGAATGGATAGACATCCGCCGTCATGCCATCGGTCGAGGTGACGGCGCGCAATCCGCAAACATAGTCATAGGTCCGATAGTCGCCCATCACGCCCACGGTGCGCACAGGAAGGAGAACGGCGAAGGCCTGCCAGATTTCATCATAAAGTCCCGCCTTGCGGATTTCGTCGAGATAGACGGCATCAGCGAGGCGGAGAATATCGCAGCGATCCTTGGTCACTTCGCCGGGGATGCGAATGGCGAGGCCGGGTCCGGGGAAGGGATGCCTGCCGACAAAAATATCGGGCAGGCCCAATTCGCGGCCCAATGCGCGGACCTCATCCTTGAAGAGCTCGCGAAGCGGTTCCACCAATTGCATGTTCATCCGCTCGGGGAGGCCGCCAACATTGTGGTGGCTCTTGATCGTGACCGACGGGCCGCCCGTGAAGCTGACACTTTCAATCACATCGGGGTAGAGCGTTCCCTGGGCGAGGAAGTCCGCGCCGCCAATCTTTGCTGCTTCCTCCTCGAACACCTTGATGAATTCACCACCGATGAACTTGCGTTTCGCTTCGGGGTCTGTGAGCCCGGCAAGGCCCATCATGAAGCGTGCCTCCGCATCGACATGGACGAGCTTGATGCCGTAGTGTTCGCGGAACAGGCTGACGACCTGTTCGGCTTCACCCAGCCGCATCAGGCCGTGATCGACGAAGACGCATGTGAGCTGATCGCCTATCGCTTCGTGGATCAGGACGGCCGCAACTGCAGAGTCAACGCCGCCCGACAGCCCGCAGATGACGCGGCCATCGCCAACCTGGGCGCGAATATCGGCAATCTTGGTTGACCGGAATTCGGCCATTGTCCAGTCGCCGGCAAGGGCGCAGATCTTGTGGACGAAATTGGAAAGCAGTTTGGCACCGTCAGGCGTGTGGACCACTTCGGGGTGGAACATTGTCGTATAGTAGCGCCGCGCTTCATTGACGCAGATGGCAAAGGGCGCATTGGGCGATGTGCCGATAATCTCGAAGCCGTCCGGCGCTTCCGTCACCCGGTCGCCGTGGCTCATCCACACCGGGTATTTCTGCCCGACCTCCCAGAATCCGTCAAACAAAGGGCTGGATTTGAGAATTTCGACATCCGCACGTCCAAATTCCGCAGCATGGCCGCCTTCAACAGTTCCGCCGAGCTGGACGCAGAGGCTTTGCTGGCCATAACAGATGGCAAGGATCGGCAAGCCGGAATCGAGCACGGCTTGAGGTGCGCGCGGCGACCCTCCGTCGGTAACCGAAGCTGGCCCGCCCGAGAGGATTACGCCCTTGGGGTTCATTCGGGCAAAGGCTTCCGCCGCGCTGTTGAAGGGCGCAATTTCGCTATAGACGCCAGCTTCACGAACGCGGCGCGCGATGAGCTGCGTTACCTGGCTCCCGAAATCGACGATGAGGATTGAGTCTGTAGGCTGGATCGACATGGCAAGCCGTTAGTGTCGGCCTGCGCACCTGTCCAGAGGCACTGATGCGACTATTTGTCTTCCCAGGTCACGACATCATCTTCGGAGATGCCGAGCGCAGCCGCCTTGCCACCCGCAAGTTCAAGCACAGCGGCGACCGGCTCACCGGAATCGACCGGCGCAAGCGAATAGGGAACCGTTTCGGCCGCAATGCGGGCAATGGTTCCGTCGCTGCGTATGAAAATCATGTCGAGCGGGATCACAGTGTTCTTCATCCAGAAACTGGCGAAGCGCGGCGGGCTCATCGGGAAAATCATCCCGCCATCTTCCGGCAGTGATTCGCGAAACATGAGTCCACGCGCCTGTTCGTCCGCAGTCCGCGCCACTTCCACCCGGAATTTGCGGACCGCCGTTGAGGTCTTGATTGTCACTTGGACAAGGCTGGCCTGAGCCTGCGCTTCTCCCATCATGGGCAAGTTCTTGCACGACGGAACGACTGTCAGGAGCAACGCAACACAGCCCAAGCGGGCCAGCTTCCTCATGGTTTGGCAACCTCCACTGCAAGCAATCCCTTGCCGCTTTCCGTGATACGGGCAGTCAAGCGATCCTCAGGCTCCACGTCAATGATCCCGGCGCGCCGCAGCGTTTCCATATGAACAAAGATATCTGCATCGTTACCCACACGGTTGAGGAAGCCGTACCCCTTGAGACGGTTGAACCATTTGACCAAGACCGGCTCCATTGGACCGGCGGCCTCCAGATCGACGGCATTCGCGCGATCGCTGCGCTGTGCAGGGCGCAAGTCGAAATCCACGCCCGTCGCCGTCGAAAGGTCGAAGCTGACAATGTGTGTGGCCTGCAGGCCGCGATTGCGGTCGACGGCCTCGCAAACAACCGTCGCGCCTTCAGGCAGCATTCGCCGGCCATGTTCCCGCAACACGGAAAAGTGGATCAAGATATCTGATGTGCCATCGTCGGGGATGATGAATCCAAAGCCACGCGTCGCATCGAACCACTTGATGCGGCCATGATAAACGCGTGCAGGCGGTGTTCCGGTGACACTGCCTGTTGTTGTTGACTGCGTGTGGTCGGTCTCTGTCGTCCCGGACTCACCATCTTCGACCCAAGGCGCGCCAGCGTGCTGCGCTCCTTCCATTCTGCTCTGCCCCTCATTCTAACTGCGTCGCCAATATGGACCCCGTCCAGCAATAAGACAAGGATTTGCAGACTTTTGGTTAACCATTATTATCATCCAAATCCGCGGCATCATGTTCAATTGCAAGGATTTTCCGTGCTATTTCGTAACCATGTCCGGCCCTGAGAAATGCAGCCAAGGCCCGGCTCCGCGCTTTTGAATCGGCAAGAGGCGGGCCAAAGGGACCCAATCGCTTCCGGCGGGCAAAGGCCATTGCTGAAATTTGAGCCGATTCGGCGTCCGTTGGCACAGCGATCTCGGCCTTTTCAGCCGCGATACCCGCTTGCCGAAGCGCGGCGCTGATCCGCTTTGCTCCATAGCCCCGACGCAGAAGCGAATTGACGCGTGATTCTGCAAATGCGTCATCATCGACATAACCCAGCCTTGCAAAATCTTCGGCAAGGCCGTCGAAATCAGGTGGAGCGGCCAATTCCGACCATCCACGTTCACGCACCTTCCGCTCAAGATAGCGTTTGAGCCGCTCAGATGTTGTTGCATATCGACCGACATAATGCAGCGCGATTGCCCGAAATGTCGCCGGATCGAGTGGTGAACGGGGCCGCTTGGGTATGGAGGCTTGCTGTTGTCCGCGCATGATGTCAAAATTGTGCCATAGTCGGCAATGATGGAAAAGATCGACAAGTCTGCCTTTTGCAGAAAATTGGGATGGGCGACGGATTTGAATCCAACTAAAACACAAGACAATCTGCCCCGCCGCTTTTCGGATTTCGAAACGCTGGGCGAAGCGCTCGATTATGCAGCGCGCGGTCGCCGGGGTTTGAATTTCCATGACCCGCGTGGAAATCTCGCGCGGCCATATCCTTATTCGGAATTGCGTGAGGATGCCCTGGCAATGGCTTTTCGCCTCATTGCGAAAGGGATTCGCCCGCAAGATCGGGTCGCACTTGTTGCGGAAACCGGGCCGGATTTTGCGGCTCTCTTTTTCGGATGCGTCTATGCTGGCGCCTGGCCAGTGCCGCTTCCGCTTCCGACATCGTTCGGCGGGCGCGATTCCTATGTGGAGCAACTCGCGGTCCAGCTGAAAAGTGCCGATCCCAAGCTGCTTTTCTATCCCCCTGAACTTGACGGGATGGCCGGCGATGCTGCGCGCAACTGTGGGGTGGAGGGCATTGATTGGGAGAGTTTCGCGGCTTTGTCTGCCATTGCGGTGCCGCTCCCTTCGGCCGCGCCGCAGGACATTGCTTATCTTCAGTATTCCAGCGGTTCGACGCGGTTTCCCCATGGAGTGGCCGTTACCCATCACGCACTGCTGAACAACCTGGCGGCGCACAGTCACGGAATGCACATATGCGACAGCGATCGATGTGTTTCCTGGTTGCCATGGTATCATGACATGGGCTTGGTCGGCTGCCTGCTCTCGCCCGTGGCCAATCAGGTCAGCGCCGACTATCTGAAAACAGAGGATTTCGCGCGGCGACCACTGGCCTGGCTCGATTTGATCAGCCGCAATCCCGGCACGACCCTGAGTTATTCGCCGACGTTCGGCTATGATATCTGCGCGCGACGGATTTCGAGCCAGACCAAGGCGTCCGAGCGTTTCGATCTCTCTCGCTGGCGGGTCGCCGGGAACGGGGCGGACATGATCCGGCCTGACGTCATGCAATCATTTGTCGATGCGTTTCATGATGCCGGGTTCAAGGCATCGGCCTTCCTGCCCAGCTACGGTCTTGCCGAAGCGACCTTGGCCGTGACAATCATGCCGCCGGGCGAAGGCTTGATCGTGGAGCTGGTGGATGAAGGGGAGCTTTCGGGCGATCCGCAACCGGCAGGAAAGCCGCAACGCTTCCGCGCCATCGTGAACTGCGGGAAGCCGTGCCGCGACATGGCGGTTGAAATTCGAGACGCGGATGGAAACGCGTTGCCGGAACGCGCCGTCGGGAAAGTGTGGGCCTCCGGGCCCTCGATCATGCACAGCTATTTTCGCGATGAAGTTTCAACAGCCGCCTGCATGAAGGATGGTTGGCTTGATACTGGCGATATGGGGTACATGTCGGAAGGCTATGTTTTTGTCGTTGGCCGCGCCAAGGATATGATTATCATCAACGGCAAGAATTATTGGCCGCAAGACATTGAATGGGCCGTGGAGCAGCTGCCCGGTTTCAAGGCTGGCGATATTGCGGCGTTTTCGGTCACGGCACCGAACGGAGAGGAAGCCCCGGCTGTGCTCGTCCAGTGCCGAACGACCGACGATGCCGAACGGATGCACCTGCGCGATGCAATTCGCGAAAAGGTGCGCTCGATTACCGGCATGAACTGCATTGTCGAACTGGTGCCTCCTCGCACACTGCCGCGCACCAGCTCCGGAAAGCTAAGCCGCGCAAAAGCGCGGAATTTGTACCTTTCGGGCGAAATTCAGCCATTCGAGCTGGCGGCCTGACTTTCAAGCGCAGGGCGCTTACCATTTGCTAACTCGCGCTGCCTATAACGCGCGGTGTGAAAAAGCGTATCAAGACGAGCCAGTCCGACATCAGCCATGATTGGCTGACCCTTCTCGGCATAAAGGATCCGGGAACGGAGGAATGGGCGCGTGTGCGCGCTGAACAGATCAATCTGGTCCAGAATTTTGCCCTGCTACGCCTCGCCGTCAGCATCATGGCCGGATGCGTGGTTGTCGCAACACTTGGCCCGACCGCTTCACCCCCCGTCCTCCTCGGCTGGTTCGCTGGCGTCGTTGTCGTATCGTCGCTGCTCGCCTGGCCACATATCCGCAGCAATCGGGGCTATGCCGTCATGGCAACCCGGCTGGAACTGCATCGGGAGACGTTGAGTCTGGTCGCAGCGGCGCTTTGTTGGACGGCGCTGCCGATTACACTCGGTATCGACGGAGGGCGCGATCAGGTCCTGACCGTGTGGTCGGTTGCGACAGCCATGATGGGCTGTGCGGCCTTTGCATTGTCCGCTGTTCCTGCCGCGACCGCCTGCTTCCTGATTACCGTCGGCTCCGGGTTGGCCTTCATGATGTACCGGCTTGGTATGCCACTGATTGCCGTGACCGCCGTTGCTTATTCGGTTGCATTGACCGCAGCCTGCCTGGTCAACGGCCGCACCATCATCCTCCATAAACTCAACCAGCTGGTGTTGCGGGAAAAGACCGAAGTCGTGAGCCTGTTGCTTCGCGAGTATGAGGATTCCGGCGGCGACTGGATGTGGCAGACAGACGCTTCGCGCTGCCTGACGCATGTTTCGCCGCGCCTGGCCGTTGCCCTTGGCGTCGAGCCGACTGCGCTCGAAACAAAGCCGCTCTTGCAGATTATTGCCGGGGATACATGGGAAGCAGGCAATTTCCCGGCTGGCTTGCGCGAACTGGCAGACCGGTTGAAGAATCGCGAAAGCTTCAGTGACCTTGTCCTTCCTGTCCAGATCGACGGTGTTACCCGCTGGTGGGAACTCTCGGCTTCCCCGCGTTATGACGAAGGCGGTGCATTCCAGGGATTCCGCGGCGTCGGTTCCGACGTGACGGAGCAGCGTCGCAGCGCAGACAAGATCAACCGGATGGCGCGCTATGATACGCTGACAGGCATGCCCAATCGGCTGCTGGTCAATGAAACCCTTGCGATCGCAATGTCGGAAGCGGAACGGTGGCGGAGCCGCTGCGGCTTCATGATGATCGACCTGGACCGCTTCAAGGCGGTCAACGATACACTTGGGCATCCAATCGGAGACCGGCTGCTGACTCGCGTTTCCGAGCGACTGCGCTCGATCATGAGCGAAAACGAACTTTGCGGCCGCCTCGGCGGGGACGAATTTGCCGTTGTCGTGAAGGATGCCAATGATCCAGCCAAGATGGCGAAGCTCGCGCAATCGATCATCGATACCCTGTCCCAGCCCTATGAGGTTGACCAATATACGCTTTATATCGGGGCAAGCATCGGTACTGCGATAGGTCCGAGAGACGGTCGCACGGTCGAAACACTTATCCGATCAGCCGATCTCGCGCTCTATCGCTCGAAGGATGAAGGCGGCGGCGTCTTCCATTGCTATGAACCACAGCTCCACGTCCATGCAGAAGAACGCCGGGTCATTGAGATAGCGCTGCGCAAGGCCCTTGAGCGCAACGAATTCGAAGTCCACTACCAGCCCGTCGTGAATGCCCAGTCGGGCACGATCGAGAGCTTCGAGGCACTGCTACGTTGGACGAATCCCGAGCTTGGGACCGTTTCGCCGGCCAAATTCATTCCGATTGCGGAAGATGCGCGCCTGATCGGCCCGATTGGCGAATGGGTCTTGCGGACGGCATGCAAGGAAGCGGCCAAATGGCCCGCGACTGTTCGTGTGGCGGTCAATGTGTCGGCCGAACAGCTGCACGACAATAGTTTCGCGTCGACTGTCGTCTCGGCATTGGCCCAGGCCGGGCTCGACCCAAATCGGCTCGAGGTCGAAGTGACGGAAAGTGTCTTCATGCACGAAGGCACCCATGCCGTGGCCGTGCTGGACAAGATCCTGGCCATGGGCGTTCGCCTTGCGCTCGACGATTTTGGTACTGGTTATTCTTCGCTTGGCTATCTCTCGAAGACGCGGTTCTCGACGATCAAGGTCGATCGCAGTTTTGTCCAGGGCGCAGCAAAAAATGCGCCGGAAAGCCTGGCCATCATTCGGGCAGTTGTCGCCCTCGCCGATAGTCTGGGCATGACAACAACAGCCGAAGGTGTTGAGACCGAAGAAGAATGCCGCATGGTCAACCGCCTGGGATGCCGCAAGATTCAGGGCTATCTCTATGGTCGGCCAATGCCAGCGGTTGAGGCGCGCGCCCTGCTCGGCGCCGAACCGGAGCGCGCCGTCGCCTGATCGGATCCGCCGCGCCGAGACGCTGCGGCGCGTTCAGATTCGCATTGGCTTTGCATTTGAAAAGTGCAACGCTTGGGCTCCATGGGTGGGGGGGCAGCAAGCGACATGGCAGTGCAGACACTTGGCAGGTCCGGCTTTCAGGCGTCCGGGCGTCACAGCTTGTTCTTCCCGATTGCCAGCCTTTTTCTGCTTTTCCTGACCATAGCGGGCTTTTGGGACAATCTGTTCACCGACGTCGGGCAGCCCAGCAACAGTGATCCCAAATTCATTGTCCACGGCCTCTTTTGCGGGAGCTGGATGATTGCGCTCCTCGCCCAAAGCCTGCTCGTCAATCGAGGCAACGTCAGGCTGCACCGCAAGCTTGGGATGTTTGCGCTTGTGGCTGCAATCGGGGTTGCGCTCAGCACGATCTGGGTTTTTGTCGTTGTCTGGAAGGGCTGGGCTTTGATGACACCCGAAGTGAGAGCCAATCGGCTCTTGCTGCCGAGCTATGCCCTATTCGTCGGATTGGGTTACCGCTTCCGGCGGGCGCCGGAACAGCACAAGCGCTTCATGTATACGGGCACGCTCTTCATGCTCGAGCCGATATTGGCCCGGGCCTATGATCGGCTACTGGTCCCGTTCATGACCGGTTTGACCGAGGCGCAGATCGATGCGGTTTTCCTCCCGACATTGTTTGCGGTTTGGGTTTCCTTTTTCCTCGCGCTGTTCGCCTATGACTGGGCGCTTGCGCGCCGCGTCCAAGCTGTCACGGCCGGAGCGCTGCTTTGGTTTGCCAGTATTTGGGCCATCGTGCTCGCCACCTAGGCCCTGTCCGGCCATGGCAGTCAGCTGCTGCACCTAGCTCAGTGCGCGGGCCCGTCGAGCGGCCGTCTTGCGCGATGGTGTCGCCGTGCTAGTCGTGCCGAATGTCGCGGCGATTGCCTCGATATGATCGGCCGGAAGGGCACGCGAGAAGAGGTAGCCCTGAAGGTGGGTGGCGCCTGCCTTTTGCATCGCCGCCATTTCCGCTTCCGTCTCGATGCCTTCGGCAACGATTTCGCGGCCGAGGATCTTGCCGAATTTCACAACACCTTCGACGATCGCCAGCGAACGCTCGCTTTCACTCAGGCCCTGGACAAAACTGCGATCGATCTTGAGTTTGTCGAACGGGAAGTCGCGAATATAGGCAAGGCTTGAATAGCCCGTTCCGAAATCGTCGAGAGCCAAAGTGAAGCCGTGCCGCTTCAGTTCGTTCAGCACGCGCAACGTGCGGTCGTCGCTCGACATCAGGACCGATTCAGTGATCTCGATCGTGATCCGGCTGGGTGAAACGCCGAACTTCTTTGCGGGTTCGAGCAGGTCCGGCAGAATCGTTGCCGACCGCAATTGCGCCGGCGAAATGTTGATCGCGGTTGTCAGCTCGGGCCAGCGTTGCGCATCCTCGATCGCCTGCTCGATCACGAAGCGTCCAAGCTCGGCCATCAGGCCGACCTCTTCGGCAATGGACACGAACAGGTCAGGGGGGACGAAGCCATGCGTCGGGCTGTTCCAGCGCAGCAGTGCCTCGACAGAACTGATCGCGCCGGATGCCGCTTCGACGATGGGCTGGTAGTTGAGCGTCAATTCCCGTTCGGTCAGCGCGCGCTTCAGGTCGACCTGGATCGCGTGGCGATGCTCGATCTCATCCGCCATTGTCTTCGTGAATTTCGAGAGCCGCCCGCGGCCATTTGCCTTTGCATCATAGAGTGCAATGTCGGCACGCTTGATCGTATCGCCAAAGCTGTTCTGGCGGCTCGCAAAAGCAAGGCCGGCCGATGCGTTGGCTTCGATCAAATGACCCATCACCGAAAAGGATTCCGAGAAACAGTCTGCGATCAGGTCGGACAGCGCGTTTGCGTCCTCATCTGTGAATACCGGACGCATGATGGCAAATTCGTCCCCGCCCAGTCGGGCAAGCGTATCGTCCTTCGCCAGCTTTGATTTCAGCCGATCGCCGACTGCCTTGATCAGTTCGTCCCCGGCGTTGTGGCCGAGGGTGTCGTTGATATCCTTGAAACGGTCGAGATCGACGCACGCGACGGCGACCCTCAAATGCCCTTGCTGCGGCTTTTCAAAAAAGGCGATGAACAGACTTTCAAGCCGCCGCCTGTTGGCAAGGCCAGTCAATGCATCATGGTCCGCAAGGAAGCGGGCATCGGCTTCCCGCGCAGCAAGCTGCTTGGTCGATGCGACCAGCCGGCCCATGAGAATGACAAGAAAGACAAGCGCGGCGCCAATCACTGACAAGATGCCGGGTAGCA
The DNA here is from genome assembly GCA_016704425.1 of Sphingomonadales bacterium. GTDB lineage: Bacteria > Pseudomonadota > Alphaproteobacteria > Sphingomonadales > Sphingomonadaceae > Aquisediminimonas. Next base: position 569,985 of record JADJAC010000011.1, read on the forward strand.
CGCGCTGGACCATTTCTCTTCCGGGTTGTTTCGGGGTCCAGTTGATCCGGGCAAGCAACTTTCCGTCGTCGGTTTTCAAGTCAAAGGAACCGAGGCGTTTGTCGTTCGCCAGCCTGAAGGAAAGATCGGGCATCAGCGCGCTGCGTCCGATTTCGGTCAGAACCGGCTGGGTCACGTCAATGATCGAAAGCACCACACGCCGTGTCGGAGACGTCTTCGAAACGTCGTAAGACGGGGTTATCAGCAAGGCAGTTGCTATGGCAGGCTTTCCTTGAATGCTTATAATCGAGCCAAAGCCGCGACTGTATTTGCGATCGTCCGTATCGCCGATCTCGTAAAGTTCGCCCTTGCCAGCGGTCGTTTCGACTCGTGGCGAAACATCAGGGCCGCCGCGGGATTGACGCAGCAATGGCGCGATGGCTGCCGCATCAATCGCGAGCTGTTTGGTCCCAAGGCCAGTGCCTTCGCCATGCACATAGACCGGCCGATTTCGTTCGTCGAATATCATCAGTCGGTCATGATGGTAGGATTCGTTCATGTAGCTGCCGATTTCCCGGTCGAGCCAATCCTGATCAAATGTTTCCGCAGCGCTGTATTTTACTGTATCATCCCACCAGGCGACACTGCGCAACTCCCCAACGGCACTGTTCAGCCGCGTTGTGAAAGCGTTGTCGATCAGCGCCTGCTGCCGCGCGATGGATTCCTGATCCATCGTCCTGCCCGAATAGACCGTAACGCCAAGCAAAAGCATGGCGAGACCGAGCATCACGAGCACCATCGGCAGGACAAGCCTTTTTACCGGAGTGGTCGATGCAGAATCTGGTCGTTTCAAGAATAGTGCCATTCGGGTGCCCCGGCATGGCAATCTAAAGGAGCGTCGTTAAAAGACCGTAAAGGACCGCCTGGCCGATGGAGCGGGTAAAATGCGGCAGGCGTGGTCAAAAATGGCCATTTGCAATAGCGTTTGACCCCCGAATCCTGATGAGTTAATTGAATTACAATGCGTTAACCATGATCATGGTTAACGCATATGAATTGCCAATTGTGGGAGGTTGGCGTGAGCGGTAGCGTTTTGGGTATATTGGCAGCGATTTTCCAGATTTCTGGTTACCTGTTTTATATCCGCAACTTCCTCAAGCGCTCTATTCGACCGAACGCCGCCAGCTATTTGATGTTTGCCTACGGCACGTCGCTCGTTGCCTTTCTTGCATGGCAGAATGGCGCAGTTCTCCCTGAACTTCTGTTGCTGTTCGCCTGCGCCGCAATGAGCATCATCGTTGCCTTGCTGTGCCTCAGGAAGAACGCGACCGAGCCTGTCGACCGGTTCGAAGCGATCATCTTCTCAGCGGACCTTTGGCTTACGATCGGTTTCGCGGCGATGGTCTTCGCTCAGGTTGAAAAATCAGCCTATGCTGCTGTTTTCCTTATCCTTGGAAATGCGACGACGCTGACATCGTTCATTCCGATCCTGCGATCGACCTGGCGCGATCCGAGGCGCGAGCAGCCGCTTCCGTGGATCATTTGGTCTCTGGCCTATCTCTGCCTGACTGGGGCGACGCTGCTCTCGACGGGTTTCGATCAGCCTGTTCTGCTGATGTATCCGATTGCCAATGTGGTGCTCCACGGCGCCATGGCCTTTTTTTCGTTACGAAAGACTTTGGCCGGCCGCTATTTTGGCGATGGCGGATCTTTTATCTATCACGACACGAGCCCGATTGCTGGTGAGGGCGTCTTTGCGGGGCGTGCATTCGCTGCCGGTGAAAAGATCTGGACGATGACGGGCACGGTCTATGGCAATTCGCGAACCGGACAGGACCCCGATTTTGTAGGATTGGGCCCCGGCTTGTGGATGGATCCCGATCCTCCGCTCAACAAACTCAATCACAGCTGCGCACCCAACGCCTGCTTTGGTCCGAAACGTCAGCTTTTTGCCTTGCGCCCTATCGCCAAGGGCGAAGAAATAACCTTCGACTATTCAACCTCTGAGGTTGATCCGCAATGGACGATGGCGTGCGAGTGTCGGGCCAAGGGGTGTCGACGCGGCCTGCACGCCATTCAGATCAGCTTTGCGGATCGCGACGAGCCGCCACCGGCAAGTCCGCTCATGCAGCTCCTGTGGCGGACCCGCCGAGCCGAGCCGATCACGGATTCCGCCTTTCCGCAATTCGGGCAGACAACCCGCCCTGCCGTTACAACAAGCAATGAAAAGCCGCCCGCGCGTCGTTCACCGGAAGCATTGCGGCGATCTGGCGCAGCTCCATCGAGGAACCGCATGGGAGCGCGTTAGTCTTGGCTCTTATCCAAGCCGTTCGGCATGCCAACGCAAATGGTCAGCCATGAATGTGGATACGAACGGATAGGAATGATCGTAACCGGGCTGCATGCGGATCGTTGCAGCCATCCCGGCAGACGCACAAGCCTGGCGGAGCAGGTCTGTCTTGAGTTGCAATTCAAGGTTGGCATCGGCGTCACCCTGATCGATCAGCAGGTCTGGCAAGCGTGCGCCGCCCTCTATCAAGGCGCAAGCGTCATAGTCTTTCCATGTAGACCTGTCGTCTCCCAGATAGCCGCCCAACGCCTTTTGGCCCCATGGGCATTGCGCGGGTGCGACGATGGGCGCGAAGGCCGAGGTTGAACGAAAGCGTCCCGGGTTGCGGAGCGAAATGGTCAATGCCCCATGCCCGCCCATTGAGTGGCCCGTAATGCCCTGCCGGGCCATGTCAGCGGGAAAGTTCCCTGCGACAATCTCGGGCAATTCGTTTTCGATATAGTCCCGCATCCGATAGTGACGGGCGAAGGGCTCCTGTGTCGCATTGACGTAAAAGCCTGCGCCAAGCCCGAAGTCATAGGCGCCTTCGGGATCGTCCGGAACTCCCTCGCCACGTGGAGACGTGTCGGGGGCGACAAAGATCAGCCCCAGTTCTGCGCAGGCTTTGCGGAACTCCCCCTTGTCCGTCACATTGGCATGCGTGCAGGTGAGGCCTGAAAGATACCAGATGACGGGCAGTTTCGCGCCGTCTGCATGCGGCGGCACGAAGACGGAAAATGTCATGTCCGTCCCCGTGGCGCGGGATTGATGCCTGTAAACGCCCTGGACACCGCCATGGCTTTTGTTTGTCGAGACAGTGTCCAGGGTCATTGGCATCAGCCCATCCGGTGCAAAGCGCAGATCTTGTTGCCTGCCGGATCGCGCAGATAGGCGAGGTACAAGGCGCCCATGCCGCCTTCACGCACGCCTGGCGGATCTTCGCACGTGGTGCCGCCATTGGCGACGCCTGCTGCATGCCATGCATTGGCCTGTTCAGGGCTATCGACAGCAAAACCGACAGTGCCGCCATTGGCGCCGCATGCGGGCTCGCCATTGATCGGCTTGGTGATCGAAAAGATGCCCGTCTTGGTCATGTAGAATACGCGACCCTTGTCGTCCGCGTTGCCCGGGGGGACACCCAGCGTGCCAAGCACGGCATCATAGAATTTCTTGGATGCCTCGATGTCGTTGGCGCCCACCATGATATGACTATACATTTTTTTCTCCTTCTGCGTAGTTGCACGAAGTCGGCTTCGGGCGGTTTGCCTTGGTGCCGGCTACAGACGATCAGCGTCCCCTTCGCCAATGGCTGTCTGGCCTGCCTTGAATGCAAAATGGGAAATGCTCAAGCCATCGTGACGCTGTTTTTTTGAACAGCCTGACTGGATGCCTCCATTGTTTGCACGGTGTCGACCTGGAAGATCCTGGGGGAAGCCACCAGTGCCCTTTTCTCCAGGCGTCAGAGCCTTGAGTTCCGTCAACGAGACCCTATGTTTCCGCCACGCCCGTTTTGGAGAGTGACTCATGTCTTTGGTAAAATTCGCAAGTGCAGTCGTCATGGCATCCGTCGCCCTGTCATCCGTTCCAGCGCTTGCCGCAAAGAAGAGCCCGAAACCGGCTGCCACAGTGGCCCCCGCTCTTGATCCCGCGACGGCGCAATTGCTCGATGCGGCAATTGCGGGTCAGCACCGATCGGCCGAGGAAAAGGCGCGCGATGTTTATCGTCATCCCAGGGAAGCCCTGGCCTTCTATGGGCTCAATTCCACGATGACCGTCATTGAAGTTTCCCCCGGGGCAGGCTGGTGGACCGAACTGCTCGCCCCGCTGCTGCGGGACAGCGGCAAGCTCCAGGTGGCCCTGAATACCAACCTCAATGGCGGAGGGCGGCGCGGTCTGGGCGATACACTTGTTCGCTACGCAGCGGCGCCAAAGGTTTACGACAAGGTCGAACTCATCAACTACGCGCCGTCTCTGGGAACCAGGCTTGGCGTTGACGGCGGTGCGGATATGGTGCTCGTTTTTCGCCATATGCATGGGCTCATCGGGAGCAATCTGGCTCCGCAAGCGCTCAAACTCTATTTCGATGCTTTAAAGCCCGGTGGCGTCCTTGCGATAGAACAGCATCGCTGGCCAGATGCCCTGCCATATCCCGACCGCAAGGAAGGCTGGGAAGGAGTCAATAGCGGTTATATCAAGGAAGCCGATGTGATTGCATTGGCGACTGCCGCAGGATTCAAGCTGGTCGGGAAGAGCGAAGTCAACGCAAATCCGAAGGATACGCGGGATCATCCCCGCGGCGTCTGGAATCTGCCGCCCGTTCTGCGCGATGGCGCTGTCGACAAGGATAAATATCTGGCGATTGGCGAATCCGACCGGATGACGCTCAAATTCGTAAAGCCAGCCGCCTGACCGTCCACCTCCTGCTGATCGCTACACGCTGAGCAGCAGTCCGGCCAAGGCTGCGCTCATCAGGTTGGCAAGGCTGCCGGCGACTAGGGCCTTCAGCCCCAGCCGGGCAATGACAGGCCGCTGGTTCGGCGCAAGCCCGCCGGTGACCGCCATCTGAATGGCGATCGAGCTGAAATTCGCAAATCCGCACAATGCAAAGGTCACGACACCGACCGTGAGCGGTGAAAGGGAGGCCTGTGTCTGGCCAAGGCTGATGAAGGCGACGAACTCGTTGAGGACGACCTTGGTCCCGAACAGCCCGCCGGCAATCCCGGCCTCGTTCCAGGGCACGTTGAGCAGGACCATGAGCGGCTGGAAAATCCAGCCAAGCAGTTGCTGGAAGCTCAGGTCCGGATATCCGAACCAGCTGCCGATCCCGCCCAATACCCCGTTGGCGAGCGCAACGAGCGCGACAAAGGCCAGAACCATCGCCCCTACAGCCACCGCGAGCTTGACGCCGGTCTGCGCGCCTTGTGCCGCGGCCATGATGATGTTGGCGGGTTTTTCCTCGGCATGGCTTGCTTCGGCGAGGATGACCGGTTCGATGTCCGCATCCCTGGGATCATCGGGCATCATCATCTTGGCCATCAGGATGCCTCCGGGTGCTGACATGAAGCTTGCCGCGAGGAGATAGTCGATCTTGATTCCCATTGCTGCATAGGCCGCAAGGATCGTTCCCGCGACGCCCGCCATGCCCGATGTCATCACGAGAAAGAGCTGGGCCGGGGTCAGGCTCGCCAGATAGGGCCGGATGACGAGCGGACTCTCGCTCTGACCCACGAAGATATTGGCCGCCGCGCAGAGCGATTCCACCTTCGAAATGCCGGTGACCTTCTGGATCGCCCCGCCGACCCAGCGGACGATCAACTGCATGATGCCCACATGGTAGAGGATTGAAATCAGCGATGCGAAGAAGATGATCGTCGGCAAGGCTGCAATGGCGAAGCTTTTGCCGCCGATCTCGGGCGCTGCGAGCGGCCCGAAGATGAAATCGATCCCGGCATGGGCATAGCCAAGCAAGTTCGCAACGCCTTGGGACATGGCCGCAATGGCTGCCTTGCCCGCCGGTACGTAGAGGACCAGCGCGGCAATTGCAGCCTGCATGGCAAAGGCCGCACCGACGACTCTCGGCCGGATGTGCTTTCGGTTCGACGACAGGGCAAAGGCGATCAGCAGGATCAGGGCAATCCCGGCAGCGCCTATCAGCAAGCGGTTCATTCCACGCAACTCCCCCAGTCAATCCAGCACGGCCCGGACCCAAGGACGCGAATCCGGAGCGTCATTGCTGACACTACACGCGGCTTGACAATCGGCCACCCCTTCATCGTCTTCGGGTCGGCTCGCTGTCTCTGCAAAATGCGTCGAAGAAGGGTCGGGGGCCGAGACGCGTGCGCCTCGACCCCCACCCTCGATACGCAACATGAGGGTATTTCGGTGCTCCGTCTGCGATTGGGGTGCCGGAGCGATGCCGATCCGGTAGGGCGTGGCCGTTGACCGGCTGCTGAACGCGATGTTTAGCTACCGTTCATCTCGTGAACACGGGTGGCGCCGGGCACACGAAGCAGTAAAGACCATGCGATGTCCTCCCGTGCCCTGAACTTTGCCGCCCTCCTGTTGCTGGTCGTGCTCTCCGGTTCCGCGGAAGAACAGACGACCCCGTTCGCCGGGGCAAAGACGGTCGGCGTGACGGCCAAGGCGGTCGACATCTCCGGCATTCCGCACTCGGGCCTGCTGCGACCAGTGCGGGGCTGGACGCTGACCAGTGATGACGGTGATTTTGGCGGCCTCTCGGCGCTTGCGGCTGGCCGGCTGGGATTTCAGGCGATTTCCGATACCGGGCTTTTTGTCGATCTTAACCCCAGCCTGGCCCGCGCGGATGTGAAATCCATGCCGCGAGCCTGTGTGCCGCACCAGCTGAAGCGGGAACGTGATTCCGAATCCCTCGCGCGCGATGCGCGCACGGGGACTGTCTGGATCGGCTTTGAATATCGCAATCTGATCTGCAGGATCGACGGGGCAGGGCGGGCGCAGGCCTATGCACCGCCGGCCATGGCGCTTTGGCCAAAGCTGGGCGGCCCCGAAGCCATGCTGCGACGCGCCGACGGCAGCTTCCTCGTCTTTGCCGAGCGGTCCCGATCGGGCGGATCAGTGGCGCCGCTCCTCCATTTCGATCGCGATCCGGTGGATCCTCATGCAGTGGTCACCGCGATGCGCTATGAAGCACCCGCGCAATATCACCCGGTCGATGCGGCAATGCTGCCGGACGGGCGCATGCTGGTCGTCAATCGCCGCTATGCATTTCCGCTGGATTTCTCGGCGATCGTGACTCTGGTCGAGCCGTTCGAGATTCGCGAAGGGGCTCTCGTGCGCGGCCGCCCCGCCATCCTGCTGGCACCCCCGCACATCGCCGACAATTTCGAAGGCATCACCGTCGACACGCGCGGCGCGCGCACGGTCATATGGCTGGCCGCGGACAACAACTTCTTGCCCGAGCAGCGAACCTATCTTCTGGAATTCGAGCTGAAGACGCCCCGATCAGGCAGCGACGGTCGCTGAAGCCTTTTTGGCGATCTCGCGCTTCAGGCGACGCGCCTTGGTGCTGAGCTTTTCGTCAGACGTCTTGGCAAGCCAGTTGTCGAGGCCGCCGACATGTTCGACCGAACGAAGTCCATGCGTCGACACTTTCAGGCTGACGCCCTTGCCAAGGCTTTCCGACAGCAAGGTCACATTCTGCAAATTGGGCAGAAAGGTGCGCTTGGTCTTGTTGTTGGCGTGAGAAACATTGTGTCCCACCTGGCGGCCCTTGCCAGTCAGCTCGCAAATACGCGACATATCAATCGTCCTGAATGTGAATCGGATTATTCCGGAAAGCCCGCGCCCCTAACGGCTGGGGCGGCTTTCGTCAACACCAAGTGGCGGCTATGGCATCGCCGATGAACATTCTCCTGTCACCCTTCATGAGTCAGGCGCTGGACCTGGCCGCCAGTGCCGCAGAGCGCGGTGAAGTGCCGGTTGGCGCCCTGATCGTGCGGGACGGCCGGGTGATTGCGACGGCAACCAATGCCATGTGCAACGGCAATGATCCGACGGCGCATGCCGAAATGCTCGCCATCCGGAACGCGGCGGAGACGCTTGGGAACCAGCGGCTCGACGGGTGCGACCTCTGGGTGACGCTGGAGCCCTGCGCCATGTGCGCGGGCGCAATATCCCACGCGCGGATCGCACGGCTCTATTATGCGGCCTCCGATCCCAAAGGCGGCGCCGTCGAACATGGCGCGCGCGTCTTTGCGCAGGATACCTGCCATCACCGTCCCGAAGTCTATTCCGGCATGGGCGAAGCCGAATCCTCGACCATGCTGCGCGCCTTCTTTGCGGAGCGGCGGTGAGGGACCGATCTTGGCTGGTTTGCCTGTTTCGATTCAGTCTTTTGCAACCATGCCTTCAAATATGACACGCAAGACCTTTAGCTTGTGCAACCGCGCGGCGCCTAGGGCAAAAGGATCGGCATCAAGCACGGCGAAATCGGCCTTTTTGCCCGCCGCAATCGATCCGACCATATGATCCATGCCGATCACCTGCGCTGCTTCGATGGTGACCGCCCGCAACGCCTTGTCGAGGCTCAACCGCTCCGCAGGCGCGCGCAGATTGCCACCGAGCGTGATGCGGTTGGCCGCTATCCAGGCAAGGTAGAGCGGGTCAATCGGTGCCATGTTGAAATCGCTGTGCAGGCCGAGCGGCACGCCCTTGCGTTCGAGCGAACCGAGCCGGTTGATCGTCGCCGCGCGGTCGGGCCCCATACCGGTTGCGGCATAGGCATCGCCCAGCACGCGGATATAGTTTGGCTGGGCGGAAACCATTAGATGCATGCCTGCGATGCGACGGTTTTGCGCCTCGGTTGAATAGCCGAGATGTTCAAGCGTGATCGTCTGGGCGCGACGGGGTGGCAACACCGACAGCCCATCAAGCACGACGTCCAGACCTTCATCGCCATTGACATGGATATGGAGCGAGAAGCCCGCGTCCCAGAAGCGACTGAATTGCGCGGTGAGCGTGGTCGGCTCGGTGATCCATTTGCCGATATGCCCGTCACTGTATCCCGGCGGGTTCAGACGCATGTTTTGCGCAAAGAAGGCCCCATCGGCGAGCATCTTGACCCGCCGGTCGACGCGAACATGCGGGCTGGCATAGCGTTGCTCAACGCCTTTGAGCCAGCGAGTCGGATCCGCCTCGGCCGCAAGCGCGTTGGCCATCGGCATCAGCATGACGCGCGAAGGATTGCCGGGGTGCTCAAAGGCCGCGCGGATCATCTGCGCTTCCATCTCGAACCCGGCGAAAATGCCGGTTCCCATGTCGGATATGGTGGTAACGCCGCTCTTGCGCAGCATCGCCTTGAGAGCGTCCATGCCCTTCAAAACCTTGTCGGGTGAAAGGATCGCAGGGCGCAATCTGGCAAGCGCGATCAGCAGGCCGGTTTCGGAAAAAAGTCCGCGATCGAAATCGACATGGTGCGGATCGACCTTCGCTTCGGAGACTGCCGCGTCGAAAGCCTCACGTGAAGAGAAGCCCCAGTCGCGCATTGCGGTACTGTTGAGGATAACATCGTGAAAGCTGCGCTGCCAGATGATCACCGGACGGTCAGGAGCGATGCCATCGAGGTCAGCGCGACCAAGGGGTCCGTGGAAAAGCTCGTGATAGCCCCAGCAGATGAACGGCTGCGCGTTGCTGGCGGCGATTATCTGCGCCAGACGTGTGCGATACCCCTCCTTTGTGCGCACACCGGGGTAGCTGCCTGACGGTAGTGTCCAGTCATCTGGTGCGAGGAAGGGGATGTTGAGCATCACCGCCGACTGGGCCGGGTGAACATGCGGGTCGATCAATCCGGGCATCAGCACATTGCGCGCGAATTGTCGGTCAACCGAAACCTCGCGACCCCGGGTCCAAGGGTCGAGTTCTGCAAGGCTGTCGGCAAGACCAAGCACAATGCCGCCCGCAACCGCGACAAAGCGGGCCGATGGCAGCGAGGGTTCCATCGTCACGATCTTGGCCGCTTCGAACACCGTTACTGCGTCCGTTGCTGCTGCCTTCGCCGCTAGGGGTGCCGCGGCAATCATTGCCAGCGCCTGCCTCCGTTCGAACATCGTTCTTTCCCCTCGCGACTCTTCTTCAAATATTGACGTTGTGGTCAGCCATGACAATGCGGAAAGCGATTCGGGCGGAACGCGAATGGCGAAGACATCCGATGGGCGATTGCGGCATAGAGCCCAGCCGCCCGGACTCAACCCAAATCATTCAATGAGCAGCCACAGCCGTTCCCGCCAGAACATCGGGCGCGGTCCTCCGACGGCCCAGATCCTCTCCATGTCGATGGTCGCAAAGTCAGAGCGCGTGCCTTCGATGCAGACATCCCGTCCTAACAGGCGATCGACGCGTCTGGACGTGTGAAGGAGCCACTGAGCGCCATCGTGCGTGCTGAGCAAATAGAGAAGGCGTGGCTGCGCGGGAATGGCGGAAGGGTTCAATGCAATGCCTTCATGCTCCAGTGCGGGGCGACAGCATCGATAAATGCCCGAAAAGTGACTAGGGTCCCGAAACCGGACAGTCCGGAATAGACCCCATAGCGGACATATTTCCTGAAGCGCCGAACTTCCGAGAAGTCGGGCTGACTGGAAGGTCCCGTTTTGGAGAATATCGCCTCTTTTGCGGACACAAGTTCCTTATGTCGCCAATGTTTGATGGGAAATCCTCTAACCATCCGGCGCGCAGCCGCGATTAGCGCAATGCTAGTCCTAAATATTTGTCTGACCGATCCGTTGCAACGTGATGGGTCACGCTTTAGCCCGACAAATAGAGGTCAAAGACCCAAGTGCCGACAACAAGCCAAGTTCCCAGCATCCGCGCTCCGATACTGGCTCTGACGGCACTTGTGCTGTTCATCCTTGCCCTCTCGGCGTTCAGCCAGTGGACGACGACGCTCGCTGCAAACGATCTGGATGTCGAGCGCTCCTCGCGTGCCGTTCAACTCGCCATCCAGGGCCAGATTTTCCATATGGAATCGGTGGCTGACGACAACGCGAACTGGGACGATGCAGCCACGGCCCTTTATCGGCCTGCCGTCGACAGGGACTTTGGCTGGCGCGGCTTTGGTGCCGTAACCAGCAATGAGAAAATCTACGAGTCGATGTTCGCAATCGACGGGCAGGGTCGCCAGACATTGGCCTTTGAGGACGGCAAGGTCGCAAGGTCGGACCTTGTTGCCCAATATGGCCAGCCCTTGCAGGCGCTGATCGCCGCAGCCAAGCGTTCCCGTGCTTCGAGCGGCGGGCTGATAGCAGTTGGCAAGGAAGTCCGGATTGTTGGCGTCGGCGTTGTCACGCCAACATCCGAAGCCTTGAAGGCCAGATTTGCCAATCAGCCGCCCGTCCTGATTGCCTTCGCCATTCGCCTGTCACCAAAGCGACTTGAGTCGATCGAAAAGGGTCTCCAGCTCGAAGGCATGCAATTCCAGGAAGGCCCCTCTGCGTCAAGTATCGCGCTTGCAGACCCCCTCGGCAAAACCATTGCGTTCCTTGGCTGGCGGCCGAGCAATCCCGGCTATGAGGCCTTTCGAAAGGCGACGCCGATATTGGGCCTGGTGCTGTTGATGCGGTTGCTGGCGCTCGCGCTTGTCCTTTCCTATTCCTATCGCTTCTACACGGAATTGCGGCGCAGCGCGCTGACCGATGCGCTCAGCAATTTGCCCAACCGGACATCCCTTGAATTCGAAGTGACCCGGCACATGCGCCGCGGGGAACATATCAGTCTGGCCTTTCTGGATCTCGACGGCTTCAAGGCTGTGAATGACAATTACGGGCACAGCGTTGGCGACCAGCTGATCCGCCAATGTTCGGATGCGGCGCGCAGTCTCGCCGCCAATTGCACGATGGTCGCGCGGCTTGGCGGCGATGAATTTGCCATTTTGGCCGTGGGCGCAGACGCGGACGAGCACATTGCCACCTTCATTCAGAGCCTGTTGCGGCGGCTGACGATGCCCTTCTATCTGGGTGAGCGCACAGTCCTGGTCGGAGCCAGTGCCGGTATTGCATCGAGAACCCCCGACGTCCGCGATGTCGGAGAACTGATGCGCAGGGCAGATATTGCCATGTACGTGTCAAAGCGATCCGGCAAGATGCAGATGACGTGGTTCGAACCTTCTCTCGATCAGGAACAGGCGGAAGCGCTGCAAATCGACCAGCGCATGCGCGAAGCCCTCGCGAAGGGCCATTTCGAAGTGCACTACCAGCCGCTTGTCGATGCCCGCAGCGGCGAAGTTCTGGTCCTTGAAGCGCTTCTGCGGTGGAACGACCCCGATGGCCAGAATTTGGCGGCGGACCGCTTCATTCCCATTGCCGAGGAAACAGGCCTGATCGATCAGATCGGTCTTTTTGTCCTCTCCACAGCCTGCACGGCCGCTCGTGCATGGCCCAATGTGCGCCTTGCCATCAATATTTCGGCCGCGCAGTTGCGCAATCCCGAGTTTCCGGCCCAACTTCGTGCCGTTCTGGCAAATACCCGGTTTCCAGCCACGCGGCTGGAGGTTGAAATCACAGAGACCTATGTCGTGCAGAATACGGCTGTTGCCGCAAAGGTGCTGGCGGAAATACAGGCTTCGGGCGTTTGCGTCGTCCTAGACGACTTCGGAACGGGTTTTGCCTCGATCGGATTCCTCCGTCAGTTCAAATTTGACACGCTCAAGATCGACAGGTCCCTCGTGCTTGATGCTGTCGGCGACGAAGGCGCGCGCGCAATGGTCCACGCCAGCGTCGTTGTCGCTCGTGCCCTGGGCATGACAGTTGTCGCCGAAGGCATTGAACATGAAGCGCAGGCGCACCTGATGAGGGTCGCCGGCTGCGACTTGCTTCAGGGCTGGTTGTATTCAAAAGCGCTGACCGAAGCCGAAGTGCCGGCGACGATCGAGGCCCTTTCTCCTGCGGATGGCTTGCAGAGCGAAAGCGTCGCGCCGAGGATCAGCCTGGCTTCATAAACAGAGGGGGGCGACAGCATCTATATGTGCCCGAAAAGTGACTAGATATCCCGAAACCGGACAGTCTGGAATAGACCCCACAACAGACATATTTCGTGAAGCGCCGAACTTCCGAGAAGTCGGACTGACCGGAACGGCAGCTCATAGATTGAAATCTTGAAAAGCGGACGATCCCGGCAACGCTAGGCCGTGTCCGCTTTCAGGGATTCCAGCCCGAAACCGGACTGTCCGGAACCGACAACATTGCTGAAGTAGCAGGCATGTCGCACATGTGCTTGATGGATGAATCAGTATGGCCAGATTGGAACGTTCCTAGGACCGTTCATTGCCTGCCATGCGAACTCAGCTAACGGGGTGACGAGGAACGAACATGACGGGACTATCAGTAGTGGTATAATGACATGGATTGCAGCACTGAAGCGGGCGTCGCGGTTCTTCCATGCGTAGACAAATGCATAGGCCACCGTTGCTATCCCGGTCGCCGCAAGTCCAACGAAGAGCAAAAGCGCGAGCATCCCGCCGCCGAGAGGCCCCCCAAATTCCACGATCGTCGGAAGCGCAAGCGATCCCAACACAAATAATACAACCCATATTCCTAAGAACTTGAATGGCTCTGACATATGGGCCTCACCTCTTCGATGTGTTCAATCAGCATAGGCCTAAATCGTCCGCTATCCACCCCAAAGAGGCCGAAGCGGTCAGTCAGCGAGCGACAACATTGCGGAAATTGACAAAGGCAGGCATCTCAGTTGCATGTCCGTCGGGCAAATCTTGGATATTCTGTCGAAGCGCGCACCCGTGGTTGCCGTTTTGGCTTTTGCCACCTCGCTTTTAGGAAAGTGGACGTCAGCGCCTGTTTTGCCCTTCTACATTTTAGCCGTTGTTGTCGGTTTGATGGCTTTTGCTCTGGCGACGACAAAGGGGTTATCGCGCATATTCAAATCCAAAGAGGAGCTAGGATTCGGTCGCAATCGGGACTGGATTGCATATCTGGTTTTCGTGAAGGGCCGAGCTCGCGGCTTTCTTCGGCTTAGTTGTTTTGGCTTTGTAGCTCTAATTGTTTCGGGCTTGAACCAGCCCTATGGTAATCTTGCATTTGCAGGCTGGTTTCTCCTTATCGCTTGGGGAATTGCGAACAGGCGTTATCCGGCCGACCTCGACACGGTGGATTCGTAAGGTCCGTTTTCCACCCCAAATCAGACATTAGGCAGTAGCGCGCATTCACCCAAAACCTGACGTTCCCCCGTCCTTGCCACGGGGTGACGGGGTGAGCGAATGCGAAATGCTGAGCCAGCCGCCTTCACAAAAATGGCCTTTCCTATTCGGTGCGAATCTGCTTCATCCTGTACGATGAAGTGCAGCGCCTTCTCTTCTCAAAATCCCGCCGGTCCCCATGATCCCGCCACCGGTATCATTTTACCGCAAGGGAGTGACAAGTTTGACAAGTTCCGGAAGGGGCAGGTGCAGTCCGGCATGGGCAGGGGCCTTGCAGCGCTGGCCATTCCCCTGCAATAAGGGGGCAAGGCTATGGCTGCATCCCTCTCACCCGTGCTTCATCCCTTTCCGTGGATTGATTGCGTCATCATTTTCGGGCTGATTGCGCTCAACGGCGTCTTTGCCATGTCCGAACTTGCGATTGTTTCGGCGCGTCGGCCAAGGCTGGATGCGATGGCCCGCAAGGGCAGCAAGGGGGCCGCGCGCGCGATGGCGCTGGGCGCTGACCCGGGCCGGTTTCTCTCGACCGTGCAGATCGGAATTACCCTGATCGGAATCATTGCGGGCGCCTATTCCGGGGCCAGCCTTGGCGGCCCGACGGGGGAGCGGCTTGCCGTGCTCGGCGTCCGGGAGGATTGGGCCGAAACGCTCGGATTTGCGATCGTGATCGGCATCACGACCTTTGTTTCGCTGGTCATCGGCGAACTTGTGCCGAAGCAGTTTGCCTTGCGCGCGCCGGAACCGATTGCGGCTGTCATGGCGCTGCCGATGCAATGGCTGGCCCGCCTTACTGCCCCCTTTGTCTGGCTGCTGGACAATACGAGCGCACTGATCTTCCGCATCCTGCGTCTCAAACGCGAAACCCAAAGCCATGTGACGGCCGAAGAGCTTCACCTGATCGTCGCCGAAGCCAGCAAATCGGGCGTGATCGAAGAGAGTGAGCGGGCGATCATCTCGGGTGTCGTCCGCCTTGCCGACCGGCCCGTGCGCGAAGTCATGACGCCGCGCACCGAAGTGGCCTGGGTCGATGTCGATGCCAGCCCGCAGGCCCTGCACGATGCCATCCTCGAGTCCGGCCACAGCCGCCTGCTCATTGCAGAAGGGTCCGTCGACAAGGTGATCGGCGTGGTTCAGGCGCGGGATATTGTGGCCGCTTTGCTCAACCGCAAGCCGCTTGACCTGCGGGCCCTCATGCGGACAGCGCCGATTCTTCCTGATCAGGTCGATGCCATGGACGCGCTGGGCGTGTTGCGCGGCGCAGACGTGCCCATGGCTCTGGTCCATGATGAATATGGCCATTTTGAAGGCATTGTGACGCCGGTTGACCTTCTGGTCGCCATTGCGGGGGGCTTTGCTTCTGACGCCGATGACGATGGCGAACCGGCCTTGGTGGAACGCGAGGACGGCAGCTTGCTGGTTGCCGGCTGGATGGCGGCAGACTCGCTTGCCGAGCGCCTTGGCCTGACGCTGCCGGAGGACCGGGATTATGCAACGGCCGCGGGTCTCGTTCTCGAGACGCTCAAGCATATTCCGGAAACCGGAGAATGGTTCGAGGCACAGGGCTGGCGCTTTGAAGTGATCGATATGGACGGTCGCAAGATCGACAAGCTGCTTGTCTCCAGTACGCGATGACCGATCAAGCCCGCTAAGGACCGTGCATAGGATCACTTGCTTGCGCATGCCACAAAAGCCGGGCTAGTCAGGCGGCATGGCTATCGTTCCGAATCCGCTTGCCCTGATCGGCAATACCCCGCTTGTCCGCCTCGAAGGCCCATCGGCCGAAACAGGCTGCGAAATTCTCGCCAAATGCGAATATGCCAATCCCGGGGCCTCGGTGAAGGACCGCGCGGCGCTCTACATCATCGAGGATGCCGAGGCGCGCGGTGTGCTGGCACCCGGAGCAATGATTGTCGAAGGCACGGCGGGCAATACCGGCATTGGTCTTGCCCTTGTGGCGAATGCCAAAGGCTATCGCACGACGATCGTGATGCCCGAAACCCAAAGCCGCGAGAAGATGGATACGCTGCGCGCGCTGGGTGCGGAGCTGGTCCTTGTTCCGGCGGCGCCCTTCTCCAATCCGGGGCATTTCGTTCATACCTCCCGGCGGATCGCAGAAGAAACACCCGGTGCGCTCTGGGCAAACCAGTTTGACAATATCGCAAACCGCAAGGCCCATATTCATGGAACGGCCGAGGAAATCTGGGAACAGACCGGTGGCAAGATCAACGGCTTCACCTGCGCCGTCGGGACGGGGGGGACGCTTGCAGGCGTGGGGCTCGGGCTGAAAGCCAAGAATCCGGACATCACCATCGCGCTGACCGATCCGCACGGCGCGGCTCTCTACAGCTATTATGCCTGTGGTGAACTGAAGGCAGAGGGCACATCCGTTGCGGAAGGGATCGGGCAAGGGCGGATTACCGCCAATCTCGATGGAGCGCCGGTCGACACGCAGTTTCGCATCTCCGATGAAGAGGGGCTTTTCTGGATGCGGCGCCTTCTCCACGAAGAGGGGCTGTGCCTTGGCCTTTCCTCTGGCATCAACGTGGCAGGAGCAGTCGCGCTGGCCCGGCAGATGAGCCCCGGAAACACCATTGTGACGATCCTGTGCGATACGGGATTTCGGTATCTTTCCACGCTCTACAACCCGGAATGGTTGCAATCCAAGGGCTTGAGCCTATTCTCGCCGCCAACGGGGTAATTTGCAAAACGGCCGTGTCTTGTTGAAAACAGTGGCCTTGGAGAGAATTGCGCATGGCAGACGAAACGCGTCGCGATGGAATGCAACGCGTTCGCGTAGGCCTTACCGGCCTTGCCGTTGTCCTGCTTATTGTGATGTTGGCAACTGCGGTGTTGCGGACAGTTGACCAGCAGGCCGTCGGCAATGTTTCGCGGCCCAACGTCGACAATGCTGACAAGTCTAAGGACGAGCCGTTGGCCGATCTTGGTGTGGCTCCCGGTGCTCCGGCCGAAAATTCAGCGCAACCGCTTGCAAAATAGCTTCGCCGAATACCTCCGTTCGGGGCTGGTAATTCTGGCTTTGGCATTTTTGCCTTCCGCCTGCCGGAACAGTGCCGCCGAACCGGCTGGCAACCGGGTCACCTTTGCGACTGCCTTGCCACTCTTTCCGGCAAGCGCCGACCCGTCGGCAATTCTCAACGGGCTGGATCAGCGCAGTGCGATTGTGCGCTCATTGTCAAAACGGTTCGAAATTGTCCCGCTCGCTCGTCTGGACGAAAAGGTGCTTTCGGGTTCAACCTTGATCCTCGCCCAGCCGCGCGGACTTGCCGGGGACGAGCATGTTGCGATCGATAACTGGGTGCGCGCCGGCGGCAGAGCATTGATCTTTACCGACCCGGAGCTCGTATGGCCGAGCGAACTGCCGCTCGGGGATCCGCGTCGAGCGCCGCCAATTGGCCTGCTTGATCCGCTGCTTTCTCACTGGGGGCTGGACCTGGATGCCCCGGCCATGAACGACGACGGGCCGGTCCAAAGAATCATGGTCGGAAAATTTTCGGTCGCCGTCGCATGGGCAGGGCAGTGGCGTACGCGCAGCGGCCGATGCAAGATCGAGAGTCTGGGCCTGATTGCCAATTGCCATGTGGGCAAGGGACAAGTTCTGCTGGTGGCAGATGCAGACCTTCTCGATCAGCGACTCTGGCTCGCGACCGGCGCCGACAATGAGTCGGCAATCTTGCACCTTGTCAGTCGAGTCGCGAGCAGCGGGCAAGATCAAACGATGGTACGCGACGGAACATAGTAAAAACATCTGAGGCCAAAAGTGCAAACCAAGGGCATTTTTTGTATAATATCCCCGTTCTACCCGTAAAAACCCGTTGTATCCCCAATCCGCCACTGATAACCCTGCAAGATCAAAGGGCGGGGTTGTCCTGGAACTATAATTTGATTCGGAACTGGTTTGCTGCCGATTCCGAAGCCAGGAAGCATTTGCCCGCAGCAATTTTGGGGCGGGATTTGTAGTGAGCGGACGGGCATTGTTCAGGGGGAGCGCGCTCAACGCGGTCGACGCGAAAGGCCGCGTCGCGATCCCCGCTGGGCTTCGCCAGGCTGTTGAATCCAACGGCGACGGTCGCAACCTCATTATTGCAAAGCATGAAAGCGATCCCTGCCTGATCGGCTATGATCATGGCTGGTCTTCGCTGCTGCATGCCCGGCTCAACCGCACGGAAGATCGTGAAGCCGATGCCGGTCGCGACTATAGTCGACACAATCCCAATCGCCGTGCCTTCGGCCTTGTCGAAGACGTGCCATTCGATGCAAGCGGGCGGTTTATCATGCCGACCATGCTGCGCGATCGCGCAAGGATTGGCGATCTTGCCTTCTTCATAGGCACCGGAGACACGTTCGAAATCTGGAACCCCCGCCTCCTGATCGAAACGCCCGGGATCGACGAGGAACTGAAGGAAGTTGTTGCCTATCTCCTGAGCACCAGAGGTGCGGCATGAACCCCGCCGCCGCACCGCACGTTCCGGTCCTTCTGGACGAAGTGATCGCCGCCCTCGCTCCATGCCCCGGTGAGCGACACGTCGATGGCACCTATGGTGCCGGCGGCTACACACGGGCCATCCTGGCAAAAGGTGCCGAAGTCATCGCATTCGATCGCGACCCGGACGCAATTGCAGCGGGCAAGACAGACAAACCCAGGCTTTTGATGCTGGTCGAAGATCGCTTTTCGCGCATGACCGATCATGTTGATCAGCCGGTCGATGGCGTGACCCTCGATATCGGTGTGTCGTCCATGCAGCTTGACCGGGCGGACCGGGGCTTTTCATTCCAGGCTGACGGTCCGCTGGACATGCGGATGGAACAAGCCGGCGAGAGCGCTGCGGATTTCGTCAACACGGCGGACGAAGAGGAAATTGCACGGGTTATTTACGAATATGGCGAAGAGCCCAAGTCTCGGCGTATCGCGCGGAGCATTGTTGCGGCGAGGCCGCTCTCCCGAACATCTGAACTGGCGAATATCGTGCGTCGTGCGTCAGGTTACAAAACCGGCGACAAGAAGGATCCGGCAACCCGCACGTTCCAAGCCATTCGCATTCACGTCAATCGCGAACTCGAGGAACTTCAGGACGGACTTGCTGCAGCGGAGCAGGTTTTGAAGCCTGGCGGCAGGCTTGCAGTCGTGACATTTCATAGCCTTGAAGATCGACTGGTGAAGCGTTTTCTCAAATCGCGGAGCGGCGCCGCTCCGGCAGGGTCACGCCATTTGCCGGAAACCTCCAAATCCGTCCCGAAGCCGACCTTTGCGAAGGTCGGCAAGCCCATTCGGGCAAGCGAAGCCGAGCTTGCCCGCAATCCCCGCGCCCGCTCGGCCACTCTCCGGGTTGCCCATCGCACCGATGCAGCACCCTGGCCTACTCAAAGGAAAGGAACGTCATGATTGCCCAACGCTTTCGTCCGGTTGGATGGGTGATCGGCATCGCTGCTGCCGCCTGCATCCTTTACATGATCTCGCTCCAGGTTGCGACGCAGCGGGGCCGTCTAGAAGAGATTGATCGCAAGATCGCGATGACCAAGCGTGACATCCGCCAGCTGCAGACCGAACTTGGGACAAGGGCAAGTCTGCGCCAGCTTGAACGCTGGAACAGCAACGTCCTGTCGCTCAGTGCACCAAAGGCCAATCAGTATCTTCGTGACGAAGCAGCCCTTGCGACGTTCGACCGTTCTGGCGTTGGCGACGCGCCGTCAGCGCCGCCGCCAGTCATGATGGCCGTTATGACCCAGCAGGAAAGTGAGTCTCCTCAAGCCCCTTCGCTTATTGCCCGGCTCACCACGCCTGCCGCTGCGCCGAAGCCGCTTACGGCAACGGACAAGGCTGTGCAGCGTGCAATTGCGCCACGCCAGACAGCGCAGTCCGCCACGCCGCGCTACCAGAAGGTGGCTTTGCTCGACCAGGCCCTGCTTGATCGTTCCACTGTCAGCGCGCTGTCGCGGTCGGCAATGTCCGAGGCAAAAGAGGTGGATAGACCGCGCCCGTGACAACCCTCGTCGCCCGACCGCAACGTACACGCCACGCTGGCGCCCGCCAGACAAGTATCCTCGTCGCGCATCAGCGACTGATGTTGCTGATGCTGTTGTTCATTGCTGGCACATTGGTGATCGCCACGCGCCTGATTTGGCTCAACTTTGATACTGGAAATGGCCGCGCCGCCGTCGGTGCTTCGGGTCTAGCTGCGCGGGGAGATATTGTAGACCGCAACGGGGAAGTCCTCGCCCGGACGATCGAGGCCTGGTCGATTGGCGTCCATCCCAACAAGCTGCTCGGGCGGGCCGAAGATCTCGCGCCGAAACTTGCGCGCCTTATGCCTGAGCGCACCGAGGCCGAATATCTTGCCATTCTGAAATCCGGCAAGAATTTTGCGTATCTGCGGCCCCGGGCGATGCCGGAGCTTGTTGCGGCCGTGAATGCGCTGGGCGAGCCCGCCATGGCCTATGCGCGCGAACCGGAGCGGCTCTATCCGCAGACCACCCTGGCTGCTCATGTGATTGGCTATACCGATTTTGACGGTCGCGGCGTGATGGGGATGGAACGAGTTCTGAATGATCCGTTCTCCGACCCGTTGACGCGGGGCAAGCCCGTTGCGCTGTCGATCGACAAGCGCGTCCAGGCCGCGATGGAAAGCGAACTTTCCGCAGCGATGATGGACCTCCAGGCCGTTGGCGCGACTGGGCTCGTCCTTGACGTGAATACGGGCGAAATCATCGCGATGGTTTCGCTTCCGGTCTTCAACCCAAATCGCAGCGGAGAAGCTGACCCGGAAGCCATGCGCAACAATGTCACCCAAAGCGTCTACGAACTGGGCAGCACCTTCAAGATGCTGACGATGGCCAATGCAATCGACACGGGCGTGGTCACGGATCTTGGCCGCAGAGTCGATGCGACGGCACCGATCGAAGTGGGCCGTTTCAAGATCAGTGATGATCACCCGCAAAGGCGCTGGCTCAATGTGCCCGAGACCTTGGCCCACTCATCGAATATCGCAACGGCGCGCTTCGCAGACGAACTCGGTGCGCAAAGGACGGAAGCCTTTTTTCGCAAGCTGGGATTCGATTCTGCCCCTCATGTTGAGCTCAGGGAGCGAGGCCGCCCCCTATGGCCACAAAGTTGGGGGCGTCTGACGACAATGACGGTCGCTTACGGGCATGGAATTGCCGTTTCGCCGTTACATCTCGCAAGCGCCTATGCGACGCTCGTCAATGGCGGAATCTGGCGCCCGGCAACTCTGATGAAAGTCCAGCCGGGGCATGCACCGAAGGGTCGGCGGATCATTTCCGAACATACCAGTATGATCATGCGCAAGTTGTTTCGGCTGGTTGTAACGGACGGAACCGGCA
Organism: Sphingomonadales bacterium; assembly: GCA_016704425.1. Classification (GTDB taxonomy): domain Bacteria; phylum Pseudomonadota; class Alphaproteobacteria; order Sphingomonadales; family Sphingomonadaceae; genus Aquisediminimonas. The sequence goes on from JADJAC010000011.1 coordinate 591,332, forward strand.
AGAATGCCGACGTTCCGGGATTCCGGATCGGGGGCAAGACGGGGACAGCCGAAAAACCAGGCGTCGGGGGATATTCGAAGACCAAGAATGTTTCGACTTTCGCCGCCGCCTTCCCGATGGACGCCCCGCGCTTTGTTGTGATCGCAATGCTCGATTCGCCCAAAGGAAGTGCAAATTCCTTTGGGCAGACAACGGCCGCCTATACTGCAGCTCCAGTCGTCGCCAAGGTCATTGCGCGGACTGGCCCGATGCTCGGCGTATTCCCGGATGCGAGCCGCGAAGTTGATCTTGCAGACATGATGCCGCTGCTCTGGAAGGGCAAGGAAGAGCATTGATGCGGCTGGGCACGCTCCTTGGCAGCGATGATGCAACTCCAGTCACCGGCTTTGCCATTGACCATCGCAAAGTCGCGCCTGGCAACATATTTGGCGCATTCAGGGGCAGCGTCGTCAATGGCGAAGATTTTATTCCTGCGGCGATAGCCGCTGGAGCAATAGCAGTAGTGGCGGCTCCCAGGGCAAAAGTGGTTGGCGCCGTTCATGTCGCCGATTCCGATCCCCGCCGCGCTTTCGCACTGATTGCCGCGCGATATTTCGCGCCCTTCCCCGAAATGATCGTCGCTGTCACCGGGACCAATGGAAAGACATCAACGGTTGAGCTCACGCGCCAGCTCTGGCGCATGGCGGGTCTGAGCGCGGCGTCGATCGGCACGCTGGGCGTAACCACGCCGGATGAGCGGGTGGTGACGGGGCTGACGACGCCCGACATCGTGACGTTCCTGTCCAACATGGCCGGGCTGAAACGCGAGGGAGTCACGCACGTCGCCTATGAAGCATCGAGCCACGGGCTTCACCAATACCGCGCCGAAGGGCCGCGAGTGGCAGCCGGAGCCTTCACGAATCTCAGCCGCGATCATCTCGATTATCACGGCGATATGGCAGCCTATTTCACCGCCAAGCTCCGGCTCTTTTCCGAAGTGATTGCTGATGACGGAGTGGCTGTTGTCTGGGCGGACGATGATCATGCTCACCGGGTCGTCGACCTTGCCCGCGAACGGGGGCTGCGTTTGATCCGTGTCGGGGACGCTGGCGATGAGCTGCGCATAATCGAAAGGACACCGACACAACTCGGCCAGACTTTGACTGTCGAGTGGGAAGGAACAAGGCACAAGGTCAATCTTCCGCTGATAGGGGCTTATCAGGCTGCGAATGCCCTGACATCCGCAGCCCTTGTGATTGCAACGGGCGGTGACGCTGCAACGACCCTTGCGAACCTCGCGCGGTTGCAGCCTGTTAGAGGGCGGCTCGAGCGCGCGTGCATCACGCGTGCGGGTGCTCCGGTCTATGTTGACTATGCGCACACGCCCGATGCGCTGGAAGCAGCGATTGCTGCACTGCGGCCACACGCAAAGGGTAAGCTGATCCTTGTTTTTGGAGCCGGTGGGGATCGCGACACTGGCAAGCGCAAGGAAATGGGCAAAATTGCTGCGCGCGATGCGGATATCGTCATCGTCACGGACGATAATCCGCGAAGCGAAGATCCTGCATCAATCCGCCAAATGATTCTCGAAGGCGCGCCACAGGCGACTGAAATCGGTGGGAGGCGAGACGCCATTGCAAAGGCAATTGTGGCGGCAGGTCCGGTCGATATCGTCCTCCTTGCGGGCAAGGGGCACGAGCAGGGACAGATAGTCGGTGACAAGGTTTTGCCGTTCGATGATGTCACCGTCGCGCGGGAGTGCGCCGCATGAGCGCGCTCTGGACCTCGGCCGAAATCGAAACCGCGACTGGCGGGGTTGTTTCAGGGCCGTTCGCTGCGACTGGCGTTGCCTTCGATTCACGCGAAGTTGGGCCGGGCGACCTGTTCATTGCCCTGAAGGGAGAAACAACAGACGGCCATCGCTTTGTCGATGGTGCATTCGAACAAGGCGCTGCCGGCGCGATCGTGTCGCGACCGGTGGCCCACCCGCATGTCCAGGTGGCGGATACAACTGCTGCACTGGATGCCCTTGGGGTCGCAGCCAGGGCGCGTACCGCGGCGAAGATCGCGGGCGTAACGGGGTCGGTCGGCAAGACCGGCACCAAGGAGGCGCTGTCTGCCGCGCTCGCGCGGGGCAAGAGTGGCGCGGTACATCGATCGGTCAAAAGCTATAACAATCATACCGGCGTGCCGCTCAGCCTGTCGCGCATGGCGGCAGGCAGCGCCTTTGGTGTTTTTGAAATGGGAATGAATCATGCCGGGGAACTGGCAGCACTGACGAGGCTGGTCAGGCCGCATGTCGCGCTGATCACGACAATAGCCGCTGCGCATATCGAGTTCTTCGATTCCATTGAGGCGATCGCCGATGCCAAGGGCGAGATTTTTCAGGGTCTCGAGCCGGGCGGAACCGCAATCATTCCGTTCGACAGTCCGCACAGGGACAGGCTTTTCGGCCATGCCAAGCCTTATGCCGCCAACATTCTCACCTTCGGCATTGGAGACGGCGCGGATGTCCGTCCGCTCGAGGCGATCCCGAACGGCAACGGAACGATGGTGACGGTCCGCCTGCCGGAGGCAGAGTTGAGCTTTACTCTTTCACAGCCCGGCGCGCATTGGGTGTCAAATGCACTCGCCGTTTTGGCCGCCGTCGATGCGCTGGGTGGCGATCTTGCGGCGGCTGGCCTCGCGCTTGCAGATTTTGAAGGTCTGGCGGGTCGCGGCGCACACCACCGCATTCGTGTCGGTGATGGAAACGCGCTGCTCATCGATGAAAGCTACAATGCCAATCCGACGTCGATGGCCGCGACGCTTGAGGTCCTTGGCAACACCGAAGCTGCGCGACGCATTGCTGTGCTGGGCGCGATGCGGGAACTTGGTCCCGCAAGCGCCACCCTTCATGCCGGCCTGGCGGAGCCCGTGCTTGCGGCTGGCGTCGATTGTGCACTTCTCGTCGGATCGGGCATGGAGCCACTTGCAGAGGCGCTTGAAGGAAAAGTCGAGTGCGCCCATTGGCCCAATGCGTCATCGGCTGGGGAGGCTCTGCAAAAACTCATCCGCCCCGGCGATGCAATTCTCATCAAGGGCTCGAACGCAATCGGCCTCGGCCGGATTGTCACAACATTGACCGGCAGGCAAAACTGATGCTGTATCTGATCGCGGAATATCTGCACTTCCCGGGCATCCTGAACCTGATCCGCTATCTTTCGTTCCGCACCGGCGGCGCGGTCGCGACAGCACTCGTCATCGGGCTGTTGATCGGGCCCAAATTTATTGGCTGGTTGCGTGTTCGCCAGGGCAAGGGTCAACCCATCCGGGACGATGGGCCCCAATCGCATCTGGCCAAGGTCGGTACGCCGACGATGGGCGGGTTGATGATCCTGACGGCAATCGGCATTTCGATCCTGCTCTGGATGGATCTGCGCAATATCTATGTCTGGTCCTGCCTCCTCGTGATGGCGGGCTTTGGTCTTGTCGGGTTCAAGGACGATTATGACAAGGTGAAGAAGCGCAGCCACAAGGGGCTTTCGGGCCGTGTCCGGTTGCTCTTCGAATTCCTCATAGCGGGCGTTGCGGTTGGCCTGATCACCTGGCAGTCCGGAACTGAACTCTACCTGCCGTTCGTCAAGGGGCCGGTTGCCGATCTGGGCTATTTCTACATCGTGTTTGGTGCGTTTGTGATCGTGGCCTTCGGCAATTCGGTCAACCTGACCGACGGGCTCGACGGGCTTGCCACGATGCCGGTCATCATTGCCTGCCTGGCTTTCATGCTGATTGCCTATCTTGTCGGCAATTTCAAATATGCCGAATATCTTGGCATCCCCTACGTCAAGGGCGCGGGTGACCTGACGGTCCTGTGCGGAGCGATCGTCGGCGCCGGTCTTGCCTTTCTCTGGTTCAACGCGCCTCCGGCAGCCGTCTTCATGGGCGATACCGGAAGCCTCGCGCTTGGGGGTACTCTGGGCACGATTGCCGTCGTTTCCGATCATGAATTTGCATTGGCCGTCATCGGCGGACTGTTTGTCGTCGAAGCGCTTTCGGTGATCATCCAGGTCTTCTGGTTCAAGCGCACCGGGCGGCGCATCTTCCGCATGGCGCCCATCCATCATCATTTCGAGCAGCTTGGCTGGTCAGAACCAACGGTAGTCATCCGCTTCTGGATCGTCTCGTTCGTCCTGGCACTTGCCGGACTATCGACGTTGAAGCTGCGGTGATTGTCTCCCCCGCCTTTCGCGGCAAACGCTATGCGGTGCTTGGGCTGGCGCGCTCCGGCCTTGCGACCGTGCGGGCGCTGGTCGCGAGCGGGGCACATGTCGTTGCCTGGGACAGCAAGGACGATGCCCGGGCCTCTGTCGGCGATGGCGTCACCCTGTCCGACCCGCTCGAGATTGATCTCACAGGCTTTGACGGCGTTGTCGTCTCGCCGGGCGTCCCGATCAATCGCCACCCCATTGCCGACAAGGCCCATGCAGCAAATGTCCCGCTGATCGGCGATATCGAACTCTTCTCTCAGGCCCGCCCCAGCCTGCCGCCGCACAAGGTCATTGGCATCACGGGAACCAATGGCAAATCGACGACGACGGCATTGATCCATCATATCGTCGAAACTGCAGGTATCCCGGCGCGTCTGGGTGGCAATATCGGCCTGCCGATCCTCGGGCAGGAACCGTTGCCGGAAGGTGGCGTCTATGTCCTCGAACTGTCGAGCTATCAGATCGACCTTTGCCACGCGCTCGACTGCGACATTGCGGTGTTGCTGAACATCACGCCGGACCATCTTGATCGTTACGACGGTTTTGCTGACTATGCTGCTGCCAAGGAACGCCTCTTTACCATGCAGCATGTCGACAAGGTCGCCGTCATTGCGACCGAAGATGACCGGACGAAGATGATCGCCAGCCGGATCAATCATCGACTGATGCGCGTATCGTCCAAACAGGTTGGCGATCAGTCCCGCTGGCCATCCCTTCAAGGGCCGCACAATGCCCAGAATGTGGCGGCTGCCAGGGCCGTTGCCGAAGTGCTGGGGATCAAGGCGAGCACAATCGAGGAAGCGCTGCACACCTATCCGGGTCTGCCCCACCGCATGGAGCGGGTACGAGAACTTGGTGGCGTAGTTTATGTCAATGACAGCAAGGCGACGAACCCGACGTCCACGGCGCCTGCACTGGCTGCCTTCCCGGCGATTCACTGGATTCTTGGCGGACGGGCCAAGACCAGCGAGCTTGATGCGTGCGTACCGTATTTCGGCCATGTGCGTGCAGCCTACACCATTGGAGAATCGGCCGGGATGTTTGCATCGCTGCTGAAGGGCAGCATGCCCGTATCCGAATGCGGTTCCCTCGATATTGCAGTGCGCGCTGCAAGCAAGGCAGCCGTAGCCGGAGAAACGGTGCTCCTGTCCCCGGCCTGCGCATCCTTCGATCAGTTCACGGATTTCGAAGCGAGGGGTGACGCCTTTCGTGTGGCGGTGGAGGCATTGGCATGACCGCGGTTCTCGCTCGCAAGCACGGCAAGGGCAGAGTGGTGGCTCGGCTGGGCCGGGGGGATCGTTCACCGGTCGGCTTGTGGTTTTGGGAAATCGATCGTGTGCTTCTGCTGCTGGTGACGGTTCTGCTCTCGATCGGGCTTGTTGCGGTTGCAGCTGGATCGCCAGCGGCCGCCGCTCGCTATTCGGGCGCAGGTCTGACAATTTCGCCACTTGCCTATTTCTGGAAGCAACTGGTCTGGGTCCTTCTGGGCCTGCCCGTGATGATCGGCATTTCGATGCTGCCGCAGCATGTGGCGCGCAGGCTGGCGCTTGCCGGGGCATCATTTTTCAGTGTCGTACTCGCGCTCGTCCCGGTCCTTGGCAATGAGCGCAACGGCGCGACCCGCTGGATCGGTTATGGCTTTGCGCAATTCCAGCCATCCGAATTTCTGAAGCCGCTCTTCATTGTCGCCATTGCCTGGATTCTCTCACTCAAGGTGCATGATCGCGCGCTGCCCGTCATGCCGATCACGGCCCTGCTGACGGCGATCATTGCTGCCTTGCTGATGATGCAGCCGGATTTTGGCCAGACGGTCGTTTTTGTGTCGGTCTGGATGGCGCTGATGCTTGTGTCCGGCATGTCCATGCGCACCATGGGCGCACTTGGCGGCATGGGGTCGCTGGGCATCGTTGCAGCCTATTTCCTCTACCCGGTCGCAAAGACCCGCATCAACAATTTCCTCTTTGCCGATGGCGACACCTATCAGGTCGATCAGGCGCATGCCACGCTGACCGCGGGCGGCCTGTTCGGGACCGGTCCGGGCGGTGGCGAAAAGAAGTTCCACTTGCCCGAAGCGCACACCGACTACATCTTTTCCGTGATCGGGGAGGAGTTCGGCCTGATTGCCTGCATGGCCATAGCGGCGTTGTTCCTTGCCATTGCGGTTCGCGTGTTCGTGAAATTGCTCGACGAAGAGGACGCCTTCCTCGTCTATGCATCGGCCGGACTCGCAACCCAATTTACGGTGCAGGCCTTTATCAACATTGCCGTCAATGTGGGCCTTGCGCCGTCCAAGGGGATGACGCTTCCCTTTATCAGCTATGGCGGCTCATCCATGATTGCCTTGTCGATCGGCTTTGGACTTCTTCTCGCCTTTACGCGGAAGAATCCCTATCTGTTGCGATCACCCTATGTGGTCAAATGGAGCAGCAGATGAGTGTTTCACGCCACTTCGTTCTCGCTGCAGGCGGCACTGGCGGGCACATGATGCCTGCCCACGCGCTGGCTGCCGAACTGGTGGCGCGCGGGCACCATGTCGCGCTGGTAACGGATGAACGCGGCGCACGGATTCCCGGACTGTTCGAGGATGTGCCGGTGCACATCCTTCCCGCCGGACGGATCACGGGCAATCCCCTGAGCTGGCCAGGCGGCCTTCGCTCGATATGGTCCGGGCGCCGGATGGCGCTGCGGCTGTATGACGCATTCGAACCGGCCGCTGTTATCGGCTTCGGGGGTTATCCGGCGTTCCCGGCCTTATCTGCTGCGCATTCGGCTGGCATTCCGACGGCAGTGCATGAACAGAATGCCGTACTCGGTCGCGTCAACAGGCTCGTAGCCAATCGGGTCCAGGCGATTGCGACGGCCTATCCGGACATCAAGAGGATCGCAGCCCGAAATCTCGTGAAGGTACACCTTGTCGGCAATCCTGTGCGCGAGGACGTGCTGGCATTGCGCGAGCGGCCTTACCCGCTTCTCGATGCCGAAGGCGTGTTTCGCGTTCTGGTCATCGGCGGCAGCCAGGGTGCTACGATCCTGTCGGACATTGTGCCGGACGGGCTTGCCATGCTGCCGGAAGCACTTCGCCGTCGCCTGCAGGTGACGCAGCAGTGCCGGGTGGAGGATATTGATGCAGTCCGTGCCCGCTACCAGAAGCTTGGCATCCCGGCCGATCTTGCGACCTATATGACGGACATTCCCGAACGGCTGGCCTGGACGCATCTTGTCATCGGGCGCGCCGGGGCGTCGACAATTGCGGAACTGACAGCCGCAGGCCGACCCGCAATCCTGATCCCGCTGCCAAGCGCCACGGACGATCACCAGACCGAGAATGTTCGCGAAATGGTGGCAGCCGGAGGCGCGCGCGCAATCCGGCAGGACCGATTCACCCCGGTTGAACTGGCCAAGCAGATGCAGAAGCTGGGCCTTGATCCCCAAGGACTCACCAATGCTGCGCGGGCAGCGCACAATTGCGGACGCCCCCGGGCGACTGCGGATCTTGCCGACCTTGTCGAAAGCCTCGGCCGCACACCCGTCGTGGATGGCCTGCGCGCCGATGATTGGGCGCCCTCGCCGCGCCTGGTTGGAGCAACGGCATGAAGGGCGTCGCAACGGACATCGGGACAATCCATTTCATCGGCATCGGCGGCATCGGCATGTCGGGTATCGCCGAAGTGATGCACAATCTCGGCTACAAGGTGCAGGGCTCGGACATTGCCGAAGGCTATGTCGTTGAAGGACTGCGCGCGCGCGGGATCAAGGTCATGATCGGACACGATGCCGACAACCTTGGCGATGCTGCCGTTGTAGTCACCTCGACAGCCGTCAGTCGCCAGACCAATCCCGAAGTCGAAGCCGCCTATGAGCGCCGCATTCCTGTGGTTCGTCGGGCCGAAATGCTCGCCGAACTGATGCGCCTGAAATCGACTGTCGCTGTCGCCGGCACGCACGGAAAGACAACGACGACCTCGATGATTGCTGCCCTGCTTGATGCTGGCGGCGTCGATCCCACCGTCATCAACGGTGGCATCATCAACAGCTATGGGTCGAACGCGCGGCTAGGCGACAGCGAATGGATGGTCGTCGAGGCGGATGAGAGTGACGGCTCCTTCCTGCGTCTCGACGGGACCATCGCTGTCGTGACGAACATCGATCCGGAACATCTCGATCACTATGGCGACTTTGACGGTGCCAAGGCCGCTTATGTCGAATTCATCGAGAATGTCCCGTTTTACGGCGTCGCGATCCTGTGCCTCGATCACCCCGAAGTGCAGGCCATCCTGCCGCGCATTCGTGACCGGCGGATCATGACCTACGGTTTTTCGGCGCAGGCGGATGTCCGCGGCGAGAATGTGACGCCCGTCTCCGGAGGGAACCGTTTCGATGCAGTCGTGCGGTCCCGGGATGGTTCGACACGGACGATTGAGGGCATAGAGCTTCCGATGCCCGGACGGCACAATGTGCAGAACGCGCTTGCTGCCGTGGGGGTTGCGCTGGAAATGGGTATCGAGGATTCGACGATCCAGTCGGGCTTTGCAAAATTTGGCGGGGTCAAGCGCCGCTTTACCAAGGTGGGTGAAGTCGATGGCGTGACGATCATCGATGACTATGGCCATCATCCGGTCGAGATCCGCGCCGTGCTTGCTGCGGCCCGCGAAGGCGCGCGCGGTCGCGTCATCGCCGTTGTCCAGCCGCATCGCTATTCGCGCCTCGGCAATCTGATGGATGAATTCCAGCAGGCGTTCAACGATGCCGATATCGTCTATGTCGCCCCGGTTTATGCTGCTGGCGAAGCGCCGATCGAAGGGGTGAATGCTGCCACTCTGGTCAAAGGGTTGAAACAGCGCGGGCATCGATCAGCCGCCGAGATTGCCGATGCGGCCAGCCTTGCAGCCGAACTGGCTGAAGTGGCCCAACCGCTCGATCAAGTGATTTGTCTGGGCGCAGGGGACATCACCAAATGGGCAGCGGGTCTGGCCGATGCGATCAGGGCGGCGCGGGCATGAGCGGTATCGAGACTCTTGCCCCGGTGCGCGGCAAGCTCTCCGCCAATGCGTCGCTGGCCCCGCTCGTCTGGTTCAAATCGGGCGGGCGGGCGGAACTTCTGTTTGAACCGGCGGATGTCGAGGATTTGCAGGCCTTCGTCCGAGACCTTGATCCGTCGATGCCGCTTTGGCCGCTGGGGCTGGGATCGAACCTGATCGTCCGCGACGGCGGTGTTCCCGGCGTGACGGTCCGGCTTGGCAAGCCTTTCTCCAAAGTTGAAAGGCTCGATGCTGTCACTCTGCGCTGTGGAGGCGGCGCTTCGGGGATCCTTGTTTCCTCGACAGCGCGCGATGCGGGGATTGCCGGTCTTGAATTCCTGCGCGGCATTCCGGGCACCGTCGGCGGGTTCGTGAAGATGAATGGCGGCGCCTATGGCCGCGAGGTCCGAGATATTCTTGTTGAAGCGGACATCGTGCTGCGGTCCGGCGAGCGGGTGAGCCTGCCGCTGGCCGACCTTGCCTACACCTATCGCCATTCCACGCTGCCGGAGTCTTGCATCGTTGTTGGTGCAACCTTCAGGGGCACGCCGGGTGAGCCGGCCAGCATTGGCAAGGAGATGGACCGCATCGCGGCTGAGCGGGAATCGTCCCAGCCGCTGCGGTCGAAGACTGGCGGGTCGACCTTCAAGAACCCCGCAGGCCACAAGGCATGGCAACTGGTCGATGAGGCCGGGTGCCGGGGCCTGAAGGTCGGCGGCGCGCAGGTTTCCGAAAAGCACACCAACTTCCTGCTCAATCTCGGAGACGCAACAAGCGCCGACATCGAAGCGCTGGGCGAGGAAGTGCGCAAAAGGGTCAAGGCCAGGACCGGTATCGAACTGGAATGGGAAATACAGCGTGTCGGCGTGTTCGCCGACGACCTCGGCAAACAATGCGTGGGAGTATCGAAGTGAGCGGGTTGCATGTCGCAGTATTGATGGGCGGCTGGTCAGCAGAGCGCCAGGTTTCGCTGACCAGCGGCGCTGGCGTTGCAGATGCGCTTGAACGCAAGGGCTATCGCGTGACGCGCATCGACATGGGCCGCGATGTGGCGGCGCGACTGGCCGAAGCTGCGCCCGATGTCGTCTTCAATGCACTCCACGGAACGCCCGGCGAAGATGGGTCGGTTCAGGGCATGATGGATCTGATGGGCCTCAAATATACCCATTCAGGAATGGTCACTTCCGTGATTGCGATCGACAAGGTGCTCACGAAGCAAGCGTTGGTTCCCTATGGCATCCCGATGCCCGGCGGCCAGATCGTGAAGAGCGAAACACTCTATCAGCGCGATCCGCTTGAGCGGCCCTATGTCCTGAAGCCTGTCAACGAGGGTTCTTCGGTGGGCGTTGCGATTGTCACGAACGAAGGCAATTATGGCAACCCGATCGGACGCGACGTCAAAGGCCCCTGGCAGGAATTTGACGAACTTCTTGCCGAGCCCTTCATTCGGGGGCGTGAACTGACAGTCGCGGTCCTCGATGACCGGGCGCTGGGCGTCACCGAACTCCAGCCCAAGAGCGGTTTCTACGACTATGATGCCAAATATACCGACGGCCTGACGACCCATATTTGCCCGGCGCAGATTTCGGAAGACATCAGCGATGCCATGATGGGCTATGCCTTGAAGGCGCATCGTGTGCTGGGATGCAAGGGCGCGTCGCGTTCCGATTTCCGCTGGGATGATCAAAAGGGCGTGGAGGGCATATTCCTGCTCGAAATCAACACACAGCCGGGCATGACGCCCTTGAGCCTCGTGCCCGAGCAGGCGAAGCATGCGGGCATTTCCTATGATGACCTTGTCGACCGGATTGTGAGGGAGGCGTTATGACCCGGGCAGCAACTGTAAAGCGAGGCGGGAAGCGGCCGGTCGTCAAGGCGAGGTCGCGAAAGTCGGCGCAGAAGACCGCCTCCGCCTGGTCAAAGGCGCGCAAGGCCATGCCGTTCAAGCAGGATTCGATCGATCGCTTCGTAACCTGGTCGATGGCCGGCATGGTTGGCATCGCTGTGGTTGCTGGCGCCATGATGGCCGGTTTGCCTGGTTATGTCGGAACTGCGGTCGCCGGGTCGATCGGTCGCGCCGGATTCGCGGTCAAGCGGGTTGAAGTCACGGGCATCGACCGGATGGAACGGCTTACCGTCTATGCCATTGCTCTTGACCAGCATTCGATGGCCATGCCCCTCGTCGATCTCGACAAGGTTCGCAATCAGTTGCTCGGGTTTGGCTGGATCGAAGATGCACGAGTCTCTCGCCGCCTCCCAGACACGCTGGTGGTTGATATTGTCGAGCGCAAGCCCGCAGCGATCTGGCAGCACAATCAGCAACTCTCGCTGATCGATGCGCACGGTGTCATACTCGAACCTGTCGCGCTCGATGCCATGCCAGACTTGCCGTTGCTGATCGGGAGCGATGCCAATGAAAAGGCAACGGCGCTGTCTGAGCTGATGGAGCGTGCGCCCGCATTGAAGCCGATGCTTGCCGCCGCGACTTGGGTTGGAGGGCGGCGCTGGGATTTGCGTTTCCAGTCGGGTGAGACGCTGGCCTTGCCTGAGGGCGAAGATCTGGCGGGCAAGTCCCTTGTGCGATTTGCGCGGATGGACGGCGTGCAGAGACTTCTCGGCCGCGGATATGCCCGCTTTGACATGCGCGATCCAACCAAGTTCGTAGCCAAGATCGATAAATCAAAACCGACAATCGACGCGCCAAAGGAATCCGTCGGCGAAACCAAGGGGGAGGAAACGGGTGGCACAGCCTAGAAGCGATCAGCTGATCACGGCGCTGGATATCGGCTCATGGAAGGTATCGGCGCTCATCGCGGAGCGACTTCCGTCTGGTGATATCCAGGTCCTTGGCACGGGGCAGCGGGAAAGCCGCGGCGTGAAGCGCGGCTATATCGCAGACATGGATGCGACCGAATCTGCGGTTCGCGATGCAGTCGAACAGGCGGAGCGGATTGCCGGAACCAATATTGAAAATGTCTGGGTCGGCTTTTCGGCGGGCGGCCTTGTCAGCGATATCGCTTCTGTCGAAGTCGAACTCGGCGGCCATCGGATCGAGCAGGAAGACATTGACGAACTGCTCGCCGCCGGACGCAACACACTTGACCCCGATGGCCGCATGATCCTCCATGCCCAGCCGACTCTGTATACGCTCGACGGACTGCAGGGCGTCAAAAAGCCGCTTGGGCTTCACGCCGATACACTGGGTGTCGATATCCACGTCGTCTGCGCCGATGGTTCGCCCGTGCGCAACCTCGATCTGTGCGTCAGGAAGGCGCATCTCGAAGTGAAGTCGATCATTGCCTCGCCGGTCGCCACCGGCATGGCATGCCTTTCAGACGAGGAACGAGAGCTTGGCGTCGCGCTGGTCGAGCTTGGGGCTGGCGTGACCAATGTTTCACTCTTTGCGGGCGGGATGCTTGTCGGGTTGACGTCCATTCCGTTTGGCGCAGCGGACATCACCGATGACATTGCATCCGCGTTCGGGACACGCCGCGATCAGGCCGAACGGATGAAGTGCTTTTACGGATCGGCGACCGCAAGCCCGCGTGACAATCATGACATGATCGAAGTGGCGCCACTGTCGGCAGAGGATGATGCATCCGAGACGTCGCGGATCACCCGCGCACAGCTTATCGCGGTCATCCGTCAGCGGCTCGAGCATCTGGCAGGCGAGGTTTCAAAGGCACTAAAGGAATTGGGCTTCTCTGGACCGGTCGGTCGGCAAGTCGTTTTGACGGGCGGCGGCGCCGAACTCAAGGGCATGGCAGACTATATGCAGGGCGCCCTTGGCCGGTCGGTCCGCATCGGTCGGCCGCGCGGATTGTCGGGTTTGCCGGAAGCGCACAGCGGGTCCGGATTCACGACACTGGCAGGATTGATCCATTATGCGGCTTCGGATCCGCTCGATTTGCGGGTGATCATGCCGGAACCGGCACGGGTCATCCCGGTTTTGGGTGGCGGGATCATCAAAAAGTTGATGACAGCGTTCCAAAGCGGCTACTAGATGTTGTAAGGATTCTGTAATGAATGCACAAATTACAGAATTTTGCCGAGTCGTTAACTTTTTAGGTGATTCGGCGAATCAGTTCAGGCAAAGAGTCAAGAGGGCAGGTGCTTCGCCCTTGGCATCAGATGGGGAGACAGCGAAATGAGCATTGAATTCATGGCACCCGAAGTGGACGAACTTCGGCCGCGCATCAGTGTAATTGGTGTCGGCGGGGCGGGCGGAAACGCCATTGCCAACATGATCGGCGCACAGATCGAAGGCGTCGATTTCATCGTCGCCAACACCGATGCTCAGGCACTCAACACCAGCCCCGCAGAACGCCGACTGCAATTGGGTCTCAAGATCACGCAGGGACTTGGTGCCGGATCGCGGCCAGAAATTGGCCGTGCTGCCGCCGAGGAAACGATCGAAACTGTCGAAAAGGCGCTCGACGGCGCGCACATGTGCTTCATCGCAGCTGGCATGGGCGGCGGCACGGGAACCGGGGCTGCGCCGGTCATCGCCAAGGCTGCACGTGATCGCGGCATCCTGACTGTAGGCGTTGTGACCAAGCCGTTCAGCTTTGAAGGCTCGCGCCGGATGAAGGCTGCCGAAGCTGGCATCGCCGAACTGCAGAAGCATGTTGATACACTGATCGTCATCCCCAACCAGAATCTGTTCCTGATTGCCAATCCCTCGACGACGTTCAAGGAAGCCTTCCAGATGGCGGACGAGGTCCTCCAGCAGGGCGTCCGTGGGATCACCGATCTGATGGTCATGCCGGGGCTTATCAATCTCGACTTTGCCGACGTTCGCTCGGTGATGGGCGAAATGGGCAAGGCCATGATGGGCACGGGCGAAGCGTCGGGTGACAATCGCGCGATTGACGCTGCTGAAAAGGCCATTGCCAATCCGCTGCTCGACGGCGTGTCGATGAAGGGTGCCAAGGGCGTCATCGTTTCGATTGTCGGTGGCGAAGATATGCGTCTCATGGAAGTCGACGAAGCGGCCAGCCACATCAAGGAACTGGTCGATCCTGACGCAAACATCATTTGGGGCTCTGCTTTCAACAATGAACTGGAGGGCCGCATTCGCGTGTCTGTCGTGGCAACGGGCATCGAGGCCGATGCTGTGGTGGCGCCAGAGCCGGCTCGGGTCTTCTCGTTCCCGACCGCCCGGAAGAGCGAAGAAATCATTCGCACGCCGGAGCCTGTGATTGCCCCGGCTCCGATTGTCGAGACAGTCGCTGCCGAACCGGACATGCCAGCCGAAATGGAAGCCACTCAGGATCCGGTGATCGAGGAAGAGGGCCCACTCGTATTGGAAGCGCCTCTGGCTGACGATGCTGGATTGACCAATTCCGATGAGCTGATGCTTGAGCCGCAATCGATGCTTGATGCCGAAGTGACGTCGAACCCGGTCCCGCCAATGTTTGACGATACCGTCGACAGTCCGGAACCGCCGCGTCGGCGTTGGCTCGTTGGCGATGCCGAGGAAACTCCCCGTGCGGCGCCTGCTGCGGGAGGGACGCTTTTTGAGCGTATGTCCAATATTGCGCGCGGTTCGGCAAAGGCAGATGTTGCTCCGACCGACACGTCGGACCCCCTCGATATCCCGCGGTTCCTCAATCGCCAGAATAATCAGTAATCAATCCATGTCGGGATGGTGATGGCCGGTTTGTCCCCGGCTGCTACCATCCCGCCGCGATTCCCATGCCACCCCCTTGCGCGGCAGAGGCACAAGGGGTTTAGGTCTGTGTTCATGAGAAGATTGTATCGGGCCTGCTGGGGTCTCTGGTTGGCTTCGGGCTTGACAGTGCTGGCGCAGTCGGCCCTTGCGCAACCCGCATCGACTGTAGATGCGACGGCTTCACCGTCGGGCGATCCTTCTGACAGGCTTGCCGCAAACCTTGTCATTCTGTCCCGGAACCCAAGAGATGTTACGGCGCTGACCGAGGCTGGACTGAGTGCGATTGCTGTGAGCGATGGCGATGCCGCACTGGCCTTTCTTGCGCGGGCAGAAGACATTTCGCCGGGTAGCGCCAGGATCAAGGCTGCAATTGGTTCTGCCCTGCTGCTCAAGCAAAAGCCAACCGATGCGCTGCGGTTGTTTGGTGAAGCCGTCAGCCTTGGCATGCCCGAACAGTCTGTCGCCCGTGATCGCGGCCTTGCCTATGATCTTCGCGGAGAACCGAAACGGGCGCAGCGTGACTATGCGTTGGCCCTCCGTGCCGGGCCTGACGATGAATTGACGATCCGATACGCTTTGTCCCTGGGCATTTCGGGCGACGATCAGGACGCCATGCAGATGCTTGATCCCCTGCTCAGGCAGAAAAATCGTTCGGCTTGGCGTGCCCGCGCTTTCGTGCTGGCCATGAATGGAGACGTCGCTGCCGCGCAGGATGTCGCCAATTCGGTCATGCCGGGCGGCGCCGGGGCGTCCATGGCGCCGTTCCTGCAGCGGCTCGCCGCCTTGAATCCAGCTGACCGCGCGCTGGCCGTCAACTATGGCATCATGCCAAGCGATGGTTCGGCATTTGCGGTCGCTTCTGCCGGCGATAGCTATCACCCCTCCGGCTCTGGCGGTGCTTCGGATGGACTGATTCCTGCCGGCGATCCGCTCGGTCCCCGACCGGCAGAGCCGGCAGCGGAGAAGCGCACGGTGCTGGCATCCAAAGAACCGAGACGCAGACCGGGCGTTGAAACGGCAAGTGCTCCGGCGCAGCCGCCGGGTGTTCGCCTTGGTCAGGCCGGTCCGGACCGCGTGCCAACGGCCGTGCCTGTCAATGTGAGGCCGCCGGTTGCCGAGAAGCCGCAACAGGCAGCGATCACAGCGACGGCGGGTCCTCCTCCGGTAACCGGCCCGTCCGGGACTACTTCTGCGCCCATCCGGGTCGCGCAGGCAGATGTTCGTCCCGCTCCGCTCTTTGAGGTTTCCGAAAGCGCGCCGCCGCCAGCCAAGCCGCCAGCGGAAGACACGCCAAGTGAAAGACAGGCTGAACGGCGTACGGAAATCCAGCCGCGCTCAGGCGCAGGTCTGGGCGCTATCCTTGCCGGGCTGGAAGTGGAGCAGGAAACCGCTTCGGCACCGCTTCCAACTGCGGCAGAAATCAAGGCAGCGAGACTAGCAGCACAGCGCAAGACTGCCGCCGAAGCCAAGGCCGCTGCCGAGGCCAAGGCCGCAAAGGAAGCAAAGGACGCAGAGCGTCTGGCCGCAGCGAAGAATCCCGCGCGTATTTGGGTTCAGGTCGCAACCGGGGCCAACGATGCCGGTCTTCCCGGGACCTGGAAGAAGTTGAAGGAGAAGTCTCCCGCTGTATTCAAAGGCCAGAATGCGTCCTCGGTGCCGTTCAAGGCAACCAACCGCTTGCTGGTCGGCCCGTTCAAGAGCCAGGCAGAGGCTCGCGCGATGGTGAACGCCTTGAACAAGGCTGGATTGCAGGGGTCGACCTTTTCGAGCGACCCGGGTCAGGTTGTGACCAAAGTTGCAGCAAAATGAGGGCGAGAGCGCCCTACGCAAGCGATCCGGCCGCCAGCAAGGGACGGCAACATCTGGAAGCCCTTGGCGAAACTCGCGGTCCAAGGACCGCGTTTCAACGCGACCGTGATCGCATCATTCACTCGATTGCCTTTCGGCGCCTGCGGCACAAGACACAGGTGTTTGTCGCACCCGATGGCGATCATTTTCGCGTCCGCCTGACTCACAGTCTCGAAGTTGCCCAGATAGGTCGAACGATCGCCCGGGTGCTTGGTCTCGATGAGGATCTCACCGAGGCGCTGTGCCTTGCCCATGACATCGGGCACCCGCCGTTCGGTCATGCTGGAGAAGATGCGCTGACAGATGCCTTGTCTGACGCCGGGGGGTTCGATCACAATGGCCATACGCTTCGCGTCTTGACCTATCTTGAGGCACCTTATCCCCGCTGGCGCGGGCTCAATCTGACCTGGGAGGCACTTGAGGGTCTCGCAAAGCACAACGGTCCTGTCCTTAGTCCTGGCTGGGAAATGGCTATGGTCGACAAGACTTTCCCATTGGAATTATCAAGCCATGCCTCACTCGAGGCGCAAGTCGCAGCCGTCTCGGACGACATTGCCTATGACAATCATGATATTGACGACGGCCTGCGTGCCGGGTTGATCGATTTTGAGGAGCTCCTGACCGTTCCGCTTGTGAAAGCCGGATGGGAGCACGTCCTTCGTCGCTACCCCGACGTCGAAACAGACCGGCTGCGCGCAGAACTGATCCGGCAGCAGATCGGGACTATGGTCAATGATGTCATCGAAGAAACGCGCGCCAATATTGCAGACTCAGGCGTCCGCTCCGTTGTCGATGTGCGGGGGGCAGGGCGCCCGCTTGCCGGCTTTTCCAAGGCGATTGCGGAGGAGGAGGCCGAACTCAAGTCCTTCATGTACGCCCGGCTCTATCACCATCCCCGGCAACTCGAGGCTGCGGCGCTTGCGCGGCAGATCATATCTGGCCTGTTTGCCGCCTATGATGCGGATCCCCGGGGCTTGCCGATCGAATGGCAGCAGGATCTGCCGGACGGGCCGAGCGAACGGGCACGTCATATTGCCGACTTCATCGCCGGCATGACCGATCGTTATGCGATTGGATGTTATCGCCGACTGGTGGGTGAGATCGCGCTGCCTGAGGGCTTCTGAGACGGGTCGACGGGCTGGGTCTCAATTTCATGATATTCGGCATCGCGGAAAAATTCGAACACCATCATGTTTTCGAACTTGGGATCAAGAGGCAGATCATAGTCGGCAGACCGAAAGCCGTCCTTGGCAAGGCCAATCGCGATGACATCAATCTCTTCATCCAGGCTGACCCCGAATCGGCGGCCGACGCGCCAGCGGACAGTTCCGCTCACATCGCCGAACTGCCCGAGCGAGACCGTTACCGTTTCATCAAGCTCCGGGGGCTGGACAGCGCGGCAGGCAAGCCCAAACGCCGACAGGTTCATGATCACGATACGTTGCGGACCGCAGTTTTCGGAAGCCATGAGTCCGACCAGGAACCGTTTCTGTCGGCCATCGCGCTTGCGGCACGGAATTGGCCTTGTTTGGGACTGTTCGCCCATGTTTCGACTTCCGCCTCTTGCGCTGCAACTTCCGCGACGCACGTATGCGGCGCACATCGAAAAGAGAAACGCCCTGCAGGGCCAAAGCTTTAGCGGGGTTTGCGGAAACGGTAGATGAACTGGTCGGTCTTGCCGCGAATTGCCGGATCGAAGACGAGCGCTGTGTGCGGATCGTCTGCGTTTCGCAGCAGGGAGGATTCGCCTTCGAACCTGAAACCAGCCTTTTCCAGTTCCGCGCGAACCGTGGCCGGATCGATCCGGTGAAGGGCATTTGAGTCCCTGGTGCCGGACCCTGCAGCAGCGGCGTGATCAATGACCAGCAAGACTCCCCCCGGTTTCAAAGCGTTGAACAGAGCCGCATCGACTTTGTCGGCCAGACCTGCCGGAAAGGCAGCCAGGTGCAAGTCATGATAATTCTGCGCCGTGAAAATCAGGTCCACCGCCTCTGGAAAGGCAAGCGTGCCAAGCGGGCCACTGAGGGGCGCAACATTCGGATATGCATCCGCCACCGTCTTTTGATCCACACCATATTGCGCGCGGAAACTGATGAATTCGGCAGGCTGATAGGCAAAAACCTTGCCCTTGGGTCCCACAGTCCTGGCAAGGAGGCGCGAGAAATATCCACCGCCCATGATGAAATCTATGACCTTGTCCCGCGGCTTCACCTGCGCGAATTCAAGGATGTCTGCCGGCTTGCGCGCATCGTCCCGTTTCACGTCGTCGGCTGGACGCGCAGGATCGGAAATGGCGGCCGCAACGGCCTTCTTGGCACGCGCCGCGGAACCGGCGTGAGAGGGAGCGGAAATCAGAAGAGCGCAAATCGCGACTGTGTGCAAAAGCTTCATGGCATGGCCTTGATAGAGAGAATTGGCGGAGGTTATCGCCAGTTCCGGCGAGCGTCCAGCGTCAGCTCAGTTCGCTTGCTTCCCGAACGGGTTCTTCGGTGCTCTCAAGGTGAGGCGAACAGGCACCGCGCCAAAGCCAAGTTCGCGTCGAATGCCGTTCACGAGATAGCGGCGGTAGCTTTCGGGCAATTCGTCGACACGGGTTCCAAAAATCACGAAACTGGGCGGGCGGGTCTTGATCTGAGTCACATACCGAAGCTTGATCCGCTTGCCGCCCGGAGCTGGCGGGGGATTCTTCTCGATTGCAGTTTCGAACCAGCGGTTGAGAGTGCCGGTCGTGACGCGCTTGCTCCAGGCTTCGCGGGTCTCGAACGCAACTTGCAGCAACGTATCAATGCCCTTGCCGGTCGCGGCAGAAAGCGTCAGCAACGGCACGCCTTTGACTTGGGCAAAGCCCTCATCCAGTGCCGCGCGCACGCCCTGATAGAGCGGGGCGCCATTTTCCACCGTATCCCATTTGTTGAGCGCAATGATCATCGCCCGGCCTTCGGAAAAGATCTGGTCCGCAATGCGCAGATCCTGGGCTTCCAGTCCACGCGTTGCATCAAGAAGCAGCACGACAACTTCAGCGAAATCAATGGCGTGGCGGGTGTCGGCAGCCGACAGCTTTTCGAGCTTGTCATCAACCTTGGATTTCTTGCGCAGCCCTGCCGTGTCGATCAGCCGCACCTGCCGGTCCCGCCCTTCGCTGTCTCGCCAGTTCCAGTCGATCGAGATCGAGTCACGGGTAATGCCGGCTTCGGGTCCGGTGATCATCCGGTCTTCGCCCAGCATCTTGTTGACCAGCGTCGATTTGCCTGCATTTGGCCGTCCGACAATGGCGAGTTTCAAGGGAGCGTCGGGGCTCTCTTCATCAAATTCTTCTTCTTCGATTTCATCACGCTCAAGATGCGGCAAAAGGGCCGAAAACAGCTCGGAAAGTCCTTCACCATGCTCGGCGCTGAACGCAATCGGATCGCCGAAGCCAAGCGAATAGGATTCCAGAATGCCATTCTCGCTCGCCCGGCCCTCAGCCTTGTTTGCAAGGAGGACAACTGGCGTTTTCGAACCCCTCAACCAGCGGCCGATTTCTTCGTCGAGCGGAACCACCCCTGCCCGTGCGTCGATCACGAACAGGGCGACATCGGCGCTGTTGACGGCAGCTTCGGTCTGCGCCCGCATCCTGCCGGGCAGGCTTTGCGGGTCGTCTTCCTCAAAGCCTGCGGTGTCAATGATCCGGAAATTGAGCCCGAGAAGTTCGGCATCGCCTTCGCGCCGGTCGCGCGTGACGCCGGGCCGATCATCGACCAAGGCAAGCTTCTTGCCGACAAGTCGGTTGAAAAGCGTCGACTTCCCGACGTTTGGCCGCCCGATGATGGCGACCACGGGGAGGGTGGTGGCCATCTCTGCCCCCTTCTGCCCTAGCGCCAGGCCGTCAGATGACCGTCATTGGTCAACACATAGAGCGTGTTGTTGGCAACAATCGGCGGAAGATAGACAGGCGCGCCTGCTTTGGTCTGGCTCTGCAAAGCGCCATTGGCAGGATTGATGTTGGCAAGCTGGCCTTCCGAACTTGCAACGATCAGCCTGTCACCAGCGAGGATCGGGCCGGTCCAGATGATGGGGCCCTTCTTCTTCTTTTCCTTGTGGTAGCGCGGGAGCTGCGACAACCAGCGGACCTTGCCAGTCGCACGCGACAGGCAGAGCAGTCGCGCCTGATCGTCGACGACGAAAACCCACTCGCCAGCCACCCAGGGTGTTGCGATTCCGGCGACGTTGATTTCCCACAATCGCTGCCCGGTCACGAGTTCCATGCTGACCATGCGTCCGCCTTGCCCGATGGCAAAAATGCGGCCGCGATCGATGACCGGGCTTGCATCCACATCGGAAAGGCTGGCCACGGACGTCGAAATGCTCGTGCGCGACAGCGCGTCAGCCCAGAGCGATCGTCCGTTCTCATAGCGATAGGCGTTGAGTTCGCCCGAGGAGAAGCCTGCTACAACGCTTCCCTGCGCGACGGCCGGGGCACCGACGCCAAAAACGCCCGAAACTTCCAATGAGGCTGCTTCATTCCAGACCTGATCACCATTTGCTTGTCTGAGCGCGAATATCTGGTTGTCCTGGCTCATGACATAAACCTGGCCATTCGAAATCGACGGGGCGCCGCGTAGTGGCCCTCCGGGCCGCACCTTCCAGATCTGCTTGCCGTCGGCCGCATTGAATGCGGCAACGTCGCCCAAACCGGAGGTGGCGAAAAGCTTGCCATCGTCATAGCTCACGCCGCCGCCGAACAGCGAGCCCTTGTCTTTGGAAAGGTCGTCCGAGCTAGCATCGCCAATCTGGCGGACCCAGAGAGTCGCGCCGGAATTTGCGTCAAAGGCGTAGAGCTTGGCCCGGACATCGACGACGAAAATCTTTCCTTCGGCCACGATTGGCGAAGCTGCCAGACGCGCGGATTTGCTGGTGCCTTCGATCTTGGCGGTCCACGCGACACCAATTGAGGTGCCGAGCCCGACATGGCCCATCATCTTTGGCCCGTTGCCGCCCGGCTGGGTCCATTCGGTGTTCACTTCGGCAGGTGGAAGCAGGATTGCGACATCGGTCAGCGCGGGATCGACCTCGGCGTTCGATTCCGATGTCAGGATTGGAACCCGCTGACCAATCGTCGGGGTCTTTGGTCGCTTGCTGCCGCCACCGCCAAACACGCCGCACCCGGCCAGCGCGAGCGCCATCGTGCCGAGTATCAAACCGGTGCGAAACGTCTTCATTTGGTGACTTCCTTGGTTGGGAGGGGTGCCGAGTCTACCCCTAAACTCCCGGCCATCTGCACTGCACGTGAACGGATGGTTTCGGGTACATTTTCATCCTTGCCGATATCGGCAAACATTTTGCCTGCCAGTTCGGCCTTGCCCATTTTGAGATAGGCCGCAGCAACCATTTCGCCCGCACTTCCAAACCAGGGATTTCCCTTGGCGGCGAGCGGTCTCAACCGCGTGACGACCAGTTCGGGCTTGATCGAATCGAATTCGGCCGCTGTTTGACGGATCAGGGCCAGGTCGCGCCAAGGCTGGGGCACGCTTGTGTCGCTTGCCACCTCACCGTAAATTCTGGCGGCCCCGCTAAAATCGTCCTTTCCCAAGGCAACGCCAGCTTCAGCCATTTTCGCCGACGCACGGTATCCGACATTTTTTGACCGGGTAAGCGGACCAAGTTTCGCCAGCGCGGCATCCGGATTGGCAGCCTGCAAATCGTCGAGAGCCTGGGAAAGCTGTTCGCCCTCAAGACCCGAGGCCTTGTTTTTCTCGGCCTGCCAGTAGAGCCACCCTCCCCAGGCGGCGAGGAGAAGCACAATGATCGCAATTCCCAGGCGGCCGTAGCGCTGCCAGAGCGATTGAAGCTCATCACGGCGCAATTCTTCATCGACTTCGCGCAAAAAAGCTTCTTGGGTAGGTGGCGTGGACGCCAAGACGGGTCTCCGGAAACAAGATTTGGCCCTCCTTAGCGATGGCATCGCTTGAGGGGAAGCGCCCTATTTCGGCTGATACGTCTGGTCTTGGGTCGGGAATGACCGGGAACGCACATCGGCGGCATATTGGGATGCAGCGTCCACGATTTCGTTTGCGACTTCATGATAGCGTTTGACGAACCTGGGGACACGATCGAACATCCCGAGCATATCGTCCGTAACGAGCACCTGGCCGTCGCAATCGGCTGACGCGCCAATGCCAATGACGGGGATGTCGACCGTCTGGGTCACTGCTTGCGCAAGGCTTTCAAGCACACCTTCAAGAACCATCGAGAATGCGCCTGCGTCCGCAACAGCCTTGGCATCCGCCAGTATCTTGGCGTGTTCTTCCTGCGATTGGCCTCTGGCGCCATATCCGCCGAGCGCATTCACGGCTTGTGGCGTAAGTCCGACATGCGCCATCACCGGAATGCCGCGTTCTGTCAGGAAACGGATTGTCGGCGCCATGGCCTCGCCGCCTTCAAGCTTGACGCCGGAGCATCCGGTTTCGGCGAGGATGCGGCTGGCAGAGAGAAAGGCCTGTTCCGGAGATGCCTCATAGCTGCCAAAGGGCATGTCGACGATGACGACGCTGTGGAAACTGCCCCGCACGACGGCCGCGCCATGCGCGCACATCATGTCGAGCGTCACCGCAAGCGTTGTCGGCAAACCATAAATAACCTGACCGAGCGAATCGCCGACAAGAAGAAGGTCGCAATAGGGATCGAGAAGCTGCGCCATGCGGGCCGTATAGGCAGTCAGCATGACAAGCGGTTCTTCTGTCCGGCCTTCGAACTTGCGGCGCTGGATCAACGGCACCGTCAAACGCTTCATTGGCGTCGGGGTCGGGTTTGCGCGCGACGTCGATGTGTCGAGTGTGAATGTCGTGGACATGAATCCGGTCTGCCGCTTGCTGTGAAATTGGGGTGCCCAGATATGGCACCTGACGCTCCAAGGCAATTCAGGCTTTTGCTTCGTCGGATGCGGGCTTTGCAATTGCCGTTCGCGCGCGGCAAGATTCAGGTGGATTATTGCCTCGCGTAATTTTATTGCGTGGAGAATGTCTCGCTCAAACTTGCCGCCGCTCCGGCTTCACGTCCCAGAACCGCCTGCGCGGCCGGGCGAAGAGGCTGATTTCTCGCATATCGATATCCTGCCTGCCGGCGTGACACCGCGACCGGATAGTGCGGCCGACTCCGCGACAATGCGCGACCTGGCTTATGGTCTGGTCCGTGTGCTCGACGACGAGGGGAACGCCGTCGGGCCCTGGAATCCGCGGCTCAGCCCGGACGTCTTGCGCCGCATGCTTCGTGCGATGGCACTGACCCGCGCCTTTGATGATCGCATGTTCCGTGCGCAGCGGCAGGGCAAGACCAGTTTCTACATGAAGAGCCTCGGCGAAGAGGCGGTTTCCATCGGCGCGGCCTTCGCGCTCCAGCGCGACGACATGTGCTTCCCCTCCTACCGCCAGCAAGGTATCCTGATTGCCCGCGACTGGGATCTGGTCGACATGATGAACCAGATCTATTCCAACAAGGGCGATCGCCTGAAGGGCCGGCAGCTGCCGATCATGTATTCGGCGAAGGACGCGAGTTTCTTTTCCATTTCAGGAAACCTCACGACACAGGTTCCGCAAGCGGTCGGCTGGGCCATGGCAAGTGCAGCCCGGGGCGACACGCGGATCGCGGCAAGCTGGTGCGGCGAAGGTTCTACCGCGGAAGGAGACTTCCATGCCGCGCTCACATTTGCGACTGTTTACCGCGCACCCGTCGTCCTGAATGTCGTGAACAACCAATGGGCGATCAGTTCCTTTGCCGGCTTTGCAGGCGCGGAATCGACGACCTTTGCCGCCCGCGCCGTCGGCTACGGCATTGCTGGACTCAGGATAGACGGCAATGACGCTCTTGCAGTCTATGCAGCGACGGCCTGGGCGGCAGAACGGGCAAGGACCAATCATGGCCCGACATTGATCGAGCATTTCACCTATCGTGCCGAAGGCCATTCGACGTCTGATGACCCTTCGGCCTATCGCTCCTCTGAGGAACGGAGCAAATGGCCGCTGGGCGATCCGGTCGCGCGACTGAAGGCCCATCTTATCGCCATCGGTGAATGGGATGAAGCGCGTCACGCGGCGCAAGACCTTGAGTTGGCCGAACAGGTCAAGGCTGCTGCAAAGGCTGCCGAGAAGAACGGCATTCTCGGGCATGGCATGCACCAGCCATTTGCCACGATGTTCGAGGATGTGTTCGAAGACATGCCCTGGCATTTGAAGGAACAATCCGCCCAGATGATGAGTGAACGGATGCGCAAGTGGCCCAAACCGGGCGAGGGGCCCCGCTGATGCCCGACGCACCCGCAACGAACATGAACATGATCGAGGCCATCAACGATGCCTTGTCAGTCGCCATGGAACGCGATCTCGACGTCACCGTGCTCGGCGAAGATGTCGGCTATTTCGGCGGCGTGTTTCGCGCGACGGCTGGCTTGCAGAAGACATATGGCAAGACGCGCGTGTTCGACACGCCGATCACGGAGTGCGGGATTGTCGGCGTCGCTGTCGGGATGGCCGCCTATGGTCTCAGGCCCGTGCCGGAAATCCAGTTTGCCGACTATATCTATCCCGCGCTCGATCAGCTGGTCAGCGAGGCGGCGCGGCTGCGCTATCGGTCTGCGGGCGAATTCCCGATGCCCATCACGGTGCGCTCGCCCTTCGGCGGCGGCATCTTCGGCGGACAGACCCACAGCCAGAGCCCGGAGGCCATTTTCACGCATGTCTGCGGCCTGAAGACCGTCATTCCCTCGACGCCCTATGATGCCAAGGGACTTTTGCTGGCGGCGATCGAGGACAATGATCCGGTTATCTTCTTTGAACCAAAGCGCATCTACAACGGCCCGTTTGACGGGCATTATGATCGCCCGGTCCAGCCTTGGGCCAAGCATCCGGCAAGCCTTGTGCCGAGTGGCCATTATACGATCCCGCTCGGCAAGGCGGCCCTTGTCCGCGAAGGGCAGGACCTGACCGTGCTTGCCTATGGCACAATGGTTCATGTGGCGCTCTCTGTTGTCGAGGAACTCGGCGTGGACGCCGATGTGGTCGATCTGCGGACCTTGATGCCGCTTGATATCGAAACAATCGAATCGTCCGTCAAAAAGACCGGCCGCTGTCTCGTCATTCATGAAGCGACCCGCACCGGCGGCTTCGGTGCCGAACTCTCGGCGCTCGTCCAGGAGCGGTGCTTCTACTATCTCGAGGCGCCCGTGGAACGTGTGACGGGGTTTGACACACCCTATCCGCACAGCCTCGAATGGGCCTATTTCCCGGGGCCGATCCGGATCGGCATGGCGATTGAAAAAGTGATGAAGGACTGATCGATGGCGCGCTTTGAATTCCGCCTGCCCGACATTGGCGAAGGTATCGCCGAGGCAGAAATTGTCGCCTGGCACGTCAAGGTGGGCGATACCGTCGCCGAAGACCAGGGCGTCGCCGACATGATGACGGACAAGGCCACGGTTGAAATGGAAAGCCCCGTCGCGGGGACGGTTGTCGCGCTTGCCGGCAATGAAGGCGACATGATTCCGATTGGATCGACCCTGCTGGTCATCGAAACCGAGGGGGAGATTGAATCTGAACAACTCGGTACTCCTGCGAAAGCAGGAGCCCAAATAACGCCTGAAGATGGGCTCCTGCCTTCGCAGGAGCACAAGGGAGAAGTGGCGGAAGAGCAGCACATGCCCGCGGCGCCTGCGCATTTCATTCCCGAACCTCATCCGGAGGCGGTCGAGATCAAAGTGCCTCAGCCAACGAGCCAGGCACTTGCATCCCCTGCTGTCCGGGCTCGCGCAAAGGAGCTTGGCATTGACCTGTCGCAGGTCAAAGCACGGGAGGATGGACGCATCCGGCATTCGGATCTGGACGCTTTCCTCTCCTATTCGGCCGGGCAGGGGTATCGCCCGGCGGGTGTCACGCGCGCGGATGAAGACATCAAGGTCATCGGCATGCGCCGCCGCATCGCCGAAAACATGGCCGCATCAAAGCGCCACATTCCGCACTTCACCTATGTCGAGGAAATCGACGTGACGCAGCTGGAGGATATGCGCGCCGATCTGAATGCCAACCGCGGCGCGCGACCGAAGCTGACATTGCTTCCCTTGCTGATTGTCGCGATTTGCAAGGCGCTCCCGGACTTTCCGATGATCAATGCCCGCTTCGATGATGAAGCCGGCGTGGTGACGCGGCATGGTGCGGTGCATCTTGGCATGGCCACGCAGACAGATGCGGGCCTTATGGTCCCAGTCATCCGCAACGCGCAGTCGATGAATGTCTGGCAGCTTGCCTCCGAAATCGTCCGCCTTGCGGAAGCCGCGCGCTCGGGCAAGGCGAAAAGCGAAGAGCTTTCAGGCTCTACTTTGACCGTTACGTCGCTCGGCCCATTGGGCGGCATTGCAACGACCCCCGTCATCAACCGGCCGGAAGTTGCGATCATTGGACCCAACCGCGTCATCGAACGGCCGGTCATCCGCAATGGCGAGATCGTCGCGGCAAAGCTGATGAACCTGTCGATCAGTTGCGATCATCGTGTCGTCGATGGCTGGGACGCCGCGAGCTATGTCCAGGCTGTGCGCAAATTGCTTGAAACGCCTGTTCTCCTTTTCGCGGATTGATTTTCAATCCTCAGCATCCAAGCTGATCGGCCAATCCTGTCAGGCTGTCGGCATGAAATTCCCATTCCTGTTTGTAGCTCAGATCGGGCGCAGGAGCGCCGCCATATTCCAGGGGGCGGGGAATGAAAGCGGTCATGAGCCCAGCTGAACGCGCCGCCGCAAGGTCGCCGTGGTGCGCCGCGACAAGGCAGAGTTCTTCGGGGGCGATATCGAGCGCGGCTGCGGTCGCGAGATAGGCTTGCCTCGCCGGTTTGTAGGCCTGAGCGATTTCTGCACCGAGAATGGCATCCCATGGCAGTCCTGCACGGCGCGCCATGTTTATCATGAGCGAGATATTGCCGTTGGACAGCGTAACGATCGGAAATCGCTGCTTGAGGCGGGTCAGGCCAGCGACGGAATCCGGCCAGGGATCAAGACGGTGCCATGCATGCACAAGATCAGTTCGGGCAGCATCGTCCAGCGTGTTCTCTTCGACACCAAGCTCGAGGAGCAGGGCATCGAGCATTGTGCGGTGAAGCGAGTCCAGTTTGACGAATCCGCTCTCGCTCTTGTTTGAGGCAAGCAGCGCCGGCAAATATCTGGCCCGCCATCGATCGGCGAAATCGTGACAGTCAACATCGCTCCGACCTATTCGCAAGAGGACCGGGGCAACTTCGCGCGCTATGCTTGTTCTCCAATCCACAACAGTGCCAAAAACATCGAAGGCCAGAGCCTTTGGCAAGGCGCGATTTGATTCTGACTGAGCCATAGGAGTTCCTTGGAACAATTTTTGCGCAAATCATAGCGAGGCCATGCCGTGCATCGCAGAACCGCACATCCGCATTTGTGTTATCCTGCACCGCAGCATAGGGCGGGCACATGCTTGCGCCCCCGACACGATATCCCGGTCGAATTGAATTCGTCATCCTGATCTCGGTGATCATGATGATTGTCGCCTTCACGATCGATTCAATGCTGCCCGCGCTTCCGGCCATCGGCAGTTCGCTCGGTGTGGGCGACGAGGCGCGTTGGCCGTTCGTGATTTCGGCTTTTCTGGCCGGATTTGGCGTTTCGCAACTCTTTGTCGGGGTGCTTTCGGACCGCTATGGACGCCGTACGCTGATCCTGTGGTCGCTGTTCGGGTTTGGGCTGACCAGTCTGGCGGCGACGCTGGCTCCAACATTTGAACATCTTCTTGTGGCCCGCATTGCCCAGGGTGCGACGTGCGCAGGAGCGCGCGTCATCGTGACGTCGATCGTACGCGACAGGTTTGAAGGGCGCGAGATGGCGCAAGTCATGAGTCTGGCCAGCATGGTGTTCATGGCCGCGCCCATTTTGGCGCCGGCTATGGGACAGCTTGTTCTGACGGTCGGTCCCTGGCGCTGGATCTTTGGCGCGCTTGCCCTGATCGGGCTGGCTATCTGGACATGGGTCTTGTTCCGATTGCCGGAAACTCTTGCCCCTGAAAACCAAACGGCGATTTCTTTCCCGACCATATCCGCAAGCGCCAGGACCGTCGTTACAGATCGCATGTCGCTCGGGTACGGGTGTGCGATGGCGGTTGTTTCCTGCGCGCTGTTCGGGTTCCTGATGTCTGTTCAGCCCATTTTCCAGCATACGTTCAACCGTCCCGAATTCCTTCCGGCGGGATTTGCGATGATGGCGGGCGGAATGGCAGTTGCCTCGCTGCTGAACGCTGTCATCGTGAAGAAGTACGGAATGCGACGGATCGGCCACGCCGCGCTGTTCTTCTTTACCGGCGTCGCAGGCATCCATGTGGTTGTCGCCATGTCCGGCCATGAATCTCTTTGGAGTTTCATCGGCCTGCAAATGGCGATGATGATGGGGTTTTCGCTGATGGCCGGAAATTTCGGGGCAATGGCCATGGAAAACATGGGCAAGGTCGCAGGCATGGCGAGTTCCTTGCAAGGATCACTCGCCAACATTGTCGCTTCGGTGTTCGGAACAGCAATCGGGCGCGCCTTTGATGGCACGACTGTGCCGCTTTACGCGGGTTATTTCTTCTGCGGGCTGATTGCGCTTGTGATCGTTTTTGTGACAGAGCGCGGTAAATTCTTCGTCGCGCATCATGCGCCGCCAGCGAAAACGGGAGACTGAATCATGGCCCATTGGCTGCTCAAATCGGAGCCGCACAAATATAGTTGGGACATGATGGTCAACGACGGCCGCACGCATTGGGATGGGGTCCGCAACCATCAGGCCGCGATCAACCTGAAGGCCATGAAGGTTGGTGACACGGCCTTTTTCTATCACAGCAATGAAGGCAAGGAGATCGTCGGGATCGTGAAGATCGTGAAGACGGCTTATCCCGATCCGGGCGATCCGGCGGGGCGCTTCGTGATGGTCGATGTCGCGCCGGTCAAACCCGTGAAATCCTTCGTGACATTGGCGCAGATGAAAGCCGATCCGCGGTTGGCGGATCTTGCGCTCATCCGGCAGTCACGGCTTTCCGTCGTGCCGGTCAGTGATGAACATTGGGACATCATAATGAAATTGGCCGGGGAATAACGCCGCCGGGATTCTGGCACAGCGGGACAAACTCTAGACCTGGTGGGCCACCGCTGCCTTGAAGGCCGCGATAGCCGCTTCATCCCGCCTGTAGAATGTCCATTTCTTGATCCGCTTCGGGATCAGGAACCCTGCATCGACCAGCAATTTCAGGTGCTGCGCTGTCGTTGGCTGGGCGAGGCCGATCTTTTCGCCGATCAGCAGCGCGCACACGCCGTCCGTCACCAGATCGCCGTCAATTTGCGGGCGGAAATGCGCGGTTGGGTCCTTGAGCCAGTCCAGGATCATCAGGCGCTGGGCATTGGCAATGGCCTTGAGTTGCTTGTCCAGGATCGACTTTGGCATGATTTTCATATCGTATTATTGCAATATTACGATGATGAATATATCAATGTCTCCACTTCCTCAAGGAGATTCGCAAATGCCTGCCCAGCGTCGTTTCGCGCAAGTCGATGTGTTCACCAGCAAGCCGCTCTTTGGCAATCCGGTGGCGGTGATCCTCGATGCCGAGGGATTGACGAGCAAACAGATGCAGCAGGTGGCGCTCTGGACGAACCTCTCCGAAACGACCTTTGTCCTTCCGGCGACCGAACCGGGCGCCGACTATCACACCCGCATTTTCACCCCGACCGAAGAATTGCCATTTGCAGGCCACCCGACCCTCGGCACGGCGCATGCCGTGATTGAGGCAGGCCTGGCCGCGCCCAGGGACGGGAAGCTGGTCATGCAATGCGGCGCAGGATTGGTGGATGTTTCGGTCGATGGCGCAGGCCTTTCGTTTCGCCTGCCGCGCTTCGTGCCACGTGCTGCAATCAATGCCGAGGACCTGGCCGGCATCCTCGGCGCTGAAAGGCTGATTGGTGACGCCGAAGTCATCGATACCGGGCCGCATTGGCTTGTCGCGCGGGTTGACGATGTTGCAATGCTGTCGCCGGATGCTGTGCGCCTCAAGGACCATTTGGCGCGCAATTCGGCGACGGGCGTAACGGCCTATTCGGAAACGGCGGCGGGTGAACTCGCTGTCCGATCCTTCTTCTTCACGGACGGGCTGGTTGAAGACCCGGTCTGCGGGAGTGGCAATGCAGCCGTGGCAGCGCACCGCATCCGGGCAGGTACAGTTGGCGACGGTGACGCCTGGCTTGCCCGGCAGGGCCGCCAAATCGGCCGCGACGGCGAAATCCGCGTGCGGGTCGAACAAGGCTTCGTCCATGTGGGCGGAAGCTGCGTGACCGTGGTCCGGGGTCAGATTCTGATCTAGCTGTGCAAAAAGCGCGTCGCCCCTGCGCAAGGGCGACGCGTGTGTCATGCCCTTCCCCCCTCCCTCCAACACCGCTAAGGGGGGCCAATGAATCCCTTGATCCCTGTGATGATCGGCGGCGCGCTCGGCGCTGGCGCGCGGCACCTTGTCGGCGCGACGATGCTTGCGCGCTTCGGCCCGGGCTTTCCGTGGTGGACGCTTACAGTCAACATCGTCGGCGGCTTCCTGATGGGACTTCTGGTTGGCATCCTCGTCAAGACGGGTGCGAGCGAACAGCTCCGCCTGCTTCTCGGCGTCGGTGTTCTGGGTGGCTTCACCACCTTCAGTGCATTCAGCCTCGAAACCTGGATGATGATCGAACGCGGCCAGATGGCGGTGGCGGTCGGATATGCCGGGGCTTCGCTGATCGGCTCAGTGGTTGCTCTCGGGCTCGGCCTTTGGCTGACGCGGCTATGAGTGACGCCATTCGCACATTTACAGTTGCTCCCGATGATGACGGCATCCGGCTTGATCGCTGGTTCAAGCGGCACTTGCCTGATGCCAGTTTCAACATCGTCTCGCGCTGGGCCCGAACTGGCCAGCTTCGTGTCGATGGCAAGCGCGCGACCCCGGGTGACAGGATCGAGGCGGGCCAGCAGATCCGCGTACCTCCGGCCGAAGTGCTGGCCAAAGTCACGGAAGCACCTCCGCCGCGGCCGAAGCGCGAGCGGCCAAGCCTGGGCGAGGATGAAACGGCCTTCGCCCAGTCGCTCGTGATCCACAAGGACGCGGCGGCGCTGGTGCTCAACAAGCCGCCGGGCCTTGCGACACAGGGCGGCACCAAGACGGACGAGCATGTCGACCGGCTGCTTGATGCGCTCTGGTATGATGAAGCGGGGCGCCCCAAGCTCGTCCACCGGCTCGACAAGGATACGTCGGGCGCTTTGCTTGTCGGGCGGACCGCGCGGGCTGCCGGGCACTTCGCCAAGGCCTTTTCAAGCCGCACGGCCCGCAAGGTCTATTGGGCGATCATCGTCGGCGTGCCAAGCATCGAGGACGGCATGATCGAACTCCCCATCGCCAAACAGCCGGGCACAGGCGGCGAGAAAATGCATGTCGATGAGAAGGAGGGTTCGCCCGCGCGCACCCGCTATCGCGTCATCGACCGCGCGGGGAACAACGCCGCCTGGGTCGAGCTTCAGCCCTTTACCGGGCGCACGCACCAGCTCCGCGTCCATATGGCTGCCATTGGCCACCCGATTGTGGGGGACGGCAAATATGGCGGGCGGGATGCCTTCCTGACCGGCACGATCAGTCGCAAGATGCACCTTCATGCCCGTCGCATCCGCGTGGATCATCCCGATGGCGGGCAGATCGACGTCCGCGCGGACCTGCCGCCGCATTTCGCCGAAACGCTTGTGGCACTCGGTTTTACCGAGGCCGATGGCGATGCGCTGGTGCTTGACGAAATGAAGTTCAAGGATACCGAGGAAGGCAAGCGCCGTCTGGTCGCGAACAAGGCCAAGGCCGCCCGCAAGGAGCGCAAGGGCGAACGCCGGGGCAGGGGGGCACCGCCCCCGCCGCGCGGAAAGCGCTGATCATGCATCCCAATTCGGCCTTTCGCTGGGAAGATCGCGCTGCGTTGCGCAGCTTTGCCGAGGCGGTCGGGTTTGGAATGCTCTTTGCCGCAACGCCCGATGGTCCGCGGGTTGCGCACATACCGTTTGTCTTTCTCGATGCGGACCGGGTCGGGTTTCATGTCGCACGTGGCAACGGGATCACCAAGCATCTCGACGGTCGGGATGCCTTGCTCGTCGTCAACGGACCGGATGGCTATGTCAGTCCCGACTGGTACGAACTTGACAATAATCAGGTACCGACCTGGAATTACCTCGCCGTCGAATTCGAAGGGCCCGTGTCTCGCATGGAAACCGCGGGGCTGGTCGACCAGATGGACAGGCTGACCGCCACGCACGAATCCCGCCTCTCGCCGAAGCAGGTCTGGACGCGGGGCAAGATGGATGGCGGCCGTTTCGAGAAAATGCTCGATGCCATACAGGGTTTCGAATTGCGTATCAGCGGCTGGCGGGGCACCGCAAAGCTCGGCCAGAACAAGACAGAAGCGGCGCGTTTGAATGCCGCGCGCGCTGCAGAGGCGTCAGGCAACCGTGCGCTTGCGCACCTGATGCGCGAATTGCCGAATGGCTAACCGGCTCGCCCTGTTCGACTGTGACGGAACACTGGTCGACAGCCAGCACACGATTTTCCGGTGTGTCGAAATTGCCTTTGCCCGTGCCGGGCTCCCGTCGCCGGGCCGTGTCGCTGCACGACGGGTTGTGGGGCTGAGCCTGCTCCCCGCGATGCGGATGCTGGCGCCGGGTGTTGACCCTGGTCTCCACATCCAGTTGACCGAGGATTACAAGGCGGCATTCCAGAAGATGCGCGGCGATGGCCTGGTCGATGAACCCCTGTTCGACGGCATTGTCGACGCGCTTGATGCGCTCGAGGCCGACGGCTGGATCCTTGGCGTGGCGACCGGAAAATCCGACCGGGGGCTCGATCTGTGCCTGCGCCACCATGGCTTGCGCGAACGGTTCGTCACGCTGCAGACCGCTGATCGGCACCCGTCGAAGCCGCATCCGTCGATGGCGCATCAGGCAATGGCCGAAGCAGGCGCAAATCCTGAAACGACAGTCATGATTGGCGATACGAGCTTCGACATGGTCATGGGCGTGGCGGCCGGCGCGGGCGCAATCGGTGTCGATTGGGGCTATCATCCGGGCGAGGAACTGCTGGCAGCCGGTGCGAGCCAGATCGTGTCGCACGCACGCGAACTCAGGGAGGCAATGCTATGAACAGTCCCGAGGACCTGGCGCGACAGCGGTTCATGATTCTCAATCTCGTCCGCTTCGGCGCAATCGCCTTTGTCTTTGCCGGGGCAGCCAACGTCGGGGGCAAATTGCTCCCCGATCTCTCCCCTGCATTGGGTTATGTCCTCCTGATTGTCGGCGTGCTCGATTTCTTTCTCGCGCCGGTCCTTCTCAAACGCAACTGGCGCAATCCCGACGCATGAAGCGCTTTTACAAGCAGGTTTCGGTCACGCCCGATCTGGGAATTACGCTCGACGGCAGGCCGGTGCGCACGCCCGGGCGGCTGCCACTTGTCCTGCCGAACGCGGCTCTGGCGGAAGCAGTGGCCGATGAATGGCGGGAACAGGGCGAGGAGATTCTGCCGCATGCGATGCGGTTGACCGGCCTTGCCAATGCAGCAATCGAGCGGATTGCACCCGACCTGGAAAGCTTTGCGGCCGGCCTTGCCGCATACGCCGAGTCCGAGCTGCTCTGCTATCGCGCGGACGCTCCGGAGCCCCTGGTCGCGCGGCAGGCCGCCGTCTGGGATCCGATCCTTGCCTGGGCGCGAGCGCGCTATGATGTCGGCTTCGTGCTGGTCGAAGGGATCATGCACCAGCCCCAGCCACCGGCCATGCTTGCGCGCTTGTCAGAGGCACTGGCTGCGCGGACAGCCTTTGAACTCGCCGCGCTTTCAACGATTGTGACCATTTCCGGCTCGCTTGTCATTGCCCTTGCAGTTCTGGAAGGCGCGCTGGAGCCCGAGGCTGCGTTCGATGCAGGCCATCTCGATGAACTCTGGCAGGCCGAACAATGGGGCGAGGATGATTTCGCGCTCGACCAACGCGCGGCCCACCGCACCGATTTTCTAGCTGCCTGCACTTTCCTGGGGCTGTTGCGCGGCTGACGGCAGGAACCATCGCGCAATCACCAGACCTGCCACGCTCAGCATCACGGTGTTGGCCACGAAACCATAGATATTATAGGCCCAGTCCTGATGGAGCCAGATCGGATTGCCCAGGGTCAGCAATCCGGTTGTCGCGACCGAGAACAGAACCACCAGTTGCGCCCGCGACGCAAAGTCCGTGACGCGTGAAGCGATGCCGTAGAGCGCGCCCGCAATGATCAGGCAGACAATAAGTTCCTGGATGAATCCGTTGAGGATCGCGCTTGGGTCCGCAACGGGGAATCCGTTGCTGTTGTAGTGCACCATGGCGACCGGACCCTTTCCGTAGAGTGTCGTTCCGGACTGGGTGGATGGGTCGGGCACCATATAGGTGCCGGTCTTGGGAAGATTGGCCGCCAGCGCCGTCTGCACCGCCGCAGTCTGCGCTTCACTGGCGGTCGTATAGGCAATCATGCCAATCGGTGTGGCAAAGAAAACAAAGCCGGTGATGAACATCGCAACGGCTGCAGCGAAGGATCCGAGTGCCAGTTTGAACATTTGGTGTTTCCCTTTCCCGATCGTCACCCCTGTTTGGACAGGCTCCGGACAAAGCCGATCAGGCTGGTCTGCCGACTGCGCTTCAGCCGCTCGGCCTGGAGAATGGTCTTGACCGATTCAAAGCAGGCATCGACATCGTCATTGACCAGGACATATTCATACCCATCCCAGTGGCTTATCTCTGCTGCTGCACGTTCCATGCGTGCGCTGATGACCTCATCCGAGTCCGTGCCACGCGCGCGCAGGCGGCGCTCGAGTTCCGCCAGCGACGGGGGAAAGATGAAGACGCGGACAACATCGCCGCCCGCCTGCTGGAACAATTGCTGCGCGCCTTGCCAATCGATATCGAACAGCACGTCCCGGCCCTCCGACAGCGCCTTTTCGACCGGCTCGTGCGGGGTGCCATAGCGGTGGCCGAACACATGCGCCCATTCGAGGAATTCGCCTGCGGCGACCATTTCGCGAAACCGTTCCAGATCGACAAAATGATAATCAACGCCATCGACTTCGCCCGGACGGATTGGCCGCGTCGTGGCGGATACCGACATTGCGAGATTGTCGTCCGAGGCCAGCAGCTTGCGCGCAATGGTTGACTTGCCCGCGCCCGATGGCGACGAAAGAATGAAGAGCACGCCGCGGCGTTTGAAGGGAGTCGATCTGGCCATGGCCGCTCTTGGCGTGCGATCTTGCGGGCGTCAATTGTTTCGGGGCAGACATTCGGCATCGAGGGCATCATCATGCTCAATATCGACTGCACCCCGTCGCCCCTGCGCAGGCAGGGGCCTTTAGGTGAGTCCGCCCCCGTCGCCCCTGCGCAGGCAGGGGCCTCTATGTGAGTCAGGCACCAAGGCGTCCAACAGGCCCCTGCCTTCGCAGGGGCGACGGATGGGATTATGTCCCTCTTTGTTCCTATTTGCTTGACAAATAGGAGATACTGTGAAACACACATCCCCGTCACTCGATCGGCGTTTCTAGGTCGCACGAGTCGAGGGGCGGGACTGCTGGACGGGGATTATCCCTCTTTCAGCAAAAGGTCGGCGCGAAAGCGGCAGGCGTCTGCACTCTCCTCAAATGTGCAGCCACGCGCTCTGCTATCGTTTTGAACCGGTCCGGGCGTCTTTGGAGGGAGCAATCCCTTCTTGCAGGCGGGCTTTCGGGCCTTACCCCCCTGCAGGGACGTGCCGGATGAGAAGGCGGTGTTTCGAGACCGGGCGCCGGTTACGCACTCGAAACACCTTCCACCGCACAAAGGCAAAACCCGCCGGACGCCCCCCAAGGCTTCCGCACCGACCGTCCCGCCCCCCGCTCATCGCGGGAAGTCTTCGCGTGCCTGTCGCCCCTGCATTGGGCAGGGGCCTCTATGCGAGTCTGGCACCAAGGCGTCCAACAGGCCCCTGCCTCTCGCAGGGGCGACGGTGGTGAGTTAGAGTTTGGGCATGATCCTTTAGCCCTTGGCTCCAGCGATATACTGGTCAACCGCGGTTCCAAGCACCGTCAGCGGCACACCGCCGGTCTTGACCACCGTATCGTCGAACCCGGCAAGATCGAACTTGTTGCCCAGTGCGGCTTTCGCGCGGTCGCGCTGCTTGTTGATCTCGTTGTGGCCCATCTTGTAGCCACAGGCCTGCCCCGGCGAAACGCTGTAGCGGTCGACTTCGCTCGTCATCGCGTCGCGACCCTTGCCCGTTTCATTGACGAGGAAGTCGATCGCCTGATCACGCGTCCATTTCATGGCATGAAGACCGGTATCGACGACAAGCCGGCAAGCGCGGAACTGCTGTGCCTGCAGATAGCCAACCTGACCGAACGGATCGTCGGCATAGAGCCCGGCTTCGTCCATCAGCTGCTCTGCATAGAGCGCCCAGCCCTCGATAAAGGCATTGAACCCCATCAACGACGAAATCAGCGGAAGGTCCGCATGATGTTCGGCAAGATAGGCGCCCTGCCAGGTGTGACCGGGCACGCCTTCATGCGCTGTGAGCGTCGGGATCTGGTATTTCGGCCAGAGGCTCGTGGATTTGAGGTTGATGTAATAGATTGCCGGGCGTGAACCGTCGAGCGATGCAAAGTTCATATAGCCAAGCGATGCACCGTCCTGAATGTCGATTGGAACGCGCTTCACGACCAGCGGCGCCTTGAGGCCCAGCCGTGATACGCCGGGCATCAGCTTGCGGATCGCCTCGACGCGATCATTGCAATAGGCAATCAGGTCCGCACGGCCCGCATCCGTGTCCGGATAAAGCATCCGCGGGTCCTTGTTGAGCGCCTGCACCCGATCACCGACGCTGCCCTGCGTCATGCCTTGCGCCTTCAGTATTGTGTCCATCCGCGCCTGAATTGCCTTGTTCTGTTCAAGGCCGATTGCATGGACTTCTGCAGCCGTTGCATTGGTCGTTGTCCCCAGTTTCAGCGCCCATTGATAATAGGCATCGCCATCGGGGAGCTTGTGGACGCCCGCAACATCGGTCGATTTTTCAGTCGCCTTGGCAAAGGCCGCGATCTGGCGGTCAAGCGCGGGATAGACCATCGAAGCAACGAGCTTGCTGACGCGGCCACCCCAGTCTCCGGCCATGCCCAAAGCCTTTGTGCGCTCTGCAATCGAGGTCACGAGCTTCTGCTCGGCAATGGCTGTCTGGCGATAGCCCTTCAGTTGGCCAAGAGCATTGGACGCAATAAAGTTGGGAGGCGCGATGCCCATCCCGGCCTGTTCGGTGATTGTCGCGGTCTCTTGATCGAGCAGCTTCGCAAAGCCGGCAACGCGCGCAACATAGGCTTCGGCGTCTGCCCGATTCTTGATCTGGTGCTGTGAATCGAGAAATTCCGGAACAGCTGTGAGTGCGCCGTCCTGCTGCGTCACTGGATATGGGGCCGTACCTCCATTCCAGCCACCGGCTGCGCCGCCGAACTTCCACTTGGTCCCGGCAACACCCATCGAGGCGGCATGTTTGACCGTATCATAGCGAATCTGATCAGCCGGAGAGAGCGTCGCACGATTGACCGTAGCAAGCCGAGCCAGCATCGATTTCACCTGCGACGACCAACGGGCCTCGCCGACTGCCGATCCGTCGCCCCATTGCGACTTGAGGGCAAGGCGGCGGCCGCTGTCGAGCCCCAGCGAGGTCGCCGTCTCGGGGGACAGCCTCAGCAATTCTTCCGCGAACTGGGCAAGCATGCCGGAAAAACGCTTTGCGGGCGTTGCGGCAACGGCTTTCGCCGCTGCGCTCGCGGTTCCGGGTGCAGCGGCTAAAGCGGCGGCAGAAAAGGTAAGGGCGAGTGCTTCACGGCGGTCGACGCCAGTGCTTACGGCAGTCATATTTGAAAATCCCCTCGATTTTGATGCGATCACTATGCGGAGCCGCCATCCCATGCGCAACCGTCCATCTGTCGTTTGCCGAAACGGCTTTGCTCTTGGTCGATTGCGCCGGGCGTATCGCTGCGATACGCAGGCCCCATGACCCACGAGCACACGCATGGCGACCACCACCAGCATGGCCATGCCCAGGTCGATTTTGGCCGTGCGTTCGCGATCGGCCTTGTTCTCAATACTGGATTCGTGATTGTCGAGGTGGCCTACGGGCTTGCAGCCGGCTCGACTGCCCTTCTGGCCGATGCCGGACACAATCTGTCTGACGTTCTTGGACTCGTGCTGGCCTGGGGCAGCTTTACTCTGGCCCGGCGCGCGCCGACGGATCGCTTCACCTATGGCTATCGCGGATCGACAATCCTTGCGGCGCTCTTCAACGCCTTGCTCCTGCTCGTGGCGCTTGGCGGCATAGCGCTCGAGGCCGTGCAGCGAATACTCGATCCGGCACCAGTCGCCGGTGCAACCGTCTCGCTTGTCGCGTTGGTCGGGATTGCCGTCAACGGGATCACGGCGTGGATGTTTGCGGGTGGGCGCCGACACGATATCAATATTCGCGGCGCCTATCTGCACATGCTGGCCGATGCGGCCATCTCGGCCGGCGTCGCTGTGTCTGGCCTCCTGGTCCTGTGGACGGGCAAGTCTGTGATTGATCCGGTCACCAGCCTTGTGATCGTTGCTTATATTTTCTGGGGCACCTGGGGGTTGCTGCGGCAGTCTGTCGCCATGTCACTGTCTGCCGTGCCGACGCATATCGACCTCGCAGGCGTTGAGGCCGAGCTGCTTGCGTCTCCCGGTGTGGCAAGAGTGCATGACCTCCATGTCTGGCACATGAGCACGACCGAAATCGCGCTGACGGCGCATCTGGTCATGCCGGACGGCAGCAAGGGCGACGCCTTCCTGTCAGACGTCCATGAACGGCTCGCCCATAATCACGCGATCAATCATGCGACGATACAGATCGAGACAGGCGCCGATTGCACCGGGCACAACCACAGCTGCGGCTAGACCATCGTCTCCGGCCGGACGAGGCGATCGAACGTCTCTTCGTCAACCAGACGCTGCTGAAACGCCGCTTCCCTTAAAGTCTGGCCGGTTTCATGCGCATGTTTGGCGATCTTTGCTGCATTGTCGTAGCCAATTTCCGGAGCAAGCGCCGTGACGAGCATGAGCGATCGCTGCACAAGTTCCGCAATGCGCGGCTCGTTTGCCTGAAGCCCCGCGACACACTGCGCGGCGAACGCTTCCATACCCGTTGAAAGCAGGTCGATCGACCGCAACACATTCGCGCCAATCAATGGCTTGAAAACATTGAGTTGAAGCTGGCCCTGCATCCCGCCAACGGTGACGGCCTGGTGATTGCCGATCACTTGTGCCGCAACCATTGTCAGCATTTCGCACTGGGTCGGATTCACCTTGCCGGGCATGATGGAACTGCCGGGTTCGTTTTCCGGGAGGATCAATTCGCCCAGCCCGGAACGCGGGCCCGATCCCAGCAAGCGAATGTCATTGGCGATCTTCGTCAGCGACACGGCCAGCGTGTTGAGCATGCCCGACAGTTCGACCAATCCGTCGTTTGTCGCGAGCGCCTCAAACTTGTTTTCTTCGCTCCTGAAGGTGATGCCGGTCAGCTTGCTGACGATCTCCACGAAATCCGTGGCGAAATCCTTCGGTGCATTGAGCCCGGTTCCGACTGCAGTCCCGCCTTGGGCCAGCGCGAAAATGTCGGTCGTGCCGCTGCTGATGCGGATGCTGGCCTTGGCCAGTTGCGTCGCAAAGGCGGAAAATTCCTGCCCGAGCGTCAACGGTGTCGCATCCTGCAAATGGGTGCGGCCGATCTTGATGATATGGGCCCATTGCTTCGCCTTTTGGTCCAGCGCCTGCTGGAGCGCGACGATGGCTGGCTGGAGCCGTTCGCGCGCCTCGATGGCTACGGCGATATGGAGCGCAGTCGGGAAACTGTCGTTGGACGATTGGCTGCGGTTGACGTGATCGTTGGGATGGACCGGTGCTTTCCCTCCGCGCGGCTCGCCCAGGATTTCGTTCGCCCGGCCTGCGATCACTTCGTTGACATTCATGTGGGTCTGCGTGCCGGAGCCCGTCTGCCAGATCACCAGCGGGAAGTGATCGTCCAGCGCGCCCGAGATAACCTCATCAGCCGCATTTTCGATTGCGTCCGCGATCCACGGCTGGAGCCCGTGCTTCCGGTTGACCTGCGCCGCCGCCTTTTTGACCAGCGCCAGCGCATGGATGATCGCGATGGGCATGCGTTCCCGCGCACCGAACGGAAAATTTGCGATGCTGCGCTGGGTTTGCGCGCCCCAATAGGCGTCTGCCGGAACCTCGATTTCGCCGAAACTGTCTGTTTCGGTTCGGGTGGCGGTCATTTCTTGCGCCCGAAATCCACTGTCACGACATTTGAACCGTCTTCGACCGGCGCAGCGACCGGCCGATCATTTTCAGCGGGCTCCTGCTCGCGAATCGCCTCATCGTCCATATGGGCCTGAAACTGCAGCGCGAAATCGACCGCCGGATCGGCAAAGGCCGTAACGGCGGAAAACGGAATCTCCAGATGAGCCGGCACCTGGCTGAAGGTCAGACCGACTTCGAAGCCCGTGTCCGTTACCTTCAGGTCCCAATATTTGTTCTGCAGGACGATTGTCATCTCATCAGGGAAGCGCTCGGAAAGGCTGCGCGGGATCGACACTCCGGGGGCGCGGGTCTTGAACGTGATGTAGAAATGATGGTTGCCCGGCAGCCCTTCGGTGGCGACTTGCGTCAGCACGCGGCCGACCACTGCGCGCAGAGCCTCCTGAACGATTTCGTCATAGGGAATCAGGCTGTCAGGCGGACTTTCGGTCATAGCCATGTGGTGAACGCTTGGCGCTTCGCGGTCAAGACATTGCGCACTGGCAAGGGATCGCTATAGCGCGCTTCATGCGCAAGGGCACGATCAGGCGAACGACACATGAAACGTCGATCGAGGTGGATCTCAACCTCGATGGGACGGGCATTTATGATGTTTCCACCGGCATCGGTTTTCTCGATCACATGCTCGAGCAATTGTCGCGCCATTCACTGATCGATCTGAGCGTCAAGACCGTGGGTGACCTTCACATCGACCAGCATCACACCACTGAAGATACCGGCATCGCCGTTGGCGAAGCGCTGGCGCAGGCGCTCGGAGACAAGCGCGGGATCACGCGTTACGGTTCGGCCTATGCGCCGATGGACGAGACGCTGACGCGCTGCGCCCTCGATATTTCCGGGCGGCCCTGGCTCGTCTTCAAGGCAGATTTCGGGACGCCGCGCCTTGGCGAATGGGATACAGAACTGATCGAACACTGGTTTCACAGTTTTGCGCAAAGTGCGGGTATCACCCTGCACATCGAGAATCTCTATGGCAGCAACAACCACCATGTTGTGGAAAGTTGCTTCAAGGCCCTCGCCCGCGC
This sequence comes from Sphingomonadales bacterium, assembly GCA_016704425.1. Classification (GTDB taxonomy): domain Bacteria; phylum Pseudomonadota; class Alphaproteobacteria; order Sphingomonadales; family Sphingomonadaceae; genus Aquisediminimonas. The sequence goes on from JADJAC010000011.1 coordinate 633,552, forward strand.
ACTCCGGCAGGCCGTCGAGATCGATCCGCGCAAGGCGGACAGCATCCCTTCGACCAAGGGGACGCTGTGAGCAGCACCGTTGCGCTGATCGATTACGGCGCCGGCAATCTCCAGTCAGTCAGGAACGCGCTCAAGGCAGCAGGGGCTGCGAACGTCCTCGTCACCGCCGATCCCGATGTAGCAGCAAAAGCTGATCGCATCGTCCTGCCCGGCGTGGGCGCGTTTGCGCACTGCATGCAGGCTTTATCGGCCATCGACGGGATGGTCGAAGCCCTGGATTCAGCGACGGGAGAAGGTGGCAGGCCATTTCTCGGCATATGCGTCGGCATGCAGTTGATGGCCGAAGCCGGCGAGGAGCACGGCCGTCATGCGGGCTTGGGCTGGGTCAAGGGCACGGTCCGCCTGCTGCAAGGCCATGATACAATCAAGATTCCGCACATGGGCTGGAACGATGTCGTGCCCATTGGCGATCATCCGCTGATATCTGCCGGGGAAGCCTATTTCCTGCACAGCTTTGCGTTTGAGGGCGAGGGCGTTCTCGCAACTTCGGATCACGGAGGTCCGCTCACCGCTGCCATCGGCGTTGGCAACCGGATTGGCGTTCAGTTCCACCCGGAAAAGAGCCAGCGCTACGGCCTCGAATTTCTGGCCCGCTTTCTGGAGTGGATGCCATGAGCCTCATTGTCTTCCCTGCAATCGACCTCAAGGGTGGTCAGGTGGTGCGGCTTGCCGAGGGCGATATGGATCGCGCGACGGTCTATGGCGACGATCCGGCAGCGCAAGCCTTGCTCTTTGCCGAAGCAGGAGCGGGCCACCTTCATGTCGTCGATCTTGATGGCGCGTTCGCCGGAAAAGCCGTGAATGCTGAGGCTGTCGAAAGCATCGTCAAGGCTTTCCCGGGCCATGTCCAGCTTGGGGGCGGCATTCGCAATCGCGAAGCAATCGAACGCTGGTTCGATCTCGGCGTTTCGCGCGTCGTGATCGGAACAGCAGCGCTGGAGGATCCAGATCTGGTGCGGCAGGCCTCAGCCGATTTTCCTGGCGGCATCGTCGTTGCCGTCGACGCCCGCGATGGAATGGTCGCGACAAAGGGCTGGGCGGATGTTTCGACTGTGTCGATCCTCGATATGGCCCGCCGGTTCGAAGATGCAGGTGTGGCAGCACTGCTGTTCACTGATGTCGGGCGGGACGGCCTGCTCAAGGGCTGCAATATCGAGGCAACCGTCGATCTGGCCCGGGCCACGAACATACCGGTCATCGCTTCGGGTGGCGTTGCCGGCATCAGCGACATTCGCGTGCTTTCGGTCCATGCAAAGGACGGCATCGAGGGCGTGATCACGGGCCGCGCGCTTTATGACGGGCGGTTGGACCTCGCGACGGCGCTTGCGGTTGCTGCCTTATGACCGTCCGTATTCGCGTCATCCCTTGCCTTGACGTGAAGGACGGTCGGGTCGTCAAGGGTGTCAATTTCGTTGACCTGCGTGATGCCGGCGATCCGGTTGAAGCCGCGCGCGCCTATGACGCAGCGGGGGCCGACGAACTGTGCTTTCTCGATATCACCGCAAGCCATGAAGGGCGGGGAACCCTGCTCGACATTGTCGCGCGCACGGCAGAGGTCTGCTTCATGCCGCTCACCGTTGGCGGCGGGGTTCGGACGCCTGACGATGTCCGCGCCTTGCTGCTGGCCGGTGCGGACAAGGTTGGCGTCAACAGCGCAGCGGTCGCGCGGCCCGAGATCGTTGCAGAGATGGCGGACCGGTTTGGCAGCCAGTGCATTGTCGCTTCGGTCGATGCGCGGCGCGTCGGCGAAGGCTGGGAAGTCTTCACCCACGGCGGTCGGCAGGCGACCGGTGTCGATGCGGTCGCGCATGCTGTCCGCCTTGCCGAACTCGGCGCTGGCGAATTGCTGGTGACCTCGATGGACCGGGATGGAACGCGCGATGGCTATGATCTCGAACTGACGCGCATCATCGCGGATGCTGTGTCTGTGCCTGTGATTGCGTCCGGTGGCGTCGGCAATCTCGGGCATCTGGTCGAGGGTGTACGCGAAGGCCATGCCAGTGCCGTCCTTGCGGCGTCGATTTTCCACTTCGGGCAATCCATGATCGGCGAGGCGCATGCCGCACTTGCCGCCGCAGGGCTGCCGGTGCGCACGCCCGTGCTGTCGTGATGCGATTCAAAGGCTTGACCTGCCGTGGCCGCTGACGCCAATGGGCGCATGACCGACACGCTCAAACGCCTCGAGACGATTATCGCTGCGCGCCGGACGGGTGATCCATCCTCATCATATGTTGCAAGCCTTGCCGCAAAGGGCAGGGCCAAAATTGCGCAAAAGGTGGGTGAGGAAGCGGTAGAAACCGTGATTGCGGCGCTGGGCGGAGACAAGACCGACCTGACGAAGGAAGCGGCCGACCTCGTGTTTCATCTTGCCGTGCTGCTGGCTGACGCGGGGCTTTCGTTTGATGACGTGTTTGCCGAACTCGATGCGCGCGACGGCGTCTCCGGTCTCGCTGAAAAAGCCGCACGAAAGGACAGTTGATGCCCATCGACGCATTGGCACCCTATGATGACCAGAACATCTTCGCAAAGATCCTGCGCGGGGTAATCCCCAACCGGACAGTCTATGAAGATGAGTGGGCGCTCGCATTTCATGACATCAACCCCCAGGCGCCGGTCCATGTCCTTGTCATTCCAAAGGGCGCCTATGTGAGCTGGGATGATTTCACCGCGAAGGCGCCAGACGCCGAGATTCTGGGCTTCATCCGGGCCGTGGGCCATGTCGCCCGAGAACTCGGGCTACCTGCGCCGGGCTATCGCCTTCTCGCCAACACGGGCGGGCATGGCCACCAGGAAGTGCCGCACCTCCATGTGCATATTTTTGGAGGTCGACAGATGGGCCTGATGCTTCCGCGCTGAAATTTTGTTGCGCGAGCCGGATTTGGCTCTAGGTTGTCGATCCCAAGAACATCCTTGGGGAGAACATGATGATTTTCGGGCGCGTAAAGCCGCTGGACGCTATTCTGGCGACGGCCGAGAGAAAATCGCTGCACCGTACTTTGGGGGCATTTCAGCTGACATTGTTCGGCATCGGCTGCGTGATCGGTACCGGTATCTTCGTGCTGACATCGGCGGGTGCGCAGAAAGCCGGTCCAGGGCTCATGCTTGCCTTCGCGATCGCCGGCGCGATCTGCATCGTAGCCGCGCTGTGCTATGCCGAAATTGCAGCAATGATCCCGGTTTCGGGGTCCGCTTACACCTATACCTATGCCACGATGGGCGAATTGCTCGCCTGGACGGTCGGCTGGGCGCTTGTGCTCGAATATGCGGTCGCTGCGAGCGCGGTCTGCGTCGGCTGGTCGGGTTATTTCACTGGCACGATCCTGAGCAAGACATTCGGGATTGATCTACCGGTCTGGCTGTCGTCGGCGCCACTTTCACTAGGCGGCAAGCCGGGCGGCCTGATCAACCTTCCCGCTATGCTGATTGCCGGTCTCGTCACCTGGCTGCTGATGATTGGCACTACAGAAAGCGCGAGGGTCAACGCTGTTCTGGTCGCGATCAAGGTTACCGCGCTGACTGCGTTCGTGGTCTTGACCCTGCCGAGCGACCAATTTGAAGCGGCCCGCTTCAATCCGTTCCTGCCCGCCGGTGTGTTCGGGGGATTCGGCACCGGCGTCGGCGCGGTCGGCGCGGCTGCGACGATCTTCTTCGCCTATGTCGGCTTCGACGCGGTTTCGACGGCGGCGGAGGAAACCAAGAATCCGCAAAGAAATGTGCCGATCGGGTTGATCGGCTCTCTGCTGTTCTGCACAGTTTTTTATATCCTCGTTGCTGCCGGCGCGATCGGCACTGTGGGCGGCCAGCCGATCATGGGCCCCAACGGTGTGCCCTTTCCGGCTGGTTCGGAGGAACTGGCCCGGCAGTGCGCACTCCCCGCGTATCGCGAGGCTTTGGTCTGCTCGAACGAGGCGCTCGCGCACGTCTTGCGTCAGATTGGCTGGTCGAAAGTCGGCAACATGCTTGGCTATGCTGCGGGCTTCGCGCTGCCTTCGGTCATCCTGATCCTGATGTTCGGCCAGACCCGCATCTTCTTCGTGATGGCGCGCGACGGACTGCTTCCCGAAAAGCTTTCGGCCGTTCATCCCAAGTGGAAAACGCCCTACATCATGACGGCGATCACCGGCGCGGTCGTCGCGTTCGGTGCCGCCTTCTTCCCGGTCGGGCGGCTTGCCGACTGGGCGAATGCAGGCACGCTCTATGCTTTCATGATGGTCGCGATCTGCGTGATGATCCTGCGCCGCACCGCACCGAACGCGCAACGATCGTTCCGGACGCCCGCTCTATGGCTGGTCGGGCCGGCGACGATCGGGGGAACCATTTTCCTGTTCTTCAACCTCGACCTCGCCTCGATCCTGGTCTTTACGGGCTGGGCGGCGGTGGGAATCGTCGCTTACTTTGCATATGGGCGCCGCAGCAGCCATTTGGGGCGCGGCCTTGTCGAGGTTCACGAGATTGACGCGGACATTCCAGAGATGCCTGCGGCGAAGCCTCCGCTGTTATAGGGGAGGCGAAAAGTTCCTGGAGGGGATGGGAAGGGGAGGCTTCGGCCTCCCCTTTTTTCGTCCAGCGTCAGCCGAGCCTTGCCGATACGAGCGCTGAAAGGTCCGCTTCAGGGCGAGGTCCATAATGCGAGATCACTTCGGCGGCGCAAATCGCCCCCATTGTCAGACTGTCGGCCACTGACCGGCCAGCAGCTTGCCCCGCAAGGAAGCCTGCAGCGAACAGGTCTCCTGCGCCGGTTGTGTCGACGACCTTTTCAACGGGTTCAGCCGATACGTCCGTCCTGACGCCGCTGGTTACCGCTAACGCCCCATGCGGGCCGCGCGTCACAACCAAAAGCGGAACCTTTGCAGCGACCGCGTTGACGCTTTCGTCAAAACGGTCTGATTCCATCAACGAGTGCATCTCTGCCTCGTTGGCAAAAAGGATATCGATTTGCCCGCTGTCGATCAGCGCCTTGAAGCTGTCGCGGTGGCGTTCGATGCAAAAGGCATCGGAGAGCGTCAGGGCAACCTTGCGGCCAGCTTCGCGTGCAATGCCAATCGCACTCTGCATCGCCTCCCGCGGTTCCGGAGGATCCCAGAGATAGCCTTCAAGGTATAGGATTTCCGCGCTGGCAATCATATTCGTGTCCAACGCCGACGCTGGGAGGAACTGGGAAGCGCCAAGGAAAGTGTTCATTGTCCTCTGGCCATCGGGCGTCACCAGGATCAGGCATTGGGCCGTTGGCGGCTCGCTCTCACGCGCCGGTGTGGTGAAGGCTACGTCGATGGCCCGGATATCGTGGCTGAAGACCTTGCCGAGCTGGTCGTTCGCGACCTGACCAATGAAGCCGCATTTGCGGCCAAGCGCTGCCATGCCGGCAATTGTGTTTGCCGCAGAACCACCGCTTATTTCACGTCCTGGCCCCATTTTTGAATAGAGGTCGCCTGCGCGGTCTGCACTGATGAGTTGCATCGAACCCTTTGCCAACCCCTCTGCAACCAGAAAATCTTCCTCTGCGGTTGCAATCACGTCGACAATGGCATTGCCGATCGCAACAATATCCAGGCTGGCTGCAGTCACGCGCGAAATTCCTTATGGCTTTCAAAGCGCGTCGCCTAGCGACGGCAACGCCGCATCGCAAGGGCGATTGACAGGGGCGGCATCTCTCCCGCATCACAGCTTGATGAAGCGTAAGTGTACTCTGGTCGGGCTGGCTCTCCTTGCAGGATGCGGCGCAGTCCCCCGGCCGCAGCCGATTTCCGTTGTTGCACCACCACCGATCCGAAAATCGGGCCTGGAGCGGGTGCTTGGGCAGGATGCGCGCAGCCTTGTGGCCCAGTTCGGACCTGCCAATCAGGATGTCCTTGAGGCGAACGCCCGCAAGCTGCAATTCTCAGGCCCCGTTTGCATTCTGGATGCCTATCTGTATCCGCCGGCCCGCGGCAAGGAGCCGCTGGTCATGTATGTCGATGCTCGCCAGCCGGACGGCCGGTCAATTGACAGCGTTACCTGCGCCGCGGCCCTGGCCCGTCGAAAATAGGTTGCCGGTTTCGTTCAGATTTTCAGCGAACCCTCGCCATGTCGATCCTGCATCATCTTGCGCATGCGGATCAGCGCCGATCGCTTGATCTGGCAAACCCGCGCGGCCCCGACCCCAAGCGCTGCGCCGATTTCGTCCAGGTTGAGTTCCTCGACAAAATAGAGCTGAAGGACAAGCGCTTCACGTTCGGCCAGTTCCGAAAGGCAGGCGGCAAGATCCCTGCGCAACTCTGCAGCTTCAAATTCGCTGTCGGCCCCCGCCGCGAGATCGGCAAACCAGCTGTCGTGATCGGAATAGACTTCGTCGATCGAATCCAGCTGCTGCGACAGGGAAGAGGCGACCTTGGCATGATAGCTTTCGGCATCAAGGCCCATTGCATCGGCCATTTCAGAATCGGTGGCACGGCGATGCAGTTTGCCTTCGAGCTCATCACGAACCCGCACCAGTTCGCGCCGGCTGACCATACCTGAACGACACATCCGCGCTTCGCGGCGGAGGTGGTCGATCATCGCACCTCGGATACGGGTTGCGGCATAGGGGGCAAAGGTAGCGCCCCTGTCCTTGAAGCCCTTGGCCGCCTCGACCAGCGAAAGCAGCCCGATCTGCATCAGATCTTCGAGCGCTATCGCCGAAGACATGCGGGAATGAACCTGCCAGGCAATCCGTCGTACCATTGAGGAGTGAGTCCGGACCAAAGTGTCGCAATCCGGCAATGCCGGTGCGCGGCTATAGGTCAGAGTCTCATGGACGACCTCTTGATGCAGCATCATTCTTCTCCAGCTTCAAATGGGTGTTGGCCATGATCGCGTTGGGCGAGTGCCGCTTGCGGGCGCTGCGCACCGATCATCGCAATCACTTCGACGGGCTTGGTTTCGGGAATTTCAAGGAAGGACAGGACCGGGATTTCGGACAGTTGGGCCCGCAACAGCCGCGAGAGCGCTGCCCGGCAGATCGGTGAGGTCACGATCGCGAAACTGCGCGCGGCCATCAATTGCGGCTGAACAGCCTCCGAAACTGCTGAAACGATACGGGCAGCGAGATCGGGATCGAACGGCCAGCTCGCGTTCGGTCCGGTCCGCACGGACTGGGTCAGCAGGCTTTCGAGTTCCGGATCGAAGGTAATGATCGGCAATGGCATCTTGATGGGGACGATCATCTGGACGATGAGCGCACCCAACCGTTGGCGGACGCCTTCGAGCAGCGTGGCCTGATCCATGTCGCGACCGGACAGCTCGATCATGGCTTCCGCGACCCTGCGGAAATCTTTCAGGGGAACGCGCTCTGCCAGCAGGGCGCGGCACATTGTTGTTACAGCTGCAAGCGAATAGGGCTGTGGCGTCAATGCCTGTGCCAGCTGCGGGAAGCTCTCCTTCAGCGCGTCGACCAAGGCCTGACTGTCATCAAGCCCGAACAATTCCGCTGCAGAACCGGATATGACCCCGTTCAGGTGCGTTGCAATCACGGTCGAGGCATCGACCACTGTATAGCCTGCGACCACAGCTTCGGCGCGGCGATCCGGTGTGATCCAGACAGCATCCAGTCCGAAGCTCGGATCCTTGACGGCATGGCCCGGAATGAGGTCCAGTCCGTCTCCGGAATCGAGCGCAAGCAGCTGATGCGCGAAAACTTCATCCTCTCCGGTGGTCACGCCGGCAATGCCGATGCGATAGGCGTTGGCGGGCAGCGAAAGATCGTCTTTCACACGCACCATGGGCACCACAAAGCCGAGTTCTCGCGAGAGCTGGCGCCGGATCCCGGTGATCCGCGCCATGAGCGGCGCGGACTGGCGGTCGTCGACCATGTCGATCAGGCCATAACCAATGTCGAGAGTGATCGGTGCCGGATCGCTGACGTCGCGCCACTGGATCAAGTGCTCGGGTTCCGGATCCTCGATCGGAGCGACATAGTCGCGCTTTTCCTTGGCGGCGCGCATGCGCGTCCAGCAAATGGTGCCGGTAATGGCGGCAGCCGACAGGATCAGGAAATGCGGCATGCCCGGGAGCAAGCCGAGCAGGCAGAGAATGCCGGATACGGGACCCCAGGCACGCGCAGATCCGAACTCGCTGCCGATCTGGCCCGACAGGTCTAGCGGAGAGGAAACGCGCGTCACGATTGCCGCAGCGGCAATGGAAAGGAGAAGTGCCGGCACCTGTGCCACCAGCGCATCGCCGATCGCCAGCAGGACATAGGTCTGCGCTGCCTGACCGATCGGCAGGCCATGACTGACTGTTCCAAGCACAAGGCCGCCAAAGATGTTGACGAACAGGATCAGCAATCCTGCAACAGCATCGCCTTTGACGAACTTGGAAGCACCGTCCATCGAACCGTGGAAATCGGCTTCGGTCGAGACTTCCTGCCGACGCGCCTTTGCTTCGTCAGGTGTTATCAGTCCGGCATTAAGGTCAGCATCGATTGCCATCTGTTTGCCGGGCAATGCATCGAGTGTGAATCGGGCAGACACTTCCGAGACGCGGCCCGCGCCTTTGGTAATCACAACCAGGTTGATGATCATCAGCACGGCAAAAACAAAAATTCCGACGATATAGTCGCCGCCAATCAGGAAGGTGCCGAATGCTTCGATGACATGTCCAGCTGATCCCGGCCCCTGATGTCCGTTCACAAGGACAACACGTGTCGAAGCGACGTTGAGCGCAAGCCGGAAAAGCGTGGCGAGCAACAGGACGGTTGGAAAGGCTGAGAAGTCGAGCGGTTTGGCGGCATTGAGGGCCACCATCAGGACCGCAAGCGATATTGTGATGTTCGCAATGAAGCCGATGTCGAGCACGGTCGCAGGGACCGGGACGACCATCAGGACAACGAGCATCAGGATCGCGAACGGCAGCAACCCGCCCTTGATCGCGTCACCCCAGATGCGAAGGTTGGCTTGCTCGATCATGCGGCGGCCCCGCCGTCAATCCGCGCAAGCCGCTGATAAGCCCGCTCGGCAAAAGCCAGCGAGAGATTCTGTGGCATGGGTTCTATGGTGCGCATCTGCATGAACTCTTGTGAGGATTGTGTGTTGCTGCCGGTGCGGGTTGCCATCTGCGTTCGGACGGTGCCCGACACCGGGAAGCCAGAGGGCTGTTCGTTCAACCGCGCGGCAAAGTGGCTGCGAATGGCATCAAGGCTCCGGGCACTGCCATCGGGATTGTAGAAAATCGTGCGGTTCGCGGCCGCCGCTGCCGGGTTCATCGGCGCTGCCGGCGCATTGGGGTCGGCGCGCCAGGCGGAAAGAAACTGGGAGGCGCCCTGCGCGCCCAGGAAGTGCGCCAGATACAGGTCGACCGGCTCAGGCTCCTCGCCAAAGCGGCTGCGCAACATGTCTGCATTGTCGTCAGCGAACTCCGCGGCCATCGCCGAGGAGATTTCCGGATCGAAGCGCAATCCCAGGATCTGTTCGCGCATTTGTGGATCTGCGATGCGATACTGGCCGTCAGCGCCTTTCCGGATCGCGTCGGCGGCCCATTCAAGGCCGTGATTGGGTCCATGCTGGGATAGCGTTGCCAGCCAGGTCTGCTTGGTAAACTGGAAGAGCCCTGCGGCGCTCGAGGAGCTTGCCTGAGCGTCGGGATCGAGGCTGCTTTCGACACGCGCCTGTGCCATGAGATAGTTGAAGGGAACGCCGGTCCGCTTTGCGGCATTGCCAATCGCGAGGCTCACCCTTTGGGGAACCGCTGGCTGGATGCCGATAGTCTGCGCTGGCATTGGTTGCTCGCTCCTTTGTTCGGAGCCTTCTATGCAACGGTTGTGCCAATTCAGGCGGGGATACGCGAACTCCAAGCATTTCTGCGGTTTGCATATACATGAGGCGCGGCCGCGCCGCGCATTTGGTCAAGTTTTTCCATCTTTTCGCGATTGCGCAGCGCCATATAATTGACGCGGGCCTTGAGCGCTTCTGTCTGCTTCAGGGCGTAGCTGACATCGGAACGCACCTTGTCACCCGCCAGGATAACGCCGCGTTGACGAACAAGTGCCACGGCTCGGGCCAGATCCTTGGTCGACTGCTCGATCCGGACAATGTCGCGCGCATCGAAAGCGTCCATGAGGGCCGCCTGAATTTCGATGATGGAGTCAACGGCAGTCATTGGCTTCAATCCGTAGTCCGGAAAAATCCGACCATTGCATGGGCAATGCGGTCCACGTCGATAGAATATGCGCCTTGTGCAATTGCCTGACGCACCAGAGCGATCTTTGCAAAGTCGACTGGCGGCCCTGCTTTGGCGAGTTCGGTCGCCAGATTCACGAGTTTTGGCAGGCTCTGGCCTGTGACGATTTCGCGCGCCGATATGGTCCCGGTACGCGTTGCACTGGCGCCGTCATCCTTTACGGATCTGGACACCGGCCGTGTTGGCCAAAGTGTAACGGGGTCAACCATCTTACTTCCCTTTGTCATGGCGCCTGTCAGGAGTGAGACAGGGCTTGAAGTGGGAAACGGCAGGCCTGAAGAAAAGTTTAACGCGAAAGCGAAACCATCCCGGGCCCAGTGACTATTGCAGACGTTTGCGTGCCAGTTGCGCCTATCTTGAGGCGGATGCTGGATCCTTCGGCTCCATCGTCAAGTGCGATGCCCGTTGCAGTCACGTCAAATGTATCGCCGACAACGCTGACCTCGACAGTGTCGCCCCTGTGGACGCTCAGCATGGCTTTTCCCTGTGATGCCGCGACTGGAGCAATTCCGACGCGAAGTCGCCAGCCAACGGCTGGACAGCGCACCGCAAGGGCATCGCTGCCAGCCCATTCGATTGTCGCGGGCTGGGGGCAGGCTGCAAGCTTCAATCGCCGATCAAGTGGCGTGATCGCGCCGCCTGGATGACCCGGCGACACACCGGTCAGAACCTCGATCCGATTGTCGAGCCGGTCGAGATCCTCGATCGAATCCGCCAGCGCAACGGTCGGCAGCGAATTCAGGAGCAATGCAGCAAAGAGCGAGCGGACCATGTTCATTCTCCGATGGACAACATTCAATGCATCGGGAGCAAGGGTCATGCCAGTCCCGGAAATGTGCCACTGATCGTGTATCGGGAGTCCGCCCGTCAAAAACCCGACACACAAGACATTTCTGATAGCCGCCGGATTGCGTGACGCGTGTCGAGCCCGATTTTCTGCCGCCTTCGCATAATTGGCACGATGATTGCTTTGGTCGTGGCGGGCCAAACCCGACCTTCCTGATCGAAAGTCGCCTGGCCGGATTTTTGGAGGCAGACATGTCTGTTGGAGATGCACTACTTGGTATTCACGCGACGGCGCTACAGCTCCGTTCGCAGCGGATGTCGATGCTTGCCTCGAACATCGCCAATGCTGCGACGCCGAACTACAAGGCTCGCGACATCAATTTTGCGCAGGCCTTGCGCCAGGCAAGCAACGGCGAGTCCATCGAGTCTTCGGTCGAATATCGGGTGCCCCTCCAGCCGTCGCTTGATGGGAACACCGTGGAAATGTCGACGGAGCAGACGGCGTTTGCTGAAAATGCGCTCGCCTATCGTTCGAGCCTGTCCTTCCTGCAAGGTCGGGTCGGGACGATGATGCGCGCGCTGAAGGGCGAATAGAATGTCGAACCAGACGCTCTCGCTATTTGATATCAGTGGTCGTGCCATGGCGGCCCAGCTCGTGCGGCTCAACACGACTGCATCGAACCTGGCCAATGCCGGAACCATTTCGGGCACGGAAGAAGGTGCCTTCAGATCCCTCAAGCCGGTCTTCCGCACAATCATGGGCGATGATGGCACGGCAACTGTGGCGATCGACAAGATTGTCTCTTCGCCAGCCGCGCCAACGAAGCGCCACGATCCTTCGCACCCGCTCGCCGACAAGAATGGCGATGTCTGGGAAGCGGCTGTCGATAGCGCTGCAGAGATGGTCGAGATGCTCGAAACGTCGCGCCAATACCAGAACAATGTTCAGGTTCTTCAAACCGCGAAGGGCCTGATGCTCGAAACTTTGAGGTTAGGACAATGACAAGCACTACCCCCGTGAACGGTTCGAATATTCCGGTCGTCCCCAAGGGTGCCGGTGCCCAGAAGCTCGACGAAACCGCATTCCTGCGGCTTATGACGACCCAGCTCAAGGAGCAGGATCCGTTCAATCCGGTCGATAACACCGCGATGGTTGCCCAAATGGCGCAATTTTCAAGCGTCGCCGGCATTTCTGAAATGAATGCGTCGCTCAAGGGTATTGCCGACCAGATCCAGCAGCAGACGGCGCTACTGACGGCCATTCAGGCCCAGAGCACGCCCACCAGCACCACTACTGGCGTATAAGGAGAAGTTTTCATGGCTTTCTACACATCATTGTCCGGGCTCAAGGGGGCGCAAGCCGATCTCACGGCCATTTCGAACAACCTCGCGAACGTGAATTCGACCGGGTTCAAGAAGAGCCGCGCACAGTTCGGCGACCTGTTCGCCAGTTCGCCGACGCAGAACACGAGGCTGGTGTCGGGTCAGGGTACGCGGCTCAACGGCATTACCCAGCAGTTCACGCAAGGTACGCTGGAAGCGACGGATCGTACACTCGACCTTGCCGTTGCTGGCGAAGGCCTGTTTGTCGTGAAGGGCGATCCTCCCCGCCAGGCCGTCACATACACGCGCAATGGCTCGTTCAACGTCATGCCTGATCGTTCCGTCCGTGACACGACGGGAGCAAAACTGCAGCTTTTGCCTGTTGACGCGGCCGGCAACGTCACCTCGACAGCGCTTGGCTCGCTCATCGACTTCAACCTGCCAACGGGCGCGCCGGCCAATCCGACAGCTGCGCTGGTCAATGTATCGATTGCTCTCGACGGCCTGACCACCGCCACCTATGCGGATGGTTCGAGCGAGCTTCTGGGCAAGGTCGCAATGGCGAGCTTTACAGCGCAGGAGGGCCTTCGTCCGGTCGGTGACGGTCATTGGCAGTCCACGGGTGAAAGCGGGCCGCCGACAATCGATGCAGCCACCAATGGGCCGCTTGGTTCGATCCGTTCGGGTGCCCTTGAACGCGCGAATGTCGACGTAACGGAAGAACTGGTGGCCCTCATCGCGGCCCAGCGAAACTTCCAGGCTAACGCCAAGGCGATCGAAACCGACAAGGCGATGACCCAGTCGGTCCTGAACATCAATTGATGGACTGAACTGTGGACCGGCTCATCTATACCAGCCTTACGGCAATGCGCAGTGCGCAATCCCGGCAAGCGGCGACGGCGAATAATCTCGCCAACGCCCAGACGCCGGGGTTTCGCGGCGAAGTTGCCGAGGCGCAGGCGCTGTGGGTTCGTGGCGATGGCCTCGAAAGCAGGGCGGTTGCGTCCGAAGAGGTCATCGGTGCCGACATGCGCGCTGGTGTGGTGATGGAAACGGGCCGCGATCTCGATGTGGCGATGCAGGGCGATGCCCTGCTGGTTGTTCAGGCGGACAATGGAGAGGACGCCTATACCCGCCGAGGCGACCTGCAGCTATCGCAATCCGGTCTGCTGACCAATGGTGAAGGTCAACCCGTGATGGGGGCACAGGGCCCCATCACATTGCCGCCTGCCGACAAGGTAATGATCGACAGTTCCGGACGCATCTCGATCGTGCCAGTCGGCGGCGATCCGGCGCAGCCGCAAGAAGTGGATCATCTCCGCCTCGTCACTGCGACAGGTTCGAAGATCATCAAGGGGCTGGATGGCCTTTTCCGCATTCGCGGAGGCGGGATTCTTCCCGACGATCCGGATGCCCGATTGCTGACTGGCCATATCGAGGGATCGAATGTGTCGGCCACCGCAACACTTGTCCAGATGATCGAAGCCAGCCGGTCCTGGGATACGCAATTGAAACTGATCAGCAGTGCACGCGACATGGATTCGGCAGCTGCCGATCTCATGCGCTTGCCTGAATAGGAGCAAAACGAATGTCGTCAGGTGCATTGCATGTCGCCCGTACCGGGCTCGACGCACAGAACATGAAGATGCAGGTTATCGCGAACAACCTCGCGAACGTGAATACAACCGGCTTCAAGCGGGATCGCGCCAGTTTCGAAACACTGGCCTATCAGATCGTCAATACGGCGGGCTCGCCATCTTCGGCGGAAAACAAATATGCGACCGGACTGAATCTTGGAACTGGCGTTCAGGTCAAGGGAACGGCCCGGATCGAGACGCAGGGCACGTTGAACACGACCGGCAACGGACTTGACGTGGCCATTGAAGGGGCCGGCTATTTTCAGATTCTGATGCCTGATGGGCAGACTGCCTATACCCGGGCTGGCGATTTCAGCATGTCTGCGGAGGGCACGATTGTAACAGGCAATGGCCTGCCGCTTCAGCCGCAGATCCAGGTTCCAGAAGGTGCCACCTCCGTTTCAATCGGTGCTGATGGCACAGTGACAGCCCAGCTTGCGGGGCAAACCGACCCAACCGAACTGGGCAAGATCGAGACGGCTCGGTTTGTCAATCCGGCTGGCTTGCAGGCACTTGGAAACAATCTTCTGGCTCAAACGGCTTCATCGGGTGTCGCTCAAGTTGGCGCGCCGGGAAGCGAGGGCAGGGGCGCGCTTCGTGGTGGCGCCCTAGAATCCTCCAACGTCAATGTCGTTGAAGAGCTGGTCGACATGATCGAGACGCAACGTGCCTATGAGGTCAACTCGAAGATGATCCAGGCCGCAGACGAAATGCTGAAAAATGCCAGCCAACAGCTTTAGTTTTCGCGCCCGCCTGTCTTGGGCGCGGATCGGGAGGCGGGGCCAAAGTCCCCACATATTTGCCTCGCCTCCCAAATATTTCACGCTTTGCGCGGCTGCATTTGCCGCGGTTGGTATCGCAGCTTCGCCCGCTTCTGCGAAGCACAAGGAGCGGCCCGAAGACGCGGCTTTTCGCCCAACTGCTCCGATCGCTGCACCCGTCACGGTGGCAAACGGCGCGATTTTTCAGGGTGGCGCCTATGCGCCGCTCACGTCCGGCGCGAGGGCCTCGCAGCCGGGGGATCTGATCACAATAGTTCTGGTCGAGCGCACAAGCGCCAGCAAATCCAACTCTGCAACAACTGGCCGTGATGGAGGTATTGGGCTCACACCGCCGACAACCGGTCCACTCAGCCTTTTCAAACCGACCGATATTAATGCAGGCGGCACACAGTCGTTCAAAGGGAAGGGCGATGCTGCCCAGTCCAACGCTCTGTCGGGAGAGATTAGCGTGACCGTGGCCGCAGTTTATCCCAATGGCACAATGCTTGTCAGCGGCGAAAAGCAATTGACACTCAATCGAGGCGATGAGCGCGTCCAATTTTCCGGTCTTATCCGGGTTTCCGACATTGCACCCGATAACCGCGTGCTTTCAACCCGCGTTGCCGATGCCCGCATCCTTTATGTCGGTCGGGGTGAAATCGCGCGCGCCAGCAGGCAAGGCTGGCTGCAACGCTTCTTCTCCATGGTGAGTCCGTTCTGATGGCCAGCTTTTCAAATATTCTCGCGCGCTCGATGGCACTGGCTGCAGCTTTTCTTTGCATGCAGCTGGCCGTGCCGGCTTCGGCTGAGCGCATCAAGGATCTGGGGCAGTTCCAGGGGCTCCGTGCCAACCAACTGACGGGCTACGGACTTGTTGTCGGCCTTGCGGGGACTGGTGATGACAGTCTCGACTATGCAACGCTCGCGATGAAGGGAGCTGTTTCTCGCTTCGGGCTGACACTGCCCGCCGGTGTCAATCCCTCGCTGAAGAATGTTGCTGCGGTCATGATCACGGCAGAATTGCCGCCCTTTGCAAAACCCGGGCAGCGTCTGGACATTACCGTATCCGCAATGGGCAAGGCCAAGTCGCTTCGCGGCGGGACGTTGCTTATGGCTCCACTCTATGGCGCGGACGGCCAGATTTATGCAATGGCGCAGGGCAATCTGGTCGTTGGCGGACTTGGCATTGACGCAGCGGACGGCTCCAAAGTGGCAGTCAATGTACCATCCGCTGGTCGCGTGGACGGAGGCGCCACTGTCGAACGCTCTGTTGACACTGGCTTCACCAATGGAGACCAGCTTGTTATCAATCTTCACGATCAAGATCTGACCAACGCAAAGCTGGTCGCGGAGGCCATCAACCGGACTTTGGGTGCCGGAACGGCGCAAGCAAGCGATGGTGGTTCAATCAGCATCGCAGCTCCCCAAGGCGGGCCAGCACGCATCAGCATGATGAGCATGATCGAGAATATCGAGATCAAGCCGTCCGAACCCCCGGCACGGGTGATTGTCAATTCCCGGACAGGGACCGTCGTGATCAACGGTGCAGTCCGGATCAGCACGGCTGCCGTGACGCACGGCAAACTGACGGTGAGAGTCGATGAAAAGCCGCGGGTTATCCAGCCAGAGCCATTCAGCCGCGGCCAGACCGCACTTGAACCGAATAGCGATATCAAGGTCGAGGAAGCCAGAAATCCCATGTTCCTGATGCCAAAAGGGGCCTCGCTCCAGGACATTGTGAAGGCAATCAACCGCATCGGCGCATCGCCTGGAGATCTGGTCGCCATCCTCGAGGCTCTCAAGGAAGCAGGAGCGCTCAAAGCGGAGTTGATAGTGATATGATCAAACCCATTTCATCTGCACTTGCGACTCCCGTCAAGGCACCAAGCCCCGCGCTGCTGAAGGCGGCGCAGGGGTTTGAAGCCGTTTTCCTGCGTGAAATGATCGGCTCGATGCGCAAGGCCAAATTGACCGAGGATGATCTGTTCGGATCGAGCGCGACCGACAATTTCCGGGAGCTGGCTGATGCAAACCTGGCCGACAACATGTCAAGCCTTGGCCAGTTTGGTATCGCCAAGCTGGTTGAGGCGCAGATGGCCAAGCTCGGAGTGAAGCCATGAGCGACCTGCTGAGCGTCGGCGCCTCAGGGCTGCGCGCCTATGGGAGGGCGCTTTCCAACGTCGGTGACAATATCGCAAACGCACAGACCCCTGGCTATGCGAGACGGACCACGCGCCTGGAGGAGCTTGCCGGAAACGGCGAGATGACACTTTATCATGCGGCCGGCAATGCAAATGGCGTCCGCGTGACCGGGATCAACCGCATCACCGACCAGTGGCTGGTCGATGGATCACGCGCCGCAAGTGCTGACGCGGGCCAAACCGCCGCGCGGCTTCCATGGCTGACGGCGGCCGAGGCTGGCCTTTCCCAAGGTGGCAACGGAGTCGGGGCAGCATTGACCAGCCTGTTCAACAGTGCGGACCAGCTTTCAGCCGACCCGACAAACACGACCTTGCGATCATCCTTCCTTGCTGCAGCAGACGGAACGGCAGCAGCATTTCAAAGGACTGCCGGCTCGCTCGATTCCGCCATCGCTGGCGTCGGCGCTGCCGCTGGCGCAACAGTGACGCAACTCAATACTGACCTGGTGGCGTTGCAGAAAGTGAATGACGGCCTGCTGCGCGCCCGCGACGGCACGACCAATCAGGCGGGTCTGCTCGATGAAAGGGACCGTCTGCTGGATAGTATTGGCTCAGCCGTCCCGATTTCGGTGACCTATGACAACAGGCAGGCCGCGACTGTCAGCCTTGGCGGGGCAGCAGGTCCCGTCATGCTTTCCGGTCCCGGTGGTGCCTCAACATTCAGCGTTGCCATTGCCGTTGACGGCCGGCTGACCTTTTCGCTTTCAACGGCAGGTGGCCCGGTACTGCCTGCCTCAGGCCAGCTCGCCGGCCTTTCGGATGCTGCAAATCACCTGGCCGATCAACGCCTTGGCCTTGATGCACTCGCATCGCAGGTCTCAACCAGCCTCAACGCAGCACATACGGCCGGTTTCGACGCGAACGGCAATCCCGGCAGCCCGCTTTTCACTCTGGGCGCAACAGGCGCGGCTTCGCTGGCAGTTGTTGCGCTCGCGCCGGATCAGGTCGCAGCCGCGGATGCAACGAGTGCTAATGGCAACCTTCTCGCTCTCGCCGGCCTGCGCGGAAACTCTGGCGTGGAAGCCGGATGGGCAGCACTTGTGGCAGCCCAAAGCCAGTCCGTGTCGACTGCGCGCGCCGAAGACGCTGCGGCATCTTCAAGGCGCGATGGCGCGTTCGCCGCGCGTTCGGAAATGAGCGGCGTCGATCTCGATCAGGAAGCGGCCGACTTGCTGAGATTCCAGCAAGCCTATGCTGGTTCTGCCCGCGTGATCCAGACTGCGCGCGAAACGCTTGAATCCATTCTCAATATCTTCTGATCGGACTGAACATGATCAATGCCGTCGGTAGCCGAATGATGATCGAAATCAATCGCCAGAAGTCACTCGCGCGCACGATTTCGGATACGCAGGTCACGATCTCGACAGGCAAGAAAATTCAGCGGGCCTCCGACAATCCTGTTGCTGCAGCTCGAGTGGCGGTGATCGGCCGCGCCCAGGCAAACAGCAATGCCTGGGCGATCAATCTCGACACAGGCCTTTCACTCAACAGCCAGGCGGATACCGCGGTTACCGGCATGGCCGATCGTATTGCACTTGCCCGCGAGCTTGTCCTTGGCGGAGCGAATGGCACACTGGCACAGACTGACCGGAACATGATTGCGGCGCAGCTTGATGGCATTGCCGACGAACTTGACGGGCTCGTCAATCGCAAGTCCGCGAATGGCCAGCCACTCTTCGCAACGGGAACTGCACTTAGCGTTCGCTATGATGAGAATACCGTTTTTGCGCCAGTGCCTTCGCAAGCGCAGGTGTTCGATGCCGGCGGCATATCGCTTTCCCAAATGGTCCGCGATGCGGCAACGGCGCTGCGCAGCGGCTCTGCTCCAGCGATTGGCGCGTCGATCACGACGCTGGACACAGGCGTGACCAAGACAGCGGACGCTTTGGGAGATATCGGTCAGCGGGGAAGGCGCTTGCAGTCACTGCAGGAAGCCGCACGTGCACACGACATCGATCTCGCGGCAGAAAGAACCAATCTCGAAGCGACCGATATATCGGAAGCTGTGGCCCAGTTGACCGCTCAGACATTGACGCTGGAAGCCGCGCAGGCGGCTTTTGCAAGGATCAACCGACGCACGCTGCTCGATCTACTTTCCTGACGCAAGTTTTCCGGGCCACTGCCGTTCTTCAACCTGTGGCACATTCGGCCAAACGGGTCGCAAAGTCAGGGATGAAACAGGCACATTCATGTTCGCAGCTATCGGTATAATTGTTCTGCTCGTCATGGTGTTTGGCGGATTCGCCTTTACCGGCGGCAATCTCGAGCCTGTCTTGCACGCGCTCCCGCACGAAATGCTGATCATCGGCGGTGCGGGTGTCGGCGCGTTGATCATCGGCAACTCGTCGAAAGAACTCAAAGCGCTGGGCAGCGTCATGGGCAAGATCTTCAAGGGGCCAAAATATAACCGCCAGGACTATCTCGATTGCATCTTCCTCGTGTCCAGGCTCATGAAAATGCTTCGGACAGAAGGCCCTGTCGCGGTGGAACCTCATATCGAGGATCCGGCATCATCAAGCGTCTTTGCGGAATATCCCAAGCTGCTCAAGGACACGACGCTTATACACCTGATTGCCGATACCCTGCGCCTTGTTGTTGTGTCATCCGGCACGCTCGACCCAAATGCGGTCGAGGACGTGATGGACAATACGATCAAGAATCACGTCCATCATACCGAGCAACCGGCGGAAACCTTGCAGACGCTTTCGGACGCACTGCCCGCCCTGGGCATCGTTGCGGCCGTGCTTGGGGTCGTCAAGACGATGGGATCGATCGACAAGCCTCCGGCAATTCTGGGCGGAATGATTGGGTCGGCGCTGGTTGGGACCTTCCTCGGCGTTTTGCTGTCTTATGGTTTGGTCGGGCCGTTTGCCAACCGCGCAAAGCAGGTCATCGCTGCCGATGCCGCCATCTATCATGTGGTCAAGCAGATCATTGTTGCTTCTCTCAATGGGCATCCGCTGCCCTTGGTCATTGAAGCCGCACGATCCGGTATCGAGCACAGCAATCAGCCAAGCTTCGCTGAAGTATTCGACGGTATGCGGGGACGCTAATGCTCGAACGTCCAAACATGCCGCGGCCGATCATCGTCAAGAAGGTCTATCAGATCAATCACGGCGGCCATCACGGCGGCGCGTGGAAAGTTGCGTATGCCGATTTCGTGACCGCGATGATGGCGTTTTTCCTGCTGATGTGGCTGCTCGGCGCGACCACCGAAAAGCAACGCAAGGCGCTTGCAGACTATTTCTCTCCGACACTGATTCAGAAGAAGGAGGAAAGCGCTGGTTCCAACGGCATGTTCGGTGGCGCATCAATTACCGATCCCGACCATTATCCGCACAGGGCATCCCAGACTGGAACGCGCTCGCTCACGATTCCAAAGGATGCCAAGGGCGGCCCGAAGGCCACGACTTCAAAGGCAGATGATGAAGCCCGGTTTGCATCGATGAAGCAGTTGCTCCAGGCACGGCTCAACAGCAGCCCGACAATGCGCCGCTATGCCCGCAGCGTTCGGCTCGTCGAGACGTTGGAGGGGCTTCGTATCGACCTCGTCGACGACGCGGAATTCGCGATGTTTCTTGTCGGAACGGATCAGATGACAGCGGAAGCATCCAGCCTTGTCGGGATTGTCGCGCAAGTCATCAACGAAGTGCCAAACGCGGTTGTCGTCCGGGGCCATACCGACGCGTCGCCCTACACGCGCAACCAGAATCTCAGCAATTGGTCGCTTTCGTCGGCACGCGCTGAAGCCACGCGAAGGGCCCTCGTCATGCAAGGCGTGGATACGCGGCGTTTCTCCAGGATCGAGGGTGTTGCCGATCGGGAGCCCTTCAACCCGATGGACCGCTTCGACCCCCGCAACCGCAGGATGTCGGTGACCCTGGGCTGGAGCATGCAGTCCATGCAAAAAAATGAAAGCATCGATATTGGAACGACTTTGGGCGATTCCGGCAATCTGAATCGAAAATGAAGTGTAATATTCGCCGGTCGGGCCGAAAAACTCCAACATAGATCGAAATCTGAATAAAATAGATCGATTTTTGTATTTGTAAGTAGATGTAAGTAATTTACGTGCTTCTTCTAGTTTACCCAATATTAACCAGGAATGTCTCAACTCGAGGCATCACATCTCGACGTGAGTTGATTGGATAATTTGGGGGCTAAAATGGCGGTTGCCGAAAAATTACAACAAGTTTCAAACGAAGCCCGCCATTTGATTGTCGGGCAATCTCCCGCGATTGACTTGCTCCGAGACATGATTTCACGCGTAGCGAAGGCTTCCGTTCCAATTCTGCTCAATGGCCCGTCGGGCTCGGGCAAGGAAATGGTCGCAAGATCCATTCATGCAATGAGTGATCGGGCAGACAAGCCATTTGTCGCGATCAACTGCGGGGCGATACCGGTCGACCTGATCGAGTCCGAGCTTTTCGGGCATGAGAAGGGGTCTTTCACGGGAGCAGCAATGCGCCGTATCGGCCGTTTCGAAGAGGCAGATGGCGGAACCCTCTTCCTGGATGAGATCGGCGACATGCGCTTTGACATGCAGGTAAAACTGCTCCGCGTTCTGGAAGAGGGCATTATCACGCGCGTTGGCGGCAATGGTACGATCCCGGTGAATGTGCGGATTATCTCTGCGACCCATCAGAATTTGTCGGCCGCAATCGACGAGGGCCGCTTCCGCGAAGACCTTTATTTCCGGCTTGGCGTCATTCCGGTCGAGGTCCCGAGCCTTGCAAGCCGTGCAGAAGATGTTCCGCTCCTCATCAACCATTTCCAGACGAATGCGCCCCTCGCGGGCAGAGCGCGCTTCGATCCATCGGCCCTGTCTCGTCTCATGGAACATGATTGGCCGGGCAATGTTCGTGAGCTGCGCAACGTGGTTGAACGGGCAGGCATTCTCTATCCAGGCGAGATGATTGGCGCACGTGAAGCCGAGCAACTTTTGGGCCGCGCTCCAAAGCGCCTTTCCCAGCCCAAGCCAGCGCTTCAACTTGTTGAGGCACAACCGGAATCGATCGCGCCAAGCGCTGCACCAATGCCGGTGGACCTGAAGATGCTGCTTGAAACGATGGAACTCGAACGAATTCAGATGGCCCTGGACAATGCTGACGGCGTGATCTCCGAAGCGGCCCGCCTCCTTACGTTGAAGCGTACGACCCTGATCGAGAAAATGCGCAAATATGGTGTGGACCGCACGTGCTAGATGCCGGTCACCTGAAGCGCGACTTTCGGCCTACTCGATATCCGTAACAATGAACCGGCAGGCCCTTGAGGCCGCCACTTCAGCTGCCGCGCACTTCCGCTCTCTGGCCTTCAAGGAGCGGAATGGCCGGCTCTGGACAATTCTTCCCTCCTGCAAGATGACCGGGTTTTTGATGCTGGCCCTCGCTCGGGCCGGGGCACTGGCCGCATATCCCGCCACGTCGACTGACAACAGTGACACCCACGAAAGCATGTATTGTGCGGCTGTCATTCGTCTGGATTCGAATCAGGCAACCAATGCCCGCCAGGACTCGGCAAGATTGGCGACGCCGCTGCGGACTTCGTTGAGCTTTTCGACGTCATTTGGCGTATTGGCGAGCTGGCGCTGCATCGCTCGATAAATGCCGCACAATGTTGTCGCAAGGGTTCCGCCACGATCGAAATCGAGCCCTGCCTCCAAAGCTGCAAGGATCGATTTTGCGCGCGCCATCTGGGAATTGGCAGCAACGTCCTGGCCACCTTCGCGCGCGCGGATCGCTCCAGCCAGGGCATTTTGCAATTCTTCGTAGAGAATTGAGACTAGCCGGTGGGGGCTTGCACCTTCCATGCGACTGCTAAGGTCGAGCACTTGATAGCGATTGCGAGCGCGCAAGGGATTTGGGGGAGAATACACCTGTCAGGCCTGTCAATTTTTCTGATTGCTCCACAGCGTGATCTGCTGTGTGAGATAGCTTTGCGTTGCTTTCAGCGCGGCAATGCGGGAATCCATACCACCGAATTGGCGTTTGAGCCGGTTCTTGTAGGCCGTTTCGTGCGCTTCCATCTTCGTGCGCGCGTCCGCGATGAGCTGGCTCTCCTTTTGTAACCGGGTGGTCACTGAAGCAAGGACACCTCCCGTTGCGGTCGCGGCGTCTTTCAGGGATTTCAGCGCTTCTGAAAGCCCCGGATCGGTCGTCACGGTATGTGTCGTGTCGCGCGTTGGACTGAACAGCGCCTCAACAGCGTCCGGATTGGCTGCGAGGGCAGCCTCGAACTTGGCAGAGTCGAAGCTGATCGAGCCATCGCGGTTCGTGAAGACACCAACACCTGTCAGGCTATTGATCTGCGGGTCGCTTGTCACGACTTTTGAGATCAGGGCCGTCAGCTGAACCTCGAGCGCACGAAGTGACTGGTCGCCGCCAGTCGTCGTGCGCGCCGTCGCAAGATCCTTCTTCAGCGTGTTATAAACAGAGACAAAATCACTTAGTGTTTGTCTCAATGCTTCGGTCGGACGGGATCCGGTGATGGCGATTGGTACGCCGGGAGCCGCCTTCTTCAAGGTCAGTGTAATTCCGGGAAAGACATCACTGAAGCTGTTGGTCGCGCGGGTATAGGCAATGCCGTCCACCGTAAACTGGGCATCCTGGGCTGCTTGTGCGAGCGTGAGGCCTGTGCCGGCGCCGGGATAGGCAAACCGGTCGAGCGCGGGATCTCCACCGACTACGGGTGTCAGAGAGAAAGCACCGTTTGCGCCAGATTGGCCCTTCAGAACGATACGCGAGCCGTTTCCATCCGTAATGATGTTTGCGGTTACGCCGCTCGCCGCCGTATTGATCGCGGTTGCAAGGCCCGTCAGGCTGTCATTGGTGGCATCGATCGTGATCGTGAACGACTGGGCGCCGACGGTGAGAGTCATTGTGCCCTGGCCAACTGTATCTGTCACTGCCGGAAGATACGCCGAATAGACGGTCTGTGATTTGGCAAGCTGCTGGACACTGATTTCAGCGGATAGATTTCCTGCGCGAACACCAGGCGCGGCTACGGCTGACAATGCTGTCGGGTCGGCGACGTTGGGCTGTGACTGAAGCGTGCCTCCTGCGACAAGCCCGGCAAAGGTGGTTGAAAAACTTTCCAGATCGGACCGCGCCTGGGCAACCGCGCTGATCTTTGCCTTGTTTGCACTGGCGCGCGTGTCGAACTGGGCGACTTTCGGGTCGCGTGAAGCGGCAGCGAGATCTTCGACAAGTTTTACCGTGTCGATTCCCGAGCCTGCGCCCAGCGCCGATGCAATTGATCCGATCATGAGCGCTTGCCCCCTCTGATGAGAGAAACGACAGGAGGCGCGCCGAGTTTAGGTCGCATGGCGCACTCCGTTCTCGTCGAAATGCTTCTCCGACGGGACTTCGACCAGCGGCGGAGAGATTCCCTCTGCCATTGCGCGGTCGATGTTGAAAACAAATGCCAGAATTGTGGCCACCGCGACATACAAGTCTTCGGCAATTGTTTGGCCGGCCCGGGCAGTAAAATAGATTGCACGCGCGAGTTGCGGATATTCGAGAATGGGCACGTTGTTTTCGGCGGCGAGTGACCGGATCGCGAGCGCTGTTTCGCCTCGGCCTCGCGCCACGACCATCGGCGCAAAGTCCTTTTTGGGGTCATAGCGCAAGGCAACCGCGAAATGGGTCGGGTTGGTGAGGATGACGTTGGCTTCGGTAACGGCCTTGCGGGCCGAACCGGTCAGCAGGGATTGCTGCTTCTGGCGGATGGCCTGCTTGAGCTCTGGCGCACCTTCTGTCTGCCGCATTTCCTCCTTGATTTCCTGGCGTGTCATCCGGAGCCGTCCGTTACGGCGAATAATCTGCACGGGCACATCGATCCCCGCAATCAGGGCCAGCCCCAATGCGAGCCAGAGGACAGCCTTGACCATCATGTGGCCAAGTGTGCTGGCGGCCTCGCGCATGTCCTGGGCACCAAGTCCCATAATATGACGCATGTCATGAGACACCAGCCAATAGCCAAGTAGCCCGAGCACGGCAGCCTTTGCCAGGGCTTTTCCGAGTTCGACCAGGCCATTGAGCCCGAAGATACGACCGAAGCCGCTGATCGGATTCAGCCGGTCCCCCTTGAACGCAATGGCGCCAGACCGAAATCCCAGCGAGCCCAGCATTGCCGGCGCACCTACGGCCGCGAGCATGGTGACGCCAAACAGCAGGGCGAGGGGGATAAGTGTGGTGCCAACCAGACGCGTGGTCAGTGTCGCGGGATCAAAGACGGTAACATCGCGATTGTCGAATGACAGGCCGATCGTGAGGAGCCTGCTGCATTCATGAATGAACCAGGGGCCGGCGAACACAAGCCAGGCTGCTCCCCCAAGCATGACAAGCGCAGTGCCCAGTTCGCGGGATTGGAGAACGTCGCCCTTGCGCGCCGCATCAGCCCGGCGCTTTTGTGTAGGAGCCTCGGTCCTCTGGTCGCGATCGGCTCCCTCAGCCATGTGTGCCCCCTTGTGAAAGGGTTTGCGACATATCGAGGCCGGCCTTCAGCGCGTTCGCGATTGAATCTGCCATGACAGGTGCGGCCATTGCGAGGAGAATGAGACCGGCGAGCAGGGTTGCCGGAAGGCCGACGGCGAAGAGATTGAGGGTGGGGGTGGAACGTGCCACCATTGCCATGACCAGCTGAACAAGGATCATCGCGAAGCCGACTGGCAAGGCGATCGAAAGACCTGCTGCGAAAACAAGCCCGCCAAACTGCACCAGGCCGCCGATTGCCGCTGCCGACAACCAGGCATGGCCCGGAGGGAGCGCGCGATAGCTATCCACGATAATGCCGATCAGTGTCAAATGACCGCCAAAACCAAGAAACAGGAACAGACCCATCATCGAAAGCAACTGACCGATGGCCGGACTTGCCGGGCCGCCAAGGGGGTTTGCCATGGCTGCAAAACCAAGTCCCATTGTGTTGCTGATCGCCTCACCACCGAGCATGGCTGCTGAAAAGCCGATCTGAACTGCGAAGCCAAGCGCAAGCCCGGCAATGACCTCGGGGATTATCAACATAAGACCGTCGAACGAGACGATACCGTTGGGGGGTAGAGCCATGCCGGAGACGGCGGCGGCGGGAACGCCGATCGCGAGCGCCAGGACGAGGCGCACCTGAACGGGCACTTGCGGTGCGCCAAAGATTGGCGCCGCGAGGAAAGCTGCGCCCGGCCGGATCATGGCCAGCATCCAGATCAGCAATTGCTGCTCCATCCCGGCGAAGCCGACGGGCATTATCGCACGATGTCCGGAATGCGGGCGAATATTTCGCGCGTGAAGTCCGCGACAAGGATCATGATGCTGCCGCCAAAGACAGCAAGGCAGATGGCGACCACAATAAGTTTGGGCACGAAGCTCAGGGTCTGCTCGTTGATCGAGGTTGCGGCTTGCACCATGCCCAGAATGACGCCAGCAACGAGTGCCGGGATCAGGATCGGGGCGGCGCCAAGGGCCAGGACCCACAAGGCTTGCTGCGCAACGCCAATGAAATAGTCTGCTTCCATGACGCTATCCGTTGAACGAAGAGGCGAGCGAGCCCATCGTCAGCGCCCAGCCATCGACAAGCACGAACAGCAGCAGCTTGAACGGCATGGATATGATCGACGGGGACAGCATCATCATGCCGAGCGACATGAGGGCTGAGGCCACAATGAGGTCGATCACCAGAAATGGCAGGAAAATCAGGAAGCCGATCTGAAAGGCTGTCTTGAGTTCGCTCGTCACAAAGGCCGGCAGAAGGATCGAAAAAGGCACGTCCGCGGACTTTTCGAACTTGGGCGCCTTGGCAATATTTGCGAACATGCTGAGATCCGACTTACGGGTCTGCTTCATCATGAAGCCGTGCAGCGCAGTGCCGGTTCTGGCAATTCCTTCCTCGAGCGTGACTTCGCTTCGGCCATAAGGCTCGACCGCCGTCTTGTTGATTTGCGTGAGGACGGGCTGCATGACGAACATCGAAAGGAAGAGACTCAATCCGACAAGCACCTGGTTCGGGGGCGTCTGCTGGAGGCCCAACGCCTGGCGAAGGATCGAAAGAACGATGATGATCCGGGTAAAGCTGGTCATCATGAGGATGAGTGACGGCAGAACCGTCAGCAAGCTCATCAACAACAGGACTTGCAGCGAAAGCGAGAGCGGTTTGCCGTCTCCGGCAATCGTGGTCAGCGCCTTGTCGAGTCCGGGTGTGGTTTGCGCAAGGGCCGGGCTTACGGTCAAGGCAAGCGTCAGACCCACTGCTCCGGCCAAAACAAGCGCCTTACGCACCTGCATTCTCCCGTGCGTCTTCGGCGAGCAGGGTGATCTGCGTGCGTGTCACGGCGATCAGGACCTCGCGGCCGCCAAAGGCCACGACTGCCAGCTTGGTGCCGGGGCCGAGCGGAAGAACATCGACCATTTGGGCTGCGCGGGCCGACCCGCCCTGCATCGGGAGGCCCATTTGGGCCTTGCGCCAGAGCCAGAGCGAACCCCAAGCCAGGCCGCCGATCATCGGGACCAGAATAAAAAGACGCAGAATATATTCGAACATCAGGACCTCCGCTCCAGACCGGCAAAGCGGCGCCCGGCGCTGACAACTTCGGAGATGCGGACGCCATAACGGCCGTCCATATTCACGATCTCGCCCTTTGCGATCAAAGTACCGTTGGCGAAGATATCAAGCACGTCATTCGCCTGCCGATCGAGCTCGATCACACTGCCTTCGCCAAGGCTGAGCAGGTCTGCCAAGCGCATGGAGGTTGAGCCGACTTCCACGGATATGCGCAGCGAAACATCGGAAAGAAGATCGAAATTGTGATCGGGCCTCACAGAGGCAAATGCCGCGTCTGAGGGGCGGGGCGCTTCGGACATGTCACTCATAGGATGCACTTCCTTCTTCTATGCGTTCGATCTTGATGGCCGTTCGACCGTTTGAGTCTCCAACGCTGCCGCGGGCAAAGACCCGGCCGGCAACGGTCACAGGAACCTGATTGGGCAGGCAGACAGGGATGATGTCTCCCGGCTGCAACGTCAGCAATTGAGAGAGCGGCAGTTCAGGCCGCGCAAAAATAGTCCGGACCGGCAGCCGGACCTGCATCACGGCATCCGAGAGGCTGGTTTGCCAAACCGGATCAATCTGGGATGCTTCCTCTGAATCCGGCGTGGCAACGAGTTGAGGTACGGCACGCAGCATGGCCAGCGGGAAGACCACGTCGATTGCGACCTGTTTGCCGTCGATGCTTTCCGCAACGAAATGCTGGACGGCGACCTGTTGGGTGTCGGCAACCAGCGTGGGCAAAGATCCGCTGTGATCGACCTTGGCGACAGTTGGTTCAATCTTGACCATTTCCGCCCATGCAGCAGCAAGCATCGGAACAACCAAGCCGCCAAGCCGTGCAAAGTAGCGCTCTTCAGCGGCGCTCAATTCCGCGCGCGGGCTCGGGACGATTCCGTCTCCGCCGTAGAAGCGATCGACAAGTTCGCTGACATATTGTTGGGGAACCGAAAGGAGCATCCCGCCCTTGAGCGGTGCCATGCGAAAACGGCAAACGGCATTGGAGGCACTGGTTCGATCGCGCCACTCTGCAAAGGTTGCGATTGTCGTTTCGCCGCAGGTCAGTTTCGTGCCAACGCCGCCGTTTGAGCCAATGACATCCGCAAGTCCAAGTGCAAATTGCGCGCCGACGCGCTCGAGGCCCGGAAATGCCAGAGTCTCGTCGCTGGCACGGAACAGCGAAGTCGGCGTCAGTGCAGGCGGAGCAGCTTCAGGTTTCACTGGATCACCAGATTTGTGAAATAGACATTGTCGATGCCGCCAAAACCTTCCTTTTCGCGCAAAACCTGGTTGATCGCCCTTGTCAGCTGACGCTGAAAGAGTTGGCGTCCCTCCGGCGTCGAGAGCACTGATGAATCTTGGACCGAAAGTGTCATCAGAACGGCAGAGCGGATTGGAACGATCTGGCGCTTGATGTTCGCGATGACTCGGCTGTCATAATAGGTCGCGAGGCTGATGCCGAGCTGTGCGAAGCCGCTGCCATCGGAAAGGTTGGCCGTGAATTGCTGCTCGATCGGAAAATATGTGATTTCATATTTGCGGGGATCGACAGGCGCGCGGTCATTCGCGACCGAAACCGTCCCGATCTTGGGGGCCGGCTCCTTTTCCTCGCCGCCTTCGGCGCTCTGTTCTTCCGGTTCTTCGCTCCGCAAGACAAGTTTTGGCCGGTGTGGATCTTCCTTTTCCTTGACTTCCCCCTGGCCAATACCTGCATAGATACCTGCACCCGCGCCAACGCCAACCAGCACGGTTGCTGCAAGACCCAACACGATCAGCTTCTTGGCCTTGCCGGGCTTCTTTGCTTCACCGCCTTTGGCGGCTGCCTCATCCTTCTTCGCACTCATTCCCTGTCTCCGTCGTTATGCATATCGACCGTTGCGCTGCTCCGGCTCGGGCTCGTCAACGGTGTCATTGGGTGAAATAAATGCCTCGATCAGAGGCGCCGGGCGGGTGAAGCCGTCCTGGCTCGGCGATTGCCGTGCATCGCCGGAAAACATCTGGGTGTCCGCCAGCTTTATTCCTTGTGACCGGATTTCGTCAGCCAGCCGTGGTTGTGCAGCGGAAAGAATGGCCTTGGCGCTATCGCTTTCGGTCTGAATGCTCAGCGACAAGCCATTATGTGATCGCGACACGTCCACCTCGAGCCGACCAAGCTGGTGCGGCATCAGGCGAAAGGACAGGCGGCTGGCATCGCCTGTGGTGCTTGCGATGTCATGGGCCAGTTCTCCGAGCCACTGCTCATTGCGGATGAGATCGAGTTGCCTTTCAACAACGGTACCCCGGGCGGGAGCTTCGCTTGGCGTGATGTCAAACGTCGGCTGGGTCGCCGTGGCTACAATGTCCGGCTTGCCGCTTTGGACGGCAATCGGGTTCGGCACAGGTTGTGGGTCGGCAAGACCAAGCGCGATTTCAGCGATCTTTGCCGCCCGCACGGGCATAGCCTTTTGCGCGGACGCCTCTCTTGCTTCCAAGGACTCCAACGCGTTCAGGATTGTCGGCAACTCCAATTCTGCCGAATCTGGGACAGCGATGCGCTGCCTGGCTTCGACCGCCCGTTTCGGTAGTTCAACAGGCGTCGTCGCCGCATCATTGAACTCGGGGAGTTCGCCAACCGGCAACGCTTCCTGCGAAGCGCCTTCTTTGGCCTTGGCGGCAGGGAGCGAGGACGCCTTCGTGCGCGGGACCCAAGCAAGCGAGACGGTATTTTCCGCCACAGGTCGCGACGGCGATTGACCAGCGGGTGTCAATGCTGCGGTCAGCGATGGCGAAATTTGTGCAGCGGCTATTGCCGCAGATTCGGATGCTGGCGCTCCAGAATGCTGCGTTCCGTCGGCTTCACTTTCGGTGGTGCGTTCATCTGACGCTTGTTGCCCCTCATGCCGCACGCCTTTCCGTTCGCTTCGCACAAAATCGGCCGACGCGGCGAACCTTGCGGGAGCGGCAAGCACCGACGGCATCGGACGCTCTTCTGAAGGCGTGGTGGGTTCCTCAAGTCTTTGCGATGCCGGTGACAGCCTCGCGACGAGTGCGTCAGCCTTGGCAATTGCAACCAAGGATGCTGGCGGTTCCATCTTTGCAGAAATTGCATCGCCTTTCTCAGAGGCAATCTCGACTGAAGCACGCTCAGGGAGCGTTGTGAGATCATCCTTCACCATTTTCAAAATCGGCTCGGGCGTTACCGCGGCCCACTCCGCAGTCGAAATGTTCTGGTCGGGCCCAGCACCCGTCGCGCTGCGATCGAGCAGAGCTGCGAAACCTTCCGCAGGCGAAGCACCCGTGGAAGCCGCCAAAGTTGCAAATGTGGAGGTTGCGGGCTGCGTGGGGTTCAGTTCAAAATTCATTTTACACCTCCCAGTGGTGAAGGCCGTTTGCGAAACGGACGGTTCGCATCGGCGCGCCGCGTCTGTTCATAACTTTCGCTGCGCATTGCTTGCTCGCGGAGCTTCTCCGCGCCCTCTTCGCGCGTCTTCGCCGCCAGCCGTTCGGCGATTGAGCGGACCCGATCATGTTCGGCTCCCCTGATCGGCGCCGCCAGATCGTTTTGGGCCGTGTCCAGTCGGAGGGCCATTTCCGCCATCGATTTCAGCGCAAGCCCGGTCGTCCGCTCTGCGTCGGGCTTCAACGATGCCCTGAGACCCGAAAGACGGCCGGAAATGCGATCAAGGTTTGCGAGCGCAGCTTCGGCTGTCGCAAGCTTGGCACGGGCAACGCGATGTTCCATCTGGCGGACGCGGACGATCCGTGAGCGGCGTTCTGCGAGGTTCGTCATGCGCCAAATCCTGTGATCAGATCTGCCCGCGAACGATCAAAGCTCACTGTTTCCAACGCGCCCTGACGCAGAAAGCCGAGCATGTCCGTGCGACGACTGATCGCTTCGTCGAGCGCCGCATCATTTCCGGGGGCATAGGCTCCCATAAGAAGGAGGTCGCGGTTTTCCTCATAAAGTGACCAAAGCTGGCGAAAGTGAGCGGCTGCTGCTGCGTGATCAGGATCGATGACGTCGACCATCGTCCGCGACAGGGAACGAGAGACGTCAATTGCAGGATAAATGCCCTGCTCGGAGAGGCTGCGCGAAAGGACGATGTGTCCGTCAACGATCGCGCGTGCCGCATCAACGACGGGATCGTCATTGTCGCCGCCGTCGGCGAGGACGGTGTAGATTGCAGTGATCGAACCACCCGTGACGCGATCTGCGCCGGCGCGTTCGACAAGGCGGGGGATGATTCCGAGCGCCGACGGAGGATAACCCTTCATCGTTGGGGGCTCACCGAGTGACAGGCCGATTTCGCGCTGCGCATGTGCAACGCGCGTCAAGCTGTCGATCAGCAGGAAGACATTCTTGCCTTCATTGCGGAAATATTCGGCAATTGCCGTAGCGCGCATTGCAGCGCGCAACCGAAGCAGCGGTGGGTGGTCTGCGGGCACGGCGACAACTGCCGTTCGTGCGCGCATCGAGGGAGTCAGTTTTGTTTCGAGAAAGTCGCTCACTTCCCGGCTGCGTTCGCCGACAAGTCCGACGACCATGACATCGCATTCGGCCCCCGCCAGCATCTGGCCCATCAGGACCGATTTTCCGACGCCGGAGCCCGCAATGATGGCCACCCGCTGGCCCTGGCCAATCGTCAGCAAGCCATTGATACTGCGGACACCCATGTCGAGCGCCCGTGTTACCCGACCGCGCTGGAGCGGGTTGGCACGGCGTCCGGCAAGCGGCCAGGAAAACCGACTCGTGATCGGGCCGCGGCCGTCGAGCGGGTCCCCATGTGCATCCACGACACGACCCAGCAAGCCCGAACCACATGTGGCGAGACCGCCGTCGCCATCGGGCAAGACACGGCTTCCGGCGACATACGGAACATCGCCGTCAAAGGGGAGAATTATACTCCGGTTGCCGCGAAAGCCGACAACTTCGCCTCGGACGGGCGCATGGGCTGCCGACATGACCTTGGCAGTCGAACCCAGCGGCTGCCCGAAGCCTTCAACTTCAAGCATCAATCCTTCATGTGCAACCAGCGTCCCAACGCGGCGCGGAGCAGCGGATGCGATATCTGTCTGGCCGATCAGGGCTTCGGCCGATCTCATCAGACGCCCGCTCATGCTTCAGGCTCCGACAGGCCCAGCTCGCTGCGCAGGGCGTCAAGATAGAGTGAGGTTCCATGCTCGATCCAGCCTGCCGAGCAATCGATCCGCAAATCGCCGCGGGGAAGTGACGGGTCTCCGACGATGGTAAGAGTCGTCTCAAAGCCGTCCAGCAGCGCTACGTCATCGGGGTTGACGCAGAGAGTGCGAGCATTGTCGCATTCTGCGACAATGCCAGCAGCAGCCCTGGCGCGCCGCGCGAGGCAATCGCGATCGATGTCCACCTGACCAACAATGTCTGAGACCAGCCGATAAACCGTTTCGCCAATCAGCAACGCCAGCTCTTCGCTCGGTTCCGGGCGCAAGGCATTCGCCTTTTCCATAAGGTCAAGGAGCGCCGCGCGTTCAATCGCAAAGGCTTCCTCGCTTGCCCTCCTGCCGTTTTCAAAGCCCTGTCCATAGTCGTCCACCGTTGCCGACGCATCATCTGCCAGGTTGCTTCCGGGATGGCCGCCTGCGGCAACGTGCATGCTGGCTCTTGCGAAATTGCCAGGAACGAAGCCTTTCCGGGGCAAGGCAGCTGCCGCGACGGGGATTGAGCGGAAGTCAGTGTCAGACATAATCGTCGCCCGGGCCGCCCAGCATGATCGTGCCTTCGGCTGCCATCTGCCGAGCCATTGCGATGATGGCCTTTTGAGCTTCCTCGACTTCAATGCGCTTGACCATTCCACGCTCTTCCATTTCGTCGCGAATGGTCTGCGCGGCCCGAGCGGACATGCATGCAAACATCCGTTCGACGAGAGCAGGCTGCGCGCTCTTGAGGGCAAGAGTGAGGATCGCGGAGTCGACTGTGCGCATGAGTGCGCCCAAATTCTTGTCATTGAGATCCATGAGGTTATCGAAGACGAACATCTCGTCTTCGATTTGCTGGCCGAGTATCTTGTCGCGTTTCTTCAGGCCCTTGAGCACGCGTTCACCGTCGGCCTTGGCCATCTTGTTCATGATACGGGCAGCGTCCGACCGCCCGCCCATACTGACTTTTGGCTTGGTCTGGCGGACATCGCCGACCCGGCTCAATACATCTTCGAGTTCTGCTATCGCTTCGCTGCTTACGGCGCCGAGGCGCGCGGCGCGCATGACCAGCTCCGATTGAAGTTCATCGCTCAGGCAATTGAGCGCTTCGGCTGCAACATCGGGATTGAGCGACGCCACGATGAGGGCGCCGACTTGCGGATGCTCACGTGCCAGCAATTTTGCAATGGCCGGCACTTCCATCCACCGCAGGGTTTCAAGTGACTTGACACTCTCTCGGGGCGCAACCGAGCCTAGCACATTGTCAGCACGTGCAGTTCCCAGCGCCTGGGTAAAAACTTTGCGAATGTGCGGCGCCGCACCCGCTGCCAGGGACGAGACCTGACGTGTGCCGCCAATGAAGCGATCAAGTGCTGCTTCGACTTCGGTCTCGCTCGCATCGGCTACGGCATACATCGCCTTGCCAATTTCGCGGACCTCTTCCGGCCCGAGTTCGCGCATGATCGCTGCAGCTTCCTCATCGCCAAGCAGCATCAGGAGGATTGCAGCCGCATAGGGGCCCTCAACCGACGATGAACGGGCAGCGCCGTCGTCTCCTTCCAGTTCCGCCAAGTCAGCCATCTGCGCGCTCCTGTACGAGCTGGCGAACCACCAGCGCTGCGCGAGCAGAGTCCTGCTTTACGAAGTTCCTCACGAGCGAAGCCCGTTCCTCATAGCTGGGGGCCGCTTCGATCATTTCGAGCGTCACATTGCGCAACGCGCGAGTCTGTGCACCCGGCGCCGTCGCGCCAAGCAGCTTGCGCTCCAGATCAGCCTCTTCGCGCGCGGTTTCTGCCTTCTCCTTCATCATCCGCAAGAGCGGCCGGCCCACGAAGATCAGAACCAGCAATGCAACAATGGCACCACCAACCTGACGTATTCCGACCATGATCAGGGGATTGTCCCACCAGTTTGTTGTGCTTTCAGGGGTCTCTGCGAAGGGCCGCGCAGAAATTGCGACAATGTCACCGCGCGCCTGGTCGAAACCGACGGCGCCTTTGACGAGACTGTCGATTTGGGCGAGTTCGACTTTCGAGCGCTTCTTGCCTCCGACTGCGTCCCGCAGCGCAACAGCAATAGTCAACCGCCGAACACGACCAACGGGTTGGTGCGTAACGGAGATTTCGCGACCAACATCGAAGTTGCGCGAATAGGTCTCTGCAATTTCGCCAGAGGACGTTGGAGCATTTGGCGTCGCGGTTGTCTGAACACCACCGGGGGCGACAGCGACCTGGGTTGCCTGCGGCACCTTGTTGGACAAAGCGCCGGGGATTCCCGCAGCTGGTGTCTGCGAAGAGGAGTTTGTTGACTTGTTGCCTTCTTCCCGACGCAAGGCGCGGTCATCCTTGGGATAGGATTCACGCGTCGATTGGCTCTCGGAAAAATCCACATCGGCGTGAACTTCTGTGCTGAAATTTCCTGCGCCCAGCATGGGCGCCAAAAGTGCGGTCACGGCCGCGCGGTACCGCTCCTCCACCTTGAGCTGCAGCTGGAAATTCTTGTCATCCACCCCGCCTTCATCCTGAGAGAGAAGCGCGCCCGTCTGGTCGACGACAGAGACGTCGGCTGGCGAAAGTCCCGGAACGGAAGAGGCGACCAGATGCTTGATTGCGCTGACCTGGGCATTCGAGAGCGATCGACCGCCTTCCATTGTGAGCATGACTGATGCCGCAGGCGAGGATTCGTCACGGACAAAAGGGCTGGGCTCCGGCGTTGCGAGGTGAATTCGAACGCTTTTGACGGAATCGATGGCTTCAATTGTGCGTGCGAGATCTGCCTCGCGCGCGCCGCGGAGAGTTTCGCCTTCCAGAGCCCGGCTTGCACCCATTGGCAAGTTGCTCAAAACAGCGTCGCCGCCGGGCGCAGCTTTTGGCAGACCCTGGCTCGCAAGCATCATGCGCGCCTTGTGGACATCATCTTCGCCAACACCGATATTGCCGGTATCGCGATCAATTGTATAAGCAATGCCGGCTGTTTGCAGCGCATCGGCAACTGCTGCTTTGTCGCCATCGGCGAGGCCAGCATAGACAGGCGTTTGGTTCGGGCTCTGCATAGCCCACCAGGCGGCACCCGCCATTAGCAGGGCTGCGCCCCCACCCAGAGCAGGAAGCGAGCGGCGCACTGCCGGTTGATCGGCAAAATTGCGCAGCAACGTGAGCGGGTTGGGCGAGCGGGCTGCAACGCGCAGCTGCGGAGTTGAAAGGGGTGTCGCGCCGGCGGGGATAACTTCCTGGTCGGACATGCTACACCGGCATATTCATGATGTCGCGATAAGCGGAAAGCAGCTTATTGCGCACTTGGAGCGTCGCTTCAAAGCCGATCGATGCCTTTTGGCGTTCAAGCATGACCTGAACGATGTCGCTGGTATCGCCGCGCTCATAGGCAGCCGAAAGATCGCTCGCTTTGGTCTGCTGGGCGTTTACGTTGCGCACAGCGTCGGTAAGTGTCTGGCCGAAGCTGGCACCCGAAGCAGCGGCCCCACCGGTCGCTTCGTGACCAGCTGCGCGCTGAAGCGCAGCATTCTGACCAATGATCGTTGACCGCATTTGCAGCAGCCTCCCCGTATCGATCGCAGCCATGATGTCCCTCTGTCTTTCGCGTCGAAAATGACTCGCGAGAAACATAAGCAAAGAGCGTGCCAAGTGCCCGCAGTGGCTGGAATTCGCCGAGAAGTGAGCGATCTGTCAGGAAAAGTTCGTTGATCTGCAGTGCGGCGTCAAAATTCCGATAGTTGATTGGCCCTAAATCATTTTTACCGGAAGCCGTTTCCCCCTCTCGAGGCTGCTCACTCCCGAGGGCTGCCCCATTTGGCAAATGCCTGAAAGGACTAGAAATGACTGTAATTTCAACCAACGTAAGTGCGTTGCGTGCCCAGAACAGCTCGCGCGTCGCAAGCATGATGCAAGGTCAGGCAATGGATCGCCTGTCCAGTGGCAAGCGTATCAACAGCGCGAAGGACGATGCCGCCGGCCTCGCCATTTCCACTCGTATGGACGCGAAGGTCCGTGGCCTTTCGCAGGCCATCCGCAACTCGAATGACGGCATCTCGCTCGCGCAGACCGCTGAAGGTGCCCTGCAGGAAACCTCGAACATCCTCGTTCGTATGCGCGAACTGGCCGTTCAGGCTGCCAACGGCACCTCAAGTGCGTCGGATCGCACGGCATTGCAGGCTGAAGCCACGCAGTTGCTGGCTCAGATTGACGACATTGCCACACGGACTGATTTCAATGGAACAGTTCTGCTTGACGGTTCAGCCAACCTTGACATCCAGACCGGTGTCGACAGCGGCCAGATTGTCAACATCACCATCGGTGACATGCAGGCAGCCGCTCTTGGCGTTGCCGCAGTGGACATCAGCACGGCGGCTGGTGCGTCAACGGCGCTTGGCCTGCTCGACACTGCCGTAAACACGGTTGCGTCTTCCCGTGCGGATCTCGGTGCCGTTCAGAACCGGCTGGAATCGAATGTCAACAATTTGACATCGACTGTAACGAACCTGGCTGAAGCCAAGTCGCGTATCGCCGATGCTGATTATTCGGCGGAGTCGACCAAGCTTGCTTCGTCGCAGATCCTCGCTCAGGCGTCGACTGCAATGCTGGCGCAGGCGAACCAGAGCCAGCAGGGCGTCCTCAACCTGCTGCGCGGTTGATCAATAACAGTATAGTTCCCTGGCCCCGGCACAATCGTGCCGGGGCCATTTTTTTATGACCGGCTGACCACAATCGGTAAGGTCAACGAAGTGGGCGAGCTTTAAAAGGGAGGCGAAGAAAAATCGGCACTCCTTGAATTCAATCCCGCTCTGCAGCGCGGATCAATTCAACGCGCTCATGACTGATGTCCGGATCCGAAAAATTGGCCGCGATTTCTGCCTTGAGAGTATCAATGGCGCTCGAAACCCTTGCAGCCGTCTGGATCAAGTTCAGTTGATCGAGTTCATCCAGAAAATTTTCAAGCTTTAATACCAGAAACTGCGGATCGTTTGCCTCTTCTTTGTGGCTCATGTTATCCCCGAAACTCTTTACACCCACCCCTGGAGCGTTCTTAGGTTGAATCTTCTCACTAGGCAATTCGATTGCGCGATCCGGCAAGTTACGATCGCTTGAATAAATTCCCGAAAAATGTTCCTAATTCTGAAGCAGTTCGCCGCGGTGCTCGTCGGCGATCAAACTGCCTTGCACATCGTCCGCTACAAGCGGCGCGCGCTGCGCGGCTTCAATCTGTGCCGTCTTGGGCCCATAGGTCGGCTGCGGGGGCTGATAGGCGTCCAGGTCAACGCTATCCATGCCCCCCATGGCAGCCATCAATCCGAGATCCCCTTCAGGGTTGCCGGCCATTGCCAATTTGGCCGGGAGCAATTCGACCCCTGTGTAAGGGGCTGAAAATGCCGCAGGAGCTCCCCAGCTTCCCGCCCAACGGTAGAAAATGTGCGCACCAACTGTTGTGATTTTGGTCAGGCTGGACTGCCAATATGGAACGACCCAGACCGTATGGTAATGGGTCGCGGTACCAACTGAGCGCTCGACATAGCCAGCCAACGCTGCCGCCGCCACGCTCATGGCGCGGCTCCAAGCCTGTGGATTGCGCGGGCGTGCAAGTGAACCGTCACACGTAAAGGTGAATTGGCAGCCTGTTGTGCGTTCCGAACCTTGAAAAACAACGCCACATACAGAATGGGGGTAGGCAGGATGGCGGACCCGATTGAGGACGACCTGCGCCACCGCACGTTGGCCTACACTCGATTCAGACCCCGCCTCATAGTAGATGGCTGAGGCCAGGCATTCGAGCGCTGTCATGCGCGCTCCGATGCCTTCATCGCCAAAGGCAGCCCTGAAAGGAGTTGCCGACAGAATCGGCCCTGAATCATTTGGCACCGCCGCGTTCATTTCAAACGCCTTTTCAGCATCGACCGGCTGAAAGGTCATGACAGCTGGCTCTGATCCCGCGGCAAGAGCGCCCAGCGGAATTCGAACACCATTTGCTAAAGACGAGTCCAAAGGTTTGACAGGACCCGCGGTTCCGGAAAGCGCGAAACAAGATGCGAGACTCAGAAGCGAGGCAAAGACCGGCCATCGCGCAAGATGCGACCCTTCCGGCTTTGCCATTGCAAATGGTACACGACGAGCTTTCAACAAGTGACCTTCATCTGTTCGTAATATCCAAATTTCGCATGCACGATCGACTGTGCTTATGGTGCGTTCCAATTAACGCTGTCACCGTCGGTTCGTTCCCGTGGTGAAAAATTGTGCGACTCAATTCATGTCCTGTAGGACTCTTGGTTGGTGCATGTAAATGCCAATTTGGGCATTGCGCATGGCCGTCCGTCCCCGTTTGAAACAGGAATTCTAACAGACGTGGTTACTGCCTTTGCCGATCACTGCCCATAGTAGTGATCATATTTTCCATAGGCTCCATAGGCATCGAGCGGACCGGCACTATAGCGATTCAATACGGTTCCGAGGCAAGGTGCCGGTGACAACAGGTTCATGGCATCGCGCAGCTCGGTTTTGGTCGTCATTCCTTCCTCGATGACGAACATATAGGCATCGAGCCTTTGAATGATCGTCATGGCATCGTCATTGGCAAACGCAGGAGGCAGATCGCAGATCACGATGACGTCATCTGGAAGGGCTCGCATCGCCTCGACAAGCTTTGCGAATCTTTCCCCTGCGAGTAATTCAGCCGAATTCACCCGTGAAGTATAGCACGGGTACAACGTCAGATGGAGATTTGACAAATACCGCCCCACGTCGCGCAGTTCATCAGTCGAGCCATCCAAAAACTGGGTAAGTCCGTGATCTCCCGAAACCGCGAATTTCTCAGCCAGCGATCCTCGACGCAAATCGAGATCAAAAAGGCAAACCCGAACGTCGGGCAACTGAGCCATTGCCACGGCCAGATTCGCAGACATGAAGGATTTTCCTGCTTCAGGCGTTGCGGACGTCACCCCCAGGAGCCGCCACTTCTTTTCGCGCATTGCCTTGAGAACTTGCGTCCGCAAAAGGTTGAACGGCCTCGATCTCAGGTCACGGGAATTGAAGCTGACAATGTCAAACTCTTCCAGTGCGGCAGGCTCGATTTCGAGCGCCAACAACTGTTCGCGGCTCGGAATTGAGAACGAGGAAACTGAACCGGACGTCCGGTATGACTCAACTGACACCTGAGAAACCCCCTGAATCGAACTTGCCTGCATCAATCGACGTTCAGCTTTCCATAGCGAGATCGTCGCCTCGTTTGAACGGCCATAGTTTCATATACCACGGCGCAGCCTTCGGAAGCTTTGATTCAATCGTCGGAATTGCCGCAAGCGGGGCTGCGCCTGTAATTGCTTTGACTGTGTCGAGACCGCGGATCGGTCTCAGAACAAGTTCCACGCCAATCATCAACAACAACCCAAGGGCCAAACCCGCAAGTGCGCCACCGGCTACAAAAAGCGGCCGGTTCGGCCAATCGGGGCTATCCGGCACAACGGGCGGATCGACAACGGTCAGGCGTTCGCCCTTTTGCTCGTTCTCCATTTTGACGTTGGACTGCGCCGTCATCAGTTTGGCCGAAATCTGTTGATACTGCGTATTCAGCCCATCGAGCTTTTGCTGAAGCTGGGCAACCTGCTCCTGGATCAGCGGTCCCCGCGCTTGGGCACTGAGCATTGCTGACATCTGGGCACCCTCTCGGGTTTTCGCAGCCTGCAAAGCGGCAATTTGCGAATTGTTGAACTCGATCTGCGACGTGATCGGGTCAAGCGGCATGTTGCCGACATTTTTCGTCGCGAGCTCCTTGGCTTCCGCCAAGCGCTGCCTTGCCATGACGACATCGGGATGCGATTCCGCATAGACTGCCCTTGCAGCAGCAAGCTGCTGCTCCGCCGCTGCCACAACCGGATCACGATTTGCAGCAGTTTTGGTCAGATCCCTTTGTGAATTCAGCGCCGTGTTTTCGCGGCGAAGCGAAGCAATCTGCGCGTCATAGTTGCCGCCGCTGCCGAACATTGCCATCCCCGGCCCCGAAAGCGCAGAACCGTTGCGCGCCTTGATGCCGGATATCTGGCTTTCAAGCGCAGTAATTTGTGTCTCAAGGCTGGCCGACTGATCTGTCAGAAACTGCACAGTGTCCTGCGCCTGCTCCGCATTCTTCGTCGAATCGATTCGCAGGATGCGATCAACAATATCCTGGGCTGCGGCTTGAGCCTTGACCGGATCCGGATAATCGACACTCATGGAAAAGGCGATTGTCGTCGATTTTCCGCCGCCACCGCCTGTGAACTCAGCCCCGACGGGTTGAAACGTCACTGAATCGCGCAGCTTCTCAATGATCTTGGATAGGGGCTGAGAGCTGCGTTCCTTCGTATACAGGTCCAGCCGCTGAATCATTTCAATCAGATCGGGGCGGCTTAAAACTTGCTGGCGAACTTTTGCCACACGCTGATCGATTGCTTCGTTCGATTGATCTCCCGGTGCACCGAACTGCATCTGCGGGGATTCTACGAGCAAGATCGAAGAAGATCGATAGGACGTCGGAAGCACGAAAGCCGCGACGATCCCCGCAATGAAAAGGATGACGGTCGGGACGATCAGCAAAAGCTTCCGCTGTTTGGCAATTGCTGGAAGATGGGCCAGAAAAGATGACGGCCCGGAGTCCTCGTCAACCCATGCAGCGGTCATCGCATGTCTCCGAAAGCATAGCTGAGTCCGAAGCCGAACATCATGTTCGCCTTGCGCGGTGTCGGATCGCGATAACTGTCAGCAAAGCTGGCGGTCAGATTGCCCTGTAGTCGCTGGGACAGACGCCTGCTGTAGTTGAGGCTGGCCTGGCCATAGTCAAACGAACCGTTGTTCGGGATGGCAGTCTGGTTGACTTGACCTGAGCGCGAATAATTTGCGTTCGCATTGATACTGCTCTTGGCATCGAGCCGGACACTATAGCTCGCGCCGATCGACGTTTGAGGACGTACCGTTCCCCCGAACGAAGTCGGCTGGACCGAACGCGAGGCGAAAAGGCAGAACTTGCCGGATGAAGGTGCGTTGCAGAGGTTGATGCTTCCCGAAGCGCTATTCTGACCATATCTGCCCAAAGGCCCGGTAATTTTTGAATGGCTGACCCCAAGCGAAGCAGAGGCGCTCCAGGTTGCCCCGAACTTCGTACTGAACGTCAATTGTGGAGAAATCGTCGTCGCATCGCCAATGGTTGTGCGCCGATAGTCAGAGCGTGAAACGCCGACATTCAGGCCGACGGACGCGCGGCTGTTGAGGATCCGGCTATAGCCAAAACTCCCGCTTGTGCTGTCATACTCCGAAGCCACGCTTCCCGATGGATAACGAACGAGCGAAAATCCGCCCTGTACATGAAAATTGTCGCGTGCCGACGCCGTATAGCCCAGGTTCAGCCCTCCGGTGAATGATTGCCGGCGTTGGCGCAGGCCGGCCAGTGCAATGTCGCCTGGCAGTGGCGGAAACGCCCCGCCACTCGGAGGATTTGCCCCAAACGTCAGCAAGTCATTCGCACCGACCACCGAGTTGTTGTACCCGAGGTCCGCACTATAATTAAGACGCGGCGACAATTTCTGGCTGAGGCTGGCACTTGCCAAAATATCGTTGCTGGACCGATAGCGCCTCGAGAATTCCGAATGCTTGTAAGTAGCATTCAGGCCTATCGTCTTGGAGCCGTCAAGAAATTTTACTGCCGGAGAAACCGTCACAACGGCAGAGGCTGCCGACGTACTGGGCCCGCTCAGTAAGTAAGGGTTGCTCGCGAGTTCGCCCGTGAGCGACGTGTTGATCGAGGCCCGCGTTTCAGCCTGTGCCGAACCGCCACCCAAAAGCGCCCATGCAACGACCAAGGCTGAGGCAGCTTTCTCGAGGCGGGGAAATAGCCTGCTTGGCTCTCTTTTCGCAAAATGCATCATGGTACGATCACCGTATCCCCGCTTTCAATCTGCGGAATTGAGTTAGCAGTGATTTCGCGGGCAGCCGCGCCGCCCTTGTATGCCCCCGAAATCCTCGCCCGTATGGTAACGAGATTGTTTCCCGACTTGCGGATGATGGTAATGCTGTCGAGACTGGCAAATTCATCGGGGCCGCCGGCATAGCTTAGCGCTTCGATCAGGTTGATATAGCGGCCCGGAGAAAAGGT
Organism: Sphingomonadales bacterium; assembly: GCA_016704425.1. Classification (GTDB taxonomy): domain Bacteria; phylum Pseudomonadota; class Alphaproteobacteria; order Sphingomonadales; family Sphingomonadaceae; genus Aquisediminimonas. Next base: position 676,317 of record JADJAC010000011.1, read on the forward strand.
GCCTGGGCTCTTCACCTTGCCTGCAACTGTAAATTGAAAGCCCGAAGGGCTGCGGACCGAAACCGTAACTTGGGGAACCTGGCCGCGATATTGGCTTGCCAGACCCTTTGTGATGACGTCTTCGATCTGACTCGGCGATTGGCCAAGCGCATAGACCTTGCCAACCAGCGGAAACGAAAATGTCCCGTCCGGCAATATGCGAATTGTCCTTTGAAGCCTGTCTTCGCCCCAGACATAAACCTCAATGTCGTCCCCCGGATTAATCGTGTAAGGACGCAACACCTGTTGTTGAGGTGCTGGCTGAGTTGGGGCAGTCTGATCCCCAGCGCCTGCTGCCGAAGCCGCCAAAACTAATGTCAGCAAGAGTGCCAAAGCAAAATTCCAGTTTTTAAGGTTCCCAGATTGGGGTCATGCCATGCGGCTCGCGGTTTTGGAAGCCTCATCGGATAGAAATGATGGTGAATGACGTCATAGCGCCTAAGGTAGTGAAAACAAAGCAGTTGCAGAGGTTGCATTTCCTTTCCATGGAAAATTGGCTGGTTGGTGGCGCTATGTTTACGAATGAAGGTTAAGGATGTCGTATGCACTTTCTGCTCGGCAGGGTGTGTTTGCTTCTATTAACTCTGCCTGCATTGGGTGACGTATCATGAGGTTTAGCAGTTTGTATGTCGGCGCATTGCTGGTGTTGGCATCCGCCTGTTCATCGCCCCAGGAAAAGGCAGAGCAGGAGGCTGCCTCGGCAAACGCCCTTGCCGCAGCTGGCAATTTCGAGGCTGCGCGTCAGGCAATACTGAAGGCTGTTGCTGCACGCGACGACCAGCCAGAGCAATGGTTGCTTTTGGGCAGGATGGATCTCGAGACAGGCCGTCCAGCCGATGCTTTGCTTGCATACTCCCGGGTTCTGGAACTTGATGCGACGAATATCGAGGCGCTCCAACTTGTCGCTGAACTGTCATTCCAATTTGGTGACATGCGCGAGGCCTCCAGTGCGGCTGATCGGGTGCTGGCGCTCGATCCCAATGCAACACGCGCAATTCTGGTCAAGGGGCTGGTCGCCCTGAGCCGCAAAGATGTTCCGGGTGCGACAGCCGCAGCTGAATCCATTCTCAAACTCAAGCCCCAAGATGAATTTGGCACCGTCCTCAAGGCAAGAGCTTTGGCAGTGCGGAAAGACTATCAAGGAGCCGTGAACTTTATCGAACAGGGTGTGCCGGAAGGGCAGAGGACTGAAGCTTCGCTCGCTACACTTTCCGAACTTTACCGTGTGTTGGGGGACAAGGACCAGCTTGTTGAAAACATTGACAAGCTTTTGGCACGACGACCGAAGGATGCCGATTTGAAGCTCGATCTTGCCGAGATACTTTACAAATCAGGCAACACCGACCGGGCACGCTCCACGCTTTATTCGCTTCTTGTCGCGCAGCCGGACAATATCGAGATCGTTCAGAAGATCTCCGACCTTTGGTCTGAAAACGATGCAGCGGCGCTGTCGCCGGCGCAATTGAAGACTATCGCTGCGCAAGGCTCGCGGACGACGCGGTTGGGCGTGGCAAGATATCTGATTGCGCGCAGTCAGCCAAACCTTGCGGCGCAAATTCTTGGCTCGGAAGCCGATCAGGATGGCCGCGGGTCATCTGCTGATGCCAAGGCACTTTACGCCACCGCCCTTTACAAACAAGGCAATGCAGCGGCTGCCCGCTTGATCGCGGACGAGATACTGGCGGATGACAAGAACAACATTGACGCCTTGTTGGTCCGATCGAGAATTTCCTTGCAACAGCGCGATCTGAATGCTGCCCTGAATGACGCTCAGATCGTTGTGCGCGATTTTCCAATGAGCGAACAGGGCAGGATTCTGCTTGCCGAAATCTATTTGGCCCGGAAAGATCCCCAGCGCGCGAAACAGACCTACGAAGAAGCGGTCAGCGAAAACCCGCAAAGCATCGCGATCAGTCGAGCATACACGCAATATCTTCTGAAGACGGGAAATGCCGCACGCGCAATTGATGTCGCGCGGACTTTCACGCGCAAAAGCCCGTCGTCAGTTCCAGGGTGGGACTTGCTTGCAAATGTCTGTAAGCAAGCGGCAAACAGTGGTTGCATCGCACAAGCGCAGGCTGGGCGTGACAGGGCTGCCGCGGTATATACGGTGGATGATCGGCCAGGTTCGCTTCGCAGTCGCGGCCTTTTTGGCAGGTTATAGTGGGAATCGGGGGATGAAGAAATCGTGTTTGACTGGCGGGTGTGATGCCTGACTCCCACCAAAGACCGACACAACATATCAACAAGCGTGTTCGCTTCACTTCCAACGTCCTCCGGACAGTTGGTGTGGTGAACGACGCGCTGTGCTTGTTTGCCGGGTATTTCGTTTCCATTTGGATCTACCAATGGTCCTCGGGGCAATTGTTCGATCACACAATCCATGAGACTGCCGCGATCGTACTCGGCATCAATTTCTTTCTGATCAGGATTTCGCGGGATTCCTACACTGAATTTCGCGGGCAGGGCGATGATGTCGGCGAAGGTGCGATGCTGGATTTCGTCATCGGCGCGATGCTTACCGCTTTTACGATCATCCTTTTTGACGTTTTTACGGAAATTTCGCGCGGCCTTACTATCGTATATATCGTTGTTTGCCTTGCACTTCTTTTCCTCAGCAGGATCGGGTTCCGCAAGATTGCCTGGTTGCTGATGGACATGGGCTATATCGGGCAGCGTGTCGTCATCTACGGCGCCGATCGCCAAGTCGCTTCTCGGGTCATGGAACTTCTCGCGATTGAGCGTCTGCCGCATCTCAAGATTATTGGCTTTGCTGATGACCGCAAAACCAGGGTCGATCAATCGGCTATTGGTAGCGCAAATTTTGTCGGCGGATTCCCGGAACTGCTGAAGATGGCCCAAGATGGAGAGCTGGACCAAGTCATCATTGCCTTGCCGAAAGTGCAACAGGACCGGCTTGATTCCATCATCGACCGGCTGAGTGCCGCCGCGATCGACGTATGTTGCATGCCGCGCGAAATTCTGGAACTGCGCTCAAGCTACAGGATGAGTTCGATCGGATCGCTTCCGGTGTTAAGTCTTTGGCAGCGTCCGATCCGGGACCTCGATATCGTGGCAAAGGAGGTCCAGGACAGGCTCCTCGCGTTATTGGCCCTTGTCGTTCTTTCGCCTGTCATGGCATTGACGGCGCTCGCGATCAAACTTGAAAGCAAGGGCCCGGTTCTTTTCGTCCAGCAACGGTTCGGATTCAACAATCTGGAAATCGGAATCTACAAATTCCGGTCCATGTATATCGATCAGCAAGACGTTTCGGGCGCTGAACGCACAACAAAGAATGACGAGCGGGTCACAAGGGTCGGCAAGATCATTCGCCGGCTGAGCATTGACGAACTCCCGCAGTTGCTGAACGTTCTTCGTGGGGAAATGTCTCTAGTCGGGCCGAGGCCACACGCGACGCAAATGCGGGTGGGGGACAAATTCTATTTTGATGCGGTTGAAGGCTATGCAGCGCGCCACCGCGTGAAGCCGGGCATAACAGGACTGGCTCAGGTGCGCGGCTTGCGTGGCGAGATCGATGGCATTGAGCGGGCGAAGAAGCGGGTCGAGTACGACACCTACTATATCGACCATTGGTCGCCCTTGCTGGATATGCGGATCATCCTTGAAACGCTGTTCATAATCGTCTGGGATCGCAATGCCTATTGAACAGGCAGGGGCTTCGGGCTCGCTTTCGTTCCTCGATCTCGAATTTTCCGCGCTTTCATTCGATGCCGTGTTGGCTGATATTGCCGCTCGGGCGCGGCGGTCCGGCTTTTCCTACATTGTGACGCCGAACGTGGATCATGTGGTGAAACTGCGTGCGAAGGCTGGCGGGTCGGCGGCGCACGCGGCGTTCAGTAAGGCCTATGATGCGGCGGCCCTTCGGCTTTGCGACAGCCGGATTCTGGCGGGATTGGCCGCGCTTTTCGCTATCCGGCTGCCTGTTGTGCCGGGAAGCGATTTGACTGCGGTCATTTTCAGGAATCTCTTGGGTCCGGGGGACAGGGTCGCGATCATCGGCGGGAATACCCGAACCATCGTTCGTCTGGCGACGCTCTATCCCGATGTCAGCTTTGTCCAGCACATCCCGCCCATGGGGATGCTCTCCCAACCGGTCGCCATGAAGGCGGCCGAGGATTTTGTCTGCGCACAGGATACGGGAATCATATTGTTCGCAACTGGGGCTCCGCAGAGTGAGATTCTCGCGCATCGCTGCCTTGAACGCAGCGAAGCATCCGGTGTCGGACTTTGCATCGGAGCCTCTATCGACTTCCTTCTGGGGGACCAGAACCGGGCGCCAAAATGGATGCAGCGGCTCGGGCTCGAGTGGGCGCACCGGCTCGCATCCAACCCTGCACGCCTATGGCGCCGCTACCTCGTCGAAGGTCCCCGAATCTTCCTCATTGTGGCGCAATGGTGGTGGATACGACGGAAAAAAAGGGTGCCAACGGCCTAATCCGGCCGTTTAGTGCGGACCCATTCCGTTTCCGCACCCCTGAGAAGCTTGAGATACACGGGAATCTTCCAGAGCACATAGACGGGAATACGCGAAAGAGCGGCGAAGGAGAGCAGTGCGCGTCCCTCACGCCACCACGCAATCAGCAACAGGAAAAGGCTTGCTCCCATTAATGCGGTCAGCGCTACAGCAGGGGCTGCATTCGCACCCAATCCTGCGAGCATGACAAGGCCGACCAAAAGCAGAAAGCCGACTGAAAACAACAGCGCCAGCGGCGGCACAATAAGGTGCAGCCCCAGGCGCAAAGACGCAAGCTGACCTTTGCCAATGCCCGCCGCGATGCTTGGCAGGGCGTGTTTGACGGCAGTTCCGACGAAACCATGTTCCCATCGAGTACGCTGTGTCAGAGTGTCATTCGTTGTCGCCGCATTGCTCCACACGCGACCTGACTCGACCAGCAGAGGACGAACCCCTTTGCGAGTCAGTTCGACCGTGACGGCCAAATCTTCGACAATGTTTGAAGATGCCAACGAGAGCCGCTCAAAGATCGGCCAGGGAAAGGCCATGCCTGTCCCCGTCAGCATCGCCGGTCCGCCGGCACGGACAAGGCCGCGTTGGCGCACGAGATTTTTTATCATGAACGCGAAATTCGAAATCTGCACGATCGGCCCGGCATCGGGGCCTGCCCGCATCAGATTCACCGCCTGGACCGGCCTTCCGTGACGGAGCGCCGCCGCGGCAAGTCTCTCGATCGTCCCGGCATCGGGAATGCAGTCCGCGTCGAGAATCATGACGCAATCCGGCGGAGAATTCGCAAGATGAGCTCGCCCATAGTCGAGCGCGAAGCCCTTTCCTCTTCTTGCAGGATCGGATCGTTCAACCACTTCAAAGCCGCTTGCACGCGCCGTTTCCGCTGTTTCATCGCTGCAATTGTCTGCAACCACAAGGATGTCGGCGGCCGAAGGAAGCACGCTGCGAAGGCGCTCGAGTGTTCCTGCAATGCCGGAGGCCTCATTGTGCGCTGGTATCATGACGATTGTTCGGATGTTCTTGCCAGGGAGGACGGCGTCGCCGCGCAGCGGGAAGAGGCCAAGCAACACTTCGTTGATGAAGACTGCATACATGGCGATCACCGGAGATGCGGCGATCCACATCATTGCGCCCATTGCAGTCATGACGAAAACTCCGGTCGATTGGCTCGAGGAACATGGCCCTGATGTGCGGTAGCTTCCCGCCGGTCAAGCTTTGCAACGAGGGCGGGAACGGTCCGATTACATTGCATGCATATCATGAGCGGTTGGCGTCTCAGGCGAAGGAGGCGGTTCGGCCAGATGAGGGTTGGCGGTCCACTTGAACCCCTTGAACATCTTCATCTGTTGGCCGTTGCCAAGATCTCCGCCCGAACAGTTCAACAACTTGTTGATACAATTGTCCGTCCAGATTTTCATCACATCGTCGTCCCATGCGCCAAACCAGTCACTATGAAAGCTCGTACCTGGCTTCATTGGCATGCCGGGCATGTTGTCGGATGAAAGATGCCAACTGTCGAACGCTCCATTCCACTTGCCAGAACGATCGAGCGTTTCATCGACGCTATACCAGGCTCCGAGTGTAAACGTCGGAATGATGAAAGGGTGCGACGGCGGGCATCGATAGCCGCCATCTTCACCGTAACTTCCGTAAGAGACATGCGACCGGTGATTGGGGCTGTCCAGATTCTTACCATTCCAGCATTCCGGCGCACTGATGACCGCGCCCAGTTTGTTTCCGATGGGGCAGTTCTTGGCGGCATCGACGATTGACGGATAATGGCTCTGGATTCCAGTCGGACCATCGCAGTTGAAGTAGCCACCGCCGGTTCTGCGGGATTTGTGATTCAGCATGTCAAAACCGAATATGAAACGCAGCCCGCGCGGAATTCCCACACATGCGGTTCCTTGGCGCTTGCATTCTGGATCGTTTGCCGGTCGCCGTTTGTAATAGATGCTGACATAGTCAGGGCGAACAACCTGGCCACGACCATTCATCATTGCTGGCATCCAATAGGCCGAACGATTGAGGCGGCTGGTGCAGGTGCTATCCCCGGAAGATCTGAGGCTGACGTAGGTGGATGACGCATCGGCTGAGGTATTGCCGAAGAATTGATGGAGGTGCGATTTTCCCGGCTGCCCCGGATAGACGATCGGATCATCGAAGGATATTTGCCCGGCGCTGCAGATAAAGCGAAAGGCTCCTACAACGTCTGGGGCTGCGCTTGGCGGAACGGCACCCGAGCCCCAGGTCGGGACAAGCTCTGACTTGATTTCGAAATTGCTGGGAATCGGCGCCAATTCGACGTCAGGATGGGGAAGAGGTCCGTTCGCGTCATTCTTTCTGGCGTGTGCGTTTGGCGCATTCGGCGCGACCAGGGCCAGCAGCACGGCAACTGAAAACAGCTCAAGCAAACACCGAACCGACTCTTTTAGGCCAATCACTCTTTGGGTCTCCCGATCTGGTTTACCGCTTGCCGGACTCGAATTTCGCGGATGGCTTCCTGCGCAAATGCAGCATATCAGGCTTTTCTGCGTCGCATAGGGGGATGAGAATGATCTATGGCTGGTCTCCCGGAATAGGGGATCCGTCCTTGCTCGGATGGTTCACAGTCTTCGGTTATTTTCTCGCTGCGATTTTGTGTGTCCAAGCATCCCGGGCCGATTTCGGCGCGGGGCGTTTTTGGGGCGTTTTGGCGGTTGCCCTGATACTTCTGGGGTTGAACAAGCAATTGGACATACAGTCCCTTCTTACGGCAGTCGGACGCGAAATCGCCAACTCGGAAGGTTGGTATGATCAGCGTCGAGCGCTTCAGAAATATTTTGTGATTGCCGTCGGCTCGTTAGCAATCACGGGTTCGATTGCCGCTGTGTTCATCCTCAGGAACAGGTCCCGTCACATAAGGGCGGCGTCAGCAGGTTTTGTGCTGCTCAGCGCCTTTATATGCATACGTGCAGCATCGTTTCACCATATCGACCGCATTTTGAATGCCGGAATTCTTGGTGCCCGGTTCAATTGGATCATTGAACTTGGAGGAATTTTCCTTGTTGCCGTCAACGCATTTGGCGCAACAAGCGCGGCAGCAGTCAAATCGAAGGCCGGGTGCGTCGCGAAATGACTTTCAGGCCAAGACTTAGCTGTTAGCCGGCGGGATCACGACGCGGGGGTTGGCGGTCCATGAGAAGCCTGAGTACATTTTGAGTTGCTTGCCATTGCCCAGGTCTCCACCCGAGCAGTTGAGGAGCAGGTCGACGCAATTGCTGGCCCACATGTTCATGACGGAACTGTCCCATGCGCCGAACCAGTCGGCATGGAAGGATGTGCCCGGTGTCATCATCGTGCCATTGGCCATGACGTCTGACGACAGGTGCCAGGGCTCGACAGCGGTTCCCTGACTGTACCAGACGCCCATCGTGAAGGTCGGAATGACGTAAGGATGCGTTGTCGGGCATTGGGCATAAGCCTGCCCGATATAGGATGAATAGGCGACATGGCTGCGATGATCGGCGCTGTCGAGGTTCTTGCCGTCCCAGCATTCCGGCGCGGAAATGACGGCTCCGAGCTGCGCTGTCGCGGGGCAATTCTTCTGAGCTTCCACAAGTGTTGTGTAGTGACCTGGTACCGCGCCGGTGCCCTGACAGTTGAAATAACCGCCGCCGGTTGGTTTGGCTGTTGTGTTGAGCATGTTGTAGCCGAAGACGAAGCGGAGGCCGCGCGGCAGATCGACACAGGCCGTGCCGATCTTGGCGCACAAGGGATCGGTCTTGGGCCTGCGCTTGTAATAGACACTGACATAGTCCGGCTTGATGACCTGGCCCTTGCCGTTCATCATCGCCGGCATCCAGTAGGCCGAGCGATTGAGCGGACTGTTGCAGGTCGAGCTGCCCGTGGTCCGCAGGCTCGTATAGGTCGAGTTCGCGTCGGCAGACGTGTTGCCGAAATACTGGTGCAAATGCGATTTGCCGGGCTGCCCCGGATAGACGATCGGATCGTCATAGGACAAATGGCTTGCGTTGCAGATGAAGCGGAAGGCCCCGACCACATCGGGCAAGGCGCTTGCCGGGATCGCTCCGGTTCCCCAAGCGGCAACAAGCTCCGAATTCACGTCGAAGTTGCTCGGAACATCAGGAAGCTGAACCGTCATCGGATCATAGCCGGGAGGCGGAGGGGATGGGGTTGGTGCAGGAGTTGGTGCCGGTGCAGGCGTTGGCGAAGGCGCGGGAGCCGGATCAGGGGTCGGCGGTAGCGTCGATGTGCCCGATTGCTGGCCAGTGCTGCCTCCACAAGCAGCGAGCGCGATTGATGAACATGCGACAAGGATCGCATATGAGAGGCTTCGCGACCTGATTTTCATTTTTTCCCGCACTGACAAAACTTCTACCCGATCTGCCGTCGCAATGGCCAAGCACTTGGATGGCGCCATTGGATGAACTCCCAAATGGCCAAATGCGGCAAATCGCTTTGGCCGTTCGATTGCTGAACGCATCTTGGCAAGGGCAACCGCCAAACCAACGAGACGACTTGAGCAATTAACGGGTTTGATACCGCTGGAATGGTTAACAAATTCCAAATCTGGTCCGAAACGGACTTCCTCATCGGGCTTGTCAGGCCTTGCATTTCATTGAATGAGTCAGGGACAAGCGGAAGTGTTGCGCTAGAGATAACAGCTTTTTAAGGAAGGTCCGGTAAGTCACGAAACCGGAACTGAATAAGTCAAATCATTTATCTCGTGGCGGTACCTAAACTTGGGGGCAAGCTTGAAAATACTAGTTACAGGGGGAGCCGGATTCATAGGCTCACATCTTTGCGACAGGCTATTGGAGCTTGGCCATGAAGTGTGGTGTTTTGACAATCTTGGGTCGGGCGCCGAGCGAAATTTCGCTGCCGCCATGGCGAACGCCAGATTCCACTTTGTCCAGGGCGACATATGCGAAGGGCTGCCCGATATTTCCGTCGACAGGGTCTACAACCTTGCTTGTCCGGGCTCGCCCCGCGAGTATCGGCGCGATGGCGTCGGAACACTGCGCACCAATTTTGTCGGAACGCTGAACGCCTTGGAGTTTTGCAAGCTGCGCGGTGCGCGTTTGCTCCAGGCATCGACAAGCGAAGTCTATGGCGATCCCGATGTTCACCCCCAGCCAGAAGACTATGTCGGGGCCGTAAATTGTGTCGGACCGCGTGCCTGTTATGACGAAGGCAAGCGTGTTGCAGAGACGCTGTGTTACGATTTCCATCGCCAGCACAACACGGAAATTCGCGTTGCGCGGCTGTTCAATACATATGGTCCGCGAATGCACGCGGGGGACGGTCGCGTCATTCCAAATTTCGTGTCTCAGGCACTGACTGGAAATCCGCTTACCATCCATGGCGCCGGATCACAGACACGATCCTTTTGTTATGTGAGCGACATGGTCGAAGGCCTGATTGCCTTGATGGAGGCACCGGGCGCCCGTATTGGGCCCGTGAATCTCGGGAATCCCCATGAATTCTCCATCCGCGAACTTGCGGAGATCGTCCTCGAGAAGACCGGGTCGGTTTCGAGCATCAGCCATGAGCAATTGCCTGAAGATGATCCTCATGTTCGTTGCCCCGACATCAGCCTGGCACGCAGCGTGCTGGGTTGGGAACCGGCAATCATGCTCAAGGATGGCCTCGATAGCACGATCGACTGGTTCCGTGCGGAAATGCGTGCAGACGGCGTAGCACGGCCTGCTCAGAGCCAGGGCAAAGCTGTGGTGGGCATCATAGGAGGCGGGCCTGCCGGGCTCACGGCTGCCTATGAATTCCAAAAGCATAGCGAAGGCCACCACGTGGTGGTGTTCGAAGAGTCCGATCAGGTTGGCGGCATTGCCCGCACGGAAACATACAAGGGATATCGTTTCGACATCGGCGGGCACAGGTTCTTTACAAAGGTAAAGCCGGTCGAGGCACTTTGGCGTGAAGTGCTCCCAGAGGAATTTCTTCTCCGTCCCCGATTGAGCCGGATCTTCTATCGCGGCAAATATTTCGACTATCCGCTCAAGATATTCAACGCACTCTTCAACATGGGGATTTACGAGTCCGCGCGGATCATGCTCAGTTACCTGAAGTGGAAAGTCTATCCGCACACAGAAGAAGAAAATTTCGAGCAGTGGGTGACAAACCGTTTTGGCGGTCGCCTGTTCTGGCACTTCTTCAAGAGCTATACCGAAAAGGTGTGGGGAATGCCTTGCACCGAATTGCAGGCTGATTGGGCTGCACAGCGCATCAAGAACCTTTCGCTGCGCAAGGCCGTGCTCAACGCCTTGACAGGGCAGAACGACACGACCAGCCTGATCGACAAGTTCGACTATCCCAGGCTTGGGCCGGGTATGATGTGGGAAGCTTTCCGCGACAGGGTCGAAGCGCAGGGCGGCGAAGTACGCATGCTTTCAAGTGTCACCCGGATTTTCCACGACGATGACAGCGTTACCGGTTTTGAGGTCGCGACGACTGGCGAGCGTCCGGAGAAGTATAGGTTCGAAGCGGACGAGTTCATTTCGTCGATGCCTATTGCGGCGCTTGTTCTGGCAATGGATCCTCCCGCTCCGCCTGCAATCCAGGCTGCGGCGCGCAAGCTGAAGTATCGCGACTTCCTGATCGTCACGCTCATCCTCGAAGGGCGCGACCTCTTTCCGGATAACTGGGTTTATATCCATAGTCCGGAAGTCGAAGTCGGTCGCATCCAGAACTTTCGTTCATGGTCCGAGCAGATGGTTCCTGATGACGATCGCACGAGCATCGGAATGGAATATTTCTGCAACATTGATGACGAGCTGTGGAAGCGCGACAACAAGGAATTGATCAAGCAGGCATCCAGGGAACTGGAATGGCTTGGCCTTGCCAAGGCCTCAGCTGTTGTCGATGGCACCGTTATCCGCCAGCCGAAGGCATATCCCGTCTATGATGGCGATTACCGCGAAGCGCTGGACATGATCCGCGGCTGGCTCGCGGGCTTCAGCAACCTCCAGGTTGTCGGTCGTAACGGGATGCATCGTTACAACAATCAGGATCATTCGATGCTGACGGCTATGCTGGCGGTCAAGAACGTCCTGGGCGCATCGAACGACCTTTGGAGCGTCAATGTCGAAAAGGAATACCATGAAGACATTGAAGCGGCGCCTGACCTGACCCGGTCGCGTGCTCACTGAGACGACGAGATGGGAAAGCGTCGATCCATTGCTGTGATCGTCCCGGCATATAATGCCGAGGCCACGATCGGGCCATGCCTTGACGCCATTCGTGCGGCACTGCAGCCGGGCGATGAACTGATCGTCTATGATGACGGCGCCACCGACAAGACCAATTCCATGGCCAAAGCTGCAGGCGCACGAATCCTCCGGAATGAGGGGAGCCCGAAAGGTCCGGGCTATGGCCGTAATGCTGCAGCAAACGCAGCGGAAACGGAATTGCTTCTGTTCGTCGATGCGGATGTTGTCATCGCACAGGACGTTCTCGATCTCCTTGCTCAGGAAATCGCTGAAAGCGGAGCGATTGCGGCGTTCGGATCCTATGACGACCATCCACGTTCGGACCGCTACACCAGCCTTTATGCGAACCTGAGGCACCATTTTGTGCACCAGAACGGTCCAAGCGAAGCCACGACCTTCTGGTCGGGAATCGGCATGATTGACCGCAAGACCTTTCTTGCGTTTGGCGGATATGACACGGCGCTTTTCGCCCATCCCAGCATCGAAGATGTTGAACTCGGCGTCCGCCTTAAATCAAAAGGCTTCCGGATTCGGCTGGTGCATTCGGCGCTCGGTACGCATTGCAAGGACTGGAGCCTGTGGCGCGTCTGGCATACGGACGTGGTCAGGAGAGCCTACCCCTGGTCCGAACTGATCGCTGACGGGCGTACCGCCGGTCTTGACCTCAATGTGGCGACCGGAGAGCGGATCACTGCATTCATGGCTGTCGCTTCATTAGCTTGCCTCGTCATCGCTCCGTTTTGTGGGCCCGCCCTCATCGGCGCTGCCGCATTCCTTGTCGGCTACGCAGTCCGAAATCGCCAATTTTTTGGATTCCTTGCCAGGCGTTTACCGTTGCCCGGATTGGTCGTCGCGGTTGCGATGCACTGGTGCTACCACATTTATGCGACCGCGACCTTCGTACTGGTACAGGTCATGACCAAACTCCATCTACGCGCGCCGTCGAGCTATATGGCGCCAACTGTGGCCTGAAGACAAAATGGTTGACGTGGCGTTTTGAAAATGTGCAGGCGACACAAATTTTGTTAACCATTCTGTTCCGCTTTTCCGGCTAAGAGAACGGCAGTGCGGCTTTGAAACTTTGAAACAGGGACTATTGCGTGGGACGTAATTATTTTTCGCAGAAGCGGGTACTCGTCACAGGAGGTGCCGGGTTTCTTGGCTCTCACCTGATCGACCGGCTTCTGGATCAAGGGCATGACGTCCTGTGTGTGGACAATCTGTTCACCGGCTCGAAGCGCAACATCGAACATCTGCACCAGCATCCGCGGTTCGAGTTCCTGCGTCATGATGTCTGTTTCCCGCTTTTCGTCGAAGTTGATGAAATCTACAATCTGGCCTGTCCGGCATCTCCCGTGCATTACCAGCATGACCCCGTGCAGACGACCAAGACCTCGGTGCATGGCGCAATCAATATGCTCGGCCTCGCAAAGCGCCTGAAGTGCCGGATTTTCCAGGCGTCGACTAGCGAGGTCTATGGCGATCCTTCAATCCATCCACAGGTCGAATCCTATTGGGGGAATGTCAATCCGATCGGCATCCGGTCCTGCTATGATGAAGGTAAACGCTGCGCTGAAACCTTGTTCTTTGACTATCATCGCCAGCTTGGGCTCGACATCAAGGTCGTTCGAATTTTCAATACCTATGGCCCGCGTATGCATCCATCGGATGGGCGGGTTGTCTCGAATTTCATCATGCAGGCGCTCAAGGGCGATCCAATCACCATCTACGGAGATGGATCACAAACCCGCAGCTTCTGCTTTGCAAGCGATCTGGTTGAAGGCTTTTTGCGCTTCATGGACAGCCCGGCCGGCTTCACGGGTCCGATGAACCTCGGCAATCCGAACGAATTCACGATACGGGAACTCGCCGAACTGGTGATTGAATTGACGGGGTCGAAATCGAAAATCGATTTTAGACCGCTACCGCAGGACGATCCGTTGCAGCGCTGCCCCGACATCAGTCTGGCCAAGGCGAAACTCGATTGGGAGCCTCAGGTGCAGCTGCGTGAAGGCCTTCAGAAGACTATCGACTATTTCGCCAATGGCGATTTTGTCGACTAGTCGCGCGTGAAACTCGGAAGGATGCATCGATGATGGCTGGAGACATACGAAAGGTTGCACTTGCATCCGCTTTGGGGACCTTCTTCTTTGCAACCTCGCAAGATGCTCATGTGCCGCAATCCAGCCACCGCCACAATATCGATGTCGAGGGTCCGGTGTGCAGCGAAAGGCCCGTTCAGGACAGCGTTCAACGGATGAATGCGATCCAAAGCCTCAGGGAAACGCAAGTTGAAGTGGAAATGATGAAGCGGCACCAGGCCGGTGGCACGCCTGCGGAATAACCGCACGGACTGGCGTCGCTCGCGTATTATCGTGCCTGGCTGGAAATCACCTGCTCAAAGAATGTGCGGTATTTCGCGGCCACCCTGGCCCAGGAAAAATCGGACGAACGGATGAGGCGAGCTTTCCTTTGGGCGCCAGAGCCTGATTGTGCTTCCGTCAATCGCGCCGCGACGGCGTCGCTATCGACTGTATCCACCAGAAATTCGTCATCTCCCACGATCCATCTCAGGCGCGGTGTATCGTGCCCGACGATCGGCAGCCCGCACGCCATCGCCTCGATATAGACGTTGCCAAATGATTCTTCCTTGGACAGGTGCAGGAAGACATCAGCTGATCTGTAAAGGAGAGGCATTTCGTGCCCGGCAACCGAAACTCTCGTGAAGCGACCGGGAAGCAGATCACTGGCCATCTGACGTATCTCGTCGCGCAACGGGCCGTCCCCTGCGACAACAAGATGGGCGCCGGGCAGTTTGCTCACCGCAAGAATTCCATCGGCGACTCTTTTCGATGGAATGAGCGCGCTCACCATCAGCACGACGGGGACATTTTCGGGCAATCCGAACTTTTCGCGCGCGGAAGCCCCGGGGCGAAACAGATTTACATCGATACCGTTGGGAATTAATGCGCTGGGCCATAGCAAATGGTTGCGCTCGTAATAGTCAGGATTGGTGCAAACCAGCCCTTCGCAGCCGAAAAGGCGGTATTCGGATTTGTCGGATTGGGCCGGCCAATCACCATTTTGCGTTATGAAGACATGAGGTGGGCGGGTCCCGCGAAGCGAAGGACGACGCAAGACCCAATTCGTGAACGGATAGGAACAGGTTGCAGTGATATCGAAGTCCCGAGGCCGGTACCGACGCAATAATCCGGGCACAAAACTTGCTTCTTCATAAACAGTTTCGCTACGGAAAACGGGTAAGGACGGAAAATGTTCGAAACCCTCGCGCTGGAGCGATTGTGCACGCAAAAATCGATATGGTCGCGACGGCTTTGGGTCTCCTGAACCGATGAGCGTGACATCGTCTCCACCGATCGCCAGTTCGGTAGCCAGGGCATTCAGCGCGACCTCCGCGCCGCGCTCATACTTGTGCAGCCCAGGCAGCGCGAACAAGATCCTCATCGGGGCGCCCCGGCAAGCACAGAGGCAATTCTTGTCAACCGTTCGCCAACTGGCGGACGCGTGCCACCGTGAAAAGGGTCATGGAGGCAAGCCTGTTCGAAATCATTTTTGCTCATGAAAATTCTGTCGCGTTCCGTAACTGAGCGCCTTGGCTGGACAACCGGTTCCTATGCCGTCGCACAAGCATTCAGGCTGGTCAACAATGTGGTGTTGGCGCGTTTGCTTGCGCCGGAACTTTTCGGAATCATGCTCATCGTCAACACCTTGCGGACGGGCGTCGAGCTCTTGTCAGATATTGGCATTGGCCAAAATATCATAAGCAACAAGAACGGCGAAGACCCGGATTTCTATAACACTGCGTGGATTCTGCAAATAGCACGCGGTGTATTGCTTGCTGTCGTGTGCATAGCATTCACCTATCCGATCTCTCAATTTTATAATAGTCAGACAATATACAAAATTGTTCCGGTAATATCTTCAATTTTTATTTTTACGGGCTTTCAATCTGTAAGTCGATTTATAGCTCAAAAAAGGCTGAATTTGAAAGCTGTCAGCATTTACGACATATTTGTGGCCGTATCGACGATGATTATACACATCATATGCGCGATCGTAACACCTACGATATGGGCGCTGGTGTATGGGGGCATCATTTCAAGCGCCGTGGCAATGGCAGGAAGTTTTTTCATTGTTGGCGGGGTGAAGCATAGATTCACATTTTCAATTCCTTACGCCAAAGAGATCATGCACTTTGGAAAGTGGATCCTGCTTTCGACAATTGTCTATTTCCTTTCGATGAACTTCGATCGTCTGTATCTTGCAAGAAGTCTCCCATTTCAGATCCTGGGCATCTACAGCGTTGCGCGCTCGCTTGCCGATGTCATCAGTTTGCTTATGGCAAGGATCGGCAGCCTCATCATTTTTCCAATGGTTGCGGCTGCAGGTCATTCGGAAGGAGCTCTCCGGGAAAAGCTCTCTCGTGGCCGAACGACCATGCTCCTAGGCGGTGCTGTCCTGGTTTCGCTGTTTGTTGCAGCTTCGGATCTTGTCGTGTTCTTGCTCTATGACGATCGCTACAGGACGGCAGCGCTGATGCTGCCGGTTCTCGCATTCGGCGTCTGGTTCTCGATCCTGTGTACCCTCAGCGAATCCGTGCTGTTGGGTGTTGGTCGCCCATCTTATGGAGCGCTTGCAAATCTGGTCAAGCTGGTGTGGCTTGCCGTCGGTCTCCCGGTCGGCGTCGTGTATTTTGGTGTTGCGGGTGCTATCGGCGTCATGGCTGCGTCAGACTTGGTCAAGTATGTCCCGCTTCTGGCCGCGCAGCAGCGCGAGCATATTTCGTTTTTCCGACAGGATGTTCTGATCACACTCGCAATGTGTGCAATGATTGTGTTCTGGCGCATTTTGCTGTGGTCGTTGGGATTGTCAGGTGGATTGATGAGCCTTTGGGGCCTGGACCAGCTATGAAGCAGGAAGCCCCGGCTGATGGCCAAGTTCCGGATCGCGTCGGCTTCGTCGTGATCGGGCGGAACGAAGGCGAAAGGCTTGTGCGATGCCTCGATTCACTCAAAAGCGCGGGAGCGGCTGAAATCGTCTATGTCGATTCCGGTTCGACCGATGGCAGTGTAATGGAAGCCGAAAAGCGCGGCGCGCGCGTCGTCAAGCTCGATCTTTCCAGGCCATTTACGGCTGGAAGAGCGCGAAATGAAGGGTTTGAGCAACTCCTCCTGGATTCAGGCGAGATTGATTTCGTGCAATTCATCGATGGTGACTGCGAGCTGGCACCGGATTGGCTTCCCCAAGCCTTGCGTTTCCTCATTCAGCATGCCCAGGTCGCCATTGTGTGTGGTCGCCGCCAAGAGAAAAATCCCGATGCGTCACCCTACAACAAGCTTTGCGACATAGAGTGGAACACGCCAATTGGTGAGGCAGAGGCATGCGGTGGAGACTCTCTGGTTCGCGCCGACCCGTTCCGGACAGTCGGCGGATTTAGCGATCGCCTGATAGCCGGTGAGGAGCCCGAGCTTTGCCATCGGCTGCGGGCCAAGGGCTGGAAGATCTGGCGGATCGATGCGGATATGACCTTGCACGATGCGGCGATGTACAGGCTTTCCCAATGGTGGATGCGCGGTGTGCGAAGCGGCTTTGGCTATGCGCAGGTATGGGCCGCGACGCGACAGGGGAAGGGGGTTCCGCTCTACGGTCAGCAAATCAGGAGAGCGATCATCTGGGCTGGAGCTCTGCCGGCTGTAACTCTTGCTGCAAGTCTTTGCGACCCGCGCTGGATCCTTGGTCTCATAGGCATTTATGCCCTGCAGGTTGCGCGGATCGCGTTCCGTCTGGGGGTGACGCAAAGGTCAGCATGGTCCTATGGATTCTTCGCGATGCTTGCCAAATTTCCCGAACTGCAAGGAGCAGCAAGATATCTTCTGATGGCAATCAGGGGCGGACAGAGATCGGCAATTCTTTATAAGTAGCGGATGTCTTTCAGCCGGCAGAATCTGCCTTCTTGACGACGGTGCGCGCGACGCCCTCAGCAAGCTTGACCGACGGCGTCCAGCCCAGAACGTTTCTGGCAAGCGCGTTTGAATACCGCAATGGGCGCCACCTGGCCTGCTGGCGCCGGTATTCAAGTAACTCGGGCAGTTTTGCCCGATTGCGAAAGGCCAACCGATTTACGAGGCGAACCATTCGGCCAAGTGCTGCGATCAGGAGCCAGGGAACCGGGATGACAAAGCCGGCCCGCGCCCCGGCACGTCGGCAGGCGTTGTGGTATTTCCAGAGCGATGGGCATTCGTCGTCAACGATATTGAAGACGCGTGCCTTCCCGACATCCGCATCAATCGCCCGCACGATCGCGTCTGCGCAATTGTCCACATATGTCAGTCTGAACGCGCCCAACGGTCCAAAAAGAAGATCAAATGATTTGAACGAAAGCGCTGTGCCACAATCCCAATCCTTGCCCGGTCCATATATCGCGCCCGGACGAATGATTACGCACTCCAGACCGGTATCGTCGCACCTGTCGATAACGAGGCTCTCCTGCAGCATCTTTGTAATTGTATAGGCATCACGCGCTTGCGGTTGGGACTCAAGAGCGGTCGCTTCGTCAATGATTCCGTGCTTCGGCCGGATTGAATAGTCATAGACCGAAAAGGAACTGATGTGGATGAAACGCCTCAACGACCGTAGCGGTAGACTGTCGAGCAGGTTTTCGGTTGCCTGCACCGTGCCGGCGAATTGCGTTGCAATATCGCCCGAGGGTGCTGCGGCGAGATGGATCACTAAGTCGACATCAAGATGATCTCGCCAGGCGCCCATTTGTCGCAGATCGCCCTTGATGACCTCGACATTGTCGGGCCAGCCGAGATTTGAAACATCCGCAGTCGGGCGGACGAGTGCAACAACCCGGTGCCCCGCCGCCGCCGCTGCACGAACGACAGCTTTTCCAAGGAAGCCGGACGCGCCGGTTACCAGAACTCTCATCGTGTGCTCCGCAAGGCGACCAATGCGTCGACCAAGGCTGCGGTTGCTTCAATGTCTGATGCCGCAATCGGCGAGCTGCCACCACTTGCCAATGCCTTGTAAATGGCATCAAGCATTCTTGGCATGCCATGGTACGTCCCGTGCTGAAGAACCTTGTCGCGCAAATTCCCGAACCCTGATCTGGCAAGCCTGTATCCTGCCCGGACTTGTTCAAATGGTGCCCACTTGCCGGAATCTTCGCTTAGCTGGACGCGCAGGTAGGGGTTATAGAAGTCCGACTCCGCTATGCCTTTGGAACCGCGGACAATCAGGCGAAACATGTCCGGCTTCAAGTCGGATGAAATGCGCAATCTGCCGCGACAGTTATCTGAAAGGACGAGAGCATCGAGATGATCGAAGCCGACTCGGCCATTCCCGCTGAGATTCTCAAGTATCCCGCAGACCCTGCCAGCTGACGTCGCGGCTCCTGCAAAATGGAGAAAGAGATAGGCAAGGTGAGGAAGAAAATCCTGAACCGCTCCTCCTGGAAGCTGCACACCCGGTCCTTCAAGATTGAGGTCCCCGAACGGCCCAGCATTGAGGTCAAGTGAGAGAAGCAGATCAACTTCCCGGATTTCGCCCAGGGTTCCGTCCTCCACCAGGCCATTGATCTTGATGACATTGTCATTGAAGAGGAGGTTGCGGCTTTCGATCAACCACTTACCGCATGTTTTTGCCAACGCGAGCAACTCGGCTGTTTCGGAAACGGAAGCTGTCATCGGTTTTTCGCAAATGACGTGGGCACCCGCCTTCAAGCTCATCGAAACAAGCGCTCCGTGGCTCTGCGGCGGCGTCAGAACATGGACAACGTCAGGTTGGGTTGATTGAAGCATTTCCTGCGCATCAAGGAAGAAACCATCCGCTCCAAAGCGCGTTTGAGCAAACATCGCAGTTGCTCGGGACGTGTCGCAAACACCGACAAGGTGCGCCAGCGGTGAGCTGGCGAGATAGGGCAAATGTTCGTTTGCGATGCCGCCACAACCGACCACGGCGACCTTCAATCGATTGTCTGCAACACCCACACTCATGACCTATTGAATTGAACTGGTTGTGTATGGTGAGCCCGTTACGCCAACCTCGTTAAGAACTGACTGAAACAGGAAAAGAAGTTTTTCCGAGTTGGCAGCGATGTTGTGCATTCGCTCGACTTCGGTCCTCGCGTTCCGGGCGAGCGCCGTGCGCAGCTTCCCGTCCACCGCGACCTTTTTCAACGCTTTGGCGAGAGCCTCTACATTGCTTGCCGGAACAGTCAGAGCCGTGACATCATTGACCGCCAGTTCGGGGATGCCACTGATCCAGGTGCTTACGACCGGAACGCCAATTGCCATTGCCTCCATGACAGACACCGGCAGCCCTTCCGAAAAGGACGGCAGGCAGAACACGTCCGCATCTGCCAACGCCCGTGCGACGTCGGCGGGTAAAAGTTCGCCGGAAAACGTCACCCTGTCGTCCAGCCCCAGGTGTGTGCTTTCGTGCCGAATTGCTGCTTCAAATGGTCCTGCTCCAATGATCTGGAGGTCGGCCTGGACGCCATCATCAAGCAACATCCTAAGGGCGTTGAGAAGGATCAGGTGGCCCTTTTCCGGCGACAATCGGGCCACAGATACGATGCGTGGCGCAGATCGATCAGGCGGTGCCGTTCGCAATGGAAACGCGTCCAGATCGATGCCGCATTTGATGACGTGAAAGCGGTTCCAATATTGAGGATCCGTAACGCGACAAAGCTGTGATTTCGTATAATCGCTGATGCATACAATGAAAGCAGCAGAGGCTGCCTTGAGATCGAGTCTGGCTATCGCATCGTCCACAAAGTCCTGGAATCCGTGAATTGTGAAGCTCCAGCTGGTTCTTTGGCTCGATGTGCGATTGAGAATTTCACAGGCAAGCCACGCAATTGTTGCCGGGGTCTGTCCGAAATGCGCGTGCAAATGGCGGATGGAATTGGCCTGGCAATGTCTTGCAGTCTGAGCAGCATAGCAGAAGTGCGCGATGCGCCGAATGACGAGGTTCAAGTCCATCCGTGCCGACCGGATGGCGATCCACAAGACACATAGCATGGCAATGGGATGCGCAAGGACCATCCCAAACAGCGACAGACCCAACTGCAATTTGGATGACTTCAGGTAGGTTGTCCGGGCTTGACGTTGATGCGCTTCGTCTGACGTTACATCGGCTTCATCCGGCAGATTGAGCGCAATTGGCAGAATGGGCAGCTCTTTTCGCTCCATCGCATCTATTTCGCCCGAAATGAACGTCAGTGCGACCCGGGGATAATGCGTCATGATGTAGGCGATTTGCATCGGCTGTATTATCTCGCCTTTTGGAATGCGGGAAAGTGCAATCTTTCGGCTTTGTGCTTAAGGGCCCGTTAATTTGACTTCGATTGATATTCGGGAATGTGGAAGTCAACCCCGTTGCAAGGTTCAACGGTAACGGTTCAGTTGGTTTTCTGCAGTATGTGTTGCAACATATGGAGTTCGCCAAGAGTTGTTCCGGCGCGTGAATTGTATCAGGGAATAAAAGTGATTTTCGATTATTTTGACGAAATCAGGATCATCAACCTCGCCGCTCGCAAGGATCGGCGGGCAAAGATGCGAAGCGAATTGCGACGGGTCGGCATTGCTGATGATCCGCGGGTCGAGTTTTTTGACGCTATTTCGTTTCCGGATGCAGGATCATTTTCCTCGCCTGGCGCGCGGGGTGTCTACCATAGCCAATTGGCAATCCTCGATCAGGCCGCGAAGCGGGGTCACAGTGTGCTCATTATCGAAGATGACGTTGATTTTGTCGAAGGAGCAGAGAATTTTGTTCCGGCTGAAGACTGGGCGATCTTTTATGGAGGCTATTATGCGGATGATCCGCGCAACCTTCATGACAGCGATATCGTTGGCGCACATATGATGGGCTTCAGCGGCGCAATTGTTCCAGTTGTTGCGGACTATCTTCGATCTATTTCATTTGACGGCATTCATCCCCCGATTGACGGGGCCTATGTCTGGTTTCGGCGTGCCCATCCGGAGGTTTCTACCCTGTTTGCCCGTCCACCCCTTGGCTATCAGAGACCGTCGCGCAGCGACATTGCCGACCTGCAGTTTTACGACAAATTGCCTGTTTTCAGACAGGGTGCTGCGGCGGCGCGTTCGGTAAAAAGATCAATCAAGAACATCTTTCGTCCAAGCCTCGCAAGCTGACTGTTCGTGCACACCCTTCGTTTACCCACGCGCAAAATTCGACTTTGCGACAGGGGTCTTGTGGATTAAGCACCTTTTCAGCCGAAATTCTTATTTTGCAATCCAGCCAGGAGTCCGGACCAGCATGAAATGGGTTGCCCTCCTGTTGTTTGTGGCGCTTGTGCCTGTACTCATATCCTGGCTGCGCGAGAACCCGCAGCGTGCGCCACTTGTCTGGACAGCGATGGGCTTTTTGCCTTTCGTCATGGGGCCTTGGCACCTTATTATTGCGCCGATTTCCTGGGCAATGTGGCCCGGTTATGTGAAGGGCCTTGAGCTTTCACTTCTTGATTTCATCGCTTTGGCTGTCTTTCTCCGCTATCAGAAGGTGCGCGTTCCTTCGCCCATGCTGACGGTTCTGCCCATCTACATTTTCCTGGTATTGGTAACGATCGCCTATTCCGCTGTTCCGATGGCTGCCTTTTTCTATGCCTGGCAGCTGGCGCGCGTCTTTCTCATTTTTGCGGCAGTGGCAAAGATTTGCCAGGATGAAAGAGGTGCTCCCGCGCTGATCCGCGGGATGGTCCTGGGCCTCTGCTTTCAGGCCGGCTTTGCAATCGATCAAAGACTGTCTGGCGATACACAGGCTGCCGGCACCTTTGGTCATCAGAATCTACTCGGCATGATCTCGCACTTTGTCGTATTCCCGGCACTTGCGATGCTCATGGTTGATGGCAAGCAGCGGGCTTCCCTCTTTGGCATCATCGCAGGCGCAACTGTCGTCATTTTTGGCGCGTCCCGCGCGACCCTCGGTCTTGCAGGTTTCGGTTTTGTGACGTTGCTGGTGCTTTCGATCGCGCGAAGGCCCACTCCTCGCAAGTCGATGATTGTTGGGCTGGGACTGGTTGCACTTGCGGCCGCAACGCCATTGGCTTTCTCGTCTCTTCAGAAACGTTTCGATGCTGCGCCGATTTCAGCTGACTATGACGAAAGGGCCGCGTTTGAACGCGCAGCCAGAATGATCATATCGGATCACCCAATGGGAGTCGGATCCAACCAATATGTCGTGGTCGCCAACACGCAGGGCTATTCCGACCGGGCAGGTGTCGTGTGGAATTCCGGGAGCAGGAGCGCTAATGTTCATAACGCCTACCTGCTTGTTTGGGCCGAAACGGGGCTACTCGGCTTGGTTGCCTTTGTCCTGCTCTTGTTGACGCCGATCAGAATCGCCTTCCGGACGGCATGGCAAAACCGGAAAGACCCGCGCGGCGATCTGATGCTCGGGATAGGGGTTTGCCTTGTAGTTGTGGTGATCCACTGCTTCTACGAATGGATTTTTGTCGTCTATCCCGTGCAAGTCCTGTTTGCCATCGATACCGGGATCGTTGCGGGCCTTGCGCGCAAGATTGCGCTTGAGAAGGGTCTGCAGGCGAAGTCTAAAAGACAGGATGAGCTGCAACACGCCGCCGCAAGCGGAGGCGAAGTGGCCTGATCTTCATTGGCCACTTCGCCGCCAAATTATCACACTATTTCGCCGCAGCGGCCTTGCCTTCCGGAGCTTCATAGCCCGGCTGATACTCAATCTTGCCGCTTGCCCGCGCTTCCTTGAGGCGCTTTTCGCCGATGCTGTTCAGGGCCTCGTTGCGAATCGCCTGCACCGCCAACGGTCGAGCCTGTTCGGCGGGCACGGTTATGGGTTCGGTGCCAGTGATGACACTGACTGCCACAACGCGTCCGGTTGGTGTGATGAAGGGCTCACCCGGGGGCAGGGACGTGACCTGCTTGAGCGCTGCCGGCGCCACCGTTCCAGAGTCGAGTGCACTATTCCCGCGCTGATATTTGATGCCCATAGCCGTGAGACGGGCAATGATGGCGTCAAGTGAATGATCGGCTTCAAGCGCCTTCAGAAGTGGCGCGGGATCGGCAGGCAGCTCGAACCGGATCTGGTCAAGTTTGTAACGCGTGCGCGAAGCGAATGCGAGCGGATGACTAGCAATATATTTGTCAATTTCCGAAGCTGTGGGAACTGGAATCGTGTCGGCAGATTTCTTCGCAAACATCCGCACCAACAAGTCTTCATTCATCCGGCGCTGCTGCGTGATATAGGCGGGATCCTTGTCGAGGCCCTGTTCTTTTGCAGATTGGGCAAGCAATCGACGATCGATGACTTGTTGCAGCAATTGGCGCATAGCCAGCTTCTTGTCAGCATTTGGCGGCAAGTTGACACCGTTCAGTTCCGAATTGAGCTCATCCAGCGTGATTTCATCGCCGTTGACGACAGCGACAACCTGACCGGTTGCCTTCTTTCCGCAGCCCGTTGTCGCCAGCAATGCAGCGACAAGACCGATACATGTTGCAGTTCTAATACTCGATTTCACAGCAAATCTCCAGCTTAACCCCCTCAGGACAGAAGAGCATTTTCCCCTCTGTTGCCCGGACCGGCCTTCGTGTGGTAACTGCTGATAGGCTACAATTTTTTCAGATTTGCAATGGGGGAATGCGTTGGAAACCATCTTTGACTGGGTTTCGGTGGCTATATTTGCCGGGCTGATTGTACTTTTCCTCCAGCGCTCGTCCGAAGCGGAGCCAAAGGACCACCTTTGGCAGTATCTGGCTGCTTCGGTCGGATGCGCAGTCGGGAACTATATTGGGAATGAAGGCTATGACATCTGGGCCACTATCACGCTTATATTCGTGCTGGTCTTCATCTGGATCGTTCTGCGTCCGCACGAAGGCTGGAAAAAGGATTGATCTAGCCCGAGACTAAGAGTTTTCGGCCATTTGATTGCAATTCTTTAACCAAGGACGCCGCGAATTCGCGAAGTACCGGCTCTGCGCTGCCATAGTCGGGTAGAACGGTTGAGATCCGAACCAGGATGCCATCCGGTATAACCTGTTTGAGATTGGCACGGATGACGGCAGCCCTCTGATCGATCCAACTGGTGGGCGATTCGGTGCCGATGCGTGTCCAGTACATCACTTGCTCAGTGCGCGCCGGGCTTTCGGCGCTGAAAAAGCGGGCAGGAATTTCAACACCGGGAGAGATGGCAAGCGCCTTCGTCTTTGTCTCGGTTAGCGTGTAGCCCCCAGCCGGATAACAAACTTCGGGCCGATGAAGCTGGAGCATACCGTTCTGCGTGTTGCTGTACGCGATGAGCAGCATCACCGGCGGACGGTCTTCAGAAACATAAACACGGGTCAGTACATCGCTGTAGAGACTTTTCGCGAGTGGATCATCGGGCGGAAGCACCAGTCCGCTTCGGGTCTCAAAACCCCACTGTCCGATCCTTACCGGAATCATGCTTTCCAGTTCGCCCGGTTTCAGCCGACGCATGGTTTCGCGGGGTTCACGCGCAAACGCGACGACCGCTGTGGCCGTCAGCGCAGCGCCCATCAGCAAATGCCTGCGCGTAAGCTGACCCGCCGCTCCTGCTTCAGATTTGGTTTCAGCCGACATCGCTCGGCTTTCCTTTTACGTAGCGACGCCAAAGTGGCTCTGCCACGACATCAAGGGCAAATATCGACAGGAGTGCTGTGACGAACATGGTCATGCCCGCAAAATTGTGGAGAAAACCTTGGGCGGCTGCTTCCCCGGCATGGTAGGTCAGCAAGATTAGTATCAGGACGCGAACGAGATTTGCAAAGATCGCGACTGGCACGATCGCAAGGATCAGCAGGGCTGCATATTCCCAATCCAGCTCGTGCCGGACATAGACGTAAAACAACGAAATGGCGGAGAGGGAAATCAGGGAATTTAGCCCGGAGCACGCAGCTGCCACGAGCAGCTGGTACTGCCCGATCTGGATTGTCACACCAGCGCCTGCAATGGGATAGCCAAGAGCATAAAGCAGCTCGATAGCGGCCTTGGAAATGCCGATCTTCAAGGGCTGGGTGATGATGGCAACCACCGTGTCAGGCGGAGGAAATGCAAACAAGAGGTAGAAAAGCGGGAAGGCCAAACGGCGGATCGCGCGAGCGCCAACAAAACTGTAAAGCGTTGTGACGAGAAGACCGTACATCAGAAACCCCTGGATTTCGATGATTTGCGTCACGCTCGAAAGAAAATAGAGGCCGAGGAGCGGTATGAAGAACAGGGCGACCTTATAAGCTGGCGGCGGCTCGATCACAGCCTCAATCCGCCCCCATTGCCGAGCCAGAAGCCAAAGGCCTGTCGCAACTACAATCGGGCCATGAGCGCCTTGCTCCGTTCCCCAGCTGAGCTGGGCGATGAGAAGCATCGTCGGAGCAAAGATCGCGACCAGACCAAGGGTCAACAACCAATTGCTTTTCACAAAGTTCACGAAAGGATATTTCTGGGCAATCTGCACTAACTGGTCCTCAAAGGCATCTGAGCCCAAACCATTGCCGTCACAAGACTCCTCCCACCCAATAGCGAAATGCGACCTTTGAAGGAGGCGGCCTGACCTTTGGAACAAAAAGTTTAACGAAGTGGTTCCGTCATTGCAATGCGATGAACTTCTTGTCGCATCCCGTAGCGGGACCGCACCGTCGGGGCCGTTGGCAAGTCTCCCAACGGTCGGCGTCTAAGTCGCCCCAACATTGATACTGGATTAGGTCCTCCATTGCTTCGCAGGACGCCCAGATCGATTTTGCGCAAGGGCTCAGCGCTCGTCGATATTATCCAGCAGGCGGTCGATCAAATGTTCGCTGTTTCTTGCGCCGCAGCCATTGGAACTCGGTATCGGACGCTTTACTCAGACGGCCTGGAAAGGGAGAATTCATGATGGGGTGTGGCAGGTTCATTCGCAATGTTCTGTTTAGGGGGTGCGCATTGCTGCCCTTTGTTGCCGGACCGGCACTCTCTGCATCGCCTGATGGTGACAAGTCAAAATGGGATGTTTCCGCACCTCCGGGCATGAAGGTTCGCCAAGTCAACATCGACGTGACCGAAGGCTCATGGATGAACCTGGATGTGAGCCCAGATGGCAAAACATTAGCCTTCGATCTCTTGGGTGATATTTACACGATGCCGATTTTGGGAGGCGCACCGAAACGGATTGCGGAAGGGCTTCCCTTTGAGACCCAACCGCGATTTTCTCCGGATGGCAAACGCATCGCATTTACATCGGATCGCGGCGGCGGCGACAATATCTGGATCATGAACGCTGACGGTTCCGACAAGCGGCAAGTGACGAAGGAGGATTTCCGCCTCCTCAACCAGCCAAGCTGGAGCCCGGATGGACGGTTCATTGTCGCGAAAAAGCATTTCACCACTGGCCGCTCTTTGGGAACCGGGGAGGTCTGGCTCTATCACGTTTCGGGCGGAAACGGCGTGGCGTTGGTCAAAAAGCCAAACGAGCAGCACCAGAAGGAATTGGGAGAGCCGATCTATGCACCCGATGGGAAGCATATCTACTTCACGCGCAATGTAACGCCCGGGCCCATCTTCCAATATGCGCAGGACTCCAACACGCAGTTGTTCGATATTGAACGCTACGACCTCGATACCGGGGAAATCGAACCGATTGTTACTGGCGCAGGTGGTTCAGTCAGGCCATCGCCGTCGCCCGATGGCAAGATGATTGCATTTGTCCGCAGAGAGCGCACCAAGTCAAAGCTCTATGTCAAGGATCTGACCACAGGCGAAGAGCGCAAGGTTTACGACGCGCTTGATCAGGACGTTCAGGAAACCTGGGCAGTCACGGGCGTCTATCCCAACATGGATTGGACTGCGGACTCCGCCAGCATTGTGTTCTGGGCAGGCGGCAAGATCCGGAAGCTGGATGTCGCGACTGGTCGATTGGGCGATATACCGTTCCGCGTTGCCGACACCCGCGACATGATCGATCCACCACGCCCGCCCATCGATGTGGCGCCTGCGCAGTTTCAGACCAAAATGCCGCGCGGAGTCTCTGTGTCACCTGACGGGCAAAGCGTCGTTTTCGAGACGCTCGGGAAACTCTGGATCAAGTCAATGCGTGGCGGAGTACCAAGGCGGCTCACCAAAGCCGTCGATGCAATGGAGGCCTATCCATCCTGGTCCCGGGACGGAAAGTCCATTGTTTATGTTTCCTGGTCCGATGCCGATCTTGGTCAGATCCGCATCGCTGGACAAAATGGTGGCGCGACCCGGAACGTGACACGCCTTGGCGGTCTATATTCGCGGCCAAGGTTTTCGCCTGACGGCCGCACGATTGTTTTTGAAAAGGGGCAGGGCGGTTTTCTCAGCGCCTCGCGAAATTCCGATGAACCCGGTGTCTATCGTATCTCCTTGTCTGGAGGAGTTCCGGTCCGCATTGCAAAGAATTTTGGCGCGCCGCAATTTGCGGACAGCAACAATCGTGTCTTCATGATCGACAGCTCTGACGGCAAACGACGCCTCGTCAGCACAGACTTGAATGGCGAGGCAAGAAGAGTCCATGCAGAAGGCGAGTTGGTCACGGCATTCGAAGTGGCGCCCGATGGACAATATTTCGCATTCCGCCAGAATTATGAAGCTTTCGTCATGCCGATGCTGCCTGGCACCCAGAATGTCAGTGTATCGTCGTCAGGGGGGGCATTGCCTGTGGCGCAAGTGAGCGGAGAGGGGGCCGACTATATCCAGTGGAGCAATGGCGGAACTGAAATCCATTGGGCCCTTGGACCGACGGTATTTTCGGCGGAACGGTCAGCGCTATTTGCAAACGTGCCTGTCGCCGATGGCGCAAAGCCTGCCAAATTCGAGCCTCCGAAGACGGGCGTATCGCTGTCAATGACATTCGACAGGGACCTGCCGAGAGGCAGTGTGGCGCTCGTCGGTGCTCGGATCGTGTCGATGGCCAATGCAGAAGGTGGCGTGATTGATGACGGTGTGATCCTGATCGAGCGTGACAGGATCAAGGCGATAGGGAAACGTGGCGAGGTCAATGTGCCCGCCGGAACCCCGACTCTGGATGTCAAGGGCAAGACAATCATTCCCGGCCTGGTCGATGCGCATGCGCATGGGCCCTATGGCATCGACGAACTGACGCCGCAACAGAACTGGACGGACATGGTCAATCTCGCGTTGGGCGTGACGACCCGTCACGATCCTTCGAGCAGCGCCGCAACGGTCTTTCCAGCACTCGAAATGGAACGCGCGGGGTTGATTGTCGGGCCGCGCACCTTTTCAACCGGGGAGATCATCTATGGCGCGAAGGAGCCGGAGGTTTATGCCCAGATCGACGGTCTCGATGATGCTCGCGCGCATGTCCGTCGCCTCAAGGCGCAGGGCGCGCACAGCATCAAAAATTACAATCAGCCGCGCCGGGAGCAGCGCCAGCAAGTCGTTGCGGCCGCTCTCGAAGAAAACATGCGCTCGGTTGCCGAAGGCGGTTCGTTGTTCGGGCTCGACATGACCCTGATCGCTGATGGCAATACGACCGTCGAACATAACATACCACTTTCAATCTTTTATGATGATGTTCTCCAGTTCTTCGCAAAGTCCAAGACGGGCTACACACCGACATTGGTCGTCACATATGGCGGGCCGGCGGGTGACCCCTACTGGCGCGCACACACGGATGTCTGGCGGCATCCACTGCTGCAGAAGCATGAACCGCCGAGCATTTTGAATGCGGCGAATGCAAGGCGCCAAATTGCGCCGGAGGAAGATTATGTGGACGACGACAATGCCAGAGAAGCGCACAAGCTGGCAAAGCTCGGGGTGCCTGTTTCGATCGGCGCGCATGGGCAAGAGCCCGGCATCGCTGCGCATTGGGAGCTTTGGTCGTTCGTGCGTGGGGGCATGTCACCCATCGAAGCGCTTGCGGCCGGAACAATCAATGCCGCTCGTTCGCTCGGCTACGACCGTGACGCTGGATCGCTGGAGGCCGGCAAGCTGGCTGACCTTGTCATTCTGGATGCTGACCCAAGTGCCGATATTCGGAACAGCGACAAGATTTCCAAGGTCATGATTGGCGGCAGGCTTTACGACGCGGCCACACTCAACGAAGAAATCACAGGCACCCGGAAGCGGAAGCCTTATTTCTGGGAGCAATCGGCAGGATCAGAAGCCATGTCGGCCCAGCCAGGTGCCGATTTCGGTCACGGCGATCGGTAGCAGTTCACGGCGCTCGATGTAATAATGGTCGGCGCCCGAAATGGTTCGCATCTCCTTGTCGGGCGATGCCACAGCGTCGAACAGGCGCTGTGCGTGGCTCGGCGTGCAGGCGAGGTCGGCCGAGTTGCTGATGACCAATGTCGGGCAGGAAATCCGGGATGCATTGCCAAGCCCGTCCGCACGGCTTTCATCATAGCTCCATTGGGAGAGCCATGAGCGTAATGTCGTGAAGCGGCCCAATCCCACGGGACCGTCGTTGGCGATCCGCGGATCGCCGAGATAGCAGGTGCCCGGCTTTCGGTCGGAAGGATCCTGGCTGGGATCGAGCCAGCGCACGTCGCACATTGTGCCCTGAACGACGAAGCATCGTTCTGCATCGGGGTCCGAACTGGCTCGGATTTCCGCCAACTGGGACTTCGCCCAGCTTGTAATGCGACGATTGCGCTCAATTTGAGCTGCCCTGAAACGCATCACAAATGCGTCGGAATAGGGAGGCGAATTCGGACAGTCCGGTGCGTAGATGTTCAAGTCCCGGTC
This sequence comes from Sphingomonadales bacterium, assembly GCA_016704425.1. Classification (GTDB taxonomy): domain Bacteria; phylum Pseudomonadota; class Alphaproteobacteria; order Sphingomonadales; family Sphingomonadaceae; genus Aquisediminimonas. The sequence goes on from JADJAC010000011.1 coordinate 706,809, forward strand.
GCGTTCGAAAGGCTTGCCCTCATCAAGGATCGAAGGATCGAGCCATTCGGTCATTGTCACGGACCGGCTGACATGGGCCGCAAGCAGCAGGATCGCGTCAGCGGGAACGAGCCCGGCGCCCTTGAGGTCGACGGGATCGCCTGCCGGCGTTTCGGTAATTGAAGGATGCTCTGCCTGGTCCTGGTAAAAGAGTGAGAGAGAACCGCCGCCGGACCACCCCCCAAGCACGATCTTGTCATAACCGAACCGCTTCTTTGCATCCGCAATGCACGCACCGAGATCGAGCACGCATTTTTCCATGATCAGCGCTGTGTCATTCCCCCGGTAACGGGGGTTGCAATAGATTATATGGTAACCGGCATGGGCAAGTGCCGTGACGAGTGGAAGAAAACTGCCCCCGCCAATGGGATGGCTGAACAGGATAACAGTTCGACTGTCCTTGTCGATTGGCCTGATGCGCATGCATTCGACGAACACCTGCCCGGAGGGGCCACCATAAGTTTCCTTCAGGCGCCCCGCATCTGCGTGGACAAAGCCATAGGGTTCGCGGATGATATCCATTGTCGACTCCAAGCCACAAGCACGTCGAGCGACCTAACACCAGTCACGGACCAGAGTAAGATACGGAAGACTTCAATGACAACAACGCAGCAACAGCCCAGCGGTATCCACCACATCGCGATCATGGCGGCCGACATAAAGACTCACATCGCCTTTTTTTCTGAAGTCATGGGATGTCCACTTGTCGCGCTATTCGAAATGCACGGTGTACCTGGCGGGCTGCATGCCTTTTTGCGCATGAATGAACGCAGCTATTTTTCGATTGTTCAGCTGCCGGGTGTGGACCAGATACCCGTGACACTCGGCGTCACGCATGCGGGCAACGGAGCGCTTCCGAGTGCCGCCGGGACCATGCAACATCTGGCTTTTCGGGCAGATGATGAGGCCGGCCTGCTGTCGATGCGGGATCGGATCAGGAGCCACGGGGTCAATGTCATTGGCCCTATTGATCATGGCTTTTGCAAATCGATCTATTTTGCAGGGCCAGACAAATTGACTCTGGAAGTGGCAGCGCCTGTCTCCCGAGTTGATCCGGACCTCTGGATCGATCCGGCTGTGCTTGCCAAGGCTGGAATTTCGGCAGAGGAATCGGCTCGCTATCGGTCGCCAAAGACCTATGACGGTCCGCCTGGCCTTCCCCAACCACCCTATGATCCGGCCAAGCCGCACATGGCCTATCCCAAGGAAATGTACCAAGCCATCCTGCGAGCGCCCGACGAGGCCATTGCGAATGCCCAGTCATTTTCCCGACCACCGGTCGATGCCTGACGGGTCCAGGAACGATGCAAACCAATTGAATTAGTGATCTGCGTCACTGAAATGCAATCCGGATCGGCTATTCTGGTGCTTGCGACCCAAGGGATTGCTTGGCAGTCCTTCCTTCGGCCCGGCGAGCAATCGCCGGGCCGCTTTTTGTGATTGGCTGCCTCTTTCCAATTGCTTGGCAAAAACGATAAATCCTGAACGCGCCGTGCCGTTTATCATTCCCGAGAGCAATTTGGGGAAACAAGTTGAGATGATTGACCAGAAGCATGCCGCGGCCGCGCCAAATACCGTTGCCAAAGTTGTCGACCGCCTTTTCGGTCGCTCCAGTTCGGCAGTACCGAGCCAGCCAACCGGCGAATTGGCGCGCTATGGCGAAATAATCCAGAGAGTTCGTGAAGTCATGCTTCGTCATGTCATCGAACCCAACCCTGCCAACTATGATCTGGTTTATCGGCATATAATTGCACATGAGCCCCGCCTTGAGGATGCGATGGACCAGCTCATAAAGTCTGGCTATGCGCCACCATCTGGCGGTTTTTCGAGTGGTCAGACAGGCGTTTCAGAAGCGGCAATCGATGGCATTGTCGACGATGCACAGAAACACCTCGTTGCGATCGAAGCGATGATCAAAAAGTCGACGACGGACGCCAAGGGCTTTGGCGATGCGCTCGAAGGCAGCGCAGCCAAGTTTTCGACAAACGCAGCCGACTCCTCGCTGCAATCGCTGATCAGCGTCACCAAGGCAATGATCGAAAAGACCCGGGCCGCTGAGAACGAGTTGCGCCTAAGGTCCAAGGCAATGACCGATCTCAAAATGTCGTTGAACGAAGCCCAGGTGCAGGCAGACACGGACGCCTTGACCGGCCTTTCCAATCGCCGCGCCTTCGAACGCATGCTGGGCGCGGGTGGCGCTCGGGCGATGATGAGCGGCAAGCCAATGTCGCTCGCGATCTGCGACATCGACCATTTCAAGAAATTCAATGATACTTACGGCCATGACGTTGGTGACCGGGTCCTGCGCTTTGTATCGAGCGTGTTGCTTGAGAACTGCGGCAGGCGCGGTGCTGTTTCTCGTCACGGCGGAGAGGAATTTGTGGTCATCTTTGAAGAGACGACTCCCGAAATGGCCTATGAAATTATCGATGCTGCACGGCGCGATCTGTTTGAACGCAATTTCGTAAACAAGGATACCGATGAATCGATCGGCAATGTCTCCTTCTCGGCGGGCGTCGCCGTTCTGGGGGAAACAGGGGATGTTGGCCATTTGCTGCGCAGCGCCGACAGGTCATTGTATCGGGCCAAGGCGGACGGGCGAAATTGTGTGGTGATGTCACCACACGTCTAACGCCTACAAGGCGCCAGCAGCTATTGCACCAACTGCCATAGTCAAAAGCTGCTGGCGCGCCCGACAGGATTCGAACCTGTGGCCCCAAGCTTAGAAGGCTCGTGCTCTATCCAGCTGAGCTACGGGCGCGCTGGTTGCCCCATAGTGCGGATTGCGCGGGAGGGAAACCGCGTTAAGCTGTGGCCCCTATGAACGAAAATGAACTTTCCGTCGTTGAAGCCTCTTCAGTAAGGCAGTTCAGGGCATTCGATGTGGTCATGGCCGCATTTGTAGCGATCCTGCTGCTTTCCAACCTCATTGGCGCAGCAAAGCTGGCCACGGTTGGCGGATTCACCTTTGGTGCCGGCATATTGTTCTTTCCAATCGGCTATGTGATTGGCGACGTTCTGACCGAAGTTTATGGCTATGCGCACGCCCGCCGCTGCATTTGGGTGGGGTTTTCGGCACTCCTTTTCATGGCATTCATGAGTTGGGTCGTTGTTAGCCTGCCGCCTGCTGCCGGCTGGAGCGGGCAGGAAGCCTACGAAAGCGTGTTCGGACAGGTGCCGCGCATTGTACTGGCGTCGATTGTCGCGTTCTGGGCAGGCGAGTTTGTCAATTCGTTCGTGCTGGCGCGTATGAAGATCATGACCCACGGCAAATATCTCTGGACCCGAACAATAGGGTCAACCGTTTTTGGCCAAGCCGTCGACAGCGTCATTTTTTATCCGCTCGCATTTCTGGGAGTGTGGAGCACGAGCCAGGTGTTGACCGTGATGTTGACCAATTGGGCCCTCAAAGTCAGTTGGGAAGCGGTCCTTACGCCTGTAACGTATATGGTCGTTGGCTGGCTCAAGCGTCATGAGGGGGTCGATATATTCGATCGAAACACCAACTTTACTCCGTTCAAGACCGCGATCTAGGGGTTCGCAAAAATGAAAAAGGCTGCCGGGCCTTGCGACCCGGCAACCCTTGACATGGTCAGCGATCGGAGACGTTCCGATGCGCGGGAGACCATGGGCAGCCAATTATGTTAGGCGCGCATCTCCCGAACGAACATATCCGACCTCTGTGCTGAACCATGAGACATCGGATCACCTCCTTTCGCGCTAGTTGAAGAGCCATGTGACGTCTCCGCCACGAGCGCGATGATGATTCAAAGTGGATTCGTGATCAAGGCTTGATTTAATTTATTTTCGCGTCAGATTTCACCGGTTGCGGCTTGGCAGTCGAGCCTGTCGCTCCGGCGGTTCTGCAATCCTCCACAACATACGCGAATTCAGGCCAGGACGGAATGACGAGATCATCCGTGCCGATGACGGAGACGAGGAAGCGCCCCCTGCTAAAGGCTAGAGCATCGAGCTGTGGATCGCTGGCCTGCGTTTCCGACCAGATATTGGGCGGCAAGCCCTTGCTGTTGGCCGCATCGTAACTCTTTGAAATTTCGGTTGATGAGAGTGTCATTTTTGAGGTTATGAGTTCCGGCAGCGATCCTGCGCGTCCGAAGCGGATCGTCTTTGTCGGGCCAACGCATGCAATGAAGAAATCCGACTCGGCTCCAGTGCGCCCAAACCGGGCAACCATGCCATCGGCCCCTTGCGCCAAGGTCCAGCCTCCCGCGGAAAAGGCTCGATCCCGCCAATCCCGCGGCGCCGGGCGAGGGGCAGCGGGTGGCCGAACCGGTGCGATAATGGGCTTCGGCTGCACCACAACCGGTTGCGGAACCGTCGCGCAGGCTGAAAGACCAAGGCTTGCTGACATGAGGAACATTCTGCGCATCGATATTCCTTAGCCGCGCAGTCTGGCTGCGCAACCGGCGAATGGCCCTTGTCGCTTCGGCAGGCCCCAATCATAAGGCAGGAAGAAAGGGAGGACGCATGGCAACCGGCATCGATCGCTCACGTTTGAAGGCCATCATTGGAGGATCTGCCGGCAATCTGGTCGAATGGTATGATTGGTACGCCTATTCGGTGCTCTCGATCTATTTTGCACCGGTGTTCTTCCCCGACGGTGACGTGACAGCGCAATTGCTCAACACAGCGGCGATATTTGCGGTTGGTTTCCTGATGCGCCCGATCGGTGCCTGGATCATGGGGATCTATGCGGATCGCCACGGCCGGAAATCGGGCCTGGCACTATCGGTCGGGCTGATGTGCGCCGGATCTTTGCTGATTGCAGTGGCGCCCGGATATGCGACCATTGGCGTTGCGGCGCCACTGCTTCTCGTGCTGGCCAGAATGCTGCAAGGCCTGTCAGTAGGCGGCGAATATGGTGCGAGCGCAACCTATCTTTCCGAAATGGCGACCCGTTCCGCGCGGGGATTCTGGTCAAGTTTTCAATATGTCACGCTGATCGCCGGGCAATTGGCGGCGCTTGTCACAGTCCTCTTGCTCCAGCTTTTGCTGAGTGATGAAGCACTTGATAGCTGGGGCTGGCGCGTGCCGTTCGTGATTGGCGCCATCTTGGCGCTCGTGGTATATATTCTGCGCAGTCGCCTTGCCGAAACTGAATCCTTCAAGTCGCAACCCCATGATCGTCCCGTTTCCAATGCACGCAATCTTTGGCGCGATCATCCGCGCGAGTTCATCCTGGTGGCGATGATCACGGCCGGTGGAAGCATGAGCTTCTATGCCTACACAACCTACATGCAGAAGTTTCTCGTCAACACGAGCGGCTTCGACAAGCAGACGGCGACAGCGGTGATGACGGCCGCGCTGGTCCTGTTCATGGCGATGCAGCCTTTTTGGGGAATGGCGTCTGACCGGGTGGGTCGCAAGCCGCTGTTGTTGCTTTTCGGTGTTGTTGGAATGGCGGTGACCGTGCCAATTTTTTCAGCTCTGGCGACCGTCACATCACCCGTGCTCGCGCTAATCCTCATCCTGGTTCCGCTGTCATTGCTGGGTGCCTATACCTCGATCAGCGCACTGATAAAGGCAGAGCTGTTTCCGGCGCACATCCGGACTCTTGGCGTCTCGCTCCCTTATGCGATCGGCAACACGTTGTTCGGGGGAACGGCAGAATATGCGGCCTTGTGGTTCAAGCGCATCGGGGCAGAGTCCGGCTTCTACTGGTATCTGACAATCGTCATCGGCGTGGCGCTGGTCGGGTTTATCCTCCTGCCTGATACCAAGCACACAAGCCTGATTGCTGAAGACTGATGCCAAAGGCACGCGCCGATCAGTTGCTTGTTGAACGCGGCTTGGTTGAAAGCCGGGCGCGAGCGCAGGCCTTGATCCTTGCGGGTCATGTCTTTTCGGGCGAGAGCAAGATCGAGAAGGCCGGACAGGCCCTTGATCAGCAAGCGCCACTTGAGGTGCGTGGACGGGACCATCCGTGGGTCTCGCGCGGGGGCATAAAGCTGGCTCACGGCCTCAACCATTTTGGCTGGGATGTGACGGGGGCTGTGGCGATCGACGTGGGAAGCTCGACGGGGGGGTTTACCCATGTTCTACTCGCGAACGGTGGGTCTCGCGTCTACGCGGTTGACAGCGGCACCAACCAGCTGGCCTGGACGTTACGCCAGGATCCGCGTGTCGTTGTGCTTGAGCGGACGAACGCCCGAATTCTGACCGCAGCGCATATTCCGGAACCGGTGGATCTGATTGTCTGCGATGCAAGCTTCATCGGCTTGGCCAAAGTTCTTGAGCGACCGCTGCAGTTCGCAAGGCCCGGCGCGCGGCTGATGGCGTTGATCAAGCCGCAATTCGAGGCAGGGCGCGAAGAGGTTGGCAAGGGCGGGGTCGTTCGAGATCCTGCGATCCACGCGCGTGTTTGCCGCGGCGTCGAGGAGTGGCTGAAGGAAATTGGCTGGACCGTTTTGGGGATTGAGAAAAGCCCGATTACCGGGCCTGAAGGAAATGTCGAGTTCCTGATCGCTGCCCAACGCTCTCCTTGACGCGAACGGAAGGCAATGCCAGTGGCGTCGCGTGTTTTTCCGCCAACTTCCGTTGTTCATTCTGGCCATCGCGTCACCGGCCGTTGCGCAACGCACCACCAGCAATGTCGTAACTGCATCCGATGATGCCTTTGGACGCGCGGTTGGCAATGACAAGATCGGCATCTACTCGATAGAGTCAGTCAGGGGTTTCAATCCAATCGAAGCGGGAAATGTCCGAATTGAAGGTCTTTACTTCGATCAGCAATCCACGCCATCGTCCAGGCTGGTAGACAGTTCGGCAGTTCGGGTCGGTTATGCGGCCAAGGGATACCCATTTCCTGCGCCAACCGGAATTGCGGACCTGCAGATCGAAAAATTTGAGGGCAAGCGCGTCATCAGCCTGGATGTGGAAGCCGAATCCTATCGGAATTTTTCCGGCTCAGCTCAGCTGAAACTGCCATTGGTGGGCGAAACACTTGGTGTTTCGGCGGGCCTTGGCGCGCGCTTTGCGCAGGTGCGACAGGGCCGGGATGGCCATTTCCTGAGTGCCGGGATCAACCTGGACTGGAAGCCGTATTCGGGGGCTGAAATCGTCGCGTTCCTAAGTCGGTTACACATCTCGAATATGCGGACATCGCCAACCTTTTTCCCGAGCGGAAGTTTTTCGCCACCGCATGTCAACCGTCGGCGTTTTGTCGGCCAGCCTTGGGCCGATGGCAAATCAAATGGCATCACCAATGGCATCTATGCGAAATTGCCAATTGGCCCGTTCAGACTGGACGCTGGCGTATTCCGAAGCGTCAGAGACGATCCACTGTCCTTTGCTGACCTTGCGCTCGGCACGGCCAATGATGGCTCGATCGGCAATCGGGTGATTATCGCAGATCGAAATAGCTTTGCCGCTTCAACATCAGGAGAGATGCGGCTAACTCACTCTTGGGGTGGCACCAGTGTGAGACATCGGATTGTCGCGGGTGTTCGTGCGCGTTCACAGAAGCGACTTTTTGGCGGTCAGCAGAGTATCGCGCTTGGGGCGAGCGTTGCAGACGCGCCGGATGACCGGGCGGCGCCGGTACTGGCATTCGGACCGGATGATCGCTCACATGTTCGGCAATATACATTCGGACTTGGCTATAATCTGGATGTCAACGGGAAGGGTTCGCTCGGGCTGGCCATTCAAAAAAGCGATTATCGCAAGGAAACACGGTTTGCTGATCCGTTGCTGTTACCTGCCGAGAGCCACGATAAACCTGTCCTCTTCAGCGTCAACGCAACGGTTGCGCTTTTTTCCGGACTTTCCGCCTATGGCGGCTATGTTCGCGGTCTTGAAGAAAGTGCGGTTGCCCCGGATATTGCGAGCAATCGCAACGAAGCTCCACCAGCGTTGCGTACAAGCCAGATGGACGGTGGTTTGCGGTACGCAATTTCGCCAAGGCTGAGCATGATTGTCGGCTTGTTCGAAGTGAAAAAGCCATATTTCAATGTCGACGCAACCAACCGCTTCAGGGAATTGGGCACCGTTACCAACCGCGGGATTGAGTTTTCGCTTGCCGGCACGGCGCTGCCCGGCTTGACAGTCATTGCTGGCGCGCTGCTGCTGGATCCCAAAGTCAGCGGAGAGGCTGTGACAGCTGGAATCATCGGCCCACGACCGGCGGGGTCCGTCAGTCGGCGTGGTATCGCCAATCTTGACTGGAAGCCTGTCGGGCAGGAAGCATGGTCATTTGACATCTCCTACGAAGGCTATTCAGGGGCGACAGGTGATCGCCTCAATACCTTCACGGCGCCAGCGCGCAACACTTTCGGGCTTGGCGCAAGATACCGGTTCCATCTTGGAAGAGCAAAACTGCTTTTGCGCGGACAAGTTGCGAACTTGTTCAATGATTATAGCTGGAGAGTAAGCAGCAGTGGTGGTTTCACATTCACGCTTCCGAGAAAGGCGATCATCAATCTCGCCGCCGATTTTTGAAGTTTGATCGAACTTACCCTATCGTTCGTCGAAACAGGATTACATATGTAGTCGAGCGGGGCAAAGGGCAAGCATGCACATACGCCTCTCCAACATGATCTTCTGCGCCCTGGCGCTTGCATTTGCCAATCCTGCCAACGCTCAGCGAACGGACAACAACGCGGTTACATCTGCCGACGATGCTTTCGGCAAGACCGTGGTCGGCGACGAACAGATCGGAATCTACAATCCGGATGACGTTCGCGGGTTTTCTCCGGTTTCGGCCGGAAATTTGCGTCTTGAAGGGCTGTTCTTTGATCAGCAATCTTACCTGACCGATCGGTTGATCGACGGATCGACGATTCATGTCGGCATTTCAGCCCAAGGATACCCGTTCCCGGCGCCCACGGGAATCGCTGACTATTCGTTGCGCAAGCCTGGTGACAAGTTCGTCGCGTCAATCGGCCTGAACTATGGCCCTTGGTACGGAAAATCGGCGGAACTGGATGTGCAGGTGCCGATCACGGGCAGCCAATTGGGTCTGATTGCAGGCGCGGGTCTCTATAGGGAGGGCAATCCGTGGGGTGGTTCGCCGAAGACAGAATCATACGCAATTTCGGTTCGCTACGAACCAGGGCCGACATTCAGCCTCCAGCCATTCTGGAGCCAGATCGACGTTCGCGAAGATGAAAGCCAGCCGCTCATCTTCACGAGTGGAGATTTCCTGCCGGCCCGCATTCCGCGCAGTAGGTTCCTTGGTCAGAAATGGGCGGATTCCGAAGCAAAGCTGAACACATTTGGCGTGGTTTCAAAGGGCAAGGCGATTGGCTTCGATCTTGCCCTGGGTGTTTTTCGCTCGACTTTCAAAGGGATCATGGATCACGTCGACTTACTCTTCGGGGTCGATCCGGCTGGGGCCGCCAGTGACCGGGTCGTGGTGGCAGACAGGGCGAATTTCTTCGGCTCGACCTCGGGAGAGTTGAAGGTATCGCGCAATTTCATTGATGGGCCGCGGCGGCACACAATCCATGCGACGGTGCGGGGGCGCTCACTTTCCCGGCGTTACGGTGGGTCCGATGTGATTCAACTTGGGCCAAGCAGCACAATCCTCGAGGATTTTCGCAATGCTCCGGTCGAAACATTTGGCGCCAAGACGCGTGACCATGTCAAGCAGACAACTCTTGGGCTCGGATACGAAATGCGTTGGCTTGAAGTCGGCGAACTCAACCTGGGCGTTCAGAAGACCCGCTATACAAAGCAAGTTGATGATTCGGTCGTTGTGGTGCCCGCGACGAAAGATTCACCCTTGCTGTTCAGCGCAACCGCGGCTGTGCATCTGTTCAAGAACATAGCGCTCTATGGCGGATATACGCGTGGACTGGAGGAAAGCGATGTCGCCCCGGTAAATGCCGTCAATCGCAACGAAGCGCCGCCAGCGATCAGGACGCAGCAAAAGGATTTTGGCGTGCGCTGGTCGATCAGCCCTGGCGTTTCGGCTGTTCTGGGCTATTTCGACGTCCGCAAGCCCTATTACAATCTCGATACTGTATCTCGCTTCCGCCGGCTTGGTTCGGTGCGCAATCGTGGTCTTGAATTCTCTCTCTCGGGCCAGATTGCGCAGGGCGTGAACCTTGTCGTGGGATCCGTCTATCTTGATGCGCAGGTTTCGGGCGAAGAAGTTGACCTGGGACTAATTGGCAAAAAGCCGGTTGGTACATTCAAGCTCCACAATGTTGCCAATCTCAACTGGAATCTGCCTTGGCACAAGCCGCTTACACTGACCGCTCGATTCGAAAGCACGAGCAACCGGACTGCCAATGCGGCAAACACATTTGTCATTCCGGCGCGTTCAGTCACCAGCCTTGGTGCTCGGTATCGCCTGACCATTGGCGGCAAGCCAATCCTGATCCGTGGTTCGGTCGACAATATTTTCAACAAGTTCGGCTGGAATGTCGGCGGGAGCGGCTTTTCGTCCCTAATGGCTCGCGGCGCTACTCATTGACGCTGGCGACGGACCTATGACCGCCCTATAGCTCCGTTTCCGTGAGCTGGGAGACAATGGGTGAGTGAGTTGGCGTCCAAAGGGCAATTGCGCATGTCGTTCATGCGCTGGGCATTGCTGACCGTTCCGGCAATTCTCTTTCTCGGCCTGTTTTCGGGCAGAGTCTCCAACAGCGGGTTTGGCAATCCCTGGTTCGAAGCCCTTGCAAAGCCAGGCTGGTTTCCTCCGGGTTGGTTGTTCGGACTTGTTTGGTCCATATTGTACATCCTGATCGGGATTGCGATTGCCCACATCCTGCATGCGCGCGGCGCGCAGGGCAGGGCCGGTGCAATAGGCCTTTTTAGCGTGCAGCTCGTACTGAACCTGTTCTGGACTCCCGTCTTTTTCGCTGCCCATCAGGTTACAGCTGCGCTTTGGCTGATAATGCTGATCTTTATCCTGGCTGTCGCAACAACCGTTTCGTTCAAACGCATTCGCAAGGCAGCCGCCCTGTTGATGGTGCCTTATCTCGTCTGGCTCGCCTTCGCGACTGTCCTTGCCTGGGAGATGGATCGCCTGAACCCTGACGCCGAGAAACTGATTCCCCCAAGCGCGAGCGCGCAAATCGCTCTTTAGTGGCGGTGGACCCGCTTGAGCGGGTAGCGTTCCCCGTCAAAACTCTCGAACAGGCCGGGGATCGCCGGGTGATGGACCGGCCCGTCTTCTTCGTCACGCTGCAGGTTCTGCTGGCTCACATATGCAACATAGCTGCTGTCGGCACCTTCGGCGAGCAAGTGATAGAAGGGCTGGTCTCGCGCCGGACGGACTTCCATCGGAATTGACTCATACCATTCTTCGCTATTTGCGAAAACCGGATCGACATCGAACACAACGCCCCGGAAATCGAAAATCTTGTGGCGGACAACATCGCCGATGCCGAACCGCGCATGTGCGATCGGCGGCGCGCTTGGCAGTTTTGCCTTGGGCTGGGCATCAAAAAACGGGTTCATGCTTCCATATGTAGTGCTTTGCGATTTAATGACAAGCGCGGCTTGGCAATGTGCGAAGCTTCCGCTAAGCGCCCGCATTCGAAAACGACCCGGGATTGCTCCTAGCAGTCGCGATCAGCGGAGAGGTGGCTGAGTGGTCGAAAGCACCGCACTCGAAATGCGGCGTGCCCGCAAGGGTACCCAGGGTTCGAATCCCTGCCTCTCCGCCACTCCCCTGCCGCGAACCCGCAATCGGGCGACCGCAGGGGCGCAAAGCCCCCAGTAATCGCGCCATTTTCCCGATGCCGTCCGAACCCCGGAGACTGGCGAACGCGGTCAGAGCTGTCTCTGAACGCAATTTGTCTCTGATCACCCGAACCTCACCACCGGTCGTTCGGGTTTCAAATAGCTATGCTTTACAGCCATTTGGCCGATAAGCTGGCTCGGCAGTTCGTCGGATAAACTCCTTCGAATGTGCAGTTAGAGAACCCGAGGTGGAGGTGTTGGCGCGCAATTCTGGGCGCACCTGGCCTGTCCGTGTGGACGGCAAACGCCAGCCTGAATGACGGTGGTTAGGCTTCTGAGGAGCCGAAGGCAGCGGCAACCTGCTCTGCCCACGGCAGGTCGGCAATGGCCGTCAGGTCCTTGACCGACACCGCCAGTGGACATCGCTGTAGCAGCAGTTTCTCGAGAACAGCCGGGGCCAGATAGGCCAGCTTGATCATCCGGCCGATGTAGCGGTCGGAGACATCTTCATCATGGGCCAGGTCGAGATTGGTGCTCGCCTTTCCGGTCTCCAGCTTGCGCCGCCAGCTCCATGCCTTAGCGACGGCGCGCAGCAAATGGCCCTCCACAGCGGCCTCGTTGGCCTCCACCGGATTTGACGGCGGCATGATCTTGGGGCGGCCGTTACGCTTACGGATGGCCAGCGGGATGATGACCCGGATTGTGGTGGGCGCGACGCTCATGCCGCCATCTCCCGGCGCGGCGTCACCATCTCCCTGACCACCGACCCAAGCCCCTCGGTGCGCAGATCGACGGCCATGCCGTTGCTGCCGACCGTGACGCGCTCGACCAGCAGCCTTGCGATGCGGGCCTGCTCAGCCGGGAACAAAGACTCCCACAAGGCGTCAAAGCCCGTCAGGGCCGCCACCACATCGGGCTGTTCGATCTCGGGGCATTCGCGCTGCGCGGCCTCGATCGCCCGGGCCGTGACCTCAGGCGTCAGCAGAAGGGTCCGGATCTGCTGGACGACCACGGTCTCCACCATTCCCGCCGGCAGCCGGACGAAGGTTTCGGTGTTCTCACCCGCCCGGTTCCGGATCGCGTCCATCGAGGTGTAGTAGCGATAAAGGCGGCTGCCCTTCTTCGACACGGTCGGCGTCATCGCGATGCCCTTCTCCGTGAATATCAGACCCTTCAGCAGCGCAGGCGTCTTGGCCCTGGTGTTTCCTGCCCGGGTGCGCGGGCTTTGCGCCAGCACCGACCTGACCTTGTCCCAGAGCACCTGGTCGATGATGGCCTGATGCTCGCCGGGATAGCTGGTGCCCTTGTGGACGGCCTCGCCGAGGTACACCCGGTTGTTCAGGGCTTTGTAGAGGAAGCCCTTGTCGATGGCCTTGCCGCGCTTGTTCAGGGCACCTGCGGCGACCAGTTCCCGGGTCAGCAGCGTAGCCGATCCCAGCTCAACGAACCGTTCGAACATCCCGCGGATGGCGTGGGCCTCGGTCTCATTGATGATCAGCTTGCGGTCAACGACGTCGTAGCCCATCGGCACGAACCCGCCCATCCACATGCCTTTCGCGCGGCTGGCAGCGAACTTGTCACGGATGCGTTCGCCGGTGACCTCGCGCTCGAACTGGGCGAACGACAGCAGGATGTTCAGCGTCAGCCGGCCCATCGAGGTGGTGGTGTTGAACGACTGGGTGATGGAGACGAACGTCACCCCATGCTTGTCGAACACCTCAACCAGCCGCGAGAAGTCCATCAGGGAGCGTGACAGGCGGTCGATCTTGTAGACCACGATCACGTCGACCAGCCCGGCCTCGATGTCGGCCAGCAGGTTCTTCAGGCCCGGCCGTTCCAATGTGCCGCCTGAGAAGCCGCCGTCATCGTAGCGGTCGCGGACTGGGACCCAACCCTCGGCCTTCTGGCTGGTGATATAGGCCTCGCAGGCCTCGCGCTGGGCGTCGAGGCTGTTGAACTCCATGTCGAGCCCCTCCTCGGAGCTCTTGCGGGTGTAGACCGCGCAGCGCAGGCGGCGCATCGGGGTGTTGACGGTCATGATCGCTCGCCCCTCTTGATGTCGCGCAAGCCAAAGAAGCGGTAGCCGTTCCAGCGGGTGCCGGTGATGTCCCGGGCGATGGACGACAGGGACTTGTAGCGGCGTCCCTGCCAGTCGAACCCGTCCTTGAGCACGGTGATCACGTGCTCGGCCCCATCCCATTCGCGCACCAGCCGGGTGCCGATGACCGGGTTGCGGGGATCGCTTATCACCGTGCGCCGGACCTTCTTGCCCTCGACCTCATCGGCCAGGGCGTCGAGCAGCTTGGCCGCTGGCCCGCCGAGCCCACCGAGGGCCAGCTCCTGAATCCTGTAGGCGAGCCGATGTTCCAGAAACTGCCGGCTGTTATTCGGCGCTGGCGTGCCGATAAGGCTCTGCCACTCCGCCTTCAGTTCAACCACCGACATGGCCTTCATGGCGGCGAGCCGCCCCAGCAGCTGACCTTCGGGTCGCGCTGCCGATCTTACGCGTTCTGTTTGCATTACTGTCCTCCAACTCGGGCCTCTGCCCGGTGGACACCACCGCTCTTGGTGGGCAGGAATGCGAGTGAACTATCTCCTTCACTGTCAGAAAAACTGCTGGACTGTTGGCGCATCCGCAGAACGCCGCTCGCCAGTATCCGACCCAACTCGGACAGCCGCTCGTCAGTAGAAATCAGTTCCGGCGCAATACCGCTTCTCCGGCTCATGCTGCCATCCTCGTCTGCATAGCGTTCACCAGCCGCCCAATGGCACCGCGGTTCCAGTGGAAATTGAGACGGCAGTTGGCGTCGTACTTGGAGAAGCCAAAATCGAGCGCGGAGACGCCGATGCCGGCTTCGGCCAGCTTGGCCATCTGCTTGCTGCTGGCGGGCTCATTGATCCAGCCGCGGCTCTTGGCAGCGGCCTGGCTGCTCTCGGTCGACCGCAGGAAATCGTCTGCGGCTGCTAGGGCCTGAACCCGGGTGCCGATCGCCAGGACCCGCGTCGCTTTGAGCTTGGGCCGCCCCAGCGCATGCCAGAGCGTGCCGTCGCTGAACACGCCTGCCCAGGCATCAAAACCGCTGGCCATGAGCGATGTGCCGTCGCCTTGCAGATCGCACCACTTGAACGGCGACTGGTTCAGCAGGTCGATTTCCATCAGATCGAAGTCGGTCAGCACCCGTTTGGCAGTGGACCGGCGTTCGAAACCGAAGCCGCAGATCGGGCATTCACTGGCTCCCAGGGGCACCTCCGCCTCACAGGACGGGCAGCACTTGTAGGGAGCCTGACCCGGCTCCGGATCGTCGTTGTCGAGGCTGATTTCCTGCTCGAGGCTGCCATGGCGCAGCGCCGCCCCGGCGAAGTCGAGCACGATGCAATCGGTCTTGATGATGCCCGGGTAGCGTTCCGGATCGACCTTGCGCAGGCCGCGCCCGATCGCCTGGATGAAGGTGCTCTTGTGGAGCATGGGCCGCAGGATGCCGATGCAGCCAACCGGCTGGCTGTCGAAGCCCTCGGTCAGGACCATGCAGTTGACCAGCAACTGGATCTCGCCGCGGTCGAACCGGGCGATGACGTCGGCCCGGTGGTCGGCGGGCATGTCGCCGCTGACCACGGCGGCGGTAACGTCTGCTGCCATGAAGGAAGCGGCGACCGCCTGCGCATGGGCGATGGTCGAACAGAAGAAGATCGTGCGCCGATCGCCGGCCTGCTCCTTCCAGTGGGCGACCACGGCCTCGTTCAGGACAGACCGGTTCAGCACCTTGTCGGCCTGGCGCATGTCGAAGTCGCCGGCGGTGGCGTCGAGGCCAGCCAGTTCATCGTCGATGCCCAGACCGATGGTGAAGGTCCGTGGCGGAACCAGCATGCCGCGGGCGATCAGGGTCCCGATCTTCAGCTGGTAGCCGACGTTGGTGAACACCTTGCGCAGGGAGCGACCGTCACCCCGGCTGGGGGTGGCCGACAGTCCCAGCAGTTTGACCGCCGGATTGATCGCGCGGATGTCGGCAATGATGTTCTGATAGCTGTCGGCAGCCGCCCGATGGCACTCGTCGATGATGACGTGAGAGACTTGGCCAAGGGCCTGGCGACGGTTCGCCCGGGCAAGGGTCTGGACGCTGCCAAAGACGATGCGGCCAGACCAGTCATCCCGGGAGGCTTTGACCACGGAGGTCGACAACCCAGTGATGGCGCCGATCGAGGCGAGGTTCTGCTCGATCAGCTCGTCGGTATGCTGGAGGACCAGCGTGCGGGTGTTCCGGTGCGCCTGAGCCTCCTCGCCGATGTAGAACCCGGCCACGGCCGTTTTGCCTGCGCCGGTGGGCAGCATCAGGATGGTGTTGCCATGGGCAGCCGTCCTGGACCGGGCGGCGTTCACCGCCTCCTGCTGATAATCTCTGGGGATCATGGAACCGCTCCCTTACTGGGCCCAGAACGGCGCGCTGCCGTTCGAGGGAGACTGGGAAGAAGCGGCAGCCTGGGGCGCGGCCGGCGGCGTGAATGCGGCACCCGGCGCAGCGCCCATGAGCCGTGCATAGTCGGGATGCTGGGGGCCGATGGCCGCCAGAATGACGTTGCGGCCTTCGTCCTGGGGATTGTTGCGGTCCCGGTCGACACCGAGCTTCACGGCCACTGTCAGGCCGCTGAGTTCACCCAGGCTGTGGATGGTGCGGGCCGCGCGGGCACGGTCGGAAGTGTCGTCGGCCCGGACTCCACGGGCGGATTCCAGGATGCCCCGGATCAGGGCCCGGCCGCGGTTGGCATAGGTGTCCTCACCGCCGTCGCTGCCATTGCGACCGCGGAAGCCGATGCGGGTGTAGATACGGCGGCGGGCATGGGGCCCGTCCTCGATCACCGCCTCGGTGTTGAGATAGAGGGCCTCGCTGGTCTTGCTCTGGGTCAGCCACCCTTCGGGGCCTGCCCCGCCGGGACGGATCGTCAGATAGACCTTGGCCAGCGTGTTGGCCGGGATGAGCGCGAAGGCAGAGTCCTGCGTGTCGGCAGTGTTGAAGTCGATATTGGTCATGGGTTTAGGCTCCGGTATTCGGCGTGGTGGGGACTGCCGCAGGCAGTTCGAAATTCAGGCGGGCGACCGAGCTGTCGGCGAGCGGACCGCGGATCTTCTCCATCAGGCGGCCCAGATGGGCCGGCTCGACGGGGGCCAGGCGGCCGGACCGGTCCTTGGCGGGGAAGCCGAACTCATTGAGGGTCGTGCAGACGAACGCCCGATACGGGGCCCCCTCGGCAGGCCGGATGTCGGCCAGCGTCAGGATTTCATCGACGATCCCGGGCAGCTCGAGGCCGGTCTTGGCGCCCTCGATCTGCAGCGAGAAGAACGGCCGGTTGAAGTCATCCAGCCGCTTGTCGAGCAGACCGACCAGCCAGACATTCTTGTCCGGCGTGTGCTGCAGGTGGGTCAGCCAGCCGATCATTTCCTGACCGAGCAGACCGTAGGCGCCGCGCATGTCGGTCTTGCCGCTGCGGTCGGACATCGCCTGCGGCTGGCCCTTGGACCACTGCAGGCAAAGTCGCGACGCCACCGTGATCGAGTCCACGAAGATGGTCTCGTACTTGTCGAGCAGGGTCGGCGGGCCGAAGGTGTTGCAGACCCGCGCATAGTCCGAGCGGCTGTAGCTCTGGTCGTCGCGCATGGCCGGATTGGCGCCGCCGATCCAGCAGGCCAGATCCCGGGCCCGTTCCCAGTCGCGGATGCGGATCTCGTCGCCGGGCCAGCCCTGGACGGCCAGTTCACCAGCCTCCAGGTTCAGGAACAGCGTGGTCTGCGGGTTGAGGGTCCAGAGCTGCGAGGTCTTGCCGATACCGGAGATGCCGGTCAGCACGCCCTTGATCCCGCGGCGCTCCTTCATGCGCTGATCGGCGGTGATGATCTGCAGGGGCTGGGCGTTGAAGGGCGCGGTCATTTGCGCTCTCCCAGTTCGCGCGCGGCCGCCGTCACAGCGTTGTCGACGCCGCGGGCGCCCTGCTTGCGGGCGAGTTTGACGATCTCGGCGAGAGAAGAGCTGACCCGGCTCAGCGCCGAGATTTCCCGGCTCAGGGCAAGTTCGGCGAACGCGATCTCGTCGACCGTAGCCTTCTCGGTGGGGATGACGCTGGCAGGTTCATCGCCGATCGCGGGGACGGAGATGTTGTCGGGGACTTCGGTCAGCCACAGGGACTTGCGAAGCTGTTTCAGGGGAGAATTAAACAAGGTGGACTCCTATGTTCCGTCGTGGGGAACCAGGTTTCGTCTGAGTAACTACTGCCGGGCCCGACGCCGCCCTGGAGCACGCGGTCGAGGTATTTCCGTTGAGGGTGTTCTATTTCCTCGAAGGCCCGGCATGATCTTGTGAGGAACAGACCGGCGGCCGCCGTCGTCCTCTGCTGATCACCTACCGGCGCTGCGGAAATGCTGTCGGGATGCTGCCGAAATATTCATGCAGACCGGCCGCTGTGGCCGACGACCGCAGCTGGCTGAGGCGCTCGTAGATGGTCGAACGATGCAGGCCCGCATCGCGCGCAGCGGTGCTCACATTGTCGGCGGCCAGAACCCCGGCATAGCGCCTCAGCACCGGGGACAGGTTGGACAGGAAACGTTGGACGTCGCGAACGAGGCCCGCCGCGGTCTCGGGCGGAAGGTTGTCGTTGGCAAAGAGCCCCGCGCTTTCGGGCAGGACCTCCGCGAGCGTCGGGGCATCCTCGTCATTGGCGCTGGCCGGAAGGTCGAGAGAGACCATGCTGCGTTCAGCCCGCAGCCGGCTGGTTGGCGCCATCAATGTGGCGACCCGGTGCGTCACCACGCGGTCAGCGAAGGTGTCGAAGCTGGCCCGCACCGGATCGAACTTCGTTTGCCGCTGCAGGAGGTCGAGCATCAGGTCCTGCTCGATATCGGACTTGTCCATGCCGGGAAGCCGGCCGCTGCGGGCGAGCCTGCTGGCCTGGTATCGGATGTTGCGTACTACTCGCGGGGAGAACCCGTCATAACGGTTCTGGAACTCCATGTTGTTTCGCCTTGCCCAGGTAGACGGGCACGACGGCCCGAACGCTGGTCACCGGCGAAAATTCGTTGGAGCCCCGGATCTGGGGGTGTTGCAGGCATGAAAAAACCGCCGAACCTCGAGGGCTTCCGGCGGCTTGGCAGGCGAAAAAACTTCGAAAAATATCAGTCGTCGTCAGCGAAATTTCGTTTTCGAGGCTCCCTGTTTGCCCTGTGTAAGGCCATCGGCATTGGTGATGTAGGATGCAACATACTCACCTTTCGAGGCCTTGATCGGGTCGCTTTCGATTCCGAAGGCGGCGCTCAACTTTTTCGACAGGCTTTCCTTCGACTTCCGAGCACTGCCCGGTTCCGGCATTGGAATGCGGCCGCGGTTTTGCGCGATGATTTTCAGCAGGGCCCACTGAGTGTCCGGCAGCTTCTTCCTGCGATCCATCATCCCAAGCTCTGAAGCATCGAATGTGCGGGTTATTCTATTGTGACTGACTGTAATCTTATCGTCCGAAATGAAGTGAAGGGAGACTTCTTCCCACTTTGCCGAGGACGGTAAGCGCCAAGGCGCAGTATCTGGAACAGCCGTCAGTTGGCTCCGAATTTCAGCAAAGAGCTCCTCGGGCGGCGACAGGGGAATAAGCTTTGCGGTAAAGTCGAAGCCTACCAGTTTGTCGAGATGCATCTGCTTCGCACCAAGCTTGTTGAGGTAGGCTTTGGCCTGATCGCCCAGCCCGTGTCGCGTTAGCGCAACCACGACCTTTGGCCCTACGGTGCATTCCACTTCCGCAAATATTGATGCTGCGTCTTCGTACTGGGCTTCACCAAGGAGCAGAAAAACCGGAAACCCCTTGCCAGCTGAAACATTGTGGGACCCCAAATAAAGCACCCGCTGGTCGGAACGAGGCACCATCGCACCTTCAAGTTCGAGCGCTTGACCAAGAGCCTGAACCAGCCGCACACGATCAAGCGCCAGGAACTCAACCTCTGCAGCCGTCAGTTTGTCACTTTTGCAGAGCCCCGCTGGCTCGCCGCAAGCTGCGCGGATATTGTCGACCGAATGCCTTACAATACGGCGAATACAACCGCCTTGTTGGACTTCGAAGCATGGGATGGTCTCCGCTTCCAGGCCCGTCGCGCGGAGCAGCGGCGAAAGCGCTGACCAGTCATCACCTGAGACGACCTTCCAGTGCTTACGGGTTGCCCCAGCCGCGGGGATGGCCTCAATCGCGGCCCAGATTTTCATCGCCATCATCGTCCTCGCCGACCGCTTCGGAAATGTCGAACCCACGCTTCTTCAGCCATTCCTCGACAGCGGTACTGTCCCCCTTCTGCGTGTAGCGGGCGACGCTGGACGGCAGAATGTTGACCGTCCTCGGGTTCTTGGAATTCGTGAACTTCACCTTGAAGCTGGCGCGCGAAATCGATCCCAGCAAGACCATCTTGATGAAGGCGGAATCGGCTGCGAACACATCATTGTGCTTGAAGATCAAAAGGCCTCCGCCGTGCGGGATCTGGACTTCTCCAAGACGGACCATATCGATGCCATCAACGTCATGGCATGTTAGCGCATTCGCGCCCAGAGTAGCCAATGGTGCGAGCGTATATTTAGTAGCTGTGTTGAAATAATACTTGTCCCCGAAAAGGGCATCACCCATCACTTCAAGATAGTGTTCTCGAAGGGGGCGTGAACTACAGTTCACTCCCATCTCGTCATGCTTGCGATCGTAAACAAGAACATCGTGTTCCTGAGGCCGATAGAAAGCGATCCCGGTAGTGCCATCCTCGTTATGGCTGCCCTCACGCTGCATCGGCTTCCCGTGTCGGATAACGATCCAGACCTTCTTGTCGTTCTTGAAGAAAAACACCCTGCTGCCCCGTCCACGACGCTTTTGGGCAAACCAGTCATCAACCTTCGACTGGATAGCTGCATCCTCTTGAGCTGTGTGCTTCATCAGGTCGCGACGGTTCGTCTTCTTGCCGGCGTAGTACATGAAGCTCTGTTGCTTCAGCGCCAGCGTTTCTGCATGGACCTCAATCAGAAGCTCGGGGTTCGCTTGCCAGACCTGGATAGCGGCGTCGGCTGAAGAGCTGTCCTCGGTGACGGTGATTGTGTGCCCGTCATCTTCAGCACGCTCAAGCAATGCGTCGATCGCATCATCGCGGGCCATTTCGTCGATGTAATGGAGCGCATCCACCATTTCGGGCGGCATCGAACCATCGGAGGCCAGCAGAACCTTGGCTACTTCTGCGTAGTGAGGCTTTGCCGATGTGAGGGGCGTCAGATCAAAGCTCTTGGAGTCGAAAAATCCCTGCCAATTTCCAAGGAACTGGAACAGGAGATCGGGCGCAATTGTGCAAATACGATCCGGATTGAGAAATGTACGAGGATTAAAGGTCGACATACCGACTCCCCAGGTCGACGGAAACAGAGACGCCAGCATAGCGCCCCGGGTGAACTTACCAAAACAGTAAGTTCGGTTTTTGTTCTCCCGACAGTTCGAAGATCGCGCCGGTAGGTGACAGGACTAGCTGGAGCCCTGTCGCATGCACGAATTTCTGCGCCTTCTGAACCAGCTCCGGGCCATGTCCCGGAGCAGCTGTTTCCACAGTCTTGTCGGCCTCAATCATACCGGCGACCCCGCGATGGTCGTCTGCGCGACCATTACGACAGCGAATCATCTGCCTGTCTCGCTGCTGCTGCTCCTGTCCACAGGTGTGGCTCATGGTTGATCCGGACGAGCGCGAAACCGCCGCCCTGAGCGCCGGGCTGAAGGCCATGGCCGAGATCATGGCGGAGATCGGTTGGGAACGTCGGCTGTGCGACGTCACCGGCCCCCAGGCCAGGAATATGGCTCAGGCCGCCGTCGGAGCCTTCCTGCAGTCGATGCGGGACAGCGCTCCGGAGGTGCCGTTCTGATGACCGGACCTCTGGACTTCAATCACCGCGAAAAGCCCGCCGGCTTCGCCGACGAGGTCAACGCGCGCATCGATGCCGTGCTCACCGCGGAGAACGGCGCCCGCGAGCCACGCCAGTATCTGGGCGGGAGCCGCCTTGGCGAAGGCTGCTCGCGGCTACTGCAGTATGAGTTCCTGCAGGTTCCTCGCGACCCGGGCGGCGAGTTCAACGGCAAGACTCTGCGCATCTTTGCGGCGGGCCACTGCTTTGAGGACCTGGCCGTCGACTGGATCACCAAGGCGGGATTTGAACTGCGCACCCGCAACGCGTCCGGCGACCAGTTCGGTTTCTCGGTGGCTGGGGGGCGTGTCCGCGGACACATCGACGGCGTCATCGTCGCTGCGCCCGATGGGCTGGCGGTCCCGGCCCTGTGGGAATGCAAATCCGCTAATGCCAAGAACTGGCGCGATATCGTCAAGCGCGGCGTTACCGTCTCGAAGCCGGTCTATGCGGCCCAGATCGCGCTCTACCAGGCCTATCTGGGCCTGACCGAGCATCCGGCTGTCTTCACGGCCGTGAACAAGGACACCTGCGAGCTCTGGCACGAGCTGGTGCCGTTCAACGGCGCTCTGGCACAGGCGGCCAGCGACAAGGCCGTCCGCATTCTTCAGGCCTGCGACGCCGGCGAATGGCTGCCCCGCGTCTCCGCCGATCCCGAACATTTCGAATGCGCCTGGTGCGCCTGGAGGCAGAGGTGCTGGGCATGACGGCGGCTGACAGCCAGGGCGCGACCGATCGCGTAAAACCCAATCCCGAGATGATCGCGGCCTTCACCCAGATGGTGTTCGGCTACTGCGACCACCTCGTCCCGGTTCGCGCGCTCGCGGAAAAAGGTGGCGGCGATCAGATGCCGCACACGCCCTTCATGGAGTGTGACGCGGCGCTGGCGGACAAGCTGGTTATCCAGGCGGGATGGGCTGCCGACAACGGCATGGCGCTGTTCGTGGTGCCCGGCACCGTTGCGGCATCTGGTGAAGCCCGGGCCGAACACATCGTGCAGACCCAGGTCGTGCTGGTCGATCTCGACCACGGCGATATTGCCGCCAAGCACGAACACCTGGCCCGTCATCTGGGTGATCCCAGCCTGGTGGTCGCGTCGGGCGGAGTCACCCCTGAAGGCCAGCGCAAGCTGCACCTCTATTGGCGGCTGAGTGAACCGGCCGAGGGCGATGATATCGCCACGGTCTGCCGTGCCCGTCACATGATCGCCAGCAAGGTTGGCGGCGACCCGTCGTTTCGCTCACCGCACCAGCCCATCCGCGTGGCGGGATCGGTTCACGGCAAGTCCGGCACGGCGCGGCTGGTGGAAATCCTCAGCCAGCACGACCGCGACCACGACCTCAGCGATCTGGTCGAAGCAGTTCTGGCCATGCCCCTGCTCGAGGGCGAGGCCAGTTCAGAGTTTGACTACAACGACGCTGGCACCGGCACTGGAACCGTGACCGAGCTGTTTGGCCGGGCCGTGCGCGAAGGCGGAGTCGACGGCACAACCCGATTTGATGCCCTGTCGCGGATCATTGGCTACTGGATCAGGCGCTGCCGCGAGGGCCACGTCACCACCACCCAGGCCTGGCAGGAGATCGTCGACTACAACAACGCCCGCATCGACCCGCCGTGGGAGCAGGCGCGGCTTCGGTCGGAAGCCGAAAAGATCTGGAAGCTCGACAGCGCCCGCTACGGCGAGGACTACCTCGACGACACCGACAATGGCGGTCCGACAGGCGGCGGCGGTGACAGCGGCGACGATGCGGCCCCGGTCCAGCTGACTGAGGATGCCCTCGCCGAGGTCTTTACCGGCCAGCACGCGCAGGACTGGCGATACGTCGCCGCCTGGGGCCAGTGGCTGACTTGGACCGGCACGGTCTGGGTCCGTGAAGACACCCTCAAGGCCTACGATCTGGCTCGCAAGGTTTGCCGCTCGGCCGCGCGCAAAGCGTCCAGCGCCAAGCTGAAGGCCAAGCTGTCGTCGGCCTCGACGATTGCGGCGGTCGAGCGCATCGCGCGGGCCGATCGGCGTCATGCGGAGACGACCGAGGTCTGGGACCGCGATCCCTGGGCGCTGAACACGCCCGCAGGCGTGGTGGATCTGCACACAGCCGTTGGCGGGTCGCACGATCGGCCCTCCTACATGACCAAGATCACCAGCGCCTCGCCGCAGGGCGACTGTCCGGTCTGGCGTGAGTTCCTGGCCACCGTCACCGGCGGCGATACCGAGCTGCAGCTCTATCTGCAGCGCATGGCCGGCTACTGCCTGACCGGCGTGACCAGCGAACACGCGCTGTTCTTCCTCTATGGCACCGGCGCCAACGGCAAATCGGTCTTCGCCAACACCCTGACCGCGATGATGGGCGACTACGCCACGGTCGCGGCGATGGACATGTTCATGGCCAGCCATGGGGATCGCCACCCGACCGATATGGCCAGCCTGCGCGGCGCGCGCGTCGTGACCGCCATCGAGACCGAACAGGGCAGCCGCTGGGCCGAGAGCAAGCTCAAGGCCCTGACCGGCGGCGACAAGATCACCGCCCGGTTCATGCGCCAGGACTTCTTCGAGTTCATCCCCCAGTTCAAGCTGCTGGTGGTCGGCAACCACAAGCCGTCGATCCGCAATGTCGACGAGGCCATGCGCCGTCGTCTGCACATGATCCCGTTCACCGTCACCATCCCGGCCGCCAAGCGCGACAAGCGCCTGCCTGACCGATTGCTGGCCGAGCGCGACGGCATCCTGCGCTGGGCGCTCGAGGGTTGTCTGGAGTGGCAGCGCATCGGGCTGCAGCCGCCGGCATCGGTGCTGGCTGCGA
Source organism: Sphingomonadales bacterium (assembly GCA_016704425.1). Lineage (GTDB taxonomy): Bacteria > Pseudomonadota > Alphaproteobacteria > Sphingomonadales > Sphingomonadaceae > Aquisediminimonas. Next base: position 731,242 of record JADJAC010000011.1, read on the forward strand.
CCGAGGAGTATTTCGACGCCGAGGATGCGGTCGGCCGGTGGCTCGATGAGCGCTGTGATCAGGCGGGCAACCTGCACGACACGTCCAAGCGTCTCTACGCGGACTGGAAGGCGTGGGCCGACGGCAATGGTGAGTACGCCGGCTCCAACAAGCGCTTCTCAGAAACCCTGACAGCACGGGGGTTTGCGCGAGCCAACACCATGACCGCCCGCGGTTTCCGAGGCTTGGCATTGCGCCAGGCACCGACCTCAACCGAACCGATGGAGTTCTGAAAATGCCCAGTGGCTCACCGTCCATGACGGATATGACGGGTAGTCCCCTTATAGGCGTTACACGCGCACACGCGCGCGCCTCTAACGGTGATAACCAGCAAACCGTCATATCCGTCATACCCGCTTGCGGGGTCATCCTCGCCCTCGACCTCGGCACCACGACCGGCTGGGCCCTGCGTTCGATGGGCATGACCACCAGCGGGTGCTTGTCGCTCAAGTCCTCCCGGTTCGACGGCGGCGGCATGCGCTATCTGCGCTTCAGGCGTTGGCTTGAGCAGTTGCAGGTCGATGCTGGCCCCATCGGCGCGGTCTATTTCGAGGAGGTCCGCCGCCATGTCGGCACCGACGCCGCGCACGTCTATGGCGGCCTGCTGGGCCAGCTGACCGCCTGGTGCGAGGAACATGGCGTCGCCTATCAGGGCGTACCCGTCGGCACCATCAAGGCCTTCGCAGCCGGCCGCGGCAATGCAGACAAGGCCGCCATGATCGCTGCGGTCCAGTCGCGCGGGTTCTCGCCTGCCGACGACAACGAAGCCGACGCCATCGCCATCCTGCTCTGGGCCATCGAGACCGGTGGAGGTTTGCGATGAACTGGTGTCCGCGCGGCTATGGCGGCGAGCGCCGCGACCCCGAACAGGTCAAACGCGAAGGTTGGCGCGAGATGGGTGTTCTGGCCGTCTGCGCCTCAGACCATCGGCTGAACTGGGTCGAGAAAGAGTTCATCCGCCAGATCGGAGAGAAGCTCTATGGCGGCTCTCCCAAGGTCGAGGGCTGAGCCCATGGCCAAGGGACGCAAACGCAAATCCGGCAAACGCCACCCCTGCGGAAAACTGGTCAGGCCCACCACCGGCGAAACCCAGGCTGACGTCCTGGCCACGGTGGTGGAAGCCCGGCGTCGGCAATATGGGGTCACAGCCAGACAGGCCCGTGATGAGCGGTTGGGATCTGCGCTGGGACGGCTGGCTTTCCGCGGCCTGATCACCGCCGACCAGTATTCAGCCGGTCAGGTCTATGCCACCGCCATGGGACGCTACAGGGCGATCATGGGGCTGCCCATCGATCAGCCACGCTCGATGATGGCTCTGCTGATCAACGAGGGCATCTTTGCCAGTGGGGACGTTGTCCACGACCCTGACCTGATCGAGAAGGTGCGCAGGCAGGCGGCCAGCGTGCAGCTGATGCTGCGGTCCTGTGGTTGCGCGCCTGGCTGCGACGCGGGTCGTGCGGCCATCGATCTCGTTCACCGTGTTGTCATTGCCGACGAAGACGCCTCGGGCTGGCCGGCTGCAGACATCGGCAATCTGGCCCAGGGTCTTGAAGCCCTGCGTAAGCTGTTCCACATCAGAACCGACGGTTCGTGATCAGTTTAACTCGCTAGGCAAGTCTCGTAACAAACTGATATTATTACATTTTCTGCGTTTTCAGCATTGACGGCATTAGGCGAACACTCTAAACCTTCCGAAATAGAGACTTGAGAACTGCGCCCGGAGCCAATGGCTTTCGGGCGTTGTTCGTTTCGGGCCCTGCTTATGGTCGAACGCAAGCGAGGACGACAGGCGGTGCAGCAACGGCTGCGACGTCTGCGGGCTCAACCGCTCTGCCAGGACTGCGCTGCCCGGGGCCTCGTCCGCGAAGCCACCGTGCCCGACCACATCGTGCCGCTCACCCAGGGCGGCCCGGACGAGGACAGCAACATCCGCTGCCTCTGCGCCGACTGCCATCAGGCCCGCACGGCCGAGCAGTTCGGCCATCGCAGGACGGTCGCCACCGGTCCGGACGGCTGGCCCATCGGCTGAGCCCCGGGGGGCGGGTCGAAACTCGGGGCCCTGCGGGGTGGAAACCGCGCATGGTCCAAACTTTTCACGACCGCGAGTTAGCGACCGGGGGTCAAATGACACAATGGCCAGCCGATCAGGTCGAGCGCAGAAGCGTCTCGGCACTCGTGCCCTATGCCCGAAACGCCCGCACCCACAGCGACGAACAGGTGGCCCAGATCGCCGCCTCCATCCGCGAATGGGGCTGGACGGTGCCGGTTCTGATCGACGAGGACGGCGGCCTGATCGCCGGCCACGGCCGGGTGCTGGCGGCCCGCAAACTGGGCCTTGCCGAGATCCCGGTGATGGTCGCGACCGGCTGGAGCGAGGCGCAAAAGCGCGCCTATGTGCTGGCCGACAACAAGCTGGCGCTGAACGCCGGCTGGGACGCTGACCTGCTCCGCGTCGAGCTGGCCGATCTGCAGGCCTTCGACTTCGACCTTGGCCTGACCGGCTTCTCCGATGAGGAGCTGGCCGGACTTCTGGCGCAAAGCAGCGAGGGTCTGACCGACCCGGACACGGTGCCTGATGTGCCGCTGGTTCCGGTCTCGGTATCGGGCGACGTCTGGGTGATGGGCGACCATCGCCTGTGCTGCGGCGACAGCACCGTCCAGACCGACGTCGACAAGCTGATGGCCGGCGAGCGCGGGGACCTTCTGTTCACCGACCCGCCCTGGAATGTGAACTACGGCGCCGTCAAAGCCGGCAACGCACAGGGCTACAAGCCCCGAAAGATTCTCAACGACCACATGGATGAGGCCGACTGGGCCCAGTTCGTGGCCGGTTTCTGCGCCTCGTTCTACGCCGTCACCAAGCCCGGTGCGCTGGCCTATGTGGTCATGAGCGCCCAGGAGTGGCCGTCGATCGACAAGGGTCTGCGCGAGGCCAAGTTCCACTGGTCCTCGACCATCATCTGGGTGAAGGACGCGCTCGTCCTCTCCCGCAAGGACTACCACACCCAGTACGAGCCGCTCTGGTACGGCTGGAACGAGGACGGCCCGCGCATCATGCAAGTGCCGGATCGCAAGCAGTCGGACATCTGGAACATCGCCCGGCCACGGGTCTCCGATCTTCACCCCACCACCAAGCCGACACTCCTGATCGAGCGCGCCTTGCTGAACTCCTCGGCCCGCGGCGCCCTGGTGGTTGATCTCTTCGGCGGCTCGGGCTCGACCCTGATCGCCTGCGAGCAGCAGGGCCGGCGCTGCCGGCTGATGGAGCTCGATCCCAAATACGCCGACGTCATCGTCCAGCGCTGGCAGGACTTCACCGGCAAGGCCGCCACGCTTGAGGGCGATGGGCGCGGGTTTGCCGAGATTGCCGCTGGACGAGGCCAGGACATGACCGATGAAACCCGGGACGAAACCCAAGCCGACCCATCTGAAACTGATCGAGGGCAACCGCGGCAAGCGGCCGCTTAATCGCAAAGAGGCAAAGACCATTCCGGCTCTGCCTGATCCGCCGCCGCACCTCACCGCCGATGCGCTGGAGGAATGGCACCGGGTGGCCAGCTGGCTGCACAAGATCGGGCTTCTCTCCGAGGTCGATCGCGCTGCGCTCGCCGCCTACGCCCAGGCCTATGGCCGCTGGGTCCAGGCTGAACGCGCGATCGCCAAGATGGCCGAGAAGGACCAGCTGACCGGAGGCCTGATGATCAAGACCTCCAACGGCAACGCCATCCAGAACCCGCTCGTGGGCACGGCCAACAAGGCCGCCTCCGACATGATGCGATACGCCGCCGAGTTCGGGATGACGCCCAGTGCCAGAACCCGCATCGAAACCCAGGCGTCGGACCAAAACGCCGACCCCGCCGACCGCTTCTTCGGCTGACCGCACCAGCGCCTATGCTAGGGCAGTGGTCGCCGGCGAGATCGTCGCCGGGCCCCATGTTCGAAACGCCTGCCGCCGGCATCTGGACGACCTGAAACGCTCCGACGGCATCTGTTTTGACCCCGACGCTGCGGCCCATGCCTTCGGCTTCTTCGAGGAGGTGCTCAAACTCTCCGAGGGCCAGTTCGAGGGCCAGCCGTTCCATCTGGAACCCAGCCAGGCCTTCATCATCGGCTCGCTGTTCGGCTGGAAACGCGCCGACGGACGACGCCGGTTTCGCCGGGCTTATATCGAGCAGGGCAAAGGCAACGGCAAATCCCCGGTCGCCGGCGGCATCGGCCTGTTTGGCATGACCGCCGCGGGTGAAGCCGGGGCCCAGATCTATGCGGCGGCCGCCAAGCGCGAACAGGCCGGCATCCTCTTTTCCGACGCGGTGAAGATGGTGCGCCAGTCGCCGGCCCTGGCCAAACGGCTGGAGTTCTCAGGCGGTCCCGGGCGCGAGTTCAACATCGCCCACCATGGGTCGGGCTCGTTCTTCCGGCCGGTGTCGCGCGATACCGGCAAGACCGGCTCGGGCCCGCGGCCCTACTTCGTGCTGGCCGACGAGATCCACGAGCTGCCCGACCGCTCGATCATCGAGATGCTGGAGCGCGGCTTCAAGTTCCGGCGCGAGCCGCTGCTGTTCATGATCACCAACTCCGGCTCGGACCGGAACTCGGTCGCCTGGGAGGAACACGAACACGCGGTCAAGGTGGCCGCCGGCAATATCGACGCCCTGACCGACCCCACCTATCTGGGCGAGGTCCTGGACGACACGACCTTTTCTTACGTCTGCGCGCTCGACGACGGCGATGATCCGCTGAACGACCCGGACTGCTGGATCAAGGCCAACCCGCTGCTGGGCGTGACGATCACGGCGCAATACCTCACTGAGGTGGTGGCCCAAGCCAGGTCCATTCCGGGCCAGCTCAACGGCATCCTGCGGCTTCACTTCTGCGTCTGGACCGACGCCGAGACCGCCTGGATGACGCGGGCGACACTGGAGCCGCTGCTCTGCGAGATCACGCCCACCCCGGGCGCAAAGGTCTGGCTGGGGCTCGACCTTAGCCAGAACCGCGACATCACCGCGCTCGCCGCCGTTCAAAGGACCGGCGAGCGGGACGGCAAGCCCTGTTTTGACGCCTGGATCGAAGCCTGGACGCCCGGCGACACACTGGCTGCCCGGGCGCTGCGCGACAAGCAGCCCTATCCGGTCTGGGTGCGGGACGGTTTCCTGCACGCGCCGCAGGGCGAGAACATCAATTTCCGGCACGTCGCCCAGGCGCTCGCCGAATACGACCGCGACTATGACGTCCAGATGGTCGCCTACGACCGTTACGCCTTTCGCCGGTTCGAGGAAGACATCGCCGAGGTCGGGCTCAATCTGGAGTTCGTCGAACACCCCCAAGGCGGCACCAAGCGCGGCAAGCCGACCGAGGCCATGAAACTGGCCGCCAATAGCGCCGACCGCGAACCGCAAGGCCTGTGGATGCCAGGCTCGGTGCGCCAGCTCGAAGAGATGATGCTCGAGGGTCGCATCCGGCTGCAGAAGAGCCCGGTGCTGATCTCGGCGATCATGTCGGCGGTCATCGAGACCGACCGCTGGGACAATTATTGGCTCTCCAAACAGAGGGCCACCAACAAGATCGACGCAGCCGTGGCGCTTTGCATGGCGATTGGAGCAGCCATGGCCAGCGACACGGGCGCGACGATCGACGACTGGCTCAAGAGCCTGGCCGCGTGAACCTTCTTCAAAAGGCCGTCAGCTATCTGGCGCGCTCCATCGGCCTTACCGACCCGCGTCTTTACCGGGCGCTGGGCAGTGTCCCCACTTCCAGCGGCGAGACGGTCAATACTGCCTCGGTGCTGGGGCTGGCGGCGGCCTGGGCCTGCGTCAATCTGCTGGCCGGCACGATCGCGTCCCTGCCGCTGATGGTCTACCGCACCCGGAACGGCGCTCGCACGGTCGCGAGCGATCATCCGCTCTACCGTATCCTCCACGACAGCCCCAATGCCGACCAGACGGCGCTAGATTTCTGGGAGTTCGTCTGCGCCTCGCTGGAGCTGCACGGCAATGCCTATGCCGAGGTGGTCCGGGCCCGTAATGGCCGGATCATCGCGCTGGGCGTGCCGATCACGCCCGAACTGGTCACGGTCCGCCGCCTCGATACCGGGGCTCTGGAATATGAGTGGGTCGATCAGGGCCGGCGCATCATCGCAGGCCAGGACCGGGTGCTGCACATCCGCGGCTTCGGCGGCAATCCGCTGGGCGGGCTCTCCACATTGAGCGCCGGCCGCCAGAGCTTCGGTCTGGCCCAGGCTATCGAACGCGCCTCGGGCGACACCTTCCGCAATGGGGTGCGCCCATCGGGGCTCCTCAAGACTGCCGACACCCTGACCATCGACCAGAGGAAGCAGGCCGAGGAGCTGCTGCAGGAGAAGTTCGCCGGCGCCATCAACGCCGGGAGGCCCATGCTGCTCGATCGCGGCATGGACTGGGTCCAGCTCTCGATCAGCCCCGAAGACGCCCAGATGCTGCAAAGCCGGGCCTTCTCGGTGGAGGAAGTCTGCCGCTTCTTCGGCGTGCCACCTTTCATGGTCGGGCATACGGAAAAGACCACCAGCTGGGGCACGGGGCTCGAACAACAGACCCTGGGGTTCCAGAAATTCACCCTGCGCCGGCGGCTCAAACGCATCGAACAGGCGCTGGAAAAGCAGCTCCTGTCGGTCGCCGACCGGCTGGCCGGCATCACCATCGAGTTCAATCTCGAAGGCCTGCTGCGCGCCGACAGCGCTGCCCGGGCCAGCTTCTACCAGCTGATGCTGACCAACGGCGTCATGACCATCAACGAGGTGCGCAGCCTCGAGAACCTGCCACCCGTCGAGGGCGGCGATGAGCCCCGCATGCAGATGCAGAACGTGCCGATCACGCAGGCCGGTCAGCAACAGATCCAAACCACCCCAGGAGGTCCCCAATGAGCGAGCTGGACTTCGTGCTGGACGCCAAGGCCCTGGCCGATGACGGCGAGATCGAAGGTCTGGCCGCCGGCTACGGCAATCTCGACTTCGGCGGCGACGTAATCCTGCCAGGCGCCATCGCTTCATCGATTGCCGGCCGAAAGTCGGTGCCGATGCTGATGTACCACGACCAGAAACGCCCCGCCGGCGTCTGGACCGGGTTCGAGGAGACCAGCGATGGTCTGCTCGTGAAGGGCCGGTTCTCCATGTCGACCCGCACCGGCCGCGAGGCCCATGGCCTGGTCAAGGACGGCGCAATCGGCGGCCTTTCGATCGGCTACCGCGCCATACGCGAGCGGCTGGTGGGCAAGGCCCGCCACCTGATCGAGGTCGCCCTGCACGAGGTCAGCCTCGTCACCATTCCAATGAATGAGAAGGCCCTGATCACCTCGGTCAAATCCATCATCGAGGCCGGCCAGCTGCCGAGCCTCTCCCAGTTTGAGGACTTCCTGCGCGAGGCAGGGTTCTCGAAGTCTCAGGCCGCCGCGATCGCCGGCAAGGGCCTGAGCTCTCTGCTCCGGGGCGAGCCCGGCAGTCCCTCCAACGACTTCCTTTCGGCGCTCGCCAGATCCGTCCGCGCCTGACCCCCAACATCCGGAGACATCCATGACAGATACCAAAACCGCCGAGCAGCTTGCCGGCGAAGTGAAGGCTGCGTTCGACGCCAAGCACGACCAGGTCAAAGCCCTTGCTGAAGAAGCGCTGGGCAAGGCCCAAAAGGGCGAGGACCTGTCGGCCGCCACCAAGCAGCTGGCCGATGAGGCCCTTGTCGGCATGAACGAGGCCAAGGCCCGGCTCGACGAGCTGGAGCAGAAGATCGCGCGCAAGGGCGCGGACGATGAGACCCGGCCCCGCTCGATCGGCGAGCAGGTTCTGGCCGCTGACGAGATGAAGGCCTTCCTCGCCTCGCGGGCTTCGCGCGGCCGAGCCAGTGTCGAGGTCAAGGCAATCATCACCTCCCTGACCACGGACGCGATGGGCTCCGCCGGCGATCTGATCGTGCCGGACCGGTTGCCCGGCATTCTGGCGCCCGGCCAGCGCCGCCTGACGGTGCGCGACCTGCTCACCCCGGGCCGGACCTCCAGCACCTCGGTGCAGTATGTGAAGGAGACCGGGTTCACCAATGCCGCGGCGACCGTTTCGGAAACGACCGGCGCGCTGAAGCCTCAGTCGGACATCAAGTTCGACATCGCCACCTCCAGCGTCACCACCATCGCCCACTGGGTCCTGGCCACCCGCCAGATCCTCGACGATGCGCCGATGCTGCAGTCCTATATCGACGGGCGGCTGCGCTACGGCCTGGCGCTGGTCGAGGAAAACCAGCTGCTCAACGGCGGCGGCACCGGCACGGACCTCAACGGCATCTACACCCAGGCCACGGCCTTCACCGCGCCCATCACCATCCCCGCGCCGGTGACCCGCATCGATGTCCTGCGCCTGGCCGTCCTCAAATCGGCTCTGGCGGAACTTCCGACCACGGGCGCGGTTCTGCACCCGGCCGACTGGGCCAGCATCGAGCTCCTGAAGGAAACGACCGGGGCCTATCTGATCGGCAATCCGCAAGGCGCGCTTGCGCCCACCCTGTGGAGCCTGCCGATCGTCGCCACCCAGGCCATCTCCCAGGGCAACTTCCTGACCGGCGCCTTCCGGCTCGGGGCCCAGATCTTCGATCGCTGGGATGCCCGCGTCGAGGTCTCCACCGAGGACGACCAGAACTTCCGCAAGAACCTCGTGACGATCCTGGCCGAAGAGCGTCTGGCGCTCGCGGTCTATCGCCCCGAGGCCTTCGTGAAGGGCGCCTTCGCTGCTGCCGCCACCGCGGCGACCGCTCCGTAATCCTGCAAGGAGAGCACCATGCTGATGAAGGCGATTGATACGCTCCATGTGAGCGCGGTCGGGCCGGACAATATCCAGCCCGGCCAGACCTTCGAGATCAACGACGGCGACGGCGCCATCCTGCACGAACGCGGCCTGGCCGTGCCCGTGGAGGGTGGGTCTGTTGAAGGTGATCCCGACCCCGCGCCGACCCCCAGGGCTCGCGCCAAATGATCACCACGCTCACCGCTCCGGCCTGCCGCGCGGTGAGCCTGGAGGAAGCCCGACAGCAGCTGCGCCTCGACGGCGACGACGAGGATCTGCTGCTGGCGGCCAAGCTCGATGCAGCCCAGGCCGAACTGGAGCTGATGACCGGCCTTCGCCTCTGCCCCCAGACCTTGAGCCTTGAGCTTGAGGCCTGGGAGGACGAGGTCGTGGTCCCGGTCAGGCCCTGTTCCGTGACCCAGATCCAATATGTGGGTCTGTCGGGTGCGGTCGTGACCCTGGCGGCCAGCGACTATGTCGTGCGCCGCCGGCACGGCCTGACCCGTATCCGCCCGGCGACGGGCAAGGTCTGGCCGACGCTCGCCGACGACGGGCTGATCACCATCACGCTTGCGGCGGGTTTCGCCGAGACCGACCCGGACTTCCTGATCGCCCGGGCCGCCATCCTTGTGAAAGCCGCCTCCGAGTTCCAGAACCGGGAGGGCGGCGCATGTCTGGCATTCGACACCCTGGCAAGCCAGCTGGCCGCCCGATGGATCTAGCCTCAAAGCTCGACACCCGGGTCCGGATCGAGCGCAAGACCGTCACTCTCGATCCGGCCTACGGCACTCAAGAAGCCTCCTGGTCACTGTTCGCCAATGTCTGGGGCGAGGTGCGCGATGTGCTGCCAAGCCGGGCCGAACGGCTGGCCGAGACGATCACCATCGCCAATCGGCCGGCCCGGGTTCGGGTCCGCTACCTGCCGGGGCTGGCCGCCGACATGCGGCTGATCATCGGTGGTCGGATCATGCAGATCATCTCGGGGCCAGCGATGCTTGGCCGGCGCGAGGCGATGGAACTGATCGTGGAAGACCACTCCACCGAAGGAGACGCGCCATGACCATCAGACTGTCAGGCGGTCCTGAGCTGTTGGCCCTGCTGGACCAGCTGCCCAAGAACCTTGAGCGCAACATCATCCGCGGCGGTCTTCGCGCCGGGGCCAAGGTCATTCAGCAGCAGGCCCGGGCCAATGTGCCGGTCGAAACCGGCCAGCTTCGCCGGGCCATCGGCATTGGCACGCGGACCGAGGGCGCGCGCCTGAGTTCCTACGTCAAACTGCGCGGTCCGGGCTCCTATATCGGGCCCTTCATCGAATACGGCGTCTCGCCCCACCTGATCAAAGTGGCCGAGGAGGCCCGTCCGATCCGCAACACCCGGCGCGGCCCGCGGCGTTTGAGCATGGGCACGATCAACAAGATGGTGGCGCGAGGGAGCCTGGTGATCGGCGGCAATTTCGTCGGGCCCATGGTCCATCACCCGGGCCATGTCCCCAAACCCTTCCTGCGCCCGGCGCTCGATCAGAAGGCGCAAGAAGCGGTCGCCGCCATGGGCGCCTATATCGCCCAGCGCTTCCAGATCGGCGACCTGCGCGCGCCAACGCTCAGCGTGGACACCGAGGAATGAACGGGGTCGTCGCGGTCCGCTATCTGCTGACCGGGAACGCCGCGCTGACCGCCCTTGTGCCCGAGAGCCGCATCACCGCCGGCGTCCTGCCGCAAGGCTCGAACCTTCCCGCCATCGCCCTGATGAGCATCAGCGGCATCGACCGCAACATCCTCAAACCCGGCAGCCGCCGGCAGGTGACCGAACGGGTCCAGGTCAGCGTTCTGGCCGCCACCTATCCGGCCGCCAAGGCGCTGATGAGGGCAGCTCGTGCCGCCACAGCCGACCAGATGCCCACGGTAACAGGCATCGAGAACGTGGTCGTCCACACCGACGCCGCCGGCCCTGACTTCACCGATCCTGAGACCGGCATCTTCATCCAGACCCAGGACCTGCGCGTCTCGTTCCTCGAGACCGTCTGAACAACCCCCGACCCTAGAAGGAAATCCACATGACGGTTCGCACCTCCGCGGGCACGACGCTGAAAGTGTCGGCCGCTACGCCCGCTACCTTTGACACCACCGGCTACAACGCCCTGACCATGACGCTCATCGGCGAGGTCACTGATCTGGGCGAGTTTGGCCGGGAATATGCCCTGGTGACTTTCAACCCCGTCGGTAGCCGCGGCGTGGTCAAGAAGAAGGGCAGCTTCAACCAGGGGACCATGACCATCGGTCTGGGCCTCGATACCGACGATGCCGGCCAGATCCTGCTCAAGGCCGCATCGCTGGCGGACGCTGACTACAGCTTCCTCGTCACCACCCAGAACGGCGACAAGTATTATTTCCAGGCCCAGGTGATGAGCTTCAAGGTCAACATCGGCTCGGTCGATCAGATCACGACCGCCAGCGTCACCCTGGAACTGACCACCAACTCCGCCGGTGTCGGCGTGGTCGAGGTCCTCGCCCCCTGATGAGCGCTGATCACCGCAGGATTTGCGGTGATCGGCTGCGTCTTTCTCCGCATCCCTCCCATTCGAAGGACACCAGATGTTCGACATCACTCAACTCTCCGCCAATGAGACCTCCACGGTCGAACTGGTCGGCGGCGACGACGAGCCCCTCTATGACGACAAGGGCGCTCGCCTCTCGATCACGGTCTATGGCCCCGGCACCAAGGTCTATCAGCGCGCCCAGGCCCGTCAGCAGAACCTGATCATGGACAAGCTGAAGAAGCGCGGGCGCATGGACCAGTCGGCCGAGGAAAAGGCGCTGGAACAGGCCGAGTTCCTTGCCGCCTGCACGGTCAGCTTCAACGGCTTTGCCTATCCGCCCGCCAAGGGGCTGGAAGGCGCGGCCTATTTCCGCAAGGCCTATGAGGACCCCACCATCGGCTTCATCGCCGCCCAGGTCGGGGCCCATATCGGCGACTGGGCAAATTTTACGAAGAGCTCGGCCGCGAGCTGATCCTCTACGTCCGCCAGCTCGCCTGGCTGGGCGCAGCGCCAACCACCAAGGCGCACAAACACCTCAAATCGGAACCCGACCCTGCGCCCCAGACCCGTCTCCAGCGGCTTGCCGCCGACGGGCTGGAGCCAGACATGCCGCCCATCTCCTGCCCATGGGTGGTCGACTATCTGATGGAGGTCGGCCCCACCGAGGCCGGCGCCATGGGGCCGGTTCCGGTGTCCTGGCGCGAGATCGACCACTGGCAGCAATGCCTCGGCATCGCGCTCGACCCGTGGGTCACTCGCCTGCTGCGGCGTCTGTCGCTGGAGTTTGTCGCTGAGAGCCACAGAGCCCGGGAGGCGGATTGTCCCGCGCCCTGGAACGGTCCGCCCACGGACTTTGATCGTGAAGCCCTGTCCCGAAAGGTCACCCAGACCTTCCGGGCGATCGCCATGTCCACCTCTATCTGAAGGGAGCCCAGACCATGAAAGCGGGCACCCTTGAGATCGAGATGATCACCAACATCGCCCGGCTCCAGAAGGAGATGGGCGACATGCGCCGCGCCGTTGGCGGGGCCATGGGCGATATCGAGGCCTCGGCCGGCCGCGCCGACCGCGCCCTCAATGGCGTCGGCACGGGCGGCATGACCCGCATGGGGGGCTCGGCCCGGCTCGCCGGCCATCAGGTCCAGAACCTCGTCTACCAGCTCAACGACATGGTGGTCGGGCTGTTCTCGGGCCAGAAGCCGATGACCGTCTTCATGCAGCAGGGCTCGCAGATCGGGCAGATCGCCATGCAGGCCGGCCTTGGCATCGGCGGCATGGCGCGGGCTCTGGTGGGCCTTGCTGCCAGTGCAGCCATGGTGGTCCTGACCAACCCCTATCTGCTGGCTGCCGCCGCTGCCGCAGCCCTGGCTTTCGGCGCCTTCAAGATGTTCCAGTCGAGCGTTCGGCAGTCCGGCGAGCTTGACCGCTATGCCGCCAGCCTTGGACTGACCGCCAGGGAGATGAGAGAACTGGGCCCGGTCGGCATCACCGTGGGCGATGTGTTCAAGGGCCTGTGGAAGACCATCAGCGATGGCCTGAACCTCGGCCCGGTGTTCACCTCGATCAAGGAGTGGGCGGTCGCCGCCTTCGGCAAGGTGCTGGAGGTCGGCAAGATCGCTCTTGCGGTCATCTACGCGGCCTGGGTCGGCGGCTTTAACGCCATCCGCGTGGTCTGGAATGCGCTTCCCGGCGTGATCGGCGAAGCGGCGATCGGTGCGGCCAATCTGCTGATCGCGGCGGTCGAGACCATGGCCAACCGCGCCATCGCCTCCATCAACGCCCTGGTCGCTGGAACCAACGCCGTCCTTGAAGTGGTCGGCCTGCCGCTGCTGTCCCAGATGGACCAGGTGGTGCTGCCCCGCCTTGAGAACCGGTTTGCCGGCAGCACAGGCCGGATGGCCGATGCGGTCCGGGGCGAGTTCACCACGGCCTTTGCCGATGCCGAGGGCATGCTGGACGCCTTCTCCGAACGCTGGCGCCAGAACACCCTCGACGCGGCCCGCACCCGCATCGCCGCCCGCGCCGCCGAGATCCGCGGCGACCGGTCAGATCGCGCCGGCAGCCGCGGGCGCGACAGCGCATCCGATGAGGCCGAGCGCGCCCTGCAGGCAGCCCGTGACTATGCGGCGGCCCTCGTCATGGAGACCGCCAAGATCGGTCGCACCGCGATCGAGATCAAACGTCTCGAGGTCGCCATGGCAGCCCTGCGCGCGCCGACCGACGAGAGCCGGATTGCGATCATTCAGGCGGGGCAAGCCTGGGAGGACGCGACCCGCGCCCAGAACGCCGCCGAGTTTGTGCGCAGTACCGTGACGCCCCTGGAGCTGCAGATCTCGCTGCTGGGCCAGTCGGCCAAGGCCCAAGCACTGGCGACCCTTGAGGCCGAGCGCGAACAGATCGTGCTGGAGCGCGGGGTGGAGGCCTGGAACCGCTATCACGCAGCCCGCGCAGCCCTGATCGAGCATGACTTTGGTCTGGCCCAGCAGCAGCAATATCTCGAAAGCCTGCAGGAGATGGCGAGCCTCACCCAGCAGGCCGCGCAAGGCATGTCCGACGCCTTCGGAACCGTCGGCGCGGCGATCGGTGGAGTGGCGGCCGAGTTTGCCCGCTACGCCGCCCAGCAGACCGCGGCGGCTCAGCGCATCGCCGACGCCGAGCGCGAATACGGCAAGACCTCGTTCCAATATGCCGCTGCCCGAAACGCCATGACGACCTCGGAGATCAACCACTACGGCAACCTCGCCGGGGCGGCGAAGGGCTTCTTCAAGGAAGGCTCCAAGGGCTACAAGGCGCTCGAAGCGGCCGAGAAGGCCTTCCGCGCTTTCGAGCTGGCCATCGCCATCAAGAATGCCGCGGTCCGCATTGGCCTGATCGGCGGAGTCACCGCCGCCAAGGTCGGCAGCGATACCGCCCAGGCCGCCTCCGACACCGCCCGCGCCGGGATCGAACAGGGCAACAGCCTGATCACCACGGGCATCAAGGCGGTCGAGGCGGTGATCAACGCCATTCGCTCCATGCCTTTCCCGCTCAATATCGCTGCGGGAGCGGCAACCGCTGCCGTGGTCGCCTCGCTCGGCGTCGCCATCGGCGGGCCTTTGGCGGCGGCGGCAAGGCTGCGGCTCCCACCAACACCGGGACCGGCACCGTCTTTGGCGATGCCGACGCCCAGTCCAAGAGCATCTCCAATGCGCTGGAGCGCCTGCGCGAGATCGACACCCTGACCATGCGCTATTCGTCGGCCATGCTGGCCTCGCTGCGCAACATCGAGGCCAATCTCGGCGGGCTGACCAATCTGATCGTGCGCACCAATGGCGCGGAAAGCTCCGCCGCCGGGGTCGTCACCGGCTTCAAGTCCGACCCGGTCGCGGGCTCGATCTCCAAGGCCATGCAGGGCGTGGGCAATGTGCTGGCCAAGATCCCCGTGATCGGCGGCCTCCTGGGCGGGATCACCGGCCTGCTTGGCAAGCTGATCGGCTCACTGTTCGGGACCAAGACCTCGATCACCGGCCAGGGCATCTTCGGCCGCGCCCAGTCGCTGGGCGATGTGCTGGGCGGCGGGTTCGACGCCAGCTATTTCAGCGACATCAAGAAGACCAAGAAGTTCCTCGGGATCAGTGTCGGCAGCTCGACCAGCACCCAGTTCTCCAACGCCAGCCCCGAGCTTGAGCGCCAGTTCTCGCTGATCTTCTCGGGCTTCTATGACGCCATCTCGGCTGCCGCCGGGCCGCTCGGCCTCTCGCTCGACGAGGTGCAGAACCGTCTGAAGTCCTTCGTCATCGATATCGGCAAGATTGATCTCAAGGGCCTGACCGCCGAGCAGATCCAGGAGAAGCTGGCCGCGGTATTTGGGGCTGCCGCCGACCGCATGGCGCAGTACGCCATTGGCGGGCTCGAGCAGTTCCAGAAGGTCGGAGAGGGCTATTTCGAGACCCTCGTACGGGTCGCCTCCAGCGTCGAGGCGGTCAGCCAGGCGCTGCAGCTGTTGGGCCATCGGGCGAGCGCGCTCGGCGTCGCGGCCTCGCTGGATCTGGTCGATCTTTTCGGCACCGCCCAGGACATGATCTCGGCCACCAACGACTATTTCTCCCTCTACTATACCAGCGCCGAACAGGCCTCGGCCCGCACCGCCCAGATGAGCGCGGCGCTTGAGGCGCTGGGCCTATCCATGCCCGGCAGCATTGAGGCCTTCCGCGCCCTGGTCGAAGCCCAGGACCTGACCACTGAGGCCGGGCGCGCGGCCTATGCGGCGCTGCTGCAACTGGCCCCGGCCTTTGCCGACCTGATCGGGGCGGCCCAGGACGCCGCCAGCGCCGCGGCCATTGCCGACGAGCGGCTTGGCCTTGAACGCCGTCTGATAGAACTACGCGGCGATACCGCTGCGCTTCGGGCACTGGAACTGGCCGCGCTGGATGCGTCGAACCGCGCCCTGCAGACCCAAATCTGGGCGCTCGAGGACGAGGCCAAGGCCGCAAGCGAGGCCGCTGCCGCAGCCGAGAAACTGCGCACCGCCTGGACCCAGATCACCGACAGCCTGATCGCCGAGGTCAAACGCATTCGCGGCGTCATGGGCGGCGGCTCGGTCAGCTACAGCGATGCCCTGGCACAGTTCAATGCGGCGACTGCCGCGGCCCGGGCCGGCGACCAGGAGGCCGCCCAGTCCCTGCCGCGCCTGTCGCAGGCCCTGCTCACGGCCGCCGGCAATATGGCGACCAGCGCCGAGGGACTGGCGCGCATTCAGGGCCAGACCGCCGGCAGCCTCGAAGAGACGCTGGCAATCATCGCCGCCATGGCGGGAACCGGCGGGGCGACAACCGCCGCCGTCTCCCAGCCCGGCTGGTGGGATCAGTTCGCGGCCGGCCAGACGCCGGGCGTCACGACCGCCGCCAATGACAGCGGGCTCGCCATCATCGATGAGCTTCAGGGACTGCGCCAGGAACTGAGCGACCTGCGCGCCGAGCAGATGACGGCCTCGGCAGCCATCGCCTCTGGCACCGGCAAGACCGCTCGCATCCTCGAGCGGGTCACGCCGGACGGCGACGCCATCGCTGTGAGGACGGCCGCATGAGGCTGATCCGCCCCACAACCCTGACTGACGCCATGCTGACCAGCAGCACCGCGCCAGAGACCGACTATCCCGCCTGGTCGTCGGCCACCGCCTATGCGGTCGGCGCCCGGGTGATCCTGGCGGCGACCCACCGGCGCTATGAGGCGCTGGCGGCCTCGACCAATGTCAGCCCATCCGCCGATCCGACCAAATGGCTGGATCTGGGCCCCACCAACCGCTGGGCCATGTTCGACGCCCGGGTTGGCACCGCCACCAGCCGAACAGGCTCGCTGCAGGTGGGTCTGGCCCCCGGCGCCATCGACGCTTTGGCCCTGATCGACACCGAGGCCGAGAGCGCGACCGTGACGCTGACGGTCAGCGGCGTGCAGGTCTATTCGCGCAGCCAGACCTTCAATGTCGGCGGCGTGGCCATCGACAACTGGTTCTCCTGGTTCTTCGAGCCGCTCGGCCAAAAGACGTCGATGCTGTTTCTGGATGTACCGGTCTATGCGGCCGGCCAGCTCAGCGTGACCCTGACCCGGGATAACCCAGCTGACAGCGTCTCCTGCGGCACGCTGCTCGTCGGTCGCCAGCTGTCTCTCGGCGACACCGAGCACGGGGCCGACATCGGCATCATCGACTACAGCCGCAAAGAGACCGACCAGTTCGGGGTGACTTCCGTGGTCGAGCGGGCCTTCGCCAAACGCATGACCGCCAAGGTGGTCCTGGCCACCGACGCCATCGACGACATCCACCGGAGTCTCGCCGCCCTTCGCGCCACGCCCGTCCTGTGGATCGGCTCGGAGAGCTTCGAGAGCCTCACCGTCTACGGCTTCTACAAAGAGTTCTCGATCGACATCGCCTATCCGACGGTCAGCTACTGCAGCCTGACCATCGAGGGCCTGACCTGAGTTTTCAGGAGACCCCATGCCCATCACATCCCTGCCAACGCCGCCGTCCCGGACGGATGCGGCGAACTTCAACGCGCGCGCCGACGCCTTCCTGGGCGCGCTGCCGACCTTTGCGACCGAGGCCAATGCGCTCGCCACCGAGGTCAACGGCTATGTGGTCAGCGCCTCATCCAGCGCCGCCACCGCCGTCAATGCGCCGGGCACCAGCGCGACCAGCACAACCAGCCTTGCGATCGGCACCGGCTCCAAGTCGCTCACGGTCCAGACCGGCAAGGCCTTCGTCATCGGCCAATGGGTGACGATCACCAGCACAGCCAGCCCCGCCAACTGGATGCACGGCCAGATCACCGCCTATACGAGCGGCACCGGCGCTCTTGTGGTCAATGTGGGCCTGACCAGCGGCAGCGGCACGATCGCGGCCTGGACCGTCGCCCTGAGCGCGCCCAGCCAGGGCGGCAACTCGGTGCTGACCTCGGGAAGCTACGCCGACCCGGCCTGGATCACCTCTCTGGCCGCTGCCAAACTGACCGGCCAGGCGGCCATCGCCAATGGTGGCACCGGCGCTGCAACAGCGCCTGATGCCCGCACCAACCTTGGCCTCGTGATCGGCTCCCAGGTCCAGGCCTATAACGCCGCCCTGGATCAATGGGCGGCCAAGGCGGTCCCGGCGGGGGCGGCTGTCGGCACCACCGATACCCAGACCCTGACCAACAAGACACTGACCGCCATGGCGTCGGCCTCCACGGTCAGGGACAGCGCCGGTACGAGCTATGCCATCGGCTACCGCGAGGTGCCGCAGAACGCCCAGAACGGCGCCTACACGCTCAGCCTCGCCGACGTCGGAAAACACATCTTCAGCGCCAACGCAGGTGCCCAGACCATCACCCTGCCGACCAATACGGTGGCGGCCTTCGCCATCGGCACAGCCATCACCATCGTCAATGCTGGCACATCGCCGATCTCCCTCTCGGCGGCCGGCGTCACCCTCTATCAGGCCGGCAGCGGCAACACCGGCAACCGGACGATTGCGGTCCGGGGCGTCGCAACCCTTCTCAAGGTCGGGACCGATGTCTGGTTCATCTCTGGCGCCGGGATCAGCTGATGAGCGGGATCATGGGCATGCTGCTGGGCACGGGTGGTGCAAGCCTCACGGTGACCCGAGGCAGCTATGCCGAGATTGGCAAACTGAGCACTTATTACTGCGGCTACGACGCCTCGGTCGGGCTCTATGTCAACTTCGGGTCCATCGCGCCGGTCCCGGCACTTTTCAACGGGGCGACCGTCAAGGCGGTCTATTCCTACGGCTTCGCCCCCAATGAGGCGCTGGCCTACACGATGATCTTCTCGGGCAATCAGGCCACCGGTTTCGTCACGGGCCTGACCATCAACGGCACCAGCGTCGATGGGTCGGTTGGCGCTCCGAGCTTCGATGCCACCAATAACGAAACCACATTCTCGCTCTTTGCGACTGTCGCCGGCCCGACCCTGTTTGGTCTCTCCGACGGCCTGACCTCGAGCGTTTCTCTAAGCTGAGGCCCCTCCATGACTGATGAACCGACCCCCACGCCTGCGGACCCGCAGGCGCAAGACGCCGTGCCTGATGCCCCGATTGAACCTCGTCCGCCGCGTCGACGGATCGGCGAGATCGACGGCGTACGGGTCGAGCTGGAACTGCACGATCAGCCGGAGGAACTGTGATGAAAAACGTCAGCTACCGTTACAGCGTCTGCCATGCCGATCGGGTGACGCTCGATGTTGGCGAGATCCTGACCTTTCCCCGCGGCTCGGCTGCGCGGTCCCTCGGCGTCCTGGTGCTGCAGGGCCGGCTGGAAAGCACTGAGATTGAGACCGGCGATGTACTGCTGCGCGAGCCCGAGCCCATCGGGTTCTTGAAACGGTTCTCAGGAACCTCACCCATCAGTGTGTTTGCGCCCGATGGCGCGGAGTGGTTCTGCCTGTCGCGCAACGATTCCGGCGACCGCGAGGTGGCCTGCCAGACCATCGACGGCGAGTTCATGCTGGCGGCTGGCTGGGGTTTGATCGTCGCCCAAGGCAGTGTCGTCATCGACGGGATCGAGGTCGCGCAGGACCGGTATTTCAAGCCGCGGCTGACGGACCTGAACGGCACCGGCGCAGGGATCATTCTCCTTGTCCGCTGATCTGTCGCCTTCGCCCGGGGGCGCTTCGCGTCCTGAGACCGATCATGCCGAGATGAAGCGGGAGCTGGCCGAGGTGCGCGCCGATATCCAGGCGCTGCGCACCGACGTTCAGGACCTCGTCTCGGCCTGGAAGACCGCCACGGGCGTGGTCAAGTTCGTCAAATGGCTGTCGACCCTGATGGCCGCGATGGCGGTGATCTACGCCACCCTCAAAGGCCTGGCTGGCCGCTAACCTCCGGAGACATCGATGCCCCAGCTTCTTCCAGCCTATCGCTGGATCGACGAGGTGCGCCCGCTGCCCAGGATGGTGGCTGAAGCCCTCCGGCTCTACGGCACGATCGAGACGCCGGGCGCCGCCGACAACCCGGTCATTCTGGACTGGGCCAAAGAGGCCGGGCTCTCGAAGGCCTATTCATCCGACGCCGTGCCCTGGTGCGGCCTCTTCATGGCGCTGATCGCCAAGCGCGCCGGCAAGGCCGCGCCGGCCAAGCCGCTGTGGGCCCGAAGCTGGAGCCGGTTTGGCATTGCCTCACCGCAAGCGGCGCTGGGCGATGTGCTGGTGTTTTCCCGCACCAAGGGCGGAGGTCATGTTGGCCTCTATATCGGCGAGGACGAAACCGCCTTCCATGTCCTGGGCGGCAATCAGGCTGATGCCGTCAGCATCGTCCGCATCGCCAAATCGCGCTGCATCGCCATTCGCCGGCCGATCTACCGGGTCCAGCCCGCCAGCGTGGCGCCGGTTCACCTCGCCGCCTCAGGCGTCATCTCGACCAATGAGGCCTGATCTCACCCTTCACCACCGCCCAACCGCCCGCGCTTTTGCGGGCATTTTTTATGGAGAAACGACATGGACGATCTCAAACCCTGGTGGACCTCCAAGGCCATCTGGACCGGCCTGATCGGCAGCGCCTGGGGCGTGGCCGGCACGCTTGGCCTGCTGCCCGACGGCCTCAGCCAGGCCGATGTGCTGACCGTGGTCCTGGCCATCACCGGCATTGGCGGGGTGGTGTTTCGCAAGACCGCCCGCGCTCGCATCGGCTGACCCCGCTGGCGTAGGCAACGCTGTCTGCGCCAGCCCTCATTTCCGAAAAGGTGCAGGCATGACCAGGCTGACGATCCGCCGCGGCGGCACCAAGCGCCTGCGCGCGACCTATTTCACCGATCAGCCGGCGGGGATCGTCCGGAACCTCTCCGGCCTGTCGCTGATCATCATCGACCAGAGCGCCAATATCGCCGCGCCCACGGTCTCGATCCTGACGCCGGCCAGCCTCGGCCAGATCCAGATCCTCTGGACCGACGAGCAGACCGCTGCTCTCAACCGCGGGCTTGGCCGGGTCTGGCTGACCCTCGGGCTGGAGAACACCAGCGGGGAGCGTGAGGTCCTGCCGACCCTCACGTTTGATGTCGAATGACCGCCGCGCTCCAGATCCTGGAGACGGTCCAGTCCCTCGTCGTTGAAACCGAAGACGGCGCCCTGACCCTCCTCATCGAAGGACAGGGCATCGCCGGGCCCGCAGGCCCCACAGGCCCCCAAGGGCCGGTGGGGCCGCAAGGGCCTGCAACCCCGGCCACCACGCTCACCCAACTTGGCGACGTCACCGTCACGGCCCCAGCGGCCGGCGACGTGCTGATGTTCACCGCCCCCCAGAACCGATGGACCAACTCAAACGCGACCGGGCTGGTCGACGGAGGAAATTTCTAAATGGCCAACACACTTCGCATCAAACGCCGCGCTGCGGGTGGCTCCGCTGGTGCGCCCGCTTCGCTGGCCAATGCCGAGCTTGCCTTCAACGAGCAGGACAACACCCTCTACTACGGCACCGGCACTGGCGGCGCAGGCGGCACGGCGACGTCCGTCATTGCGATTGGCGGCCCGGGCGCTTTTGTCGGGTTGGCGGGCGATCAGACGGTCGCCGGCATCAAGACCTTCTCCAGCACCATTGGCGGCTCGATCACCGGCAATGCCGCGACCGCCACCAAGCTGGTTACGGCCAGATCGCTGGCGGTGTCAGGAGACGTCTCGGGCTCGGCGAGCTTTGACGGATCGGCCAACGCCACCATCGCGGCGACCCTCGCCAATAGTGGGGCTACCGCCGGGACCTATGGCTCGGCCACGCAGGTCTTCCAGATCACCATCGACGCCAAGGGCCGAGTGACGCTAGCGGCCGGCGTCGCCATCAGCTTCCCGGTGAACTCGGTCGCTGGCCGCACCGGCGCCATCACCTTGACCACCGCCGATGTGGCGGAAGGCGCAAACCTCTACTTCACCGACGCCCGGGTGCGCGCCAACCGGCTCGACCAACTGGCAGCGCCCACCGCCGCAGTGGCCATGAACGCCCAGCGGCTGACCGGCCTTGCCGAACCGACGGCCGCCCAGGACGCGGCCACCAAGAACTATGTCGACCTGACGGTTCAGGGGCTCGATCCCAAGGCCTCGGTCAGGGCGGCATCGACCGGCAACATCGCGGCCCTGACCGGCACCATGACCATCGACGGCGTGGCGCTCATCGCCGGCGACCGGGTGCTGGTTAAGGACCAGACCACGCCGGGCCAGAACGGTGTCTATGTTGTCGCCGCTAGCACCTGGGCCCGGGCGGTCGATCTGTCGACCTGGGACGAGCATGTGTCGGCCTATCTGTTCGTCGAGCAGGGCACGATCAACGCTGACATCGGATTCCTCTGCACCGCCGATAGCGGCGGCACTCTGGGCACCACCGCCATCGCCTTCGTCCAGTTCAATGGCGCAGGCCAGGTGGTGGCCGGCGCAGGCCTGACCAAGACCGGCAACAGCATTGACGTGGGTGCCGGCACAGGGATCGCGGTCAGCGCCGACAGCATCGCCCTGACCGGCCAGGCCCTGGCGCTGCATAACCTCGCCACCAGCGGCCTGGTCGCGCGCACCGCGGCCGATACGGTCACCGGGCGCACCCTGACGGCGGGCTCTGCCAAGCTGACCGTCACCAATGGCGACGGCATCGCGGGCAACCCGACCCTCGATGTGAACGAGGCCAATCTCACCCATAACAACATCGGCGGCACGCTGGGCGTCACCAAGGGCGGCACCGGGGCCACGACCCTTACCGGCTACATCAAGGGCGCGGGCGCGGCGGCGTTCACGGCCTCGGCCACCATCCCCAGCACCGATATCACCGGGCTTGGCACCATCGCAGCCCAGGCCGCCAGCAATGTCGCCATCACGGGCGGCACGATCGACAACATCACCCTGGATGGCGGCACCTTCTGATGCCCAACACCCTACGCCACAAACGCTCCACGGCCGCGGGCGTGGTTCCGACGACGGCTGCCCTGTCGCTCGGCGAGCTCGCCATCAACACCTATGACGGCAAGCTGTTTCTCAAGAAGAACGTCTCGGGCGCCGAGACCGTGGTTGAGGTGGGCGCGATCACCTCGGGCGGTGTCACCGCCGCGCTCGGCTACACTCCGGCCAACAAAGCGGGTGAGAGCTTCACCGGCGCGATCTCGGTGGCCGGGTCGATCACGGCGACCGGCGATGTGACGGCCTATTCCGACGCCAGCTTGAAGACCGATGTGGCGACCATCGCGGGTGCCCTGGATCTGATCCGGCGGATGCGTGGCGTCCGCTATCAGCGCCTGGACACCGGCGCAGCCGGTATCGGGGTCATCGCCCAAGAACTGCGCGAGGTGACGCCTGAGCTGATCGCCGAGAACCCGGACGGCCTGCTCTCGGTCGCCTATGGCAATCTGGTCGGAGTGCTGATCGAGGCGGTGAAGGAACTGGCCGCCAGGGTCGAGACGCTCGAGACGCGCCCATGACCCTGCAATCCTCCGGCGGGATCTCGCTCTCCAATGTGTCGGTCGAGCTGGGGCGAAGCGCATCTGCGACCACCTCCCTTGGCGAGGCGGCGGTCCGCGCTCTGGCTGGGATTGCGTCCGGCCCGATCTCGCTGTCGAACCTCTATGGCAAGTCGTCAACCAGCTACTGGTATGTGGCCTGCGGTTCGCTTGAGACCATCCAGTCGTTCGGGACCGACAGCGCCGGCAACATCTATGCGTTCGGTTATTCGCTGATCGCCAAGTTCAACGCCGACGGCGTCCTGCAATGGCAACGGACCATCAACCGGACGATCATGGCCGGCAAGGCGATGGCCGATGGCACCGTCCATCTGGCCGGTTACTGGATCGTCTCGGGCTCGAACTACGGCTCCTACGTCGCCCGCCTGGATACCAACGGCAATCTCATCTGGACCCGCAGCCTCGATGCCACCGGCAATGCCGAGTACGGCTACGACGCCGATGCGACCTCGACCGACGTCTATATGGTCGGCCAGACACTCAGCCAGGGCGCAGGCGCGGGCGACGCGCTCATCGCCAAATGGAACAGCGCCGGCACGTTCCAGTGGCAGCGATCGCTCGGTGGGTCGGGCGCCGACTCTGCGATCCGCGTGGTGAGCGACGCCAGCGGCAACAGCTATTTCGTCGGCACCACGGCCAGCGCCGGCGGCATGGGCGGCCAGGACATCCTGATCGCCAAGTACAACTCGGCGGGGACCCTTGCCTGGCAACGGTCGCTGGGGACCTCATCGGCCGACAGCGGCATCTCGATCACCTTCAACGCCGCCGGCAATCCGGTGATCCTGGGCTACGGCACGGCCACCGGAAACGCGATCGTCGCCACCTACGACACCAGCGGCAATCTGCTCTGGCAGGTGCAGCTGCCGGCCAATTTCTACCCGCGGGACATCACGGCCGACACGGCTGGCAACGTCTATCTGGTCGGCAACAACTATGCGGACTCGACCGGGTTCGTGGCCAAGATCGACGGCTCGGGCAATCTGGTCTGGAGCCTGCAGATCTCGACGCTGGCCGGGTTCTGGGTCGAGATCACCGGGGCCAAGGTCGCCGGCGGCGGGCTGGTGTTCAACGCCCAGGAATGGATCATGATCAAGAACGGATCGATGGTCCTGGCGAGCAGCATATTCAAGCTGCCGCTCGACGGATCGAAGACTGGTGCCTGGGGTGAGTTCACGGGCGCTGCGGGGTCGGTCACCCTGTCGGCCGGGACGCTGACGGGGCTCACGCGCGCACTGACCAGCGCGACGCGGACCCTGACGGCGGGATCGTTGGCGGCGACGGTCGCGGCGGGGAGTACGACGTTTACGAAGACCGCGATTTAGGCGTCGCGGTCGCCTACCATCCGATCGAAAGCTGTTCTTTGACGGATATCGGGTCCAGCACCAGGGGCGAGGTTTCCCAGTCTGCGTCCTCAACCTTGCTGTACTTCACGTCGAACGGATTGCGTGTCGCGGCTGTGCGGTCGATCAACAGGTTGGCGGACTGTTCGTCGTTGAGCGCCACCTGGACCCAGACATCCTCTAAGGTATCTGGGATCTGACCGAACAGCCCGTGAATGGCTTCCAGCCTGTCAGCCAGAACCTGATGCACGCGGTCCTCAACAGAGTCGCGGTAACGCAGGTTGGCGATCCAGATCTCACTCCGCGCCTGACCGATGCGCTGAATGCGCCCCTTACGCTGCTCCAGTCTCGTGGGGTTCCAGGGCAAATCGATGTTTATGAGCGTTCCCAGCCGCTGCAGGTTGAGGCCTTCCGACGCAGCATCGGTCCCCAACAGGAGCTTCATTTCACCTGAGCGCACCCAGCCCTTCAGGAGATTGCGGTCACAGCGCTGGAACTTTCCGTCCCGCCAGAACCCCGAGCGGTTGCTGCCGGCGTAGAGACCGATGTCGATGCCCGCGAACTCGGCACGCTTGGACATCTCGTCGCCGACCCAGCGGACGGTATCGTAGTACTGCGAGAACAGGATGCAGCCGAGATCCAGCCATGCGCGCTGCGATCCTGGCTGGGTGCCGCGAAGATACCCAATGAGGGCGTCGAGCTTCGGGTCGTTGTTTCCGCCCTCCTTCAAGAGGCTGAGACAGCGCTGAAGCGAGGTCATTTCGGCGGGAGTAAAATTCTTGAAATCACTTGCAGCGGAAGTCTGGCGGCCCGGCTGCAGAATCGCCTCCTCCTCGACGTCATCATCTTCGTCGTCGTCCAGCACATCAGGGTTGGCGCCAAGCAACTTTGTGATGGTGCGGCGGCCGGCCTCCATCGAGCTGCCGAGGCGGCGCAGGAGCAAGGTCTTGAAGAACCCGGCGCCCTTGACCCGCTGCTGAAGCAACCGAGAAAACTCCTCGGCCTCTTCATAGGCCTCGCGCAGGTAGCCACCGAGCGCCAGGGCGTCCTCGTCGTTCTCGCCAAACAGTTTCACGCTGACCTTCGGCAGGAAATACCCACCGGTCGCGGGGTTGATCGTGGCTTCCAGATAGGCCCGTGTACGCCGCACAATGCAGCGGAGCAGCGGGTTGTAGGTTTCGCCGTAGCCGGGCAACAGGCCGTTATGAAGTTGGACACGGCGGATCGCTGGCGAGAGCTTGTCGAGGGTCTCTGGCCGGAACTGCCAACGCGTATCCTCCGCGTCGAGGCTGCTTCTGATCTTGTCGAACGCCTTCCCTTCAAAACGGGATGGAAGAGGGTCCATGACGTATTGCCAGCCGGCCCGGTCGTCATTGGTCGGGACGGCTTCGACCCCGGTGGCAATGTCCAAGCAATGGCTCGCCTGGAACCAGGGGCTGCTCTGAGTCCAACCGCCAAGCACGCCGTCGTTGCCATGCGACAGAACGTGCAGCAGGTCCCAGGCTTCAACGGGGTGCAACTGAACCGGCGTTGCCGTCGCTAAGAGCATGCTCTTCGTCCTGGGACCGATCAGCCGCAGGAAAGCCATCAGCTTATTGGGTTCAGCCTTCTCATCGATTTCCTCAGCCTTGGCATCTACCTTGGGGACCTTGCGGCGGCGGGCTCGGTGAGATTCGTCGACGATCACGCAAGCGTACTTGCGTCCGAGTAGCTGATTGATAGCTTCCGACTGACCTCGAACCACGAGCCCTTGAGATACCAGGCCGATCCGCCGCGGGCATTTTCCAAGCGATTTGGCGCCGTCCGAGGGATACTCCGCATCGTTTTCGTCGACCCATGCCCGCCCGTTCCATCGAGCTGAGGGCAACTGCAACAACTCCATGAGCTCGTCCTGCCACTGCTGAAGTAGAGGCTTGGGAGCCAGGACGAGGATGGGCCCGCCATCCGGATCGTCGAGAGCGATGAGAAGTGCAGCCATGGCAAGCTGGATGGTCTTCCCCAGACCAACCTGATCGGCCAGAACGAGCCGGGCGCCGCCAAGCCGGTGGCGTTCCAGCGCCAGCCTGGCGAAGTACTTCTGGTGCGGCCACAGACCTTGTTCGCGTCGATAGACGGGGGTCTCCACGGCGGCCGCGGCGGCAACGGCTGTCGGGTCCGGTATGGCCTTCAGTTCAGCAGGTTCAATGACCTTGCGCTTGATGATCCGCTGAAGGTCCTGGGCAATGAACGGGCAACAGGAAAGATCAACCGCACGAGGGTCGGTCCATAGCGCATCGAACTCTTCCTGGACCCAGGCAACGGTTTCTGCGGAGTCGTCCTCCCACAGCAGTTCATAGTTCACCTTCCAGGCCGACGCGCTTTCGTTCACGCTGCCCAGAAAGGCTGTTGCCGTGCCATCGGCGCGCCGCAACACGCCGGCCTTCCCGTGGATCAAACCGAAGGCTGAGTCCGGGAGGACCCGCACTTCCATCCTCTTGTTCACCAGAGCGTCGTACAGCGCCCGATATCGATGCATTGCGATCGGCGGTGCATCTTCGGGCTTTCCCGAGCACCAGCTTCGCCGGATGGCGGCCTGGGCCGCTGCGGCCGTAATCAGATCCTGCGGATCAATGTCCGAATTGCAGATGATCCGCACCGGGCCAGCGACGCTGTTGATGGCCTCGCCAGCCACCTCAAACAGGCTTGAGCGGAAATAACCGGCAATCCGGTCATAGGACACCGCCCCCTCCAGGCGCTTGGTGAGCACCGTGTGGTCAAGGCGTGTCCGTCGACTGGAATGCCGCTGCAGCATCAGGCGTGATCGTTACGCAGACGGCCGGCTAGAATGCGCGCTGCCTCGGAATCCTCCAGCCACTCCGTCATTCCTTCGGCATTGCCCAGTGCTGCAAACCATTCGAGCAGCGCCACGAAGCCCTCGCGCTTGCCCCAATACGCTTGCCCGAAAGTGTCCCGCAGGTACTGCCGGCCAGGCTCTGGACTGTTGTCAGCGGCAGCGGTCTCGCGAATCGCAAACATGAGGTGGCGAAGTGGCGACGCCGCAAAAGGATGCGGTGCCCCCGAGGCGGCTCGCCCCCGCCGCCCGGGCAGTGCTGCATCTACTTCAGACCCCTGAAGCTGTCCCATCAAGCTGGACGACAGCCCGCTTGGAGTGAACATCCGGGCGCCGTTTGCCTTGTCGTTTTTCAAGAGTGGCTTGATGTCTGTGACACCGAAGCCGCGTGCCAACTCCTCGTACATCCCCTTGCGGCGCTCGCCCCGGCTCTCAATGTCCAGCGCCCGCAAGTAGTAGCGTTCCACCAGGGACAACTCGCGCCAGGAATTGTCCAACCCTCTTGGAATAAGTGTGTCGCAGGCAATCCCGAGCGCACGCTCGATGACCGTCTGGAAGTCACTCTTCTCGTTCTTGGTCCTGACGGCAAAGACTTCATGTTCAACGTCACGGCCGTCGAGGGTGCCGTATTGGGTCAGCACCTTGAGCGCGGCGGCGTAGGCGGCAAGCTGGTAGTCGGCATCGTTGAAGTTGGGCTCGCCGCCCTCATCCAACGCCTGCATGGATTCTATCTGGCGTTTAACCTCATCCTCAACGAGCGGATACACCTCGTCCAGGAAGCCGGGTTCGCTTGAGACACGTTTGCGGAGAACTAGGCACACTGTTCCCTGGACATAGTTGCCCTTCTTTAGCCCCGCAGCCGTTTCGGTGCTTATCGTCCAAGCCGCCGTCGCTTTCAAACCAGCAGCCCAAAGAATCATCCCCAGGTCAGCCCAGACTGATGGATCTTGGTGCGTAAACATCACCATCTGCATGCCATTGTCGGGCATGTGCCTAGCTAAATTTTGGTATATCTCCACCATTGACCGCCGGAAGTCTTCGCCGTCGCCACGCACGGCAAGTTCGGCACGCGCATCAGAAACCCACTCGGGAAAGACTTTGGCTAGTTGCTTGTCGTACCAGGCGAGAAAGAAATCTCCCAACTCGTGATAGTTGATCGCATCCGCATAGGGCGGATCTGTAATCCAGAGATCGCAATTATGACTGATATCTCGCGCATCTTCCAGTGAAGTAGAGCCAGATCCTTTAAAATTGATGTCTACTATTTTATCAAATGTTTCCATTGTAGGTCTTATTTTTACAAATGGACGAGTTGAGTAGTTAAATAGAGTGTTCAAGGCCTGATTGCAAAATGTGTTGTTACCTTTTTCGTTGGTCGCGTGCTGCATCCAACCGCTAAGACGTGAGTTCCAATCCGCCATAGCTCCAATACCAAGTAGGCAACCCACTATCTGATTTCTATTTTCTCCAATATTGGCCGCTTGCTGCGCAATAAGTCCATGGATCAACAATTGTCTAGGCGTGAACAAATGGTGCCAGTAGATCCAGCCCCTCTCGCGAATAGGTTGGTCGGTGTTGTAACCGCTCTCGATGGCCTTCGATGGGATGAAACCCTCGCGCTGCCAATCTGAAAAAGACTCACGAAGCAGTTCTAGAACCTTAGCTTCACGTTCCAGATCCGCGGCGTCTGGAGCGGCGTAGCGGTGTTCACCCTTAGAGTTCACCCAACGAATACAATAGAGCCGTTCCTGAAAGACGTCTCCGGGGCGTGGTACTAAATCGCCATTGCTCCAACGGCGTAGACCTTCGGGACCGCGCAAGGCCTCCACCGACCATGAGCGGTTGGCATCAAAGGGATCGATGATGCGACTGTTGCCAACGGTCGCACCTTTCTTATCCTTATAGAGCTTCAATTCACCATCGTTGACCACCGCCACGTCCGGCTGTAACCGATCTGAACCGGCTAATCGCTGCCACCGAGCTACCACTTTGGATTTCTCACCGATCACCCAACTTGGGGCGAGCGGGATAAAGTAGTCGCAGCCCTCGGGTTTGACCTCCACGCAGTAGAGATAGGCATCCGCGCGTTCGCCTCGCGCATTGTGTTCTAAGCCCCAGGCAGTGATTTGCCGGTCGGCTGCGGCGAGGGCTTCCGCCTGCACGCGCATCACCTCTTGCTGCACCTGTTTACCGCCGCCGAGCAGATTCAAACCGGCCCATGTAAGCAAGCCCGCTACGGGATTGAGATCGGAGCCAAAGGCTTCACAACCGATACGGGCGGCTTCAAACGGAATGGAGCCGCCGCCGCAGAAACTGTCCCCGACACGGGGGGTGTGGCCGAAGGTGCGCTGGCCCAGTTGCTCGACCAAGTCGGACAAGTTCTTCGCCGTCGTGCCGAGGTGGGCGTTTATCTCGGCCCAGGCTGCCGTTGATGGACCCTCGACGTTTTCCGGGCGTTCGCAGTCAGCTATGCGCTCGGCATAGGGCAAGCGATCGAAGGCCGTTCGCGATGTCTTACGCTGAACGGCAGGCTTGCAGCGATCCCAAGCACCCGCATCGTCCATAGTGAGAATCTTCAGAAAGATCTCGCGATCTTTCTTCGGATTGCTGGAAGCGGGCATGAGCATACCAAGGATCGACGCTCGAACCAGAATGAGGGGCTTCCGACCCCACCATTTTCCCAGACGTGTAAGCGTCTGACCGTTGTTCGCCTTGCGCTCTTTATAGGCCTCCGCCGACAGCCGCGCGATGGGGAACTGAGTTTCGATAAATGCGGGCACGTCCAGTACTCCAGTCAAAGCTTCAACGAGAGCTGGGAGTGCCCCAGAAGCTCACGGCGGGCACGGGGAGACATCCCTTCGCCCTTTACAAAGGTATTGTCAGCGATGGCGGCCCGAAGTGCTTTGCGCCAACCGATACCCTTTTGCATGGCCTGGCCGGTGGTCGCGACGGTCATGGTGTAGAGCCACCAACGCTCTTCAGGGGCCAGCGCTTCCCAATTGTGGAGCGCATTGGGGATATCGTCCGGCGTCGCTTCTTCGACGGCCCAGCAAAGGATGCAGAGTTCCTTCCCCAGTGAAGGGTGGACCGGGATCGGCTTGCTAGGGTTCTTCTGAAACTTTGCCGGTGGCAGACCATTTGCCCGCAGGCGCCGGTTTGCCTCTTCCCAGAACCCCGGAGCCAGCGCCAGCCATCGGGCCCTGTCGATTAGGACCCTCAGAGATGGGTCACCAGGCGATGTCGCGACGGACTCTCTTACACCCATGCCGTCAAGGTCATTGCCGCGATGCTCACTGATGCACACCATATCGTTGCCGCCAGCGCCCTTGGGGACGTCGATCAGGAACCCGTGCCTTGCCTCGTCGGGCAAGAAGCCGAGGCCGATCACTTTTCTGGTGGGTATTGAGGGCGTTCTGGCCATGTTTTACTGACTCACCTTGGCAGCGTTGAACTGCTGGTTTGTCGATTTGAGCCAGTCCAGCAAGTCCTGCCCGGTCGCAAATCCGAGTGAGCCGATGGTCATGCGGACACTGCCGTCGCTGACCAGCTCCTGCAGTTTTTCGGCCAGCGCCTTTACGGCGCCAGCGTCATAGCCCGCCTGGAGAGACCCGGAGTAGTCGACGTTCTGCTCACCGTCCGCGCTCTCGGCGGTTATGCTGATATCGAAGGCTCGGACTGCGCCTGCCTTCTCCAACCGTTGAATGATGTCCCAGACTGCACCGGGATCATCGAGCTTGGCCTGCTGATGCCAGCGTGCAGGCTTCGCCGCGTCGATCAGCGGACGGGCCTCCTCACCACGCTGCGGGATCGTGATCCGAATTGTCTCGGAGTTGAGTTCATACTCGGAGCAGACGGCCATCGCGCATACGACGCGGGAGTTGGCCGGCACCCGGAACTTTCCGTCATAGGTCGCACGGCCAGCATTGGTCGGGGCCGAACCGTCGGTGGTGTAGTGAATGACGATGCCGTTTGCCTTTGGCAGCGCCAGAAGCTCGATCTCATAGTGATCGCCACGGTCATGGATCTGGTATTTCAGGCGAAGCTTCGCCGTCCAGTCCTTGATGGGGCTGCAGCGCGCCAGGTCATTTGGATCGACGGCCAGGAACCGGTAGCGCAGGCCGGTTGCTTCAAAGCGAGTTGGTGTCGGCACGGGCGTTGATGCCCGGGTCGGCTCCGCGCTCCCAGTCTCATAAACTACTGTCGGCGCGTGCAGTGGCTCGATCTTCAGGTAGGTGATTCCATCGCCGTCATCCTGAACGGAGAGCTCGCGTATCGCGACTTCGGGCATCGCCGGCGGGAAGGGTCCGCGCCGGATGTGACTGCCCTCTTCGCGCCAATGATCGCGACGGATACACTCGGCCTTCAGGTCGTCGAGGGCAGAGAGCTTGTGCAGAGGCCAGTTGGTGTTGACCGCCGCGGCGCGCTTGAAGTCCGCCCACAAGACAGTCTTGGTTTCTTCCGATCCGAACAGTCTCGCCTCGGCTCTGGAGCGGAAGCTGTCATCGTCGATCTTGGTCGTGAACTTCTGAGCGCCCTCCAAGGTGTTGCGGATGGTCGCTTCGCCATTCTGGTTGCCGGCAAACGAGAGATCGGTGCCGGTGGTGCGCAGCGCGGAGTTAATCGAGGGGTAGACGATCTGGTCGAACGCTTCCTTCAAGGCCGCAGTGAACTGAAGCCCGACGCGATCCCGAAGCGCATCGAGTGCGCGCCATTGCGGGTCGTCGGATGGGGTGTTCTCGCCCTTGAGTTCATCCTCAATGCTCTGGAGCGCGCGGGCCTGGCGTGCGGAGTCGAGGACCTTCTGGAAGGTGTCGCGCGAGCCGGTCAGGAACAGGACGCGGTTCTTGTATTGCTGCTGGCCCCACCAGTTCTGCCAGTCCGACGAGATAGGCAACTGGTTCGCCTGACCGCCGGGACGGACAATGACGAGGGTCGTCTTTTCGAGCTCAACCTGGACCTCGTCCAACGGCGGCAGGACTTTGATGACCTGGTAGCAGTCTCGCATCGAGGGCGAGAAGTAGGCCTCTAGATGTTCGCGGAGCATACGATCCACGGTCTCGGCGTGCAGCGACAGCGCCGTTGAGCGCAGCTTGGCAGCCAGGTTCTGCTGGTTCTTGAAGAACAGGCGACCGTCGGCCGAGTTGTGAAGATACCAGGCCCGCGTGGCCAGCTTGTCGAGGACGTTGGCTTTGAAGGTGCTCAGATCGCGCCCTGGCCGCTGCAGGCAGTCGACGAGCTGATACTCGCGCAGGCCATGGATAGCGCCTGGCGTCGTCGACAGCGAGGCAATGAGGATGAGCCGCGCCGCGTCGGACGCGTCTGAGTTTCCGTTGGCAAGGTCGATTTGTTCGACCTCGGCGTCTCCGCCGTGCGCGACGTCGTGTGCGATCGCTTCGCTGAGAGATGGATTGATCGTGCGAACCTCGGAGGCGATCTCGTCAAGGTTCAGGTCCATGTCGTAGGGGTGAATCAGGTCGATGCCCCCCGCCTTCTTGGAATTCCAGAGGCTAGAGACAACCATCTGCATCAGGCGGATGACGCCCCGGGTTTGCTGAAAACCATCGTTCTCTTTGAACTTCCCGACCAGCTCCCGGAGATCCGGGTGGAAGGGATAAGAGTCGATGATCCGGGTGTAGAGCGACTCCGGTGTGGTGGTTGTCAGGCCCATTTTCTGGGCTTCCCGCAGGGCCTCTCTATAGTCCTCTGCGATGCGCTGCACTTCGTTGTCGGGCGCGACCGTCTCGAAAAGTCGCTTGCGCAAGATGTGGTAGAGCTCGTCGCCGTTCGGATTGACCGGCGTAATGGGGACCGCGATCCGGCGTGACTCAGAGCTGATACCCTGGATGGCCCGACTGAAGGCGGCCTGCAGGCTGGACTGGCCAACGCTGAAATTCGTCCCTGCGAGATCGGACAGAACCAGGCAGACGTTGTCCATGTCGGCCACGGCGACAAACAGGTTGGCCAAAGCCGCTGTCGTGACGACGCTGAGGTCCGCGTTTCCGACCGGCACGGCCACGGCGTATTCAAGGTAGGGCGGCAGCTCATCTAGGAAGAGCACGAGCGGATCGCCGCCAAGCAACTGTTTCCAAGCCTCAGGCCCTGGCGCGCTCAGGAGCGGCGAGACGTAGTTTGCGAACATCTGAGCCTTGCCAAGCTGCTCGGCGATTGAGCCCCAGATCCCGCCTGCGGCGTCTGTGCTGCGGCCGTTAAAGCCAGCTACCCGACAGCGCCCGAGCTTAGGCGCCGGGTTCTTATCGCCCAGAACAGAGTTTCGAAGCTCCGGGTCCTTCGCAAGAAGACCGAGCGCGATCATGCTGTGCGTCTTGCCGCCGCCCATCGCCTGCGAGAGCAGGAACACCGACGACCCGGCACCCGTACCCGACAGGTGACGGAAAGACCGGTCGACCAGGGTCTCCATGCCGGCGGTGAAGTAGTTTTCGCGGAAGAAATCTGCGCCGTGCACCTGCCCCTTCAGGAAGGTATCCAAGCTCAAAACCGTCGCGCGCCGGTCAGCGGCGAATACCGAGGCTCTGGGCTTACAATGGGACTGAAGGGTCATAGGTGGTCGATCCTCTTGAGGCCCCGAGAATGTTCGACGGCGCAGTTGAAACTGTTGTGGTGGGTGCAGCGAGACCAGCTCGCGCAAGATAGGTCACTGATGCTCGATTCCATGACGACCATCGCTACTGATCCTGATCGTCAATGGGTGATGCCGAAGGGCCATGGGCCGCATCCAGCTTGGCCAATCGCTCATATTCTTCGACGGCCATGATCACGAGCACGGTGCGGTCGTATTTGGTAATGGCGACAGGCGCTGACCGCGCCATATCCACCAGTTCTCCAAACTTGTTTTTTGCCGCAGCCGCGGTGAATGATCGCATACGAATCCTCGTGATGCGCCTAGTTAATAGCTAATTTGGACATAAGCACAATGCCCCCGTGCTGGCCTTGGGTCAGACACCCTATGGACGCAGGCGCTTCCGGGCGAGAGTTCGCCTTCAGACTCCCCTCCACCGCCATTCAACCTATTGGAATTGTTCTATTCCTTAGGTTGATCTCGAAAAATCCCGTGTCTTTCAAGGGTTATAGGCCAAGGGCTCTCCACCGGGCTCAGCCGGATATACCCCTGCTACGCTCTCTCTAGGCCGATATTCTCCAAAGCTCTCGACTACACCGGTTTCAGTGTAGAGCTTTACCTCCCGGATCCCTTTGGGGGTCGAGGAACTGCGCTCGGGTCCGGCGTGCCGAGCATGGCGATCGCCTCTTGATGCTTGCGCTTGGCCAGTGTCAGCATCTGGCTGATGTGTTCGACAGCAGAATCTGGCAGGTCGGGATCGGCAGCGTCCATGGGCAACTCTTACCCCATCTTTGCCGCCGGGATATCCCCCCAGCGAGTCGTGAAGCTGGGCGACAGGTTTTCTTGCCGCATCCGCCATTCGCCGCCCTTGCGGGCCAACCCCAGGCGTGCCTTGCCGCGACCGAAACGGGTGTTGATCTCGTCCAGCGCGGCCATCAGGCCGTCAGGCTGCTCAATCACGTCAAACAGCGACGTAGGCACCGAGGCAGGATCGCCGAGGTCGAGAAGCAATACTCCGGCCTTCCTCCAGCCATACCCATCGCGCCAGATGCGGTCGAAGATCCGCAGGACAGCATCGGTAATGACGCGGGTGTCGCTGGTCGGGCGCTGGAATGTAGCGGAACCCGACACTGACTTCTGCGCGGCGTTCTGGTCGAATGGGTCGGTCCGGATGAACAATTGGACCGCGCCTGCTACCTGTCCGGCATGCCGAACCTTCTCGGCCGCCCGCTCAACAAAGCTCATGACGGCATCGTGGACCTGGCCCTTGTCGCGGATCGCTTCCCCGAAGGTCCGAGAGCAGCATGTCGTCTGGCGCGGCGCTGGCTGGTCCTCGAGCGCGTGACAGGCAATCCCTCGCAGCTCATGAACCGTTCTTAGGCCGACGATACCCATGCGCTGCCGCACCCAGCCGTCCTGGGCGCAAGCGAGGTCATGGGCCGTGTGGATGCCGCGCTCCTCTAGCATCGCGCTCCAGCGCCGCCCAATTCCCCAGACATCGCCCACGGCAGTCTTGCGCAGTGCCGCCTCCGTCCATTGCGGGTGATGGCTGAGATCAAGGACGCCGCCGGCCTTGGCTGATTTCTTCGCGAGACGATTGGCAACTTTGGCTAGGGTCTTGGTTGGCCCGACGCCGATCGATACCGGGATCCCGGTCCACTTGTGTGTGCGGCGCCTTAGGTTCCGACACCAGTCGGTGAGATCGGCGACCGCCATCCGGTCAAGGTCGAGGAAGCATTCGTCGATGCTGTAGATCTCATGGGCCGGCGCCTGCGAGCCCAGTACGCTCATCACACGCTCCGAGATGTCCCCATAAAGGGCGTAGTTCGAGGAGCGGACAATGACGCCATACTCGTCGACCAGCTTGCGGATCTTGAACAGCGGCGCGCCCATCGCGATGCCCAGCGCCTTGGCCTCATTGGAGCGGGCGATCACGCAGCCGTCGTTGTTGGACAAGACCACGACGGGCCGGTCCCGCAAGTCCGGCTGGAACAGCCGCTCACAGGATGCGTAGAAGTTGTTGCAGTCGACTAGTGCAAAGGTCGGCATCAGCGTCCACAATGACGGCGGATGCTGTGGGTTACGACGCCCCAGATTTCACAGCCATCATCCCGGATGGGCAAGGTCGGGAAATTCGGGTTCTCTGCCGCCAGTTGCCACGCGCCGTTGACCCTCTGGAGCCGTTTGACGGTCAGTTCACCGTGCACAACGGCAATGACTATATCGTCGGGCTGCGGGGTGATTCCCCGGTCGATGACGAGCAGATCGCCATCGAAGATCCCGGCGCCGCGCATGGACCCCGGCCGCACGCACAAAGAAGGTCGCGGCCGGCCGCCGCACCAGATGCTCGTTGAGATCGAGCTTGCCCTCGATGTGGTCATCCGCCGGGCTTGGGAAGCCAGCCTCTACAGGCGAGCCGAACAACGGCAGTTCGAGCGGGGTGGGATATTCGACGAAGCGCAGCACTTTTCAGGTTCCAGAATGAATGGAACATATAAAGAACATTATCGCCGTGATTCGTCAATTCGTAGGCAGTATGAGCGCGCCCAACGCTCGCCGGTGCGAGCGACTGCAAGCTCACCATCCCATGCCTGGCACAGGGCATGCCTTTCGGGAGCATTAGCCGTCGAGGCGATCTTTTGCCGCCCATCAGTCAGACAATTTGAACCGGGAGCTTGATTTTCGGCTTCCGTTGCCGGGCAGCCATCGACAGGTTCGCCTTCGCTGCAATTACACGCAAAGTAGCCGTCCGGTGATGGAACGCTTTGAAGGCATCGGCAATGGCTGGATCCACGAATGTGGTTGCAGTCTGGTTATCTTGCGCGGTCGTGAGCACAGCCGTGGGGATCTCATCATGCCAACCACGCGCCTCGCGGAACATGGCGACCAGCGTTCCGAACGGCCAGTGAGCATGGTCGAGATGAGCTTCGTCGATCGTGATCAACTGCCCGGTAATGTCACACGGAACCCTCTCCTGATCGTCCCCATGCAGTTTGAAGTGACGCAGCTTTGCTGCTCGCAGGTCCGCTGCAACAACCCCACGACAGGCATCTGCGAACTCCTGAGATTGCGGCTTGGGCTTTGCGTTGATTGCGGTGGGGAAGCTGAAGTCGGTCCACGAGCCGTCGGTCCGCTCCACCCAAAAGCCAGCCGTCGCAAATCCGGATCCGTAGTTGATACGCCGCTCAAAGCGGACAATGCCAGTGCCAATCTTGGACGGCGTTGAAGTGATGGCCGCGTCATAGCGTTCCAGTAGCGCGACGAGGTCGCTGTGGTGCGCCGGGTCGGTAATTTCGTCCCCGTTGCCGTAGCCGTGCAGGATTGCCCTGAAGTGTTCAGTTGCAGCCTTCTGGCTAGGAAATTCACGGCCGTTACTCAGTGTCACCGTCTTTGCCATACTCATACCTCCATGGAAAAATGTCGCCGCTGCGCGCCCCATTCGTTGGGGAAAGGCGCGGCCAGCGTGGCAAGATCGATCCCATCACCCTGCCGGCCTTCGAGAATGGCATCGACGATGTCAGGGGCCAGCAGCGTCATCCGCAGGACCCGGGTCAGATAGCTCAGGCCGATCTTTTCCTTCTCGGCGAGGTCGGACACCGACGTATAGACTCCGGTTTCCAGCAAGCGCTTCCAACGAAAAGCCCGCGCCAGCGCCTTGACCACGGTGTTGTCGGTGCGTGGGCGCTGAAGCTGGGCACCCGCTGGCAGAACCATCTCCTTGCGGCCGCCGCGCTTGATGATCTGGAACGGGATGTGGATCGACACTGTCTGGGGAATTGTCACGACCTTGCTCACGCTGCCTCCTCCAGTTCCAGCACCTGCAGTTCGCGGGCCAGCGCATCGAGCCCGTCAACCCTCAGCTTTAGTTCCAGTCCGGCGCTTCCAACGATGACCCGGTCGACCAGTAGCTGCACGATCCGGGCCTGCTCGGCTGGGAAAAGTTCATCCCACATCGGGTCCAGATTGATAAGGGCATCCCGCGCTTTAGCTTCGGTCATTCCGGGGGCGTGTTTCACGGCCTCCTTCCATGCGCCGATGATGATTTCCGGCTGCCGGAACACGGCCCGCAGTTGGTTGACGACCGCGCCTTCGATTTCGGCGGCAGGCACGCGCCCCACCATGGTGGAACCTGCTCCATGGCGGAGCAGCGTCTGGCTGACGTAGTAGCGGTAGAGCTTGCCGTTCTTGCAGGAGTGGGTCGGTGAAAACGCCCCGCCATCCGAACCCCAGAGCAGCCCCTTAAGCAGCGCAGGCGTATTGGCGCGCGCACGATTCGCCCGGGTCCGCGGGCTTTCCTTCGTGATGGCGCGCACAGCGTCCCAGAGCTCCTGATCAATGATCGGGTCATGTTCGCCGGGATAACTGTTACCCTTGTGGACGGCCTCGCCGATGTAGGCTTTGTTGGCGAGCAGGCGGTACAAGTAGCCTTTGGTAATCGTCTTGCCTTGACGGGTCGTGATACCTCGCTCCCGCAATTCCCGCAGCAGAAGGGTGGCCGAGCCGACATCGCGGAACCGCTGGAAAATGTAGCGGACGTTGGCGGCCGCCTTTTCATTCACCACCAATTTGCGGGACACCACGTCATAACCCAGCGGCGGGACCCCGCCCATCCAGATCCCTTTGGCGCGGGAAGCGGCGAACTTGTCGCGGATGCGTTCAGCGGTCACCTCGCGCTCAAACTGGGCAAATGACAGCAGGACGTTCAGCGTAAGCCGACCCATGCTGGTGGTCGTATTGAAAGACTGAGTGACGGACACGAATGTCACGTCGTTCCGGTCGAACACCTCGACCAGCTTGGCAAAGTCCATCAGGGATCGCGAGAGGCGGTCGATCTTGTAGACCACCACCACGTCCACCAGCCCGTCCTCGATGTCCGAAAGCAGGCGCTTCAATCCCGGGCGATCAAGGGTGCCACCGGAAACTCCGCCATCGTCATACTGGTCGCGGACCAGCACCCACCCTTCGGCGCGCTGGCTGGTGATGTAGGCCTCACAGGCCTCGCGCTGCGCATGCAGCGAGTTGAACTCCTGCTCGAGCCCTTCCTCCGATGATTTGCGAGTGTAGACCGCGCAGCGCAGTTTGCGCGTGATAGGCGCGTTCATGCTGCCCTCCGATGGTCCTTGAGGCCGAAGAATATCCAGCCGTTCCAGCGCGACCCGGTAATGGCGCGGGCGATTGCGGACAGTGACTGGTAGGGGCGCCCCTGCCATTCGAACCCGTCCTGGGTAACGGTCACCGTGTGCTCGACGCCTTGCCACTCCCGGATCAGGCGGGTTCCGACGATCGGCTTCAGATCAGCGCGCACGCGGCGGGTGGTAATGTTGCCGCCGTCGAGCTGTTCGCCCATCTGTTGCAAGCGCCTGACTGTTTCCTGCTTAAGGCCGCCGTAGGCCAGCTCTTGGATGCGGTAGGCCAGCCGGCTTTCAAGATAGCGCCGGTTGAAGGCCGGCGGTTCCTCGCTGAACAGCTCGCGCCACTGCTTCTTCAGCTCGGCGACCGGAGCCGCCTTCATTGCGGCTAGGCGGGCAAGTACGGGATCTGGTTTCATTGTGCGTTGCTCCACTGAGTTGGAGGTGCACTACCGCTCTGTTCAGGCGCGAAGTGTAGCGGAAAGTCTCCATCTTCTTCAGATAGTTGACCGACATTTCGAAGGTGCAGGCGGGCGAGGCCAAGCCCGAGGATAGTACACAGCTCAGTCCGTCGCTGGGCGGGCGTCATTTCGCCGGGTGGATGCGGATTGGGGCGTTTCACTTGTGGGTCTCCGTCTCTCGTCCGGCCGTGCCGAACGATGGTGCTGAGACGGAAAAGCCAGCTGCCTGAACTCAATGGGACACTGGGCGGCAAAACTGCACACAGGGTGTGAACAAGTGCGGAACATCCCCCTTGCGCACCAACCCCCTGACGGCGATCATATCCCGCGAATCATAGTATCCGCATCGCTAAATTTCGGGGGGCGCATGGCACGAAAAGCAAGTTCTATTGGACCGTTCGCCCTCGGCATCATCGAAGATGCCAAGATCGACCTCCTCTCTGATCTTCTCGTACTTCGTGAAAACGACACAGAGCCGGATTTTGGTCTGCCTGATGAAATCCCAGCCTCCGGTAACTTCGATGCAGCCGCCGATTTCAGGAAGAAGTTGATTGATGCGTTGTCACTCTTCGACAGTGATGATTTGCGTCCCATTGAGCAGCGTTGCCGAAGGGTCAAAGCCCTTGCCGACGGTAAGGGCATTTCATCACTCGATACGATCGCAGAAAAGCAGCTCGAAGACGCCGTGCTGCAGGAGTTCAAGAACCAACCCGATCCCCTTTGCCGCAGCATATGGGCGTTCATTAATCAGCGACGGGCCTTCGAAGATGCCGAGAGCTTCTATTACGCCCGTCAGTTCCGAGACTACGGCAAGATGTACGATGCCTTCGAGGTTGAGCTCGAAAAGGCAGTTGCCATTGACGCTTCCTCAATTGACGAAGCCGCGCTCGCCAAGCAAATCACAAAGGTTCTCGAACTAAAGACGGCATGCACAGTTAAAGCTCTCGATCTCCCCGCTACAACTGCTCATCTGGCATCAATTATGCTGATTGTGCGGCATGGGGGGCCTCTGTCGAGCGTCTACGATCATAAGGCTGATGGACGGCGGGGTACCATATATTTCCGCCCGCCAAACGAAGCGACGCTTATCTACACGCCGTCGAGCCGACAGATCGAAGTGTGCGCCGACAGCGCCAATGTCCGGCAACAAATCAGCAGTACGTTCGCCGAGGTTGCGCTCGGGCATGACGTTTCGCGCAAGCCGCTCACATGGAAGCACTACAATCTCTCTCGGTTTCGGACAGGTTTCAGCCTGCCGATTCCTTCTATCCCCGGCTACGATATCCGCCTTGCCCGTGTGCTCGAAGCCGAGGTTCGGCTCGGATCATGGAGCCGCAAACTGTCGCTCAAGGTTTCGATTGAAGACGACATAGAGGAAGTTGCTAACCGTTATCTCAGGCCGAACAATGTCTTCAGCCGAGCCGAAGGTTTCAGCAAAATCGGGATTGCCGTTGCATACAGCAAGGAAGGTGATGCGCGTGCACGCACGCTGAACATTACGATTGCCGGCAGCAAGAGTTGCAACCTTCAAAGCAACAAGGACCCCGAGGAACGTAGCTTCGGATATGCCCTGCTGGACTCCTGGGGGATCATGACCGCCTTCAGACAGATCGAAAATGGTGACTTGCGGTCGATATTCTCGCAGCTGGTGGAATTGTACGATCGCGTAGATGAGCAGGTAAGTGGTTCGCGCCTTCAGGAAATGGGGCTGGATCCAGGCCGTCTGATCGAGGGCGGCTTGCTGGAGCTTCGTAGTCGGCAGGAAATCATTCTGGATGAGGATAGCGGTATCGAGGGCGAATTCCGTGTCGGGCCTTCCTCGACGCTTTCGATGCTCCAGACTGTCGGTCCCTTCGGCCAGTCGGGAGGCACCATTCCGAGCCAAGATCTTCAGATGTATGTGGTCAATAAGGATTGGTTGCATGAGACGATTCTGCGTCTGTTGAAGCCACTGCTGAACAAGCGTGCGTCGGAACTCCTTGACGATGACCTGACCTTGCTCGGCTCCATGCAGGTCGATGCTGCTGAAGTGCCCTTGTATTTCGCGCGGCGTCTTGATGATCTGAAAACCATCAGCCGGCTGGATGTCTCTCTCCGTGCGCGGAACAGCGCGGGCGTGGGCATCGTTCTCTGCGCGAGTCCTGAAATGCCGGCATACCTTGGTCCCAACGTCGTGGTGCCGATACTCTCCAACCTGTCGCCAGTCGGCGAAGACCTCGTAATTGCACGTGATGGCCTTGAGCTTGCCTACCGAAGCAACCTGACGCTCGCCCGCGGCGGCGCGATACCACAAGTTCTGCGGTCTGGGACGCAGTCAGCTTCGCTGCATATTCCAGGCAAGGACCCGCTCACCCTTACCGGGGCCGACCAGATAAAGATCTTCGAACGACTGGTATCAGCTCATAAAGCCGGTAGCCCAGACGTGCAGGTGAAGGTGTTGATGGATGGTTTAGGTTCGCGCAGTCCGCAAAATGCATTCCGAAGCGAAGCCTGGAAAAGCATTGACGACATCTACATCACCAAGGGCGGTAAACGAGGATATTGGCGGTTGGCGGTCGAGACCACTCTGGCCGCATAGGGCCGTCTAACAAGCGTCGAACATACGATGCGGGACGGTCAAACAAAGTGGTGATTATTCGGTGTGCTCCCTGAAACGAGGAGCACACCGATGACGACTCCCTACCACTCCCGCCGCGTGGCCAATCAGAGCCACAATGCCGGCACGCTCCCTCCCACCACTGAACGCGAATGGCGCTGCAACAGCTGCGCCAAGCTGCTCGGCGTCTGCCGTGACGGCCAGATGCACCTGCGTTTCGCGCGTGGGCACGAATATCTCGTGGGCTTCCCAGTTGTGGCCACCTGCCGCGGTTGCGGGTCGCTGAACACGGTGACCGGTCCCGCGCTGCGCTGAGGCGCAAGAACTCCCCAAAATCCCAAAAACGCAGAGGCGCGCGACGCCCTGACCTGGCCGGAAGGAGGCGCTGGACGCCCGGCCGCAAGGCAGGCGTCCAATGTCCTTCACGTGGCACGATTTCCACGGGAATCTTATGCATTCTTCTTCCACCCTCAACTTCCAACGCGGCTTCGCCACTGTCCGTACCAGCCACCCCGGATTGGCCCGTTTTGCCGATCCGGCGGCGTTGCTAGACCACCTGCATCGCGGCGATGCGTCTTCGGCCAAGAAGAACACCATCCTTGCGGGGTTGATTGAGAGCGCCAAATCGGACGATCGCGCCGGGGACTGTGCTCTCACCCTGATACTGCTTGCTCTGTGGCCTGGCCTGGATGGAGTCTTCCGGCGTTCCCGTGCCCGACACCTCGGTCAGGTCGACGAACTCGCTTCCG
Organism: Sphingomonadales bacterium; assembly: GCA_016704425.1. Classification (GTDB taxonomy): domain Bacteria; phylum Pseudomonadota; class Alphaproteobacteria; order Sphingomonadales; family Sphingomonadaceae; genus Aquisediminimonas. Next base: position 774,241 of record JADJAC010000011.1, read on the forward strand.
AAATTCTCGCCCGCGCCACCACGGCGATCCGGGGTCTTGATCTGACCAGGGTCAACTGGATCGCCGCGACCATTCTCAAGAACGTCGAACGCGACGTGCTGCGTGCGCACAATCGCGAAACCAGTCGCCAGAGCGTGCAGGACCCGTTCGACGCCGATCTGCACGGCGGAATTTTCGAGGTCGAAGACCCGGAACTGGAACCCGGAAAGCTGCTTGCCGAACTGACCCGTCTGATCGGAGTTGACGCCGATCTCGTCCTTCGCGTGATCATCGACGGCTACACCCAGGCGGAGGCAGGCCAGCAGCTGGGCCTTTCCGAACCGGCCGCACGCAAGCGGTTCCAGCGCGCACTGAAGCGCCTGCGCGACCATGCCGAACAAAAATCCTGACGCCGCTGTCCCGCTCGGTGCGCGTGGTTGGCTTTTCAACTTCGGACGCACCGAGCGTCCCTCCAAACACAGGAAGTCCCAGTTGATGAGCAATACGACTGCCATCCCGACTGAACCTCTGAAGCGGATCCCCGGCCTCTACCGTCGCTGGGAGTTGCCGGAAATCTTCGAGGTCCAGCGCCGGTATCACATCGAAGAAGCCGGCACTCACGCCGACGGCACGCCGCTGTTGGCCGTCTACTCCAGCGAGCCTGAGGTCGATGCCCAGGCCAGCGATTTCCCCGAATGAAAGGTCTCGCCATGTTGTTCCCGAACCCGATCGCGCGTCTGCGCAAAGCCCATTACGCTCTCGAAGACCTGCCCGATGCGGTCACCTTCCCCAAGCACCCGGCCCGCGAAAGCGATGACCCGCTGCCGCTCGAGGACGCGACCGTCGATGACATTGCCTTTGCCATCGTTGCTGCCGACCAGGAAAGCATCGCTGCTTCCAACCGCGCGTCGGCCCTGAAGCGCCTTTACAAGATGGCCCGCGAAGCTGGCGCCATCGGTATCGACCCGGCCGTGAAGTCCGCGCTCAAGGGGAGTGCCAACTGATGGCTATCTCGCTTGCCTCCCTGCAGACGTCGAGCACGCTGCGCCCGCCCCGTATCCTCATGCACGGCGTGCATGGGGTCGGGAAGACGACCTTCGCGGCTGGAGCCGACGCCCCTGTCGTCATCATGACCGAGGACGGCCTTGGCATGTTGAAGGTTCCGCACTTCCCGCTCGCGACCAGCTACGCCGATGTAGTCGAAGCACTCGATGCCCTGCTCAACGAAGAGCACAGCTACAGTACTGCCGTCATTGACAGTGTGGACTGGCTTGAGCCGCTGGTCTGGGCCGAGACCTGCCGCCGCAATGGCTGGGCCTCGATCGAAGCCCCGGGTTTCGGCAAGGGTTATGCCGAGGCACTTACGGTCTGGCGCGAATATCTCGACCGCTTGAACGCCCTGCGTGATCGCCGCGGCATGGCGGTGGTCCAGATCGCCCATACCGATATCAAGCGCTTCGATAGCCCCGAGCACGAACCCTACGACCGCTACGTCATCAAGCTCCAGGCCCGTGCCGCAGCCCTGCTGCAGGAGCACTGTGATGTCGTGCTTTTCGCCAACTATCGCCTGTCCATCGCGAAGGCCGATGTTGGCTTTAACAAGAAGGTAGCCCGTGCGCTCGGCTCCGGTGAACGCGTCCTGCACACCGCCGAGCGCCCGGCCTTCCTCGCCAAGAACCGCTACGGCCTGCCCGACACGCTTCCGCTCGATTGGAAAGCCTTCGTCGCGGCCATGCCTCAGCCCGAACAGCCCTGATCCGGAGTATTTTCCATGGCACGTTTTGACACCGCCTTCGATGCGACCGGCATCGAACCCACCACCGGCTATGATGTTCTTCCGGCCGGCAAGTACCGCGCCCAGATCGTCGAGAGCGAGATGCGCGTCACCCGCAACGGCATGGGCCAGTTCCTCTGGTTGATGCTGGATATCATCGAAGGGCCGTATCAGAGCCGCAAATTGTTCGACCAGCTCAACCTTGTGAACTCGAACCCGCAGACGGTCGAGATTGCGCAGCGCACGCTGTCGGCCATCTGCCACGCAACCGGCAAGCTGCAGGTCAACGACAGTGTCGATCTGCACCTGGTGCCGATGACAATTCAGGTCGGGGTGAAGCCGCCCAAGGACGGGTATTCGGAGAAGAACACGATCCGTTACCTCGTCCCGGAAAAGGCGCCGGCGGCACCTGCCTATCAGGCAGCGCCCGCGGCCTCTCAGCCTCCGGCCGCTCCGGCTGCTGCCCCCTGGAACCGTAACGGCTGACCCTTGAAGGCCGCTGCGGGAAATCGCGGCGGCCTCAGCCAAACAAAGAGACTGACCATGACTGAACCGCTCAACGCGGCCCCTGTGGCCGCGAACGCCCCCGGCTTGCCTGAAAAACAGCGCCGTCTGATCGAACTCGACGACGCAATCGCCAAGATCCGCACCCAGATCGCGACCGCCGATCTGACCCGCCAGACGCAGGGAAAACCGATCGACCCGGTGTGGTTCAACCGCGCCCGCACCGCCCAGCGTCACCTTTACCGCGAGCGTGCCGAACTGCTTGCCGATGGCAGCGGCTGGCACCGCCGCAACAAGATGAAGGACGCACTGATCGAGATCCTGCGCGAACGCCACGATCCCGAAGTCTGGGCTGAACTGCTCGCCGAAGCGCGGGCCCGCAGCGAAGCGGAGGATCTGTAATGGCAGAGCTTCCCGCCCCGCCGACGCCGACCCTGACGGCGATCTACAACGCTTACGAGGCACGCCAAGGGGACGGCTTTCGCGAACACCTCGGTGCTTCGCTGATCGGCAAGCCGTGCTCCCGGGCCCTGTGGTTCGATTTCCGGTGGGTCACCGCCTCACGCTTTTCCGGCCGCATGCTTCGCCTGTTCGAGACCGGGCAGCGCGAGGAAGACCGTATCGTGGCCAACCTTCGCTCTACCGGCGCCACCGTACTGGAAGTCGACCCGGAGACGGGTCGTCAGTTCCGGGTTGAAGCCCATGGCGGCCATTTCGGCGGTTCGCTCGATGGCGCTGCCCTGGGTCTGCTTGAAGCGCCGAAGACCTGGCACGTGGTCGAGTTCAAGACCCACTCGGTCAAGAGCTTCGCGGATCTCGTCGCCAAGGGCGTTGTGAAATCGAAGCCGCAGCACGCGGCCCAAATGCTGACCTACATGCACCTGACCGGGCTGACCCGGGCCATGTACATTGCGGTCTGCAAGGACACGGACGCACTGCACATCGAGCGGATCGAGGCCGATCCTGAAGCTGCAACGCGGCTGCTCGACAAGGCCAAACGCACCATTGATGCCCAGCATCCGCCGGCCCGGATCAACGATGATCCGACCTGGTTCGAGTGCCGCATGTGTTCGCACCATGCGGCCTGCCACGCTGGTGAGGCAGCGGCCGTAAACTGCCGGACCTGTCTGCATTCCACGCCCGTCGAGGGCGGTTGGCACTGCGCCCGTCATGACCGCAGGCTTGATGCCCAGGACCAGCGCCGCGCCTGCGCCCGCCATCTTTTCATCCCTGATCTCGTCCCCGGAACCGTCACTGACGCCGGTGAGGACTTCGTCGCCTACCTCATGGCCGACGGCTCCGACTGGCTGAACGACGCCCGCCAGAAGGAGACCGCACATGCTTAAGCTCCGCCCCTACCAGCAGTCGGCAATCGCCGCGATCTATAGCTATTTCGAAGACAAGCACGGCAACCCTCTGGTGGTCATCCCGACCGCGGGCGGCAAAAGTCTGGTCATGGCCTCGTTCATCGACGGGGTACTCAAGGCCTGGCCCGATCAGCGCATTCTGGTCGTGACCCATGTGCGTGAACTTATCGCCCAAAATCATGCCGAGATGCTGGGCCTGTGGCCTGACGCACCTGCCGGTATCTACTCCGCTGGCCTCGGTCGCCGTGATGCTGAGGCGCGCATTCTGTTCGCCGGCATCCAGTCGATCCACCGCCGGCCTGCGGAAATCGGCCACTGCGATCTGATCCTGATCGACGAAGCCCATCTCATCCCGGGCAAAGCCAGAACGATGTATCGCCGCTTTTTGGATGCCATGAAAGCGATCAACCCAAAGCTCAAGGTGATCGGGCTGACGGCCACGCCTTATCGCCTCGACTCCGGCATGCTCCACGAAGGCGAAAACGCGCTCTTCACCGACATCGCTTACGAGGTGTCGGTCCGTGACCTGATCATGGCCGGCTACCTCAGCCCGCTGATGTCCAAACAGCCGAAGACGAAGCTTGATGTGACTGGTGTTGGCTCGCGTGGAGGTGAGTTCATCGCTCGTGATCTGGAAAAAGCCGTCGACCAGGATGCCATCACCAAGGCCGCAGTCGGTGAGATCATCGCCTATGGCAAGGACAGGAAGTCGTGGCTGGCCTTCTGCTCGGGCGTCAGTCACGCAACCCACGTTGCCGAGGAATTCCGCCGCTGTGGGATCAGCTGTGCCACCATCTTCGGCGATACGCCCAAGGACGAGCGCGACCGCATCATTGCGGAGTTCAAGGCCGGCAAGATCCGCGCGCTGGCATCGATGGGCGTGCTGACCACCGGCTTCAACGCCCCGGCCGTGGACCTGATCGCCATGCTGCGCCCGACCAAGTCGGCGGGCCTGTATGTCCAGATGGCTGGTCGCGGAACGCGGCTGGCGCAAGGCAAGGACAACTGCCTCGTCCTGGACTTCGCTGGCAACGTGAAACGTCACGGTCCGATCGATCTCGTGAAGCCGAAGCGGCCGGGTTCGGGCGATGGTGATGCGCCGGTCAAGGTCTGCCCCGAGTGCGAGAGCATCGTTGCTGCCGCAGCTCTGGAATGTCCGGATTGCGGTTACGTTTTCCCGGCCCGCAGGGTGAAACTGGCACCAACGGCATCGACACTTGCCGTGCTGTCGTCAGGCAAGCCCAAGCGTCCAGAATGGCTGCAGGTCTCCAACGTCACCTACCAGCGCCATGAAAAGCCGGGGGGCCGCCCTTCGCTCAAGGTCACCTATCAGTGCGGCCTTGGCTGGCACCACGAGTGGATATGTCTCGAGCACACCGGCTACCCCCGCACCAAGGCCGAGGCATGGTGGCGTGAACGCGCGCCGGGCATTCCTGTGCCGCGCTCGGTCTATGCGGCTCTCCAGCTGGTCCATCGTCTGCGCCGCCCCAGCCACATCACTGTGCGCCCGTCAGGCAACTACACCGAAATCACCAGGGCAAGGTTCGACACATGCCATACACCAACCCAGGGCTCTGCTCCGTCTGCCACCGCGAACCCCGTGGTTTCGGCTGGTTCGTCCCGCACTACCGGGTTTCCGATCCCCGCCGGGACGAAAGCCGGAAATATCTTTGCAGCCGTATCTGCCAGGAACTCTGTCACCGGAGGCAGGGCATGATCAACACCAGCCGCAATGAACAGGCCGCAATGGTCAAAGGCGGCCAGGCAGGCGGCCGCTTCCTTGAAAAGATCGGCAAGACCGACCTTGCAACCCTTAGTGATGCCGAGTGGGCAGGCTTCGTCGAGCATCTGATTACGGGCTACTGTGATCATCTGCGCGAGCTCGCAGCTGACATGTCGGAGTGCCCCTTCTGATGACAGCCTCCTTCATGGCGCAGCTCGGCTCGCGCCTTATCGCCAACGGTTATACTATCCTTCCCATCGCGCCCGGCACTTAAAAAAGCCGGGCCGATACCAGCGCGGTGTGTGGGTCGATTACCCCGAATGGAACCGTCATGCGGAGCGGCCGACCACTGAGGTCGAGGTTGCGACATGGTCGGGCTGGCCCGACTGTGGCATCGGTATTGTCGGCGGCGGCGTTGCGGCCATCGATATCGACATCCTGTCGGACCCGGACCTTGCGCTGCAGATCGAGCAGCTGGCACGCACCAGGTTCGGCGACACGCCGGCACTGCGGATCGGGCGGGCCCCCAAGCGCCTGCTCGTCTATCGCACCCGTGCGCCGTTCCGGGGCATTCGTCGGGCACCGCTTGAAGTCTTGTGCCTCGGCCAGCAGTTCGTCGCCTACGCCAACCATCCCGATACCGGTCAGCCCTACGCATGGCCAGAAGAAGGTCTGGCCGAGCTCGACCTGGAAAGCCTGCCGGTTATCGATGCGGACATGGCTGCGGCTTTTATGGAAGAGGCCCTTGAGCTGGTCCCCCCAAATTGCGCCCGGCAAGTCTGGCCACACTCACGGTTGCGGGCGCTTCCGTCTCTGGCCACGCCCAGATTGGAACGATCGAGGCTGTTCGTTCAGCGCTGATCCACATCCCCAACACGGATCTCGACTATGACAGTTGGGTCCGGATCGGGATGGCCATCAAGGGCAGCCTCGGGGAAGCCGGCAAGGAAGTCTTCTCAGACTGGTCTGATCAGGCGTCAAAGAACGACCCGGCCATCACTGAGAAGGCCTGGGGCAGTTTCCGTCCCGAACGCATCGGCGCAGGAACGATCTACCATCTGGCGATGGAACGCGGCTGGAAACCCGATCCAGGCATGGTGCTCGACGGAAGCCAACCAATCGATGAGTGCCATCCTGCCTCTGGCCTGCTGGCCCGGCTCGACGTGACGGCAGATGCCGAAGCAGTGACTGCGCCCGCCAGCTTCAACCTCACGATCCCCGGCGGGTTGGTCGGCAAGCTGACCGATTACATGCTGTCTACCGCTCGCCGGCCTCAGCCGCTGTTGTCGCTTGGCGCCAGTCTCTGCGCGATCGGGGCGCTGATGGGGCGCCTCTACCGCACCGAGAGCAACCTGCGCTCCAATCTCTATGTCGTCGGCATCGCGGACAGCGGATCGGGCAAGAACCACTCGCGCGAGATCATCAACGAGGTGCTGTTCGAGGCTGGCCTCGCGAACCATCTAGGCGGCAACAAGATCGCGTCTGGTGCCGGGCTGCTGACGGCCTTGCATCGCCAGCCTGCAATCCTGTTCCAGATCGACGAGTTCGGCATGTTCCTGTCGGCTGCCGCAGATCGCAAACGCAGTCCGCGCCATATCACCGAGATCCTCGACAACATGACCGAGCTTTACACCTCGGCTGGGGGGATCTTCCTGGGCGCGGAATACGCCAATCGCGATGGCACGAACGAGCGGCGCGACATCGTCCAGCCCTGCCTGTGCGTTTACGGCACGACGACCCCGCTGCATTTCTGGGGCGCGCTGCAAGGGGCCAACGTGGTGGACGGATCGCTTGCCCGCTTCCTGATCCTGCCCAGTGATGAAGACTATCCCGATGAGAACGTTGCTGTCGGCCTTCGCACCCCGCCGCCTGATCTGATTACGGGCCTGCAGCTGCTAGCGTCCGGTCCCGGGCAGCAGCGCGGCAATCTGGCGGGCGCCACCTCTGGCCCGCAGACCGCTGTAGTGCTGACCACGGTGCCAATGACCGACGAGGCACGCGCGCGGTTCAAGGCACTGAGCGGGAGCTTACCGGCGAATTGCGGGCGGCTGCGGGAACGGCCTTTACCGCCATCTTGGCCCGTATTGGCGAAATCGCGCTGAAGCTGGCGCTGATCGTTGCCGTTGGCCACGATCCTGCCGCGCCGATTATCACGATCGACGATGCGGACTGGGCCATCGCCTTTGTGCGGCACTTTTGCCAAGCGGGCAATGGAGGCCGTCGACCGTCATGTCGCGGACACCGAAACAGAGGCCCACCTGAAACGGCTGCGTGAGGTAATCAGGACTGCCGGCGTCAAGGGCATCACCAAGTCCGAACTGACGCGCGGCACGCAGTGGCTCAAGTCGAGGACCGCGACGACATCATCCAGACCCTGATCGAAAGCGGTGATGTGACCACCAGCATGCGTGGGTCAGTAACCCGCCAAGCCATGGTCTACCGGTTGGCTCGCTAGATGGAGGATGTCGAACCGCCAACGCCTCCGGGCAGCTGCACGTGGCATATGCCTCGGCTGGCTAATGCTTCAGCGGGCCGAATGCTTCAAAAATGAAGAATTCACCCCTCCAACCCCATGAAGAAGCTTGAGAAAATCGAAATCCGGAGATGTTTCAATCTTTCAAGGGGTGCCCTGTATATACCCTCGCGTACGCGCGCGTTTAAGAGTTAGAGAGGTACCCCCTAGAAAGATTGAATAATTGAAAGATTATAAATTACCTAGGATTCCCGGGGGTTTGAGCCGCCAAATGTTTCAATCGGCCCCCTTGAAGCTTTAGAGAGATCTCGGACGGCGCCCCCGTCCGGATGACGACCTGACCAGACCCACTTCGGGTCCGGGCGAGCTGCCAGCCTTCACCGGCCCATTGCCTCGCCCCGACCACCCCACACGAAGAGGAGGTCGTCATGACCCTGCCAGAATTGCAGGCCGCAGCCTGTCCCGATAGTTCCCAAGTCCGGCCGAGTGGCACAATCACTCGTGGTGCCGTTCTTGCCCTCGATCTCGGCACCAGCACCGGCTGGGCGCTCCAGTCTCCTGATGGCCAAATCACGACCGGCACGGTGTCGCTGAAGCACACCCGCTATGACGGTGGCGGCATGCGTGGTCGAACTGCCCGTGCGCCGCGCCGCTTACCAATTGCTGCCCTTGTCCGAATTGCGGCGCATTTCGGACTGGTGCCGCAACAACCAGGTCCATTTTCACATCGATGGAGCCCGGTTATGGGAAGCGGCGGCCAGTTACGGCGCCGATCTGGCCGACCTGGGCGCGCTGGCCGATACGGTCTATGTTTCCTTCTACAAAGGGCTGGGCGGCCTTGCCGGTGCCGCACTTGCCGGAGACCGGGAACTGCTCGGCCGCTTTCAGGTCTGGAAGAAGCGGTTTGGCGGCGATGTGAATACCGCGTTCCCCTTCGCCCTTTCCGCTCTCGACGGCCTGGATAAGCGCCTGCCGCGCATGCCGGCATATCTCGACCGTGCGCGGAAACTGGCTGCGGCCTTTGCGAACCGGGGCTTTCAAACCGTCCCCGCCGTGCCCCACGTCAACGCCTTCCAGGTGATCCTGCCCGGCGAGCCCGCATCCTTGATGGCGGCAACGCGCGGATTTGCCCATCGCCGCGGCATCTGGCTGTTCAATGCATTCATCCCGGCCGGTGATCCGGACCGTTCCCGCACCGAGATCGTGATCGGCGACGCTGCTGAACACTACAGCGATGACGAGGCGGTAAGCTGGGTCGAGGAACTGTTGCGGCAGGACCCAGCCGTCAGTTCATAGTCGAACGCTCTGCCTGCATCCTGGCTAGCAGGATTTCGATTTCATCCGGATTGAGCAACCAGGTGCGCGATTTGCGATCCGCCCGAAAGGTCGGGCGGGTCAACAGCATGCGGGCCTTCTGCTGCGCCGCGGGCGTCAGGATGGCAAAGTGGCGAACGCATTCATGCACCGTGCTGATGCTCGGCGGCTTGCCATCCAGATCGATCAGAGTCGCGGGCTGGTCCCAGGGTATTTCGAGCATAGGAATATCGCGTACACACTTTCTGCCTGCCGCTCAGCGCACACCTTCAAACCAAGGTGCGAACGGCATAACCCGCGATACCGCGATTTCCGCGATGCGCAAAGCCCACCGGTCAATTGAGAACCGCTCCCTGGCTGGCCATTGTCCAGCTTGTGCAGGCGGTATCGCGTCGCTAGCGCGGCGCCAGTGAAAGTAGAGCCGCGACCAGCGCCCAGCGTTTCGGAACATAGGCATGCTTGCGCCGCGCCATGGCCGCTGCAATGATTTGCCGGGCCGCCGTTTCGGCGCTGACGACCCAGAAAGCCTCATCGAACTGTTGCAGCGGCGTATCGATATAGCCGGGCGCGACCTCCGTTACGCTGACCTTGGGCGCTTTGCGGCGCAGGTACTGGCGCACCCCATCGAGATAGAGCGACACGAATGCCTTCGATCCGCTGTAGCTGGCGGTGAAGGGGTGCCCCCGCTTCTTGGCGACCGAGGATATCCCGACAATGCGGCCTTCGCCGCGCGCGATGCAGTGATGCACGGCGACATCGGTCATCGCTGCAAAGCCCATGACATTCGTGGCAATGGTCTGGCGCTCAGGCTCCCACGCGAAATCGCGGTTGAGGATTCCGGTCCCGGCATTGAGTATCCAAAGGTCCACTCCGCCAAGTTCATCGGCAAAAGCGGCCAGACCGCTGCGCGCGCCCTCAGGATCGTCAAGATCGATAGCCTTCGCGGCTGCCCCTTCCCCCAAACGGGCAATCGTTTCCGCAAGGTTTTCCAGCTTCCTGCTCGTCAGGCCGACTTTCCAGCCGCCAGCAACCAATTGCTCGGCGATGGCCTTGCCTATTCCCGAAGAGGCCCCGACCACGATCGCGGTGCCCATGGCTTTTGGCATTGTTTTTCCCCTCATGCAGCGGCGCGCTGCGCACTGTTGTCTTGTCGATTTCCCGCCCGGGCGCGCCAGCCGATCACTGCAAAGCAGGGAATCGTCAAAAGCGAGAGCATGTCCGCAGCAAACAGCGGCCCGGTCAGTGCATAGCGGCTGCCTTGCGCGGCCAGCAGGTCACTTGCCGCCCCGATCGCCAATCCTCCCAGCCCCAGCGCCAGCACGTTGACCAGCAGCATGGTGAGGCCGGTCGCAGAGGCATGCAGGCGGATCGGCGTGACCGACTGCATGACCGCAAAGGCCGGACCATAGAACGACGAGAAAAATACGATCCCGGCCCCCATGCCGGCATAGAACAGGACCGAGCCCGGCTCGGCAAAGCGGAAGGCGATGATCAGGGGAGCCAGCAGCGCGACAAACAAGGCAAGGAACATCGCCCTGCCCCCCGGATAACGGCGCGCGTACCAATCCGATGCCGCGCCGCCGAACGCGGCTCCCAGCAGACCGAACAGGATTACCGCCAGGCCATAGGTCGATGCGATCTCGTCCCCGCGGAATCCCCGTTCTTCGACAAGCCAGATTTTGACGAAGGGATTTCCGGCCAGATAGACATGCATGAGGATCGAGCCCACGACGCTGAGGCGGAAATCGCTGTTCGTCCGAAGCTCTCTTCCCAGGTCTGCCAGGATCGCCCCGCCGGACGGAGCGGGATTGTCGCCATGCGCCGGTGATGCTGCGGTCCCGTCACGCAGGCGCAGGACAACCCCGGCCAGCAGCAGGCCGACCAGACCCAGCATGATGAAGACGTTGCGCCAGCCCATGACCGGACCCAGCTGCCCTGCGATGAAGAAGCCCGCACCCACGCCCAGCGGCAACCCCATGAAGAACACGCCGATGGCCGTCGCCCGGCGCGCGACCGGAAACTTCTCGGAGAGAAGCGCCGTGGCGGTCGGAACCAGCGTGGCCTCTCCCGTGGCGACAAACGGTCGCACCGCCGCGAGCGTCAGGAAGGAACGCGCCAAGCCGGAAAGTGCTGTAAAGGCACTCCAGGTGGCCAGGCCCGCCGCCATGATCCGGGTCCGGCCATATTTGTCGGCCAGGACACCTGCGGTCAGCGCGGTGAGGGCATAGGGCACCGTAAAGGCCAGCCCGCTCACGATGCTGAACTGCGTCCGGGTAAGATCGAGTTCGGCAACGATTTCAGGTCCGAAGCTGGCAATCAGGCTTCGGTCGACCTGGTTTAGGACGTGGAGCAGCAGGAACAACAAAAGCAGGCCGAATGGGCGCCAAGGGCGGGCTTCCGTCATGGACACCTCCTGATAACAAAGCTCGTGGGCAGACTATCGCCCACGAGCCGAGAAGCAATCAGGCGGCTTGCAACTCTCCACCGACAACCGAGACACGTTCGGCATGGCGGGTGTGCGGGAAATAGTCCCAAACGGCATGGTGCTGGGTGGCGATATTGTCCCAGATCACCAGCGTGTTCTTGTCCCAGCGCACGCGGCACTGCACCCGGGGCGTGGCCTCGATGTGGTGGAACAGCATTTCCAGAAGGTGCCGGCTTTCCAGGCGGCTCACGCCTTCGATATGGGTGGTGAAGCCACGGTTGACCCACAGCAGCGGCTTGCCGTTATCGGGATGGGCAATGACCAGCGGGTGGGCGGTCCGGTTGTACTCGGTTCCCGCAGGCGGTTCCTTGCCGTAACCCTGGCGCCACGGCACGGCACCGTCATGAACGGCGCGCAGGTTTCCGATCAGGTCGCGCACGGGTTCTGATAGCAGGGCATAGGCTTCGGTCATGCTGGCAAAGACGGTGTCGCCTCCGCCATTCTCCGGCACCTCGTGCATATAGAGCAGAGACGCGCGGATCGGTGCGGGATCGCACGACACGTCGGTATGCCAGCCATCGCCTGCGACGAAGGCGGAATTGGCCGTAGCCTTGATCGTCAGCACGGCGGGATCGGCACTGCCCGAGATTGCGGCGAGTGGGTGACAATGGAGCTGACCGTTGCCGAAACAGGCGGCCGCGCGCTTGTGCGCTTCGTGATCGAGATGCTGGTCGCGGAATACCAGGACTCCGCGGTCCGCCAGCAGGCGCCGCAACGCCGCTGCCGTGACATCGTCGATCTGGCCCAGATCGACCCCGGATACTTCCGCACCAATGACCGGCGTGATGTTTTGTACCGAAAGGGACATCGCTCTCTCCACTTTTGCTTTGGAAACAGACTACGCGCAATTTACCACTTAACAAGTGGTTTTATTTTGCGTGACAGGTTGATGCCGGGAAGGTTAGGAAATCAGCGGATTCAAGACGCCTCGTGCGGAGATGGAAGTGTGACGAAAGCAGAATTATCCGAGCGCGAGACCAAAGGTGAGCGAACGCGGCGGCGAATCATGGCCGAAGCTCTGGCCATGATCGACGAAGTGGGCATGGATGCGATTTCTCAGGATGCCGTCGCCAAAAAGGTGGGCATCACCCAAAGCGCATTACGGCACCATTTCCCGACCCGGGAAAGCCTGTTCGACGCGATTTTCGACCATGCCTTCAGCGGGTTCTATCGATCGGCTGAAAAGGTGCTGCTCGAACCGGGCAGCGAGCCCCGCCAGCGCCTGATGAAACTGTGCACGCTCCATGTCACCTATACGCTGACCGAGAGCGACCGCGTCGCGCTCCAGTCCTTCGCCCACTATCTTTACAACCCCGACCTCCTGTCCCGGCAGAGTTCGTGGTATCATTGGATCGCCGGGCACTATGCCGCCCTGCTGGGCGCAATCCGGCCAGAGCTTGACGAAACGACCCGTCAGGCGCGCGCCCTTGCCATCCTGTCCATGAGCATCGGCGCGTGGATCACGGTTGGGAAATCACGCCCCGCCTGGCCGGGGCTGGCCGACCAGGATGCAAAGACCGCCCTGCTTGACGCGATTGAAAATCTGATCAGCGATTAGCGTCTGACCGGACCGTATGGTCGCAACGCCAAGTGGTCGGCCCAACTGGACCGACTATTGACCCGCCGCCATGCGGCCCAGCTCGATCGCGCCCGTAATTCCGGCATGATCACCCAGGGCGGGCGCGACGATGAACTGCTCCAGTCCGGGATCGAGTTGCGGCGCACGGACATAGCCGCCCAGCTTCACTTCGGTCAGCCGCCGCACGGCCTGCAGCAGACCCGGCGCCTTCATGACGCCGCCACCGAAGATCAAGCGATCCGGCATGTGCAACAGCACAAGATTTGCAGCGAGGTGCGCGATGTAATCGGCGATCAGTTCGATCTTGTCGGACGGACTGCCCAGCTCCGACAGGCTCTGCCCCCAACGCGCGATGATCGCCGGTCCGGCTGCCAGCCCCTCCAGGCAGTCGCCATGATAGGGACAAGAACCCTCGAACGGATCAGCCGCAATGGTCAAAGGCGGCCAGGCAGGCGGCCGCTTCCTTGAAAAGATCGGCAAGACCGACCTTGCAACCCTTAGTGATGCCGAGTGGGCAGGCTTCGTCGAGCATCTGATTACGGGCTACTGTGATCATCTGCGCGAGCTCGCAGCTGACATGTCGGAGTGCCCCTTCTGATGACAGCCTCCTTCATGGCGCAGCTCGGCTCGCGCCTTATCGCCAACGGTTATACTATCCTTCCCATCGCGCCCGGCACTAAAAAGCCGGGCCGATACCAGCGCGGTGTGTGGGTCGATTACCCCGAATGGAACCGTCATGCGGAGCGGCCGACCACTGAGGTCGAGGTTGCGACATGGTCGGGCTGGCCCGACTGTGGCATCGGTATTGTCGGCGGCGGCGTTGCGGCCATCGATATCGACATCCTGTCGGACCCGGACCTTGCGCTGCAGATCGAGCAGCTGGCACGCACCAGGTTCGGCGACACGCCGGCACTGCGGATCGGGCGGGCCCCCAAGCGCCTGCTCGTCTATCGCACCCGTGCGCCGTTCCGGGGGCATTCGTCGGGCACCGCTTGAAGTCTTGTGCCTCGGCCAGCAGTTCGTCGCCTACGCCAACCATCCCGATACCGGTCAGCCCTACGCATGGCCAGAAGAAGGTCTGGCCGAGCTCGACCTGGAAAGCCTGCCGGTTATCGATGCGGACATGGCTGCGGCTTTTATGGAAGAGGCCCTTGAGCTGGTCCCCCCAGAATTGCGCCCGGCAAGTCTGGCCACACTCACGGTTGCGGGCGCTTCCGTCTCTGGCCACGCCCAGATTGGAACGATCGAGGCTGTTCGTTCAGCGCTGATCCACATCCCCAACACGGATCTCGACTATGACAGTTGGGTCCGGATCGGGATGGCCATCAAGGGCAGCCTCGGGGAAGCCGGCAAGGAAGTCTTCTCAGACTGGTCTGATCAGGCGTCAAAGAACGACCCGGCCATCACTGAGAAGGCCTGGGGCAGTTTCCGTCCCGAACGCATCGGCGCAGGAACGATCTACCATCTGGCGATGGAACGCGGCTGGAAACCCGATCCAGGCATGGTGCTCGACGGAAGCCAACCAATCGATGAGTGCCATCCTGCCTCTGGCCTGCTGGCCCGGCTCGACGTGACGGCAGATGCCGAAGCAGTGACTGCGCCCGCCAGCTTCAACCTCACGATCCCCGGCGGGTTGGTCGGCAAGCTGACCGATTACATGCTGTCTACCGCTCGCCGGCCTCAGCCGCTGTTGTCGCTTGGCGCCAGTCTCTGCGCGATCGGGGCGCTGATGGGGCGCCTCTACCGCACCGAGAGCAACCTGCGCTCCAATCTCTATGTCGTCGGCATCGCGGACAGCGGATCGGGCAAGAACCACTCGCGCGAGATCATCAACGAGGTGCTGTTCGAGGCTGGCCTCGCGAACCATCTAGGCGGCAACAAGATCGCGTCTGGTGCCGGGCTGCTGACGGCCTTGCATCGCCAGCCTGCAATCCTGTTCCAGATCGACGAGTTCGGCATGTTCCTGTCGGCTGCCGCAGATCGCAAACGCAGCCCGCGTCATATCACCGAGATCCTCGACAACATGACCGAGCTTTACACCTCGGCCGGTGGGATCTTCCTGGGTGCGGAATACGCCAATCGCGATGGCACGAACGAGCGGCGCGACATCGTCCAGCCCTGCCTGTGCGTTTACGGCACGACGACCCCGCTGCATTTCTGGGGCGCGCTGCAAGGGGCCAACGTGGTGGACGGATCGCTTGCCCGCTTCCTGATCCTGCCCAGTGATGAAGACTATCCCGATGAGAACGTTGCTGTCGGCCTTCGCACCCCGCCGCCTGATCTGATTACGGGCCTGCAGCTGCTAGCGTCCGGTCCCGGGCAGCAGCGCGGCAATCTGGCGGGCGCCACCTCTGGCCCGCAGACCGCTGTAGTGCTGACCACGGTGCCAATGACCGACGAGGCACGCGCGCGGTTCAAGGCACTGAGCGGGGAGCTTACCGGCGAATTGCGGGCGGCTGCGGGAACGGCCTTTACCGCCATCTTGGCCCGTATTGGCGAAATCGCGCTGAAGCTGGCGCTGATCGTTGCCGTTGGCCACGATCCTGCCGCGCCGATTATCACGATCGACGATGCGGACTGGGCCATCGCCTTTGTGCGGCACTTTGCCAAGCGGGCAATGGAGGCCGTCGAACGCCATGTCGCTGACACCGAGACTGAGGCCCATCTGAAGCGGCTGCGTGAGGTAATCAGGACTGCCGGCGCCAAGGGGATCACCAAGTCCGAGCTGACGCGCGGAACGCAGTGGCTCAAGTCGAGGGACCGCGACGACATCATCCAGACCCTGATCGAAAGCGGTGATGTGACCACCAGCATGCGTGGGTCAGTAACCCGCCAAGCCATGGTCTACCGGTTGGCTCGCTAGATGGAGGATGTCGAACCGCCAACGCCTCCGGGCAGCTGCACGTGGCATATGCCTCGGCTGGCTAATGCTTCAGCGGGCCGAATGCTTCAAAATGAAGAATTCACCCCTCCAACCCCATGAAGAAGCTTGAGAAAATCGAAATCCGGAGATGTTTCAATCTTTCAAGGGGTGCCCTGTATATACCCTCGCGTACGCGCGCGTTTAAGAGTTAGAGAGGTACCCCCTAGAAAGATTGAATAATTGAAAGATTATAAATTACCTAGGATTCCCGGGGGTTTGAGCCGCCAAATGTTTCAATCGGCCCCCTTGAAGCTTTAGAGAGATCTCGGACGGTGCCCCCCGTCCGGATGACGACCAGACCAGACCCACTTCGGGTCCGGGCGAGCTGCCAGCCTTCACCGGCCCATTGCCTCGCCCCGACCACCCCACACGAAGAGGAGGTCGTCATGACCCTGCCAGAATTGCAGGCCGCAGCCTGTCCCGATAGTTCCCAAGTCCGGCCGAGTGGCACAATCACTCGTGGTGCCGTTCTTGCCCTCGATCTCGGCACCAGCACCGGCTGGGCGCTCCAGTCTCCTGATGGCCAAATCACGACCGGCACGGTGTCGCTGAAGCACACGCGCTACGATGGCGGCGGCATGCGCTATCTGCGCTTCCGTCGCTGGCTTGAGCAGCTCGACATCGATGCTGGTCCGATCGAGGTGATCTTCTTCGAGGAGGTCCGCCGGCATGCCGGTACCGATGCGGCCCATGTCTATGGCGGACTGCTGGGTACGCTGACCGCGTGGTGCGAGGAACATCTGGTAGCCTACCAGGGTGTGCCCGTCGGCACGATCAAGCGGTTCATCACCGGCAAGGGCAATGCCGACAAGGCGGTTGTCATCGCGGCCGTCCAGGCAAAGGGCTTCGCGCCTGCCGACGACAATGAGGCTGACGCCATCGCCATCCTGCTCTGGGCCATCGAGACCCGCGGAGGCGTGAAATGAGCGCGGCCGGTTTCCTGAAGCGCGTGGCGCAGGTGCTGGAAGATCGCGGCGCTGCTTACGGCGATCCGAAAACCCAGATGGAGGCGATTGCCCGGCGCTGGTCGATCACCCTTGGCACGCCTGTCACCGCCCAGCAGGTCGCGCTTTGCATGATCGACCTGAAGCTGGCGCGGCTCGCTCACGACCCCAGCTACGCAGACGGGCCCATCGACGTGATCGGCTATGCAGCGCTCATCCCGGAGATCAACCGTGGCTCGCGGTCGTAAGCGCAAGGCGGGCCGCCGCCACCCCTGCGGCAAGCTGGTGCAACCGGGCAAGGCCGAGACCATGCGGGAGGTTACAGCAACCGTCCTCGATGCCCGCCAGCGTCAGTATGGCGTCACTGCCAGGCAGGCGAAGGACGAACGCCTGGGCTCGGCGATCGGGCGGCTGGCATTCGCCGGCAAGATCACGGCAGCGGAATTGGCAGCTGCGGAGCTCTATGGTGACCTCATGGCTCGCAACCGGGCGGTCATGGGACTGCCGCCGATCCACCCACATTCCGCTACCGGCTTGCTTCTCGATGAAGGGATCTTCGGCCGCAGTCTCACGGAGTACGATCCGGACTACGTCGAGAAGATCCGCAAGCGGGCAGCGGCGGCGATCCTGATGCTGCGGACGGCTGACCACGATGCCAGTGCTACGACTGGACGGCGCCCCAGCATGCTAGTCCATGCGGTGGTCTGCTACGAGGTGGATGCCGCCGGCTGGGGAGATGCTGACTTGCGTAATCTGTCTCATGGGCTCGAAGCACTGGTCACCCTGTTCGGTATCAATAAGGACAGTTCGCTGCCAGTATCGTCCGCCTAGCGGTTGATTTAACAAACTGTGATTCAACGATAAAAACACAATTCGGTATTGACGGGAGCATTGATCTCCTGTAGACATTTCCGAAATGTAGTGATGCGAGTTGCGCCCGGGGCTTACCAGCTTCCGGGCGTTTCTCGTTGCAGGCGTTGTGCGATGGCTGAACGACTTCGGGGACGCCAAGGCATGGCGCAGCGCCTGCGTCGATTAAAGGCAGAGCCCCTCTGTCGCGATTGCGCTTCCGCCGGGATTGTTCGCGAGGCGACCGTGCCTGACCACATCGTGCCGCTAGCCCGTGGCGGATCGGACGAGGACAGCAACATCCGCTGCCTCTGCGCCGTGTGCCATGCCAAGCGGACAGCCGAACAATTCGGCCAGCGCAGGACGGTCGCCGTGGGCCCCGACGGGTGGCCGATCGGCTGACCAGGCCGGGGGGCATCGCAAAGTCTGGCGGTTTCGGGTGGGACACCGCGCATGGCCCAAACTTTTCACGCCCGCGAGTTAGCGACCGGGGGTCAGAAAGCAGAAAGTCGCAGATTTCCGTCGAATTGACTGGATAGTCGCCGCGACAAGAGCGGTAGTCGCTTCACGAACACGGAGCGACGCAGATGACCAACTCGACCTTGCCAACCGCCAATGAGGCTTGGGGCTTCTACGGCACCAGCGGCACCTTCGCGGATGCGGATGCAGCCTGGGCGATTGCCTTCCCGGCGGTGCTCGCGGCAACCGAAGGCACGGCTGAAGGGGTTCGGGATTTTCTCGACAGCCGCCATGGTCGGCACTTCGCCGACGACGTCCACAACGGCATCCATGCAGGGCTCGACCTCACCACAGCAATCGAAGCAGCCATTGTCCGCTGGATGGGATGGACCATCAACCGGGAAACGGCCCGCGAGATCGCGATGCCAAAGGGGCTGCCCTACCTGAAGGGCTTTGTCCTCCACTTCGGCCTGAAAGCGCAGGCCGCATGAGCGCGGGCATCACCAGCACGATCCGCCTCGCGATCCGCACGCTGCCGGAGCACTTCGACCGCAGCCGTATCACCACGGTGATCGAGACGATCGAACAGGAACTTTACGACGGCGGCGTTTACGCCAATGCGACCGCTGACAGCTTCACCATCGAGATCACGGTCCGGACCGACCAGCTGCTCGACACCGCCAAGGTTCTGACCGAGCTAGAGCTGATCTGATGCTCGGATCCGGGCATCAGTCCTCTTCGCTGTCCTGAAGCCACGACGGGATATCACGCTGGGCATGCAGGACGCGCCAGACGTCGACGTGGTCCTCACCCGCCATGAAAAACACAAGGTAGGGATATCGCTTCAGTTTGCGGCTGCGCAGACCCGGAAGATTGAGTTCCTGCCCCCAACGCGGCGTACTGACGGAGGGATTTGCACCAATCTGCGCGTAGGCGGCCTCCAGCGCATCAATGAAGCCGAATGCTACATCGCGGCCGGCTTCGGCGAGATAATGATCGATTGCCTGCTCAGCATCCAGCCTCGCCAGTTCGCGAGGGATAACAGGAAGCGATTTCACGAAGCAGCGTGCTGGCTGACCCGGGCGCGAAGGCCGGCAAAATAGGTCTCATCGGCAGGTGCCGTCGGAGAAGATGCCGCGCCTTCCAGCAGGAGGCCGCGCAGCTTCTGGACGTCCTGATCCTTGCGGATCAGCTCGCGGACATATTCGCTGCTGGTGCCGTAGCCTCGGGTGCTGACCTGCTGGTCGACGAACGACTTCAGCGTGTCCGGCAAAGAGATGTTCATCGTGCTCATGAGGGCGCGAATACCACTTTTGGCAAAAATTGGCAAGATCGCCGCTCCGGCTGATCTGCCAGGATCTCATCGGAATTTTCATGTCCCAAGACTGGCCGGCCCAGAGCAGCGAGCTCTGGCCGATAGAGAAGATCACCCCCTATGCACGCAATTCACGCACGCATTCGGACGAACAGGTCGCCCAAATCGCTGCTTCAATTCGCGAATGGGGCTGGACCAATCCAATCCTGGTCGATGAAGACGGCGGCCTGATTGCCGGTCACGGCAGACTGCTTGCTGCGCGCAAGCTGGGCCTGACCCAGATCCCGACGATGGTCGCCAAGGGCTGGAGCGAGGCCCAGAAGAAGGCCTATGTCATCGCCGACAACAAGCTGGCGCTGAACGCCGGCTGGGACCTCGAACTACTGGCCGTCGAACTCGGCGATCTGCAGGGCTTCGACTTCGACCTAATGCTGACCGGCTTCTCGGATGACGAGCTCTCCAAGCTGCTAGCCGAAAAGACCGAAGGTAACACCGACCCCGACGAGATCCCCGAAGCGCCCATCGACCCCATCGCCAAACCGGGCGATGTCTGGCTGCTCGGCAAGCACCGGCTGGTTTGCGGCGACAGCACCGATGCAGACACTGTGGCCAAGGCGCTGAACGGCGTCTCGCCCCACCTGATGGTCACCGATCCGCCCTACGGCGTGGAATATGATCCTGCCTGGCGCGAAAAGGCGGGCGTTGCTGCTTCCGGCACTGCCAAGGGCAAGGTGCTGAACGACGACAAGGCCGACTGGCGCGAGGCCTGGGCCTTGTTCCCGGGCGACGTTGCATATGTCTGGCACGCTGGACTTTACGCCGGTGTCGTAAGCGACAGTCTCGCCGCCTGCGGGCTTCTGCTCCGCTCCCAGATCATCTGGGACAAGGGCCAACTCGTGCTTTCACGCGGTGATTATCACTGGGAGCACGAGCCCTGCTGGTATGCCGTGAAGAAGGGCGCGAAGGGGCATTGGGCCGGCGACCGCAAGCAGACAACCGTGTGGCACATCGCAAAGCCCAAGAAGAATGAGACGGGTCACGGCACCCAGAAGCCAGTCGAGTGCATGAAGCGCCCGATCGAGAACAATTCCAGCCCGGGTCAAGCAGTATACGAGCCGTTCTCGGGCTCTGGCACCACCATCATTGCTGGCGAAATGACAGGGCGTTCGATCCACGCGATCGAGCTCAACCCGGCTTACGTCGATGTTGCGATCAAGCGCTGGCAGGATTTTACGGGACACGAGGCCCGGCTCGAAGGAGATGGACGTACCTTTGCAGAGATTTCGGCCGGGCAGGCGCAGGGCATGAGCGATGAAACCCGGAACGAAACCCAAGCCGACCCATCTTAAGCTGGTTACGGGTAATCCTGGTAAGCGGACGCTGAACCGCAAGGAAGCCAAGGCCAAGGCATCCATCCCGGTGGCGCCCCACCACCTGACCGCCGATGCGGTCGAGGAATGGAACCGGGTGGCGACCGAGCTCTACAATCTCGGGATCCTCTCGGAGATCGATCGGGCGGCGCTCGCTGCCTACGCCATGGCCTATGGCCGCTGGGTCCAGGCCGAACGCGCGATCGCGAAGATGGCTGAGAAGGATCAGCTGACCGGCGGCCTCATGATCAAGACATCGAACGGCAACGCAATCCAGAACCCGCTGGTGGGCACCGCCAACAAAGCGGCGGCGGACATGATGCGTTACGCCGCAGAATTCGGGATGACGCCGAGTGCCAGGAGCAGGATCGCGGCCCAGCCGCCAGAAGAAGGCGCGGACCCCGCCGACCGCTTCTTCTCCTGACCGGACACTGGCCTATGCCAAGGCGGTGGTCGCAGGCGAGATCGTCGCCGGGCCGCATGTGCGCAATGCCTGCCGGCGGCACATAGCAGACCTGAAGCGCAAGGACGGCATCTGGTTCGACCAGACGGCAGCCAACCACGCCTTCGCCTTTTTCGAGGAGGTGCTGAAGCTCTCTGAAGGCCAGTTTGAAGGTCAGCCGTTCCAGCTGCAGCCGAGCCAGGCGTTCATTGTGGGCTCGCTGTTCGGCTGGAAACGCAAGGATGGTCGTCGCCGGTTCCGCCGCGCCTACATCGAGCAGGGCAAAGGCAACGGCAAATCGCCAGTTGCGGGCGGTATTGGTATCTACGGGATGACCGCCTGCCAGGAGGCTGGCGCCCAGATTTATGCAGCGGCGGCCAAGAAGGAGCAGGCCAACATCCTGTTCCGGGATGCGGTGCGGATGGTTCGGCAGTCACCGGCTTTGGCACGGCGGCTGGAGTTCTCGGGCGGACCAGGGCGCGAGTTCAACATCGCGCACCTCGCTTCGGGCAGCTTTTTCCGCCCGGTCTCGCGCGATACCGGCAAGACCGGCTCAGGCCCTCGGCCCTATTTTGTGTTGGCGGACGAGGTTCACGAGCTTCCCGATCGCTCGATCATCGAGATGCTGGAGCGCGGCTTCAAGTTCCGCCGCGACCCGCTGCTGTTCATGATCACGAACTCGGGATCGGATCGCAATTCCGTCGCATGGGAGGAACACGAGCACGCCATCCGGGTGGCGGCGGGCAATCCCGATGCGGTAACCGACCCGACGTTCCTGGGCCAGGTCATCGACGACACGACGTTCAGCTATGTCTGCGGGCTCGACGAGGGCGATAACCCGCTGACCGATCCCAGCTGCTGGATAAAGGCAAATCCGCTGCTGGGTGTCACGATCACCGAGCAATACCTCTCGGAAGTCGTGGCGCAGGCCAAGGCTATACCGGGCCAATTAAACGGGATCCTGCGGCTGCACTTTTGCGTGTGGACCGACGCCGAGACAGCCTGGATGGCGCGGGCAACGCTCGAACCGCTGCTGGCGGAGTTCGAACCAAAACCCGGCCAGCCGGTCTGGCTCGGGCTCGACCTTAGCCAGAACCGCGACTTGACCGCTCTGGCTGCGATACAGCGTAATGGGGAGAAAGACGGCAAGCCCTGTTTTGATGCCTGGGTCGAAGTTTGGACACCTGGCGATACGCTGTCGGCGCGGGTCTTGCGGGACAAGCAGCCCTACGATCTCTGGGTCGCAGATGGATTTCTGAACGCGCCAGCAGGCGAGAACATCAGCTTTCGCCATGTGGCGCAGGCGCTAGCGGAAATGGCATCGGACTTCCGGGTCGAGGCAGTCGCTTACGACCGTTACGCCTTCCGGCGGTTCGAGGAGGAGGTTGCCGAACTCGGGCTCGACCTCGACTTTGTCGAGCACCCGCAGGGCGGCACCAAGCGGGCCAAGCCTGCGGGCGAGATGAGCGAAGGCCTGTGGATGCCGGGCTCGCTCCGGCATCTGGAAGAACTGATCCTTGAGGGCCGCATCCGGCTCAAACGCAATCCGGTTCTCATTTCGGCAATGATGTCGGCGGTCACCGAGACCGACCGCTGGGATAACAAGTGGCTCTCCAAGCAGCGGGCCATCAACAAGATCGACGCAGCCGTCGCGCTGTGCATGGCAGTGGGGGCAGCGATGGCAGGCGACACCTCCGGTTCCATCGATGACTGGCTGAAGAGCCTCGCATGAACCTAATTCAAAAAGCGATCGGCTACCTCGCGCGCTCGATCGGCCTCACGGATCCACGGCTGGTGCAGGCTGCAGGCGGCCGCACAACCACGACCGGTGAACTGGTCTCTACCAGCTCAGTGCTGGGGCTCGCCTCGGCCTGGGCCTGCGTCAATCTGCTGGCCGGCACGCTCGCCTCACTCCCGCTCATGGTCTACCGGACCAAAGGCGGCGCCCGGACGGTCGCAACTGACCATCCACTCTACCGGATCCTGCACGACAGCCCGAATGCCGACCAGACCGCGGTCGACTTCTGGGAGTTCATCTGCGCCTCTATTGAACTGAACGGCAACGCCTATGCCGAGATCATCCGGGGCAGCAACGGCCGGGTCGTGGCGCTCAGCGTTCCGATCGCGCCCGAACTGATGACGGTGCGCCGTCTGCGCGACGGCAGCCTCGAATATGAGTGGTCGGACAATGGGGTTCGCTCCATCGTCGGCCAGGACAACATGCTCCACATCCGGGGCTTTGGCGGCAACCCGCTAGGCGGTCTTTCCACCCTCAGCTTCGGCCGACAGACCTTCGGATTGGCGCAGGCCATCGAGCGGGCCTCGGGCGATACGTTCCGCAATGGCGTGCGGCCTTCGGGCCTGTTGAAGACCGCCGACAGCCTGACCCTCGATCAGCGCAAACAGGCCGAGGAACTGCTGCAGGAGAAGTTTGCGGGCGCGATCAATGCCGGGCGGCCGATGCTGCTCGACCGGGGCATGGACTGGGTCCAGCTCTCGATCAGCCCGGAAGACGCGCAGATGCTGCAGAGCCGGGCATTCTCGGTCGAGGAGGTTTGCCGCTTCTTTGGTGTGCCGCCGTTCATGGTCGGCCATACCGAAAAGACCACCAGCTGGGGCACCGGGCTCGAACAGCAGACGCTGGGGTTCCAGAAGTTCACGCTGCGCAGGCGTTTGAAGCGGATCGAACAGGCGCTTGCCAAGCAGCTCCTCTCCCCGGCCGACCGTCAGGCGGGTCTGGTCATTGAATTCAACCTCGAAGGCCTGCTGCGCGGCGACAGCGGTGCGCGCGCGTCCTTCTACCAGCAGATGCTGAGCAATGGCGTGATGACCATCAACGAGGTCCGCGCCCTTGAAAACCTGCCGCCGGTCGAAGGCGGCGATGTTCCTCGCATGCAAATGCAAAACGTACCCATCACGCAGGCCGGTGCCCATGCCGGAATCCTGCCGCCAACCGGAGCGATTGCCCCATCGGAGCCCCCTAAATGAAACATCTCACCCTGACCCTCAAATCCAGTGACCTGCAGGACACCGGGCAGTTCGAGGGCTACGCCTCGACCTTTGGCAATGTCGACCAGGGCGGCGATCTCATCGAACCGGGCGCTTTCCGGGAGAGCGTCGCCAAGGCCCGCGCCGAAGGCTGGGGCATCCCGATGCTCTGGCAGCACGACCAGCGCGAGCCCATCGGCGTCTGGCGCGACATCTTCGAGGATGACCGCGGCCTGTTCGTGCGCGGCCAGCTGATCCTCGACGGCGATCCGGTCGCCCAGCGTGCCTATGGCAAGCTGAAGTACGGGGCGCTTGGCGGTCTGTCGATCGGCTACACCATCCCCAAGGGCGGTGCCGCTCCAGATCCCTACAAGGCCGGCGTCCTGCGCCTCAAGAAGATTGAACTTCGCGAAATCAGCCTCGTCACCATGCCCATGAATACCGAGGCCAAGGTGACGGCGGTCAAGACCGTGACGGACGGGCAGATCCTGCCGTCGCTCCCCGATTTTGAGAATTTCCTGCGCGAGGCAGGGTTCTCGAAAAGCCAGGCCACCGCAATCGCGGGCAAAGGCCTTAAGTCACTGCTCCGGAGTGAGTCCGGCAGTGAGACCACCACCGACTTCCTGTCGGCACTCGCCGCGCAAATCCGCGGCTGAACCTCACTCCACGGAGCTACCCCATGACTGACACCAAGAGCGCCGAGCAGCTTGCCGGCGAAGTGAAAGCTGCGTTCGACGCGCAGCAGCAGGCCGTAAAAAAGGACTTCGATACCCGCCATGACGAGGTCAAGGCGCTCGCCGAGGAAGCACTTGGCAAGGCCGCCAAGGGCGAAGAACTTTCTGCCTCAACCAAGCAGCTAGCCGATGAAGCGCTGACCGCGCTCAATGAAGCCAAGGCCCGCCTCGATGAGGTCGAGCAGAAGCTGGCCCGCAAGAAGCAGGACGACGAACGCATCGAAGCCCGCACGCTCGGCGAACGGGTCGTGACCAACGAGGCGATCCAGCCGTTCCTCAACAGCAAGACCGCACGCGGCCGTGCCAGTGTCGAGGTGAAGTCGATCATTTCGTCGATGACCAGCGATGCCAATGGCTCGGCAGGTGACCTGATCGTGCCGGATCGCCAGCCTGGCATTGTGACGCCGGGGCAGCGCCGTCTGACCGTGCGCGACCTGCTCACTCCCGGCCGCACCAACAGCAACGCCGTCCAGTACGTCAAGGAAACCGGCTTCACCAATGCGGCCGCGACCGTTTCTGAAACGGCAGGCGCGACCAAGCCGCAGTCGGACATCAAGTTCGATGTCGTCACCAGCAGTGTCACCACCATTGCCCACTGGGTGCTGGCGACCCGCCAGATCCTCGACGACGTGCCGATGCTGCAATCCTACATCGACGGACGCCTGACCTATGGCTTGGCGCTGGTCGAGGAAAACCAGCTGCTCAATGGCGGCGGTACGGGCACTGACCTGCATGGTATCTACACCCAGGCCACGGCCTTCTCGTCGCCGATCTCGCTGCCGGCCCCGGTGACCCGGATCGACGTGCTGCGTCTTGCGATGCTCCAGTCCGCGCTGTCCGAACTTCTCGCGACGGGTGCGGTTTTGCACCCGGCTGACTGGGCGGGCATTGAACTGCTCAAGGATACGAGCGGCGCCTATATCATCGGCAATCCGCAGGGCACGCTGTCACCGACGCTGTGGGGGCTGCCGGTGGTCGCGACCCAGTCGATGGCATCTGGCAAGTTCCTCGCGGGCGCCTTCCAGCTGGGCGCGCAGATCTTCGACCGCATGGACGCTGTGGTCGAAATCTCGACCGAGGACGACCAGAACTTCCGCAAGAACCTCGTGACGGTGCTGGCTGAAGAGCGTCTCGCGCTCGCGGTCTACCGGCCCGAAGCGTTCGTGAAGGGTGATTTCGCGGCCGCTGCCACCGCTGCGACCGCAGCCTGATTTTGATCGGGGCCGGATAAAACCGGCCCCTTTCATTGCCGGAGAGAGACGATGATCCTCAAAGCCCTCGACACCATCCATATCAGTTCTGTCAGTCCCAATAATCTGCTCACCGGACAGACCTTCGAGCTCGACGACCACTTCGCCAGATTGCTAATTGAGCGCGGCTTGGCAGCAGAGGTCACCGGAATTGGCGTGGCCGATGAACCCATCAGTCGCAAGGTTGCCGGCGCCAACACCCGCACCAAGGCAGGCTGATGTCCGAGATCGTCACGCTCGAGCCGCCACAGGACCGGGCCGTGACGCTCGAGGAAGCGCGGCAGCAACTGCGCCTGGATGCCCATGACGAGGATCTGCTTCTCGGTGCCAAGCTGGATGCAGCGCAGGCCGAACTCGAACTGCAGACCGGGCTCAAGCTGGTCCCGCAGACCCTTGAGTTGCAGCTGGAAGGCTGGGAGCCCGAACTCACCGTGCCAGTCCGTCCCTGCATGGTAGCCGAGATCCGCTACACTGCCCTGGGCGGTTCAACGGTGCCCCTCCCAGAGACGGACTATGTCGTCCGCCGACGGCACGGGTTCACCCGCATCCGCCCGGCATCCGGGAAATCTTGGCCCGAGCTGGGTGAAGACGGCCTGATCCAGATCACACTGTCGGCCGGATTTGATGAGAACGACCCTGATCTGGCGATCGCCCGCGCTGCAATCCTGGTCAAAACCGCATCCCTGTTCGAAAACCGCGAAGGCGCAGCCTGTCTCGCCTTCGACACGCTGGTGGGTCAGCTCCAATGTCGCTGGATCTAGCTTCCAGGCTCGACACAAGGATCCGGATTGAGCGCAAGGTCGTCACCCACGACCCGCAATACGGCACCGAACAGGTCACTTGGACCGAGTTCGCCTGCGTCTGGGCCGATGTGAAGGACATTCTCCCGTCCAAGGCCGAGCGCCTGGCCGACAGCATCCAGATCGGTCGCCGTCCTGTCCGGATCCACATTCGGCATCTGCCTGGCCTCTCCGCAGATATGCGGGTCATCATCGATGCACGCGTCCACCAGATCATTTCCGGCCCGGCAACGCTGGGGCGGCGGGAGGCCATGGAAATCATGGTCGAGGAACATTCGAGCGAAGGAGCAGCACCATGACGATCCGGCTCAAGGGCGGCCCTGAATTGCTGCGTCTGCTCGATGAACTGCCCAAGAACCTGGAGCGCAACGTGATCCGCGGCGGATTGCGGGCCGGCGCCAAAGTCATCCAACAGCAGGCCAAGGCCAATGTACCGGTGAAGACCGGGCAATTGAAGCGCGCAATCGGGATCGGCACCCGGACCGAGGGCGCCAAGCTCTCGTCCTATGTCAAACTGCGGGGCAAAGGCTCCTATCTTGGCCTTTTCATCGAATATGGCGTCGCACCTCACCTCATCTCGGTTTCAGAGGCAGACAAGCCGGTGCGTGAGACCAGGCGCGGCCCGCGCAAAGTCGGTATCGGCACAATCAACAAGATGGTGAAGCGCGGAAGCCTCAAGATCGGCGAGAACTTCGTCGGCCCCGTCGTCATGCACCCGGGTCACGCCGCAAAACCCTTCCTGCGCCCAGCGCTTGACCAGAAAGCCGAGGAAGCGGTGAACGCCATGGGTGCCTACATCGCCCACCGCGTTCAGATCGGGAACCTGAAGGCCCCGACCCTCGAGGTCGATGACGAATGAACGGGGTTATTGCGGTCCGCTCGCTCCTGGTGGCTGACGCCAGGGTAACGGCGCTTGCTCCTGTCGCACGGATAGTCGCTGGAATGCTGCCCCAGGGCACGGACTTACCGGCGATATCGCTGATGTCGGTCAGCAGTGTCGACCGCAATGTCCCGGCTCCGGGTGCGAAACGCCGCGTCACCGAACGCGTGCAGGTGACCGTGTTGGCGCGGGCCTACCCTGAGGCGAAAGCCATTCTCGCGGCTGTCCGCAAGGCGGCGGCCGATCGAATGCCCGCAATCGACGGGCTCACCGACGTGACAGTCCACACTGATTCCGCCGGACCAGACTTCCTCGACGAGGAGACCGGCATCCACATGCAGACGCAGGATTTCCGCGTCTCATTCAACGAGGCGCGCTGAGGCCTCACCTTCAATAAGGAACCACTGCCATGACCGTTCGGACTTCCGCCGGCACCACCTTGAAGGTGTCGGCCTCTACCCCTGCGACCTTCGATGCCACCGGCTACAATGCGCTGACCATGACCGTGGTCGGCGAAGTGTCCGACCTCGGCGAGTTCGGCCGCGAGTTCAATCTCGTGACCTTCAATCCCGTAGGCAGCCGCGGCGTCGTCAAGAAGAAGGGCAGCTTCAACCAGGGTACGATGCAGATCCAACTCGGCCTCGACACAGATGATGCCGGCCAGATCCTGCTCAAATCCGCCTCGCTCTCGGACGCTGATCACAGCTTCCTCGTCACCACCCAGAACGGCGACAAGTACTACTTCCAGGCGCAGGTCATGAGCTTCAAGGTCAATGTCGGTTCGGTCGATCAGATCACCACCGCCACCGTCACCCTCGAACTCACAACCAATTCCGCCGGTGTGGGCATCGTGGAGGTGCTGGCGCCCTAATGATTATGCGGAAAATAAAGGGTAACCGGACTTCAATCCTCAAACCAAATTTTCTGGCAGTAAAACTCGGCGCAGTTGTCCAAATAGATGAAGGCTGGGCAGTCTGCTCCGTTGAATGACCAATGGTCTTGGACCAGACCCTCCTCGTCGTACATGAAACCCTGTCCGTCGAGGCTAATCTCTTCGCCTGACTTGACCCGGGAAAGCGTCACCTCGTCGACTTCGACTGAGTGAACATCATATCCGTAATCTGCATAAATCTTTGGCATTGAACGGATCTTTCTAGGCTCAGATTTGGCCATCTGTTTTCCCAAGCACCCATATTGCCCGAAAAATTCATCATCAAGGAGAACAATCTTGTTCGATATCACTAAGCTTGCCGCCAACGAGACTTCGACTGTCGAGCTCGTCGGCGGCGATGACGCCCCGCTCTATGACGACAAGGGCAAGCGGCTAACGATCACGGTCTATGGTCCCGGTACCAAGGTCTATCAGCGTGCGCAGCAGCGTCAGCAGAACCAGCTGATGGACAAGATCAAGAAGCGCGGGAAGATGGACCAGACCGCCGAGGAAAAGCTTGCCGAACAGGCTGATTTTCTGGCTGCCTGCACCGTCAGCTTCAACGGCTTCACCTATCCGCCTGCCGACGGCCTCGAAGGACAGGAACTGTTTCGCAAGGCCTATGCCGATCCCTCGATCGGCTTCATCGCCACGCAGGTCGCCGCTCACATCAATGACTGGGCAAATTTTACGAAGAGCTCGGCCGAGAGCTGAGCCTTTACGCCCGGCAGCTGGCTTGGCTCGGCACAGCGCCCAAGCCGCGCACCGGGAAAACGCCAAAGCCTGAACCCGAGAGCGAACCGCTGACCCGGCTGCAGCGAATGGCCATCGACGACCTTGCCCCCGACTTCCCACCAATCCGCACCCCCTGGGTGATCGACTGGTTGATGGAAGTCGGCCCCACCGATCCAGGCGCGATGGGCGCTGTTCCTATATCCTGGGTCACGATAGGCCAGTGGCAGCACTGCATGGGGCTTGACCTGCCGCCCTGGCTGGCCCGGCTGCTGCGGCGGCTCTCTGTCGAGTTCGTTGCTGAGACCGTGAAGGCCCGCGAGCCTGATTGCCCGCCACCATGGACCGCCACATCCGTTCTCAACCGTGATGAAGTCTCCCGGAAAGTGTCCAACGCCTTCCGGGCGCTGATGATGTCGAAGGAGCCCAGCACGTGAAAGCAGGCACCCTCGAAATTGAAATGATCACCAACGTCGCCCGGCTCCAGAAGGAGATGGCCGACATGAAGCGCTCCATTGCAGGCGCGATGGGCGATATGGCGGACAGCGCCTCGCGCGCCGACCGGGCGCTCAATGCGGTCGGGGGCGGCGGTGTCACACGCATGGGCGGTTCGGCGAAGCTTGCCGGGCACCATGTCCAGAACCTCGTCTTCCAGCTCAATGACATGGTGGTCGGGCTGTTCTCCGGCCAGAAACCCATGACCGTGTTTATGCAGCAGGGCACGCAGATCGGGCAGATTGCAATGCAGGCCGGTGTCGGCATCGGCGGCATGGCCCGGGCGCTGCTGGGGCTCGCAGCCAGTGCTGCCGCTGCCGCACTGACCAACCCCTATCTCCTCGCAGCCGCTGCCGCCGCTGGCATTGCCTTCGGCGCATTCAAGCTGTTCCAGTCGAGCGTCAAACAGACGGGCGAGCTCGACCGCTATGCGCAAAGCCTCGGCCTCACCAAAAAGGAAATGGAAAAGCTGGGCCCCGTCGGGATCACCGTCGGCGACACCATGAAGGGGCTGTGGAAGACCGTCTCGGATGGACTCAACCTGGGCTCGGTATTCTCGACCCTTAAAGATTGGGCGGCCACGGCCTTCGAAGCGGTGCTGACTGCTGGGAAATACTCCGTCGCCATTCTCTATGCAGGCTGGGTTGGCGGGTTCAATGCGATCCGCGTGACTTGGGCTGCACTGCCCGGCGTTATCGGCGAAGCCGCCGTGGGCGCCGCTAATCTGGCAATCAGTGGGATCGAGTATCTCGCCAACAAGGCGATCGCAGCGCTCAATTGGCTCGCTGAATGGGTGAACCCGGTGCTCGACCGCGTCGGCCTTGCCACTATCACCCGCATCGAGAGCGTGGCTCTGCCGCGGATGGAAAACAGCTTTGCCGGCTCTACTGCCCGCATGGGCGCCCAGGTCCGCGATGAATTCGCGGCTGCTTTTGGCGATGCGATGAGCATGATGGACGCCTTTTCAGCGCGCTGGCGGGAAAACAGCATCGCGGCTGCCAAGGCCCGGCTTGCCGCCAAGGCGGAAGAGATCCGCGGCGACAGCACCGACCGTGCCAGCAGCGCAAAAGGCCCCAAGGAAACCGAAGCCGAACGCGCGCTCCAGGCTGCCCGCGACTTTGCCGCCAATCTCGCGCTTGAGACCGCCAAGATCGGCAAGACGCCGATCGAGATCAAACGGATGGAAGTTGCGATGGCAGCGCTCAAGGCGCCGACCGACGAAGCGCGCATTGCCATTCTCCAAGCTGGTGAAGCCTGGGAACAGGCTACGCGCGCTTTTGCCAGCTCAGAGTTCCTGCGCCAGACGGTCGGCCCGCTTGAACAGCAGGTCGCTTTGCTCGGCCAGTCGGCCCGGGCGCAGGCACTCGCCAATCTCGAAGCCGAGCGCGAACAGATCGTGCTGGAACGCGGGGTTGAAGCCTGGGAGCGGTATCGGGCCGCACGCATACGGCTGATGGAAGCAGACTTTGCGCAAAGCGGTCAGGAACAGTTCCTCCAAAGCCTGGAAGACATGGTTTCAGCCACGGAAGCAGCGGCCCAGAACATGGCTGATGCCTTTGGCTCGGTCGGCGGGGCAATTGGCGCGATCACGGTCGAGATCACCCGTTTTGCATCGGCGCAGGTGGCTGCAGCCCAGCGCGTGGCTGAAGCCGAGCGCGAATATGGACGCACCTCGTTTCAGTATGCCGACGCGCGTGCGGCGCAGGCATCGGCCGAGATCAATCACTATGGCAATCTCGCCTCGGCCGCGAAGGGCTTCTTCAAGGAGGGCTCGGACGGTTACAAGGCGCTGCTGGCCGCCGAGAAGGTGTTCCGTGCCTTTGAACTGGCCATCGCCATCAAGAATGCCGCGGTCAAAATTGGGCTCATTGGCGCGCAGACGGCAGCCAAGGTCACGAGCGACACCGCCATGGCCGCCTCAGACACTGCGCGTGCCGGCGTCGAACAGGGTAACTCGATTATCACGACCGGCATCAAGGCGGTGGAGGCCGTGGTCAGTGCCATCCGCTCATTGCCGTTCCCGCTCAACATTGCGGCCGGCGCCATCACGGCCGGTGTCATTGCCTCGCTCGGTGTCGCGATCAGCGGCGCCTTTGGTGGGTCTCCCAAACTGCCGGCTGCCAACGACGGCACCGGCACGGTGTTCGGCGACAGCACGGCCAAGTCGGAGAGCATCGCCAAATCCATCGATCATCTGCGCGAGGTGGACACGCTGACCATGCGCTACTCCGCCGCCATGCTGGCTTCCTTGCGCAACATCGAGGCCAATATCGGCGGGCTCACCAACCTCATCATCCGCTCCAATGGCGCCGAGGCCTCGGCAGCAGGCGTGAACACCGGCTACCAGCCTACGGGCGTGACTGGCCTCATCGGCAGGGGACTGGAAGGCGTTGGGGCCGTTCTGAACAAGATCCCCATCATCGGCGGTATTCTGGGCGGTCTGGTCGGGCTCGTCGGCAAGGCGTTTGGCGCACTGTTTGGCACCAAGACCACGATCACCGGCCAGGGCATCTTCGGTCGCGGCCAATCGCTGGCAGATATCCTCTCCGGCGGGTTTGACGCGAGCTATTACACCGACGTCAAGAAGACCAAGAAGTTCCTCGGGATCAGCATGGGCTCGAGCTACTCGACCCGGTATTCTGCGGCTGATGCCGAACTTGAACGCCAGTTCGCGCTGATCTTTTCCGGTTTCTATGATGCGATCTCGGCCGCAGCCGGGCCGCTGGGCTTGTCGCTGAGCGAGGTTCAGTCCCGCCTGCAGGGCTTTGTCATCAGTATCGGCAAGATCGATCTGAAGGGTCTGAGCGGCGCTGAAATCCAGGAAAAGCTGACCGCTGTCTTTGGCGCAGCGGCCGACAATCTCGCCAAGTACGCGATCCCCGGGCTCGAGCAATTTCAGAAGGTTGGCGAAGGCTATTTCGAGACGCTGATCCGGGTTGCATCGAGCGTCGAGGCGGTGAGTTCCTCGCTCAGCCTGCTGGGCACCTCGGTCGAGGAGCTGGGCCTTGCGGCGAAGATGAACTTGTTCGACCTGTTCGGTTCGGCTAGTGACATGACCTCCGCGACGGGCGAGTATTTTGCGCTCTATTACAGCAAGGCCGAACAGGCGACGGCCCAGACCGCGCAGATGGCCCGGGTGTTCGAGAGCCTTGGGCTTGGGCTGCCGCAAAGCATCGCAGGCTTCCGGGAGCTCGTCGAAGCGCAGGACCTGACCACCGAGGCTGGCCGCGCGGCCTATGTCACCCTGATCCAGCTGGCCCCGGCCTTTGCCGAGCTCATTGGCGCGGCCCAGGACGCCGCCAGTGCAGCCGCCATTGCCGACGAGCGTCTGTCGCTCGAGCGGCGCCTGCTCGAACTGCAGGGTGATACGGCCGCGCTGCGCGCGCTCGACCTTGCCAAGCTTGATCAGAGCAACCGCGCGCTGCAGCAGCAGATCTGGGCCCTTGAGGACCAGAAGAAGGCTGCCGAAGCCGCTGCCAATGCCGCTGACAAGCTGCGCTCGGCCTGGGCGGCGATCACCGATGCCTTGATTGCCGAGATCGAACGGATCCGGGGCGTCATGGGCACCAGATCAGGCAGCTATGCTGAAGCGCTGGCCAAGTTCAACAATGCCTCCATGCTGGCGCGAGGCGGGGACCAGGAGGCTGCCAAGGCGCTGCCCGCTCTCAGCCAGGCACTGCTGTCGGTTGCCGCCAATACAGCCCGGTCGGCAGAAGATCTGGCGCGCCTGCAGGGTCTGACGGCCGCCAGCCTCGAGCAGACGCTGGCGATCATCACCGAGGCTGGCGGCACCAGTGCCGATGCAGAAACGGCTGCGACCGGCAATCTGGATCCAAGCTGGTGGGAGCAGTTCGCCGCCAACCAGATGGGCACGGCAACCATTCCGGCCAATGACGGCCAGTCGGCGCTGCTCGATGAATTGCGCGCGGTGCGTCAGGAAATGACAGATCTGCGCAATGAACAGCGGATTGCTTCGGCGACGATCGCGTCCGGCACCAGCAAGACGGCCCGCATCCTCGAACGGGTAACGCCCGACGGTGATGCCCTGGCGGTGAGGACAGCGGCATGAAGCTGATCCGGCCGATCACGCTGACGGACGCCATGCTGACCAGCAGCACGGCGCCTGAGAACGACCATCCGGTCTGGGCCTCCGGGACAGCCTATGCAGTGGGCGCCCGGGTGATCCTGACTTCAACCCACCGGCGCTATGAGGCACTGGCAGCATCGACTGGCGTGAACCCGGCAAGCGATCCGACCAAGTGGCTGGATCTCGGGCCGACCAATCGCTGGGCCATGTTCGATGACCGGGTGGGCACTGTCACGACCCGGGCCGGAAGCCTGCAGGTTGTTCTGACGCCGGGTGCAACCGACGGGGTTGCGCTCATCGACACCGATGCGGAGAGCGCTACGGTTTCGCTCACGGTTTCGGGCACGCAGCTCTATTCGAAGACCCAGAGCTTCAATGTCGGCGGCACAGCCATCGACAACTGGTTCTCCTGGTTCTTCGAACCTGTCGGGCGCAAATCGAGCCTGCTGTTCCTCGATGTGCCCGTCTACGAGGCCGGCATCATCACCGTCACCTTTACGCGCGACAATCCTGCAGACCTCGTTTCCTGCGGCGCGCTCTTGTTCGGCCGGCAGTTTACGATCGGCGAAACCGAGCATGGCGTCGACATCGGGATCATAGACTATTCGAGGAAAGAGACCGACCAGTTCGGTGTGACCTCGGTGGTCGAGCGCGCCTTTGCCAAGCGGATGACCGCGCGGGTGGTCATGCCGACCAGCGCCATCGATGACGTGGCCCGCAACCTCGCAGCGCTCCGCGCCTCGCCAGTCCTCTGGATTGGTTCTGAAAGCTTCGAGAGCCTTACCGTCTACGGCTTCTACAAAGAGTTCTCGATCGACCTTGCCTATCCGACCGTCAGCTACTGCAGCCTGACCATCGAAGGGCTGACCTGATCCACCCTGAAGGGTAATTTCATGCCTATCACAGCACTGCCCACGCCGCCGTCCCGGACGGATGCGGCGAACTTCTCTGCGCGCGCGGATGCTTTCCTGGGCGCGCTGCCGACCTTCGGCACCGAAGCCAATGCCTTGGCAGTCGAGGTCAATGGCTACGCAACCAATGCTGCTGCCAGTGCGGCGACAGCCGTCAATGCGCCCGGCACCAGCGCCACCAGCACGACCTCGCTTGCCATCGGCACGGGCTCCAAATCGCTGACAGTCCAGACCGGCAAAGCCTTCGTCGTTGGCCAATGGGTGACCATCACCAGCACGGCCACACCTACCAACTGGATGCATGGGCAGATTACGGCCTACACCAGCGGCACCGGGGCGCTTGTCGTCAATGTTGCCATGGTGGGTGGCAGCGGCACGATTGCCTCCTGGACCGTTGCGCTTTCCGCGCCGTCGGTTTCCGGCAATGCCGTGCTCACCACCAGCACCTATGCTGATCCCGCCTGGCTGACCTCACTGGCCGGCTCCAAGATTACGGGCACTCTCGCTGTTGCCAATGGCGGGACCGGTGCAGCCGATGCCGCCACCGCCCGCAGCAATCTCGGCCTCGCCATCGGTAGCGATGTACAAGGCTACAGCGCCAATCTCGCTTCCTGGTCAGGCAGGTCAGTTCCCTCAAGCGCAGTCGTCGGGACGACAGATAGCCAGACGCTTTCCAACAAGACGATCTCGGGTGCGGCCACCGGCTCCACCGTGAATGATGC
The DNA here is from genome assembly GCA_016704425.1 of Sphingomonadales bacterium. GTDB lineage: Bacteria > Pseudomonadota > Alphaproteobacteria > Sphingomonadales > Sphingomonadaceae > Aquisediminimonas. The sequence goes on from JADJAC010000011.1 coordinate 810,271, forward strand.
CGGCGGCTCGGCATGGTCGATCGGTTTTCGGGAAGTACCCCAGAATGCCCAGAGCGCGTCCTACCAGCTGGTCGCAGCTGACAACGGCAAGCACATCTACTCCCTGAATTCTGCTGCGCAGACCATCACTGTGCCCCCCAATGGCACGGTCAGCTTCCCGCTCGGCACTACCATCACCATCATCAACAATGGCGGTTCAGCCATCACCATCGCCCAGGGCTCCGGCGTCACGCTCTGCCAGGCCGGCACCACCAGTACCGGCAACCGGACGCTCGCCGTGCGCGGGCTCGCCACGCTGATCAAGGTCGAGACCAACGTCTGGTTCGTCTCGGGCACCGGGATCAGCTGATGTCGGGCGTACTTGGGGTCCTGCTCGGATCTGGTGGTGCAAGTCGTTACCAGATGGCAGTCGGTCAGTATTCCGATGGCTTCAAGGGCATCTGGTGGATCTACTATGGGTTCGGCATTGCCAACAACTATTACCCGATCGGCGGAGCGCTGAGCCCGACCACCTTCAAGGGCCAAACGATCCAGGGGATCTACTCGGTCGAGGACAATGTCGGCTCGACCTGGCCTGTCACCCTCCAAGTGCAAGGCGATCAACCGGCAGGTTTCGCCACCGCTGTGACCATGGGCGGCACCAAGTACAGCTTCGACACCTGGGCACAGGATTATGGGTCGAGCCTCACCGTTACGATCAATATCGCGACCGCAACCTTTACGGTGAGCTCAGCCAGCGGCATCGCCAATGGCACGCCTGTCCAGTTTACCACGGGCGGCACATTGCCATCGGGCCTTGTCGCCAACACCAAATACTATGCCCGTGATGTGACAGCGACCACGTTCAAAGTCGCGACCACGCCGGGCGGCGCTGCCATCACCTTGGCTGGCAGCCAGTCTGGCGGACACACTGTCTACTTTGCGATTTACACCAAGTTTTCTGCTGCGACGCCAACGCCCAGCAACAAGACTGGCGGCCGTATTCCGTTCCATCCAACGATCAATATCGCGAGCCCGGCAACCATTACATTCAGTGCGCACGGGCTCACAAATGGGCGAAGGGTTCTGTTCCAGACGAGCGGCGCTCTGCCCTCGGGCATTGCCGCCAACACCATCTACTTTGTCGTCAATGCCGCCACCAACACCTTCCAGGTCGCAGCCACGTCAGGCGGCGCCGCGATCGGCACATCTGGCACGCAATCGGGCACGCACACCTGCTTCGAGGTGGTCGATGTGACCGTGGAGTAATCACATGAACCAGCACATCAATCCGACAGCGCGCGAAGACGTACTTCCGATCAATGACGAGCTCGAGATCCGTTACAGCCTGTTTCGGGACGGTGCGACCTATATCCGACCGCAAGGCAGTTGGCGGCTCTGGACACCGCAGATTTTCGCGCCACCTGAAACCAACCGCATAATCGGCGACATGTATGATGCGGGCGTCGAGTGGGACCTTTACGAGCATGTCTCGGTCGCGGTGGCCGGCGAAGCGGACTATGTTTTCACCGGTCCAGAGGGTGATATCACCCAGCAATGGATGCCCGGCTGCCACAATGTCGAGAAAGGCGGCGGATATCTGCCACGGGACACATTCACCCGGCATTTCATCCGAGATTTCGAGCTGTGCTGCGTGATCCGCCGGTTCGGCCAATCCACCGGCGTTAACTACCGCTTTGAGGTCGTGACTGAGCCATCCGTGCTCTCAATGGCCGCGCAGTTCGTCCACTACGCCACCGGCCCCCGCCAGCGGCAGACCGACTTCAATCCGATGCCGGGCTACGCTGTCGATCTTGCGCCCGGCGACATTGCCATCATCTGCTCGATCCGCTGAGACCTGCCATGCCCGAACAAGACCCCGCCGTAGAAATGGCGCTGATCCGTGCTGACCTTGAAGCCGTCCAGGCTGAACTTAAGGCTGTCCGCAAGGAACTGAAGGACCTGCTCGATGCCTGGAACACTGCGACAGGCGTCGTCCGCTTCGTCAAATGGCTCTCGACCCTGGTTGCCGCGATCGCGGTGATCACGGCTGCCTTCAAGGGCTTTTCCGGCCGCTAACCTCCCACAGGAGATACACCCATGAACCCTTTGCCGCCGGCCTATGGCTGGCTCGATGACCTGCGCCCATTGCCCCGGATGCTCGAGGAAGCGCGCAAGCTTTACGGTACCTTCGAGGTGGCCGGACCTGCCAGCAATCCGCTGATCCTCGAATGGGCCAAGGAGGTCGGGCTAGCCCGGACCTATCTTGAGGACGGCATTCCCTGGTGTGGTCTTTTCATGGCCGTGGTCGCCAAACGGGGAGGCAAGCAGATCGTGGAAGGTCCGCTGTGGGCACGTAACTGGGCAAAATTCGGCAAGGCCGCTGACAAGGCCCAGCTAGGCGATGTGCTGGTGTTCCGCCGCGGCCAGGGATCTGGCCATGTCGGGCTCTATGTCGGCGAAGATTACGGCGCCTACCATGTGCTTGGCGGCAACCAGTCTGATGGCGTGACCATCACCCGGATTGCCAAGGACCGCTGCATTGCTGTGCGCCGGCCAACCTATCGCAAGGCGCCGGTAACCGCGAAGCCGATCCAACTAGCTGCAACCGGCACGATCTCGACCAACGAGGCCTGAAAACGCTTGAACCTATCTGCTGCCACCTTTGCGCAGCTGGACAACAACCCGCCTCGTGGCGGGTTTTCTTTTGGAGAACTGACATGGAAGACTTGAAGCCTTGGTGGACATCGAAGGCCATCTGGACCGGGGTTATCGGCAGTATTTGGGGTGTCGCTGGCGCGATCGGCATTTTGCCGGAAGGTCTCAGCCAGACGGACGTCCTGACCGTCGTCCTGGCGCTCACTGGCATCGGCGGCGTCCTGTTCCGCAAGACGGCGACCACCCGGATCGGCTGACTTTTGGGCGGAGGTTCCGGCCTCCGCCACCCTTTTACGAACAGGTGTAGGCATGACCAAGCTGACTATCCGCCGCGGCGGCACCAGGCGGCTGCGCGCGACGCTCTATGCCGACCTCGTTGCGGGCGACCGACGAGATCTGAGCGGCCTTTCGGCGCTGGTCGTCGATCAAAGCCCCAACATCGCTGTGCCAGCTATCACCATTCGCAACCCGCCCAATTTGGGCGAAATCGAAGTGCTTTGGACTGACGAGCAGACGGCCCACCTCAAACCGGGGGCTGGCCGTGTCTGGCTGATTATCGGCCTCGAAAATGGCGAAGGGGAGCGTGAGGTCCTTCCGGTCTTCACGTTTGATGTCGCATGACCGGTACCATCCAGATCCTGGAGACGGTGCAGACCATCGTCATAGAACCCCAGGGCATTGCCGGCCCACGCGGGGAAACCGGCGCAACCGGAGCCCAGGGACTGCAAGGGCCGCCCGGGCCGCTCAGCGCTCTCAATGATCTTTCTGACGTTGAGCTTGCTCAGCCCGAAGGCGGCGACGTCCTCATTTTTTCGTCTCCCGACAACCGGTGGACCAACACGAATTCGGCCAGGCTGGTCGATGGAGGTAATTTCTGATGGCCAATACCCTACGTATCAAGCGCCGGGCCGCAGGCGGTGCGGCCGGGGCTCCGGCGTCGCTCGCCAATGCCGAGCTCGCATTCAACGAGCAGGACAACACACTCTACTACGGCACCGGCACCGGGGGGGCTGGCGGAACAGCGACCTCGGTCATCGCCATCGGCGGCCCGGGCGCCTTCGTCGGGCTCTCGGGCGACCAGACCGTCGCCGGGATCAAGACCTTCTCGAGCACGATTGTAGGTTCGATCTCAGGCAATGCTGGCACTGCAACCGCGCTGGCAACGGCACGATCGCTTGGTCTGTCCGGCGATGTGACCGGCACAGCCTCGTTCAATGGCACCGCCAATGCGACGATTACCGCGACCCTGGCGAACAGCGGCGTCACCGCTGGCTCCTATGGTTCTGCCACGCAAGTCGGTCAGGTCACGGTCGACGCCAAGGGGCGCGTGACAGCTGCGAGCAACGTCGCGATCACGTTCCCGGTGACTTCGGTGGCTGGTCGTACCGGTGCCATCACGCTCTCCACCAGCGACGTCTCTGAAGGCACCAATCTCTACTTCACCGATGCCCGGGTTCGCGCCAACCGGCTCGACCAGCTGGCTGCGCCCACCACTGCGGTGGATTTCAGCAGCCAGCGCATCACAGGTCTTGCTGACCCGACAGCTGCCCAGGACGCAGCCACCAAGAACTACGTCGATCTGACTGTTCAGGGGCTCGATCCCAAGGCTTCGGTGAAAGCCGCATCGACTGCCAATATAGCTTCGCTGTCTGGCACCATGACGATCGACGGCGTGGCGCTTGCCGCAGGCGACCGAGTGCTAGTGAAGGACCAAACTACGCCATCCCAGAACGGCGTCTATGTCGTTGCCTCTGGCGCCTGGGCGCGCGCGATCGATCTCTCGACATGGGATGAGCATGTCTCGGCTTACCTGTTTGTCGAACAGGGCACAGTGAATGCCGACGTGGGCTACCTCTGCACGGTTGATACGGGCGGCACGCTGGGCACCACTGCTATCACCTTCGTCCAGTTCAATGGCGCGGGTCAGATCGTTGCCGGCAATGGCCTCACCAAGACCGGGAACACGATCGACGTGGGGGCCGGCACAGGCATTGCTGTGGCCGCTGACGCTGTCGCACTGACCGGTCAGGCGCTGGCGCTCCACAACCTTGGCACCAACGGGATAATCGCCCGCACAGCCGCTGGAACTTTCGCAGCGCGCACGCTGACGGCCGGCTCGACCAAGATCGCAGTCACCAATGGCGATGGTGTGGCGGGCAACCCAACTATCGATGTCAACGAAGCCAACCTGACGCTGGGCAATATCGGCGGTACGCTCGGCGTGTCGAAGGGCGGCTCGGGGGCAACCACGCTCACCGGCTACCTCAAGGGCAACGGCACCGCAGCCTTCACCGCATCGGCCACGATCCCCAACACCGACATTTCTGGTCTTGGTAACATGTCGACCCAGGCAGCGAATAACGTCGCGATCACTGGTGGCTCGATTGATGGCGTGACGATGGACGGTGGAACCTTCTGATGCCGAGCACCATTCTGCTCAAACGGTCGTCGACCGCCTCCATCGTCCCTGCCGCTGCATCCCTGCAGGCGGGCGAACTGGCGGTCAATCTGGCTGACCAGAAACTCTATTCGAAGACTACGGGCGGCACCGTCGTGCAGGTGGGCTTTGGCAATCTGACTTCGGCGATGGTGACGACCGCGCTCGGCTTCACGCCCTACAATTCGACCAACCCCAGCGGCTACATCACGGCCAGTGGGTCGATCACGGGCTCGTCAGGATCCTGCACCGGCAATGCAGCGACAGCGACCAGGTGGGCCACCGGGCGCACCATTGCGCTGACCGGCGATGTAAGCGGCACTAGCGCAGCATTTGACGGCTCGGCGGCCCTGTCATTTGCCACCACGCTGGCGAATAGCGGCGTGACGGCCGGGACCTATCTCAAGGTCACGGTTGATGCCAAAGGGCGGGTCACCGCGGGCTCATCGATGACCTCCGGCGATGTCACTAGCGCTCTTGGCTATACGCCCGCCAACAAGGCCGGCGACAGCTTCACCGGCAACATCTCTGTGTCAGGATCGGTCACCGCAACCGGCGACATTACGGCCTACTCCGATGCGCGGCTAAAGGCGGACGTCGAGACGATCACTGGCGCGCTGGACCGGGTCCGGAAACTGCGTGGGGTGACCTTTAGTCGGCGCGAGACAGGCAATCGCGGCGTTGGTCTCATCGCCCAGGAGCTGGCACCCATTGTGCCCGAAGCGGTCATGACCCATGAGGATGGCCTGCTTTCTGTCGCCTATGGCAATCTCGTCGGGGTACTGATCGAGGCCGTGAAGGACCTGGCCGACAAGGTCGAGCGCCTCGAGGCCCAACCATGACCCTGCAGAGTTCGGGGCCGATCTCGCTTGGCAATGTCGCGGTGGAACTCGGCCGCACATCGACCACCACGACTTCGCTCGGCGAAGCGGCCGTGCGGACACTGGCTGGTGTAGCATCTGGACCGATCTCGCTCTCCAACCTTTACGGGAAGTCGAACGAGAGCTTCTGGCATGTGACCTTTGGCTCGACCGTGGTCAGTTTCCTGATCCTGGGCACTGACAGCAGTGGCAACATCTACGCCAGCGCCACGAGCGCGGTGTTCAAATGGAACCGGGACGGCGCGCTTATCTGGGCTCGTAACGTCTCTGGGCCATTCATCAACGGCGGCTGGATCGATGCCGCCGGCAATGTCTACCTCGCTGGCGCCTACTACTCGAGCAACTACTTTGGCTGGCTGGCCAAGCTCGACACCTCAGGAACCCTCCAATGGCAGCGCAGCCTCAACGGCTCGGGCCAGGAACTCTGGTACAATGCGGCGGTCGATGCATCGGGCAACGTCTATGTGGCGGGCTACTCGACCTCGAGCGGCGGTTCTGGAAACGCCGATGCGCTGATCGCCAAGTACAACAGCGTCGGCACCTTGCAGTGGCAGCGCTCAATCGGCGGCTCCGGCAACGAATATGCCAGCCAGATGGCGCTGAGCCCGGACGGCAGCCTGCTGGTCCTCTCGGGCAACACCTCTACCTCAACAGCCGGCAACATCGACGCCCTGATCACCGTCCTTAATACGGCGACCCCGTCTGTCAGCTGGCAGCGCTCGATCGGGAGCACGGGCTACGATTACGGCTATGGCGTTGCGGTCGACGGCAGCAACAACATCTACTGGCTGGCCGGTATCAACGGCACACTCAGTCTGCTCAAGATCAGTTCGGGCGCTGTGATCCAATGGCAGAAGTCTCTGCCGTCCAGCTTCGGCAGTGGTTCGGTGAACCTGGGTCCTGACGGCAGCTTGCGAGTTTTTGCGCCGATCTTTGCCGGCGCAGACATTTATCAGTTTTCGGTCGACGGCACCCTGCTGCTGTCCCGCTCCATCAGTCTCGACACGAGCAATGGCGCGAACTCATTCAGCCTGACCGGTCTGGCGGTCAGCACTACGGCCATGGTGTTCTCGATCTACACGATGATGGACTTCTCGCCCTACGGTTACATGGATCTGTGCGGCGCCATCTTCAAAGTGCCCACAGACGGCTCAAAGACCGGCACATGGTCTGTGGCCGGTGCCTCGACCCAGGGCGTAACCTATAGCGCCTCATCTCCAAGCATCGGCACCACCTTCTGGTCGCTGACCTTCCGCAGTTTCTCGCTGCTTAGCCGCACGCTGACCTCGGGCACACCGTCCTACAGCTTTGCGGCGGGTTCCTACACCAACACCACGACTGGGATCTGACCCATGATCATTTCGCATGACCGCCAGACGCTGTTCATTGGCGTGCCGAAGAACGGGTCGCAGACGGCTCGATCTGTCCTTGGCCAGATCGGGGTTGATCTGGTTGGCGAGATGGGACGCCACCCCACATTGCCGGAAGCGATCAGGTTGGCTGAGGAGCAGTTCCCTGGGACGAGGATCTCACCAACGGCTATCTATGCCTTCTGGCGGGATCCGGTTGAGAGGTTTTGCTCGGCGGTCGAGTTCCATAAGCGCTGCCTGCCGAATTCGTTGATGCAGCTATTCCCCGATCGGCTCATTGGCATCGAGCCGCATCCGCGATGGTTCGAGACCGACCCAGGGGCGGTGGCTGCTGACCTTCGTGCCGTCATCGATGCCGTCGCACCGGTTGAAATCCTCGCGGCGTTGCCGCCACCGCCGATTCCCGGTGTTTCCCTCCAGCCGCGGGGTGGCAATCTCAGTTTTTATCGGCCGCAGTCGGAATGGTTGGGTGGAACTGCCGTTACCATTCTGCCGTTTGCCGAATACGAGGCCGGGTTGCGACAGCTTGTCGATCAGTTTGGCGGAGATGGGGCTTCGGTGGAGATCCCCCAGATCAATGCAGCGGCGGGCTTATTGCCCGTGCTGAGCATCTCGGAGGCCGAATTGGTTCGGGCCTACTACCGGGAAGATTTGCCGCTATAGTTGCCCAATGAACGCCGCCGACGAAAAGCGCATTGCCGCCATGATGGCCAAAACGCTCGCGATGATGTGCGTCCGCAACACCGGCCTCGAAACCCTCCATGCGGGCATAGTCCCAGTCACCCATGTCGGGGACTATTCCGATGTTCGAGTCATTGATGGCGATGGGCGCGAGATTGCATGGAATGATGCCTCCCACCTCGACGACGATCAGATGCGTGACCTGATGCGCGAGATCGTGAACCGGCTTTACACCTTCCATGTTTCCATCGACGATCCCGATTTCCGCGAGAGGGTCGATCGCTGGGCTAGGATTGCAGAAGGGTGGGATGAGCCGGACGAAGATATCGGATTCTTTCGGAAACTGGCTGAGGAAGAATAGCCACCGCGCACGTCCACCGTCGTGATGTTTATCCGGTATTCGACCATGCCCCATTATGGATCTGATCAGAGTCCGCCTGCGTCTGCGATCAATCATCAGAACCAGGAGCGAACGCCAATCAGGAATCGCCATCCTCCTGCGCCCTCATCCCGGGAACGCCGAAAATCCGCAGTGCCGCCTAAAGCTCGTTCATACTCGACGCCGACGTAGGGAGCGAGCTCGGGCACGAACTGATAGCGCAGGCGAAGACCAAGTTCGGCGGTGGAAAGACCAGAGCCTATCCCGAGTTCGGTCACATCCTGCGCAGCAAAGTTGAGTTCGGCTCGGGGCTGGAGGACGAGCCTCCGGGTTAGGCGCTGATCATATTCTGCTTCGATCCGCGCGGTGACATCGCCCTTGTTTGACACAAACAGCGCACCGTCGATTTCGAACCAGTAAGGCGCCAAACCCTTCACGCCCAAAACAGCATAGGTGCGGTCCGGACCGGTACCGAAGTCCTGCCGGAGGCCCGCCTGGAGATTCCACCACGGATCAAGCGCGCGGTTCCAGAGTGCCTGGACCTCGACGTGTTCCGGGTTCTCGCCGAAGCGGCTTTCACCCTCGGTTTTGACCCAGATCCGATTGATATCACCGCCGTACCAGCCCTCAGCCTTCCAGGCGAAACCGTCTTTGCCCTCGCCGATGGTTGCTTCCAGCTGATCGATCAGGATCATGCCGCTTTTGATGTCGCCATGTTCCTTGCGGACGATATTGCGCGCCGGAGCCATTGCCGAAACGCCGAAAACGTCATCCGCAGCGTGAGCGGGGCCAACCAATGCTGCCGCGGAAGGGCCTTTGACTGGCGGATCGGGAATGCCGGGTTCATGCCCGACATGCGCCTGGTGCGCATCTATCGGCGCGGATGAGGGCATCTGGTGGCCGGCGTGCGGATCTTTTGGCTCCGAAGCCTTCGGCGGCATGGCGTGCCCGGCATGGGGACCAGCCGATGGCTCATCCGTCTGATGCTGCGCGTGCGGATCGGTCGGGGCCTGCTGCTCAGTGGCGTCATGAACATGCTGCGCCAGAGCAGGCGTTGCGATCGTGACAAGGACGATGCCCAAAAGAGACTTCATGCCGCTTCTCCCTCGAGCGGACGGACGGTGACGACACGGAACATCCCCGCGTGCATGTGGAGCAGCAGATGGCAGTGAAACGCCCAGTCACCGGGCGCATCCGCCGTCAGGTCGAAGCTGACCTTGCCGCCTGGCAGGACATTGACAGTGTGTTTGCGCGGATAACTGCCGGTATGGCCGTTCACCACCTCGAAGAAATGGCCGTGCAGATGGATGGGGTGAGTCATCATCGTATCGTTGATGAGCACCACACGCGCGCGTTCGTTGCGTTCGAAACGGATCGGCTCGACGCCTTCGCTGAACTTTTCGCCGTCGAACGACCACATGAAGCGCTCCATGTTGCCGGTAAGGTGAACCTCGATCGTGCGCTGCGGCGGGCGCGTGTCTGGATTGGGCGTGAGCGACATCAGGTCTCGGTAGGTCAGCACCTTGTGGCCGACGTCTTCCAGCCCGACGCCCGGGTCACCGGTGCGGTCGACCGGAGACATGGCGATGGCGTCCACGCCGACGCCGACCTTGACGCTGTCGGGCACCTTCGATTTGTCGCGCATGTTCATGCCGCCCATCGAATGGGAACTGCCGTGATCTGCTGCTGCCGCGCTGGCCCCGGCGGCCATGGCGCCATGGTCCATTCCCGCCATTGAACCATGGTCCATGCCGCCCATGCCCATATCCTTCATGGTGAGCGTGGGGCGCGGGCGAAGCGGTGGAACGGGTGCTTCCATGCCCAAGCGCGGCGCGAACGTGGCGCGCGCCATGCCGGAACGGTCGATCGATTCCGCAACGAGCGTGAACGCTTTGTCCTCGGCTGGCTGGATAATGACGTCATAGGTCTCGGCATTGCCGATCTGGAACTCGTCCACCGTCACGGGCCGGACATTCAGTCCGTCGGCGCTGACCACTGTCATCGGCAGGCCGGGAATGCGGATGTTGAAGATCGTCATGGTCGCCGCGTTAATGAAGCGCAGCCGCACCCGCTCGCCGGGCCGGAACAGACCAGTCCAGTTCTCCCGCGGTCCGTGGCCGTTGACGAGATAGGTGTAGGTGGCAGCCGTCACATCGGCGATGTCGGTCGGGTCCATTCGCATCCGGCCCCACATGGCCCTGTCGGAGGCCGTCATTTTCTCCTCCGGCCCGCCCTCGATCATGCCCAGCAGGGTCTGCTTCTGGCGATTGAAGTAGCCGCCCTCCGCCTTGAGCTTGGTGACGAGGTGGTGCGGATGGAGGAATGTCCAGTCACTGAGCACGATGACATGCTCTCGGTCATAGGCAACCGGATCGGGCTCAGCCGGATCGATAACGATCGGCCCATAATGCCCCTGCTGCTCCTGCAGCCCTGAGTGGCTGTGGTACCAGTAGGTGCCACTCTGGACGATCGGAAATTCATAGGTGAACGTGGTGCGCGGCTTGATGCCGGGGAAGCTCACACCAGGAACTCCGTCCATCTGAAACGGGACGATCAGCCCGTGCCAGTGGATCGAGCTGTCCTCATCCAGCGTGTTTTCAACGTGGAGGCGGACATTTTGCCCTTCGCGCAGCCGGATAAGCGGTGCGGGCAGGACGCCGTTCATGGTGACGGCATGACCGGTGCGCCCGCCAACCGTGAAGGTGCTGTTGGCGATCCTGAGGTGAATATCGTCGCCGGCGAGCGTGGGGGAGCTGGGTGCGAGGCCCGCCGAACCGGTTTGCGCCCAGGCGGGAAAAAGCCCGCTCATGCCGAAGCCGACAAGGCCCGCAGCGCCGGCGCGCAGGAACGAGCGGCGTTCTATAAGTGCTGTCATATCCATATGTCCCGGGGTTTTCCTGTCTGGAAGAAACCCAAAAAAATAAACTGGAATCCGGGCGGACAGCGAGATGCCATCCGCCCGGTTGGTTCCTAATGGTTGTGCTGCGAATGCTCTGCCGGAGCCGCATCGTGCTGCTTGTTCTCGCAGCACTCCATCTTTTTCCCGTTGGCCTGCGTATCGCCGCCCGTCTTGTCCTTGCAGCAACAGCATCCCTTGCCCCTCTGCTCGGTCTGAGGAGCATTGTGGCCGGCATGGTCAGGCGTTGTGGGCTGCGCTGCCACAGGTGCTGCAGCCGCCATTGCGACTGCGCTCAAAAGTGTGATCATCGTTCATTCTCCAGAAGATTTGAAAAGCTTTCAAATTTCCGGAAACAGACGTGGAGGCGGGCTAGTGGCCTCTGGCGCTATCCCGTTCAAACGAGGGGATGGCTGAGGCGACAGGGCAGATCGAACCGGATTTGTCTCCACTGCCAGCTGAGGCGCCACTGGCTCAACCACCGCGCAGGCCATCGCGCAGTCTTGCGTGCCGCTGTGATGCTTGTCGGGTGCCGTCTCGTGATGGCCGGTGCAATCATCCATGGCCATCGGTGTGGCAGTGGCCGCATGAGCAGCCGTCGTCCGGTCCGCCATCGAGACGGGCATGACGGACAAGGCCAGGATAACGAGCAGAGCAAGGATCAATCGCACCGCCCGCCCGCTCTCCTCGTGGAGGGCAGATTTGTTTAGCCGGACGTTGATTGGTCTCAGGTTCACTCTGGTTCGTATCCTTCGAGTCGTCGCTACTATCGCACTTGACACTATGTCAGGGTCAAGTGCTTATTGACTCTGACATAGTGTCAAGGTGCACCATGGATCTCCAATGGAAGGAGACCGTGATGGCCGAGTCGAAACATAGCACGCGTGCGGGAAGCCATGGTTGTTGCGGCGATCACGGCGACCATTTCGTCGGACAGGTTATCGATCCGGTTTGCGGCATGTCTGTAGATCCACAAAAGACCGCGCATCACGCATCGCACGCGGGCAGCGACTACCATTTCTGCAGCGCCGGGTGCCGCGAGAAATTCGTCGCCGACCCGCAGCGTTATCTGAACAAGGCTGCCGCCCCGATCGCACAAGATCAGCCGGGCACGATCTGGACTTGCCCGATGCATCCGGAAGTCCGGCAGGATCACCCGGGGGCGTGCCCGATCTGTGGCATGGCGCTCGAACCGGCGATGGTTACGGCCGATGAAGGGCCAAGCGCCGAACTGATCGACATGACCCGGCGCTTCTGGATCGGTCTTGCGCTCTCCCTGCCTGTGCTCGTTCTGGAAATGGGCGGGCATCTGTTCCCGGCGTTGCATCATCTGATACCGATGAAGGCGTCGATATGGATCCAGTTTGCGCTGGCCACACCAGTTGTCTTGTGGGCGGGATGGCCCTTTTTCCAGCGTGGCTGGTCCTCGCTCAAAACGCGCAATCTCAACATGTTCACGCTGATCGCCATGGGAACCGGCGTGGCCTGGCTCTACAGTGTGGTCGCGGCAGTGGCGCCGGGTATCTTTCCTGATGCCTTCCGCGCCGCCGACGGGACGGTGGCGGTCTATTTCGAGGCAGCAGCGGTCATCACCGTGCTGGTACTGTTGGGCCAGGTGCTGGAATTGCGCGCCCGCGAGCGCACTTCGGGTGCGATCAAGGCGTTGCTCAATCTGGCACCGAAAACTGCGCGGCGCATCGCTGTTGACGGCAGCGAGGCGGAAGTTCCGCTGGAAGATGTCGCGGTGGGTGATCGGCTGCGGGTGCGGCCAGGCGAAAAGGTTCCGGTTGACGGCGTAGTCGAAGACGGCCGTTCGGCGCTCGACGAATCCATGGTCACGGGCGAATCCATGCCGGTTACGAAGTCGGTTGACGACACGGTGATCGGCGGCACCATGAACCAGAGTGGCGCTCTGATCATCCGCGCAGACAAGGTCGGACGGGACACCATGCTTTCCCGGATCGTGCAGATGGTTGCCGAAGCGCAACGCTCACGCGCGCCGATCCAGCGCATGGCGGATCAGGTTTCCGGCTGGTTCGTGCCGCTGGTTATCGGCATTGCCATTCTTGCCTTCGCGCTCTGGGGCATATGGGGGCCAGAGCCGCGCTTTGCCCACGGGCTGATTGCGGCGGTATCCGTGTTGATCATCGCCTGCCCCTGCGCGCTGGGCCTTGCCACGCCGATGTCGATCATGGTGGGCGTTGGGCGCGGCGCGGGACTTGGCGTGCTGATCAAGAATGCCGAGGCGCTGGAGCATATGGAAAAGGTCGACACGCTGGTGGTCGACAAGACCGGCACGCTGACCGAAGGCAAGCCCGCCGTCACCCGGATCATCGCAGCGGCAGGGTTTGAGGAAGCGGAATTGCTGCGGCTGGCGGCCGGCGTGGAGCGGGCGTCGGAACACCCCCTGGCGTTGGCGATCGTCGATGCGGCGATCAGCCGGTCCATCGAAATCCCTCCCGTCAGCGGTTTCGATTCCCCGACCGGCAAGGGCGCCGTTGGTGTGGTTGAGAACAAGCGCATCACGTTAGGCAACGCGCGCTTCCTGACGGAATCGGGGATCGATACCGCGCCTCTTGCTGCCGAAGCCGATGCACTTCGCGAGGATGGTGCAACGGCCATCTTCATGGGGCTGGACCAGCAGGTGGCAGGCGTATTCGCCATTGCCGATCCGATCAAGCCAACAACGCCGGAAGCACTGGCTGCCTTGCGCGCAGATGGCATTCGCGTGGTGATGTTGACCGGTGACAACCGCACGACAGCCACCGCCGTCGCGCGCCGGCTCGGGATCGATGCCGTCGAAGCCGACGTCCTGCCCGATCAGAAAGCCGATGTCGTCGCGCGGCTGAAGCAGGAAGGCCGCGTCGTCGCCATGGCCGGCGATGGAGTGAACGATGCGCCCGCGCTCGCGGCTGCGGACGTTGGCATAGCAATGGGTCATGGCACCGATGTCGCCATGGAAAGCGCGGGGATGACGCTGCTGAAGGGCGATCTTGTCGGCATCGTTCGCGCCCGCCAGCTCAGCGAGGCGACAATGTCCAACATCCGCCAGAATCTGTTTTTCGCTTTCATTTATAATGCGGCCGGCGTTCCGGTCGCGGCAGGGCTGCTCTATCCGTTCTTCGGCATCCTGCTTTCGCCTATGATCGCTGCGGCGGCGATGGCCTTGTCCTCGGTCAGCGTTGTCGCCAACGCACTGCGTCTCAATCGGGTGAAGCTGTGAACATTGGTGCAGCCTCGCAGGCAAGCGGCGTCTCGCAGCGGATGATCCGGCACTATGAAAAGATCGGCCTGATCCCCGCGCCACCGCGCCGCGGGAGTGGGTATCGCGATTATTCCGATGCGGATGTTCATCGCCTGCGCTTCATTGCCAATGCCCGCGATCTCGGGTTCGGGACGGAGGAGATCACGACTTTGCTAGCCCTATGGTCGAATCGTGAGCGGGCCAGCAGCGAGGTCAAGGCCTTGGCACTCGCCCAGGCGGACGAATTGGGGCGCAAGGCAAAGGCGCTCGAAAGCATGCGGCGCACCCTCCTGGATCTCGCCCGCCAGTGCCACGGTGACAACCGGCCGGATTGTCCGATCATTGATGGTTTGGCAACGTAAAGGACGTTCAGGCAGTCAAGGGAGGCGGGTTCATTTGCTTCTTTCTCCCTTTGAAAAATATCCGATTAGAACAGAGTTGGCGTTTCCCTGGCGGCATCCTCTGTTGCTGTTCCCGAGGGGCTGACGCAGGCCGACGTCCTGACCGTTGTACTGGCACTGACTGGCATCGGCAGCGTGGTGCTCCGGAAGACGGCCAGGGCGCGGATGGGTTGGAATTCCGCTGCAGGAATGGGTTAGAGGTTTCTGTATTCAGCCCTCTCCCATTCCGTAGAGATTCGGCCATCCGGCAGCAGCCATAAAATTCGGCCATTTGCTGCTGACCCCGTCTCGGGGCTGTTGCGGCTGAAACCAATGAAAATATGTAGTGCGAGGTAAACAGGTGACCGTCATTCTGTTCCGCCAGAATGCCCTTTCCAGCATGGAAGGTGGTAGGCCTGCCGATCGAAGCAGTGCAACAGAGCGTTAAGCACTGATCGGTTGCGGCGCTCATGTCATCCGCGACCTGGTCCCCACAGGATCAATCCCGCCCCGGCAAGGCAGATCAGCCCGCCCAGAATATCCCAGCGGTTGGGCGCAACACCCTCGACAACCTTGAGCCAGACCAGCGAAGCGACAATGTAGACGCCGCCATAGGCGGCAAAAGCTCGCCCGGCCGCTTCCGCTTCTACCCTGGTCAGGGCGTAGGCAAAGATGATCAGTGACAGGATGCCGGCGGCGATCCAGGCTGGCGATCGATCGAGCCGAAGGACTGTCCAGAAGGCAAAGCAACCGGCGATCTCGGCGATGGCCGCGAGGACGTACCACGCAATTGTTGAGAGTGGCGCTGTCACAGCCGGATATCCCAACGAGCGAGTAGCGCCGCCATGCCGACGTACAGGACGATGGTGAGAGCGCAGCCTGCCGCGAGTGAGGGCCAGAAAGCGAAGCCGCGCTTGAGCAAAACCGGGATCAGCAGGAACATCGGCAGGCTCGGAAGAACGTACCAGAATGTGGCCTGCGAATAGCTGACCATGCGGGCGGTGTCGCCGGTGTCTCGCCAGAGCCAGATCATGCTGAGCAACGCGACGAGCGGGAGCGATGCCAGCAATGCGCCAAGTCCGGCGCTCCGGCGCGCGACTTCGGAAACCATGACAATGATGATCGCCGAGATTGCGGTTTTGACGACCAGATAGATCATTCGTGGTCTCCGTTGCACATGGTGTGATCCCCCAGCGCCTCGATCACTCGACAATCGGCGGCAAGTCCGCCCCGGCAGCGACCGATAATGCGCGACAGTTCGTCGCGCAGGGTAACGAGTTGGCCGATCTTCTCTTCGACCTGCGCCAGATGCCGGGTGGCGATCCGGTCGGCCTCGGAACACTCGCGCTCGGGATGGTCGGCCAGATCGAGCAGCGAGCGCACTTCCTCGATGGTGAAGCCAAGCTCACGTGAATGACGGACAAAGGCGAGCCGCGTGCGATGTGCTTCGCCATAGGAGCGGTAATTTGCCGCAGTCCGCGCCGGTTCGGGCAGCAGACCGATCCGCTCGTAATAGCGGATCGTCTCGATGTTGGTTCCGGTCGCCCTGGACAGTTCGCCGATTTTCATCGCTTGACCCTGTAGTTGCTACAGGGTGCATATAGAGGGCCGACTCGAACGAACCAAGGAGTTTCAGCCATGGCGGACAGTTGCTGCGACAGTTCCTGCAGTGACGACACCGCGCGCAATGATCCTGCGTGGCGCAGGGCGTTGTGGATCGCGCTCGTCGTCAATGGCGTGATGTTTTTCGTCGAGATCATCGCGGGTGCCGCATCGGGATCCCGCTCGCTACAGGCTGACGCGCTCGATTTTCTGGGGGATGCCGCGAACTATGCGATCAGCCTTGGCGTCGCCGGCATGGCGCTTGTCTGGCGGGCGCGGACCGCACTGGTCAAAGGGCTGACCATTCTGACTTTTGCGCTCGGGGTGATGGTCTCGGCGGTCTGGGGCCTTGTTGCTGGAACCCAGCCCGATCCTTGGGCGATGACAGGCATCGGCGCACTCGCGCTGGTGACGAACGTCTCGGTGGCGCTCCTGCTCTATCGTTTCCGGTCGGGTGATGCCAACATGCGATCGGTCTGGGTCTGCTCGCGCAACGATGCGATCAACAACCTGCTGGTGATTGGCGCGGGCTTCGTGGTGCTGTGGACGGGCAGCGGCCTCCCCGACCTCGTCGTTGCGCTCATCATGGCGCTTCTCGGGCTGCAGGGGGGATGGCAGGTGGTTCGGCAGGCCCGATATGAACTCACGGCCAGCGGGGCTCCGGCGTGAAGCAACTCGAAACCGCATATTGGGCGGAGATCGATGCCTTCCGGCAAGCGAAGGCGGGACAGGATGCCGCGGCTGCGTGGCACCATCTGGAACGCGCGCACATCCTTTCTCAGCAGGTCCTGCGGCTCCACCTTCATGCCCATGCGGTCATGCTGACCTTTGCTCTGTCCCGGCGGGATTGGCGCGAGGCGCGCGGACAAGTTCTGCGGCTGATGCTTGCGCCACTCGGCGCTCTGCTGGGGCGGATCCCACTGGGAAACACCGGACGAGCAGCGGTCAGTGCCTTCGTGCCCATGCCCATACCGGAAGAGCTTCGTCATGTTCTCGGCCAGGAACAGCGCAAGTGATGCGTTTGCTGTGGCACTATTGCTCTGCTAGGTGGGGACGATGAGGGGCATTGTTCTCCAGTTCCTGATTCTGTTCTCGGTGCTTTGCGCCGGTTTTCATGCGCCTGCTGCGGCCCATGACGACCACGGTCAGGCCACAGTTCTTGTGGCTGATGCACACCATGCTGGCGACCACGAAGATTTCTCCGACGATTCTTCCTCGGATCCGTCGCAGGAACTCTATCATCATCACCATTGCCCCATGACGACGGTATTTGATGGCAGCGATGGCGCGATCCTAGCCTTCGCGAACAAAGAGTTGCTCTGGCCGAGCAAGGCTGCTGCGCTCGCCTCGCTCATGCCAATTCCGCCAACCGAGCCGCCCGCAGCCTGAGATCCCAGCTTTGCGCGCGCCGGGCAGCCCGGCGTTGAATCTGGTATTTCAGGATTACTTCCACATGCGATACTTATTTATAGGCGCAATTCGCCTGCGGCGCTCATGGCCGCTACCCCCGCCGATGCGCGCCCGTCTCGGGTTGATATCCCCATTCAGATTGACCCAAATTCGTCGGTCTATGTGCTTTGGGTCAAAGTAAAGGCTGAAGGCGACCACACGATTGTCAGCGGCTACGTTCGAGAAAAGCGCTGGTTCGTCCGTAGCCGTGGGCATCTTCACATCGCGTTCCTGAGGCAAGGCCAGCAGATCGCCTGTCAGGAAAGCGACTGGAAAAAATACCGGCGTCGTTCTCGAGGGCAGTGGCGCTTCACGAGCTCGGTGCAAATTGCCGCCTCTACAATCGATAGTGTGCAAATCTCGCACGTTGACCATGACCGGGTGCCCGACAGCACCCCGAGATCCATGAAAGCCTGCTCGGGATCGACTGTGGACACCGAGCAGAATGCAGGCGGTGCATAAGATGGCATCCCGATTGTTGATGGCTTCAACCATTCGGACGAGTGGTCTGCAGGTCGCGGGTGCCGAGGTTTCGCTGATTGGCTGGCTTTCCCGACGTGCCCTGAATGCCCCGCGTGTCGAAGACACGCGCGAGCAAACTGCAAGCGTTTCAGGAGTGATCCCATGACTTTGACACTGCGCGCCAGCCTGTTGGCCGGATTGGCGCTGGCCTTGCCCGTAGCGGCAAGCGCGGAATCCGTAAGTCTGGACGAGGCCGTCCGCCGCGCCATTGCGGCGTCGCCCGCGATCCAGGCCCAGGAGGCTGGCATCCGGTCGGCAAGGGCGGGGCGCAGCCAGGCTGATGTCCGCCCCAATCCGGTCCTGTCAGTCGAGGCCGAAAACATCGCAGGCACCGGCGCCTATGATGTCTATAGGCAGGCCGAGACGACCGTCACTTATGCCCAGACCATTGAACGCGGCGGCAAGCGCGATGCGCGGATCGCCTATGCCCAGCGTGACATTGGTGTCGCCGAGGCAACGGCGCGCCTTGTCCGGCTCGACCTTGCCGAGGCGGTGCAACGCACATTCATCGACCTGCAGATCGCCGAGGAAGTTGTCTGGCTTGCCGAACGACGCCTCGAAACTGAGCGCGCCATGCAGACCGAAGCCCTGCGCCGGGTACGCGGCTACAAGGATCCGCTCTTCGTTGAAACCCGCGCCGAAGCCCGTGTCGCCCAGGCACGGCTTGCGCTCGACGAAGCTCGGTCCCGCCGCAATGCCGCCCGCGCGAGGCTGGCCTCGTTCTGGGGCGGCAAGGCAGAAGACGTCGAGGTGCCGCGCGGGATCGAGAAGCCTGACGATCACCTGCATCAACTGGCCGCAGCCGACAGTGCGCTTGCATCTGCCACGGTGGAACGGGCGCAGGCGGCGGTCGTGGTCGAACAGACCCGCGGCGTGCAGGACTACACGGTGAGCGGCGGCGTGCGGCATCTGCGCGAGACGGGTGATGTCGCGCTGGTGGCCGGGATATCGATTCCCCTCGGCCGCTTCGACCGCAATCGGGGGAACATTGAGCGCGCGCAGGCTGATCGGCAGCGGATCGAACTGCTGGCCGAAGCGGCCCGCCTTGACCGTCTGCGCCAGTTGGCCTCGCTCAGGGCCGAAGCGGATGCCGCCCGGATGCGCGCCGACGGGATTATGCAGGATGTCTATCCCAAGGCCGTCCGCACGCTCCAGCAGGTCCGCGAAGGCTACAATCGCGGCGGTTTCCGCTTCAGCGATGTGCAGGACGGTGCCGACGCCATCATCGAGGTTCAGTCGCAGTGGGTCGAAGCGATGACCCGTTACCGCGACATCCTGTCCCAGATCGACCGGCTGACCGGACGTTTCGACGTCGTCGCCGGGGAGGAAATACAATGAGGAATATCCGTTTTACCGCCGCTGTTGCGGCACTCGCACTCGCCCTCCCGCTTGCCGCCTGTGGTTCCGGTCCGGCTCCCACAGAACATGGCGAGGAGGGGGCCGAGGCCGAAAAAGGCCCCAACGGCGGTCGCCTCCTGAAGGATGGTGATTTTGCCGTTGAGGTCACAGTGTTCGAAACCGGGCAGGAACCGCAGTTCAGGGTCTATGCCACGCGCGGCGGCGAACCGGTCGATCCGGCGTCCGTGCAACTGACCATGACCCTCAGGCGACTGGGGGGCGAGGTGAACACTTTTGCCTTCAAGCCCGAAGGCAAGTTCCTTGCCGGACAGGGCGTGGTCGAGGAGCCCCACAGCTTTGGCGTCGAGGTGGTCGCGGTCGAAAACGGCAAGCGCCATGTCTGGAAATACGCCAGTCCTGAAGGCCGCACGCATATCACGGCCGAGGCGGCCAAGGCGGGCGGCATCGAGATAATGACCGCAGGGCCGGCGACGATCGGCGAGACGCGCGAACTGTTCGGCACCGTCGCACTCGACCCATCGGCGCGGTCGGAAATCCGTGGTCAGTTTCCGGGCCGCGTCGTCAGCGTGACCAAGGCCGTGGGCGACTATGTCCAGCGGGGGCAATTGCTGGCGCGCATTGAGTCGAGCGAGAGCCTGCAAGTCTATCCGGTCTATGCGACCGTCAGCGGCGTGGTCGCCGAGCGTAACGGCAACCCCGGTAACGTGACCGGTGATCGCGCGCTCTATGTCATCACCGACCCCGCCCAGACCTCGGTCGTCTTCAACATCTTCCCCAAGGATCTGGCGGTGATCCAGCCCGGCATGCGGGTGGAAATCGAAGCCATGGACGGCACGCCCGTCGCGGCCAGCCAGTTGGGCGGCTACCTGCCCGAAGGCAATGCCGAGGCTGGAACGGCGCTGGTCCGAACCTCTGTCCCCAATCGGGCGGGGCGACTCCGTGCAGGCATGGCCCTGCGCGGCAAGGTGGTGGTGAATGCCGTCACCGTGCCACTGGCCGTACGGACCGAAGCCATCCAGCCGTTCCGCGACTTCAAGGTCGTCTTTGCCAATTTCGGCCAGGACTACGAAGTTCGCATGCTCGAGCTGGGGCGCTCATCGCCCGAGTGGACCGAAGTGCTGAGCGGCATCAAGCCGGGCACGCCTTATGCCGCCAAGGGCTCCTTCCTTATCCGCGCCGACATCGAGAAGTCGGGCGCGAGCCATGATCATTGAGCGGGAGAGATAGCGCCATGCTTCCCCGCATCATCGGTTTTTCCATCCGCCAGCGCTGGTTCGTCCTAGCGGTTGTCGCCCTTTTGTCTGCCATCGGCGTGTGGAGCGCGACCAAGCTGCCCATCGACGCCGTACCCGATATCACTAACGTCCAGGTCCAGATCAACACGGAGGCCGAAGGCTACTCCCCGCTCGAATCCGAGCAGCGCATCACATTTCCCATCGAGACGGCCATCGCCGGCGTTCCGGGTCTTTCCTACACGCGCTCGATCTCGCGCTATGGGCTGAGCCAGGTCACGGTGGTGTTCGAGGACGGCACCGACACCTATTTCGCCCGCCAGCAGGTCAACGAGCGCCTGCAAGCGGTCAGGTCGCAACTGCCGGCCGGGATCGAGCCGGAAATGGGACCGATCGCCACCGGGCTCGGTGAAATCTTCATGTTCGCGATCGAACCAAAGCCCGGCGCCACCAAACCCGATGGCAGTCCCTGGACGCCAACCGATCTCAGAACCCTGTCCGATTGGGTGGTGCGGCCGCAGATGCGGACAATTCCCGGCGTGGCCGAGGTGAACACCATCGGCGGCTACGAACGGCAATACCATGTCACGCCCAACCCGGCGCAGCTGGCCGCGCTCAATCTGTCTCTGAACGATCTTGTCGAGGCGCTGGAACGCAACAACGCCAATCGCGGCGCGGGCTATGTTGAGCGCGGCGGCGAGCAGATCCTGATCCGCGTTCCCGGGCAGGCGGCCAACGAAGCGGACCTCTCGCAGATCCTCGTTGCGACGCGCGGCGGCGTGCCGATCCGCGTCGGCGACGTGGCCGAAATCGTGATCGGTTCCGAACTGCGCACCGGTGCCGCAACCGAAAATGCGAAGGAGATCGTACTCGGAACGATCTTCATGCGAACTGGCGAAAACCCGCGGATCGTTGCCCAGGCTGCTGCGGAGAAGCTCAAGCAGGCGACAGCATCGCTACCTGCGGGCGTGGTGGCGCACCCGCTCTATGACCGCACCGAACTGGTCGACCGCACGATCGCCACTGTCGAGAAGAACCTCGCCGAGGGTGCATTGCTCGTGATTGTGGTCCTGTTCCTGCTGCTCGGCAATTTCCGGGCGGCGCTGATCACGGCTGCGGTGATCCCGATCGCCATGCTCATGACGCTGACCGGTATGCTGGCGACCCGAACCTCCGCGAACCTGATGAGCCTGGGAGCGCTGGATTTCGGCCTGATCGTCGACGGAGCGGTCATCATCGTCGAGAACTGCCTGCGACGATTGGGCGAAGCCCAGCATCGAATGGGCCGCTTGCTCGATCGCGACGAGCGGTTTGGTCTCGTGGCCAAGGCGAGCGCCGAAGTCATCCGCCCCTCGATCTTCGGCATCGTCATCATTACCGCGGTGTATCTGCCGATATTCGCGCTTGAAGGCATCGAGGGCAAAACCTTCCATCCCATGGCGATCACCGTCGTGCTGGCCCTGACGGCGGCGCTGATCCTCTCGCTGACGCTTGTGCCCGCTGCTGTTGCCCTCTTCGTCACCGGCAAGGTGGAGGAAAAGGAAAACCGCGTCATGCGCTGGATGAGCGAACGGTACGCGCCGCTCCTCGACAAGGCCTTGGCCCGCCCGAAGCTCGCTGTTGCCTCCGCCGTCCTGCTTGTCACCCTCAGCGCTGCGGGAGCAACACGGCTAGGGTCGGAGTTTATTCCAAACCTCGATGAAGGCGACATCGCGATGCACGCGCTGCGTATTCCGGGCACCAGTCTTGGCCAGGCAGTCCAGATGCAGGAGTCACTGGAGAAACGCATCCGGCAGTTCCCCGAGGTGGAGCGCGTCTTTGCGAAGATCGGTACGGCCGATGTCGCGACCGACCCGATGCCGCCATCGGTCGCGGACAATTTCATCATGCTCAAGGACAGGAGCGAATGGCCCGACCCGCGCAAGCCGCGTGACCAGCTTGTGGCCGAACTGAACAAGGCGGTGTCGGAGATTCCCGGCAACAACTACGAGTTCACGCAGCCGGTGCAGATGCGCATGAACGAGTTGATCGCGGGCGTGCGCGCCGATGTGGCTATCAAGCTGTTCGGCGACGACCTTGAGCAGCTGCTCAAGAGCGGTGACGCCATCAACGATGTGGCGGCGTCTATCCCCGGGGCTGAGGATGTGAAGCTAGAGCAGGTCACGGGTCTGCCGATGCTCTCGGTCACACCGCGCCGTGACATACTCGCACGCTATGGCATCAGCATGGCCGAGGTTCAGGATGCCGTGGCCACGGCAACTGGCGGCCGCAAGGCCGGCGAGGTGTTCGAAGGCGACCGGCGCTTTACCGTCGTCGTGCGCCTGCCCGAAGCGCTACGGACGGACTTACCGGCACTCGGCAATCTGCCCGTTCGCCTTGCAGCCGGCGGGACGGTGCCGCTGTCACAACTGGCTGACATCTCACTCTCGGCTGGACCCAATCAGATCAGCCGTGAGAACGGCAAGCGCCGCGCCGTGATCACCGCCAACGTGCGCGGCCGGGATCTGGGATCTTTCATCACGGAGCTGCGTGAGAAGGTCGGCGCCGAAGTCGAACTGCCGACCGGCTATTACGTTGAATATGGCGGCACGTTCGAACAGCTCCAGTCGGCCAAGACACGGCTGCAGGTGGTCGTGCCGCTTGTTCTGCTGCTGATCTTCGGGCTCCTTTTCACCCTGTTTGGATCGACGAAGGATGCGGCCATCGTCTTCTCGGGCGTGCCGCTCGCATTGACCGGCGGGGTGGCAGCCCTGGCATTGCGCGGCATCCCGATGTCAATCTCTGCCGGGATCGGGTTCATCGCCTTGTCGGGTGTTGCGGTGCTCAACGGTGTCGTCATGCTGTCCTTCATACGCGACCTGCGCGAACGCGGCCTGGGAGCACTAGAGGCGGTGCGCGAGGGCGCGCTGACACGCCTGCGCCCGGTGATGATGACGGCTCTCGTGGCATCGCTCGGCTTCGTACCAATGGCGCTGAACGTCGGTGCCGGTTCCGAAGTGCAGCGACCCCTCGCGACTGTCGTGATCGGTGGGATCATTTCCTCGACGATCCTCACATTGCTGGTGCTGCCGGCACTCTATCGGCTAATACATGGGCGCGAGGATGAAACGGAGATCAAAGTCGTCGAAGGCGTCACTCGAGGGGCATGAAAGTACTCGCTGATCATTCCGCCAATGATATGAGGGGGGCATCGTGATCCCGGAGCAGCTGATCATAATGCGGTGTCCAGCCACCCTGCAGTGCTCGCGAAAGTGGCGAGCAGAGTGACGCAACAGCGCCCCCCGGCAGCCCCATGCAGAAGCCTTCAGGTTCGGCGCGCTACGTAATATTCAGCCTGCCCGAGACGTCGCAAGAATTTGGCTCGACCGCTGGGGTATCGGACGCGCCTTGGTGAGATTGTAATCCATAAATTATGTTGCAGAGAAGGTTCGATCCCAGTCGACTTCCCACCGCCAGTTAGTCCCTCAAATCAGAGAGTGCCCCGAGGTCCGGCGTAGAAGCCGCGCGGTTCCGCGCAGTTCTGGAGCGTGGACGGTAGCTGGAGAACGACCTCGCCTCCGTAATTGGCCTATTCCAGGGCCGCTTTCTCTGCCAGCCAGGCGTGAGGTACCCTTCACGGTTTGGCCGGCATTTGGACATCAACCAGATCCCATTTCACCATTAATTCCCATTTCAGCAACTTTTGATTGTCCGCGCGATCGATCACAAATAATGCAAAGAATCACCGATAAAGTATTAAATTTCGGCGAAATATCTCCGTCGCTATGCTCTCGAACAGTCGGTGCTCATCAAAAGAAATGGGAATTCCCCTGCGCAGCAAATGGGATTTACGCCTCCCGGAATTGGGAGCTCGGCCCGTTCAAAATGACAGCTCCGACTCTGCAAATGGCGGAGCGCGCGGCGGCTCTTCAGCGCCGTGGAATCTGTCGAAATAAAAAGCTTGCGCTGCACCCTCGGTGTATGATGTTAAAGATGAAGGTGCTCGAGAGGGCATCACTGATCTTCCAAGGAAGGCGTTGTGATCAGGTCATGTTTTCCGCCCGGGGGCGGAGGCAGGATCAGAACGACGTCGCGTCCCTGATCCCGACCTTCAACTCCAGGCATGTGTGGGCTTGAAGTGAAGGAGAAGTACAATGGGTTGGAAGATCAAGGCAGCAGACGGAACGATCAAGCGGTCGCTCATCAAGAAGACTTCAGGGCGCAGGCGCAAGAATGCGACCAGAACGCGCATCGAGGCACGCGTGTCTCAGAGGCGCAACGACCTGGTGCCAGAACAGGCCATCAAGCTCATGCCGACCGCGGTGCTTCAGCCCGCGCCCAGGCGCGTGCGCAAGAAGAGCTTGTTGCAGACCGAGCGCCTGATCGCCTCGATACTGGAATATGGGTTTGTCGGTGCGATCCTGGTTCAGGGTCAACATGTCGTCGATGGCCATGTGCGACTTGCAGCGATGATAGGCCTTGGAGAGGAACTCATCCCGACCATAGACGTATCACATCTTGATGGGGCGCAGGTCGAGGCTCTTCAGATCAGCATGAACAGGATTGCTGAAACCGGCGAATGGGACATGCCCGTTCTCCAGGAGGTTCTCATTGACCTCGACAAGGCAGGCTTCGACCTCACAGTCACGGGGTTTTCGAAACAGGAGGCGGATATCATCCTCATGGATGATGAAGGCGACGAGCCCGAAATACTTCCTGATATGGCAGACATAGAACCAATCACCCAGTTCGGTGACATGTGGCTGCTTGGCGATCACCGCCTGGTGTGTGCCAATTCACTGGACCCGGTGAGCTACAAGGGCTTGCTCGAAGGCGGCCTGGCGACGGCTGCGTTCACCGACATGCCCTACAATGTGAAGATTGAAGGCAACGTGAGTGGTCTGGGCAAGGTCAAGCATGGCGAGTTCCAGATGGCCTCCGGGGAAATGAGCCCTGCCGAGTTCGATGCGTTCATGGCGACGGCGCTTGGACATATTGCCGACCATGTGATCCCGGGTGGGGTCATATTCTCGTGCATGGATTGGCGGCACGACACTGACATGGTGATTGCTGCGCGATCTGTGGGTCTCAATCTGCTCAACAAGTGCATATGGGATAAGGGGTCGGGAGGCATGGGTGGCTTCTATCGGTCGCGCTATGAAGTGGTCGCGGTGTTCTCGTCGAAAACATCGCCGGTCATCAACAATATTGCGCTTGGTCGACATGGTAAAGACCGCAGTAATTGTTGGTCGTACCCAGGGGCCAACGTACGTGGCAGTTCGGCTGCCAAGGCGCTCAAGGACCATCCGACCCCGAAGAATGTCGAGATGGTTGCAGATGCGATCCTCGACGTCACGCATCGCGGTGACATTGTCCTCGATCCCTTCATGGGTTCAGGGACCACAATCATGGCAGCGGAAAAGACGGGCAGGCGTGCCTTTGGCATCGAACTCGAACCGCGCTTTGTGGACCTTGCTGTCCGCCGTTGGGAGATGGCCACGGGCAAGCGGGCGGTGCGGATCCCGGCATCCGAGATCGAGTGAGCCGGATGATTGCCTGTGGAAACGGCATGTAAACGTGGCTGGGGGATTGCGCCATGAATAGAGATGATCTGGATGATAATGGGGACGATCGGTCTTCAAGCGGGGAGCGGCAGTCGTTGGACGGCATTGAGGCCGTACCCGAAGACGTTGCGGATGATGCGGAGTGCGAAGTTTACGACGGTCGCCAACCCCCTGATGAGCGTCCCTCACATGCGGATCGAAGTTTCCCGCGCCGAGATGCGATACTCGATAGCGACGACTATCGCATGCCGGGCGGGTTCGATGACGGCTTGGGCGTGGACATTGAAAAGGCCGGCGAACGGCCTTGGCGCATGGAGAACGAAAGTACTGAAGATGGGCATGAACCCCCAAACAGCGAAGAGCAGGTCGGCTATAAGCGCCCGCCGCGTTCTGGACGGATAAAGAAGGGCGAGGTCCGCAATCCATATGGAAGGCGCGGCAAGCGCGGACGAGGGCCAGACTTGAGTGAAAGCGGGGCACTTCCGCTTCTGCTCGCCGATCGGCTCGGCCAGAAAGTCAGGGTCAAATCCGGAGGCAAGGAGAAATCTGTTTCAATCATGGAGGCTATTGCGGACAAACTGATGCGTGATGCATTGGCAGGCAGTCCCAAGGATCGGGTCGCCGTGTTGAAGCTTCTGGATAGAAACCATATTCTGGACGCCCTTTTGGCGCACCAACAGTTCGTCTCAGATTTTGAGGAAAGGGAGGGCACAGGTTGGGGTTGGTCGGATGAGTTGGAGCGCAGATTCAGGGCCATCGAGGCGGAATTTGTCCAGGATGCAGACCAAGAGGATTTAGGCGCCTGGCTGGAGCGAAAGAACCCCGCACTGCTCGCTGAATTTCGCGCCGAGGTTGAAAAGAAGAACAGCAGACGGCCCCTGACTCCTCGTGCTCGCGATGGGTGGGGTGGCTATACGGAGCAGTGACAAGCGACGATCAATTCGGGGCAGGATGAATGGCCGAAGAAATTGGAAAGGCATGCGCCTTGAAGCCGCTGCCGACGTTGCATGTACCCAGGCATTGGCAAGCGCCGTTCCGGTCATTCGCGAAAATGCTGGTTATCGACTTCAGAGCCAAAATGCGGCTTGGTGCGCCAATGGACGATGACCATAGCCAGTTGATATCGAAACTATTTGCCTTGCTGACTTCGAAGTTTGAAGACGGCGCGTCCCGAGCCTTCAGCGGTCAAGGGCAGGGGCATGATCCGTTGACGATCAGCAGACTTGCGAACCACATTCACTCCGCTGGCGAAGAAATCGCGATCATTGCTGAAGCGGTCAGCGCATTGACCGATCGCCGCAATCCTCAGGCCTGAGCCGGCCGGATGTGCGACGCATTTGATAATTCTTGAGCCATGGCCGCAGGTTTCAACCCCATGGTAACGTCCGCATTGTTCGACAATCCGGAAAGTCTCTTTTCAGTCGCGCCGACGGGAATAGCGGGCGTTCTCATTGGAGAACTGGCGTGTCATCTTCCCGCCCTAGGTGCGGTCATTCATGGCGGCGAAGCTCCATGCTTGCAGTGGACGCTCACTCCCGTCATCGACGAGAAGATTGTCATCCGACTAAGGGCCATGCAGGAACGCTATCCGACGCTTGCTCTCCTCAGCAGGCGACCAGGACGGGCCTCAACCCTGCCGACGAATCGTACTCCATGGCCTCGTCGATCTGTTCAAAGCGGAATTCCGCGCCGATTCGCGTCGCGAGAAGCGGATCGTCGATTAGCGTTTCGATATCCCGGCTGGCAGCAGCGAGCTTCTCAGGATGCAACAATGTCGCCGTCTCGAGGACAGAGAAGCGCTTGATGGTGAGGTTTGACGCCACGATGTGCATGGTTGAAAATACCGCGGGCGTCGATGCGCCCATGATGCCAGCGACATAGACAGTCGCTCCTTCCGGCAATGCCGGCACAATGCGGCCAAACAATTCTCCGCCTACGCCGTCGAACACGGCAGTCGCGCCCAGGAGAGTTGCTAGGTCTCGCAATCGCGCCTCGAAGTCTTCTTCTGTTGTCAACAAGACATGTTCGATGCCAAGGCTAACAAGCCTTTCACGCGCGGCTGCCGAGCGGACAAGGAAGATGGCTGGAATGCCCCGCCGGCGCGTGAACGATGCGGCAATCAAACCGGTCGCGGAGGAGCCCGCTGTGACGATGACGCCGCGATGGCCTTCGCTTTTTGCCTGGGCAAGGAAGGCATATATCGTCAGTATGTTTGCGAGCGAGCCATTATAGTCTCGCACCCGCAGGTTATCAGGCAAAATGAGGCAGGTCTCAAATGGAACGTGGGCGGTCTCACACCATAGACCCGTCGCCTCGACGCTAGGCTTGAGCGCTTTGTATATGGCCACCTTCCGGTCGAGATATCTTGCGGGAACACCGGCTCCGATCGCAACAATGGTGCCGCCTCCGTTTGAACCATAAATGTCGTGTCGCGCGGTAGCCCAAGTGCCGTTAGGAAGAGGGTGGCGAAGGAAGAACTTGTCCCCATGCATGATGCTTGCCGAGTCCATGTTCACAATTACATGGCCCGGGGCGGGTTCCCTCGGCGTCGGCACCTCACGCACCTCCAGCGACCGATGCTCGGTATAACAGATTGCTTTCATGACATCTCCCTGAAATCGGGGGTGTTAACTACTGCCGTAAAAATTCAACGTAAGCGCGCCTCCCCTAATCGTTGGGCAATTTCGTCAGGCGTTTCCTCGCGTTGGAAAGCCTTGGTCGGCCAGCAGCTTCAGGCCAATCAAGAGGGATTCGAGGTCAGGCCGACCGCATGACACCGAACTCTGAATGTTCAGGTAGAGCTCTCCGTCCGGCTTGACCAACCAGAGCGCCGGCTCCGCGAAATAGAGCTCTTTTCCGTCGCGGGAAAAGTGTGATGCGAACAGGCCGAGAGCCCCGATTTGCGCTCGCGTAAACCCATAACCGACCGAGATCTTGTCAATCGCCTTATCTTCGACCCAAGCCTTTGCGACGTCCCTCGGATCGACGCTGACGCCCGCCAATACGATACCGAGATCCGCGAATTCCGCATGCAACCCGTTGAGCTGTTGCATGAAGCGCGAGCAGAAACCGCAAAATGCGCCACGGTAGAAAGAGATCAAACGAAGCTGTGCGCTTGAATCCCCGTGCAGCGACCACGTGCCGCCTTCCAGCAACGGGAACTCCAATTCCGGAACCATTTGTCCAGGCTTAAGCACACGCCGATTCCTTACCGACCGAATGCGCTTGATCGATCACAGCGGCACCTTCCCCGTATGTGGAATTTTATCGCGACGACCTTCACAATAATTATCCCCCCTGTCAAGATCACGGTCCACGTCGAATCATCTCCCGGACGCCCCTAACAGGGCCACTGGTATGATTCGCCAAAATATGCTGAAGTCAGCGGCACCGGCTCCTTGGCGGGGACTATCGCGCCTTCATCACCGAAGGTTTTTAGTTTTTGATGGACACGGCCTCTTGTGGGCCTGATGCCGCGCGAGACGCCGAATCTGCTTTCAGTCGACAAACCCTCTTTCATCAAGCCAACTGTGGATCAAATCAACCGCCTGAGCCAATTCCTCCGGTTGATCGACATAGTAGTGGTTCGCGCCCTTGATCAGTTTGTAAGTCTTGTCCTTGCCGCCGTAGGCATTGAAGAACTTCATGGTGTGTGACCCGGGGATCGCGTCGTCGGCAGAATTTTCAATCGCCAGCATCGGAACCGAAATGTTCGGCGCGTGCACTTCGGCATGGGCGTTCGTGTCGTCGATCGACCACTGCGACAGCCACGCGCGCGTGTTCGAAAACCGGCCCACCCCTGCCGGACTGCTGTTTGCAGTCTTCGGATCCCCCATGAAGCACCAATTGATGCGCCGATCGTTTGGCTCGATCATTGCGTCCAGAAAAAGGGGATTAGCGAGCGTCCGGTGCGTGAGCATGCAACGCTCGATCTCGTCCGTCGTACCCGACCTCACCAGGTCAAGGGTTTCCCTGGCAAGCGTCGTGCGACGCCGGATACGCGCTAGCTGACTCTGACGGAAATAGGTGAGGTAGTCGGAGTTGTAGGGTGGTTTGTTGGGATTGCGCGGACTGTAGAGGTCTAACTCGTGATCCCGGATTGCTGGGTTGTGCTCGTCGATGACCGACGGATCGATGAAATCCCGAAGAATCAACGCGCGGGAAAGGTGCGCGGCGTGGAACATCATCGCGTCGCCCGGGATCATGCCGGACAGGTCAACGGGGTCACCGGCTGGAGTCTGCGTAACCGTCGGATTTTCGGCCATGGCCTGGTAGAAGGCGGTCAGCGAGCCACCGCCAGACCATCCGGCCACAATGACCTTCTCATAGCCAAATTGCTCCTTCATGTGCTGCACATATGCGCCATAGTCACGTACGGCGCTTTCCATGATCAGAGCAGATTCATTGCGGTTGTAGCGGCTACCCGCGCAAAGGACGTGGAAGCCCGAGTGCACGAGTGCCATCGGCATCGGCAGGTGGTGCAAGGTCGACGTCGGGTGCATGTACATGATCAGGGTCTTGGACGGCCTTCCCTTCGGTCTGAAGAGAAACCCGTCAAGCTGCACGTTCCCGGCCGCGCTTCGGAAAGTGTAGACTTCCTGCATAGGCTTAAAGTCGGTGTAGGTTATGCTTATGAGCATACGATCGATTTCAAATTTCGCTTGTTCTGCCATCATCCGACTCCTGTAAGTTTGATTCTTTACGTTGCTGTTTGCCTGCAGGCGTATCGGCAGTGCATCGGGCGTGCATGCAGTTCACGCCACCTGGAATCTCGAATCGTAACCGCCCCGCAGTGACCAGCCGCATTGCTCCCTCTTTCACCTCTGCGCCATCCCGCACTCGGCTTAAGCTGATTGACCACCTTGAAATTCACTCCGCCCGCGCTCGACGACCCCACAAATGTTACGGACAGAAAGTACCCAATGCCTCAGGACTCAGATCTCCTGCGGAGCGCGTTCAACTTACATAATAGCAAATCAATTGCTATACCTATAAATTAATGTAGAGTCCGTCGAAACGGATGACTGGCCAAGAAACTAGCCCGAGCCGCTGAAATCAGCGCGCGAGAGAGGAGGAATAGATGAACGACGTCGCAGGCATCAAGCAGCTCAAAACTTCCGGAAAGGCGCTCGACGCCGGGGACTATCAGGTAGGCTTTGGCAATGAGTTCGAGACCGAGGCTGTGGCCGGTGCCCTACCAAAAAGCCAGAACAGCCCGCAACGTGTTCCGCTTGGCCTCTATAGCGAACTCATCACTGGCACGTCCTTCTATGCGCCGCGGCACTTGAACCGGCGTAGCTATGCCTTTCGCATTCGCCCCTCCATATTGGGCGCAGAGTACGAACCTTGGAATAACGGCAACTTCTGTACACCTCCGCTTGACGAACCGTCGCATCCAGGCCGCCTGCGTTGGGGGCCGCTCTCGCAGGAAGGTCCTCCTGCCGATTTCCTTGAAGGGCTGACAACGCTGTGCGGGTGCGGTTCTCCGAAGCTGCATGAGGGCCTCGCGGTGCATCTTTACCGCGCTACCAGGTCGATGGAGAATCGCGCCTTCAGCAATGCCGATGGGGAATTCCTCATCCTGCCTCAGCAGGGCGATCTTCGCATTGTAACGGAATTCGGCGTGATCGAGGCGGAGCCGAGCGAGCTTGTACTGATCCCGCGGGGAATCAAATTCCGCGTGGAATTGAAGGGCGCGTTTGCTCGCGGGCTTGTGTACGAAAACTATGGTCATCCGTGGGTATTGCCCGAACTAGGCCTGATCGGGTCGAACGGCCTCGCCAACGCCATCGACTTCCAAGCACCTGTCGCGAGCTTCGAGGATGAGGACGTTCGGACCCAATTGATCCACAAACATGGCGGCAGACTTTGGTCGGTTTATCTCGACTATTCTCCTTTTGACGTGGTGGCCTGGCGCGGCAGTCTCACGCCCTACAAGTACGACATGCGCAATTTCGTCGCCATGGGCACGGCAACCGTCGATCACCCCGATCCTTCGATCTATTGCGCGCTCACATCGCCCGCGCATCACGTGAGCGGTTGCAACGCGGACTTCTTGATCCTCCCGCCGCGCTGGCTGGTGGGGGACCATACCCTGCACCTGCCTGGTTTTCACCGCAACTCAGTGACCGAGATCAGCAGCGTCGTGTGTGGCATGCCGGTCACCAATGGCATCGACCTGAACGGCAGCGTCGGTGTTTCGAACCACTGGGCGCCGCATGGACCCGACGCTGCAACTTTTGAGTTGGGCCGGGAGGCCGGCACTGACCCGAAACGGATCAATGACCTTCTCATGGTTATGGTAGAGACCCGATATCCGCTGGAATACACCCGCGCCGCTCTGGACATGAAGGAGCGCATGCCCGCGTTCTCTCCAGGCCCGGCAAATTACCGAAAGCGCTTCCCGAACGGCTGATCGGCCGACGCCAAGGGCTTTGGCCCCGCGTCCATTTCGGCTTCAGCGCCCAGAGATTTGCGCTGCCCCCTTTCGTCAGGCTCCGCGGCTGAGTGAGCAGAACCGTAACGACGGAGATTTAGAGGGCAGCCTTCGGCGCGCTTGGCTAGGTACAGCCCCTGCGAAAAATCGACGCTGTGCCAACTGAATTCGCGGCCGCGATTTCATGTCTTAATGCGAAAGGTGCGCAAGCCCGCAGCGACGGTCTTTACTTTGGATTATATCTGTTTGAGAGAGTGGCTGGGTCGGGTAGGGTTAGCTGTGTTTCCGCGGCGCCTCCCATTCGAGGCGGGGCCCGTTAGGATTTAGGTGTGGGTGGCAAGAAGAGCAGCGAGGACGATGACAGCAAGCCGCCTCGGGCACTGGTCCGTGGTGCGGGCCGGCGGCCGGGACGTCCAGCGGCAAACGAGAAGGGCGGGGTCAGTCGGCAGGGGATCCTGCAAGCGGCGCTGAAGCTGTCCAAGTCGGTCGCCTTGCAGGATTTGTCGATCGTCGTTGTCGCGCGGTCGCTTGATGTCACCCCGGCGCTGATCCATTACTATATCGGTGGTCGCGACTGGCTGACCTCAGGCATCATGAACCTGTTTTACAAGAGTCTGATCAGGAAGTGGGCGGAACCGACCGGCGACTGGGAACAGGACGTGGAAAATTCGGCCAAGGTGCTTTTCGACCATCTCGTGGCTTACCCCGGAATCTCGGCCTATCTCGTTTTGAACCACCGGTTCCGCGTCTTCCAGCTCACCGCTTTCGGCGATCGGGATTACGGCGCCGAAGTGCTCGACCGGTTCGTCGGCCATGTCCGCGCGGCAGGGCTTTCCCGAGAGCGCACTGGGCTCCACGCCCAACTCATCCATGAGTTTGTGATCAGTACGGCCCACCAAGCCACGCACGACCTCCTGCCCGCCGACCATCGCCAGTTCCTCGAGGACAAACTCGCCAGCCTCGATCCACGTCGGACGCAGAACATTGTCTACGGCAAGGTTGGTCCGCTCCAGCTCAATGCCGACAGCCTGTTCAAGGAGGGGATTTCCATGTTCCTCCTGGGCATCCGGCGCGATCGCGAGATCGAGGGCGTGGCCGGCCCGGCAACACCCGCCTCGGCCAAGCGGAAACGCTCAGCGAAATAGACGCTTCCAACGGCTCGACTGCGCGTCATGCATTCCCGGGATTGACCGTACACGTCTAATTTGCTCCTCTGTAAATTATAGAGCAAACACGAAACTCGCGTGATGAGGAGCTGCCCGCGCCGCTGCATATTCATTCGAGCAGGAGAGAGGATGCAATGACAGGCACCGATCCAGGCAGCCTAAGCTCGTCGCTTCATCGGCGCCATCTCTCTGGGATCTGCGGCGCTTGGAGCGGCAGTTTTGACTCAAAGCGCTGAAGGAGCAGGTATTCAGATGACCGACACACAATCGTATCGAATTGACGTGCACCTGTCCGTCGTCAGATAATTTGAGACATATGTTGGGTTAAAACAGTTGAGCGTTTGGGTCCATGTGTAGGGTTGATGTTATGCGGCAAGCTTGCGGTGATGCAAGCGCCTTTGTTCGATGGTTTTTCGTTTGATCCTTTCGCGTTGTTTGATGATGGCTTTTGCCCTGCCGAAGTAGACGTCGGCGGGCGTAACGTTGTTCAGACTCTCGTGGTAGCGCTGATGGTTGTAATGTTCGACGAACGCTTCGATCTGGGCTTCAAGGTCGCCGGGCAGATAGTAATTTTCCAGCAGGATGCGGTTTTTCAAGGTCTGGTGCCAGCGTTCGATCTTCCCCTGTGTTTGGGGATGGAATGGCGCGCCGCGCACATGGCTCATGCCGTTGTCGGCGAGGAAGTCCGCCAGTTCGCCAGCAACATAGCTGGGACCATTGTCCGATAGCAGCCGCGGTTTGTGTAGTACGTGCACCGACGCACAGCCAGAAGCTGCCAACGCCAGTTCAAGTGTGTCGGTGACATCTTCAGCACGCATCGTCGTGCATAGCTTCCACGCGATGATGTAGCGCGAGTAATCGTCGAGGATGGTGGACAGATAATACCAGCCCCAGCCAATGATCTTGAGATAGGTAAAATCGGTCTGCCACAGCTGGTTGATGGCGGTCGTCTTGTCCTTGAACTCGCTGGCGGCCTTCATGACGATAAAGGCAGGGCTGGTAATCAGGTCATGCGCCTTCAGCAGCCTGTAAACGCTGGCTTCTGATACGAAGTAGCGCTTGGTGTCGGTAAACGTCACCGCAAGCTCTCTCTGGGCGATAGGTCAGTGCGCTCCAGCGCCAAATCAAGGATATCGCAGCGCACCTTGTCAGGGATGCGGTTCCAACCCCCGCTTGGGGCCTGGGCGCCGATCCTCCAGTGCCTCAGCGCCAAAGCGCAGATACAGATCATACCAGCGGTAGAAGGTAGGCCGGGCAATGCCCAGCTTATCCAGAGTTTGTTTAGCGGACAGTTGCGATTGCTCGACAATACGGATGATCTCGAGCTTCTCGGATGCGGGATATCTCATTCTTCGTCTCCCCCATCCGCGATCATGCTTTTTTTAAGCAGCCGCATCTCCAGCATCTGCTCAGCCACAACTTCCTTCAGATCCCGGGCCTCGCGGCGCAGATCGCGCACTTCGTCGGTGTTGGCGGCGCGCGACGTGTCCCCTGCCAACCGGCGCTTGCCAGCCTCCATGAAGTCCTTTGACCATTTGTAATACACGCCCTGTGCAATGCCTTCGCGGCGGCACAGTTCGGCAATGCTATCTTCGCCGCGCAGGCCTTCCAGCACGATCCGGATCTTCTCCTCCGCGCCATATTGCTTGCGCGTGGCACGGCGGATGTCTTTTACCACCGCTTGCGCTGACGGCCTTGAGTGTTTTGCGTTCATCTTCGTTCCTTACAGTCACTACGATGAACCCAAAACACTCACCTATTTTATGCAGCCAATCTGTCTATTGAATGCTGACGGGGGACAGTGTGGTAGTTGGTGAAATGCGTGGCGAAGGCATTGACGAACAAGGACTTGTTGCCCGTCACCGGGTGTGTGCGGACAACCGGGTGTTCGGGATCCGGGAAGCGTTCCTTCATGGCCAGCCGCTCGTCAATCGGCTTGGCGGCCATGAAGCTGGCCTCCATCGAATGGCGCGCGCGCAGGTCGATAATGTCTTCCTTCACCCGCTCTGGCAGCCGCTCGAAGGCCAGTTCCATGTTGGCCCACATCGTGTCGCCGCCGACCGGCGGGCATTCCACGCATCGCAGTACTGCCCCCATCGGCGGACATTCGCGCCAGGTGGCATCATTGTGCCAAGCGTTTTCATAGCGTTCGGGCGGGCTTTCGGGGCTCTTCCAGATCTGGATGATCCCTGGCTCGCCCTGGGTGCTGGCGGCCAGCGGATGGTCCTCCAGATCACCAAACCGGCGAGCGAGCGCAGCATGCTGGGAATCCGTGATGTCCTGATCACGGAAGAACAGCACCTTGTGCTTGAGCAGCAGTTCGTTGAGTTCGCCCGCCATGTCGTCATTGGCGCCGGCTTCGGCCAGGTTGATGTCGCTGATTTGAGCGCCAAGGGCGCAAGTGAGTTGTTCGACGTGCATGGTTTAATCCTCCAGAACGAAAACGGATGATCCAATGGTCTTGCCGGCTTCAAGGTCGCGGTGGGCCTCAACACACTGATCAAGGGTGTAGCGCGCGCCGATCTCGACCCTGATCCGGCCTGCCGCGAGATGCTCAAACCAGAAGCCGGCCATCTCTGCGCGCTCGACCGGGTCGGCGAAGTAATCGACGAAGGCGGGGCGGGTGAAATAGACCGATCCCTGCATGGCCAGGCGCATCGCATCGATCGGCGGAAACGGGCCTGATGCAGTCC
Source organism: Sphingomonadales bacterium (assembly GCA_016704425.1). Taxonomy (GTDB): domain Bacteria; phylum Pseudomonadota; class Alphaproteobacteria; order Sphingomonadales; family Sphingomonadaceae; genus Aquisediminimonas. Next base: position 847,178 of record JADJAC010000011.1, read on the forward strand.
CGCAGCCGACCAGAACGCCACGCCTGCGCAATGACTTCAGCGAACCTTCGAATGTATCGGCGCCAACCGAATCGAACACGGTCTGAACGCCTTCTCCCCCGGTCAGTTCCTTGACGCGCGCTGCGACGTCCTCTCGACGATAGAAGATGATGTCGTCGCAGCCCATCGCGCGGGCACTGGCGGCCTTTTCCTCGCTGGAGACTGTCCCGATCACGTGGAGACCCAGCAGCTTGGCGACCTGAACCGCGAGCAGACCGACGCCTCCGGCGGCGGCATGGAGCAGAATGGTGTCGCCCGCCTTGAGCCGCGGGTCGGTCTTCATCATCCAGTAGACGGCCGTCAGGCCTCGCATTGTCGATGCTGCAGCCGTCTCGTAAGAGACACTGTCAGGAAGCTTCAGCAAGGGCGCGGCCGGCATGACTCTCTCAGTCGAATAGGCGCCGAGCGGACCACCGTTGTAGCTCACCCGGTCACCGGGCGAGACATTGGTCACGCCTTCGCCCACCGCCACCACTTCACCCGCAGCCTCGACCCCGATCCCGCAGGGCGGCTGGACCGGGTAATAGCCGGTACGAAAATAGGTATCGGCGAAATTGCAGCCGACAGCATGGTGGCGGACTCGGACTTCGCCGGGACCCGGCTCGCCGACAGAAACATGTTCGAGCGCGAGGACTTCGGGTCCGCCGGTCTGGTGGAATCGGACGGCCTGGGCCATCGGCTGTTTCTCCTCATTGTCGTTGTTCGACCGGATAGCGCGAGTGTGGCTTGCTGTTTTCACATTTCATGACATAGTTTTGATATTTGATGACAGTGACGGGCAGGGGGGAACACATGGCACAGATCGTCCGGGCGGCATCGCTGGGTGGTTATCTGGAGTGCATGGCCGCACTGGACACGGATCCGGTCCCGCTGTTGCGTGAGCAGGGCCTGAGCCGCCAGCTGCTCGCAAACCCGGAACATCTGATCCCGGCGCAGGCCGTGGTCCGGCTGCTGGAGCGCAGTGCCAGGGCCAGTGGCTGCCGGTCGCTGGGACTGCGGATGGCAGAAGGGCGACTGTTGGCAAATCTGGGCAGCGCCAGCCTCCTGATCCTTCACCAGCCCTCGCTCAGGCACTCGTTGGAGGCGTTGCGTGAATTTCGCGGCCGGATCAATTCCACACTGGTGCTGACGCTTGACGAGCAACATGGCGAAGCCGTGCTGCGCGAGGACCTGATACTGGCTGTACCCGAGCCTGCTGTGCAGGCGCATGAGCTGGGGCTGGGCGTTCTGGTCCGGTTGTGCCGCGCCGTGCTGGGCGATGGCTGGTCGCCGCGCCAGGTCTGCCTGACCAGTCCGGCACCCGCCGGATCCGAGCTGGCACCCTTCCGCCGCCTGCTACGGTGCGATCTGCAATTCGATGCCGAATTCAACGCGCTGATCTTTCCCGCCAGCGACCTCGACCGCACTGGCGTGCTGGCTGATCCCGGCATGGCGGCTCATGCCCGCAGCCTGCTCGATGCTGCGGGGCGAGGCGCGGAACGCAGTACGCGCGAGCAGGTTGAGTGGTCAATCCAGCTCTTGCTGCCCGTCGGCCGGGCAACGATCCAGAGCTGTGCGGCTTCGCTGGGGCTGACTGTGCGCACGCTGCAGCGCCGCCTCGACCAGGAGGGCGCGGTATTCAGCGATCTCCTGAACGCGGCGCGGAAGCAACTCTGTGTCCAGTATCTAGGCAATCCGCGGCTGCGGATTACCGATATCGCGGAGATGCTGGGCTATGGCTCGATCGCTGCCTTCAGCCGCTGGCACAAACAGGTGTTTGGCGAGCCGCCGCGATCCATGCGTCGTTGAGGTTTATCGGCTCAGACTTCATCTGCCAAACGTAACGCCAATTCATAGCTGTGACTGCAGTGATAGCGCCCTTTCCGGATCATCTTGCAGCGCATGTTGATCCCTTAATCGACGGGAGCTCTTCGATATTGCGCAAGCACAACGTGAAGCGAAAGCGGAACCTAGAAGCCTTCGACGGTATAGCGGCCGCCGCCATGACCAAAACCAATCCCCGACCAGAGACGAGTTCGCATCGGACTGACAGCACCGCCTGAGTAGAGAGCAAGTTGGGGACAAATGCGTCAACCAGAGTCAGGTTGGCATCCGACTGACAGCAACCTTGAAGGAAATAGGTCCCATGTTTGTCCCTGTAGTCGGCCAATTGATCGTTGACAGAGACTTGTTGGCGTCAGACTGACAGTACCCATTAATCGATCAAGAGGAAATGCATCATGGCACTTTCGGCAGATCTGTCGGGCAAGCGAGCATTGGTGACAGGGGCGTCCAGCGATGGCTTTGGCGCGCATTTTGCGCGGCGCCTAGCCGAGTGTGGAGCGCATGTCGTAGTATGCGCCCGTCGGCAAGCGCCCCTGGAGGCGCTCGTCTGCGAGATAGAGGCCGCGGGTGGGTCTGCTGCGGCGTTGCAGATGGACGTCGCCGATGCGGCGAGCGTCACTGCAGCCCTCGAGCAGGCGGGTCCGCTGGACATCCTTGTCAACAACGCCGGGGTTGAAAAGTCGGGCTCGGTTCTTGCCATGACGGAAGCGGACTATGACTATGTTCTCGACATCAACCTCAAGGGAGTGTGGCTCGTCACGTCAAGTGTTGCCAGGGCGATGCGCGACAGGGGGGCAGGCGGATCGATCATCAACATCGCCTCCATCACCGGGCATCGTGGCATGAAGGGTGCCGCCTTTTATGCTGTGTCCAAGGCGGGCGTACTGCATTTGACCCGGCAGCTTGCACTTGAGCTTGCAAGATTCAACATTCGGGTCAATTCGATCTCGCCTGGCTATTCTGCAACGGATCTGGCCCGGGATTTCCTCGCCTCGCCCGATGGAGACATCCTGCGCAAGCGTATCGCCATGCGTCGATTTGGAGAATATCCGGATCTGGACGGTGCTCTGCTTCTGCTTGCTTCGGATGCGTCGCGCTACATGACGGGTGCTGACATTATTGTGGACGGCGGGCATTTGCTGCACCCGCTCTGACGTCGGTAGTGTCAAAGGGCGCTGTCAAAGCGATTGCACCGCTTGGCAGCGAAGTCAGATGAGAGGCCGGGCAGGGGGCATGCCACGCCCTCGCAAACCCGCTAAACTGTTCCGCTATTTTCACTCGTCGCCAGAGGTAATTCGCCTTGTCGTGCTGATCTATGTGCGGTTTCCGCTTTCGCTTAGAAACGTGGAGGACTTGCTTTTCGGGCGCGGGATTGATCTCTGCCACGAGACCGTTCGATTGTGGTGGAATCGTTTTGGCCCGAAGAAAGGCAGAGAAAATAGAGAATTATGGCGGAGTTGCTTTCCGCCCGCTTCAAGGGTGACGAGGGACTGGCAATCGCGGCGTCAGATCGCAGCGAAACTCGTCCCCAGATTTCGTTCCTGATTTAGGTGTTTGTTTTCCCCGGTCCGTGAAAGCGCTCTTCTGTTATTGCATGCAGAGATTGCGCATTTCAGCCCTTAGGAATCCCGGCTTTCCAAATGTCTTGTGGGCGACAGACATGCCAGGAATCCGGGCTAATCTCGTTAAAACTGCATTTGAACAGGCGAACTGCGCCAGAGCGCAGCCCAGTAGATGCCAACATACCGACCTAAAGCGGATGCCTTCGGGTCGACCCGAAAATGCCATTCGACAACTTATTGAACTATCGGCTGCTTCCGATGGCGAATTCTTGAAGACGCAATTGTCGGCTTTGTCCACGTCTTCTGACGCGTCATGTCTGTCCCAACGTCTGTTTTCCACCCCATAATCGCCATTCAAGCTCAGCGAACTTCATCCTAAAAGCGGACTAAGGATCCAAACTTTTTACATTTTACATTGGGTCCGTTCGCAGACCGAAAATGGAGAGAAGCCATCGGGCGGCTGGCCCCGCCCTTGCCATTGCACGGGCCTTCCGATATCTCCCGTGGGGAGGAGAACAACGAAAGCGCGCAATGATTAGGGGCATCCATCATGTCGCGATCCACGTCCGCAACCTTGATCAGATGATCCAGTTCTATCGTGATGCCTTCGGCTTCGAGCTGCTCGGGGCGGGCTTCGAATGGAATAATCAGGAAAAGCTTGATCTCATCCTGGACGTGCCCGGATCTGCAGCGCGGCAGGCAATGATGCGTGCCGGCACCTGTTACGTCGAACTTTTCGAGTTCAGCGCTCCTGCGCCTGAGTCAGACCGGCCGCTTCGTCCCTATGACAAAGGCTATACTCATATTTGTGTCGATGTGACCGATATCGAATTCGAATATGAACGGCTAAAGTCTCTCGGCATGACCTTCGGCCATTCCGAGCCGGTCGACGTGGGTATTGTCAAGACAATCTATGGTCGAGATCCTGAAGGCAATATCATTGAAATTCAGCAGACCGCGGCGCATTGCGAAGTGAAGCTGGAAGATCTCACCTTAGCGGCCTGCGCTTTGCCTGAATAGCTTTCGGGCGCCAATCGAAGGTTCAGCTCGGTCGGCTTGTGTCGGACGAGGCGTGATAGTCGGCGCCAGCGAGTTTGGTCCGGTTGACGCCTGAGCGGGCGAAATTGAACAGCGGAATCCGCATCTCGAAGGCGAGTTCGCATCGGACTGAAAGTACTCCGCTCATCCTTAGCTTGGGGCTGTAGTGGCCACGTCACTCTACAAGCCAAACCGCCGATTAGGCGGCGGTTTGTGCAGGTGCAGAAAGGGGCAAGGTTTGATGCGCCACCAATCATCGAATGCTGCCTGGGTTGCGATAATAGATGGGCATGCATGAAGCGGATGCTCCGAACCCGGTAATCACGGATATGCCGCTCGCGGCGAAGACCAAGATCTTCAAGGACGACGATGAGAACTTCCTCGGCCTGTCATCGCTTTGGACATTTCCCTGGCATGTAGTTGGCGCGGGCCCGGTACTGGCTTCGTGGTGATCGGCACATCGGGGCGCGATCCGCGTCGAGCCCCCGTGACAGCCTTGGGAGATGCGTGATGCAAGCACCTGAAGTCGATGGCTTTTTCACCCGTGCTGCGATCACGGACCCTCTGCCATTCCTAGCCGAAGCTCGTGAACACTATCCCGTGTTCCGTTCGCCGATGGCCGATGGGCAGCTAGGCTTCGTCGTTACCCGCTACGAAGACGTCAAGACGGTCTACGCAAACGCCGTCGACTTCTCGAATGCCTATGCCCATGTGCTTCGGCCTGCACATGACGCTGGCAAGAGGCAATTGGACGAAGAGGCCGAGAGCTTCGACTACAACAAATATGCCTCGTTCCTTCTGACCGAAGATGACCCAATCCATGCGAAACGGCGCGACCTCGTGGCAGCCGTCTTCCGCGCCAAATCGGTCAATGACCTTACCCCCGCAATTCATGCGCGCTGTGACCGCATAATCGACAGCTTCATCGCCAGGGGCGAGGCAGACCTGATCAACGACTTCGCGGTTCCGCTCGCACTTGGCACCATCCTGCAAATCATTGGGTTTGGCGATCAACTTGTCGGTCGCGCATATGAGTGGTCGCTGGCCGCGGCAATGCGCATTTCGCACAGCGGCACGCCCGAGCAGGAGCGCGAGGCAGCCCGGCATATCGCGGAAATGATCGCCTACCTCAGGCAGGCGGTTGCGGATATCCGCACAGGCAAGCCGTTCGACGAGGGCAGCATTGCCTACCAGGTTGTCAGCGCGCGAGAGGACGGCGATTTCCTCCTCGACGATGATGAGGCCGTCTCGTTCCTCCACGAACTGCTGTTTGCGGGCAACGAGACCACGCGTGCGACCATTGTCGCGGCGATTGCACTGGTGCTGCGTCATCCCGACCAAATGACCCTGCTACGGCAGAACCGGGCGCTTCTCGACAACGCGGTTGAGGAAACGCTGCGATACCATTCGACTGGTGCGGCGATCTGGCGCATTGCCGCTCGCGATACGTGGATCGGGGATATCGAGGTGCCGGCAGGCGCCATCCTCAATCTGCGCATGGACTCGGCCAATCGGGATGCAAGTGTTTTTGCAGATCCAGACCGGTTTGATATCACGCGCAAGGGATCGAAAGCGCATCTCGGCTTCGGTTATGGGCTGCACCACTGCGTGGGCAACCTTCTCGCCAAACGCGAGACTCTGGTCGCGCTCGACCGGGTGACCGAACGGCTCAAGGGTCTGGCGCTGGTGCCCGAGGCCTGCGACTTCGCCCGCGAGCCCCACATTCTGGCCCATGCGTTCAAGGCGGTGCGCATCCGCTTCGATCCGGGGAACTGAGGTGGCTGACGCTGCCTCCGAGAGGTTGCTGAGCGGCAGAGCGTGGAGCGACTTCTGCGATGTTCTCAAGGTTGCTGGCGAGATCGTTGACCGGTTCGAGGACATTGACGACCTTGACCGCACCGAATGGTATCGGTGCCTCTCGCGCTATACGCGCGGCATGCTCGAACGCTATGTTGAGGCGGGCGATCCCGGCCGGCTGGAACTGGTCGAGATGGCATGGCGTCACTCGATCAATTGCACATCCCCGATGCAAGACCAGCTCTTTGCCGAGTTCGACCCCAGCCATGAGTATCGGTTGTTCGGGAATCGCCATGATTGCCCCTACATCGTGTTCATGTCGTGGACCCACCGCCAGCCAGCCGACTTTGGCGCGCGGGATTGGGCGCCCGCCGGGATCGAGGGTCTGAAGGAATTCGATCCGGCCTGGCTTCCGGCCGTCGGAACGCTGTTGAGCGATGATGTGCCATTCGATGCAGCCGGCAATTTCGAAGTTATTGTCAGCCAGAATCGCCCAGCCGACGGCACGTCCTGGCTGCCCATCACGCCCGATTGCGTCGGCCTTCTGATCCGCACTCATTATCACAGCTGGGACGGAGTTCAGCGCGCGCAAATCGGCATCGAGCGGATCGGGGGAGAGCCGCCCCGGCCGATCCGACCAGATGATCTCAGCCGAATGTTGGCCAAATCGGCGCAAGCGGTGCTCGGCTATGCCGAATTGCTGCGTGGCTGGTGGCAGGACAAACTTTCGCGGCGGCCCAATGCGATCACCTACAGCCAGGCGACTTACCTTTCCAACGGCGGTGTGCCCGATCGGCGGCATCACGGTTTTGGCTGTTGGCAAAAGGGTCCGGACGAGGCGCTGGTCGTGCGCTTCACCCCGCCGCCGTCCCGGTTCTGGACTTTCCAGGTTTGCAATATCTGGCAGGAAAACCTCGACAACTATGCCGACGGGCAGGGCTACCTTAGCAACGGATCGACCTTGCTGGAACCAGATGGATCGGTCCTGTTCGTGCTGGCCGACCGCGACCCGCGCGTGGGCGCGCGGTGGGTGGACAGTTACGGCCATCAGCACGGGGTCTGGAGCTCGCGCCTGATCCATGTCGATGGCGATCCCCCGGCCATTTCGGTCCACCGAATTGCGTTCAGCGATCTCTGTGCCAGCGGGATCGCGGGTCTTGCACCGGAAACCGCCATTGTCAGTGGCGGCCCGGCCCCCGATTGAAGGAGTAAGCGAGATGCGGGACTATTGGTCCAATGTCACATTTGATTACGCCGGCGCGCATGTTCTCGTCACAGGCGGGACCAGCGGCCTCGGAGCCTCGATCGCGCAGGCCTATCGCGAGGCCGGCGCCGAGGTGATCATCACCGGCACTCGCGGCTCGGCGACTGACTATGACGAGGACCTGACCGGCTATCGCTACGCCCGGCTCGATGTTGAGAATCGGGCGCAGATAGATGCGCTGGCGCAGTCCATTCCGAAGTTGGACATCCTGATCAACAATGCCGGCGGTATTCTGGCGGCGCAGGGACTGGACGAGATGGAGCCCGATGTGTTCGAGCGTGCTATCGCCATTCACCTGCTCAGCGGGCAGCGGCTCGCCGCGCGCCTGCGCGATCGTCTCGCCTGCTCTATGCTTCCCGGCGGCGGATCGGTGATCGGCATGGGATCATTGGGCTCGTTCTTCGGGCTTGAGGTCATTCCCGGCTATGGACCAGCCAAGACTGGGCTGCTTGGGCTCACCCGGGCGCTCGCTGTGGCCTGGGGCAAGCACAACATTCGCGTGAACACCGTCGCGGCCGGAACGACGCTGACTCGGATGACCGCGCCCTTCATTGGCGACCCTGCCTTCTCGCTCGAGCATCTCGCACGAACGCCGCTGGGTCGCCACGGCGTTCCTGAGGACATCAACGGGACAGTGCTGTTTGTGACCAGCGGAGCCGCCGCTTGGCTGACGGGGCAGGTCATTGCGGTCGACGGCGGCTACACGATCATGGGTTGAGGGGCCGGGAAGGGGAGAACGACACACATGGACGACGTAGAAAAGATCTATCTCGACGATCTCGACAAACCGGTGCGTAATGCCGTGGAAGAAGAGGCTTACCGTTCGGGCGCGCCGGTCGAAATGACACCAGATGCGGTGCTCGCGGCCGCCGTCGAGCGCACCGGCCTCGCTGATTTCGGCCCCAATGACTTCCGCGAGCGGCTTGCCGTTTGGATGCAGGCGGCGGACGAGGACACGGGGCTGGCAATATCCGGCCGGCAGCAGGTCTGGGATCAGGCCGTGCTTTATGCCGCCAACAGGCTGCAGCTCGAAGATCTGATACGGCGACAACCAGAGATCCTCGACATCAAGATCGACCGGCCCATCATGATCGCCGGCTTGCCGCGTTCGGGCACAACGCACCTAGTAAACATGCTCGCCGCCGACCCGCGGCTCAGGTCGTCGCAGCTGTGGGAAATGTGCTTCCCGTTTCCGCTCCCCGGCGAAAAGCCCGGTCCGATCGAGCAGAGCCCTCGTTTCGAGATGACGAAGGAAATGTGGAAGAACAACAATGTGGTTCTGCCCCATATGGCGGCGATCCACGAGATGCATCCCGACCATGTCCACGAGAACATCGAGTTTCAGGGCATGGATTTCAGTTCCTACCAGCTCGAATGGCGCGCCCGGGTGCCGCGATGGAGCCACTACTACTTCGCCCATGATCAGACGCCGCACTACGCCTATGAGAAGAAAATGATGCAGGCCCTGACCTGGATGCGCGGCCCCAATCGCTGGCTTACCAAGGCGCCGCCGAACATGGAGAACCTGATCCCGCTCCACACGGTGTTCCCCGATGCTACAATCGTCATCACGCATCGCGATCCGGTGGCGGTGATCCGCTCTTCGCTGACCTTGCTGGCCTATTGGGACCGCATCCGCCGCGATGAGCAGGATCTGCCGGGCCTTGCGCGCCACTGGCTGTGGCGGATCGAGATGATGCTCAAGGCCTGCGTGCGCGATCACGACGCGCTGCCGCAACATCAGGTCGTCGATGTGATCTTCCCGCGCTACATGGCCGATCAGGAAGGCGTGGTCGAAGCGATTTACAAGGCTGCCAACCTCGACCTGATCCCGGAGGCCAGAGACCGGATCAAGGCCTATATCGCGGCAAACAGACGCGGACGCCACGGGGCCGTCCAGTACGATCTCTCGAAATTCGGCGTCACTGTGGAGGAGATCCACGAACGCTTCGCATTCTACTACGAGAAGTTTCCGGTTCGGGAATGAGCACTGCCGGGGGACCGGTTTTGGTGATGTGCAATGGGAGGATGGGGTTTTGAGCAGATTTTTCGGCGATGCGGTTCACGCCGCCTATGTCGTTCCCGATATCAAGGCGGCAATGCAAGCCTGGCTCGATCTGGGCTGCGGCCCGATCTATCTGATGGACCATGTCAATCCTGATGCGCGCTATCGCGGGGTGCGCAACAATCCTTGCATTTCGGCCGCGATCCTTAATTCGGGCAGCATGCAGATCGAGTTGCTCCAGCCGCATGACGATACGCCGTCCGCCTACACCGAATTCCTCGCGCGCATGCCGCAGGGCGGGCTGCACCACCTGGCCTATTGGGTCGATGACTTCGCCGCGGTCATCGCGCGCGCGGCGGAGGAGGGCGTGATGCTGGACGTGGTCCAGGAATTCGTCGACCCGCAGGGGGCTCCCTTCGAAATCTATGTCGAACGCGCAGGGCAGTCGAATCCAGTTCTGGCCCAACTTATGCTCAAGGGGCCGGTTGAAGCGTTGTATGTCGGTGTTCGCGATGCGGCGCAGGGCTGGGATGGCACAGCGCCTATCCGCGACGCGCTGGATCTTCTGGGCGATACACTCGATCTCCACCCAGAGTGAGTGGCATCCGGTCGGTCAGTCGAGGGGGCTAGAAATTTAACTGGACCATCCCCAACAGCAATAACTAACACGGCAAGCTGCTCAGCATTTGACAGGAACAAGTTTGTGATTTCCCATCGTCGAGATCCCGGTGGATGGTTGGTGCGATGGGATTCAGAAGTGGCAGCGCAAGCCGTTGCCGAGGGAAGCTGGCCCAATCTTACTATTGTCGACTTTGCGCTCGAACGGACATTGGCAGATCCGCACAAAATTCAGTTTGCCGATTTTGACCATGAACTGAGCCGCGCTCAATTGATAGATCGTGCGAGACGTCTCGCAGACTATTTTCTGTCGATTGGTCTCAAGGCTGGCGATGTCGTTTCGTTCCAACTTCCCAACTGCTGGGAAGCGGTGGCCATTTCGCTTGCAGCAGCAATGACAGGATTGGTGGTAAATCCGATCGTTCCCATCAATCGGGATTCAGAGGTCGGCCATATCCTGAATGATGCTTCTGCGCGTGTAATGATTGTGCCTGCACACTTCCGGTCATTTGATTATGTTTCAATGATGGCCAGAATTCGCGGCGCCGTGCCTTCACTGAAAGCGATTCTGGTCACCGGCAAGCCGATGGAGGACTGCCCTTTTGATCTGTTTGATGACGTGCTGGAGAAGGCGAAACCCCTCATCCAGCCGCTTGCAGTCGATCCAGATGCAGTCAAGCTGCTCATGTATACCTCTGGAACGACTGGTCGGCCGAAGGGCGTCCTGCATTCGCACAACACTCTTTTTGCCGATGCGTTCAAGATGCACGATGCACTGGGATTGAACTCTGATGACCGGATATTCTGCCCGTCGCCAATAACGCACGTCACAGGCTTCCTTTGGCTGGCGCAGATGCCCTGGTACGGCGACATGCTTGCATCGACACTTCGCACGTGGGATGTTGAGGCGAGCATCGCGCTCATCCAGAAATATGCTTGCAGCGTGATGCTGGGCGCCACGCCATTTTTGCAGGACCTGGTGACTCTGGCAAAACAGGATGGGCAACAGCTGCAGACCCTTCGTCACTATGTATGTGGGGGCGCTGCAGTGCCTCCAACGCTCATCTACAATGCCGCACTGCAGTTCCCGAATTGCATTCCATGGCGCACTTTTGGTGCAACAGAGGTGTGCACACTGACAGTGGGTCCGTCTTCGCGAAATGACTTGCGGTTCGGCGCTGAAACAGACGGCCGGTTGTCCAGGGTTAGTACGAAGCTGGTCGGCATTCATGACGGCCTTGAAGTGGGAGCCGGAGAGGAAGGCGAACTTCTGGTCAAGGCAGCATCAATGAGCTTGGGATATGCAAACCCAGCTGACAATCAGGAGGCCTATGACGAAGACGGCTATTTCCGGATGGGAGACCTTGGCCGCATTGTCGAAGGTGAATATTTCGTCTGCACCGGGCGCAAGAAGGATCTCATCATACGGGGCGGCGAAAACATAAGCGCAAAAGAAATTGAAGATGTTCTGGTCCGCTCGCCGAAGATTCTCGAGGCTGCCGTTGTGTCGATGCCAAGCAAGCGAACCGGCGAAGCCATTTGTGCCTTCATTGTTCCCGCAGACCGGGCAACGATCGACATGAAAGAGATCGCCGGGCTGATCTCAGCCGAAGGTTTGGCCAGGCAGAAGACTCCCGAGCATGTCGCAATCGTGGCTGAACTGCCCAAGACGCCCGCCGGCAAGGTCCGCAAGGATGTGTTGAGGGTGAGGGCCGCCGAGTTCGGGAAAGTTTAGCTGTCGGTCAATGCCAAGGCGATGCCGCCGCACCGGCATTGACCCAAAAAGTACAATGCCGGTGCGGGAGATGTTTAATTAAAATCGATACGATGCTTGCAGTTGTACGGTCCTTGGCAATTGAGTCAGCTGGAAAATGTCAGATTGGATGCCGCCGCCGACACTACCTGTTCCACTACCTGTTCCAGTGATATCGAAAACGCCCGTCTTGTATTGGCGGTTGGTCAGGTTTTTCCCGATGAGTGCAAGTTCCCAGCCCTTGCCTTCGCTGCGCAAGCGGAGCGAGGCGTCAATCACCGAATAGGACTTCTGGACACCATTCGGTGAATCAAAGGCAGAGGAATTATATTTGCCGCTGAAACGGAAATCACTGCCCAATCCCAACATCATTCCAGAGGAAATAGGCATATCATATTCAAAACCGGCGGAACCGGTAAATTTGGGAGCATTCGCGGTTGGCCGTCCACCCAATTGCTGCAGGAATTGTGACGCGGTCTGCCCGGGCAAGGTCTGCAGGACGCAGCCCTGGCCAAGCGATTGGCCCTGCCAGCAAGGCGCCAGGAAATTCGAATAGCGAGAACGGTTGTAATTCAGCGTGCTGCGGATGGTCAGGCCATCGATCGACCGCGGCACAAATTCGAGTTCCGTTTCAATGCCCCTTGTTTTTGAAGAGCCGGCATTGCGCGTAATGTACCGGATGGACAGCGGGTCGAAATAGTCGACCTGCAGGCCGCTATAGGTATAGCGGTATACGCCGATATTGAAACGAAGCTGGCGATCTAACGAGGTTGTCTTGATCCCGCCTTCGAAGCCTTTGGCCTTTTCCGGCTCAAACGTCATGCCGTCGCCGTTCGGATCGGCTGGAGAAAAGATGCCGCTATTGGAGAAGCCCCCGGATTTGTACCCGGTCTTGTACGCCGCATAGACCGTCATGTTCTTCGAAGGCCGCCAAGTGATCGTCGCTTCGGGTGACCAGTTGTTGAAAGTCTGGCTTCTGTTAAGAGTGGTCGCGGGATTGTTCGTCTGCGGTGTGAAAAGACCTACCAGCGCAGGGTTCACATAGGGCTGGAAGTAAGTCGACTTCTTGGTTTCGTGTGTGTAGCGGGCGCCGGCCGTCAATTCGACTTCAGGCACAATCTTCCAGATCGCCTGGCCAAACGCCGAAATCGTCTCTCCCTTGGTCGCCGAGATCTTTGTGAATGCGAGATATTTGTCTGCCGCAGAAGCGGCACTGTTTATGACGCCGATAAAGGTAACAAACTCGCCATGATCTCGCTTCGATGATTGGTAGTACGTGCCGAAGAGCAAGTTTACCGGACCATCGAAACTGGTAAGAACCCGCGATTCATTTGAAAATGCGCGGAACTTGGAATTGATTGCTGCCCAAACGCCAGCGTCGCTTTCCTGCCCATAGTCCTGCAAGTAGCGAACCTTGTTCCGATTGAAATTCGTGACGGAGGTAAAGGTCACGTCATCGTTGAGTTCATAGTTCAGCGTGTCGTTGACGGCGAAGGAATCATAGTCGCTGTAAAGCTTGTTGTCCTTCAGGCCGGTCGCGCCTTTGTACTCGATCGGCATGTCGTTGAAATAGGTTGTGAATTTTGCTCCGCATCTCAGGCTGGGATTGCGTTGGCCGAACGGCCCCGCGCAGCCGAGAATCGTGCTGAAGCCAGATGCTCCGCCTCTGCTGTGCGTGCCGCTTATCTTGAGTGTGTTGGTCAGATTCTCGGTTGGCGTCCACTTGAGGGTTAGACGGCCAATCAGGTCCTTTGTTCCAGGCTGTTCACGATCCGCCGGAGCAGCGGCAAGCGCGGCAACGGCACCGGTTGCGACGTCAATTGTATTATAGAAGGCCTGAGTCGCGAGATTGCGCGTGTAGCCTCCGAACATCTTCGATCCACGCAGTGCAACACGGATGCCCAGAGTGTCGGAAAGGGGGCCGGAAGCGACGGCCTCGGCATAGACGCTTTGCGACCTGAATTCATAGCCGACCCGCGCCAGGCCCTCGAACGTATCCCCAGGATCTGCAGTCGTAATTGATATCACACCTGCGGTCGCGTTTTTGCCGAAGAAGAGCGCCTGCGGCCCCTTCAGGACCTCGACGCGGGCCAGATCGAAAAAGCCTTCGTCAATGGTCCTGCCGTGGCCATAATAGGCACCATCGACAATGACCGCGACGGACTGCTCAACGCCCACGCTCGAGAAATTGGAGCCCACGCCGCGGATTGTAAGCGACGCGCCTGACCCGTTGGAAGACCGGGCGATAATCAATTCGGGCGCCTTCGCGGCGAGCTTTTCAAGCCCGCTTATATCCTGTCTTTGGATCATTTCGGCATCAACCGCGCGGATGGAAACAGGGATATCCTGCACGTTTTCTGCGCGTTTCCGTGCCGTCACGACAATGTCCTGGACCCCCCCTGACTCTTCAGCAGCCGGTGCGGAAGTTCCTGCTTGGGCGTGCGAGACACTTGGCGAGGCAACCAGTGCAATAAAGCAAGTTCCGGCAAGCCATTTTGCCTGATATGATTTGCAGATTCCCGTCATTTGGACTCCCCTCCGATTGAAACGTTCTCATGGTGCCGCACTTCGGCGTTCCCCGTATGGCTAGTTATCGCATCGGGGCTTTCCCACCATGATTAAGGCCGCAACCCTCCTTGTTCTTCCGCGCACCGGAAAGAAACACACGGTGAGTTGCAGCGACGATTGGTGGAAGCTGGCCCCTGTTATGGCCGCTGCAGGCAAGCATTAATCATTGCTCCTTCAGTCAAATTCCGGAAAGCGATCTGGATGGATCGCGCAAGATTGGATCGTTTGCAGGGGTGGATCGAAGGCGAAGGGATCGCGTTCGGTCCGATTTCCAGCGTTGCTCCCATCGCCGGGGGACTCAGAAGAGGTTGCTTGGCGTGCGGGCGGGAGATCGCGAACTTGTACTCAGATGTCCTTCGGAAAATGCTCGCCCTGAGGCCGAAGCCACGATCCGACGGGAAGCGCGGGTCCTGCAAGCACTGGGTCCCACAAATGTCCCTCACGCCCGATTTCGTGGGCTATGCGATGATCGGGATGTTTTTGGTGCCGTGTTCCTCATGACGGACGCCGTGGCCGGTTTCAACGCAGCCGTGGGAATGCCGCCCCGACCGCGCGAGAATGCCGCTATTCGACATCGGATGGGTTTGGCGATGATCGACGGGATTGTCGCTCTATCTGCCGTGGACCACATATCGATCGGTTTGGCTGATTTCGGAAAGCTCGATGGTTATATCGAGCGGCAGGTAGCGCGATGGGCGAGCCAGCTCAGCCGTTACCGTGAGTACAACGGGTGGCCAGGATCGTCCGGGCTCGGTCCGGTCGAAAGTCTTGGCCAGTGGCTCGACGGCCATCGTCCGACGGAATGGAAGGCCGGGCTGATGCATGGCGATTATCATATTGGCAATGTGCTCTTCGATTGCGAAAGTGGCGCCCTGAATGCAATGCTTGATTGGGAACTTGCGGCGCTCGGAGATCCACTGCTTGATCTCGGGCGGCTGCTCGCGTCCTGGCCAGATCGCAACGGGGAAAGCCCTCTCAGCCTCAAAATCGAGCCATGGACCGGCTTTCCGCAACGCGAGGAATTGATTGAGCGCTATGAAGCCGGCACGGGCCGTTCAATGCGTGACTTGCTCTGGTACGAAATTTTGGCCTGCTACAAATTGGCGATCATACTTGAGGGAACATTTGCGCGGGCCTGTGCAGGCCTTGTCGAGTCGAGTCTGGGAGACAGGCTCCATAATTCAGCGCGTGCGCTTGTATCTCGCGGGATTGCCTGGCTGGAAGCACGCGCCTGATCAGAACGACGGCATCCGCAAAGCCAGTCGATTGCCTCGCGCTGACCATAACCGATAAAGGGTCCCTGTACGGACAGTCTGGTTCTAGGCCGTCTCACCATTGTCAATCGTCAGCGATGCGCCGTTGACATGCCGGGCTTCATCCGACGCCAGATAGAGAACCATATTGGCGACATCGGATGGTTCGCCCTGTCCATGCCCTTCGAGCTCGTCAAAGCTGGGGTTGTCCGGTGACATCTCTCTGAGTGCCTTCTGAATCATGGGAGTGCGAATGGATCCTGCAACGATCGCATTGCAACGAACACCGTTGGAGCGTTCGCGGCAATAGGCTGCGACCGATCGGGTAAGCGCGTGTATGGCACCCTTCGCGGCACAATAACCCAACACGGCACTCACACCCTTAACGCCGGCAATCGAGCCCATGTTGATGATTGATCCGCCGCCATTCGCGAGCATCGCGGGAAGGGCGGTCCTGCACCCAAGGAACGTCCCTTCAGACATGACCGAATTGACGAAGCGGAAATCGTCGAGCGAGCAGTCTTCAATCGATGCAAATTTCACGACTCCGGCGTTGTTGACCAGTACGTCCAGTCGACCATGGTCGGCCATGATCTGATCAACGATGGTCTTCCAGGCGCGCTCGTCGCGCACATCATGTTCCACGAATACTGCGCCGGGTATCCCGGCAGCGACTGAATGCCCGAGTGCAGCATCCACATCGGTCAGGATCACTTTGGCGCCTTCCCGCGCGAGAAGGGCGGCATCGGCCGCGCCTAGCCCCGAAGCTGCGCCTGTGACTAGTGCGACTTTACCCTCGACCCGGCCCATATCATTCTCCCAGACAATCTCTGCAAACACTGACATGCGCGATTGGGCGCGTCCATGCCGGAAGGTGACGGCGACATTGTCCTAGGGCGTCATTTGCAGCATCGGTCTCGCAAGCTGCACATTGCCGCCATGGACAAAGATGCGCCGTATTCAGGCAACAGCTTTGGGCATATCTTCGTCGGAGTTTCTCGAACTGATGCTTTGGAGCACCGACATGGCAACGACTCCCATAAGTTTTCTCGATATGGATATCCGCAGATGTCCGCACGAGGCGCATCGCTCACTGCGTGAAAAGAGCCCTGTCTATTTCGACGAATCCTGCGGGATGTACATGGTCCTCGGGTATGACGAGGTAAGGGACATTTCGGCCGATCCAGAGACATTTTCCAGCGTGACTGGACTTTTGCTGGTCAAGGAGTCGGAGCAGCAGGAGAAAATCAATGCCGTGTTTGAAGAACATGGCTTTGTGCCCGTCAACACGCTGGTCGTTGTTGATCCACCCGTTCACACCTTTCATCGCACATTGGTCAACAAGGCCTTTAACGCCCCGGCCCTCAAGCGCATGCAGGATGCGATTGAAGGCACGGTTGCCCGTCTTGTCGATGGCTTCATTCGGCAGGGCGGAGGCGATTTCTATTCGGCCATTGCTGCGCCATTGCCTTCATTTGTCGTTGCGGACCAGCTCGGATTGCCGACGGAAGATTTTGAAAAGTTCCGGACCTGGACAGATGCCGTGGTCGCAGAGGCCAATCCCGACAACAGTGAAGAAAGACAATTGGAAATCACGCGGACGATCTGCGAGCTCCAGCAATATGTGTCCAAGAAGGCGGACGAGTATCTTGAAAGCCCGCGCCCCTGCTTGCTGAGCGATATCGTTCATGCAGATGTCGACGGCCAAAAACTGACTCGTCAGGAGCTCGTTTCGATCTTCACGATCCTCATTGCCGGGTCGCATGACACAACCACCAGCGTCTTGTGTTCAGCAATATATCGTTTGGCGAGAGATCCGGAATTGCAGGGCAGGCTCAGGGCTGACCCAGCCATTCTCAGCCGGTTCGTCGAAGAAGCATTGCGTTACGATTCACCCGTCGCGGGCCTCTTCCGGCGTGCGACGAAAGATACCATGGTCGGCGATACAAAAATTCCCGAAGGCTCGCTCCTGATGCTGCGCTACGGCGCTGCCAACCGAGACCCCAAGATGTTTCCGGATCCCGACACTTTCGATCCGACCCGCAGCAATGCATCTCGGCACCTGTCATTCGGTCACGGCATCCATCTGTGCATCGGCAATTTGATCGCTCGGGCCGAAATACGCGCCGTTGTCGCCGAGATGCTGAGCCGGACGTCAAGCTTCAGCCTTCGTGGAGGCGAGGACGGTGTTTCCTGGCTGACCAACTTTATTGTGTATGGGCCGGACGGCATCCAGCTCGATGTAGAACCCGTCTAGTTCGAAGGGTGCGCAGACCTGGTGTGCCTACCCGGCACGGACCCTGCGCGCGCTGTTGAAGCACTGCCATGCTTGATGGCATTGCGCTAGCGGGGTTGATTTCTTGCCGGGTTCAGCCCTTCTGGCCGCTCATATATTGGCTATATTCATCAAAGAAGTGCCGAATGCGGATTTCCTGCTCGCTATAGACACTGCCTTTGAATCCCTTTGAATGAAGGCCTTTTTGAACCCGCGGGACGAGCTCCCGATCTTGCCGGATAACCGGTCCCAGATTTTCATAGTCGTTGGTATCGATATAGTGGCGCGGCAGAACCCGCTTTCCGCTCATGTCCGCGTTTTCAACAGCCATGAATGACGGCAATTCGCCGATCCCGGGAACAGCATAAACCTGAACGGTATAGTAGCACTTCTCCGGATCGTTCGGATGAGGCAACCAGTTCTGGATGAAATAACCTTCCGGGTGAAGGAACATTTCGGTTGTCGGGAAAATTCCCAAATTCCAGTCATCAATGAGCTGGCCTTCGCTGAAGCGGGAATAGTCCAGCACATAGTCCTTCTTGGCCAGCTTGGCCTTGATGATGGCGGCCGGAACTTCGCTCCAGTGCTTTGGCCATTCATCTTCGGTAAGGCCTGCCTCCCGCAGGAATATCTTGTGTTCCTCTGCCAGTTCATCAGGCAGATTTCGAATGAACTGAGGCAGCGGGCTCATGAACTGGTAGATGCTTAATCCGTGCCCATTGTCGAACAGGTCATGCTGTGCGTGATAGGCATCCACGGCGCCGCGAAGCTGGGGATGTGTAGCCTGCACATGATAGCCCTCAATGAAGGCTTCATGTGAAATTTTCCAGTTGGCCGGCCATTCTTGCTGCACATCGCGGATGCGCAGCACGTTTTCGAAGCTGTACGCCTCCGACAATTTGAGGAACTCGCTTCCAAGGTAATCCTCGAGCGGTCCTGCGTCGTCGTTGAACGTAATGAAGATCCACCCTCGGTAGACCGCCGAACGGACTTCAGGCAGATCAAGATTGTGGCAGAGTGCTTCTTCGCGAAACGTCTCGCGGTCCGTGATCTTTAGAAGCTCCCCGTTGCTTGAGAACTCCCACATATGAAACGGGCAGACAAACTTCTTGGTCGTTCCGAAATCCTGCTCAACCAGACGCGCACCGCGATGTTGGCAAACATTGTACATCGCCCGGATGGAATCTCCCTCGCCGCGAACGACAAGAACGGATTCATGGGCGCGATCCACCTTCATAAAGGCATTGGGCTTCGGGATGTCGTTCAGGTGTCCAACGAGGAGCCACACCTTGGACCAGATGCGCTCCCATTCCTGCTCCATGATATCGCGTGAATGATATACGCTCTTGTCGGTATTGCGATCCGTGCCCAGGTCTCGCGAAGGACGTTTTGAATAACGACCCTTCGTGTCCTTCCACTCGGGCAGCTTGTAGCTTTGCCGGTAAGGCTCATAGTCGATTGGCGCGTTCGCTTCTGCAAACTGGAAATGATTGTCGTCGCGGTCGTATTGTTCGGTCACCGTCTCGTCCTTGCTCATTTCGACATCCCGTCTCAACGGGAGCCGCCGACGGCGGCTCAGAGCCCGACAATCCGCCTGATCGCCATTTTCGTAAATGGTTCGTCTTGCAGGCTGGTTTGTCTCAACCTGCAATGATCAATCACAAAGGCGGTACAGCGCGGACCGTTTCAGGCCTTTTTGGCACTCAGCGCCGAAAGGACCGTATCGCGAAGTTCGGCTCCGGCAAGCGTGTCCATTTCATAGGCAAATGACAGCTCGAATGCAGCGCCATAAAGGTCCCGCGAAAGACGCGCAAATGACCTTTTGGTTCCACGGACCCCGCCTCGCGGCAGTGCCGAAATCCGATGCGCAATCGCCTGCGCCGCGGGCAAGGCATCGTCGGGACGCTCTACCACGTCACTCACCATGCCCATCGCGTGCGCTTCCCGGCCAGTGATCGCGTCCCCTGTCATGAGGTAGCGCTTCGCGCGCATGACCCCGACAGACTGCGACCATCCCATGATCCCGCCATCTCCCGCCACAAGACCAAGGACGACATGAGGATCTGCGATCTTGGCATCAGCCCAGGCCACGACAATGTCGCAGCATGAAATGACTGAGGCCCCAAGCCCGATCGCGCTGCCCTGCACTGCGGCAATGACGGGGAAGGGCAATGCGTTCAGCCCCTCGATGATAGCCAGTCCTTCACGTGTCAGGCGTTTACGCAAATCCAGCGATTCATTCCCACGGAGCATCATTTCAAGGTCGCCACCAGCCGAGAAATGCTTGCCTTGGGAAGAAATCAGGAGAGCGGCGAGTTCTCCTTCCTTCTCGAGCACATTTGCGAGTGCCCTTGGGAACTCGCCGTGCAGGACTTCATCAAAGCGATTGTAGAGGTCCGGTCGTGTAAACTGGATATGGGCAATGCCCTTGTCGAATGTGAGCGCAAGGCTGTTGAAATTTTCGGCCATAAATCTTCCTGTCTGCGTATCACGCATTGACCAGAGAGGGGTGTTCAGCAGGCTCAGCCTGCTGCGCGAAAGCCGCAAGCAAAATCGGCAGATCGACCCGATATCGGGCAATACTCTCCTGCTTGACCGGACCATAGCCGCGAATTTGGGCTGCTGCCTCGGCGAGCGCGACGGCCTGCCCCATATTGTGAGCTCTTACCTTTGGAGAGATCTGACGGATCAGGTCCTTGTATTCTTGAATCAGGGCGCGTTCTTCACGTCGTTCCCCTGTGTAGCCAAATGGATCGAATGCAGTCCCGCGCAAGCCTTTCATCTTTCCAAGGACAAGGAAAACCTTCTGGATCCACTGCCCGAAGCGCATCTTTTGCGGCCTGCCGGTTTTTGGGTCCGTGCGGGCCAGGATGGGCGGCGACAGATGAAATGCGAGTTTGAAGCCATCCTCGAATTGTGTTTTCAAGCTCTCCTTGAATCTTGGGTCGGTATGAAGGCGGGCGACTTCATACTCATCCTTGTAAGCCATCAGCCGCGCCAGGGTTAATGCGACCGCACGGACATAGCCTGCTGTATCAGGGCCCCCGGTCGCGTCGACGACCTTCGCGGTCTCCTCGACAAACGCCCTGTACTCGGCGGCGTAGCTCACATCCTGATAGGCTGTCAGCAATTCGCTACGACTGTCCAATACGCCTTGAAGCGTATCGAGCCGGGCGATGGCTTCAGCATCCGGTTCAGGAGCCTCGAAGACTTCAGGCCTTTCTGCTGCGAGCCGGCCAAGCCCGAGGGTCCGCAGGTTCCCGGACACATTGCTGCCATTGAGCCTGATTGCCTCTTCGATGGCGCCGCGGGACACAGGCAAGAGACCCTTTTGGAGCGCAAAGCCCACCATCAGGAAGTTGGTGGCGATACTGTCACCCGTAAGGGAAGTCGCCAGCTTCGATGCATTGAGGCCATAAGCAGCTCCGCCAGCCAGCGCAGCGGAAATGATGTCCTCCAATTGCGGCGGATTGAGATCGAGGTCGCGGTTGGTCTGGAATTCTCCGGTGGGTGAGACATCCCGGTTCAGGACTGCCTTCGTCATTCCGGGTTTCACCGTCTTGAGTACGTCCGGATAGGCAGCGACAACCATGTCGCAGGCCAGAATGAGATCTGCCGAAGCAACATCGAGCCGCGGCGAGAATAACTCATCCTGCCTGGGTGCGACGCGCAAATGGCTTGTCACTGCGCCGCCCTTTTGCGCCATGCCCGTCTGGTCCATGACTGTGCAGCCCTTGCCTTCAAGATGTGCTGCCATGCCCAGCACTGCGCCGACAGTCAGCACGCCGGTGCCGCCGATCCCGGTCACAAGCACGTCATAAACGCCGCTTGCGCCAGCAAGCTGAGGTTCCGGTAAATCGGCAATCTGCGCATCAAAGCGGCTGGCGCCCGTGTCGCCGCGCTTGGCAAGTTTTGCGCCGTCCACCGTAATGAAGGAGGGACAAAAGCCTTTGAGACAGCTGAAATCCTTGTTGCACGAAGATTGGTCGATCATGCGCTTGCGCCCAAATTCGGTCTCCAGCGGAACGACGGAAAGGCAGTTCGATTGCACCGAGCAATCCCCACACCCTTCACAGACCGCCGGGTTGATCACCACACGCCGATCAGGATCTGGGTACAGGCCCCGCTTGCGTCGCCTGCGCTTTTCGGCGGCGCAGGTCTGCACATAGACAATCGCCGAAACTGCCGGAACGTCGCGCAGCTCCTTCTGGACTTCATCGAGCCGGTCGCGGTGTACGATACGCACGCCATCAGGCGGGGCATCCTGGCCCGTGAACTGTGCGGGTTCGTCCGTTACAATCACTACAGGGGAGACGCGTTCTGCCAGAAGTTGCCGGACAATCTCGATCGGGGTGGGTGCGCCTTCAACAGGCTGTCCCCCGGTCATGGCAACCGCATCATTGTAAAGTATCTTGAATGTCATCCGGGAACGGGCCGCAACCGCTGCCCGGATCGACAGAATCCCCGAGTGCGCGTACGTGCCATCCCCCATATTCTGGAAGATGTGCGGCATGTCCACGAATGGCCCTGCAGCAACCCAAGGCATTCCGTCTCCGCCCATCGGCATCGGCATCATCGTCCGCCGCTCGGGGATGAAGGCGGCAAGGCCATGACAGCCCACAGCGCTGATGGCCACACTTCCATCTGGCAATCGTGTGCCGGTGTTGTGAGGGCAGCCGGAGCAGAAGAAGGCGGGCCGAATGCGCGTTGCCGCCGGTAAGGCCTCCGGTCGCCTCGAAGCAGATTCAAAATACTCAAACCGTTCGGTGATTGACTTTGTTGCCAGTCCGAGTGCGTTCAGGCGCGCATAGATTGCCCGCCTCACCGAGGATGGCGACAATTCCCCTACGCTGGACAGCAAGGTCTTGCCCTGCGGGTCCCGTTTGCCCGTAAGCACCGGGCGCTGCTCGTTCGAAAGGCCCAGAAGAACACCGGCAGCCTGATCTTCGATGACCGGGCGCTTTTCCTCAATGACCAGCAGTTCTCGACTGCCAGCAGCGAATGCAGCCATTCCTTCCGGATCGATGGGCCAAACAAGTCCCAGTTTGCGAAGGCGAATCCCGAGGCCTGGTGCGTTGCCTTCATTAATCCCGAGGTCATCGAGCGCTTGCCGAACATCGAGATATGTTTTCCCTGCAGCGACGATCGATAGAACAGCCGTCTCGGATTCCAGAACTGTCCGATCGAGGCCATTGGCGCGGGCAAATGCCTGAGCAGCGGGCAGGCGGCGATTGATTGCCCAGTCCTCTTGCGCCAGCGGCGAACGCATTTGGCGCAGGCCGAGACCTTCAGGCGGCATCGAAAATCCCGGCGGACGCTCGAACGGGCGATAGGCATCCGGGAGAGCAACGGAGGCTGAGTGATCGAGATTGTCGGTCACGCATTTGAGCGCAACATACAGGCCGCTGTAACGCGACATTTCCCAGCCAAGCAGGCCGTACTCGATGATTTCTTCTGCATTTGCCGGATAGAGGATCGGGATCATTGCCGCGATCAGGGTATGCTCCGACTGATGGGCACTCGCCGACGATTTCCCGCCGGGGTCGTCGGCGGCGATGACAAGTACGCCGCCATCAGGCGAGGATCCTTCGAGATTGGCCAGTTTCAGGGCTTCCATGCCGCGGTCAACGCCGACGCCCTTGCCATACCAGAGCGAAAAGATTCCCTCGCGGCTGGAGGACCCAAACCATGTCAGTTCCTGGGTGCCGCGTACGCTTGATGCGGCCAATTCTTCGTTCAGTCCGGGCAGAAAGGTGATGTCATGCTCGTCCAGCATGTGCGCCGCGCCCCACAAGGCGGCATCATATGTCCCGATGGGCGATCCTCGATAGCCCGAGATAAAGCCGGCAGTCTTCTTGCCGGCCCTTTTGTCCCGGCGCGCCTGGTCGAGCGGAAGCCGCACAAGGGCCTGGATTGAAGACATGAAGACGCGCCCGCCTTCTTGCTGGTACTTGTCGTCAAGAGCCACGACCGATTTTGTCATTGGCCGGTCAATCCTGCTCGGAGCGCGCGCATCATGTCATCTGCATAGCATTCTCGAGGGGCTGTCGAAGCCGTCCCCGCGAAGACTGTCTTGACCCTGACTGCATAGTCCGTCCCGGTTCAGGCGAGCAAACGGCCGCCGTCAACGACCAGGACCTGACCAGTAATGAATGATGCCAGATCAGAGGCCAGGAACAGCGTTGGACCTGCCATGTCGTGCGGCGTGCCAATGCGCCGCAAGGGAATCTTCTTGAGCTGAAGGTCCAGGCGCTCTTCATTCTCGGTCGTAACCTTGGTGAGCTTGGTATCGACCAGGCCTGGAGCAATGCCGTTTATGCGAATGCCGTATCGCGCCCAGGTTTCGCCCAAAGTCCGCACGAGCATATGGGTGCCGGCCTTGGACGACGCATAAGCCGGATTGCCGATCGACGCATGCAACCCGGCAATCGAACCGAAGATCACCGCGTTTCCGGCCGTCTTGGCCAATAGGGGCTCGACCCGCATGCAACAGGCCATCACGCTGTTCAGATTGACATCGACGATCCGCCTGAATGTTTCGATCTCGAATTCCTTGCGGTTATAGGCGACGGTTCCCTGGCAGGTGACGAGCACATCAAGACGGTCGAAGCCAAGGTCCAGCTCTGCCACGGCTTTGAAGTCACTGACATCGACCCGCGCATAATGCAGACCAGTCAGGTCGGAGCCGTCTTCGGCTCGATACTCATCGGCCTCGCGCGTGCCCCAAACATGAGTCTCCGCCCCTGCAGCCCGAAAAGCTTGCGCGACACCATTGCCAATTCCGCTTGATCCGCCAACGACGAGGACCGTCTTTCCTCTGAAGTCGAGATTGTAGGGGGAAAATTGTTCAGCCATTCTGCAATCCCTCGGGACCTCCTGCGACCAAACGCTCGACTGAGTAACTCAGAAAAAGCGCGTCATGTTGTTTGTAGACTTTTACGTTCAACGTCACCACTGCGCGATTGCCGCGCGCCAGAAGGTGAAGGGGTGCGTGGTCCGTCATCTATTCCATGTTTCCGAGGTGTAGGCGGACGAAATCGGCACTGGTTCCTGCTTCCGTGCCAAGCCGCGCACTGCCCAACACGTCGGCCCAATATCGTTCGTTCCCAAAGGCCAATGCCCATTGTTTCAGGCGACGTGTATAGATCTGAAGATCATATTCCTCCGTCACGCCGATGGCTCCATGGACAGCATGGGCAATCGCACAGAGTTTGCTTGCGGCCTCACCGGCGCAGACTTTCGCCGCAGCCGCCCGAAGCGGGTCGAAATGCTGTCCCGACATCGCAATCGCTGCCGCCGTATGCGCAGAAACGGCATATTCGGCTCCAACTGCCAACTGATGCTGGATTGCCTGGAATTTGGACAATGGCCGATCGAATTGCTGGCGCTCGTTTGCATAACGCAACGTCATGTCCAGAATGCGCATCATCATCCCCGACATTTGCGCTGCCGCAAGCGCTGCCGCCCAAGCCTGGAGGTCGATTCCTCCTGCCGCCACCTCGAGCAGCGTTTCCCCCTTGAGTTGGTCGGCGTATCCGCCAGCCCGAAACGGATCGGATGCCCCTGCATTCATGGCAATCAAGGACAGTCTGCCATTTGCTGTCACGAGCGCGTGGCTGGCCTTTGCGGCCAAAGGAACCACAGGAGAGGGTGGCGCCAGAACAATTGCTGCGCCTGTCGGCAGTTCTGCGCCGCGCTTGTCCAGAAGGGCCCTTGCGACCATTGTTTCGGCAAAGGGTGCTGGCAATGCTGCTTCACCGCATGCAACGACAAGCGGAAAGACCTCGCTCAGCGAAAGACCTGCGCCTCCCCGCGATTCCGGCAGCAACGCATCGATGAAGCCCGATTGCTCCAGTTCACCCCAGCATTGAGCCAAGCCCGATCGGCCTTCTTCGTCGCGGATCACCGATGGCGTGCAGATGTGTGCCAGCAATCGCTTGAACGGATCGAGCAAAATATCGTCCATGTCGCTCACCGCAAACCCAGCCCGCGCGCGATCATTCCGCGCAAAATTTCCCGAGTGCCGCCACGCAGCGAAAAAACGTGGTTGAGTTGCAGGAGATATGCCAGCGTTGCCAGCATGTCCGGATCAGCATCTCGATCTGGCACCGCACCCACAGACGCTGCAACAATTTCGGGTATGTCCTGCTCGAAACTTGTTCCCAGATCCTTGACAAGCGCTGCTTCGATTACGGGTGATTCACCTGCTGCAAGCCGTCCTGTCAACGCTATGGACATCGCGCGCAAGGAGGCAAGCCTGGCAATCAATCGTCCAAGAATCTCCCTGTCCTGTGGACATTGTTCGGCGCGCATCCGCTCGGCCCACATGTCGAGCAGGACCAGCGCCGAATAAAATCGTTCCGGGCCGCTTCGCTCAAAAGCAAGCTCTGCGTTGACTTGCGTCCATCCTTCTCCGTCGGTTCCGACCAATGCATTGTCCGGCAAACGCACATCTTCAAAGTGCAGTTCGCTGAAATCGCTATCAAGCGTTCCCAGTCGGATCGGCCGGATCGTGATGCCGGGCAGGCTGAGATCTATGATGAACTGGGAAAGCCCCTTCTGCCGGTCTTTTGGTTCACCAGAGGTGCGCACCAGTGCAATCATATAGTCTGACTGGTGCGCATATGTCGTCCATATCTTCGAACCCGTCAGTCGCCAGGAGTGCCCGTCGCGAATGGCACGGGTGCGTACCGATGCCAGGTCCGATCCGGAATTGGGTTCGCTCATTCCAATGCAGAAGAAGGACTCTCCCCGACAGATCGGCGGCAGATAGAATTGACGCTGCTCTTCGGTTCCATAGCGCAGGAGCAGCGGCCCGCTCTGTCGGTCCGCGATCCAGTGTGCAGCGATGGGAGCCCCTGCGGCGAGCAATTCTTCCACCAGGACAAAGCGGGCGAAAGCGTCGCGACCGCCTCCGCCATAGCCTTCCGGAATGGTAAGGCCGACCCAGCCGTGCGATGCGAGTGCGCGGCTGAATTCTGCGTCAAATCCTGTCCAGGTCTTCGCTCGATCCTGAGGCCGCATGTGCGAGATGCTCTTTTCGAGAAATGCCTTGACTTGCGGTCGCAGTTTCTCGGCCTCGTCTGGAATTTGTGTGCGCGGAAAGGCAGAAAGCAGGCTCATGCCTCCCCTTATGCCAACGTTCTTCTGTGTCCTTGTCTGTAGCCGATATTCACTCGTCCGCTAGATGCTCGACAGCACACTTCGTTCCGCATGTTCTTCTGCAGTCATTGATTATGTGTGCTTCCAGAGCCAAAGACGATGATCTTGGATTGATTGGTCTTGAGGAATGTCCGTGCACGCTCAAATGGAACGCATCGATCGCGATTTGCATCGATTGTCGCCCCGTGTCGGTTCTGTAACCTCGACGATTGCGATCTTGCGGCTTCTGGCAACCGTGGATCAGCCCATCGGTGTCAATGCCATTGCGCGTCGCCTGGAACTTACGCCCAGTTCCTGTTTCAATATTCTGAAGACTCTTGTCGAAGAAGATTTTGTGAACTGCGATCCCGAAACAAAGGCATATTCCCTGGGGGGAGGGGTCATTGCGATCGCACGGCGGGCTCTTGATCCGGCCGAGGCATTCGAGCTTGTGCGCGCGCGCGCCGAGGATTTCTCGGAGCGCAAGTCCCTGACGACCGGGCTTTGGCGCGTTGTGCGACGCAAGCGCATTGTGCTTGTCGGGTATACGGCCGGACCAACAACGATGCGCATTCACCTGACTGTGGGCCAGCGCCTTCCGCTTCTCATGGGATCTGTCGGCCGCTGCATAGCGGCGTTGGGCGGGATGAGCGATGATGAGATTGCCGCAGGGTTCAAGGAACTACGATGGCAGGAAAGCGTTCCGTTCGACAAGTACCTGGAGCAAGTTGCTGAAACGCGTCGAACCGGATGGGGCTTGGACGAAGGGAATTTCATCAGAGGCGTGACGACGATCGCTGTCCCTGTGTTCGACAAGCGCGGGGCGATTTCAAATTGCCTGTCTGCCACCATGTTCACTGGCCAATATCCGCGAAGCGAGCATAGCGGGATCGCCAAGGAGCTTCAGCAAATCGCGCAATGGGCAACGCACAGGCTGGCGGGAATCTAGCCCGTCGCGGGTACGCCTCTTCGCGGATTGAGATCGACCTCCCGCTGGCTGCGGGCATCTGGCCGGTCAATCACTTCGAACAGGCGAGCATAGCCCATGCTCGCAATCTTCCATTCACCGGATAGCCTGACATATTCGTCGTAATAGTAACCGGCACCGGTCATCTCCTCTCCTCCCGTGACGGGCGGGTTTCCGAAGAAGGAATTTGGCCCCGAAAAATGAACGATATCCTCCAGGCGCCAGATCCCCTTGGCGTTGTTGGCGTCGATCAGTTCGATTTCAGGGTGGAGGACAATGTGGCTGCTATAGAAACTCTCGTCGAGCATTTCGCTGAGAAACCCGATGATTGTCTCGCGGCCTTCCTTGCTGAATTTGCCGTCATTGTACCAAACCCGGGCATCGTCAGTGAAGCAACTGGCAACGAGCGGCCAGTCATGTGTGTCCAGGCCTCGGACATAACGATACTTGAGTTGATAGATGGCGTGGAGTTCGGCCAGATCTTCGGGCTTCATTGCGGTGTGCTCCCGGGCCGCGCGGCCCAACGGTCAGTTGGTGAATGCACATTGCCCTCCATCGATGCGAATGTTTGAACCGTTGATCCAGTCGGCAACGGGGCTTGCAAGAAATGCGACCAATGCTGCCAGATCCGAAGGACGGCCAAATCGCCCGGCTGCGATGCCGAGCGCGGAGACCATTTCAGGAGCCACCTCGTCCCAGGGGCGGCCTCCGGACATGTCATGTGCATAGCTCTTCAAGAGTGGGGTTTCGACATAACCGGATGTGACAGTGTTTATTGTGATTCCCGTGCCCGCCAGTGACCGGGCAAGGCTCACTGCCAGCACGGGCAAGGCTGCCTTTGATGCGCAATAGGCCGGAACCTGGTGGGGAAGGGGGGTGGCAGATGCGATGCTGCCGATCTGGATGATCCGGCCCCATCCGGCCTTTGTCATTGCCGGGATACAATGCCGGATCATGCGCACGGCTGAAAGCGTATTCAGCTCATATTGTTCGGCCCATTGCGCCGGCGATGTTGTGTCCCAAGTGAATGTGTTGTCACCCGTGCCACCTGTTGCGTTGACCAGAATGTCGATGGTCCCAAAGGCGGCAAGGGTCGAGCGCGCGACGGCTTCGGCGCCGTCGTCTGTGGTCAGGTCTCCAAGGACCACCGAGGCATTACCGCCCTGGTCGCGTATGGCGGCAGCAACGGCTTCCGCACGTTCGGCATCGCGACCATGGACGCACACGATTGCGCCTTCCTGCGCAAGTTGGGCAACGATGCCGGCGCCAATGCCGGCACTGCTCCCTGTGACAAGAGCACGCTTGCCTGTCAGGCCGAGATTCATGGGCTGCCCTCAAGAAGAAACGGAGTGGACAACTTCGTGCAAATCCCCGGCAAGGAGAATGCCCGCGGGGGAGCCATTGCTTGTCCCATGTTGCACTCTATCCCTTCCCCCGAGGGCAAGACCGACCGCATGTTGAGGCTCGTGAGCCGCTGACACCAGATGGTATCGATCCCTCATCATGACTGACACCGACTTGATTCAACAGATCCGTGAGATTGTCGGCGACCGAGGCGTGTTGATTGGCGACGACGTGAGCAGCCGCTCATGTGATCCGTTTCGTCAAGTTCCAGCCGAAAGTCCCGTGATCGTCCGCCCGGCATCCACCGAGGAGGTTTCTCAGGTTGTGACCTTGTGCCATCGTCTGGGACAAAGGATTGTGACACATGGCGGGCGCACCGGCGTTTCCGGAGGGGCCTATGCCAGTTCAACCGAAATCATTCTTTCGCTTGAACGCATGCATCGCATCGAAGAGATTTGCCCGACGACGCAGCTTGCTGTCGTTGAAGCGGGCGTCACGATTGAGGCATTGCAGAATGCGGTGGCCGAGCATGGACTCTTCTACCCGATCGACCTCAATTCGAAGGGGACTGCAACAGTTGGCGGCACAATCGCCACAAATGCTGGCGGCAACCGCGTTCTGCGCTGGGGCATGACGCGACAAAATGTGCTTGGCGTGGAAGCTGTTCTTGCTGACGGTACAGTCGTCTCGGCAATGAACCGCCTGATCAAGAACAATACCGGCTATGATTTGAAGCACGTCTTTATCGGGACCGAGGGTACACTCGGGATAATCACGAGGGCAGTCGTGCGCCTTGTTCCAGCTCCGGCCAGTCAGACCGTGGCATTCGTATCGGTTGCCGACAATGACGCGCTCTTGGCCCTGTTGCTGCGCGCACGCCGGCTTTCGATCCTGTCGGCCTTTGAGGTGATGTGGCCCGACTATTACGACCTCGTCGCATCGAGCGGAACTGACAGGCGCCCTGTCGAACCCGGTCAAGGTGCCTATATCCTCATTGAGTCAATGGGCTACAATCCGGAGCTTGATCAGCAGGTTTTTGAAGAGTTTCTGACCGAGGCCTTTGAAGCAGGCGTGATTGTGGATGCGGTGACGGCGTCGTCCAACAAGCAGATTGCCGATCTCTGGCGCGTTCGCGAAGGGGCAGAGATCATCGTCAAGGAAATGAGCCCGTTCGTTTCCTTTGATATCAGTGTCGATGTTCGCCACGTTGATGCCTTTGTTGATCGGGCCAAGCAATTCCTCACCGCCAATTTTGAGACTGTCCGGACGGCTACATTCGGCCATCTTGGGGACAACAACATTCATATTGCGGTCCATGTCGGCCCGGATACGACCGCCCAGGAGGCTGAGGTCGAGCGCTGCGTTTTTCGTGCTCTGCGCGAGTTTGAAGGCGCAATCACAGCCGAACACGGGATTGGCCAGACCAAACGGGAATTCCTGCCTGAACACAAGCAACCCGGTGAAATGGTCATGATGCGCCGCCTGCGTTCTGCGCTCGATCCCGACAAGCTGCTCAACCACGACGTATTGTTCTGACAGTCCTTGCGGAATGGGAACCCGCTTCGCGTTGCCTATGTGCGCAGTCGCTTTTGCACGTGGCGTTTCCAGTCTTTTCCGTAGGCGCAGCTTCCCTAAGGTCGTCTGGTTGTCCTTTCGGAGATAAGCCCTGTGTCTGCTCTTGCCGTCCCGACTCCCCCTTATATGCAAGACGAGTCGCTTGAGATTTTCGCGCGATCTGCGGGACGGTTTCTCGACGATCATTGCGGTCCTGAGGAACTGGCGGCTTGGCGGAAAGCAGGTTCATCACCTCCAGATCTATGGAAGAAGGCAGGCGCGGCCGGGCTTCTTGGAGTGACCGTCCCCCCGGAGTATGGCGGCGCGGGTGCCGATTTTCGATTTGAAGCGGTTCTCATCGAACAGCTCGCCGCGCGAAATGCGCTCAACTTTGCCATCCCGCTGCATAGTGCAGTCATCCTGCCATACATAGTGGAATATGGCACCGAAGCGCAAAAGTGCCGCTACCTCCCAAGCGCGGTTGCCGGAGAAACCATCTTTGCGATTGCCATGACCGAGCCATCCGCGGGTTCGGATCTGCAAGGCATGAAGACCACGGCCGTCCGCGACGGCGATGATTTTGTCATCAACGGACAAAAGACCTTCATTTCGAACGGCCTGTTGGCATCGACTGTCATTGTGGCTGCGAAGACCAACTCCTCGGCCGGCGCCAAGGGCATTTCCCTCTTTCTCGTGGACACCAACACGCCCGGTTTTGAGCGCGGGCCGCTGCTCCACAAGATGGGGCAAGAGGCGCGAGACACCGTTGAACTCTTCTTCAGTGACATGCGCATCCCGGGCGACGCTCTGCTTGGCGAGGAGGGCGAGGGTTTCGCCATGCTGATGAGGAACTTGCCCCAGGAACGGCTGGTGATTGCCTGGCAGGCGGTTGCGATGATTGAGGCGGCGCTGACTGCCACGCTTGGCTATGTGCGAGAGCGCAAGGCGTTCGGACGCCAGTTGCTGGATTTCCAGAACAGTCAATTCAAGCTTGCCGAATGCAAGACGGACGCCACGATTGCCAAGGTGTTTCTCCACCATTGCACGGAAAGACTTTTGGCCGGAACGCTTGATGCTGCAACGGCCTCAATGGCCAAATACTGGATCACCGAAGCGCAGGGCCGGATCATTGATCAATGTGTCCAGCTCCACGGAGGCTATGGCTACATGGACGAATATCCGATTTCGCAGATGTATCGCGATGCCCGTGGCTATCGAATTTACGGCGGCGCAAACGAGATCATGAAGTTGCTGATTGCGCGATCACTTTAACCGGAAAGGGAAGAAACATGGCAACGCCCTTCATTATAGATGCAGTCCGGACACCAATGGGCAGAGGCAGGCCCAATGGCGCACTCGCTCAAATCCATCCGGTCGAGCTCCTCGCAGAAACACTGAAGGCCATTGTGGCCCGTACGCGCATCGACCCGGGGATGGTTGACGATGTGCTGACCGGCTGCGTGAGCCAGTGCGGCGAACAGTATAACAATATTGGCCGCATGGCCTTGTTGGCGGCGGGTTTTCCGACGCATGTTCCTGCCACCACCATCGAGCGCAAATGTGGCTCAAGTCAGCAGGCCGTGCATTTTGCCGCGCAGGGAATTGCTTCCGGGGCTTATGACCTTGTCATTGCGTGCGGGATTGAATCAATGAGCCGGATCCCGCTTGGCAGCGCGCGCATGGGCAAGGACATTTTCGGTCCGACGCTCAATGCCGCCTATGCTCCCGGCTTTGTTACTCAAGGTGTTTCGGCGGAGCTGGTCGCGGCAAAATGGGGCATCTCGCGCGAAGAAATGGATCTCTATTCGGCTGAATCGCATCGCCGAGCCGACGCGGTCAGAACTTCAGGCGGGTTTGCAGACGAAATTCACGCCGTCAAAACTGACGATGGAATTGTTGCGCAGGACGAAACAATCAGACCGGGGACGACGGCTGAAGCCCTGGCGGCACTGCAGCCGTCTTTCGTCGACGAAGAGCTTTCCCGACGTTACCCGCAGATTTCCTGGAGCGTCACGGCCGGCAATTCTTCCCAGATCACGGATGGTGCTTCCGCGATGCTGCTTGCGAGTGAGGCAGCGGCCGAAAAACTGGGCCTCAAACCACGCGCACGCTTCGTTGCGTTTGACGTTGTCGGGGATGATCCCCTGATGATGCTGACAGCGCCAATCCCTGCGACGCGAAGAGTGCTGAGCAAGGCCAACATGGCGATCGAGGACATCGATCATGTTGAAGTCAACGAAGCCTTTGCCTCCGTCCCCCTCGCCTGGGCGCGCGAGTTTCCGATCGACAGGGCAAAGCTCAACCCCCGCGGCGGTGCCATTGCGCTCGGCCACCCGCTTGGCGCTTCAGGCATCCGGTTGATGACGACGATGTTGAACGGCCTCGAACAAAGTGGCGGCCGCTACGGTTTGCAAACCATGTGTGAAGGTGGCGGGATGGCCAACGCCACCATCATCGAACGAATCTGAATGGTGGAGACTTCGAAACAATGAATATCGATGGAATTGGGGCCCTTGTGACGGGTGGTGCATCGGGTCTGGGCAAGGCTACGGCACAACGATTGCTCTCGCTGGGTGCAAAAGTGACAATTGTCGATCTCCCGACATCGGGCGGCCAAGGTGTCGCAGATGCCATGGGTTCCAATGCGACTTTTTTTGCTGCGGACGTCACGGACGGAGAACAGATGCAGGCCGCAGTCGAGATGGCAGGCAAATTTGCTCCGCTTCGGGCAACCGTTCACTGCGCCGGGCGCGGCCATACGATGCGCGTTCTCGACAGGGAGGAGCAGCCAGGTTCGCTTGAGGCCTTTGCCGGAGTGATCCAGACCAACCTGATTGGCAGTTTCAACGTGCTGCGTCTGTCCGCTGCGGCAATGGCGCGCAATGAGCCTGCAGAAGAAGATCGCGGCGTCATCATCATGACGGCTTCTGTCGCCGCCTTTGAAGGCCAGATTGGTCAGATCCCCTATGCATCATCAAAGGCAGGCATTGTCGGCATGACGATCGTCGCCGCACGAGACCTGGCGTCCAAGTCGATCCGTGTTTGCACAATTGCGCCGGGAATTTTCGATACGCCCCTCCTTGCCCGGCTTTCCGAGGATGTGCGTGCATCGCTCGGGCGTTCAGTGCCGCACCCGTCACGCCTTGGGAAGCCGGAGGAATTTGCACTCATGGCAACCCAGATCATCGAAAACCCGGTCCTGAATGGCGAGACAATTCGCCTTGATGGCGCGCTCAGGATGCCGCCGCGCTGATGCGCTCCAACCAGATCGGGGATGCTCAATGAAGATCATGATTCTGCTCAAGCGCAAGGACGGCATGTCGGCAGAAGAATTTCGCCAGCATTATGAGACAAGCCATGTCGCAATGGCCAAACGCTATCTGGGCCACCTGTTTCTGGACTACCGGCGCAATTACACTCTGGCGACGGGCGAGGTTGTCGGGGAAGCGCCAAATCCGGCAATCGCCGACAGCCATTTTGATGCAATTACGGAAATCTGGCTCAAGGACCGGGATGCATGGGTGGAAATGCAGAAGATTGTCGGCGATCCGGTAATTGGAAAAATCTTCATGGACGATGAAGAGAATTTTCTCGATCGTCCTGCACTGAGGATTTTCCCCTGCGAGGAAATTGTCGGGGCGAACGAATAGCAAAGCGTCATTGGACGTCTCTGTCCTGACGTTGTGCAACGGCGTGTGGCCTGTCAGGCCTGACCGTTGAACCGCTTCGAGGTCTGGATGAGTTCAATGGAATAGCCGTCAGGATCCTTGATGAAGGCAAGTGCGGGCGCACCCGGCAGCAGTGTCTTGGGTTCAACGCTGATCTCCACACCTGCGCTGCGCAGTCGTTCGCAGGTGCCGTAGAGGTCGGGCACGCCAATGGCGACATGGCCATAGCCGGTCCCATGCGTGTAGTCGTCTTCGCGATCCCAATTGTGTGTTAGCTCGATCGCTCCGCTTTCAAAATCCTCGGTGAAATTGATGAAGATAATGGAAAATCGCCCGGCCTCGACGTCGACCCGGCTCAGCTGCTTCATGCCCAAAGTGTCGCAGTAGAAGGCAAGGGACTTCTCCAGATCCTTGACCCTGATCATCGCATGCAGAATTCGCGGGCTTTCTGCGTCCTTGCCCCAAATCCAATAGTCGTCAGACATGCCTGTCTCCCAAAGTGTCTGGGGAACAACCTAGAGAGTCCGACCGCTGCGCCGCTGTCTCTGGATAACCTCCTGTTTGCCTGCCGCTGCATCACGCGACGTTGGGCCTCGCCAACAAGCCGCGGCCCTGTAGGAATGTAGCATGGATTTTACGATCAGTGCCGCTGACATGGCCTTCCGCGAGGAGGTGCGCAGCTTCATTGAAGCCGAGTTGCCGACCGATATCGCACGTCGTGGGCAACACGATTATCATAGTGCTCGCGATGACGTGCGGCGCTGGATGCAGATTCTGAACAGGAAGGGCTGGAGCGCGCCACACTGGCCCGCGCATCTGGGAGGCACGGACTGGAGTCCCTTGCGCAAATACATCTTTCAGGATGAGCTTCGCCGCGCGCGCGCGCCGGTGCTTGATCGGTGCGCGCTCGATCTTCTCGGACCAGTCCTCTGCGCTTTTGGATCGCAAGATCAGCAAACGCGGTTCCTGCCGCCGATTCTCAATGGCGATGTCTGGTGGGCGCAAGGCTTTTCCGAGCCCAACTCAGGCTCGGACCTGGCATCGCTGCGAACCCGCGCCGAACTGAAGGGCGACCATTATCTGGTCAACGGTCAAAAGACATGGACGTCTGAAGCCCATTATGCCGACTGGATTTTTGCTCTCGTCCGAACCGATCCGGCCGCCAAGCCTCAGGCAGGAATTTCCTTTCTCCTGATCGACATCCGGACGCCCGGCGTCACGGTTCGGCCGATCTGGTCCATTGATGAAGGGCACACGCTCAACGAAGTGTTTTTCGAAGATGTTGTCGTTCCAGCCGAGAATCTCGTCGGCACTGCAGGCATGGGCTGGACCTACGCCAAGTTTCTTTTGACGCATGAACGGACCACATCGGCGGTTGTTTCACACACCAAGAGGGATGTGGATCAGGTCCGGCATTTGGCCTCAAGCCTCTCGGATGGAGGTGGAAAACTGGTCGACAACCCTGCATTCGGGGCAAAACTTGCGCGGCTGCAAGCGGACGTCATTGCCCTGGAATGGGCGGTCATGCGCGTTCTGCATGCGGCGGATGATGATCCTTCGGCAAATACAGTCGCTTCGCTTCTCAAGCTGAGAGGTTCCGAACTCAGTGAACGGGCTGCACTCTTGGCGGCTGAGGCTCTCGGTGATTACGGCCTTTGCGCCTTGCCTGATCCGGAAGGCCATCACATCCTTCACCGTGATGGCCTTGCCGCGCCACTTCACGACGACGAGGCGATCGGCGTCACTGCAAGAGCGATGTTTCGTCGCGCGACGACAATTTACGGCGGAACAAGCGAAATTCAGCGAACAATCATCGCCAAGTCGAACCTGGGTCTCTGATCTGCATATGGATTTCCGGCTCTCTTCCGAACAGCAGGCCCTGGCTGACAGCGTCGCCAGCTTCTGCGCGCGTGACTATGATTTTGAGCATCGGCGGCTTTCGCTCGCCAATGAGGGCGGCTTCAGTCCGGACAATTGGCAGTTGTTTGCCGAGTTGGGCTGGCTTGGCGCCGGTCTGGGGGAAGACGCCGGTGGTTATGGGGGAGGGGCAGTCGAGAATGCGATCATTCTGGAAGCCTTTGGACGCGCGCTGGTGGTCGAGCCCTTTTTGGCCTGTGCCGTCCTCGCTTTGCAAACATTGGCGGCGCTGCCGAAATGCGATGTTCGCGACCAGCTGATTGCCGATATTGTTTCTGGCGAAAAGCTTGCCGTTCTGGCTCACAACGAATTCGAAGCCCGAGGCGACGTCGAACTGGTCGGGATGACAGCGTTTCAGGATAACGGCCAATGGCGGCTCAATGGAACCAAGCAGCTTGTCCTGGGCGCTCCGGCTGCAGACTGGCTGATCGTTTCAGCGCGTGCTGGGCCGGATGTTGGTCTTTTTCTTGTGGCGCCGTCCACAGCAGGCGTTGAATTGGTGCCCTACAGGACACTCGACAACATGCGGGCTGCAGATATCCATTTTGCAGAAGCTCCGGTTCATGCCGTTCTCGCGCTCCCCGGTGCAGCGTTGCCCGCCATAAGGCTTGGCTATGCCCATGCCATGACGGCGATGTGTGCCGAAGCTGTGGGTGCAATGGATGCGGCGATCCTGCTGGCTCGAGACTATCTCAAGACCCGTCAGCAGTTCGGAACGCCGCTGGCGGGCTTTCAGGCTCTGCAACATCGCATGGCTGACATGCTTGTCGAGGCGGAGATGTCGCGGTCGATCGTGTTTCAGGGACTTGCAAGCCTGACAGACTCTGAACCCGAGCGGCAAAAAGCCATCGCGGCCATGAAAATCGTCGTCAGTTCCGCAGCAATGTTCGTCGGCCGAAATGCCGTACAGCTTCATGGCGGTATCGGCATGACCGAGGAACATCCCGTTGGCCATTATTACAAAAGGCTTTTTGTCATTGCCGGGCTGTTCGGCGGGGAGGCCTTCCACCTTTCCAGGCTCGCATCAATTGGCACTGGCTTCTGGTGAGCAGGAGCAGCAAAGGCGCCCGTAACAGCGCCCGCGTCAACCTCGCCTAAGCGGCGCGGTCAAAGAGCAGTTCGCCGTCCAGGGGGGGCAATGAGCCCGCTGCAGCTGTCATGCCCTGAGCATCGGATTCAAACTTCGCGCGATACTCCTTTGGTGCGCAGCCATAGGCCGATTTGAACATGCGGCTGAAATGCGCTGCACTCTTGAAGCCGGACATGAATGCAATCTCCTGGATCGGGTAATCCTTGAATTCCGGAAGTACCAGCCATTCGCGTGCCTTGGGCAAACGCTGACTCCAGAGCAGCTTTGAAAAGGATGTGTCGTCCGATTTCAAAAGGTAACACAAGTAGCGCGGAGAAATCCCGCATTTGGCCGCCACTTCATCGTATGTGAGATCGGGGTCCGTCAGGTTCTTCATGATATAGGCCTTGATATCGGCCAGCCGGACGTCGATCACGCGCTGGCGCTTTGGTGCCGTATCGACCAGATTGCCTACCCTGTCCGCAATCGCTTCCAGAAAAGCCGCGGCAAGGGGCTCGGCTGCATTGACACTCAACGCGTCGCCGTCTCCCAGCAGCAAGTCGAGCAACTTCACCACAACTTCCCGATTGTCGAAATTGACCGCAAAGGATGCATCGAAACCGGACGCGGTGGCCAGATGCGAGAGGAACAGATGCGCGGGCACAATGGCCTGGACCGCATCGAAATGCTCACCGTCTGTCTGCGCGCAGGCATGGAAGGGCGTGTTGGAATCCAGAATCGCACATTCGCCGGCTTCAACTGTGCAGGTATTGCGCGAACGCGTAATCTGCAGCGATCCGCTGCGAATGAACCAGATGACCCTGACGCCGGTCTTGTTGTCGCGGATGTGGTGCCACGACCGCCGGAATGAAATGCCGGAATTCGAAATGATGCGAACCAGAGACAAGGGGTGTGCCAGCGACTTCTGGACAGTCAGGTCGATGAAGGGGCGGACCTCCATTTCCAGGTCGCCCTCATAATATTCCTGCCGCACGACTTCTGCATAAGTGCGACGGAATTCTGCGAAGTCACTACCCGAATATGAATAGATCGTATGCATCGCGATCTCCTCCTGCCTGAGCATGCTTCGTTGCCATGTGGCGTTCACGTGCAATGCCTCTTTGAGAACCGATCATGCTGCGAATGACCCATTGAGTCAATTGATACTGGCGATGTCTTGACGTGTCCGACAAATCATCAACAATTAAATACAATAAAAGATAACTATATACTAAAATAAAAATTGCTTTAAAAATCAGATTTATGCATCATAAAATATAAAGTAAATCTATATATTATGAAATAGTATGTTTTAATTTGGAATATATATTAAATAATTTTATCCATGATGACTATCTCTTGTCGTTCTCATTGCGTTGTTGCCTTGCGACATGGGTGAGAATGATCATTCATATACAAGAATGGTGCATGCGAGGACTTTTTGCAGGCTTCAGGTCGGCCCTGAGTTGAGCATTTGGACGCCGCTGAAAGGCAGGTGACTCTTTCGGCTATGGTTGTCCACTGTGGCAGAACGGCTTGTCTGGTTCCGCAATACTCATGGCGCGGATTGCATCTTTGTCACTCGGCCGACAGTCATCGTCCCGTATTTTTCTAGGCTTGGAGCTCGCCCGGTGCATACCAGGAGTGAAAAGGTCGCACTGGTCATCGGGGGAACCGGTGCTTTGGGGGGCGCGGTCGCGGCCAGGCTGGCCAGCGATTCCCGTGCTGTCGCCTTCACCTATCGGAAAAATGAAGAGCGCGCGTCCGAGCTGAAACTGGGCATCCAATCGCAAGGGGCGATCGCTTTCGCGGGCACACCAGATATCAGCGATGCGGACGCCATCGGGCTGTTTGTTGCAGATGTCGTGGCACATTTTGGTCGCCTCGACACGCTTGTCTATGCCGCCGGACCGTCATTCTCCCTGGATTTTGTTTCCAATGTCTCGCCCGATGAATGGCGCCGCGTTCTGGATGCCGACCTGAACGGCTGTTTTAACGTCATTCACGCGTGTCTGCCCCATTTGCGCTCTTCGAGCGGATCTATCGTTGCGGTGACCGCAGCTGGCATTGAGCGCGCGATCGCGAGAGACATTCTTTCCCTTGCACCAAAGGCTGCGATGACTGCGCTTGTTCGGGGCGTGGCATTTGAAGAAGGCCGCAATGGCGTCAGGGCAAATTGCGTTGCGCCGGGCTATATTGCTGGCGGAATTGGCAAGACGATCATGGATTCTGTCGGCGCAGATGTGTCGAAAATGCTGATCGGAAAGGTTCCGCTGCGGCGGATGGGAACATGTGACGAAATCGCCGACGCAGTCGAGTTT
Organism: Sphingomonadales bacterium; assembly: GCA_016704425.1. Taxonomy (GTDB): domain Bacteria; phylum Pseudomonadota; class Alphaproteobacteria; order Sphingomonadales; family Sphingomonadaceae; genus Aquisediminimonas. Next base: position 887,155 of record JADJAC010000011.1, read on the forward strand.
CTCTGTTCTTCCCGGGCATCCTACATAACGGGAACCACGCTTTTTGTATCAGGCGGAATGGAGCTCTGACCGATCCTTTTCCCGGCTAAACAGGTACGCCCCTTCTGAGCGTTTCCAGCGCCAACCAGGAATCTGGCGCACGCACACCGATCTCCGCAGTTTCGTCGGTTATGCCCCGAAGGCCGTTGGCCCAGGCGCGTGTGTCGTCCCAATCGCGATACCAGTCGAAGATCAGTCGGCGAAAGGCAATGCGCCATTCTCCATTGCGTCGTTCAAGCCGGTCCTGGTAGCGACCGCCCACTGTCCAGTCGAAAATGCTTCCATCGTCGCGCGTCAAATGATGGAACGCATGGAGGTAGGCTTCGGTGTGGGCGATATCCCCTTCGACGGCAATCGTGACATTGCCAAGCATGTGCGCGGTCAATTTGAATCCGTCATCCATCCAGCCGCAGATCATCTCTGCAAATTCTGCACCGCTTCCAGCGTACATTCCGTATTCCACCTTTGAATCGGGCCAAAAGACCGTCTTCAACCACTCAAAATGCTGATTTCTTTGATATTAAAATATGGGTGAGTTGGATACCGAGGGTGGGTTGGGGAATTGATTTACGTGTGGTGGGCAAAGTTCAGACGGTGGCTGCTGGTGACAGCTTGATGACGGCTCCCTTCAATCGGCGCGGAGGCGCTGCGAGACAGCCGCACCGGGAAGAACACCCAGGTTGAATGTTCCGCGTGTTCGACGCTGGCCGGATACGAGGAGTGAACGAGCCGCTTTCGCCGTGAGCAGGTCGTTGGCGCAGGGGTCGAGGCGCAAGCTGCTTCCATCCAGAGGGACGGTTCAGACCGAGACCTGGTCTGCGGCGGCGCTGCGATCTGAACGCCAAGGATCGACCGGTTTGGTTGAAAATCTGTGGAATGGACACTCGGTCACCCAAGCAGGAAGTACTGCCTGGAACGGGCATGCTGTCCATCTCTTGTTCAACAGTTTGGTGGACCTGCCCGCTAACGGCATGTCCACAGCGCCATGGCTGGCGGAGTTTCGATATGCTGGCGACCTTGGTGGACTTCTTCCGCCGACTCCTAGCCCATAAGTGGAAAACGGTTCTTCTACGCCATCCGTCGCCGCGTCTTGGAGACGAAGCGGACGGCCTTCGCTGACCAAGTCAAACGGTTCTTCGAGGACTTCATACAGGCGGCCCCCGAAGGCATCCGGGTGAATCGGCTTCATCGTCACCAACCGATGGACCAAGGGTGGTGAGTTCTACAACCACCGCACACCTTCGCTGACTGCCGGAAGTTCCGGGCTGCGCGCTGCCTCACACCTTCCTGCGCTGCAACGCCGAGCGGCGGACTGCTACCGAGGCGCCCGCGTCGTCCGCCACGCCCGCCATTACCTTCCAGTTGGCCGAGGTCGCCGTCACCGGCCCGATGGTGCGCGTCTTGCCGCCATCCCCTTCGAACGTCCGTCAGCGCATGACCAGCCACCCTGAACGAAAGCGGCGGAAAAGCGGCTGCCTGAGCTTGTCCACCGACTTCGGCCGTTTGCCAAAAGCTTCCCACGACAAAACGCGATCTTGAAGTCAACGGCGGCCACTTGGGAGAAGATTTCCGGATCGCGACGATCAATCCCGCGGCAATAGAGATGCAGCCTGTTCCGGATGGCTTCACAAGATTCCAGCCTGTCTATTCGCGATGCGAGCGCTTCGTCGGTCATCATGGATCCTCTCATTGGCATGCGATGCGAGAATGCTCATCTGGAGTAGAAGGAGCAAGTTTGCTTGATCTTGGATCAAGTCGATTTGCGTGCAGAGACATGACTTTGTCGCGACTAGCCGCGCCGATTTGCCATGTGGAACAGCGCACTTATCTCAATGAAGTCAATCTGTGATCGGTGCTGATCTGTAACTCTGCTAGGAGTTCTTTTAAAGTCGCGTCAACCAGTGAGAAGTTCGCATCCGACTGACAGCACCTTTGGCGGATAAATTTGCCCGGAAGTCATGGTGGGATATGCGGTGGGCTAAAGGATTTGGCGCGAAGAAAGGCAGAGAAAATAATGAATTATGGCGGACTCCGTCTCCGCCAGAGCTTTCTTTTTCGGCTGAATTGCCCGAAAATTCTTCAATTTCTGCGCCTCAGCATACATCACTGCTATACAAATCTGCTGCACAAAGGGGGATGTGGCCTTGAAGGTACCGGGCTTTGCCAGGCGTGAAATCGTAAAATCGTTGGGTGCGGTCTCTCAATGTGATGCCATGGCCGGAAGTGCCAAGCGGGTAGGGCGCGCTCTATCAGCGGGAAAGCAGCCAGCATTTGCTTGACAACACCGGCTTTCGCCTGTGCCTGCCGATGGCAACTTCTGGCTGGCCGAACGGAAGGCAAATCATGACGTTCGCTGAGCAAAACACATGCTTCAATCGCCTGTGCTAGCGTCTTCGCCGCTAAGCATCGAATGCAGTGCTGCGGCTCGTCACCAGCCCTTCCTGCCGCGCCTTGAGTTGCAGGCCAAGCAGGCGACAATAGAACCGCACCTGTGCAAGGTTTCCGCCCATGAACCACAAGCCCTCTTGGGCCGTGGGCTTCCACATATTGCGCAATTCGCCTTCCCATGGGCCAGGATCGCCCCTGAAGCCCGAGCCGTAGCCCCAGCACTTTCCGATTCTTGCGGCAATATCTTCACTGATCAGCCGGGCGACCCATTGCTCCATCGATCCGAATCCGGTGGCATAGACGATCAGGTCAGCCTCGATGTGGCTGCCGTCAGCAAATGCCACGCCAGTTTCGGTAAGGTGTGAGATTTCGGTCCCGGACTTGAGCGAGATTCGCCCGTCAGCGATCAGCTCGGACGCGCCGACATCAATATAGTAGCCCGATGCTGACCGCAGATACTTGCCGCTTATACCAGCGCCGTCCTCAGCGAAGTCGAGCTGGAAGCCAGCCTTTTCGAGACGTTCGTAGAAAGGCGCTTCCGTCTCGCGGATGGCTGCCCAGGTCTTGCGGGCTCCAATCTCCTGCAAGCGGATCGGTACTGAGGCACTGATCAGGTCGGCAAGATCGGTGGTGATGCCGGCATCCACTGCTTCCTGCGAATAGACTGGCTTGAGCATTACGTCAGTCATTGAATGCTGACGGACGATGTGTGTCGAAGAACGCTGCACCATCGTTGTATCGGCACCGTGCGCCACAAGGTCAGCGCAAATGTCGTGTGCGCTGTTGTTGGCCCCGATCACCACTACGTTCTTTCCCGCGAGGCCATGGCCGCCAGGATGATCACTCGAATGATATTGTGGTCCTTTGAAGCGGTCCTTTCCGGCGATCTCCGGCACATGTGGAAAGCCTGCATTCCCAAGTGCCATCACCAGATGGGTGGGCTGCAACAAGGATGTATTCTCACCGCGACGCACACAGGCCTGCCACGTGCCCGTCGCGGGATCGTGGCTGGCGGAAACGAGTTCAGTCCCGGTCCATATGTTCAGTTCCATCACGCCGGCATAGTGTTCCAGCCAGTCACCCATTTTGTCCTTTGGCGTGTAGACAGGCCAGTGATCCGGAAATGGCAAGTACGGCATGTGATCGTACCAGACCGGATCATGCAGGGTCAGTGACTTGTAGCGCGAGCGCCACTGGTCGCCTACCCGGGGATGCTTGTCGATGATCAGATGTGGCACGCCCAGAAGGCGCAGAGTCGCGCCGATGGCCAGGCCGGCCTGTCCCGCGCCGACAACGAGGACATAAGGCTGTTGGGTTATGCCCATCGTCGCCTGCTCTTCGAGGAGCAGTTCCTGCCAATTGGGGCCCGAAGGATTGTCGATCAAGCCGCTATGTCGTCTGCCGCGCAGCGGGAATTCGTGACCACGCAGATCGGCAAGCATGGTGAACAAGGCCAGCGCCTTGCCCTCAACGAGACGCAGGTAACCCCGGCAAGAGCCATTTGAAGTCTCGAACGCTATGAAGCCTTCGCTTGCGCCGGGTGCTGCCTGTGTCGTCCAGTTGCGCGCTATTGTCTGCGAGGCCCGCCCGTCCGCGAAAGCGGCAATCGCCTCTGCACCTTCGTGCGTGGCAAGCGTCCAGTCAAACGCCAGATAATCCCGCCACAGGCCAGTCGGCAGGAACAGATCGGCAATGGTTTCCCGGTTCTTGCCCAATAGTAATTCATTGAAGCCAGCGAGCCAGGTGGCGACATCGATCAAGGCAATTCCTCCATACCCCGCATTTTTCAGGCGTGAACCGGCAAGCCTTGTCATTGGAACGGCGCCGGAAAGCGAGAGGTGCCTTTTAGGGCCGTGCAGAGGAATGGGCACTGTCAGAAAGATGGGCGCCAAATCGGTAGCAGGGAGTCGGTCGGCGCAATGAGTGGCTTTTGCCATCGTGGCTGGCGTCTTGGAAGAACTTGTGCGCGAGGCTCGGGTACGCCAGAGACAAGTTCATATTGGGCGGATCGGACCATTTAAGCATTGATGATTCTCGATTTGCGGATGGCTCAAGACGACAGGAGGATGAATGTTCAAGACAAGGCTGACTGAAATGTTCGGTGTCGAAACACCGATCTGCATGGGCGGTATGACCGGTGTCGGCTACGGCGATCTCGTTGCAGCAGTTGCGGAGGCTGGCGCGCTGGGCTTCATCACAGCGCACATGTTTCCTTCGGGGCAGGCACTTTTTGACGAGATCGAGCGAACGAGAACAATGACGTCCAAGCCATTTGGCGTAAACCTCACGCTCCTTCCGTCGATCAATCCCATACCCTATGACGATTATCGTGAGGCCATTATCGCGTCCGGGATCAAGATTGTCGAAACGGCCGGCCGCGCGCCCACCGATCACTTGCCGAGATTCAAGGACAATGGCGTGAAAGTGATCCACAAATGCACGTCGGTCCGGCACTCCGTATCTGCGGTCAAGAAAGGCGTGGACGTCATCTCGATCGACGGCTTCGAATGCGCTGGTCACCCCGGTGAAGACGATGTCGGGTTGGTTGTCCTTTTGCCAGCCACTGTAGATGCGTTACCGGATACGCCTATCATTGCATCCGGGGGCATGGCAGATGGCCGCAGCCTGGTTGCGGCGCTCGCATTGGGGGCCGAGGGAATTAACATGTGCACACGTTTTTGCGCGACGAAAGAAGCGAAAATCCACGAAAATGTGAAGCGCCGGATCGTTGAAAGCACTGAGCTGGATACAGTGCTGGTCGGAAGAACCTTGCGAAACACGGCGCGGGTTGCACGCAACGCTATCTCGGAAGAAGTCGCGCGTATTCAACAAGATCCGTCAAAGACCTTCGAGGATGTGAAGGAATTGATGGCCGGCCAGCGTGCACGGGCCAATGTTCTTGGTGAGGGCGATATCGACGGCGGGATCTGGACGAGCGGTCAGAGCCAGGCGCTGATTCATGATATCCCGTCGTGCAAGGATCTCGTCGCGACCATAATGAAGCAGGCCGAGTCCGTGCGAGCAAGACTTTGAGAACATACCGCTCCTGATTCAGCGCCCCGGTCAATCGGTGTTGCGCTACATCGGGGCCATCAATTGCGACGGGAAGGGCGCGGCAAGGCTTGCCGCATTTTCGCCGGACAACCACCTCTGGTAGTCCGCAGCATGCAGGATGACCGGCATTGCCTTGGGGTGGAGTGGCGCGATCAGGGGGTTCGGCTCGCAGGTGAGGAATGCAAAGACATTTCCAGCCTCTGACGGGCGCCATATCCCGGCAAAGGCCGCCACGGGCTGTGAAGCGACTTTGAACCAATATTGTGCCGGTCGCCCGGTCGAGAGGTCTTTTCCAGGCTTGGGTTCGGCGAATTGGGTGAATGGCACAAGGCATCGTCGCGTCGCATCCTGCAACGTCGATCGCCAGAACGGGCTTGCAAGATTGCGAACATTGGTGACGTGTTTCTTCACGGTCGTTCCCGGGCGCTTGCCTGGTAGGGTCATCGGAACGCCCCACTGCATGACATCCCATAGATGCGCACCTCCTTCTGCCCTGAGGATCAGTCCTTTGCCTTTGGGATACATTTGCTGGTCGAATGAGGGCAGGATCGGGGGAAGGGCCAGTCCTTCCCAATCCTTCATGAGCCGAATGTCCTTTTCATCCATGCGATAGAGATTGCACATCCCAAAGCTCCGTGCGTTCAGTCGGCTTCGGGATGCGGATTTGCTTCCGGGCGCGGCGGCTTTTCAAATCCATGCATGCCAAGCCACCACTGGATTGCAATGATCGCTCCCTTCGCCGGCTGCAGCATCGCCAACATCATGGCAAGCGCAAAAGATATGATCAGAATCATCAATCCCCAGACCGGCAGGCTGGTGTGGTTCACCAGAGCGATAATGAGCGGAGCAAGAATATGGCCGGTCAGCAGGATGGCGAGGTAAGCTGGAAAATCGTCTGCCTGTTGATGCGTCCAATCCTGGTCGCACGATCTGCACCGAGAAACCGGCTTCAGGAATTTAAGAAAGAGCGCGTTCTGGCCACAGCTCGGGCAGCGGTTGCGTGCGCCCCGCAGCGCCGCCTGTGCGGCAGATCCCGGCAGGCCGGGCGTCATGTTCTGGTTGCCTGCAGCAATGCCTTTATGATCCATTTCAACTTTGCGCCTTTGCTGACGATGACCCGATGATCCCATGCGGCCTGCCCGCGGGCCGCTACTTCGCGAGCAATGTCGCCGTAGATGCCTGCCGCTGCCAGTACCGCCCAACGCGCGCGGAATGGCAGCACGCGCGCGCCGATCCGTCCGCTGGCCTCGTAATCCTCGGCCATATCCGCCAACCACCAGCCAATATCGGCGAGCCGCGAGCGATAGAATGGCCGCATTTGTTCGCCCGGAGGAATGTCTGCCTCCGCCAGCCATTCGTCAGGAATGTAACAGCGTCCAGCGGCATCATCTTCGCTGATGTCACGCGCAATATTGGCAAGCTGGAATGCCTTGCCCAAATCTGCAGCGCGCTCGAGCGTTGCTTCGTCGTCTGGGTCAACGCCCATGATAATGGCCATCATGCAGCCCACCGCTCCGGCAACATGATAGCAATATTTCAGCAGATCCTGCTCGGTGCGGGGGTGCCAACCAGATGCGTCGAGCGCAAAGCCCTCGATCAGGTCGTATATGTATTTGTGGGGGATTGCGCATTCGCGCGCGACGGAGCCAAGAGCATCGAACGCCCGGTCGCCCGTCGCCTGACCTTCCAGCGCCAGTGTTGTCAGATCGGCAATTCTTGCCAGGCGTTCGGCCGGATCGTCGACGGCCGACATGGCCCCGCCATGATCCTGCCCATCCGCAATATCGTCGCAGCGGCGGCACCAGCAATAGAGGAGCCATGCTCGCTCTCGGGTCTGGCGGTCGAAGAGACGGGATGCTTGTGCAAATGATGTTGAGCCGCGACCAATGCTGTCCCGGGCATGCGCGACAAGGGCAGCGCGGCTTTCAATCACAGGTCGAAACGATCAAGCCACTTGGCCTGATCGGGCGCGGCAAATGTCTGCATGCTGTCAAGCAGTGCAGCCGGATCGGTTTCGGTGATGATCATCTTCCGGTGCACGTGCGTTACAAACCGTGCTTCAACACAATGATCAAGAAATGTAAAAAGACTATCATAATAGCCTGAAATATTGAGGAATCCGCAAGGGCGTGTGTGATATCCGAGTTGCCCCCAGGTCAGCATCTCGAATATCTCGTCCAATGTACCAAAGCCGCCCGGCATCGCAATGAAACCCTTGGCAAAATCAGCCATCAACGATTTCCGCTCATGCATTGTTGAAACCACATGAAGTTCCGAACAGCCCGTATGTGCCAATTCCTTTTCTTCCAGTGCGGTTGGGATCACTCCAATGGCTTCGCCGCCGGCTTCGAGCACCGCGTCGGCGATCACGCCCATCAGTCCGATACGTCCACCCCCGAACACCAGTCCAATTCCTCGCGCCGCCATTTCCGCGCCAAGCGCCCGGGCAGCATTAGCATAGACCGGGTCGGCGCCCGGTGAAGACCCGCAATAGACAGCAATCCGGTTCACCGAGCCAGATCCTCCAGCATCAGCTTTGCAGTCGCCTTTGCGCTGCCCACGACACCCGGTATTCCAGCGCCTGGATGGGTCCCGGCTCCCACAAAATAGAGATTGGGGATGGCGTCGTCGCGATTGTGCGTGCGGAACCAGGCAGATTGGGTCAACGTCGGTTCCAGACTGAAGGCGCTGCCGTGATAGGCACTCAGATCACGCGCGAAATCGGTCGGCGCATAGCGGAAACTCGTCACGATCCGCGATCGGATGTCCGGGATCAGGCGGCGCTCGATCTCATCGAGGATGCGATCCTCAAGCAACTTGCCAATCTCGCCGTCCCAGTCGAGCGGAGCCTTGCCCAAATGGGCGACCGGAGCCAGCACGTAAAAGGTCGAGCAGCCTTCCGGAGCCATTGATGGGTCGGTAACTGTGGGGTGGTGGAGGTAGAGCGAGAAATCCTGCGGCAGAATGCCATGCGTATAAATGTCTTCCAGCAGCCCCTTGTAACGTGGCCCAAACAGAATCATGTGGTGCGGGATCCCTGGCCAACTGCCTTTTATCCCGAAATGGACGACGAAGAGCGAGGGCGAAAACCGCTTTCGTTCAAGCGCGGCAGCGGCCCGCTGACCCCGCCTGTTGCCGGTGAGCAGATCACGATAACTGTGCATGATGTCCGCATTCGATGCGACGGCATCGGCATTGGCCTGCCAGCCTGACCGGGTCCGCACGCCAGTCACCTTGTCGCCGAGCGTTTCGACGTCCTCAACCGGATCGCCTAAGCGCAAGGTTCCTCCCAGCCGTTCGAACTGGGTGACCATCGCGGCGACGAGCCGGTTGGTGCCGCCGCGCGCAAACCAGACTCCACCATCCTTTTCGAGCTTGTGGATGAGCGCGTAAATTGCGCTCGTCGTGAAGGGATTGCCGCCCACAAGCAGCGTATGGAACGAAAGCGCCTCACGCAGCTTTTCATTGCGCACATAGGAGGAGACGATCGAATAGACTGATCGCCATGCCTGATATCGGGCAAGCGCCGGGGCGGCCTTTATCATCGACGGAAAATCAAGGAACGCAACATGGCCGAGCTTCACATAGCCTTCCTCATAGACGCCGGCAGCATAGTCGAGAAAGCGCTGATATCCCGGCAGGTCGGACGGGTCGAGCTTGGCAATTTCGTTCGTCAACGCAGCATTGTCGTTCGAATAATCGAAGTTAGTGCCATCAGGCCAATTGAGTCGGTAAAAGGGCATAACAGGATCGAGGGCGATGTCGTCGGCCATGCTGCGCCCCGAAAGCGACCAAAGTTCCTGCAGGCAGTCCGGGTCCGTAATGACAGTTGGACCGGCATCGAAAGTGAAGCCGTCCTTCTCCCAGAAATAGGCGCGCCCGCCCGGCTTGTCGCGTGCCTCGACGATCGTCGTCTCGACGCCGGCCGATTGCAGACGAATACCGAGTGCGAGCCCCCCAAATCCTGATCCGATAATGATGGCGCGCTTCAATTCCTGTATCCCAAAATTGCCCTGATTGCTCGACCGATAGGGACTGGCGGCTTTCCGCTCAAGATGCGGATCATGTCAAAAGAGTTGAGCGCCCCGCGTAAAACCGCTCGATGAGGTGCGGGGAAAGGCGATAGAATCGCTCAAGAACCCTGTATCGCTGGTCGGGCGCCGCGGCTCGGAAAAGCATGGTGTCGAGCATGCGGTAGAAGCCGCGTTCCGACCACCGCGCAGTTGCATAGATGCGGGCCTGTTCCGCTGTCATCCTCGGGTCGGCCGCTATTGCTATGGCAAGCCGGACTGCATCCGGCAGCGAATATCCTGTGGTCGGATGGAACAGGCCTGCGCGCATGCCCGCCTTGGCCACAGAGCCACCGGACGACCAATAGGAAGCAAAATTCCCGCCCATGGCGACCGGAAGCACACCGGTCTCTTCGCGCTCAACTGCTTCGATCTGCCACCCGCGCAGCTGCGCATAAGCAATGATCCGCTGTCGCAATGCCTCAACCTCCAAGGTGGGGCTGTCGCTGTAATATGTGTCTTCCACAAAGACAGTTTCAGCATCGAACGGCAGGCAATAGATGAAGCGATAGCCATCGTTTTGCAGCACAGTTGCGTCCATCACGATCGGCCGGACCAGCCCGTGACCGCCCCGGATACGAAGCTTCTGGCCCAGAAACTTCTGCCAGCCGAGATCGAGACATGAAAGATCCGCAGGGCCACGCGCATCGATGATGGTTCCGGCCGCGATTGTCCGCCCGTCGGAAAGTTCAATTTCCGATCCAATCGTGTTCACATGCGCCGTGACAATCCGGTCAGGCCCCAATTTGGCGCGAACCGCTGCATCGAGCCGTTCGGATTCAATGCTGTTGTAGCCAGTTTGGAGCGTCCGCCGATGCGACGGGAAAGCAACATCATAGTTCGACCAGCGATGACAGATGAGCGGTTCGACCAGCCAGCGGGCGTCAGGTTCGATATCGCTGTCGAAAAAGGACCAGATATGGTTTCCGCCAATGCCCGGCGTTGATTCGATCAGCCTGACATCGAGTTCTGGCCGCATTTCCGCTAGAGCCAGTGCTATCAACCCGCCCGCCAGGCCGCCGCCAGCAATCGCCACGTCGCATTTGATCTCGTCCGGCACAATTGGTCCGTAGACGGGTTTGGCGGTGGGCGAAAGCCGGTGTAAAATAAAGCTGATGACACAGCCGCTCGATCCCGGACTCCTCCTGAAGGCCTATGCTGCGGGAATCTTCCCAATGGCGGACGGACGCGACGCGCCGGATGTCTATTGGGTTGAGCCGCGAAAGCGCGGAATACTGCCGCTCGACGGTTTCAAGCTCTCGCGTTCTCTGACCAAGACTCTGCGTTCCGGTCGGTTTGAAACCACTGCAGACCAGGCCTTTATGGACGTTGTGCGACTTTGCGCCGAACAGGCTGATGACCGCCCTTCGACTTGGATCAACCACCAGATCGAAGCCTCGGTCATGCTGCTCCACGCGGGTGGGCGTGCGCACAGCGTCGAAACCTGGGAAGCGGGCCGACTTGTCGGCGGACTCTACGGCGTGAAACTGGGCCGGGCCTTTTTCGGCGAATCCATGTTCAGTCGGGCAACGGATTCATCGAAAGTTGCGCTGGCCCATCTGGTCGCGCGGCTGCGGGCAGGGGGCTTCACGCTGCTCGATTGCCAGTTCATCACGCCCCACCTTGCCTCATTGGGCGCGATCGAGATCGACCGCGCGGACTATCTGGCGGCGTTGATGTCGGCAGTGGCAGGGGCCGCCGCAGGTGCCGGAGGGGCGTTGGTGCCTGGCTCAACGGCGGCATCGGGCGATTTTGCTGCGCTGGACCGGTTGTTCGAAGCAGAAACATCGCCCCGCAGGACAATCGTATCCGGCCCGACATCGGGATGCTTCATTGCGCAGGCCTTGGTCCAGACGTCGTAAATCGGGTGCTCAACAGTGTTGAGCGAAGGCGATTCCTTGAATAGCCAACCGGAAAAGACCTTGCGCCACTTGTCGTCGCTTCCATGGACAATGACTTGCACGAACGCTCCTGTATAGGGTTCGGCTTCCCAGGAGGCAGTCGTCTCGCAGGCTTTCAGCCGCACGACCAGATCGCCGATCCGCACGGCCTGGCCCGGTTTCATGACAAGATCGCGATACAGCCCGTTGCGTTTGTTGAGGATGCCGAGCGTCGCCACGCGTTCAGCCATCGGCGTTTCCTTGCCGATGACAACGGGAGGGGCGGGCTTCGGCGCCGGGGCTTCAATCTTGCTCGGAACCGGCTCGGCCTCATTGCCGGAGGTCGCGTTATCGATCTGCGCATATCCCTGCCAGCCAGCCAGCCCGGCGGCCAGACCCCCCAGGATCCAGAGCGCCGGACGCTTCATCCCTGTTCGGGGCTCCACGCCTGATAGTCGCCCGTTGCGGCCGCGCGTTCGCCACCCGCCTCCGGCGCGCCAGCGGGGCGATAAGCATGGACAGTGCCAGTCAGGTTACGGCTCGGCGCCTTTTCCCAGATATGCGCCGGTGGCAACGCATTTTCCGGCACATCGTCGATCATGTGATGCAGCCAGCCATGCCATTCAGGCGGAACCCGGCTTGCATCGTTCAGGCCATTGTACATGACCCAACGACGCGGCAGACCGCCAACAGTCTTGCCGCCTTCGTAATAGACATTGCCTTCGGCATCATGGCCGACGCGTTTGCCCTTGGTTGCGGTGCCAAGCCAGGTCCCGAAGGTCGCGCCTTCCCACCAGGTGAAGATATTCTTGAATATGCCCATGCAGCGGCGATTACCCGCGCCCGCGGATTCGCGCAACGGTGATCGGTGCATCGACTGTGGAACTTGTCAAACTTGTCGCTCCCCTCCGGTAAAATGATACCGGCCACAGGTTGGGCCGGGCCGGAACGCTGTCGGGGAAGGAAGGCCTTGCGCTTCATCAAGCAGGATAGAGCACAACGGACTCGAATAGGAAAGGGCCATTTAAAGGAGACAATCCCCAAAAAAAGCCACAGGCCAGATGCTGAAGTCGTCAATGAAAGTTCATTCGCAGGGCCGTTTTTCGCGCGCGTCCGCTTCAATCGGCGGAGGCTTGAGGTGTCAAAATTTTGCTGATTCAAGGGAATTTTCGAACTGTTGTTGACGCGACGCATGTCAGTTTTGGAGTAGCAAGGAGAAAGGCCTCAACTAGCAGGCAAGGCCAATATTCTGCCACTCGCTCGTTCGAGCAAGTGGCTTGGCCGACTTTTAGAACTTCATGCGAAGACCAGCCAACCAGCGACGTGGGGAACCCGGCCCCAAGCTGCGGGGGTTGCTGGCATCGGGCGCTTCGCTCAGTTCGACCTCGGAGGTTTGGGAGAAGGTCCCAAAGGTCGCATATTTTTTGTCGAATAGATTGGAAACGTCAGCAAAAAACGTCAGTGCGCCGATGACGCGAATGCTGCCATGCAGATTGGCGACCGCAAAGCCTTTTGTCAGCTCCTCGCCATTGCCCTCGTCGCCGACCAGTACTTGCCCGGATTGTGCCTGCATGTCGCCGCCCAGCGAGAAAGCTTTGCCAGCATAATCGAGTGAAATGGTTCCGCGATGGCGCGGGATACTCGGAATTCTGGAACCCGGGCGAACCAGTATCCTGCCATTCTCATCAGCAGACGGGTTGTCCGGGCTGTTGAGAATCAAGGGCGATCGGAATGTCGCGTCGATGAAGGCATAGCCCGCCCGCAGTGTCCATGGCCCACGCGCGAGGCTTACATTGATGTCCATGCCTTGGCGTCTTGTGCTGCCGACATTTCGAAAAAAGGCCCGTCCGCGTGTTTCGGAAGCGGTGAATTGAATATCGTTCTGGCTCGTCGTTCGATAACCGGCCAGCTGCCAATGGAGCGTCCATGTGCCGATGTTCCGACCCGATGCGCCGAGTTCAAGGCTTTTTGCCACTACCTGCTTGAGTGGCGGATCACCGACAAAGAAATTGGTTAGGCTGCAAGGAGCAGATTCATCGGCGCAAGACAGTTCGGCAGGCGTTGGCGCGCGGTTGGTTTCTGCATAGCCTGCTCTTAGGGTCACAGCTCGAGAGAGCTTGTAGTCAAACTCGACGCCGGGATTTACACGACGAAATATATGCCTTCCATTCAAAGCTGTGCCAAGCTGATCATCAAGCTGCAACCGCGCTACATTCCAGCGTAACCCCAGCTCTGCCGTCAAGCGCCGATCGAGTGGCAATCGGTCTACCGCAAAAAGGCCGGTATATCTCGTCCGGACATTCAGACCGACCGGCGCAATGGAACCATCGAGCTGGGCGATGATTGGCCCAAGCCTATCGACGCTGCGTTCATCCGTCAGTGCACCCAGTTCGGAGGTAGATGCAAAGCGGGTCTTGCTGCGATCATGACTCAACCCGAAGATAAACTCATTTTCGCCCCCCAATAGGGCACGGCGATCGACGAGCTGAACTAGTGCGCCAATTGAATTACTGCGCGTCTGGCTGCGATTGAGGATGCCATAACCTTCCCCGCCCAGTGTGTCAGCGATCGGATTGCCAGATGTATCCAGCAGCGGTGCCTCGCTATCCCCAGCGGCATTGCCAAGGCAGACTATTTCAGGATTGTCTGAACAGGTCGCCACGTCTGCGGTGTCACCGTTCAGCGTTCTCTGGTGAAAAGTCTGACTATAGAGGCTGGCCTCAATACGCAGATGGTTGCTGATTTGTGCCCTCGGATGAAGGCTGGTGCGGCGGAAATTGTTGCGGGTGTTGTCGGGGTGAGTGAACACCGCCCGATAGTCTGCATCAAGCAGTTCAACCGGAGACGAGCCGTTGCCCGTCAGGTTCGTGCTTGCCCCAATCAGTTTGGCATGAACGCCGGCGTTTTCTCCATCCCATCCAAGATCAGCAAATCCATTATAGAGCGTGGAAGGAGAATGTCGTCGCCAGCCGCCATCATGACGTTCCTCTATCGCAGCGTAGGCGCTGAACCCGCCTTCGTTCCAACCAGCCTCCACCCCGCCTTCCCCGCGTCCAAATCGGCCGCCCGCGCCGAAAAGAGTCAGGCCCGGCGATGACCAACCGGTTTTGGTGGCAACGACCACCACACCACCAAGCGCATTGAGACCATAAACCGGGCCGACATCCTTGACGGTCACACTTTCAATTGCTGCATCTGGCAGGAGATCGAAATTGACCGTATCGCCAAAGGGTTGGTTGAAGCGGCCACCATCCACATAGACAGCCAGCCCTTGGGGATTGCCCTGCAACGCCGAAGCTGAAAAGCCGCGATAGATCAGGTTCCGCTGATAGGGATTGCCTTGGGCGTCGGATAGCGAAACGCCCGTCACATCGCGGGTCAATGTGCCAATTAGGCTGGGGGTTCCGTTGCGGGAAAGATCCTCGCGATCAATCGTGATTGAATCATCGGCATCGAAGTCACCACCCGGGGCAGTCACAATGATGGGCGGGTCATTCTGCTGTGCGTGGGCGGCGCAAGGACTTAACAGCAGCAACACCGCGAAATTGCAGCCATTTTGCAACAAGGCACGAAGATGATTCACCGAGGTTTGCTCACTAACGCAAAAATTTCAAACTGAGAGCCCCAGCGATCAAAATGCCAGCGAATGTCGGCTATTGAGCAAGGTACCAGGCGCGAAAGAGTGCCTAGATAGGGTCGCTAACCGACATTCAGTTCCTGCCAATTTACGCATGCCCACTATCCAACGCCAGCAATCTTGGATCGATTCCCTGCGCCTCGAAGGCCGCAGTCCAGCGTTCTTCGACCGGCATGTCGTACAGCAGCGTTTCGTTCGCATCAGCCACGTGCCAGCCGTGGCGGTGCATTTCCTCGTCAAGCTGGCCCGGTCCCCAGCCCGCATAGCCGAGCGCGACCAGCCAGCGTTTTGGCCCCTTGTCCGTCCCGATCACGCGAAGCACATCGATCGTGGCGGTCAGACTCCAGAGATTAGAGACCTGCATGCTGTCCTGGCCGCCCCAATCAAGCGAGTGGAGGACGAAGCCACGCTGCGGCTCGACTGGCCCGCCCGCGTGGATCGGCACATCGCGCACGGAACCCGCCTCGATCCCGAACTGGCCAAGCAAACCATGAAGCCCGAGGCGCGGCATGATCCGGCCAATGCCAATGCCAAGCGCGCCATTCTCATCATGCTGGCAAATCGCGATCACCGAACGCTCAAAGCGCGGATCGCCGATGCCGGGCATGGCAAGCAGCAGCTTGCCGGTCAGAAAGGGAGGACTCGCCGCCATGATCGCCGGCAAGATTGATCTGCCGTGTGCGCAAAGTCCAGCACCCACTTGCAATAGGCGGCAGTTGGAACCAGAGGAGGGGCAGCCGGTGAAAACAAGAGCTGAAAGGATTTCTCATGACCATTTCTGTTGGAGACAAGATTCCATCGACCAATTTCGTCCAGCCGACCGCAGAAGGCCCTCAGGGCGTTGCGAGCGACGAGTATTTCAAGGGCAAGCGCGTTGCGCTCTTCTCGGTTCCGGGCGCTTTCACGCCGACGTGTTCGGCAAAACATCTGCCCGGCTTTGTCGAACATGCAGCGGATATCAAGGCCAAGGGCATTGACGAAATTGCCTGCACCGCGGTTAACGATGTGTTCGTCATGGGCGCCTGGGGCAAGAGTGCAGGCGTCGAAGGCAAGGTCACGATGCTTGCCGATGGCAATGGCGACTTCGTCAAGGCCGTCGGGCTTGAAATGGATGGCTCGAAATTCGGCATGGGCCCGCGCGGCCAGCGTTTCGCAATGGTGGTCAATGATGGAACGGTCGAGCACCTGTTCGTCGAAGGCCCGGGCGAATTCCGGGTGAGTTCGGCCGAATACATGCTTGAAAACATCTGAGCGACCAACTTGAAGCTGTCATCTTCCGCGCGTAAACGTGGAAGATGACAGTCAAAAGCAAGGCACAGACGGGCGCGGCAATCGTCGCTGAACTCGACACGATGTTCAGGGCCGCCGTGGCCCGACTCCGCAAAGCCATTGAAGTCTTCGTCGAAACCGGCACTCCGCCCGATCCGGCGATGCGTCAGGATGGCAGCTTCGCTTATCCCGAGATCAGGCTGCACTACAGGGGCGATGAAGCTCTTTCGCCACCGCTGAGATCCTTCGGGCGCCTGACCGAAGCGGGGGACTACCTCACGAGCGTGACCAAGCCAGCGCTCTTCGCCGACTATCTTGCCGAACAGATCGACATTTTGATCGCCGATTACGGGGTCGAAGTCATTGCCCGTCCGGGGCGGCAGGAAATTCCGTTTCCTTATGTCCTTGATGCAAATGACGATCTTGCCGATGTCCGCGCAAAAGACCTTTCGCGCTGGTTTCCGACGACCGAACTCGCCTATATCGGAGATGAAGTCGCCGATGGCCTGTTCGACTATGGGATAGACGATCCGCGTCCGCTCGCTTTGTTCGATGGCTTGCGCACCGATTTCTCTCTTGCTCGGCTGCGCCACTATACGGGCACCCCGCCCGAACATTTCCAGCGCTATGTCCTGTTCACCAACTATCACCGCTATGTCGATGAATTCGTGAACTGGAGCTGTGCCCAGATTGGCAATGGCGGGTCCTATACGAGCCTGTCATGTCCTGGCGGCGTAATGGTCACCGAACATACCGATGATCCTCACAGCGTGGTTGCGGACAGCGCATGGAGGCGGCACCAGATGCCGGCCTGGCACCTCATGTCTCCGGATGGAACCGGGATCACGCTGGTCAATATCGGCGTCGGTCCGTCAAATGCGAAGACGATTACGGATCATATGGCCGTGATGCGCCCTGAGGCCTGGCTGATGATCGGCCATTGCGGCGGTCTTCGCCCAAGCCAGCGGATCGGGGATTATGTGCTTGCGCACGCATATTTGCGGGACGACCACGTTCTCGACGACATGTTGCCGCCGGAAATTCCCATTCCGCCGATTGCCGAAGTGCAACAGGCGCTGGCGCGTGCAGCAGAGCAAGTGTCGGGCGAAAGTGCAGAGAAGCTCAAGAGCCGCCTGCGCACAGGAACCATCGTCACGACAGACGATCGCAACTGGGAATTGCGCTATTCAAAGTCAGCGCTTCGCTTCAGCCAGTCGCGCGCGGTGGGCATTGATATGGAATCTGCGACGATTGCCGCACAGGGCTATCGGTTCCGTGTCCCGTATGGCACGTTGCTGTGCGTTTCGGACAAGCCGATGCATGGCGAACTCAAGCTGCCGGGCCAGGCGAACCGATTCTACGAGCGTGCAATTGCAGAGCACATGTTGATCGGCATCGAAGCCTGTCGGCAATTAAAGGCCGAAGGGCCGAAGCTGCATAGCCGCAAATTGCGCGCCTTTAACGAGCCGCCGTTCAGGTGACGAATGGCCGGGGAACATCCCGTGGATGCTCCCCGGTTGCCGGTTATTCAGCGGCAGGATGGTCAGAACCTGACCCCAAGTCCGACTGTGACAAAGTTTAGATCCGTTCCGGATCCGATGATCCTGCGATATTCAATATTGCCAAGAAGCAAATTGCCGAAATTGCGCTGAAGGCCAACTCCGGCAAACCCGTCGCTGCTGCCACAGCAAAAGGCCAAGCCACCGAGTGCGTAGATCTTGGTCTTGTCACCAAGTTTGGCGCCAACGCGCCCACCAACCTCGAAAAAGGCGTCGGAACCGTCAGCCAGGATTTTCTTGACACCGCCCGCAACGCCGACAAACGCCTTGTCGCCAAGATCGAAATCATAGCCAGCTTCTGCGCCGATCGTGGCCTCGCTCGCGCCGCCTGCGAAAACGATACCGCCATTCGCCACAACGCGGCCTTCACCGGCAGCCATCGCCGGGCTTGCGGCAAACGCCGCAACGGCAGCGAGAATTGAAATTTTGCGCATCGTCATTCCTTCTTGTCCTTGGGCGTCCCGGAATTGGGAGTTCCCGAAGAACTTAACTCCGCGCCAAAGAAGAACGGATGCAGCAACACGCAATATTCATTTTGCGTTGCACAATCGCCACAAAAAGCCCGTCCGGATATTCGCTATCCGGACGGCTTCTTCTGTCACCAGTTACAGGTCTTGCCCTTGTTCTGCTGTTTGAGCCAGGTCATCAGCGGCTTGAAATAGGCGACCATGGCCGTGCCATCCATCTCGCGGCTGCCGGTGAAGGCCTGAAGTGCGTCTGGCCAGGGCTTGGACGCGCCCATTGCCAGCATGGCGTTCAGCCGTGCGCCGACCGCCTTGTTGCCGTAGAAGGAGCAGCGATGGAGCGGCCCTTTCCACTTCGCAATGTCACACGCTGCCTTGTAGAACTGGAACTGCAGGATGCGCGCAAGGAAATAGCGGGTGTACGGCACATTGCCGGGGACGTGATATTTGGCACCTGCGTCGAAATTCGTCTCATCGCGCGCGACGGGCGGGATGATGCCCTGATATTTGAGGCGAAGATCGGTCCAGGCCTTGTTGTACTGACCGATTGGCGTCTTGCCTGCAAAGATATCCCAGCGATATTTGTCGACGAGAAGACCAAACGGCAGGAAAGCGACCTTGTCCATCGCCTGGCGGAGCAGGAGCCCCACATCCTTGTCCGCGCTCGGCACCTTGTCCGCGTCGAGCAGGCCGATCTGGACGAGATATTGGGGCGTGATCGAAAGCGCGATGAAATCTCCGATTGCTTCGTGGAAACCATCATTGGCGCCGTTCAGATAAAGCAGGGGCTGCTTGTTGTAGGCGCGCTGGTAAAAATTGTGGCCGAGTTCATGATGGATCGTGCGGAAATCATCGGCGTTAACTTTGGTGCACATCTTGATGCGCAGATCGTCAACATTGTCGAGGTCCCAGGCGCTTGCGTGGCAAACGACTTCCCGGTCGGCCGGCTTTGTGATCTGAGAACGCTGCCAGAATGTTTCAGGCAAGGGATCGAAGCCCAACGACTTGTAAAATCCTTCGCCTGTCCGGACCATCCTGATCGGGTCATAGCCTTTGGATTTCAGAAGTTCGCCTGTATCATAACCGATATCGCCCGCGCCCTTCGGAGCAACGATCTCGTATATGTTGCCCCATTCCTGCGCCCACATGTTGCCAAGCAGGTCGGCACGGATCGGGCCAGTCTTGGCCTGAACAACATCACCATATTTCTCATTGAGCTTGGTGCGTGTGTAGCAGTGTAGCTGGTCATAAAGCGGCTTCACCTGGGTCCAGAGCTTGTCCGTCAGCTTGGCGAATTCATCGGCTGGCATGTCATATTGCGAACGCCACATCGCACCCACATCGGCATAGCCAAGCTCGCGTGCTCCGGCATTCGCAATCTCGACTTCGCGGGCATAGTCGGCGCGCATCGGGCTGCCGACATTGTTGTTCCAGCTGGCCCACATTTCCTTCAGCAGGTCAGGATCGCGATTGGTGCCCATTTCGGCTTCGATGTCAGACCCGCCGATCGGCTGTCCCTTCAGCGTGCCCTTGCCCTTGCCATAGGCGGATTGCAGGCGCGTCGCGATCGTGTTCAGCTCGACTGCGGCGCCCTCGGTGGTCGGCGCAGGCAACGTCAGACCGCCCCGAAGCAAGTCCAGCTTGCGTTTGGTGTCATAGGACAGGTTGGGAATTGCCTGATACTTCGCGGCTTCCGTGGCGTAACGGACACCGAGTTCGGTGCCTTGCGCGCCAACCCTTGCAGCCACAGCGTCCGTGTCGTCGGTTATGTATGTCTGATTGATCCAGCTGACTTGAGCATTGAAGATCGTGAAATCCCCCAATTCCTTTTCGGCAGCCGCGACGAACTTGTCCGCATCGGCGGCGGTCGGGGCAGTCTGGGCAAGGGCAGGGGATACAAGCGAGAGTGACAGCGCAAGCGCGAGCGAAGATACAGCGAATTTCATGGAATCGGAACCTCAGTTTTGAAATATTATTGCGCGAAGATTGGCGCGACTTAAAGGCGCGGTCAAGCTATTGGACGCGTTCGACCTTCAGCTTTTCCTTGGTCAGCAGCGCGACGACCGAGTCCGGGCCGGCCAAATGACCTGCGCCGACTGCCACAAAGACCGTTCCCGGCTTCTGGAGGCGTTTTTCAACCCAGGCCGTCCAATTGGCGTTGCGGTTGTAGAGCAGGGATTGCGCAAGCTCGGGAGCACGCTTGAATTCGTCGTCGAAGCTTGCGGCAATTGCGGTGTCGTCACCCTTGCTCCAGGCGGACACCATGTCGTTGAATTCCTTCGCCGGGTCGACCGAGTCATCGACCATGCTAGAGAGGAACGTGCGCTGCGCGGATTCCGGAAGCTTGTCGAAAAGCCCAAGCTGCAATTCGGTCGTTTCGAGGCCCGAAACGGGCTTTTTCGACTTCGCGAATGTCGCCTGCAATTGTTTCTCGACGCCATAATCGGGGCTGACATCAAGATCCTTAAGCAGCCCGCTGGCCAGCGTCACCGCGACTGCCCAGCTTTCGAACTGGTTGAGCGCAGGCCCCGACATTCCGGCCTTTTCCATCAAAGCCTGTAAACCGGCCCGCTTGTCGGCCGGGACGCGGTCCAGCACCGGCGGGAGGCCGGGCGAAATGGCCAGCTTCAGGAAGGTCTTGGCGGTCGCATCCTTGTCTTGCAGGTCATTGACCTCGAGCACCAGTTCCCGGGATCGTTGCACGGCCTTGTTGATGGCGGGCGTGCGCCACTGATAGCCTTTGCGCAGCACATGGATCGTCCCGAACAGATAGATTGTCGTGTCTGCATCGGAGACTTTCCACAATGCAGGGCGCGCGGGGGGAGCCTTTGGCGGGGGCGGGGAGGCGCTCGCGCAGGCGGCGAGCAAGGACAGGGCGGGTAGTACCCAACGCATCTTCTTCAACATGGCGCCCTTCAAGGGCAATTTCGGCGGCAAAGCAAGGCCGGATTGCTTGACCCGAGGCGGTCCATCGGCCAAAGGCCGCGCGCATGATGGAAGGCCAACCCCTGAGCTTTCAGGACCTGATCCTGACACTCCATGACTATTGGGGCAAGCAGGGCTGCGTCATCCTCCAGCCTTATGACATGCGCGTGGGCGCGGGGACATTCCATCCGGCGACAACGTTGCGCGCTCTCGGCCCCGATCACTGGAATGCGGCCTATGTCCAGCCGTCGCGCCGACCGACTGACGGCCGCTATGGTGAAAACCCCAATCGGCTGCAGCATTATTACCAGTATCAGGTCATCATGAAGCCGAGCCCGGCCAATCTGCAGGAACTCTACCTCGGTTCGCTGGACGCTATCGGCATCGATCCGCTGAAACACGACATCCGCTTTGTCGAGGATGATTGGGAAAGCCCCACGCTCGGCGCCTGGGGTCTGGGCTGGGAAGTCTGGTGCGACGGGATGGAAGTGACGCAGTTCACTTATTTCCAGCAGATGGGCGGGTTCGATTGCAAGCCGGTTGCAGGCGAACTGACCTATGGGCTCGAACGTCTCGCCATGTACATCCAGGGCAAGGACAGTGTGTACGATCTTGCCTTCAATGACGCGGGCGTCACCTATGGCGATGTGTTCCACAAGAACGAGGTGGAATTCAGCACCTATAATTTCGAAGTCGCGGATACCGCCAGCCTTTTTGACGGGTTCGCCAAGGCGGAAGCCGAATGCAAGCGCTGCATCGACGCGAATATCCCGCTTGCGGCTTATGACCAGGCAATCGAGGCAAGCCATTTGTTCAACCTGTTGCAGGCCCGTGGCGTGATCTCCGTGCAGGAACGCGCCAGTTACATGGGCCGCGTCCGCGATCTGGCGAAGGGCAGTTGCCAGGCGTGGATGGACAAGAACGGGTGGAGCGCGTGACGGACTTCCTGCTCGAACTCCGCTCGGAGGAAATCCCCGCGCGCATGCAGGACAAGGCGCGTGCCGATCTGGCCCGGCTGTTTGCCGAGGAGATTAGCAAGGCCGGTCTGCAGGCGTCCGAGATTGTCACCTTTGCCACGCCGCGCCGCCTGGCTTTGATCGCCCGAGGTCTGCCGCTTCAGACGAGTGCCGTCAGTGAGGAGCTGAAGGGGCCTAAGACATCGGCGCCGCCGCAGGCGCTTGAAGGGTTCCTCCGCAAGACCGGTCTGACGCAGGACCAGCTGGAAGATCGCGACGGAACCTGGTTTGCCGTGATCGCAAAGCCCGGACGCCAGACAGCCGAGGTGCTGACCGAAGCTGTCCCGGCCATTGTGCGTGCCTTTCCCTGGCCCAAGTCGATGCGCTGGGGCGCGGCCTCCGCCTCGACTGAAAGCCTCCGGTGGGTGCGGCCCCTCCAGGGCATTGTGGCGCTGCTCGGTGACACGGTGGTGCCATTCGAGATTGACGGCGTGGTGAGCGGATCGGCGACCGTCGGCCATCGTTTCCATCATTCCGGAGATGTCACGATCGGCAATGCTGCCGATTATGCGGCAAAGCTCAATGCCTGCCATGTGATCGTCGATCAGGACGAACGCCGCGCGATCATTCGGACCGGGGCTGAAAAGGCTGCAACAGCTGCGGGCCTGATGCTGGTTCCCGATGAAGGCCTGGTGATCGAGAATTCAGGCCTGACCGAATGGCCAGTTCCCATGCTTGGCCGCTTCGATCCGGCGTTTCTTGCGGTGCCGGAAGAAGTCATCCAGCTGACGGCGCGCGTGAACCAGAAATATTTCATCTGCCGCGACACGGCGGGCAAGCTCGCCAATGCGTTTGTCTGTACGGCGAACATCACGGCGAATGACGGCGGTGCTGCGATTGTTGCGGGCAATGAGAAGGTTCTGGCTGCACGGTTGAGCGATGCGAAGTTCTTTTGGGAGCAGGATCTGAAAGTTCCGCTCGAGACGCAGGCCGAAAAGCTCAAGGACATTGTCTTCCACGAGAAGCTGGGGACGGTCGCTGACAAGGTCGAACGTGTCGCAAAGCTCGCGCGCTGGCTGGTTGACGAGGGTATCGTCGCCCCTGCGCAGGCAGGGGCCTCCGCGGGAATCGGGCACCCGGACGTCAAGCAGGCCCCTGCCTGCGCAGGGGCGACGGAACTCGCCAACGATGCCGAACGCGCGGCGCGCCTGTGCAAGGCCGATCTCGTCACCGGGATGGTCGGCGAATTTCCTGAACTGCAGGGGATCATGGGCGGCTATTATGCCCGCGCGCAGGGCGAAGCGGATGCGGTCGCCGATGCGGTGCGCGGTCATTACAAGCCGGTCGGACAGGGGGACGAGGTGCCAACTGCGCCGGTGACAGTGGCGGTGAGTTTGGCGGATAAGCTGGATAGTTTGATCGTGTTCTTCGCCTGCCAGGTGGTTCCAACTGGCTCAAAAGATCCGTTCGCATTGCGCCGCGCGGCGCTTGGTGTCTTGTCGGTTTTGACCGAAAACGGTTTAAGGATGCGCCTTCAATCAGCGTTCGAACTCGTTAGTCCGATGATACCGAATAAGCGTGGCACGGCCAGACTTATCGGCGTTCGCGATGATGCGAATTTTGGCAAAGTTGATGTCCAGTTTCTTGAACTTCTCGACTTCTTCGCCGACCGCCTCAAGGTCCAGCAACGCGAAGCCGGTGTCCGTCACGACCTGATCGACGCAGTGTTCGCGCTGGGCGGGGAAGACGATCTCGTCCGTCTGTTGGCTCGCGTGAAGGCGTTGCAGGCCTTTGTCATAACCGAAGAGGGCACGAACCTCCTTGCTGGTTACAAGCGGGCGGCGAACATCCTGAAGCAGGCGGATGGCGTCGCCCCTGCGGAGGCAGGGGCCTCTGCGGGAGTCGGGACCCAAGGCGTCGAACTGGCCGCTGCCTTTGCAGGGGCGACGGAGTTTGATGTGGCCCTCCTCAACGCACTCGAAGCTGCCGAGCCAAAAGCTGCCGCTGCAATCGAGGCGGAGAATTTCGAAGGAGCGATGGCCGCACTCGCCACGCTCCGCGCGCCGATCGACGCGTTCTTCGAAAGCGTCATGGTGAATGATCCAGACCCACAAAAGCGGGCGTTCAGGTTGGGATTGCTGGCAAGGTTCCGTGATGCGGTGCATCGCGTGGCGGATTTTTCCAAGATCGAGGGGTAAGCCTTCATGACGCAATATGTGTATCGCTTCGGCGGCGGCGTTTCGGACGGTGGCGCTGGCGACAAGAATTTGCTCGGCGGCAAGGGTGCGAATCTGGACGGGATGGCCGCAATCGGTCTGCCGGTTCCCCCGGGATTCACGATCACGACAGCCATGTGCGCGCGCTATTATGATGATGGCGAAGTCTTTCCGGATTCCCTGCGCGATGAAGTCGCTGACGGTATTGCCCATATCGCGGCGGTGACCGGAACGCGCTTTGGCGATGCTGCCGATCCGCTGCTGGTCTCGGTCCGGTCGGGCGCGCGGGTTTCCATGCCGGGAATGATGGATACCGTCCTCAACCTCGGCCTCAATGACCAGACCGTCGAAGGCCTGGCAGCCTCCTCGGGCGACGCGCGTTTTGCGTGGGACAGCTATCGCCGCTTCATCCAGATGTATGCCGATGTCGTCCTCGAACTCGATCACGGTTCGTTTGAGGAGGCTCTGGAAATTGCGAAGGAAGACAAGGGTTTCTACCTCGACACTGAACTGACGGCTGAAGACCTGAGGTCACTCGTTGGTAGCTACAAGGCGCTTGTCGAAGAGCAATGGGGCAAGCCTTTTCCGCAGGATGTGCACGACCAGCTCTGGGGTGCGGTCGGCGCGGTGTTCGGTTCCTGGCAGTCGGAACGCGCCAAGGTCTATCGCCGCCTCAACAATATTCCGGGAGACTGGGGCACGGCGGTCAATGTGCAGGCCATGGTCTTCGGCAACATGGGTGAAACGTCTGCCACTGGTGTCGCCTTCACGCGCGATCCGGCGACTGGCGAGAATGCCTATTATGGCGAATTCCTGATCAACGCGCAGGGAGAAGACGTCGTTGCCGGGATCCGCACGCCGCAATATCTGACCCGCGCGGCTCGTGAGCGCGCCAACGCAAAGCCGCTCTCGATGGAAGAGGCAATGCCGGAGGTTTATGGCGAGCTGGCCAATGTCTTCAACATTTTGGAGACGCACTATCGCGACATGCAGGACATCGAGTTCACGGTCGAACGCGGCAAGCTGTGGATGCTTCAGACGCGTTCGGGCAAGCGGACCGCGAAGGCAGCGCTGAAGATTGCGGTCGACATGGCCGAACAGGGCCTGATCACGCGGGAGGAAGCAGTGGCGCGCGTCGATCCCGCTGCGCTTGACCAGTTGCTGCACCCCACGCTTGATCCGGCGGCGGTCCGCGACATACTGGCCAAAGGCCTTCCGGCCTCCCCTGGTGCAGCGTCAGGTATTGCCGTGTTCGACAGTGACACGGCCGAAAAGCGTGCCGAGATGGGTGAGAGCGTCATCCTCGTCCGGATGGAGACAAGCCCGGAGGATATTCACGGCATGCATGCCGCAAAGGGAATCCTAACGGCGCGCGGTGGCATGACCAGCCATGCCGCTGTGGTCGCCCGGGGCATGGGCAGGCCCTGTGTCTCAGGCGCGGGCAATGTCGCCATCGACTCCAAGGAAGGCGTCTTCCGCGTAGGCGGACGAGAAGTCCGCGAAGGCGAGATCATCACGATCGACGGCTCATCGGGCGAAGTGATGTTCGGTGAAGTCGCGACCGTCCAGCCGGAGCTGTCCGGCGATTTTGGCACGCTGATGGTCTGGGCCGATGCGGCGCGCCGCATGAAGGTGCGCGCCAATGCCGAAACACCTGCCGATTGCCGTATCGCCCGCGATTTCGGCGCAGAAGGGGTCGGCCTGTGCCGGACCGAGCATATGTTCTTCGAAGCGGGCCGGATCACGGCTGTACGGCAGATGATCCTTGCCGAAGATGAAGCGGGCAGGCGGGCAGCGCTGGCCAAGCTGCTTCCGGAACAGCGGGCCGATTTCAAGGGCATTTTCGAGGTGATGGCCGGCCTGCCGGTCACGATCCGGCTGCTCGATCCTCCGTTGCATGAATTCCTGCCGACAGAAGAATCGGATTTTGCCGATGTGGCCGAAGCGGCAGGCGTTGGCATCGATATCCTGAAGCGTCGTGCTGCGGAACTGCATGAGTTCAATCCGATGCTTGGGCATCGTGGTTGCCGATTGGGTGTGACCTATCCTGAAATCTATGAAATGCAGGCCCGCGCGATCTTCGAGGCGGCCTGCGATTTGGCCGTTTCGCCCATTCCGGAAGTCATGGTGCCTCTAGTCGGCACGCGGCGCGAGCTGGAATTGATGAAGGACGTGATCGACCGGACCGCCGAGGCCGTGTTTGCCGAACGTGGCAAGCGGATCACTTACCTGGTCGGCACGATGATCGAGTTGCCGCGCGCAGCGCTGATGGCTGGCGAAATTGCTGAAGTCGGGGCCTTCTTCAGCTTTGGCACCAACGACCTGACTCAGACAACGCTGGGCGTCAGCCGCGACGATGCGAGCCGCTTCCTGACACAATATGTCGACAAGGGCATTTATGCGCAGGACCCCTTTGTCAGCCTTGATATTGATGGAGTGGGGCAGCTCGTCCAGCTTGCGGCCGAACGGGGCCGTGCAACACGACCCGACATCAAGCTGGGGATTTGCGGTGAACATGGCGGTGATCCCGCGTCGATCCATTTTTGCGAAAGCGTCGGGCTCGACTATGTGTCCGCATCGCCATACCGTGTACCGATCGCACGTCTGGCCGCCGCCCAGGCAGCGCTTCGAAAGGGTTAGCGATGAAACGCTGGCACCATTATGCTTTTGCAGTCGTCGCCGGACTGGCAGCTGGTGCTGGCGGAGCTTGGGCCGTCATTCACAAGGGTCTCAACGACGGACGCCTGAGCAATGGCCCTTGGTCGACCGCGCTGAATTACGGAACGAAAGATACGGATTCCCTGACGCGCGCGTCAGTCGCATTGCGCGCGATCCTCGCCTTGCCGTCGACCGAAACAGTCTATTGGAATGCAGCTACCGATAGTGACGGAATACCGCTGGACGGCAGCTGCACCTACGCCATGACGGGCAAGCCGCTCGATGCCCGCTGGTGGAGTGTGACTTACTATGACAAGCGGGGCTATCTCGTCGCCAATGCCGCCAATATCTGGTCGTTCAGCGGGATATCTGTCACGCCGGCCGAAAAGGACGGTTGGCGGGTGACCATTGGTCCGGACAAGGTCGATGGCCATTGGCTGCCGAGTGCCAAAGGGCAGCCATTCGAGCTGACCTTGCGGATGTACAATCCAGGTGCCGGATTTCGCGCTTCGCCAAAGGATGCGATCCTTCCGGTACTGAAGAAGGAGCGTTGCGCATGACGCGATGGATTGTTCCGCTTCTCGTCTTTCTGGCAACAGCGGCAGGGGCCTGGCATGCGACACTGGCTGCTGCGACCTTCGGCCTGATGGAAGGCGCAGTGCGCCGCCTCTCCCTGCGGGCTGGCCTGAACACCATGTCCTATGGTCAGCTCGCCACCCCAGCCAATCAGCCGATTGTCAGGCCGAGCCCGGATCTCGCCTATTCAAGCTGTCCCTTTGATCTTTCGGCGGGGCCGCTCCTGATCCAGTATGTGCCTGTCGCCGGCCGTTATTCTTCGCTCAGCGTTTTTAATGCGCGGACTGACGTGGTCTTTGTGCGAAACGATGAGCAGGCGGGAGGCAAACCGGTCCGGATCGCCATTGCCCGGGAAGGCCAAAAGGTTCCGGCTGGTGTCGAGACCGTCCGTGTCGGTTATGATCGCGGGATCGCTCTTGTAAGGCTATTGCTTGCCGATCCAGCGGAAATTGCGCAGTTCGATGCCATCAGACGGCAATCGAACTGCGCCACGATCAGAGGCTAGGGCCTAGATCTTTCCGTTTACGAAGGTGTCGCTGATCGAGCAGGCCGCCGGCCCGAGGATGACAACGAACAGCACCGGAAGGATGAAAAGGATTAGTGGCACTGTCATGATCGCGGGCAGGCGCGCAGCCTTTTCCTCAGCCCGCATCATGCGCTCATTCCGGAATTCGGCGGAGAGAACACGCAGTGCGGAAGCGAGTG
The DNA here is from genome assembly GCA_016704425.1 of Sphingomonadales bacterium. Taxonomy (GTDB): domain Bacteria; phylum Pseudomonadota; class Alphaproteobacteria; order Sphingomonadales; family Sphingomonadaceae; genus Aquisediminimonas. Next base: position 915,551 of record JADJAC010000011.1, read on the forward strand.
GCGTACCGTATTTCTCTGTCTGGATCATGGTTGTGACGACGCCGCGAACCGCGTCAAGCGCAACACGCCGTGACAGATTCTCGAAGGCCATGCGCCGCTCAGTCAGGAAGCCGAGTTCGATCGCAGTCAGTGCAAATTCATCCCCCAGTTCGGGATAGGCCTTGCCAAGCTCGCGTGCGACGCGATGGAAAGCAGCATCGACTGTGAGGCCGGCTTCCGCACAAATGACCAGCAGGTCGAGTGCGTCAGGCAGGCCCTTGCGGATCAGGTCGGAGCGCTTTGAAATCTTGTTCTGGATGAAGATGTCCGGAGCCTTGTAGCTGCCGATGAGCGCGCCCGAAACAAGGAAAAATTTCTTCATCGCCGACCAGTCCGCATGCCAGCCGAAAACATAGACAGCCGCCGCTACGCCGCCGCCAATGACGATAGGCAACACCATGCGCGCAAAAATGACTGCGACGGCTGCGTCCTTAGAACGGATGCCTGCCTGGACGAGTTTTGTCTGGGCGTCCTTGAGCTGTTCTTCCTGCAAAACCCGCAGCGAGGACAGCATGGAACGCATGCGGTCTGTCGTTTCGTTCTTCTGGGTCAGCTTTGCCCGGCGCTTTCCGCTCGAGACAATGATGCCGGCCTTCAGCTGTTCGCGCCGCTCGTTCAATGCCTTGACGCGGCTTGCCATCGGATCGCGAACGGTCGTTGCCGTATAGAGTGCGAAGATGACGGCAAGGGTTGCGACTGCCGACAAAATTGTCGCGACCCAGAGGACGTCGACTCCCAGCAATGTTGGCCCACCCGTTTCCATCTCTAAACTCTTTCCTTTGACCGAACCGTCAGATTTCGAAACTGATCATCTTGGACATGATGAACGCACCGATGCCCATCCAGACCATGCCGCCCAGACCGGCGACCATCAGGCGCTGGTCATCAAAGAAGTGCAGCATATAGGGCGGATTCACGTACATGATCATGCCGAACACACCGAACGGAAGGACGCCAATGATATAGGCGGACGCCTTGGATTCGGACGACATTGCCCGGATCTTGAGCTTCATCTGGGCGCGCTTGCGCAGCACGTCTGCCAGGTTTGAAAGCGTTTCAGCGAGATTGCCGCCCGTTTCCCGCTGGATTGCAAGCGTGATGCAAAAGAACTGGAATTCAGCCGTTCCGATGCGATCAGCAGCTTCCTCCAGCGCCATTTCCATTGTCTTGCCGATCTTGATGCGGTCGGAAACACCCCTGAATTCCATGCCGACGGGATCCGGAACTTCGCTGGCAACGATTCCGAGCGTTTCGGAAATCGGCAAGCCTGAACGAAGGCCGCGCACCATTAGCTCGATCGCGTCGGGAAATTTGGCGTTGAAATTGTTTATGCGCTTCTTGATTTGGCTTCCGACCACCAGATGCGGAAGCAGGAGCCCGACTGCCGAACCTGCGAGCAAGCCAAGCAAAACCGGTGCGCCCTTGATCAAGGCGAGCAGCGTGATCACGAGCATGATCCCGACGCAGGTCATCACATATTTCGCAAGCGACCAGTTTTTCCCCGTCTGCTGCAGGCGTTTTGCGAGCAGCGCAGGATTGGGAATATATTTGCTGGCAATGCCATCCGCGCGCGACGCCCGGTTCGCGGTAATTTTGCGCATCTGGGATTCGACGGTGTAGGACGGCATATCGCCATGCCGCGCCTTCACGCCGTCAATGCGACGTGTCTGCGCCTTGGCCAGTGACGGGCCGGAAAAGGCCACGCCCAGCATGATCAGGCTCAAGATCATCCCGGCGACTACCACGATCCACTGCATTGGTGATCCTATCCTAACCGGTCAAACGACCTGCAATTCAAGCGACCTGATCGGCCTTGGCTTTTTTCGACGGCAACAGTGACCGCAGGCTTCCAATCTTGTCGGCAAGCGACACCGATTTTCCGGCCTTTGACGCCGCGACTTCGCCGCTTTCGTCCCCGCCATCGGCTGTAAGAAGCAAGCGCGTACCGATTGCCTGGAGTTCAAGTCCGACTTTCGACGTCTTGCCGACTTCGGCAACCGGCTTGCCGAGCTTTGCCGCCTGGCAAACGACCTTGGAGTCGAAGGGGATCACGAAATCCACCTTTCGTTCGATCGAGGACTCGAAATCCTTCTTTGTCAGCTCGGTCGTCCCGTTCGGCCCGACCCGATTCAGTGCGACGAGCACATTCGAATGCGGCGCGTTGGCCTTAAGCCAGGACAGGATCCGGATCACGTCGCGCGCGCCGACAAGCGTTAGCTCGGATACAACCACCACGGATTGAATCTCGTTCATCAGGTGCGGGTGCTGAATGACCATATGGCGCGGCAGGTCGATGACGGTGCATTCGAATGCAGCGCGCATCTCTTCCTGAAGCTGATAGAAGGCTCCGCCGTCGCTAAGCAATGGCTGACTCATCGGAGCTTCTGCTGACAGGACCGACAGCTTGTCATTGGCGCGCACCATCGCACGCTCGATGAACAGACCGTCGATGCGTCCCGGATTCTCGATTGCATCCGTCAGGCCACGACCGGGTTCCAGATCGAGCGACAGTGCACCGGTTCCGAAATGAACATCGAGATCAAGTAGCGCCGTTGAACGCTTCTGGCTGTCGCTGAACAGCCAGGCGAGCGATGCTGCAATCGTCGAAGCGCCGACACCGCCGCGCGCACCGATGATGGCTGCCGTCATGTGCGGACGATCGGCGACAGGTTCGTTGTGCCTCGGTCCGTTAAGCACTGCCTGAGCATGTGCGAAGGCTTCGCGCAACTGGTCGGCGTTGAACGGCTTCAGCAGATAATCCTGGATGCCGCTGGCCACGAGATCACGATAGAGCCTGACGTCGTTGACTTCGCCCGCTGCGATCACAACCGTGCCGGGTTCGCAAACTTCGGCCAGTGCGTTGATATCGTTCAGCGGATCTCCGGATTCAGACAGGTCCACAAAAAGTATGTTCGGACTTGCCGAGACCGAGAGAGACTGGACTGCATTGCGCAAGCCGCCCTTGTTGATCTTTTCGACCGGCCAGCCCATTTCCGCGCACACCGGGCGGATCGTATCGGCCGTGGCATCGTCGCAGATATAAGCAGAAAACGGATCACGTGTTGTCGCCCCGTGGCGACTGGGAGACCATGGCGCGTTCATCAGTTGCTCCTCGAGCCTTCTTGTTTCAGGGGTCCGGCACCCGTGGGCGCCTTGTCGCGATAGGACTTGATCGCCTTTGACGCCGTCGAAGCGTCGTTGGCGCCAGTTGCGCGCTGTCCGTAAATCAGGTCTTCCGGGTTTGCGACCATGGCAGCAAGGTTCGAATTGATGCTGCAACCATAGTTGGCCATCGTGTTGGAATTGAAATCGTTGCCGGCCTTGTCGCTCCAGTCGGGGCAATTCGGCACTTTGGCAGTCGTGCGGCTGACAACGACGCGAACCTTGCCCGGGGCAATTTCACCACTGGTCACCGGTGCAGTCGGATCGATGAGGAGGCCATAACGTGAAGCCACGTCAGCAACGGCCTCGCGGACCGCCGCGTCACTTCCGCCAGCAGCATCGACCGATACCCGGTCGCCATAACCAAGCCGCAGCGATTCGAACCAGCCAGCAACGCGACTGGACTCGCCAGGCGCAAGGCCTTCATAGCCGGAATTGACGTCCAGCACATAGTTGGACTTGCTGACAACCGGCTGATGCACCGATTCAACACCGCGATTTTGGGTCCCGCACGCGGCAAGCGCGGCGCTCATTCCAATCAGGGTTGCAAGGTGGGATGCACGCATGACTTTCATCTCCATGATTGGGGTTAATTTCCACTGAAACCGGGCGCTGGGGCCGTTTGCGAAGTCTTTGTCCGCTTGTCGGGCGCCGGTGCGGCGTTAGCACCTATAGATGGTGCAACGATTGTTGCCGGCGGAGCCTCGGTCGGAGTCGGCCGCTTTCCACCGGAGTCCCCGGAATGGCTTTGGCCAAGCAGGATCCGCTGCGCGTCAGTCGAGGCCTTGAACCCGTCAGTCGGGAGCGCGATCTGGTTGGCCGAAACGGGCTTGACCAGATAGGGCGTCACGATGATCACGAGTTCGGTTTCGCTCTTGCGATACCGCGTCGAACGGAACAGAGCTCCCAGAACCGGCACATTGCCCAGACCCGGTGCACGGTCGATCGAATTGGTTTGCGAATTGCGCATCAGGCCACCAATCATGAACGATTGACCGGAACCAAGTTCCACAGTGGTTTCGGCGCGGCGAGTGGTAATGCCGGGCACGGTGTAGCCGTTGAGCGTGACCGAGCCTTCGTTCGTAAGTTCTGACACTTCCGGGCGGACGCGCATCGAGATGCGGCCATCGGCAAGAACTGTCGGGCTGAATGCCAGGCTCACGCCATATTGCTTGTATTCGATGGAAACCGAACCCAATTGCTGCGAAATCGGGATTGGAAATTCGCCGCCAGCCAGAAAGCTCGCTGTTTCGCCCGAAAGCGCCGTCAGATTTGGCTGAGCCAGCGTTGTTACCAGGCCCTCGGTTTCAGCAAGGTCGATCGCAGACGCCAGATCCAGACCAAGAAACTTGCCCGCAAGGCCGATTGAAGTCTTGCCGGCGCCAAGGCCAAGGTTCTTGAAATCATAGACGGTTCCGACATTGCCGAAAATTGGCAGGCCGGTGGCTGGATTGATTGTTACGTTGCCAATGGCGCCGGGGAAGAAGTTCGATGCCGGAACAGTTGGAAAACTTGTTGTCGGAAGACTGCCGATGCTTCCGAAACTGCGCCCCTGCGAGATTCCGAACAGGAAGCCCCCGGTGGTGTCACGGTTCAGCAGATTGACGCCAAGTTCCTTGACGAGACTGCGGCTTACTTCGGCAATCTTGACCTGCAGATTGACCTGCAGCGGCGTTGCGGTCCGCAAGCGGCTGACAACCTTGGTATCGTCGCCAACGAAGGCCTGAACCAGTCGCTCTGCTTCGGCACCATCTTCCGGCCCGGCAACCGTGCCAGTCAGGAGCACAAGGCCATTCATCGGCGTGCTCTGGATCGCGGCTTCCGGCATCGCGAGCTTCAGCATTGTGTCGATGGAGTTGGTGTTCGTACCTGCCCGGACATTCGCCGAATAAACAACTGCACCGGAACGGGTCGTCGCGAACACACTCGATTCGCCAGGTTTCTTGGCAAAAACATAAATCTGGGTTGCCGAGCGAACCTGCACGTCCGCCACGTCTTCGTTTGCAACAAAGACATCGCTGATAGGCGCGGATAGGTTGATCAACTGGCCGCGTCCGACCGAAAGGTTCAGATCGGTTGACGGTCGTTGGGTGCGAGGCGCACCGCTCGACACGTTGACAGCCGGGTAAGACTGGTTCTTCTTCGGCGCGGCGTCTGCTGCAATTCCGCTGACCAGCATCGCCGATCCAGCAATCATTGTGGCAAGGCGCATTGCCGAGGCACTTGCGAAGAGCTGTGACTTGTTCATCTTACTTGCCTCCCACCGGAATGACATCCGGCGTTTTGTTGCTCCCGCGGAGAACCTTCACCACCGGGCCGAACGACTGTGGATCTGCTCCACCGCCGGAATAGGCAGGGGCACTCGGCGCGCCGCCAGCTGCCATCGACTGGCGCGGGACCGAGCGACGCTGGAACCGCGACACGTCTGCGCCCGTCACAAATGTCGTGTCCGTATCGACCGGGCGCGACGCGACAGCGAGCAGCATGCTCTTTTCAGCCTTCGGGTCATTGCCTTCAGGAACCTTGACCTCGCCCGCAGCAATGGCGCGTTCGAGTTCTGCGGTGTTGTCGGCAATCGAGCGCAGAGAGAGCGAAACGCTGCCAATTGTCTGGGCAACTGCAATCTTTTCCGCAATGCGAGGTGTCGCTTCGAGGGTCACGGTTGCGACGACCTTCACGAGCTTGTTGCCTTCATCGTCTTCAGGCACTGTGGTCTGGTCGACCGCAAGAACACGCACATTGCGGATGAAGGTTTCGGAGGTTTTCAATGCCGGGCCAGCACCATCGCCACTGACCGTCTGGGTCAGGACGAGGTCGACTCGGTCACCAGGAAATACGAAGCCGGCAACGCCGCTCTGAGCAGACACAGGCACCGTTACGGCGCGCATGCCCGGCCCGAGTGCGGCGGCGAGGAAGCCGCGATCGCCAGATTTGACGAGTGCTCCTTTGGTCACCGGCTGTCCGGCCGTGACTGCGGCGCGCACGACGGTGCCCTGCAGGCTGGCCGGATCGGCTTCGCCCTTCACATAATAAGCATTCTCGATTAGCTCGGAAGGCCAGGGCTGATAGCGGAAGCTATCGGCTTCGATGATCGTCCCGACCGGCAGCGAACGCGTCGCAACCAGGATCTGCGGACCATCTTTGGCTGGCATCACTGCAGCAGACACTTGCGGCGCCGAGGCCTGGCTAAACATGGTCTTCGCCATGAAGGCAGTGCCGCCCGCGATGATCAGTGCTACAACGAGCAGGATAATCTTCTTCGCATCCATGATGCCGAACCCCCGAAATTACAGGTCAAACCCAATGAGGCAGGTCTTCACCCAAAATGGTTAAGATTTCGTTCGTAGATGGCCCACATCCCGGCGAGCGAAATTGCGATGCCATAAGGTATTTCGAGCGGCCCTTCGATTTTCATCAATTTGTGGCGCACGAGCATGAAAATTGTCAGAATTCCGCCGATGATGGACATGACGATCACAAGCCGCATCATGACGAGGCCGGGAAACCAAAGGGCCAGCCCGCCCAGCAACTTTACATCGCCACCGCCCATTGCGCCCATTGCGAACAGACCAATGCCGATTGCAAAGATAATGGATGCGACTGCGACCTGGATTGCAATATCTGGCCAAAGGCCAAGGTTGGCGGCCCACCAATAGAGCGGCGCCATCAATGCCACAGTCGCCGTCAGCCAATTGTCGATACTCCGTCGCTGCCAGTCAGTGACGGCTCCGACAAGAAGCAGTATCGCCAAAAGGCAGAGGAGCGCGATTTCCGGTGTTCCGATCGTCATAAGCCTGTGCCAATAGGGCAAACCACTTACGAAAAAGTAACCATAGCCATGGCTTCCTCCCTCAGTTCCAGACGCTCTTACCCATCTGGGTCCCGGTTTGAGGCCGTGGCGACGCGGGACGGGTGGCCACTGCGGTCCTTCGAGTGGCCAGCAACTGGAGTGGCGCGCGGATCGATCCTTTTTCAAGGTGGCCGGGGCGATATTATCGAAAAATATCTTGAAGTCTTCGACCACTGGCACAGATTGGGATGGAACATCTCGGCTTTTGACTGGCGAGGGCAAGGTGGATCAGGCCGGCTGGCGGCAGACCCCCATGTCGGACATTGCGTGGACTTCGGCGTTTGGGTTGACGATCTTGCCGATTTTGTGGCGGACTGGACGGCGCGCGCTCCGGGAACTCATGTCATCATGGGGCACAGCATGGGCGGGCATCTTGTCCTCCGGGCCTTGGCGGAAAAGCGCATATTGCCGGATGCGGCTGTGCTTGTTGCCCCCATGCTCGGATTCGAGACGGGGGCGCTTCCCTTGCGGGTCGTCGCCGCGGCTGTGCGGCAGTTCGCACGTTTCTGGCCGGAGCGAGCTGCCTGGAAAGTGAACGAACGCCCGGCCCCGCGCGGCGCATCGCGACAGAAATTCCTCACGTCAGATGTCGATCGCTACAACGACGAACTCTGGTGGAAACAGGAGAAGCCCGAACTGGAACTCGGACCTCCCAGCCTCAAATGGCTCGAGCAGGCCTATGGCTCCGCACTTGGCCTTGAGTCGTCCCGAGGCATAGAGGAGATTCGCCCACCGGTCCTGCTGATCGGGACGTTTGGCGACCAGCTTGTCAGCCCCGCCGCGATCCCGCGTTTTGCCGCCAGAATTCCAAACGCAACTCTAAAGATGTTCGATGCAACCGTCGCGCACGAAATCCTGCGCGAGCGCGATGGCCCACGCGATGAGGCCATCGCCTTGATCGATGCGCTGCTCGAAAAGGTCAGGGCGGGGAACTGATGCATTTCGATATTGCCATTGTTGGGGCCGGAATGGCTGGGGCGAGCCTTGCGGCCGAACTGGGGACGGATATGTCTATCCTTCTGCTGGAAGCGGAAAGCCAGCCCGGCTATCATGCGACCGGCCGGTCGGCTGCGTTCTGGCACGAGACCTATGGCGGACCGGATGTGCAGCCGCTGTCCAAGGCATCGCTCGCCTGGCTGTCAAATCCGCCAGCTGAATTGGGTGTCGATTCGTTTCTTGCGCCACGCGGAGCAATTACGCTTTGTCGGTCCGGAGAGCGGGACAGGCTTGATGACTTTGCTGCATCATTTGCAGAGAATGGGCCGAATTTTGAGTGGCTCGATCGAACAGGCCTCGATTTGCACTGCCCCGGGTTGAAGCCGGATTGGACGCTCGGCCTGCGCGAACCCGATTGTGCCGACATCGATGTCGCTGGCGTTCATCAGGCCTATCTGCGTCTTGCTGCGCGACACAAAGTTGCCTTGCGTTGCAACGCTGCGCTCTTGTCCGCGCAGCGATTGGGGAATGGCTGGCGACTGGCAACGCGCAATGGCGACTACTCCGCCGGGATTCTCGTCAACGCCGCTGGTGCATGGGCGGATGAAGTCGCAACACTTGCGGGCGTGCGGCCCATCGGTATCACGCTGTTTCGGCGAACAATCGTGCAACTTCGTTTTGATCGCCCAATTCCCCGAACCTTGCCGCTGACAATCGACGTCAACGGCCAGTTCTATTTCAAGTCGGACGGTGCAGACGGAGTCTGGCTGAGTCCACATGATGAAACGCCGTCGCCGCCCACCGATGCAGCCCCGGAAGAACTCGATGTGGCTATTGCGATTGACCGGCTCGAACATGTGGTTGACTGGCAAGTGCGCCAGGTGACGCATAAATGGGCCGGTCTGCGGAGCTTTGCGCCGGACAGGCTTCCGGTCTATGGCTTTGATATCGACGTTCCCGGCTTCTTCTGGTTCGCCGGGCAGGGTGGCTTCGGCATCCAGACGGCACCCGCTGCCGCGAAGATCGGCGCAAGCCTCCTCATGGGCAAAAGCGCCGATCCAATGGTGGAACGTGTCGATGCGGGGCGCTACGCGCCCGGCAGGTTCACTTGATCGTTACAATCTCTGCCGAGCCGGAGGCCTGGACATTCTCGATGCACTTCATTGCCCCGGCCTTTGAGGCATATCCCTCACTTGCCGTTGCGAGGATGTTTCCGTTGCCGTGACGCAAACGCCAGCGATGTTCACCCTTCTTGTCCTTGTACACCTCAAACTTCATGGCGCCGACTCCTTCTCGTGGAATCGCGAGTTATGCACCGCTTGACTGTGCAATCAAGGCTGCATCGCTGGCCAGCCTGTCCGCGCGTTCATTGTCGTCGTCGCCGGCGTGGCCCTTCACCCAGACCCAATCGATGCGATGTCGCGCGGTGGCTTCGAGTAGCTCTTGCCAAAGCTCGGCATTCTTGACGGGCTTCTTGTCTGCCGTGCGCCAGCCGTTACGTTGCCAGCCATGGATCCATCGTGTGATGCCGTCCTTGACATAGACACTGTCGGTCACAAGTGTGACGTGGCAAGGGCGGGTAAGGGCCTCAAGGCCACGAATGGCGGCTGTGAGTTCCATACGATTGTTGGTGGTATGTTTTTCGCCGCCAGCCAATTCCTTCTCTCGCGTACCGGCGCGGATCAGGACGCCCCAGCCACCGGGGCCGGGATTGCCCTTGCAGGCGCCGTCAGTCACGACCTTGACGCGGGAAAGCTCATTCATTGCGCGGCGTAGTGCTCCAGACGGCGCAGAAAGGCCAGCGGGTCCTTGCGGGTCACGAGCGCATCGGCCGGCGTATTGAGCCAATCCCAGGCGCGGGTCAGCAGGAAGCGCAGGCATGCGCCGCGTGCCAGGATTGAAAAATTTTCCTGCTCTTCGCGCGTCAGCCCGAATTCCTTTTTATAGCCAGCCAGAATGGCATCTCCTATTGACGGGTCGAACCCCGTTCCATCGTTCTGGAAGCTCCACGCTGCGTGCGTTATCGCGACGTCCCAGGCGCGCACTTCGGTGCAGGCAAAGTAGAAATCGATGAGCGCGCTCACCGAATTGCCAATCATGAGGACATTATCCGGAAACAGGTCCGCATGAATGACGCTGCGCGGAAGGTCAGCGGGCCAATGGCGATTGAGGAATGTGCATTCCTTCGCTATCCGTTCCCTGAGGCCGATCTGGATGGCATCCAGATCTTCGCCGCAACGCTCGGCCAGGTCGAACCAGCCTTCCGGGCCCAGGCTGTTCGGCCGGCTCATTGTGAAGCTTGCTGCGGCCTTGTGGACCTGCCCCAACGCTGCGCCAACGGCTCGGGCCTGCGATGGCGTCGGATGTGAAACCGACAAGCCTTCAGCGAACTCGATCAGCGCAATGGATTTACCCCGCCAGTTGATGGTGGCTCCGCCGCCCTGCGTATGGCGGGCACGCGGCACCGGACACCCATTGTCTGCCAGATGGTCGATCAGCGAGAGAAAGAACGGAAGGTCGTTCGCATCGACGCGCTTCTCATAAACCGTCAAGATGAATCTGCCGTGCGTCGCGTCGACCAGATAGTTGCTGTTTTCCACACCCTCGGCAATGCCTTTGGCCGAGAGGAGCTTTCCGGCGCCAAAGGCGCGCACCAGCTCCGCCATCTCTTCGGAGGGAATATGGGTGTAGACGGCCATTAGGTCAGCTGCCGTTCAGACGGTGAGAGGCAAAAAGTACGATCATCAGGGTCCGCCCCGTAAAGGAGGGACTTGCCTGACGCAATTCGCTTGATTGCGCGAGGCAAAGCCGCTTGTTTGTCGTTATGCCTTTGTCAGCCACTTTCCGGCGAGTCCTGTTCTTCCTTGTTGCCTTCTCGTTACTGGTCGGCTTGGGGCTCTATCTTGAGCGAAAAACAATCGCGCGACGCTTTGCCGACGCGCAATTTGCAGCCCGCAAAATCAACGCGCGGTACGAAATCAAGTCCATCGGCCCAAGGACGCAGCGGCTTGAACATATTATCATCGGCAATCCGAAAAATCCCGATCTTGTCGCGGACTGGGCCGAGATTGAGCTTGGCATCGGCTTGTCTGGCGTGGCGGTGCGCTCGTTGCGTGCAGGTGGCTTGAGACTGCGGGGGCAATTGGTGAATGGCAAGTTGAGCCTGGGTGCAGTGGATCGCTTGTTGCCTGCCCCCGACGGAGAGCCTTTCGCACTGCCGGACACCGATATTTCGCTCGTCAATGCCCGCATGATATTGGGCACGGACTTTGGCGAAATTGATCTCCGGCTCGACGGCAATGGCAATCTGGCCGACGGATTTTCTGGATCGCTGCTTGGGACTTCGCCGCGGATCCTTGTCGGGCAATTGGAATTGCAGGGCCTTGCGACGCGGCTCGCGATCAGGACCGAGCGGCGGCGCATATTTGTTGAGGGGCCGACGTCGGCAAACAAGCTGCAGTATGGCGGGAATGTGCTGGCCCGACCGTCGGTTCGGATCAAAGGCAGTTCAAGCGAATCCTTTGCCAATGTCGAAGCGGATTGGTCAATGGACGCTGACGTTGAAGCGCTCATGGTTGGTGCGGCACGTTCTTTGCGGGCCGATGGGAAATTTGTGCAGGACGGCGACGTCCGGAAATTGGCTGCGAAGCTTCAGCTGGATGGCGCAAGGCCTGCATCAGGTGAGCAGCGGCGGCTGGTGGCGGCCATTCCGAACGCAGGGGGGACGCCGCTTGAACCACTCCTGCGGCAACTTCGTGCGGCACTTGCGAATCTGAGCAAGGGCAGCATGGCAATCGCCCCGATTGAATTTCGGTCGTCGGGAACGCAGCGATCGCTGTTTATCGGGCCTCCGACGATCGTTGCATCGTCAGGTGCGCGGCTGCTCGGCAACGGGCGCGGAATGATCATACCATTCGGCAAGGGCCAAGCAAATTTCGACGGCGAATTTGCACTTTCCGGAGGCGGATTTCCAGTCGGTTCGGCTCGTCTTGCGTTGAACAAGGGGATTTGGACGGGGACTGCCCGTTTTCGGCCCTATCGCGCGGGTCGGGCACAACTGGTTCTGACGCCAGTGGACCTGCGTTTCAGCGGCTCTGGGTTCGGGATGCGCACCACCGTCCTGCTAGATGGCCCCCTTGGCGGCGGCCGTGTCACCGGATTGAATATTCCGATTTCACTCCGGCCGACACGTGATCCGCTCGCGGGATGTTTAAAGTCCGGTTTCCGCGCGGTCGAGATCGGAGGGCTGCATCTTGCGGCAGCGTCGTTGAACGTTTGCCTTTCTGGTAGCGAAGCGCGGCTGGCGCCTGTGCGGCTTGCCGGTCGCCTCGGGGAGTCTCCCATGCAGCTTGCAGCCAATGGCGCCCGGATTGGGTTCTCGCGCGGAGATTTTGCCGTGGATAGTCTCGGCGTAAAGCTTGGACCGCCGGATCGCCTTTCACTGCTTGACGTGGCCGCACTGACGGGTCGGTTTGGCGAGGGGCGCGCTCAAGGCAAGTTCTCCGGCGCGTCCGGGGCTATTGGAAACGTGCCATTGAAGATGTCCGAAGGCAGCGGAGCCTGGCAATTCGCGAACAGCAAGCTGATGCTTCAAGGCGGCTTGCGCGTTTCTGACGGACTGGCGACCGATCCGCGCTTCAACCCGCTGTTTGTGGACCGCTTCTCGCTGCAATTTGCCAATAATATCATCTTGGCCAGTGGCGTCGCGCGCGAACCGAAGACACTCGCCCAAGTCGCAGAATTGGCGATAAGACATGAACTGTCGCAGGGGACCGGGAGCGCGACCATTGACGTGAACGGCCTCACATTCGGGCGCGCCCTCCAGCCGGAAATGCTGACGACAACGACATTGGGCGTGATTGCCAATGTTGTTGGGACAATCAACGGGCGCGGCGAAATCCAGTGGAGCCCCGACGCTGTGACAAGCACTGGCAAGTTTCGAACCGAAGGTCTGGATTTCGCCGCAGCGTTCGGCCCCGTAACGGGCCTCAAGGGCGAAATTGCCTTGTCCGATCTGCTGGGGATTGAAACCAGTGCAGGCCAGATGGTGACGATCAGCTCGATCAATCCGGGTATCGCCGTGGTCGATGGCACTCTTCGCTATCAACTCCTGCCCGGACTGAAGTTGCAGATCGAGGGCGGGCGTTGGCCCTTTGCGGGAGGCTTCCTGATTCTCGATCCGACGACGATCGACCTTTCAGCGGCGGCAGAGCGGCGCCTGACCTTTCGTGTTGAAGGAATGGATGCTGGCCAGTTCATCAATCAGCTGCAGTTCGAGAATATCGACGCGACCGGGGTCTATGACGGCACATTGCCGATGATCTTCGATGAACATGGCGGGCGGATCGAAGGTGGGCGGCTGGTCGCGCGCAATGGAGGAACGCTGGCCTATGTGGGCGAAATATCGAACCAGAATCTGGGAACAATGGGGCGCGTCGCGTTCGATGCGCTGAAGTCGATCAAATATGACCGGTTGAGCATCGAACTTGACGGGCCGCTCGACGGGGATGTCGTAACCCGCGTCAGCTTTGCGGGCGTCAACCAGGCGCCGATCGAAGGGGTTCGAGCCAAGTTTCCGATACCAATCCGCGTCACAGGCCTCACCAATTTCCCATTCATATTCAATGTCACGATTACAGCGCCGTTCCGCAAATTGTTCGACATGAGCCGGACAATCAGCGATCCGTCACTCCTGATCGAGCGGCTGAACCCCGATCTGCAGCGGATTGGACCTGCGAAAACCATTCAGCCGTCAGAAAGCGAGCGTGTGCAATGAAGGGATTGATGTTGACGACAGTGAGGCCCGAAGGTTACGCCGGTCGCATGAAACAACACACACCCCTGACACTGGCTGCCGTTGCGGCGCTGTTGGCGGGCTGTGTGACTGTTAAAGCGCCCGACAAGCCGATCGAGATCAACCTGAACGTGAATATCAGGCAAGAGGTGGTTTACAGCCTGAAACAGGATGCAAACGATCTCATCAAGGATAATCCGGAGCTGTTCCCGAAATGACGAAGAAGATGAAAATCATTGCTGGCATCGCCGCGGGCGCTCTCCTCCTGGCAGGGGCGGGCATTTCGATTGCGCAGTCTGGCGGGCTTGTCTCGGAAGCGCTTGCCGACGGAACGGTCGGCGAGCAGGCAGACGGCTATCTCGGGATCCGCGGTTCGGTCTCAGAGGCCTTGCGTGCGGAAGTCGATGCAATCAACATCAAGCGTCGTGCCGCCTATACTCAGCGTGCCGCGCAAAAGGGTGCAACCGTCAAGGAAGTGGCGGCTGCCGTGGGCTGTGAAACACTTGCAACGCGTGTTGCCAGTGGCCGCGCCTATCTGCTGCCCGACGGCGTGTGGCGTGTGAAGAGCACTGCCCCCATTGCGCTGCCGTCCTACTGCGCGGGATAGTGACACTAAGGCATACAACTTGGGCTTATGGGCAGCCCTCAGGCGTATACGGGACCGTGTAGGTCGTAACCCCGGAACTCATCGTGTTAAAAATGGTTTGTTGCCGATATCTAACTGCACAATCTCTGCCGCCGCCAAATTTGGCTTGAGCCGAATCATTGCTGGCACTTTGCGCCGGTGTGGCTGATTTCGGCATGATCGCGTCCAGATCGGTCGGCAGTGCTGCCGCGAGCCGGGCCGGGGGTGGGGCGCCGGCGTTGCGGAACTCCATCGAGTAATCATATTGTTCAAGGCTCGTGACGATCAGTAGCGGGGCGATCTCCGACACTTTGGGGATATTCCCGGCTATGAAGATCACGGAGCCATATTCACCGACGCACCGGGCAAAGGCCAGGGCACAGCCTGTCACCAGGGCGGGCGCAATTTCCGGGAAGATGACGCGGGAAAAGACTTGCCACCGGGTTGCTCCCAGGCTCGCCGCAGCTTCTTCAAACCCCCGATCAAGGTCGCCGAGTACCGGCTCGACTGCACGAACGATGAAGGGCAGGCCAATGAAGATCAGCGCAACCACAATGCCCTGCGGTTGATAGGCGATCTTGATGCCAAGCGGCTCAAGCCAGATCCCGATCCACCCTGTGTTTGCATAGATGGCCGTCAATGCAATACCGGCAACAGCCGTTGGCAAGGCAAAAGGCAAATCGACTGCGGCGGAGAGCATGCGCCGTCCCGGAAAATCGAAGCGCACCAGAACCCAGGCCACCAGCAGGCCAAAAACCGCGTTGATCAGCGTTGCCAAAGCGGCAGCCCCGAAGGTGACACGATAGGCAGCCATCGCGCGGCTCGAAAATCCGACCGTCAGGAAATGTTGCCATCCGTCGCCAAAGCTGCGGATGAACACGGCCGCGACCGGGATGATGACAATGAGGCTGACCCAGAACAGGGTCAGCCCCAAAGATAGCCCGAATCCGGGAAGGGCAGAACGTCGCGTCATGAGAAGATTCCCGATTTACCCACGCCGACCATCAGAAATCGAACTGGAGCCGCGTGGCAAAGGCATCACCCTTGGCCGTCGTCCCATTCACCAAAACCGGTGCCACGACCAAGGGCGAGTTTGTACCCTTGAAGCGGATATAATTGAACAGGATTTTTGTATTTGGGTTGAGATACCAGTTCAATGCGCCGGTCACGCTGGTTGCCTTGCGTTTGAGGGCGGAGAGGTTCTTGTCAGTCAGGTTCAACGTATCGTAGCGAAGCGCAACTTCAAATGCGCCAAGATCACCTGTCGCAGGATTGAAATTCTTGAACGGCTTGAACCTGTCAACAACGCCATTCTTGACCGCACGCGCCTCGCCGGTGATCGACCAGGTGCCGAACACGTTGAAGCCTTCAAAACTCACATTGGGCGCTGTGCCAAACCGATCAAGCGACAGGTGGCCATATTCGCCCTGCACAGAGAATGGACCGCGAATGAGCAAGGCCTCGGCGCCAAGGAAGTCGGCATCCTTGACCCCCGTCGATGGGCCGTTTGCGGGATTGGTGCCCGCAATCGCTGCGGAAATGATCCTGCCGTCATCGATCCGGACATTGGGCCGTTCACTAACGGTCAGCGAGTTGCCCGGGAAGTTCGTTGCATGGAATGCTGATAGCCCAAGGTGAACGACCTTTCCCGTATCGAGGATCGGATCCCATGTGATGCGACCATTGATGCCATAGCCCTCGTCAGGGGTCGTTGCATTGCGCAGGACAGATTCGCTCGATCCGAACAGGCCGAAGGCGGCGTTGAGCTTGTCGGTCTGGTAGGCAAGGCTGAGGCCGACACGCCGTTCGGCACCGACCGCGCCAAAGGCGTTGCTCGCCATGCCGCGTTCGAGGAAAGTATTCGCCGAATCCGAAGTGTTGGCTTCCAGTCCATAGGGCGCCTTATGCTGACCCGCTGTGACCGACCATTTCGGGTTTAACGCATAGGTTACATAGGCATCCAGCAATGTGACCGAATTCTTCACCAGCTCGGCCTCGATACGCCATTTGAAATTCTTGTATGCTGTGCCTTCAAAGCCGAAGCGTGCGCGCCGGATATCTGTGCCGTTGCTATAGTCATAGCCGCCGGCGCGCTCATTATAGCCGGCATAGTCGATCTGAAACACGCCGCGTGGCTTGAATGTGAAGTTGTCGTTTACATCAGCAAAAGTCGGCACAACGCCGGGCTGTGCTGCCTTGGCGGAACGCACCTCGACCCGCTCGACGCGCGACTGGGTATCAACTGCTGCTGCTTCCAGCTGGGCGTTGCGAGCCTCAAGCTGGCGGATACGCGCTTCCAGGGCATTGAGCCTGTCGACAACCGGATCTCCGGTTTTTGCAGGTTCGGCTGCCACATCTGCAGTGGTATCATCGGTAACAAGCGTATCCAGTCCGGAGCCGGAGTCCGCCTGCTGTTCCTGAGCGCGCGCAGGCGCAGCGATCAGTGCAAGCGCGGAAGCGCTCACAAACAAAATTGTTTTCATCGTCAATCTCCCTTGAAGGGCCCGGCCATCCAGCCGTCCCGTCTTATTTCTTTGCGTCTTCGAAAACCTGATCGAACAGGCCGCCGTCGTTGAAAAACGTGGCCTGGGCCTTGGCCCATCCGCCAAAATTGCGATCAACAGTGAAAAGAGGAATGTTGCGGAACTGCCCTTTGAATTTTGCTGCTGCAGCTGTGTCACGGGGGCGATAATAGTTTCGGCCGATGATATCCTGTGCGGCCGGGGTATACAGGAAGTTGAGATAAGCCTCCGCCACCTTGCGTGTGCCCTTGCGGTCAACGACCTTGTCTACGACGGCGACAGGCGGTTCCGCGAGGATCGAGATGGAGGGCGTTACAATCTCGAACTGGCCCTTCCCGAGTTGACGCTGAGCGAGCAAGGCTTCATTCTCCCACGCGATCAACACGTCTCCTTGCCCGCGTTGAACGAACGTGGTCGTTGAACCCCGCGCGCCACTGTCAAGGATTGGCACGTTGCGAAACACCTTGGTCACGAACTCCCACGCCTTCGCGCCCGAGCCATAGGTCTTCTGGCCATATCCCCACGCGGCAAGGAAGTTCCAGCGGGCGCCGCCGCTCGTCTTCGGGTTTGGCGTGATGACTGAAACGCCCGGACGCGCCAGATCGTCCCAATCCTGAATGCGTTTCGGGTTCCCCTTGCGGACCAGGAAGACGATGGTCGAATAATAGGGTGCACTCGCATGCGGCAAGCGGCGCTGCCAATCGCGCGCGATCAAGCCGCGCTGTGCAATCGCATCAATGTCATATCCAAGCGCCAGGGTCACGACATCGGCCGGCAATCCGTCAATCACGGAGCGCGCCTGCTTGCCTGACCCACCGTGGCTCTGCCGAATCACAACGTCCTGGCCAGTCTTGGCCTTCCAGTCGCGGGCAAAGGCAGCATTCACGGCAACGTAGAGCTCGCGTGTCGGATCATAAGATACGTTGAGCAGCGTCGCCGGCGCTGCAGCGACCAATGCGGCAGCGGGCACCAGCGCCAGTGCCGTGGCAGCAAGCGCTGCCCGGGTAAAATATCTGCGGTTCATCTTGAAAGTCCTTTGAACTGGTTTGGCTTGGACGCAGGAAAGATGATGCGGCCGGTAGCCCGGTCCGCATCAGTTTCCTTGGGAAGCGCGTGGTGAAGGTGCATGAGTTTTCCGGTCGTCCGGTCAAGGTTGATGTCAATTCTGGAAGCGTCGCTTTTCGGTCACGTCCATCTGCACGAGCTTGCCTTCGTGAACGGTAAGCTGGATGGCTCCGAACCGAATTTTCGCCAGCGCCTGACGGAGAATCTCGAGCTGTTCAGCATTTGACCGGGGATGCGCGCATGTGTCCTGACCTGATGTGTCGATCTGCATTTCGTCCTCCTCGGATCGCCTGACTTTGACGTTAATATCCATTATAATACTAGTCATTAAGCAAGATAGTTTTGCTTTGATTGTTCAAAGCCGAATTCATTGTGCGACGTTTAGCCAGGCTAGGTCACAGCAATTGGTGCTCTTGGTGGGATCAATGTCTGGTTCGGTATTGAAAAGCTTCACATTTGCCCCGCAGCTTTGGCGGACGACAAGCAAAAAAGAGCCGAAAATTGGATCAAATTGCGGTGGCACACAAAGTTTCGTTGCTGCTGGCATATCCAGACCCCATTTCAGGTCGCGCTGCGAGTCGACCGGATTGGAATGCTGATCCCCACTAAATTGATAGACAAGAGTGCATTGAGACGAGTCGAATGGGATTTGCGACTAAACACCATTGTATAAGTAGAGAATAAGATCATCGACCCATTTGGCCGAACTGACGTTGGGTCACTTGCCCCTCAACAATTGACTGCGCCTGCCTTTGCGGGTGTCGACTAATTGTTCAAACCAAGGCATTTGATCGAAATGCCTGACGTTCCGACCAAGCCAGATTTCGCGATGCTCGTGCGCACATTCGGACGGATTGGCCTGATCAACTTTGGCGGTCCGGCAGGGCAGATTGCGCTGATGCACAAGGACCTGGTCCACGATCGCAAGTGGATTGCGGAGTCTGACTTTCTCCACGCCCTGAATTTTTGCCATCTTCTTCCCGGGCCGGAAGCGCAGCAACTGGCAACCTACATCGGCTGGCGCCTGCATGGGGTGAGGGGAGGGCTTGCGGCCGGGCTTCTGTTTGTCGCGCCCGGCGCGCTGGTCATGCTCGCGCTTTCGGCGCTCTATGCCTTTGCGGCGCATCTGGGTTGGTTTGCGGCACTCTTCCTCGGGATCAAGGCTGCGGTGCTTGCCATTGTCGTGCAGGCATTGCTTCGCATCGCGGGACGAACGCTGGATACGCATTTCAAGCAGGCGCTGGCTGTCGCTGCATTTTTCGCGCTTTTCCTGTTCAACCTGCCTTTTCCTCTCATCGTGCTGGGCTCAGGTCTTCTC
Source organism: Sphingomonadales bacterium (assembly GCA_016704425.1). Lineage (GTDB taxonomy): Bacteria > Pseudomonadota > Alphaproteobacteria > Sphingomonadales > Sphingomonadaceae > Aquisediminimonas. The sequence continues at coordinate 934,862 of JADJAC010000011.1, forward strand.
GGTTTGATGGTTTCTGCCTGGCGTCCACAATGGCTGGTGAAGGCGCACCAGGTCGAGACGGAGAATGTTGGCGATCGGCCGAATTGGCGGTCGACTGCTCTCACAGTCTCTGTCTGGTTGCTGATCTGGTTTGCACCGCTGGCCCTGATCGGCATGGCCCTTGGCCCCGATCACATCCTTTGGAAGATTGGCGTGTTCTTCTCGCAGTTGGCCGTCGTGACCTTTGGCGGCGCGTATGCCGTGCTGGCCTATATGGCGCAGGAGGCCGTGCAGTCCTTTGGCTGGCTCCAGCCGGGCGAAATGGCGGACGGACTCGGCCTGGCGGAAACGACGCCCGGGCCATTGATCATGGTCACTCAGTTCGTCGGATTTCTTGCTGCCTTCCGCGCGCCGGAGCCGTTCACGCCGCTCTTGGCCGGTCTCGCAGGCGCAGCGCTGACCACCTGGGTCACCTTTGCGCCCTGCTTTCTCTGGATCTTTGCCTGCGCTCCGTGGATTGACCGCCTGCGTCACGCGACGCGCCTGAAAGGCGGGCTGGCAGCGATCACAGCCACAGTCGTGGGCGTGATCGGCAATCTCAGCGCGTGGTTTGCGTTGCATGTCCTTTTTGCCCGCGTCGACGTGATCGACGTCGGTGTCGCGCGGTTTTCCGTGCCGGTGTGGTCCAGTTTTGACGGGATCGCGGCAGCACTTGCGGCCCTGGCGTTCGTTCTGATGTTTGTCGTGCGATGGAATATCGTGCGCACGCTCGGCATCTGCGCCGGGGCTGGTTTGCTGGCCAGTTTGCTGTAAAGAGGGGACCGAGTTCGCCGCACCGCACAACGCGCCGGTTGACTTGCGCGGCGCCGCTTTCTAAGGGGAGCGCGCCTTGGCGGGGTTGCCCGTTTTCATGGCGGTTTTCCCTTAAACAAGCGGACGAATCGACATGGCTGCGAATGACCCTGAACAAGCCTCCAACGGCGCACAGGACCCTCGGCTGACATCGCTTGATGAACAGCTTCAAAAGGTCAGGCGCGCCGAGCAAGAGCGAACGGCACCATCGGCCAGTCCGGCGGCGCTGACAGGCAAGGGTGCGGGCCAGGGGCAGCGCGTTCTTTCCACGCTTCTGGGGGCCCCATTGGGGGCGGCGTTGATCGGTTGGGTGTTTGATCGCTTTGCCGGGACGACGCCAGCCGGACTGTTGATCATGCTGTTCCTTGGGTTCGGCGCGGCCATCAGCCAGGTGATACGGATTTCAAAGGAGCGGGCCGAATAGGCCTTCTCCGTTCAAACGGAAGAACAGGGTAAGGCATGAGCGCTGCGGCCGAAGTCAAGATCGACCCGATGCACCAGTTTCAGATCGAATCGCTTGGCGGTTCGGTTCTCGATGGCACGCCGTTTCATTTCACCAATTCCGCCTTGTGGATGCTGATCGTGCTGGGCTCGATCCTCTTCTTCATGTGGGGCGGGATGAAGCGCGACCTCGTGCCCGGGCGCTGGCAGGCGGCTGTCGAAAGCGTGACGGGGTTCATTTCCGGGATGGCTCTGACCAATATCGGTCCAGAAGGCCGCAAATATACGCCCTGGATTTTTACGGTTTTCATTTTCATCCTGTTTTCCAACCTGATGGGCATGATGCCCTTCGGCATCGTCGATGCAGCGCATCCTTTCACGGTGACGAGCCAATTCACGGTTACAGCTGTTCTCGCGGTCATCAGCTTTTCGATCGTTCTGATCGTCGGCTTCTGGAAGCACGGCTTTCACTTTTTCTCTTTGTTCGTGCCGCACGGTACGCCGGGGCCATTGCTTCCACTGATCGTGCCGATCGAACTCATCTCTTTCATGGTCCGACCGTTCAGCCTTGCGCTGCGACTGTTCGTGGCGATGATCGCGGGCCATATCCTTGTGGATGTTTTTGGCTACTTCATTGTCAACGGCATCAACTCGGGAACGGCAATGGGCTATGGCATCTCGCTGATCAGCTTCATCTTCATTGCTGGCGTAAACGCGCTCGAATTGCTGGTCTGCGCCATTCAGGCCTATGTGTTTGCGCTGCTGACTTCGCTTTACATCAACGACGCTGTGCACCTGCACTAGGGTCTGAATTCAACCACCAACGGAATTTTCAAAGGAGTTAATCATGGATCTCGAAGCTGCAAAAGTGATTGGTGCCGGTCTGGCTGCCATCGGTGTTGGCGTTGCCGCAACCGGCGTGGGCAATGTCTTCGGCTCGTTCCTTCAGGGCGCGCTGCGCAACCCGGCTGCTGCAGACGGCCAGCAGGGCCGCCTGTTCATCGGCTTCGCGGCTGCCGAATTGCTCGGCCTGATCGCGTTCGCGGTCGCCATGATCATTCTGTACGCCGTTTAAGTTTTAGATACGTCGTTCCCGCGAAGGCGGGAACCTCTGTGGGATAGGGGCAAGCGTTCGGTTTGCCGCTGCCTCCGCAGGGGCGACCTGAAGGATCGTCAATGCCTCAGATCAATCAGCTTTTGCTTGTCTACCAGTCACAGTGGTTCTGGCTGTTTCTGGTGCTGGCCGTCATCTATGTCGGGATCGGGAAGGGAATGCTCCCCAAGATCGAAAAGACAGTGGATGATCGCGATGCCAAGATTGCCGGTGATCTGGCAGCTGCCGAAAAAGCCCGGGCTGCCGCGCTCGAGATAGAGGAGCGTGCCAAGGCTGCGCAGATCGAGGCACGGACTGCAGCACAGGCTGTTGCGGCCGAAGCCAAGGCAAAGGCGGCCAAGGATGCGGAAAACCGGCTAGCCAAGGCCGATGCCGAAATCGCGGCCAAGGTTGGTGAGGCAGAGGTCAGTCTTGCCAAGGCACGGGCAAAGGCGCTTGACGGGCTCGAAGCGGTCGCAGTCGATGCGGCGCAGGACATTGTTGCCAAGGTTTCGGGTGCGAAGGTCACGCCCGCACAGGCAGCGAAAGCAGTGAAGGCGGTATTGGGCAATGCTTGATCTTGCAATATTTGCTGCAGAAGCAGCGGGTGCCGTCGCGGAGCATCATGAAGAACCGACAGCCTTGCTGTTGACTCCGGGAGGCTGGGTCGCGGCATCGATGCTCTTCGTGTTCGGCATCATGCTCTATGCGAAAGTGCCGGCGATCATTGCGGCGGCTCTCGACAAGCAGATCGCGGGGATCAAGGATCAGATCGATGCGGCCGAACGGCTGCGGATCGAAGCCGAGAGCCTCAAGGGCGAGTATGAAAAGAAGATCAAGAACGCGTCCAAGGAAGCAGCTGTTCTGAAAGCTGCTGCCGAGGAAGAGGCCAAATTGATCGTCGCAAAGGCCAAGGAAGACGCAACCGCCTTGATCGCGCGCCGGACCAAGTCGGCCGAACAGAAAATCGAAGCCGCCGAACGTGCAGCCATCGCCGATGTGCGCGCAAAGGCTGCTGAAGCGTCAACGGCTGCTGCGGCTCGCCTGATCGCCTCCAATCATGATGCGAAAGTCGACAAGGCTCTGGTCGATACGACAATCGCGCGCCTCAATTAGGCCCTGCCCGACAGCAAGGGATGTCCCGATGAAGTATTTGATCGCCTCCGCCGCACTTTTTGCCAATCTGTCGGTTGCTGCAGCCGCACAGACCGTGATGGCCCCGGCACCCGCAGCTGCAGCTGTTGCGGCATTCTCGATCGACTCTCCAATCGAGCAGCTCGTCGCCAACCCGGCGACCAAAGCTGTTCTTGAAGCAGACTTCCCGGGCGTCACGACACATCCGGCCTATGAGCAGTTCAAGGCTATGTCGCTGAAGCAGCTAGCGCCCTATTCGAACGGTATCATTACCGACGAGAAGCTCGCCAAGGCCAGCGCGGACCTCGCCGCCGTCAAGTAAGGTTCTGCACGTCGCCCCTGCCATTGCAGCGGAGACGGAATCGCTTCATTTGGAGCGGAACCGCGTCTAGGTTGACCCAATGTCCCAGCCCGACGCACCGGATCGTTTCAACGAGGAAAAGCAGACCTACACCATTCGCGGTGTGGATCAGCCGAACCTTGAAGCCGGCGTTGCAGCGATCCGCAATGTCCTGAAAACCCTGCCGCCCAAGCCGGGCGTTTACAGGATGCACGATGCGCGGGGCGATGTCCTTTATGTCGGCAAGGCCCGGGCGCTTCGCAACAGGGTGACGAATTACACGCAAGTCGAGCGGCTGCCGAACCGTATCCGGCGGATGGTCGCGCAGACGCGCAGCATGACGATTGTCACCACCAACAGTGAAGCCGAAGCGCTGCTCCTCGAAGCACAGCTCATCAAGCGCTACCGCCCGGCCTACAATGTGCTGCTGAGGGATGACAAAAGTTTTCCCTTCATCCTGCTGCGATCCGATCATGCCTTCCCGCGCATCCAGAAGCACCGGGGCGCCCGCAAGGCCAAGGGCAATTATTACGGCCCGTTCGCCAGCGCCGGCTCGGTCAACACCACAATCAATGCGCTGCAGAAACTCTTCCTGCTCCGTTCCTGCACGGACAGTTTCTTCAACAACCGGGACCGGCCGTGCCTCCTTTACCAGATCAAGCGCTGTTCCGGGCCCTGCGTGGGGCGTATCGGGCCGGAAGGCTATGGCGAGCTTGTTGCCGACGCGAAGGCATTCCTGGGCGGCAAATCGACCGAGGTGCAGGCAAAGCTCGGCAGGGAAATGGAAACGGCCGCAGAAGCGCTCGACTTCGAGCGCGCCGCAATCCTGCGTGATCGGTTGAAGGCGCTGACCTTCATCCAGGGCAGCCAGGCAATCAACGCGTCGGGCGTTGGCAATGCGGATATCTTTGCATTGGCGACCAAGGCCGGGCAGGTCGGCATCCAGGCCTTCTTCATCCGCGGCGGCCAGAATTGGGGGCACCGCGCATTCTTCCCGACGCACACGCAGGACCTGTCGGAAGAAGAGGTTCTGACCAGCTTCCTCGCCCAATTCTATGAAGAAGTACCGCCGCCGAGGACCATTCTGCTCGATCGCGATTTGCCGGAGGCTGCGCTGCTCGCCGAAGCGCTGGTTGAGCGGGCAGGGGGCAAGGTGGAGATTGTTCGGCCACAGCGCGGGGATCGGGTCCGCCTCGTGCAGCAAGCAACGCGCAACGCGGTCGAGGCATTGGATCGCCGGCTCGCCGAAAGCACAACGCAAGGCAAATTGCTGCAGGACGTCGCAGACCTGTTCGAACTGTCCGAACCTCCGCAGCGGATCGAAATATACGACAACAGCCATATTCAAGGTACGAATGCATTGGGGGCGATGGTTGTTGCGGGGCCGGAGGGCTTCCTCAAAAGCCAATATCGCAAGTTCAACATCAAGCGCCCCGAAACCGCTCCCGGGGACGATTTCGCAATGATGCGCGAAGTGATGGAGCGTCGTTTCGGCCGCGCCCTGGAGGAAGACCCGGATCGCGAACGCGGCCTCTGGCCCGACCTTGTGCTGATCGACGGCGGCAAGGGGCAGATGAGTGCCGTGAAGGGTGCGCTGGAAGAACTGGGTGTCGAAGATGTCCCGCTCATCGGTGTTTCCAAGGGCCCGGATCACAATGCGGGACGGGAGACGTTCCATTTTCCGGATGGGCGCGAAATCAGCCTGCCGATCAATGCTCCGGTGCTCTTCTACCTCCAGCGCCTGCGGGACGAGGCGCATCGCTACGCCATCGGCGCACACCGGACCAAACGCAGCAAAGCCATCACCGCCAGCCCCCTGGATGAAGTACCCGGCATTGGCCCGGCCCGAAAAAAGGCCTTGCTGATGCACTTCGGAACAGCGCGGGCAGTGCGGGATGCATCGCTGGAAGATCTGGCGCGGACGCCCGGTGTGTCAGAGACGGTGGCCCGGGTGGTGTATGATTTCTACCATGCGGGTGGATGAGACGATCTCGACCGTCGCCCCTGCACAGGCAGGGGCCTGTTTGACATAGAGGCTCCAGACTCGCGCAAATGCCCCTGCCTGCGCAGGGACGGCGGCTTTTCGGAATCAGGGCCTGTTCCAGTTAACTTGGTCCCGAATCCCTCGATTCCCGCCAAACGCCGCACTTGCGCGTAGTTTAGGACGCCAAGCAATGATTTTGCCTTATTGCGCCACTCCGCTATCCCGCTGCCATGCACATCTCTGCCTCTGCAATCATCTGTGCCGTTCGTCCGCATGGTGAAGCGGGAGCGGTCGTGCGGGTGATGACGGCGGACTATGGGCTATTGGCGGGCTATGTCCGTGGCGGGCGGTCGCGCACGATGCGGCCCGTCCTTCAACCCTCGAATATCGTCCGCGCCGAATTTCGTGCGCGCGTCGAAACGCAATTGCCGGGCCTGACCGTAGAGCTTGAACATAGCCGGGGGCCCTTGATGGCGGAACCTCTTGCAGCGGCTGCACTCGACTGGGCAACCGCGTTGACAGCCTCGGTAGTGCCGGAACTGCACCCCTATCCGACGATCCATTCGGCTCTGGATGGGCTTCTCATTGCGATCGAGGCCGCGCCAGCCGCGCGAGGCTGGGCGGGTGCCTTGGTCAGTTACGAAGCCCTGATTCTTTCTGCACTTGGGTTCGGGCAAGGCGATGGTGGACGGCCGGACGATTGGCCGGATGTGCTCGCGAGCCTCAACCAGTCCGGCGCCCGGCTTGACCGCTATCTGTTTTCCGACAGGCGCGCTGATGTTCTTGCCGCGCGCGAACGTCTGGTCGAGCGGTTGAAAAGGGCGGCAGCTTAGGCCAAAGCGCGGCTCGCTTTCCCGAACGGAGTCGATGATGCGCGTTGCCCTGTTACCCGGAGACGGGATTGGTCCAGAAGTGATTGCCGAAGCGCGGCGGGTCCTTGATGCGCTCGGGCTCGACTTAACCTATGAAGAGGCTTTGGTTGGCGGGGCTGCCTATAAGGCGACTGGCCATCCCCTTCCGGCGGACACGCTGGAGGTCGCAAAGCGCGCTGATGCGATCCTGTTCGGCGCTGTCGGCGATCCCGATTGTGACGCGTTGGACCGGCATTTGCGGCCCGAACAGGCGATTCTTGGCTTGCGCAAGGAACTCACGCTTTTTGCCAATCTGCGCCCGGCCAAACTGTTTCCTGAACTGGCAGAGGCATCGGCGCTCCGCCCCGAGGTCGCCGGGCAGATCGACATGGTCATTGTCCGTGAACTGAATGGCGACGTCTATTTTGGCGAGAAGGGCACGCGCAAGACGGCTGATGGCAAGCGCGAAGGCTATGACATCATGTCCTATGACGAGGACGAGGTGCGTCGGATTGCGCGGGTCGGCTTTGAAACAGCACGTGCGCGAAAAGGTCGTCTATGCTCTGTCGACAAGGCCAACGTGCTGGAAACTTCGCAGCTTTGGCGCGATGTGGTGAGCGAGACGGCGGCGGAGTATCCCGAAATCGCGCTCAGCCATATGTATGTGGACAATGCGGCCATGCAACTCGTCCGCAACCCTGGCCAGTTCGATGTGATCGTGACGGGCAATCTGTTCGGCGACATTCTCTCCGACCAGGCAAGCATGTGTGCGGGGTCGATCGGCATGTTGCCCAGCGCGTCGCTCGATGCGAACCAGAAAGGCCTTTATGAACCGATCCACGGCTCCGCTCCCGACATTGCAGGCCAAGGGAAAGCAAATCCCCTGGCGACGATCCTGTCTGCCGCGATGATGCTGCGCTACTCGCTTGGCCAGTCCCATGCTGCTGACAGGATCGAAGCGGCGGTGGCCGGAGCGCTTGCGGCGGGCGCCCGCTCGCCTGACCTTGGCGGCACCATGTCGACACGCCAGATGGGCGATGCCGTCCTTGCCGCATTGACCTGAGCCGCGCTCCATCCGAAAAGCAGAGACATGAAACGCACCACTGGCCAGAATCGTTCGATCACCCGCACCTGGCGCCCGGCCACGCAGGCCGTGCGTGGCGGGACCTGGCGTTCGGAACAGGGCGAAACGTCCGAAGCCATCTTCGTCTCGTCAGGTTACAGCTATGACGATGCGGAAACGGTTGCTGCGCGCTTTGCGGGCGAGCAGGCGGGGATGACCTATTCGCGCCTCCAGAACCCGACGGTGCAGATGCTGGAAGAACGCATTGCGTTGATGGAAGGTGCAGAAGCCTGCCGTGCGCAGGCGACGGGCATGGCAGCGATGACAACCGCGCTTCTCTGCCAGCTCAAGACTGGCGATCATGTCGTGGCAGCACGGGCGGCATTCGGGTCTTGCCGCTGGCTCACGGACAATCTGCTCCCCAAGTTCGGGATCGAGACAACGACGATTGACGCGCGTGACAACGATGCCTGGAAGGCCGCAATTCGCCCGAATACCAAGGTCTTCTTTTTCGAGACCCCGGCCAACCCGACAATGGATATCGTGGATCTGGCCTATGTCTGCGGACTGGCGTGCGAGAACGGCATCACGAGCGTCGTTGACAATGCCTTTGCCACATCAGCGCTGCAGCGGCCGCTTGAATTCGGCGCCGATGTCGTCGCCTATTCGGCGACCAAGATGATGGACGGGCAGGGGCGCGTGCTGGCTGGCGCCGTATGCGGCAGCCAGGCCTTTATCGATGATGTGCTTTTGCCGTTCCAACGCAATACCGGGCCGAATCTTTCTCCCTTCAACGCGTGGGTGATCCTCAAGGCGCTGGAGACACTGGACCTCCGCGCAAAGCGCCAATCCGAGAATGCGCTGATTGTTGGGAAGTTTCTTGAAGGTCGCGTGCCGAAAATGCTCCACCCGGGCTTGCCGAGCCATCCACAGCACAACCTGGCAATGCGGCAGATGTCCGCTTGCGGTCCGATCTTCTCCTTCATTCTTGACGGCGGTCGCAAGCAGGCAATGGCCTTGCTCAATGCAATCGAACTGATCGACATTTCGAACAATATCGGCGACAGTCGCAGCCTGATGACTCACCCATCGTCAACAACACACAGTGGCCTTTCCGAAGACGTACGCGCCGACATGGGCGTTGAGGAGGGGATGCTGCGCATCAATATCGGCCTCGAAGACCCGGCTGACCTGATCGATGATCTCGACCAGGCACTCAGGGTGGTGGGGCTGTGAAGTCGCTCTTCCGTTATGCTGCGGAAACGCGAGGCTTCATTGTCCGCGTGTCGGTCAGCTTCCTGCCGGAGCAGTCCGAAGTCGGCAAAGGACGCTGGTTCTGGGCGTATCATATCCGGATTGAAAATGAAGGATTGATGGCTGCGCAGCTGTTGACTCGTCACTGGGATATTCGCGACGCCAATGGCGCGCACCATCTTGTCGATGGCGAAGGTGTTGTCGGGGAGCAGCCGGTGATCAAGCCGGGCGGAGCCTATGATTATGTATCGGGTTGCCCTTTGACGACTCCGAGTGGATCGATGCAGGGCAGTTACCAGATGCTGGGCGAAGACGGCTCGCGCTTCGACATTGCGATTCCCAAATTTGCATTGACCACGCCCGTGACGGCCGGATGAAGCGCACGCATCTGCCCCTGAATGGCCTGCGCGTCCTTGATGCAGCCGCGCGGCACCTGTCTTTCACCCGAGCGGCGGACGAACTGGCCGTGACTCCGGCAGCCGTTGGCCAACAAATCCGTGCGCTGGAAGACGTCTTGGGCGTCGTCCTGTTCAGGCGAACGCCAAAGGGGCTTGAACTGACACCGGAAGCCGAAGGCGGGCTCGACGCGTTGCGTGCGGGATTCCTCCAGTTCGAGGAAGCGGTGCGCGCAATGCAGGCGCAGCAATCGTCCAAATCGCTCACGATTGCGGCACCGAGAGACTTCACGGCCAAGTGGCTTGCTCCGCGGCTGGCTGCCTATGGGCGGACAGATCCCGAACTTCGTTTTGCGCTTGTTGCTGCAGATGAATCGCTCGACTTTACCGAGGCCAATCTCGATCTCGCGATACGCTACGGAAAAGGCGGAGGCGAACATGAGAGTATCTGCTTGTCTGAAGGGGCAATGGTCATGGTCGAAGCGCCCGAAGGCGGAGGAGACACGATGATCGCCTGGCCAGGCTGCGAAGGGATGGAAGGGATGGCATCGCTCCGCGTTGCAGACGCCGGGTTGGCAATCGAAGCCGCGGCGAACGGTTTTGGGCGAGCCTGTGTCCCCCATCTTCTTGCCGAAGCAGACATTGCTGCGGGCCGGGTGCGCGCGACAGACAATGCCAAGCCATCCGAAAATGCCTATTGGCTCGTGGCGCCACTCCCGCAGTGGCGCCAGAAGAAGGTTCGGGCGATTGTCGAGGCCTTGAGCGGTTAGCGGCATCCGGTTTTTTGATATTTTGGCTGGGCATCGCGCTGGTTGTTAACATTTCCACGGTTCAACGGCGCCGTGATGATCTCTCGTTCCGGATTCGCGCTCTCGCTTCCGCTTGGCCTGGGGTGCAGCCGCCTTGGTTCGGTGCTCGGGCCGGGAGAGGATGGCGCGCGGGCGCTCATCGCGACGGCCCTCGATCACGGTATTACGTTTTTCGATACTGCCACCATCTATGCCCAAGGCGATAGCGAACGATTGCTTGGCCGCGTGCTTGGCAAACGGCGGGATTGCGTGATCTGTTCGAAAGTAGGCCAGCATTTGCCCGTTCCGGGTCCGGCCTTGCTCCCGATCAAGCGCCTAGCCCGGATCGCTGCTGCCCGTTCTCCGGTCGCGCGTCGTGCCGTGGCGAGAGCGCGGGCGCAGCCGCTACCCCGGATCTGGACGGCGAGCTTCCTGAGCGAGGCGGTAGAAGCAAGCCTGAGGCGGCTGGACCGGGAGCAGGTCGAGATTATGCTTCTGCACGGGCCACCGGCATCAGTCTTGGCAGAGGGAATGGCAGTCGGGACACTTGAGGCAGCACATCGCAGTGGCAAGATCGGTTTGATCGGTGTTTCGGTTGATGACGTTCCTGCCGCCTTTGCGGCCCTCGCTGATGAACGCGTTCGGGTGCTGCAAATTCCGCTGCTGCCCGGCGAAATTGAGTTTGAACCCGTTATTGAGCGGGCAAGGCGGGAAGGTGTGGCGATTATTGCGCGCGAAGTCTTCGGTGGACCGCGCGCGATCTCGGGAGAAATCCAGCCCGAAGGATTCGCGGCGTCCCGCGTTGCTGAACTCACAACCCGCGTCGATCTGGCAGTGACTCTTGTTGGCACCACAAATGAAAGGCATCTACGCGAAGCAGTGGCTGCCGCACTTTGCGCTGGCGAGGATTCCCTTCGGCCTGCGCGAGCGCGAGCCTAGTCAGTCCTGCACCCTATCGTGAGCTTCTGCCCGTACGGTTCGCGCCGAGTTTGGCGTGTTTCAAAAACGGATCATGATCGCTTCTGCAAGACGCGGAGAGATCGAATGAACCAACTTGAGCAGCTTGACCATTCCGACATTGGCTTCTTGCCTGTTACCTTCAATTGCGGCGACAATTTCAGCGGCGCATTGTTCCGGCTTCATCTTCGAGCCGCTTCGAGATGCTGTCATCGCCGTTTCGACCACCGGAGGCAGTGCCTCGATGACGTTCAGGCGTGTTCCGCGCAACTGAAAGCGAATGGCCTTGGTAAAGCTGCGCAGGCCCGCTTTGGTTGCGCAATAGACTGGCCCGCCAGCGCGTGGTGCAATGGCAAGGCCGGATGTGACGTTGACAAGCGCTGCTTCCGGCCTTGCCTTGAGCTGAGGCACAAGCAATGCCGCCAGATGGATCGGAGCATCAAGGTTGAGGAAGATCGTCCGGTCGACGGCATCAAGGTCAATCGCTTCGGCAAGATCATAATCGACGCCAGCCCCTGCATTATTGATCAGAATGTCGAGCGTGCGCGCCGTTGCAGTTTGAGCAAGGGCAGTAACACCCTCCCGTGACGACAGATCGGCCTCGATTGCCTCGAACCCTTCGGCTCGGGCGGATGCCAGGAGGTTGGTGCGACGGCCACAAACAATGACGGTTGCGCCCTTCTCTTTCAGCAGGCGAGCGATACATAAACCGATTCCGTCTGTCCCACCCGTGACAAGAGCAACTTTTCCGCGGATTTCCATAATCCTCTCCCTCTGATACTGGCTATTCGCCTGCATAAATCGCGACCTGGCGCAGCCCCGAAGAGTCTGCGCGGCCGCGATACATGCCTGGTGTGTTGAATGCCCAGCCTGCGGTACCGATTGCGGGGGCGAAGATGACACCCCCCTTCCCACCGAGTATAGAAAGTTCGTCGATCAGGGCATTTGTAGCCGCCTGCATGTCTTCGACTCCCAGACGGGTCCTGGCGGCAATTTCGTGGGCAACGCTCAACCGAATGAAATACTCGCCTGCGCCTGTGCAGGAAATGGCGCCGGCCCGGTCATCGGCATAGGTGCCCGCCCCGATAATCGGGGAGTCGCCAACGCGACCCCACTTCTTGCCCGTCAGTCCGCCGGTTGATGTTGCCGCAGCCACATGTCCGCTTGTGTCGCGCGCGACGGCACCGACCGTGCCGTACTTCATCCCAAGATCGAACGGTGCTTCAGGATCGGCGAGCAGCTCTTCCAGTTGTCTGCGCCGCTCTGGTGTTTCAAACCAGTCGGGCGAAGCAGCCTCGATCCCGAAAGCGCGGGCAAAACCGTCCGCGCCCGATCCCGCAAGGAAGACGTGCGGGCTTTGTTCCATCACCGCGCGGGCCAGCACGATTGGATTGCGCGTGGACCTCACCCCGGCAACAGCGCCAGCCATTCGGTTGTTGCCTTCCATGATGGCCGCATCGCATTCGATGCGCCCTTCTGCGGTAAACACGGAACCGCGACCGGCGTTGAATTGCGTATCGTCTTCCAGAACCCGCACCGCAGCTTCGACCGCGTCAAGCGCGTGACCGCCTGTCTGAAGGATCGCAATGGCTGCCTCAAGCGCGGCTGACAGGCCCGCCCGAGCAGTTCGGTCCTGTGCCGGATCTGTCGTCGCCCGCTCCATCGAGCCAGCGCCGCCGTGGACGGCAATGGACCAATTGCCGCGACCGGCTGTCTTCAAAACCGCATCGCCAGAGTCATGCCAGCACCCTTGCTGTCACCCCAGGGTACAACCAATGCCGTCTTCTCAGCGCGTTCGCGAGTGATCAGGAAACCCGAGGCCGTTCCAATCGCCGCGCCCGCTACAACGTCATACCAGTGATGCTTGTCGGCCTGCACCCGAGCGAAGGCGACGAAGCTGGCAACAGCAAAAGCAGGGATGCCGACAGATTGTCCCTGCCGGTTGAAAAGCGTGGCCGCTGCCGCAAACGACATGCCGGAATGGCCTGATGGAAAGCTCTTCCGGTCACTGCCGTCCGGACGCAGCTCAGGAAATGCTTCCTTCAGTCCGAAGGTGACCAGTTGTGCGGCCGCTATGGATCCCCCTGCCTGAAGAGCGCCATTTGTGTCGCCTTTGACGATAGGCACGCCGATAGCCAGTGTCGCGAGGCCATAAGCACCAATATCGCTCAGCGTCGCAAAGGTCTTTTCGTTCTTGGCTGCGGCTGGACTTGCGATTGTGGCGCAGCACAAGGCCATGATCATCGAAAATTTGGAGAGCATGCGGTGCATGAGGGGATCCTCCTCCGAAAGCGAGAGATGTTGACGGGGTGACATACCCGCAGCACATGTGCAAGACGCCTGACCATGATCGACTATCGCCCTGCCGCACTGAATGATGCCCCAGCGCTCGCGGAACTGGGTCACGCCAGTTTCGTGGACGCATTCGGCCATCTTTACAGCACCGAGAATCTGAACATGTTTCTTGAGCAAGCCTATTCCTTGTCGACGGTGGAGGCCGAACTGGCAAATTCCGCCCGCCTGTTTCGCATTGCAGAGCGCGATGGGTTGATGGTCGGCTATTGCAAGATCGGTTTTGACATCACCCTTGAACATGACGGCAAGGGTCGGCGCGTGATGGAGCTCAAACAGCTCTACATGCGCGGGAACGAGACAGGCAGCGGGATTGGGGCCGCACTCATGACATGGGCGCTGGGTGAGGCGCGCGCGCGCGGGTTTGACGATGTCATCCTGAGCGTATGGAGCGAGAATTATGGGGCGCAGCGCTTTTATGCGCGACATGGATTCGAAAAAATTGGGGACACGATCTTCATGGTCGGAAACCATCGCGACGAAGAACATTTGATGGGATTGCGGCTCCGGTAACGCCCGGCCTATAAGCATCCTCATGTCCTCGATACGCCCCTGGCGCGATATTGCGCGCCGAAAGTCCCGCCAGATCATGGTTGGCAACGTGCCCGTCGGCGGGGATGCCCCGATCAGCGTCCAGACAATGACGAATACGCTCACATCTGACGCGAAGGCGACGATCGACCAGATTCGAAGGTGCGAGGAGGCTGGTGTCGATATTATTCGCGTGTCCTGTCCCGATGTTGAATCGACGGCTGCCCTGAAACAGATTGTGCGGGCGGCCCGTGTCCCGATCGTTGCGGACATCCATTTTCACTACAAGCGTGCGCTTGAGGCCGCAGATGCAGGTGCAGCCTGCCTTCGGATCAACCCGGGGAACATCGGATCGTCTGAGCGCGTTCGAGAAGTCGTCAACGCAGCCAAGGCCAACGGCTGCGCAATCCGCATCGGCGTGAACGCAGGCAGCCTCGAGAAGGACCTGCTCGAAAAATATGGCGAACCTTGTCCGGACGCGCTTGTGGAAAGCGCTCTCGACCACATCAAGCTTTTGGAAGACCATGATTTCCGTGAGTACAAGGTAGCAGTCAAGGCGTCTGACGTCTTCCTTGCAGTGTCCGCCTATATGGGCCTGGCGGAGGCAGTCGACTGTCCCCTGCATCTCGGTATCACCGAGGCCGGAGGCCTTATCGGCGGCACTGTCAAATCCGCGATTGGCATCGGTAACCTGCTCTGGGCGGGGATCGGGGACACCATCCGTGTCTCGCTTTCTGCAGAACCGGAAGAGGAAGTCAGGGTCGGGTATGAGATCCTCAAGTCCTTGGGCGTACGGACGCGCGGAGTCCGGATCGTGTCCTGCCCATCCTGTGCCAGGCAGGGATTTGATGTAATCCGCACCGTGCAGAAGCTTGAGGAGCGGCTGCAGCATATTCACACACCGCTTTCGCTCTCCGTCCTGGGATGTGTCGTCAATGGCCCTGGCGAAGCGCGCGAGACGGATATTGGTCTGACAGGAGGCGGCGCAGGCAAGCATATGGTCTATTTGTCCGGAGTGACCGATCACCACATTCAGGACGAGGAGATGGTCGACCATATTGTAAAACTGGTGGAACAGAAAGCAGCAGAGATTGAAGCCGGCGTGTCGAAGGCTGCTGCTTGAGCGCCGCCATTGTCTTTCATTCTTCCATAACCCGAACCAGACTATGACACTGCCATGTCGCACAAGCTGTTAGCCTTTGTCATCGGGCTGGGCCTCGTGATCGGAGCCCTTTGGCCTTCCAGCCGCAAGCCGGTTGAAACTCCGCCCGTGGTTGCGCCGTCCAAAGGTGGCAAGGTGATTGCAGTTCCGTCTGCGCCAAGCGAGATTGTTCTCACAAGAAGCCAGAACGGCCATTTCTATGCGGATCTCAACGTTGACGGGCAGACGATACATTTCCTCGTCGACACGGGAACGAGCTCAATTGCCCTTTCTGCCGCCGATGCCCGAAAGCTCGGAATCAGCTGGACCGAGCAGGACCTGAAGCCCGTCGGTCGCGGTGTATCCGGTCCGGTCAATGGGAAGTTTGTGACGCTTCATCGCATGCAACTTGGAAGCAAGGAGGCATGGGATATGGAAGCGGCCGTAATCCCCAACGGGCTTGAAGTTTCTCTTCTGGGCCAGACTTTCCTTGAAAAGATCGGCTCCGTCAGCATCAATGGCGACCAAATGATCCTTCGCTGAACAAACGGACTGGACAGGCCGAAGCTGCATCGGCAATCCGGGTGGATGACGGGTTTGACACTTTCGGGGCGGGTGGCCCTTGTGACGGGAGCAAGCAGGGGCATTGGTCGCGGCATTGCGCTGGCGCTTGCCCGTGCTGGCGCAGAAATT
This sequence comes from Sphingomonadales bacterium, assembly GCA_016704425.1. GTDB lineage: Bacteria > Pseudomonadota > Alphaproteobacteria > Sphingomonadales > Sphingomonadaceae > Aquisediminimonas. The sequence continues at coordinate 950,710 of JADJAC010000011.1, forward strand.
GCCGTGAACTATCGACGGGAGGCTGAGGCGGCCGCTGCTGTTGTCGCCGAGATCTGCGCGATGGGCAGAAGAGCCAAGGCCTATCATGCCCCTGTGGACGATTTTGAAGCATGTTCGTCAATGGTCGACGCTGTCGTTCGGGATTTTGGAGGACTCTCGATCCTCATCAACAATGCCGGGATTGCGAGCCGTGGCAGGACAGTTGCGGAAACCGATCCAATGGAAATGGAACGCGTGGTGCGTGTCCATGCCTTTGGACCCCATTACATGTCGAAGCTTGCGATTCCGCACCTCCGCAAGAATGCACGCAGCGACATCGTAATGATTTCGAGCGTCGCAACGCAGACCAATTCGGCAAATGGGGCGCCTTACAACATGGGCAAGGCAGCCTCTGAAGCGCTAGCTCTGACGATCGCCAAGGAAGAAGGCGCGAACGGTATCCGTGTGAACATTGTCGCGCCAAGCCTGACGGTGTCCGACATGGGTGAACGTCTGGCAAAGGCGGTTGCCGGCGTCGATGACATTCACTTGCTCGACGCGGGCTTTCCCTTCGGCAGGGTGCCCACCCCCGATGATGTGGCATCTGCCGTGCTGTGGTTGGTGTCCGATGCCAATACTTATGCTTCGGGGCAGAAAATCAACATTGATGGTGGCTCAAGCGGCAGCGTCCGCTAAGAGCAGCACATGTCGAGTTCTGACCGCACATCGACGGCTATCCCGTATGGCATGGCGACGCTTGGCATCGCCACGTTCTCAACAATGGACGTGGTCATGAAGGGCCTTTCGATCAGCCTTGGGGCTTATAATGCGATGCTGTGGCGGATGTTGGCGGGCATCATCCTGGGGGGTCTCCTGTTTCTGGTTTCCGGCACGAAAATGCCCGCACGTTCGACTTTCAAGCTCCACGCGTTGCGGGGCACAATCGCCGCCTTCATGGCGACCAGTTTTTTCTGGGGACTGGCGCGCGTGCCCCTTGCTGAAGCGATTGCCCTGTCCTTCATTGCGCCGCTGATTACGCTCTATCTCGCTGCGGTCCTGCTTGGCGAAAAGGTAAGCAGGGGCGCGATTTTTGCGACGATCATCGGCTTTCTGGGAGTTCTCGTCATTCTTTCTGTGCGGGTCGCGGGAGAATATCAGCCGGAAGTTTTGAAGGGCAGTGCCGCAATTCTCGTGTCCGCTGTCCTGTACGCCTATAATCTTGTGCTCCAGCGCAAGCAGGCGCAACTGGCCTCTCCGATCGAAATTGTTTTCTTCCAGAATCTGACGGCCGGCACTGTACTTTTGGTCGCGGCACCCTGGCTCGCTGTCGTTCCGGCAGTTTCCCACGCCCCTGCGATTGTCGGCTCGACGGTACTGGCCATCGTTTCGCTGCTCTTGCTGTCATGGGCCTATGCGCGGGCAGAAGCTCAAGTACTTGTCTCAGTAGAATATACAGCGTTTGTCTGGGCGGCCATTTTCGGATGGTATTTCTTCAGTGAGGCCGTCTCGCTCGCGACGCTCATCGGGACAGTGTTGATTGTTGGCGGTTGCTTCATTGCTGCTCGCCAGAAGCCCGATTCGAAGCCTTCTCATGTCGAGGTCGTCGCTTTGTGAGCGGGCACCAGAAGACTGCCATGCCATTGACTCATTTCACCCTCGCATTGCTGGTGATGGCAGTTTGGGGCAGCAATTTTGTCGTGATAAAAGCGGCCTTGCAGCATTTGCCGCCACTCCTTCTTGCGGCACTGCGCTTCACATTTGCATTCTTCCCGATTGCTTTTTTTCTCAAGAAGCCCGCGGTTTCTCTGGGCAATCTGGCGAGCTACGGGCTGCTTATCGGTGTCGGCCAATTCGGGTTGCTGTTCATCGCCATGCGGCACGATATCACGCCGGGCCTCGCATCGCTGGTGGTGCAGGTTCAGGTTTTTTTCACGATCGGCTTTTCGATGCGGCTGACGGGCGAGCATGTGCACCGTTTCCAACTGGTAGCGCTCCTGCTTGCAGTTGCGGGCCTTGGCGTGATCGCGACCCATGCCGAAGGGAGCGCGACGGCACTTGGGCTGCTGCTCGTGATTGGCGCCGCAATGAGCTGGGCCTGCGGGAATGTCATCTCGCGCGCCGCGGGGCAGGTCAATATGCTGTCCTATGTCGTCTGGGCGAGCATTTTTGCAGTGCCGCCACTATTCCTGCTTTCATGGATGTTTGAAGGCTTGCCCGCGATGGCATCGGGCGTCCGCAATGCCGATGCGATGACGTGGGCCGCTGTCCTCTGGCAGTCCGTCGGGAACACCATGTTCGGCTATGCGGCCTGGGGCTGGCTGCTGTCGCGGCATCCTGCGGCCACAGTCACGCCTATGGCTCTCCTCGTCCCGGTCTTTGGGATTGGCGCGTCTGCGCTTCTTCTGGGTGAAGCTTTGCCCGCGTGGAAGCTCCTTGCAGCCGTGCTGGTGATGTCCGGCCTTGTGGTCGGGCTGCTTTGGCCGCGCATTGCAGCATTGAGGCACTTTCAATGACACTATCCATTCGTGAAGCCGTGCAAGACGATCTTGGCCTGATCTTTCGGTTCATCTGCGATCTGGCCGAATATGAACGCCTTCGCCATGAGGTCCATGCTGACGTTGAGACGCTAGGCAACTACTTGTTCGGACCGCGTCCGATGGCCGAAGTCCTCATCGGTGAGATAGACGGAGCGCCGAAGGGCTTTGCACTCTTCTTCCACAATTTTTCGACCTTTGAGGGCAAACCGGGTCTTTATCTCGAAGATTTGTTCGTAGCACCCGAGGCGCGCGGTTCAGGCTTGGGCAAGGCGCTTCTTTCCCGGCTTGGGCGGATTGCACTTGATCGGGGCTGCGCACGTTTCGAATGGTCTGTGCTTGACTGGAACGAACCCGCAATTGCCTTTTACAGGGCAATCGGGGCAAGGCCGATGGATGAATGGACAGTGCAGCGCCTTGATGGTGAGGCGCTGAGGCAATTGGCGGAACAATGATCAAAGACCCCCAAGATTGCATGACAATGGCCGAAGTCAGGGCTGGCGTGGACCATGTCGATGAGGTTCTGATCAACCTGCTGGGTCAGCGCTTTGGTTACATGGCCGCCGCTGCGCGCATCAAGGATGATCGGAACAAGGTTCGCGACGAGGTGCGCAAGGCTCAAGTCATCGACAATGCAATACGACACGCGCGCGACGCTGGCGTTCCCGAACCGCTTGTGGCGGCGCTCTGGGAAATGCTGGTTGAACGCTCAATCAGCTATGAAGCCATGCTGTTTGATCGGAAGTCCGATAGGTCAGCCTGAAGCTGCTTCAGTCAGCAACTCCACTGTTTCATCAAGCGCCGTGATCATCGCCATATGGCCGGTGTCGATTCGGCGGGCGATCCAATGAGAACCATATGCGCCTGCCGCTACTTCCTTGTGATGCGCCACAAATGGCGTGCCGGGCATCGGCGGATTATCGCAGACAATATAGGTCGAAGGGATTTCTGGTCGGCCATGAACGAGCGGCAGGGGCTCGACAAAGCTTGAAAGCGGTTGCTCCGTCATGTTGCGCAAATCCCAGTCGCGCAGCTCCGCAGTTGCAAGGTGTAACCCGACCAATTCGGCTGGTGGTGGCGCAATCCATTCGCCGTCACTGGCCTGAGCTTCGAGCGAACGGCGAAGCCGGGCCATGGACTCCGCGCTTGCTCCCGGCGCGCATGTGACAACTGACTGGCCATCGTTGGGGGCAAAGGCGTCAAGATAGACCAGGCGCTTGATACGTTCGGCCATCCTGTCTGCAACGCCGGTGATGACCATGCCGCCAAAGCTGTGGCCGACAAGCACCACGTCTTGCAATTCTTCGGTTTCGATGGTGGCCGCGACGTCCGTGATGAATGTCTGCAGGCCTTGATATGCGGCGCGGAGGTGCTTCTTGTCGCCCAGTCCGGTCAATGTCGGTGTATGGACCAACGCGCCACGCGAACGGAGACGCGCTGCAACATCACGCCAGCACCAGCCGCCGTGCCAGGCACCGTGGACGAGCACGAAGGTCTGGCCGGAAAGGTCGGTCATATGCCTTCCCTCTTTGCGCGCGCGATACATTCGACGATGATGCGCTTGGCAGTTTCGGCATCGCCCCAGCCCTTGAGTTTCGCCCATTTTCCGGGCTCAAGGTCCTTGTAGTGCTGGAAGAAGTGTTCGATCTGCTGTGTCACGATCGGCGGCAGGTCATCATGCCCGCCAATCTCCGAATAATAAGGGAATGTCGTATCAACAGGGACGGTGATCAGCTTTTCATCGCCACCCTTGTCATCTTCCATCAACAGGACGCCGACCGGGCGCACCCGGATCACGGCGCCCGGCACGATTGGCGAACGAGCGATCACCAGAGCATCCAGCGGATCGCCATCCTCGCCTAGCGTATGCGGAACAAAGCCGTAGTTTGCAGGATAGCGCATCGACGTGTGGAGAATGCGATCCACGAAAAGTGCGCCTGAAGCCTTGTCGATCTCATATTTCACCGGTTCGCCGCCAATCGGGACTTCGATGAGGACATTGATGCTGTCGGGCGGATTGTCGCCAGCGGGGATAAGGTCGATTCTCATGCTCGGACCCCTAGCGGGCATTGCTGGAAAATTGCAGCGATTATTGTCACGGAAAAGGTCCAGGAATTCCGGCGCGCTGTTGTCAATCGTAGTACCAGCTCAAGCTCCGCCGACGCCGAGCGCGGCGCCGCGCTCGCAGAAGTAACGCGAATGTGGAAATCATCGCTATAACCGCACCAACGAATATTGCGGCCATGATGATCAATGCGTCCGCCGACATGTCTCATTTCCTGAAGGCATTTTGAAAGGTCTATTTCGCCCAGCACAGTCCAACTGTAAAGGGTGGCAGTGCAACATGGGCGTGTCTGTTCCGTCCCAATTTGGTTAAATTAAGCTTTATTCGCACAATCGGTACCCGACACCAGGTTCATTGCGGATATGTTTCGGACGGCTTGGCACTGGTTCCAGCTTGAGCCGGAGCGAGCGTGCAGTGACGCGCAAATATTCAATATCCTCGACATGGGCTGGCCCCCAAATGCTCTTCAGCAAATTGGCATGAGTGATAACACGGCCAATATGAGCGGCCAGTGCGGCGAGCAACGCATATTCCTTTGGCGTCAGGTGCACTTCATGCCCAGACTTGCGAACCATCCTTGCAGAAAGGTCGATTTCCACATCTGCGAAATGAACAATCTCTGTTTCGGATAAATTTGATTGCCTCCGGCGTAGTGCAGACCGAAGGCGGGCGAGGAGTTCTTCAGTGTCGAAAGGCTTGGTCATGTAATCGACCGCGCCTAGGTCTAGCGCGGCAACCTTTTCGCTTGTCGCGTCGCGTGCCGAGATGACGATTACGGCACAAGTTGAGCTTTTTGCCAGCAATGCCACCAGCTCCAGCCCGTCGCGATCTGCAAGACCAAGATCGACAAGCGCCGCCGCTGGATGACAAAGCTCATTCATGTGCAGAGCCTCACGAACCGTTTCCGCTTCGATGGTTTCGTAGCCCGCCCGCCGAAGTGCTGCGCAAAGCAAGCGCCTGATCTGTGCTTCATCGTCTACGACAAGCACGCGAAGCGCGTCGTTCATATCCCTTCCTCATTCGATTCACCGATCAGGCACGCGGCAGGAAAGAAAAGTGCAAATTCTGCTCCATTACGATCTGTCCGGTTGCTGCAATGCACTCCGATCCCAAGCGCCTTGGCATAGCCTGCAACGATTGCCAGACCAAGTCCGGTTCCGGGAGCCGATGACGCGTTGGCGCCTCGATCAAATGGCAAAAACAGCTCACTTCCTGTGCTGCTGCCAAATCCTGGTCCGGCGTCCCGCACTGTCAGAGCAAGGCCGTCCGCTTGATGGCCGACGCCAATTTCAATGGCGCTGCATGCCGGTGAGAATTTGCAGGCATTGTCGATCAAGTTGACAAGGATGTGATGGAGCAAGCGCGCGTCAGAGCGCACTAGCGGTAGCGATTGCGGCATATCGAGAACGATCTCCCGATTTTCCGTCTGGCGCTTCATTGCGTCCAACGCAGAACCGATGGCATCTGTAATGTCCACCGCCTCGAGCTGGAGAGAAAAGGCCCCGGCCCGAATACGCGCCAGATCCACCAGATTGGCGAAAAGCCATTCAAGCCGGTCAGTGCCTTCGTTCGCGGCTTGCAGCGCCGCCGAATTTCCGGGATCGTCCTTGAGCGCCGCCAATCCAGACTTTATGGCTGTCAAAGGCGTTCGCATGTCATGTCCGAAAGACGCAAGCAGTGCTTCACGCATCGCATCCTGCTGCGCGCGTGCCTCCAAAGATCGGCGAGCGTCGGCGACGCAAAGCCTGTCGATGGCCTCGCTGCAGCGATCGGCCATGGACTGGACAAACGGCAGGCGGGAGAGTGCTACCGGATCCAGTGTATCGCCGCGCCAGAACCGGACAAGCAGTGCCCGTTCGTCGTCAATCCTTGAAGTGAGAAAAAGGCTGTCAGCACTCCCCATTATCGCCGCTCCTCGACCAGCTGCATCGCCATGAGCCAAGGCCCATCGCGCGGCAGCCAGGTCGATGGGGCTCGCGGCCGCCAGGCCAGGCAGAGCATCATCCGCTTCGTTCACCGTAACGGCGCAATTCGCTTCTGATGAAAGGGCATCGACAAGGCTTTGGCGCATGGCGGCTTCGGTGGTCAGTTGGCCCAGTTTCGAAGTGAGCTTTGCGATTGCTTCGCTATCGGCGGCATTCTGGCGCGCAGCGCTCGCCTGCTCCTGCAACCGCGCCGCAAAATTGCTGACGGCGAATGCAACGGCAAAGAGGGCCGCCAGCGTCACAACATTGTCGGTATCCGAAATAAGCAGCGTGTAGCGGGGGGGCACGAGGAAAAAATTGAAGGCGAGCGTCGATAGCGCGGCTGTTATAGAACCGCGCATCAGCCCATACCGTCCGGAAACGGCAATGACGGGCAGGATAAACAGGAAGGCGAGATTGGCGAGGCTTAATTGTCGGGAGAGCAAAACGGCAACGAACGTCACGAGCGCGATGGCGCCCACACCCAAGAACAGCCATCGAACTGACCGGTACCACGCCAGCAATCGCGACTCGTCCAGCTTCATGTTGCCAATCATCCCACCAATGATCGCTGCCGTCGATGAGGAAGGCTCAGACTTCCACCCGGGACCCCATTTCGATCACCCGGTTGATCGGGATATTGTAGTAGACCGTTGGGTCTGAGGCATTCCTGTGCAGGAAGATAAAGATGAGGTCCTGCCAGAACGGCATGCCGACGTCATGGCTTGGCGAGAGCATGTTGCGTCCGACGAAGAAGGACGTGCCGCCGCGATCCGACGGCACCTTTCCGGTTCTGTAGAGATCGCTTGGGACATCTGCGACTTCCATATAGCCATAGGTGATGTCCACACGACTGAAATTCTCATCAATGGGACTGACGGCGATCCGATCATTCTCGTCGACTCGCGGACGGGTGACCGTGCGCACGGTCAGGACAATGTTCCGACTATGGAGTATCCGGTTGTGCTTGAGGTTGTGGAGGAGTGCGACGGGGGCAACATCAGGTTCTGATGTCAGGAAAACGGCTGTTCCCTCAACGCGCCGGGGCGGTCGTGCGGAAAGAGCCTTGGCAAGGTCCGTCATGGCTATACTGTCCCGATGGGCTTGGTTGGCGAGAAAGGCCTTTCCCTTCACCCAAATCTGAATCAGTGCCGCAATGATCGCTGCGATTACGAGTGGAACCCAGCCGCCTTCGACGACGCGCAGTATGTTCGCCCCGAAGAAGAAGAGGTCGAGCAAAAGGAAGGGTGCAATGAATGCCGCCGCATACCACAGCCGCCAGTTCCAAAGCTTCCAGAGCACCACGAAGGCAAGGCATGTTGTGGCGACCATCGTTCCCGTAACGGCAATACCATAAGCGGCGGCCATGGACGTAGAGGTACGGAACTGGACAATCAGCACTGCGACACCAGCCAGAAGCAGCCAGTTAATCACGGGCACGTAGATCTGACCGAAATGCTCCTCGCTGGTCTGCAGGATCTTGAGGCGCGGCAGAAGACCAAGCGAAATCGCTTGCTGGGTAAGGGAATAGGCCCCGGTGATCACTGCCTGGCTCGCAATGATCGTGGCCAGTGTTGCTATGATGACGACCCAAGGGCGAAAGTCTTCCTGGGCCATCAGGAAGAACCAGTCCGCATTGGCAAATGATTGGCCAGCGGCCTTGGCAGCTCTCAACTCTGCCAAAGCAAAAGCACCTTGTCCCAGATAGTTCAGGACAAGCGAAGGAAAGACGAGCAGGAACCAGCCGAGCCTGATTGGCAAACGGCCGAAATGCCCCATGTCCGCCGTCAGAGCTTCAGCTCCTGTAACCGTCAGAAACACTGCGCCAAGGACAAAGAGCCCCGTCACGCCGTGTTGGAGAAGGAAATTCACACCCAACGATGGATTGAAAGCCAGAAGTATCGCTGGTTCGTCGAACAGGTGAATAAGGCCAAGGCCGCCAATCGTGACGAACCAGATTGCGCAGACCGGACCGAAGAGTCGTGAGACCTTCGCAGTGCCACGCGATTGAATTGCGAACAGCCCGACAAGAATGGCAAGTGCGATATTCATGATGCTGCGTTCGCTCAGTGCAGTGTCGAGACCCGGCAAGGTTCGTAGCCCTTCTACTGCCGAAAGAACGGAGAGTGCGGGTGTGATGATCGCGTCGCCATAGAAGAGCGCCGCACCTATGGCTCCAAGTGCAATGACGCTCCTCGATCCGCCGGTCGCCCGCTTTGCAAGCGCCATCAGGGACAAAACGCCGCCTTCGCCGTTGTTGTCAGCCCGCATAAGAAAGGCGACATATTTGACCGTCACCACAAGAATGAGGGCCCAGATCATCAGGCTGAGCACACCCTGGATTTCGGCTGCGCCAATACCGCCGGTCGCAGTCTGATTGAGAGCTTCTCGAAAAGCGTAGAGCGGGCTTGTTCCGATGTCTCCAAAGACGACGCCGATGGCGCCGATTGTCAGCGCGGACAATTGGGCTTTTTTCGCCTTTCCTGTGTCTTGTCGGTCAATCATGGAGGTACCGCAATTCATTTCTGGTGGCGGCACCAGCCACATATTGGCATAAGAATTCCATGTGAGATGTGGGGAGCTGGCGTAAGGAAAGCGTAAAACTGCTTGGGAAGTGGAGCCGTGATGACAGTCGCCAAAATCGCCATCCGATCCGCCCGCATAGAGGACGCGACCGCCATTGCGGCCATTTATGCGCACCATGTGCTGAATGGTACGGCCAGCTTCGATACTGTGCCACGCACGGTGGCGGAAACTGCCGAACGGGTTGGCTGGATTACAGGGCAGGGGTGGCCATTCATTGTTGCGGAAGCGGATGGGGATGTGCTCGGCTATGCCTATGCCACTCAGTTTCGTGACCGTCCGGCCTATGCTGCAACGTGCGAGAATTCGATCTATCTCCATCCAGACTGGATCGGTAGAGGCGTCGGGCGGATGCTGCTCACCGAACTGATCGACCGCGCGCGGGACTGCGGCTTCCGGCAGATGATTGCGGTTGTGGGCGGAGGCGAGCCGGCATCAGTCGGCCTCCACGAAAAACTGGGATTTGCACATGCCGGACGAATGAAATCCGTTGGCCGAAAGTTCGGACGCTGGCTCGATACGGTCTACATGCAATTGCCGTTGGGTGGCGTGTCGTGATCAAGCCATCTTGAAGGGTAGGATCTTCCTGAAGGTCGCGAGTGGCGGTGCGCCTGCGACGGGTTCTCCCTGCCGGAGCAGGAAAGCGTGGCGGACGATCTCCGCCTGCTGCTCAATTCCGTATTTGTTTAGCGACCAGCCCGTCTTCAGTGCGTAGCTATAGCGACAAAACGGGTGACGCCTCAAAATCAGGTTCACACCCTGCTGATGTTGCCAGACATGGGTCATTTCGTGGATGAACAGACCTTGGCGTTCAATCGGACTCTGGCAGAAATCGTCGCAATAGAGATCGCCTTTTGGACTTAGCCAGAGATTTCCATCCGGAGCCATGGCAATCTGACGGGGCTGGAACGGCCACCATTTGCGCGCGAAGACCTTGACCTTCGAATAGTCGATCGCATCGCCAAATACGCTTCGGGCAAGCACCGTCTCCGCCGCTGTCAGGGAGCGGCTGCTCATCAGAGTGCTTTCGGCTCCTCATCGCCGGCGGCAACGACAGCAGCCTCAGTCTCAAGCTTCTGCCCGCTAGCCATTGTGAACGTCAGCGTCATCTTGCCACCCGGCAGCGCCTGTGGCGAGATGTCAAACAGCATCACATGCTTGCCACCGCTGGTAAAAGCGACCTCGCCCTTGGCAGGAACGGCAAGCCCCCCTTCGATTGCCGCCATTTTCATGACGCCGCCATCCATCGACATGTCATGCATTTCGGTCCGGATAGCCTGCGGGGAACCGACTTCCATCAGCCGATCTTCGACTGCGCCGCCGTGGATTGTGAAATAGGCAGCGCCTGGTCGGCCAGCAACGGCAGGCAAGCGAACCCAGGCACTGTCGACGCTGGCGGCCTTGGGTACTGCTTGCTGGCAGCCTGCAACTGCAAGCAACATTGGCATCAGGACAAAATGGCGCATTGGGTACCTCCTTGGAATTGAATCGCTCACTAATCGTCCCAAAACCTTGCGACAAGCAAATCGACACCTATATCGCACTTCGAACCACGGGTCTTTCCGTGCCTTGCGGCGGAACCGGGCCTAGTCTGCTTGAATGGAATGAGGGATTGAAATGGGAAAAGTGATCGGGATCGATCTGGGCACCACCAACAGCTGCGTTGCAGTCATGGAAGGCGGCAAGCCCAAGGTTATTGAAAATGCCGAGGGTGCGCGCACGACGCCGTCGATTGTGGCCTTTGCCAAGGATGGCGAGCGCCTGATCGGCCAGCCAGCGAAGCGTCAGGCCGTCACCAATCCGGAAAATACGATTTTTGCGGTGAAGCGTCTGATTGGCCGCCGTTTTGACGATCCGATGACGAAGAAGGACATGGGCCTTGTTCCCTACACAATCGTCAAGGGTAAGACCGGCGATGCTTGGGTGAAGGCGGGCGGAGAGGATTATTCTCCCTCGCAGATTTCGGCCTTCACGCTTCAGAAGATGAAGGAAACGGCCGAGAGCTATCTTGGCGAGACGGTGACGCAGGCCGTAATCACCGTTCCGGCCTATTTCAACGATGCCCAGCGTCAGGCGACCAAGGATGCAGGACAGATTGCGGGCCTCGAAGTGCTGCGCATCATCAACGAGCCGACAGCCGCTGCGCTCGCTTATGGCCTTGAAAAGAACGACGGGAAGCTGATCGCGGTCTATGACCTTGGTGGCGGCACGTTCGACATTTCGGTTCTCGAAATTGGCGATGGCGTGTTTGAGGTGAAGTCGACCAATGGCGACACGTTCCTCGGTGGTGAAGACTTTGACGCGACAATTGTCGAGTTCCTCGCGGCGGAATTCAAGAAGGCCGAGGGTATCGACCTGACACAAGACAAGCTGGCTCTTCAGCGGCTCAAGGAAGCTGCGGAAAAGGCCAAGATCGAACTCTCTTCGGCGGCGACGACCGAAGTCAACCTGCCGTTCATCACGGCAGATGCCACCGGGCCCAAGCACCTCGTCAAGGCGATCACGCGCGCCGATCTTGAAAAGATGGTCGAAAGCCTGATCAAACGCACGCTTGATCCCTGCAAGAAGGCACTTGCAGATGCGGGCGTAAAGGCGGCGGACATTGCCGAAGTGGTGCTGGTCGGCGGCATGACCCGCATGCCGCGTGTCCGTGAAGTCGTGAAGGAGTTTTTCGGCAAGGAGCCGCACACGGGCGTTAACCCAGACGAAGTCGTGGCGATGGGCGCTGCCATTCAGGCGGGCGTTCTGCAGGGCGATGTCAAGGATGTCCTCCTGCTCGACGTGACGCCGCTTTCACTTGGTATCGAGACACTTGGCGGCGTCTTCACCCGCATGATCGACCGGAACACGACAATCCCGACCAAGAAGAGCCAGGTTTACTCGACTGCTGACGACAATCAGCAAGCAGTGACGATCCGGGTCTTCCAGGGTGAACGCGAAATGGCTGCGGACAACAAGATCCTTGGCCAGTTTGACCTTGTCGGCATTCCGCCTGCGCCGCGTGGTGTGCCGCAGATCGAGGTTACCTTCGATATCGACGCGAACGGCATTGTCTCGGTTCATGCCAAGGACAAGGGCACCGGCAAGGAGCAGCAGATCAAGATCCAGGCTTCCGGCGGATTGTCGGATGCTGACATCGAGCAGATGGTCAAGGATGCTGAACAATTTGCAGAAGAAGACAAGAAGCGTCGCGAGGCGGCTGAGGCCAAGAACAATGCCGAAAGTCTGATCCATACAACGGAGCGCCAGCTTTCCGAGCATGGCGACAAGGTGGATGAGGCAACCAGGTCCGAGATCGAGGCAGCAATTGCCGAAGCGAAGACCGCGGTTGAAGGCGGCGATGTCGCAGTGATGACCGAGAAAGGTCAGGCTCTTGCCCAGGCAGCAATGAAGCTTGGTCAGGCAATTTATGAGAAGGAACAGGCAGCTGCTGCCTCACCCGAGGCCGAAGCGCCAAAGGAAGAGGATGTGGTTGATGCCGAATTCTCCGAAGTCGACGAAAACAAGGGCTGAGGAATGGTCCCCGGGGGTAAACCCCGGGGAACGTCTGTCCGGGGGGGTCGATGTCTTTGCCTGACGATTATTACGAACTGCTCGAGATCGAGCGGACAGCCGATGATGGGACGATCAAATCTTCCTATCGCAAGCTTGCCATGCGCTATCATCCGGACAAGAATCCTGGCTGCAAGGATTCCGAAGCTCGGTTCAAGGCGATCAGCGAAGCCTATGATGTGCTGAAGGATCCCCAGAAGCGCGCCGCTTACAACCAATATGGCAAGGCCGCGTTCCAGAATGGCGGGGGCGGTGGCCCTCAGGATTTTGGCGGTTTTTCGGACATATTCGACAATATTTTCGGCGAGTTCATGGGCGGCGGTCGCAACCGTCAGCGTGGTCCGCAACGTGGCGCCGACCTGCGCTATGATCTCGAAATTTCGCTTGAGGACAGTTTTCACGGCAAGGAAACGGAAATCCGCATAGAGGTCTCCACCACCTGCGAACCTTGCGACGGCACCGGTGCCAAGCCGGGAACATCTGCCAAGACTTGCGGGACCTGCGGTGGGCATGGCAAAGTCCGCGCGCAGCAGGGCTTTTTCGTGGTCGAGCGCCCTTGCGCAAGTTGCCGGGGCGCAGGGCAGGTGATTTCAGATCCGTGTACTTCGTGCCGTGGCAATGGACGAGTGGACAGGGAAAAGACGCTCAGTGTCAACATCCCGCGAGGTGTGGACGACGGCACGCGGATTCGACTTTCAGGTGAAGGCGAGGCCGGGGAACGCGGTGCACCGGCAGGCGACCTCTACATTTTTCTGCACCTTGAGCGGCACCAGCTGTTCCAGCGCGACGGCACAACCCTATTTGCCCGGGCGCCAATCAGTTTCACCACTGCTGCGCTCGGCGGCACAATCACTGTTCCAGGGGTGGATCGAACGCCGCATGAAATCCGCATTCCAGCCGGTATCCAGTCGGGCAAGCAACTCCGTCAGCGCGGCGCTGGCATGCCGGTTTTGAACGGGCGGGGAACCGGCGATCTTGTCGTGCAGATCGATGTCGAGACGCCAACGAAGCTGACCTCTGAACAACGCGAATTGCTTGAAGCGTTCCGCAAAACCGAGACTGGCGAGGAATGCCCGCAATCGGCGGGCTTCTTTTCCAAGCTCAAGAACATGTGGGAAGACCTGACCTAGTCGAGCTCCCAACCGCGCTCGCCGTGGCTTGACAAATCAAGCCCGTCATGTTCGGCCTCTTCATCCACGCGCATTGGCAGGAAGACGCTGCTGACGACACAGATCAACCATGTCACAAGCGCAGTCCATGCCGCTACAAGTCCGACGCCAAGAGCCTGTGCGCCAAGCTGGCCCGGAAGGTCCTGACCATCCCCGAAGCCAATGCCGCCGAGCGACTGCGACATGAATAGTGGAAAGAAGATGGAGCCCAGCATCCCGCCAACGCCGTGCACCGCAAACACGTCCAGCGAATCGTCAACTTTCCAATTCTGCTTGACCAGCTGGACCGCGAAAAAGCAGACGATGCCGCCGAGCAGCCCAAGAACGATTGCGCCCATCAGACCAACATATCCAGCTGCCGGGGTCACTGTTGCCAGACCGGCAACGGCGCCGGTCACAATGCCGATCGACGTTGGCTTTCCAATTTTCGCGCGTTCGAGCATGATCCAGACCAGTGCAGCTGCACAGGCCGCCATATGGGTATTCAGAATGGCGGAAGCCGCATCGCCGCTGGCGGACAGCGCCGAACCGCCGTTGAATCCATACCAGCCGAACCAGAGCAACCCTGCACCGACCATCGTGAGGGTCGGGCTGTGTGGAGGGAGCAGGGATTTGTTGAAGCCTCTCCGCGCGCCAAGCCGCATTGCAATGACAAGCGCAGCAATACCGGCAGTCGTGTGGACAACGATCCCACCAGCGAAGTCCAAGGCTCCAAGGCTCGACAACCAGCCGCCGCCCCAGATCGAGCGGGCAACGGGGATATAGACGAACATTGTCCAGATCAGGCTGAATGCGACAACCCATCCGAACCGTATGCGCTCCACAAACGCGCCAATCACAAGCGCAGGGGTGATCACAGCGAATGTCATCTGGAACAGGGCGAAGGCGCTTTCGGGCAGGGTCGTTCCGCTGCGCAGATCACTGAGGCTGGCCAGAAAGGCGTTGCCCGTGCCGCCAAGCCATTGATTGCCCTCTCCAAAGACAAGGCTGTATCCAATGACTGCCCAAAGCAGGGAGATGGTACAGACCATGACAAAGCAATGCATCACGACCGAAAGGACGTTTCGAGCCCGAACGAGCCCGCCATAAAACAGGGCCAGACCGGGAATTGTCATCAACAGGACAAGCGCGGATGCAACCAGAACCCAGGCAGTGTCCCCACTGTCGGGCACAACAATTGGCTGTGCTGCAGCGGGGGCTGCCAGACCTGCAGCAAGAACTGCAAACGCACAAAATCTCGTCGCGCCCATGGTATCCTCCCCATTTCCTCTTGCGGCCCTGCTAGGCGAAGCAGAGAGAGGCTTCAACCTTGAAGCGCTGCACAGATTTTGCAACAAGCTCTTGGTCATGGAATTTGGGGTTCAAAGCGTCATGAAGCGTCGTACGATGCTGGTTGCGGCAGCGGCAATTTTGCTCATACCGGCCTCGCAGGCCGTCGCGCAGAAGAAGACGCCTTACTGGGCGTCGATCTCGGCGGGGCAAGCCCGCATGCGCACCGGGCCGGGGCGGCAATTCCCGGCGAGCTGGCTGTATCAGCGTGCCGGACTTCCCGTGAAGGTGATCGAAACATACCCCAACTGGCGCAAGATTGAGGATCCCGACGGAGAGAAGGGCTGGATGCAGGCGAATCTGCTCAGCGACGATCGTTCGGGTCTTGTCGTCAGCGGACCGGTCCGGGCGCTGCGTGAAGCTCCAAACGGAACTTCGAGGATTGTGTGGCGCGTGGAGCCGGGGGTGGTGGGAAAACTGAGCGAATGCCGCCGTGGCTGGTGCAAAATGGATATCAAGGGAAAATTGGGATATCTCGAAGCTTCCGCCCTCTGGGGCGTGGACCCTGACGAGCGCGAGCCCTGATCCCGCTCGCCATTCCCCTTTGGGCTTGGGCCTTGATCGGCGCCATGCTCGGATTGATTGCGGGAAGCTTTCTGGCAACACTGGTCTTGCGCTCGCCAAGGGGCGAAACGATTGTTGCGGGCCGGTCAGCCTGTGAGCATTGCGGCAAGCGGCTGGACGTCACTGAACTTGTACCAGTGGCAAGCTGGCTTTGGCTTCGCGGTCGTTGCCGCGGCTGCGGTGGCCGGATCGACCCGTTGCACCCCATAGTCGAAGGCTTGTGCGCGCTTGTCGGTGCCGCTGCCCTTGCTGTCGCTCCGGGTGTGGCAGGAGTGGCAGGGGCCTTTTTCGGATGGGTTCTGGTCGCGCTTGCAGCTTTGGATCTGCGGCATTTCTGGTTGCCCGATCGCCTGATCCTCATCCTGCTGCTCATTGCTGTTGCTTCCTGGTGGATGGATATTGCTCCGTCCGCATTCGACCGGTTTCTTGGTGCCGCGGGCGGTTATGCTGCGCTCACGATTGTGGCCGCCGCCTATCGACTTGTGCGCAAACGAGACGGACTCGGCGCGGGCGATGCAAAGCTGTTTGGCGCTCTGGGGGCGATACTCGGATGGCAGGCTCTGCCGCTAGTGCTTGTTGGAGCATGCAGCGTCGGTCTTTTCTTTGTCGCGGCCCGTGTCATAGGCGGACAGGAGGTGGTGGCGACTGACAGGCTGCCACTTGGTGCCTTGCTGGCCTTTGCTGCCTTTCCGGCCTGGATCATTCAGCAATAACTTGCTCTCGACCGGAGTCCCGGCCATATCTCATTGCAAACAGAAACCTGAAAATCGGGAGCGGAAGATGGCAGTCACCAAGGACGAGATGCTTGCAGCCGTGAAAGCGCAGCGCGATGCATTTATGGCTGAGCTTCCAGTGCCAGCGGCAATCCGGAAGGACCGCCTCAAGCGATCTGTCGCGATGTTGGTGGACCATGGGCAAGCTTTTGTTGATGCAATGTCAGAAGACTTCGGACATCGCAGTGCGGAACAGAGCTGGATGGCCGATATCACGGTATCGATCCGCACGCTCAAGCATTCGAGCAAAAGCCTAGACAAATGGATGAGGCCGGAACGCCGCAAGCTCGATTTTCCGCTTGGCCTCCTTGGCGCAAAGGGCATCGTCGAATTCCAGCCCAAGGGTGTCGTCGGGATCATCGCGCCCTGGAATTTTCCTGTGCAGTTGACGATGGGGCCGATTGCGGGCGCATTTGCCGCCGGCAACCGGGTGATGGTCAAATCATCGGAGTATACGCCAACTGTTGCTGCCCTGTTCGAAGAGGTCGGGCCGAAATATTTCGACGTTACTGAAGCCTTGTTTCTGAGCGGCGGCCCTGACGTTGGCAAGGCATTTGCAGAACTGCCTTTCGATCATCTTCTCTTCACTGGGGCAACTGGCATCGGCAAGCACATTCTGCATGCTGCGGCGGACAATCTGACCCCTGTTACGCTCGAACTCGGCGGTAAATCTCCCACGATCATTGGAAGATCTGCTGACGTCGGCACGGCAACACAGCGCGTTGCCTTGGGCAAGATGATGAATGCCGGCCAGATCTGTCTTGCCCCCGACTACCTGATGGTCCCGCGAGAGCAGGAAGAGATGGTGGTCGAGGGCATGAAAAAGGCAGTTTCGGTCATGTACCCGACGCTGCTCGACAACCCTGACTATACGTCGGTCATGAACAGCCGACATCGTGACCGGCTGACTGGCTATCTCGACGACGCGCGCGCCAAAGGGGCCGAAGTCATTGAAGTCAACCCGGCCAATGAGGATTTCGCCTCCTCGAACGGGAACAAGATGCCGCTCTATCTTGTCCGCAATCCGACTGACGATATGAAGGTCATGCAGGAAGAAATATTCGGTCCCGTCCTTCCGATCAAAACTTATGAGAAGGTGGAAGAGGCCATAGACTATGTGAACCAGCATGATCGTCCGCTGGGGCTCTATTATTTTGGCAATGAAGAGGGCGAAAAGCGCCGTGTTCTTGATCGGACCGTTTCGGGCGGTGTGACCGTGAACGATGTTGTCTTTCACGTGACCATGGAAGAGCTGCCCTTCGGCGGCGTTGGGCCTTCAGGAATGGGTGCGTATCACGGCCATGACGGGTTCAAGACGTTCAGCCATGCCAAAAGCGTCTATCATCAGCCAAAGATCAATATTGCCAAACTGGCCGGTTTCATGCCGCCGTACAGCGACGCAACACGCAAGACGATTGCACGCGATTTGAAAGCCTAGTCCGTCAAAGGTCTCGATATTGGCGATACCAGGCGACGAAGCGTGGAATGCCGACTGATATCGGCGTTGTCGGCGCATATCCAAGATCGCGCGCAATATCGTCAATATCGGCATGGGTCTCGTAGACGTCGCCAGGTTGCATCGGGTGAAAAGCGAGTTCGGCCTTTTTGCCACAGGCCGTCTCGATCACGGCGATCAGGTCCATGAGTTGTTCAGAGCGATTGTTGCCGATGTTATAGAGTCGGTGCGGTGCCTTGCTTCCGCCGGGCTTCAAGCTGCCATCGTCCAGCGGTTGGGAGTCGATTGCGGCCACAACGCCGGAAATGATATCGTCGATGTACGTGAAGTCGCGCTTCATCTCACCTCGATTGAAAACCGGTATCGGTCTGCCTTCAAGAATATCGCGCGTGAACATCCAGACGGCCATATCGGGTCTGCCCCAGGGACCGTAGACCGTAAAAAAGCGCAGCCCTGTCAAAGGGATGCGATAGAGATGGGCGTAGGTCTCGCTCATCAGTTCGTCAGCGCGTTTCGTCGCGGCATAAAGCGAGATCGGGTGATCGACACGATCCGACACTCTGAATGGCAAGGTGTCGTTCCCGCCGTAGACCGAAGAGCTTGATGCATAGACCATAGGCAGGCGTCGGTCCCGCGCCACCTCAAGCATATTCAGATGGCCAACAAGGTTTGACTGGGCATAGGCACGCGGGTTCTCGATTGAATAGCGGACGCCGGCTTGCGCTCCGAGATGGGCAATTGCCCGTATGTCGACCTGCCCCAGTGACGCATCCAACGCCTGATGGTCGGCAAAATCAACGCGGCTGAACGAGAACCGGTCCCCAAATCTTTCGCTGAGATCGTTGATCCGTGCCTGCTTCAGGGTGGGGTCGTAATAGTCGTTCATATTGTCGATTCCGAGGACGGAATCCCCCCGGGCAAGCAATCGCTCGGCAAGGCCATGGCCAATAAAGCCTGCTGCGCCTGTGATGAGAATCGTCACGCCTGCTCCTTCTGCAATGCATGTGCGGCCTTATCCGAAAAATCGGAGATAGGAGAGATTTCCTTTCCGGGACCTTTCCCGCATCCAAATTTTGTTGTGGCGGGTCATTCCATTGATGATCAGCGTGCTTGCCGTCCCTTTATCGCCGCGCGGGATTCCGTGAAAACCGCTGGCGATGCAACGCCCAGAATCGCTGTTGTTTTCGGTACGCGGCCCGAGGCGATCAAGATGTTCCCGCTTGTTCATGCCCTGCGCGCTTCAAGCCAGATCGAAACGCGCGTGATCGTGACGGCGCAGCATCGCGGGTTGCTTGACCAGGTGCTCGATTTGGCTGGCATTTCCGCCGATGTCGATCTTGACGTCATGCAAGCCAACCAGTCGCTCGATGGTCTGTTCGCTCGACTCGTCAAAGGTCTTGGGGATGCCTTTGATTGCGAAACGCCAGCTCGGGTGCTGGTTCATGGGGACACTTTGACGACGATGGCGGCGTCGCTTGCCGCCTATTTCCGGAAAATTCCGGTTGGCCATGTCGAAGCTGGACTGAGGAGCGGTGATATCTATCAACCCTGGCCGGAAGAAGTGAACCGAAGGACCACCGGTGTTATTGCTGACATTCACTTCGCACCCACGGAGGCGTCGCGTAATGCCCTGATTGCGGAAAATGTGCCGGCAGAGACTATCCACATTACCGGAAATACCGTGATCGATGCGCTGCTCTCGACCGCGCGCCTGATCGAAAGCCGACCTTCCTGCGCATCTGGGCTGGATCCCCTTGCGGAGCGCTATCGAGGCCGCCGGATAATAGCAGTCACCACGCATCGACGCGAGAACTTCGGCGACGGAATGGCCAATATCGCTCACGCTCTGGCCGATATTGCAGCCCGGCCGGATATTGCGATTGTCGTGCCTATCCACCCCAACCCCAACGTTCGCCCGCACATTGAAGCAATTCTGGCCGGACTGGACAATGTGGCATTGTTGGCGCCTCTCGATTATCCCCATTTCGTTCGCCTGCTTGGAATGGCCGATCTGGTACTGACGGACTCTGGCGGCGTACAGGAAGAGGCGCCCGCCCTCGGCAAGCCGGTCCTTGTGATGCGGGAAACGACCGAAAGACCCGAGGGTGTGAGTGCTGGAACAGCGTTGTTGGTCGGCGTCGACCGCAATCGCATTGTACGAGAAACATTCAGACTGCTGGATGATCCCATTGCGTATGCGGCGATGTCACGCGCTCATAACCCCTACGGAGATGGCCGGGCTGCGGAACGCATCGCCAAAATTGTCGTCAGCTCGTTCTAACCTGATATCGGGGGATGCTTGCTATTGGCACCGGCCTATAGGTGTTTATCCTCAGTTGAGGTTGTTTGGCGGTAATGGAAGGGGAGACGTATGAACGCCGGACCCGAGCTCGAAAACGCCGTGCCAGAAAAGCAAGGGCAAGTGGGCGGATTCCGTGGCTTCCTTCGGCGCCTTGGGCCAGGCCTGATTACCGGTGCTGCTGATGACGATCCAAGCGGCATCGGTACGCATAGCCAGGTCGGCGCGGAATTTGGTTATGGCCTGTCCTGGACATTTGTCCTGAGCTTTCCTTTGATGGTCGCCATTCAGGAAGTGTCGGCGGAAATTGGCAGAGTGACCGGTGCAGGGATCGCGCGCAATTTGAGGCGGCACTATCCAAGGCCGCTTCTGTGGTCCATCGTAGCCTTGCTGCTGGTCGCCAATATCGTGAACCTCGGGGCGGATCTGAGCGCAATGGGTGCTGCCTTTGCTTTGCTGGTCGGTGGCAATATAGTCCTTTACACTCTGGCCTTCGGCATCATCTGTGTCGTCCTTGAAGTGGTCCTCAGCTATCCGCGATATGCATCGATCCTCAAATGGACGACGCTGTCCCTCTTCACATATGTCGCGGTGGTGATCGTGGCTGGTGTCCCCTGGTCGCGTGCGCTGAAATCTCTTCTGGTGCCGGAAATACAATGGAACGCGGCCTATGCGACGGCGCTTGTCGCAATTCTCGGAACGACTATCAGTCCCTATCTCTTTTTCTGGCAGGCCGGGCAGGAAGTTGAAGAACAGCACCGGCATCACGCCAAGCCATTATGTATCACGCCAAAGGAAGCTGGCCCTGAGCTTGCCCGCATTCGGATGGATACGCTGACTGGCATGGCCTTCAGCAGCATCGTGTCCTTGGCAATAGTCTTTGCGACGGCGGCTACACTCAACGCGCACGGCATCCACAATATTGCAACGTCCGCTCAGGCCGCCGAAGCCCTGCGACCGATTGCCGGCCAGTTCGCTTTCGCGATGTTTGCGCTGGGGATCATCGGAACCGGTTTGCTTGCCGTGCCCGTTCTTGCTGGTTCCGCCGCCTATGCCGTGACAGAGATGGTCGGTGTGGCGGGAAGCCTCGATTCCAAACCGCTCAGTGCACGACTGTTTTACGGGACAATCGCCGCGACCACGCTTGCCGGGTCATCGCTCAATATTGTCGGGATTGATCCGGTCCGGGCTCTTTATTGGGCGGCAGTCGTAAATGGTGTCCTTGCAGCACCGCTCATGCTGGTCATGATGCTCATTGTTCGCAACCCCAAGGCGATGGGGCGGCTCACCTTGTCGCGCCGTGCGGCGGCACTCGGCTGGGGCGCGACAATTGCCATGTTCACCGCATCCATCATCTTCTTCGCTTCGGTCATCTGAAGATCAAGGCACTCAATCTTGCTCGGGCCCAAGGTCGGCATCGAGATCGCGTGGTCTGATGAATCGCGTGATCCGACCGCCCCCTTCCTTTATGTCCGCCCATTTCTCGACATCGAATTGCAGCTCGGCAATGCTGGCCGTCGGGAACTTCGCTTCCAATTCATCGCGCAGTTCATCGCCACGGATGTCGGGGATGAGCATCAGCGCCAGGTCTTCAAGGCCGGGATTGTGGCCGCACATCATGACCTCGGCATCGTCATCGGGCAAATCATGCACGACATCGAGCAGGGTTGCGCCAGAGGCAAGATAGATCCGGCGGTCCCAGTTGGGATGCAGGATGCGCCCATAGCCGTCCCAGAATGCGTCGAGCGTTTCCGTACACCGAACTGCCGGCGATGACACCACATGATCCCAATGCAGGTCGAGCGCGCGCGCGTGTTCGCCGATCAGTCTGGATCCCTTGCAGCCTCGTTCGTTGATTGGCCGGTCAAAATCACGGGAGACTGGCGAATCCCAGCCAGATTTGCCGTGGCGAAACAGGGTCAGCGTCTTCATGGGATGGTGTGATGCCCCATTTGTGCGTCGGAGGAAAGACGCGGCCGCGGCGATGTGAGTTGCTTCACGTGCAAGGCGGCCTCATCAAGCGTGACTCGCTTGATCGGCGTTCCCGGTGGAAAGGCTGTCAGCAAGCGTGACGGCATTGCGGCTGACAAAAGCACGAAAACACCGTGATCGTCAGCACGGCGGATCAGGCGTCCGAAAGCCTGTGCGAGGCGGGCCCTGATGATGCGGTCATCATAGGCCGAGCCTCCATTTGCGGCTTTGCGCGCTGCGTGGAGGACCGTTGGCTTGGGCCAGGGCACACCTTCCATGATGACCTGACGGAGCGAGTCTCCTGGCACATCGACTCCGTCTCGAAGGGCATCGGTGCCAAGCAGGCTCGCGCGTGGATCGTCCCTGAATATGTCGACCAGTGTTCCGGTGTCGATCGGATCGACATGCTGGGCATAGAGCGGGAGCCCGTCCCGCGCGAGGCGATCAGCAATGCGTGCATGGACGGCGCGCAACCTCCTGATCGCTGTAAACAGGCCAAGTGTTCCTCCACCCGCCGCTGCGATCAGCCTTGCATAGGCACCGGCAAGTTGCGGAATATCGCCGCGCTTGATGTCCGTGACAATCAGGACGGCTGACTGTTCCGCGTAGTCGAAAGGGCTCGCAGAAGCGAAGTGGTGGACCGGTACATCGAGGTGACGGGTTCCGGTGCGCGCTTCTGCCGCTGCCCATTCCTCCCCGCTGCGTAGGGTCGCAGACGTTATGAGGGTGCCGTGGGCTGGCTTGAGCACTGCCTGTGCGAAGGGTCGGGTCGGATCGAGCCAATGACGATGGAGCCCGATATCGACCTCGCGACCCTCGATCCGGTCGACTGCAAGCCAGTCGACAAAGTCCGGATCGGCCGGACCGCCAAGCCTGGAAAGCATCGAAAGCCAAGCCGAAAGCGCATCGCGCCTCCAGCCAAGGCTGGCAATGGCACCTTCGATCCGCGCGCGAGCCTGGCCATCGAGCCAGTCGGGTGCGTCTTCGAGCACAGCCTCCAACCGGCGCCCGAGGATGACGAGCGGACGGAGCAGGGCATCAAGTGCCACAAGCGCTGGCTCGACGGCTGCGATTGTTGGTCCGTCAAGCCCTGCAGCTTCGGTTTCAAGGCCATAGCCGGCGTCCTCCGCATCGGCGCGCGCGTAAACCTGACCGCGCACGGCTGCGAGCATCGCTTCAATGGGGCCAAACGGCGCGCCCTCTGCAATCCGCTGCAGCCAGCCATCGGCAGGAAGTGCTGTTGCCGCGTGGGCTGCAGCAGAGATCGCGTTGCCACCCTCTTCGTCATAGCTCGAAACATCGGCAAGGCGTGCCGCCAACCCCCGCCTGCGTCCGCGGGAACGCCCCTCAGGGCCAATTATCCATCGGCGTAGCTCGATTGCCTCCTGTCCGGTAAGAGCGGCCGCAAACATTGAATCTGCTGCTTCGGCGATGTGATGGCCTTCATCGAACACAATCCGGGTGGGCGCGTTGCCCGCCTCACGTCCGCGTGCTGCATTGACCATCACCAGCGCATGATTGGCGATCACAAGGTCGGCTTGCGCCGATGCACGTGAAGCGCGTTCGATGAAGCATTTCCGGTAATGCGGACAACCGGCATAAACACACTCGCCGCGCCGGTCGGTCAGCGCTGTCGCCCCGTTGCGCCGGAACAGCGTCGGCAGCCAGCCCGGCAGGTCACCGCCCACCATGTCGCCATCCCTGGTATAAGCAGCCCAGCGGGCGACAAGCTGCGCAAGAATCGCAGCGCGACCTGCAAATCCGCCCTGGAGTGCATCTTCAAGGTTCAGCAAGCAAAGATAGTTTTCACGACCTTTGCGCACCACAACTTTCGTACGCCGTTGGGCGGGGTCGGGATACAGTCGCATGCTCTCTGCATCCAGCTGCCGTTGCAGCGCCTTGGTGAAGGTCGAAATCCACACGGCTCCGCCTGCCTGCTCTGCCCAGACAGACGCTGGCGAGAGGTAGCCCAGCGTCTTGCCGATCCCGGTGCCGGCTTCGGCAAGGACCACATTGGGTGCATCCTTGCGTTGGCGCGGGGAGAATGCATCAATCGCCGCGAGCGCATAATCGCGTTGGCCCGGGCGTTCTTCCGCGCCATGGCCCGTCAAGCTGTCGAGACGGGCCACGACATCGCCTGTATTCAGGATGATCGGATGCGGGGCAGGGCGGGCAGAGGTCTCCTGCCATTCTGGAAGCTTGGAGAAGAGCCAGCGCTCCGCCTGTGCGGGCTTGGCGATGCGTGTTTCCAAAACCGGCCCCCAAGGCCAGCGCAGCCTGCTGAGCGATGCTGCAGAAGCCCATGCCCCTTCGCGTTCAAACCAGTCCGGCCTTTCAAGATGCGACAAAAGTTCGCTCGCGGCGCGGTGCAGCATCTGGGCTGCGCCCTGATCATCGCCAGGTGGTTCAAGTTCGAGCGCGGTCGCCAGTCCCTTCGGCGTGGGAACCATAAAGCGGGCAGGGTGAATGAACGCAAAGAGTTCAAGCAAGTCCAGTCCAGATATTTCGGGATAGCCAAGCCTCTCCCCGATCAAGGGGGCATTGAGCAAAATCATCGGCGTTTCAGCCGCTCGCGCGATCGCTTCACCCCGTCCGACCGGCCTGACCAAGCCATCTGCCGTAGAAATCCAGATGCCGGCATGGCTTGCATGAAGGGCTGGATAGGCTAGGGGCTCACTCACTTGGGCGACATGGCCCAGACAGAACGAAAGAGCAACGGAAAGTGACGAACGTGCGCGACGCAGCGATGGTTTCAAAGGCCTGGCCCTATGAAGAAGCGCGCAAGGTTCTGAAACGCCTGCCGTCGGGAAAGCCTGACGGAGCGCCGGTCATCTTCGAAACCGGCTATGGCCCGTCAGGACTGCCGCATATCGGTACATTCAATGAAGTGCTGCGCACGACAATGGTTCGTCACGCCTTCGAGACCTTGTCTGAAATGCCGACGCGACTGATCGCCTTTTCGGACGATATGGATGGCCTTCGCAAGGTCCCCGATAATGTGCCGAACCAGGAGATGCTCAAGGCCTATCTTGGCAAGCCGTTGACAAAAATTCCCGACCCCTTCGATAAGTTCGAAAGTTTCGCGCATCACAACAATGCGATGCTCCGCGAGTTTCTTGATCGGTTCGGTTTCGAGTATGAATTCGTCTCGTCGACCGAGCGCTACAATGCGGGCGCGTTCGATGAGGCGCTGAAGAATGTCCTGCGCCATTATCAGGCGATCATGGACATCATGCTGCCGACGCTGCGCAAGGAGCGCGCTGCAACCTATTCGCCCGTTCTCCCGATCAGCGCGAAGAGCGGAATTGTCCTGCAAGTCCCGGTCGAGGTGGTCGATGCCGATGCCGGGCTCATCCGCTTCGATGATGAAGGAGAGACAGTCACGCAGTCGATCCTCGGCGGGCAGGCAAAGCTTCAGTGGAAGGTCGATTGGGCCATGCGCTGGGTTGCGCTTGGCGTTGACTATGAAATGTATGGCAAGGACCTGACGGACAGTGGCGTCCAGTCCGGCAAGATTGCGCAGGTGCTGGGAGGTCGCAAGCCAGAAGGCCTCATCTATGAGATGTTCCTTGACGAAAAAGGGGAGAAGATTTCCAAGTCGAAGGGCAATGGGCTGAGCCTTGAGCAGTGGCTGAGCTACGGAACGCAGGAAAGCCTCGCTTTCTATGCCTATCGCGAGCCGAAGAGTGCCAAGCAACTGCATCTTGGCGTCGTGCCGCGTGCTGTCGATGAGTATTTTCAGTTCCGCGGCAATTATGCCGGTCAACCGATTGAACAGAAGCTCGGCAATCCGGTGCACCATATCCATAACGGCAATGTCCCGGATTCCGCGCCGCCCCTCACGTTTGGCCTGCTGCTCAACCTGGTCAGCCTGCCGGGGCTGGGGGACAAGCAGATCGTCTGGAACTTCGTTCGAAAATACGCCCCGGACACGTCGCCCGAGACCCAGCCTGAACTCGACAACTTGATCGGCCTTGCCATCAACTATGCGCGCGATTTCGTGGTTCCGAGTCTGAAGCGCCGCGCGCCGCAAGGTGTGGAGGTGGACGCTCTCAAGCGTCTTGATGCCGAACTTGCTGCACTTCCGGCAAATGCCAGTGGTGAGGACATCCAGAATATCGTCTATGAAATTGGCAAGACGGGCGGCTTCGATAATCTGCGCGACTGGTTCAAGGCACTTTACGAGACGCTGCTTGGATCGAGTGCCGGCCCGCGCATGGGTAGCTTCATTGCACTCTATGGCGTGGAGAACAGCCGCAAGCTGATCGGTGAGGCGCTGGACTAAGCAGCGCCGCGCCGCAACTGGTGAAGCAGATACTTGACACACCGGGGCCGGATCGCAGTGTTGACAAGCATATCAAGGCGTTTCAACCAATGCGCATGCCTTTGAAAGCGTTGCGTATTTTTTGTGGTATTCTGGCATTGCCAATCGGACTCTTTGTGATGTTTGGCTCGGCATTCCTGATTGTAGCTAGGCCGTCTGTCACAGATATTGTCGAATTTTATCTGTTGTCACTCTTGTCGGCTGGTCTTGGAGTGATGGCGTTCGGCCCGTGGAAGAGATGGGCATTTTGGAAATCGGCACTCGCGGCATTTCTGACTTCGGTAGTGCTGATGTTGGTACTTCCTCTTTATGCCTGGGTGATGTCAATCATCACTTACGCATTGCAGTATCCTTTTGCCCGATAGGTGGTTACCCACTTCGCAAAGGTCGGGCCGAATATTGTGGTCGACCGAACCATCCTACCAATTTGGTCTTGGCGATTTTCATGCCCTTTGAGCGTTGAATTCCCTATCCCGTATTCTTTGCAGGTCAGGGAACTCAACGCTCTGCCCTCTATTTCTTCGCCGCGATCCAGTCGTCGATCTTCTTTTCAAGGACGGCCATCGGCAAGGCGCCTGTCATCAGGACTTGGGCGTGGAACTCGCGCGGGTCGAACTTGTCACCAAGCGCTGCCTGCGCACGGGCCTTCAGCTTGAGGATCGTCAACTGGCCGACCTTATAGGCAAGGGCCTGTCCGGGAATTGCGATATAACGCTCGACTTCGGCGGTCGCATCTGTCCGGCTCATGCCCGAATTGTCGAGCATATACTGGATCGACTGATCCCGTGTCCAACCCTTGGAATGAATCCCCGAGTCAACAACAAGCCGCATTGCGCGCAGCATTTCATCGTTCAAACCGCCGAAGCGGTAATAGGGATCGCTCTCGACGCCCAGCTCCTTCCAAAGACTTTCGGCGTACAGCCCCCAACCTTCGGCATAGGCAGTATTTCCGCCAAAGCGCATGAAACTGGGCAGCGCCTCATTCTCCTGTGCCAGGCTGATCTGGAAGTGGTGACCAGGAACAGCCTCATGCAGGTAGAGCGTTTCGCTTTCCGGCTTGGAGCGCGAAGGCAAGTCATAGCTGTTGTAATAGAAGATGCCCGGGCGCGATCCATCTGGTGTACCCGCATTATAGGATCCGCCAGCATCAGTCTTTTCGCGGTATTCGGGCACTGGCCTGATTTCGAGAGGACTTTTGGGAATTGTCGAGAATTGCTCGCGAACGCGTTCGTCGACCTTGCGGCCAATTGCCAGGAAGGTGTCGCGCATGTCCTCCTTTGACGAGAATTTGAATTTCGGATCGTCGCGGAAATAGTTGAAAAATGCCTTCAGGTCGCCGGTGAAGCCCGTCTGGACCCTGATATCGTCCATTTGCTTGCGGATGCGCGCCACTTCACTGAGGCCGAGATTGTGGACCTCATCCGAACTCATCTTCACAGTCGTGTTGGACTCGATCAGATAGTCATAAAGCTTCTTTCCGCCTGGCATGGCGACAAGGCCAACACCATCGCGCGCGACAGGCAGATATTCATTCTTCAGGAAGTCCCGAAGGCGCACATAGGCCGGGATGATCCCCATTTTGATTGTGGCCGCATAATCCGCGCGCAGTCTGGATTGGTCGGTGGAGCCGATGCCTTCCGGGAAAGCCTTGACCGGCCCATAGAATGTCGAGCCCTCAACGCCCTGGGCGATCTGAAGGTTCAACTGGTCGATGACATTGTTGATCACGAGCTTTGGCTGGACAACGCCAGTTTTCATGCCTTCGCGGAAGCGGCCGATCGCGCCATCAAGCAGCACAATATATTCGCGATGGCGCTTCAGATTATTGTCATAGTCCAAAACGGTCTTGAACGGTGCAGCTCCCTGACCGGAAGCGAGATCAGGATAAAAGGTATGAAAGCCGAAGAAATGATCGATCGGCCGAACGGCAACCAGCGCGAGCATGTCGGGCTGCAGTCCGCGCAGGTTTGTTTCGGTCTGCCATTTGAATACATCATAGGCGATCTTGTCTGTTGGATTGAGCGCTGCCCGATCAATCGTGGCAAGCCGCTTCAGATCCTGGTCACCCGCCTTGCGCTCGGCGACAAAATAGGCGTCGGAGATATAGTCACCCAGCCGGTCCGCGTAGCGCAAGTCGCCACGAAAGAGGGCACTGATCGGGTTGCGCTTGAGGTTGGCTTCATCACTGTCGGTAAACAGTTGCTTCAGGCGTGCGTCGGCGGTTTGCGCTTCGGCGGGTGCAGCCTGGACAGGCGCCACAACGGCGAGTGGCGAGAGGCTGGCGAGCAAAATGGCGGCAAGGCGAAGAGACATCTGACAAGATCTCCAACATTATGATGTGATTCCCGACGCCCGCACTAGCGCCCGCACCGAGAAAAACAAAAATGTTCGATCAAGCGTCCTTCATTGTCGACTAAGGCACCGTTGAGACGCGTGCGAACTGTCAAGGGGCACTTCGACGCTTCCGTTCCTGCGACTTATCCGAAGAGTATCTCCGCTGCCCTGTCCCACAAGGCAGGGGTGGACGCGCCAAGAATCGATTGCCTGCCTTCTGCAAAACGATAGGGCGCGCCGTCCGGATGCGCGACCTTGCCTCCAGCCTCTTCGAGGAAAAGGGCGCCAGGCACATGGTCCCAGGGCAAGGCGCGATGGAAGACTGAAAAGTCATTCCGGCCAAGTGCAATGCGCGGATACTGTTCGCCGGCACATTGGGGTATTTCGGCGGGTGTCAGAAGGCCAGCGGATCGTGCCAGCAGTGCCTCTCCTTCGGCGCGCGGCATGAAGCTTGTCGCGAGCGTCGCGATTGGGAGTTCCGCACCACTGCCCCGAGCCGTGATACGCTCGCCATCGATATAGGCTCCGCCGCCTCGCACTGCGTGGCACAGGCGCCCGGTAAGCGGGTCGAGGATCCATCCTGCTTCGGCGATGCCATCGCGGGCCAGCGCGATCATGATGGCAAAGGGTCCTCGTCCAGCGGCATAATTTGCCGTGCCGTCAATCGGGTCAATGATCCACAAGGCACCCTGCCCAATGCCTTTCATCAGTTCCGGCTCTGTTGCGGCTGCCTCCTCGCCCAAGATGCGGATGCCCGGCATTAGGTGCGAGAGGCCCTCTGCAAGTTGCGCTTCGCTTTCGCGATCTGCGATAGTGACGGGGTCTCCGGGTGATTTTTCTTCGATATCCCCGGCTGCGAGCTGACGAAAATGCGGTAGGACGACCTCTGCCGCGACCTTTCGCATCAATTCGCCGACAGGCTGCACAAGCGTCTGGAGCGTCAACTGCGATAGTCCGCGTTGATCGAAATGTAGCCGTGCGTCAGATCGCAAGTCCAGACAGTAGCGCGCCCGGTGCCCAGCCCAAGCCCGACACCGATGCTGATCTCGCTTCCCTTGAGGTGCGCAGCAACGGGAGTCTCATCATAATCCTCGACGGGGAGGCCATCGCGCGCAACCTGAGTGTTGCCAAAACGGATCGCCAGCCTGTCGCGGTCTGCCGGTTCGCCGGCCTTGCCCACGGCCATCACGACGCGTCCCCAATTTGCGTCCTCTCCAGCAATGGCCGTCTTGACGAGCGGCGAATTGGCAATGCTGAGCGCAATGCGACGAGCACTGTCATCGGACACCGCGCCCTCGACCCGGATCTCGATCAGCTTCTGCGCCCCTTCTCCGTCGCGCACGACGAGGAGCGCCAGTTGGCGGCAAAGGTCGGTCAACGCAGATTGGAACGCAAAGGCGCCAGCGTCTTCAAAACGGCTCAATGGCTCATTTCCAGCCTTGCCCGTGGCAAAGGCAAGCACAGTGTCAGAGGTCGACGTGTCGCTATCGACGGTGATGCAGGAAAAAGTCTCCTGGTTGGCGGCGCTGAGCATTCCCTGCAAAAAGCCCGGTTCAACGGCTGCGTCCGTCACAATATAGCCAAGCATTGTTGCCATGTCGGGCGCGATCATCCCACTGCCCTTGATGATGCCTGCGAGCGTCACTGTCTTTTCGCCAATGATGGCTGTTGCGACGGCACCTTTTGGGAAGGTGTCGGTCGTCATGATTGTCGCGGCGGCAGCTTCCCAACTGCAGGGCGATGACAGAAATGCCGCGTCAAGACCGGCTTCCGCCTTGTCGATGGGAAGTGGAACGCCGATGACACCCGTCGCTGACACGAAGACCGTTTCGACCGGGCATTGCAGGTGTTTCGCGACCCTCGCGGTAACGGCTTCAACGGCTTCACGACCGCGCCGGCCGGTAAAGGCATTGGCATTGCCCGCGCTCACGACAAGCGCTCTGGCCTTGCCCTGCGGCAGATGTTCCCGGCACCAGTCCACCTCGCTCGACGGGCATTTGCTTTGCGTCAGCACCCCGGCGACGCTGGTTCCTTCGTCGAAGGTCATGAAGGTCAGATCGCAACGATCCCATGTCTTGTATCGGGCACGCGCAATGCGGCGGGTGACGCCGCCAATTTCCGGGATCGCAGGAAAGGGGCGGGCAAGGGGAGATGCGGTGTTGGATGTCATTCCGCGCCTCTAGTCTCCGGCACCCTTCTGTTCAATCCTGCAGGATTGTTTCGACCTGGGGTCGTTCTCTCTGCTCCCTTCGCGTCGAAGTTCTGCAGCGCTCGACGATTATTGCAGTTAACGGCCTTGCCTTGGGACTAGCGAAATGCGCTGGCAGTCCCTATGTGGCATTGTCGCATAACACGGGCTTTTGGTTTTGAACCTTCTACTGTTCATTTCGGCGTTGCTGACCGGGCTTACCGGAGCAATTTCGGGTGCCCAGCGTGCCGATGCGCCAGCCGTGCATCAAAGCATTGCCCTTGCGATTGAAGCGACTGCCGAAAAAGCTGCTGAGCGGGCATCGCCGCAGCCAGTGAATGTGGGGACCATTCGCCGTCCGATCCATTCGACTGATACAGCCAAAACAGGCTGGGCGTTGAAGTTTCAGGATCCCGCAATCGAAATTGGCCGCATCTACGAGCGATTGCTCGTTTAGCGAGGACTTTTGGCGTTCCCTAACAAGAGAATGCCAGCGCCCTTTCAATCAATTGCCGCGGCGAGGCATGTGCGCCGCAATCATCAAATGAACAGGAAATCATTATGCTCGGTGGCATTGCAAAGGCCATATTCGGATCATCGAATGATCGGTACGTCAAATCGCTCGGCAAGATTGTAGATCGGATCAACGGATTTGAGCCTACAATCTCGGCGTTGACCGATGCGGAACTGGCCAACCAGACCGTTGTTTTCCGCGATCGGCTCGCCAATGGTGCGGAGCTTGATGACCTTCTTCCCGAAGCATTCGCTACAGTGCGGGAGGCTGCAAAGCGCGTTCTCGGCCAGCGACACTATGACGTGCAAATGATCGGCGGGATCGTTCTCCATCGCGGCGAAATTGCCGAGATGCGTACCGGTGAAGGCAAGACGCTGGTTGCGACATTGGCCGTTTACCTCAACGCCTTGGCCGGACTTGGCGTCCATGTCGTCACGGTCAATGATTATCTGGCTCGCCGTGATGCCGAATGGATGGGTCAGGTTTACAAATTTCTTGGGCTGACTGTCGGGATCATTGTTCCCAACCTGACCGATGCGGAACGTCGCGCAGCCTATGGCAGTGACATTACATATGGCACGAACAATGAATTCGGCTTCGATTATCTGCGCGACAATATGAAGTATGAACGGGCGCAAATGTCGCACCGACCCTTCAATTTCGCGATTGTCGATGAAGTCGATTCGATCCTCATTGACGAGGCGCGGACGCCCCTGATCATTTCGGGCCCGACCGATGACAAGTCCGAACTCTACAAGAGCGTCGATACTGTCGTGAAGCAGCTTGCCGCCGAAGACTATGAGGTCGATGAAAAGCAGCGTTCGATTGTTCTCACCGAAGACGGCACCGAAAAGGTCGAGCGTATGCTCGAAGCTGCAGGATTGCTGGAAGGAGGCAACCTCTACGATTTCGAGAACACGCAGGTCGTCCATCACCTCAATCAGGCGCTGCGCGCAAATGTCATCTACAAGCGCGATACAGACTATATCGTGAAGGATGAGAAGGTCGTCATCATCGATGAATTCACAGGCCGCATGATGGACGGGCGGCGTTGGTCGGACGGGCTTCACCAGGCCGTGGAAGCCAAGGAAGGCGCGACAATCGAGCCTGAAAACCAGACACTCGCTTCGATCACGTTTCAGAATTATTTCCGCATGTATCCCAAGCTTTCGGGCATGACCGGAACCGCTGCTACCGAGGCGGCGGAATTCTTCGACATCTACAAGATGAATGTCGTTTCCATCCCGACCAATGTTCCGGTTCGACGGATCGACGAAGACGACCAGTTCTTCAAGAACACCACCGATAAGTTCAAGGCCATTGCCAAGGCTATCGCGGAAAAGTCCCGCAGCGGCCAGCCGGTGCTGGTCGGCACGGTTTCAATCGAGAAGTCTGAACTTCTGTCTGAGTATCTGGAAAAGGAGGGCGTGACTCACAATGTGCTGAACGCCCGCTTCCATGAGCGCGAGGCACATATTGTCGCGCAGGCAGGCCGATTGGGGGCCGTCACGATCGCAACGAACATGGCTGGTCGCGGCACCGACATCCAGTTGGGCGGCAATGTCGAATTCCGCGTCGAGGACGAACTGGCCGAACTGGAAGAAGGACCGCGCAGGGAAGCCGAAATTGACCGCATCAAGGCCGAAGTTCAGGCTGAAAAGGACAAGGTTCTTGAGGCAGGCGGATTGTTTGTCCTTGCGACCGAGCGCCACGAGAGTCGGCGCATCGACAACCAGCTTCGTGGCCGATCCGGTCGGCAGGGCGACCCGGGGCTATCCCGCTTCTATTTGAGCCTTGACGATGACCTTCTGCGTATCTTCGGACCGGATACGCTGTTTGCCAAAATGATGAACAGCAACCTTGAGGATGGCGAAGCCATTGGCTCGAAGTGGCTTTCCAAGGCCATCGAAACCGCGCAGAAGAAGGTCGAAGCGCGCAACTATGATATCCGCAAACAGGTCGTCGAATACGACGACGTGATGAACGACCAGCGCAAGGTCATCTACGAACAGCGTGGTGACATTATGGACGCCGAAACCGTCGATGATGTGGTCATCGATATGCGCGCTGAAACGGTCAACGGTCTTGTGGGTGAAGCCTGCCCGCCGAATTCCTACCCAGAACAATGGGATATCGATGGTCTCAAGAGTCGCGTGCGAGACGTGCTCGGGCTTGATCTGCCGATTGAGGAATGGGTGCGCGAAAATGGCGTCGAGGCCGAAGCGATAGAGGATCGGGTCCGTGAGGCGGCGGATGCCTCAATCCTTGCCAAACGCTCCGAACTTGAAGAAGGGGTTTGGGAGCAAATCGAAAAAAGCGTTCTTCTTCAGTCTCTTGATCATCACTGGAAGGAACATCTCTCAACACTTGACGCCTTGCGCCAGGTCATCCATTTGCGTGCCTACGCGCAAAAGACGCCAATCAACGAGTATAAACGCGAAGCCTTTGCCATGTTCGAGCGGATGCTCTCTGCCATTCGCGAAGATGTGACCAAGGTGTTGGCCTATGCGCAGTTCCGGATGACGCCTCCCGAACTGCCTGAACTGCCCGACTTCATTACGACGCATATCGATCCTCTTACGGGGGAAGATGATAGCGCCGATCGTGATGCGGCCAACCTCGGTCTTATTACGACCAGATTACCTCCGTTGCAGATCGTGCAGCCCGATATGGACACGGATTTGGGTGAGGATCCTGCAGACTGGGTGGGGCAAGTGAGCCGTAATGCTCCATGCCCGTGCGGTTCGGGAAACAAGTACAAGCACTGCCACGGAGCACTTTGAGGCAAGCAGAGGCCCTCCCGATCGGGAGGGCTTTGCTAAGTGCGACCCCCAAGAAGAACTTGTTCGATCACTTTTTCTTGGCGACGGCTTTCTGGGTTTTAAGGAACGCTATGATGTCCGCCCTTGACGCGGCGTCGCCAAGCCGGAAACCCATGCGGGCGCCAGGGATTGTCCCTTGCGGGTTGGTCAGCCAGCGGTCGAGTGTTGGCTCAGTCCAGATGATCTTTGAATTCTTGAGGCCTGGCGAATAGGAAAAGCCCGGCGCAAGCCCTGCCTTCCGACCATAGACACCGCGGTGGGCCGGACCAACGCGATTGGTATCGATCGAATGGCACCCGGTACACTTTTGTTCGTAGAGTTTAGCGCCGCGAGCAGAGTCACCGGCAACGGCTGCATGGCTTGCATCAATGGCCAGAAGGCCGACTGTGCCAAGCAGGAATCCTCCAGCAAAGGCACGGACTAGAGTTTTCATTGTCAACTCCTCGAAAATGGAAAACAACCAGTCGCGCCACGACAGGGACGCGCCGCGACTGGCTGCAATCCGGACGGCGCCTTAGCCGAACGGGAATCCGTTAATGCCGACCGGGAGCTGTTCACCGAGCGCAGAGGTCAGAGCCGTATAGTGCAGCACTTCGTCGGCAGCGAGCTTGGCGGAAACCTGGGCAAGTGCCTTGTCACTGAACGACGGGATCACACCCAGATAGGCATTGACCGCGCCCAGTTCGAGGCGCTGTGCCAGCTTGACGATATCGGTCGCGCTCTTGATCGACGCAACGTTGAGGCTGGTCATATATTCGTCGCGCGACTTTTCGGCGACGGCCTTGCCGCCAAGCTTCTTGATCGTCGAAGCCAGCGCCTCACGGTGGGATTTATGATCGCTCTGGAACTTGAGTGCGAGGTCGAGCGTGCCCTTGTCCAGAAGGCCGCTTTCCGCACCGATCTGGTAGGCATTGATCGCTTCGTGCTCAAGCCCGAGGGCAACATTCAATATGGCAACGTCGTTTGCACTGGCTCCGGCCTTGCCCTTCATGGCAGCCATTGCAGCATTGTTTCCAAGAAGGCCGACCGCAGCCGCCGACAGTACGCCTGCGCCGGCAACGCGGAACAGCGAGCGGCGTGTGGTATTCGAATCCTGTATCATCAAACTATCTCCCTAAAAGCCCGCGCAAGGGGGGTGTTTGGCGCGGCTAATGGGATTACCGATACAGGGAGGCGAACGGATGCAAGCGGGCGAAAATTATTGTCCGATTTGCGTCAGGATCAGGCAGCCGGTCCGGGTCATGTGGAGAAAGCGATCGAAGCCACTACCCGAATGAATATAGTCTCCGCCATTGAACGTGCGGCCACCGATGACAAGGTCTCCCGACAGCACAAGAAGATGCTCTTCATCGTCATGCATGTGATCGGGAAGAATAGCGCCTGCAGCACAGCGCAGGAGGGTCGTGCGACTGTTCCACATGGTTTTGGCGTCGATCCCCGGCGCCACAGGTTGCCACTGGCCTTCTGCCAGTTCGACAATGACGCGGCCGGCCAGAGCCTCGCCTTCTGAACCGATGGCCGCCTCGATCCTGTTCCAAAGCCCTGCTGGCGGAGAAATCTCACCGGCAGCCAGTGTCAGCGGAGCAAGCGAGTCCTCCACATCCTTGATGGCCTGATCCAGCTCGGGATCGTACCGTCGTGCATGTTCCATACTGGCCCGTTCCTCGGGGGTCATGTTGCCGAGCACATAGTCATCAATTCGGTTCTTCATTGTGCACCCCCATGCATATTCTCAATGTGGCCAAGCCACGCTTTATCCAGGATTTTACTGTTCCAAGCGGCGCCCCGAAATGATCTGCCAGTTCGGAATGGGTCATGCCATGAACATACATCAAGACCATAGCCTTGCCTTGCTGCCCCGGCAGCTTCTTGAGGCACTGGCCCACCCGTGCGCTTGGCGGTTCTACCGGCATCACAGCGATCTCGATGTCTTCGAAGCGTCCCATATCACGCTCCTTGGGCAGGCGATCAAGGGCGGCATTGCGCACAATCCGCCCGACCCATGCCAGTGCAACCCCGCGTGCCGGATCGAACTTGCTGGCGCCCCTCCAGATCCTGACGAAAGCCTCCTGAACCGCATCTTCAGCCAAATCCCTGTCGCCTAGAATTCGGCGTGCAGATGCGAACATGCGACCGGCGACCCGGTCATAGAGATTGCGAAATGCTCTTCGATCCCCTTGTCCGATTAGGCGCAGAAGATCTTCGAGATCCATTGCCGAGCCGGGCATCGCATTTGCAGATGGCCTGAACGCTCCAAGCCGGACAGTGTCTCCCGCAGAAGACTGGGCGTTCATGCGACGTCCCCTGCCATTGGCTCGCAAAGCGCCGAAGAACCATTCGAGGCTCTAAAATCTGGTCGATGGCCCATGCCACTACGCACACAAGGCGCATTGATTTGCCCGACCCATCCAGGTCGGGAAGAAGGAATGAACATCGGACCTGACTCCAAAACATGCGTTGCCGCAACCACCATTACTGGCGTTGGATGCGATTTGGATGCAGGGGGCAGAAAAAAAGCTAGGCAATCTCTACTGCAATTGCCGTGCCTTCTCCACCGCCTATGCACAACGAGGCGATCCCGCGCTTCAATCCGCGGTTCTGCAGGGCAGCAATGAGCGTTGCAATGATGCGCGCGCCGGAAGCGCCAATCGGATGCCCAAGCGCTGTGCCGCCGCCATTGACGTTCAGTTTTTCCGCCGGAATCCCGAGTTCCTTCATGGCAATCATCGGCACCATTGCAAAGGCTTCGTTGACTTCGAACAGATCGACATCGGCTACAGTCCAGCCGGCCATTTCCATCGCACTGCGGATCGCAGGAACCGGAGCGGACGTGAATTTTGCTGGTTCCTGGCTGTGCGTGGCCCATGAAACGATTCTGGCGGCAATGCTCAGACCCTGCGCCTCGGCAACGCTTTGGCGCGTGACGACAAGAGCAGCGGCACCGTCTGAAATTGACGATGCGTTGGCGGCTGTGATCGTTCCATCCTTCGCAAAGGCGGGTTTGAGTGTCGGAATCTTGTCCGGATTTGCCTTGCCCGGCTGTTCGTCAACTGTGATCGTCTCGGTGCCCTTGCGACCGACCACTTCAACGGGCACAATTTCCCGGTCGAACGCGCCAGAAGCGATCGCTTCATTTGCACGGCTGAGCGAACGGAGCGCATACTCATCCTGAGCTTCGCGCGTGAATTGATATTCCGTGCAGGTTTCTTCGGCGAACGAACCCATTGCGCGGCCGGGCTCATAGGCATCTTCCAGACCGTCGAGGAACATCGAATCCTTGAGTGAGTCATGGCCAAGGCGAGCACCCGAGCGATGCTTCGTGAGCATATAGGGAGCATTGGTCATACTCTCCATACCGCCTGCAACAACAATGTCCGACGTTCCGGCGATAATTGCTTCGGCCGCCATCATTGTTGCCTTCATGCCAGAACCGCAAACCTTGTTGATTGTGGTCGCGCCGACAGACATCGGCAATCCGGCGCCCAGTGTTGCCTGCCGGGCAGGGGCCTGACCAAGCGCGCCGGGCAGGACGCAGCCCATGATGACCTGATCGACGGCATCCGGTTTTACGCCTGCGCGCTCGACAGCGGCCTTGATTGCCGTGGCGCCCAGTTGGGTAGCGGAAACGGCGGAGAGGACTCCCTGCATGCCGCCCATAGGCGTACGAGCATAGGATGCGATAACGACGGGATCTGTAGTCATGATTTATGTCCTGCGATTGTCAGAATTGTTCAGCGCGCCTTGCCTTTGCGGCAAATGTGCAGCGCCCCTTTCCAGCCCTCTCCGACTCAGAAAACCTGTCATGCTGCTTTTTCCTAAGCCCGTTTGTTTTGCAAGGAAAACCGTGCGTATGAGAGATTGGGGGCCGACGCGATGATGTGGATGATTGACCTGGATCAAGGTATTGGTGTCTGATGCAGACGAACACATAAAAGCAGCTATCTGGAGAAGGAATTGCCCGTGTCGCAAACCAGCACTTTGACCGCAGAGCGCACAGGCGCAGAGCAAACCCATTTCGACGTATTGATTGTTGGCGCAGGCATTTCTGGAATCGGTGCCGCATATCATCTGTCCCAGCAGATGCCCGGAAAGAGCTACACAATCCTGGAAACCAAGGACAGTTTCGGAGGCACTTGGGTTACCCATACCTATCCAGGTGTGCGCTCGGACAGCGACCTCTACACATTCGGTTATCGGTTCAAGCCGTGGGTCGGCGCGCCGATCGCTACAGCCGAAGAAATCCTCAAATACATGGGGGAAGTGATCGAAGAAAACCACATCAATGACCACATCCGCTATGGCCACACAATCACGCATTGTCGCTGGTCAAGTGCCGACAATCTGTGGACAGTCGAAGCAATCAGCAAGGCCGATGGAAAGACGCATTTCTTCACCTGCAACTTCCTCTGGATGTGCCAGGGCTATTACAATCACGACACGCCCTATACGCCCGACTGGCCCGGCATGAAGGACTACAAGGGGAGGATCGTCCATCCCCAGACCTGGCCTTCGGACATCAATCTCAAGGGCAAAAAGGTCGTGCTGATCGGTTCGGGAGCGACTGCTGCCACGGTTGTCCCGGCGATTGCCGATGAATGCGGGTCGCTGACGCTGCTCCAGCGTTCCCCGACCTATTTCATGCCGAGTGCCAATGCCAACGAACTGGCTGACCGTTTGCGGGAAATCGGCATTGATGAGCCCACGATCCATCGCGTTGTGCGCCAACAGATCAATTTTGATATGGAGACCATCATTCGGCGATGCAGAACGGAGCCTGAAGCGGTGCGCGAGGAATTGTTCGCGGCCGCTCGCGAATATCTGGGTCCGGATTTCGATCTGTCTCCGCATTTCACGCCGAGCTATCGGCCATGGCAGCAGCGTGTCGCATTCCTTCCTGACGGGGATCTGTTCCGCAAGATCGCCGAGGGGAAGGTTGCGGCCGTCACTGACCATATCGAACGGTTCACGGAAAACGGGATTTTGCTCAAATCCGGTCGCGAGTTGGAAGCGGACATCGTGATAACAGCGACGGGCTTCAATCTTTCGGTTCTGGGCGATATCCCGTTTGAAATCGACGACCAGCCCGTGGACTGGTCACAGACGGTGACCTATCGCGGGATGATGTTTACAGGCGTGCCCAACATGGTTTGGGTATTCGGCTATTTCCGAGCGAGCTGGACGCTTCGGGTTGATCTTCTTGCCGATCTGGTTTGCCGCTTGCTGAAGCGCATGGATGAAAAGGGAGCAAAGCGGGTGGAAGTCCAGTTGCGTCCGGAAGATCGCGACATGCCGCTGTTGCCTTGGATTGATGCTGACAATTTCAACCCGGGCTATCTCCAGCGTGGGCTCCATCTGATGCCCAAGCGCGGCGACAAGATCGAATGGCAACACAATCAGGATTACTGGAGCGACAAGGACGACTTGCCCAAAGTCGATCTGGATGGCTCGGATTTTGTCTATTCCTGATCTGGCCGTGGACGGCGTTATTTGACGCGAACGCCGCCCTTGATGACACCCTCCACGGCTTCAAGGGTCCGAATATTGCGAAGGGGATCGCCCTTGACGGCAATCAGGTCGCCAAAATGGCCGGGAGTGAGACTGCCAATGTCATTCTCTCGCATGACCAACCTGGCGGCCTCGACCGTCGCTGAGCGGATAGCGGCGAGCGGCGTCATCCCGTATCGCACCATATAGGCAAACTGGCGGGCGTTGAGCCCGTGAGGATAGACTCCGCTGTCGGTCCCAAATCCGATCCTGACGCCCATACGCACTGCCTTGCTGAAGCCTTCCCTCTGGATGTCCGTCGTTTCGCGATTCTTGCGGAGATATTCGGCGGGCCAACCCTCCTTCGTGCCGACTTCTTCGATATAGTCGCCATTGTATACGTCCATCACAAGCCAGACGCCTTCGGCCTTGGCCATCGCAAGGCCCTCGTCGTCGATGAGGCTTGCATGCTCGATCGAGCGCACACCGGCGCGGATTGCGGCCTTGATTCCTTCCGCCCCGTGCGCATGGGCTGTTGCATGGCTTTTGTGCGTCCTCGCAACCTCAACTGCGGCGCGCATTTCCTCTTCGGTCAGCTCGGGTTGGCCTGGTTCGGTTCCGATAGCGAGGACAGCGCCAGTCGCGATGAGCTTGAGGAAGTCTGCACCGCCTGCGAGGAGCGCT
The DNA here is from genome assembly GCA_016704425.1 of Sphingomonadales bacterium. Taxonomy (GTDB): domain Bacteria; phylum Pseudomonadota; class Alphaproteobacteria; order Sphingomonadales; family Sphingomonadaceae; genus Aquisediminimonas. The sequence continues at coordinate 991,298 of JADJAC010000011.1, forward strand.
TCTGCCTTGTTGCGCGCCTCGACGGCATTTTCCACCACGCCAAAACGCATCTCCGGCGGCACTGATCCCGCCGGCAGCCCGTTGATTTCTCCACCACCTCCAGCAATGGTGAGGTAAGTGCCGGCAACCAGCATACGTGGGCCCGGAACCAGTCCCTTGGCGATGGCTTCACGAAGTTTCACGTCTGAAAATACACGGAATGTGCCGACGTCGCGAACCGTCGTGAAGCCCGCGAGCAAAGTGTCGCGCGCATTCCTTGCGCCAATGAACGCAGTTTCTGCCGGACCCGTTTTGATTGGCTCCGCAACGTCAGCACCTTGCCCGACATCGGCAAGATGGGTGTGAAGATCGATCAGGCCCGGGAGAACGGTATAGGCCCGCCAATCGATGACCGTGGCGTTGCCCGGCGGCCGGGTGCAGCGACCCACGGCGCTTACACGTTCGTCAGTGATTGTGATGCATTGGCCCGCCAACAGCCGACCGCTTTCAACGTCAAGCAGACGGCCTGCCTGCACATAGGTTGTTCCTGCCAATGCAGGGCCTGCAATCAGTAGCGGGATCGCCGCCAGTGCTGTGAGCAATCTCATGCGGATTCGAGCATCTTCCTGCCCGGCCGGACTTTCATGCGGTGGCCGGCCTTTGTCGCCGTCGAGACCATTTTGACAGTGTCCATGAAGATCCATTCGCAGGTCGCGGCTGCCGGTGTCAGCGAGACGTGCATGTAACCGCGGTTTGACGTGTCGGTCCAGCGGAGTTCCTTGCTGTTTGCAACAAGGGCCTTTGCGACTTTCTCCTTGTCCTCCGCCCGAGTGGCGGATTCGATTCCGGGAGAGGTGACGCTGTGGCCGCCAAATTCGACGCCAACCTCGCGATCCCCGTCGATCAAATCAAAAGCCCACGCATTGTGGCTGTCACCCGTCACGGCGACAAGGTTGGCATCCGTGGCTTGCGCCGCCCGCAGAAGTCGCGACTTGGCTTGCGGATACCCGCCCCAATTGTCGAGATTGTAGGGCAACCCGGCCTTGCCGGCAGCAATGCCTGCCCTAAAGTAGGCATTTGCACGCACGTCCGCCTTTGGATCGAGCCAGTCGAGAGCATCCGGCGGCGTCGAATTATATCCGATGTTTGTGCCAACCCCAAGGACATGCCAGGTCTTCTTCTGGCGGCTGGCGGCACGGAAGCCGTGATAGAGCCAGTTTTCCTGCTCTGTCCCCAACATGGTTGCAGCAGGATCCTGCCAGACCCCGTCACGGAAGGCTGAAAGCGCGGCTGCAGGGTCCCCACTGCGCAGAATCGTCCCATAGCTGGCAGGCCGAGATCGCGCGACCATTCTCGTATCGGTACGGAAATAGGTGGCGAGATCGCCGATGTCATAGCTCTTCCAGGGCTGCTCGCTGACCGGCATCCACTCACGCCAAACCTGCATTGCTGCATTCTTGCGATTGGTCCAATCGCCCTCATCCGGCTGGTGATTTTCGGCTCCGCCTTCCCAGGCATCATTGGCACCTTCATGGTCGTCCGTATTGGCGATCATCGGAAATGCTGCATGCAGCGCCTGCAAATTGGGATCGCTGCGGTAGCTGGCGTAGCGCAAGCGATAATCGGCGAGATTGTAGAGTTCTGTTTCCGGCAGGATCCGCTTGGATAATCCGGAGCCATTGTCATACCCGCCACGCGCATATTCGTAGAGATAGTCGCCAAGGTGCAGGACCAGGTCGATATCGTCCCGGCTGGCCGCGTGGGCGTAAGCATTGAAGAGCCCGAAACCAAGATTGGCGCAGGAAAAGACTGCGATGTTGAATTTCGGAACCTTGCCCAGCGGGAGAGTTCGCGTGCGGCCGACCGGTGACGTCGAACCGTCCGGACCAATGAAGCGGTAATAGTAAGTTGTGCCCGGGGTCAGGCCGCTTACCGTGATCTTTGCAGTATGGTCCCGCCAGGAACCGGTAATCATTTCTCCTCCGCTTGCGATTTTGGCGAAATCGCGGCTCGGGGAGATTTCAGCCTTTACCTTCGAAGGAGCCCCGGTGGCGCTGACAAAGCGGGTCCAAAGCAGCACTGAGTCTGAATCGGGCTCACCGCTTGCCACTCCGTGCGTAAAGCCCTGTCCGCCGAGGAGCGCTTGAGCGGCAAGCGACCCGCCCGGCAAAACAAGTCCGCCAAGCCCGAACGCCCCGGTGGTCAGGAGCGCGCGGCGATCAATGATGATTGTCATGGGACCTCTGCCTCGTTTGGTTTTGTGTGAGGCATAGTGACGATGCAGCGGGCGCGGTCAATATCTCAGCATTGCCGACGTGAAACAAAATTGAGTCGTGGAGCGTTCGTCCGGAGATCCCGGGATCCCTCAATTGAAAGCGATCGATCCACTTTCAATCGTAATGTTCTGAACTGCGCCATAGCGGAAGGTGCAGGTGAATTGATGCCGATCCTCATCGCCGTCACTCGTCCAATCAGCCCGCTGCTCAACGATGCCCTCAACATTCCATCCATCGCCATTGCGATCGACCTGGGTGATGTCGCGCACGCTTGCCCTGTTGCCGGCTCGGGCCTCGACGGCTTGAGCACAGGCATCGACCGCTGCATCTTCGCCGTTGATTTTGTCGTCCGAACGTCCGTTTTTATTCTTGCTCGATGAGGAGAGGATTGCGGCAAGAATGGCAATCACGGCAACGCCTGCAACAACGTCTCCGGCATCAACATGGTTGCGGTGATGCCTCCAGCCATGATGGCCATTGCCATACCCGCGGTCAAAATCCCGGGCGAGCGCTGGCGCGCTGGTGTTGATCAGCATCGCTGCCGCAACAATCCCTGCTGAAAATTTTCGCTGAATGGTCATTTCGCAATCCTGCTTCTCAAACAGCTTGTTGCAACAGCTGCGGATTGCCGGTTTACACTGGCTCCACTTTCGCGTCGATGAACTGGATCAACAGCTGTCGTTCAGGGTGACTTGATCGAAAGACCGGTCCATTTCGCGATGAATGCGTACATGTCGGCTGATTCTGCAATGATCTTGTCAGTCGGTTTGCCGCTGCCATGTCCCGCGCGCGTTTCGATGCGGATCAAATGGGGCTTGTTCCCGATATCTGCGGATTGGAGCGCGGCCACATATTTGAAGCTGTGCCCCGGAACGACCCGGTCGTCCGTATCTGCCGTTGTCACAAGAATTGCCGGATACTCGCGCCCGCCCGCGACGTTGTGGTAAGGTGAATAGCTTCGCAAGACTCGGAAATCGGCCTCTTTGGCGGGATCTCCATAGTCATCGATCCAGAAGCGCCCGGATGTGAACTGGTTGAAACGAAGCATGTCCATCACACCGACCGCGGGGAGCGCAGCGGCAAACAGATCCGGCCGCTGGTTGACCACTGCACCGACAAGCAGCCCGCCATTCGATCGCCCTTCAATGGCCAGCTTGTCTTTCGATGTGAGGCCTTCCGCAATCAGATACTCTCCGGCGGCAATGAAATCGTCGAACACATTCTGTTTGGCCTGCAGACGGCCAGCATTGTGCCAATTGGCGCCATATTCCCCGCCACCGCGCAAATTGGCCACTGCAAGTGCGCCACCCTGTTCTAGCCACGCAAGCTTTGGCGCATCAAACGCCGGCGCAACGGAAATATTGAACCCGCCATAGCCATAAAGCAGCGTTGGCATTGGGCCTTTGCCCAGGCTATCCTTTCTTTGGACAAGAAACATGGGAATCCGGGTGCCATCCTTTGACGAATAGAAGCGTTGCTCCGTGACATAGTCCGCGGGATCGAACGCGACCTTGGGCCGGGTAAAAATCTCAGCCTTTCCTGTGTTTGTATCAAACCGGTATACAGTCGGCGGGATCGCATAGCTCGAGAATGTGTAGAACGTCTCCGGATCCCCGCCTTTGCCGCCAAAGCCGGCAGCAGAGCCTATCGCGGGTAGCGTGATCGGTCCGATCAACCGGCCATCAAGAGTGCGCAGTTCTGCTTCGGATTTTGCATCGCCCAGATAGGCGAGAATCATCCTTTCGCCTACCAACGATGCACCAACCAAAGTGTCGGCCGTCTGGCCGACGATTTCCACCGGCCCTTTGTATCTCCGAGCGACATCAAGGGTCACCAACCGCCCACGCGGCGCGCCATTGTTGGTCAAGAAAAAGAAGCGAGTGCCGACTGAGCCTGCAAGGGACCAGTTGTGGTCCAGCCCCTTTACGAGGCTGCGCAACTTCATCTCGCCCTTGTCAATCTTTGCAACTGTGAGTTCGTACCGCTGGTCGGTTCCATCCGCGCTTGTAATCAGGAGATATTGGCCGTCATCCGTGACTTGAGCCGAATGCCTCAAGCTCGGCCGTTCAGGCGTGGCGTAGATCTTCACATCTTGTGCCTGCGATGTGCCCAGCGCGTGAAAATAGACAGCCTGGTTGAGATTGATAGACTGGAAAGTGCCACCTGCCTCAGGCTCCGGAAAACGCGAATAGAAAAATCCGCTGCCATCTGCCTTCCACGCCAGCGATGAAAATTTGACCCACTTGATCTCATCCATTGTGGGATCGCCAGTATCGACGTCGATCACTCTCAGGGTCCGCCAGTCTGTTCCACCGTCCTGGACGGCAAATGCAACATGATGGCCATCATTGGACGGCATCCATTCTGCCAGTGCCGTTGCGCCGTCTCTGGCCCAGCCATTCGGATCGACAAGGCTGCGCGGCCGCCCGTCCAGACCTTCGCGGACGTAGAGCACCGATTGATTCTGCAAGCCGTCGTTGCGCAGGTAGAAGTAAAATCTTCCGGCCTTTCGCGGCGTGCCGTGGCGCTCAAAACCAATGATTTGCTTCATCCGCTCGGCAAGGATTGTGCGACCGGGCAAGGCACTGAGATAGCCGCTGCTCAAGGCGTTCTCGCGATTGACCCAGTCCCGCACTTCCTGATTCGTTCGGACATCGTTTTCCAGCCACCGGAAAGGGTCTGCAACCATTTCGCCGAAATGATCCTCAACGAGTTCGCTTGCACGCGTATGCGGATAGTTTGGCAATGGGCGCTCCGGCAGCGATTGTGCAAAGACTGGGCTGGCAAAAAGGCCGACAATGGCGAGCGCGCGGACAATACGCATCAAACGGGCTCCTGCGAGTTGGGCAACAGATTAAACAACCATCCAGCCGATCTCAAGCGATGCAAATATATTTCGGAACTTGGCGTGTCGTCGGGCTAACAATTGCTTAACGTGACAGAAATTTTTTGGGCCAAACACCTAAAGGAAATCCCTTCTGCGCCGCTAACCATTGCATGAATAGCCGCATCTCGCTGCCGTTCAGTTGAAGGATGAAGTCGTGGCAATGCAATTGGTCCGTGCACCGGAATTTGCGGAATCCGAGAAGTTCGAAACGGCAGAGCGGCGTTATGCCGTGGTTCTGAGTGCGCAGATAACCCCCGAGAGCGAAGACACTCCGATTTCCGTCCGTGTGTGTAATATCTCTGCAGGGGGGCTGATGGCGATCGTTCCGCCTCATGTCGCTCTTCGCGGCCAGGTATCAATCATGATTCGCCATGTCGGCAAGCTCATTGGCAGGATTGTATGGGCGCAAAAAGACCGCATTGGCGTGCGGTTTGACGCGGAGATTGACCCCGTCGCGCTCCTTGCCGAAAGGGCCGAACGCGCTGCCGCACCGTCGCTGCTGGCGAACCGCTTTGTCGAACTTACGAAAAAGACGATGGCTGTCCCCGGAATGGACTTCCCCATTGAGAGGCCGCTGGGCGAGCTGCGCGCCGCCTGACATTCCTATCCTTCACGATGATAGGGGTGTCCGGCGATGATACTCGTCGCCCTGTAAAGTTGTTCGACCAACATTGCGCGGACCAGCATATGCGGCCAAGTCGCTCGGCCGAATGCAATGAGCCTGTGCGCGCTTTGCCTTTCGTCCGCAGATAGCCCGTCAGCTGCCCCAACGAGGAAGCGCACTTCGCGTATGGATTCGTCCCGCCACTGCGAAAGCATTTGGGCCAGTTCGGCAGAGCCAAGCTGGTCCCCCTTTTCATCCAGCGCCAAGATCCGGGTAGCTGGAGCAAGAGCTGGCTGCTTTCCGCCGATATCGGGGATCTCGGTGATCTGGACAGGCCAGCCAATCCGTTTTTCGTATCGCGCAATCAGCTCGGCCTCGGGGCAGCGGCCCATCCTGCCGCGCGCGACAATATGAAGCTTCAAGCCGGTTCGGTCGCAACAGGCGCATCGCCAAAGGCCCACATCCGCTCAAGATTGTAAAAACTGCGGACTTCGGGCCGGAACAAATGCACGATCACATCACCTGCGTCGATCAGCACCCAATCTGCTGCGGGCAGCCCTTCAATCCGCGGTGTGCGGTGGAATTCGCTCTTTATCTTTTCGGCGATCTTCTGTGCCATTGAGGCGACTTGGCGCGTTGAGCGTCCGCTGGCGATGACCATGTGATCAGCGATGGTCGATTTCCCGGCAAGCGGGATCGAAACGGTTTCAACCGCCTGATCGTCATCGAGCGACTTCAGAATCAGTGCATGAAGGGCATCGGAAGGCTGTGTGGCGGGGGGACGTTTTGCGGCAGAGGCAGCAGGCAAGTTCAGTCTCAATCGATCATATGGCGCGTAACAGGGTCGCGCACTGGGGTGGAGGTCATAGAGCGGTACCAGTCGGGATTGGCCCGGCGGACCGCCGTGGCGGAGCTCTTGTCAGGGGGCAAGCGCAATAGCACGAGCGCCGGGAATCTCCACTTTGTCCAGTGTTTTGCCTGACTTGCGGGGCGGACAAATCTCCGCAGCCAGCCCATGGCGCGAGCCGCCCGGGTAAAGCCACCATAGCCCGGACGCGCAATAACCGCAATCGGCATCGTTCGCGCGATCCTTCGCCAGTCCCGCCAAAGGGGAAGTTGGGCGAGACTGTCTCCGCCCATCAGCCAGATGAAGCGCCGATCCGGGTAACGCTGGACAAGTTCAGCCAATGTGTCGACGGTAAATCGCGTACCCAGTTCCTGCTCGATTGCCGTCGGTCGGATAATGCTTCGTCGGGCCATTTGTCTCGCGGACTCAAGTCGCGAACGAAGCGGGGCCATATCCTTTGCCCCTTCCTTCAGAGGGTTCCCCGGCGAAACCAGCCACCAGACATCCTCTGCACCAAGAGCATCCGCTGCAAACAGGCTGATCCGGCGATGGCCGCGATGGGCAGGGTTGAATGATCCGCCGAGTAATGCAGTCGGAATCAAGGGCGGATCTGGCCCGTTCCGCGCACCAGCCATTTGTAGGTCGTCAAACCTTCCAATGCGACGGGCCCCCGCGCATGTAGACGACCGGTGGCAATGCCAATCTCTGCGCCCAGTCCGAATTCCGCTCCGTCCGCGAATTGGGTCGAAGCGTTGTGCATGACGATGGCACTATCGACAGCGCTAAGGAATATTTCCGCCGTTGCCGCATTCTCCGTTACAATCGCGTCGGTGTGGCCTGAACCATAAGCGGCAATATGGCCAATCGCGCCTTCCACGCTATCGACGAAGCGAACAGAAATGATCGCATCGAGATATTCGGTCTCCCAATCGGAATCCTCCGCGGCTTCGGCGCGTGGTTCAAGGGCGACCGTCGTGGCGTCGCCACGTATTGCGCACCCCGCGTCGATAAGTGCCGCAAGAATCGGCAGTGGCTCTGCGAACTTCCGATCGATCAGCAGTGTCTCGGTCGCGCCGCAAACGCCAGTACGCCGCATCTTGGCGTTGACTGCGATCTGCTTCGCTTTGGCAGGGTCCGCGTCCACATCAATATATGTGTGGCAAATGCCGTCGAGATGAGCGAGCACCGGGACGCGGGCATCTTCCTGGACACGCGCAACCAGTGCCTTGCCTCCACGAGGCACAATGATGTCGATCAAGCCGTGTGCCGCCAACATGGCACCGACCGCAGCCCGATCAGTCGTCGGGACAAGCTGGATCGCGTCAACCGGCACGTCAGCCTTGGCTAGGCCTGCGGACAATGCTGCATGGATTGCCCTGTTCGATCGACTTGCTTCCGATCCTCCGCGCAGAATCACGGCGTTACCCGATTTCAGGCACAAGGCGGCAGCGTCCGCTGTAACGTTCGGCCTACTTTCATAGATGATACCAACCACGCCCAGCGGCACGCGGACACGCGACAATTTCAGGCCATTGGGCCGGATCGCTTCATCGATAACCATGCCAACAGGATCGCGGAGCTGGGCCACGGCTTCAATGCCTGCGGCCATCGCTTCAAGCCGCTCCGAATTGAGGGCCAGCCGGTCGAGCATGGCGGGACTCAGACCATTTGTGCGGCCATCCGCCATGTCCTCGGCATTTGCCGCCAGAATTGTTGCTGCCGAGTCTCGCACTGCCGCAGCAGCTGTCATCAGCGCCTTGCATTTGTGACTAGTCGGGAGGCGCGCAATCTGGGTTGCCGCGGCGCGCGCGCGGCGGCCCATATCGGCAACAAGGGCGACGGGATCAGACGTGGATTGCAACATGGTCGCGGACCTTAGCACGGGCGCGGGGAACAACGCAAAACTGCAATTAAAGTTAGTCGTCCCGACGATTGTCGAACGCTGCGAACGCTAGGGGGAGCCAATCCGGCAACGGGATCGGGCGATGCGTCGCAAGATCGACATGGACATTGACCAGCTCGATTTCCGCGCGAAGATCGTCCGCGCTTTCCGCATTGGCCCCGTGAATTTCAACCAGTTGCGTCATGCTTGTCGTGCCGGAACGCTCCGTGCGGGCCATGACGTCGATCATCTCGTCAGCCTCGATTGGCTTATGCCATGTGACTATGGCTCGTTTGACGTGAAATTCGAGTGGTTCGTCAGGATGCTGCGCGCGAAAGCCGACCGCGCGATAATATTCCGTGATCGCAATGTCTGCATAGTCGAGATAGCGCGCATTGAATACGACTGCCTGCGGATCGACTTCTGACCAGCGGACGCGGAACTGATAAGTAAAGGAAAAGTCGGATCTGGACATTAATGGACGGACCTATCCTGCACCGTGCCCTTGCTTGCAAGGCTAAAGCGTGGTTCCGGGCTTGCGAGAGTGCCCAGCGACAATTGCGCAGCATATCGGCCCACTTCGGGGCCATGCTTGAAACCGTGGCCCGATCCGGCACCAACAAGCACGACATTCGGCCAAGTGGGATGCCGGTCGATGAGGAAATCGCCATTGGCGCTATTCTCATACTGGCATACGCGCGCTTCGACCATCTGTGCACCCGCCATGCCAGGAAAGCGGCGGGCCATATAGGCGCGGACATCGGCAAGGCCTTCGGGTGAAGGCGTTCGATCACCCTTGTCGGGATCGATCGACGGGCCATGCTTGTCGAATGCGATCTTGAAGCCTCGGGATTCGAGATCCGGGAAACCATAATAAAGGTCTCCGCCGTTGAAATCGGCCCAGCCCGGCTGTTGAGCCGGACCGAAACGGTCGTCTCCGGCCGGAGGGGCAAAGAAGAAGACCTCCTGTCGTGTCGGGAATATCCGGCTGCCGACCACAGCCGGGAAGAGTTTCGGGAGCCAAGGCCCGCAGGCAAAGGTGAACCGACTGGCACGGATCGTATCGCCTGCCGCGGTCTGGATTGCATCGAGAGTCTTTGCCGGCGCAGGCGGTATGATCTTCGCCTTGAGGTAACTGCCGCCGCCGCGCACGAAACGGTCAACCAGCGTCTGCACCGCTCGGCGAGCCATCAGGGCGCCCAGCTTGGGTTCATACAGCCCGAAAGCAATCCCGCTGAAATCCATCTGCGGAAAATTCTCCGCCATCTGCCGCGCATCGAGCAGCTGGGTTGAAAGGTTCATCGCCCGGTGCGCTGCCATTGTTGCCGTGGCGTAGGGGTGCTCGCTCTCGAAAAAGAAGAGCACTCCCGTCCGATGGAAGATTGGAAGTCCGGCAACATCCGAAAGTGCCTGCCAATAGGGCAGCGAATGCCACGCCATTTCGGTATACACTGTGTCCGCCCCATAGGCAGTGCGGGTCATGCGTGATTCACCGCCGGATGATGACCGCGCATGTGCTGCGCCCCATGCATCGACCAGCAACACGCGCTGCCCCGCGGCACGGAGCCGCTCTGCCGTCCATGCGCCAAACACTCCGGCACCGACAACCACGCAGTCCCAGCGATCAGGCAAGACCAGACCACTGCCTTTTGAGCCATCCAAGGCAAGCGCAGCAGTGGAACTCGCGATCAGTGAACGACGTGTCAACTTCGGCACGGCGAGGGTGCCTTATCCGGTCTTCACCGATGGCGTATTCACGCCCATCGACTGGAGATATTTGCGGACATTGCGGGCGGCCTGGCGCAGCCGCTGCTCATTCTCGACCATCGCGATGCGGACAAAGCCTTCTCCTTCCTCCCCATAACCGACGCCTGCTGCAACAGCGACGCCAGCATGAGTTAAAAGCTGCTTCGAAAATTCGAGACTTCCCAAATGCGCAAGGGCAGGCGGAAGCGGCGCCCATGCGAACATCGAGGCGCGGGGAGAGGGGATTTCCCAACCGGCCCGCCCGAAGCTTTCAACCAGCACATCCCGGCGCTTCTTGTAGAGTTCCCGATTGGCGGCGACAATGTCTTGCGGGCCATTGATCGCGGCAACGGCCGCAGCCTGAATGGGTGTGAAGGCGCCATAATCCAGGTAGGATTTCACCCGCGACAATGCCGCAATCAGCGTCTTGTTGCCCACAGCAAAACCGATCCGCCAGCCAGCCATCGAATAGGTCTTGGACATCGACGTGAATTCGACCGCAACATCTTTCGCACCCTTCACCTGAAGGATGGACGGCGTCGGGCAGCCATCATAGTAAAGTTCGGAATAGGCAAGGTCCGACAGCACCCAGAGGCCATGTTCCTTTGCAAACGCCACGACGCGCTCATAAAAGGCAAGATCAACGACTTCAGCGGTCGGGTTTGAAGGATAGCCCATGACCAGCACCGACGGCTTGGGCACGGTGAATTTCATTGCCCGTTCGAGCGCTTCGAAATAGCGTTCGTCCGGAGTGGTGGGAACGCTGCGGATCGTTGCGCCAGCAATGATGAAGCCAAATGTGTGTATCGGATAGGACGGGTTTGGAGCGAGCACGACATCGCCCGGCGCGGTGATTGCCTGTGCGAGGTTGGCAAGGCCCTCCTTCGATCCGAGCGTAACCACCACTTCGCTGTCGGGATCGAGATCGACCCCAAAACGACGGCCATAGTATCCTGCCTGCGCTTTGCGGAGCCCCGGGATGCCCTTTGACGCGGAATAGCCGTGAGCATCGGGCTTCATCGCAACTTCACACAGTTTTTCAATGACATGGGGCGGTGGAGGCAGGTCTGGATTGCCCATGCCAAGATCGATAATGTCCTCACCCGCCTGCCGCGCGGCCGCCCGCATCGCGTTCACTTCGGCGATGACATAAGGAGGCAGGCGCTTGATGCGGTAGAATTCTTCGGACATCTCAACTTTCCGGTTTGAGGGGTTGGAGACCCTTCCATGCGTCAAAATTGTGCAGACTGCCAGCAAAACGTCGTTTGTTGGCGTTTGAAGGCACGTTTGTTCTCATCGCGGACGTTGTTCAGGCTCGGGCAAGATAGGTAAGGTCATCGTCATCTGATGATCCGTTTGTCCGTTTTCGTCATCAGTGTAATTTCACTTTCAGGCAGCTGCACGGTGCAAGCTACCGAGCCCGTTGCCGATCCAGCAGGCGGAACTGTTTATCGGATTTCGCCTCAGGAAGCTGAGGCTGTGCAAGCGGAGGCCGCAGCGCGCAAGGCCGACTTTGGGCGCGTTAATGACAGCGCTGCCCCCGACGGCCAAATTCACGGGGAAATTGGCCTTGGCATCGGCACGGGCGGCTATAGCTCGGTGTTCGGCACTGCCATTGTGCCGCTGGGCAATACGGGCATCGCTGCCTTTTCCTTCGAACGGACCAATTTCGGGCGGCGTCGCTTTCGATATTAAGGCGCGAAGATCCTATTCCGCCGCGATGGCGATCGGTTCCTCTTCAACAGCCCGCGCAACACCCTTCGCCTTGTAGAAATGCATCGCGCCATCTTCGAGCTTGCCATAGCGCATCAGCTTCTTGTCCAGCGAATAGTTGTGATAGACGATCCACGGGTCGATATCGCCTTGCTTTGGCACACGGTCCTTGGCGCGCTGCACATAGCCCGATGTCAGGTTCATCATGCCGTCGCCGGTTTCCTTGACTCCGTGAGGCTCTGCCACACAGATATCGGTTCCGGTTTCGCGCATATGGTTCAGAAGGCGACAGACATACTCGCTGATCAGATCCGCCTTGAGCGTCCAACTCGCGTTGGAATAGCCGAATGAGGATGCCAGGTTCGGAATGTCGGAATACATGCAGCCCTTGTAGCTGAACGACTGGCTGACCTTGCGCGACTGCCCGTCGATCAGGATTTCGACTCCGCTCATGATTTCCATCTTCAGGCCCGTCGCCGTGACGATAATGTCCGCATCGAGATGCCTGCCAGACTTCAGGAGGATGCCCGTTTCATCGAAGCGGTCAATATGGTCGGTCACGACTTCAGCCTTGCCGCTCTTGATGGCTTCGAAAAGGTCGGCGTCCGGCACAAGGCAAAGCCGCTGCTCCCAGGGATTGTACCGCGGCGTGAAGTGCGTCGCGACATCATAGCCGGCGGGCAACTTTTCCTTTGTCAGTTCGAGCAGCTTGTTACGGACCTTTTCGGGCTTCCGCTGCGTCAGGTTGAAGAAATAGGCCTGCATGTTGATGTTCTTGAAGCGCGTAATTGCATAGGCCAGGCTGCGCGGGAGAATCTTGCGCAGCGTGTTGGCAAAGGCGTCCCTCGCCGGTCGGGAGACAAACCATGTCGGGGAGCGCTGCAGCATCGTCACATGCCCCGCACCTTCCTTGACCATTGCCGGGATGATCGTGACGGCTGTAGCGCCGCTGCCAATGACAACGGTGCTCTTTCCCTTGTAGTCCAGATCCTCCGGCCAGAATTGCGGATGAAAGACGGGTCCCTTGAACGTGTCACGCCCGGGAAATTCCGGTTGGTAGGGATCGGTATAGCTGTAATATCCGGTGCACATGTAAAGGAAACGGCACTGCATTTGCAGGGTTTCCGTGTCGTCCTTGCGGACAGTGACCGTCCAGCGCGCAGTCGCGCTGTCCCATTCGATGCGGGTGACACGATGGTTGTAACGGATCAGCTTTTCAATGCCATATTCGCTGGCCGTTTCATGAAGATAGTCCAGAATGGCCGGCGCATCGGCAATCGACTTTTCATGCGTCCAGGGTTTGAATGCAAAGCCAAGCGTGTGCATGTCCGAGTCAGAGCGGATGCCAGGATAGCGAAACAGATCCCATGTTCCACCGATTGCGTCGCGGCCTTCTAGAATGGCAAAGCTGCGATCCGGACAGTTTTTCGACAGGTGCACAGCGCCGCCAATACCGGAAATGCCTGCTCCGACGATCAGGACGTCAAGACTTTCCATCGCGAATTCCTCTTCCCCAACCACAATTTATCCGGGGAAACAGTCTCGAATGGCAACCAATTTGTCAACTTTCCGGGCCATTGCGCGACATGACGCTAGGGCGGGGCGGCGCTTTCGAAGTCGACCAAAAGCGTGTAGCCAAAATGGGATGACTGATTCGCCCAACCAGCCGCCCGAAGCTGCCGATGCTATCAAGGGGATGGCGGAAGCTGGTACGCAGATTGTGAATTTCTGGCGGCAAGGCATTGATTCATGGGCGCCGCTTTTGGCCCCGCTTGCGGCGGCCGGCAGGGACAAGGTTCATCCGCGCGACAAGCGGTTTTCCGGCACCGAGTGGGAACATCCGGTCTTCGACCTGATGCGGCAGGGTTATTCGGTGATGTCGGACTATATGCTTGGCGCGGTCGAGAATCTGGACAATGTGCCGCCCGATCAGCGGGCGCGGATTGCCTTCGCGGTCAGGACCATTGTCGAAGCCATGAGTCCGGCCAATTCGCCCCTGACAAATCCCGTGGCTCTAAATCGTGCAGTGGAGACCAAAGGGCAGAGCCTGATGACCGGGCTGCAGCATCTCACCGATGATCTCAAGCGCGGCCAATTGACGCACACGGACCCTCAGGCGTTCCGACTGGGGGAAAATATCGCGGTAACGCCCGGCAAGGTGGTTCACCAGACACCACTGTACCAACTGATCCAATATGCGCCCGCGACGGAAAGCGTGTTGGCGACACCATTGGTAATTTTTCCGCCGTGGATAAACCGGTTTTACATTCTCGATCTGACTGCGGAGAAGAGCTTCATTAACTGGTGTGTCGATCAGGGCATCACGGTGTTCGTGGTTTCCTGGAAGTCGGCTGATTCAAGCATGAGCGAAGTCGTGTGGGACGATTATATCGAGGCGCAGATTGACGCGATCGATACGGTTCGGGAACTCTTGGATGTCGAACAGGTCCACACCATCGGCTACTGCGTTGCGGGCACGACGCTGGCCGCAACGCTCGCCATTTTGGCAGCGAGGGGAGAGGCCCACAAAGTCAGGTCTGCGACATTCTTCACCGCTCAGGTGGATTTTTCGCGCGCCGGCGAACTTCTGAACTTCATCGATGATGCCCAACTCCAGCTGATCCAGAGTATCGAAACTGACGGCTACCTCGATGGACGTTATCTTGCGCTCAGCTTCAATCTGCTGCGCGGCAAGGATCTGATCTGGAGCACGGTCGTCAACAATTATCTGCTGGGCCAGGACTATCCGGCCTTCGACCTGTTGCACTGGAACGGGGACGTGACCAATCTTCCGGCGAAATGGCATCGAGCTTATCTTTGCGACCTTTATCGCGACAACAAGCTGGTCAAGCCCGGAGCTCTGAGCGCACTGAATGTGCCGATTGACCTCACCAAAGTCGAAACGCCGTCTTTCATCCAGGCGGGTCGCGAAGATCATATCGCCCCCGCTGAGAGCGTATGGAAAATCAGGGGCCATTTCAGGGGGCCGCTGGAATTCCTGCTTGCGGGCAGCGGCCATATTGCCGGCGTCGTCAACCCGCCTGCACAGATGAAATATCAATATTGGACGAACACGGCACCCGTGTCCTCACTTGAGGAATTTGTTGCAGGCGCTGCCGAAACCAAGGGAAGCTGGTGGCCATACTGGCACGAGTGGCTGGAGCGTTTCGGCGCCGAGAGAATCGCTGCAGATGGCGCCCGCGTTCCCGGCGGAGGCAAGCTGCCAGCCATTGAGGACGCACCGGGAAGCTATGTAAAGACGCGCTGAGTTAGCGCTTGCGGTTCGCCTTCCAGCCTTGAACCGCTTTCAGCGTGTTGGTGACGTGATTGCGATAGTCCATATCGGAATAGGCATAGACCACCTGCCCATTCGGGGCGATGACATAGGACGTGCGACTGGACCGCGTGCTGAGCTGTGGCAGCACGACGTCATAGCCCCTGATCATTTCGGGTGTGCCAACTGCCACCGCAAACTTGTTACGACATTCCTCGACCGAGAAACGCTGCAGATCTTCGATTTTGTCCGCAGCTATGCCGAGGACAGTTGCGCCAGCCTGCTTGAATGAGGCTGTCCTCTCTGCAAATTCGTGTGCCTCCGCCGTGCAGCCCGGCGTGAAGGCCGCAGGAAAGAAGTAGAGCACTACGGGCCCCTTCTTAAGGAGTGCAGCCAACGAGACATTGAACGCCTTGCCCGCCAAGGCGCCCTGCGTCGTAAATGCGGGGGCTTTTGCCCCTGGTGCGAGCGCAGCCATCGCTGGTGTGGCGGCCAACAGGGCGATCAGGAAGGGAAGGGCGCGCATCGAATTCTCCGGTCATTCGCTTTGGGGGTTTTCAGTAGCGAGTTCGGTTGGCTGGCGAAAGTCGTTACATGCCGGTGACGCGCGCATGCCGCTTGACAGCGAACCGACTCAAGTTTAACCAACAATCACTTCCAAAACACCGTTTCCACGGCGGCGCTTCTTTGCGCTCGTCGTGTATGTTGTTTTTCGGGAAGTTCAAAGCGTCGAGATGGGTCGGTTCGCCAGCCGCCCGTGGAGCAGGAGATTGAATTAGATGGCACGTATCGCCGGGGTCAACATCCCCACAAACAAGCGCGTCGAAATCGCGTTGACGTATATCCACGGCATTGGACCTGCCAAGGCCAAGGAACTCACAACCAAGCTGGGCATCACGGCTGAACGGCGCGTGCAGGACCTTTCCGATCAGGAAGTCCTTCACCTGCGCGAAGCAATTGATGCTGACTATACTGTTGAAGGTGATCTTCGCCGTCAGACAGCGATGAACATCAAGCGCCTGATGGACTTGGCCTGCTATCGCGGCCTGCGCCACAGGAAGGGGCTTCCGGTTCGTGGCCAGCGTACGCATACCAATGCACGGACCCGCAAGGGCAAGGCCAAGCCGATCGCAGGCAAGAAGAAGTAGATCTTCGCCCGCACGTTTCAGCTTTCAGATTTTAGGTTGGGAATTCAATAATGGCACGCGAACCACAGCGCATCAGGCGCCGCGAGCGTAAGAACATCACCGCCGGTGTTGCCCATGTCAACGCCAGCTTCAACAATACGATGATCACGATCACTGACGCCCAAGGCAATGCGATTGCATGGTCTTCAGCGGGCATGATGGGCTTCAAGGGCAGTCGCAAGTCGACGCCTTATGCAGCGCAGGTTGCGGCAGAAGATGCCGGCAAGAAGGCTGCCGAACATGGCGTTCGTACGCTTGAAGTCGAGGTCAAGGGTCCGGGTTCGGGCCGTGAAAGTGCGCTTCGTGCGCTGCAAGCGGTCGGTTTCCAGATCACCTCGATCCGTGACGTAACTTCGATCCCGCACAATGGCGTGCGTCCGTCGAAACGTCGCCGCGTTTAATGTGATCGGGCGGGTGCGTTCATCCCGCCAAATTGTTTCAATCGGTGGCAAGGCGGACGCGCCTGGCACCCAACCCCAAGGGGACTATCGTGGCAGTCAACACCCGGAACTGGCAGGAACTCAAGAAACCCGACACGCTCGAAAAGAAGACGGGCGGTGATGCAGGACGCAAGGCGAGCTTTATCGCCGAACCTCTTGAGCGTGGCTTTGGCCTGACGCTTGGAAACGCCCTGCGTCGTGTGCTGTTGTCGTCGCTTCAGGGCGCTGCGGTCACTTCGGTCAAGATCGAAAACGTCCTTCACGAATTCTCGTCGCTGGCCGGCGTGCGTGAAGACGTGACCGACATGGTGCTCAACATCAAGCAGATCGCGATCCGCATGCAGGGCGAGGGCGCAAAGCGTCTGCAGCTCTCGGCGACCGGCCCGGCCGAAGTGACCGCAGGCATGATTGCGGTTTCAGGCGATATCGAGATCATGAACCCCGATCACGTGATTTGTCACCTCGATCAGGGCGCTTCACTCAACATGGAACTGACGGCGGACACGGGCAAGGGGTACGTCCCCGCTGCCGCAAACAGACCGGCGGATGCGCCGATTGGTCTGATTCCGGTCGATGCCTTGTATTCGCCTGTTCGCCAGGTTGCCTACAAGGTCGAAAATACGCGCGTCGGGCAGGAACTTGATTATGACAAGCTCACGCTGACGATCGAGACTGATGGCACAGTGACTCCGGACGACGCGCTCGCTTATGCCGCGCGCATCCTGCAGGACCAGCTTCAGCTGTTCGTCCACTTCGACGAGGCTCTGGCCCAGTCCTCGCAGCTTATAGGTCTCGCTGCCACTGCGTCTTCGGAATCTTCAAGCGACAGCAACAGCATCAATCGTTACCTCCTCAAGAAGGTGGATGAGCTGGAACTCAGCGTCCGTTCGGCGAATTGCCTCAAGAACGACAATATCATCTACATTGGCGATCTGGTGCAGAAGACCGAGGCAGAAATGCTGCGCACGCCGAACTTCGGCCGCAAATCGTTGAACGAAATCAAGGAAGTCCTCTCCAGCATGGGTCTGCGCCTCGGCATGGACATACCCGGCTGGCCGCCCGAGAATATCGAGGAAATGGCGAAGAAGCTCGAGCAGGAATTGCTCGGCTAACTCGACTTCTTCTCAAGACAGCAAGGGCCTCGTGCATTGCGCGGGGCCCTTTCTGTTTCTCGCCTCAACCCTTTTGCTTCTCGCCTCAACCCGTCGCAACATTTACACTTTGCTAACCCGCTGCCAGATAGCCTGAACCATCGAACCAGCAGGGTGGGTCAAACAAGGTGAAAATCGGGCAAGGGATTTCGGGTCAGGCGATATCGGGACTTCTGGGCATGCTGCTTTTGGCGGGCTGCGCGACGGGAGTGCGGCAATCGGCCGTTGTCCGCCCCGCGACGACCGCCTCGCCGAACCTGCCACCTGCGCTTATTCCCAGCCGCCCATCGGCATCGATCAACGTCAATCTCTCAGAGCAAGAGTCGCTTTGGCACTTGCGCTCGGCATTGAACGTTGCGGCGCTCAGCTGCCGGACCGGCAAGGGGTCAGGCGTCGCTTCGAGCTACAACCGAATGCTTTCACGACATAAGGCCGCGCTCGCGGCAGCGAATGCCGCCGAAATTGCACCGTTCAGGGCACGCTACGGAGCAAAATGGTCGACCGCTTATGACACGCATGCGACCCGCCTGTACAATTTCTTTGCCATGCCAACCGCTCAAGGCCAATTCTGTATTGCCGCACAGCAGGTGCTGGCAAAAGCCAACGCGATCACGCCAGACGCGATGACCAGCTACGCCCCGGCTGCTCTGGCGCAGATCGAAGCTCCTTTTCTCCGCCGGTCGACCTATGCGCGACGATAGCAGCCGTCAGCCAAAGGCAGCACCTGTGATCCAAATGGCCGACATTGCTATAACCGCAAGCAATAGCGAGGCTGCGAGTACATAGCGGACAATATGTGGCTGACTGCCGCCGCTGGCTTCTTCCTCGGTGACGTGGATTTCTTCGCCTTCCATTCGCATGGCACTTCTCCCGCGGGCGATCGGGTTTTCGGCCCGCGACACGAAACATATCACCTATTTGGGTCGCAAGGCAGCAGAAACTCTCAGAGCACCATTTGCGTTTGGGTGACCAGCGCTACCGCCTTTCCATCGCTTCGCGTAATTTGAGTTTGCCACACCGAGAGGCGGCGACCGACAGAAACCGGGGTTGCGATCGCAGTTACGGTATCGCCACATGGCGCTGCGCCCAGAAAGTTGGTTTTGCTTTCAATTGTTGTGGTTCCATTTGCTCCGTCAGGGAGGTTCAGAAATGCGCCAACCGCGCCAAGCGCGTCGGCAAAGGCCATGATGGCACCGCCGTGCATGATGCCCCCAGCCGTGCACAGATCTGCGCGCACCGTCAGTTCACCCGTAACACGCGTCGCGTCCGCTTCCACAATGCGGACTCCCATCAGTTTTGAAAACGGCATCGTTTCGGCAAGATTTCTGCTCATCCCTCGTGCTCTTTCAATTGTACATTGCCGGGGTTTTGCCGGCGCAAGCTTCAGCTATCATCCCGTTCAGCCGTTTTGCTTGCGATTTCCAGGCGTGATCCTGTGCTTCGGTCCAAGCGCGCCCGGCGGCTTCGGCAAGTGTATCGACAAGCATATTCACGAAGGCAGCATATTGTTCGAGCGGAATTTTGCCATAGTTCCTGTGGAGATCAACAAAGTTGGTGATTGTCACCGGTACCCAATATTCGCGTGTGGCTAGGCCCAGCAAGGCTTCTACCGTTTCGTTGGTCATGCGGCCCTGCGCAGCTTCAAGATTTGTAAAAGCTGTCCGCTGTTCTGGATAGGCCGCCAGGAAGCGCGTGAACAACATTGGCACAATATCGACATTGGCATCGGCAATGGCGAGCAGCGTTTTCTCCATCACCGCCGCAACGCCGTCATTTGTCATGCCTGTCCCTTTTTCGTGAATGGCCATTCGATCGCGCCGCTTGCCCAGAGTGCCCACCAGACGAAAACTGGCTGGAATGCCAGCCTTGGGCCATGATACCACCAGTTCAGGTGTTTCCCGCCAATCGCAATGTCATTGATTGCATGATTGATATTCGCGGGGAAGACGCAAATCGCATAGGCGGCAAGCCCGATTCCCGCCGCCACGCGCAACCTTGGAATGAAAACCAGGGCAAAGGATCCTGAAATTTCCGAAAGGCCAGTAAGAAATATGACGGCGTCAGGGTAGGGCACCCATTCGGGCGTGATTTGCAGGAAGCCATCCGGAGAGCGGATGTGGGCGACGCCAGCAATGAAGTAGACGAGCCCAAGCACAATGCGCAGCGCAAGCCTGATGTTCTGTTTCGTATGTGTCATTTCACCCTTATTCCAAGCGCTTATGACGAAGTCAAAGTTGCCGCGTCGCAGGTGTATCGAATTTGTTGATCAGCGGAACGGATTTGGAACCGCGATGCCTCATTCCTCATGAAGCAGTTCGAGCTTTATCCCGTCGGGGTCTTCGAAAAATACTGCATAATAGCTTTCCGAATATTCGGGATATTCAGCAGGTGTGTCGAGAACCGGGATCCCGTTTGCAATGAGAAGGTTGTGAAACACATCAACCTTCTTCCGGCTGGTCGCACTCCAGGCCAAATGATGCAGGCCGGCAGCATGACGAAGATGGGCATGGCCGACGCATTCTGGGTTGATGGGCCTGAGGCCCAAAGATGTTCTTTCGCCCCCAAAGCCGAGGTCCCATTCGCAGCCGCGCGCGTCGTCCTTCACGATGCGATAGCCAAGGAATTCAAGCAAAAGCCCGTAAACTTTCCTTGAGGCCTGCAAGTCACTTACATTCAGATCGATATGGTGGAATCCACTGCGCTGAGTGTCTGGCATTTGGGTTGTCCGGAAGCTGCTTCATCCGCCCATTAGCCCTGCTTCGCAGCGAACCCAAGTGCGCGTCAGGCGGCCTTGCGCAAACGTGCCAGCGATGGGGTGTCGGCCAGCCTTGCGGGCATGCGGTTCCATGCGTCCAGCGCTGCAATCTTGTAGGCTTCGGCAAGCGTCGGATAGTTGAACGTGTGCTCGATAAAATAGTCGAGTGTCCCGCCAAGATTTGCGACGGCCTGACCGATGTGGATCAGTTCTGTCGCGCCCTCGCCAATGATGTGAACCCCAAGAAGCCGACGATCGGTGAGGCTGAAGATCATCTTCAGCAAACCGCCGCCCACGCCCATTATATGCCCTCGCGACGTCTCACGGAGCCTTGCAACGCCGACTTCGAATTGCAGACCGGCGGCGCGTGCGGCTGCCTCGGTCATGCCAACCGAGGAGATTTCGGGTACGGCATAGATGCCGAACGGAAAGATTTCGGCGCCCTTCGGAAGTGGCGCACCAAAAGCATGACAGGCAGCAATCCGGCCTTGTTCCATCGAAGTCGACGCGAGGCTCGGAAATCCTATAACGTCGCCAGCGGCGTAAATATGTGGAACAGCGGTTTGCATCGATTTGACGTCGACGGCCAGTTTTCCGCGTGAATCTGCTTCCAGGCCGCAGCTCTCAAGGCCCAGACCGGTAGTCGCGCCAATGCGCCCCGCCGCGTAAAGCAGCATGTCAGATGAAATGGTTCGCCCGTCGCTCGTAGTCGTCCGCACGATGCCCTTTTGAAGCTTCACACTTTCCACTGTCACGCCGAGCCGGACTGATATGCCCCGATCGCGAAGCTGGTGAAGGAGGTAGTCCGTGATCTCGCTGTCAATGAAATCGAGGATCGTGTCCCGCGGTTCGATGATCGTAACGGGAATGTCGAGCGCGCTCATGATCGTGGCATATTCAATACCGATAACTCCGGCGCCTACGACCGCCAGACTGCGTGGCAGCCGCGGTGTTTCAATGAAAGCATCGCTATCGAGAATGTGCACATCGTCAAAGTTGACGGAAGCGGGTCGGTAGGGTGCTGTTCCGACAGCAATCAGGATATGTTCTCCGTAAACGGTCTCTTCGCGCGTCGATCCGTTTTCGGTATGCGTGATCGTAATGTGATGCGGGTCTTGGAAACGGCCAATGCCCTTCGCAACGCGTACACCGTTCCGTGCGAATTGAAGTTCGAGCACATCAACTTCATGCTTCAAAGTCGTGGCAATCCGGGCGCTCAAGTCATCTGCGCTGATGTCACGCTTCACGCGATAGGCTTGCCCATAAAATCCGCGCTCGCGCCAGCCAGAAAGGTTGAGCGCAGTTTCGCGAAGGGTTTTTGATGGCACTGTTCCAGTGTGGACGGAGACGCCGCCAATCTGCGCCCGGTTGTCGACAACCAAAACGGATCGGCCAAGCTTGGCTGCCTGTATTGCTGCGCGCCGACCTGCGGGGCCACTGCCCAGGACGATGAAATCATATCTTGTCATGGCAATGTCCTTGATTAGCGCATGTTGAACCCGGGACGCGGGACCGCAGTCTTTGAGAATTGGATGTGTGAGGCGGCCGGCGCGCCGGTTAGGGCTTGAACGACGGCTTCAAGGTTGATTGGCCTGTCGAACTTGATCCCAACCTCGCTCTTTCTGCTCCAGGCGACTTTTGCTCGAACTTCGCCAATGCCCTTGAGAATGACCTTCAACGGGTGCCCGCGCTTCAGGACGACAGGCAGGGTCGTGCGTAATCCGCCACGCGAAATGTCAAGGATTCGGGAGTTGATTGAAGGTTCCAGGTCGTCATACCTGATCGTGGCGAGCAGAAGCATGGACTTGCGCGCAGCAGATCTGCGCTCGGCCTCTTCCTCGCTTGGTGTGCCAGCAATGTGCGACGTTTTCGCCACCGGTCTTTTCGCCTTTGGTACCTGACTTGTTCAGCCTGTCAGTAATAACGGCAACAAAGACGAATTATTTACCTTAACGCGGTGGTCACGCTGTAGACACCGGATGTGGCGTCACGCCGCCGCGTGGCTGGCGCTGGTTTCGAGCCCTTCGTCGACATCGGTCAGCAGCTCCTCAATGGCCTGAAGCCCTGCTGCGGAAAGGCGGAGGAGATAAGATCGCCCGTCCTTCGGATTTTTCGTTCGTTCGATCAGCCCGCGTTCGGAAAGCACCGTCACGTAGCGCAAGGCTGTCGTGATGGGAACCATAGACGCTGCGCAAACGCTTGTTACGCTTACATCCTGATTCCGGCTGTTGTGGATATAGAGGTCTAGAATGATGTCCCAGGCGGGGTCAGAGAAAATGTCGCCGCCGAACCGTGCCGTCATCAGAGCTTCGCGCCGTCTGCGGACCTGATACATTTTTTCGGCGAGTGCCGTCAAATCATGCGCTGGAACCTTTCTTGGGCCATCTTTGGCTTCCGAGCTGGTTTTAATCAATCTCGACAAAAGATTTACAAAGGTCGATAGTTCCTTGGCATCTAGTCCAAGACTGTTCAATTCCAAATCGTCTCCGAGAAGGTGAACTTGCCCCATATGTTTGCCCTTCATCAATAGATGACTCATATTCTTTGCACTTGTCCAGGATGTATACTGTCTCAATAGGTAACTCTACTGAATCTGTTTACACCTATGTCAATAACACCTCGCTCCCCCGCAATTTTCGAACATTACTCTCGCTACTTTCGAACTTAAGTTTCGTTAAAACTGAAAGAATGTAAAGCCAAAATTGCACCAGACTTGCCAAAGCCATCCATTTTGGCAGTGTTTGCTGCCGAAATTGGCCGGTTCCGGTTCCATGGAGCGAAACCTGCCGCACATTACCAGTTCCAATTGCACCAAAAAAATGACATTTTGCGTCATGGCCGATTCAAGAAATGAATCTGTGGCTTTGCCGATGCAGCATCTTCGACTTGCGTTGCGGATGTTCGGCGGTGCGGACGAAGCCGTCAGAAAACTGTTGGACGGCACAGGCCTCTGTCAAAGGGACATTGAAGATCCGCACCTGGAGCTGCCGGCTTCGGCGCTCCTTACAATTTGCGACAATGTCGCCGATATGCTTGGCCAGGACTGGTTTCTGAACCTGCCAATTCTGTGGAGTACTGATGCCCATTCGGAACTTGGCTTGGCAATGCGAGCTTCGCCTGATTTTCGAGTGGCAATCGATGTGATGTCGGAATTTGCGCATTGCCGCTGGCCGATCATTCATCTCGAAAGGCGGGATGACCCCCGCAACATCATCATCAGCATCGGTCTTCTGATTGCAGCCAGTCAGCAGAACCGGCAATTTGCGATGTGTGTCGCCTTTCTGTCCTTCCAATCAATCGCGAAATCCATCCTCGCTCACGGTGTTGATGCAATCCGGTATGAATTCGAGGGCGCTCCCCCGCCCTATGTGGCGCGCCTGTCGGAATTGTTTTCCGGCAAAATTTTCTGGGGTCACGACCGCGCTGCAATTGTTATTCCGCGGGACTTGGCCCTTCAGGCTTCACCAATGGCCAGCCCGACACTCTTCACGGCACTCGTTAAGGAATTGCGAAAGATTTCTGCTGCAAAGGGACAGCCGCAACCGCTGATCTCGAGAAAGGTATCAGTCACTCTCGACAACGTAACAAGCGGGCGCCTTGATGCAACGGACGTCGCCCAGACGATCGGAATTTCAAGACGGACACTTGAGCGCCGTCTTCGCGCGGAAGGCACGAGCTTTCGGCAGCTTTCAAACGAGTCCCTGAAGCAACGCATTGAGAGCGCACTGCTTGACCCTAGCTTGACGGCAGAAAATATGGCCGAGAACTTGGGCTTTCATGATGCATCCAGCCTTTTGCGCGCAAGCCGAAGACTGCTGGGTGCATCGCTCTCGCAACTCCGGCGCAAGGCGCGAGCGGGCCAATCTGCAGCTTGAGGCAAGCCTGCTTTGAGTGCGCTTTTATGCACTAAGACGCCGCCATTGCAGCTCGCGTGCGTTCAGCGATCCGTCTCTCGAGTATCGAAAGCGGCATGGCTCCGTCCTTCAAAATTTCATGGAAATGCCGCAGATTGAATTTCTCGCCAAGCGCAGCTTGCGTCTGCGACCGCGCGCGCAGCCAAGCCGCATGGCCAACCTTGTAGCTGCAGGCCTGGCCAGGTTGCGTGCAATATCGTTCAACTTCCCGCTTTGAGCGGGGCTCGGCAAATCCGGTCGTCTGTACCAAGTATTCCGTTGCCTGCTCGCGCGACCAGCGCTTCGTGTGGATCCCAGTATCGACAACAAGACGGGCAGCGCGGAAAAGGAAGGACTGGAGATAGCCAGCACGCTCAAGTGGCGTTGCATAGGCACCCAATTCATCCGCCAGTTGCTCAGCATAGAGCGCCCAGCCCTCGCTGTAGGCGCTGAAGCCGCCGATCTTTCGCAATGTCGGGATGTCACCCGATGTTTGTGCCGTGCTGATTTGCAGGTGATGGCCGGGGACGCCTTCGTGATAGGTGAGCGAAGGCAGCCCGTATTTGGGCCAGTCGCCGACATCCTTGAGATTGATGAAGTAGATTGCGGGGCGCGACCCGTCGAGCGATGCACGGTTGTAGTAGCCGTTGGAAGCGCCATCCTGGATTTCGACTGGCACTGCGCGGATTTCGAGTGGTGTCTTCGGAATGGTCTCAAAGGCCTGAGGCAATTTGACGTACATCGCCTTTACACTCTCGTTGAGGCCGGCAATCAATGAAGCCTTGCCCTCTGGTGTGCCGGAGTAAAGCTGGTCGGGATTGACGTTGAGTGCGGCAAGCCGCGAAGCGACCGACCCGTTCGTCATGCCTTGAGCCTTGAGGATCGTGTCAAGCTGGGCAGTGATTTCCGCAACCTGCGTCAATCCCATCCGATGCACCTCGTCCGCGGGAAAGTCGGTCGTGGTCCACTGCTTCAGCGCTGCGCTATAGATTGCGTCGCCTTGCGGGACGCGCCATAGCCCGTCGCCCGCTGCTGTTTTGGTTCGCAGTGCCTTGATGAGTTCGATCTGCCGGTCAAGCGCTGGGTAGACCTTTGCGTCGACGATGGCAGCAGCCCGAGCCTCCCAATCTCCTGCAATTGCTTTTGCGCCTGCGCGTGTCACAAGCGATTGGACAATGCTGCTTGAGTTGCTCTTCTGACCTCGTAGTTTGGCCATTTGTCCCAGTGTCAGATCAAGAGAGAATGCCGGGGCCAGATACCCCCTCGAAGCTTCTTCCCTTTGCACTGCACTGTCGGAGTCGAGCGAAACTGCAAAGGCTTCAAGGCGCGCCAGATAGGCTTCGCAATCTGCGCTTGAGGCGATGGTGTGGGCCGTGTTGAGGAAGTCGGGCAGTTGGAAATAGGCGCCCCCTTGCTGAAAGATCCTGTAAGGGCGACCAACTGAGGCAATGCCGAAACGGGAAGGAGCGACAGTCTGCTGTTGCAGGAAGTAGGTCACGACTTCGAGGTTGAGTGCCGAAGCCGGTGCAAGGTCCGCGCCCTTGAAGGTTGACAACTCTGCAAGTCCTTTCCGGATCATTTGCAGCTGCTTTTGCGTCCCTGACGCCGAGTCATCATCGAGTTGCGATTTCGCGGCCTCACGCGATCCCTTGTCGAGCCCAAGGCTCGTGACCAGCTCAGGAGATATGTCGAGGAAGCGCTGAAATATTGTTTCAAAGGCTGCGTTGAGTTCCGCTTCCTTTCCGGAAGTCTGGGCCGAAACCCGCCCGGAAGCAGCAACAAGGGCTGCAACGCTGCTCGAAATAACAAATGTCCTGCGGTCCATATTGCCTCCTCTGGTCGGATGAGCCGAACCTAGAGCGCGCGCCCTTTGCGTCCAGCACAAACAGCCCTGGCGCTTGAAAGTTTCGACAAGCAGCAAGTGCGAGCAGAGAAAAGGTGCAAACTGGCAGGATCGACGCATGGCAAGGTTGCAAAAACCGGTTACCCTTGCCTGCGATTCGTATCCACATTGGCAAGGGCAAGCGATTGACTTTCAACGACCTGACTTCTCCGATCAGCCTCATCGAAACACGGCGCTCAGGCAAGCCGCGGGATATGATCGAGCCTGGGCCGGATCCGGCACAACTGGACCGCATTCTTGCCGCCGCAATGCGTGTGCCCGACCACGGCAAGCTCGCGCCGTGGCGCTTCGTTGTCATCGATTCCGACAAGCGCGAGGCATTTGCGACAATCCTGCGGGCCGCATATCTTGAGGAAAAGCCTGAAGCCGGACGGCTCGAGCTGGAAGCGCTTGAACAGTTTGCCACGCAATCGCCCACGCTCGTGATCGTCGTTTCCGCGCCGACATCTGACTCGAAGATTCCACTTTGGGAACAGCAATTGTCGGCCGGGGCCGCCTGTACGATGATGCTGCATGCCGCGCATGCATTGGGGTTCGTCGGCAGCTGGCTTACCGGCTGGCCAGCCTATTCAAAGACTATCGAAAGGGAGTTCGGCGGCGCCGGGGATCGCATTGCGGGCTTTGTCTTCATGGGTTCTCCGGGGCGATCGCTCAGCGAACGGCCCCGCCCCGAATTCGAGGCTATCGTCAGTCATTGGCCGGGAAAAATTGAGGGCTGACAAGACGAGACAATTGGTGTATTAGACGCACATGACACCAAATGACTCCGCCGATATTCCAGTGTATCTCAGGTTGCGTGGCATGCTGGCCGCAGCGATCCTCGAAGGGAAATTCGCAGAAGGGGACCAATTGCCGTCTGTCCGTTCCTTTGCGGCAGATCATGGTGCGAATCCTTTGACCGTCGCCAAGGCCTATCAGGCGTTGCAGGATGACGGCTATGTGACGGTGAGGAGAGGGGTCGGCATGTTTGTTGCCGAAGGTGCAGTCGATCGGCTCCGTGTTCAGGAACGGGAGACCTTCATGACCAGGGTTTGGCCCCGGATCCGTGCGCACATTGAGCGGTTGGGAATCGATCCTGCCGAACTTGTTGCGCGGGAAACGGCCTGAACGCTGGCCAAGCCGGGCTATCCTGATTATACGACCGCTTCCCCTTGATCGAATTGATGGTCTTATGGTGTTCAAGCGGCTATTTGGCCGGAAAGAAGAAATCGCGCCGCGCATCTGGTCCGCTCCCGAAGGACAGCGCATTTATGCGATTGGCGACATTCACGGCCGATTGGATTTGATTGATCAATTGATTCTTCAGATCGAGCAGGACAACGCCAGCCGCAATCGCGTGCGAACCCAGATCATCTTCCTTGGCGATCTTTGTGATAGGGGGCCAAATTCACGCGGCGTGATCGAACGCGTGATGCAGCTGGCTTCGGCCAGCTCGGACGTGCGCCTGATTGCTGGAAATCATGAAGAGCTCCTGATCCGTGCTTGGGAGGGAGATCGGCGCTCGGTCGGACTGATCAATCGCGTCGGTGGCCGCGAAACGATGCTCAGCTACGGCGTTGACGAGGTCAAATATGATGAAGCCGACACGGACGAATTGCTGGAAATGCTGGTAACGCATATCCCTGAAAGTCATATTGCTTTCCTGAAGGGCGCTGATGACTGGATTGTCGCCGGCGATTACCTTTTCGTCCACGCCGGTATTCGGCCGGGCGACGCCATTGAAGAACAACGGACAAGTGATTTACGCTGGATCCGCCGCGAATTTACCGATTTTGAGGGCAGTCACGGAATGATGGTCGTGCATGGGCACACCATCACGGAAGACGTCGAGGAACGCGTGAACCGCATCGGGATCGATACTGGCGCCTATGCGTCCGGCAAGCTCACGGCGCTTGGTCTCGAAGGCGAAGAGCGCTGGTTCCTTCAGACCTAAAGTATTTCGTGCACGACGTCTTGGGGGCGGCAAAGACGAACCCCTTTTTCAGTTTCAACCAACGGTCTTTCGATCAGGATTGGCTCATCGGCCATAGCTTGCAGGATGGTTTCATCATCGGCGTTGAGGAGGCCCAATTCCTCGGCCGCCGTACCTCTCGTTCGCAAACCCTGGCGGGCAGCGATCCCCGCGCGCTTGTAGAGCGCTCGCAGCGTTTCGACACTTGGAGCGGCCTTCAGATATTCAATCACCGTCAATTCGACACCGTCCGTCTCCTCTAGGATCGCCAGAGTCTTGCGTGAAGTTCCGCAATTGGGATTGTGCCAGATTGTCGCTTTCATGCGATTTTGTCCCTTTTTAACTGAAAACTGATTCTTTTTGACATATAGTGACTCGATGTCGGAACCACGAACAGTGTGGAGTGCGATAGCCGGATGATTGTTAGTCGTCGACAATTTGTGGCGGGATCTGCGGTGCTGGCCTTGGTGCCAGCGCGGACGTTCGCTGCGGTCGATGAAAATCGGCTGCGTATGATCGCGCATCGTGAGCTGACCCGGAATCAATCGACCATCTGGCTTCGAGACACGGTTGGCATTGCTGATTTCAGCCGTCCTTCGAACGAACCGAGATTCTTCGTGGTTGATATGATTGGCGGACAGATCCGGCCCTTCCTTGTTGCTCATGGGCGCGGGTCCGATCCTGAACACGAGGGCGTGGTTCGTCGCTTTTCGAACGAGTTCGAGTCGCTCGCATCTTCACGAGGAGCATTCCTGACCCACACTTGGTATGATGGTATTCACGGCCCTTCAATGCGCCTCTATGGCCTTGATCCCGACAACAGCAACGCCGAGGCACGTGCGATCGTGGTGCACGGTGCTTGGTACGCCAACCCGGACATGATCGAAAAATGGGGGAAACTTGGACGCAGCGACGGGTGCTTCGCCTTTCCCCAGGATGATTTGATGCAGATCATTGCGCGAGTTGGACCGGGACGACTGATCTTTTCCGACAAGCTTTCAGAAGCCTGATACCGATCAGGCTCCCGGCGCTTCGATTGGCACAACAACTGTCGGCGGTGTTGCAACCTTTTCTTGCCTTGGCTGTGCAAAGGAAGCAATCACAGGTGCATCACGCCCATAAATGTCCGCAAAGCTGTTGAGCTTGCCGTCGCCGTTGCTCGCCATCGTAAAATAGTTGATGTAAACCTGAACCGGATCGGTGAACGGAATCCGGTCGTTCAAGCCGCGCTTGAAAAGGTTGGCCGCTTCGTGCGGATCGAACTCCGCCTGCAGGATGGACATCAAAATAGCGAACTCAACTGCCCGGTCGGTGCGTATGCAGCCGTGGCTCAGCGCCCGTACCGGGCGTTCGAACAGGTTGCGGGTCGGTGTATCATGAAGGAAGATGGCGTGCGGGTTCGGCATGTCCATCTTCATCATTCCAAGCGAATTGCCGGGTCCGAATTTTTGCACGACGGACAAGTTCTTGCCTGAACCAGTCCAGGTGTATCCGCGCGCCTTTGCAGCTGCCGGGTTGTTCGCGATGAGCGCGCCGACGCTTTCCTTGATGATGCTCTGCGGGATCGTCCAGGTGGGATGGATAATCATTCCGATCGCTTGCGCGTCGAGTTGGGGCGTTGCTGTTTTTGGGGCGCCGACAATTGCGCGGTAGGTCGCTATATTCTTGCCCTTGCCAACCACGCGGACCATATATTCCGGCACATTTACAAATACATAGCGTTTCCCGAGGTCACGCGGCAACCAGCGCCAGCGCTCCATGTTTGTCTTTATGACCAGCTGCCGCGCGGGATCCTTGGTCGTCGCCAGCATGGCTTTCAGCGCCGCATAATCCGGGTGGGTCGGCTCGACCGACGAAAAGACGCCCTCGAAATCATGGCTATCCAATGCCTTGCGAAGCAAGTCGTTTGTAGGAAAGTTGGTCGCGTCGGGATCGCGGATGAACCATTGGACGCGGGCCGCATATGGAGTCCGTCCGTCCCGCAAGTCAATCAACAGCTGCCGAAAGGCCAAGGTTGCAATGTCGTTGAGTGCCGTTCCTTCGCCGGCCTTGATGGCCACCTGCAGCGAGTCCGGGCCATAGTCGGCTGGATTGAGGCCGCGGGTGCCAACGCCCTGGATGAAAAACAGCAGGGCAGATGCGTTGCCTATCGTCCAGAACGGCGCCGGCTCTGCTGGGACAGCAACAGGAACCGGTGGCGGCACCACCGCAGGCGCTATGGATGCAGGCGTTTGCAGCGCAGGCGGCAAGAGTTCTACCGGGGCTGCGGATTTCTGCTTCTCTGCCAGAGCCGGGCCTGCCAAAACCAGCATCGCGCATGCAACAATCGCAGCCTTGTTCACTGCCATGAAATTTCAGCCTCCTGCCTGTTCGGCAAGCCATTCCTCAAGCCACTTGATCGAATAATTGCCGTCGATCACGTCTGGCGCCCGGAGAAGTTCCTGATGCAGCGGGATATTGGTCTTGATCCCGTCGACAACCATTTCTTCAAGTGCGCGACGCATCCGCATCATGCAACTTTCACGTGTGCGACCATAGACGATGAGCTTCGCAATCATCGAGTCATAATATGGCGGAACACGATATCCGGCGTAGAGTCCGCTATCCACGCGGACATGCATGCCGCCCGGTGGGTGGTAGTAATTTACCGGTCCGGGTGACGGCGCGAACGTGCGAGGGTCTTCTGCATTGATCCGGCATTCCATCGCATGCCCGCGAAATTCAAGAACATCCTGTGTAACCGAAAGCCCCTTGCCCTCCGCCACACGAATTTGTTCGCGAACCAGATCGAAGCCCGTGATCATTTCTGTCACGGGGTGCTCGACCTGAATGCGTGTGTTCATTTCGATGAAGTAAAACTGACCGTCCTCCCAAAGGAATTCGATTGTTCCAGCACCGCGGTAGCCCATATCGGCCATCGCCTTCGAGACGATGCCACCCATCCGCATCCGCTCCTCGGATGAAATGACGGGGGAGGGGGCCTCTTCAAGCACTTTCTGGTGACGGCGCTGGAGTGAGCAGTCGCGCTCTCCCAGATGAATGGCATTTCCATTTCCGTCACCGAAAACCTGGAACTCGATATGCCTTGGATTTCCAAGGTATTTCTCGAGATAAACTGTCGCATCTCCAAACGCTGCTTTCGCCTCTGTTCCGGCCTGCTGCATCTGGCTTTCGAGCTCGCTTTCAGAATTGACGACCTTCATTCCGCGACCGCCGCCACCTGACGCTGCCTTGATGATCACAGGATAGCCAATATCCTTCGCGATCCGCTTTGCTTCGCCGACATCGTCAATTGCGCCATCAGAGCCGGGAACGAGCGGCATGCCCAGCGCGCCCGCGGTCTTCTTGGCCTGGACCTTGTCGCCCATGGTCCGAATGTGCTCGGGCTTCGGTCCGATAAACGCAATCTTGTGCTCTTCGACGATCTCCGCGAAGCGGGCATTTTCGGACAGGAAGCCATAGCCGGGATGGATCGCGTCTGCATTACTGATTTCTGCAGCGGAGATGATCGCCGGGATGTTGAGATAGCTGTCCTTTGCAGGCGGCGGGCCGATACAAACGGCTTCATCTGCCAGGCGGACATGCATGGCATCCGTGTCCGCCGTCGAATGAACGGCGACAGTCTTGATCCCCATTTCGTGGGCAGCGCGGTGAATGCGAAGCGCGATTTCACCGCGATTGGCGATGAGCAGCTTTTCTATGGTCATTCGATCACGACAAGCGGTTGGTCGAATTCAACGGGCTGGCCACTGCCGACGAGAATCTGCAAGACTTTGCCGCCGCGCGGAGCAATGATCGGGTTCATCACTTTCATTGCTTCGATGATGAGGATCGTATCCCCTTCCTTTACCGATGCGCCGACTGTGACGAACGGTGCAGCATCAGGCTCAGGTGTGAGGTAGGCCGTGCCGACCATCGGGGATTTGACAGTGCCGGGGTGATCTCCTGCCGGCAACGCCGGAGCAGCCGATGCCGGTGCGGCAACTGGTGCCGGCTGAACCGGCGAAGGAGCGGCCATTACGGCCCCGGTTATTGTCCGTGCAACGCGAATCTTGCGGCCACCATCTTCGACTTCGATTTCGGAAAGAGAAGTCTCGTCGAGAAGTTCCGCGAGCTGGCGGACCAGCTTCAGATCGACTTGCATGGCGCCTGATTTTTCGGTCATTGAACCCCCAATATCTTCTGTTGGCCTGCCATTGTCAGAGCTTGGCCGCCGCGTCCAGCGCCAGTGTATAGGAATTCGCGCCATAGCCTGCAAAACTGGCAATGGCTGCCATCCCGACATAGCTGACATGGCGAAACGGCTCGCGCTTCATTGGATCGGACAAGTGCACTTCAATAACGGGGACCTTGATCGATTTGATCGCATCATGAAGCGCAATGGACGTGTGCGTATAGCCGCCTGCATTCAGTAATATCGCTTTTGCCCCGCGGGAATTGGCCTCATGCAGCCAGTCAATCAAATGGCCTTCATGGTTCGACTGCCGCATATCTATCTCAAGGCCAAGCTGGCGGCCCTGATCTTCCAGCCGTCCGGCAATGTCATCCAGCGTGTCAGTGCCGTAGATTTCGGGCTCGCGCAGGCCAAGAAGATTCAAATTCGGCCCGTTGAGGACATAGATCACTGGCAATTCGGGCATTTCTCTGCAGTTCCGGTTGCGGGGGCTTGGCGGCCTTCTATATGGGCTGCATCGCAAAAGGCCAAGGACGAGTCTCCAACCCATGCTTTCCATTACGCTGAATGGTGAACCACGCAGTGTTCCGCCGGAAACCACAATTGCCGAACTGGCCGCTGAACTCGGGCTTGATCCGGCGAAGATTGCAGTTGAACGCAACCTGGAAATCGTGCCGCGCTCGACGCTGGCGGAGGTGAAACTCGAGCACGGTGATCAGGTGGAAATTGTGCATTTTGTAGGCGGTGGTCAGGCTGACTCCTGGACGGTCGCAGGCAGGACCTTCAATTCGCGGCTGATTGTGGGGACCGGTAAATACAAGGATTTTGCCCAGAATGCAGCCGCCCTTGAAGCGTCGGGCGCCGAGATCATTACGGTTGCCGTTCGTCGCGTCAACATATCCGATCCGAAGGCTCCGATGCTGACGGATTTTATCGATCCCAGGAAATATACCTACCTGCCAAACACAGCTGGTTGCTTCACCGCTGACGATGCGATCCGGACCTTGCGGCTCGCGCGCGAAGCCGGTGGCTGGGATCTGGTCAAGCTTGAGGTGCTTGGCGAAGCTCGCACGCTCTATCCTGACATGCGCGAAACCCTGAAGGCCACTGAGGTCCTTGTGCGGGAGGGTTTCAAGCCGATGGTCTATTGTGTGGACGATCCCATTGCGGCGAAGCAGCTTGAAGAGGCTGGCGCGGTTGCCATCATGCCCCTTGGCGCACCGATCGGTTCCGGCCTTGGAATCCAGAATCGTGTGACGATCCGCTTGATCGTCGAGGGTGCGAAGGTCCCCGTGCTTGTTGATGCAGGCGTAGGAACGGCATCCGATGCCGCTGTCGCCATGGAGCTGGGTTGTGACGGGGTCTTGATGAACACTGCGATTGCAGAAGCAAAAGACCCTGTGACTATGGCGAAAGCCATGAAGCTTGCAGTCGAGAGCGGGCGATTGGCCTATCTGGCCGGTCGCATGGGCCGCCGTTTGTATGCCGATCCGTCCAGCCCCTTGGCGGGACTGATCTGACTCCTCTTGTGCATTGCACAAAAGCAATGCAGTCTGCCGCAAATGGGGCGGCCCTTTGACGAGATTCGAGGCTTTTCGGAAGGGGCAGGTGCGCGCCCGGAGTTTGCAGCTCTTGGCCAATGGCTCGATGAAACACCAGCCGCCGAACTCCAGCGCCGTCAGGAAGCGGCTGAAGCCACATTCCGCCAGCTCGGCATCACATTTGCCGTTTACGGTGATGAAGCGGCTGCCGAACGGATCATTCCCTTCGATATCGTGCCGCGCATCTTCACGGCCTCAGAATGGTCGTCGCTCTCGGCGGGGCTCGTTCAGCGGGTCGAGGCCATCAACGCATTTCTGACTGACATCTATGGACCGCGCAAAATCCTCGCAGACGGGATCATTCCGGAAGACCTGATCCTGCGCAATCCGCAGTTTCGGCCGGAAATTGTCGGTTCAAGGCCTCCGCATGACGTCTGGTCGCACATTTGCGGCATTGATCTCGTGCGGACAGGTCCTGATGATTTCTGGGTTCTGGAAGACAATGCCCGAACGCCATCCGGTGTGTCGTACATGCTCGAAAACCGGGAAGCGATGATCCGGCTCTGCCCCGAACTCTTCCAGATGTACCAGGTCGAGCCAGTCGACAGCTATACGGACCTTCTGCATGAAACAATGCAGTCAGTAGCGCCGCGCGGATGTGGCAGTGATCCGGTTTGCGTAATCCTGACGCCCGGTCACTATAATTCGGCTTACTACGAGCACAGCTTCCTGGCTGATACGATCGGCATCGAACTGGTTGAAGCGGCGGATCTTGAAGTCGATGACGACAAGGTCTGGATGCGTACGATCACGGGTCGGGTGCAGGTGCATGTTATTTACCGCCGGATCGATGATGATTTTCTCGATCCGCTGATCTTTCGTCCGGATTCCCTTCTGGGTGTGCCCGGGTTGATCTCGGCTTACCGTGCCGGGAATGTGACGATCGTCAACGCGCCGGGCACGGGCATCGCCGATGACAAGGCTGTCTATTCCTACATGCCGGAAATCGTACGCTATTATTCCGGGGGCGATCCTCTGCTTCCCAATGTCGAGACCTATCGATGCCGTGAGCCGGAGATGCTGTCCTACGTGCTCGACAATCTTGAAAAGCTGGTGGTCAAGCTGGTCGACGGTTCAGGCGGTTATGGCATGCTGGTTGGCCCGATGGCCAGCAAGACGCAGATCGAGGATTTTCGTGCCGCCTTGAAGGCCGAGCCGCATCGCTATATTGCGCAGCCCACGCTCGCCCTGTCGACGGTCCCGACCCTCACCGAAAAGGGGATTGCGCCGCGCCACGTGGACTTCCGTCCCTTTGTCCTGAGCCAGCCGGGCAGGGTGAAGATCGTGCCGGGCGGCCTTACGCGCGTCGCCCTCAAGGAAGGCTCGCTGGTCGTCAATTCGAGCCAGGGGGGCGGCACAAAGGACAGCTTCATTCTGGCAAATAACGGAGGTCGCAGCTGATGCTGTCTCGCACAGCATCATGCCTTTATTGGCTTGGCCGCTATGTCGAGCGGGCTGAATTTACGGCGCGGCTTGTTGAAGCGACCCTGCGCCTCGATGCACTTTCGACGCGGCCGGCCGGAGACGCGGCTTGGCTGAGCGCAATGAAGGTTCTGGACGCAGACATAGCTTTTGCAGCGACGGGTCAGGCTTTGACGCCCAGGAATGTCACGCGGTTTCTGACCGTCTCGGTAGGCCACCCCGGGTCAGTGCTGTTTTGCCTCAATGCTGCGCGAGACAATGCAAAGGCAGTGCGCACTGCACTTTCACGCGAGGCGTGGAGTGCGATCAATCGGGCCTGGTTGCTGTTTCATGGCAAGACCAGCCCCGGCGATACGGAACAGGTGCTCAACCTTGTTGCGCAGGCGGAAGCGGAAACGCGCGGATTTGAAGGGGCAATAGGACGAATGCTCCGAAATCCGTCGTCCCGGTTCATTCGTCTAGGGGCAGCGATTGAACGGGCAGACAACACGGCACGCTTGCTTGATGTCAAATACCATATCCTTCTGCCTGAAGGTGAGGCGGTTGGCGGTGCAGTAGATCGGGATCAATGGACCACGATTTTACAGACCGTCTCGGCGGTGAATGCCTACCGCTGGCTCTACCGCGAAGGATTGAAGCCTTGGCTGGTCACCGAACTCCTCATCTTGCGACGTGAACTCCCCCGTTCTCTTGCGGCGTGCGGCGAAGAAGTCGTCCAGCACCTTGCCGGAATCGGAAAGGAAACCGGCAATCAGGGTGAAGCCGATCGCCTCGCAAGAGATCGCCACGCAGAGTTCGGCAGCGCCAGGATTGAACAGATCATCGCGACGGGCCTCCATGAGTATCTGGAGGATTATTTGGAAGCGAATGCGGCACTCGATGCAGCCATTGCCCGGCAGTTCAGGTTCTATTGATGCGGCTGACGATCGACCACAGGACACGTTATCAATTCAGCGAACCGCAGGCTCGGGTCGTTCAGCTTCTCAGGATGACGCCGCTTGATTTCGGCGGGCAAACCGTGATCGACTGGCGGATTGATGTCGATTGCGATGCCCGTTTGCGCGAGGGGCGTGACGGTTATGGCAACATCACCACAATGCTCTACATTGATGGCCCGGTTAATGCTGTCTCGATCATGGTGCGCGGAGACGTGCTGACGGATGACCTTGGCGGTCGTGTCAAAGGGACATTGGAACCCTTGCCACCGCTCTTTTTCATGCGCTCGACCCCTTTGACGGAGGCAAGTGTGGCCATATCAGACCTCGTGCCTCCAACGCCGACAGGACTTGATCAGGCGATGGCCCTCAATCTTGCTGTCAAGGCAGCGGTGTCCGTTGAGCCGGGTCGTACGCCCAAGACCCGGACCGCGGCCGAAGTCCTGGCAGAAGGTCAGGGGAGCGTCCGCGACTGCACCCATGTCCTGCTTGCAGCAGCGCGGAGCGCCGGATATCCCGCCAGACTTGTTTCGGGTCATTGCCTCGATGGCCCAAACGCACGGAGCCACAAGAGCGCACATTGTTGGGCCGAGCTTTTCATCGCTGGAGAGGGTTGGATCGCGTTCGATCCTTCGACGGGGCGGCTGCCGGGTGATACCTATGTCAGGGTTGCTGTTGGACTCGATGCTGGGGATTCGACTCCTCTGTCCGGTACGCGCCGCGGGGGCGGCATTGAGGAGCTCGACGTGGAGGTTCGGATTGCGATGAGCCAATCGCAGGAATAAGCTAAGCTTTGACCAATTGCTTCGGATTGGGGCGGGCTCATGAACGAATCCTGCCAGCAGATCGCCAGCCATCCATTCATGAACCCCCAATATTGTGGCGCCGCGCTTACTGCCCCAGATATTTGAGCCAGTCCGCAGCCGCTATCGGACCAGCTGCAAAAGTATCTGTATGCTCTGCAATATGCTGGCGCAGTTCAATGGCTACCATTGGCCCGGCAATAATATTCATTTTCTTGGCCGCTGCATCCAATGCATCATCCTGTGCCTTGGTCGTGTCAGGCTGAATCCAGACAAAATCCCAGCTTGCGCCATCCTGGTGGACATAGAGTTTTGACGCGGGAACGCTTGCTGCCTTTGCCACTTCGTCCTGCTGTGCAAACCATTTGAGGAGCGCGAGCTGATGGCCGGGTGCGGCACGGTAGATTGAGACTATGCTGCGGGTCGGCTCCGCATTCTGCGCAGCCAATGGCGAAGCCATTGCGGCACCAGTCTAGGCGACCGCAAGAACGATCCTGATCATTGAGTTTCTCCCATCTTCGTGAGGACGCAACACATACTGCCAAGCAACGAAACTGGATTGCACACAGGCAAGAACCAATGAGTCGGGGAGTCTAACTAAATCCCTCCGCTTGCTCCGATTGCGCACAGCGGCTAAGGGCGCGCCCGGCTCTTTCAATACCATCAGGTGAAACATGAAAATCAACGCGGTCGAGATTCGTCCCGGTAATATCCTCGAATATGAAGGCGGGCTGTGGCGCGCGGTGAAAATCCAGCACACCCAACCTGGCAAGGGTGGCGCCTATATGCAGGTCGAAATGAAAAACCTGATCGACGGCCGCAAGAACAATGTGCGCTTCCGCTCGGCCGAGACTCTCGAAAAGGTTCGCCTAGACACAAAGGATTTTCAGTTCCTGTTTGCTGAAGGCGATACGCTGACGTTCATGGACAAGGAAACCTATGAGCAAGTCTCGCTTGATTCCGGCATATTGGGGGACGCCGCAGCATTTCTTCAGGACGGTATGGATGTCGTGATGGAGCTTTGGGAAGACCGGCCGATCTCGGTGCAACTGCCGGATACCATCGAAGCTACTATCATTGAGGCTGATGCGGTGGTGAAGGGGCAGACTGCGTCGTCATCCTACAAGCCTGCCATTCTTGACAATGGCGTCCGTGTGATGGTGCCGCCGCACATTACCGCTGGCACAAGAATTGTCGTCGATGTCTATGAACAGGCCTATGTAAGACGGGCGGAATAGCCAGATGGTTTCGCATTCGGGCCTGTTGACCGTGATGGATCGTGCCGCTCGCAAGGCAGGCGCGAAACTTCGCCGCGACTTCAGCGAGGTCCAGCATTTGCAGGTCAGCCGCAAGGGGCCTGCCGACTTCGTTTCCAAGGCAGATCAGCGCGCCGAGCGCACCCTATATGATGAATTGCTCCACGCGCGGCCGGATTGGGGGTTCCTGCTTGAGGAAGCAGGAGAGATTCCGGGCGATCCGAACAAGCCGCGCTGGATCATCGATCCGCTCGATGGCACGTCGAACTTTCTCCACGGGCTTCCCCATTTTGCGATCTCGATTGCCGTCGAAGAGCCGCTTGCGAATGGCAAGCGCGAAATCACGTCAGGCCTGGTCTACCAGCCACTGACGGATGAGAGCTTTTGGGCAGAAAAGGGCAGGGGTGCCTGGTTGCAGGACCAGAGGCTGCGTGTTTCGGCGCGACGGGATTTGACCGAAGCGCTGATCGCGACGGGAATTCCGTTTCATGGTCAGGGTGATTTCGCACGCTGGTCGCGGATTTTAGGCGCCGTGGCGCCGCAAGTGGCGGGCATCCGGCGCTATGGTGCCGCCTCGCTTGATTTGGCCTGGGTCGCTGCCGGTCGGTTCGACGGCTATTGGGAAGCTGACCTCCAGCCTTGGGACGTGGCTGCCGGTATGCTTCTCGTCCGGGAAGCTGGCGGCTTTGTCACGGATTTCCGGGGTGGGGACAAGGCAATGGAGCGCAGCGAGTTCCTTGCAGGGAATGATGCAATGCACTCCAAGCTCCACAAGCTGGTGGCTGGCGCACTCCGGTGAGACTGATCGCGGCTGTTGCGCTGCTTGCTCTTGTTGCTGCCGATGTTCCGGACTTGTCAGTTCCTGCCGAATTCGGGCTGGTCGAAGGGGTCGCCTGGGATGCGCGAAGCCGACAATTGTTTGCGGGCAGTGTCGAAGATGGCGCTCTCCTCGTCCGGGAAGGCGATCATTGGCGGCGTGCAGTCTTGCCCTTTCCGACGGCAGGCCTGTTCGGCATGGCGGTTGATCCAAGACGCGGCATATTGTGGATCGCGAGCGGCGTTGCCGGACCCACTCGCCGCAAGGATGCTTTTCGTGGCCTGATCGGTGTTTCGGCATTGGGATTTGAAGCCGTGGGCATGGCAGCGGTTCCAGCGGGCGACATTACGGCACAACCCGGCGATGTCGCGATTGCCCCCGATGGCTCGGTCTATGTGAGCGACGGAGCCGCAGGCGGCGTCTATGTCTGCAAGCCGGATTGCACTCAGCTTGAGTTGCTCGTGCCCAAAGGTACGTTTCGGAGTGCGCAGGGCATGGCTGTCTCGCGCGATGGCCGCTTCCTCTATGTTGCCGACTACAGCCGCGGCCTGTTCAAGCTCGATCTCAAGAAGCCGAAGCTCCCCGTGGTGGTATCTCCGCAAAAAGGGATCGACGGGCTGATACGTTACGGCGACACGCTCATCGCCATTATCAATGGCGACGGCCGAAAGGTGATCCGCATTTCCTTCGACGCAAAAGGAAGTCCGTCCGCGGAACTCCTTGAGACTCCGCCGGGTCCCGGTGATCCGACACTCGGTACTATCGCAGATCGAAAGCTCATTTACGTGGCGGATGCCCAGTGGGACCGGTTTGACGCAGCTGGAAAATCGAACAGTCGGGCGCGGCAGACAAATATCCGCATGCTCGATTTGCAGCCCTTGCCGAAGTCGCGCTGACGATATCGCCAAGACTCACTGATTCAGCCGTCAATATGCTTTTCGAATTGCGCCATCAGCAGGACCCAAAATTCAAGATTGTCCTCGAACAGCTTCGTGCTGATCCCGCCGTCATCAAGATCGACGTCCATTTCGATCCGCGCTGCGCCCTTGTCTGAGACATAGGCCCGGCCAAATCGCTTCCTGCTGTTCCAATCGTTCATCTGGCTGAGCGACGGCGACTTGTCGCGATCATAGCCAGCAAAGAACTGGATCGTGCGACAGTCGACGTTCTTGGTGCAGCCGAAAAAGAAGATCGCAAAATTGGAGCCCGATGACGTGCTGCGGATCAGGGGATCGCCGCTCTCATCCTTGGTCATCTCTGCCTTGTAGCCAGCGCCCTGAAGCGCTCGGACAACCGAGGACGGATCCTGGGCGCGGACCATTTGGGCCTGCGCCGTGCCGGAAAAGCTGAACAACGCCGCGACCAAAATGGCAATTCTTCTCATGGTCTTCCCCCCGTTTCTATTGCGGCTATTCCCGCTGCCGTCAGAACATCTCCTTGCGATGCTAGCGTGATTCTGTCTTGTAAGGAATCTACATCTTCTGGGCGTTGCATTTTCATCGCAACCACACCGCCAAATTGCATTTCTCGCGCTTGCGAACGGCTTCCGCCTCGCCTAAAGCCGCCACGAATCTGGACCGTTCGGCCCGGAAATAGGGAAGCCAATAGCCATGTCTTCGGTCGCTGCCGGATATTTGCCGATCCTGTTATTCCTGGCCGTTGCACTGATCCTGTCTTCAGCCTTTGTTTTCCTTCCGATGATTGCCGCTCGCTTCACGGGTGCCCACAACCCGACGCCGGAAAAGCTGGCGGAATATGAATGCGGGTTTCCGGCGTTCGAAGGCAGTCGGGCGCAGTTTGACGTTCGTTTTTACCTTGTCGCGATCCTCTTCATCATTTTCGATCTCGAGGCTGCGTTCCTCTTTCCCTGGGCCGTCAGCCTCAAGCATATTGGCTGGGCGGGTTGGGCCGCGATGATGATTTTCCTCGCCGAACT
This sequence comes from Sphingomonadales bacterium, assembly GCA_016704425.1. Classification (GTDB taxonomy): domain Bacteria; phylum Pseudomonadota; class Alphaproteobacteria; order Sphingomonadales; family Sphingomonadaceae; genus Aquisediminimonas. The sequence continues at coordinate 1,032,730 of JADJAC010000011.1, forward strand.
GGTGCTTGGCCTTGTCTACGCATGGAAAAAGGGAGCGCTCGAATGGGAGTAGAACTCGCAGCACCCCCTCCGGGCACGCTGCCCGAGGCGAGCTTCTTCAACGGCCTGAACGACGAACTCTCCAACAAGGGATTTCTGGTCGTCGGCACTGAAGAGCTGTTCCAATGGGCGCGCACGGGGTCGCTGTGGTGGATGACGTTCGGCCTGGCCTGCTGTGCGGTCGAAATGATTCATGTGAACATGCCGCGCTATGACCTCGAGCGATTTGGCGCGGCTCCGCGGGCCTCACCGCGGCAATCGGACGTGATGATCGTCGCTGGCACATTGTGCAACAAAATGGCACCTGCGCTGCGGCGTGTTTACGACCAGATGTCCGATCCCAAATATGTGATCTCGATGGGCAGCTGCGCCAATGGCGGCGGCTATTATCACTACAGCTACAGCGTCGTTCGCGGTTGTGACCGTATCGTGCCGGTCGATATCTACGTGCCAGGCTGCCCGCCGACGGCTGAGGCCCTGCTCTATGGCATCATGCAATTGCAGCGGAAGATCCGCCGCGTGGGGACGATCGAACGGTGAGCCATTCTGCGCCCCGCTACGCTTCGAACGACGGCGTCATCGATGCAGCGCGCGAGGCGCTTGGCGTTGATTTGCTTGATGCTGTCGAAGCGAATGGCGAAATCGCGTTGACGGTGAAACGCGAGGAGTTGCTCGGTTGCATGATGCAGCTGCGCGACACCCTCGACTATCAGCAGCTGATGGAAATTGCCGGGGTTGATTGGCCTGATCATGATCCGCGCTTCGAAGTTGTCTATTGTCTGTTGAGCGTCACGAAGAACCACCGCATTCGCGTCCATGTCTGGACGAATGAGGATCAGCCAGTGCCCTCGGTGACGGGCATCTGGCCGGTTGCGGGCTGGCTCGAGCGTGAAGTGTTCGACATGTATGGCGTCCTGTTCGAGGGCAATACGGATCTTCGGCGCATCCTGACCGATTATGGCTTTACCGGCCATCCGCAGCGCAAGGATTTCCCGCTGACTGGCTATGTCGAGCTCCGCTATTCCGAAGAGCACAAGCGCGTGATGTATGAGCCTGTCCAGCTGGCTCAGGATTTCCGCAATTTTGATTTCATGAGCCCCTGGGAAGGCGCCGATTACATCCTTCCCGGCGATGAGAAGGGGGACGCGAAATGAGCCTCGTGCAGGATGTCGCCCCGACGACCGGGGACGAGACAATCCACAACTACACAATCAACTTCGGCCCGCAGCACCCGGCGGCACACGGCGTGCTGCGCCTCGTGATGGAGCTGGATGGCGAGATCGTGGAACGGCTCGACCCGCATGTCGGCCTGCTGCACCGCGGCACGGAAAAGCTGATCGAGTACAAGACCTATCTTCAGGCGCTGCCCTATTTCGATCGGCTCGACTATTGCTCGCCGCTCTGCATGGAGCACAGCTATGTTCTCGCGGTCGAGAAGTTGCTCGATCTCGAAGTTCCACTCCGCGCGCAATATCTTCGCGTGCTGTTCGCCGAGCTGACCCGCATCTGCAACCACATGCTCAACCTCGGTTCGCACGTGATGGACGTTGGTGCCATGACGCCAAACTTGTGGATGTTCGAGATCCGCGAGGATTGCCTGAACTTCTTCGAACGCGCCTCGGGTGCGCGCATGCATGCGGCCTGGTTCCGCCCCGGCGGGGTGCATCAGGACGTTCCGCTGAAGCTGTTGACCGACATTGCCGACTGGCTCGACACGCGCCTGCCGCAACTGTTCGAGGATGCAATCAGCCTTGTCGCGGACAATCGCATCTTCAAGCAGCGCAACGTCGATATTGCGACGGTCTCGAAGGAAGACGCCCTCAAATGGGGCTTTTCCGGACCAATGATTCGCGCCGCCGGTATCCCGTGGGATATCCGCCGTTCGCAGCCTTATGACGTGTACGACCGGATGGAATTCGACGTTCCTGTCGGCACAAAGGGCGATTGCTATGATCGGTTCATGGTCCGCGTGGAGGAAGTCCGCCAATCGGCCCGGATCATGAAGCAGTGCCTGAAGGATATGCCCGAAGGCCCGATCGCCAGCGACGATCGCAAGGTTTCCCCGCCGAAGCGCGCGGAGATGAAGCAGTCGATGGAAGCGCTGATCCATCACTTCAAGCTCTACACCGAGGGTTTCAAGGTGCCCGAAGGCAGCGTCTATGTCGCGACCGAAAGTCCCAAGGGGGAATTCGGCGTTTATCTGGTGAGCGACGGCACGAACAAGCCGTATCGTTGCAAGATCAGGCCGACCGCCTTCTCGCATTTGCAAGCCATGGACATGATGAGCCGGGGGCACATGCTCGCCGACACCACCGCCATTCTCGGCGCGATGGATATCGTTTTTGGGGAGTGCGACCGGTAATGGCTGACGCACCGCACATTCCCGACGAAGCCGAAACCCGCGCCAAGTGGGGCGATTTCGCCTGGACGCCGGAAAACGCCAAGACGGCGGCCATGTATATTGCCCGCTATCCGGCTGGGCGGCAGGCGTCGGCAGTCATGGCGCTGCTCGATCTTGCCCAGCGGCAGGTGGGGGCGGAAACGAAGACGCAGGGTTGGCTGCCCGTGCCGGTGATCGAATATGTCGCCGCCCAACTCGGCATGCCCTATATGCGCGCCTATGAGGTCGCGACCTTCTACACCATGTACAACCTCGCGCCGGTCGGCCGCTTCCATGTGCAGGTCTGCGGCACGACGCCGTGCATGCTGCGCGGGTCGGACGATGTGCTTGCCGCCTGCAAGAACCGTGGGCTGGTCAAGGGCGGAACGACGCCGGATGGCCTGTTCACGCTGACCGAAGTCGAATGCCTCGGCGCCTGTGCCAATGCACCGATGGTCCAGATCAACGACGACAATTTCGAAGACCTGACCTATGACAGCATGTCCGCGATCCTTGAAGCTCTGGCAACTGACAAGCCGGTGAAGATCGGACCGCAGATCAAGAGGCAGACAAGCTGCCCTGAAGGCGGGCCGACAACGCTCAAGGAAATGGTCAAGGCCAATCACGACTATCGCGGGGAATGGAAATGAGCCTCGCCAACAAGGATCGCATCTTCACAAACCTTTACGGCTTTCAGTCACCAGGTCTTGCCGAAGCCAAGAAGCGCGGGGACTGGGACAAGACGAAGAAGCTGCTCGATATCGGTGCCGACGAGATCATCGAGCGCATCAAGGCATCCGGCCTGCGCGGGCGCGGCGGTGCCGGCTTCCCGACAGGGATGAAGTGGAGCTTCATGCCCAAGGCGCCGACCGAGAACCGGCCCAATTTCCTCGTCATCAACGCGGATGAATCCGAGCCCGGCAGCTGCAAGGATCGCGAGATCATCCGCCATGATCCGCACAAGCTCATTGAAGGCGCGCTGGTTGCGGGCTTCGCGATGCGTGCGCGTGCGGCCTATATCTATATTCGCGGCGAATTCATCTTCGAAGCCAAGGTGCTCGAAGCGGCCGTCGCCGAAGCCTATGCCGCGGGCCTCATCGGCAAGAACGCCTGCAAGTCCGGTTATGATTTCGATGTGTTCGTCCACCGGGGTGCGGGGGCATATATTTGCGGCGAAGAAACCGCCATGCTCGAAAGCCTTGAAGGCAAGAAGGGCCAGCCGCGCCTGAAGCCGCCGTTTCCCGCAGGTGCGGGTCTCTATGGCTGCCCGACGACGGTCAACAATGTCGAAAGCATTGCTGTCGCGCCGACGATCCTGCGGCGCGGGCCGGACTGGTTCAAGAGCTTTGGCAATCCGGGCAATGCCGGCACCAAGCTGTTCCAGATTTCGGGACATGTGAACAAGCCCTGCGTCGTCGAAGAGGCCATGAGCATCCCGTTCAGCGAGCTGATCGAAAAGCATTGCGGCGGCATTCGTGGCGGGCGCGACAATCTTCTGGCGGTGATCCCCGGCGGGTCCTCGGTGCCGCTTGTGCCCGCCGATCAGATCTGGGACGCCCCGATGGATTTTGACGGGCTGAAGGCGCTCGGCTCCGGCCTTGGCACAGCCGCGGTGATCGTGATGGACAAGTCCACCGACATCGTCCGCGCCATTGCGCGGCTCAGCTATTTCTACAAGCACGAAAGCTGCGGCCAGTGCACGCCCTGCCGCGAAGGCACGGGCTGGATGTGGCGCGTGATGGAACGGCTACGCGAAGGCAATGCCGACATCTCCGAAATCGACATGCTCTTTGATGTGACGAAGCAGGTTGAAGGTCACACAATCTGTGCACTTGGCGATGCAGCCGCCTGGCCGATCCAGGGCCTGATCCGCCATTTCCGGCCAGAGCTGGAACGGCGGATTGCAGAGCATGGCGGAATGCTGGAGGCGGCGGAATGACAAAGCGTCGTTACATCACCGTTATGGCGCTTCTTGCCTGCCAGCAGGCCCCGGCATTTGCGCAGGATCAAGTCATTTCGGGCTCGTCTTCTTCCCGGCGGGAGCGGGTCGAGCCGCCGATCGGCTCTTTGCTCGGCAACCGGCTGACCAAGGAGAACATGGATCCTGCACAGGCTGTTCGCCTTGCGCATCAGGCTGCAGCCTGTTGGGTCGCCCAGCGCAAGGGTGCCGCACGGGCGGCTGCGTCTGCTTTGACGCTTGAGGAGCGGGAAAAGGGCTTCGAGACGCTGAAGAAGGAAACGCCCTGTGACAGCGCTGCGGTTAACGGCATTACTGAACGTGCATCGTGGACGGTGCCGCTCGATGTGAAAACCGGCATGCTGGCGGAAGCATTGCTCAGGACCAGCAAGGGACCTGCGCTGGCTGCGCTGCCGTTGGAGCAGAGTTACGTTCGTCCATGGTTCGGATTGAGCAGCCGTAATCTCGTGATCGACGAAATGGCAGCATGCGTCGCGGACACCAATCCGGCGGGCGTTTCGGCGCTGTTCAAGACACGCCCTGAATCGGACAAGGAGAAGACAGCGATCTCGACGCTGGCGGCTTCATTCGGGCCGTGTCTGCGCGCAGGTGCTAAGCTTCGTGCAAACAGCATGGGGTTGCGCGCTGCACTCGCCGAAGCAATGTGGCAGCGCGCCCTTCAACCTGCGCCGGTTTTAGCCGGAGGTGCGCACTAATGCCCAAACTCACGGTAGATGGCATCGAACTCGAAGTTCCGCAGGGCGCGACCGTCCTTCAGGCATGCGAGCTTGCCGGCAAGGAAATTCCGCGGTTCTGCTATCACGAACGGCTGTCTATTGCGGGCAATTGCCGGATGTGCCTTGTCGAGGTCGCACCGGGACCGCCCAAGCCACAGGCGTCGTGTGCGCTCCCAGCGAGTGAGGGGCAGGTGATCCGCACCGACAGCCCGATGGTCCGGAAGGCGCGCGAAGGCGTCATGGAATTCCTCCTGATCAATCACCCGCTCGATTGCCCGATCTGCGATCAGGGCGGAGAGTGTGACCTGCAGGACCAGTCGGTCGCCTATGGCCGCGGTGCCTCTCGCTATGACGAGAACAAGCGCGCCGTGACCGAGAAATACATGGGCCCGATCGTCAAGACCGTGATGACCCGCTGCATCCAGTGCACGCGCTGCATCCGCTTTGCGGAGGAAGTGGCGGGGATTGAGGAAATCGGCGCGATTGGTCGCGGCGAGAATATGCAGATCACCTCCTACCTCGAACGCGCGGTAACGAGTGAACTTTCGGGCAATGTCGTTGATCTCTGCCCGGTCGGTGCGTTGACGTCCAAGCCTTACGCTTTCGAAGCACGGCCCTGGGAGTTGAAGAAGACGCCGTCGATTGACGTGATGGACGCTGTCGGCACCAACATCCGGCTCGACAGTCGCGGACGGCAGGTGCTGCGCGCACTTCCGCGGATCAATGAGGATGTCAACGAGGAATGGGCGCACGACAAGACGCGCCACGCGGTTGACGGGCTGATGCACCGCAGGCTCGACAGGCCCTTTGTGCGCAAGAGCGGCAAGCTGGTCGAAGCAAGCTGGGAAGAGGCGCTGAAGGCGGTTGGCAAGGGCCTGAAGGACGCTGGCAAGTCGATTGCAGCGATTGCCGGTGACCAGGTCGATTGCGAAACCATGTTTGCGGCGCGCGAACTCGTGAAGAAGCTTGGCGGGTCGATGCTCGAAGGGCGGCAGACCGGGCTGGCCTATGACGTCTCGTCGTTTGCGGCGGTCGCGTTCAATACCGGCATTGCCAATCTCGAGACCGCCGATGTGATCCTGCTCGTCGGCAGTGACCTTCGCCATGAAGCGCCGCTGATCAACACGCGCGTCCAGAAGGCGATCCGCAAGCGGCAGGCCAAGGTCTTCGCCATCGGCCCCGAAACGGACCTGACCTACAAGGCCGAATGGCTTGGCACCTCGCTCAAGCTGCTTGGCAAGCTACCGAAGCATGTCGCGGACACGCTCAAGGCCGCTGAACGTCCGGCCCTGATCCTTGGAGGCGGGGCGCTTCGCTATGAGGGCGCACATGGCGCGGCACTGGCGTTTGCTGCCAAGTACAAACTGATCCGTAAGGACTGGAACGGGTTCAACGTCACCCATTTCGCGGCTGCGCGGATGGGCGGGTTGATGCTCGGCTATGCCTATAAGGGCGGAATCAAGGCACTGGCGGCCAAGAAGCCGAAGCTGGCCTTCTTCCTTGGCGCGGACGAGGTGAATTACGATCTCTTTGCCGATACCTTCAAAGTCTATGTCGGCCATCATGGTGATGCCGGAGCACATGCGGCGGACGTCATCCTGCCGGGTGCCGCCTATACCGAGAAATCGGGCACCTATGTGAACAATGAGGGCCGCGTTCAGCGCGGTCAGCGCGCCGTCTTCCCGCCGGGCGATGCCCGCGAGGACTGGGCGATCTTCCGTGCGCTTTCGGACGTTGTCGATTCAACCCTGCCATTCGACAGTCTCGATCAACTCCGTGCGGCAATGGCAAAGGCCGTGCCAGCGCTCGGCCGTGAAGGACTGGCTGGTTACGACTGGAACCCGCCGGCCCTGCCCGACAAGCCGGTGGATGATATTGCCGATTATCCGATCAAGGATTTCTACCTGACCAACGCCATCTGCCGCGCATCGCCGACAATGGAGCGCTGCTCGGCAGAACTCATCCACGGCATCGAGTGGCTGGAGGCAGCGGAATGACCGAATGGTTCCAATCCACCTTTCTCGGATATGGGTTCGGCTGGTTCGTCGCGACGACGATCCTGATCCTCCTCATTGCACTGCCGCTGATGCTGGCTGTCGCGATGATCATCTATGCCGATCGCAAGATCTGGGCGGCGATGGCACTGCGCCGCGGGCCGAACGTCGTCGGGCCGCTCGGGCTTTTGCAGAGCTTCGCCGACGGTTTGAAGGTGTTCCTGCAGGAAACGATCATACCGTCCGCAGCCAATCGCGGGCTCTTCCTGTTGGCGCCGATCGTCACCTTCACGGTCGCACAGATCGTCTGGGCCGTCATTCCCTTCGGTCCGAAAATGGTGCTGGCCGATATCAATGTCGGCTTGCTCTATATCCTCGCGGCGTCATCGCTGGGGGTTTATGGCGTGATCATCTCGGGCTGGGCCTCCAACTCGAAATACCCGTTTTACAGTGCCTTGCGCGCCGCAGCGCAGATGGTTTCCTATGAAGTCTCAATCGGCTTCGTACTGATTTCGGTCGTGCTCTGGGCGGATTCATTCAACCTGTCGAAGATCGTTGAAGCACAGCAGGGGGCTGGAATCCTGCCGTTCCTCAATGGCTTCGGCTTCAATCCATTGCTCTTCCCGATGGCAATTGTCTTCCTGATTTCGGCGCTAGCCGAAACCGCACGCGCGCCGTTCGACCTGACCGAGGCGGAAAGCGAACTCGTCGCCGGGTATCAGACCGAATACAGCTCGATGAGCTTCGCGCTCTTCTGGCTCGGCGAATATGCCAACGTCATCCTGATGTGCGCGCTGAACGCGATCCTCTTCTGGGGCGGGTGGCTGCCGCCAGTCGATTGGGCGCCGGTCTATGCCGTTCCGGGCATCCTCTGGTTCTTCGGCAAGATCCTCGTCTTCTTCTTCATCTTCTCCTGGATCAAGGCGACGGTGCCGCGCTTCCGCTATGACCAGCTGATGCGGCTCGGCTGGAAAGTCTTCCTGCCGATTTCGCTGCTCTGGGTTTTCCTGGTGAGCGGCTATCTGATGCTCACGAGGTATGCCGCATGAGTTATGTTGTTCACCTCATCAAAACCTTCACCCTCTGGGAATTCGTGAAGGCGCACGCCCTGACCTTGAAGTACTTCTTCAAGCCCAAGGCGACGATCAATTACCCCTATGAGAAGAACCCCCTCTCGCCGCGGTTCCGGGGCGAGCATGCCTTGCGACGCTATCCCAATGGCGAAGAGCGCTGCATTGCCTGCAAGTTGTGCGAAGCGGTTTGCCCGGCACAGGCTATCACGATCGAAGCCGAGCCGCGCGACGACGGTTCGCGCCGCACCACGCGCTATGACATCGACATGACCAAGTGCATCTATTGCGGGCTGTGTCAGGAAGCCTGTCCGGTCGATGCGATCGTCGAGGGGCCGAATTTCGAATATGCGACTGAAACCCGCGAGGAGCTGCTTTATGACAAAGCAAAGCTTCTCGAAAACGGCGATAAATGGGAACGCGCAATTGCTGCGAACCTTGCCGCCGATGCACCGTATCGATAGGGGGCGGCGCGTGATCCAGGTCTTTGCTTTTTATCTTTTTGCGGCGTTGGTCATCCTTTCCGGCGCGCTCGTGATTTTCTCGCGCAATCCCGTGCATAGCGTGCTCTGGCTCATTCTTGCGTTTTTCAACGCAGCGGGGCTGATGGTGCTGGTCGGTGCGGAATTCATCGCGATGCTCCTTGTAATCGTCTATGTGGGGGCGGTTGCGGTGCTGTTCCTGTTCGTCGTGATGATGCTCGATATCGATTTCGCGGAATTGCGCAGTGGTCTGACGCGTTACGGCCTGTTCGGCGCCTTGATCGCCATGGTGCTGGTTGGTGAAATGATCATCGCAGAAGGCGCTTGGAGCGCCGGGGCCATCCAGCTGGCGCAACGTGCGGCACCTGTGTCTGCGGATATGCCGAATATCGAGGCGATGGGTGCGCTCATCTATTCGCGCTATCTCTATGTCTTTGAAGCGGCCGGCCTTGTCCTGCTGGTGGCGATGATCGGGGCCATTGTGCTGACGCATCGGGAACGGCGGGATACTCGCCCGCAGAATATCTCCCAGCAGGTTCGTCGCCGTCCGCAGGACGCTGTCCGCAACACGAACCCGCCAGTCGGGCAGGGAGTGGAGCTATGATCGGCATCGAACATTATCTCGTGGTCAGTGCGATCCTGTTCGTGATGGGTGTGCTGGGCATCTTCATCAACCGCAAGAACGTCATCATCATCCTGATGGCCATCGAGTTGATCCTGCTCGCTGTGAACATCAATCTTGTCGCATTCAGTGCCTATCTCGGCGACTTGGTGGGGCAGGTTTTTGCGATGTTCGTGCTGACTGTTGCGGCAGGCGAAGCGGCGATCGGCCTAGCAATCCTTGTCATCTACTTCCGTGGTCGCGGGACGATCGCGGTCGACGATATCAACCGGATGAAGGGGTGAGCCGGTAACCATGGAGACCATCAAGCTCATCGTTTTCCTGCCGCTGCTTGCTGCGATCGTGGCGGGCCTTGGCAATCGGATGCTTGGCAATTTTGCCGCCAAGCTGGTGACGACTGGCGCATTGTTCATTTCCTGCGCACTGAGCTGGCCGATTTTTATCTCCTTCCTGAACGGCAGCGCCGAGGCGCATGTTGTGCCGGTGCTCGATTTCATCCGTTCGGGTTCTCTCGACGTCCAATGGGCACTGCGGGTTGATGCCCTGACGGCGGTCATGCTCGTTGTGGTGACGAGCGTGTCGAGCCTCGTCCATCTTTATAGCTGGGGCTATATGGAGGAGGATCCGAGCCAGCCGCGCTTCTTTGCCTATCTCTCGCTGTTTACCTTCGCGATGCTGATGCTGGTGACAGCAGACAGCCTAGTCCAGATGTTCTTCGGCTGGGAAGGTGTGGGCCTTGCCTCCTATCTGCTGATCGGATTCTGGTATCACAAGCCCAGCGCCAACGCCGCTGCGATCAAGGCGTTCGTCGTCAATCGCGTTGGCGATTTCGGTTTCTCGCTCGGGATTTTTGGTGTGTTTCTGGTCTTCGGGACAGTCTCGATCCCGGCCATATTGGAAGCGGCTCCGGGCTATGCGGGAAGCACGATCGGGTTCCTTGGCTACCGCGTGGATACGTTGACCTTGCTCTGCATCCTGCTCTTCATCGGTGCGTGTGGCAAATCGGCCCAATTGGGGCTTCACACCTGGCTTCCGGACGCGATGGAAGGCCCGACGCCCGTTTCTGCGCTGATCCATGCTGCGACAATGGTGACGGCCGGCGTCTTCATGGTTTGCCGCCTTTCGCCCCTGTTCGAGCAGAGCCATACGGCGATGACGGTCGTGACCTATGTCGGGGCCGCGACGGCGCTCTTCGCAGCCACAGTCGGGACAACGCAGACGGATATCAAACGCGTAATCGCCTATTCGACCTGCTCGCAGCTAGGCTACATGTTCTTTGCGGCAGGCGTGGGGGCCTTTGGCGCGGCCATGTTCCATCTCTTCACGCACGCCTTCTTCAAGGCGCTGCTGTTCCTTGGCGCGGGTTCAGTCATCCACGCCATGCATCATGAGCAGGACATGCGCTATTACGGGGCCTTGCGGAAACAGATCCCGCTGACCTTCTACGCGATGATGGCTGGCACGCTCGCGATCACCGGTGTGGGCATTGCCGGGGTGTTCGGGTTCGCGGGCTTTTACTCGAAGGATGCAATTATCGAGGCTGCCTTTGCGAGCGGCACAGAGGCCGGCGGCGTAGCCTTTGCAGTTGCCGTGTTCTCGGCGCTCCTGACGAGCTTCTATTCCTGGCGGCTGATCTTCCTGACCTTCTATGGCAAGCCACGCTGGTCAGGGTCCGAACATATTCAGCATGCCGCACATGATCACGGTCACGGCCATGACGATCATCACCATGCGCATGATGATGGAACGGCGGGGTATCATCCGCATGAGAGCCCGGTGACGATGCTCGTGCCGTTGGCGCTGCTGGCGATTGGGGCCATTTTTTCAGGCTGGTATTTCCACGAATGGTTCATCGGCGCCGAAACCGGGGGCGGCTTCTGGAAGGGCAGCCTCGCCTTCAACGAGCATCTGATGCACGCGATGCATGAAGTGCCGATCTGGGTGAAGTATTCGGCAACTGCCGTGATGCTGGCCGGTTTCGGCATTGCCTGGATGGCATACATCAGGGACACGACCATTCCCGCGCGGTTCACTGCCACGTTCAGCGGCTTGTACCAGTTCCTGCTCAACAAATGGTATTGGGATGAACTGTACGATCTGTTGTTTGTCCGGCCTTCCCTCTGGATTGGACGGCAATTCTGGCAACGCGGCGATATCGGGACGATTGACCGGTTCGGGCCACATGGAGCAGCCGAACTGGTCCAGCAGGGCAGCAAGCTCGCAGCGCGATTCCAGTCCGGTTATCTTTATTCCTACGCATTTGTGATGCTGCTTGGCCTCGTCGGCCTCGCGACCTGGATGATCGTGCAATGAGCGGCTTTCCCATTCTTTCCCTGATGATCCTGCTGCCGATCGCTGCTGCCGCGATCTGTCTTTTCCTGTCGGATCAGGGCGCCCGGTGGGTGGCGTTGGCGACCACCGCCCTTCTGTTCGTCCTCGGTATCCTGCTCTGGGTGAATTACGAAATTGGCGGCCCGCAGTGGCAGTTTGTCGAAAATGCACCAATTTTCGGGCGGTTCGCCTGGGCTTTGGGCATAGATGGCATCGCGCTGATGCTGATCATGCTTTCGGTCTTCCTGATGCCGATCTGTGTTCTGGCAAGCTGGGACGCGATCGAGAAGCGCGTACCGGAATATATGGCCGCGTTCCTGATGATGGAATCGTTCATGATCGGCGTCTTCGCGGCGCAGGACCTTTTCCTCTTTTACATCTTCTTCGAAGCCGGCCTGATCCCGATGTACCTGATCATCGGCATCTGGGGCGGTGTCGAGCGGATCAAGGCGAGCTACAAATTCTTCCTCTATACGCTGCTCGGTTCTGTCCTGATGCTGGTCGCGATGATGTATATGGTGGCAACAGCGGGCACGACGGACATCCCGACGCTGATGCAGTTCAACTTTGATCCGGCGGTGCAGAATTGGCTCTGGCTGGCCTTCTTCGCGAGCTTTGCGGTCAAGATGCCGATGTGGCCGGTCCATACCTGGTTGCCGGACGCGCACGTTCAGGCGCCTACTGCGGGCTCTGTCATTCTGGCAGGCGTCCTTCTGAAAATGGGCGGTTACGGCTTTGTCCGTTTCTCCTTGCCGATGTTCCCCGATGCTTCTGCCACGCTGGTCTGGGTCGTCTTCGGTCTTTCAATGGTCGCAATCGTCTACACGTCGCTTGTCGCGCTTGTGCAGCAGGACATGAAAAAGCTGATTGCCTATTCGTCGGTCGCGCACATGGGCTTCGTCACAATCGGCCTGTTCACCTTCAACCGCCAGGGCATCGAAGGTGGACTCATTGTCATGCTGGCTCACGGGCTGGTTTCGGCTGCGCTCTTCCTGTGCGTGGGCGTGATCTATGATCGGCTCCATACGCGAGAGATCGATCGCTACGGCGGGCTGTCCAACAACATGCCCTATTACGCGCTGTTCTTCATGTTCTTCACAATGGCGAGCGTCGGGCTGCCGGGCACTGCGAACTTTGTTGGTGAATTCCTGGCACTTGTCGGGGCTTACAATGCAAATAGCTGGGTTGCGGCTGTCGCGACAACCGGCATCATTCTCGGCGCGGCCTACATGCTGTGGCTCTATCGGCGCGTCGCCTTCGGCGAAAGCAAGAATGCCGATGCTGCGGCCATGCCAGACCTGAACGCTCGGGAATGGGTGATGCTTGCTCCGATTGCTGCGGCGACCCTGTGGATGGGCATCTATCCGGAAAGCTTCATTGCGCCGATGCGTGCCGATGTTGGCTCCTTGCTTGCACGCGTGGCGGACTCAACTCCAGCCAGCGATGCCCAACTGCAGATGGGCAAGCCAAAAGCTGCCGCGCATGGGGAGGCGCACTGATGTTCGATACCGCGTCTCTCTTGCTCACTGCACCTGAGCTTATCCTTTCGATCGGTGCAACGGCACTGATGCTTGTTGCCGCCTTTGCGGGCGACAAGGCCACGCGCTTTGTCAGTGCTGCTGCAGTCGCGCTTCTCGCCCTCGCAGGGCTCTCCCTGACCGGTGTTGCGGGTTCGGGTGGCACTGCCTTCAACGGACTCTATAGCGCTGACGCATTTGGAGCCTTTGCGAAGGTCCTCATTTATCTTGCAGCCTCGGTCGCCATCCTGATTGCGCCGCGCTGGTTTGAACGGGAAGATCGTCTGCGCGCTGAATATCCGGTGCTGATCCTCTTCTCGGCCGTCGGTATGGGCATGATGGTTTCGGCCACCAATCTGCTCTCGCTCTATGTCGGTCTCGAATTGCAGAGCCTTGCGGCCTATGTACTGGCGAGCTTCATGCGGCGGGACAGCCGGTCGGCGGAAGCAGGCCTCAAATACTTTGTTCTGGGTGCGCTTGCCTCCGGTATCCTTCTTTACGGCATATCGCTGCTCTACGGTTTTTCCGGGACGACCGAGTACGCCGGTGTTGCAAAGGCGCTGGGCGACGGCGTGAACCTCGGTGAATTGTTCGGCATCGTGTTTCTGCTTTCGGGAATTGCCTTCAAGGTCTCGGCAGTGCCGTTCCACATGTGGACGCCCGACGTCTATGAAGGGGCTCCGACGCCCGTCACCGCCTTTTTTGCAAGTGCACCCAAGGTCGCGGCCATTGCGATGCTGGTGCGAGTGAGCGTGTCCGGAATGGGTACGGCTACGCATGACTGGCAGCAGATCATCATTTTCATGTCGCTGGCGTCAATCGTTCTTGGTGCAGCAGGAGCGATCGGACAAACGAACATCAAGCGCCTGCTGGCCTATTCCTCGATCAACAATGTCGGTTTCGCGCTCGTCGGGTTGGCCGCAGGCACCGAAGCCGGCGTTGCCGCGATCATGAGCTATATGGCGATTTATGTCGTCATGACGCTTGGCAGCTTCCTGTGCGTCCTTCAGATGCGTGACCAGACGGGTGCGCCTGTCGAGACGATCGCCAGCCTGTCCGGGCTTTCCCAGACCAACAAGGGGCTGGCCGCCGCGTTTGCGATTTTCATGTTTTCGTTGGCCGGAATTCCGCCCTTGTTCGGGTTTTGGGCAAAGTTTCTCGTCTTCGAAGCAGCTGTTAAGGCGGGACTGTTCCCGCTTGCCGCCATTGGCATTGCAGCGTCGGTGATCGGCGCTTTCTACTATCTCAAGATCATCAAGACGATGTACTTCGATGAGCCTGAGACACGATATGCCAGGGGAGATTCCCTGCTTGAAAAGGCACTCATCGCGACTTCGGCAGCCTTCATTGTGCTTGGCTATGGATTGATTCCCGCCCTTGGCTCAGCCTCGGCCGCAGCTGCAAAAGCATTGTTCTGACCGGTATGATCAGAACGGTTGAAGAAACCGCTTCGACCAACGCCGATATGCTGGCCCTGGCTGAGGAGGGCGCGCCTGAAGGTCTCTGGCTTCGAGCGGACACGCAAATCGGAGGGCGTGGGCGCATGGGGCGCGGCTGGCATTCTCCAATCGGCAATCTCTACGCGACTACACTGGTTCGATTGCAGCCGCATGACCCTGCGGCGGCCACGCTCGCCCTTGTTGCGGCCGTGGCTCTGCATGAGGTCCTGACGGCCTATGCGGCGGACACATGTGCCATTGTCATCAAATGGCCCAACGACCTGCTCGCCAACGGCGCAAAGCTCGCCGGGATTCTGCTGGAACGTGCGAATGATGCGGTTGTCATAGGCATTGGCGTCAATCTCGGCTTTCATCCGGTAGGCCTGGATCGCCCGGTGACGAGCCTTGCGGCGCAAGGGCTGGATGCGCCCGATCCGCATTATTTCTGCGAGGACCTTGCGCGGGCCTTTGCCCACTGGCTCGCTCAGTGGCGAAATATTGGAGTGGCCGCGATCCGGCAGGCCTGGCTTCGTGGAGGACATCCGGCTGGAACGGCGCTCACCGCAAACCTGGGCGATGGATCGTCCGTCGAGGGATTGTTCGACGGTCTTGAGCCGGATGGGGCTTTGCGACTTCGCTTGGCGGATCGCACGGTTCGTGTCATTCACGCCGCCGACGTATTCCTGATCTGAAGGGTTTTTCTGATGCTGCTCGCGATTGATGTCGGCAATACCAATGTCAAATTCGCGCTGGTCGAAGGGATCGAGATCAGAACGCGTTGGAGGGTGGCAACGGATGCCCGCCGAACCGCCGATCAATATGCTGTCTGGTTGACGCAGTTGCTTGAGCTTGAGGGTTATCAGCGAAGCGACGTTTCGGAAGTTGTCATTTCCACGGTCGTGCCGCGCGCTCTCCACAACCTGCAGTTGCTCGCAGAGAAATATTTTGGCGTCGATGCAATGGTCGCAGGACGTGCGCCGCTCGAATGGGGGATTGCGCTTGATGTGCCGCAGCCCAGCTCTGTAGGGGCGGACCGCGCGGTTAACGCAATCGCGGCGCATCATGCTCACAAGGGCGATCTGATCACGATCAGCTTTGGCACAGCAACCACGTTCGATCACATTGCTGCAAACGGCGCCTACAAGGGCGGGATCATTGCGCCGGGCCTCAATCTTTCGCTGGATGCGCTTGTTTCAGCTGCTGCGAAATTGCCACGTATCGCCATCGAGGCACCCACCGATGAAAGCGTCATCGGAAATACGACCGAAAGCCAGATGCTGATTGGGATCTATTGGGGCTATGTCGCCATGATCGAAGGCCTGCTTGCGCGCATGAAGGCGCAGATCGGCAGGCCTGTCACTGTTGTCGCAACCGGCGGATTGGCGACTCTTTTTCAGCAGCATGCCCATCTGTTTGACGCGATTGAGCCAGACCTTACGCTCAAAGGGCTTGCCCTGCTCCACGCGCGCGCCCAATAGGCGCCGTGCCCGACCGTGCGGGCCAAGACTGAACTGGAAATTCCCCAAGTGACAACCCCGGGTAACGAACTCCTATTTCTCGCGCTTGGCGGGTCGGACGAGATTGGCATGAACGTCAATCTCTATGGCTGCCAAGGCAAGTGGATCATGGTCGATCTGGGGCTGACCTTCGGCGGTTCTGATTATGCAGGCTGCGATCTCGTGCTTCCGGATCTCGAATTTATCGAGGCGCGAAAGGATGATCTGCTCGGCATCGTCCTGACTCACGGGCATGAGGACCATATTGGTGCCATTCCGTATCTTGCTGCAGACTTGGATGTTCCGCTCTACGCGACGCCGTTCACCGCGACCTTGATCGCCGGAAAACTTGCCGAAGAGGGGCTGACTGATCAGGTCGATCTTCGAGTAATAGACAATGGCGGGAGTTTCGAACTCGGTCCGTTCGGATTGCGCTATGTGACGCTGGCGCATTCGATTCCCGACATGAATGCCGTCGTGATCGATACGCCCTATGGCCGCCTTTTCCACACCGGTGACTGGAAGCTAGATGACGAGCCCGTCATCGGGGCGGCCATCAATGCGGAGGATATTCGCAGTATCGGTGACGAAGGTGTGCTTGCGCTTGTCTGCGATTCAACCAACGCCTTCAACCCGGAGTATAGTGGCACAGAAGGTAGCGTCCGCGACGGTCTTATGGAAAGTGTGAAGGCTGCGAAGGGCCGGGTGCTTGTCACGAGCTTTGCATCAAATGCCGCGCGACTTGAAACATTGCACCAGGTTGCTGTCGCGACTGGGCGGCAATTATGCATTGCGGGACGTTCGCTCGACCGGATCGTGCGCGCAGCACAGGCTAACGGGATGCTGCCCAAGTTTCCGCAGATCATGGATTTCGATGCGGCAATGCGCCTGCCGCCGCGCGAGCTGATGGTTGTTGCAACAGGTGGGCAGGGGGAGGCGCGGGCGGCGCTGGCGCGGATCGCAGGAGACAGCCACCCATTAAAGCTCGATGCGGGGGACACAGTCATCTTTTCCTCGCGGCAAATCCCCGGCAATGAAACGGCCATTGGCCGCATCCAGAATGCGCTTGCGCGCAAGGGCGTGATCATGATCACCGAAAAGCAGGCGCATGTGCATGTCTCGGGACATCCAGGGCGCCCGGAGCTCAAAGTGATGTATGACTGGATTCGGCCCGAACTGCTTGTTCCAGTACACGGAGAGCGGCGCCACATGGCAGAGCAGGCGCGGTTTGGCCTCGCCTGCGGCATTCCGAACGCCTTGGTCCAGTCGAATGGCGACGTGGTGCGGCTGGCGCCCGGTGAACCGAAAATCATTGGTCATGAACGCACAGGCAGGCTGGTGCTGGACGGCGACGTGATCCTGCCTGCCGATGGCGGCACGATCACCGAGCGGCGGCGGATTGGAATCCACGGGGTGATAGCGGTAGCAGTCGTTCTCGATGCGCGTGGCAAGCTTGCAGTCGATCCCGAATTCCGCCTTCAAGGCGTGCCGGTGGAAGAGGACCGCAATGACTTCCTCGAAGAAGCTGAGGAAGCCGTCGAACGGGCGATTGAAAAGGGTGCCGCCAATGAGGATGCCCTGCGGGAAGCTCTTCGTCTCGGGGTGCGCCGTGTTGCGACCGAGTGGACGGGCAAGAAGCCCATTGTCGAAATCATGTTGATGCGATTGGGGTAAGGCGATGCAGTGGACTTCGGCACTGGCGGTCTATGTGCTCTTCTGGGTGATGTCCGCGTTTCTTGTGATGCCCTTCGGCGTCAGGACTGCGGATGAATTGGGTGAGGAGAAAGTGCCCGGCCAGGCCGAAAGCGCCCCTGCCAACTTCAGGCCAAGGCGGATCATCGTCACGACCACAATCATCGCAACTCTCTTGTTTGGGCTCTATTTTGCGAACTATGTCAAAGGCTGGGTGACGGCGGACATGCTGAACTTCGCGCCACTCCAGCGAAACTGACCCTGCTTTCGTGACTAAACCCGCAGCCGCTCGATCGCCTGCGCCAGTGCGACATAGAGTTTGCCGGTGTCCGACGAGAGCAATGTCACACTCAACGGTGTGCCGTCCCGGGTCGCGAGAATGTTGCGGAGCATCGCTTCGAAATCATGAATGTAGCGATTCACTTGCTCGCGGAACTCGGGCTCATTCTCGTAATGACGCGCGACCTCACGAACTTCACCTGCACTGAGCAGCTTGACCGCACGGCGCGTGAAGATGCCCCGGTCCCCGCGCAGATAGGCTGCCCAAGCAGTATCGGTCACTTCGTTTGAAAGGATCTTGTTCACGTCGATTGCAGTGGAATTGAGCGACTCGATCAGCAGCGCGACCCGGCGCGCAAAATTGGCCTGGTCGCTTTGTTCCACCTGTTCTTTTGCTTCGCTGATCCGCGCCTCCAGCCCGGCGCTGGTCTCCGATATGGTCAGCATCTGCCGCATTAGCCGGTCAGTGGCCTTCTGCGCGGCGGAAACGGCCTTTTCAGTGGTACTGGCAATTTCGGCCATCTGGGCTTCGACTTGTGCGGTAAGGGCTTGTGCCAGTGCATCCTTGCTCATCGTGCCGAGTGCTTCAGCTGATTGCGGAATAATTTCGCCCAGCGCCGCCTTGGCCTGCTCGCTCGCTTGAATCGCCGTTTCATTGATATGGCGCAACGCCTCCGCAAGTTGCGGAGCGGCGCCCTGTGCCAGCCTTTCGGCATCGGCAGTGGCGGTTGCGATGCTCTCGCTCAGTTCTTCCGCGGTCTTGCGAGCGTCGGCGAGCTGCGTCTGGCTTGCTGTTGAAAGTCCATCCATTGCCTCCTTCTGCTCGGAAAGCATAGCGCCTGTTTCTGCAAGCCGCTCCAGCGCCGAGGTCGCGATCGCCGACAGTTCGGAAACGACTGGCGTAGCCGCCCGGATAGCCTCCATGCTTTCTGCGGCCCGTGCATCCAGCCTGGCATAAGCCTCGGGCAATGCTTCATCGATGCCCTGCGTTGCAGCATCAAGTGCCGCACTCAGAGCCTCCACCCTCTCAATCAAGGCGCCAGCGGTCGTACCGCCGTCGGACAGGGCATTCTTGAGGTCGTCAGTGTTATTGCTCAGTGTCTTGATCGCCGTGGCAAGCCTCTCGGTGCGCGTGAGGCCGCCGCTTTCCAGCAGGGCGAAGCGCTGCTCCACCGAGTCCAGATCGGTGTTGAGGCGCGTCACAAGCGACTGGCCTATATCGTCCTGAGCGGCAAAACTCCTGGAAATTGCGTCGACCTGTTCGCCTATTTCCGCAACGCGGCGAGCCAATTGGTCCGAGGAGTCAGCGCCAGTCTGCGCAAGTGCCGCCTGGCTTTGGCTGACCAGTGCCATCATTGCCGCGCCATGAGCTTCCATACCTTGACGTGCGCTCTCAAGAGCTTCGGCCGCACGTCCAAGTGCTTCGTCAATGGCTCCCGTCATTTGCCCGGCCGCCTGTTCGAGCCTGCCCCCCGCGGCTTCACTCACGCCTTCCATTCGTGCAAGATGTTCAGCCAGCCTTTGCGCCGCGTTGCCGGCAATTTCGTCGGCTTCCCGACCACGGTTCGCAAGCTGGGACAGCTGTTCATCCAATACGCCCGCCTGTTCCTGCGCATAACGACCCGCCTCTTGCAGCGATGCGGTCATTTGGCGCGTCTGGACATTTGCCTTCGGCAAGTTGGCCAGAAGCACGGCAAGGTCTGCCCGTGCAGAAACCGCAGAGCCAGACAGTGATTGCGTATGGCGCGAAATCGTTTCGACTTCGCTCTCGACTGCCCTTGCAAGGCTGCCAAGCCGATTTGCAGCAAGATCGCCCATGCCTAACAGCATGTCGCCTTGTTCGGCCAATTCGGCCCTGCTGGCGTCCAATCGCGTCGAAACAAGTGCGAGCAGAGTCTCCAGCCGCGCAGCTTCACGCTGAATGGCATCGGAGGTTTTCTGAAAGCGACGTTCCTCGCCCCTCCCGGATCTCACCGCAATCAGCCACAATGCAGCAATCAGGGCAAGCGGCGCGCAGGCGGTGGCGATGAAATCAAGCCCCTCGCCAAACGTCGGCAATCGGTCCGGAACGGCGGAAAAGTGTTGATAACCAAGAGCAGTCAGCCAAAGGGCCGACAAAAACAACGCGGTCGAACCAGCCAACCGCCTTCGCCACAGGCCGCGAACCGGAGCGTCATAGTCGCCGGTTTCAGCCGCGAATTGCGGTTCGTTTTCGATAAGGGCCTCGTTCGGATCTTCGACCCGTTCCTCCCCCAGCTCCCGGTCGCGCCAAAGCCCGACGACAGAATTTCCTCCACTCATGTCCCGTTTCGTAACACGGAATTGAAAATACGCGAAACATTTCTGAAACGAGTCGTTAAGCATGACCCTTTAAGCACAGGGAATGGCTTATGAAATTGGTGCCCTTGACGCTTCACTTGCGGCCGCGGTCGGGAATGATCCGTCACTAGTCTTGGAACTGCGCGCCGCGCTGATTGACGGCGCGCGAAATTATAGCGATCTACTTGCCCGTTCGCGCTGCGATGCAAACTGGACGTCAGCTGCCCATCGTCTCAAAGGGCTCGCTGCGAGTTTCGGAGCCATTTCCTTGATTGAGGCGGCCGATCTGGCGCTGCAATCCGCACCGGGCGATCCCGTGGCTTTGCGAAGGGTCCGCCGGGCTGTCGATATCATAGCCGCCTGACGGCCCCGGCTTTTCAAAGCGACACGAACGCCCTATCGCGCCTTTCGAATTTCTCCGCGGAAGGGCGCATCCTTGCCACTGGCTGGCCTGATACTGACCGATGACGACACACTCGCTCCCGAAGGCGAGGCGCGGACGCTCATGCCAGTGGCGGGTCAAGCGCTCATTGAATACCAGGTCCGCATCGCGCGGGCCTGCGGTGCGGCCCATATCGTTGTTCTGGTGGATCGCATTCCCGCACCCCTGGAAGATGCCTTTGAAAGGCTCAGGGCAGAGGGGATTGATTTCGAGATTGTCCGCAACGCGAGCCAGGCAGCAGACTGCATCCATCCTGACGAACAATTGCTGGTTATCGGCGCAGGCGTGGTTGCCGCTCGCGGGATCGTCGAAGCCCTCTCCTTGCGAACGGTTCCGACCCTGCTCACGCTTCACGACGGCGACGGAATGAGCCATTATGAGCGCATCGACGCCAATGATCGATGGGCTGGGCTTGCTGTTCTGAACGGGAAGATGCTTCGCGACACGGCAGCGATGCTTGGCGATTGGACACTTGGGCCGACCCTGCTGCGAATGGCATTGCAGGCAGGCGTGGAAAGGATGCCGTCGGACGGAATTGGGCTTGCGTTGGTCCGCAATGAGCAAGAGGCCAAGTCAGTCGCACACGAAATTGCGGAAGCGCGGGGATCCGGCGCGAGTGGTTTCTGGCAATCGCAAATTGTCGATCCTGTTGTCAGACGGTGCCTGCCGCAACTCCTGAACCCAAAGGTTTCGCTCGACATTGTCGCCTTGATGCCTGCGTCATTGATGGCAGCGGCCATGCTGGCGGGGGCACTGGGCTGGATTGCCGCCAGCTTCGCCCTGTTTCTGCTCGCGGGGTTTCCTCAGGCAGCTGCCAGAGTGCTTGCCGATATGGCAGCGCGGCCCGATCGCGTCCTGCGCTGGACTGCGGAAGCAAGATTGCCGCTATTGCTGGCCTTGCTGGCCTTTGCCGGCTGGGCACTTAATGTGCCAGGGCTCGGATGGGGGCCATTGGTGTTGGCGCTTTGGGCCGGGATTGCGCTCATGCTCCAGCCGAGATCGCCTGCTCGTGAGGCCTGGATCGCAGATGCGGACCTCATTGCCGTTGAGGTCTTGATGTGCAGTTTGATTGGCCAGCCGGTGCTCGGCCTCATGATCGCCGTTGGGCACGCGGTCCTGTCGCAATTTTGGCTTGTGCGTCAGCAAAGCTGATTTAGCACCTCTTAACCATGATTGATCTAGACTGTCTGAATGGCAGTGCACGCCCTTCGTTTGGCCCCCATTCTCCCATGACGGAGAGTGAGGAGGTTGTCGTCAATGGCACGGTCGACCGGCAGGGACGGTTGATCGCGGCGGATCCGCGCCTACTCGCACTTCAGCTTGGTGCAGGCGGCGAGGAAGGCGGAATCCTGGCGGTGCCGCAGATCGCGGCGCTTGCTCGCTTGGCGCGTACTCTGGGCGTCCTCGTATCGCGTGGCGTGGTTGCTGCGGATGGCGCGCGCGACCTTGATCTGTGGGTCCGGGCGAAGCCGGACGGGGAGCGGATCGAACTTGCCATCGCCGGATGGGAGGAATTGCCGGCCCCTCCGCCGGACACGACGCTCATGCAGAGCCGGGCAAGGGATTTTGCAAGGCTTGAAAGCGACGGCGACTGGGCCTGCGACGACCAACTCCGGCTGACCGACATCGAACCGGAACTGATATCGCTGTCTGGTGTGGATGCACTGGAGGCGCTGGGCCAGCCGTTGACCCGGTTTTTCAGACTTGTCGAGGATGAACACGGGGATCTGCCGCTCCTCGGTGCAGTTGCGGGACGCCACGGATTTGTCATGCAATTGGCCGAATTGCGCAGCTTGCCCAATGCGCGGCTGTGGCTCCACGGCGAAGCAAAACTCACTGAAGATGGAACCTTCGCAGGTTTTTCGGGCGGATATCGATTGATCGAGCGATTGCTTGCGCCGTCCAGGCCAGATTTCGTTCCACGACCACCCGTCGACGAGGGCTTCTCCCAACGTCTCGAAGCCGCGCTGCGCGTGCCGTTGGCCCGAATCATCGACAATGCGGAGGCCATCACTGGCCAGGGTGAAGGCCCGTTGCGTCACGATTATGTCGACTATGCCGGAGACATTTCGGCAGCTGGCCGCCACCTTCTGGGCCTTGTGGATGATCTTGTTGACCTTCAGGCCGTCGAGCAACCGGGCTTCAGGATTGAAACGGAAGTCGTGGATCTCGCCGACATTGCCCGTCGGGCTGCGGGATTGCTTGGGGTGCGGGCTGCCGATCGGGGCGTGCGCATCGACGTGCCGCCGCATGACGAAATTCTCGAAGCGCGCGGCGAGTTCCGCCGCGTGCTTCAAATTCTGGTCAATCTGATCGGCAACGCGGTGCGCTATTCGCCACAGGATTCAAGCGTGTGGCTGCGAACCGAACAGGAAGGCGATCTCGCGGCGATCATTGTCGCGGACCAGGGCAAGGGCATTGCGCTGGACGATCAGGCACGAATTTTCGACAAATTCGAACGGGTCGATCCGTCAGAACCCGGTGGCAGCGGGCTTGGCCTGTTCATTTCACGCCAGCTTGCGCGTGCCATGGGCGGCGATATAACCTTGGACAGCGCGCCCGGCCAGGGTGCGCGCTTCGTGCTTACGCTGCCACTGGCGAAAGCGCCCTAGCGCTTGTCGACCGGCACATAGTTGCGTTCGGCGGGCCCGGTATAAAGCTGGCGCGGCCGTCCGATCTTCTGTTCGGGGTCCGAAATCATCTCGTTCCATTGCGCAACCCAACCAACGGTGCGGGCAAGCGCAAACAGCGCCGTGAACATTGTGGTGGGGAAGCCAATCGCCGAAAGGATCACGCCCGAATAGAAGTCCACGTTCGGGAACAGTTTCTTTTCGATGAAATAGGGGTCGTTGAGCGCCATATGCTCAAGCTGAAGCGCCACTTCGAAGACCGGGTCTGAGACATTCAGTGCCTTGAACACTTCGCGCACAGTGCTTTGCATCACGGTCGCTCGCGGGTCGTAATTCTTGTAGACCCGATGACCAAAGCCCATCAGACGGAACGGATCGTCCTTGTTCTTTGCACGTTCGATGTAGTGCGGGATCCGGTCAGGTGTGCCGATTTCACGGAGCATGTTGAGCGCCGCTTCATTGGCTCCGCCATGTGCCGGGCCCCAAAGGCAGGCGATACCGGCTGCAATGCAGGCAAAGGGATTGGCCCCCGATGAGCCCGCAAGCCGCACTGTCGAAGTCGAGGCATTCTGTTCATGATCGGCATGAAGGATGAAAATCCGGTCAAGCGCGCGCTCGACCACCGGATTGACGTGATAATCTTCGGCCGGGACGCCAAAGGTCATCCGCAGGAAATTGCCCGTGTAGCTCAGATCGTTGCGCGGATAGAGGAAGGGCTGGCCGACCGAATATTTGTAAGCCATTGCCGCAATCGTCGGCATCTTGGCAATGAGCCGATGGCTTGCGACCATGCGCTGGTGCGGATCGGTGATGTCGGTCGAGTCATGATAAAATGCGGAAAGCGCGCCAACGACGCCGCACATGATCGCCATCGGATGCGCATCGCGCCGGAATCCGCGATAGAAGGTGGCCAACTGCTCATGCAACATTGTGTGGCGCGAGATCGTGCCGGAGAATTTGTCCAGCACGTCCTTGCTCGGCAATTCGCCGTTGAGGAGCAGATAGGAGACTTCCATGAAGCTCGAATGTTCAGCAAGCTGCCCGATCGGATATCCTCGGTGCAGCAGGATCCCTTCATCCCCGTCAATATAGGTGATAGCGGAATCGCAGCTTGCCGTCGATGTGAAGCCGGGGTCGAACGTGAATGCGCCTGTCTGGGCGTAAAGCTTGCGGATATCTATGACATCCGGGCCGACACTGCCCGAGCGAACGGGACAGGACACCTGATTGCCATTGAGGGTTACCGTCGCGCTCGTTTCACCCATTTGTCTTCCTTCCTCAATCAGGCCGCAAGGGCCACTGCTTCGTCAATTCGTGCCAGTGACTCTTCTCTTCCGAGAAGCATCAGCACGTCAAAAATTCCTGGCGAGGTCGTGCGACCAGTGAGCGCAGCCCGCAAGGGCTGGGCAACCTTGCCAAGGCCCAATCCGGCATCCTCTGCAACCCGACGCACCGCAGACTCCAGCGCGGCTTCGTCCCAATCCGAACTGCCACCAAGCGCACTCGAGACAGACTCGAGCAATTCTAAGGCATCCCCCTCTAGCAGAGCCTTTGCGCCCTCGTCGAGTGTCAGCGGACGCTGCTCGAACAGGAACATTGCCCCTTCCGCAAGTCCTAACGTCGATTTGGCGCGTGGCTTTAGCGATGCCATCGACTTGACGAGCATCTCCACTTCGGAATCTCCCAGCGTTCGGCCCAACTTTGCCTCGATCATCGGCTGCGCAATTGCTGCAAGACGCGAATCGTCCGCCTCTCTCAGGTAATGGCCGTTCAAATTCTCCAGTTTCTTGAAATCGAACCGCGAGGGGGATCTGCCAACCCCGTCGAGTTCGAACCAGGCGATTGCCTGTTCCCTGCTGAAGATTTCGTCGTCGCCATGCCCCCAGCCGAGGCGCATCAGGTAATTGTTGATGGCCTCTGGCAGATACCCAAGCTCATCGCGATAGGCATCGACCCCCATCGCGCCGTGCCTTTTTGAAAGCTTGGCACCGTCCGGGCCGTGAATCAGCGGCACATGGGCGTAGATCGGTTCCCGCCACTCCATCGCATGGATCAGGGCAAGCTGGCGGAACGCATTGTTGAGGTGATCGTCGCCGCGGATAACATGGGTTATTCCCATGTCGTAATCATCAACCACCACGGAGAGCATGTATGTCGGCGTACCGTCGGACCGCAGCAGCACGAAGTCGTCCAGCTCTTCATTGTTGACCGTCACCGGGCCCTGGACACGGTCCTCAATCGTGACGCTTCCCTCGCGGGGCGCCTTCAGACGGATGACGAAGGGAGCGCCTTCCGGAGCTTCAGAGGGGTCTCGGTCGCGCCAACGGCCGTCATAGCGCATGGGAAGCCTTGCGGCGCGCTGGGCTTCGCGCATGGCCTCCAGTTCAGCCGACGTCGCATAGCAGCGATAGGCATGTCCGCTTTCGAGCAGGAGGTTGGCAACTTCGGCATGGCGGGCGGCGCGAGAGAATTGGAACACAACGTCCCCGTCCCAATCGAGTTCGAGCCACTGCAGCCCGTCGATGATGGCATCGATTGCTGCATCCGTTGACCGCGCCCGATCCGTATCTTCAATGCGGAGCAGGAACTTCCCCCCATGATGCCGGGCAAACAGCCAGTTGAAAAGAGCCGTGCGCGCACCACCAATGTGCAGGAATCCGGTAGGCGAAGGGGCAAAACGCGTCACGATGCCCGCTTCTGAATGTCCTGCGCTCACCCTGTTCGTCTCCATGCCTGCCAGATCAGGCTGGAGCCCCTAGCATGGCAATTGCACACCTTCAAAGGGGGCTGGGCAAATGCTTTGACCAGATCGAGAGCTGGCTTGAACGCGAGTGCGATCAACTGGCGCTTTGGCTGCCAGTGATGTTCGGTTTGGGAATCGGGCTCTGGTTTGCAACCGATTCCCGTCTGGCATGGGCTGCAATTATCGCGGCGGGTATCGGCTTGGCTGTCGCAGCCGCAACCTGCGATCTTGGCCGACGGTCTGCAACGGCGTTGCTGTGGGTTGGTCTCTGCATGACCGGCGGTTGCGGGCTGGTCTGGATCAGAAGCGAAAAGGTCGCCACATCCCGCATCGAGCGGCCAATGGTAGTGCAGTTCTCTTCCCGAGTTCACTCGATCGAGGCGCTCCACGGAAGGGATGGAAGCCGCCTGCTACTCGCGCCCGTCGCTGGCCAAGGCCTCCCGCCGAGGATCAGGGTGTCGGTCGATGCCGACAAGCTGGTTCCGGACCTTGTTGCCGGGGAGGACGTCGCAATTCGTGCCAGGTTGGTGCCGCCGCCCGACCCGGCGATACCGGGAGGATATGATTTTGCCCGCGCGGCGTGGTTCAAACAAATTGGCGGTACGGGAAAGGCTCTCGATCCGCTCCGCCGGCTCGGCCCCTCAATACGAGCCAGCGCAGGACTGAGAGAACGGATCACCATGCACGTCCATGATCGACTCGCTGGCAGTGCAGGCGGGATTGCTGCAGCCTTTGCGACCGGTGATCGCGGAGGGATCTCGCAGGAGGATGAGGATGCAATGCGCGCAAGCGGGCTCACGCATCTCCTGTCGATCAGTGGCCTTCACATCACCGCGGTTGTGGCTGCAACCATGTTCCTGACGCTCAGGCTCCTCGCCCTCAGTCCGTGGCTCGCGCTGCGGGCGCCGCTTGTTCTGGTTTCGGCCGGAATGGCAGCGCTGGCAGGCATTGGTTACACCCTGCTTACGGGGCGGAAGTTCCGACCATACGTGCCTGCATTGCCGCATTGCTCGTCCTTGTCGGCCTTGCGCTCGGCCGCGAAGCGATGACGCTCAGGCTCGTCGCGACAGGCGCCTTGGTTGTGCTCCTGATCTGGCCCAGATCGCTCGTTGGGGCGAGTTTCCAGCTGAGCTTCGCTGCCATTACCGCAATCGTTGCCCTGCACGAGCATCCCCGGGTACGCGCGGCGACGATGCGGAGAGATGAAGGCGTGATTGCACGGTTGATCCGCGGAATTCTCTCGCTGCTGTTGACCGGTATCGTGGTCGAGCTGGTTCTGGCTCCAATTGCCCTTTTCCACTTCCACAAGTCCGGGCTTTACGGAGCACTTGCCAATGTCGTTGCGATTCCGCTGACGACATTCATCGTCATGCCGCTCGAGGCGTTGGCGCTGTTGCTTGATACCATCGGTCTGGGTGCGCCGTTCTGGTGGGCAACTGGCCAAAGCCTTGATCTCCTGCTCTGGATTGCGCGAAATGTATCGACCTTCCCCGGTGCCGTGGCAACCTTGCCCTCAATATCCAGCGTTGCTTTTGGTGCAATGCTGTCTGGCGGTCTCTGGATTCTGCTTTGGCGCAGTGCGCCCCGCTGGTTTGGATTGTTGCCATTTGCGGGCGGCGCATTGCTCGCTGCGACTTTGCCAAACCGGACCTGCTCATCAGTGGAGACGGGCGCCATCTTGCGGTTCGTGTCAATGACGGTCACGTGGCATTACTGCGCTCCCGGACTGGAGATTATATGCGGGAGGTGCTTGCCGGTCGATCCGGCGAACTTGACCCTCTTGTCGATCTGGACGGTGTTTCAGGAGCACGGTGCAGCCGGGACATCTGCCTTGTATCGCTGATCCGAGGCGGCCGAACCTGGCGGATTGTTGCGACCCGAAGCCCATATCCACTTTCCCGCCCTGGCCTTGCGGAGCTATGCGAGGTCGCCGATATCGTAGTGAGTGACCGAAGCTTGCCGCAAAGCTGCAGGCCAAAATGGCTGAAACTGGATAAAAGGCAGATCCTGAAAACCGGCGGATTGGCGATCAGTCTTGACGCACCGGAAATCGAAAGCGTCCTTTCACCCGGAGACGATCATCCCTGGCGGCGCACCCGCCAATCGCTCAATACCGACGCAACAGTCCGGCCAAAAGCCCCTGTACGCGAACCTGGTTCGGCGCATAGCGCTGCGGCTGATAGGCCCGGTTTGCAGGATCGAGCCGCACCATCGAACCTTCGCGACGGAAATATTTGAGCGTCGCTTCGGAATCATCGACCAGCGCCACAATGATTTCGCCTTCCCGCGCCGTGTCCGCCTTGCGGATCAGAGCGAAATCGCCGTCCAGAATCCCGGCCTCAACCATAGATCTCCGGACACTTCCAGCGCAAAATGTTCGCCTGAGCCGAGCAACGCTGCCGGAACGGCCAGTGTCGCCTGACCCTCGAGCGCCTCAATCGGCATGCCCGCCGCGATCCGGCCATGCAGGGGAATTTCATAAACGTCGTTGGCAGCAATCGGCTTGCCCTTCGGTGCCATCGTCTTCGGCGCGAGATTGACAACGTTGGTTGACGATACAGGCCGTGTTTCTCCGCCGCGATCAGGCATCCGAACAACTTCGAGCGCCCGCGCGCGATTGGCCAGCCGGCGGATGAAGCCGCGCTCCTCAAGCGCCGAAATCAGCCGATGCACGCCGGATTTGGACTTGAGATCGAGTGCTTCCTTCATTTCTTCGAACGAAGGCGAGACACCAGTATCGGAGAGCCGGTCATGAATAAAACAAAGCAGCTCATGTTGTTTGCGGGTCAGCATCGCAGGTGCCTCCAATGGGGAACGAACACGGAACTTCTATCCATGCATTTCCAACGCGTCAAGCGAAATGTTCTCTAAAGGTTCGCTCGCTTCAATCCAGAACATAAATCGGGACGGTGTCCCCGATGTTCGCTGGCGGCGCATTCGGAGGTCGCACGATCAGGCAATCGGCCGCGGCAAGCCCGCCGAGAGAGGCGCTGTCGTTGGGTCCGACAGGCACGACGCCGTCAACCGTGTTTCGGGCACGTACATGGTCGATCCGTTCGCCATTGGCTGGCAGGTGGGCGGCTGCCCTGACCGTGAATTGTCGCGCCAGGGGGGAGGCCGCTCCGGCAAGCGCCGCAGCAGCGGGCTTTGCAAAGAGCAGCGCTGTAACGAAGGCGGATACAGGATTGCCGGGAAGGCCTAGAACGATCATCTCGCCAAGCTGTCCGGCCATGACCGGCTTGCCGGGACGCATGGCCACCTTCCAGAAATCGAGCTTGGCGCCGCACGCCTCAAGTGCTGGCCTGACAAGATCATGATCCCCGACAGATGCACCACCGAGCGTAATCAGAAGGTCGGCATCGACTGACCGGATTGCTGCAACGATCTCAGTCAGTTTGTCGGGAATAATCCTATTCGATTGATATCACAGTCTAAATCATGAAGAAGACCTGCCAGCATGGTCGTGTTGGATTCAGGTAGAAAATCATCGCCCAAAGGGCCGCCCTGCAGCCGATTCCCCGATAACGCGCCACGGACCGACACTCCCGCCAGCCATCGCATAGCCGTCCATCGCCGACAGAGGCCGCGCTGGTTGGGTCCGCTTTGAAACGACATCCTCTGCCGCCCAGCGGCCGCT
This sequence comes from Sphingomonadales bacterium, assembly GCA_016704425.1. GTDB lineage: Bacteria > Pseudomonadota > Alphaproteobacteria > Sphingomonadales > Sphingomonadaceae > Aquisediminimonas. The sequence goes on from JADJAC010000011.1 coordinate 1,062,536, forward strand.
CGCTTCCGCGAGCGATGCAGTTTCGGCGGGAAGCGGTCTTACAAGCGCGAGCAATCGCGATTGAGCGGCTTCGAGCGAGATCATGGCGCGCGCCACTCGCCAGACTTTCCACCGCTCTTGGAGAGCAGGCGGATTTCGCCGAGAACCATCGCCTTGTCGATGGCCTTTGCCATGTCATAAATGGTCAGTAGCGCAACAGCAGTGGCTGTCATCGCTTCCATTTCGACCCCGGTCTGACCGGATGTGCGCGCAGTGGCGGTTGCACGCAGGCCGTTGCCAAGCCGTTCGAAGTCAACTGCGACACTCGAAAGCCCCAAAGGATGGCAGAGCGGGATCAGGTCACTTGTGCGCTTTGCAGCCTGGATTCCGGCAATCCGGGCGACAGCAAGCACGTCGCCTTTGGCAATGCCCCCCTTGTGGATCGCAGCCAGCGCCTCGGCGCTCATTGTGATGATCCCGGTTGCGACTGCTTCCCGCGTCGTGACAGGCTTGCCCGAAACATCGACCATGCGCGCAGCGCCGTTTTCATCAAGAGTGTGAGCCGTGTCATGCGTTCCCCAGCAGTTCGCGCGTGGCCTGCTCCACATCGTCTGCGCGCATCAGGCTTTCGCCAACAAGAAAGCATCGTACGCCATGGCTCGCCATGGCGGCAAGGTCGGCATGCGAAGTGAGGCCGCTTTCTGCAACGAATGTGCAATCCTTGGGGGCTCTGTCAATCAGTTCATAGGTCCTGGCGAAATCAACCGTGAAATCCTTGAGATTCCGGTTGTTCACGCCAATCAGTCGGGATTGGAGTCGCAGCGCGCGGTCCAGTTCGGCAGCGTCGTGCGTTTCCACCAGCACATCCATCCCGCGCTCGATTGCTGCCGCTTCGATCTCCTGCATTTCGCTGTCGTCCAGCGCCGCCACAATGATCAGGATGGCATCGGCACCGATGGCGCGGCCTTCAGCGACCTGCCAGGGATCGACCATGAAGTCCTTCCGCAGCACGGGAAGTGAGCAGGCTGCACGCGCAGCAACAAGATAATCCTCATGGCCCTGAAAATAAGGCGCGTCGGTCAGCACCGAGAGGCAAGCGGCACCGCCCGCCTCATAGGCCGCTGCGTGTTCTGCCGGCCGGAAATCGGCGCGGATCAGGCCTTTTGACGGGCTGGCCTTCTTGATTTCCGCGATCAGGCCAAACCCTCAGCCGCCTTGACGTCAAGCGCGGCCCGGAATCCGCGCGGCGCGGTTTGCGAAGCCGACAGCCGATCGAGATCCCCGATCGACTGAAGTGCCTTCCGGTTCGCCACTTCAACGCGCTTGGTTGCGCAGATTTCGTCGAGCTTGTTCGCCATCTAGAACGCAATCCAGCAATCGAGCAGAGTGTTGGCGAGGCCATTGTCCAGGACTTCGGATGCTTCTTCCACGCCCTCCCGCCAGTTTGCTGCTCGACCGGCGACGATAAGCGCTGCCGCAGCATTGAGCAGAACGGCATCGCGGTAAGGACCGTGCTCGCCAAGAAGAAGCCGCCGCAACGCTGCGGCATTATAGGCCGCGTCACCCCCGCGAATGGCGCTGGTCGGTGCGGTAGGGAGGCCTGCATCACTCGGCTGCACTGTCTCGCCAACCGGCAAATGACCGATACTGAAAATCCTGCTTGGCCTGGCACCCGATAATTCATCCAGTCCTTCGTCACCGGAAACGATCATGGCCGCTTCCGCGCCGAGGCTTTCCAACGCCCGGCCATAGACCTGCACATAATCCGGCCGTGCAATGCCAATCAGTTGCCGTGAAACCCGTGCCGGATTGGCAAGCGGTCCATCAGGTTGAAGATCGTCCGCTTCCCGATCGCCTTGCGGATCGGCTGGATGCGCTTCATCGCGGGGTGATGGTTCGCCGCGAACAGGAAACAGATGCCAAGCTCATGAAGCGTGGCTTCGGCAGTTTCGCCGACGCGCTCCATATCCAGACCGAGCGCCTCCAGTGTGTCAGCTGCGCCGGCCTTGCTCGATGCCGCACGGTTGCCGTGCTTTGCGACCGGCACCCCGCAGGCCGCGACGATGATTGCGACAGCGGTTGAAACATTGAGGCTGTGGTGGCCGTCTCCGCCTGTACCGCACACATCGATTGTCCCGGGTGGGGCATGGATCGGTATCATGCGTGCGCGCAATTCCCGCCGCAGCCGCAATCTCGACGCTGGTTTCGCCGCGTTCGCTCAGCCTCGTGAGGAAGCCTGCAATGTCCTCATCCGACACGCGGAGGTCCAAATGGCGGAGAAGGCCAGCCGGGCAGCGTCCTCTTCAAGCGCTTCTCGCGGGTTGGGCAGCTGGAGCGTGGCAGTCACGCCCGTTCCTTCACACGCATCCCGGCCAGGGCCATGAAATTGGCGAGCATTGCGTGGCCGTGCTCAGTGGCAATGCTTTCCGGATGGAACTGGACACCATGGATCGGCAATGTAGCGTGACGGAAGCCCATCACATGCCCGTCCCCGCTGCGCGCATTGACGATCAGGTCGGTCGGAATGTCCTCGACAACAAGGCTGTGGTAGCGTGTCGCGGTGAAAGGTGAGGGGAGGCCTGCGAAGAGCCCGGACCCGTCGTGTGTCACTTGCGACGTCTTTCCGTGCATCAACCCGCCGCGCACCACGTGCCCGCCGAAATGCTGGCCGATCGACTGGTGGCCAAGGCACACCCCGAGCAAGGGACGCCCGGCATCTGCACAGGCCGCCACGAGATCAAGGCTCATGCCTGCCTCATTGGGTGTGCAGGGTCCGGGCGAGATGAGGAACGCCTCTGCGCCGGACGTGATGGCCTGGCCTGCCGAAATGGCGTCGTTCCGCACGACCTCCACCTCTGCGCCCAATTCCATCAGGTAATGGACAAGGTTCCAGGTGAAACTGTCGTAATTGTCGATGACGAGGATCATGGGGCAGCCCCTAACGACTGATCGTTGGCTGTTGAAGCAAATTGTGCGGGCGGCCAAGAAGGCAATGGTGTGCCAAAGAGGCCGCCGCGATTGTATCGATGCTTCGCCTTATTGCGCGGCTGGTCCCTTGTCGCCGTGCAGCAGCACGCCCAGCACGATAGTCACGAGCAGCAGCGCGGGCACGTCGCCGAGTAAATGGCCGCGATGCATGTCGTTGTTGAAAGACTGCGACGCCATGATGCCGGCATGCACTGCGCTTGACCAGACCGTAAACCAGATCAGGGACCGATGCGCAGATGGATTGCTGGCCGCACGGATGAGGAAGACGCCAAGCGTTGCATAGACGCCAACAATCATCATGAAATATTGGGAATCGGCTGGCGATCCCTCATGCCATGCCCAGCCCGATGGCCAGAAGATCGCCAGGGGATAGACGAGACAAAAGACCGCGCCGAAAGCCACAAGTGCAAATTTCAGCATTTTTTCGCGTTGTAACATGATGCCCCCCCATTTTCGGGGTTCGAGGGCTTGCCCCACCTGTGTCCCGAATGTCGCCAGTAACGCACTTTCAAGCAGCCAATGCAATGGGCGCAATGGATTGGCCTCCAATTGGCGACCAGGTTTACTCTGCCATCAGCCTTGCCAGATCGGCCTTCCAGAACTTGGCCCAAGTGTGTGTGCTATGGCCCTTGGTTTCTGTGTTTTCAGGGATCAGGATGAATCGCGCCCGCGGCATGCGCTTGACTGCCATTTCGGCCATTCCCAACCCCGGCGGGTTGATGAAGTCGTCGGCGGAATTGATCCAGAGGACCGGCACTGTAATTTTCTCGAGGCCGGGCTCGGGATTGTAATTCCGCGACGAATCCAGCTGGTAGATTGCGTTGTTCGCATCCACGCCTTTGCCACGCGCTGCGAAACCCGTTTCCAACGCCGCTTCGGCCAGCTCGCGGGTCGGGTATTGGGCTTGCAGGGCAATCGGGTTGCCACCCGCGATCATGCTCAAGTCAGTATAGGTTCTGAGGCCCGAGGCGGGCTGTTCGATATAATTTCCGCCGTTCCAGGCCGGGTCGGCCTTGATCGCGTCGATCGACATCTTGCGCCACATGCGGTTTCGTCCCGCGATTTCGGAAGCATTGCAAGCAAAGGGCGCGAGCCGTTCGGCAAAACCCGATATGTCTCGCCCCAGACAAAGGCGCATGCAGCCCATTGACGCCGAGCAACAGTGTGAGCTTCCGGACGCCCAGGCCTTCGGTCAACAACCGGTATTGGGCTTTGACCATATCGTCATAGTCATATTTCGGAAAAGCCATGCGCATCCCGTCGCTCGGCTTGGACGAGCCGCCATGTCCGATATTGTCTGGCAGGATGATGTAATACTTCGCAATGTCGAGCGGCTGGCCGGGGCCATACAGTTCATCGGCGAAATGCGGCTGGAGGAACTGTTTGCCAGAGCCGCCGGTGCCGTGAAGGACCATGATTGCATTGTCGATCTGGCCCTTTTTGTCCTTATGCGGGGTTCCGAGCGTCGTGTAGTGCATTCGGACTTCAGGGAGTGTTTCGCCAGAAACGAAGGCGAAATTCTTGAGGACTGCCGCACCATCCTGCGATGGCCAGGTCTCCGCAAGGGCAGGAGTTGTGGAAAGGGCGAAAGCCGCAATCAGGGGCGTGAAGATCGTGCGCATAGGGACATGCTACCGGCTGTCAGAGCGAAAGGAAACCGCTCGTCATCCCTGCGAAGGCAGAGGCCAGTTTGGCGCAGGAACGTCAGGCTCTCACAAAGGCCCTTGCCGTACACAGGGGCGACGAGGTTCTATTGCCCGAACCCGGCCTCGTTCGCGACTTTCAACGCTTCCTTTGCCGCTGCCATCAGGGCGCCTGCCTTGGCTTCGCATTCGCGTTGTTCATAGTCAGGGTTGCTGTCCGTCACGATCCCGGCACCTGCCTGCACATGCATGACGCCGTCCTTGAGAACGGCGGTCCGCAGGACAATGCAGCTGTCCATATTGCCGTCCGGGCTGAAATAGCCGACGCCGCCTGCATAGGCACCGCGGGTTTCGGGCTCCAGTTCGGCAATGATCTCGCATGCGCGGACTTTAGGGGCGCCGGAGACGGTCCCGGCGGGGAAGCCGGCAAACAACGCATCGAGTGCATCCTTCCCCGGTGCCAATTGACCGACCACGTTCGAGACGATGTGCATGACGTGACTGTAGAACTCAACATTATAGCTGTCTGTCACTGTCACGCTTCCGGCTGCTGCGACGCGACCGACATCGTTGCGGCCCAAATCGAGAAGCATAAGATGCTCGGCGCGCTCCTTGGGGTCGGCGAGCAATGACGCGCGATTTTCGGCGTCTTCGACTGCCGTCTTCCCGCGTGGACGTGTTCCCGCAATCGGGCGGATTGTCACTTCACCGTTTCGCGCCCGGACAAGGATTTCTGGGCTCGACCCGGTCAAGGCAAAGCCTGGAAGGTCGAGATGATAAAGAAAGGGCGAAGGGTTGATCCGCCTCAGCGCGCGGTAAAGGTCGAACGGTGGGAGAGGGAAGGGCTGGGTGAAGCGTTGGGCGAGCACGACCTGGAAGATGTCTCCCGCAGCGATATAGTCCTTCGCCGTCAGCACCATCTCCTCATACTTTCCCGGCGCGAGGACTGGCTTTGGTGGCTCGAGCGCTTCCAGATCCGGCTGCCGGGATTGTGCGGGCAATGGCCGGGCCAAGCGGGCAGCTGCCGATTCGATCCGGTCTATGGCCTGCGCGACCTGTCGGCCTGCATTGCTGCCATCCGGCCATATGGGTGCAACGAGAAACAGCTGGTCTGACAAGCGGTCGAACACCAGAACCAGCGTCGGCCGCACGAAGAGCATATCCGGCAGGTCGAGGGGATTGGGCGCGGGCCGCGGCAGTTCCTCGACAAGCCCGATCGTTTCATAGGCGAAATAGCCGACGAGGCAGGCCAGTGCGCTGGGCAATCCTTGTGGAACATCGATGCGGCAGGAATTCACCAGCTGGCGCAGTGCAGGCAGCGTCGGCTCTTCAAGCGGGTGGAATGCCTCTCGATCTGTCAGCCATGCGGAGTTGATTTCCGCGACTTTGCCGCGCGCCCGAAAGACGAGATCCGGCGCCAGCCCCAATAGACTGTAACGCCCGCGCACCGATCCGCCCTCGACAGATTCGAGCAGGAAATCGCCGCGCTCCGCTTCAAACAGCTTGAGTGCAGCGGAAACCGGGGTTTCGGTGTCGGCAATCAGGGTGCGCCAAACCAGCGCTGGATTTCCTTGCGCAAGCTGCTCGCTAGCGCGTGCGTCGGATTGCGTGTTCACTGGCTCGACGTGGCACCCGTCAAGCTGCGCTTGAGGGCGGCAATGGCCGAGTCATTCTTCTTCACCCCGACATCGACCTTGATCGCAGCGGCAAATTGTTGGGCATATTCGTCACCCAAGGAGCGGGAAAGCTCGCCTTGTGTTACCTTTATCAGATTTGGCTCCGCGGCGATATTGCCCGGCTCGATCTTGTCGAGCCAGATTACATACCAGCCCTTCTTGTCTTCCGCCTCAAGAACCCGCGCATGACGGGCGGGGATGCTGAACAGCAGGGCGAGTGCCGGCGGGACTTTCTGCTGGGATTTGGCCAGGTCGATCCTGCGGGCCCCGATCGGCCTCGGCGCAGGAAGGGATACTCCCGTGCTTGCAATTGCGCTCGCCAGCGGAGCTCCCTGATTGACCTTCAGCGCGATGGCGTCGGCGAGCCGCTTTGCTTCGCGCAACGCACGGTCTTGCTGGAAATCGGCCAAGACCTGCGAACGAATACTGGTGAGCGGCTTGGGCGCTGCAGGATTGATCCGGTCGAGATCGTAAAAGCCATAGCTTTGGCCCGGAGTAATGGTCAGCACGGCCGCATCGTCATTGACTTCGGCCTGAAAGCCGTCGTGCAATATCGATTGAAGTTCCGCCGCAGCCTTGAAGCCAGGTACATCTGGCGCAATTCCGCTAGCGGTCAATGCCGGAGTGGTCACAACGCTCAGTCCCTCGGCCTTGATGACGTCATCGAAGGTCGATCCGTCCGCAATTGCATCTTCAATCTTGGTGACGAAATCAGCAAGGGCAACGTCAACCTTCTGCTTCACGATTTGCGCTGACAGTGCCGCACGCTCATCAGAGAGCGATTTGCCGCCAGTCCGGTTAATAGCGTCGACTTGGACCACAAGCCAGCCAAGCGGCGATTTCTGGGGATCGAGGATCGCGCCCTTTGGCCGCTGCAAATGCCGCCTTGGCAATAGCGGGAGACGCAGCCAATCCCGCATAAGCCGACTGGTCCTGCGCGGCCAGAGTTGTGGCTTCCGCTCCCGACGCCTTTGCCGCCGCAGAGAGGGCAATGCCAGAGCGGGCCTTGGCAGCGATCTGTGCTGCCACAGCCTGTGTTGGCACGACGACCTGGCTAAGGACCCGGGTTTCCTTGGCCGCATATTGTGCCGAATTGGCCTTGTAGGCTTGCGCAATTTCTGCCTCTGTGGCGCTAGCCTTGCCTTCGAACCGGCTTCGGTCAAACAGCGCATAGCGAATGATCCGCGTTTCCGGCACGGTGTAGCGAGTTAGTTGACGCTGGTAGAATTTCTGCAATTCGGCGTCGGACGCTGGCGCACCACTAGCGATTGCTGCAGTCGGGACCAATCCAATCTGGCCAGTGCGCGCCTCAAGCAGCAGCGCCGCTATTGGAGTGACCAACCCGACAGGAACGCGCGCAACGCCCGCTGCCGGAAGGATCAAGGCGTTCGTCATCTTGTCGCGGGCGAAATCTTCCCTGACGATGCGCTCATTCAATTTGCGTTGCGCCAGAACTCCGAGGAAGGTGTTCCGGTCAAACGAGCCCGAAGGCCCACGAAACGCCGGAATGGCTGCAATCTCGCCATCCACGAGGCGACTGCTGACCGTCATGCCATATTTCAGGCCGAACTGTTCGAATGCGCGTCCATTTACCATTTGATCGACGACCTCGTCCACTCCGCCGGAGCGCACGAAAGTGCCGATCTCGAGGCTCGGATTTTGCTGACGGGCGCCGTCGAGCTGTGCCTGAACCCGCGCTGCAGCATCGGTTGAACTGATTGTGCTACCCCCAACCTTCGCCACATTGGAGCCCCCGCCCGACAGATTGTCCAGGCCGGACGGCGTGCCGACACCGGTCACGATGAAGGCAATCATGATCAGCGCAAGCAGGCCAAGGACGACCCATGATGAGAGAGCGCGGCGAAAAAAGGAAATCATGAACGGGCTTCCGGCTTGAAGTTGATTGCGGCTCGCCATAGGGCGGCGCGGGTTCCGCTTCAAGCAGGCTTTGGGAAAGGGCATAGGGGCAATGGCATTGCGCAAACTGGTCGCCGGGAATTGGAAAATGAACGGGTCGCTCGCTGGCCTGACGGAGCTCGATGCAATTGCAGGCGCAGCATCCGATGCTGTGGACGTTGCCATCTGCCCGCCAGCAACGCTGATTTCGGCGGCCGTTTCCCGGCAGTCCTCTTTGCCTATCGGGGCACAGGACTGCCACTGGAATGCCTCTGGGGCGCATACGGGTTGCCTGTCTGTCGCCATGCTGGCCGAGGCCGGGGCAAAACTCGTCATCGTCGGGCACAGCGAGCGTCGCACCGACAATCACGAGACAGATGCAGAAGTGAAGGCGAAGGCAAGCGCAGCCATTGCGGGCGGCCTCGTCGCAATCGTTTGCGTCGGAGAGACGGAAGCCCAGCGGGACGCTGGCCATGCAATCGGGGTTGTGACTGCCCAGTTGCAGGGCTCTGTCCCTGAGGTGGGCCGGGGTGAAACATTGGTGATTGCCTATGAGCCGGTTTGGGCAATCGGAACCGGTCGGACACCGACGGTGGCAGATGTCGCCGACATGCATGCGGCCATTCGCCAATGCCTTCGCCAACTGCTCGGCAATGAAGGGGCCAAGGTGCGGATCCTCTACGGCGGTTCCGTGAAGCCATCCAATGCTGCCGAACTGCTGCACATTCCGGATGTGGATGGTGCTCTTGTCGGTGGCGCGAGCCTGAAAGCGGCAGACTTCGTGCCGATTATCGACGCCGCAAAATAATTCCGCGTGTCCCCTGCATCCAAATCGGGTGCCCCGCCAATAATAGCAGATAACTCCGGCGCGTTCGCTCGGGGTCTTCACGCTTGCACCCTTCGCAGGGGCGACAAACAATTTTGAAATGAGGCTAATGCATGAAAAAGACTGTCATCAATACGCTCATGATCGCCGCTGCTGCGATGGCCATGACGGCCTGTTCCAAGAAACCGGCTGAGGATGCCAATGCTATGATGGCTGACAATGAAGCCATGATGGACGGCGGTGCAATGGCCGGCGGCGAAATGCCGATGGTTGGCGGTGCGCCAATGGATCCGGCGAATGACGTCGTTACCAACGCATCGAAGGCCGGCAATCTCAAGACGCTTGTTGCCGCAGTTGGTGCTGCCGGGCTGGTCGATACGCTCAAGGGCGCTGGCCCCTTTACAGTTTTTGCCCCGAACGACGATGCATTTACGAAGCTTCCTGCTGGCACGGTCGATACGCTCTTGAAGCCGGAGAACAAGCAAAAGCTGGTCGGCGTCCTGACCTACCACGTCGTCTCGGGCAAGCTCGACACGGCTGAACTCGATAAGGAAATCGCCGCTGGTGGTGGGACGGCAAAGCTCAAGACCGTCGCTGGCGGAGCACTGACGGTGTCGAAGGATGGCGATACCTATACGATCACGGACGCGACCGGCGGCAAGTCGAAAATCTCGGCTGAGGAGCGCAACGTCTACCAGTCGAACGGTGTCGCTCATGTAATCGACACGGTTTTGCTGCCGTCGAAGTAATCCTTAAAGCGATCTCGGTGCGCCAGGCCGGTCAACACCTGGCCACCAAGATGCGGCCCTGGCCGGGACCCCTCCCCGCCAGGGCCGTTTTCGATGGCGAGGGAGGGGAGGGCGGCAGAATGCTGAATTCGAGCTGCCTTTCTTTGGACCAATCCCGGTTGATCCGTCGTCGTCGCTCGGCTAAGGGCCGCGCCCATGTACAAATTCCTTCTTGTCGTTCACGCGATCATTGCAGCAGCCATGGTCGGAGTTATCCTCATGCAGCGCTCCGAAGGTGGCGGGCTTGCCGGGGGCGGAAGCCCTTCAGGCCTCATGACGGCTCGAGGGGCTGCGGATTTCCTGACCCGTGCGACGACAATTCTCGCAAGCCTGTTTGTTCTGCTTTCAATCGGACTGGCCGGGCTCGCGACATTCAATCGCGCGCCTGCCGAACTTGATACGTCGCTGGCGAAGCAACCAGTGACGGCTCCGACAGCTCCGGCGTCCGCAGTTCCGCTGGCGGGTGGCGATGCGGGAATTCCAGCACCGGCGCCCGCCCCAATTGCGCCCGCCCCAGCGGCGAAGGCTTCACTGGCGTCACAAGCCAAGCAACCTTCTGCTGCGGCTCCCGCGAAACCTAAGGCCAATCCATCCTCTGCGCCGGTTGCCGAAAAGGCGACGACAGTCACGCAACCTGCCGTTTCGAGCACTCCTGCACCGGCGCCCGCGGACAAGCCGCAATAATATTTCGAGCGGGAGGGGTTCTGCCCCTTGCCGAATCTGCATTGAGGCGTCTAAGCCTCTCCTCCCATGGCGCGGTTTATATTCATTACCGGCGGCGTGGTTTCCTCGCTTGGCAAAGGGCTTATGGCAGCGTCGCTTGCCGCGCTCCTGCAGGCGCGTGGTTACCGCGTGCGCATTCGGAAATTCGATCCCTATCTCAACGTCGATCCCGGGACGATGTCACCCTATCAGCATGGCGAAGTCTATGTGACGTATGATGGGGCGGAAACCGACCTCGATCTTGGGCATTATGAACGCTTTACCGGCGTCTCTGCGCGGCAGTCCGACAATGTGACGTCCGGTCGCATATATCAGCAGATCATCACACGCGAACGTCGCGGCGACTATCTGGGAGCGACCGTTCAGGTGATTCCCCATGTCACGGATGCCATCAAGGCCTTTGCGATGACCGAGGTCGATGACCTCGATTTCGTCCTTTGCGAAATTGGCGGTACCGTGGGCGACATTGAATCGCTGCCCTTTATTGAAGCCATCCGGCAACTGCGCAACGATGTGGGTCGGAACAACACCGTCTTCATCCATGTCACGCTTGTGCCCTATATCGCGGCCGCGGGAGAGCTGAAAACGAAGCCGACCCAGCACAGCGTCCGCGAACTGACCAGCCTGGGCATCCAGCCCGATATCCTTTTGTGCCGAACGGAGCACCCTCTTCCGGAAGGCGAGCGCGCGAAAATCGCTCTGTTTTGCAACGTGCGCAAGGAAGCCGTGATTCAGGCACTCGACGCCAGCAGTATTTATGCTGTGCCGCTGCAATATCATGCTGAAGGGCTCGACAATGAAGTGCTGCGCGCGTTCGGTATCGAGCCAGGCGCGGCTCCGGATCTGGGTCGATGGGATGACATCATCGATCGTCAGAAGAATATCGAAGGCGAAGTGACCATCGGCGTCGTTGGCAAATATGTTGGTCTTCCAGATGCCTACAAGTCGCTCCATGAGGCATTGGTTCATGGCGGGCTGGCGAACCGCGTCAAGGTCCGGATCAACTGGATTGATGCGGAACTTTTCGAACAGCCAGAAAGCGATGTTGCTGCCGCATTGGAGCCGATGCACGCGATCCTGGTTCCCGGCGGCTTTGGGGGACGCGGAAGCGAGGGAAAGATAGCCAGTGTCAAATTTGCGCGCGAACGAAAGGTGCCGTTCTTCGGCATCTGCCTTGGCATGCAAATGGCCTGCATCGAAGGGGCCCGGAATACGGCCGGCATCACTGATGCGACCAGCAGCGAATTTGGCCCCGGCGGCTCACCGATCGTCGGCATCATCACAGAATGGATGAGCGAGGAGGGTCTGCAAAAGCGTGAAGCGGGTGGTGATCTTGGGGGCACAATGCGCCTTGGTGCGTATGATGCAACGCTTTCAGGCAACAGCCACGTGGCGAGTATTTACAACACGACTTCGATCTCGGAACGCCACAGGCATCGGTATGAAGTCAACGCACATTACAAGGCGCCACTTGAGGCAGGCGGTTTGGTCTTCAGCGGGATGTCGCCCGATGGAGAACTGCCCGAAATCGTAGAACGTCCCGATCACCCCTGGTTCGTCGGTGTGCAGTTCCATCCCGAGCTGAAATCGAAACCATTCGACCCACATCCGCTCTTTGCAAGTTTCATTGAGGCAGCAGTCAAGCAAAGTCGATTGGTCTGATTGCCTTTCGCTCAAGCAGGCTTTGCGTTCCCGCTGGCGGATGTCAGGAATGCAAGGGCGCGCGCGGCACGCCCCCTGTGTTGTTCACCGACACAGATATCGATCAGGGCCAGACCATCGATCAAGGCGATGATCGCTAGAGAGACTCCGGCACGGTCAACTCCATCGGGAAGGTCAAGCCGTGATTCGACCCAAGTCTGAAATCCGAAAATGATCTGGTTGGAAATTTCGGCGAACGGCATTTCGCCGCGTGCAGCAGCGGCAATGACTTCGACCCAGAGTCTCATGAAGCTGCGCATCTCCGATCGACCGGCAACGTCCGCAGCGCGCTGAACAAATTCAGCGAGCGGAAAAACCTGCCCGTCCGGCAAGGCACGTGCCAGCGACACGATCATTTGCCCGGCGAGTCGTTCCAACGAGGCGGAAAGCACTTCCGCCTTGTCTTCGAAATAATAGAGCAGCATGCGATCGCTGACGCCCGCGGCGGCGGCAAGTTGGCGCAGACTCACTTGCGCAAGCCCATTTGCGAGCAAATGGGCGGAAAGTCTCTCGACAACCCGTTCACGTTGTTCGTCTCGGATACTCATGATTCCCCTTGTAGCATCTGCTACATTCTTGTAGGATGTAGCGGATGCTACAAAATTCTTACATAGATGAGTCGCTATATGAGTTCCTGCCAATAGGCGCACTTGCTATTTTTCTCGGTGCGGCAGTGATGGTGGCGAATGGAAGCGAAAGAGCCAAGCGAGCTGGATGGATAATCCCAGCCACATTCTCAGTCCTGTTTCTTGCCTGGTCTCTTTTTACTTTGGCAAAAGAGGGTCTTGCTGGGGTCTGGGTTGAACACACCCGAAACGCCTGGGGCAATCAGATCTGGTTTGACTTGCTGCTGGCTCTTGGGATCGGGTGGGCTTTGCTTCTGCCACGCGGACGAGCCGTTGGCATGCGGCCTTGGCCATGGCTGGCTCTGCTGCTTGCCACTGGAAGTGTAGGGCTGCTCGCCATACTGGCGCGCTGTCTTTTCCTTGAAGAACGGATTGCGGAACAAACGAGGAGGCAATAATGCAATTATTCAGACTTTTTCTGATTACCTGCCTGATCGCGATCATCGGATATACGTCAGTGACGATCGCCAATCATGGACTGAACCTGATGCCGGTTTTTTTCGGAGACATGGCTGAAATGGCTTGGCCGGGTCAGTTCAACCTCGATTTCATGACATTTCTCGCGCTTTCGGCGATTTGGGTATCATGGCGCCATCAGTTCAGTCCTGGCGGCCTTGGTCTTGGACTCATCGCGTTCCTGGGTGGCATGTTGTTCCTCTCCGCCTATCTCTTGTTCCACAGTTTCAGGACAGGAGGCGATGTCAGCAAGCTGCTGCTTGGTGAAGTGCGCGCTGCCAGCCGTTGAGAGTGCGCCTGGAATTCCCTGGGATTTCTTGCTGCCAAAGCAGTCAGGATTTCTCACCGGTTATGAGGCCGACACCAAAGCGCAGAGTGAAATAGGACCAGATCCAGTTCGTCACGACGGCAATCCGGTTTCTGACGCCTGAAAGGAAGCCGACGTGGACCGCGCCCCAAAGGAACCAGGCAAGCGCGCCAGCGATCTTCAGTCGGCCGATTTCGACGACCGCGGATTTGCGTCCGATTGTCGCGAGGTTGCCTTGATGACGATAGACGAAAGCTGGCGGCTTTGGTCTGCCGGAGAGTCTGTCCCGGATCAGGTCGGCAACATAACGGCCTTGCTGTTTTGCGGCAGGCGCCAGTCCCGGCACAGGCTGGCCGTTCCAGCCCAAGCTCGACGCGACGTCGCCAATGACGAAGATTTCGGGGTGGCCCGGTACGGAAAGATCGCCTTCCACGGAAACGCGCCCTGCAGGGCCAGGCTCGATGCCCAGCCAGTGTGCAGCGGGTGAGGCGGTTACCCCTGCAGCCCAAATCACGGTTTCCGTTGCGATCTGTTCGTCACCCATGAACACTGACTGCGGGCCAATTTCAGTCACGCGCGCATCTAGGCGGACTTCAATCCCGAGTCGCTCAAGCGCCTTTTGGGCCTCTACAGACATTTCCGGGGTGAAGGTTGGCAGCAAGCGGTCTCCGGCATGCACGAGGATTACCCGTGCCGTGGCAGGATCAATTGAGCGAAAATCGTCTCTCAAGCCATTGAGCGCCATCTCGGCAATGGCTCCGGCCATTTCAACGCCTGTCGGCCCTCCACCGATGATGACGAAGTTGAGCAGCCTTGCGCGCTGCTCCTCACTGGCAGCAGCTTCTGCATGCTCGAAAGCGCGCAGGACACGGCCCCGGATTTGAACGCCATCTTCGATGCGCTTCAGGCCCGGCGCATAAGGCGACCATTCGTCGCGTCCGAAATAGCTGTGCTGGGCACCCGTTGCGATAACAAGCACATCGTAGGGCACGGCTTTTGCTGCCGTAATGACCTGCTTCTTCTGCTTGTCGACGCCAATAACTTCACCGAGCAGCACGTTTACATTGCGGTCTGAACGGAACAGCCCACGGATCGTGATAGCAATATCTGCGGGGGACAGGCTGGCCGTCGCAATCTGGTAGAGCAGCGGCTGGAAAAGGTGGTAATTCTGCTGATCGATGACGGTGAGCCTCACGGGTAGGCGAGCGAGCCTTGCCGCGCAGGCAAGTCCGGCGAAACCAGCGCCCACAACAACGACGCGCGGCCAATCGTCGGGGATGTGGTCAATGCGTCGTTCGAACAGGACGTGAACCTGTAGCCAGTTCGAAATGAATCCATCAACCGAAAGCCAGCCACCGCCATAAAAGCCCATGAGACCGCACAGAAGAAGGGCCATCGGGTCGACGCCGGTCATTTCGAGGCCGGCCATGACATTCATTGCCTGCTGCCCAAGGATGCCCAGAACGAGCAGCCCAAGTTGCACGGGCATGGCAATCCCGAGCAGCGCCACTGGCAAGCCGATCATGGCAAAGCTGGGCGGCGTGTTCGAAAAGGTGTTCACCGGCAAAAATGCAGCTGCTTGCTGGGATGTCTCCGGAAGGAAGCCGAGGTAAAACCAGGTGGCAGCCAGCCAAAGGCGGAGCAATAGCAGCAAGACCGGTTGCCCGTGGCGATCCAGGAATCGTGCGATCCGGATCACGCTCGGGAATATGGGAACGGCGCCTTGACGAAGGCCGGAGACAAACAACGCATCAAGGGAAAAGGCCCCGGCGCCGTGCGTGATAAACCAAATCAGAAAGACAATCTGAAACAATGTGCTATCGAATGGATCTCCGCTGAATTGGGCAATCAGGGCTGGGACAAGCAGGATCAAAGCCGACCCTCGCCCGGCCAGGCCAATCAAGAGCAAGGTTGCCGCTGCGATCTTGATCAGCAAGCTACCGTCGAGACCGTCCATCGCTGGCATCACGGTTGCCTGGAAAATCCAGAAACGCCCTCCAAGATCGATGAGCGGCCGGACCGAGGTCATGATGGAAGCATAGATTTTCAACCAGATACGCAGGCTTACTGTCAAGGACTTGTTAAAGCTGAACATGGCGGCGTCTCTTTCCGGCATCCGCCGGATTGGCGACCGTCGGCCGATCCGGCACACTTAATACGTTGCCGGAAAGCGATTGGATACAATGGGTCAAATTATTGATTGATCCGTGGCCCGCCTGGGTCGCTGCTCAGGAAAATCGAACGAGTTGGCCGGACCGATTTGAAGCCTGCGATACCCTCTGTTAGAGGGCCTCCGCATTCCCCCCTTTTCGACACAAGGATGTTTCATGGTCCCGCGCTATTCCCGTCCAGACATGGTCAAGATCTGGGAGCCCGAAACGAGGTTCCAGATATGGTTCGAGATCGAGGCTCATGCCACCGATGCGCTTGCAGAACTTGGTGTCGTGCCGACGGAAGCCGCAAGGGCAATTTGGGAGCGGGGCGGCTTCGATGTTGCGCGCATCGACGAGATCGAAGCGGAAGTGAAGCATGATGTCATAGCATTCCTGACTTCGGTCGCCGAGCATGTGGGTGACGAAGCCCGCTTCATGCATCAGGGCATGACAAGCTCCGACGTCCTGGACACATGTCTCGCCGTGCAACTGGCACGGGCAACGGACATTTTGATCGATGATCTCGACAAGCTGCTGGCCGTCATCAAGCGCCGAGCCTTTGAACACAAGATGACGCCCTGCATTGGTCGCAGCCACGGCATCCACGCTGAACCGGTCACGTTCGGTCGCAAGATGGCAGAGGCATATGCCGAATTTTCGCGAGGTCGCGACCGCCTCATTGCGGCGCGCAAGGATGTGGCCACCTGCGCAGTTTCGGGCGCGGTGGGCACCTTTGCCAATATCGATCCCAGAGTCGAGGCGCATGTTGCGGAAAAGCTGGGTCTCGAAGTGGAACCTGTTTCGACCCAGATCATTCCACGCGATCGTCACGCCATGTATTTTGCCACGCTGGGTGTGATTGCGTCATCAATTGAGCGGCTTGCGACCGAGATTCGCCATCTCCAGCGGACCGAGGTCCTTGAAGCGGAAGAGTATTTTTCGCCTGGCCAGAAAGGTTCGTCTGCGATGCCGCACAAGCGCAATCCGGTCCTGACGGAAAATCTAACTGGCCTTGCGCGCATGATCCGGGCCTATGCGGTGCCCGCAATGGAGAATGTCGCACTTTGGCATGAGCGGGACATCAGCCATTCCTCGGTAGAGCGGTACATCGGCCCTGATGCGACAATCACGCTCGATTTCGCGTTGGCACGTTTGACGGGCGTCGTTGACAAACTCTTGGTCTATCCTGAGCGAATGCAGAAGAATTTGGACAAGATGGGCGGACTTGTCCACTCGCAACGTGTGCTGCTGGCATTGACCCAGGCTGGAGTCAGTCGCGAAGATGCCTATCGGCTGGTGCAACGAAATGCGATGAAGGTCTGGGAGTCGGATGGCGCGCTTTCGCTGCTCGAATTGCTCCAGTCCGACCCCGATGTGATTGCGGCCCTTTCCCCTGCGGAAATCGAAGAGAAGTTCGACCTTGCGTATCACTTGAAACATGTCGACACTATTTTTGCGCGGGTCTTTGGCGGCGATTGAAATAGCTGGGCCATGTCGCGCCGAGCCGAATTTTTTCGGGCTGGAGTAAGTGAATGAGGCGCGCCTTGAAATGGGCATTTCTGCTGCTCGCGACGGGATTCTTGGCCTTGCTTGCGCTTTGCTGGCAAAGCGACCTGGACCCGGCCGATCTGCAGGCGAAATATGCAAATGGCGCGTCTCAATTCATTGATGTCGGCGGAGGCCTGCTGGTGCATGCGCGGGATCAGGGTCGAGGTGAAGGGCCGGTCCTTGTGCTCCTCCATGGCTCAAATGCTTCGCTCCAAACATGGGAGCCTTGGGTTGAGCGCCTGCAATCCAAATATCGCATCATAACTCTCGACCAGATTGGCCATGGATTGACAGGCCCGAATCCGTCGGACGACTATAGCCCGGCAGCATTTGTATCTGTCCTGGACCGGACTCTTGCCAAGCTGGGAGTTACACATTTTGCGCTGGCCGGCAATTCGATGGGTGGCGCAGTCGCTTGGAATTATGCTCTCGCTCACCCCGAAAAGGTCGATGCCCTTATCCTGATCGACGCAGCTGGAGCTCCAGTTGCGATGCCGGGGCAATTGCCTTTGGGTTTCCGCATCGCTCGGATGCCCGTTATACGTCGCCTCGCCGAAGGCATCACGCCAAGGACTCTCGTCGAAAAGACAGTACGTCAGACGATTTATAAACAGTCGGTAATCGATGATCGGATGATCGATCGCTACTGGGAATTGCTGCTCTACCCCGGAAATCGGCGGGCTACAGCGTTGCGTTTTTCCACAAAGCGCATAGCTGCCGATACGAAGGCGATTTCGAGGTTACACATGCCGGTACTGGTCATGTGGGGTCGGGAAGACTCATTGATCCCAGTGGCTGCTGCCCGGTGGTTTGTGAAGGCCCTGCCGCAAGCGCAGCAGATCGTCTACCCCGGGGTTGGCCATGTCCCGATGGAGGAAGCTCCAGACCGGTCGGCGGATGACGTTGATGCATTTCTTTCGCGTCTTGCACGTCCGACACAAAAGTGAAACGCTCCTGCTCCATTGGATAAAAAGGGCAAATTGGGCGTGGCGAAATCGCGAATGGCAGTCATTGCAGTGTATTCGCTGAAAGGTGGCGTCGGCAAAACGACACTGGCGGTCAATCTTGCCTGGTCTTCTGCGATCCAGTCTTCGCGGCGTACCCTTTTGTGGGATCTCGACCCGCAGGCGAGCGCATCATTCCTGCTTGGGCATGATGGTCGCAGCGGTGGTTCGGCTCAGGCTGTATTCGCAAAGGATGTTGCGCCGGAGAAGTTGGTGGTGCCAACCAGCGTTGATCGGCTCGACCTGCTGGCAGCAGACACGTCATTGCGCAGCCTCGACCGTTTGCTGTTCACGCTCGGAAAAAGAAAGAGACTGGCCAAGCTCCTTGCTGGCCTTGGGAAGTCCTATGATCGCGTCATCCTCGATTGTCCGCCGGGCCTCACTGAAACAAGTGAACAGGTAATGCACGCGGCAGACGCGATTATAGTTCCGTTAATTCCGTCACCCCTTTCCCGTCGGGCGCTTGAAGACGTAGTTCAGCACCTGGACCGCGAACACAAGGGGCATGGTCCCATCCTTCCGGTCTTCTCAATGGTTGACCGGCGCCGGACCTTGCATCGCGAGGCTCTTGAAGCCCAGCCCGATTGGCCTGCCATTCCGATGGCGAGCGCTGTCGAGCAGATGGCTGTCAATCGTGCTCCAGTCGGTGAGTTTGCGGGGCATTCGCCGGCTGGCCTGGCCTTTACAGCTCTTTGGCGAGGCATTGAGGCACGGCTGGCAAAGCGGAAGTAGGAGGGCCGCGACCAAATTCGGACGCGGCCCGCCGGATTCAGCACTTGCAGGGGTTGCAGGTGCAGGGGTTGCAGCGGCAATTGCCCTTTGTCGGGGTTGCTGCGGGCTTGGATTCGACAGTCTTGTTCACGGGGGTTTCTCCTTGATTTGCCATCTGGCGAATCACTCTATAGCCTCTGTACTGTGGTACGGAGTCAAGCGGTATGAGTGGGATGACAATCGGGCGACTTGCTGAAGCCGCCGGCGTGGGGGTGGAAACGGTACGCTTCTATCAGCGGCGCGGGCTGCTCTCGGTTCCGCACAGTGCTGGCGCTATCCGGCGCTATGATGCAGAGGATTTGCGGCGCCTGCGCTTTATCCGACGGGCAGCAACAGCAGGATTCACTTTGGCGGACATTGCCGAACTCATTCGCCTCGACGCAACGGAAGACCGCCCGCGTGCGGCTGCGATGGCCACTGAACGACTGGCCGCTCTTGATATCAAGATTGCAGAACTTGAGGCTTCCCGCGCCGCGCTATCCCGGTTGAGCATCGCCTGCGGCAAGGGCGGGAAGGGGCCTTGCCCAATACTTGAAGCCTTCGATCCCGATTGAAAGGGCTCCGTTGTCGGCCTGCTCGCGAGGCGCTTGCCAACTTGCACATATCCGCACGGCAGAATGGCCTGATCAAAAACAAGTCTAACGCCTGCGCATTCGGCCGGAAAGAGTGACAAAAAAGGCCGTAGACCAGCCAATTAGGACGACCCCGTTGATCCCCTCGATTGCCGAAACCAGCCGCCAGCGATCTGCCATCGCCAAATCGTCATATCCGATCGCGCCATAGGTTATGGTCGAGAAATAGACAGCGTTGCGCAATCCCTGCACGGCCCCGATCAGATCGTAGACAAAGGCGTAGAGCCAGATTTCGATTCCATGGAGGGCAATCAGGGAGAGGATCACGGAAAGCGTCACGCCAATGCCGCGCAGTGACATCGGATGAATATGCTCGACCGCCTCCTCACGTTCCTCCAGCCGGAGCAGACGCGCGACGGTGTATAGGCCGGCCGCATGAAGGATAACGGTCAGAATCACCATTGCCGTTGCGAGCGAGAGTTCTGCGACCATTTGTACTCGATAGGGTCGGAACGCCTGCGACTCAAGCAGCCGTCAGCGAAGAACACCCGTCACGCGCATTTTTCGGGCATATACCAACAGGCCGATTGCTACAGCCCAAAGTAGGGCACTGAACACCGTGCCGCCCGTTGTGTTCAAGCTCTCTGGCATGTTGCTCATGCCGAACTGGTAAACAGTTGCGGCGGCCAATCCGGCAAGTGAGATGGCAAAGGCTTGAACGGACCAGCCCTTGCGCATCAGGAGCAGAATTGACCCTGAAAGCGCTCCCCATACACCCAGTGCCCAGGCAATATTTGCCCAAAAGGGATAATTGTCGAGCCAGGCAATCTGCTCAGGCGTGAAACTTTGAAGCCAAGCTGCATTGTGAGTCTTTGTCATCGTGTAGTCGACGCCGCCCAAACTGTTCCACAACAGGCTGGCAACGCCGACGGCCCACAAGTGCCAAGGTGCCTTTGCTGGTGTCGCGTTACTGACCATTACGTCCTCCTCTTCAAACTGATGCGCAGTGCGGTCGCACTATTGCTCGGTGGCCTTCGCCGTGTTGGAGATAACATTCCAAGCGATTTTCCAGCTGCCGTCTGCTTGGGTCTTGTATCCTATCAGCCAGTTGCCGCGCTCGATCACGGGCTTCTTGGTTTCGCTGTCGGTCATAGTGTAGGCATATTCGGCGCGATAGACCGCCATTTCGCCCGACGCGGCGACGTCAACACTTTCATTGCTAACTGCGATCTTGGCGAGAGGGTCCTCCATCTGCTTTGCCGTCATCATCAGGTCAGCTTCCCGACCGATGGTATTGGGCGCGCCATGGAACATGCTGACTTCGTCAGGCATATCATGCGCGACAACTGCTTCTGCATCATGCGCGTTGAATTCTTCAACCAGCTTGGCGACATCTGCCTTGATTGCAGCTTCTGCCTTGCTGGTATCGACCTTTTCGGTTGCTGCAGGCTTAGTGCAGGCGGCGAGAGACATGCAGCCGAGAACGAGCAGGGCGCCGCTGACTAGTCGGTTGAGTTTCATCGATGGTCCCCAGTTTCAGCGTTTTGGATTGTCAAATGCTCGGCGGGATTTCCTGCGAAGTCAAGAATTGCCAGTACTGGCTGCAATTATTGACGTTGCGCTTGACTTTTCGTGTCGTTTCCCGCTTAGGAGCGCCCAACGCAGCGGGGCGGTTTCGCTCCGCTTTGTCTTTTGGGTAATGGCGGGCCCGCTAACTCCGCCTGGTCTGGGGTACCTTGCACGGCCCCTTAACGAACGAAGGATATTACGATGCGTCATCGCGTTGGCGGCCGCAAGCTGCAGAGAACCTCCTCCCATCGCGCGGCTTTGTTCCGCAATATGGCAGCAGCCCTTATCAAGCATGAACAGATCACGACGACCCTCGCAAAAGCGAAGGAACTTCGTCCCTATACGGAAAAGCTGGTTACGCTCGCAAAGAAGGGTGGACTTTCGAACCGCCGACTTGCGCACGCCCGTCTTCTCGATGAAACGCAGTTGACGAAGCTATTCGACGTGCTGGCTGATCGCTACCGCACCCGCAATGGCGGTTATATTCGCATCGTAAAGGCCGGTATCCGCGCGTCAGACGCTGCCTCGATGGCTGTAATCGAGTTTGTCGACCGTGATGAGAGTGCCAAAGGGCAAGATTCCGGCCCTGTGATGGGCGACGAGGATATGGCCGAAGCTGCCTAAGGCTGTACGATGTCTGACGACGATTATGTCTATGACGAAGCGTCAGGCGAATGGATCAGTGCCGCCGAGGCAAAGTCGAAGATTGATTCTTCCGATTCAATCGAAGTCCGTGATGCCGTCGGCAATTTGCTTGCCGACGGCGATCAGGTCACACTGATCAAGGACCTGACGGTAAAAGGCGCTGGCCAAACGCTCAAGCGCGGCACGCTTATCAAGTCGATCAGGCTGACCGGAGACCCGCAGGAAATTGATTGCCGTTACGACGGTATCAAGGGCCTCGTCCTGCGTGCAGAATTTGTGAGAAAGCGCTGAGCAGCGTCATTTTCGAAGCGACTGGCCAGATATGGCTCTGGACGGCAGCTCCCCCGGCCAAGGGTGCCTGGCATTTCATGACAATTGATCCGCAGACTGCAGTTGAGATCCGTTATGAGGCCTTGGGTCGTATCGGCGGCTTTGGCAGCGTGAAAGCCACGGTGACAATCGGCAGAACCCGCTGGTCCACTTCGTTGTTTCCGCATAAGGAGTCTGGTGGTTTCCTTCTTCCGCTCAAAGCTGACGTGCGGCGCGCGGAAGGGTTGGCTGAGGGTGATACCGTGACGGCGCGTCTTGAAATCTGAAAGGGCCAATATGGACACGCAAGAGATGATGACACTGCGGTCCGTATCGGGACGCATAGCTCTTGTTACTGGCGCCGCGAGTGGCATGGGGCGCGCCACAGCAAAGTTGCTGGCGGCCATGGGGGCGAAGGTCGCAGTGACTGATTTCAATGGCCTCGGAGCCGAAGAGGTCGCGCAGGATATCGTCAGAAGGGGTGGATTTGCGAAGGCATGGGAGCTTGACGTCGCAGATCAGGAACGGGTGATGACCGTTGTGGCGGAAGCGGCTGGCGAATTCGGCGGGCTTGATATTGTTGTCAATAACGCTGGCATTTCCAATGCGCTTGCGTTTGACGATCCACGGTATGAGGTGGCGTGGCAGAGGCTGATTGCAGTCATCCTGACCGGGACACAGCAAGTCACGCGCGCCGCGTTGCCCCACCTCAAACGGTCCAGCGCGGCGAGAGTCGTCAATATTGCGTCGACCGAAGCGCTCGGCGCGACGGCGGGACATAGCGGCTATAGCGCAGCCAAGGCAGGTGTGGCGGGTCTCACCCGCTCGCTCGCCGTGGAATTCGGACGCTTGGGCATCACGGTCAATTGTATCTGCCCGGGACCCATCAATACCGGCATGACGGCCGCCATCCCCGATGAGGCCAAGGCCATCTTCGCCAAACGCAGAACCGCAATGAACCGCTATGGGGAGCCCGAGGAAGTTGCCCAAATCATCGTCAGCCTCTGTCTTCCTGCGGCATCCTACATTACAGGCGCCGTAATCCCCGTGGACGGCGGATTGATGGCGCGCAATGCCTGAAGTCCGACCCGAAGCGACATAGTTGCACATGCCCTCGTTTTGAGGATAAGATGGTTGCATCACAGATACTCGGATCGCGCGACGATCACCAACTGTCACACTGGTTTTTCAATCAGGGGGTAAGGCAATGGATTTACAGGGTGCGCCGGGCAGTTTCCAGCAGGGCCTGATTACACGCGTCAAGAACATCATCATGACGCCATCGACCGAATGGGATGTAATTGAGAAGGAATCCGCAGAAATCGGCGGACTATACAAGAATTATATCTTGATCCTGGCCGCGATCGGTCCGGTCGCGGCGATGATCAAGAGCATCGCCTTCGGATATTCGTTTCTTGGCGTCACGTATCGTCCTGGGATTGGGCAGGCAGTCGGAACCGCGATTGCCAGTTATGTCATCGCTTTGGTTGGGGTCTTCGTCCTTGCATTGGCGATCGATGCACTCGCGCCGAGTTTTGGCGGAACGAAAAACCGTATCCAGGCCTTCAAGGTGGCGACCTACAGTGGAGCCGCCGCTTGGGTGGCCGGTATTTTCGGACTTCTGCCAGGTATCAGCGTCCTGACGTTGCTTGGCATCTACAGTATCTATCTGCTTTATGTCGGATTGCCCAAGCTGATGAAGACACCGGCCGACAAGGCATTGGGCTACACTGCCGTAACTATTGTCGCCGCGATTGTGGTCGCCTTTGTATCCAGCATTGTCCTTGCGCCTGTCATTGGACTTTTCGGTGCAGGCAGTGCCCTTCCGGGATCTGTCAGTTAGTACCCCGGCACGCTATCGGTTTCAGGCGTAAGCGTGGTCGAAATGGACAAATTCGAAGCAGTCGGTGCATGCCGAAATGACTTTGCAATGCCTTCTCCATTCTCCCAAAGTGCGCAGAGGAGTTTCGTATGTCCCCCGTTTCCATTGCTTTTCTCCTCTTTCCCGGCGTTACACAGCTTGACCTGACCGGCCCGGCTCAGGTTCTTTCGAGGCTTGGTAACGTAAAGCTCGATTTGGTCTGGAAGTCTCGCGAACCAGTCATGACGGATGCCGGCTTTGCAATTATGCCGACAGCGACGTTCACGGACATCGCAACCGCAGACATTTTGTGCGTGCCTGGCGGCATTGGCGTGACCGACGTGATGATGGACGATGCTGCAATGATCTGGCTGAGGCAAGTTGGCAAGGATGCCAAATGGGTAACAAGCGTTTGCACCGGCTCGCTCATCCTCGGGGCGGCGGGGCTGCTCAAAGGCTACAAGGCAACGTCGCATTGGGCTTGGCATCACCAGCTTGCGCTTTTTGGGGCCGAGCCCGTCAAGGCGCGCACTGTCTTTGACCGCAACCGCGTGACGGGTGGTGGCGTCACGGCAGGGATCGATTTCGCGCTGGCCCTGACCTCTGAAATCAGGGGTGAAGCCCATGCCAGGCTGGTCCAGCTTTCGCTCGAGTACGACCCGGCTCCGCCTTTCGACTCGGGCTCACCCGAGAAGGCCGGTAAAGCCTTGCTTGCAACCTATGCGGAGCGCATGGCGCGTCTGGCACCCAACCGCGAGGTTGAGTTGAAGGAAGCGGCCGCACATCTGGGTTTTACGGGATAGTCAGGAGCCATGGCGACGTCTGCCCATTTTGTTCCGGTTCAGCCGCCACGCACTGCCGACTGGATGCCCGGTTGGCGCGGGCTGTTCGGTGAACGGCTCCGCAACACCGTCTACGGCTGGCCCGAACCAGCGTTTGACGAATTCTATCGGAAACGCCGAATTCTTGGCTTCACCGTCCACATCGTCACCGACCCGGACATCGTTGAGCGCGTGCTGCTCGGCAACAAGGAGAATTATCTCCGCCCCCGTATCGCGCAACGAATATTGTCTCCACTGATCGGCAACGGGCTGCTCTCGGCGGAGGGGGAGGATTGGAAGAAGCAGCGCCGGATCGTCGCTCCAACCTTTGCGCCGGGTGCCGTGGCGAGCATGTCGAGGGCAATCGCGGAGGTTGCCGCACGACAGACTGGTGTCTGGCTGCGCGGGACAATCCGGACCGACATGGCGCGCGCGGCCACTGATGCAACGATGCAGATCATTGCGGACACTCTTTTTTCAAGCGATGCACGCCTGACCACGCGCGCGGCTGGCGAGCATATCGACAACCTCGTCCTGGCCAGTGGGCAAGCACGGATATCTACAATTCTGGGATTGCAGGATTTCGATATCAGCCCGGTGATGGCGCGTGCACGGCGTGGTCGGGTCTATCTGCGCAATACGTTGACTGCACTCGTGCGCGAACGTGGACCCACCGGCGGCGCCGCTGATTTTTTCGGCGGACTCATTCGTGCCCTGTACGAGCAATTCCCGCCAGCAGAGGCCGAAGCGCTTGCGGTCGACAACGCAATCACCTTCTATGTCGCCGGGCACGAGACAACGGCCAACGCCCTGGCCTGGACGATCTATCTGCTTGCAGCGCAACCCGGCTTGCAGGAAGAAGCGCGGGCAGAGGCAGTGACGGCCCTCGCTGGCGATATCGCGACGCTTGCTGATCGGTTGCCATTGTTGCGCCAGATCCTGGATGAGGCAATGCGCCTGTACCCACCCGCTCCGCGATTTGATAGGGAGGCGCAGGCGGCTGATCACCTCGGCGATGCGGAAATTGCCGCCGGGGACCTCATTTCGCTTTGGCCGTGGGTGATGCACCGGCACCGCAAACTCTGGGACAATCCCGATGCCTTCGATCACACGCGCTTCGCGCCGGAGGCAAAGGCAAAGCTCCATCGATTCCAATATATTCCGTTCGGCGGCGGGCAGCGCGTGTGTGTTGGCGCGCGATTTGCCATTGTCGAAGCTCTGATCATTCTAGCGCATTGGCTCGCCGCGCGGCGTTTTTCGCTGCCCTCGGATTTTACACCATATCCCATGGGAACAGTGACGCTCAGACCCAAGGGCGGCATGTGGCTTCAGATGGAGCCAATCTAGGCTCGTGCGTCGAGGCTCTTCTTTGCCCCTTCCCAGTTGCGGCCATCAAAGGCTGTGATCCAGAATCCAATATCGTGTCCTTCGTCAAGGCAGTGCCAGTTCACACTCCATGCTTCGGGGTGTGAGCGCGGTTGGTAGAAGCTCTTGATACCGCAATGGCGACAGAACAGATGGTCGGCGGCTTGCGATCCGAAACGATAGGAGGTGAGGGCGTCCTGACCCCGTTCCAGGACGAGATCGCCATGCGGCACAATCAGGTGGAGATAGCCGGTTCGTGAACAGATCGAGCAGTTGCAGTCGAGAAGTTCGACGCGGGCTGGCACTTTCAGACGAAAGCGGACGGCGCTGCAATGGCATCCGCCACTCAGATCGGTTTGGTCTGTCATCGCAAGGAAGATGCGGGAGATACCGCCCTTTCGCAAGCCGGTCTGGAGCACCCATTGCCCTGCCATCGCTGCTCTGCCAATCTGCAAACTCATGCTGTATTTTCACGATTTCGACATGATGGTTCGCGGCGGCTCAATAGCGCTGCTCGTACTCTGGGGCTGGTTGCTCGTGCGCGACCATTGGCGTGCGCTTCCTGCACGACTGGCAGTTGCGATGAATTTTTCGATTGCGTGCCATGTTGTTGCGACCGTCCCCGGCCATGCACCCTTCGGATTCTTCTTCAACTGGATCATCGAGCTTGGATCGGTAACTGTGCCCGCGCTCTTTTGGCTGTTTGCGCGGACATGGTTCAACGATGAGCGACAGATCGGGCTGCGAAGCTGGTCGCTTTTGCCTGTCTGCATGATCCTTGTCGTTCTGGTGGAGGCGAATTTCGAATCCCGATCACCGCTTTTCTATGCAAGTGCCGCAATGTTGCGGGCATTCATGTTCGGCTTTGCCATCGCAGGTCTCTGGATTGCATGGAAGGGCAGGGAAGATGATCTGGTCGAGGAGCGTCGCCGACTACGCGTGCAGATGATCGGTGCCGTGGGCACTTATGTTGTGCTGACCAATGCCGTTGAGGTCGCAGTCTTTAACGGTTTTGCGCCCGAGTTTCTTCGATCGCTGCTGCAATTCGGCATCGTTGTGCTCACCTTTGCCTTTTGTGCGGCGATGTTCGCCATCCGGCGGGCGGACCTGCTTGGTCCGGCGCAGCGCGTCGATGAAAGCGCGGCTGTTTTCTTGCGCGACGATCCACTCGCCGGGCGGCTGATAGCCCATATGGAAACAGAGCGGCCTTATCGCGACGAGACGATGACGATTGCAAAACTTGCTGCGCAACTTGGCGAACCTGAATATCGCCTCCGTCGCCTGATTAACGGCCAATTGGGACATCGCAATTTTGCGGCATTCCTCAACGGGTATCGGCTGGACGAGGTCAGGGCGGCACTCTCCGATCCGGATCAGCGCCAGGTGCCCATACTCACGATTGCGCTTGATGCGGGATTTGGCTCGCTTGGGCCATTCAATCGGGCCTTTCGGGAAGTCGCGGGTATGACGCCAACCGAGTATCGCAGCCGTGCTGCCTGATTGATTCCAGAATCGGCTAGCCGAATTCGAAACCGGCGGAGCTTTGTTGTTCCAGTGCCACCATTGAGCTGACATCACTATTTCGGGAGTTGGCGAATGGAATACGCAACGACATTTTTGGGTATCGCACAGGAAAAGGCGCTGCACCTTTTTGCCTTTGACTTTGGTCGCTATGCAATTGCAGCGTCTCTCGTAGCAGGACTTGTGTGGATGCTGAAGCGGACGCCTTGGCGCGCGCGCCAGATCCAGAAGCGTACCGCAACAACATCGGATTTCCGTCGGGAGTTTTTCGCTTCGGCGCGCACAGTGCTTGTTTATGTTGTCGTCAGCATCCTTGTGATCTGGGCGATCCGGCACGGCTATATGCGCGAAATGGAAGGCAGTTATGGACTCGCCGGCAATCTCGGCATGATCGTAGCGATCATTGTCGCCCATGATGCCTATTTCTATTGGAGCCACCGTGCCATGCATCATCCGCGCCTGTTCAAGCATTTCCATCGCTTTCATCATCGAACGGTCACACCCACAGCCTGGGCCGCCTACAGCTTTGCCCTTCCCGAAGCATTTGTGATGGCGCTCTTCATGCCAGCCTGGCTGTACTTTGTGCCTACACCGGGAATTGTGGTCTTCACATTCCTGATCATCATGATCCTGCGCAATTGCATGGGGCATGCTGGGCTTGAGCTTCATGCACGGGGCTGGGCGAGCCACCCGGTTCTCAAGTGGATCAGCACCACGACGCATCACGATCTGCATCATGCTGGCAGCTTCAATCACAATTTCGGTTTCTATTTTACCTTCTGGGACAAAGTGATGGGCACCGAACACCCGGACTATGTTGCAGTATACGACCGCGTCACCGGAACGAAACCGGCGCCCAAGTCGCTTGTTGCGGAAGTCGCCTGAACCCATTGCCAAACGGTCCATCTCCCGCTGGCAGGACTGGCCGGGACCGGATGAAGATTGCCTTCATCCAGTTCCGGCCATTTTCGTTTGCGGGGAATGGCCTGCTGTGCCAGCCTCGATAGGCATTCGGGAGGTGAATGATGATCAAAAGGACATTCAGCGCACTGCCCTTGGCGGTCGCCCTTTTAATTTCAACAGCGCATGCGGCGCCAGCAGACGATTTGCAGACCATCATCGCCGATCACTGGAAATGGTGGCTTTCGATCAACCCCGTCCAGGCGACCGCACTCGGCGTGCACGATTTTGACGACAAACTGGGTGATCTCAGCCTGGCTGAACAGGACCGCGAGGCAAAGGCAGCGCAGGCATTTCTGGACCGACTGTCAGCCATTCCCGATCAGGCTCTGTCTGTCGCGGATCGAACGAACAAGGGTGTGCTCGTTCGCATGCTGTCGGATCAGGTAGAGGGAAATCGCTATGGCGAAAGGATGATCCTTTTCACGACCTATTATGGTTGGCACCAGGGTTTTGCAGGAATGGCGGACAATCTGCCGTTCCGGACCCGCGCCGACTATGAAAGCTATCTGAAGCGGCTTGCGCTCTATCCCAAGCTCAATGGCGATGCGATCACCATATCGCGGCAGGCGGTCGCCAAGGGCTATGTTCAGCCTTGCGATGCGCTGGCCGGCTTTGAAGACACGATCACGGGTGCAGTTCAAGGCAAGCCCGAGGATACCCGCTTCTTCGGACCGTTCAGACGTCAGCGGCCTGTTGATATGAATGACGCTGAATGGCTCGCGATGCATGCTCGAGCGGTTGCGATCATCCGGGATGTTGTTGCCCCTGAATACGCCAAGTTCGCGCATTTCTACCTTACTGAATACAAGCCGAAATGCCGCAAAACAGTCGGCGCGTCAGCGATGCCGCAGGGTACTGCCTGGTATGCTTTCCAGGCACGTTCGCATACGACGACGAATCTTTCGCCTGATCAGATCCACGAAATTGGTCTGTCTGAGGTCGCGCGAATTAGGACTGAAATGGCGAAGGTCGCAACGGAGGCGGGCTATCCAAGTCGTGAGGCGTTCATCGCCAAGCTGCGCACCGACCCGACCTATTATGCCAAGACCCCGGAGGAATTGCTTGCCGCTGCGTCGCGTATCGCCAAGCAGATCGATGGGAAGATGCCTCAATATTTCGCAAGATTGCCGCGCCTCCCTTACGGCGTGCGCGAAATTCCGAAAGAAACGGCCGAAACCACAACGACTGCATATTACAACAGCGGGTCTCCAGAGAGCGGAATCGCGGGCAATTATTATGTAAATACGTCCAAGCTCTCGCAGCGCCCGCTGTGGGAATTGCCCGCGCTGACGGCGCACGAGGCCGTGCCGGGGCACCACAACCAGATTGCGCTGCAGCAGGAATTGGAGCTCCCCGCATTTCGCAAAAGCGCGGCCGGCTTCACGGCCTATGTGGAGGGCTGGGGTCTTTATTCCGAGCATCTCGGGATCGAGATGGGCCTGTATGACACGCCCGAGAAAAACATGGGTCGGCTTTCCTACGAGATGTGGCGGGCCTGTCGGCTGGTGGTCGACACGGGCATGCATGCCAAAGGCTGGACCAAGGCGCAGGCAATTGCCTTCATGCGGGATAACAGCGCCCTGTCAGATGCGAATATCGAGGCAGAAGTGAACCGTTACATCAGTTGGCCTGGGCAGGCGTTGGGATACAAGCTTGGCGAACTCAAGATCCGTGAATTGCGGGCGCGGGCGGAAGCCGCCCTTGGGTCCAAATTCGATCTCCGCCGGTTCCACGATGCGGTGCTGGGGCAGGGGCCTGTTCCGCTTGATGTGCTTGAACGCCAGATGGATGATTGGATATTGTCCGAGACTGCGCGGCCCTGAATCGCCGTCCCTATATCGGTCTCACGATCCCATAGCCGGTGATGACGATCAACGCGGCAATGCCAAGGGAAAAGAACAGAGCAATGCGATTGCGCTGTCCGGTTGACACTTGGATGATGCCGTTGAGCGTTATCGCGATGCCAAATCCAATGAGCAGGAAGAAAATCTGCAGGACGAGCTTGGCTTGATCGGGTGTCCCGTTGAAGCGGGCCGGGGCAGAGATTCCGTGAATCGGTACTAACGATGGAAGCAGGTGCACGGTAATCATACCAATAAAGACAGTGATGATCAGGCCCATCAGTGTCAAAGCCCAGCCAAGTCGGCGAACCGAGCGCGACGTAAGCATCCGCCCGCCACATCGGGGACAGACTTCAATGTTTTCGGCAACAACCTCGCCACATGTCAGCGAGTAGCAACTGCTCGAATTTGCCATCGTCCAATTCCCCCGCATCGCCCTGATAGGCGGAGCCGCGGCATCAGGGCAACAAGTGGTTTCAGTTGGCGATCATATAGTCCCGAGTTATCGGCAGCGCGTGACGGCTTCGGGCGTACTGGATCTGGAAATTAACCATTCCGCCATGCTGGAAGACGGTTGCGGCTCCAGCGAGGTATAACGTCCACATCCGAAAAAACCGCGCATCATAGAGCGCCTCAATCTGTTCGCGCGCGGCGACGGTGCGGCGATACCATTCCTGCAACGTGAAGGCATAGTGAAGGCGAAGCACCTCGACATCGGTTGCGATCATCTTGTTTGGTTCGCTCCCTTCCAGGATTTCCGAAAGGGCGGGGATGTAACCACCGGGGAATATATATTTTCGCGTGAACGCATCGGTGCTGCCCGGGCCGCCCATGCGGCCGATCGTGTGGAGAAGCATCACACCGTCGGCAGTGAGCAGGTTATGGCATTTGCGGAAGAATTCGCGGTAATTCGGAACGCCGACATGTTCGAACATGCCGACCGAAACGATGCGATCGAATGACCCGGAAAGATCGCGATAGTCGCGCAGTTCAAAGCGGACATTGTCCGCAACTCCTGCCTCTGCTGCTCGTTTGCGAGCGACCTCAAGCTGTTCTTCCGAGAGCGTGATCCCGAGAACATCGACTCCGTAATGTTTGTGAAGATAGAGGGCCATGCCGCCCCAGCCACAGCCAATGTCGAGCACCTTCAGTCCTGGAGACAAGGCAAGCTTGGCAGCAATATGTGCCTTCTTGTCTTCCTGCGCCTGCTCGAGACTGATTGCCGGATCGGTGAAGTATGCACAGCTGTATTGCCGGTCGCGATCAAGGAACAGGTCGTAGAGTTTGCCCGAAAGGTCATAGTGATGGGCGACATTGCGCTTTGATTGCCTGCGGAAATTGATCTGGTTCCAGCGGCGGGCCACTCGCTTGAACGCGCGCCGGATCGGGCCCTTCCTTTCGATATCGAGTCCCTTTTCCCAAGGGTTGTTGGCGCGGATCAGGCCAACAAAGTCCATGATGTCGCCTTGTTCGAAACTGATGCGGCCATCCATGAAGCCCTCTGCAAAGCCAAGGCGAGGCCCGCGTACTATATCGAAGGCCACTCGCCTGTCGTTGAAGCGGACCACAATCTCCGGAAAGGATGCGTCGGGTGTCCCGAATACATGGCGGCTGCCATCGGCTTCGATCAGGGTAACAACACCCTTTTTGATGAGCCGACGAAAGACAGCGTGGAGTAATGACATCGGCTAATCCCTGCAGTTGAACACGTTATACGCCCGGTGCGGACGTTTGGTTGCATTCTGTTACAGATATTGTCTGTTATCGCACACGAGGCCTTGTCCAACGCTGAACGATAGCAGACAGGCTCGAGGATTCAGCCCCGTTTGCGCGCCTGCGGATATGTACCAAGCAAGCGAAGCGAGCGCGAGTGGAATTGCAGCTCTTCAAGGGCTCGCGCGACGGCTGGATCGTCCGGATGTCCTTCGATATCGGCAAAAAAGGTCGTGGCGGCAAAACTGGCTCCGCGCTGGTAGCTTTCCAGCTTGGTCATGTTGACGCCATTGGTCGCGAACCCGCCCATTGCCTTGTAGAGCGCGGCCGGGATGTTCTTCACCTCGAAGACGAAGGTCGTCATCACGACGCCTTCGTTGGGAGCCGGTTCGCCCGATCTGGCGAGGATGACGAAGCGCGTCATATTGTCGCTGGAATCTTCAAGTGCTTCGGCGAGGATCTCAAGACCGTAGACTTTCGCCGCCCCGGGGGGTGCGATTGCTGCAATCGTCGGGTCGCCGAGTTCCAGGACGCGCGCTGCAGCGCCGGCTGTATCGGGGTAGGCTATCGATTCAATCCCGCGCGCGCGCAGCCAGTGCCGGCATTGGCCAAGAGCTTGCGGATGACTGATTGCTTGCTTGATGCCCTCGAGAGGGCCGATCCCCATCAACGCATAGTGGATCGGCAGGAAGTACTCGCCCGTGATCACCAGCCCCGATTCGGGCAAAAGGAAATGAATGTCTGCCACCCGCCCATGGAGCGAGTTTTCGATCGGGATCATTGCCTTTGCGGCGCGCCCTTCGCGCACGGCATCGATTGCATCGGGAAAGCTGAAACAGGGCAAGGCAATGCCGTCGGGAAAGGCTTGTTGGACAGCGATGTGAGAATTGGCTCCCGGCGCGCCCTGGAACGCCACTGCCCTCGCGGGATCCGCCACTGATTGGGCAATCATGGCCTCGACAAGTGGCCGTGCAGGGGCGGGATAGTTTTCCATCGCGGGCAGCGCTTACGGGCGTCTCCGCCGCTACGCAAGCATTGGTGCATTTGGTTCGCACCGCGCGCTTGCGAAGCGTCCAATGGCCGACTAAAGCGAGCGCGATTCACGGGGCACTCGCAGAAGGTTTCAAGCATGGATGATCGTTTCAACACAGCAGCCGGGTGGGCGCTTTTCGCGGGCATTGTTGCACTTGGAGGAACGATCCTGACGGGCGAATATTTCAAGCATGAAAAGGTGGAACAGGGCGGATTCGAAGTTGCAGATGCGTCGCCTGAAAGCGCCGGTGGAGGGGCAACGGCTGCAAAGCCCGTTGATTTTTCAGCTGGGGATCCCGCGAAAGGTGCGGAAATCTTCAAGAAATGTGCATCCTGCCACACGATAACCCCAGGCGGCGCTGCTGGCGTCGGCCCGAACCTTTATGGGGTGATGGGCAAGAAACATGGCCATGTCGCCGGCTTTTCCTATTCTCCCGGCATGATGGCGATGGCCGGCGTCTGGGATTGGGAAGCCATGGACAAGTGGCTGACGTCGCCAAAGAAATATCTCAATGGCACCAAAATGAGCTTTGCTGGCCTTTCCAATCCGGAGGATCGCGCAAGCGTCATTCGCTACATTAATGAACAGGGCTCAAACCTTCCGGTTCCGCCGCCGCCTGCGGCTGAAGCTGCGGCAGCGCCTGCAGATAGTGCAGCACCAGCTGAAAATGCCGCAGCGCCTGCTGCCGACGCTACCAAAAAGTAAGCTGAACTATGCCATTCCGTAGAAGCGCTGGATTGCAGTCCAGCCTTCTTCGGCAGTTTCGGCGAAAGTGAGCAGGTCGAGATCTGCGGGTGAGATCACCCCTTCTTCGACCAAGGCTTTAAAATTGACGATTCGATTCCAGAACTCCCGACCGTAGAGCAGGACGGGCATCCGCTTTGTTTTGCCTGTCTGCATCAGGGTCAGGAGTTCAAACATTTCGTCAAGCGTTCCAAAGCCGCCTGGGAAAACCGCGACGGCGCGGGCCCGCAGCAGGAAGTGCATTTTTCTGAGCGCGAAATAGTGGAACTGAAAACTCAATCCCGGCGTTACATAGGGATTGGGCGCCTGCTCATGCGCGAGGACGATGTTGAGGCCGATCGATTCGGCGCCCACGTCCGCTGCTCCGCGATTTGCTGCTTCCATGATGGAAGGACCGCCGCCCGAGCAGACAACGAATTGGCGCATGCCATCCGAATCAGGCGGGGTTTTGCTGGCCAAAGCGGCAAGCTGCCGGGAGATTTCGTAGTAATGTGATTTCGCTTCAAGCCGCTTGGCAATCTCGGGTGTAGCGGCGCTCGCTTCCATGCCTGGAGCGGGAATGCGTGCAGACCCATAGAAAACAATTGTTGATCCGATCTTTGCTTCGTCGAGCAGGAGTTCGGTTTTGAGCAGTTCAAGCTGGAAACGGACAGGCCGCAGATCATCGCGCAGGAGAAATTCGTCATCCTGGAATGCCAGCCGGTAGGACGCCGCTTCGGTCTGGGGCGATGATGTGGCCTTTTTTGCGGCTTCGGCGTCTTGGGCGGCATGCGCGAAAATGCGCGCGGGAACATGATTTTCAGTCATCGCGCGAGCTTAGCGGCAAAACGGGCCGCGACCCAGATCGAAATGAAAATGGTCCTGATGGGCAGCGTTGAAATCTGGACTCAGGACGGTCCGGAAGCGCTTGCAAGCCGCTGCCCTTACCGAGCGCAGGAAGCGACGTTCATCATCTGTGCCGTTCCACCCGCTATCGACAGCGATGCGGCGCCCGTCAGCCAGCACAAAGCCGGAAATATCGACTGCATTGGCCGTCGCGTGTTCTGATCGCGTTCCTGCCATTTGCGGTCGACCCTTGACGTTTCGACAGCTGTAGCTCCCAAAGCTTTCCAGTCGTACAACGCGCTCCCCAAACACCTGCCTTGCAGCAGGTTGCACTGCCTCGCGCGTCCATATCGCGAGGTTCAGGGCCAGCGGACATTGGATCGCTGTTATGTTTGAAATCGGGATGCCGACTCCGGTTAATTGGACCGATGAAATTGTTGAGCAACCGCTGCCGTAGTTGCGGTCGGGAAGGAGTGCATATCGCGCTTGGTAGCGTCCGAGTTCGGCAAGGCACTGTTTGAGTTCGGGGCTCTGCGGCGCGAGCGGAACCGGTCGTTCGCTCGTCGGACGGCGTCCGTTCGGCGGGCCGACGCAAGCTGACACCAAGGCCAGAAGGACTAGCGATGACAGCAACCGGTTCATGGCATGATTTTGCCGCTGACATGGTTAACGATCTACTAAATTCGGCAACGGTTCATCGAGAACTGCGGGTTGACATTCTACAGCGCGCCACTAGGGGCGGCTCCGGGCCACGCGGTCCCAACGCCGCGCGAGCTCTCTGCAAGGAGACGCAAGACATGACTATTGCCAAGCCCGCGGGGAAACCCGCGCGTCCGTTTTTTTCCTCTGGACCCTGCGCAAAGCCGCCGGGCTGGGATGCTTCAAAGCTCAAGACAGATTCCCTTGGGCGCTCACACCGCGCCAAAATTGGGAAGTCGAGGCTGCAGTTGGCGATCGATCTCACGCGTGACGTCCTGCAGGTGCCCGATACCCACAGGATCGGCATCGTTCCCGGATCAGACACGGGTGCGGTTGAAATGGCGCTCTGGTCGATGCTCGGCGCGCGCGGCGTGACAATGCTGGCATGGGAAAGCTTCGGCGAAGGTTGGGTGACAGACGTCGTCAAGCAACTCAAGCTCGACGCGACGAAATTGGCGGCTCCTTACGGAGAGCTTCCGGATCTTACGGCCGTGAACTGGGCTGATGATGTGGTCTTCACATGGAATGGCACGACTTCGGGCGTTCGGGTTCCAAATGGCGATTGGATTGCCAAGGATCGCGAGGGACTGGCAATTTGTGATGCGACATCGGCGGTTTTCGCCTATGACCTGCCATGGGACAAGCTCGATGTGGTGACCTTCAGCTGGCAGAAGGTCCTTGGAGGCGAGGGCGCGCATGGTGTTCTGATCTTGGGGCCCCGCGCTGTTGAGCGGCTCGAAAGCTATACTCCTGCGTGGCCGCTGCCAAAGGTTTTCCGGCTGATGGCGAAGGGCAAGCTCAACGAGGGTATATTCAAGGGCGAAACGATCAACACGCCGTCAATGCTTGCCGTTGAGGACGCGATCTTTGCGCTCGAATGGGCACAGTCCGCAGGCGGGCTAAAGGGGCTGATCGCCCGTTCGGATGCCAATGCCGCTGCGCTCGACCTGATCGTGGCCGAACGCCCTTGGCTTGGCCATCTTGCCGCGCGACCGGAGACCCGTTCAAAGACCTCGGTCTGCCTGACGGTCGAGGGTGCAGATGAGGCATTTATCAAGAGCTTCGCAGGTCTGCTCGACGCCGAAGGCGCTGCCTATGACATCGCCGGATATCGCGATGCGCCGCCGGGCCTGCGCATCTGGTGCGGTGCCACAGTCGAAACAGCCGATATCAAGGCCCTCGGGCCCTGGCTCGACTGGGCTTGGGCGTCGCTCACCGCATAGTCGCCACCCCTGCGCAGCCAGCGGTCGCTTTCCACTACATTGACAGGCCCCTGCCATTGCACGGGCGATGGAGTTCAAACAATGACCAAACCCAAAGTGCTTATTTCCGACAAGATGGACCCCAATGCCGCGCAGATCTTTCGTGAGCGTGGATGCGAAGTCGATGAAATTACCGGCAAGACACCGGAAGAACTGAAAGCCATCATCGGCCAGTATGATGGCCTTGCCATTCGCTCGGCCACCAAGGTGACGCAGGAAATCCTCGATGCTGCCACCAATCTGAAGGTCGTCGGCCGCGCAGGGATTGGTGTCGACAATGTCGATATTCCGGCGGCTTCCGCAAAGGGCGTGGTCGTGATGAACACGCCCTTCGGCAATTCGATCACAACGGCGGAGCATGCCATCGCGCTGATGTTCGCACTCGCGCGCCAGTTGCCGGAAGCCGATGCCTCGACGCAGGCCGGAAAATGGGAAAAGAACCGTTTCATGGGCGTTGAAGTGACGGGCAAGACGCTTGGCCTGATCGGCGCAGGCAACATCGGCTCGATTGTCGCTTCGCGCGCGCAGGGCCTACGGATGAAGGTTGTTGCCTTTGATCCCTTTTTGACCCCCGAACGGGCTGTCGAAATGGGCGTCGAAAAGGCCGATCTCGATACGCTGCTTGCCAAGGCAGATTTCATCACGCTGCACACGCCCCTGACCGATCAGACGCGCAACATCCTTTCCAGGGAGAACCTGGCGAAGACCAAGAAGGGCGTTCGGATCATCAATTGTGCACGTGGTGGCCTGATCGACGAGACTGCGCTCAAGGAAGGGCTCGACAGCGGCCATATCGGTGGCGCGGCACTCGATGTGTTTGTGGAGGAACCCGCCAAGCAGTCCCCCTTGTTCGGCACGCCCAACTTTATCTGCACGCCACATCTTGGAGCCTCGACCAACGAGGCGCAGGTCAATGTTGCGTTGCAGGTCGCCGAGCAGATGGCAGACTATCTTGTTAGCGGAGGCGTCACGAACGCACTCAACATGCCATCGCTGAGTGCCGAGGAGGCCCCAAAGCTGCGACCTTATATGGCTTTGGCAGAAAAGCTTGGCAGCCTCGTCGGGCAGCTTGCGCATGACAATCTGACAAAGATCGCGATTGAAGTCGAAGGTGCAGCAGCACAGCTCAATATCAAGCCGATTTCAGGGGCTGTGCTTTGTGGCCTGATGCGCCGCTATTCAGATACGGTCAACATGGTCAACGCACCATTTCTTGCGAAAGAGCGCGGGCTCGACGTGCGGGAAGTGCGGCACGACCGCGAAGGGGACTATCACACATTGATCCGCGTCACGGTTGAAACCAGCCAGGGTGAGCGGTCGGTTGCAGGAACGCTCTTCGGCAATGGCGAGCCCCGTCTGGTCGAAGCGTTCGGCATCAAGGTAGAAGCCGATCTCGATGGCCATATGCTCTATATTGTCAACGAAGATGCACCCGGCTTTATCGGAAGGATAGGAACCCTGCTTGGAGAAGCAGGGCTGAATATCGGGACCTTTCACCTCGGTCGGCGTTCGGCGGGAGGAGAAGCGTTGCTTCTCCTTTCGATTGACGCTCCGATTCCGGAGCCGGTGCTCTGGAAGGCCTGCAACCTTCCGGGCGTTAAAATGGTGAAGGCTCTACAGTTCTAGGACCGAATCAGATTCGAGCCGCGACGTCATCTGCCGCCAATGCCTTTGACAAACGGTCCCGGATCGCCCGCAATTCATGAACAGGGATTGGTCGACCGTGTGGCGTCGGCGGCTCAGCCCTTGGGGGCAGTGTGGGTGGTGGCGCGCTGCTGCCTGCCGAAGACAACAGCTTCTGCACACCTTTGACGGTATATCCGTCTCGATTGAGGAGCAGGTTGATCCGCTTGACGAGTGCGACGTCTTCGGGGCGATAATAGCGCCGATTGCCGGCGCGCTGAAGGGGGCGCAACTGGGGAAAGCGCGTTTCCCAATAACGCAGAATGTGCTGCGCAACGCCAAGTTCTTCCGACAATTCGCCAATGGTCCGAAAAGCCGAAGCGCTCTTTTGGGTCGCAGCCATGCCCGTCACTGGCCAGCTTTGACGATACGTTCGCGCATCTTCTGACTGGCCCGGAACGTCAGCACTCGGCGGGGGGAAATCGGTACCTCCACACCTGTCTTCGGGTTCCGTCCGATCCGCTGCGATTTGTCACGCAGGATGAAAGTGCCAAAGCCTGAAATCTTGACGTTCTGGCCCTTGGCCAAGGCATCACCCATTTGCGTCAGGATGGCTTCCACAAGGTCCGAGCATTCAGCTCTCGAGAGCCCGATTTCATTATGGATTGCATCAGACAGATCAGAGCGTGTCAATGTACTCGCATCACCCATGTATTTCCCCCTCTACTCGAACTCTAGGCCCATTCTATCTCTCCCACAAGGAAGGTCAATCGGGCGGGAGGCTAGAGTCGCGCGACGCAAGCGCCCCAGGTAAATCCACCGCCCATTGCCTCCAGCACAACTAGATCGCCGGATTTTATTCTGCCGTCCCGAACTGCGAGATCCAGCGCCAAAGGCACCGATGCGGCCGAAGTATTGGCGTGTTGGTCCACCGTCATGATCACCTTTTCAGCAGGCAGGCCAAGTTTCCGCGCCGTTGCGTCAAGGATGCGGGCGTTAGCCTGATGCGGTACAACCCAATCGATATCGTCTGTGCCAAGCGATGCCTTGTCGAGGACTTCCTTCATGACGGATGCCAGGTTGGTGACGGCATGACGGAATACTTCCGATCCCTTCATGCGGACTTTGCCAACCGTGCCGGTGGTCGAGGGACCCCCATCGACATATAGGAGCCCATTGTGGC
This sequence comes from Sphingomonadales bacterium, assembly GCA_016704425.1. Lineage (GTDB taxonomy): Bacteria > Pseudomonadota > Alphaproteobacteria > Sphingomonadales > Sphingomonadaceae > Aquisediminimonas. The sequence continues at coordinate 1,102,170 of JADJAC010000011.1, forward strand.
GGCCGTCTGCATGCAGCGCCGTCGCGAGGATTCCCGACTCTCCCTCCTCAGCGCGAAGGACGACCGCGCCTGCGCCGTCTCCGAAGAGGACACAGGTCGTGCGATCTTCCCAGTCGAGAATGCGGCTGAATGTTTCCGAACCAATCACCAATGCCGTCCTTGCTGCACCGGCCCTTATCATGCTGTCCGCAACGGACAGGGCATATAGAAAGCCGGAACACACCGCCGCAACGTCGAAGGCAATGCAATCATCAATGCCGAGCGCAGCCTGCACTTTGGTGGCGCTAGCAGGAAACGTCTGATCCGGGGTTGCCGTAGCCAGAATAATCAGATCGACTTCACCGGCTTCGACATTTGCCGCCTTGAGCGCCTTTTGGCAGGCATCAGTCGCAAGTGTGGATGTGGTTTCACCATCTTGGGCAATATGGCGAAAGCGAATGCCCGTTCGTGCAACAATCCACTCATCCGACGTGTCGACGCGCTGTGCGAGGTCTTCGTTCGAGACCCTGGTCTTGGGAAGCGCCGATCCGGTTCCAACAATCCGTGCGCGCAGCGTCATTCGGAGGCATCCTTCACATTGGCCAGATCGTCAGTAATCCTGCTCGTGATATTCTCAGCAACGAGCTTGGCCGCGACCCCGATGGCGTTGGCCACGCCATAATCGGTCGCGCTTCCATGACTCTTGACCACAACGCCATTGAGCCCAAGGAACACGGCGCCATTGTGATTGTTCGGGTCAAGGTGATGCCGCATCAATTCGGTCGCCGGGCGGGAGATCAGGAAGCCGAATTTCGAGCGGATCGAACTGGTGAATGCCCGTCGCAGAAGGTCGGTCACGAAGCGGGCAGTGCCCTCCATCGTCTTCAGGGCAATGTTACCCGAAAAACCATCGCAAATGACAACATCGGTTTCGCCTCTTGAAAGCTTGTCGCCTTCAATGAAGCCCATGAATGTCAATTGGAGGTGATCAGAATCGCGTAGAATGCTTGCGGCGTCGCGAATGGCATCAGTGCCCTTCAAATCTTCTGTGCCGATGTTGAGCAGTGAAACGCGCGGTCTTTCTATTCCGAGAGCAATGCGGGCATAGGCAGCCCCCATCACACCAAATTCGACCAGGTTTCGCGCAGCACATTCTGTATTGGCGCCAAGATCGAGCATGACGAAATCGGTCTGGCCAAGACTGGGAAGCAATGCTGCCAACGCGGGCCGGTCAATCCCCGGCATCGTGCGGAGCGACAGCTTGGCCATCGACATGAGCGCACCTGTGTTACCGGCGGAAACAGCTGCCCCGGCAAGGCCTTGCTTCACGCGGTCGATGGCAATGCCCATTGACGTGGTTTTGGCCTTGCGGATGGCCTGCGCGGCCTTGTCATTCCCCGAAATAACTTCGGGCGCATGAATGATTTGCGAGTTTGCCTTGAGATTGGGATGATTTTCAAGCGCAGCGGAGATCGCTTTTTCATCACCGACCAAGTCAAAGGTCAGGCCGGGCCACCGACGGCGGGCAAGAGCAACGCCGCGCAGCATGACTGCCAGCCCCTCATCGCCTCCCATCGCGTCGATGGCTAGTCGTGGCGCGTCTGCCACTTGGTCCATCTCCCGGCTTGCTGGTTGGATCTGACTTAGCTTGAGATGCTGACGACTTCGCGGCCATTATAGTGGCCGCATGCCGGGCACATATTGTGCGGGCGCTTCAGCTCACCACAATTGCTGCATTCCTGAAAGGCTTCCACCTTCAGTGAGTCATGGCTGCGGCGCATGTTGCGCTTGGAGGGCGTAGTTTTTCGCTTTGGAACGGCCATCGAGGCACCTGTCTCTTCGTCTGTTGAACCTGCTTGCAACAAGGCAGGTCGCGATACAAAACGCTGCTGCCCCCGAAAAGGCCGCGTCCGCACGCGGCCGGACTGTCACATTGAGCGAGCGCCTATAGCGATTCCCGCAGGCGTTGCAAGTCCGGCGTTCCCGTGGCAACCAGTGAACAAACAACAAGAGGGAAGCCTGAATATGATCTTGCCAGTTTCGCTGACTGCTGCTGCCGCTGCAGCTTTTATTAACCTTTGGCTCGGCATTCGAATCGGCCAGGTCCGGACCTCTGAAAAGGTTTCGATCGGCGATGGGGGAAATGAAAAGGTCATTCGTCGCATGCGCGCCCAAGCCAATTTCGTCGAATTTACGCCATTTGTGCTGATCCTCATCGCCCTTGTTGAACTGGCCGTTGGCACTTCGACCCTGCTTTGGGCCGCAATGGCTGTTTATATGCTGGCCCGCATTGCCCATGCCTTGGGTATGGACGGCATGCCAAAAGGCCGCCCCATCGGGATCATGCTGACCTTGCTGATCATGACGGGCCTAGCCGGTTATGCTGTCTATGTTGCGCACAGCTCGGATGGGAAAATTATCGCGCCGCCTGCCGAAGCAATTTCGGTAGGCTGATCAGGCCAGCGCATAGTCCGACACATAGCCGTTCGTTTTGCGTTCATGGGCAAAGGTCGACATCGGCCCATGCCCGGGGACAAAGGCGGTTTCATCACCAAGCGGCCAAAGCCGTCCGGTTATCGAATCGATCAGTTGCTGGTGGTTTCCCATAGGGAAATCCGTGCGGCCGATTGAGCCCTGGAACAGGACATCTCCAACGATCGCCAGCTTTGACGGCGCGTGATGAAACACGACATGGCCTGGCGTGTGGCCAGGGCAATGATAAACGTCGAGCACCAGCTTGCCGACGGTGACTGTGTCTCCATTTTCCAGCCAGCGGTCCGGTTCGAACGAATGGGCCTGCATGCCATATTTCGAGCCGTCGCCGTCTAGCCGGGAAATCCAGAACCGGTCGGCCTCATGCGGCCCCTCGATCGGGACACCCAGTTCCTTTGCGAGCATGCCCGCTTGTCCGCAATGATCGAGATGGCCATGCGTGATCAGGATTTTTTCGATCGTAACGCATTGCTGCGCTGCAGCCGCTTTCAGGCGCTCAAGATCGCCGCCGGGATCGGTAAAGGCGCCGCGCATTGTTTCAGTACACCAGATAAGGCAGCAATTCTGCTGGAGCGGAGTAACCGGAATAATCGCGGCCTTCAGGGGCGGTACGGAAGTCATGACCGCCCTGTGCCGCGAAGACTGGCTGTCGTCCAGCCAGAATTGCGCAAAAGTCCTGCGCAATCCTGGCGGCTGGCAAAAGGATCAATGGCGACGGTCGAAACGGATCCCGGCTTCAACTTGAGCAATCGCTGCTTCTACGTGGCGGATTGCCTTTAGCTTGTGGCTGCCCTTGTCGTCGCTCGCGGCAAGCAGATCAACATGGGCTTGGCGCAGATTTCTCAATGCATCATGCATGCGGGGTTGATCTGCTTGCGCTTGGCCAAGTACAAAACCGCTGCCGAGTGTCGCTACCAGAATGGCAATTTGAAGTGATTTCCTCAACATATCCTCCTGTCGTGCCTCGCCTTTCGTGCTCCCAACGAAAGATGGGTGATTATCCTCGGCGCTCGCGAACAGGTCAAGACGATGGTTTGACGACGCTACGGCAAGCCGCGTTATTCGATCGCGCGCAGGCAGGCGTCACGCGCTGGTTAAAAATCGTGGAATGTATCGAACCTGCTTCAAGATTTCGGTAAGGTTGCTGCGTCTCGTGTCTTCCAGAGCGAAAATCCTATCCCGCCAAGGATCAGGGCGAACGTTACGCCCAGGCTCAAAATCGGCGGGAACTTTGCGCCGCCCATCACAAAGTCGGAGACGTAGATCTTCGATCCGATGAACACCAGAACCAGCGCCAGGGCGTATTTCAGATACTCGAACCGATGCACCATTGCCGCGAGCGCGAAGTAGAGCGCGCGCAGGCCAAGGATCGCCATGATGTTCGATGTGAAGACAATAAACATGTCTGTCGTAATCGCAAAAATTGCCGGAACGGAATCGACCGCAAACACCAGATCCGCAACATTGATGATCACGAGGGCAAGGAAAAGGGGTGTTGCTGCACGAACCAATGCCCCGGTCTTGTCGTCGGGAACCATTACGAAGAATTTCTCTCCGTGCAGCTCCTTTGTCACGCGCATATGCGTTGAAATCCAGCGAACGACAGGATTCTTGGCAACATCGATCTCATGGCTGCCCGCAAACAGCATCTTGATGCCCGTCCCGATCAGGAAAGCCGCAAAAACATAAAGAACCCAGTAAAATTCTTCGACAAGGGCTGCGCCAGCGGCAATCATGAGGCCGCGCAAGACGATTACTGCGACAATACCCCAAAGTAGGGCGCGATACTGGTACTTTCGGGGGATCGCAAAAAATGTGAAAATGAGGGAAATGACGAAAACGTTGTCAATGGACAGCGCTTTTTCGATAAAGAAGCCGGTGAAGTATTTTATTCCGGGATCTGCGCCCTTCTCGAACCAGATCCAGCCCCCAAATAGCAAGGCAATGCCAATATAAAATGCGGACAGCTTGAGGCTTTCTGCGATCCCCATCTCCTTGTCTTCCTTGTGGAGCACGCCGAGATCGAAGGCAGTCAGGGCGACAACCAATCCGAGAAAAACGAGCCAGAACCAGACGGGCGTCCCGAGCCAGTCAATGACAAGAAAATCCACGAGGCAATTCGTCCTTAGTCAAAAATAAATGAACGCAATGGCCGCCTACAGGCCAGGCAGCAACTGTTGGCGGCCAAGCTGCTGGAAAATCGGGTTCAGGCCGTACGTTGATGGCCTTGCACACCGGCGAGCCTGTGCAGTCGATCCTTCACCGCCAGCTTGAGCTTCTTGAGCCGCTGAATTCGCGTAACGTCCTGCCATCGCTTCTTTTGCTCAGCCCGAATGATATCATCGATTTGCTTGTGCCTGAGCAACAACATGAATGCTTTGGTCGTCATCAAACCCACTCCTTGACAGTTTCCACTGGATCGGGAGCACGGCTGAAGGGAAACGAACATATGGACCCTGTGCACCGGATTCTCCCGATGCGGTCCGACATCACGATCAACGCAACACAATGGTCGTCAATCGCCAGAGGGGCCCGGCCCGCACGATTAGAATAGGAACAGTCGACCTAAATTCAAGAGGCGGCCAAGATTATTTTGCGATAAGCCCGTTGGCTGCGCTGAGTACTGCCCGCACACTCGCTGTCGCGACGTCTTCATCGATGCCGACGCCCCATACAGTACGGCCATCGGCTGTCCGGCATTCGACGTATGCGGCAGCGCGAACGTTTGTGCCCTGGCCCATTGCATGTTCGCTATAATCAGCGATTTCGAGGCCGATCGAGAAGCTTTGATTCAGCGTTGCGACCACGCTTGAAATCAAGCCATTTCCTCGACCGCTGACTGACTGTTCACGGCCGTCAATCGCGATCTTGCCAGCAAAGATGCGATCGCCATTTGCGGCTCTCGTCTCATCATACTCGACGAGCTGATAATGTTGCGGCGTGTTCAGGCAATAGGCACGCTGGAATACGTCCCAGATATCGCCTGCGTGGAGTTCTCGGCCGACCTTGTCTGCAAGTTCCTGAACATGGCGAGAGAAGTGCGCCTGCATTTTCTTTGGCAGCTTCAGCCCCTGATCCTGCTCCAGAACCCAGGCAAAGCCACCCTTGCCGGATTGTGAATTCACCCGGATCACGGCTTCGTAGGAGCGCCCAAGGTCTGCCGGATCGATAGGCAGGTACGGGACTTCCCAAAGGTCGTCATTGCGAGCTGCCTGCGCGGCAAACCCCTTCTTGATCGCGTCCTGGTGGCTGCCTGAAAACGCCGTGAAGACCAGTTCGCCAGCGTAGGGGTGGCGGGGATGCACGGGCAGGTCGTTGCAATATTCGACTGTCTTGATGACCTCATCGATGTCCGAAAAATCGAGGCCGGGGTTTACGCCCTGCGTGTACATGTTGAGCGCCACGGTAACGAGATCGACATTGCCTGTGCGTTCGCCATTGCCAAACAAGCAGCCTTCGACCCGGTCGGCTCCAGCCAGCAAACCAAGCTCCGTCGCTGCAACGCCCGTTCCGCGATCATTATGGGTATGAAGGCTGATGATCACGCTTTCACGGTTTGGAATGTTGCGCCCGAAATATTCTATCTGGTCCGCATAAATGTTGGGGGTTGCGGCTTCGACTGTTGCAGGCAGGTTGAAGATGATCGGTCGTTCGGGAGTGGGTTTCAGTATCTCCATGACCGCAGCGCAGCATTCGAGGCTGAAATCGAGCTCCGCGGTTGAAAAGGTCTCGGGCGAATATTCGAAGTGCCATTCCGTATCCGGCTGCTTTGCTGCTTCGTCGCGCAGAATCTTGGCCCCGGTGATGGCGATGTCCCGAATTTCGCTTGTCTCCATCTGGAAGACGATGCGGCGCCACATGGGCGAAACCGCGTTGTAAAGGTGCACAATCGCGGCACGAGCACCTCGCAGGGAGTCGAAGCTCGTGCGGATCAGGTCTTCGCGCGATTGGGTGAGAACCTGAACCACAACATCATCCGGGATGCGCCCTGATTTGACCAGTCCCGAGATGAAATCAAACTCTGTGGCACCAGCGCTCGGAAACCCGACTTCGATTTCCTTCACGCCAATCTTGAGCAGCAGGTCGAAAAAGCGAGTCTTCTTTTCCGCGTCCATCGGATCGACAAGCGCCTGATTGCCGTCGCGCATATCCGTTGAAAGCCAGCGTGGCGCATGCGTGATTGTTCGCCCCGGCCATTGACGGTCTGGCAGGTTGATCTGCGGGAACGGGCGGTATTTTTGAGATGGATTGCGCAACATGATTCTTCTCTTCAAAGCCTGAATGGGGTCTGGATTTGGCCCTTAGGCAGCATCTGCGCAGGCAACACCCGCACATTCATGACGCGCCTAAGGGCGCGTAAGTCGAAGGAGAAGAAGGGCAGGAGCCGAATTCATTATGAGGCGCATATGCCGCGCGTCTGGCAGCTTGTCTAGCCCTCAAGCACCCGGATGAGCGTGCGGACATCATTGTCGATCTCGCTGTCTTCGCCCCTCAAGCGCTCGATCTGGCGGACGGCATGGATCACGGTGGTGTGATCACGCCCGCCAAACCGCCTGCCTATTTCCGGCAGCGAACGCGGTGTCAGCTGCTTTGCGAGATACATGGCAATTTGGCGCGGGCGGGCAACTTCACGGGCACGACGCGCAGAAACCATTTCCGCATGCCGGATACGGAAATGTTCCGAAACCCGTCGCTGGATTTCGTCGATAGTAATGCGTCGCCTGCTGGCCCTGAACATGTCGGCCAGGACTTCTTCGGCGAACTCAATCGTGACAGGCCGATTTCCAAGAGAGGCATAGGCCAGCAGTCGATTCAAACCACCCTCAAGTTCGCGAACATTTGTAGCAAGCCGGGCGGCGAGCAGGTCAAGAACCTGATCTTCAATCGCAACACCCTCGATGGCCGCAGCCTTGGCTCCAATGATTGCGCGACGAAGCGTATAATCCGGCGGCTGGATATCGACCACGAGGCCTTGGGTGAGGCGGGAGAGGATGCGTCCTTCCACTCCGTCAAGCGCCTGTGGCGCTCGATCGGCGCTGATGACGAGTTTTCGGCCCGAGGACATCAGTTCGTCAACCGTGTGAAGGAATTCCTCCTGTGTCGAATCCTTGCCAGCGATGAACTGCACATCATCGATCATCAACAGGTCTGCGGAGCGCAGTCTTGTCTTGAATGTGATGGTGTCTCGCGCGCGCATTGCAGAGACGAAGTCGAACATGAAGCGCTCGGCTGACATATAGAGCACCCGGGCAGTCGGATGGGTGCGCTGATATTCATGGCCGATTGCGTGCAGCAGATGCGTTTTGCCCTGGCCGGTCTGCGAATGAATATAAAGGGGATTGAACCGCATCGACGTGCCGCTTGCAAACGTCTGCGAAGCGTTGGCAGCAACGGCGTTTGCTGGGCCCGTCACGAAACGCGAAAACGTCAGTCGCGGATCGAAGGTGTGGCCGTCCGGTTTGGCGGCCGGCGCCGCATGTGGCCGATCCAGCTTCGCTTCGTAACGTTCAGCTGCTTCACCTGCGACTTCGATGCAAATGCCACGCACTTGCGGACTTGCAGCCTTCCACGCTTGCGCCAATCGCTCACCGTGATGCGTGCGCACCCAGCTCGCCATGAATTCAGAAGGAAGTGAAAGGCGGACCATGCCTTCCTCGGCAAGCCAGCCTGCGAGAGCAACCGGCTTGAGCCAGTGATCGAAACTTCGAGCACCAATGCTCTGGCGCAGCGATTTGCGTATGTCGTCCCAGGCCCGTGCCAGCGCGTCGCTCCCGGTAAGATCCAAGGAATTAATGGACGGCGGCAACGACATGAATCAGGAAACTCCCCCAATGGCTTAAACCGACATTTTGCGCCCAGCCCCCCGGCAACACGCAACTCCCGAACCCGAAACAACTAGGCCGGGAAAAAACTTTTTACTGGCAAGAACAGCGGCAGACCGATTCGCCCGCCGCTTGAGATGATTTTTAGGGACGCTGAGGCCAAGCGATCAAGAGTTCGCGTGTCAAAAAAATGAAATAAACACTGTTGACTCGATCAACCGCGCGAATCCGTTAACCTAATCTAATCTATTGAAAACACGATAAAAAATAGCGGGGGGTCATTTTCAATGTTTTGCGAATCGTGGATTCAGCTTGGGTTCTGAGGTCGCTGCATTGCACAATGAAAAGCCCGCCGATCCAGGGATGGGCGGGCTCGTGCTCCGAAGCGGGACGCTCCGATCAGGAAAGTGCGGACACGGCCTTTGTAAGACGCGAAAACTTGCGTGATGCTGTGTTCTTGTGGAGCACTCCGCGTGCAACCCCGCGAGCGAGCTCTGGCTGAACGGCGGCAAGCGCTGCAGCGGCAGCCGACTTGTCACCAGCTGACAGGGCGGATTCAACCTTCTTCACGAAAGTCCGGATACGGCCAACGCGGTTGCCGTTGATTTCCGCGCGACGTTCGTTGCGACGGATGCGCTTTTTTGCTTGCGGCGTATTCGCCATGCCATAACCCTCAAAAACAGTGCAAAAGAAAAAGCGGCGCAGAATCATCCGCACCGACCCGGACGCGCCATTAGCCAAGAGGCGCGAACGGGTCAACCATTAACGCTGGCATTTGGCGCAGTAAAAGGTCGAGCGCCCGCCATCGATGCGGCGCAGGACAGGCTGGCCGCATTGGCAAGTCTCTCCCTCCCGGCCATAGACTCGCCATTGCTTGAAAAAATATCCAAGTTCGCCGTCAGGCCGCGCATAGTCGCGCAGTGTAGATCCGCCCGCTTCGATTGCCGATGCCAGAACGTTCTTGATGGCCTGTACGAGGGGCTTGAGGCGCGCGGTTGCAACCTGGCCCGCCGGCTTGTGGGGTTTTATTCGCGCCATGAACAAGGCTTCGCAAACATATATATTCCCAAGTCCGGCCACGATCCGCTGGTCAAGCAGCAGGGACTTAATTGGTGCGTTTCGGCCTTCGAAGGCTGCCTGCAACACTTTGGCAGAAAAGGCATCGCTCAATGGTTCCGGGCCAAGCGCCCGAAAAGTGGGCCAATCTGCGATCATGTCCGACTTCATTAGATCGAGCGATCCGAACCGCCGGTGATCGTTAAGCGCGAGCAGCCTTCCAGTTGCGGTTTCGAGGATCAGGTGGTCGTGCTTTTCAATCTCTGCAGGGTCGACACGCCACCTGCCCGACATGCCAAGATGGAAAACGAGGGTATCGCCGCGATCCGTATCTATCATTCCATATTTCGCGCGTCGACGAAGGCCGGTAATTCGCGCACCAGTCAGCCGCTGTCGCAGATCAGGCGGAATGGGCCGCCGCAGGTCCGCCCGGCGGGGCTCCACGCGAGCGAGCACTTCACCGTCCAGCACGGTGGCGAGCCCGCGCACGGTTGTTTCGACTTCAGGCAATTCAGGCATGGATTTGCGCTAGCGGCAGCGCTGCCCCTTGGCTAGAGCGACCGCATGAGCGAGACTGTATCTTTCGGGTATCAAGAGGTTGCCCCCGTCGAAAAGACCAAGCGCGTAAGGCAGGTCTTTTCGAGTGTGGCGGAAAACTATGACCTGATGAACGACGCGATGTCGGGGGGCATGCACCGCCTCTGGAAGGATCGCTTCGTGCGACGCGTCAAGCCTCGCGAAGGGGAAATGGTTCTCGACATGGCTGGGGGCACAGGAGACATTGCCTTTCGCATGCAGGCCCTTGGTGCCTTGATCACCGTTGCCGATATCAATCCTGACATGCTTGCGGTCGGGATCGAGCGGGCGCAAAAGAGAGAAATCGGCGGGTTGAGCTGGTCGGAGCAGAATGCCGAGCAACTGACCTTCGATGACAAGAGCTTCGATGCCTATACCATAGCCTTTGGTATCAGGAACGTGACCCACATCGACAAGGCTCTCTCTGAGGCATATCGCGTCCTGAAGCGCGGCGGCCGCTTCTTCTGCCTGGAGTTTTCGACAACGCTTTGGCCGGGATTTGCGGAAGTCTATGATGCCTATTCCCACAAGCTTGTGCCAAAACTCGGCAAGCTTCTGGCCAAGGACGAGGAAAGCTATCGCTATCTGATCGAGTCGATTCGTCGCTTTCCGGACATGTCGGCCTTCGAAGGCATGATCCGCCAAGCCGGGTTCATTCGCACCAATGTCGAGCCACTGCTCGGCGGCCTGGTGGCTATACACAGCGGCTGGAAGATTTGACCGCTCGTACAATCCATATTTGGCGGACGCTCAAATGGGGGCGGACGCTTGCGCGCAACGGCGCTTTGCTTGGCATCGAACGCGATGGTAATGCGCCCGCAGCCCTGCGTCGTCTGGTCCGTATCGCCCGGCTAGGAAGTTTTCCGCCAAATCCGCCTGCTTATGCCAAGGCGTTCGAGCAGATTGGCCCTGCCGCAGTCAAATTGGGACAATCGCTCGCAACGCGTCCCGACCTCGTGGGCGAGGAAGCGGCCCGCGACCTTCTGCGCTTGCAGGATTCGCTGCCGCCTGTTCCCTATGCCAGGATCAAGGCCGCGATTGAAACGGGGCTGGGAGCGCCTGTTGAAACCCTGTTTCGTTCGATCGATCCCGAACCGGTTGGTGCCGCATCCATCGCACAGGTCCACCGGGCGGTCACGACGGAAGGCCGCGATGTTGCAGTCAAGGTTTTGCGCCCCGGCATTGAAGAGAAGTTCGCCGGCGACATCGAGACCTATGAATGGATTGCTGCCCAAGCGGCGGCACGTGGTGGCGAGATTGCTCGCCTCCGCCCACGAGAGGTGATCGCGACCTTCAAGCAATGGACACTTCGCGAACTCGATCTCAGACGAGAGGCCGCTTCAGCCTCTGAACTGTCCGATGCGATGAGCGGGGAAGACGGTTATGTGGTCCCTGAGATTGACTGGCAGCGCACGAGCCGCCGCGTGATGACCCTCGATTGGGTCGAAGGGATCAAGCTCACAGATCGCGAAGCACTTGTAGCGGCAGGCCATGATCTCAATCATCTGGCGAAGACTTTGGTGCGGGCCTTTCTTCGCCAGGCAATTGCCGAAGGCTTTTTTCATGCCGACCTCCATCAGGGCAATCTCTTCGTAACGCCGGAAGGCAGGATCGCGGCGATTGATTTCGGCATCATGGGGCGGGTCAACCGTCAGGCGAGGCTCTGGCTGGCCGAGATCCTTCACGGTCTGATCACAGGCAATTATCGCCGCGTGGCGGAAATCCATTTTGATGCGCAATACGTGCCCGGCCATCACAGCATCGATGAATTCACGACAGCGTTGAGAGCGGTTGGCGAACCGATCCGGGGTGTTCCCGTGAAGGACATAAGCGTCGGCAATATGCTTGACGGCCTTTTTGCAATCACGCGCGAATTCGACATGCCGACCCAGCCGCACCTGCTGCTGCTGCAAAAGACAATGGTCATGGTTGAAGGCGTTGCATCCACGCTCGATCCAGAAATCAACATGTGGGAAGTGTCCGGTCCGTTTGTTTCGGAATGGTTGCGCGACGAACTGGGCCCCGAAGCCGTTCTTGCCAACCATCTGCAGCGTGCAATCAGGGCAATTGGAGATTTGCCCGACCTGCTTCGCAGGATCGAGGCAGCCTATCCCAAGCCGGGTGCTGCGCCGCCAGCTCCTCCGCTGCCCGAGATTGAAGTCGGGCCCCGCCGTTGGCTCAGAAGCCTTGGCTGGAGCCTCCTTGGTGCTCTTGCTGGTGTGGCGATCGCCAGCGTCCTATATGGGTGGGTATGACTGGCAAACGAATCCTGCTGATCGTGGGCGGCGGCATCGCGGCTTACAAGGCCTGCGAGCTGGTCCGGCTGCTCAGGAAGGACGGCGTGTCGGTGCGCTGCGTACTCACGCAAGCGGCGCAGAAATTCGTGACGCCAATGACACTCGCCGCGCTCAGCGAGGACAAGGTCTACACCGACTTGTTCGACCTGAAGGACGAGGCCGAAATGGGCCATATCCAGCTTTCCAGGCAGGCCGATCTTGTCGTTGTGGCGCCCGCCACGGCTGATCTGATGGCGAAAATGGCGCAGGGTATTGCAGACGACCTGGCGACGACACTCTTGCTGGCGACCGACAAGCCCGTGCTTGCGGCACCTGCAATGAACGTTCGCATGTGGCAGCACGCTGCTACGAGGCGCAATGTGGCGACCTTGCGGCATGATGGCATCACTGTTCTGGAGCCTGATGAAGGGCCGATGGCTTGCGGAGAATTCGGCCCCGGTCGCTTGCCTGAGCCTGAGGCCATTCGTGCAGCGATCGGGCGCGCTTTGGCACATCAGGCTGTTGATGTTCTGGCCGACCAGCCAGACTTTGCGGGCAAGCAAGGGCAGCGGCTTCTTGGGAAGCATGTCATAGTGACGGCTGGACCGACGCACGAGCCGATCGATCCTGTCCGTGTCATTGCCAACCGATCGTCAGGCAAGCAGGGCTTCGCCATTGCTGATGCACTCGCCCAGGCGGGAGCACGCGTAACACTTGTGGCCGGGCCAGTAGACCTCGCAACGCCTGCGGGCGTAGATCGAATCAATGTGGAAACTGCCCGCGAGATGCAGGCCGCGGTCCAGACGGCCCTCCCTTCAGACGCGGCGGTTCTTGTGGCAGCCGTTGCTGACTGGCGAGTCGATGAAGCAACGGAAAAGCTGAAAAAGGAAAACGGACCGCCAGCGCTCAACTGGCACAAGAATCCCGATATTCTCGCGGGACTGGCACAATCACCTGAGCGGCCCAGGCTTCTGGTTGGCTTTGCGGCAGAAACCGAAACGGCAGTGGAGCATGCTCAGGCCAAACGTGTCCGCAAAGGCTGCGACTGGATCGTTGCCAATGACGTTTCCGTGGACAAGATGGGTGGAGAAAACAATCGTGTTCACCTGATCACTGAAATGGGGACGGAGAGCTGGGAGCGCATGTCGAAGGTGGACGTCGCGCGCAAACTTGTTGAAAAGATTGCTGATGCACTTGCCTGAGATCTCCATTGCCATTCAGCGCCTGTCGCACGGGGAAGGTTTGCCGCTGCCTGCTTACGCCACGGACGGAGCAGCAGGCATGGATGTGGTTGCCGCCGAGGATGTCGATCTGGCGCCCGGCGCACGCCACGCAGTAGCCACAGGCTTTTCATTGGCGATTCCTCACGGATTCGAAGTCCAGGTGCGTCCGCGCTCGGGTCTTGCTCTCAAATTCGGCATAACCTGCCTCAACACACCGGGAACGATCGACAGCGACTATCGGGGCGAAGTCAAGGTGATCCTCGCCAATCTCGGGAGCGAACCCTTTGCGGTTCGACGCGGCGACCGGATTGCCCAGCTTGTTCCTGCTCCAGTGCAGCGCGCAAATTTTCTCGAGGTTGCCCATCTTGACGAGACCGAGCGCGGAGCAGGGGGCTTCGGCTCGACAGGCATATGAAGCTGAGCGATCAGCAGCTTGAACGCTATGCCCGCCATATTGTTCTGAAGGAAATTGGCGGGGCAGGGCAGGCACGGCTCGCGCAGGCGCATGTGTTGCTTGTCGGCGCTGGCGGGATCGGATGTCCGGCGATCCAGTATCTGGCTGCCGCAGGTGTTGGCAGATTGACTGTGATCGACGATGATCAGGTCTCGCTTTCCAACCTTCAGCGTCAGGTGCTTTTCGGTACGGACGATATTGGTCGCAACAAGGTGGACGTGGCCAGCGAAGCGGCAGGCAGGATCAATCCGGACATTGATCTTGTAGCCATTAACCAGCGGCTGACCGCCACGTCTGGCGCATCGTTGCTTGACGGCGTGGACGTCGTTCTTGACGGCTGCGACAATTTCATGACTCGGCTGATCGTCAATGATCTCTGCCACGCGGCCAAGGTCCCGCTTGTTTCTTCAGCAATAGGCCAGTTTCATGGCCAGATTGGCACGTATCGCGGCTGGGAAGACGGGAAGCCCTGCTACCGGTGCTTCGTTGGCGATGCCCACGATCCAGATGATTGCGACAGTTGCTCCGAAGTTGGTGTGCTTGGAGCGATGGTCGGTCTGATGGGCAGTTTTGCAGCGATGGAGGCGATCCGTGTCATTACCGGCTTTGGGGACGATCCGGCCGGCAAGCTGCATATCATCGACGGATTGGCACCCTCAATGCGGACAATCAGGCTTCCAAAGGACCCCGGCTGTTCGACCTGCGGCGCGCCCTAACGGGACAGCCCCAATGCTGCATAGGCGCGATCCAGCGTCGGTGAAGCTAGGTCGCTTGCCTTTTTGGCGCCCTTGACGAGGATTGCATCGAGTGCAGCCGCATCGCTACGCAATGCATTGAAGCGTTTCGCGATCGGCCTCAGCGTCTCAATCAAAAGCTCGGCCAGCGCTGGCTTGAAGGCTCCGAAGCCCTGGCCGCCAAAACGCGAAAGCACTGAATCGACGCTTTCGCTCGCAAGTGCTGAATAGATACCAACGAGATTCTTGGCTTCCGCTCGGCCATCGAGTCCTGCGGCTTCGCTTGGCAAGGGTTCTGGGTCGGTCTTTGCTTTTTTGACCTTATTCAAGATTGTGTCTGGATCATCGACCAGGTTGATGCGGCTCATATCCGAAGCATCGGACTTGGACATTTTTGCGTTTCCGTCACGCAGCGACATGATCCGCGCGGCAGCCGGTGGAATGATCGGGTCGGGAAGGGTGAAGACATCCCCGAAATCATTGTTGAACTTCTGCGCAATGTCCCGTGCCAGCTCGAGATGCTGCTTCTGATCTTCCCCCACCGGAACATGCGTCGCCTGATAGAGAAGGACGTCTGCAGCCTGCAGGACCGGATAGGAAAAGAGCGCCACAGACTGCCCTTCCCGGTTCTTGCCCGCCTTGTCCTTCCATTGGGTCATGCGGTTAAGCCAACCCATCCGTGCTGTCCCGTTCAGGAGCCACTGCAATTCGGCATGGGCAGGCACGCGCGCCTGATTGAAGAGAATGGATTTGTCCGTATCGATCCCGCAAGCGACAAGGGCTGCGGTCATTTCGCGTGTATTCGCTGTCAGCTCTGCCGGCTCATACGGCATCGAAATGGCATGCAGGTCCGCCAGGAAGTAAAGGCACTCGCCCTCGTCCTGCATCGAGACCCAATTGCGAATGGCACCAAGGTAATTGCCCAGGTGGAGATTGCCGGTTGGCTGGATGCCGGAAACGACACGCATTAATCCGCACTCACTTTCTTGCGCCGAAGAAGGATCATCGCCGCCTCGCGGTCCATTCCGCCAGTCAGGAAGGCCGTCACCAGATAAGCAGCACCGCCTGCCGACACAATCGCGCCGACCGAAAGTATACGGCGGCCCGTTGAACCCGAGAACCAGTCGGCAAACTGATCACGCAGGAAGAACAGGGCGCCTGCCATGACAGCCGCTGCGAAAAGCTGACGACCGATCCGGCCCCACAGCCAAGGCTCAATGTGGAAATGGCCGCGCTTGCGCAAAATGACGTAAAGCATCACGCAGTTGAGCCATGAGCAAATCGCGATGGCTGACGCCAGTCCGTAAATCCCGAAGGGCGGGATAAGCGCAAAATTGAGGATGATGTTGGCTAACAGCACGATGCCGGCGGTCTTCACCGGAGTCCGCGTGTCCTTGCGGGCGTAGAACCCCGGCGTGATGACCTTAACAAGGACATAGGCGGGCAGGCCCGAGACGATGATCGCGAGCACATTGCCAGTAATCGCCGCGTCCTCAAGCGTGAAGCGACCGCCCTGAAAAAGAGCCGTGCAGAGCGGGATCGAAACCACCCAGAGCGCAACTGCCGCCGGAAGAGTCAACAGCATCGAGAGTTCGACCGCTTGCCCCTGGACCTTGGCTGCCTCTTCTGGTTCATCCCTGTCGATAAAGCGCGAAATAGCCGGCAAGATTGCGGTGCCGAGCGCGGTTCCGATGACGGACAGCGGCAGCTGGTTCAGCCGGTCCGAATAATTCATGTAGCTGAGCGATCCCTGCGGCAACCTCGTCGCAAAGAAGGTGTCGATAAACTGGCTCACCTGGTAGACACCAGCACCCAGCGTTGCCGGAATGACGACGTTGATGAACTGCCGGACGCCCGGTGTCATGCGCGGGCGCCGCAATCGCAGAGAAATGCCAGCGCGTCTCGCTGCTGCCCAAAGCAGTCCGATCTGAAGGAATCCGCCAACGAGAACACCGACGGAGAGGGCCTGCGCGGTCTTGGCGCCGCCATCAGGCACAATCAGGAGCGCTGCAACCATGCAGAGATTCAGCAAGGCAGGCGCAAAGGCTGCCGCAATGAATCGCGTCATTGAATTGAGCACGCCAGCGAATAGCGACACAAGGCTGATGAGAAGCAGGTAAGGAAACGTTATCCGCGTCAGCAAGATAGCCAGATCGAATTTTTCCGGCGTGTTGACCCATTCCGAGGCCAGCGCCCAGACAAAGGCAGGCATAGCCAGTTCGAAAACGAGGGTGAACAGAAAAAGTGTCGGCAGGAAGACGGCCAGGACTTCCTCGGAAAATTTGCGCGCTTCTTCAAGGCCGCCCTCACGATGAAGGCGCTGGCTGAAAAGCGGAACAAACCCGGCTGAAAATGCGCCTTCCCCGAAAAGACGACGAAACGTATTGGGCACGCGAAAGGCAAGCTGGAACGCATCCGCAGCCATTGTTGCGCCCATAATACGCGACATCAGCATGTCCCGCGCAAAGCCGAGCACGCGGCTGACCATCGTCAGCCCACCGATCGTGCCAATGGCTTTACCGAGCTTCATGTCTCGCTTTTACGCGTTGCCTTCTGCGGCCGGTGCGGCCCCCTGTCCCTCGGCATTGGCAAGGGCCTGCTGCATGTAGAGCGCGCCAAAATCGATCGGCTCAAGCAGGAGCGGCGGGAAGCCGCCATCGCGCACGGAGTCGGCCAGGACGCGGCGCGCGAATGGGAACACAAGGCGAGGGGCCTCAGCAAAGAGGAAGGGCTGGATCTGATCTTCCGGCACATTGCGAATCCCGAACAGCCCGGCATAGGCAAGCTCTACCTGAAACGCGACCTTGTCCGCGCTGGTTGCGCGGACGTCGATTTTCAGGACCACTTCATGCACATCATCGGCAATCTGGTTTGCGCCGATATTGAACTGCACATCGATCTGCGGTTGTCCTTGCCATTGGAAGACGGCCGGCGCATTCGGGTTTTCGAACGACAGATCCTTCACATATTGCGAAATAAGGCCCACTGCGGGGGCGGTGTCCTCACCATTGGCAAGCGGTTCGTTGCCGGTTTCATCAGCCATTTGAAAATCCTCAGGTCAAACGTAAATTTGAGGCGCGGACCGAACCGTCGCCGTGCCGCGGGCGCCTAGCAGCCGAGGCAGTCGAGGGCAATGGGAGAGATTTTCCGTGAAAGTGATTTGAATCCAGCGTTTGTCACGCCTATGTAATGATCTGGATCGCCTTGGAGACATCATGATCGGCATTATCATCTTTGCCATGATCGCCCTTTTTTTGGGGCTTCGGCTTTATGCTGTGCTCGGCAAACGCACCGGGCATGAGCAGCCATTGGCGCGCTCTGCCGAGGATCTCGTGCGGGATCGCCCGATTGTTCCTGCAATCGAAGATTCGCGCGACGGACCATCTGTTGTACCTGAAGAACAGCATGTCGCAGGCGCCGAGGCGGGCTTGCGGGCCATCTCCGCAGCAGACCGCAATTTCAGTGCCGTTGATTTTATCGAAGGAGCCAAACAGGCTTATCGACTGATCCTTGAGGCTTTTTGGGCCGGCAAGGAAGAGGATTATCGCGCTTATGTTTCGGACGAGGTACGGGAAGCCTTTGGCGAGGACATCGCAGCACGGGCGGCGCAGGGCCATGTTCTCGACAACCGAATGGTGCGCATCGAACGGGCCGTGATCGCGGACGCAAAGTTCAGCAATGGCACGGCGGAGATCACCGTTCGTTTTGACGCGGACATTGCTGCTGTAACCCGCGATACTGAAGGCAAGGTCATTGCCGGATCGCTGACCGATGCGGTTCCGACCCACGATGCCTGGACCTTCGCTCGAAACTTGCGATCATCCGATCCGAACTGGCTTTTGACGGATACCGACGAAGCAGCTTAAGACGTCGGGTATGTCTACCCGTTCATTCATTTCCATCGCATTGCTTCTGGTTCTTGGTGCCTGCGGAGCCCGGATTGTTCCCAATGCCCGTCCACCGCAAAGCGCGGGCGTAACCGTTAAGCCGGTCCCGAACGTTCCGATTCCGCCAAAGCCGGTCATTGTGAGCACACCGGGCCCGAACGCCCGCGCGATGGGTGCCATCGCAGCCGACCTGCCGACACTGGACAAGGCGAGCGCCGGTCGTGCCTTGCAAGCCTTTCGCACGTCCTGCCCTTCGCTTCTCAGACGCAACGATCAATCCGGGCTGACACGAAAGGAAGACTGGCATCCGGCCTGTGCCGCTGCGTCGAGCTGGCGGGACGAGGATGCGACCGGCTTTTTCGCTACGAACTTCGAAGCGGTTCAGATTGGTGACGGGAAGAGCTTCGCCACAGGCTATTACGAGCCGGAAATCATCGGGTCGCGGGCAAAAGGGCCTGGCTATGATGTGCCGATTTACCGGCGTCCAACCGACCTGATCGATGTCGATCTCGGGCTGTTTTCCGACGAACTCAAAGGAAAAAAGATCCGGGGTCGCGTCAAGGGACAGAGCTTTGTTCCCTATGCCGATCGAACCGAAATCGAAGAGGGCGCTCTCGCCGGACGTGGGCTGGAGATCGCCTGGGCAGCGGATGCGGCTGAATTTTTCTTTCTCCAGGTCCAGGGTTCTGGCCGACTGAAGCTGCCTGACGGCAGCGTGATGCGCATCGGCTATGATGGCCAGAATGGACGGGACTATACCGGCATCGGTAAACTGATGCGGGACAGGGGGCTACTTGGTCCCGGTCAGACCTCCATGCAAGGAATTCTCAACTGGCTTCACGATCACCCGGATGAGGGCCGAGCAATCATGCGCGAAAACAAAAGTTGGGTGTTTTTCAAGGAACTGACCGGTCCGGGGCCGATTGGTGCGCTTGGTTTGCCCGTTACCGGCAATGCCACCGTTGCTGCCGACCCCAGCTTTGTGCCGCTCGGCGCACCCGTTTTTCTTTCAATGGATCGCCTTGAAGCGACCGGGCTCTGGATAGCGCAAGACACTGGAGGTGCAATCAAGGGCAGCAACAGATTCGATACGTTCTGGGGAGCGGGCGCCCGCGCCAGAGCACTAGCCGGAGGAATGGCAGCACGGGGCACAGCATTCGTCCTCCTTCCGCTTGGCACGCTTGCGAGGATTGCACAGGAACAGGCCAATGTCCCGCCGCCTCAGCCCTGAGGAACGGGCTGTCTGGCGGCGTGTCACGGAAACGGTCAGTCGCGCCGGGCCGCGGGACCCTGTGGAGACCGAACGACCTGTCGCCCCTGCAAAGGCAGGGGCCCAGGTGAAAAGCAGGCGCCCAAGCGTCAAACAAGCCCCTGCCTTCGCAGGGGCGACGCACACGCCGCATTCCGCCAACACGCTCGATGGCGGTTGGGACAAGCGTATAGCCAAAGGGACGCTCGAACCGGATTTTACGATCGATCTTCACGGCGAAACGCTGGCGAGCGCGCATGCCAAGCTCAACAGGGCCTTGTCCCTTGCCATCCGGAATGAAGCACGAATCCTGCTGCTCATCACGGGCAAGGCGGCAAGGGACAATCCGCGACTTCCGCCGACCACGCGCGGTGTTATCCGTGCCTCCGTGAAGGATTGGCTCGCCGCGTCACAACATTCCGCGCATATTGCCGCGATCCGGGGCGCTCACCCGCGGCACGGTGGCGCAGGGGCACTCTACGTCATTCTGAGGCGCGGGCGATAATCTCGGCGTAGATCTTCGTCAGTTCCCGGATGTCGTCCAGTGCTGCGGCCTCATCGAGCTTGTGCATGGTGGCATTGCAGAGGCCAAATTCGACGACAGGGCAAATCTGGGAGAGGAAACGGGCATCCGATGTGCCGCCAGTCGTCGAAAGGTCAGGCCGGATTCCGATCACTTTCTCGATCGCGCCCGAAACAAGGTCGCTCAATTCGCCGGGCAGCGTGACAAAAGCCTCACCAGAAATTCGCGCGATGACTTCGCCTTCCGGAATTTCGGAGCGGACGATCTCCGAAATGCGGTCTACCAGATCCTGGCCGGTATGCAGGCTGTTGAAGCGAATGCTCAACCGTGCCCGCGCCAGTGGCGGGATGACATTGGTTGCCGGATTTCCAACCTCGATATCGGTGACTTCAATGTTCGAAGGCTGGAACCAGTCAGTTCCTTCATCAAGCAATATGGCATCGATCCGGGAAAGGATGCGGACCAGCTTTGGGATCGGATTGTCCGCCATATGGGGGTACGCCACATGGCCCTGGACGCCCGGCACGCTGATCCAGATGTTGACTGAGCCACGGCGGCCGATCTTCATCATGTCGCCAAGCCGATTGACGGAGGTCGGCTCGCCCACGACGCACAGGTCAGGAATCAGGCTGCGCGCCTTGATATGGTCGATCAACGCAACGGTGCCATGCACGGCGGGGCCTTCTTCGTCGCCCGTGATGATGAGGCTTATGCGCCCGTCATGCGCCTCCGGCACTGCAGCCACAAAGGCCGCAATGCTCGATTTCATATCAACAGCACCCCGCCCATAGAGCAGGTCGCCGCGGATTTCGGGCCTGAAAGGGTCACTTGTCCAGCCGGGACCGGGCGGGACAACGTCCAGATGCCCCGCAAATGCCAGATGCCGACCGGTTCCTGAGCCTTCTCGCGTTGCAAAGAGATTCTCTACCGGTCCGTCCGGAGGATCGCCGCACACAAACCGTTCGACCTCAAAGCCAAGCGACAGCAAGGCGGATTCGAGGACGTCAAAAACCGCCCCCGTCGCGGGCGTCACGCTAGGAGCAGCGATCAGGTCCTGAGCCAGCCGGATTGCGTCGGTCATTTGCTCCGCCTAGCTTGAGTAGAAGCAATTGCAAAGGGAAGGCTTATGCCCAAACTCAACCTGGATATGATCGAGCAGACAAACAAGACCGGATACCCGCCTGTTTATGCCGGGCAAGTGAAGGAGCGTTGGTATCGCAGGCTTGCGCCTGCATCGGGCCTTCAAGATTTCGGGGTCAGCCATGTGACATTGAAGCCCGGAGCCTGGTCGGCACAACGGCATTGGCATGTGGGAGAAGATGAGTTTGTGGTGATGCTTTCAGGCGAGGCTGTTCTCGTCGACGACAATGGCGAAACGCCGATGCGTGCAGGTGATTGCGCAGCGTTCCCGAAGAATGACGGGAATGGACACTGCCTCGTCAATCAGAGTGATGCGGACTGCGTCTATATCGCCGTCGGGAGGCCGTCGGAAACGGATTGCCACTATCCCGATATCGACATGCACCTTGATGCCGCGCGTGGCCTGCAATGCCGCAAGGATGGTAGACCCTGGTAAGAGCCTCAGCTTGCCAAGGCTTGCCAGGCTGCCATTGCAAGGCTGAAACCGCGCATATCTCCGCTGGTGGTTCCTTCCATGCGGTTCATGACATAGGCGATGCAGGTCCGCGATTCCATGTCGATGATAACGATAGAACCGCCATAGCCGCCCCAATACATGCAGCTTGAATTGGGCAGGGGGACCAATCCTCCCTGCAAGCCAAAGCCCAGACCGTAACGCACCGGAATACCCAGGACGAGATCAATACCTTCGATCTGGAGTTCCAATGCCTTTCGGCAACCGGCTTCGGAAAGGAATCGTCGACCTCCGGCCACCCCGCCGTTGGCCAGAATGCTCTGGACCAGGGCAACCGAGCGCGCGTTTCCGGTGCCGCCCGCCGCGGGAATTTCGGCGCCTCGCCAGGCACGCGTCCGGGTTGCAAGCACATCGATGCCAGGATTGTTGGCCATGTTGGCCGAGAGCGACGCCTCCGCAACAGCCGAGATGCCAGCGCCGGGAGGCGGCGGCACAAGATCGGCAACCCGGTCATCCTCGGATGCAGGCAGGCCGATGTGGAAATCAGCGCCAAGAGGCTCTGCAATCTCTTCACGAAAGACGGTGCCGAGTGACCGTCCGGTAATGCGGCGCACGACTTCTCCAACCAGATAGCCTTGCGTGACGGCATGATAGCCGGCGGCCGTTCCGGCTTCCCAGAATGGCTCCTGTGCTGCCAGCAGCCCCGTGACCTTATCCCAATTGTAGAGATCGTCCTTGGCAATCGTCTCGCGCCATCCCGAAAGGCCGGCGGAATGGCTCATCAAATGGCTGACTTTTACGCCCTCCTTGCCATTGGCGGCAAATTCCGGCCAATAACGTGCCACTGGCGCATCGAAATCAAGCTCGCCGCGATCGGCGAGAATGAGCGCCGTCAACGCCGTCATTGTCTTTGTCGTGGAATAGACATTGACGATTGTGTCCTTGGCCCAGGGACGATTGCGTGCCTCATCCGCAAAACCGCCCCACAGGTCGACAACGGTCTCACCAGCAAGTGTTACGCTGAAGGAAGCGCCAATGTCTGCTCCGGAGGCAAGGTTGTTCGCAAAAACATCGCGCACAGCGGCGAACCGATCATTCACAAAACCTTCAACGCTTGCGTTACTCATCAATCATACCCTTTCCGGACAAGAGTCATGCCGCTTCGGCACCTTCGTCGCTTTCTGCCTGCTGACGTGCCCACATCTCTGCATAGAGACCATTCTTGCGCAGCAGTGCGGCATGATTCCCGCGCTCCGCAATGCGCCCAGCATCGAGCACGACAATCTCGTCGGCGTCCACGATTGTCGAAAGGCGGTGTGCAATGATTACCGTCGTCCGCTGTTCGGACACCTCTGTCAAAGTGTCCTGGATCTCGGCTTCGGTTCGGCTATCGAGTGCACTTGTCGCTTCATCAAGGATCAGGATTGGGGGATCTTTGACCAATGTCCGCGCAATCGCCACGCGCTGCTTCTCGCCACCGGAGAGCTTCAGTCCCCGTTCGCCGACTGGTGTATTGTACTGCTGGGGTTGCGCCGCGATGAAGCTGTGGATCGCGGCACCGCGAGCAGCCGTCTCGATCGCGGCCTGCGTCGCACCTTCGCGGCCATAGCCGATATTGTAACCGATTGTGTCATTGAACAGGACCGTGTCCTGCGGGACAATGCCAATGGCGGCGCGCAGGCTCGCTTGCGTCACGTCCCGAATATCCTGTCCGTCAATCAGGATGCGACCGCCCGTCACGTCGTAAAAACGGAACAGCAAGCGGGCGAGCGTAGACTTGCCGGCACCCGATGGCCCGACCACCGCCAGCGTTTTTCCCGGGGCAATGGCAAAGCTGACCCCGTTCAAAATCGGCCGGTCCCGCTCATAGCTGAAACACACGTCTTCAAACGCGACGCCGCCGCCCGTCACGGTGAGCGAGGATGCACCGGCCTTGTCGGCGATTTCTGCCGGCGTGTCGATCAGGCCAAACATGGCCTCCATGTCGATCAAGCCTTGCTTGACGGTGCGGTAGACCATTCCCAGCATGTCGAGTGGGCGGAACAATTGCGCAAGCAAGGTGTTGACCAGCACCACATCGCCAGTGTTGAACCGGCCTTTGGACCACCCCCAGACGGTGAAGCCCATTGCCCCTGCCATCATCAGGTTGGTGATCAGAGATTGCCCCACATTGAGCAAAGCCAGCGAGTTTTCCGATTTGACCGCTGCATCGGCATAGCGCTTTGCGACACGGCCGTATTGCTCGGCCTCCCGCCTTTCGGCGTTGAAATATTTGACGGTCTCATAGTTCAGCAAGGAGTCTACCGAGCGCGAGACGGTAGCGGTGTCGAGGTCGTTCATCTCTGCACGAAGCTGGTTGCGCCAGTCAGTGATGCGCTGAGTGAACACGATATAGGCGACGACCATTGCAAGCGTGGCCCCGACCAGGCCGATACCGAACTTTGTCCAGAAGATTACAATGACCGCAGCCAGTTCCACGATGGTTGGCGCAATGTTGAAGAGCAGGAAATAGAGCATTGTATCGATGCTCTTGGTGCCGCGCTCAATCACCTTGGTTACTGCCCCTGTGCGTCGGCTAAGGTGAAACCGCAGCGACAGTTCGTGCAGATGAGCAAAGACGTTGACTGCGAGACGCCGCGTCGCATCTTGGCCAACACGCTCAAACACGATATTGCGCAGATTGTCGAAAAGGACACCTGCGAAGCGGGCGCCAGCATAGGCAAGGACAAGCGCTATCGCTATGCTTGCAGCAGCTTCCAGTCCCGGCTTCATGCGATTGATTGCCGCGGCATAGAGGAAGCCCATGCTCATTTGTACGGCCTTGGATACCAGCACCAGTGAAAGTGCAGCAATGATGCGAGCGCGCAGTGCCGGATGATCCCTTGGCCACAAATAGGGCAGGAAGCGCCGCATTATTGCCATTTCCGGCATCGAGACTTGGGGCTGGATATCCTGGGGCGGCATGACCTACGCGCTTAGTCGATTTTCGTCTGCCTTGGGAAGCCCGCCGGAATTCTGGAAATTGCTGCCGGTGCCAAGCCATTAGGTGTCGCCGCGCGATTCTCTCGGTTCGTCGTTTGTGACATGACGCAGCCGTTACGGATTTGTTGCATTTTCATGAAGTCATGCGCAGCTTGATCTCTTTTCGAGGCAAGTCCTGTGTTCCAGAATTTCAAGCGTTCCGAATTCGAAGCCCCTTCGCTTTCGCTTTTCCTTCAGGAAGCCCGCGTCTTGGGCGATTGGGTACGCGGAGGACGCGAGAACAGTGGCATTGCTCGGACGCACGACGGTGCCGGTCACAAGGTTATCATTCTGCCCGGCTTCATGGTGACCGAAGCGCGGATGGAATTGTTCAGGCAAACCCTTAATCGCGCGGGATACCGTGCATTTGGATGGGGGCTTGGGCGAAATCTGGGTGTGACAGCGGACATGATTGAAAGACTCGATGCAAGGCTCGACGAGATTGACGGCGAAGCGGATGGCCCTGTGACTCTTGTCGGCTGGAGCCTGGGCGGGCTGATTGCTCGAGAATATGCAAAGCATGCGCCGCATCGAGTCTCCCGCGTCATAACGATGGGTAGCCCGTTCTCGGGCAATCCCCGCGCGAACAACGCGTGGCGGCTTTATGAATGGGTGACAAAGCACCCGGTCGATGCACCTCCGATCGATGCACATCTGGCGCAAAAGCCGCCCGTTCCAACTTATGCCCTGTGGTCGCGGCGCGACGGGATCGTGGCACCGGCCAGTGCGCGCGGCCTTCCCGGTGAGGCAGATTACTGTGTGGAAGTCGACTGCAGCCATCTCGCCTTTGCATGCGCTCCAGAGGCCATGACAGCGGTCCTGGACATATTGTCGCGGCCGGTTACCGTTCAGCCCGCAAGCCCACTCGCAGGGATTTCCTCGGCGCGATAGATTTGGATCGTCGTCGGCTCCGTCGAAAGCTCACCGATACGCTTCACGAAGCCGCCGGATTCGGGCACTGCAAAATGCGCGCCTACGGCCTTGCTATCCGCCCAGAGTTCGACGAACACCAGCTTGTTCGGTGTTTCGCAATCGGCATGGACATTGTGGGCAATGCAGCCGGGCTCAGCGCGTGAGCGCTGGCTGTGTTCAATGCAAAGCCGTTCAATTTCGGAGCGATTTGCCTCGTTTGTCGTGACGCTACCAGTGATGATGATCATTCAGCCTCTTCCTCCATGAACGATGCTGCGACCTCGCGAGGCACGCGCGCGATCCGCCCGCTTGCACGATTGACAATGGCCCATGTCGTCCTTGATCGCACAACGACCATTCCGGCAGCGTTGGTGAATTCCATATTCCGGTCAAACCGGGCACCTTTTGGTGGATCACTTATCCATGTGCGCGCCGTCACGGTTTCACCAACACCGATATTGCCCGCATAGTCGATCTCGTGCCGAACCACGACCCAGATCCATTTGGCAATATGCTCGGATGCGGCAACCGCATTCCAGTGCGCTGTCGCCACGTCCTGCATCCAGCGCACCCAGACGGCGTTGTTGACATGGCCCAGTTCGTCTATGTCGGCGGCTGAAGGAATGATCTCAAGGGAGAACTCCCTCATTGCGCTGCCATTCCCAATTGCCAAAGGAAGAACGCATACTCTTCCGCATCTTCGCGCAAGCTTTCGAAACGTCCTGATTTTCCGCCATGCCCCGCGCCCATGTTGGTCTTGAGCAGCAACATATTGTCGTCGGTTTTGGCCGCTCTCAATTTGGCCACCCATTTTGCCGGTTCCCAATAAGTGACGCGGGGGTCATTGAGCCCTGCCGTTGCGAGGATTGGCGGGTAATCCTGTGCCTTCACCTGATCATAGGGCGAATAGCTCCGGATCAGGTCAAATGCGTCCTTGTCCTCGATCGGGTTACCCCATTCGGGGAACTCTCCCGGTGTCAGCGGCAGTGAGTCGTCGAGCATGGTATTGAGAACGTCGACAAACGGGACATGCGCCGCAAGCGCGCCCCACAAGTCCGGATCGGTGTTGGCAATGACACCCATCAATTCTCCACCTGCTGAACCGCCTGCCGCAACAACGCGGCCCGGTCGGGCAAACCCGAGCGCGATCAGGCCCTTGGTGCAATCCACAAAGTCGTTGAAGGTGTTGGTCCGTTTTGTCAGCTTGCCTTCGAGCTGCCACTGCTGGCCAAGATCGTCGCCACCACGAATATGCGCGATGGCATAGGCAAATCCGCGGTCCAGCAGCGAAAGCCGCAACGTAGAAAAGCCCGGCGGGATCGCAATGCCGTAGGCGCCATAGCCATAGACATAAAGGGGACCGTTTCCATCTTTCCTGAAATCTTTCCGGTAAACAACGGAAACCGGGACTGTAATGCCGTCACGCGCGGTAATTTCTAGACGTTCCGTGACATACTGGTCGGCATCATAACCAGAAGGAATTTCCTGTACTTTCAGAGTCTTCATCGTGTCGGTTGCAAGGCTGTATTCGGCGATTGTGTCGGGCGTGACCATCGATTCATACGACAGTCGCAATGACGAAACCTGATATTCCGGATTTTCATCCAGTCCCGCCGAATAGCTGGCCTCGGGGAATTCGATCCGGCGGGGTGTGCCGCCCTCATATTTGTGCAATTCGACCTGATCGAGGCCATTGTCACGCCCTTCGACAACAAAGAAATCCGCAAAAGTCGTGACGTCGGTCATGTAGAAGCTGGTTGAAGGCGCGATCCGCTCGGTCCAATCGCCCGGATTGGCAATTGGCGCCGTTACCAGTCGGAACTGGGGACTGGTATCGTTCGTGTGGATGAAGAGTGTGTCTCCATGCGCTTCGACATCATACTCGACGCCTTTCCGGCGTGCGCGGACGAGAAGTGGCTTGGTTTCCGCGTTGTTCGACGGAATCAGGTGGACTTCGCTTGTTTCATTATCGCCCGCGGCGATCACGATCCAGTTGCGGTCATGGGTCATGCCGACCCCAGTCTGGAAACCGCGATCGGGTTCGATATAGACGGTTTGGTCACTCACTGCGGGAGTCCCCAACGTGTGGCGCATGATGCGATCGATGCGCCAATTCTCGTTCACAAGGCCATAGAAAAGGCTCTGGCCGTCTTTTGAAAAGACCATGCCGCCCAGCGTTCCGGGGATCGCATCGGCAAGATTTTTGCCCGTCGCCAGATCGCGAAATTGGATAGTGAAGCGTTCTGACCCATCGGTGTCCGACGACCAGGCCATTATCCGGTCATCCTCTGTGATTGCAATTTCGCCCAAGCGAAAGAATTCGGTGCCTTGGGCTTCCTTTGCTTCATCCAGGATGACTTCATCATCTCCGCCGACGACTGGCTTTCGCATCCATTGCTTATATTGCGCGCCCTTTTCGAACCGTCGCCAGTAGAGAAAATTGCCATCCTTTTGTGGAACGGAGGATTCGTCTTCTTTGAGCCTGCCCTTCATTTCCCGGAACAAAACTTCGACAAGCGGTGCATAGGGTTTCATCTGTGCTTCGAAATACGCATTTTCGGCATTCAGATGGGCAAGAATGGCGGGATCATCGACTTTTGGATAGGATGGGTCCCGAAGCCAGAAATAAGGATCCTCGATCGTCACCCCGTGATGCGAAATACTATGTGGACGTCGCGCCGCCACGGGCGGCTGAAGGGTGTCGATGGTCATGCAGTCTTTCCAGGCAAGGCTTTCATGACCGTGGCGCCTAGCCTATATCGGCGCGTTCACACAATTGAGAGTTTGCCATGTCCACCTATGAAGACCGCCTGAAGGCACTGCGCGAACAGCTGAAGACTGACCGCCTCGACGGGTTCGTCGTGCCGATTTGCGATGAGCATATGAGCGAATATGTTGGTGCCTATGCCCAACGTCTCGCCTGGCTGACCGGCTTTGGCGGCTCAGCAGGCACGGCGGTGGTCTTGCCCGAAGAAGCCGCGATCTTTGTGGACGGGCGATATACGCTGCAAGTGCGTGAACAGGTCGATGGCAAGGACTGGCAGTATCAGTCTGTTCCGAAAACGAGCGTAGCGGCCTGGCTCAAGGACCATGCCGCGAACGGCGCGCGGATCGGCTATGATCCGTGGGTACACACGAAGACCTGGGTCGAAACGGCGACCAAGGCACTGGCTGAAAAAGGCGCCGAGCTTGTCGCCGTCGAGCGCAACCCGCTGGATGCGGTATGGACGGATCGGCCCGCACCTTCGCCAGCCTTGATGATGGTCCATCCCGATGAATTCACTGGCCAATCATCCGCGGAAAAGCGGGCTGCGGTTTCGGACTGGCTGACCGAAAAGGGCCTTGATGCGACAATCGTCTCGGCGCTCGATTCGGTGGCATGGCTCTTCAACGTCCGCGGCAGCGATGTTGATCGGACGCCGGTTGCGCTCAGTTTTGCGGTCGTAGGACAGGACGGGATTGCGGACCTCTATGTTGCGCCGGAGAAAATCGATGATGCCGTGCGCCAGCACCTGGGCAACGCAGTGCGCATTCATGATCGCAAGGATTTTGAGCCTGCCTTGAAGTCCTTGAGCGGAAAGAAGATCGCGGTCGATCCTGAGCATGCCGTTTCGGCGATCTTTGCTGCCTTGCAAGCAGGAGGCGCGACGGTTGTCGAGCTGCGCGATCCCACAATTTTGGCAAAAGCCCTGAAAAATCCGGTCGAACAGGCAGGCCACCGTGCCGCACAACGCCGCGATGGGGCGGCGCTTTCGCGGTTTCTCCATTGGGTTTCGGTCGAGGCGCCAAAGGGGAATGTGACAGAGCTTTCGGCAGCAGAAAAACTCCAGTCCTTTCGCGCAGCAACCGGAAAGCTCAAGGACCTGTCATTCGATACGATTTCCGGCGCCGGCCCAAATGGCGCCGTCGTGCATTATCGCGTTTCTGAAGAAACCAATCGCACGCTCGAACCGTCGAGCATCTATCTGGTCGATTCAGGGGGGCAATATCTCGACGGCACGACAGACGTCACGCGCACGGTCTGGGTCGGACCTGGTGAGCCGACTGCGGAAATGAAGGACCGGTTCACGCGGGTGCTCAAGGGCCATATTGCCCTGGCGCGTGCAGTGTTTCCGGTTGGAACCCGTGGTACGCAGCTGGACACGCTGGCGCGCCAGTTTCTCTGGGCTGCCGGCGTCGATTATGCGCACGGAACAGGGCACGGGGTCGGCAGTTTCCTTGCCGTTCACGAAGGCCCGCAGCGCATCGCAACCTCTGCCGGAGGGCAGGCGGGAACGGAAGAGCCGCTTGCTGCCGGCATGTTCATTTCGAACGAGCCCGGTTATTACAAGGCTGGCGAATTTGGCATTCGCATTGAAAACCTCATTCTTGTCGAACCCCGCGAAATCGAAGGGGCGGAGGGAGAGTATCTCGGCTTCGAGACTTTGACCTATGCCCCTATCGAGCGGGCGTTGGTGGACACCGAGATCATGACACGAGACGAATTGCGCTGGTGGGATGATTATCACGCGAAAGTTCTTGAAATCGTCGGGCCGCAATTGGACGGTGAAGCAAGATATTGGCTTGAGGCTGCCTGCGCGCCGCTGACGCGGGGATAGGCCGGGCTGAAATTTAATGCGCGCCCGTTAGTGCCGTTTCCTGATTTTACCCGGACCAAGCGACTGGGTGAATGGAGATGGCAATGGATATGCGTATTGGTGGAACGGGTCCGGTTTCGGCCGTTCACGCACATGCTGCAAGCAACTGGAAGAAGGGTCTTCAAGGCTTTTCAGCGCTCAAGTCCGCGCTGCAGTCGGGTGATCTAGAAGCAGCCAAGGCTGCATTTGCAGGCCTTCATGTGCCCCAATCAACGCACGCGAAGAGCCCGTTGGCCAAGGTCGGTCAAGCGCTCCAGAGCGGCGATGTCGCAGCCGCACAGACGATGATGCAGGCACTGCTCGACGCCCGGATGAGCAAGGCGGAAAAACCTGCTCCGGTCGCGCAGCCGCCGCAGCCCGCGACAGGGATCAGCCTGCTCGCCTGAACGGAATTCAGGCGGCGATCGGGTGGCCGCCTTCCATGGCCTGAAGGACCCGGGGATCATCAAAGACGGGAATGCCCGCGTCCTCATATTTCTTGCGGGCCGTTGGCGTCAGCAGCCCGACCCGGGCAAGGGCAGGCATCATCAGGTCTTTCATTGAGTGAATCTGTCCGGGTGGCAGGTCATGCGCGATGCCCAGGGAGGCCGCTTCATCGAGGCCTGCAAAAAAGTCCTTTGCGTCGATATTGCTGTTTTCCAGGACCTGCATGAAGCCTGGATCTGCGCGGCTCGCGTTGGTTTCGGCCGTCGTGCTGTGCGCCAGGATGTTGACCGCCTGAAATGCGAAGTCGGCCAGATCCTCGACTTCATCCTCTGGCAATTTTGCAATCACTGGTCCCAGAAACGCATGGCCGAACGAAACGTGGCGGGACTCGTCTCGCATCACGTTGAAGGTGAGCTTCTTCAGGAGTTCGCACTGGGTGTTGCGGTACATGTTGTTGAAGGCACCAAGCGCCAGACCTTCCACGATCATGTTCATACCGATCATGACCTTTTCATAGCGGTCAGACTTCAATGTGGCATCGATCAGAGCCTTGAGCCAGGGTGACATCGGGTAGACGATCGCAATCTTGTCGCAATAACGCGCGTAGACTTCGACATGGCGCGCTTCGTCCATCGTCTGGGTTGCGGCATAGAGTTTTGCCGTCGCGTCAGGGACCGAATGGGTAACGCAAGCTGCCGTCATCAAGGCGCCCTGTTCTCCGTGCAGAAACTGCGATAGCAGCTGGGCGGTGGAATGGGCCGTAAAGGTTTCCTGCTGGGACTTTGACAGCTTCGAAAAGAATGGCATCCGGTGATACATGCCCGTCTGGTCGTTGATCATGGGCTTCGACGGATCGACTTCGGTGTCCCAAGGCAGATAGGTGTCGGAATCCCATTGCTGCTGCTTGGCGCGACGATACAGATCCTCGACCTTGTCCCCGGACAGCAGATAGTCGAACGACCAGGCAATGTTCATCGGATTGCGATAGATATCGTCGGGGGTCATCGTAACCCGCCAATCCTGCTTCGGCTTCGCGAATTCGGTTGTGATAACGGTCATCATCTTTCTCCTTGAATCACGCGGGAATTATTGGCGAACGGGTGTCCACACGATGAGGCCCTCAAGGCCGTCATCAATCTTGATCTGGCACGCGAGACGGCTGTTCGGTTTAGGATCGCAGGCGAGGGCCACCATCTCCTGCTCAAGCTCGCTCATCGGGGGAAGGCGATCGAACCAGCCGCCTTCGACATAGACGTGGCAAGTGCTGCATGCGCAGAATCCGCCGCAATCGCCATCGATACCCGGAACCTTGAAGGCTTGGGCGTTGTCCAGGAGGCTCAACCCTGCGGTCGCGTTGACTGCGCGAGCTGTTCCATCATGTTCGACAAAGGTGATCGTCACCATGAAGCTGTCCTTTGGAAGCCCGTGCCAGAATGCAGCGGATTTTCCGCTCGCATGCCGACAAGTTCATTGACATTTGTCAAAGGACGGGCGGAATGAATGGCTGACTCCGGCCTTTCTTGCCTTTTTGCGAGATTGCGCCTAGTGAAGCTGAGCTAACGTCGCCACCGACGAATTCTGAGGCTCCCGAGGTGGGGCAGCGCTTTCTCCGACACGACCCAGCATCGTTCCTGCGCTTTTGCAGGAGCGATCACCAATGTTTTCGTGAAAGGAAACGCATCATGCCTATCGGCACAGTCAAATTTTTCAATGCAGACAAGGGCTATGGCTTCATTCAGCCCGAAGATGGCGGAGCCGACAGCTTCGTCCATATCTCGGCGGTCGAAAGGGCCGGAATGGTCACGCTCAACAAGGAACAGCGCGTGTCCTATGAGGTTGAGATGGGCAAGAACGGCAAGGCCTCTGCCGTCAATCTCTCGGCTGCCTGATCCTATGGCCAAAGAGGATCTTTTGACCCTCGAGGGCCAGATTGACGAGATTTATCCGGACGGGCGCTTTGGCGTCATGCTGGAAAATGATCACAGGATTATCGCTTACACGGCGGGCAAGATGCGGAAGTTCCGCATCCGGTCCGTCGTGGGCGATCGGGTCCACGTCGAAATGACACCCTATGACCTGACCAAGGGGCGCATCGTTTTTCGTGAGCGTACACCTGGCGTCGGTCCGAGCCAGAGGCGCAGTTTCAAGCGCTGATTTTGAGCGGAAAGGGAAAGAAGTGTCGACCCTTGAATTTTATCAGGAGCGCGCCGCCCAGTGTGCGCGAGAAGCCGAAGCAACCAATCTCGTCAATGTGCGGGATAGGCTGCTGAACGCTCGACTCACCTGGCTGCAAATGGCCGAACGGCTGGAACGCACCAATGAATCCCGCGCCGTCGGGCTGGCACACAAGGCTGAGGCCCTGGCGCAGGCCGCCAAAGAGGCTGAGATGGCCACAAATTAGTTCAATCCGCGGAGATTTCGTGCCACGCTGCGGTACATGATCGAAATCACTCCGTCGGGACAAGCCTGCGGCGCAACCGTGCGCGGCATCGATCTTTCGCAGCCGCTGGCGCCTGAAGATGTTGCGATCATCCGGGAGGCTTGGCTCCAACATCACGTCCTGTCATTTCCGGACCAACGGATGACGGACGACGATCTCGAACGCTATACGCTTGCCTTTGGCGGTTTTGGCAATGACCCCTTCATTGCCCCGATACCCGGGCGGGAGCATATCATCGCGGTCGAACGCCAGGCGGACGAGACTTCGCCCCTGTTTGCAGAGAACTGGCATAGCGATTGGAGCTTTCAGGCCCAACCTCCGTCCGGCACGTGCCTTTATGGAATCGAGATTCCGCCAATTGGCGGCGATACGCTTTTCGCCAACCAGCACGCCGCGCTTGAAGCAATGTCCGACAAACAAAGGGCACGAATTGACGGTCTTATGGCAATCCATTCCGCGAAGCGAGCCTATGCACCGGACGGCTTCTATGGCGAGGGCGACAAGGCCAAACGGTCCATGGACATTCGCCCGTCACGCGAAGCCGAGGCTGTCCAGCGTCATCCGCTTGTCCGCAAGCACCCGGAAACGGGTCGTGAAGGCCTGTTCAGCTGCTTTGGCTACATCATTGGAATTGACGGAATGGATGATGCAGAGGCCATTCCGCTTCTGCTGGAACTTTACCAATGGCAAGGCCGCGAACAGTTCCAGTACCGACACCGCTGGCAGTCGGATATGCTGTTGATGTGGGACAATCGTTCGCTGCTGCATGCTGCAACCGGCGGGTATGATGGCCATCACCGTCTGCTTCACCGGACCACGATTGCGGCGTCAGGCGCATAAATATCGCTTGACAAATTAGAGATATGTTCTCTATATGTTCCATAGTTTTTCGAGGAGGCTAGAATGATCGGATATGTTACCCTGGGCACGAGCGACTTGCAGCGCGCGGCGCGATTTTATGACGCCATCGCGGGTGAAATGGGCATTGGCCGGATGATGGATTTCGAAACCTTCATTGCCTGGGGCGCGCCCGGTGGCGGAGCCGGAATTGGCTTGACCAAGCCGTTCGATGGAAAACCGGCAACAGTCGGCAACGGTGTGATGGTTGCGCTTGAAGCGAAGGACAAGGACCAGGTTCAGCGTCTCTACGACATTGCTCTGGCGCATGGCGGAACCGACGAAGGTGCGCCAGGTCCTCGCGGCGAAGGGTTCTACGCGGGCTATTTCCGGGATCCCGATGGCAACAAGCTCAACGCATTCGTAATGGGCCCGGCTGCCGCCTGATTCCCCGGAACTACGGCTTCAACGGGATAGCGCAGAGGAATTTGAGGATGCCAGACCTCTTCAAACAACCACTCCATCTTGGGCTTGGCGCAACTGCGGTTGTGCAGCCTGAATTTACGGGAATGGACTGGTATGCCGATTATTCTGCACGTTGCGAAGTGGATGGTGTCGAAGGGAGGCTCGTCAGCCTGTATACCTTCACGGAAGACTGGACTTCGTGGGAATGTCATCCGAGCGGCCATGAGGTTGTGGTCTGCACGGCTGGACGGATGACTCTGCATCAGGAGCTGGCGGACGGCACCACCGCAAGTATCAATATCGGCCCTGGCGAATATGCCATCAATCCGCCCGGTGCATGGCACACGGCCGACGTCGAAGGTGAGGCAACGGCACTTTTCATAACGGCTGGTTTGGGGACGATGCACCGGCCCCGATGACATGAGGGCAGGCGGATCGGATCAGGTTTTGGATACCGAAGGGGGTGCTGCCGGTTTGCTTGGGTCCGCATCCTGACGTCCGCCCTCCTTGCGCTTGCGCAGATTCGCCCTCAGCGCTTCTGCAAGTCTTCTGGTTCTTTCATCCTTGGGGCTGGTCATGATCGTGCCCGATTATCCTTCGTCCCTTGACGCGTCCACATGCTTTGTCCATAGGCCCGCGCCTACACGGGCGGTCCAGACGTCCAGTGCTGCCGTAGCTCAGTGGTAGAGCGCATCCTTGGTAAGGCTGAGGTCGTGAGTTCAATCCTCACCGGCAGCACCATTTTCTGGGCATCGCGGAATCCGCCCCTGCCTCAATCATTTGGCGGATGTGCCGGGGTCCGGCTCATGTTCAGGACATGCGTTTGAAGGTTACGCTTCGCTGATCGGGCACGGCCGATTCAAGCCTGACCTGCAGACCTGCCCCGGGTGCGACATTATGCGCATCGACTCTTGCCACGACCGGAAGGTCGCGCAACTGGATGCGTGCGCCCCGATCGTCCAGGTCCGTTACAATCGCCGGGAAAATGCGCCCGATTTCGCCTTCCAGCATGACGGCTTCAGCCAAATCGATTACCGCACGTTCGACCTGTCCGTCGAGATTGCCTGCCCGTGCCATGATTCCGGGCAACTTGGCAAAAGCGTCTGTCACGGCCGTCTCGACCGGCTGGCCGTTCGCAATGGAAAGGGTGGCACGAACGACATAGCGATCGGCAAGCCGCCGAAGGGGCGCGGTCGCATGCGCATAGGTGGCGGCAATGCCGGCATGCCAGGGCACTACCCCATTGGCATAGGGTGCGTATGCAGCGCCATTGCCCGCGCGTCTGACGGCCAGCATGAATGCTGCGTGCTTTGGATTGCTCGCCTGCAATGTCCTCTCGAATTGCGTAAGGGTCGCATTGGCCGGCCACGACAGTCCAAAGGCTTTTGCTGTGTTGCGCAAGCGGCTGACCGCGCGTTCGTCTGGCCCTGCCATGACACGGAACAGGCCGGTTCCATGCGCCAGCAAGGCATCCGCAATGGCAAGATTTGCCGCCAGTGACAGTGCTGCGTTGCGATCCTCGGATGGCATGCGCGGCCGAAAGACAAGTTGGAAGCGATTGCTTCCCTGCGCAACCACTTCCTGTTCCGGCGGGTCCACGCGCGCAGCGCCGCGTCGATCCTCTGCCCGATCGATGCGTCGGGCAAATTCCGCGAAATCTTGGGGCAAGTCCGAGTCCCGGACAGTGTCATAGGCGAGTTTTGCCGTGCTGCGGATCAGGGCGCGCTCGGCGCCGTCCAGCCGGACATTGCCTTCCTCATCGACTTTCACCGTAAAGATGACCGCCGGTCTTTGACCGTCTGGCAGCAGGCTTGCGGCCTTTTCGCTCAGGCTCGCCGGGTAAAGCCGCGCCTTGCCATCCGGAAGGTAAAGCGTCGTGCCGCGCTTCCAGGCTTCGGTGTCAATCACATCACCGTCCCCGACAAACCAGGCGACATCGGCAATCGCATAGCGCAGGATCAGGTCCGGCCCGCTGCGCTCGATAGTGAAGGCCTGATCCAGGTCAGTTGATGTTGCGGGGTCAAGCGTCACAAAAGGCAGGTCGGTCCTGTCCGCGTGACCATTCGGCTTGCGCTGGGCTGCACGCTCAGCTGCCTCAACGACGTCCGCCGGGAATTCGGCGGGAACCTTGAATTGCGACCGAATGGCCGCAAGCCCGCAGCCCAGAGCGTTGTCAGGATCGCAAAGTGCCTTCATTGTCAGGAATACTACACCACAGCGTGATGACCGAACAAGCGCGCCTATCCCGGCAGTGCAAATCCGGCCTTGGCAAAGCTCTCGGGCAAGGGCGCCTTGCCCTCGACAGGAGGCTTGCCTTCGCGGGGTATCGACAGAAATGCGCAATGGAGCAGCATCGGCTCGGCTGGCGATCCATAGACCGGATCTCCCACGATCGGCAGGCGCAAGCCCTCGGCGGCATGCACGCGAATCTGGTGCGTCCTTCCGGTTTCTGGAATGAAACGGACCAGCGCCCGGCCATTCTGTTCGGCAACGACCTCCCACGCAGTGACAGCCGGTTTGCCCTTCTTTGCGTCAACTACCATGCGCCAGCCCGCTTCAGCGGTGCTGCGCTTTGCCAATGGCAAGTCGATTACCCCCGACTTCGCCTCGGGAACGCCATCAACAACCGCGTAATAATGCTTGATGACGGTCTTTGCCTCGAATGCCTGCTGGAAACGGGCATGTGCTTTCGGGTTTCGGGCAAGCAGCAGGCAACCGCTGGTATCCCTATCCAGCCTGTGGACTGCGGTTGGCCAGCGCTTGAACCCGAACGTCAGGGCCTGAAGGTGGTTTTCAAGGCTCAGCGACCCGTCTCTTGGGGGGTCGACCGGAAGCCCGGACGGTTTGTCGACGATGATGGCCTCGCCATCGAGAAACAGGATGTGATCGGCCAGCATGGCGTGGGCCATAGATGATCTGAGGAGGCGCGCCAACAACAGGCTTGCATTTGCCCCCTTGGCCACCCCATCATGGCCTTGTGCTGAGACAATATGAACTTGTCGAACGGGTCAAATCCTATGATCCGGACGCTGATGAGGCGCTGATCAACCGCGCCTATGTGTTTTCGATGCAGAAGCACGGGTCGCAAAAGCGTGCTTCAGGCGATCCCTATTACAGTCATCCGATAGAAGTGGCGGGCATTCTCACGGAGCTTCGGCTGGACGACAAGACAATCACGACAGCCATGCTGCACGATACGATCGAAGACACGCTGACGACGCATGAGGAAATCGAGACCAAGTTCGGGGCCGATATTGCTCGCCTCGTCGATGGCGTAACGAAGCTGTCGAAGATCGAGGCGATGACCGACAATGAGCGGGCGGCCGAAAACCTCAGAAAGTTCCTGCTCGCCACGTCGGACGACATTCGGGTTCTGCTGGTGAAGCTTGCCGACCGGCTGCACAACATGCGCACCCTTCATTTCATCAAGGATGAGGCCAAGCGTCGGCGCATAGCGCGCGAGACTATGGATATCTACGCACCGCTGGCCGAGCGGATCGGCATGTACCAGTTCATGAACGAAATGCAGACACTCGCTTTCCGTGAACTGGAGCCGGATGCCTGGGCATCGATTGCCAAAAGGCTCGAACAGTTGAACGAAGGCGGCGGGGACAAGATTGCAAGGATCGGTTCAGGCATCAAGCTTTTGCTGTCGCGCGCGGGGATCGACGCGAATGTCTACGGGCGCGAAAAGCACCCCTATTCCATCTGGAAGAAGATGGCGGAGCGGCACATCAGCTTTGAACAATTGTCCGACGTCATGGCCTTTCGCGCGATCGTTCCTGATGTGGACGCCTGTTATCAGGCGCTCGGCATCCTTCATCGTCGGTGGCCCATGGTCCCTGGGCGGTTCAAGGATTACATCTCTACACCCAAACGGAATGGTTATCGGTCACTGCACACCTCTGTCATTCATTCGGAAAAGATGCGGATCGAGATCCAGATTCGCTCAATCGACATGCATATGCAGGCCGAACGCGGCGTGGCAGCGCACTGGTCTTACAAACAGAGAGGCGAAGCGCCCGATGCCCAGATCGGCTGGCTTCAGGATCTGATGGAAATCCTCGACCATGCCGACAGCCCTGAAGAGCTGCTCGAACATACTCGCATGGCAATGTATCAGGATCGCATTTTTGCCTTCACGCCAAAGGGTGAATTGATCCAGCTTCCCAAAGGCGCGACGCCGGTCGATTTCGCTTATGCGGTGCACACGACGCTGGGGGATACTGCCGTTGGTGCCAAGATCAATGGTCGGGTTGTGCCGCTCAGGACCCCAATCGAAAACGGCGATCAGGTACAGATCCTCAAGTCCAAGGCACAGGAACCGCAACCCCAGTGGCTCGGCTTTGCCGTAACCGGCAAGGCTCGCGCTGCGATCCGTCGCTTTGTCCGCCAGAAGGAGCGGGGGGAATCGATCGCGCTCGGCCGCAAGATTTACGACGACATCGTGAAGCGCTTGCCCGCACAGTTGGGCAAGGAAGCAGTAAAGGAAGCGATGAAGCGCCTGAAACTGCCGGACGAGAACGAATTGATGGTTGCCATTGCGCGGCAGCTGGTCAGCGATGCGCAACTGCTCGAAGCGCTCATGCCCGGCTCTGCGTCGGAAGCGGCGCTTTCGGTTCTGCCGCAGCGCGAGGCTATTTCGATCCGAGGCTTGACGCCTGGCGTTGCTTACACACTCGCGCCCTGCTGCCATCCCGTGCCGGGTGACCGGATTGTCGGCTTGCGCCGCCCGGACGAGGCGATCGAGGTGCACACGATTGACTGCGGCAGCCTTGCAGACGGCGTCGATGCAGACTGGCTCGATCTTGCCTGGGGTGATGGGTCGGACGGCGGAACTGCGCGGCTGACGGTCGTCGTCAAGAACGAGCCGGGTTCGCTCGCTGTTGTCGCCGGGATTTTCGGCAGCCACAAGGCGAACATCCTCAACATCCGACTCGATGCGAGAGACCCGGTTTTTCACACGAATGTGGTTGATCTCGAAGTGCATGACCTGCACCATTTGATGCGGATATTGGCGGCGCTGCGGGCTGCCGATGCCGTGATCCAGGCGGAACGATCATGAGTGGCGCTGCGCGTGTTGCCGCGCCTGACTTCTCCCGTCAGATCCGCAATCCGCAATTGATGGCCGCTGCGCTGGCGCTTCACGACAATCGGTTGAGCGATGCCGAACCGCTGCTTCGCGCGCACTTGAAAGCCGATCCGTTCGACGTTACCGCCATTCGAATGCTTGCAGAATTGGCAGGCCGTATCGGTCGGCTGGCAGATGCCGAGACGCTTTTGCGACGAGCAGTCGAACTTGCCCCCGATTTTCTTGCGGCCCGATCCAATCTTGCGATGGTGCTTTATCGCCAGACGAAGACGACGGAAGCACTCGCGGAACTCGATGCGCTTCTGGCGATTGATCCGGCGCACTCCGGTAATGCCAATCTCAAAGCGGCAGCGATGGGCCGGATTGGCGAATATGATGAGGCTATGGCGCTTTATGAGCAGGTGTTGGCGCGTCACCCCGATCAGCCCAAGATCTGGATGTCCTATGGCCATTTGCTGAAGACTGTGGGCCGTCAGGCGGACTGCATAGCCGCGTACCGGAGGGCAATATCATTGGCTCCCCAATTGGGGGAAGTCTGGTGGAGCCTTGCGAATCTGAAGACGGTAACTTTCAGCGACGGTGACCTCGCCGCTATGGACGGGGCGTTCGATCATCCCAAACTTTCCGAGGAAGATCGCTTTCATCTCCATTTCGCGTCGGGCAAGGCGCTGGAAGACCGTGGTGAGGCGGGCGAATCCTTCCGCCACTATAGTGAGGGAAACCGGCTGCGGCGGATGCTGCTCGATTATGACGCGGACGAGACCAAGAGACAGGTCGATCGTGCAATCAGCATCTTCACACCCGACATGTTCTCAGTGCGCGCTGGCCAAGGCTGTGAAGCGCCCGATCCGATCTTTGTCATTGGCATGCCGCGAGCGGGGTCCACGCTCATCGAGCAGATTCTGGCCAGCCATAGCCTTGTGGAAGGGACAATGGAGCTCCCCGATATTCCGGCGCTTGCGGCACGGGTGGGTACACGGGAGGGCGGCCTCGCTGCGCTTGAGCCTGCTGAACTTCGGGCGATGGGCGAGGAATATCTGGAACGCACGCGCATCCAGAGAAAGACGGGGCGCCCCTTCTTCATCGACAAGATGCCGAACAATTGGGCGCATCTGGGCCTGATCCACCTGATCCTGCCGAAGGCCAAGATTATCGATGCACGCCGCCATCCGCTCGGCTGCTGCTTTTCGAATTTCAAACAGCATTTTGCCCGCGGCCAGGCCTTCAGCTATGGGCTTGAGGATATGGGCCGATACTATGCCGATTATGTGCGCTACATGGCACATATCGACACGGTTCTGCCCGGCCGGGTGCACCGGGTCTATTATGAGCGGATGGTAGAAGACAGCGAAAGCGAGATTCGTTCGCTGCTTGCCGCGCTCGACTTGCCGTTCGAGGAGTCCTGCCTGCGTTTTCACGAAAATGATCGTGCTGTGCGAACAGCCAGTTCCGAACAGGTCCGTCGCCCGATCTATCGTGAGGGAACCGAGCAATGGCAGGCTTTTGAACCATGGTTGGGGCCACTCAAGGATGCGCTTGGGCCAGTCCTCGGGGCCTATCCAGACGTTCCCCGATTCTCTTGACGTGCTGGGACGGAAGTCGCTTGCGTCCCTGACTCCTGCGTCTCTATAGCATCGGTCAATGTCAGATCTTTTCGCCACCTCCGCCGCCGCCTCCAACGCCTATACGGCATCCGACATCGAAGTCCTTGAGGGGTTGGAGCCGGTCAGGCGCCGCCCCGGCATGTATATTGGCGGCACGGATGAACGCGCCTTTCACCACCTTGCTGCCGAAGTGCTCGACAATGCGATGGACGAGGCCGTTGCCGGCCATGCATCGCGGATCGAAATCACCCTGGAACCCGGCAACCGGCTTACGATTACCGACAATGGCCGCGGCATTCCGGTCGATCCGCATCCCAAGTTTCCGGACAAGTCAGCGCTGGAGGTTATTCTCTCGACCCTGCATTCAGGCGGCAAGTTCAACGGAAAGGCCTATTCGACCAGTGGCGGCCTGCATGGTGTGGGTGTGTCCGTTGTCAATGCGCTTTCTTCCGACACGATCGTTGAAGTCGCGCGCAACAAGGAACTGTTCCGCCAGCGCTTTGCGCGTGGCCTGACGCTCGGTCCGCTTGAAAAGCTGGGCCCGGTCAACAACCGCCGCGGGACGAGCGTGACCTTCACGCCCGACACCGAGATCTTTGGAGAAATGCACTTCAAACCCAACCGGCTCTATCGGTTGGCGCGTTCCAAGGCCTATCTCTTCGCGGGTGTAGAAATACGGTGGCGTTGCGACCCCGCTCTGATCAGCGACGAGACACCGCCTGAAGCCGTGTTCCAGTTTCCCGGCGGGTTGTCCGATCATTTGCGTGAGCAGGTGAACGGCCGCGAATGCGTCACGACCGAGTTTTTCTCCGGCCAGCAGGACTTTGCCGAGGATCAGGGGCGAGTCGAATGGGCCGTTGCCTGGCCGCTTTGGAGCGAAGGCAGCTATAGCTGGTATTGCAACACCATTCCCACGCCCGATGGTGGCACGCATGAGGCCGGTATCCGGGCGGCCATCGTCAAGGGCATCCGAGCATTCGGGGCGCTCACAGGCCAGAAGAAGGCTGAAGGCATAGCTGCCGAGGATGTCGTCATCGGATCGGAGATCATGCTTTCGGTCTTCATTCGCGACCCGCAATTCCAGAGCCAGACCAAGGATCGTCTGACCTCGCCCGAAGCAGCGCGGCTCGTCGAAAATGCCGTGCGCGATCATTTCGATCATTTCCTTGCCGACAATATGGAGCGCGGAAAGGCTTTGCTCGGCTATGTGCTCGAGCGGATGGATGACCGGCTGCGTCGTCGCGCGGAGAAGGAAATCAAGCGCAAGACGGCAACGTCCGCGCGCAAGCTGCGGTTGCCTGGCAAGCTCACGGATTGTTCGTCTGACGATCCGGCGGGGACCGAGCTTTTCATTGTGGAAGGGGACAGTGCGGGCGGCTCTGCCAAGCAGGCGCGCGACAGGAAGACGCAGGCTATCCTTCCGATCCGGGGCAAGATCCTGAACGTGGCCTCCGCAACATCAGACAAGATCCGCGCGAACAGCGAAATCGCCGACCTGATCCAGGCGCTCGGCTGCGGCAGCCGCAAGGACTGCAATCCCGACCTGCTGCGCTATGAACGGATCATCATCATGACCGACGCTGATGTGGACGGAGCACATATCGCGACACTTTTGATGACGTTCTTCTTTCAGGAAATGCCGGAGATTGTGCGCCAGGGCCATCTATACCTGGCGCAACCGCCTCTCTATCGCCTGACGGTTGGCGCCAAGTCGCTCTATGCCCGTGATGATGCGCATCGTGCCGAAATCGAGGCGGGCGAGTTCAAGGGCAAGAAAGTCGACGTCGGCCGCTTCAAGGGGCTTGGCGAAATGAACCCGGGTCAGCTCCGTGAAACGACCATGGATCCCAAAACACGCGGCCTTCTGCGCGTGACCTTGCCGCAGGAGTATGAAGAGCGGGCCGGTGTCAAGGATCTGGTCGACCGGCTTATGGGCAAGAACCCGGAGCACCGCTTCACCTTCATCCAGGAAAACGCGGCGCGAGTGGAAGAAGACGCGATCGACGCCTGATCAGGCTGCCTTCAGTAGTTCTCCGACTTCATTCGCGGCCTCGGCATGGCCATAAGTGGAGCGGATGCTGACTGCCATACCCTTGGTCTTGGATGCGGAATGGCTCCTGACATTTGGATAGAGCCAGTGCGCGAGCGCAACCAGTCCACCGAGTGCCGAATAGATCGCAACTACCGCTGCCGGGTTCCACAGCAGGGCGATGCCAAAGGCGACGCGCAGGTAAAGGGGATTAATTCCAAAGTCTTCACTCAGCGTATGGCAGACGCCAAACAGATTATCCCGGCTGGGTGTGAGTGTATTCGATTCTTGCATCAGTCATATTCCATGTTGGCGCGCAATTTAGCAGTCCGCTAAACGGCAAGAGTTAAACAACCCCTGTGTCTTGACGAAGAAGTTAAAATTTCGGTGATTTGATATTCAATGTGATCAGGGAATCTCGATAAATGTTACTTGCCAATGCCCATCGGCAGCATTTGCCGCCACATCGAAACATCATTTTTGACGTCCGCCATGACGCCTCTCCGAGAAGATAGATAGCATATTGAAACGGAATTTCAAGACGGCGATGTGATTGGGAAGCTTGCTGCGGTATTTGGCTGGTGATCGCCTTTTAGCAAAGCCTCGAGAGCCCATTGTGCCGCTTCGGCAACTATTGGGGAGACATCTGTAAGGAGCGCTTGCAGCGGCTTGGTTAGGGCCTTGTCTTCACTATTCCCCGCCGCGATTGCGGCGTTCCTGACCATTCGGTCTCGACCGATGCGCTTGATCGGAGAGCCCGAGAAGACTTCCCGAAACGTTCGATCATCGAGCGTAAGGATGTCGGCGAGGGCAGGAGCTACCAGTTCGGCGCGGGGAGCGAAGGCAAGATTGGCGGCGGCGCTCTGTGCGAACTTGTTCCAGGGGCAGACGGCCAGGCAATCGTCGCAGCCGTAGATTCGGTTGCCAATTGCGCGGCGGAATTCGTTCGGAATTGGGCCCTTATGCTCAATCGTCAGGTAGGAAATGCAGCGCCGGGCGTCGAGCGTATACGGCTTGGGGAAGGCGTTGGTCGGGCATGCCGTCTGGCAGGCCGTGCAACGTCCACACTGATCGCCATGCGGCTCGTCCGGTTCCAGGTCCAGCGTGGTGAAGATCGAGCCGAGGAAGAGCCAGCTTCCATGATCCGCACTCACCATGTTGCTGTGCTTGCCCTGCCAGCCAAGGCCCGCAGAGCTTGCCAGCGGCTTTTCCATGACGGGGGCGGTATCGACGAAGACCTTCACCTCTGCGCCCGTCTCCGCAACAAGCCAGCGGGCAAGCGCCTTCAGTGCCTTCTTGACGATGTCATGATAGTCCTTTCCCTGCGCATAGACGGAAATCCGTCCGCGCGCCTTTGAGTTGGCAAGTGCCAGCGGGTCTGTGGCCGGTGCATAGCTCATCCCGAGGGCAATGATGCTTCGCGCCTCTGGCCAGAGCGCACGCGGGCTGGCGCGCTGGTCTGCACGCGCGGCCATCCA
This sequence comes from Sphingomonadales bacterium, assembly GCA_016704425.1. Classification (GTDB taxonomy): domain Bacteria; phylum Pseudomonadota; class Alphaproteobacteria; order Sphingomonadales; family Sphingomonadaceae; genus Aquisediminimonas. The sequence goes on from JADJAC010000011.1 coordinate 1,146,977, forward strand.
GTCCATCTCTCCCGCTGCACCGCTTTCAAGCCAGTTTGTCAGCTCGGCCGAGTAATTGGCATCGGCGGTCGTCACGCCAAAGGCGACGAAGCCCAGCCGCTCTGCCTCGGCCCTTAACGCGATCTTCAGTGACTTCTTGTCAGGAAACATGTGCACACGCTACCACGCGGGCAGCATTTGTGGAGGTTCGAATTGTCGCTGGCTGATGATCGTCCTGTTTGGGCGTCGGGACTGGTCAAGAGTTTCGGCAAGTTCGAAGCCGTAAAAGGCGTCAGCCTGAGTGTGCCCAAAGGCGCAATCTATGGCGTGTTGGGGCCAAATGGTGCCGGCAAGACGACAACGCTCAGGATGCTGCTCGGAATCATCGATCCGGACAAGGGCGAACGGTGCATCCTTGGGGAGTCGAGCCCGCGCAATGTGAGCCAGCGGGTCGGCTACTTGCCCGAGGAGCGCGGGCTTTATCCCTCAATGAAGGCGCGAGAGGCAATTGCCTTCATGGGTGCCCTGCGAGGCCTTGACTGGGCCGAAGGACGCAGACGGGCCGATGCGGCGCTTGAGGCGGCTGGCCTCGGCTACGCCGCACATGGCAAGATCAGGAAACTGTCAAAGGGGATGGCGCAGCTGGTGCAATTGCTCGGCTCGCTCATTCACAAGCCGGACCTGATCGTTCTTGATGAACCATTTTCCGGGCTCGACCCCGTCAACCAGGAACTCCTGGAGCGGCTGATTCTGGCAGAGCGGGATCGCGGCGCGACTATCCTGTTTTCAACCCATGTGATGGGGCACGCCCAGCGTATCTGTGATCGCATTTCGATCATTGCCGGGGGCAAGGTCCGTTTTGAAGGCACGGTCGATGAAGCGCGCACGATGCTCCCGATGAAAGCGCAATATGTGCCGTGCTCGGGCGACGACAAGGTCGGCGGGTTGCTTCCGGCCGACGCCGAGCGGATTGGCAATGCGTGGCGCTTTACAGTCCCTGAAGGGGGCGCCGAGCGCCTGGTGACGGACCTGATCAGGGCTGGGCACGGCATTGCTGGCCTTTCGATCGAGCGACCGGGCCTCCATGATGCCTTTGTTCGGATCGTCAGCGCTGTGAAGGCTGAAGAGGCAGAGGCTGTCGCATGAAGCATCTGCTCAGCAACGCCCTCATCATTGCCCGCCGCGATTTCATGGCGGTCGTGGCAACGCCTACGTTCCTGCTGTTTCTGCTGGCGCCATTCCTCATGCTTGGAGTCAGCGTCGCGAGCGGAATCGGTGGAGCCTATCTAGCCAAAGGGCAGCATGATTCGCGCGAGATGGTTGTCATTGCTTCGGCGGCTGACGCAAAGCGCCTGAAGGTTGAAGAGGATGTGCTGCGATCACGGCTGTATGGGCGCGAGGGCGGGCCGCCGTCAGTTCGCTTTGTATTGCCGGGCCCAGATCCAGAAGCCCAGCAGGCGCACCTGCTGTCCGACAAGGCAATGGAGGCGACTGCTGTGATGGGGGGGTCGCTCCAGCGGCCTGTGATTGCGCACCTCCCTGGCGAGGCGGACGATGGGCGATATCTTGCGTTGCTCGCCGAAGAGTCAATGCGGAGTGCGGAACTGGGCCGACCTTCCGGCACTCAATTCAGCACGCCGCACATAAAGGTCGTCCAGAAAACCGTTCCGACCCGGTCCCGCCAGCAAAGCACGGGCAGCGGCACGGTCGTGATCATGTTCATGTTGACGATCATGCTGGCCAGCCAGGCAGTTGGAACGCTGGCGGAGGAGAAATCGAACAAGGTCATCGAGATCCTCGCTGCATCGGTTCCGCTCGAGGCTGTGTTCTTTGGCAAGCTGATGGGACTGTTCGGAATAGCGCTGGTTTTCGTTGCATTCTGGGGTGGCCTTGCGGCGTTGGGCATCGGAATCCTGCCTGCGAGCGCGGGGCTCGGGAGCTTTGCGCCTGTGATTGGAACGCCGATCTTCATTGCTCTCGCTGGCTGCTATTTCGCAATGGCGTTCATGCTTTTGGGTGCGATATTCCTCGGCGTCGGGGCTCAGGCTTCGACCATGCGGGAAATCCAGATGCTATCTTTGCCGATTACTTTGTTCCAACTGATCATGTTCGGCGTGTCTATGGCGGCGGCTGGAAATCCGGGCAGCAGCGTCGCCCGGTTCGCTGAAGTCTTCCCCTTCAGTTCGCCCTTTGCAATGGCCGCTCGCGGTGCGACAAATGCGGCACTCTGGCCGCACATTCTAGCCCTTGCCTGGCAGGCTCTGTGGGTTGGAATTACCATAGCGCTTGGTGCCCATTTCTTCCGCTATGGTGTGCTCAAATCGGGTGTCGGACCATTCAAGGCGCTGGGCCTCACACTGACGAGGCGGTAGCTTGATGGGATGAATTCCCATTGACATGAATGTAAATAGTGGCAAAGTGCAACCGATTCCGAAAAGGAATGAGAGGAGCATTCTGATGGCCACGGCATACAAGCTTGAGAGCAACGAAGTCGATCCGCTCGATGTCAGCCGGGCCGAACTTTATACCGAACACAAATGGCAGGAGCCGTTTCGTCGCTTGCGTGCGGAGGCCCCCGTTTATTGGTGCGCGAACAGCGAGTTTGGGCCGTATTGGTCTGTCTCCTCCTACAAGGCGATCCAGCACGTAGAAGCACTGCCGGACATTTATTCTTCTTCCTGGGAACATGGCGGCATCACGATTGCGGATCGTGACCAATTCGAGGATCCCAAGATCGAAATGCCGATGTTCATTGCGATGGATCGGCCAAAACACACAGAGCAGCGCCGCGTTGTATCGCCAGCCTTCACGCCGAGCGAAATGGTGCGCATGAGCGATGAAATTCGTCAGCGGACTGCTGAAACGCTGGACGCGCTCCCTTGGGGACAGCCGTTTGACTGGGTGGATCGCGTCTCAATCGAACTGACGACGGGCATGCTTGCCGTCCTGTTCGATTTTCCCTGGGCAGACCGGCGCAAGCTGACCGAATGGTCCGATTGGGCGGGTGACATTGAAATTGTGAAGGATCCGGCAAAGCGCGACCAGCGGCTTGAAAAGCTGTTCGAGATGGGCGGGTATTTCAAGAAGCTTTGGGATGAACGGGTCGACAAGGCCCCCACGCCCGATCTCATTTCGATGATGATTCACTCCGAAGCCATGAAAGACATGAGCATGGGTGAATTCATGGGAAATCTTGTCCTGCTGATCGTGGGCGGCAATGATACCACCCGCAACACAATGTCCGGACTGGCCTATTCGCTCAACAAATTTCCCGACCAACGTGCGATGCTGGAGGCTGATCCGTCACTCATTCCCAATGCGGTGAGCGAAATCATTCGCTGGCAGACTCCTCTCGCTCACATGCGGCGGACGGCTCTTTCTGATACCGAACTGGAAGGCCACAAGATCAAGGCCGGCCAGAAGATCATCATGTGGTATATTTCGGCAAACCGGGACGAAAGCATTTTTCCTGATGCTGACAAGCTGGATATCAAGCGCGACAACGCGCGGCGTCACCTGTCGTTCGGCTACGGTATCCATCGCTGCGTCGGCGCCCGGCTTGCGGAGTTGCAGATCACGATCCTGCTCGAGGAGATGGGCAAGCGCCGAATGCGTGTGAATGTCCTCGAGGAGCCGGTCCGTGTCGCGCAGAGCTTTGTGAACGGTTATCGCAAGATGATGGTCCAGCTCGAAAAATACTGATCTGGCCAATTGGACGCGGGCAGGCTAACAGCCCGCGCCATGATCAACGGATTGCTGCCAGAAGGATTGCGTGACCGCCTGCCACCCGAGGCAGAGGCGGCGGCTTCGATATTGCGAGCTGTGCTCGATTGCGTGGCTGCGCATGGGTATGGCCGCGTTGCGCCGCCTCTTGTCGAGTTCGAAGAAGAACTTGTCGGACGATTGAAGTCGGCACGTTCGAAAGATCTGTTGCGCTTCGTCGACCCCGTATCGCAGCAGACACTGGCGTTTCGCCCTGACATTACTGCCCAAGTGGGTCGTATTGCGACCACGCGTCTGGCTGCGGCGGCGCGGCCGCTTCGGATAAGCTATGGCGGACCGGTTCTAAAATTGAAGGCCACCCAGTTGCGCCCCGAGCGGGAACTGATCCAGGCGGGTGCTGAACTTGTCGGCTCTGATTCCGTCGCGGCAGTGGTCGAAGTGATCGGCATCGCGATCGAAGCCCTTCAGGCGTGTGGTGTAAAGTCGATCACGCTTGACCTGACCTTGCCTGATCTTGTGTATATCCTTTCGGCTGGTCCATTGCCGATGGATTCTGCAAAGCTCGAGCCCGTGAAGGCTGCGCTGGATGCCAAGGATGTTGGCAGTTTGGTGTTGGCCGGAGGCGCTGCTTTTTTGCCGCTTGTTACTGCTGCCGGTCCGGTCGGTTCTGCGATTTCCGCATTGCGAGCCATGGGTCTTGGCGATGACTTGGAAGCGCGTTTCACGGCACTCGAGGCGATAGCTGCAGCGGTTGGTGACGGAGTCCGCGTGACACTCGATCCGACCGAGCGGCACGGCTTCGAATATCAAAGCTGGGTCGGGTTCTCGCTCTTTGCGGAAGGGCTGGCCGGCGAAGCCGGACGTGGTGGAAGCTATACGATCCTGCATGCCGACGGACGGGAGGAGGCGGCAGTAGGCTTCTCGCTGTTCCTCGATCCGCTTGTCGATGCTGGGCTCATGCAGATGAGCACAAGACGGGTCTTCATACCGCTTGGCTCGCCGCCCGAGATCGCAGCCGACTTGCGGCGCCAAGGCTGGGTGACTGTAGCTGCCATTTGTCCCGGGTGCGATGCTGTCGCGCTCGGCTGCACGCACCGGCTGGAATCCGGAGAGCCGCGCGCTTTATAGAATTCTCTCGATGAATGCGTCGACAAGGCGAGTGGCTGGATCGCCATCCACGCCCATCTCGCGGTTCAGCTTCATATGAGTGGTGTCGCTTATTGGAACTGCGCTGACCAAGCTTCCGGCCCTTTTGAGTGCTTCGGCCAGCGCATTGGACTGACTGCCGGAATCGGCGCGCGCTTTATCGAAAAGAATCAACCAGTTGGAAACATTCGGTGTCGCGGCATGCGCCAATGGAGACAGGCGAAATTGCGTTTCCTTGTCGGTTGTAAACGCATCACGGTACATTTTGCCGAGCATCGGACCGGCGCGCTCCATCTGGCGGGGTACGTCATAGCCTGCACCGTCAAGCAGGATGGTTCCCCGAATAGCCACCATCGGGACGTCTGCAGTCTCGAAATATCGAGGATCGGTGGAAACAAGTGCTGCAAGGTGCGCACCTGCACTGTGGCCCATCAGGATGATGCTATCCGGATCGAAGCCGAGCTTGCCTGCTCGGGCACGCAACGCGGCCAAGGCTGCAGCAACATCGGTGGCTTGTCCGGCTGGATTGGTTTCGGGAGCAAGGCGATAGTTGAGGGAAGCAAAGGCAAAGCCTTTTTCATTAAAATGGCTGGCCTTGCTTCCTGTGCTCATTGTCTTGTCGCCGATTGACCAGCCTCCTCCGTGGATGAACACAACCAGCGTCGGGCGTCCGCCGGATGGTGTCGGATAGAAATCGAATGCCTGCCTTTCGGCGCTGCCATAAGAATAACTCTTGCCACCGGACGCTTCGATAGCCTGCGGTTCACTGTTGCGGCGCATCTCAAGTAACGACTGGAGGCAGGGCTTCGACAGGGATTGATATTTCTCCCGCAGACACTTGCGGATGACACTTCGATCACGCGTCATGCCACACAGTTTCTTGATCTCCATCCTGCACGATGGCTCGAGCTCGGCGGGCAGTCGCGCAGACAGGCCAATGCTTGCCATCGTGAGGCTCGCAACGAGAAGTTTTTTCATGTTCTACACCTTGAATGACGCATACGGGTGGACCTTGGGTCCAATAGCCAATACGGGCATCCGCGCGAATCCCTTCGGAACTGGAGCAGAAGAGTGGCAAATGTCACCGTCATTGGCGCGCAATGGGGCGATGAAGGCAAGGGCAAGATCGTTGATTGGCTTGCAGAGCGAGCGGATGTCGTCGTGCGTTTTCAGGGCGGCCACAATGCCGGGCACACGCTTGTTGTTGGCAACGAGACCTACAAGCTTTCGCTGCTGCCGTCCGGGATCGTGCGCGGGACTCTGTCTGTTATTGGCAACGGCGTTGTTCTCGATCCCTGGCACTTCCGCGACGAAGTGGCAAAGCTGGCCGGGCAGGGTGTAACGATCACACCTGACAACCTGCACATTGCTGAAAACTGCCCGCTGATCCTGCCGTTTCATCGTGACCTTGACGGTCTTCGTGAAGACGCGAGCGAATTCAAGATTGGCACCACGCGCCGCGGTATTGGGCCTGCCTATGAAGACAAGGTCGGCAGGCGGGCCATTCGGGTTTGCGATCTGGCTCATCTGGAGGACCTCGACCCGCAGATTGACCGGCTGTGCGCGCATCATGATGCGTTGCGTGCCGGGTTCGACCAGCCGCCGATCGATCGCGCCCGCCTGAAAAATGACCTCGCCGAGATTGCGCCCCATATTCTGCCTTATGCAAAGCCCGTCTGGCTTTCGCTTGGCGAAGCGCGGCGCGCAGGCAAGCGTATCCTGTTCGAAGGCGCGCAGGGCATGCTGCTGGATGTCGATCATGGCACTTATCCGTTTGTCACATCGTCAAACACGGTCGCCGGCACAGCCTCAAGTGGTTCGGGCCTAGGGCCAAGCGGCGTCGGTTTTGTTCTTGGCATTGTGAAGGCATACACAACGCGGGTTGGCTCTGGCCCGTTCCCGACCGAGCAGGATAATGAGATTGGTGAATTCCTGGGAACTCGGGGTCATGAATTCGGAGTCGTAACCGGACGCAAACGCCGCTGCGGCTGGTTCGATGCCGTGCTTGTGCGGCAGTCCGCCGCCGTGAGCGGCATCACCGGCATTGCGCTGACCAAGCTCGACATTCTTGACGGGCTGGAGGAGATCAAGATCTGCGTTGGATATACGCTCGACGGCAAGCATTATGATTACTTGCCGCCACATGCTGCCGATCAGGCCCGGGTTGAGCCGATCTACGAATCCATTGAGGGTTGGAGCGAGACGACAGCAGGCGCGAGAAGCTGGGCTCAGCTTCCGGCGCAGGCAATCAAATATATTCGCCGGATCGAGGAATTGATCCAATGCCCGGTGACGCTGGTTTCGACATCACCACAACGCGACGATACGATTCTGGTCCGCGATCCGTTCGAGGATTGATTGCGGTCGCGGACCTGCTGCAATCGTCAGCCGTGGTTGGAATGCCGCTCTGCGCGCATCTTTTCATGCGCGGCCTTCCGTTCCTCGGGTGAAATCGTGCCATCCTTGTTGGTATCGACCTTGTCGAAATGAGCCAAGGGTTTCGCCAGTGCCTCTGCAAGCGACACGCGCCCATCCTTGTCGGCATCGGCACGTTCAAACATCCCGCCGCCGTGGTGGCGCATCATCATGCCCATGCCGGAGCGGTGTGAGGCGTCATGTTTCATGGCCATGCCCGCTGGGGCCTCTTCGTGCTTTTCGTGGCTCATTGCCATGGGTTCTGAGTGCTGCGCATCGAATTCGGCCCTGCTGATCGAGCCGTCACCATTGGTATCCATCTTCTTGAAGTGTTCGTCGCGCATATCCTTCGTCATTTTGGTTCGCGCGGCGTCCGCTTCGGCTTTCATGATATAGCCGTCGCCATCGCTGTCGACCTTGGTGAAATGCTCCTTGACCATCTTCTCGACATCAGCCCGGCTGATTGGTCCCGACATTTGCTTGTGCATCTCATTTGCGCCAACCGCCAAAGCCGGAACGGCAATCACAACGCTGCAAAGTGCGGCCAATAGAATCTTCCGGTTCATGCCAATACTCCTTCAGCGAAGCCATCCGTTAGCCGGTGATGCCAAAGTGCCAATTTACTGGCCATGAACGGTTGGGATCGCATTATCGCGGGTATTTCATGTCCATAAATTGGAGCGACGACCGCAGCAGCTCGACAAGTGCGGCTTTATCCACGTCAGCCAGGGAGCGAACGTAAAGGCAGCCCTTGCCAGTCTTGTATTTGCCGAGTCGATCCATGATTTCGGCGTAGTTCTCGAAGCCGCCGTTGATGTAAAAGACGGTATTTCCCTTCCTTGGTGAGAAGGCCAGCCTTGGCATTTCGCCTTCCCGACCGCTTTCGTACCGGTAGTGATACTGGCCAAACCCGATGATGCTTGGCCCCCACATGCGTGGTGGACTACCCGACATTTCCGTCAGCCACGCGACGATTTCCCGCGCTTCGTCTCGCTGTCGTGCGTTTTCCACGCGCTCAATGAAGGCCTCCGGCGAGTCGGCCGTTTCCCTGGTCTTCAAATCTGGCATTTGAGTCAATCTCATAAGGTTGAAATACGGACGAATAGCGAATAGGCGCTCTCGCGCAAACTAGCCCTCAAGATTTGGGAAGCCATGTCCGACAAGATCAACCGCGTCGTCCTCGCCTATTCGGGCGGTCTCGATACCAGCGTCATCCTCAAATGGCTTCAGCAGACCTACAATTGCGAAGTCGTGACATTCACCGCTGACCTTGGCCAGGGCGAAGAGATTGAGCCTGCCCGGCAGAAAGCGCGGTTGGCAGGCGTAAGGAAAGAGCATATCTTCATCGAAGACCTGCGCGAGGAATTCACGCGTGACTTCGTCTTCCCGATGATGCGCGCCAATGCGCTGTATGAAGGGCTCTACCTGCTCGGAACATCGATTGCGCGTCCGCTGATTGCCAAACGTCAGATAGAGATTGCCAAAATGGTCGATGCAGATGCAGTCAGTCATGGCGCGACCGGCAAAGGTAATGACCAGGTCCGCTTCGAGCTTGGCTATTATGGCCTGAACCCCGATATCAAGGTGATCGCACCGTGGCGCGAATGGGAGCTGACCAGTCGCACGGCGCTGATCGAATTTGCCGAAAAGCATCAGATTCCGGTGCCGAAGGACAAGCGAGGCGAAAGCCCGTTTTCGACAGATGCGAACCTTCTTCACACATCGTCGGAGGGCAAGGTGCTCGAAGACCCCTGGGAGGAAGTGCCCGATTATGTATACTCGCGCACCAATAACCCGGAAGACGCGCCGGATAGGCCGGAAATCATAACGGTCGATTTCGAGCGGGGGGACGCGGTGGCGATCAATGGCGAGGGCATGTCACCTGCTACGCTGCTCGCCAAGCTCAACGACTATGGCAAGACTCACGGGATCGGGCGTCTCGATCTGGTTGAGAATCGCTTCGTCGGGATGAAATCGCGCGGCATGTATGAAACACCCGGAGGCACGATCCTTCATTTGGCGCATCGCGGAATCGAGCAGATCACGCTTGACCGCGGCGCGGCGCACTTGAAGGACGAACTTGCGCCGCGCTACGCCGAACTGATCTACAACGGCTTCTGGTTCTCGCCGGAGCGGGAAATGCTCCAGGCGGCGATCGATCATTCGCAGGCAAATGTCTCGGGCACTGTTCGATTGAAGCTTTACAAGGGCAGCGTGAACGTGATCGGGCGGAGGTCTCCCAATTCGCTCTATTCAGAAAAGATCGTGACGTTCGAGGATGACGCGGGCGCATATGACCAGCGCGATGCTGCCGGTTTTATCAAGCTCAATGCGCTGCGGCTCCGTCTGCTTGGGCGCCGGGGGCGTTGACGCGGTATCGCTGAACGATGAGCGGTGCAAAATGATCATCCTTTTCAACAATCGCTTGCGTGCCGAAGGCTTTCGCAAGCTCTGAATCGGGATCGAACAGCCATGCAAAGCGGCTGACAACCCAGACCGACTCGACACCGCGCCTCCTTGCGTCTTTCACCAGTTTCCGCGCGGACTCAGGCGTGAGAGCAACCACTGCGGCTGTTCCCGAAGGATGAGGGCCATCCTGAAATTTTGCCGGGAAGCCAAACGGGAGCGGCTGTGTCCTTGTGCGCTTGGAAAGTTCAGGACTGGCAAGTTGTAGCGGGAGAACAAGCTCGTTGGGGAGCAGCCAGACCTCATCCGTCGGCGCCAGGCGCTTGGCCAACGCCGCGCCAAGTTCGCCCCATCGTTCCTCGGGAGCTCGAGATACCAGTTGCCAGCTCGAAATCAGCAAGCCGATAGCTATACACGCAGTTGCCGTAACGGGAAGAAGCTTGCGCGAGGAGAGTCCAATGGGGAGGCTCGCGAGCAGGACAATCGGAACGGCTGCGGGCGCCAAGGTGCGCCCCAAAAAGACCGGACTCACGGTCATCGACAGGATGATCTCGAGAAGGGCGGGAACGACTGCGCAAACAAAAAGGGACATGCCGAAAATTCGCATTTTCCGGTTGTGGAGGGAGATGATCAGGCCACAGAAGGCCAAAAGGAAAAGGCCGATGCCGAACACGCCCGGCGCGGCAACAGCCTGCAGATATTCAGCCCCGGCGCTTTCGAGCCGGAATACGAGCCAGGTTCCCCGGGCCCAGTTCTCTTGTTGCTGAAGAAGTATGGCAAAGCTGGGCAGCCACAGCGCACCCGCAACGCAGTGCGCGCCCAAAAAGGTTAGGACGCGCTGTCGCGTTGCTCCGCAGGATATCAATGCAAGGGCGAGGCTTGAGAAGAGAGCAAAGGCCTGAAGAGCGCCAAGCGTGTGCAGCCAGAGGACTCCCTCAAGCGAAAGCACATAGCCCAGCCACAGGCCCCAATCGCGTGTATCGTCGTTGTTGTCTTGCCACTTCTGGATAATGCGGAATGCGAAGAGCAGTGCGGCCGCAAAGGCCAGAATTAAGAGCGCGTAAGGTCGTGCCTGCCGCGCTGCCTCAACAATCGGCGGAGAGACTGCTGCCAGGGAGAGGGCTGCAAGCCATGCGCTGTGATTCATGCCCCCGTGCGGCATCGAACGCGCCGTCTGACCGACAATGACAAGAGTGGCCATTGAAGCGATGAGCGAAAGCGAACGCAAAGCCAATGCACCATCATCGAAGAGACTGCGCCAAAGCTTCAGCGCCGAATAATAGAATGGGGGATGCGTTTCATAGCTGATGACGCCTGCGATCAGGCTGCCCCAGGTCTGGCCCGAAAACCAGTGGCTCCAGGATTCATCAAGCCAGAGTGGTTTCTCCCGAAGATGTACGATCCGCAGGGCAATGGCGCCGACGAGGAGTGCCAGCGCGAAAACCCGGATCAGCTGATCATTGCGGCTCTGTGTTGGCACCTGCTCGTCCATCGCGCATCAATGCAAATAGGGCCGCCGCCAGAAGGATCGGCGTTATCGCGATATCCATGCGGGAGAACGCAAGGATCGTAACCGGCGCGGTGAATGCGAGTGCGAGCACTGCCTTCTGCCAATAATGGCCGGCGCGGGAAAAAAATGTTGTCATGCCGATCAGGCAGGCAAGATTGGCGGCCGTCATGTCGTAGGAAAAGCCATAGGGGAGGACGAGAAATGTCGCGATTGCCCCGGCTAAACCATAAGACCGGCTGTCCATGTGGCGGGCACGAAAAACTGCAACAATTGTGAGGATCGCCACAACCGCCTGGATGGGTATCGCGATTTGCAGGGGGACACCAAGAATCGATAGCTGCGGTACGACTGTTGGCATCATCAGAATGAAGAAAGTGCCGACATCATTCACCATGGCGGCCTGAAAGCCAGCAGTGGTCTTGATATAAGTCGCCCAGAGTTCAGGACCAAATATGAGCGCCGACAACCCAACAAGCGCGATAGACGTGGCCGCCGCTACCGCAAATGGGCGCCACTGGCCGCGGGCCGCCAGCATGATCGGGGCAAGGATCGCAAGGTGCGGCTTGACAATCATCGCGCCGATCAATGCGCCGGCCAGCATGGGGCGCCTGTCCAGAAGGTTCCACGCCCCCAGCCAAAGCGCGCCGATCAGGAAGCCATAATGACCAGCCCAAATATTGACGATCGAGGCCGGCAGCAGAATTGCGAATGCAGCCGGAAGCCCGACGGATTTCAAATAGGGTTTTGCCGCCCAGATGAACAGGCTTCCAGTGCCGACGAGCCATACGACCAGCGCCACATAATAGGGCAAGAGTGCGAACAGCGGAGTATAGAGCAAGCTGACTGGCGGGTAGGAATAATTGTGATATTTCAGCATGTCCGGGCCGAACAGTTCATCCTGAAAGGCACGATAGGCTTCGACGCTGTACAAAATGTCCAGCTTGCCCTGCCAGAACAGATTACCTGAAGTGAAGACGTTGGCAAAGTCCCGTCCCCACAGAGCGGCGCCGTGAATTGAACCATTCGGTCTAGTGGTCCAGATATCGAACTGCACGACCGAAAAAATCAGCGCCAGCGGGGCGACCCAGGCTACCAGCCAAAAGGGGTTGCGGAAGATCGAACTCATGGCCGGCGAATTGACACGGTCGGCAGGATTCATTCAGCCACTCCACTTCATGAGGCGAAATTCATTGATCAAGATTGAGTCGGCTTTGAAAGAACATATGCTTGAGTCCATATAAGGCCGCGCACAATTGGAATGCGGGAAATGACCTGACCGGCATATTTCAACACTCTCGCTCCAATCCCTCCCCCAAATTCAGCAAGAACCGGCAAATAGAATCCAAATATACGTTCTTCTTTTATTTGCAGTCCCGTTTTGAAAATTTGCCGCTTCAGCTCCCTTCTTGTCAGGAGGTTCGTATGGCCAAGCTCCTCTGCAGTCCCATATATCATACGGGCGACTGCCAATACCGGCCTGAACTTGAACAATCTTGCTACGAGTTCGACGGTCGCAAATCTTTGCGGTGTAGTGAGTATGAGCGTGCCTCCCGGGCGGAGGGCTTTTGCGAGTTGCATCAGCATCTCCTGGCTTTGGGAAGGCGGAACATGTTCAAGGACCTCGGAACAGAGCGCCAAATCCCGATCCTCACATCCCAGTCCCTGCGTCGCATCTGCATTTCGAACGGAAACGCCGCGCAATCCGGCGACACCGTCAAGGAAGGACTGGTTGATATCAACCGCTATGGTTGATGCGCCAAGATCACTCAGAAAGCGCGTAAAAACGCCACAGCCTACACCAACCTCAATGACCTTCGAGCCTGCCGCGACATGAAAACGGAGGTGATTCTCGATCCATTCGCGGCGGGCCCGATGCAGGCCGCGGCGTGTCGGATTCGGATCGTTGTACAGCCTTTCCTGAAAGGCAATGTCTTCCTGTCGGGCGCGTATCGCGATGTCAGTCATGCGAACTCTCCATCCCAATAGTCTGGCTGACGATATATAGCGGGCGTTGTTTTGTCTCGATGAGTATTCGGCCGACATATTCACCGAGCACGCCCAAGGATATCAGCTGCAATCCGCCAAAAAACAGGATCGCAGTCATAAGTGAGGCATAGCCCGGCACATTGACGCCGGAAATGACCGTTCGCCCGATGATGAAGCTGGCATAGACAAAAGAAAGCAAGGCGACCGCGACGCCGACATAGCTCCAGACGCGCAGGGGTATGGTCGAAGCTGAGGTGATCCCGTCGATTGCAAGAGTCCAAAGTTTCCAGTAGCGGAATTTGGTTGATCCGACCTCGCGCTCCGCACGGTCATATTCCACGGCCGTCTGCTTGAAGCCGCTCCAGGCAAACAGGCCCTTCATGAACCGGTTTCGCTCCGGCATCTTGCAGATGACATTGACAACCTTGCGGTCGAGCAGCCGGAAATCGCCGGCGTGTTCCGGAATCTTGTCCGACGAAAGCCAATTGTGCGCGCGGTAGTAGAGGTCTGCTGTGAATCGTTTTGGCAGGCTGTCGCTTTCGCGGTTGCGCCTTACGCCGTAGACAACCTCGCTGCCGTTGCGCCAGGCCTTGATCATGTCGGCAATGACTTCCGGTGGATCCTGTAGGTCCACGTCAATCGGGATCACAGCATCGCCCCTGGCATAATCCAGTCCCGCTGAAAGCGCAGCTTCCTTGCCGAAGTTGCGGGATAGCGACACGGCCCGGACGCGCTTTTGGTTGGCATTTGCCGCGAGGATTGCGGCAAAAGTCGCATCGTTGCTGCCATCATCGATGAAAAGGATCTCCCACGAATCGGCTGCTGGGTCGGGCAGACCCTCCAGGACTTTGCCGACGCGCGATACGAAAGGGGCAATTGCCTCTTCCTCGTCCTTCACGGGGACAAGGATCGTCAAAATAGGTTGCGTGGCGTTCATCATCGTCCTTGTGCCATGCTTTGCCGCGAAGATGGTTAACGAAATGCAAAAATCAGCCAAAGACCCAGCGGCGGTTGAGCGTGAAGGTCAAAATCGGACTTACGAAAACAATCGGAATGACCGGCCACCAGGTCGGACCGCCCATTTGCTTGACGAGAAGCCAGACGAAGAACTGGTTTGCGAGGAATCCAAGCGATGTAGTGATGAAAAACCGGACCGTCCGAATATGGGCTCGGTCGCGCGCACCATGCCCGCGGAAACTGAATTCGCTGTGCAGCACATATCCAACGGCGCTGGCGACGATGAAGACGAGCAACAGTGAGAGGTTGGGATCGATATGCAGGAAAGTCGCGACGACCCAATAGCCTCCTGCCACCAGCAGAGTCAGCAGCCCGCCACTCACGCCGAAGCGGATGACCTGACCGATCAGTGCCAGCTTTTGGTTTTCTTCACTCACGTTTCCGTCTTGCTCCAGGCTTCCCACTTGTCGCAGAGCCTTTAAGGCCGCATGGTTGCCAAAGAAACAAGGTTCAGGGGCCAATTGCCGATGAATGCTGAAAAATCGGACTTTCTTGCGCGTTACTGGAAGTCCATCCTGCTACTCGTCTGGCTGGCAGCAAGCGCCTATTTTCTGTTTGACCGGTGGCATGCCATTCGCTGGTTCGCGCTTGCCGATACCGATGACAATATGCGCATCATGCAGGTTCGCGCTCTGATGCACGGGCAGGATTGGTACGACCTCCGCCAATACAGGCTTGATCCGCCCAACGGTGCAAACATCCATTGGTCGCACTTTGTCGATTTGCCGATTGTCGGAATCATCCTTTTGGCCAAGCCTTTTTTTGGCGGACTGGTCGCCGAAAAGATTGCCGTAGCTCTGGCCCCGCTGATTCCGCTCGGGATCGCGATGACCGGGTTGGGCTTGACTGCGCGAAGGCTGGTAGCGCCAGGGGCGTATCTCCTCGCCGCAGCGATCTTGCTCTGCTTTGTAACGGCAATGACGATGTTCATGCCGTTGCGCATCGATCATCATGGTTGGCAGCTTGCCCTGCTTACCGTTATTCTCGCCGGGCTTGCGGACCAAGCCGCTTTGCGCGGCGGGCTGACGGTTGGCCTTGCATCGGCATTGTCGCTGGTGATCGGGCTTGAGACTCTTCCATGGCTCGCGATAGCTGCTGCTGGCATCGTTCTTCGGTGGGTCATCGCGAGCGAGCAATCGTCTCGGATGCGCGGTTATGGCCTTGCCCTTGGGGGCGGTGTTGCGCTCGGGTTTCTGGCCTTTTCTTCGAGAGACAATTGGGTCGCGCGCTGTGACGCACTGACGCCGGTCTGGCTGTCGGTGATGCTGCTGGCGTCTGCACTTGTATTTCTGGCCGGTTCGTTGCGTGTCGAAAACCGCGGTATGAGGATTCTGTTCGCGGTTGCAGCGGGTGGCCTTGTCGCTTGTTTCTTCGCTCTCGCCTGGCCTCAATGTGTTGGGAGGCCGGAGCAGATTACGCCGGAACTCAAGCGGCTTTGGTTCAACAATATCAGCGAGGTCAAGCCGATTTACACCCGCAATTGGCCAACCATATTGTCGACTTCGGTGCTGGTCATAGGGCTGTTCGGCAGCTTCTGGGCACTTTGGAAACACCGGAAAGAAGAGCGTGGTGCAGCTTGGGCGACGATAGCTTTGCTCTCTTTCGGTTCGGGCCTCCTCGTACTCTGGCAAGCCCGAGCTGCGCCTTCGGCCCTCATGTTCAGCGTTACGGGCGCGACGGCCATTGGTTGGAACATCCTCGTTCGCGCCAGAAGCCATTCATCGATGCTTGTGCGGGTATTCGGCACATTCGCCGCTTTTCTCCTGGTGTCGGGGCTGGCTGTGCAGCTCGTGGCGGGATGGCTCCCCAATCCGGATGCTGCCAAGCCAGGGATGAAGCGTGTCAATCGTGCCAATGTCAATTGTGCGACCATTCCATCAATGCGGCCAATAGCCGTGTTGCCCAAGGCGACTGTCCTGACCTTTGTCGATCTCGGGCCGAGGCTGATCACCATCACGCACCACGACGCAATTGCGGGACCATATCATCGCAATGGCGATGCAATCATCGATATTCAGCGAGCTTTTCGCGGCACCCCCGATGATGCGCGCAACACGGCACGCAAGCATGGCGCAAGCCTGTTACTGATTTGCCCGAACATGTCCGAATCGACCATCTATAAGTCGCAGGCCCCAAAAGGATTTTACATGCAGTTGGTGGGCGGCAAGGTTCCAGCTTGGCTTGAACCTGTTGCTCTTCCTGCCAGTTCTCCATTCCTGCTTTGGCGCATCAGGCCCTGACTCCATGCACAGCCTGCCGATTTTTTTAATTCTCAAGGACCGGCCGGTTATTCTTGTGGGGCACGGCGATGCGGCGAAGGCAAAGCGCCTTCTGCTTGAACGGGCAGGAGCACGGATCGTCAATGAACAAGAGCAGGCGGCACTCGCCATTGTGGCAGTTGATGATGAGTCGGAGGCACTCGCGGCGATTTCCCGCCTCAAGGCGCGCGGTGTGCTTGTCAACGCGACAGATCGTCCCGAACATTGCGATTTTACATTGCCTGCGATTGTGGACCGAGAGCCAGTGATCGTGGCAATCGGAACGGGCGGGGCATCAGCGGGGCTTGCAAAGGCGCTGAGGCAAAAGCTGGAGCAGCTTCTGCCGCAATCTTTGGGCAGCCTCGCTGAAGGCCTGAGGCGAGCCCGGTCTTCCATACGCGAGCGCTGGCCAGAGCCTGACGCTCGTCGTCGGGCGATTGACTCCGCTCTCGACGCTGGCGGACTACTTGATCCACTCATGTGCATAGGGCCGGACGCAATAGCAGAATGGCTGGAAAGCCCGGACGAAAATTGGTCGAGAGGGCTCCGGGTTGTCTTGGTTTCCAGTGATGATCCCGATCATTTGACGCTTCAGCAGGCGCGCCTGCTCGGCCAGGCGGACATGATCGTATATGGGGCAGACATAGCTCCTGCGATAATTGCACGCGGTCGCGCAGATGCCGTGCGCAGATTAGCCGAAGTGCCGCCTGATCCCCTGCCGAATGGATTGATCGTCCAGATTGTGCGAGAAGTACAATGATGCATGCATTCGCGATATCGAACGGGGCACCAGTCGAACTCCCGTTTTTGGAGGGTGCCGCTCAATTCAAAAGTGCGGAACTCGTCTGGCTCGCCCTTGATGGACGGCAGCCCGGCGTCGCGCAATGGATCGCGGAACAGCAGGATATTCCCGATATTGCGCGTTCAGCCCTGATGGCAGCGGAAACCCGTCCGCGGAGCGACCTTGTCGGGCAAGGTGTGATCATCAACTTGCGAGGTCTTGGCAAGACGCCAGAGGATGATCCGGATGCGCTGGTTTCTCTGCGATTCTGGGCGGAAACCGGACGCGTCATTCTGGTGATGTTCCGGACGCCACTGGCGCTCGATATTGTCGTCCAGGAATTTCTTGCCGGGAAGATATGCGACCCCGGCGATTTGCTGAGTGCCTTTGCAAATGCGATTACTGACGGACTCGATCCGGATGTAGCCAATCTGGGCGATGCGCTAGATGATTGCGAACTCAAGGTCGAGGTTGCGAACATCCACCCCACGCGAAGGGAAGTGACCCGGGTCCGGGCACGGGCAATAGCCTTTCGACGTTTCGTAGCCCCGCAGCGACAGGCCTTGTCCCAATTGTCTGGGGCAGCGCTTGACTGGCTTGACGACGATGATCGGTTGCACTTGCGGGAAGGTGCGGATCGGGCAGCTCGCATGGCTGAAGAACTCGAATCCGTCCGCGAGCGCGCGATGCTGATGCATGAGGAACTTACAGATCGGCGCTCCGAACTGATGGACGGACGCGCACTGTTGATCTCGATCGTCGCGCTCGTCTTCCTGCCACTGACTTTCATTACGGGGCTATTGGGCATGAACGTCGATGGCATACCCTATGCCCATCAGCCTTGGGCGTTTTGGGGCGTTACTGGGGTCTGCCTTTTTCTAGCTATGCTCGTCATTGGCTGGTTTGTGCGCTCGCACTGGATCAGCGGCGATTAGTCAATCAGTTTGTCGATGGCATGCGCAAGCTTGACGTCTCGTTCTGAAAGTCCCCCGGCATCATGAGTAGTCAGCAGAATATCCACGCGGTTCCAGACATTCGTCCATTCGGGGTGATGATCCTGCTGTTCCGAGAGCAAGGCCACACGCGTCATGAATGCGAACGCAGCTGAAAAATCCGGAAAGATGAAGCGTCGGGTTATCGCATCACGGGCATCATCGAAATCCCATTCGCCAAGAGCATCCAGCGCGTCTGCGCGTTCGTTTTCGTCAAGCTGTTCGATCAACGCTCCCGCCTCCTGTTACCTGCCACTGCCTCGACTCAAGGGTTCGAGTGTGATGCAAGATGCCTGTCTAGGCACGAAGCGCTTCCACCTCAACCGATCAGGCTCTATGTCGCCAAGATGATGGGGCAGGGACAACTCAGGTTTGAAGACATCTCTTGTCAGCGCGGCGGGCGGTTACTCTTCGAAAACCTCTCATTCGCGTTGGGTCCGGGCGATGCGGCGGTGGTTTCCGGACCCAATGGCATCGGAAAATCCAGTCTCTTGCGGCTAGCCGCTGGTTTGCTGATGGCCGCAAGCGGCACGATCCAGCGGGCAGGACGCATAGCACTTGCCGACGAATCTCTGGCGCTTGATCGGCACTTGCCGTTGCAAGAGGCGCTTGGCTTCTGGGCTAAAATGGATGGCGGGGCGACAGGGAAAGCCCTGGCTCTGGTTTCACTCGACCATCTTGCTCAGGTGCCCGTCAGAATGCTTTCAACAGGGCAGCGCAAGCGCGCGACATTGGCGCGCATTCTTGCCAGTTGCTCAGATATTTGGCTTCTTGACGAGCCGGCAAATGGGCTGGACTTGGCTTCGCTTGAAGTGCTTTCGCAGCTGATTGCCAGCCATCGTGCCTCCGGCGGCATCGTCTTGGCAGCGTCTCACCAGTCCCTCGGAATCGAGCAGGCGCAGGATATCCGCCTAGAGGCAAGGCCGTGAAGACGTTCCTCGCTCTGGCTGCCCGCGATGTGCGACTGGCATATGGCCGGGGTGGCGCGACGCTTCCCATCATCTTTTTTCTGCTTGTCGCCACGCTCTATCCCTTTGGTGTTGGCCCGGATGGCAACTTGCTCGCGAAGACGGGAGGCGGGGTGTTGTGGATTGCGGCGCTATTGGCGTCGTTACTTCCTGTTGATCGACTCATCGCACCAGATATGGATCAGGGCCTTCTGGACCAGCTGGCCGTTCGCGGGGTATCCGAGGAGAGTATCGTCCTGGCGAAGTTCGCGGGCCATTGGCTTGGCTTCGGGCCGCCGCTTCTGATTGCCGCGGTGCCAGCGGCGGCACTTTTGCGTCTCGACGCCAACATGCTTGTGCGGCTTGAACTGGGCCTGCTGATCGGCACTCCCGGCCTCGCGGCGCTTTCTGTCTTCATTGCCGCCCTGACGGCAGGTGTGCGGGGAGCAGGGGCCCTCGCCGGTCTATTGATGCTGCCGCTGGCAGTTCCCTTGCTCATCTTCGGTGCTGGGTCGCTCGACCCATACGGCGGGAGTGCCCTCAAGCTTTTGGCTGCCACTTCGTTGCTGGCGATTGCCATGACCCCATTTGCTGCTGGAGCCGCCATCCGCGCTGCTCGCGAATGATCAGCGGGACCAGCGCGCGAAGATTGCAGTCGGCAGGATCAGTCCTCGCGCCTCCTCGCGGACGCCCAATTCTCCACATTCGACCGTCCCGCCGAGATCCGCGCAATGCTGGCGCAGCAGTTCGCCGATCGCAAGCGCGGACATGCGGACGGCGTAGACCGTCAGAAAGAGGAAGGCGGAGTTATTGTCGAGCAGCTTGCGGCAATCTCCGATGAGGTTTGGCAGGCCTTCTTCAAGACGCCAGACTTCTCCTTCGGGGCCGCGCCCGAACTTGGGTGGATCGAGGATGATACCGTCGTATCGCTTGCCTCTCCGCACCTCGCGGGCTGCGAATTTTGCCGCATCGTCAACGATCCAGCGGATTGGCTTGTCTGCCAGACGGGCAAGGATGGCATTGGCCTTGGCGGCATCGACAGACTTTTTGGAGGCGTCGACATGTGTGACTGCCGTGCCCGCGCTCGCAAGCGCAAGGCTCCCGACACCGGTATAGCCGAACAGGTTGAGCGCGGTCGGGTCCGTCCGTCCTGAGAGTCGTTCGCGCATCCAGCTCCAAACGGGCGCCATGTCGGGAAAGAAACCGAGATGCCGAAACGGCGTGGTCTGCGCCGTAAAACGGACGTCATCCCATGAAAGGGGCCAGCCTTCGCGAGGAACTGGCGAATTGAACTGCCATCGACCGCCGCCGTCTTCGTCAGCTCCGGGAATGAACTCGCCGTCTGCTTTCCAGTCTTGAGATGCCGGAGCCCACAGTGCCTGTGCTTCGGGACGAATGAATCGATAGCGGCCATAGCGCTCAAGCTTGCGGCCATGCCCCGAGTCAATCAGGCCATAATCCGGCCAGGGTTCGCCAATGAGTGTGATTGGCGTCATGCGCCGGTCGGGATTGCCCGCTCAGCCACATAGGCGCGCACCGCGTCCGTCGTCGCCGGAAGTGTATCGCACCGCTCCTCACGCTCGAACAGGCTGCCAATTCTGGCGGGAAGCGAAGGTCTTGAACCTGTCGCACGCTCCACGGCGTCGCGGAACTTCGCTGGATGTGCGGTGGCCAATGTGACAATAGGAACGTCAGCAGCAATGTCACTGCCATGGGCAGCTGCAAGGCCGATTGCTGTATGCGGATCGATCAATTCACCGGACTTTTCGCTCGCCCGGCGCATTGCAAGAGCCATTCCGTTTGCGTCTATCCGTGCACTTGAGAACAAAGGGCGAGCACTGGCGAGCATATCGGCGGGGATCGACATCATCTTGCTTGTCTCGAAGCCCGTCATCATCTTGGCCAAGGCAGGCCCATCGCGGCCGACAAGATCGAAAAGCAGTCGCTCGAAATTTGAACTGACCTGGATATCCATGCTCGGCGTTGCTGTGGGCGTTACCTTGCCGGCCGAATAGTCGCCCGCCGTCAGGGCACGGTGCAGGATGTCGTTGACGTTGGTGGCGACAATCAGCTGTTCCACGGGGAGTCCGCATCTTGCCGCGACATAGCCCGCGAAGACATCTCCAAAATTGCCCGTTGGAACCGAAAAGGCGATCGGTCGATCGGGAGATCCTAGCCGCACGGCGGCATAGAAATAATAGACGACCTGCGCCATCAGGCGGGCCCAGTTGATCGAGTTGACCGCAGACAGATTGAATCGCGCCGAGAATTCACGGTCGTTGAACAGCGTTTTTACGATCGTCTGGGCGTCGTCGAAACTGCCCTTGATCGCAATGTTGTGCACATTGGGTGCAAGAACGGTCGTCATTTGCCGACGTTGAACTTCGGACACGCGATTTTCAGGGTGAAGCATGAAGATGTTGATCTTCTCGCGCCCCGCGACCGCATCGATCGCTGCCGACCCGGTGTCGCCCGAGGTCGCGCCGACAATTGTCAGTTCAGTGTCACGTGTCGAAAGGAATTTTTCGAACAACAGGCCAAGCAGTTGAAGCGCCACATCCTTGAACGCCAAGGTTGGCCCGTGAAATAGCTCAAGCAGCCAGTTTCGTTCGTCCAGCTGGACAAGCGGGGTCACCGCCGCATGAGAGAATCGTCCATAGGCTTGGCTACAGAGCAAGCGGAGTTCGCTCTCGGTCAGGCTGCCGCCGACAAATGGCGCCATGACTTGCACAGCAGTTTCAACATAGCTCAGGCCACGCAGCGCAGCGATGGCTTCAGGGCTGAAGTGTGGCCATTGCTGTGGAACATAGAGGCCACCATCAGACGCCAATCCTGCCAGCGTCACGCCTTCGAAATCGAGCGTCGGCGCGCTCCCCCTCGTGCTTACATAGTCCATAGAAACGGCGCCGTAGCGGGCAGGGCCGGGAAGGGCAAGTTCAGGCGCGCCTTCTCCGCCGGAGAGCAAGCCCGTAGATGACGGTCGCAATCGCAGCGAAGATGAACCACTGAACCGCGTAAGCGAGGTGATTGTTCGGAACATCCTTGATCGATGGCGGCGCGCTCTGTTCAAGCCCCTGTGCGGGAACGGCGAGCACAAGCATCAGTCCTGGCCCAGGGCCATTGCCTAGCGCCTTTTCAAGCAGGCTGCGATGATCGGGCTGGCGCGAAATGACGCCGTGGACTGAGCCGCCCTGCCAGGTGATTTTGTCGTCAAACCGGTTGGACCAGCCAATGTCCACGATCATACCGGGTCCCTCGACACCCGTTCGGCATGAGACGATATGGCGCCATCCAGCATCTCCCTTTGCATTGCGGCCGCCTTGGATCGTCGGCTTCAGCGGCTCAAGGCACATGCCACCGGCACGGCGGAACAAGAGGCGCTCATTCGTGGGCATTGCGGGAAAGGCTATTTCCGGAAGTTTCGCCGCAATCGCATAGCGAGCCAGGAGGAATGCCTTCTCATCGGCCCGCTGCAATTGCCAGATGCCGAGCCATATCATGATCACAATTGCCACAAAGACAATGAGTGTCGGCAGCAGGGGAATGCGGTTCATTCGACAATCCTGCCCTCGCGTGCCCGGTTCCGGTATTCAAGGGCCATTAGCGCGCCTTTGGCAATACGGAGCAGGCCAAGGACCAGTGCGAGCGTGATCGGTACCCAAAGCAGAATATGGACCCAGAAGGGCGGTTCAAATTTCAATTGTACGACGACAGCCAGGATGGTGACGATCCCGCCCACAATCATGATGAGGAACGCAGCGGGTCCATCACCAACGTTGAACTGGTCGAAGTCGAGTCCGCAGCCCAAACATCCTGGCGAAAAGCGGACAACGCCCCCGAACAGGCCGGGCGCTCCGCATTTCGGACACAAGCCCCTGATCGCCGCTTGGGCCGTATCTGGGGCCTGATCCGCCATTGGCGGTTATCCCGCGTGGATCGGTGCGCCCCAGCCGCCCCAGACATAGACGACGCAGAACAGGAACAGCCAGACGACGTCGACGAAATGCCAGTACCAGGCAGCCGCTTCGAAACCGAAATGCTGCTTGGGCGTGAAATGGCCCTTGTAGGAGCGCACAAGGCAGACAATCAGGAAGATCGTACCGACAAGCACGTGGAAGCCGTGAAATCCGGTCGCCATGAAGAAGGCAGCCCCGTAGTTCAGCCCCTTGAAGCCAAAGGGCGCGTGGGCATACTCGAACGCCTGGATTGAGGTGAACACCACGCCCAACAGAATTGTCGCCCAAAGGCCCTT
The DNA here is from genome assembly GCA_016704425.1 of Sphingomonadales bacterium. Taxonomy (GTDB): domain Bacteria; phylum Pseudomonadota; class Alphaproteobacteria; order Sphingomonadales; family Sphingomonadaceae; genus Aquisediminimonas. The sequence continues at coordinate 1,170,389 of JADJAC010000011.1, forward strand.
TTTCAGGCCTTCACGATCGCCGTGAATCAGCGCGTGGTGGGCCCAGGTGACTGTGGTGCCGGAGCAAAGCAGGATCAGCGTGTTAAGCAGCGGGAAGCCGAACGGATCGATGACTTCGACTCCCTTTGGCGGCACTGGGCAATCGCCCCGGCCTGCCCAAGCTGATTTTCAACCGAGCCGTCCGTTACGAGCAAATGTGCAGGAAACATCGAAAAATCGAACCATGACCAGAACCATCCCACGAAGAACATGACTTCCGAGGCTATGAAGAGGATCATGCCGTAGCGCAGATGCAGCGACACCACCGGGGTATGATCTCCGGCATGGGCTTCCTTGATGACATCCGCCCACCAAGCAAAGAATGTGTAGGCAATGCCGAGCAGACCAAGCAGGAACACCCAGCCGCCATAGGGCTGCTGATGCATCCACATCACACCGCCGCCCGTCAATCCGAGTGCCGAAAAGGCACCGATCAGCGGATTAATGCTGGGGGGCAGGATGTGATAATCGTGGGTCTTGGCACCGGCCATGGTCGTATCTTTCCTCAAAAGGCCAATCGGAAGGCTTGTGGTTTGCGTTAGCTTGGCTTTTTAGCCTCGTCTACCGGATAGAAGGTGTAACTGAGCGTGATCTCTGCAATGTCTTTTGCATCGGGATCATCGACGATCTTCGGATCGACAAAGAATATCACTGGCATCCGCACTTGTTTGCCTGGTGCAAGAGTTTGCTCCGTGAAGCAGAAGCATTGGATCTTGTTGAAATATTTGCCTGCCTGCGAAGGGGTGACGTTGAATGTCGCCCGCCCGGTAACCGGCTTGTCGGAAAGGTTTTTTGCAGTGAAGAACGCAATTTCCCTTTCACCGAGAATGACTGGTTCGTTCGTTTTCTCTGGGGCGAAATTCCATGGCAGGGCAGGCGCGTGGTTCGCATCGAAACGGACCGATACCCGCTTGCCAGAAATGACGGCGCCCGGGGCAGCTTCTGCCTTCTGGGTTGTTCCTGCAAATCCTGTCGCCTGACAGAAGGCGCGGTAGAGCGGCACACTGGCATAACCTAGGCCTGTCATGCCTCCCGCTAATGCCAGCGCAAGCAATCCTGTTCTCAGGACCGGCGTCATGACGCGACGACCATCTTTGCAATACTGATCCCGTAGATCAGAATCACGAGAGCCAGAAGGAGTAGGCCCATCACCTTGGCGCGGGAGCGTTGCCGCTTGCGAACTTCCTGTTCGTTCATGCCAGCACCAGCCTGTCTAACGCAAGCGCCGCAAACACACCGAAAAGATAAAGAATCGAGAATGCAAATAGCTGCTTTTCCGGCTTCATCGCGTCATTCAAAGCCGACCGGCGCAGTGCAACACGGGTGGACAGAAACGCAAAGACAACCGAAGCGCCACATGCCACAATGCCATAGATCCTACCTGCCAAATCAAGTGCAAATGGCAACAATGCGACGGCAATCATTGGTAGGGTGTAAAGAAGAATCTGCACACGCGTGCTTCGTTCGCCTGCGACGACGGGCAGCATTGGGACACCAGCTTTGGCGTAGTCAGACTTCATGAACAGGGCCAGTGCCCAAAAATGCGGTGGTGTCCACAAGAAGACCAGCGAGAAAAGCAGTACGGGGAGAAGACTTACATCGCCGGTTGCCGCTGCCCAGCCAATGACAGGCGGAAATGCACCTGCCGCGCCGCCAATCACGATATTCTGTGGCGTCCGGCGTTTGAGCCAAACCGTATAGACCAGCACGTAGAAGAGAATCGATAGCGCCAAGATGGCGGCCGCGACCCAGTTCGTCGCAAAATAGAGCAACAATACAGAAAACGCAGCCAGACCGACGCCGAAATGAAGCGCCGATTGCCGGTCCATCCGACCTGCGGGAAGGGGGCGGTCGGCCGTGCGATTCATCAGTGCATCGATATCTGCCTCATACCATTGATTGAGGGCGCCGGCAGCACCTGCCCCCAATGCGATGCAGAGGACGGCTGTGAACCCGAGCACAGGGTGGATCGGTACCGGCGCCGCCAGCAACCCGCAAAGCCCAGTGAAAACGACAAGCGACATCACCCGGGGCTTTGTCAGGGCCAGGAAATCTCGCCAGTGGGCCGGCAACGGGGCCGTGGCAGTTGCGGGGGCGGCGCTTGCCATCAATCGATCTTCGGCAGAGTCTCGAACTGGTGGAACGGCGGCGGGCTCGGCAGTGTCCATTCGAGCGTGGTTGCGCCTTCACCCCAGTAATTGCCTTCAGCCTTCTTGCCCGCAATGAAGGCATAGGCAACGTTGATGAAGAAGAAGACCATGCCGACGGCCATGATCGCGTAGCCCAGCGAGGATACGCCGTTCCAATATGCCTGAGCTTCCGGATAATCGGGGATACGACGCGGCATGCCCTGCAGCCCAAGGAAGTGCTGTGGGAAGAACATCACGTTCACACCGACGAAAAAAATCCAGAAATGAAGCTGGCCAAGCAACTCGGACAATTGGCGGCCCGTCATTTTGCCGAACCAGTAGGTAAAGCCGGCAAACAAGCCAAACACTGCGCCGAGCGAGAGCACATAGTGGAAGTGCGCCACAACATAGTATGTGTCATGCATGTAGTTGTCGATGCCGCCGTTGGCGAGGAGAACCCCCGTCACACCACCGACTGTGAACATGAAGATGAAGCCGAGCGACCACATCATTGGTGTCTTGAAACTCAGCGAACCGCCCCACATCGTCGCGATCCAGCTGAAGATCTTGATGCCTGTCGGCACGGCAATGACCATCGTTGCAGCGGTGAAATACATCTTGGTGTTAACGTCCATGCCAATCGTGTACATGTGATGGGCCCAGACAATGAAACCGACCACGCCGATTGCGACCATTGCATAGGCCATGCCGAGATAGCCAAAGACCGGCTTTTTCGAGAAGGTCGAGATCACCTGGCTCACGATACCGAAACCCGGAAGGATCATGATGTAAACTTCGGGATGGCCAAAGAACCAGAAGAGATGCTGGTAAAGGATCGGATCGCCGCCACCGGCTGCATCAAAGAAGGTCGTCCCGAAATTCCGGTCGGTCAGCAGCATTGTTATCGCAGAAGCGAGAACGGGCAGCGACAGGAGGAGGAGGAACGCCGTTACCAGAATGGACCAGACAAACAGTGGCATCTTGTGGAGCGTCATGCCTGGCGCACGCATGTTGAAGATCGTCGTGATGAAATTGATAGCGCCGAGGATCGACGATGCCCCCGCAAGGTGGAGCGAGAAGATCGCCATGTCCACGGCTGGGCCAGGTGAACCACTGGTCGAGAGCGGCGCATAAACTGTCCAGCCGGTCGCTGCACCGGGGCCGGTCCCACCAGAAACAAAGGCAGAACCAAGGAGAAGTATGAACGACGGAACGAGCAGCCAGAAGCTGATATTGTTCATTCGCGGAAAGGCCATGTCCGGTGCACCGATCATGATCGGCACGAACCAGTTGCCAAAGCCGCCAATCATGGCCGGCATGACCATGAAGAACACCATGATCAGGCCATGTGCCGTGATCAGGGCGTTCCACATGTGGTACGGACTGTCGCTACCCATGAAGCCAGCCACGGCTTCGAGATATTGAATTCCCGGCTGAGCGAGTTCGGCTCGCATCACGCCCGAAATCGCGCCGCCAATGATGCCCGCAAAAATAGCGAAAATCAGGTAAAGTGTGCCGATGTCCTTGTGGTTGGTCGACATGAACCAGCGAGCAAAAAATGCAGGCTTGTGATCTGCGTCATGGTGCTCGTGGTCGTGGGTGCCTTCGAAGGCATGGGCGGTTGCGACAGCTTCAGTCATTGGTCAGACCCTCAATTCTTGGCCGCTGCGGGAGCGGCAGTCGGTGCGGCAACGGGTGCGGCAGCTTCAGCGGTTGTCGGCGCAACAGGTGCGGCGCCTTCACCGGGCATTTTTCCGCCCTTGGCACGAATCCATGCAGCAAAATCTTCTTTGCTCACAGCTTCGACGCCGATCGGCATGAACCCGTGGCGATCGCCACAAAGTTCAGAGCACTGCCCATAGTAAACGCCCTTCTTGTCGATCGTGAAGGTCGTTTCGTTCAGGCGGCCTGGCACGCTGTCGAGCTTGATCCAGAAAGCGGGGACGGCCCAGCTATGAATCACATCATTTCCGATCGTTACGAGCTTGATCGGGGTATTCACCGGCAGGACGACCCGGTTGTCGACACCGAGTAGCCGCGGTTCGCCCTTCGCCTTGGCGTCTTCGTCACTCAACATGTTTGCATCGAAGCTGACCCCGTGATCGGGATATTCATAGGACCAGAACCACTGGTTGCCGATAGCTTTCAGCGTTATGGCATTTGCCGGCGCGGGCTTGAACTGCGCAGCAAGCAGGCTGATCGACGGGATGGCGATGCCAACAAGGATCAGGACGGGAACCAGTGTCCAGATCACTTCGATCACAGTGTTGTGCGACGTCTTGGACGCCACAGGGTTGGCAGCGCGACGAAAGCGCGCCATCACATACAGAAGCAAGCCCAGCACCAGCAGCGAAATGATCGCCATGACTGGAACCAGAATATAATCATGCATCCTTGCGGCTTGCTCGCCCAGCGTGGTCACTTGCGGCTGGAGACCAATCTTTCCCTCAATCGGCTGCCCGACATTCGGATCGGATTTGGACGTGCCGATCGTCGTTGCAGGAGCTTTCGCTTCCGTGCTGGCGGCGGGAGTGGCTTCCACCACTTGTGCTGTTGGCGCCGCGACGGGGGCAGGTGCGACACTTGCCGGAATTTGGGCCGATGCGAATGAAGGCGCAAGCATCAAGCCGATCGCCAGGATAAAGGGCTTTAGTTTCAACATGTCTTTTCCGTCCGAACCCCCCAATAGTGAAAGCCGGATTGCGAGGGAGACCCTGTCCGGCAGACCGCTTCGCGGCGGGCTATACGCGCGGGCGGCGGGAGCCTCAAGCCGCTAAGCGGACTTTTTTAGCACGCTTGCGACAGTTCGTTCGCGTCCCTATCAGGGCGCGAATTTCAAGCGAGGATTTCACACGTGACCGACGACGAGATTTTGGCGGAATTCCGGGCCGCAGAAGCCCTTCTTGAAGGGCATTTCATTTTGTCTTCGGGGTTACGGAGTCCGCGATACCTTCAGTGCGCACGTGTTCTTGCTGATCCGGCCCGAGCATCCAGGCTCGCGTCCGAACTGGTCGCAAGGCTGCCACAAGAGATTCGCTCGAGTATCGATATTGTGGTTTCGCCAGCCATGGGCGGTGTGATTATTGGCCACGAAATGGGTCGTGCGCTCGGAGTCGAAGCGCTTTTCGTTGAGCGACCTGATGGCGTTTTCGAACTGCGCCGCGGTTTCCGTCTGGAGCCGGGGCAACGCGTGCTGATGATGGAAGACGTCGTGACAACAGGGCTTTCATCGCGGGAAGCTATCACGGCTATCGAGGCAGTTGGAGGTAAAGTTATCGCGGCAGGAGCCCTGGTTGACAGATCCAACGGCTCGGTTGACTTGGGCGTGCCCTTTTTCCCACTGATCCGCATTGATGTGCCAAGCTATGCAGCAGACGCGTTGCCGGCCGAACTCCGCGCGATTCCGGCCGTCAAGCCTGGAAGTCGAAAGGAAGTGGTTTGACTGGAGACCTGCGCCTCGGCGTCAATATTGATCATGTTGCGACGATTCGAAACGCGCGCGGCGGCGATCATCCCGATCCGGTCAACGCGGCGCTGGTCGCTGCGCAGAGCGGAGCTGACGGAATAACGGCGCACCTTCGTGAGGACCGCCGCCATATTCGCGATGATGATCTTGAACGGCTGATGGCCGCACTCACCATTCCTCTCAACCTGGAAATGGCAGCGACCGAGGAAATGCTTGAGATTGCGCTAAGGCACCGGCCGCACGCTGCCTGCATTGTTCCGGAGCGCCGCGAAGAGCGGACGACCGAAGGCGGCCTTGATGCAGCGGGGCAGGGGAACTTCCTCACACCGTTTGTTGACAAGCTGACAGCAGCGAATATCCGCGTCAGCCTGTTTATCGAACCGGATCCCCGGCAGATCGAAGCTGCGATTCGCCTTAAGGCACCGGTCGTCGAATTCCACACTGGCCGTTATGCACATCTCGACGGCGAGGCTCGGGCAAATGAGCTCCGCCGGATTGTGGATGCAGCAGCGCTCGCTCGCAAGAACGGGATCGAACCCCATGCCGGCCACGGTCTGACCTTCGAGAATGTCGCGCCGATTGCAGCTATTCCGCAGATCGCCGAACTGAACATTGGCCACTTTCTGATCGGGGAAGCCATATTCTGCGGGCTGGAAGCAAGTGTCGGCAAAATGCGCGCGCTGATGGATCATGCGCGATGATCATCGGACTTGGATCGGACTTGTGCAATATCGACCGGATCCAGAATTCGCTCGACCGCTTTGGCGAGCGTTTCGAAACACGGGTATTTACCGAAATCGAGCGCGCCAAGGCCGCGCGTCGACCGTTCACCAAGGCCGGTACCTATGCAAAGAGGTTCGCGGCGAAAGAGGCTTTTTCAAAGGCCGTGGGAACAGGTTTCAAGGCTGGCGTCTTCATGAAGGACATCGGCGTGGTCAACGCATCATCAGGTGCGCCAACGCTGGCCCTGACGGGCGGCGCGCGCGCAAGGCTTGACGCGATAATTCCCGAGGGCCATTCCGCGCGCATTCTTCTTACGCTCACCGACGATCATCCATGGGCGCAAGCCTTTGTGATCATTGAAGCAATACAAAATCCGAAAGATTGAACGCCAGTGACGAATGCAACGGATACTGCGAGCGAAGAGAAGGCACCACCTGCTGGAGAAAAGCCCAAGGTCGATTGGTGGGCTGAGACCAAGGGTGTTTTCTGGCTGGTGCTGGCTGTACTCGGGTTTCACAGCTTTGTCGCCAAGCCATTCTTCATCCCCTCGGAATCCATGATGCCGGGACTTCTTGTTGGCGATCGACTGGTTGTAACCAAATATCCCTATGGCTGGTCATTCGTTTCCCCGACATTCCACTTGCTGCCTTTTATGAACGGCAGGGTCTGGGGAAAGATGCCGGAACGCGGCGATGTCGTGATCGTCGCGCCGCCGGGCGTGAAGGAAGACTATATCAAGCGGGTCATTGGCCTGCCAGGTGATCGACTCGAGGTTCGCAACGGCACAGTCATCCTGAATGGAGTTCCGGTAAAACGTGCCCCGGTTCGCTTTGACCTGATTCCCGTCGATGCCAATGCGACTTGCAACGAAGGGGACTATCCCGGCCTCAAGATGCGCGCGCGGGACGGCAAGGCATATTGCCGAATGCCTATTGTGAAGGAAACGCTTCCGAATGGGCGCAGCTACGACACGATTGATCTAGGCTATAAATATGATTCGGATGACTATGCGGCGATCACGATCCCTGCAGGGCATGTTTTCCTGATGGGAGACAATCGCGATCGTTCGGCGGACAGCCGATTCTCGCTGGAAGATCGCGGCCTTGGTGGGCCGGTGCCTTGGGAGAATCTGGGCGGCAGGGCCGAATTCATTACCTTCTCGCTCGACGGCACGACCCAGTTGTGGAACCCACTGACATGGTTCACCGCGTTACGTCCTGGCCGGATCGGCCGGAGCCTGCATCCCGATCAATCAGAATAGAGGTCGGAGGGCGTCCCGTGCCCCTGAAAACTCACTGGCCCGGGATTATCCCTGGCGGCAATTCGCCCGGAGCACCCTGTTGCTGCATTTGCTGTTGCTGCTGAAGCGCCTGAACTTCAGCCATGCTCTTGAAATCAATGAGTTCTACATCGAACAGCAAGGTTGAGTTTGCCGGAATGCGTTCGTTCGCTTGCGTTCCATAACCCAGTGCAGGCGGGATGCAGAGTTTGTAGCTGCCGCCGCGTTGCATTTTCTTCAGCGCTTCGGAAAATCCTGGCACAAGCCCTTGAACCGGGAAGGCTGCCCGAGGATTTGAATCGAATTCCTTGCCGGTAGAGAGCGTACCCTTGTAGCTGACAAGGACGACATCGGTTTCTGTCGGCATCGGGCCAGTCCCAGCGTGCACAGCCTGAAACCGAAGGCCGCTCGCTGTCCTTTCGACGGCAGATGCGCCTTTGCCTTCAGGGGCGAACGCTGCTGCGCTGCACGCTCCCGAAACCGCCTTCTCGGTTCCCCACCAGGCCGCGCCCCCCGCAACCAGGACGGCAACAGCAACGCCAGCCCACAATTTGGTGAGTGAACCCTTTTCGATGGGCGGGATCGGAACAGTAGTGACAGACATGGAGCCCCCTGGTGCCTGGATTGATCGGGCAACCCTAGCGACGCAAAACGCTTGCGCCTGCCGGAAACGTCTTAACGAACGCCGTCGCGTTCGGCGCGCTTGCGATCCATCTTGCGGGCGCGACGTACAGCTGCAGCCTTTTCACGGGCGCGCTTTTCCGACGGTTTTTCATAGTGACGACGCAGTTTCATTTCGCGATAAACGCCTTCGCGCTGCAGCTTCTTCTTGAGCGCGCGCAGCGCCTGATCGACATTGTTGTCGCGAACCATAATTTGCATAAAGTCGTCACACTCCGGTCAATTCAGAAAGGACGTGACAACCCACGTCCGGATCAAATGGCAAAAACAAAGGGATCGTCGTGAAATGCTTCACGCCGTTCGTTGCGCGCCCCTAACAGCGGATTCGCGGAATTTCAAGGCCCAAGCACTCAATAAGCTGAACAGGAGCCTACGATGCAATTCAGCATCTCGTCAGACCAGGCATGCAAAAAGCATTGCAAGGTCGGCAGGTTGAACCGTCGACCCCATGGAGGTTGAAATGCACATTGTTCCAAGATTTTCGCTTTTGGCGGCCACTGCCGCGACAGCCATGGCCGCCGCTGCTCCGGCCATGGCTGACAATGGTCGCCACCGTGGTCGTGACGGGATAGATGCCGGAGACGTAATTGCAGGAGCGCTGATCATTGGCGGGATCGCGGCAATTGCTTCTGCAGCTTCGGATGGCAATCGCGGGTATGATGGTCGCTGGGACAGGGACCGCGGCTACGATCGGTATGACGACGGCTACTACAACAACGGTTATGGAAGCCGCACAGCCGTCGAGCAATGCATTCGTGTTGCTGGGCAGAGAGCGAGCCGCTATGGCCGTGCAAGGATCACAGACGTCACACTGATCGACCGGATTCGCGGCGGATATGAAGTGCGTGGGCGCCTTGTCGTCGCAGGACGCCGCTACCAGTCCCGCGATTATAATGGTTGGGACCGCTATGGCTACAACTACGATCGATATGGCCGCGATTATGACAAGGGCAAATTTGCCTGTGTGGTCCGCTACGGCCAAGTTCAGGATGTTCGGCTTTCTGGCCTGCGCGGATCCTATTATTAATAGCTTGGGTGGTGGTGCGGCCAATCTGTCGCACCACTCCAACTTTCTATGAAAATGCTTGCGGTAACCATTTCCGTTAACGCTCCGATCAGCACCGCATGAGACGCTTCCGGCTCCAATCTAGCCAGGGAGTAGTGTCATGGGGAATTTCATCAAATCGACTTTGGCAGCAGCTGTCCTTCTAGCTGTGCCGCTGAACGCGGCCCATGCGGCATGCTGGACAGAGACAGCGATCAGTGCAGCGAAGGTCCGTGATATGGAAACGATGCTGATGGTCTCCGCCTTGCGCTGCCGCGCGTCCGACCCTGGCATTCTCCCTGCATACAACAATTTCGTCCGTGCAAGCAGGGTCGCCCTAACCCAGGTAAACGATACACTGAGGCGCCAGTTCGCCGATCAAGGTGGCCTGAATGGATACGACCGCTATGTTACTTCAATTGCCAATCGCTATGGCGCCGGAGCAGAAGGACTGAATTGCGACGACATGTCGTCGATCCTCGCTGCTGCGCAGGCGGAACGCGGATCTCTTGCAGGACTCGCGCGCCTGGCGACAGCAGCGAATGTTGAGCCGGTGTTGACAGGCAGCCGGTGTGCCCTCGTCGTGGCGTCGCGGAGATAACATATAAAGAAATCTTTATATTTGCATTTGCGGCTGGTCGCAGCTAGGGGGCAGAGCCACTAACCTTTAGCCGGAGACCCGCAAGTGGCTGCGAACGACTACGTGATTGCTGATCTTTCCCTCGCCGATTTCGGGCGAAAAGAAATCAACATTGCCGAAACCGAAATGCCGGGCCTCATGGCTTTGCGCTTGGAATATGGCGCGTCAAAGCCTTTGAAGGGCGCGCGGATCACTGGTTCGTTGCATATGACGATCCAGACTGCCGTCCTTATTGAAACGCTGGTTGAACTTGGGGCCGAAGTCCGTTGGGCGACGTGCAACATTTTCTCGACTCAGGATCATGCTGCTGCAGCGATTGCCGCACGCGGAATCCCGGTCTTTGCTATCAAGGGAGAGAGCCTTGCCGATTATTGGGACTATGTCGGCCGGATTTTCGACTGGGGCAACGACCACACGGCAAACATGATTCTGGACGATGGGGGCGATGCCACGATGTTCGCACTTTGGGGTGCCCGGGTCGAAGCCGGGGACAGTCTACCCGAGCCAGAAAATGAGGAAGAGGTTGAATTCCAGCGCGCGCTCAAGGCGTTTCTGAAGGAAAAGCCGGGCTACCTCACGATGTCAGTTGCCCACATCAAAGGCGTTTCGGAAGAAACGACCACAGGCGTACATCGCCTCTACCAGATCGCGAAGGATGGAAAGCTGCCTTTCCCTGCGATTAACGTCAACGATAGTGTCACCAAGTCGAAGTTTGACAATCTCTATGGCTGCAAGGAATCGCTGGTCGATGCGATCCGTCGTGCTACCGATGTGATGCTGGCCGGCAAGGTCGCTTGCGTTGCCGGCTTCGGTGATGTTGGCAAGGGCTCTGCGCAATCGTTGCGCAATGGTGGCGCGCGGGTCATGGTCACCGAGGTTGATCCGATCTGCGCCCTGCAGGCTGCCATGGAGGGCTTCGAAGTTGTTACTATGGAAGAAGCTGTAACCCGTGCGGACATTTTCTGCACGGCAACGGGAAATGCCGACGTCATCACTGCCGCTCACATGGCCGCGATGAAGCCGATGAGCATCGTCTGCAACATCGGGCATTTCGACAGCGAAATTCAGATTGCCGCACTGTCCAACTACAAATGGACGGAGGTGAAGCCCGGTACGGACCTTGTCGAGTTTCCTGACGGCAAGCAGATCATAATTCTTGCCAAGGGGCGCCTGGTCAACCTTGGCTGTGCGACAGGACATCCGTCGTTCGTGATGTCATCCAGTTTCACAAACCAGGTGCTGGCCCAGATCGAGCTGTTCGCAAAGTCAGCGGACTATCAGAACCAGGTCTATGTCCTGCCCAAGCATCTTGATGAAAAGGTTGCAGCGCTGCACCTTGAGAAGCTCGGCGTAAAACTGACGAAACTGACCGAGAAGCAGGCCGCCTACATTGGTGTCGGCCGCGAAGGACCGTTCAAGCCGGATCACTATCGCTACTGAGCTTGCCCTTCCAGAATTGCGCTTCTGCCCCTAAGGGGATGGGAATGCACGCGAGCCTTTGCCTATGCTGACTTTGTCGCACACCATGGCGGTGCTCATTGGCGCTGTGATGGCGATATGGCTGGGACTTGCAGTCTGGGCAGTCTGGACCGGGCTCAAGCTCAGGAAGAGAGCCGAATTTTCGACCAGCCAGGCGGACAGGTTGGCATCGCTGCTCGAATCGGCGCCGGCCTTGCCTCTGATGGTGCGCAACGATGGCCGCATTGAAGCTCCGGAGCGCCTTGGGGATTGGCTCGGTCTGCCTAAGGTTCCGAATTTTGTCTCGGACCTGGCGGGCCATAATTGCGGACTTACCGACGATGACGCGGCCGCGCTGGTGCGGGACGTCTCAGCGGTGCAGAGGTCGGGACGGAGCTTTAGCCGGGCGATCCGTGCCCAGGGGTCGTCAAGAACCCTTCTTGTCCGCGGCGCGCCCGCGGCTGTTCGGCTCGGGTCAAGCGGCGCCGTCATTCTCTGGTGGTTCGACGCCACGGAAAGCCAGGCCGAGATTGGCAGACTGGGAGAGGAAAGCGCCAGACTGAAGCTTGCCTTTGACCGCCTGTCGGGGCTGATTGAGGCAGCACCGATGCCGATGTGGCATCGCGGGCCTGACATGCGGATTGCCCTTGTAAACAATGCCTATGTCCGTGCGGTGGAAGCTGAATCGGCAGCGGATGTGATTGCCAGGGGCCTCGAGCTTGTGGACGTGGGTGCAGAAGCGAGCCCCCTTGCAGCGGCTCAGCGTGCCAGGGAGACCAACCAGCCTGTCAGTCGCGTAGTTCCCATCACCGTAGGCGGTGAACGGCGTGCTGCACGGATTGTCGATGTGCCGCTTGGTGATGCCGGAGTGGCCGGTTTTGCAATGGATGTCGAAGAAGTGGAGCGCGCAAACGCTGCTTTCCGGCGTTTCGTTGCCTCACAAAGAGACACTCTGGACCGTCTTTCGGCTGGGGTTGCGCAATTTGGCGCTGACCGCTCGCTGCTGTTCTGCAATCAGCCTTTTGTCCGGCAGTTCGCCCTGAAGCAGGAGTGGGTGGCAGAACGTCCAGACTTCGACCGTTTGCTGGATCGCATGCGCGAAGCCAACCGCGTTCCGGAAACGCGGGATTTTCCCGGTTGGAAAGCGGAGCATCGCGAGTGGTTTATGGCAAGCGATGGCGTCCAGGAAGAAAATTGGCTGCTGCCCGATGGAGCGCATCTGAGGGTCGTGGCCCAACCATTGCCGGACGGTGGCCTGCTTGCAATATTTGAAGACAGGACTGAGCAAGCCCAGCTGGCAAGTGCCCGGGACACTTTGCTGCGGGTGCGCACCGCAACGTTCGATAATATGTTCGAGGCGGTCGGCGTCTTCGAATCCGATGGCAGGCTGCACCTCTGGAACAGCCGGTTTCGCCAAGTCTGGGATTTTGATGAAGACTTCCTTGCCGGCCATCCCCATGTCGATGCTCTTGCCGAGGCGGCGTCGTCGAAACTTCTCAATGCGTCACGCGCGTCGTTGATTCGTGAAATGGTTCGCTCTGCGACTGTTGAGCGTCAGCAACGCAGCGGCCGGCTCGCGCTCAAGAACGGCAGACATTTCGAATTTGCAGCCGTCCCGCTGCCGGACGGAAATGCGTTGTTTACAATGCTGGATATTTCGGACAGCCGAAGGGTGGAGAGTGTGCTGCGCGAACGCGCCGATGCGCTGGAAGAGGCCAACCGGGTCAAGTCAAGCTTCGTTGCCAACATGAGCTACGAGCTCCGCACACCGCTCACGTCGATCAGTGGCTTTGCGGAAATGCTGCAGCAAGGTTTCGGTGGACAACTTGAGGAGCAGGGACGGGCATATGTTGCTGCCATACTTGATTCAACCGAGCGCCTAAGCGGATTGGTCGACAAGGTGCTTGATCTGACGCAGAGTGACGCAGGCCAGCTGCCTTTGGAACGCAAGCCTGTCGACATTGCAGCAATGCTGGAGGAAGCGGCGCGTGACCACCGTCCTTCTGCGACGGCCAAGGCGATCGATTTCGCCATCGAGATCGACCAGACAGTCGGCATGGCAAATGGAGATGCGCGACGGTTGCGACAGGTCTTTGATCATTTGCTTGAGAACAGCTTTGCTTACACACCGGAAGGTGGGCGCATCCTGATTCATGCAGAAGGCAACAAGGAGCGGGCTGTCGTCATTGTGTCAGACAATGGACCTGGTATGAACATGGCTGAACAGACGGCCGCGCTGGATCGGTTCGGTCGTGTCGCGGAGAGCCGAAGCAGCGAGCCTGCGCTTGGACTCGGACTGCCGCTCGCGAAGCAGTTTGTCGAAGCGCACGGCGGCACACTCTCCCTTGTTTCGGAACCGGGGCAGGGGACGCTGGTACGGATTGAACTGCCTCGATGATCCTGAAAGACGCTGAGGCAACAGAGGCGGCGGGCCGGATCCTGGCGCCATACATTGGCCCCGGTGACGTTGTGGCGCTCTCGGGCGACCTGGGTGTTGGAAAGACATGTTTCGTGCGCGGGGTGCTCGCGGGTTTGGGGTTTGACGGCGAGGCACCGAGTCCGAGTTATGCACTGGTCATCCCCTACGCGCCACCTTCTGTTCGGATTCCCGTCTGTCATGTCGATCTTTATCGGCTCAAGACGTCAGAGGAAGCCGAGGAACTTGGCCTTGATGACGCGTTGGCGGATTCGGCGCTGCTGATTGAGTGGCCTGAGCGCTTGGGTGATCGGCTTTGGTGGGAAGCGTTGAAAATCAGGTTGGATGATGTGGGCCCAAAAGGGAGACGCTTGACAGTTTCTGTGCCGCCGTCTTGGGAGGCGCGATGTCCGTTTCTATGATCCCGCCCGCAACGGCGCCTGACTTTCTTGCCCGCAATGGCTGGGGGGAAGCCGAGATACTGCCATTGGCAGGTGATGCGTCCTTCCGCCGCTATTTTCGTGTAGTTCTGGGGGGTGTGCAGGCCGTCCTCATGGATGCGCCACCTCCCCAAGAGGATCCAAGACCCTTCATTCGAGTCGCGAAATGGCTTGTGCAGGAAGGATTCTCCGCGCCGCGCATTCTTGCTGCGGAACTCGAGTCGGGATTGGTCCTCATTGAAGATTTCGGCGGAAATCGGATGCGCGAGGCGGTTGATGCCCGGCCGTCACTGGAGCGCCCGCTCTACCGTGCGGTGACCGAACTGCTCGTAGACCTGGCGGCAAAGCCCGCGATGGCCGTGGCCCCTTACTCCCTGGCGGAATATCAGCGCGAACTGGGGCTCTTTGTCGAATGGTATTGCCCTGCGGTGGATCTTACCCCCGACGGTGCAAGCTTTGCTGCGATCTGGTCGGATTTGCTTGCACCCGTTTTGGGTGCCCAGTCAAACCCCGTGACGGTACTGCGCGACTATCATGCTGAGAACATCATGCTCATTGAGGGGCGCGAGGGGCGTGATCGCCTTGGGCTCCTCGATTTTCAGGATGCCTTGGCCGGACACCCGGCATATGACCTTGCCTCAATGCTACAGGACGCGCGGCGAACCGTTTCGGCAGAGACTGAGGCAGAGATGCTTGCGCACTATGCCACACTTGCCCGGCCGTCGCAGGGGTTTGAAGCAGCCTATCATGTGCTTGCTGTTCAGCGAAACCTCAAGATTCTTGGTATTTTCACCAGATTGTGGAAGCGTGATGGCAAGCCTCGCTACTGTGCGTTTCAGCCCCGTGTCTGGAGCTATGTCGAACGGAGCCTTGCACACCCTGCACTCGCACCGGCCAAAGCCTGGATCGATACCCATATCCCGGCTGAAAAGCGGGCCGCCGCTTGGGCAGGGTTCTCCGAATGAGTCAGATTCGCAAACCGTTGACGGTACGCCCAAAACTCGAGGCCAAGGTTCCCGAGACTGCCATGGTTATGGCGGCAGGCAAGGGAACGCGGATGCGCCCGCTCACTGCGACGCGCCCGAAACCGTTGATCGAAGTTGCAGGCTCTACACTGCTCGATCATGTGCTGGATCATTTGCGCACCGCGGGAGTGCGGCGAGTGGTGGTGAATGTTCACTATTTCGCGGATTCGCTTGAAGCGCATCTCAAGTCGCGAGCACGCGATCTGGATGTGGTGATTTCAGACGAACGCGAAGAGCTTTTGGAAACGGGTGGAGGTCTGATCAAAGCCAAACCGCTGCTGCGTGACGATCCGTTCCTCTGTATAAATACCGACAATATCTGGCTCGACGGGCCGGTGGACGGCATTCGACTTCTAGCTTCGCATTGGGACGATGTGCGGATGGATGCGCTGATGCTTCTCGTGCCGCTGGCGCGTGCCCATAATCACAGCGGTCGGGGCGATTTCCAGATGGATCCCTGGGGGCGGCTCTCGCGCCGCAGGCCTGGCAGGATGGCGCCGTATGTCTGGACAGGGATCCAGATGCTCTCGCAACGTTTGCTGTTCGATCCGCCAGCCAAGGTATTTTCAACCAATGTGTTCTGGGATCGCGCTATCGCCGCTGGCCGTTGCTATGGTGTTGTCCATCAGGGCCTTTGGTTCGATGTCGGCACTCCTCCTGCTATAGCAAAGACTGAAGCGATGATTGCCGATGGCTGACAGGCCGCAACCGGCCGTGTTCTCGATCCCGCCGGTACGGGCCTTTTCCGATGCGCTGGTAGCAGGGGTATTGGCACAGCATGGCAGCGACCGGATGGCACTGGCTCGCGGCATGATTCTGGTTCCGAACAATCGCGCAGGCCAAGCGATTCGGGATGCCTTTGTGCGGCAGGCCGAGCATGGGCTGCTGATTCCGAGGCTTGTCGCCATCGGGGATAGCGAACTTGAAGAACGGGCGGGCGCTGCGTTTGATGCAATTGATGACTCTCCTCTTCCGCCCGCAATCGAACCGCTCCAACGGCAATTGATCCTTGCGCGGTTGATCCAGCAGGATCGGAATGTAGACGGGGCAGAAGCGATGCGGCTTGCGGTCGACCTCGCACGTACGCTCGATCAAATGATTGTAGAGGATGTTTCTCCTGCAAAGCTCGGTGAACTTGATCTTTCAGGCGAGCTCTCGACTCACTGGAATGTTTCGCTTGATCAGCTGAAGGTGATCCTTGCACTTTGGCCAACGGAATTACAGCGTCTCGGGCAGATCGATCTGGCGGATCGTCGCAATCGGCAGCTCCGGCGCGTGGCCGAGGTGTGGAGAACCAAACCGCCCGACTGTTTTGTCATTGCGGCGGGCGTGAGTACCGGTGCACCGGCTGTGGCCGAATTGCTTGCATGCGTTGCAAGAATGCCACGCGGGCAGGTGGTGTTGGCGGGCCTCGATCTAGAAATTTCGGAGTCCGAGTGGGCCGAGATTGGCGGCGGAGAGGCTGGGTCAGCCATCGAAACTCATCCCCAGTTTCATTTGCACCAGCTTTTGGCGCGGATGAAAGTGGGGCGTGGTGAGGTCAGGCATTGGAAGTGGAGCGGGGACATCGCGTCGACGTCGAAGCGCGCCCGGGCGATCAGCCATGCTTTTGCGCCAGCTGAAGCGACGCAAAACTGGGTGGAGTTGAAAAAGGTCGATCGTAACCTTGCCGGCGTAACCGCTATTGAACTTTCTAGTCCGGCAGAAGAGGCACAAGCAATCGCGCTGGCAATCCGCGAAGCGATTGAGGGCCAAGGCAAAACCGTTGCGCTGATCACGCCAGATCGCGAACTCGCGACACGCGTTTCCGCCCATCTTGGACGTTGGAAGATCCAGGCTGATGATTCTGCGGGTCAGAGCCTTGCTGCAACTCCAAACGGCACTTTACTTCTCCTGTTGGCGGAAGCGGCGGCGAAGGATTTCGCGCCTTCGGCACTACTGGCTTTACTCAAGCATCCCTTGATCAAGCAGGGAGAAGGTCGGCGCATTTGGTTAGACCAGGTTCGCAGGTTGGACCTCGTCCTGCGTGGTCCGAGACCTGCTCCGGGGTTGGCAGGCGTCGCGCAATTCCTGACAGCCGGAGACACTAGGACGCAGCCGCGCAGAAGCGAACTGCAGCAATGGTGGGCAGAAGTGGTCGCAATGCTTGCGCCGCTTGAACACATGGGCAGAGAGAGTCTCTCTGGCATGATCTCGATTTTGCGCGAAGCAGGGCGCGCGCTTGCAAGCGATGCGCTGTGGTCCGGGCAGGCCGGGCGGGAATTGGCAAGTCTGGTTGCAAAGCTGGAACGGGGTGCCCTTGAGACCCCGCTTGACGTCTCGCACAAAGGATTGCCGCAACTGCTTCACCAGCTGATCGGGGGCGTTGCCATTCGGCCTGACTTTGGCGGGCATCCGCGCGTCTTCATTTGGGGTTTGCTTGAGGCAAAGCTTCAGTCGGCTGATTTTGTGATTCTCGGCGGGCTCAACGAAGGAATCTGGCCGCAACTTCCCGCGCCCGATCCCTGGCTCGCGCCGCGCATCCGGCGCGAACTCGGCTTGTCAAGCCTAGAGCGGCGTATTGGCCTTTCAGCGCATGACCTTGCGAGCGCATTAGGTGCACCTCGTGTCTTGCTGACCCGCTCCAAGCGGGATGCCAAAAGTCCGACGATTGCTTCGCGTTTTTGGCTTCGCCTTGCAACGATGGCGGGCGGCCTTGATTCTCCCCAACTGGATTTCGGTCAGCTCGCCCAAGGCATCGATGCATGTCGCGGGAAACCGGAACGGGCTTCACGCCCAGCTCCTTGCCCACCCGTAGCGGAACGTCCGCGTGAGATTTCCGTCACGGCTGTTGACACATTGAGTGCTGATCCGTTTGCATTTTATGCAAAGGCCATGCTTGGTCTGCATGCTCTTGAACCCGTCGATGCTGATCCCGGCCCGGCATGGCGAGGAAGCCTTATCCATAGCGTCTTGGAACGCTGGGCCAAGGACGATGACTATTTTCCTGGAGCGCTCGTTGAACGCGTGAACAACGCTCTTTCCGATGGAACGATCCACCCGCTGATCCGCGCGCTGTGGTTGCCCCGTTTTTCGGATGCTGCCGAGTGGATCGAACAAAGTATCGCGGCGAACAGGGCGGAAAGGGCGGCTGCCGCTGGTCGCAGAGGAATTCGGCAAGGGCAGTTTTGCCGGGGTGAGCATCAGCGGCATTGCTGACCGGTTCGACCGGATGCCCGACGGAAGGCTGGCCGTTGTAGATTACAAGACTGGAGGGGGACCCAAGAACAAGCAAATCAAGGCCGGATTCGCCATGCAGCTCGGCCTGATTGGCCTGATTGCCGAACAGGGCGGATTCAAAGGTGTTGATGGAAAGGGCGGCGCGTTTGAATATTGGTCGCTCGATCGAGACAGCAAGACGCGGCAATATGGAAGGATCACTTCTCCTGTCACAGGGAATTCAGCGGTTTCAGCCCCCGAAGAATTTGTCGAATTCATCGCGAAAAAGTTCCAGGCCGCTGCGGAAAAGTGGCTTACCGGCAATGAGCCGTTCAAGGCCAAAATCAGTCCCGAATACGCATGGGCGGACTACGACCAGCTGATGCGCCTAGAAGAGTGGCAGGGCCGTGATGGCTGACACCATTCACCACAAGGCGTTTCCCACGCTGAAGGGCGAACAAGCCGAAGCATCGCATCCGGAATCGAGCGATGTCTGGCTTTCGGCATCTGCGGGGACAGGAAAAACGCAGGTGCTCACAGCCCGTGTGCTCCGCCTGCTCCTGCATGATTCCCCACCGGAATCGATCTTGTGCCTGACATTTACCAAGGCCGGCGCTGCGGAAATGGCCAACCGCATCAATGAAATCCTCGGTGCTTGGGTCCGCTTGCCGCCGGACTTGCTTTACAGGGACCTTGAAGCGCTGGGCGAAGCCTCCGGCCCCGAGGCGAGGGCAAAGGCCCGGACACTCTTTGCAAAAGTGCTCGACGCGCGGGGCGGCGGGCTGCGCATTCAGACGATTCACAGCTTTTGCCAGTCGCTCCTTGGTGGCTTCCCTGCCGAGGCTGGCCTTATCCCGGGATTCAGGGCCATTGAAGGCCGCGAGGAAGGAACACTCGCCCAGACCGTCCTGGCGCAGATGGTGGCCGATGCCGAAACCGGCGGTCAGCTTGGATTGATCGACCGACTCCAAAGGTTGAGCCTTCGATTGGGGGAAGATGCAGCCCGGGCGCATCTGGACCGGTGTGCCCGCGATCCCGAAGCGATGGAGGCTTTGGACGGCGGGATCGAAGCGCGCGTGCGCAGGTGGCTCAACCTTGGCGAATTGGACCCCGAAGCGCTTCTCCTTGCTGCTTGTACCGATGGCGGCTTCGACAGGGCGGCATTGGACCAACTCCGGACCATGAACCAGGAATGGGGGACTGCGACCGGTATCAAACGCGTTGAGGCAATTTCGGACTGGTTGGCCATGCAACCGGAAGAACGGCTTCGAAAGATCACTGTCCTGACAGAAGTCTGGGCCACAACAGAGGGAGAGATACGCAGCTTCAAAAAGGGGAAAGCGCCAACTGACGACGGTTATGTGCCACTTGCCGAGGCTCTTTTTGAACATTTCAACGGTCTGCTGGAGCTTCGACTTCTTGCAAGAACCGCAGACGATATCGCCAACGCACTCATCGTCGGGCAGGCTTATTCGCGAAGCTATTCGGAGGCCAAACAGGCTCAGGGGGTAGTCGATTTCAATGACCTGATCCGCCACACAGTCAAACTGCTCGACAAGAACGGCATCGGTGACTGGATCCGCTACAAGCTTGATCAGGCGACGGACCATGTCCTTGTCGATGAAGCACAGGATACCAACGCGCGGCAGTGGGACATCGTCAAGGCGATTGCCGGTGAATTCTATGCGGGCGAGGGGGCCAAGGCCGGCGTCGTCCGAACACTCTTCACGGTTGGCGACTACAAACAGGCGATCTTTGGATTTCAGGGCACCGACCCTCGAGAGTTCGAAAAGGCCAAGGCACATTTCTCCAACCTTGCTGGTGGCGCGGATCGCGAGGTTGGCGACTTGTCATTGGTTCACTCATTCCGCTCCGGCCGAGCGGTGCTGGATGTCGTCAATCAAGTCATCGAAACAGTGTCTCCCGCCGCAATGGGGCTGGACAAGGCGCCTGACCCGCACGTCAGTGCGCGCGTCGGTCAATCAGGCAGCGTGACGTTGTGGCCTCCCGTCAGGCCCGAGCAGGCCGAAGAGGAGAGCGAAGAGGCGGAGGAAAAGTGGCTCGCTGATTCCGAGCTGAAATTGGCCGCCGATATTGCTCGGAAAGTAAAGGATTGGACTCACGGGCAAAATCGGCTGAGATTGCGCAATGAGGCGCGAGATGCGGAACCGGGAGATGTCCTGATCCTGGTGCGCAAGCGCGGAGAACTGGCACGGACGATTGTTTCGCGTCTGCACGAGGCAGGGGTCCCAGTTGCGGGTGTGGACCGGCTGACACTCAATGCGCCCATAGTGGTGCAGGATCTGATGTCCTGCATCCGGTTTGTGCTGCAGCCAGATGACGACCTTAACCTCGCCGCGCTGCTGGTCTCGCCCCTCCTTGGCTGGTCGCAGGACGAACTCTATGAAAGGGGAAAGCACCGCAAAGGTGTTTCGCTTTGGCAACATCTTGGCGATTATAAGCCCCAACCGCTTTTGAATTTGTTGGGTGCAGCCGATCTTTCGACGCCTCACCGGTTCCTGGAAGAAATCCTGTCAGGTCCGATGCAGGGGCGCCGCAAGCTGATTGCACGGCTCGGCGAAGAGGCAAGAGATCCAGTCGAGGAATTGCTGAACCAGGCATTGGCGTTCGAACGCGAGGTTACGCCTTCGCTCCAATTGTTCGTCGACTGGTTTGATCGGGGCCAGGTAGAGGTCAAGCGGGATTCTGCGCAGTCTGGCGGCGCAGTCCGCGTCATGACCGTCCATGGCGCAAAGGGTTTGCAGGCCCCGATAGTGGTCCTGGCAGACGCAACGAGCGACCCCGATTTCAAACAATCGCGGGAGCTTGACTGGCGGGCCGATGAGCATCTCTCATTGCCGATTTTCCGGCCACGAAAGGGCGAGTTGGCGGGTTCATTGAAAACATCGGCAGAAGCGAGCGATGCCCGTGATGCGGAAGAGAATTGGCGGCTGCTTTATGTCGCCCTGACCAGGGCCGAGGAACATCTGTTTGTTGGCGGCGCATTGAAGTCGCGGCAACTGGCGAATGGCATGGGAGAGAAGTGCTGGCATCTTCAGGTCGATCGCGCCATGACAGCCCTTGGCGTCGCCGAGTTCGAAGGAGAGCGGACGCTTGTCCACCATGAGGATGAGCCCGCGAAGCTCCGCGCCGCGACGCCCGAGGCGGCGCAGACGGTGAGCTTGCCGGAATGGTCGAGCCAGCCTGCGCCCGAAGAGGCTCGCCCACCACGGCCGCTTGCCCCGTCCGCCATTCTGCCTGCCGACAACGTACCGGATCCTCCGCCATCGATCGATATGCGAAAGGCTGCAGAACGGGGCATACTTCTCCACGGCCTGTTCGAACGCTTGCCCGCAGTTGATCCACGGCGCCGGAGCGAGCGTGCCGATCATTGGTTGCGCGTTTCTGCAGGGGTGGAGAATGCTGAAGACCGGCGTTCGCTGGTTGCTGATGTGTTGCGCGTCTTGGACGATCCGACGTTTGCGGCAATCTTTGCGCCTGATGCGCTCGCCGAAGCGCCATTGGCGGGGGTTGTGGGCGGGCAGGTGATCGCCGGGACGGTCGACCGGTTGCTGGTGAGCGACACAATGGTGCTGGTCATCGACTTCAAGACAGGTCGACGCGTGCCGACGTCTGCCGATGCTGTTTCGGCGCATCACAAGGCGCAAATGGCAGCCTATGTCGCTGTGCTGCGTGGCATTTTCCCCGACCGCGAGGTGCGCGCGGCCTTGCTCTACACAGCCGGACCGAATCTCATCCAGCTGACGGATTCCGATCTTGAACCGCACAAGCCGGGCTTTCATGGACAACAGGACAATTTGGCCACTGCCGGTTGAGAATGTTCGACCGGCTGCCTAGATTGAACGCAAGCAAGGAGAATCCCCATGGCCACCAAGAAGATTACCGACCAGAGTTTCGCAACCGACGTCATCAATGCAGGCGGGCCCGTGCTCGTCGATTTCTGGGCGGAATGGTGCGGGCCGTGCAAGATGATCGGGCCGAGCCTTGAAGAGATCAGCGATGAGCTGGCCGGCAAGGTGACGATTGCCAAGATCAACATCGACGAGAATCCGGACGCCCCATCGAAATATGGCGTGCGCGGCATCCCGACGATGATCCTGTTCAAGGATGGAGCCCCGGCGGCGACCAAGGTTGGCGCGGCGCCCAAGTCGGCTCTCAAGGGCTGGCTGGAAGGCGAGCTCTAGAGCTTTCGCTCTTCAGGATTCCAAAAGAAAAAGGCCGGTGTCCAGAGGGATACCGGCCTTTTCTTGTATAGTGTCGGAAGAGATCAGGCTTCGTCCGAAGCCTCGTCTTCCGCTGCCGGAGCCGGAGCGGCTTCCGCGGTTTCGCCAGCAATGACACCGGGTTCTGCGTTCGGATCGAAATCCTCGACGAAACCGGCCGTGTCCTTTTCGAACATCTGCGCCATGACGTCGACACCCTGTGACTGAAGCTCGGCTTCTTCCGGCGAGCGGGCAACGTTCACCTTGATCGTGACCGAAACCTCTGCGTGGAGTGCAACCTTCACGTCATAGACACCGATCGCCTTGATCGGCTTGTCCAGCACGACCTGCTGGCGCGTGACATGCTTGCCATCGGATTCGAGAGCCTCGACGATGTCGCGGACTGCAACCGAACCGTAAAGCTGTCCGGTGTTGGACGCCTGGCGGATCAGCGTGACAGCGGTGCCTTCAACCGTCTTGGCGGCCTTTTCGGCCTCGCTGCGCTTGGCATCATTGTCGGCAACGATCTTCGCCTTGTTGGCTTCGAAGATCTTGAGGTTCGCCGCGTTGGAGCGGAGCGCCTTGTTGCGCGGCAACAGGAAGTTGCGGGCAAAGCCGTTCTTCACGGTGACAACGTCACCGATCTGGCCAAGCTTTTCGACGCGTTCGAGCAAAATGACTTCCATCGAATTCGCTCCTTATTTCACGAGGTAGGGCAGCAGGCCGACATGGCGTGCGCGCTTGATGGCCTGGGCGAGCTCACGCTGCTTCTTGGCGGAAACGGCGGTGATACGCGAAGGGACGATCTTGCCGCGTTCAGAGACGAATCCCTGAAGCAGGCGAACATCCTTGTAATCGATCTTCGGCGCATCCTTGGCGGCGAAGGGGCAGCTCTTGCGGCGGCGGAAAAACGGACGTGCCATGATTATTCATCTCCTCCGAACATGTCATCGCGACGCGGACGATCGTCCCGGTCGCGGCGCGGGCGATCTTCGCGATCACGCCGGTCTGACTTGCGCATCATCACCGACGGACCGGCTTCATGCGCATCGACCTTCACCGTCATGTAACGGATGATGTCTTCATTGATCTGGGTCTGGCGCTCAAGCTCGGCAACGACGGCACCGGGTGCGTCCAGTTCGAGCATCACATAATGCGCCTTGCGGTTCTTGGCGATCTTGTAGGCGAGCGAGCGCAGACCCCAGGTCTCCGTCTTCACGACCTTGCCGCCATTCTTTTCGATGATATCCGTGGCATTTGCTGCCAGCGCGTCCACCTGGGCCTGAGCCAGATCCTGACGCGCAAGGAATACGTGCTCATACAGAGCCATAAATCTTGCCTTTCTCTACCGATCGCTGACGCAGCACCATGCTTGCGCCCCTCCGGTCTTCTTCGATTCCCCGTGGGGAGGCGCGCCATTGGCGGAAAAACAGGCAGATTGCAAGCTGTTCCGTCGCCCCTGCGCAGGGGTGACGGCGGAACTTGTCAAACTTGTCATTCCCTTCCGGTAGAATGATACCCGCCATCTGAGGGCGGGCATCACAGCGTCCGGCAGGATTCTCGGGACGGATGGCCGTGGACCTCATCGAACAGGATGAAGCAGACCGGAACCGAATAGGAAAGGCATTTTTTTCACGCGAAGGCGCGAAGACGCAAAGCCATCGTCGCCCCTGCGCAGGCAGGGGCCACTTCGGGAGTCAGGTGCCAAGGTTTCAAACAGGCCCCTGCCTGCGCAGGGGCGACGGCATTTTTGACTACACCCAAACTCCGCGCCCCCTGCATCGCGCGTGCCTTGCGGACATAGCGATTTGCTGGCTAGATGTTAGACATGCCGCACTATCGCAGACCGAAGTTGCTCTTAGGATCGTGTGGCATTCTCCTTGCACTTTCGTGCGCGACCTATCTTGCGATTGGCGAAAGCTCGATCACTTGGGCCTTGCTTCTAATAGCAATGCCGTTGGGTCTCGAGGGTGCGGAGTCTAAAAATTCGGCGAGGAGCGCTGCACTTATTTACGACCGAGACTCAGAAGAAATTCAGAACTTGGCCTATCGGCCAGCAGGAGCCCTATTACGTTGCGGATACTTGCTGTGCGTCCTGCTTGCCATATTCTTGCTAGGCCGCGCTGATCAAAACCTGTTGCCTGACAACTTTTGGGCAGTCGTTATCCTTGTAGCTCCCATGATCGTCTACATGATTTGGGCGCGGGCAGCATATCGGAGATCTATTGCGAAGGTTGCGGCGCAAGAGGGATGGGCAAGGCGTCTCTAAAGAAGGGATAAATTCTGCAGGCAATGGCAATTTACCACCCCTTTTCCACCGACCGACTTCACGGCAGGCTGCAAGTATGACAATCGAGATGCTTATCTTTTGCGGCGCTTTTCTGGGCGTAGTTGTTGGGTTTGCAGTCCCGAATCCCAGGTTCGGTTGCGTTATCCTGTTAGCAGTCCCGGCCGTGATGGTTGCTTATACGGGCGTTTGGCAGGCCACACATGCAGAGCAGCTGCGCTCAACAAGTGCCCTTGACTATATATTCGGGCCTCTTTGGCCGAGCCTTGGAGCTTTGGGCGGCTTCCTTTTAGGAATTTGCGCCCAGTCGATGACCCGAAAGAAATAGTGAGATGTCCGCTCCCCACCCCAAACGTGCCCAAGCGCGCGGTCAGCGAGCAACCCCAAACCGGCCATGCATGCCAATGATCATGCCGACAGCTGACAGCGTGTCAGTTGCAATGTGGGATCATACGGATAAGGTCGACGAATGACACGCGCCTGCACACGTGAAGCCGCCGATGCGGACAACACGCTGTTCGACGCAGGCAAGACGCGCGATTCGTCGCCGGCGTGAGTTTCGGGACTGGCCTTGGTTTCGCGATAAGCGCGATTGGCGGTGCCATGACGGTTGCACCTTTCGTCTTGCCGCGTTCAGCGTTCGGCGAACTTGGCCACGGTGATGGCATGGGCCTTATCGGGCTATCGATGATGGGATTGATGTTGGTCTTTGGCGGCTTGGTCTTCGCCGGTATTGCCGCTTGGCTCAGCAGTCGAAACCCTCCCGCTGAACAGAATGAAGCCCGTGTCCCCGGAGACGGAAGCAACACGTCCTCATCCGGGGAATGATCGGCGGAACCGGATCGTGCCGCCTCGACCATTCGGCCAGGATCGTCCGCTTCGTGCATTGACGGGGGAATCGCATCGGAACCCATCGTTTCCAAGCTTGTTTTTGGCCAGACCCTTGAGCTAACGATCAATGCCATGGCCGAGCAAAAGCCGGGGGCGGCATCTCGAGCCAATGTTCAGGGGGGGAATACTCGATGAAGCGTTTGGCCTTTCTCGCATTGATCGCGAGCGCACCGGCATTGATGGCACAAACGCCTGCTCCGCAAGGACCGGCTGGCGCAGTTCCGGCATCGTCATCGGCCCCGACGGCTATCGTCTTTTCCGAGAAAGGCGCGAACGGGATGAGCGATCTCCCCATGGGCGTCCACCGAATCCCCGACAGCGACGTCGTTATCTCGGGACATCAGGGCGGTGGCGGGATCGGGATGCTGTTCGGCGTGGTCGGCGTGCTGGTGCAGAGTTCGATCAACGCCGACGCCGGCACGGGCAAGGTCCGCAATGCAGAGGATGACCTGCGCTTCGACGTCCGGGCAAAGGCGATCGAGATGACCAACACCATCATGGCGGGCGAGCAGTTCCGGACGGCCTTCACGCTCACGCCCCAGCCGGATGGCAGCACGATGACAGTGACGCCTTATGTCGTGCTTACATTCGTCAAAAAGACCGAAGATGTCCGCCCCTATATCGTGCTGAAGACGAAGGTCGCGACCGGCGCCGACTCTGGCAAGACAATCAAATATTTCTGCTGCGAAGGACAGGCGCTGCCGCTTGCGAGCCTGACCGAAAATAACGGCGCCCGCCTGAAGGAACTCCTGACGGCCGAGCTTGATACCGCCATCAACGTGATGCTGCTCGATCGTTCGCAGCCCTTCCCGCGGAACGATGAGGCCAAGGTTGAAACCAACGGCTTGCTCCCCTTCATCGGCAAGCCTTTGAAGTGGAGGGGATTCGATCTGGGACGTTACAAGGATTACAATCTGATCGAGTTCCGTGGCGGGCTGTTCGTCTTCTCGGGCGTGAATATCGTCGAGCCGGGTGCGCTGGAAATCACGCCTGTGGTCAAGAAGTGAGGGCTGTCATGGCGGGCATTGGGCATGCGCTTCCGAGCCTGCAAAACCTCCCGTCGCCCCTGCGCAGGCAGGGGCCTGTTTGAAACCTTGGCACTAGGGCCCCTGCCTGCGCAGGGGCGACCGAGATGAAATGGCTGATAGGGGATAAAAACTGCCACAAATTTCAGTCCACCCACCTTCTCAAATTCATCGTTGCGAGCGAAGCACACCCCCCGCTGGCATTTTTGCGAGTGTGGGTTGCACCGGTGGTTGTTAGGCTCTTCGACTATCGGGCTGATAGAGCGCCGCAAAGGACGATGATCATGCGACTGAACGAAAAGACCGCTCTGGTGACAGGCGGGGCATCCGGCCTGGGGGATGCCATTGTGCGGCGGTTTGTTGCGGAGGGGGCCCGCGTGATCATTGCGGATATTGACGGGGAGAATGGCCGGGCGCTGGCGCTCGCGCTCGGCAACATGGCCAGTTTCGCGTTGCTCGATGTGTCGCGCGAGGAGGACTGGACGCGCGTGCTCGCTGAAAGCGGGCCGATCGACATTATCGTCAACAATGCTGGCATCACGACGCACGGCTCGATCGAGGATGTGACGCTCGAACAGTTTCGTCATGAGTTTGATGTGGATGTGGTTGGCGTCTTCCTCGGGTGCAAATATGGCATTGCCAATATGAAGGCCAATCCGAAGGGGAGCGGCGGCTCGATCATCAACATGTCATCATTGTGCGGCGTGCGGGCGCAGGCCGATCTGGCGGCCTATAATGCGGCCAAAGCCGCCGTCACGCACCTGACCAAGTCTGTTGCGATGCATTGCGCCACAAAGGGCTATGGCATTCGCTGCAATTCGATCCATCCGGGCGTCATTCATACGCCGATCCTCGACAAGGTGCTGGCTCAGGTGCCGAACCCGGATGAAGTTTACGCGGGCTGGGTCTCGACGCATCCGATTGGCCGGATCGGGCGTCCGGAGGAGATCGCAGCCATGGCCCTGTATCTCGCCTCCGACGAGTCCGCCTTTACCACGGGTGGCGAATTCCGCGTCGATGGCGGCAGCTCGATATGAACCGCATATCGTTCGCGTCCGGGATTGTCCCCGAATGCGGGCCACTTGAAACGATTCAGGCAGCAGCCACTGGCGGCTTCGATGCGACGGGGCTTTGGATCGAGCCGGAGAAATGGAGTGCGCCACTGACGCGGGACGCCCGGCGCGCGCTGGCGGACACGGGCCTTGAATTGCTGGATGTCGAGGTGATCTGGATCAAGCCGGGGGACAATCTGGACACGCACAAGGCCGTGATCGATATTGGCGCTGCGCTGGGTGCAAAGAACGTGCTGTGCGTTTCGTCCGATCCCGACGCCGGGCGGACGGCCGGACATCTGGCGGCGCTGTGCGAACATGCGGAAGGGTGCGGCATGCGCGTCGCTCTCGAGTTCGGCATTTTCACCGAAGTGAAATCGCTGCCTGCTGCTCTCTCGATCCTCGACGCCGTGGCGCATCCGCTGCGGGCCTTGCTTGTCGATCCGATCCATGTCGATCGGTCCGGCACAAGCGCTGCTGACATTGCAGCCGTTCCCCGAGCGCTTTTGCCCTATGCCCAGTTTTGCGACGCTCCGGCGGAACGTCCCGATCCGGCAGATTTCAACGCCATCATCACCGATGCTATCGACTTGCGCGAGCAGTGCGGCGAGGGCGGCCTTCCACTCGTAGACCTGTATCGCGCCCTGCCAGAGGGCATTCCGCTGAGCATCGAGTTGCGCTCAAAGCTCCTGCGCGACACCCACCCTGACGCCGGTGAGCGGGCAAAGGCGGTGGCGACATTAACGCGACGTTGGCTGGCCACCGTCTGCTGAGGCCGATCATCGACTCCCATTTCCACTTCTGTTAGTTAACGACAAGCTCTGGTGGGGGAGGGTTAAATGCTGCTTGGTCCCAAGATTGCGCTGATATCGACAGCGCTTTTTTCGCTGACGAGTTTTTCCGGAATTGCCGACAACCGGATTTCATCCGAGACGTTGCGGCAGCTTGATCCGTCCCGCATTGCCGGCTCGATTTGCGGTCAGAGCATGCGCGATGTCCGGTCGCGCCTGAACTGGATCCGGATCGCAAATCTGGCTGCCGGTGCCGTTCAGGCTGCTGATGGGCCCGTGATGCTGATCGACGGCTTGGGCGATCCGGGATTTGCCATCAGCACGCAGAACCCGCTTGCGCAGCGCTATTTCAATCAGGGCCTGATGCTGACCTATGGCTTCAATCATGCAGAGGCCATTCGGGCCTTTCGTGAGGCACAGCGGCTCGATCCGGAGTGCGCGATGTGCTGGTGGGGGGAAGCCAATGCGCTCGGGCCCAATATCAACGCGCCGATGGATCCGGCAACCAATGCTAGGGCCCTCGAAGCGATTGGCCGCGCCGATGCCCTGAAAGCGGGCGCACGACCCGAGGAGCAGGCGCTGATCCTCGCCCAGAAGGAGCGCTATTCTGCGGCGGCGAATGCCGATCGCCCGGCGCTGGATCAAGCCTATGCAACGGCCATCCTCGATGTCGCGAAGCAGTTTCCGCAGAGCGATACGATTGCCGTTCTCGCGGCGGAAGCGGAAATGGACGTGCGACCCTGGGACTATTGGGAAGCGGATCGCCGGACGCCCAAGGGGCGGATTGGCGATGCGGTCCGACTGATCGAGACTGTCCTGGCGCGCAACCCTGATCATCCCGAGGCCGCCCATCTCTATATCCATTTGATGGAAAGTGCCGTGCATCCTGAACGCGCCGAAAAGGCAGCGGACCGGCTTGTGAGCCTGGTGCCCGGCTCGGGACATCTCGTCCATATGCCTGCGCACCTTTACTATGTGCTGGGCCGGTTCAAGGATTCGATCCGGGTCAATGTGGAGGCCGCGCGGGTCGACGAATCCTTCCTGCTGACGTCGAAGGAGCGCGGAATCTATCGCTTTGGCTATTACCCGCACAATATCCATTTCATCGTGACTTCGGCACAGATGGGGGGCGATTCCGCCACGGCCCTGCGAGAGGTGCAGCGCCTTCGCGGCGTGCTCAATGCTGATGCGACGGCGGCGACTCCCTGGGTGCAGCCGGTCGATGCGGCGCCATTTCTGGCTTATGCGCAATTTGCCGAGCCGAATGCGATCCTCGCGCTCAAGGCCCCGGATTCCCGCCTGCCCTATGTCACGGCCATGTGGCACTATGCCCGGTCCATTGCCTATGCACGATCCGGCAATGACAAGGCGTTTGACCGTGAGATTTCGGCCTTGCGACTGATCCGGACAAAGACCGATTTCAAGGCAATGACGGACATGCTCGTCCCGGTACCGGACTTGCTCAAGATCGCGGAACTGGTTGCACAAGGGCGGCGCGAATATGCGCATCGGCGTTTTGCGGCGGCCGCCGATTTCTATCGGCAAGCAGCGACCCTAGAGCAGGGCGTCACCTATTATGAGCCGCCATTCTGGTATTATCCGGTGCAACAGTCGTTGGGCGCTGCACTTTATCGGGCCGGAGACCTGAAAGGCGCGCGGCAGGCCTTCATGCATGCCCTTGGACAATTCCCCAACAATGGCTGGGCGCTCTATGGTCTTGCGGAGACGAACCGCGCGCTTGGGGATCGTCCTTCCGAAGCCGCAGCGCGGGCTGCATTCGGCCGGGCATGGCTTGGCAATCCGAAATGGATTTCGATGGATCGCATTTAGGGCGCGCTGCAAACCCATCGCGGGCTTGCGCAATCGGGTTGCGGTTTCTAGTCGGAGCTCCGAACCAGTTGGAGCACACTTATGCGCGCTTTCATTTTCCCGGGCCAGGGAAGCCAGTCCGTCGGAATGGGCAAGGCCCTTTCAGAGGCAAGCCCCGTTGCGCGCGAGGTTTTCCAGGAGGTTGACGATGCTCTGGGCCAGCGCCTGTTCCGCATCATGACCGATGGCCCTGAGGATCAGCTCACTCTCACCGAGAACGCCCAGCCGGCAATCATGGCCAACGCCATTGCAACGCTTCGCGTCCTTGAGAAGGAAGGGGGCATAAGGCTGGCGGACAAGGTGGGGTTCGTCGCAGGACACAGCCTCGGCGAATATTCAGCCTTGTGTGCGGCTGGAGCGCTTGATCTTGCCACGACAGCGCGGCTGCTGAAATTGCGTGGGCAGGCGATGCAGGCGGCCGTGCCTGTCGGCGTCGGCGCAATGGCGGCCCTGCTCGGCGCGGATATCGAAAAGGCGCAGGGGCTCGCGGATGCGGCCGCTCAAGGCGAAGTCTGCACCGTCGCCAATGACAATGATCCCTCGCAAGTCGTGATTTCGGGTCACCGTGGCGCGATCGAACGCGCAATCGACCTGGTGAAGGATCATGGCATCAAGCGGGGCATCCTCCTCCCGGTTTCCGCACCTTTCCATTGCCCGCTGATGCAACCGGCAGCAGATGCCATGGCGCAGGCGCTCGCTGATGCCGCGTTGCAAGCACCCCTTGTGCCCGTCTACGCCAATGTGACGGCAGCGCCGGTGGCCGATGCAGAAACGATCAAGGCTCTGCTGGTGGAGCAAGTGACCGGGCGAGTCCGTTGGCGCGAGAGCATAGTCGCCATGTTCGACAACGGCGTTCATGAATTTGTGGAATTCGGTGGCAAGGTCCTTGCGCCCATGGTCAAACGCTCGGCACAGGATGCGAACGCAACGAGCGTGATTTCGATGGATGATATCGAAGCCTTGATGAAGGGACTCTAGACATGTTCGATCTTTCAGGAATGACCGCTCTCGTGACGGGTGCCTCGGGCGGAATCGGGTCTGCCATTGCGGCGGCGCTGGTCGGGCAGGGAGCCCGGGTTGCTTTGTCAGGGACACGCGAAGACGCATTGAAGGCGGTTGCTGCGGACATTGGCGGCGATTGTGTCATCCTTCCCTGCGATCTTTCAGACAGCACTGCTGTAGACGGGCTGGTGCCGCGCGCCGTCGAGGCGCTGGGCGGCCAACTCGACATTCTCGTGAACAATGCCGGTGTGACTCGCGACAATCTTGCGATGCGCATGAAGGACGAGGAGTGGGATACGGTGATCCGCGTCAACCTTGAAGCTGCATTTCGGCTCATCCGGGCTTCATGCAAGCCGATGATGAAAGCCCGGTTCGGCCGGGTGATCACGATCACGAGCGTTGTCGGCGCCACCGGCAATCCCGGGCAGGCGAACTATGCTGCGTCCAAAGGGGGGCTGACGGCTATGTCCAAAGCACTGGCGCAGGAACTCGCCAGTCGGAATATTACCGTGAATTGCGTGGCGCCGGGTTTCATCACATCGCCAATGACCGATGTCCTGCCCGAGGCACAGAAGGACGCATTGACTGCGCGAATCCCGGTTGGTCGGCTGGGCGAAGGGAAAGACATCGGCGCTGCCGTTGCGTATCTTGCATCGCGTGAGGCTGGCTACGTGACCGGCCAGACAATCCATGTGAACGGCGGGATGGCCATGCTGTGAGCCTTGCCGTGGGGCAGGATTTCACGACTGTCTGTTGATCGGGGGGCTTGCCAGTCTGTCGCGCCCGCTTTAGGGCGATTGCAAATATTGCTCACACATGAACGAGAAGGACTATCCATGAGCGAGACCGCCGATCGCGTTAAGAAAATCGTCGTCGAACACCTCGGTGTTGAAGCCGAGAAGGTGACTGAAGAAGCCAGCTTCATCGACGATCTTGGCGCTGACAGCCTTGATATCGTCGAACTCGTAATGGCCTTTGAAGAAGAATTCGGCGTCGAAATTCCAGACGACGCAGCCGAGAAGATCGCAACCGTCAATGACGCGATTGCCTATATCGACTCGAACAAGGGCTGAACGGGCCAATTCGGAACCCCCTGTGGGAGCCGGTGAATTCTTGAAGCGGCTCTCCGTTGCACTGACGGGGGGCCGCTTTCATTTGAAGGAAATGCAATGCGTCGTGTTGTCGTAACCGGATTGGGGCTGGTCACGCCGCTGGGTGGCGATGTGGAAACCAGCTGGGCGAACCTTATCGCGGGAAAGTCGGGCGCCGGGAAAATCACGCGTTTCGATGCTTCGGATCAGAAGTGCCATATTGCCTGCGAAATCAAACCCAAGGATCATCCGTGGGGCTTCGATCCGGACAAGCGCGTCGATCACAAAGTTCAACGCCAGGTCGATCCGTTCATCATCTATGGCATTGATGCTGCCGGACAGGCGCTCGAGGATGCCGGTCTGACTGACATGAGCGACGACCTCAAGATGCGGACCGGATGTTCGATCGGGTCCGGAATCGGCGGTTTGCCGGGAATTGAAAGCGAGTCGCTTGTTCTCGCCGAAAAAGGGCCGGGGCGGGTCAGCCCGCATTTCGTCCACGGGCGGCTGATCAATCTGATCTCTGGACAGGTCAGCATCAAATATGGCCTGATGGGTCCGAACCATGCAGTCGTGACGGCCTGTTCGACAGGGGCGCATTCGATTGGTGACGCAGCCCGAATGATCCGCGACGGAGATGCGGATGTCATGCTGGCTGGCGGGTCGGAAAGCACGATCAATCCGCTTGGTGTTGCCGGTTTCGCACAGGCGCGAGCGCTGAACATGAGCTTCAACGACCGCCCGGAGCAGGCCAGCAGACCTTATGACCGTGGCCGGGATGGCTTTGTGATGGGCGAAGGCGCTGGCGTCGTCGTGCTCGAGGACTATGAGCATGCAAAAGCGCGCGGCGCGAAAATCTATGCCGAAGTCGTCGGCTATGGTCTGTCAGGCGATGCCTATCACGTCACGGCGCCTCATCCCGAAGGCAAGGGCGCGGAACTGTCGATGCGGATGGCGCTCAGAAAGGCTGGCATGGGCCCCGGCGATATTGACTATGTGAACGCGCACGGGACTTCGACCATGGCCGATACGATCGAGCTGGCGGCGGTCAAGCGCGTTCTCGGGGACAATCTTGCCGGTGCTTCGATGAGCAGCACGAAATCGGCAATCGGCCACCTGCTAGGCGGCGCAGGCGCTGTCGAGACCATATTCTGCATCCTGGCAATCCGTGACCAGATCGTGCCCCCGACGCTCAATCTCGATGATCCGGACGAGGGGACGGAGGGAGTCG
This sequence comes from Sphingomonadales bacterium, assembly GCA_016704425.1. Lineage (GTDB taxonomy): Bacteria > Pseudomonadota > Alphaproteobacteria > Sphingomonadales > Sphingomonadaceae > Aquisediminimonas. Next base: position 1,204,390 of record JADJAC010000011.1, read on the forward strand.
ACCTGGTTCCTCATGCGGCAAAGAAGCGCACGGTGCGCGCGGCGTTGAACAACAGCTTCGGTTTCGGGGGAACCAACGCGAGCCTTGTCGTGCGAGCCATCTGATGCGTTCCTGGCTGGCCCTGCTGGCCGCCATCTTGCTGGCCGCCTGTTCTGGCGGGGCTGACAGGGATGTGACGGTTGTTGTGCCGCCCGGAGCAAGCCTGAAAGCTGCAGCGAATATTCTCGAGAAGCAGGGAGCCATCGAGTCTGCTTCTGGTTTCCTGCGGCATGCGAAGATTTTCGGATCGTCCGAACCCATCAAGCCGGGCGAGTATGAAATCAAGGCCGGGATGGACAATGGAGATGTTCTCGCGCTCCTCCAGTCGGGCCGGACGAAACAACGCTTTGTCATCATCCCGGAAGGCACGCCAAGCGTGGTGGTCGCGGACAGGCTGATGGCTGCTGACTTTCTGGTCGGAAACGTAGCTGTGCCTGCAGAAGGAAGTGTCCTGCCGGATGCCTATCCCTATACGCGCGGGGAGCAACGCAGCGCCGTACTCAAGCGGATGCAGGGTGCGATGGCCAAGGCCCTCTCCAAGGCTTGGGCGGACCGGAAGCCGAACACTGTCGTGCGGAGCCCTGAGGAAGCTGTCATCCTTGCTTCCATCGTCGAAAAGGAGACGAGCAAGGCAAGCGAACGGCGCACCGTTGCCGGTGTCTATTCCAACCGCGTGCGGATTGGCATGCGGCTTCAGGCGGATCCAACGGTCATTTATCCGGTCACCCGGGGGCGTGCGCTTGGGAGGCGCATCCTGAAGTCGGAGCTTCTGGCCGACAATGGCTACAACACCTATGCAAAGTCCGGGCTGCCTGTCGGCCCGATCGCCAATCCAGGCAAGGCCTCCATTGAAGCGGTCCTCAATCCTGCGCCAACCCGCGCGCTCTATTTCGTCGCGGACGGGACGGGAGGGCATGTCTTCGCGGACACGCTGGAACAGCACAATGCGAACGTCCAGAAATGGTATGCGTTGAGGCGATCGCGCGGGGAGATGTGATCCTCTAGTTGACCTGCCGCTCGCGCCCTTCCCAATAGGGCGCACGCAAGTCTTTCCGGAGGATCTTGCCGCTGGCATTCCGCGGGAGAGCCGCAATCACGTCGATCGACTTGGGAACCTTGAAGCCGGCAATGCGCTCGCGTGCCCAGGCAATGACGTCCGCTTCGTCGATTTCGGCCCCGGGCTTTGGAACGCAGACAGCCTTCACAGCTTCGCCCCATTTGTCGTCCGGAATGCCGATCACGGCCACCTCTGCAATAGCGGGGTGGCCATAGATCGCTGACTCGACTTCGGCTGGATAGACATTTTCTCCGCCCGAAATGATCATGTCCTTCACGCGATCATGGATGAAGAGATAGCCGTCTTCATCCATATATCCGGCGTCGCCCGTTCTGACCCAGCCGTCTGCGCTCATTGTCTTGGCGGTGGCTTCCGGCAGGTTCCAGTATGAAATCATGTTGTTCGACGATCGCGTGATGATTTCACCGACCTCGCCGGTCGGCACTTCATTGCCGGCCTCATCGACAATTTTCAGCTCCACGCCGGGCAGAGGCTTGCCAGCGGCTCGCATGCGCGGAGTGCCATTGGGATCGTGGTCCTCAGGCGGAAGCATGACAACCGTCCCGGTTGTCTCCGTCATGCCATAGGCCTGAAGGAATTGCGCGCCAAAAACCTTGATGCATTCGCGCAGCAGCTCGAGCGGAATAGGGGCTGCCCCGTAGATGATGTATTTCAGGCGCGAAAAATCCGTTGTTGCGGCTTTCGGATGGTTGATGACCATCTGGAGTGCAGCGGGAACCATGAAAAAGCGTGTCACCCCCCCCGTTTGCAACTGCGTCCAAGACACCGCCGGGCTCAAATTCCGCCATGATATGGCCAGCGACGCCTGCTGCAAGCGCCATGACTCCCAATCCCGTGCCGCCAATATGGGCGCACGGCATGCACATCAGTACGACCTCGTCATCGTCCCAATGCGACCATGGCAAATCGGCTTCGAGTGATGGAATGCGCAGGCCGAACAGATTGCGGTTCGAAAGGACTGCTCCCTTTGGATTGCCGGTCGTTCCAGATGTATAGAGCTGCAGAACCGCATCTTCCGCGCCAGCGGCAGAGAATGGACCTCTTGGGCTCGCATCAATCCAGCGGCGAGCAGCATCTGCTCCAAGAATGCGCTCAACATGCTTCAGATCGCCACGGATCGCGTCGACGGCGGCGTCAAAGCCCGGCCCGACAAAGAGCAGCCGTGCTTGAGTGTCGTTGACGATATAGGCGATCTCTGCCGGTGCGAGCCTCCATCCGACTGGTACCATTACGACTCCGATTCGAGCCGCGCCGAAGAAGAGCTGGTAGTACAGGTCACTATTCTTGCCGAGCCAGGCAATCCTGTCTCCCTTCTTGAGTCCCGCAGCGATCAGGGCCGAGGCCACCTTTGCCGTCCGCTCTTCCAGTTCGCTGAAAGTCAGGGTGCGATCATCCTCCCGCAGTGCCAGCTTTTTCGGGCGATCGGTTGCCCAATGCGTAATGAAATGATCGAAACTCAACAATGGCGGCGGGGATGCTTGGATTTGGGACATCTCTCTCTTTCTTGATTCTTTTTTCCGGTGTCACGCTAAGAGATAGACAACGATGCGCAAGTGGCAAATCGTCGCCGAAAATGGCGGCGTAAACAATTGGTCAACCATAAGCGCCTAAGGCTTGTTTCGTAGGGACAATTGAGGAGGCCTTGATGGCGTCGAATGCCAAAATTGGGACACTCTGGGATCATGATGGTCGCCGAGCTGAGAGGCTTGGCGTCCAGATGCAGGCGGCGTTGCGCCCTTCTGGCGCAAAGAAATTCGGCGTTGATGTGATCGATATTTCTGTAGTCGGTGTCGGCTTCGGAACCGCTGCAAACCTGCACATCGGAGACAGGGTCTGGCTCACCGTCCCGGGCATGGCTGGCCTTGAGTCGCACGTTGTCTGGCGCAATGGCCATCGTTACGGCTGCGAGTTCATCAATCCGCTTTATTCTGCGGTCCTTGACCACATCGTTCAGCTTTATCGCAAGAAGGACTAACCGGATTTGCGTACCATGACGGTGCCAGCGGAATAGCCGGCGCCGAACGAGCAGATCAGTCCCAGCTCGCCTGTATTCAAGTCTTCGCTGTTCAGGTGGAAGGCGATGATCGAGCCTGCTGACGATGTGTTGCCATAGGTGTCGAGAACAGTCGGGCTTTCATCCGCACTTGCTTCATGGCCCAGTACACGCGCGGCGATGAGCCGATTCATGCCGGCATTGGCCTGGTGGAGCCACATGCGGCGAAGCAATGCTGGGGAAATGTTAAGTTCCCCAAGTTGCGACAGAATCAGTTCTGCCACCATTGGCACCACTTCCTTGAAGACCTTGCGGCCTTCCTGCATGAAAAGCTTGTCCCGGTCGTCGCGCGTTTCCGGAGCGGTGCGGTTCAGAAAGCCGAAATTGTTGCGAATGTTGTTCGAGAATTGCGTCTTGAGCCGTGTCCCGAGAATCTCCCAATGGCCTGCCGGAGCCAAGCTCTTGTCCTCGACAAGAATGGCCGTAGCGACGTCCCCGAAGATGAAATGGCTGTCACGGTCTCGCCAATTGAGGTGCCCTGAACAGATCTCCGGATTGATGACGAGCACGGATCGCGCATGACCGGCACGAATGAAGTCGGCCGCGGTCTGAATGCCGAACGTGGCCGATGAACAGGCCACGTTCATGTCAAAGCCAAAGCCCTGAATGCCCAAGGCGTCCTGTATCTCGACTGCTATGGCAGGGTAGGCGCGCTGCAGGTTGGAACAGGCGCACAGCACGGCATCCACGTCTTCGGGCTTGCGACCGGCGCGAGCGAGAGCGTCGCGAGCAGCTGCCACACCAATTTCGGCCAGCACCGAAATTTCGGAATTCAGGCGTTCGGGCAAGCGTGGGCACATGATCTCCGGATCAAGGATCGGCGCCTTCGAGAGGACAAATCGTGACTTTATCCCGCTCGCCTTTTCGATGAACTCGACAGAACTGTGCTGCAGGGGCTCGGTCGACCCCGCCTCGATTGCGCCCGCGTTGTCATGATTGAATTGATCGACATAGCGATTGAAGCTCTCGACAAGCTCGTCGTTGGAAATGCTCTCTTTGGGCGTGAACAGGCCGGTGGCGGAAATTACGGGTTCGAACATGGTCGTGATCGCCTGAACTTTCTTTCGAATGCTACAAGTTCCTAGTCAAGCAAACTGCAGAGTTCAACTCGACGGTTCCGGAGCGATTTGCATTCGGTGGCGGGCAGTGCAAAACTGCTTAGTATGCAACAAATCCGCACATACACGACATCCGCAACCCGTGCCGGCATCGGCTTTGGCAGCGCATTGGCGATCACCATTTCCTGGAGCCTCCACAAATCGATTCTTTGGGCGATCATTCACGGTGTTCTGTCCTGGTTCTATGTCGTCTATTACATACTGATCCGGTAGTGGACGCCGTGTTTTTTGTGCTGCCCGAGGCCGCGCTGGAGGAACGATTTCTTGCCGCGACCGGCCCCGGCGGACAGAATGTCAACAAGGTTGCAACCGCGGTTCAGATCCGTCTGGATGTGTTTGCCCTCAGGCTCTCCCCGCCGGTCTATGCAAGACTGAAACAGCTCGCGGGCAGTCGCTGGACGAACGAGGGCGAGATCGTGCTGACCGCGCGGAGCTTTCGGACGCAAGAGGCAAATCGTGCCGATGCCAGGGAACGGTTGCTCGCCCTTTTGACCAAGGCCCATCAAGCGCCTGTGCGGCGGATCAAGACGAAACCCTCCCGCACCGCAAAGGAGAAGCGCCTCACGGGAAAGGCAATCAGGGGTGATGTCAAAAAAGGGCGCAGCAAGGTGAGTTTTGACTGATGTATGAGTTTTCGATCGATACAAGTTCCAAGCCGGACCTTTACCGCGACCTGTTGGCGGCGCTTGATGCCCTGACGGCCAGTGAGCCCGATCCCGTTGCCAACATGGCCAATGCAGCGGCGCTCATCTGGGAATATCTGCCTGCACTCAACTGGGCCGGCTTTTACCGACTCATTGACGGTGAGCTCGTGCTTGGGCCTTTTCAGGGCAAAGTGGCCTGCATCAGGATCTCTCTGGGAAAGGGCGTTTGCGGGACTGCGGCAAGCACATTGAAGACCCAGCTCGTTGCAGATGTTCATGCGTTTCCCGGGCATATCACGTGTGACACCGCATCTGCGTCGGAGCTGGTTGTTCCAATTCTGCAAGACGGGCGATTGATCGCGGTTCTCGATCTCGACAGTCCGGAAACCGGCCGCTTCGATGAGCAGGACGCCGTCGGTTGCGAAGCGATTTCCGCCCTTCTGTCTGGGAGAATCTGACCCGTAATGGGACAATTCTGCATTCTTACTGCCAATTGCGCAGCATTTTGAAGCTGATACACATGACTTCGGTTGATGTGGCTTGGTGGATATGGAAAGTTTCGCCAAACCTGTCTATGAAGGGTTTTGAAGCTGGGGGCAGCTGAATTTTCGAGGATTGATTTCAGGTCGACTCGTAAATTTGGCCTAGCCACCGACAATGGAAGCCCCTTTCGAAGTTGCGTTGCAGGTGCATTGCATCCGTATCGCGCCGAATGGGGCAAAGGCCCGGTCGCTTGGGGGAGTGGCCGGGCCTTCTACCTTGAGGCCGGTCAGCTCAGCCTGTCGAGGGTTTCGTTCGTCAGCGAGCCGGGAACGATCATGACAGGGCAGGGTAGAGTGCCTGAGTCCGCTCCTGCGAAATGACTGACAAGCGGGCCAGGGTGCCCGATTTTCGCCGCAGCAAGGACCAATGCACCAATTTCCGGATTCTCGACGAGCGCAGAACGGATTGCCGCAACCGCGTCGCCCGTTCGCATGGAAATTTTTGGTACTATCGGCGTCTCCTGCGCAAGCGTATCGATCGCATGCCGCACAATGCCCTCGGCATGTTCCCGGGCCTCATTCTCGATCGTCGCTTGCACGCCACCCCAGGCGACGAATTCCTGCTGCGGAATGATCACGAGTATTTCAAGACCGCCTTTTGTCTTGGCGGCACGGCGCGCAGCGAAGCGCAAGGCGATCTCCGCCTCTTCCGTTTCATCGATAATCACCAGATAGGTGCGCATTTTATTGTCTGCCTTCCCCCATCGGCCCGATTTTGCAGAGCCTGCTTCAAATTAAACGTATGCGCAAGGTCTTGGCTCTGGCATCGCCGCGTTGTTGCCGTTACGTAAAACTTGGAAACTGGCTGGAACAGGTGAGCCCATCAATGCTGATTGAACTCAGAATGCCCGCACTGTCGCCCACAATGGAGGAAGGCACGCTGGCCAAATGGCTGGTGAAGCAGGGTGATGAGGTGAAGTCTGGAGACCTTTTGGCCGAAATAGAGACCGACAAGGCGACGATGGAATTCGAAGCCGTCGATGAAGGCACGATTTCTGCGATCCTGGTTCCTCCCGGCACGGAAGGGGTGAAGGTCGGAACCGTCATCGCCCTGATTTCTGCCGAGGGCGATGACGTGAATGCAAAGCCCGCCCCCAAGGCAGAGGCTCCCAAGGCAGAGGCTCCCAAGGCAGAGGCTCCCAAGGCTGAACCGGCCCCGCCGCCGCCAGTGCAAACGCCAGCACCACAGGCACACGTAACGGAGGCGTCCGGCGATCGCATTATCGCGTCGCCGCTTGCAAGGCGCCTTGCCGCGACGCTCGGTATCGATCTTTCGAAAGTGAAGGGCACCGGGCCGAATGGCCGGATTGTCAAAGCCGATATTGAGGAGGCGCCACAGGCAGCAACGGCGAGCGCGCCTGCTTCCGCGGCGGTGGCACCTGCACTCCAGGCACCTGCTGCGCAGGCAGCGGCGAAACCCGTCTGGTTTGATGACAGCATCCCGCACGAAATCGAAAAACTCTCCAACATCCGCAAGACGATCGCCCGGCGCCTGACCGAAGCGAAGCAGACCATTCCGCATATCTATCTGACGGTCGATATCCGGCTCGATGCGCTGCTGAAACTGAGAGCCGAGCTGAACGCAGGGCTTGAAAGTCGCGGCATCAAGCTTTCGGTCAATGACTTGCTGATCAAGGCGTTGGCGGTCGCGCTCGAACAGACGCCCAAATGCAATGTGACCTTCCTCGGAAATGAGATGGTCAGCTACAAGCGGGCGGATATCTCGGTTGCTGTTTCAACGCCGTCTGGCCTGATCACGCCGATCATTCGGGATGCTGCGAATCTGAGTGTTTCCAGAATTTCGAACGAGATGAAGGAACTTGCCGCCCGCGCCAAGGAGGGCAAGCTGCAACCGCACGAATATCAGGGTGGAACAGCGAGCCTTTCCAACATGGGCATGTATGGCATCAAGCAGTTCGAAGCGGTGATCAATCCGCCGCAAGGGATGATCCTAGCGATTGGGGCAGGTGAAAAGCGGCCCTTTGTCGTTGATGACGCATTGGCAATTGCGACAGTGATGAGCGCGACCGGGTCGTTCGATCATCGCGCAATTGATGGTTCGGATGGCGCGCAGCTGATGCAGGTGTTCAAGGACCTGGTTGAGAAGCCCATGGGGATGTTGGCATGAGTGCAAACTACGACTTGATTGTTCTTGGATCTGGCCCTGGTGGCTATGTCGCTGCGATCCGTGCAGCGCAGCTTGGCCTGTCGACAGCAATCGTCGAACGCGAGAATCTTGGCGGCATCTGCCTCAACTGGGGGTGCATCCCGACCAAGGCGCTGCTGCGCTCGGCCGAAATCTATCACTATATGCAGCATGCCAAGGACTATGGTCTGGTCGCTGAAAAGATCAGCGCCGACATTGAGGCTGTGGTGAAGCGTTCACGCGGCGTGGCCAAGCAGCTCAATCAGGGCGTTACGCACCTGATGAAGAAGAACAAGATTGCGGTCCACATGGGCGATGGCGCCATTACGGCACCGGGCAAGGTGTCCGTGACCAAAGATGGAAAGTCCGAGGACCTGACAGCGAAGAACATCATCATCGCAACAGGGGCGCGTGCGCGCGATCTGCCATTTGCTCCGGCCGATGGAAAGCGCATCTGGACATACCGGCACGCAATGGTTCCACCGGAAATGCCGACGAAATTGCTCGTCATCGGATCAGGCGCGATCGGCATTGAATTCGCGAGCTTCTACAATGACATGGGGGCCGAAGTAACTGTGGTCGAGATGCTCGATCGTGTTGTTCCGGTCGAGGATGCGGACGTTTCCGAATTTTTGGAAAAGGCACTGACCAAGCAGGGCATAACGATCATGACGGGGGCAGGCGTCGAAAAGCTCTCTGCTACTGCCAAGGGTGTGTCCGCTTCGATCAAGGCGAAAGACGGCAAGGTCGTGACGACCGAATTCAGCCACGCAATTGTTGCCATCGGTATCGTGCCGAACACCGAGACTATCGGGCTGGAAAAGCTTGGAGTGAAGACCACCAAGGGTCATATCGACACCGATGGCATGTGTCGTACCAATGTGCCAGGCATTTGGGCGATCGGTGACGTGACAGCACCGCCGTGGCTGGCGCACAAGGCAAGCCATGAAGGCGTGATTGCCGTTGAAGCCATTGCAGGTGGCCACCCGCATGCGATGGATCCGCTCAATATCCCGGGCTGCACCTATTGCCACCCGCAGATCGCCAGTGTCGGGCTGACCGAAGCGAAAGCCAAGGAGGCCGGTCACAAGGTCAAGGTCGGGAAATTCCCCTTTATCGGCAATGGCAAGGCGATTGCGCTGGGCGAAGCCGAAGGATTCATCAAGACGGTGTTCGATGAAACAACCGGCGAGCTCCTCGGTGCGCACATGATCGGTGCGGAAGTGACGGAGCTCATTCAGGGCTACACCATCGGCAAGACGCTGGAGACGACCGAGCAGGAGCTGATGGAAACGGTGTTCCCTCATCCGACGCTCTCCGAAATGATGCATGAAAGCGTGCTTTCGGCCTATGGCCGGGCGCTGCATTTCTGAACGGTTTGACAAGGGTCCGGCTTTGGCAGGATAGAGGGCCCAGCATGAAAATCGCGTTCGCCCTTTTTCTGATGTCTTTTGCGGCCTTGCCTGCGGCAGCGCTTGCGCAGAATGGCGAACCGACTTCTACACCGTCGCCACCTCCTTTGCCGCGCTCGCCGCAAAATCCGATTGGCGGACCGCCAACGTCCGCTGGGCCGAATTCCCCTGTTGGGCCTCCAGGCAAGGTGCGTCGGCCTCCGGGCGGGAACAGGGTGAGCGGTCTGGTCGGTTATCTTGACAGTCGTATGGACGCTGGCGCCAAGGATATAGACGCACCCGTAACGGGCTATGGCAATGAGGCGCTATGGGACATTGGCCTGATGACCGATAATGTTCCGGCCAGTGACAAAAGCGACCCGTCCGTTTCTGGCGACGCAACAGGCTCGACAGCCCCCCCTCCGAAACGCTAGCGTCTTCCCGATTGATTTCGGGAGGTGAAAATGCGTCGAATTGCCCTTGCACTTACATTGGCGCTGGCGGCTCCGGCTACCGCTGAGACTGTTGCCATCAGTGCCGCCGGAATGGTTGATGTTGCTTCCGGCAAGAGGGTGGATCGTCCACTTGTCATTGTCACCGACGGACGGATTTCGGCTGTGGGTGCGCAGGGCAGCCTCGCGGTTCCGGCTGGAGCCAAACGGATCGACCTTGGCAACAAGACGCTGCTGCCGGGTCTGATCGACATGCACGTCCATCTGACCTCGCTTGCGGAGATCGGGGGGTATAACGGCTTCAAATATACCGACAGTTTCTGGAGCGCAGTGAGCGTTGGCAATGCCCGGAAAACGATCGACGCAGGTTTCACGACCGTGCGCAACGTGGGTGCTGACCAGTTTCAGGATGTCGGGCTGAAGGAAGCCGTTGACGGAGGGTGGGTTGTAGGTCCTCGCATTGTTCCGGCAGCTTACGGGATCGGCGCGACAGGTGGCCATTGCGACAGCAATGAGTTGCCGCCGCAGTATGACCGGCAGGAAGCGAGCGTCATCAATTCGCCGGACGAAGCGCGCGCCAAGGTGCGCTGGTTGCACAAATATGGTGCGGAAGTGATCAAGATCTGCGCCACGGGCGGCGTGTTTTCGTTAGGCGATTCAGTCGGCGGCCAACAGCTGACCTTCGAGGAAATGAAGGCCATTGCGGACGAAGCCCATATGCTCCACCTCAAGGTGGCCGCGCACGCGCATGGGGATGAGGGAATCCGGACTGCCATCCTGGCGGGGATCGACACAATCGAACATTGCAGCCTTGCCAGCGATGAGACGATCAAGCTTGCGGCCCAGCGCAAGACCTGGTTTTCGATGGACATCTACAATGACGATTACATTCTCGCGACGGGCACGTCGAACGGAACCGAGCAGGAAAGCCTCGACAAGGAAAAGGAAATCGGCCTGAAGCAACGTCAGACCTTCCAGCGCGCGGTGCGCGGCGGGGTGCAGATGGTCTTCGGATCGGATGCCGGTGTTTACCCGCATGGAGACAATGGCCGCCAATTCGCCAAGATGGTCGAATGGGGCATGACTCCGTTGCAGGCAATTCAGGCTGCGACAGTCAATGCGGCGCAGGCTCTTGGTCGCGAAGCCGATGTCGGGGCAATAGCAGTCGGACGCTACGGTGACATGATCGCAGTGGACGGTGATCCGCTGGCCAATGTCCGTGTGCTTGAGCATGTCGCCGTCGTCATCAAGGGTGGCGAAATCGTCAAAGGCGCGCAATGAGCGATACGACAGGGGAGGGCAACTCCGAAGTTGCAAGCCCGCCCACGGCAATCATGCAGGCTCGGCTGGGCTGGTTCCTGCTTGCGCTTGCTATTGCTCTGGGCTTGCTGGTGACGCTCGGCATTGGGCAACAGGTCGACAGGCAGATCCTGAAGGCATTGGCATTCCGGCAGAATGTGACAAGCGAAGCCCTGATTGTTGCGGCGCAATGGGTCACTTGGGGCGGTGCGGCGGCCCAGCGCACCTTCGCGATGGTTGTTTTTGCCTGCTGGCTTCTGTGGCGCAGGCGGCCATATCCCGCGCTTCTCATGGTAATCGCACCGCCGTTTGCCGGTGCAACGTCAAGCATATTGAAAGAAGCTTTCGGCCGGGCAAGACCCGATGTTGTGCCGCATCTTGATCTTGTGACCAACCTGTCTTTCCCCAGTGGTCATGCAACGAATGTGACGGCAACCCTGTTGCTCGCATCACTGCTGCTTGCGGAACGGCGTCGATACTTCTGGATCGGAACCGCTATTCTGGGCGCAGCAGCGATCGGGGCCTCCCGAATCCTGCTTGGTGTCCATTGGCCAAGTGATGTGATTGGCGGTTGGTTTTGGGGAGCAGGGATTGCCCTGCTTGGACTGTCCATTTCACGAAGACTTGAAACGCGTCAGAATGCAAATCGCACGCCTACCCTGATATCACGTCCGGAAAGCGGCGCATAATCCTTCAGAAAGCTGGCATGGCGCCGGGCAACAACGTCGAAGATATTATTTGCCGACAGGGTAACGTCAATTCCGGAGTCGGCGCCAAAGGGCTTGATCGCCAGTGAGCCGTTGACCATCGTGTAGCTTTTGGTGGGTGTTTCGAATGCTGCGATACGGTCCTGTCCATCGACCCATTCCACTTCCACGCGCCCGGTGATCGTATCCGATTGCGCTTCCAGTCCCCCGAGCAAGCGAAGTGCGGGAATGCGCGGAAGCGGGCCACCTCCCCTGATTGTAGCACGCGTAAAGTCACCGACCCCGTCGAGGTTGAGCTTGACCGCGCCAATTGTTGCGACACGCACAGATGCTTCGATTTCTGCGCCATAGTGATGGGCATTGGCCTGTCTCGACTGAAACACGGGAAGGTCGTCCTGTGACTTGCCGGTGGGTGTTTCGTAGATAAAGCCGTTGAACCAGCTGTAGTAGACCGATGCAGAGAGCGAATAGCCGTCGCCAGAGCCATGCAGCGTTGCTTCAAGGCCTTTGGATTTCTCCTTTGCGAAGGCAGCGTCTCCGACTTCGAACGCCTGAGTTCCCGCATGTGGGCCGTTTGCAAACAGTTCCTCGCCCGAAGGTGCTCGCTCGGTATACGAACTGTTGCGGCCAAGACGCCAACCGTGCGTGAACTCAACGCTGGCTCCAAGCGATCCCGAATAGGATGTGAACGATCGCCGCGTGTCGGGATTGCCGATAGCCGCATCGGCTTTCGCTGAAACACTTGCATGTTCGATGCGCCCGCCAGCTTCTGCACGGATTGTGCCGAGGTCAACGGATTGCACAGTGAAGAGGCCGAATTGCTGAGTCTTGATGGCAGGTAGGAACTTCTCCGCGCCGACGATATCGACCTTGCGCAACACATACTGGCCTCCGATGGCTCCCTTCCATCCGTTCCGTTCGCGCTGGACAAGCTCCAGCCGAGCCTCTCCGCCCGTGCTGTTGAAGGTCGTGTTGATCGCGCCGTCCTCGGCAACCTCATTGTGCCGATAATCAGCATAGCCGCCGCGAAAGCGAACACCTTCGAAGAAACCGCTGGCAGGACTGTATTCGGCTCGCGCGTCTAATCGAGTCTGCTTGACGTCGAGCCGGACAGACTCTGCCATGACTGCCGGATCAAGAGAAAAACGGATGGGAACGCCATAAAGGCTATCGTAACGGCTGGCCGAGAAGCCCAGATTCACGTTGCTCGTGATGTAGGCCGCGCCGCCGGCAATTTCCCAGGTCCGACCGGCGCTGTTCGGGAGTGTATCCTTAAGGTCAGCCAAGGCCGCAATCGCCGGATCGGAACTGGCAGCCGCTTGGCCACGCAAGGCAGGCGTCAGGACGTGTCCGCCAATTTCAAGATCATCGGTCTTGATGTAGCTGCCGTCCAGATGGAGCACCAATTTCTCGGCAATCGGGACATCGACCCGGACGCCACCTGACCGTTCATTGGCTGCTGAACCATATGTTGCCAGCGCATCGACATGGATCGCTTCGTCCGGGATCTTACGGGGAATGCGACTATCGATGACGTTTACGACGCCCCCGATCGCCGACGATCCGAACAACAGCGCAGATGGGCCGCGCAAGACTTCGATACGGTCGGCCGTCAACGGATTGATGACAACGGCGTGATCGACACTGGTGTTGGACACGTCGAAGCTGCCAATGCCATCTGCCAGAACCCGGACCCGTTCGCCCTGAAAACCCCTCAGAACTGGCCGTGATGCGTTCGGCCCGAACGAGGTCGCCGAGACGCCTGGCTGGTGGGAGAGCGTTTCGCCAATTGTCGGTTTCAATTCGCGCGCGAGGTCATCACCTGACACGACAGACGTTCCTGCCAGCAGGTCGGACTGGTTGCGTCCGAGCAGCGCCGTGACAACGATTTCGCCACTCCCTTCATCATGATCGCCATGACTTTGATCGGGCGCTTCCTGCGCCAATGCGGTCTGCGTTGAAATCAGTAGGGTTGTTGCAAGAAGCAAGGATACGCGACGCGACATGGGAATTCCGGATTGATGTGATAATATTTCATCGCCGTTAGAAGAAATGTTACACCATATCAAGCCGCTTCGTCGAAAGTTCGGGGCAGTTCGTCCAGCGCCAGCTCAAGCGCGGCCGATGATGGCCTGACGGCCAGCATGTTCGACAATATCGAATTCCATACCGAATGCCGTTTTCAGATTCTCGCGCGTCAAAACCTGCCGGACCGGACCATGGGCAATTGCCTCGCCATTCCGGAGAACAAGCAGGTCATCGGCCAAGCTTGCCGCGTCGAGCTGATGCAGGACCGTGATAACGCCTTTGCCGTTGGCTGCGGCCCCGCGGAACAAGGCGAGCATGTCTCGCTGGTGGGGCGGATCAAGATTGGCTAACGGTTCATCAGCCAAGATCCATTGTGGGTCGCCCGCCAGGACGCGCGCCATTTTTACTCGTGCTCTCTCGCCGCCTGACAATGTGTCAATGGTCCGAGCCGCGAAATGCAAAGTGTCGGTCACGATCATTGCCGTTTCCACGGCTATTGCGTCCCGCCCGGAGGGTAGCGCAAAGCGATTGCGATGCGGCAAGCGTCCGAGAGAGACCAACTCCATCGCCGAGACATTCCAGGCTGGCTCCCCATCTTGCGGCAAATAGCCAATCATCCTGGCCCGGTCCGCATGACTCAATTCGTTCAGCGCAGCACCGACCATTTCAATTTGCCCCGACTGGGGCTGGATCAGCCCCGCGAGCGCCCGGATCAGGCTGGTTTTGCCCGCGCCATTCGCTCCGATCACCGCTGTGATCCGGCCGCGCCGGAATTCAGCCGTGACGTTGCGGAGCACGTCGTGCCCGGCCAAAGTCAACGAAATGTTCCGGGCCGCAATCATGATGCGCGCATCCTGATCCGGGTCAGGAGGAGGAAGAAGAAGGGAGCGCCGAGGATCGCCATTGCAATACCGAGGCGCACTTCTCCAGGGCCAGGCGTTAGCCGGACAAGGCTGTCCGCAAGCAACGTCAGGATTGCACCGCCCAGTGCAGACGGGACGAGCAGCGCCGAAGGACGCTCTCCGACCAGACTCCGCATGAAATGCGGGACAATCAGGCCGACAAAGCCGACGACCCCTGAAACGGCAACCGAAGCACCGACGGCCAATCCTACGCCGGCAACAATTGCCCAGCGTTCGCGCGTCGTGCTGAACCCCAGAGTGCGGGCGGCGTCCTCGCCCAGCGTCAGGGCGTCAAGCCCGCGCCCGGTCCCGAGCAGGATTGCGCTCCCGATGATCATGAAGGGCAGGGCATGTTTGACGTCTTCCATCCCCCGATCAGTGAGTGCGCCCATGAGCCAGGCAATGATTTCGCTCGCAGCAAAAGGGTTCGGTGCAATGCTGATGAGGAAGGCCGTAAGCGACCCTGCGAGTGTTGAGAGCACCATACCTGCAAGGATGAAGCCCAAAGGACCACCGCTTCGACCGGTCATCAGGACCAGCAGGATCATGGCCAGGGCGCCGCCAATCATTGCACAGCCGAAGAGGCCAAGGGGAAATGAGGTGAGACCAAGGAAAATTGCAGAAACGCCGCCCAATGCCGCACTTGAAGACACGCCCACGACAGTCGGGTCAGCAAGCGGGTTCCGCAGATAGCCCTGCAAAACAGCGCCTGAGAGGCCCAGCACGGCCCCGATGCTGCATCCTAGGATCGCGCGGGGCAGGCGAAGTTCCGCGATGATCCAGCCATTCGCCGTGTCGGCGAACCAGTCCGCCGGACCGATCCAGACCTTGCCCGCAGCCAAGGAAACCAGAAAGGCAAGGATTGTGAGCGCCAAAAGCGTTGCAACCTTCATGACTTGGGCACCGCTTTGAACACTCGCATCGCTTCGATAACGCTCGGGCCACCGCAATTGAGAAGATGGTCTGGAAAGGCGACCACTTGTGTGCGACCTCGGAGATGATCGAGAACCCGTTGGCGAAGGGCGAGGGCGCGGGCATCATCGCCTTTTGCTCTTGTCGGCATGAAGATCACATCCGGCGGCCGACGGATGAGGGTTTCGAGAGGCAAGATATCCCATTGTCTGAGCCCGTAGCGCGCGCTCGCGTTGTGGAATCCGGCGCGATTGAGCATTTCGTCCTGTATCGTGCCTTGCCCTGCAACAAAGCCACCGCTGGTCCAGATAATCGCGCTCCGGCGATCTCTGATTGGTGTCGCGGCACGCGCCATTCTCTGCTCAAGAGATTTCCCCTGAGGACCTCTCCCGATGGCATTGGCAATCGCTTTGACTTGCTCCAAGCTGTCTGCAAGTGTCGCGGGCACGCCAAAGCTCCGGACCGCGATGCCTGCCCGCGCCAGCGCAGCGTTTGTGCCGCTTGAAGCATAGGCGCCTGACAAGACCAGCCTTGGGCGTGCGGCGATCAATTCTTCCGCGTTGGCGCCGATCGCGGGATAGCGTCGCGCCCAGGCTAATGGTGCGGAGCTGCTATCAGCCTGTTTCGAATAGCTGCTGATAGCCCCGATTGTCTGTGGATCGGCAACCTCGGCCAGCACGGCGTCAATGCACGGATTGTTCGAGACGATCCTGTTCGGCACGATGGTCGCCTCCTGTGTGCACCCGCACAGCAACAGCAGGGGCCAGGCTATTCGCATCAGAACTTTGCCCGCACGCCAACATAGGCGTTGCGACCATAAGTGCTGTATCGAGCAACTGTCTGGTAGCTTTCGTCGAACAGATTCTCGATCCGCCCGAAGATTTCAAATCTGTCGGAGACGGGATACGAGGCCCGGACCGTCACAATCTGATAGCCATTGAGCCGAACCGTGTTCGCCAGATCGTCAAAACTGCCACCGGTGAGGAGTATGTCAGCGGCGATAGTTAGGCCAATCGGTGTCTTCCAGTCGATCGATGCATTGGCGCTATCCTTGGCGCGCCGCGCAAGGCGATTCCCGAATGTGCTGTCATTCGAGCGGCTGGTCGCGTTCACCAGGTTGTATCCGGCCGAAATCTTCAACGTCCGGG
Source organism: Sphingomonadales bacterium (assembly GCA_016704425.1). Lineage (GTDB taxonomy): Bacteria > Pseudomonadota > Alphaproteobacteria > Sphingomonadales > Sphingomonadaceae > Aquisediminimonas. Next base: position 1,220,849 of record JADJAC010000011.1, read on the forward strand.
TCGGGCGGACATCGAGTTCGAGTTCGATGCCTTCATTGAGGACCTTTGCGATATTCTCCGACTGAAAGGTCGTGAAGGAAAAGGCGATCTGGTTGTCACTCTTGCGGCGGTAATAGGTCGCCGTTGCGCGCACGGCGCCGTCGAGGAAATTGTGTTCGATACCCAGATCGAAGCTCTTTGCCGTTTCCGCCTTCAAGGCAGGATTGCCAAAGGGCAGGACGGATTCGGTAAGCGTTGGGGCACGGAAGCCGTCTGCATAGGTGCCACGAAAAACCGTGCGACCCGCATTGGGGGTATAGGCAAAATTGCCCCCGAAGGTCGTCTGGCTGCCATAGATATTATAGTCATCATGGCGGACGCCGCCTGTGAGCGTGAGGCCGGTGATCGGCCGCACGATCAATTGGCCATATTCGCTGGTAACGCGATAGTTCGCCTGATCCGGCCCGGTTCCGCCACCTGCCGGGAAGAAAGTGCTGGCGAAGGTGCGTTCGTGTTCTACACCAAAGACGAGCGTGACCGCTTCGACGACATCAAACGCGCCCTGATACTCGAACCGGTCGATCTTTCCCTTCAAGTCATTGACGTTGAAGCTGAACGGCACATTGGACTCAATGCCAACGCGATGGAGATCGGTGCGGGTATAGGCAATCCGGTTTCGGAATCGGCCTTCGGAAAAGTCGGCGTTGAGGCCGACATAGCCCACGAACTGGCTGTTCTCGGTTTCAGGAAAGGTGTCAGGGGTGGCGCCAAACGGATCGTCGAACTGAGCGCGACCCTTGTTGTAATAGGCGCGCAAATCAAGGCTGAGGGTGTCGTTGAAGGCGACCTTCAGCTTCCCGTTCGCGGCTAAATTCTTGTAACCATCGCGCTCGGAACCCGCGGCGAGAGCGGAAATGCCATCCGTTCGAAAGTAGCTGGCACCAACACTGCCGGAGAGCTTTCCGCTTGTGCCAGAAACATTCGCGCGCACCTCAGCCGTATTGTGATAGCCATATGCGCCCCCCGCATTGGCCGACAATCGTTCGGACGGCTCTTCTGTGCGGACATTGACGACGCCGCCAATGGCCTGGCTTCCCCAGATCACCGAATTGGGTCCACGCAAAATTTCGACGCGATCAATATTCCCGGTCAGCAACGATCCGAAATCGAAGGCTGCGTTCGGGCTCGAAGGATCATTGATGCGGACACCGTCGATCAGAACGAGCGTCTGCGACGATTCGCCGCCGCGGATGAATACGCTCGTCACGCCGCCAATGCTGCCGTTGCGCGCGACACGGACGCCGGGGACGGTGCGAAGCAGGTCGCTGATCGCTAGGGCCTGGCTGTCATCGAGCTTGTCCTTGTCGATCACCGTGATGGCTTGACCGACCTGGTCTCGCGGCTGCTCGATGCCGCTAGCGGTGACCACGATGTCTGTTCCGGTGGCCTCTTCAGCCAAAGCCGCACTTGGGATTAGCGCTGCTAGCGCCGTCGCATAGTTGAGATAGTTCATGATTTCCTCCGCGTGACATTCAACAAAATGCCGTCGCGCGAGGAGAACCCCGATCGTCCGCGTCTTCCCGCACGGGCGAAGGACTGGCCGTCACAAGCAGGTCTCCTGGCTCCCGGGTCATCGCGTTCCTCCACCTTCCCGGTTGCCCAGTGGTATCGAGGAGGAAAACTCGCCGGTCACAGTTGCGGGAACAGCACCGGGTTCTCACCGGTTTCCCTTGAAGCCCCTTGCGAGGCACCTGTAACAGCGCTGGGGATAGGCGAGTGCTGAACTGCAATCAACCCCGGCACTTGACGTTTTAGGAAAGCTGGGCTCCAGTCGATGAGACTAATGCAATTGGGAGAAAATACATGGCCGGTGTCTTGGAGGGGGTTACGATTATCGAGATGGAAGGCATCGGCCCAGCTCCGTTTTGCGGAATGATGCTGGCTGATCACGGTGCGCGCGTTATCCGCGTGGCACGGCAGGGCTCGCGCGATGCCGCTGGCCGGGACGTGCTGAGCCGCAATCGGGAACGTATCGAAGCCGATCTGAAGTCTCCCGATGGTATCGCTGCCGTTCGTGAATTTGCAAGGACAGCCGACGGTATTATCGAGGGTTTTCGGCCCGGCGTCATGGAGCGCCTTGGCCTCGGGCCGGATGTCTTGCTGGGTGACAACCCCAAGCTGGTTTATGGCCGCATGACCGGTTGGGGCCAATATGGACCGCTCTCGCAAGCTGCAGGGCATGATATCAACTACATTTCGATCTCGGGCAATCTGCACGGTTATGGCCGCCCGAACGAGAAGCCCACGCCGCCGACCAATGCCATTGGTGACTTTGCAGGCGGCGGCATGATGCTGTCTTTCGGTATGGTTGCGGGCATCCTCAATGCGCGGAGTACAGGGAAAGGTCAGGTGATCGACTGTGCAATGACTGACGGAGCCGCCGTGATCCATGCGATGCAGTGGGGGTTTCGCGGCGCGGGGGCCTGGGAAGATACTCGTGGCGTGAACATGCTCGATACAGCGGCTCATTTCTATGACACGTATGAGTGCGCGGACGGGACGTTTATCTCCATCGGTTCGATCGAGCCCCAATTCTATGCGCTCCTCCGTGAAAAGGCCGGACTCACAGATCCGGCATTCGATGCTCAGATGGACAAATCGGCATGGCCCGCGCTGAAGGCGAAATTGACCAGTCTGTTCAAATCGAAGCCACGCTCAGAATGGTGTGCCCTGATGGAAGGCACTGACATCTGCTTTGCGCCCGTCTTGTCGATGGCCGATGCCTTGAAGCATCCCCATAATGTTGAACGGGGGACCTTCCTGAATATAGACGGCATTGATCAACCCGGGCCGGCGCCGAGGTTCCTGGGAACGCCGGCTGCAAAGCCTGTCGGGCGAAAATAGGCCTGCCTTCGCCATGGCATTCCGGTGAATTCTGCTGATGCATTTTCACCGGCACGCGCCTAAACGCCTCCATGTACGGATCAGGCTTTAAGGGAGCAAAGTGATGGGCAAGCCGGAACTTCCCGATCGTCTCGCGCAGATGCTGGTCGCGCTGGTCGCGCTGTTCAGTCTCGGGAATGGTGCCTTCATGTTGGGGGACCCGTTTGGCTGGTATCAGGCAGTCGAAACCGTCAAATTTACCGGACCGCCCAACCAGCATTTCATTCGGGACATCGGGCTTGCCTATTTGACCTGCGGCGCCATCCTCGCCTTCGCAGTGCCCAACCTTGCTATGCGATGGCTTGCAGCATTTGCGGGCAGCCTCTGGCTTGCGATTCATGGTTTCCTGCATATCTGGGAGTTCATGACCGGCGTCTGTGCTCCGGGTATATTCTGGCAGGATGCCCCCGGGGTGCTTGGCCCGCCATTGCTTGTCTGGGCAGCGCTGGGCATTCTCTTTGCCCAGCAAAAGGTGTCGCCCGCGGGCATTCCGGATTCCCTCGTGCTTGGCGCAGTTGACAAGATGTCTCCTGGCGAAAGCGAATATTTCCGTGAAATCGCTGGCGCCCCCGGCCATGCATTGGAAAAGTTCAAGCATTTCATGCCAGTGACGATGCATCGATACGATGCGCCCGCCGATCTTTTCCATATGGCGAGAATAGCGGCGACGCTTGTTGAAGACTGTGGTCCCTGCGCTCTTGTTGCTGCTGAGGGAGCGGTTCGGGATGGAGTGGATAGCGAATTGGTCAACGCTGCGCTGAAGGCCGAGCCGCCAGACGGCGACCTCAAAACGGCATTCATTTTTGGCGCTGCCATCGCGCGGCAGTCGATCGAGGCCTTCACGATCGGTGATGCCATCGAGGAAGCCTATGGTCGTACCGTCAGGCTCGAACTGGCCATGACCGCTGCAACCGTGCGCGCCTATCCTGCAATGAAGCGCGGGCTGGGGCTATCCAAGGCGTGTTCGCTCACGCCCTTGAGTGTTGGGTAGAGGAACCCTGCGTCGGTCGAAAGCACGAGGGGGGAGGGGACAATGAACGCGTCCGAACTCGCAGCGATTCTGCCGCAAGGCTCGCTTTTTTCAGCGTGCCGCGCCGATGAATTGGCCGATCTTCTTGCCCTTTCAACCCGACATGACATGAAAAAAGGTCAGACGCTTTTGTTGCAGGGCGATCCGGGCGATCAGGTCCTCATCCTTCTTTCGGGTAATGCCAAGGTGACGATGGTCGCCATGAATGGGCGCGAAATAACGCTCGACTATGCCGACGCCGGGGCGCTTCTCGGGGAAATCGCAGTGCTGGACGGCGGCGAACGGTCAGCCTCCGTCATTGCGCTCTCCTCGGGCAGCTATCTGCGGCTGACGCGGGCCGCGTTTGAAGCCTTTATCGAGCGCCAGCCCGGCGTTGCCTGGCGTCTCTTGAAGGAATTGGCGCGACGTCTCCGGCAGACAAACAGCACGGTGGAAAGTGATCGTGCCTTCTCGTCGGGCCCGAGGCTGGCCCGTTTCCTCCAGCGGCTGATGCTTTCCGAGACGGCCACCGGGCGACTCCAGGCTGGATCTGAGCCAGGCGGAACTCGGGGCCTTTGCCGGAATGAGCCGGGAGAATATCAATCGCCAGTTATCAGCCTGGGCCGATGCGGGGATCATTGCTCTTGAGCATGGGCAGATCCGAGTGAGGGACAGCGGCTTTCTGGCGGAAATAGCCGCTTCGTCGGAATAGTTGGGCATCCTGCCAATTTCTCGAGACTGCTCACCGCTTCATCATTGACAGTGAGGGGGGCGGCATTGTTAGGCTGACCTATCCAGAACAGGACAATGTGTTCATGACCGAAGATACCAAAGGCGCACCCGCCACAAACGAGGACGAGGCCCGACGCAAGGCCAATATGGTGAAGGCCGGCATTGGCATTGGCATTGGTTCTGCTGCAATTGTCGCAGCCCTGCTTTATTCAAACAGTGCGCGCCGGAAGAAGGGCGATACCAAGGTCGCGAAGGAAGACTAAAGCTGTCGCTTGCGGCTTAATGTACGAACCGCGCGACGACATCCCGGTAGCTTCGGCTCACTTTCACCTGCGCACCTGATTCAAGCACAAGGAAACATTCGCCATTGGTATGCGGCTTGACCTGTTTCACAAGGTCGAGGTTGACGATTGTCGAGCGGTGAACGCGCTGGAATTTGCGGGGGTCCAGCCGCTTTTCGAGGTCCTTCATCGTCTCCCGAAGAATTAACGTGTCACCGCCTGTATAGATGCACATATAATCACCGGCTGCATCAATGCGTTCGATGCTGTCCACTTCGACCCGGAAGATCTGGCCCTGGTCCTTGATGTTGATCATTTTTTCGTAGCGGTTCGCCGCATGCGTATCGCCCGTATCGACAAGCTCCTCGTGTGCCTCTGGCGCATGTTCAGCGAGGACTTCTTTCAGTCTCTCGACCTCTTCGACGCCACGTTTTTCGGCGAGCCGCTGGCGAACGCGTTCCATGGTATCGGCGAGCCGTTCCTGTTCAACAGGCTTCATCAGATAATCCGTAGCCTGCGCCTCGAACGCGCGGATTGCGTGATCCGAGTAGGCCGTCACGAAAACAAAAAGCGGCGGCTCCACTTCCATGAGGCCGGAAACGACCGAAAATCCGTCGAATCCCGGCATCTGGATATCAAGGAACACGAGGTCAGGCTTGTGTGTCTTGATCGCGCGGATGGCTTCCCGGCCATTCAGACACGTATCGATCACTTCAACATCGGGGTGCGCTTCAAGCCGCAATTGCAGGCCCTGGATTGCCAGCTTTTCATCATCGACAAGGATCGTGCGGATGCTCATGCTGTTTCCTGTTCGCGGTAAGGTATATCGATCGTCACTGAAAATCCTCCGCCCGCCGGGCTGCCAAAATCAATGCGTTGATCCTCGCCATAGGCTTGCGCCAACCGGTCGCGAATATTCGCAAGCCCCACCCCTGTTGATGCACTTGGGCGCTGTACCGCGCCATTCAACCCGCTCCCTGTATCGGATACGGTGATCTGCACGCGATCTCCGATCAGTCGTGCTGCGACGCTTATGTCTGCGCCCTCTTCCTGAGGTGTTACAGCATATTTGATGGCATTTTCAACAAGAGGTTGCAGCAATAGCGAGGGCAAGCGTGCCTTGGCCGCGGCACCATCGATTTCGAAACTGGGCCTCAGCCTGTCCTCGAAACGCATCTTTTCGATTTCGAGATAGAGCTTCAGCGTTTCCACTTCCTGCGCCAATGTAACCTGCGCGGTGGGTTCATAAACCAGCGTATAACGCAAGAACGACGAAAGGCGGGAGAGCATCGCGTTCGCACGCTCCGTCTGTTTGAGGAGAACCAGCGTCGAAATCGAGTTGAGTGTGTTGAAAAGAAAATGGGGATTGAGTTGGTATCGCAACATGGCGAGTTGCGCTGATGTTGCCTGGCTTTCGAGTGCTGCCAGCTGATCGGTTTGTTTTTCCACAATGATGTAGAAATTGATGCCGTAGTAGAGGGCGGACCACGCTCCCAACAGCAGTGTATTGATTGTTACCGACCCCAGGAAGAGCGAACCGTTGAAGCCGGCGCCTTCGCGGTTCATCATGTTGAACATCCAGGCGTCGATTGCCGAATAGGCTGCAACCGCGAGCATTACGATGATCAGGGACCCGCCCCAGGTCACAATCGGGCGACGGCTGATCAATGACCTGAAAATCGCTCCCATGACGAGCGTGATTGAATAGCCGGCGGCTGCCGAGACCAGCACCGGGATAATGAAAGACAGGCTGACGCCATTGCCGACGCCAGACGCCATGCGAAGCATCAGATAGAATGTCCAACCTGCCGATTGGAGCATCCAGAACGCCCGGTTCTTGTCATCAAAAAAGGGTTGGGAACGCAGCCCGGGGATGTCCATGCGTTCGTTCTAAACCAAATTCTCAGCGGATTGAAGCCGCACCCGTCGCGCGTTATGGTCGTTGCAACGAAGAGGAGATGACAGATGGCCGATAGCGCAAGCGCAACATTTCACGACATGAGCCAAAGCACCCAGCAAGATTGGGAAGCCATCATGAGTCACTTGACCCCCTTTTCCCGGAATGGGGGGCGCCGGGTGCTCGATCACCTCAAGCTTCTCAATGGCGATTTTGGCGGCTTTGCGATCGATCGGCTGCAACACTGTCTGCAGACTGCAACGCGGGCACATCAGGATGGACGGAGCGAGGACTATGTCGTGATGGCTCTGCTTCACGATATCGGCGATACGCTGGGCGCCTACAACCACCCGGATATTGCTGCGGCGATCATCAAGCCTTTCGTCTCGGAAGAGTTGCGCTGGATTACGGAGCATCATGGCATTTTTCAGGGCTACAATTTCTTTCACCACCTTGGTCTCGACCGCAACATGCGCGACAAGTTCCGCGGTCACGAATATTATGAAGCGACCGCCGATTTCATCGAGAAATATGATTGCCCGGCTTTCGATCCGAATTACGACACGGCACCGCTCGAATTCTTTGAACCGATGGTGATGAAGCTTTTCGAATTTCCGCAGAACAGCATCTACAAAAAGGAAAAGGTTGCAGAGGCAGCCTGAAGTCTGGTGCCGCCCGGCCACAGGTCTACGGCAAGCATGCGAGAATCCTTCGGACAAGGTCGGTTTGCCCGTGCGAACCTGTCTTGGCGAAAATCCTTTTGCTGTAGTTGCGAGTGGTTTCAATCGTCAGTCCAAGCAATTTCCCCGCGTCAGCCAGGGAATGACCCATCGCCAGCTTGGCTGCCAGTGCGGCTTCCCTCGGTGAAAGGCCGAATGTCGTGGCGATGACGGGCTCGATAGAAGAAATGTCCGGACCTGCCGGAAGCCTGTAGCTCACGACGGCCACAGCTGATCGGGAAAGCGGACCACCGCGCTCGATATGGCGGCGCAACAGGAGCGGTTGATCCAATTTGCCTCCCGGAACGATCACACATTCTCCGTCTGCTGAACCCTGAAGTTCAGCGCAGGCGGCGGCAATTTGCCCTGCGCGATCCTGAATCAATGGTTGTTGCCTTTGCCACATTGGGTCGGCCGCAATGGTTCGGCCGTGATCGTCGAGCACGGCCTGACCAATTCCAAGGCGAGCTAGAGATGCTTCGGCAATCTCCATGCGTGTCTTGAAAGCCTCGATGGTGAAGAGGTTTTGCACTGCAACCCTGATTGCCGGTGCCAGTGCTGCAAGCAGGGCGCTGTCTGCAGCCTGGAACGCTTCTCGATCGTGCAGCAGGGTTATCCAAACGCTGTGCTGCGGGGCAGCAGAGATTCGTATCAAGCGAGCGTCTCCGATTCGGGCGTTTTGCAGCAGTGTTTCCGTCCCGGTTTGGGAAGGCAGGCTTGAATTTTCGCAAAGCTCGCCCAGCCCATAGACGCGATTGGCGCGAAGGGTTTCGCTGGTGAGCACCGTCAAAGCGGCATCTTCGTCACCTGCGTCGATCGGGGATCCAAATCTGCGCATGACGACCCGGCGTTGAAGTATCGGGCGACCGCTTTCGGTCGCCGAGGTTATTGTCAAACGCACACGCTGTGCCTGGGTACGTGCCATTAACCGCTGCAGGAAGGTTTCCCAGAGCGGTGTGTCAAGCAACCCTTCGAACAGCGGGAGGACAAGTTCTGTTTGGCCATTGTGGGAAATCATGAATATACCCCTCCCATATGGGTCTACTTCAATAGTATCCGGTCAGGCAACGCTTATTCAACCAATGTCCCATGGAGCCACAATGACACGCACTTTGACGCATCTTGAACGGCTTGAAGCCGAAAGCATTCATATCATGCGTGAGGTGGTGGCGGAGGCCGAAAGGCCGGTGATGCTCTACAGTGTCGGCAAGGATTCAGCCGTAATGCTGCATCTTGCGCGCAAGGCCTTTTATCCCTCGCCTCCGCCTTTTCCGCTGCTCCACGTCGATACGACCTGGAAGTTCCAGGAGATGTACAAGCTGCGTGATCGGATGGCGAAAGAGAGCGGCATGGAACTGCTTGTCTACCATAATCCGGAAGCGATGGAGCGCGGGATCAATCCCTTCGATCATGGTCCCTTGCATACCGACATGTGGAAGACCGAGGGGTTGAAGCAGGCGCTCGATCACTACGGCTTTGACGCTGCGTTTGGCGGGGCGCGCCGCGATGAGGAAAAGAGCCGCGCAAAGGAGCGGATCTTTTCTTTCCGCACAGCGACGCACGGATGGGACCCGAAGAACCAGCGTCCGGAGCTATGGAACCTCTACAACGCGAAGAAGGCCAAGGGTGAAAGCATCCGTGTTTTTCCGATCTCGAACTGGACCGAGCTCGACATCTGGCAATACATCCATCTGAACGACATCCCGATTGTCCCGCTCTATTTCAGCGCCAAGCGCCCGACGGTTGAGCGCGACGGCATGCTGCTTATGGTCGATGATGACCGTTTCCCGCTCAAGGAAGGCGAAGTGCCCGTGGAGCGGAGCATCCGATTCCGGACGCTGGGTTGCTATCCGCTAACCGGCGCCGTCGAAAGCGATGCAAAGACCTTGCCCGAAGTTATTCAGGAAATGCTCCTGACGACTACGAGCGAACGGCAGGGCCGCGTCATCGACAAGGATGGTGGCGATGCGTCGATGGAGAAGAAGAAGCAGGAAGGATATTTCTGATGTCGGACGCGGAAACCATCTACAAGACCGATGCTCTGATCGCGGAGGATATTGACTCCTATCTGGATCAGCACCAGCACAAGAGCCTGTTGCGCTTCATCACCTGCGGCAGCGTGGACGACGGCAAGTCAACCTTGATCGGGCGCCTGCTGTATGATTCAAAGATGATCTTCGAGGACCAGCTTGAGGCGCTTCAGGCGGACTCAAAAAAAGTCGGCACCCAGGGGCAGGAGATTGACTTCGCGCTGCTCGTGGATGGCCTTGCAGCAGAGCGCGAACAGGGCATCACCATTGACGTCGCCTATCGCTTTTTCGCGACTGAAAAGCGCAAGTTCATCGTCGCCGACTGCCCGGGGCATGAGCAATATACGCGCAACATGTTCACCGGTGCATCGACGGCCGATCTGGCCGTTATCCTGATCGATGCGCGCAAGGGCGTGCTCGTCCAGACGCGGCGGCACTCTTATCTGTGCAATCTCATTGGCATCAAGAATATCGTTCTGGCCGTCAACAAGATGGATCTGATCGATTATGATCAGGCGAAATACGATGCCATTGTTGCCGACTATGCGGCGTTCGCTGCCGAGATCGGCATCAAGGATTTTACCGCCATGCCCATTTCGGGCTTCAAGGGCGACAATATCACCACGAACAGCGCCAACACGCCCTGGTATACCGGCAAGCCACTGATCGAGCATCTCGAAACGGTCGAGCTCGACAACACAGCGGACCAGAGCAAGCCCTTTCGCTTGCCCGTGCAATGGGTCAATCGGCCAAATCTCGACTTCCGGGGTTTCTCCGGGCTGATCGCAACCGGCTCAGTCAAGCCGGGGGATGCGATCCGGGTCCTGCCATCGGGCAAGACCTCGACTGTCACCAAGGTTGTCACACTCGACGGCGACCTGGATGAAGCCGTAGCCGGTCAGTCGGTTACGGTCTGCTTTGCGGACGAAGTGGACTGCTCGCGCGGCAATGTCATTGCGACCGCCGATGCGCCACCGGAAGTCTCGGATCAGTTCGAAGCGACTCTGGTCTGGATGGATGACGACGCTTTGCATGTTGGGCGTTCCTATTGGCTCAAGCTTGGCACGCAGATGGTCTCCGCGACGGTCCAGCAGCCAAAATACACTGTCAACGTCAATACGATGGAGCATCTTGCGGCCAAGACGCTCGAACTGAACGCCATCGGCGTCGCCGAACTCGCAACCGACAAGCCGATCGTGTTCGAGCCCTATGCCGAAAGCCGCACGCTTGGCGGATTCATCCTGATCGACAAGATCAGCAACCGCACCGTGGGTGCCGGCATGCTGCACTTCTCGCTGCGCCGTGCACAGAACGTCCATTGGCAGGCAACCGATATCGGTCGGGAAGTGCATGCGAACCTCAAGAACCAGAAGCCGCGGGTCCTTTGGTTCACAGGCCTTTCAGGGTCAGGCAAGTCGACCATTGCCAACGAAGTGGAAAAGCAGCTCAACCTGATGAACCGCCACACCTTCCTGCTCGACGGGGACAACGTCCGTCATGGGCTCAACAAGGATCTCGGGTTTACAGAAGCCGACCGCATCGAGAATATCCGCCGCGTCGGGGAAGTGGCCAAATTGATGACTGATGCCGGCCTTATCGTCTTGACCGCCTTTATCTCCCCGTTCCGTGCAGAACGGGATATGGTGCGTGCAATGCTGCCCGAAGGCGAGTTCATCGAGATCTTCGTCGATACGCCGCTCGAGGTTGCGGAAGCCAGAGACGTGAAGGGGCTTTACAAAAAGGCGCGGTCCGGTGCGCTCAAAAACTTCACCGGGATCGACAGTCCCTATGAAGCGCCGATCAACCCGGAAATCCGCGTGAACACGGTTGAAATGACACCAGTCGAGGCGGCCGAACATATCATTCGCGCAATCCTGCCGCTGAAATGAGGAAGATGCGATGAACGATGCAGAACTCGCTGCACATCTGGCCGAAGTGGCTGGCAGGATCCTGCTGGATGTCCGCGCCTCGGGCCTCCTGAGCGAGAAGGCGCTCGGCAAGGCTGGCGATGCGACAGCCAACCAGTTCCTTGTGCACGCGCTGCGCGAACAACGTCCGGATGACGGGCTCCTCTCAGAGGAGGAGAAGGACAATGACGAACGCCTGTCCAAGTCCCGCGTCTGGATCGTGGATCCTGTCGATGGCACGCGCGAATATGGAGAAAAGCGCACCGACTGGGCTGTGCATGTCGCGCTCGCCGTTGACGGTGTGCCGACAGCAGGCGCAGTCGCACTTCCCGGGCTCGGCCTCGTCCTTCGCAGCGACCGGCCCGGACCTCTGCCAACCGCCGCTCAAACGCCCCGCATGGTGGTCAGCCGGACCCGCCCTGCCGCCGAAGCCGTGACTCTATCCGAAAAGATCGGCGCTGAACTCATTCCAATGGGGAGCGCAGGCGCAAAGGCCATGGCCATCGTGCGCGGAGACGCCGAAATTTATCTTCACACCGGCGGCCAATATGAATGGGACAGTTGCGCGCCTGCTGCCGTTGCCGCAGCTCACGGCCTCCACGTCAGCCGCGTCGATGGTTCGCCGCTGCTCTACAACCAGCGCGATACCTATATGCCTGACCTGCTGATCTGCCGGAAGGAATGGGCGGATACAGTCTTGTCTCTGGTCGCCAAGATCTGACAGTTCCTGGCGAGACATCGGTTTGCCAAAAGCTGGTGACCCCTACGGGAATCGATTATCTCAATAAAACTAATATAAACCAATGATATGAAACTATTCTTGTTCAAGATGCCCCCAAAAAGGCCCCCAAGCAATAGCGATTCCACTGCAGCTGCCGAATGGCTTAAGGCATAGCTCAGCGGAGACTATCCGAATCTGCCAACTGCGAGTTTGGATTAAGCTGTCAGGTTTGGCTAAGGGACCCTGCGAACATCGGACATCTAATGCCTCAGTTGCCTTGGTATCGAGTAATTTTGAACGCTTGACGAAGTTCTTTTGGGCTCTTCCTATTGGTAATACATCTGTGCCTTCAGCCGCTGTCGGAACTTATGCAGTAGCGGCTCGGTGTAGCCATTGGACTGCTCAACCCCTTCAAACACCAGCGCACGCGCTGCCTGATAGGCAAGGCTGCTTTCAGGATTGCTTGCCATGGCCCGGTAGAGCGGATCACCGACGTTCTGCGAATCAACCTTAGCCGCCATGCTTAGCAGCGCCTCGTCGACCTGCTCGGCTGTCACTATGCCATGAAACATCCAGTTTGCGAGGTGCTGGCTGGAAATTCGCAGTGTCGCGCGATCTTCCATCAGACCAACCTCGTTGATATCGGGAACCTTGGAGCAGCCGACCCCTTGGTCGACCCAGCGCACTACATAGCCAAGTATGCTCTGAGCGTTGTTGTAGATTTCCTCACGTAACTCTTCGGCAGACCAGTTGTAGCCAGCGACAACGGGTATGGTCAGCAACGCGTCGAGCGAAGCGATCTCTTCGGCACGGCGCTCCGCTTGGCGGGCAAAGACATCGATCTTGTGGTAGTGTGTGGCATGCAGCACCGCGGCCGTTGGCGAAGGGACCCAGGCAGTGTTGGCGCCGGCACGGGGATGGCCAATCTTCTGAGCCAACATGTCGCCCATTCGGTCGGGCATGGCCCACATGCCCTTCCCGATCTGGGCCCTGCCCGAAAGACCGCAGGCAATGCCGATCTGCACATTGCGGTCCTCGTAGGCTTGGATCCACGCGCTGGCTTTCATGTCACCCTTGCGCATCATCGGCCCAGCTCGCATCGAGGTGTGCATCTCGTCGCCGGTTCGGTCGAGGAAGCCAGTGTTGATGAACATGATGCGATCCTTCACCGCGCAGATTGTCGCGGCCAGGTTCGCGCTGGTGCGACGCTCCTCGTCCATCACCCCTATCTTTAAGGTGTGGCGGCCGAGGCCGAGCATGTCCTCAACCGCATCGAACAAGTCATTTGCAAAGGTAGCTTCCTCGGGCCCGTGCATCTTGGGCTTCACGATATAGACCGATCCCGAGCGGCTGTTGCGCACAGGGCCGGCATTATGGAGATCATGCAAAGCGATCATGCTGGTTATTATGCCATCTAAAATACCTTCGGGCGCTTCGCCGCCATCGGGCAGGAGCACAGCCGGATTGGTCATCAGGTGGCCGACATTGCGCACCAGCAGCAGCGAGCGGCCTGCCAGCACAAACGGGGTGCCATCGGGCGCGACATAGTCCCGATCGGCGTTGAGCCGGCGGGTCATCAGCGCGCCGTCCTTCTCAAAACTGTCTTCGAGGTTGCCCTGCATCATGCCGAGCCAGTTGGCATAGGCGGCAACCTTGTCCTGAGCATCGACGGCCGCAATCGAATCCTCAAAGTCGCAGATCGTGGTAAGGGCCGCCTCCAAGACCACGTCGGCGATACCGGCCGGATCATCTTTGCCAATCGGATGGCTGTGGTCGATCACGACTTCGATGTGCAGGTCATTGTTCACGAGCAACAGGTTGTCGGCCGAGTGGCCGACCAGCTGGGCAGGATCGCGGAGTACAGGATGACCGCCGGTCCAGTCGGCCCAACTACCCGCGGCAAGCGGTGCCACCTCATCAAGAAAGGTCTTCGTCCAAGCGATGACCGCAGCCCCTCGAGCCGCGTCATAGCCCTCGCCGACTGGCTTACCAAGGATGGCATCGGTGCCATAAAGCGCGTCGTAGAGACTACCCCAGCGCGCATTGGCCGCATTAAGCAGGAAGCGAGCGTTGAGCACCGGCACCACGAGCTGCGGCCCGGCAGTGCTGGCCAGTTCACTATCCACGTCCTGCGGCGAAACGGTGAATGGATCAGGCTCAGCAACGAGATAGCCTATTTCAGTGAGGAACACCTTATAGGCGGCGATGTCGAGCGGCTGACCCGCGCGGGTCAAATGCCAGCCATCTATTGCGTTCTGCAGCTCGTCTCGCCGTGCCAATAGCTGGCGATTGAGCGGGACGAAACGCGCGAAAATGGCAGCCGCGCCTGACCAGAAAGCGTCCTCCGCAAGACCGGTGCCAGGAAGTGCGCGCGCCTCGATGAAAGCAGCCAACTCGGCCGCCACTTTCAGTCCCGCCCTGTCAACATATTCAGTCACGTACACTCTCCTGCCAGTCGTCAGACCTCGATCGGATCATCTGACATCAGCATGGTGACGACGTGAAAATCGTCGGACAATTCGAACAGCACTTCCTGTCCCTGCTTCAGGTAAAACGCGTCGCCCACTGCAAGATTGATCGGTTCGCCGCTGTCGACAGTGATCTTCGCGCTACCAGCGATGACATAGGAGAAGTCATCGAAAGGCATAATCATGCGGGCTGTGCCAGATTCGCGAAAGCTGGCCGCCATCCGCTTGCGATCCGCGGAATGGTAAAACCGATCCAAGTGCGACATGGTACGCCTGATGCTAGGCTTCTTGCTGAGATCACCCTCGCCGCGGGTTTCTCGAGTTATGAGGGCGGTGGCATCTCCTACAATGTTCCATACGCCAAACGCGTTTCTCTCGAACGGTCGATACGCGATTGGCAATATTGTGATAGGCTAATCGGCCTTTACGAGGAGCAAGGAGTCCGCCTCAACAGGGAGCCTTTTGGTCCTTTGACCGGCACTTTGGTTCCGCCGTTTATTTCTCATGTGGTCGCTATTTCGGAAGGCCTTCTTGCCCTTGAGCAGGGTGTTAGATGCATTACCCTAGGCTATGGTCAGTGCGGCAATATCGTTCAGGACATCGCGGCCCTTCGCTCGTTGCGAAAGTTGGCCCATCATTACTTTCTCAACGCTGGATACAGTGGTTACGATCTGACCACCGTCTTCCATCAATGGATGGGCGGTTTCCCCGAAGATGAGGCGCAGGCCACTGCGGTCATCTGCCTCGGCGCCTTGGTCGCCAAGCAGGCGCAAGCCACAAAGATCATCGTCAAGACACCTCATGAAGCGAGCGGCGTCCCGACCGGGGCTGCAAACATCGCTGGACTAAAAGCAACGCGCCAAATGATCAACATGGTTGCCGATCAGGGGTTGGTGAATAGCCCGGACATTACGGTAGAGACTGAAATCATCGAGGCCGAAGTCCATTCGGTGATGCGTGAGATATTTCGGCTCGGGAAGGGCGATCTTGCACGTGGTGTTGTCGCAGCCTTTCGAGCAGGTGTAATCGATATCCCATTTGCGCCTGCGGTCGCCAATCTCGGCAAGCTTACGCCAATTCGGGATGATCAGGGCGCTGTTCGTCTTTACGAGGCAGGTAATGTCCCCCTTCCAGCCGACGTGCTTGCCTATCACCGAGACAAGATTTCCGAGCGAGCTCTAAGCGAGAAGCGCACTGCAAATTTTGACATGGTCGTCGACGACGTTCGCGCGATATCTGCATGCACGCTCGTCGGCCGCCCAACATCTCAAGTGACGGACAACCCAATCCAATGAAAATAAGAAACGTGTACTTCTCGAAGGGCTTCTCCGCCTTCTATTTTGATGATCAAGCCGCAATCAAGGCTGGGGCGAAGCAGGACGGTTTTGTCTACTGCGGATCTGCGCAGACGGAGGGCTTTTCGGCTATTCGTCAAAGCGGTGAGTGCATATCTATCACGCTTGAATTGGAAGACGGTCAATTTGCGCAGGGAGATTGTGCAGCCGTACAATATTCAGGCGCTGCTGGTCGCGACTCGCTGTTCTCGACCAGCCAGTTCATTCCGCTATTGGAAGAGAAATTGAAGCCACGCCTGATCGGCCTCGATGTAGGAAGTTTCCTCGAAAGCTCCAAATGGTTGGATGAGTTGGCCAACAATCCTCATCTTTCACATACGGCGATCCAGTATGGTGTCTCGCAAGCACTGCTCGAAGCTAGCGCCAAATCCAACCGTGCGACGATGTGCGAGATTGTTTGTCAGGAATGGAATTTGCCTCTAGTCTCCGAGCCTCTGAAGCTTTTCGGTCAGAGTGGTGACGATCGCTATTCTGCTGTCGACAAGATGATCCTGAAGGGCGTGAGTGCCCTCCCCCATGGCTTGATCAACAATGTCCCGAAAAAGCTCGGCGAAGAGGGTGGCAAACTTGCGGAATATGTCGCTTGGCTTTCCCATCGGATACTCGCGCTCCGAGACGATGCCGCGTATCATCCTACACTGCACATCGACGTCTATGGGACCATCGGCCTCATATTCGATAATGATGCCGAAAGGATAGCTGACTACCTCGTTCTTCTTGAGGCCCGCGCTGATCCCTTTCAGCTCTACATCGAAGGGCCCGCCGACGCAGGATCAAAAGCCGGTCAGATTGCGCTTCTAAAACTGATCCGCGAAGCGCTGTATAGACGAGGAAGCTCGGTCAAGATTGTGGCCGATGAATGGTGTAATACTCTAAACGATGTTAAAGATTTCGCGGACGAAGCATGCTGCGACATGGTTCAAATCAAAACCCCTGAGCAGGCGGTTGCTGCTCCACTTGCGTCCTGTCATTTCGCCCAAGGTGGGGCAAGGGTCATCAAGATCGAGCGCGAAGATGGCGATTTCGCGCGCAGATATGACCTGGCTGCCAAGGGGTCATCCTCCTATTTCGTGTGGGCTATCCTTGTCGACTGAGTCGACAAGGCGCACGCAACCTTCGACTCCATGGTTTACCGCCGGGAAGCCATTGAGCAACGACGTGCCCGCCTCGCGAGATCGGTCAATGCCTGCCTGAGCATCTAAATAGCGGTTATGCCTGGTGTAAGCGTCGATCGTGGTAGGAAGAACGTCACAGTGTCCGTCGTCAGATAATTTGAGACATATGTTGGGTTAAAACAGTTGAGCGTTTGGGTCCATGTGTAGGGTTGATGTTATGCGGCAAGCTTGCGGTGATGCAAGCGCCTTTGTTCGATGGTTTTTCGTTTGATCCTTTCGCGTTGTTTGATGATGGCTTTTGCCCTGCCGAAGTAGACGTCGGCGGGCGTAACGTTGTTCAGACTCTCGTGGTAGCGCTGATGGTTGTAATGTTCGACGAACGCTTCGATCTGGGCTTCAAGGTCGCCGGGCAGATAGTAATTTTCCAGCAGGATGCGGTTTTTCAGGTCTGGTGCCAGCGTTCGATCTTCCCCTGTGTTTGGGGATGGAATGGCGCGCCGCGCACATGGCTCATGCCGTTGTCGGCGAGGAAGTCCGCCAGTTCGCCAGCAACATAGCTGGGACCATTGTCCGATAGCAGCCGCGGTTTGTGTAGTACGTGCACCGACGCACAGCCAGAAGCTGCCAACGCCAGTTCAAGTGTGTCGGTGACATCTTCAGCACGCATCGTCGTGCATAGCTTCCACGCGATGATGTAGCGCGAGTAATCGTCGAGGATGGTGGACAGATAATACCAGCCCCAGCCAATGATCTTGAGATAGGTAAAATCGGTCTGCCACAGCTGGTTGATGGCGGTCGTCTTGTCCTTGAACTCGCTGGCGGCCTTCATGACGATAAAGGCAGGGCTGGTAATCAGGTCATGCGCCTTCAGCAGCCTGTAAACGCTGGCTTCTGATACGAAGTAGCGCTTGGTGTCGGTAAACGTCACCGCAAGCTCTCTGGGCGATAGGTCAGTGCGCTCCAGCGCCAAATCAAGGATATCGCAGCGCACCTTGTCAGGGATGCGGTTCCAACCCCGCTTGGGGCCTGGGCGCCGATCCTCCAGTGCCTCAGCGCCAAAGCGCAGATACAGATCATACCAGCGGTAGAAGGTAGGCCGGGCAATGCCCAGCTTATCCAGAGTTTGTTTAGCGGACAGTTGCGATTGCTCGACAATACGGATGATCTCGAGCTTCTCGGATGCGGGATATCTCATTCTTCGTCTCCCCATCCGCGATCATGCTTTTTTTAAGCAGCCGCATCTCCAGCATCTGCTCAGCCACAACTTCCTTCAGATCCCGGGCCTCGCGGCGCAGATCGCGCACTTTCGTCGGTGTTGGCGGCGCGCGACGTGTCCCCTGCCAACCGGCGCTTGCCAGCCTCCATGAAGTCCTTTGACCATTTGTAATACACGCCCTGTGCAATGCCTTCGCGGCGGCACAGTTCGGCAATGCTATCTTCGCCGCGCAGGCCTTCCAGCACGATCCGGATCTTCTCCTCCGCGCCATATTGCTTGCGCGTGGCACGGCGGATTCCGGATCACACGAGCACGAGTGGGCAGGCATCGAGGCAGCAATGGTGCGCTCGTTTGCGTGAGGACCCACCCGGTATGACGCTTCCAGGTCAGCTAATCACCGCCGTGGATATGGCCGTTGCGAGCGGAATAGATCCCAAGCGCTTCCGAGCAGCCCTTAGGGCGGCAAGCCTTGGTTGGCATCCGCACAATGGACGTTGGGAGGTCGTGCAAGGAAGCGATCAGCACCAAGACATGGAAAGGGTCATGGCGCAGCTGGGCGGATGGCGGATCAACAACCTCCGGTCGCCGTCAAACACAGCACAAGACGTGTCCCGGTCCGCAACTCGCGACGAGCATTATGTGCTCGATCTCTGTGACGTAATTCTCGGACTGAAGGCGGTCCGGCAGCATTGCTTTCCTTTTTTGACCGGTGATCCAGATTGGCGTGGGTGCCGGAAGCCACTGCCTGTCGATGGTTTTTATCCAGCTCTCGGGCTCGTCGTGGAATATCATGAGCGCCAACACCGAGAACGTGTCGGCTTCTTCGATGATAAGCCAACGGTTTCTGGCGTGCCTCGAGGCGAACAGCGCCGGATATATGATGAGCGCCGCGCCGATTTGCTGCCGAGGCATGGCTACAGTCTAGTCGTTCTCAATGTGGATGAATTCGCGCACGATAGGGCCAAGCGCCTGCTCAGGACCCCACAAGATCAGGCTGTTGTCAGCCGCCGCCTTGCAAGTTTTATCGGCTGATTAATGGATATTGGGGCAATGGTGCAAAATGGCCAATGAACCTCGCACCCCACGACTTGCTGTCTTGATTGACGCAGACAATGCATCCTCCCGGATCGCACCGCGCCTCTTTGAAGAGATTGCAAAGATCGGTGAGGCAAGCGTTCGCCGCATTTACGGCGATTTCTCCGGTACCAGGCTCAAATCTTGGGCCGACGTTCTCGCCACTCACGCGATCAAGGCGCACCAGAACTTTGCGTATAACCTCGGTGACGATGCCGATACCACTGCTGCTATTGCCGGGCAGTTGGCTGGTGCGATCTACGGAGCATCGTCAATTCGGCAGTCGTGGCTCGATAAGCTGGCCTGGCGCGACGAGATTGAGTCTCTCGCTCGCCGCTTGGCTTTCCCGACGGCATCGCGGCTATCTGGCACGCAAAGCTAACAGGCGCCCGCCATGCGGCGAAAGCGCTATCTAATTGAAAATTTTGGAGAAAGTGGTGGACGCACTTGGGCTTGAACCAAGGACCCGCTGATTAAGAGCCATGATCAGAGGGTCCTAGCGCGTCCGCATGTGTCCAAGAATGGCGGAAATCTGCGATTCATAGTCCGCATCGTTCTTGAAATGTTCGCCAGTATCCACTACAAAAAGCTACCTAAGGTAGCAGGTGCATATGGCGAACAAAGTAGGTTTGACGGACGCGAAGATCGCAGGACTCAAGGCGCCGGCGGCTGGTCAGATTGAGCTGGCCGATGGTATCGTCCCCGGCCTGAGGCTCCGCATGGGTGCCAGTGGTATCAAGACGTACATTCTGCGCAAGCGGGTTCAGGGCAAGTGGTTGAATGTGACCATCGGACGCCATGGTCCGAGTTTTACCCTCGCTCATGCGCGTAAGAAGGCGCGAGATCTGCTAGTAGATGTCGAGCAGGGCAAGAGCATTGCCAGGAAGCCGGGTGCTAAGAGGAAGGGGTCAAAGGGCGTCGGTACGGTCGCCGAGCTCTACGAGACGTATCTGTCCCAGCAGATCGAGGGCAAAAAGCGCAGCGCGAGGGAGTTCGATCGGGTCTTCCGAAAGTACATTGAGCCCGAGCTGGGAGACCGCCTTGCGGACTCCATTACCCGAGGTGACGTGAGCCGCTTTGTTGAGAGGATCGCATTCGAGCGGGGCAAGGAAACCCTGACGATGGCGCGGATCGTCTATCGCCATCTTTCGACCTTCTACACTTGGGCACTCACCAGACTTGAGCATATGCCCGCCAATCCCTGCCGGGACGCGTGGCGTCCGAAACGCAATGAACCTCGTGATCGCGTACTCAGCGACCGAGAACTCGCGGCGCTATGGCAATCTGCGCTCGAGGATGGCTATCCGTTCGGTCACCTTGTGCAGATGCTTGTCCTTACGGCTCAACGCCGGGGTGAAGTGCTCGATGCAGCTTGCGACGAGTTCGATTTCAAGGCGAAGGTCTGGACCGTCCCAGGCGACCGAGCAAAAAACGGCAAAGCGAATGTGGTGCCGCTATCCGCTCAGGCTCTCGCAGTCGTCACGGAGGTATTCGTGGCCGCAGGGATCGATCCTGGTGACGCCCACAAGCAATCCCAGATCCTGTTGGCATCGAAGGTCACCAGCACGAACAGCGTTAGCGGCCTATCGAAAGCATGGAAGCGGATAAGAGCAAGCGTGGACGAGAAGCTCGGCTACGAGGCGGGTCACTTCACAATGCATGACATTCGGCGGACGGTGGCAACTGGTCTCCAGCGTCTCGGGATACCTCTGGTGGTTTCTGAAGCGGTCCTCAATCACCAGTCAGGATCAGCTATGGCCGGTGTGGCGGGGGTCTATCACCGACACCAGTATACCAACGAGAAGCGCGAGGCGTTGGCGTTGTGGGGTAAGGAGGTAATGCAGATTGTAGCCAAGTACCCAGCCGAGGCCAAAAGCGGCTAAACTCCCGTGCAATCGCTTGCCTGCAACATGGTCCAGCCCGGCAACAATCCGTCGATTGCCTCTGTTTCGGCTAACTTGGGGATTGACCGCTAAAAGCGCCAATGGCGAAGGACGTCGCGGACATATCCGGGCGTCTCGCCATTCCGCGGTATACCCCCCGCGCGTTCGACTGCACCTGGACCGGCATTGTAGGCTGCGACAGCGAGGTGAACCACGCCGAACCTGTCGAGCATCTGCCTCAGATACCGCGCCGCGCCGAAGATATTGGCCATGGGGTCAAATCGATTGAAGACGCCGAGTTCCTTTGCCGTTGCTGGCATCAGCTGGCCAAGGCCCGCAGCGCCTGCTGGACTGACAGCAAGGGGGTTATAGCGGGATTCCGTCCAGACGAGCGCGTCGAGCAGGCCGGTAGGCAATGAATACTTCGCTTCCGCCGCATAGACGTGGGGCAGGTAGCTCGCCCGCCGAAACCCGGATGGGGCAGTTTTGGCCTTGGGCTCGTATCTGTAAGGCAGGTTGACCCGTCCATTTTCTGCAACGCTCGAACTTGGTGCTGGGGCGGCTTGCGCGGATTGCCAGAACCCATGCTCGACCAACTGAAATCCGTTCGATGCTTCGGCAATGCGAATGCCGCCTGAAGGACCGGCATGTTGCTCCGGTAAATCTGGCATTGGCAGTTCCTGAGCATTGGCAGGCATGGCTGATGCGCTGGCAATGCCAAAGATCAAAAGGGCTTTCATTGTCATTTCTCGATCCTTCTATAGCCGAATCGAGAGGGAACATATAAAGAACAAACGATGTAGGAAAATGCTTTGGCGCTGGTGCAGAGCGGAGGCTGCACGGGGAGGGCACCTCAACCGGAGTAGGTCGATGCCCCAGCTAGAGAAAAGTCATCAACTCGAACGCCGTGCCCGCACGATTGTCGAACGCCTCAAGGGAACATGGCGCCAGGGCAAGGGCATGTGCTGCTGTCCTGCCCACGACGACCGCACACCGTCGCTCAGCGTGACTTTGGGGCGAAAGGCCATCCTGTTCCATTGCTTCGCCGGATGTTCGAATGAGGACGTCATTGCTGCATTGGATCGCCAGGGCGTTCGCAGCCGAGAGCTCCGTGATGGTTCTGGCCCTGGGACAGCTGATCGGCAAAATCAGATTGACTTCAGTCCCAATGCGCGACGCTTGTGGCAATTGGCTTCGGCGATCTCCGACAGCCCGGTCGAACGATATCTCGCACAGCGCGGTCTCCAGCGCGCATCTGCCCAGTTCCGCTACCTTGAACGTACGCCGCTCGGGCCGCGCGGGGCAGTTAAGTTTCTCCCTGCGATGCTGGCCGCAGTCACGACTGACATTGGCGTTATCGCAGTACATAGGACATTTCTCGATGTGGCGAGTGGCAAGCTGGCCGGCTTCGAGCGACCCAAGCGTGCGCTTGGCAGTCTCGGCTTTGGTGCCGTCAGAGTTGCTCCCCCGGTGCAGGGGAGGCTGGGCCTTGCCGAAGGTATCGAGAGCGCTCTCTCAGCCATGCAGCTCTTCGGGATCCCCTGCTGGGCGACGCTTGGAAACGAGCGGTTCGGTCTCGTCTCGATCCCGGAGAGCGTGCGCGAACTCTACCTGTTCATCGACAATGATGCCGGAGGCGCTCTCGCCGAGGAGCGCGCGCTGAAGGCCTATGCTGCGTCTAATCGTGTCATCCACTCGCGAGCACCGGCATCGCCTGGTTTTGACTGGAACGATGAGCTGCAGTCGCAGCTTGCCCAAAAACCTGATCTATCGGGCAGAGGGGAGGGGGCCTTTGGCTGATTGAGGCCTGCCCGCCGCAGGACCTCGTCAGGAGGTTCCCATGTCCAATTCTTCCCTCGCCTTCGCATTCAATGAACCATCACCACCCACTGTTGCGACGGCGGCGCAGACCATGGCTTCAGAGCTCGCAGCAGGCCGCGCGCTGTCACGCAGCGACGTTACGCGTATCATGAGCGAGCACTTCGGGGGCAGCGATGCTCTCGGGCGGTGGTCTGTGCGTGACGCTCACGCAGCTCTTGAGCTGGCACAGGTTCAATACCTGCAAGCGTTTGATCAGATCCAGCTCTCGAGCCCGATCCACGAGGCGGAACAGTTCTTCTGTTGCCTCGATAACCGAATTCCGACCCAGACCAATCGCAGCGACGAGCAGATCGAATGGCAGCAGTTCGCAACGCCGCCGCGCCTGGCCTGGCTTGCCGCAAGGGCCTGTGGGCTGATACCCGACGAGCTCGTGCTGGAACCCTCGGCCGGTACCGGTATGCTCGCAGTCTGGGCGACCAAAGCCGGCACTCGCCTTGCCTTGAACGAAATCTCACCGCTGCGTCGCGACTGCCTGACTGTTGCGTTCCCGGCTGCCCGCGTGACCGGACATGATGCCGAGCTGATCGAGGAATTGCTCGATCCGGCCATCACGCCGAGCGTCGTGCTTATGAACCCGCCGTATTCTCACGGGATCGAGCGGGGACACGATGGCCGCACCGGAGCGAGGCATCTGCGATCGGCCTGGAACCGGCTTGCCCCCGGCGGGCGGCTTGTCGCGATCATGCCTGAATGGTTCGATTGCGCGCGGTTTCTGACCGGGGCGAAGGGGCCAGTGTCGATGCGGCTCAATGCCGCGGTCGAACGTGCCTTCATCAAGAATGGCACCGGGATCACCGCGCGACTGCTGGTTCTCGATAAGGTGGATGGCGCCAACGAGCCCGTCGCTATTCGCACGAATGAGTTCTGCCAGCTGGTCGATCTTGTCGATGCCTTGCCTGCTCGCGCCAGCAGGCAGGCTATCGCTGAACAATCTACTCTTCCGGCTCGTGCGCCGTTCCGTCTGATAGCCGCGCCACGCAGACCACTCCCGGCCCCGTCAACGACCACGCGAGCCGCGTCGATGACCATCGGCGCATTGACGTACGAGGCGCTTGAAACCCCAGCACCGCTTGGAGCACAGGTCGGCCACTATCTTCCCTATCGCCCGAGCAGGATTGTGATCGATGGGGCAGCTGGGCATCCGACGCCGCTCGTTGAGTCAGTCGCCATGGGGTCGATCGCTGCACCCAAGCCGGACGCGGTGCCGCAGCTGCCTGACGGATTTATCGCCAAGGGGTTGCTGTCGACTGCCCAGGCAGAGACCCTGATCTACGCCGCCAGCGCTCACGGCCGCGATCTTCCCGGCCGGTTCGAGCCCGAGGACAAGGGCTGTTCCCTCAAGGCCTCGGCTGAAGGTCATATCTACCGGCAGGGCTATTTCCTTGGGGACGGCACCGGCGCTGGTAAAGGCCGCCAGGTCGCGAGCGTCATTCTCGACCGCTGGGTGCGCGGTGAACGCCGCCATATCTGGATCTCGAAGAACGAAGCGTTGCTGGAAGATGCCCGGCGCGACTGGGCTGCGCTTGGCGGCCTGCCGATTGACATCCAGCCTCTTGCATCCTGGAAACTTGGCACCTCCATCGCCATGCGAGAGGGCATTCTCTTCGTGACCTACCCGACCCTGCGGTCAGGCCGAAACGATGCGACCCGCCTCGACCAGGTCCTCGCCTGGGCCGGCGACGACTTCGACGGCGTGATCGTGTTCGACGAGGCGCACGCCATGGCCAATGCTGCTGGCGGCGAAGGATCGCGGGGCAAGGTCAAGGGCTCGGAGCAGGGTATCGCTGGCGTCCGCCTGCAGAATCTCCTGCCGCGAGCACGCGTGCTCTACGCCTCGGCCACCGGTGCATCCGACGTCAACAACCTGGCCTATGCCACGCGCCTTGGGCTCTGGGGTCCGGAGACCGCGTTTACCAATCGTGAGGCCTTCGTTGCCGATATTCGCGATGGCGGAATTGCAGCCATGGAACTGGTCGCGCGCGATCTCAAATCGCTCGGCCTCTACACGGCCCGGGCCCTTTCGTTCGCCGGTGTCGAGTATGAAATCCTCGAGCATTGCCTGACCGAGGATCAGATCATGGTCTACGATGCCTATGCCGAGGCCTGGGCGATCATCCATGCCAACCTCCGCGACGCCCTGGAGGCCACGCGGATCGTAGACAGCGAAACCGGCGGGACGCTCAACTCGGGTGCCAAGTCCGCAGCGCTGTCGATCTTCGAGGGGACTAAGCAGCGCTTCTTCGCGCAGCTGCTTCTGTCGATGAAGCTCCCGAGCCTGCTGCCAGCCATCGACGCCGCGATTGCCGAGGGGAACGCTGTTGTCGTCCAGCTCGTCTCGACCGCAGAAGCTATGCTCAACCGTCGGCTTGCTGACCTCTCTGATGAAGAACGCGAAGCATTGGAGATCGATCTGTCTCCCCGGGAATACGTGTAATGTTGAGCTCAACATTACACGTATTCTTTGCAGTCGCAGTTTATGTCGAGCGCGGCGGCAGGAGGCGCAGGTTTCCTTCGGTTTTCCATGATTTCACTCCAGATAATTACGGTTCCCTCGACCTGAACAAGTCGAAGGAACCACCATGAGAACAAGATCATCAGAGCTGTTTTGTCCGGCACAGCTCCGGATCGAAGATCCGCCGAGCTCAGATGCCCTATTCAACGCCTTCCTCTCCTCTCTGTGGGTCAAGGAGGAAGCGGCCTGTTCGATCCTGTACAGTGCAGCGATCCGTCATTTCCTGCATTGGCTGGATGTGCATGCCATCCCGGTCAGTACGCTCGGCGATCAAGTCGTCCGACGGTTCGAGAAGCACCGTTGTCGGTGCCACGGATACTCGGCTCAGCGAGCCGCCTATAAGACTGATCAGGCTGCGCGGGTCCGGCGCTTTGTCCGGTTCCTCGAAGATCAAGGGTATATCGAAGTCGACGATGGGATCGACGATCTCCCCCGTCACCTCACCGACTACTCCGATGCAATCGACAGCCTGCAACTCGCCCCTGGAGTGGCACAGGGCTACCGGTCGGAAGCCGAGCATATTGTGGCTTGGCTTCGCATCAAGCGGCAGTCGTGGGCCGATGTCGATGACGCGATCCTCGACCAGTACGCGGCGCATGGTTGCCGCTGTCCGGTCTGGCGCAAGCGGGGCAAGCTCGTCGCCTCGGGCGCGAAGCGGCGGCGGCGTGGCGCTCGGCACTTCGTCGAGTTCTTGCGCGGCCGGGGTGTCATCCCTTCAGTCGAACCGGTGTCGGATGACGACCCGCACATGGCGGCATATCTGGCATGGCTCAAGCAACACCGCGGCGCGACCGATGAGACGATCCGGCGCTACCGGGCCGATATCAGGCGGCTCATGCCTATGCTCGGCGACCCTTCACAATGGGATGCAGCCGTCCTCAGGCGTGCGTTTCAACAACGAAGCAAGGAGACGCCGGGTTCTGCATCACTGCTCGTCACGATAATGAGGAGCTATATTCGGTTCCTGGTCGTGCAGGGTGTTTGCCGTCCAGCTTTGTTGCACGCGATCCCATCAGTGCAACGCTACCGTCTTTCGACGCTGCCCCGGCACGTCAACCCGGCAACGATCGAGCAGATCATCGGCGCATGTCCGACTGATCGCCCGGTGGAAGTTCGGGACAAGGCCATCATTCTCCTGCTCGCCCGGCTTGGCCTGCGTGCCGGTGATATTCGGGATATGCACCTCGACGATATCGACTGGCGCTCGGGCCACCTGACGGTCAAGGGCAAGGCGCGTCGGCCTGATCGCCTGCCATTGCCTCAGGACGTCGGTGACGCGATCCTGGACTACATTGCCACGGCGCGTCCCAAGACCGCCGATCCGCATCTGTTCGTGCGCGCGCAAGCCCCGTTCCGTTCGTTCCGCTCATCGGCGGAGATCGCCGGCATCGTTGCACGCACGCATGAGCGCGGCGGGATCGAAGGCGTGCCGACCGGATCGCACATTTTCCGGCATTCGCTTGCCACCAACTTGCTGCGCGCGGGCGCAGGGCTGGAGTCCGTTGGAACGATCCTGCGCCACAGCTCGCCCGAGACCACCGCCATCTACGCCAAGGTCGACCTGCCGATGCTCATGAAGATCGCGCAGCCATGGCCGGGAGAACCGTCATGCTGAACACGCACATTGCCAGATACGTCTCGCTGTATCGCGGCTTGGGGCGGAAGTTCTCGGAACAGGAACGACTGCTGCGCCAATACGCCGCTTTCGCCGAACGCTTCGGTGACCGGCACACCCGAGTGCAGCGCATCTACGACTGGTGCCACACGGCAAGCTCGCAGAACGTGGCTCGCCATAGGTACGACGCTGCTCGTAATTTCAGCCTTTTCGCTCACGCCGAGGACCCAGACCACGAAGTCCCGCCTGTCGGCGTTTTCGGCCGGGGGAAGCGGCCACGTCCCACTCCGACCATCATCGAACCGGACCAGGTGCGGGCGATCATGGCGGCGGCATTGAACGTTCCGCCCCATGGCACGATTAGCCCATACACGTACCATTACCTGTTCGGCCTGCTCGCGGCGACAGGTCTCCGGATTTCCGAGGCTCTCGCCCTACAGTGCGACGATCTGGTCGAGGATGGGCTGGT
Source organism: Sphingomonadales bacterium (assembly GCA_016704425.1). Taxonomy (GTDB): domain Bacteria; phylum Pseudomonadota; class Alphaproteobacteria; order Sphingomonadales; family Sphingomonadaceae; genus Aquisediminimonas. Next base: position 1,248,655 of record JADJAC010000011.1, read on the forward strand.
CGTCCGCAACGGCAAGTTCGGCAAGCAGCGGCTGATCGCCTTGCAGCCATCGACGCGCCAAGCACTCGAAGCCTACATTGCGATCCGCGCGAAGCACCCGGCCAAGTGTAATGACCTGTTCGTCACTATCCGGGGGCGGGCGCCGCACAAGGTGCGCGCCCACGTCGTGTTCGTCAGGTTGGCCCGGCTTCTCGGATATCGTGGAGCAACCGGTACGGCAGGCATGCGACTCCACGATCTGCGACATACGTTCGCTGTTCGCTCGCTTGAGTCCTGCCCGCGTGACAGGGAGGCCATTGCCCACCACATGGCCGGTCTCAGTGTCTACCTGGGGCACGCGTCGATCGCCAACACGTACTGGTATCTCGAAGCCACGCCAGTGCTGCTGCGCGACATTGCGGCTGCAAGCGAGCAACTTTTTCAAGGAGAAGCGGCATGACGGCGCTTGCTCCCCATCTCTCGGCATATCTGCGGGAACATCTGCCGCGCGAACGCGCCGTCAGCCCGCACACGGTGAAGACCTATGCCAACTGCTTCGTCCTCCTCGTCCAGTTCGCTGCCGATCGGCTGAAGCGCCGACCGACCGATCTAGAGGTTGAGGATCTCGACACAGACATGATCATGGCCTTCCTCGATCATGTCGAGATCGGCCGCGGCAGCTGCGTGCGGACCCGCAATGGCAGGCTCGCCGCGATCCGATCCTTCTTCCGATACATCGAGTACCGGATTCCAGCCTGCCTCGATCAGGCACTCCGTGTCAGAGCAATCCCGACCAAGAAGACAGACAAGGCGCTGATCGATTATCTCGACCGGGCCGAGATCAAGGCTTTGCTCGATACACCCGATCCCCGGACACGCCTCGGCACCCGTGATCGCGCGATGCTGCATCTTACCTATGCTGGCGGACTGAGGGTGTCGGAACTCGTAACGCTGCAACTGGGCGATTTCCCGGACCGCTCCCTGTCCACCATGCACATCATGGGCAAAGGGCGACGTGAACGGGTCCTGCCGCTGTGGAAGGAGACCCAGATCGCATTGCGCGCATGGCTTGCGATCCGGCCTCAAGTTGAGGTCACCGAGATATTCCTCAATGCCAACGGGCAGCCGATGACCCGCGACGGATTTGCGTTCCGATTGGCCGAGCACGTCAAGACGGCAGCGACGAAGCAGCCGTCGATCCTTGGGAAGCGCGTCACACCCCACGTGCTTCGTCATTCTTGCGCGATGCACACGCTCGCGGCGACGGGGGACATTCGCAAGGTCGCATTATGGCTCGGCCACGCCAGTATCCAGAGCACCGAGACCTACTTGCGCGCCGATCCCGAAGAGAAGCTGCAGATTCTCGCAGCCCACGGTGCCCCTGCGATCAAGCCGGGGCGCTTCAAGCCGCCTTCCGACGCCTTGATCACAATGCTCACTGACGTTCGAAGGCGGGCCTGACCCGTCTCCGAACACTCTCTCTAACCCTCATAATATCTGGAGTGAAATCATGGAAAACCGAAGGAAACCTGCGCCTCGCGCCGCCACGCTCGACATAAACTGCGACTGCAAAGAATATGTGATCGATTATCTCGCCAAGAGCTTTCCCGTCCGCCTGATGGCCGTATTCACCGATGAAAACGGCAATCCTCGCTCAGAGCCGATGAGTGATGAGCACGGCGCACCGGTGCTGTGCCGCTCCGCACTCGCCGCACGCGACCGGATGATCGAGCAGCTCTGCGCCTTGCCGCCCCTCGCGACTGCGCTTGATGCCATCATCGAACGCTTCGGTGTGGATCAGGTGGCGGAAGTAACCGGCCGGACACGCCGTCTCATCGTCGGCCGCGATGGCTGTCAGAAACTCCAATCGCGGTCGCCACGCGCCAATGTCGCCGAAACCCAGGCTTTCATGGATGGCGCCAAAAGCATCCTGGTTTTCTCGGATGCCGGAGGAACCGGACGCAGCTACCATGCCGATCTGGCGGCCAAAAATCGGGCTCGCCGGGTCCACTTCCTGCTCGAGCCGGGCTGGCGCGCTGATGCCGCAATCCAGGGGCTCGGTCGTACTAATCGCACCAATCAGGCGTCGGCCCCGCTGTTCAGGCCGGTGACGACCGACGTGCGCGGCGAGCGCCGGTTCATCTCGACGATCGCACGCCGGCTCGACAGCCTCGGTGCCTTAACGCGCGGGCAGCGCCAGACCGGCGGGCAAAACCTGTTCGATCCGGCCGACAATCTCGAGAGCATTTACGCCAAGGAGGCGCTCCATCGCTGGTTCGGGTTGTTGTTCACCGGTAAGCTCGAAGCGGTCAGTCTGGGGCGCTTTCAAGAGCTGACAGGTCTCAGGATCGAAGCTCCTGACGGGGCCATGGTCGATGACCTGCCGCCGATCCAGCGCTGGCTCAACCGCATCCTCGCACTTCCCATCGCTTTGCAGAACGCGATCTTCGATGAGTTCATGGGGCTGGTCGAGGCGCGTATCGATGCCGCCCGACAGGCCGGCACACTCGATCTCGGCCTTGAGATCATCGCGGTCGAGGACTTCACTGTCCTGTCGGACACATTGCTGCGAACCGATCCGGCCTCGGGCGCTACCACCCACTTGCTGGAGCTGGAAATTGCCAGAGCCCTGAAGCCGGTCACGCTGAAGCGGCTCGAGGAGCTTCACGGCCTCGCTGGTCAGCGGCAACGGCCTGTTCGGAACGCGCGTTCAGGCCGGGTTGGCTTGCTCGTGCCCACCCGCAGTATTCTTGCTGATGACGGCACCCGCGTTTCCCGCTTCGAGTTGCTGCGCCCGCTGAAGCGCAGCCACCTTACCGAGGATCAGCTGGCTGAGAGCAGCTGGGAGGGTATCTCCGTCGACACTTTCCGCGAAGCCTGGGCAGCCGAGGTTGAGGAAGCGCGGACCAGCCACAAGCGCGAGCGCCTCTATCTTGCGACGGGGCTCCTGCTGCCGGTCTGGGACAAGCTCCCTACGGATTTCGTAAGGGTGAGCCGCATCTCGGCGGCGGATGGCCGGTCGCTCCTTGGCCGGGAGGTTCCAGTCCATGGTGTTCCGGAACTGTGCCGGGCGCTGGGTCTGGAACGCGAGCAAACGCTCTCCGCTGATGACATTGTCCAGACCGTCCTGGCGACAGGTCGGGCCATGGAATTCGCGGGCCGCGAGAAGCTCATGGTCAAGCGCAGCTTGGTCAATGGCTCACAGCGAATTGAATTGACCGGATGGAGCGTAGCCCGCCTTGACTGGTACAAGGTCCAAGGCTGCTTCACGGAGATCATTCGTTACCAGACGCGCCTCTTCGTACCGATCGAGGGCGCAGCGGGCGTGATTGCCAGGTTGGCATCATCTGCATAGACAGTTGCCAAATGGCATTATTGAGCGTATGTACTGCCATATGGAGATTTGCCATGCTGGCTCTGCAACCCGTTGATACTGCCGTTACCGCTTTCCGTCCCGATCCGATTACCCAGGACGAGGCAGCTGCCATGTTCCGGGCAGTCCTCAATCTGTTCGGCAAATGGGAGCTGACCGACGAGCAGGCGGCAACCCTGCTCGACATGCCAGTGCGCTCCTATCGTCGCTGGAAGGCCGAAGGCCCCGGGCGCGTTTCGCGTGATGGGCGTGCGCGTCTCTCCAACCTCATGGGCATCCACAAGGCGCTTCGGCTCATCTTCTCGGAGGCAACCCGTGGCTATTCCTGGATTAGGTCGGCCAATGATGCGTTCGGCGGAGCCAGTGCGCTCGACGTGATGCTCGGGGGCGAACTCACCGACATTATGCGGGTGCGTCGCTACCTCGACGTCGAGCGTGGTGGCTGGTGAACGAAACAGCGAATATCCCCGTTTCTCGCGTTGAGTGGAAGGGCGCTGTCAGGATCATCCGCAGTGCCTTTCCACCGATCGACCTGTTCGAAGATATCGCTGATCCAGCCGACTGGCCGTTGCTGATCTCAGCAGAGCAGAAGACCAATCCCCGCATCATGGCGACGATTGGGAATCTTGACCTGGTTCCCGTCGACCGACGCGTCGGCGGAAACGGGGCATCCGACCTCATGGCGCCGTTCACCCACGTCAGCACCGACCGGCCAAGCCGCTTTACCGATGGCAGCTACGGCGTCCTCTACCTCGGCTATCGGTTTGAAACCGCACTGTTCGAGACGATCCACCACCATGCCCGCTTCATGGCACGGACAAAGGAAGCGCCTGGCTGGACTTCGCAGTTCCGGGAGATCGTAATGGCGGTCGATGCACACCTACATGATCTTAGATCCGCAGCTGCGATACCGGCCCCGATGTTGGACCCTGACAGCTACGCGGTATCTCAAGCTCTCGCTGCGAAACTCAGGGGCGCAGAATCCGACGGCATTGTCTACCCGAGCATTCGACATCATGGTGGGGAGTGCGTCGCGCTCTTCTACCCGGACTGCGCGTCAAACCCCCTCCAGGGGCGCCATCTCGACTATCATTGGGATGGCACGCGCGTCGATCTGGTACGCGATGGTGGGACGGGCGCGGTCTTTCGTGTGGTGGACCTGCCCGCCAGTCAGACCTAGTTGCTGCAAGCCCGTAACCGTTAGATGTATCGCCGATAATCGGGGCTCACAACTTGGCCATCGGTCATGTACTTCAGCACCTCACCGACCTTTCGGGCGGCGCGGATGGGGACCGGTAGTCGCTGGTTCATCTGCGTCGAATTCCAGTTGATCTTCGTTAGCGAAAAAACCTCTTCGGCGATTTGCGCTACCGTGCTGTCGCTGCTTGGGTGCGGGCAAAGCAGTAATGGCCGGGGCACGTACAGACCTGGATAGGTGCCGTAATAAGGGATGCTGCCATTGGTGTAGAGCAGACCCTTGCCATTCAGATCAACGAACGTGCCTCGGAGGACCGGGTAATCGCCATCTCGCAGAATCTTTGCGTCATAAGACTCTTGGACCCACACTAGATCGCGGTACTCGGTTTCCGCCTCATTCAGCGCGCGCAGAATGCCATCGGCTTCCTCGCCACGGAAACGCGATGTCTTTAGAATGATGACACGGGCCGGAGGATGTTTGTGGTGGTCCCGATAGGCCTTCAATGCGCCCTTCACGAGCTCATAGGCATCAGCCTCAGTCATGTATGGATGACGGCCACGTGTCTCGGTCTGGGCTCGCTTGCCCTTCAAGATGAACCCTCTGCCGCGCTCGTCGAACATCTGGGCAGCGCTGGTCCAAAGCTGCTGGCCGCTCACGTCCCGGTAGAAGCTGACCCCAATGTAGCAGGCGCGAAACTCACCCTCCTTGGGCAAGCGGCGCCATGGAATGCGGCCTGAGCCCTTGTAGTAGAGGGTGGTCAGCAGGTTCCAAGTTCGTCCAGCTTGGTCCTGGATCTTGCGATCGCTAGAGACCTTCACCTTCCTGGGAATCTTGGCCTTCTCATCAATGACATCTTCCCAGATAATCTGAATCGGGAAGTTGAGTGGCATGGCCCTGGCCTTCAGAAGTCCGCGGAAATTTGGGGCATCTGAGCCTCCGGCATCCTCCTCCTCCGTCGTGCCCTTGGCATCAGTCTTGGCGTTCCATACCCGCTCTATAAGCGCCACAGGCAGTGCGACCACCGCGACATCGGGCCGGCTTCCGCTGTCATCGAGCGTTTGAAGGATATCCATGATAGCATCGACCGCCATCTCGACCGCTTTTGCGTGATTGGGCTCCTTTATGATCCGATCGATTTGCGCCTTGGTGAGCGCGCCACAGGCATCATCATCAACCTCGAAACCACAGCGGAACGGATTGTTATTGTGAAGGCCCGGGAAGTTAGGGTTCATGTTCGGGTGGTTTTCAGCCTTTGATGCGAATCCGCCTGCGGCCGTCAGGAAGAACTCCTTCGTTCCCTGAACCGTCTTTGCATCGCCCACTACGCCCAGGCGGATCTTGTCGCCCAGCGGCGCCTGCAGCGGACCGGCATCAGTCAGCCCGAGACGAGGATCCTGATGGCTATGCTGATCGCCAAATTCGAGCAGTGGCTCATCGAATATCCGGCACTCAAACCTCATCGAACAACAGCCCCGACGTATCGCAATCATCTTGCTCCGCTGCCGGTCTTCGACCCCAGACATCGTCCGGCACTGCAGTTGGCAGCTCGATTTCCGGCGGAGGGTCGAAGCGCAGGGTTACAGTCGGTCCGACAGGCTCGGCGAACAGATCGGTGGCGCCGCTCTCATACTGCGTCAGGAAGCGATGCCACATAATCACTTGGCCACGGATCGCGGCGTTGTTTTCCATTCGCTTCTTCCCCGAGAGCAGCGCGTCTGGGAAAGGGTGGCGCGTGTAGCCATTCGTCGTGAAATGGTAGGTCGGACTGACCATCAAAAACCATTGATCCATCATGCATTCGAATTTCGGCACAAAGGCGTGATGCCTTACGAAGCCTACCTTGCCGGGTACTTTCGTGCTCATGGTTACATTTACCACGTCTGCCTTCGTCTTCACCTTGGCTGACTGGTAATGGAATGTTCGTGGCTGGCTGTCCTCATACGCCTTTACGTAGAAGAATTTATTATCCTTATCCCAAGCCAGATCATCTTGCATCTGATGCTGAAGCGTTTGACGCAACAGGAACGCGAAGTTGTTCTGCTCGTCTATGTCATCATGAAACCCAATCAAGCTGGTCTCGACAGCTTCGACCTGGTCGAGGTCGACGAAACATCCTGTCACCGCCTCCCGTGGGTCATGGAAGGACCAGAATGTGCCATCCTTGATCACCCAGTCGTATCGGGCGCTTTCTCCAGTGTCGTACATCTCCTTGATTGCACTCTTGCGGTCAAAACCCGTACTCGCGACGAAGATCTCGGTCGGCAGAGTAATCGGCAGAAAATTGACCAATGCTGTCTCACCGCCGCCCAATGGGGGAACGTAGTATCCGAACCCGTTGACGGGAACAGTCAGGGCCGCGAGCCGGTCGAGCGATGACTTGTCTAAAACGTCTTGCGTCTTGTCAAACGTAAGCCGGCGCTGCTCCACTCCCGGTTGGGCTTGAACCTGCGCCCAATAGTGGCTGTCGTCGCTCTCCCGGTACATCACGACGATGACTGGGAGGTTGGACGTCTTCCAGTAAGCGAGGTCCTTCACGTCCAGAAGGTAGGTGAAGCCGGTTTCCGTTTCGGACGTATATTTCGCTGCCCGGGTCGACTTGATCTGCACGGCAATCATCCGCGCCGTCGGCTCGCCATCGATCATGACTTCCGCCAAGCCGTCGATGCCCGCCTCCAGCCGACTACGAGAGTCAAATTGAAAGCCCATGGACAAGAAACGCTTGCGAACTGCCGCCTCGCCCAACTCGCCGATCAGTTGATTGTCGGTGATCCTTTTCGCCATGCCCGGATGATAGAACATCTTAGCAACGACGCCATCTCGAATTTTCAAATTCGCGGATCTTCTCCACGATTTCCGGCTTACTGAATGACATACCGGCTGACGCCGGTAGGATCATGTTGAGGGGCTGAAGCCGTCCTTGGCGGCATGTTCGTTCAGGTAATTGTTGATCACGTCATCGGTGATGTTGCCTGATGTGGTCGAGAAGTAGCCCCTCTGCCAGAAGCGTTGGCCCCAGTAGCGTTTGCGGATGTGCTCGAACTCCTGCTGGATTTTGCGGGATGAGCGGCCCTTGGCGCGGCGCACGAAGTCGCTGACCGCGACATGCGGCGGTATCTCGACGAACAGGTGGACGTGATCGCGCGACAATGCGCCATTGACGATGGTCACGCCCATCTCGCCGCAGACCTGCCGGATGATCTCACGCACCCGCAGCCGAACGTCGCCATGCAGCACCTTGTACCGGTACTTGGGCGACCAGACGATATGGTAGCGATGGTGAAATTTCGTGTGACTGCCGGTCGAATGCCCCATAGCCAGTATCCTCGGGAAAGTGAGACTTCACGCCCTCCAGGCGGTCTCACTTTCCCGAGGATACTGGCTATCGGCCGAGTCGAAGGCTGAAGCCAGCACCCGACTGAAGTCGGGGGGTTTTCTCCTCGCGTGAGACACTAAACCTGGTTTAGGCGACTTTATGAGAGGGGAGGGGGCTTTGCCCTGATTGAGCCGGTTGTGCGTCGATGGTCGATGCGCTGGGCTCACAATCAGGAGTGTGTCCCATGATCAAGTCGATCCCGATGAACAAGCTCGTTCAGTCGCCCCGAAATGTCCGCCGTCACAGCGATCCGGCAGCAGATGCCGAACTCAAGGCCAGTATCGCTGCCCATGGGCTACTGCAGAACCTCATCGTCCGGCCGGCGGCGAAGGGCAAGTTCGAGGTCGAAGCCGGCGAGCGCCGCCGCCGCGCAATGCTGGCACTCGCAGACGAAAAGATCCTCGCCCGCGATCACGAAGTCACCTGCCTCGTGCTTGAAGACAGCGCGGAAGCCGCCGTTGAGACCAGCCTCGCGGAGAACTTCCACCGCCTAGCCATGAACCCAGCCGATGAAGCCCAGGCCTTTGCCGCACTCGTGACAGGCGGTGCGACTGTCGAAGAGGTTGCCCGCCGCTTCGGTCTGACCGTCCGCTTCGTCGAGGGGCGTTTGCGTCTCGCGACGCTTGCACCAGTCGTGTTCGAGGCTCTGGCCTCGGGCCAAATCTCTCTCGACATCGCCAAAGCGTTCGGTGCGACTTCGGACCAGGAAATCCAGGCCCGCGTCTTCGAGCAGGTTTCCTCGGCCTACTATGCCCCCAATCCAGACAGCATCCGGCGCATGGTTCTGTCCGGGACTGTCCGGGGCAGCGATCCGCGCGCCCGACTCGTTGGCCGCGATGCCTACATTGCCGCCGGCGGGCGCATCGAGCGCGAACTGTTCGATGACGATGACAGCGAATCCTGGGTCGATGTTGCGCTGCTCGAAAGCCTAGCGGCGGCAGAGATGGAAGAGCAGGCCAAAGCCCTCGCCACCGAGCAGGGTCTTGCCTGGGTGAAGCCAACGCTTGATCCCTACGCCAGCCACGATCTGGTCGAAGGGCTGGTCCGGCTTCCTGCCGACCCGGCGCCGATGACCGAAGCCGAATTGGCAAGGCTCGACGAACTCGATGCCTCCTATGACGAACATGCGGCTATCCTCGAAGATGAGGACAGCGCCGAGGAGGCTGTGGCAGCGGCCGAAGCGGCAATCGAGGCGATCGAACGCGAGTGTCAGGACATTCGCGCCCGCCCGCCCGTCATCGCGCCCGAGCTCAAGGCCGAGGCAGGGATGATCCTGGTGCTCTCGCGTGATGGGACGCCGGTTCTCCAACCGGTGTTCTACGGCGAGCGTCAGGCTGATCCCGCGGAAGCTGACGATGGGATCGAAGTCGTTGCCGGCGATGAAGGTTCCGGACAGGCGCCGGACGACTTTGTCTAAGCGCCTGGTTGACGAGCTCGCGATGCAGCGCCGGGATGTCCTGGCACTGCACGTTGCATCTGACCCCGGTCTGGCGCTCGACATCATGGTCTTCACGCTTGCCGATGCCGATACCCACGACTGGCGGGCGCGGGCTGCGAGCACGCTGCGCGCGCCTGTTCCGGCAGGCCCGATCATCGGCTTCGAAGCTAAGGATGCTCCGGCGAGCAGCGGGCTTGCCGAGTTCCGCTCCAGTCTCGACGAAAGCTGGCGCGCTGGTGACGATGCGATCTCCCGCTTCGATCTGTTTCGGGCGCTGCCCGATGACAGCCGCGCGGCCTGGCTTGGCTATGTCGTTGCCCGGTCGCTCGAGGCGAGCCTCAACATGGCCGGTGAGCGTCAGCTGCCATTCCAGGATCATCTCGGCAGCCTGATCGGCATCGACATGGCGCAGTGGTGGCGTCCGACGGCGGCCAATTACTTCGATCGGGTATCGAAGCAGGTGATCCTCGACGCGCTGACCGACGTCGGCGGTCTCGAGCTCTCCTCCCGCTTTGCCTCGGTCAAGAAGGGTGACCTCGCGATGAGTGCCGAACGCGTCTTCGCCGGCACTTACATCACCGAGGTCGAAGTACGCGAGAAGGCCCTGGCCTGGGTGCCTGAGGTCCTGCGGTTTGCCTCCGCTGCCCCGGAGGCTGGCGAAGCCGAGATCGACGCGACCGACGCTGACCCCGGTGACGATACCGAAGATCAGTCCCCCCGCGAGTTGGCCGCCTGACCTCCTCCTGACAGGCTCGGTCACTCGCACCTCGAGAAGCGGTCCTTCGGCTTACGCCGGAGGGCCGCTTCCTTTTTGGAAGGAGAGCGGAGGGGGCTCGAGACCTTGTGGCACTGACCGGCGAGCCCGTCGCCGACTGTCCGGATGCCTCAATCAGGAGACCCATCATGGCCTATCGCAAGGGACAGAGCGGCGGCTTGTCGCCCGCCACCCGCATCACCCAGGAAATCATCGCCCGTCTGGAAGCAGGCACGAAGCCGTGGATCAAGCCGTGGCGCGGTGTCCCGGTCTCCCGCCCCTTGCGGGCCTGCGGGATCCCGTACCGCGGTATGAACGTGTTCTGGCTGTGGATGGTCGCTGACATGTGCGGCTACGCCTCGCCGTTCTGGATGACCTACAACCAGGCACAATCGCTCGGAGCCCAGGTCCGCAAGGGCGAGAAGTCGACCATCGCGATATTCTACAAGAGCTACACCAAGGAGGTGGAAGCCCCCGATACCGGCGAAAAGACCGACGAAGCCCGCCGGGTGCTGAAGGCCTATCCGGTCTTCAATGCCGATCAGGTCGAAGGTCTGCCCGAGCGCTTCCATCCGGCCGCAACGCTCGAACTGGTCGAGCCTGAAGGGCGCGAGGCCGAGCTCGACGCCTTCTTCGCTGCCATCCCAGTCAATTTGCGTCATCAGGGCTGCGAAGCCTATTATGAACCGACTGCGGATCGCGTCACGATGCCGCCGGTCAGCCTGTTTGGCGGGTTCGATCACTACTATGCCACGCTCGCCCACGAGCTGTCGCACTGGACCGGCCATGCCAGCCGCCTGGGCCGCGATCTCAAGAACCGCTTCGGCACTTCCGCCTACGCCGCCGAAGAACTGGTCGCCTTATCTGGACAGTCTGCACCGTGCCTGACGCTTCATTGAAGGGTATCGTCCGGGCGCGACGCAGGGGGGCATCAGGCCGGATGAAGCGCTCCCAATAAGCTGGCGTAGTCCGGCCTGATGACCACCGTCCCGCAGGCGCGCAATGGGTGCGTTCTGGATTCGGGAGGGGGTCCGGGGGAGGGACTGGCAAGCTGTGGATATTTCAGAAGAACCGATCTCCATCCAGGAACGCCGCGAAGCAGATGGACTGGACGCCCACATTCCGATCATCCTGCGCGATGGTACGATCTATGATCCTGATCTCGATCGCTACTTCCTCGATCTGCCGCTCAACGGCGCGCGTTCGCGCCACTCGCTGCGGGCACACGGCTACGATGTCCTGGTTTGGTTGCGGTTTCTGGGTTCGGCTCGCCGCAAGACCGTCTGGCAAGCCGATACCGATGATGTCGGTGCGTATCATCGGGCACGCCGGCGTAGTGACGCCGAGTTCCGGATATCAGCCTCGTCGTGGAACCGGGCGGTTGCATCGCTGGACAAGCTCTATCGATGGGCCGAGCGCGAGGGCCTGGTCGAGCGTACGCCATTCACCCATCGGCAGATCTGGCGAAGATCGCACGGCGGTCGGCGCGCTGCCATCGCCGGGCATAACGAAGCTTATGAGCGGGCTGCGCGCCGGTCCGATGTGCGCTTCGTCGATCTTCCCGCCTACCATGTATTCCGAGACGTCGGCCTGCGCGGCCTGACCGTCGAGGGAGCTGAGCGCCCGGGAGCGCGCGACCGCAATGGTGCACGCAACGCGCTGTTCGCTGACCTGCTGGTCACCACCGGTTTGCGTCTCGAGGAAGCATCCTTCCTTCTGGCAGCGGAGATTCCCGGCAGCGATGTTCGTGTAGAGCGCCAACGCCGGGTAGAACTGCCGGCGGCCCTGACCAAGGGCGACCGGGGCCGGACCATGCTGCTACCGCGTCGCCTGCTGCCCGCATTCGATGCATACATTGCGGTCGAGCGCGCATCGGCGGTGGCCAAGTTCGCCTCACGTCGAGGTTGGGAGGCCATCGACCGCCCGATCTTCATACACCGCCCACCCACCGCACCGACCGCTTTGCACCTCGTGGGCGGCGGCATGATGGATATGGAAGTCGTCACACCGGATGAACGGGCCAGGCTCGTGATTTGTGCCGACGATGGCACGCCAGGTGAGGCGGCAGTCCTCTGGCTCACCGAGGTCGGGCAACCGGTGCTGCCCAACTCGTGGGAAGCGATCTTTGCCCGGGCGAGCCGTCGATGCACGGATGCCGGTATTTCCGTTCGCGTCAGCCCCCATCAGCTCAGGCATTCGTTCGCCGTGCACATGCTGGCGATGCTGATCCAGCGGCGCCTCGGCGAAGTTGCTGCACCGGCAGGCGCCATGGACGGCTATCGCCAGTTGCTCGGTGATCCGCTGCAGCAGGTGCAACGCCTGCTCGGCCATTCCAGCCTTGCCACCACGTCGATCTATCTCGATCACATTGCCACTCGTGCCGATACCGTCGATGCGGCGGTGGAAGAGTTGCTTGCGCGTGTGCCGGGCCATCTCCGGCCATGACCGCCGCTCCTCGTAAAGGTCGCAAGGTCGGGTTCGTGGGCCAGACCACAGAGCCCGAGCCCGACCCATGGCTGCAGATCAGCACGCTGCGCTTCACGATCGCCCCGCCGTATGGGGGCGAGGTTCTTGTCGATTTCACCAGACTGCACCCACGGGGACTGGCACTCGCCTTTGCCCGAGGCCTGTTCATGCTGGTCGCTCCACGCGGGCCCGTAGCGGTTCGCTCCTCCATCAAGACATACCTGACCCAGCTGCCGAGCTTCTTTGCCTATCTTGCCGGGACTGGTGATCGGATCTCCGGGCCGGCCGACCTGCGAGCCAGCCACATCGATGGATACGAAGCGTGGCTCGAAGCTCAGGGCAAGTCGCGGGGCCACGCGCCGACCTTTGTCGCCAAGGTCGTTTCCGTGCTTCGCCGGATCGCTTCCGATCAGCCTGATGTCATCGAGGCGGGCTTGCGTGAGCGGCTTCGCTACGTCAGCTCGCAACCTTACGCCCCGCCACGCCCACGCGACGCCTACAGCCCGTTCGTTGCCCGCCAGCTCCGCGACGCGGCCCGCATCGATCTGGTCGCGATCGAGGCCAGATTGCGGGCTGGCCCATGCTTTGGCGAGATTCGGGAGATCGAGGCAACTGCCCGCAAGGCGCACGCCGCGATAGAGGCGCGTGGGGTCCTCAGGCATCGCGACCCTGAGTGGATGGCACTCTATGCCAGGCGTTGGAAGCGCGGCCTCTGGAACGCGGATTTCAGCATGACGCTGCACAGCGCTCATTACCTGACGTCCACCGATATCGTGCCGCTGCTGGTCCTGCTTTCGCTGGAGACCGGGCTTGAGCTCGAGTGCTGCAAAACGCTGACCGTCGATTGTTTGCGCAACGCCTCGGGCGGTACGGTGGAGATCGCTTACACCAAGCTTCGCGCACATGGCGCCGAACACAAGACCATCAGGGTGCGAGACGGTGCCTCGTCGACGCCGGGAGGGCTGATCCGGCGCATCATCGCACTCTCGGCAAGCGCGCGGGCCCATAATTCCAGCGATTGCCTGTGGGTCTATTACCAGACCGGTGAGATCGTCCACGGCATTCGCCATCCGCGCTCGACCATCGATGCATGGACCACGCGCCACGCCATTGCCGATGACGCGGGTAGACCGCTGTATCTGCGCCTGTCCCGGCTCCGTAAAACGCACAAGGCGCTCTGGTATCTCAAGACCGAAGGGCACATGGCACGGTTCGCCGTCGGCCACACGATCGAGATCGCAGCGCGGCACTATGCCGATGTTCCCTCGCTCAGACCCCTGCATGAGCAGACCGTCGCCGACGCCCTCGAGGAGGCAGTCGCCGGTCCCCGAGTCATTCCTCCCTCCGAGGAAGATCATCTGCGCAGTCGAGCCGCAAGCGCGGACCAGATTGCCGATGCGCCATCGGTTGCCGTGCTCGACGGAGAACAGGACGTATGGCTGGCGAGCTGCGGCGGCTTCTACGCAAGCCCTTTTGCCGCAGCTGTCGGCTCTCCATGTCCCACGCCGTTCTGGGGCTGCCTCGATTGCAAAAACGCGGTGATCACTGCGCGCAAGTTGCCAGCGATCCTCGCGTTTCTCACCTTTATCGATGAGCAGCGCGCAGGCATGAACACGAACGAGTGGGCGGCCAAGTTTGGTCACGCCCGTGAACGCATCGTCCGCCAGATACTGCCTGCCTTCGGCGATGACGCTGTGGCTCAGGCTCGCGCGCGGCTCGCCGCCCAGCATCCCATTGTCTATCTGCCGCCCGAGGCCCGGGCATGACTGCCGTATCCTTGCCGGCCCATGACGACGGGGCGCGCGAGACGCTTCCCGTACTCATGTCGGTTCCGTTGCGGCCTGGCTGCAACCGCGCCGATCTCTCGCGTTACGGCGATCAGACCTGGGACCTGTCGCCGGGCGTCTTTCGCGATAACGCCAGGCGCTGCCATGTCACCGTGCATTTTAGCAGCATCGAAGACCCAGCCATTGCCGATGCCCTGCGCCAGTTTCTCCATGCGCGGCTCAATGTCGATCTGCCGGGCCATCGCCCCCGGCTTCAGCCAGCAGCCGTGCGGGGTGAGGCCAACCGGGCCCTGCTTTTCTTCAACTTCGTGAAGGCCGACCTTGGGCGCTTCGATCTTGCGCGGGTCGATCAGTCTCTGCTTGACCGCTTTGCCCGTTCGAAGCGCCGTGAGGGGCTACGTCCGGTTGCGGTCGCAGTATTGCTGCGCGTCATCTTCGACCTTCACGAGTTGCGCCGCCACCTTCCAACGGCCCGTCTTCGTATCGATCCGTGGCCCGGGCGCAGCCCGTTCTCGGTCGCCGGTGCCCGGTACATCCCCGGTGAAAACCGGACGCCACGCATTCCCGAAGAGATCATGACGCCGCTGCTGGCATGGTCGCTGCGCTATGTGACCCACTTCGCGCCCGACATTTTCGCTGCGCGCCGGGAGCTTGAGCGTCTCGAAGCCAGGCGCAGCCGATTGATTGCGCGCGAGGCTCATCTCGATCAGGCCGAACGCCGCGCGCGGCAACGGCAACGGCTAACCGCATACCTCACGGGCTTGCGGCGGCAGGGCCGCGGCGTTCCCATCTGGACCGGCTTGTACAACGCTGCTGTCCGCACCGATCCGTTGACCGGCGAGCACCTGCCACCGATCAACTACCATCTCCTTCATCTCCACGCCGGCGTCGATGCGCAGGCAGAGCCCGCCATGCACCTCAGTCTGACGACCGGTGCACCAGACCTGATCGCCGCCGCCATCACGGAACTCGGCACCGAAGTCGGGGGGCTGGATGCACCGATCGCCGTGGATCCCGGGACCCGTCAGCCCTGGCGCAGCCGGTTCGATGTCAAGGCATTGGCCCTGGAAGAGGTCATGCTACAGTCCGCAGCCTATATTGTTTGCGCCTATCTGTCGGGTATGCGCGA
Source organism: Sphingomonadales bacterium (assembly GCA_016704425.1). Taxonomy (GTDB): domain Bacteria; phylum Pseudomonadota; class Alphaproteobacteria; order Sphingomonadales; family Sphingomonadaceae; genus Aquisediminimonas. The sequence goes on from JADJAC010000011.1 coordinate 1,264,152, forward strand.
CAGCGAGATCCAGGCAATGAAGCGTGGTTGCCTGTCCATCGTCAGAGACGAAGACGGCGTTATATTGCGTCACCGCATCAAGTCGGTCGCGTACAAGGGCAAGCGCGGAGGCGGAGAACAAGCGGAGTGGGTTACGATCGCGCCCGTTGCCGACGCGGTCGCTGTGCTCGAGCAGTTGTCCGAGCGGGCCGGACGAGCGCGGGGCACTACGACGCTTTGGCCTGTGCTGTCACTTCGCGCCAACACCAAGACTCATGTCTCTGCCGAGATCGTCCGCCAGCTCAACCGATTTCGTGACCATCTCAACCAGCAGTTTGGATCGCCTGATGCGCCGGTGATTCCTCCACGACCCGATGGCACACCCTGGCGGCTGACCACCCGTCAGTTCCGCCGCACGATTGCCTGGCATATCGCCAACCGGCCCTTCGGGACGATCGCCGGCATGATTCAGTACAAGCACGCCAGTGTTGCCGCCTTCGAAGGCTATGCTGGAAGCAGCCGGTCGGGATTTCGCGGCGAGATTGAAGCCCAGCGTGCGCTCGGCCAAATCGATGACATCCTCGCCTATTTCGACGAGCGGCAAGGTGGTGCCCGCTTGGGTGGCCCTGCCGCGAACCGCGTCGGGACCGGGCTCGATGTCGTCGCAAGCGAGCTGGCGCCGCTGCCCGCCATGATCGCCGATCGGCAGCGCTTGCGCACCATGCTCGCCAGTCTCGCGCGAACACTGCATGTTGGCCCGCTGGCCGACTGCTTTTTCGATCCTGCAACGGCCCTGTGTCTCAACCGGATCACACAGCCCGGCCCGCCAGCACCGATGATTTCGATGTGCGAACCGCTCCGCTGCCCCAACGCCTGCCTCACCGCGCGGCATCGCGCGTCCTGGCAGCGCGGGGCCGACGAAGCGCGCATGCTGCTGCGCGAGAAGCGGCTTCCTGAGCCGCAGCGGGTCACGCTTCAGGCCGAAGTCGCAAGGATCGAGACAGTTCTCGCTCAGATCGTGCCCGGTACCGCCACACCGCATGCCGGTGTGGCGGGAGAGGAAGAGGAGGCCGGTTTTCGGGTGACGGACTGAAGGAGCGGGAGAGAGTTTCCCTCCGACCGTCGTGGAGACCTGCCATGACCCGATCCCACCCAGCATCGGCGCGCGCCGACGTCTATTCACGCATCACCGCCGAGATCGTTGATGCCATCGAAGCCGGTGCCGGTGACTGGCGCATGCCGTGGCATCACGACGGCGCGGCCACCACCCGGCCGCAGAATGTCACCTCTCGTCGGCGCTATCGGGGCGTCAACGTGCTGGCGCTCTGGATTGCTGCCGAAGCGGCTGCTTATTCCAGCGGTCTGTGGGGCACCTACCGTCAGTGGGCGGCTCTCGGTGCGCAGGTTCGCAAAGGGGAGCACGGCACCACGGTCGTATTCTGGAAGCAGGCTACATCGCGCGCCGACGATGATCATGATGAGGGCGAAGCCGGCCCCGGGCGCATGTTCGCCCGCGCGTTCACCGTGTTCAACCTGGCTCAGGTGGAAGGCTACGAGCCGACACCGGTGGCGGTCTTGCCCGAGAGCGAACGGTTCGCGCACGCCGAGGCGTTCGTTTCTGCATTGAAGATTCCGGTCACCGAGGGGGCATACGACGCGCATTACCGGATCGATCTCGACCAGATTTTCATGCCGACCTTTGCCACATTCCGCGACGCGTCGGCCCACATGGGCACATTGCTGCACGAATGTGGTCACGCCACTGGCGCAAAGCACCGGCTCGACCGCAACTTCGCCGAACGGTTCAAGCGCGACAGCCTCGCGATCGAGGAGATTTGCGCCGAACTTACCGCATCGTTCGTCCTCGCGGATCTCGGTATCGCCCATCACCCACGGCCCGATCACGCCGCCTACGTCGCGTCCTGGCTGCGCGTGTTCAAAGATGACCCACGTGCGATTTTCACAGCTGCCGGCAAGGCCCAGGCCGCAGCCGACTGGATGCATGCCCAGCAGCCTCAGGCCGAGGAGATGGCGGCGTGAAACAGGTTCGCAAAAATGGCGCTGGAATTCACATTAGCGCTGGACTGTCAGGATATGTCGCCGAACTCTCCAGTGCCATGCTGGGTGCTGAGCTGGGGCTGCCGGTCACGCATCTCGACAGCCACGCGAGCTATATCGAGCACTGGCTCAAGCTTCTGAAGGACGACGACCGCGCCATCCTGACCGCTGCGGCCAAGGCCGAAGAAGCTGCGAGCCTGCTGCTGAAGCTCGGCGGGAAGATCATTCCCGAGCAGTCTGACGATGCGTCCGACGACGCTGCGCTGGCGGCCTGAGGGAGGATGCCATGGGCCGATCCGTCAGCTATCCCAGCGGCGCTATAGTCGCCTTCACGGTGCTCGAGGTCGAAAGCGAGGACGACTGGGAATTTGAGTACGAATGGCTGCGCGACGATCTGCGCGAACGGGCATCCAGAGCCTTTCCGTCCCTGATCCCGCATGACGCCTGGCGAGGTCGGGAGGACCGGACCCTCATGCGCAATGCCTACGCCGATTTCGGCGTATCGGTCTATGGCGGGCTGGTGGCCGTCTGGATCGTGGAACGCGATGACGGGGCCTATTGGGACGCCGATTGGCGCACGGCCCGTTCACCGCGGGCACAGCGCTGGCTGTCCCAGATCGCATCCCGTTTCGATGCCACATTCGGCGACTATGATTGCCTCGGGCGCATGTCGAACGGCGAGGGAGTTTACACCAAACGCGCAGCTTGAGCGCCGCGAGTTGGTCACGCCCAGAGCTTTGGGTTGCCATCCCTGACTGAGCGTTGCCGGCCGCTCATGGTCTGTCGCCATGCGAGAGAGGCCCTGGGCCAGCCGCCAGCCTTGCGCAACCCGGCTTGGGCGGGCCCGTGTTGGCCTTGGCCCTTCAGGCTCAAGGCCTGCCCGCGCCAGCCCGCCAAGCCGGGTTCCTCCTCGCGGGTGCGCAATCCTGCCTGAATGCTGGCCCTGACGGGCTCTCGCTGGCGCAGCCATGAACGGGTGCGTCGGCCTCACGTCAGTCAGGAGGATACCCTATGCACACGTCATTCGCCGATCAACTCGCCGGGCTCGATCTCGCCGGCTTCTCGATTGGACCGGCTCCCGTATCGACAAGCGATTTCCCAGTCCGGGAGGCGGTCGTCCAAACCCTCGAAGCGGTCTGGTCCGATCTTTTCGCCATGGTGTCCGGGACCGCTCTTGAAGCCGACGCCGAGGATCTTGGCTGGGCCTTCGTCAACATCTTTCACCGCTCGGCGGAACGCAAATCGACTGCCCTTGACCGGGCGACCGACGAGGTCCGCGCGCTGATTGCTACGGCCGATGGATCCGAGGTCCACACCCATGACCTTGAGACCCAGGTTGAGCGGGCGCAATGCGCAGAAAGCGCTATGCTGGCACTCGAAGAGATGCGTGAAGTCGCAGCAGGCCTATACCTCAACGAGTTCGGTTCCTCCTGGAAGCCAGTCTCCAGTTCTCGCTTCAATCACAGTGCAATGCTGACCTCGGCGCTCGTCGAAGGTCGCGACTTCCTGCGCGCCCGCGCCGAGGCCAAACGCCGTGCGGCCGTGCCCGAAGGAACCCCGGTCGTGTTCGCCGGAGGGCGCACCCGTCATGCTACCGAAGACGATGCGCTGACCTTCGGCAACAATGTTTGGGCCACGCTCGACAAGGTCCGCGACCGCGTGCCGGATATGGTCTTGATCCATGGCGGCGACACCAAGGGCGTCGACCGTCTGGCTTCGAGCTGGGCTGAACGTCGCGGCATCCCGCAGGTCACGTTCTCGCTCGACATGCGGCTGGGCGCCCGTGCCGGCTTCAAGCGCAACGAGCGGATGCTCTCCCTCGATCCGCGATACGTCATCGCCTTTCCGGGCAATGGCGTACTCGAACGTTTGGTGATCGAGGCCAAGACTCGGCGGATCACCGTTGTCGATCGCCGCGGGCCCCTTGGCACCAATCCGAAGAGCACTTCGGCAGGGACTGACTGAGGTCATGCCGGTCCTCGCGCCAGCGCCCAATCGGCGCTGGCGTCATCCATCAGAGGAAAGGCGCGCGCCTGTCGTTTGGAGCCAGCGAATGGCCGTTGGCTTCATTCACCAGGAGGCATTCCATGATCGATATCGAGGCCGTGATGGCCGACTTTGCCGTTCGCCAGGCCGAACGGCAGATGCAGGTTGCTGAAGAGATTCAGCAGCTCAAAGTCGTCATTCTCCCGCGCTTGCAGGAAGCCGGCATCGCCCGCGTCGAGATCCGCTTTGACGGCTGCGGCGACAGCGGTGCTGTTGAGGAATGCGCGTGCCTCGATGCCGCTGGTGCCGCGATCGCGTGCCCCGATGTCACCATTCTGGAAGACGAAGCAGGCAACTCGGATGGTGACGGTTCCGCGGAGCTGCACTCACTCGGCCAAGCTCTCGAGCAGCTGACCTATCTGGCGCTCGAACGTCACCATCCTGGCTGGGAGATCAACGACGATGCCTGCGGCGAACTGGTGATCGATGTGGCTGAAGCGACCTTCGTGCTCGACTGCAGCCTGCGCTTCATCGCTACCGATGATCACTCGACCGAGCTCTAGGAGACTTGGCATGGCCCATTGCTATTACCACGCCCTCTCGTCGGTCCGGAAATGGGGCGGCAGGGTCGATGACTATCTCCCGCTGCACCAGTGGTTCGACCAGTCCAAGGCAATCCTGGCAGACCCTCGGCACCGCGCGCTGCGGCACCATGCCGAGGGGATATTCATGCTCGAAACCTTGTTCGGCGAGACCCTCGTCAATGCTGATGGCCGGGTCGTTCCGGTGCGTCTGGTCGGCGAACAGCACGTACGCGAAGACCTGGGGTCGATCCCCTCCTTTGCGGACTGGGCGCGCTTGATCACGCCGCAGGCCTGGATGCTGCGAGGCAACCCTCTGGACGGCGCTGAAGGGGTGACGATCGATATGCCTGTCCCCGGCGAAGCAGTTGCGTCCAGGACCAGGCCACTGGTTGGAGGAGAGGTCCGTACCGTGATCTAGGAAGGGGTTCTCCGGTGGAGGGCTGGCGGGGGAATGATTCGGCCAAGAACGGAGGGAACCGAGGCAGGGCAAACCTGTTCAAGGCATCCAGCTCCACCCGGCTTCGATGCAAACCTGTCCCTGAATCACCCCCCGTCGAGACGCGCAACCCGGATCAGGTCCGGCCGAGTTGCCGGGCTGTGCCCGGCTGCCCGCACCACCCGGCCCAGTTCCGGGTTCCCCTTCGGTGCGCTTCGCCATGGGGCGCTTCTGCTCGGGTTTTGCAGCCGGGATGGACCCGGAATGCTCGATCAGGAGAAAGCCCATGACCAATCTCGTTATCCTCGTTGGCCGTATCGCTCGCGACCCCGAAACCCGCACCACCCAGGGTGGAACCAGCATCACCTCGGTCTCGGTTGTGACCGACCGTCCCGCCCGCAAGGAAGGCAAGACCTACAAGGACGAGAACGGCTACACCGCCAAGGACAGCGAATTCCACCGGATCACCTGCTTCAACGGCCTGGGTCAGAACGTCGCTAAGTATTGCACCAAGGGCCAGCTCGTGACGGTCGAAGGCCGCATCCACTACACCCAGTGGGAAGATCAGAGCGGCACCAAGCGCTACGGCTGCGAGATCATCGCCGACAAGGTCGACTTCCTCACCAAGGGCCGCTCCGGCAGCAACGAAGGTGCTCCCGATATCGACGAGGACTGAATGTCCTCACCTCACGACAAGGCCCCGGTGGCAGACGCCATCGGGGCCTTTTCTTTTGCACGCGTGCGATGCGGCGGCGCGGGGCATCGAACCCCTTGCCGCCGCCGGATGGGTTTTACGCGGGAGCAATCCGCTTCAGCGTCTCCTCGATCCCGAGCGCCATCGATGCGCGAACGATCTGGCGCAACTGCGCCGGATCGTTCGTCTCCGCGCCGCACTCGATCAGCACTTTGCCGAGCTCTATCGCAACCTCTTGCCGAAGACGAACTTCCTCACCGTCGAGCTGGGCACGCTGTTCACGCAGTTTCTTCAGCGCATCGCGCGCACTGGCTTTGGACCTGGCCATAAGGGTTCCTCGCTGTTGGCCGTTGGTCCCCTCCGCTGCCGATCTTGGCACTGCGGGCGCATGTAGGAAAATGTTTTGTGGGGCAGGCGTTGCGCTTCTGCGCAGGCGTTGGAGAGGTCTCTCTCGCAGAAAGACCAAGTGTGATGCGGGCTTTGGGGTTGCGTCAAGGACGACGGGGCCCCACCATTTTTACCGGGCAAGCCCGGCAAAAATCGTTGCCCCCATCGCCGCTTCGCGGCCGCTATCGCGGTCCCTGACCCAGCCCGTCACCCACATCCTTCGCAGCTCCTGATGCGACGCATCGAACATCAGGAGGAAAGATCATGTACGCTACACAAAGCACGGCCGATGACGGGTACCACGCAGACCAGGCAGCCTTCGTTGCCGCTCTCGATCAGGCCAATGCCCGGTCCTATCACAGCTACTTCACGCAGTACGTCCTGACCGATGGCGAGGCCGGGTACATCGCGGTCGATGAAGGCGATTACGGGGCATTGCCCAAGGCCTTGCTGGACCGTGTCATCGACACGGTGCCGGGCAGGCTCAGCGATGAATTCTGACTCGCCGGCTTGGGAGGAAGTCCGTCAGGGCTTCCTCCTTTCTTTTTGCTCGTAGACCGTTTCGGCATCCCTCGGCCGGTACGGAGAGGCGGGTTACCAGCGTCAGTCGGGGGTATCGGGACGGTCGAGATCGGCGAGCCGTTCCGGCATACCCAGAACCTTCATCGCTGCGGCCTCAATGGCTTCTGCCTGTGTCGGGAAAGCCTCGGAAGAACTGATCGACACCCCGTTCGGGTAAGTGACTGTCGCCTGGAAGCCGTTGCCCTTCGGTGTCGCACTCAATGTGACCTGGCCCATGCGGCGCCTCCTTTCGACCCGGAATACTGGCTGCATCATAGGCGTCGATCCCGTCTGTGCCTATCGCGATCCGCAGATCGGCTACTTGCCGAGGACCCTGGGAATGGGGATCGCAAAACGCATCATCCGTTACAGGATCAATAGCTGGTTCCTCTCCTCGCAGTTGGGGACAGTTGGGCACACCGTACGCAGTAGCTGCTGCTGGTGAAGCTGAGTTAGATTAGCGAGTAACGGCCGATTTTGGCGAGTGGCAGTTTCTTGCTGCCTAATCTCAGCGCGACCTTGCCATGGCTCTGTCAATCGGAGACGAGCTGTAGCAAGTCTGACAGCACCCAATTGGGTCCAATTTTCAATCAGGTACAGTTAGTCTGACAGCTCCGCAACGAGTTTTCCGGCGAACCCCCAATCTTCAAATTCAACTTCTTGAATCACGACATGGACGTGCTCGGGCCTCTTACCGAGGTGCTCCACCATTAAATCTGTGACACCTTTTACGATCTCTCGCTTGGCTTCCTTGGTAGCGCCCTTGGTAAACTGGACATTGATATAAGGCATCGCGGCAAATCCTGTTCAAAAATATGATGTGAAATCATGGGCTTCTGTCCGAATGCCGATGAATCATCAATGTCGCCGTGACCGGCAACTTTGCCTGCTTCACAATCCCGAACTCGTCGGTGGGGCGATTCTCGGGCAATTCATTGCAGGCATTGCAAGCCCGACCGATCAATCTGACTTTTTCTCCGAGCCGGAGAACATCGATTTCCATTCCTTGGAACCGGGCTTAGCTTGCCATTTCATCTTGTCGGACAGAACACTCAGGCCCTCAGAGACAGACGGGCGAACCTTGATCTGGTCATACCAACGTTTCACATTTGGATAATCTTCAAGGTCCTGGCCCTGCATTTTTCGGGGCCTGACCCATGTGAACGTAGCTATATCGGCTATCGAAAATTCGTCCGCCAGATATTCATGATCCGCCAGCCGGTTATCGAGCACTTTGTAAAGGCGAGCGGCCTCTTGTGTGTAGCGGTCTACCGCATATTCGATCTTCTCGGGCGCGTATGTTCTAAAATGGTGTGCCTGCCCGAGCATCGGCCCCATGCTACTCACCTGGAAGAAAAGCCATTGCAGGGCTTCCAGCCTTTTCACTTCAGACTTGGGAAGAAGCTTTCCGGTCTTTTCAGCCAGGTAGAGCAATATGGCGCCAGATTCGAATATCGCAACCGGCTCGCCATTTGGACCATCGTGATCGATGATGGCGGGAACCTTGTTGTTTGGACTGATCTTAAGAAATGCCGGATCGAACTGTTCACCGGCCAGAATATTGATTGGCGTAACTTTGCCAAGCAATCCCAATTCCGCCAAAGCAATCGTCGCCTTGTATCCGTTGGGAGTAGGCCAGAAAAACAGTTCGATCATAGCGTGCGACCTGCTCCCCTTATCCGACGATCTTGAGATGATTCGAACGGTCGAGAAGCATTCCCGGGTTCATAATCCAATCTGGATCAACAGCATTCTTTGCGCCAGCCAACATATCCCGGAAAAGCGGGTCCACTTCCTTGTCGTACCACGGACGGAAGCTGCGTCCGACCGCATGGTGGTGCGTGATTGTCGCGCCAAGCTCCGATATCGCATCAGAAGCCACGTCGGAAAGCGCCTGGTAATGTTCAAGGCTCGTCTCGTGCGTGGAAGGCGCAACGACGGAATAATAGGGCGCCGGCCCATCGGGATAGAGGAAGGAGAATCTGCGGCAAACAATGCCACCGCCGGTCAGCGCTTTTTGCGCCTCGCTGACCCGGCGAATAATTTCCGTGTCCACGGCTTCGAATTTGTCCCAGGTATAGGCCGTTTCAAAGGTAAAGCTGACCACGCCCATCGCAGCGCGCGTATGCATCAATCGCGGCAGGTAACGGAATTGCTCGCGCCAATTCCCCTGCGCGCCGCTGCGGCTTGACTTCAAGGCATCGCCGCCCGATCCGGTCTTGGTCACGACTTCACCGCCGTGGTCCTGGCAAATTTCAACGCCGCGCTCCAGCCAGACATCCACGGGATGATCCGCAGATTCAAAGCCAAGCAGCAGCACAGATTTTGTGCCATCACCAGCGCCATAAAACTGGGCATCTTGCGCGTCCAGATAACGACAATTCGCAGGAAACAGGCCTGCCTGTGTGATCTGCCGAATGGCTGCGGCACCTTGATAGAACGTGTCAAAGGTGATGGTCGCATTCGCCCGGAAGACCACTCGCCCCTGAAGCTTCATCCATGCCTGTGTGATAATCCCGAGCGAGCCTTCAGAACCGATAAAGAGGCGGTCGGGATCCGGGCCGGCACCTGATCCCGGCAATCTGCGATTTTCTATCGTTCCGCGCGGCGTTACGACCCTGAGGCTCTGCACCATATCGTCAATATGGGTAAGGTGGGTAGCATAGTGGCCCGAAGAACGCGTCGCAATCCAGCCGCCAAGCGATGAAAACTCCCAGGATTGCGGAATATGTCTCAATGTGAGGCCGTGCGGCTTTAGCTGATCTTCAAGCGAAGGCCCAAGCGTACCTGCCTGGATAAGTGCGCAGCGGGAGACCGGGTCAACCTCCAGCACCTGGTTCATGTTCCCCAAATCGATAATTACCGAACCGTCGCAATCCTCCGGGGCAGTAAAGCCGTCCGTGACACTTGATCCGCCGCCATATGGAATTGCCGCATAGCCATTATCACCGCACCAATCCAAAACTGCGGCAACCTCGGCCTCGTTGCGAGGATAGGCAATCACATCAGGCGGATTGGTAAAATCTCGCCGAAAAATGCGCGTCAGGTCCTTGAAGCTCTTGCCGTAGGAATGAGAAACGCGATCCCATTTGTCTGAATTACAAAAGACGACAAGGAAGCAGGGATGGAGATCCGCGATTCCCTCAACTCGATTTCCTCGAGCGTTGGATCAGACAAGACCACCGGCTCATCAATGCCCAGGCGTTTGCCAACGCGAACGGCCATTTCCTTGACCTCAGCCTGGGAAATGACCTCGTCTTCGTATCCCCAGCTATGCCATTTGCGCCTCTTACCATAGTAGCCAGCTTGCTCAGTCACGATTCAATGCCCTCAGAAATCAGTTTGAGCACCAGAAGTTAACGGGTCGACGAACCTATTCTATTGCCATTGAAGTCAGTTTTTTGACAGATTCATTCAACTTCGTGCGCGGCCGGGATCTCCCTTGGATTGGAAAATTCAGACAAGAACCTCGGCTATTGCGGGCTGCTACAGGCCTCATGTTCAGGCGCGAGAAGCCCATCAGCCAATTCAACTGCTCGCGGTCGCTGCCTGCGAAGTGATTCGTTGTTAGGAACCGTTGCATGTCTGGCTCCAGCGTCGATCCCGAGACACTTCCCAGCCAGGGTCAGGTCTCATAAGTTGATTCAGAGGGCGCAGGAAGATGCCCGACAGACCAAGCTCATCCACGAGGCACGGGAAGAGTGGCAGGGTGTACGGCAACCGCATCTGCATGATGTTCTGCTTGATCAGGGTGAGCAGAGCTGTCCCAACCGTGTGGCTCGCCTTGCATGGCAAGCCGGGATCAAAGCTCAAGTTGGCTATAAGCGGCGTCCAGACAGCTATTGTGGCACGCCATCAGTTGTGATCGACAATACGTTGGATCGCCAGTTTGCAGTGTCAGCGTCCGACGCAGCATGGGTAACAGACACCACCTTCATCAGAACGCATGAGGGCTTCGCTTACCTCTCAGTGGTGATCGATCTCTATTCACGGCGGTGGTTGGTTGGCAGATACAAAGTCGGCAGACCGCTGATCTGGTCTGCCAGGCACTGCTGATAGCGGTGTGGCGCAGAAAGCCGAAGAACGTAGTTCTGATCCACTCCATCAGGGCTCACAGTTTATCTCCCGCGAATGAACCTGGCTCCTCCATGCCCACAATCTCAAGCACTCAATGGGCAGGCGCGGGAACTGCCATGATAATGCGTTCGCTGAGAGCTTCCTTAACCTGCTCAAACGCGAACGGATCCGAAGGCGGACATAAAAAACCCGCGCAGAAGCTCGGCAGGATGAGTTCGACTACATCGAAATTCTATAACCCCGTGCGAAAGCACGCCACAAACCCCATGTTGTCACCTGTGAACTTCGAACGACAGCAAAAAACAAACAATGAAGGCGTCTAGATCACTAGGCGCTATTCACTTCAATGTCTTCAATCTCAATGTTCCCCGTCAGCGCCTATGACGTGACCCCCTGATTTTCCTCCAAGCTTGATTAGAGTCCGACCCATTGGAAGGACGGACAGATGAAGCGAACGAGGTTTACGGAAGAACAGATCATTGGCGTGCTGAAGGAAGCAGATGCGGGTGCGAAGACCGCCGATCTCGCCCGGCGGCACGGGGTATCTGAAGCGACGATCTACAACTGGAAGTCGAAGTACGGCGGGCTGGAGGTGTCCGAGGCCCGACGGTTGAGAGAGCTCGAGAGCGAGAACGCCAAGCTCAAGCGGCTGCTGGCCGACACGATGCTGGACAACGTTGCGCTCAAGGATCTTCTAGCAAAAAAGTTCTGACGCCCGCCGCCATGCGGGAAGCTGTGGCTCATCTCCAGGCCTGCCACGGGATGAGCGAGCGGCGGGCGTGCCGTGTCATCGATGCCGATCGCAAGAGCGTGCGTTACCGTTCCACGCGGGACGATGACGGCTCGCTTCGCGAGAAGCTGCGCGAGTTGGCCAACCAGCGTCGCCGGTTCGGCTATCGTCGGCTGCACATCCTGCTGCGCCGGGAGGGCGTGATGATCAACCGCAAGAAGACCCAGCGGCTCTATCGTGAGGAAGGTCTCGCTGTCAGGCGGCGGCGCAGCCGCAGAAGGGCTGTGGGCACGAGGGCACCTGCTCCGGTGCTGGCGCTGCCGAACCAGCGCTGGAGCCTCGACTTCGTGCACGACCAGATGGCCTCCGGCCGCCGGTTCCGTGTGCTCAATGTGGTCGATGATGTGACCCGGGAGTGCCTGGCAGCGGTGCCTGATACATCGATCTCGGGGCGCCGTGTCGTGCGCGAGTTGACCGAGCTGATAGCCCGGCGTGGCAAGCCCGGCATGATCGTCAGCGACAATGGCACCGAGCTCACCAGCAATGCCGTGCTGGCATGGTGCGGCGAGATCGGTGTGGAGTGGCATTACATCGCGCCGGGAAGACCGATGCAGAACGGCTATGTCGAGAGCTTCAACGGCCGCATGCGCGACGAGCTGCTCAACGAGACGCTGTTCCTCAGCCTGGCGCATGCCCGCGTCGAGATCGCGGCCTGGGTGGATGACTACAATCGGGAGAGACCACACTCATCGCTTGGCTACGAGACCCCGGCGGCGTTCGCCGCTGGACTGGATAAGCAATGGCCTGCTTCGCTACGCCCTGCGGGCTCCCCTACGCAGGCCATTGCTTCAACCGCGCTCATGCGCAACAAAGCGGCCCGGCTCTAATCCCAGCTGGTGGAAAGCTGGGGGTCACGTCACCTATGGCCCAGTTCATCGATCCGAAGTCAGGTGAAGTCTTGTCATTGCCGCTCCAATCGGAGACAAGTGGTCTCAACTTTGGTGACGCGAAAATGACCCACATCTCATACAAAAAAGAATTTTCAGATATTCGACAAGTTACATCGTTGAGACTCCTTGTTTATTTCGCGCGCGAACACGACATTCCAGCCCTCGAAATCCTGAAAGGAACGGAATTAGATCTGGATGATATTGAAGACCCATATTGCGAAATTCAGGTCTGGCAAGAACTCCGAGCAATTCAAAACTTGCTGGAGATAGACGATGATCCTGCCAACGGCGTGATTTTGGGAATGCGCCAACACCTGACCTGTTATGGAACACTAGGTTTCGCCATGATGGCTAGCCGCACGCTGGAACAAGCGCTAACGATTGGCGCCAAATTCTACAAGATATCTTTGTGGATCAACGAAGTTTCCGTTGTCCGAGATCCTGACACCATCAAATTCGTGATTCTTGGGCACAAGCTGCCACCATTCAGTCAACACTTTCTAGCTACAAGAGGCATGGCTGCCCTGGTTACCTGGGTCCAAGAGTTAACCAATTCCGAAGTATATCCATGCCAAACTTCATTCAAGAACGATAGACCGGACAATATGGATGAGGTTGGAAAGGCGTTTGGAACAGAAACGCTATTTGGGCAGAAAAACTATTCAATTTCATTCAATCGCAGCTTGTTTCGTATGCAATTGAAATTCGATGACCGTTGGTCACGCATGAGATTAGAGGACAAGCTGAGCAACACCCTTGAAAGGCGCCACTCAAGTACAAAAAACAGAGTCAAGGAAATGCTTCTGCAGATGTCAAATGAAAAGCTGTCCACTGAGCCAGAAATTTGTCGAGCTTTAGGGTGCTCAATGAGTACTCTGAGGCGTCGTTTGCATACAGAAGAAACAAATTTTCGACAAATCCAGTCCGAAGTTATTTTTGAACGTGCTTGCCAGCTCTTATTATCATCAACCATGACATTAGAGCAGATCGCTTACACGCTTGGATACTCTGAAGCAGGTAGTTTTTGTCGAGCTTTTAAACGGGTCGGTGGAATGGCACCCGGTCGTTGGCGCAAAGCGAATACATCCTAGCGATTCCACTGCTCAAGCTACAACCTACTCGGCAGGGCGCTTCGACCTCGACTTTTGGTTCTCATGTTCGTTCCTTCGTCACTACGACGAGAACCAAAACCCTCCTAAACTTCAACCGCTAATCTGTCTCATGAACGCTGACGGGGAACAGTCGCAGCTCTCATAAGCCTCTCTGTTGCGCCATCGCGTGATTTCATACTCGGCCGCGCCGTCAAAATAATCGAACACTGGAAATGGAATTCGACGCTGGGCGAGACGATGAAAATCAGTCACATTGTGACAGCCTGGAATATTCATCTGCGTCACTCCAAATCTAGGAGTTTTTGATGATCTTTTTGGATCGTCTTCTTATCAATCTTACCGGACGCGATACGAACCAATGGCTCGGTTGTGACCCGGATGTGCTTTGGGATTTTGAAACCGGCAATCTTGAGCTTCAGATTTGATCTTATGGCGTCGACGTCTACTTCCCGATCAACATATATTGTCGCCGCAACATCCTCGCCCAGCCTTTGGTCGGCTACGCCGTAAACGCTGACCTCAATAATTGCCGGATCGTTTAACATTGCCGATTCCACCTCGGCGCAACCGATATTTTCACCACCCCGAATGATGATCTGTTTCAACCGATCTACGATGTAGAGATATCCATCTTCGTCGAGATAAGCGATATCTCCCGTCCTGAACCAACCACCTTCCAGAAAATCGCCGCTCGAATCTGGTCGGTCCCAATATTTGTGAATCACCGAGGTTCCTCGAACAAGCAATTCTCCGCGCTCTCCGGCCTTTACAAAGTTATCGTCGCTGTCAACAATTCCGGAGCTCAAGAACCGCGCTCACCCTGCCCGAACTGGATGGTCGCATTAGATATTCTTCGCCACCGATCGACGTGCCGATCGAGTTGGTTTCAGTCATCCCCATCCGGTGTACGGCTTTGCATTCTTGAATGTCTCGTCAATGCCCTTCACTTGAGATTCAGCGCGCGCCGATCCGCCGCCACCCACGGCGAGCAAGCTGCTCACATCTTTATCCTGCTTTTGCGCCGCCAGCATAAGGTCTCCCGTCATTGCGGGCGTTCCAACAAAGCTGACAATTTTTTCTGCCTCAACCAACTCGACAGCGACATTCGGGTCCCATTTGTACATCGCAACAGTCTTCCGCTTTCTGCGGAAACTGGTCAGCAATACAGCAAGAAGTCCGTTGACGTGAAAAAGCGGCATGCCAAGCAAGGCTGCGTCCGGATAATGCGGCTTCGATTGCCCTTTGGGCGCGCCACCGTGGATTGTTGCCAAAACTGCCAGATCAAGCTCCCAGGACAAGAGCGCCGCAATGATGTTGCGGTGCGTCGAGACGGACCCTTTGGGGTGGCCAGTCGATCCCGATGTAAACAAGATGACCGCATCATCATCGGGTTCGATTTGGATATCGGGAAGCTCGCCGTGCTGACGCAGAAGCTGATCGATGGGTGTGGCACGGTCACATGGCTCTGAACGGACCGAAATAAGAGTCAGAAAATCAAGACCACTTTGGAGTTTGACTCTGTCAAGCCGTTCCTGGTCGACTATGGCCACCTTTGCCCCGATATGCCTAATGCCATACTCAAGCTCGTCCGATTCCCACCATGCATTGAGCCCCGCGACGATCCCTCCGATAGAAGTTATCGCCGCAAATGCGAGCGCCCATTCAGGGTAGTTGCGAAGGCCAATTGCGACCCGGTCGCCAGGTTTGACTCCATAGTCATCGATCAGGCGTCTGCCCAGATTTGACGCACGCTGATAGAATTCCTCAAACGTGTAGCGCTCATCATTATAGACAAAAAATGTCTTCTCGCAGCGCGCTTCGCTAATCAGCTGTCTGAGCGAGGTGGGTGCGTTTACGAACCACTTTACCTCGTTTCCATTCACACAGACATTTTGCAGTTCATACTTTCTTCCGGGTGCCGTAAGTTTTGCAATAGCTCTTGCCCTATCCACGATCCCAACCTTTCTAATCCTTCGCTGCAACTTTTGCTCAAATCGGCACAAGACTAGTGTGCCTGCCCGAGCATCGGCCCCATGCTACTCACCTGGAAGAAAAGCCATTGCAGGGCTTCCAGCCTTTTCACTTCAGACTTGGGAAGAAGCTTTCCGGTCTTTTCAGCCAGGTAGAGCAATATGGCGCCAGATTCGAATATCGCAACCGGCTCGCCATTTGGACCATCGTGATCGATGATGGCGGGAACCTTGTTGTTTGGACTGATCTTAAGAAATGCCGGATCGAACTGTTCACCGGCCAGAATATTGATTGGCGTAACTTTGCCAAGCAATCCCAATTCCGCCAAAGCAATCGTCGCCTTGTATCCGTTGGGAGTAGGCCAGAAAAACAGTTCGATCATAGCGTGCGACCTGCTCCCCTTATCCGACGATCTTGAGATGATTCGAACGGTCGAGAAGCATTCCCGGGTTCATAATCCAATCTGGATCAACAGCATTCTTTGCGCCAGCCAACATATCCCGGAAAAGCGGGTCCACTTCCTTGTCGTACCACGGACGGAAGCTGCGTCCGACCGCATGGTGGTGCGTGATTGTCGCGCCAAGCTCCGATATCGCATCAGAAGCCACGTCGGAAAGCGCCTGGTAATGTTCAAGGCTCGTCTCGTGCGTGGAAGGCGCAACGACGGAATAATAGGGCGCCGGCCCATCGGGATAGAGGAAGGAGAATCTGCGGCAAACAATGCCACCGCCGGTCAGCGCTTTTTGCGCCTCGCTGACCCGGCGAATAATTTCCGTGTCCACGGCTTCGAATTTGTCCCAGGTATAGGCCGTTTCAAAGGTAAAGCTGACCACGCCCATCGCAGCGCGCGTATGCATCAATCGCGGCAGGTAACGGAATTGCTCGCGCCAATTCCCCTGCGCGCCGCTGCGGCTTGACTTCAAGGCATCGCCGCCCGATCCGGTCTTGGTCACGACTTCACCGCCGTGGTCCTGGCAAATTTCAACGCCGCGCTCCAGCCAGACATCCACGGGATGATCCGCAGATTCAAAGCCAAGCAGCAGCACAGATTTTGTGCCATCACCAGCGCCATAAAACTGGGCATCTTGCGCGTCCAGATAACGACAATTCGCAGGAAACAGGCCTGCCTGTGTGATCTGCCGAATGGCTGCGGCACCTTGATAGAACGTGTCAAAGGTGATGGTCGCATTCGCCCGGAAGACCACTCGCCCCTGAAGCTTCATCCATGCCTGTGTGATAATCCCGAGCGAGCCTTCAGAACCGATAAAGAGGCGGTCGGGATCCGGGCCGGCACCTGATCCCGGCAATCTGCGATTTTCTATCGTTCCGCGCGGCGTTACGACCCTGAGGCTCTGCACCATATCGTCAATATGGGTAAGGTGGGTAGCATAGTGGCCCGAAGAACGCGTCGCAATCCAGCCGCCAAGCGATGAAAACTCCCAGGATTGCGGAATATGTCTCAATGTGAGGCCGTGCGGCTTTAGCTGATCTTCAAGCGAAGGCCCAAGCGTACCTGCCTGGATAAGTGCGCAGCGGGAGACCGGGTCAACCTCCAGCACCTGGTTCATGTTCCCCAAATCGATAATTACCGAACCGTCGCAATCCTCCGGGGCAGTAAAGCCGTCCGTGACACTTGATCCGCCGCCATATGGAATTGCCGCATAGCCATTATCACCGCACCAATCCAAAACTGCGGCAACCTCGGCCTCGTTGCGAGGATAGGCAATCACATCAGGCGGATTGGTAAAATCTCGCCGAAAAATGCGCGTCAGGTCCTTGAAGCTCTTGCCGTAGGAATGAGAAACGCGATCCCATTTGTCTGAATTACAAAAAGACGACAAGGAAGCAGGGATGGAGATCCGCGATTCCCTCAACTCGATTTCCTCGAGCGTTGGATCAGACAAGACCACCGGCTCATCAATGCCCAGGCGTTTGCCAACGCGAACGGCCATTTCCTTGACCTCAGCCTGGGAAATGACCTCGTCTTCGTATCCCCAGCTATGCCATTTGCGCCTCTTACCATAGTAGCCAGCTTGCTCAGTCATGATTCAATGCCCTCAGAAATCAGTTTGAGCACCAGAAGTTAACGGGTCGACGAACCTATTCTATTGCCATTGAAGTCAGTTTTTGACAGATTCATTCAACTTCGTGCGCGGCCGGGATCTCCCTTGGATTGGAAAATTCAGACAAGAACCTCGGCTATTGCGGGCTGCTACAGGCCTCATGTTCAGGCGCGAGAAGCCCATCAGCCAATTCAACTGCTCGCGGTCGCTGCCTGCGAAGTGATTCGTTGTTAGGAACCGTTGCATGTCTGGCTCCAGCGTCGATCCCGAGACACTTCCCAGCCAGGGTCAGGTCTCATAAGTTGATTCAGAGGGCGCAGGAAGATGCCCGACAGACCAAGCTCATCCACGAGGCACGGGAAGAGTGGCAGGGTGTACGGCAACCGCATCTGCATGATGTTCTGCTTGATCAGGGTGAGCAGAGCTGTCCCAACCGTGTGGCTCGCCTTGCATGGCAAGCCGGGATCAAAGCTCAAGTTGGCTATAAGCGGCGTCCAGACAGCTATTGTGGCACGCCATCAGTTGTGATCGACAATACGTTGGATCGCCAGTTTGCAGTGTCAGCGTCCGACGCAGCATGGGTAACAGACACCACCTTCATCAGAACGCATGAGGGCTTCGCTTACCTCTCAGTGGTGATCGATCTCTATTCACGGCGGTGGTTGGTTGGCAGATACAAAGTCGGCAGACCGCTGATCTGGTCTGCCAGGCACTGCTGATAGCGGTGTGGCGCAGAAAGCCGAAGAACGTAGTTCTGATCCACTCCATCAGGGCTCACAGTTTATCTCCCGCGAATGAACCTGGCTCCTCCATGCCCACAATCTCAAGCACTCAATGGGCAGGCGCGGGAACTGCCATGATAATGCGTTCGCTGAGAGCTTCCTTAACCTGCTCAAACGCGAACGGATCCGAAGGCGGACATAAAAAACCCGCGCAGAAGCTCGGCAGGATGAGTTCGACTACATCGAAATTCTATAACCCCGTGCGAAAGCACGCCACAAACCCCATGTTGTCACCTGTGAACTTCGAACGACAGCAAAAAAACAAACAATGAAGGCGTCTAGATCACTAGGCGCTATTCACTTCAATGTCTTCAATCTCAATGTTCCCCGTCAGCGCCTATGACGTGACCCCTGATTTTCCTCCAAGCTTGATTAGAGTCCGACCCATTGGAAGGACGGACAGATGAAGCGAACGAGGTTTACGGAAGAACAGATCATTGGCGTGCTGAAGGAAGCAGATGCGGGTGCGAAGACCGCCGATCTCGCCCGGCGGCACGGGGTATCTGAAGCGACGATCTACAACTGGAAGTCGAAGTACGGCGGGCTGGAGGTGTCCGAGGCCCGACGGTTGAGAGAGCTCGAGAGCGAGAACGCCAAGCTCAAGCGGCTGCTGGCCGACACGATGCTGGACAACGTTGCGCTCAAGGATCTTCTAGCAAAAAAGTTCTGACGCCCGCCGCCATGCGGGAAGCTGTGGCTCATCTCCAGGCCTGCCACGGGATGAGCGAGCGGCGGGCGTGCCGTGTCATCGATGCCGATCGCAAGAGCGTGCGTTACCGTTCCACGCGGGACGATGACGGCTCGCTTCGCGAGAAGCTGCGCGAGTTGGCCAACCAGCGTCGCCGGTTCGGCTATCGTCGGCTGCACATCCTGCTGCGCCGGGAGGGCGTGATGATCAACCGCAAGAAGACCCAGCGGCTCTATCGTGAGGAAGGTCTCGCTGTCAGGCGGCGGCGCGCGCAGAAGGGCTGTGGGCACGAGGGCACCTGCTCCGGTGCTGGCGCTGCCGAACCAGCGCTGGAGCCTCGACTTCGTGCACGACCAGATGGCCTCCGGCCGCCGGTTCCGTGTGCTCAATGTGGTCGATGATGTGACCCGGGAGTGCCTGGCAGCGGTGCCTGATACATCGATCTCGGGGCGCCGTGTCGTGCGCGAGTTGACCGAGCTGATAGCCCGGCGTGGCAAGCCCGGCATGATCGTCAGCGACAATGGCACCGAGCTCACCAGCAATGCCGTGCTGGCATGGTGCGGCGAGATCGGTGTGGAGTGGCATTACATCGCGCCGGGAAGACCGATGCAGAACGGCTATGTCGAGAGCTTCAACGGCCGCATGCGCGACGAGCTGCTCAACGAGACGCTGTTCCTCAGCCTGGCGCATGCCCGCGTCGAGATCGCGGCCTGGGTGGATGACTACAATCGGGAGAGACCACACTCATCGCTTGGCTACGAGACCCCGGCGGCGTTCGCCGCTGGACTGGATAAGCAATGGCCTGCTTCGCTACGCCCTGCGGGCGCCCCTACGCAGGCCATTGCTTCAACCGCGCTCATGCGCAACAAAGCGGCCCGGCTCTAATCCCAGCTGGTGGAAAGCTGGGGGTCACGTCACACCTCATCTCGGTTCGATCCGAACCTGAAGAGAGAGCCCAACCGATCGAACCTCTGCTAAGTCGCAAAGTCGATATGCCAGAGGTTGAGCTGGGACCGGACGATGATGCCGTAATTCTGTTTACATCTGGATCAACAGGTCATCCTAAAGGTTCAGTGTCCACCCATCGAAATATCCTCGCCTCATTACTGTCATGGGAACTTGATTTAACTTGCATGGCGGTTTTGAAAGGCAGGACGAAATCTAAAAAAAATGGCAGCAAAGCGTATACCGATTCGACGCTATTAGGGATGCCGCTATTTCATGTGAATGGTTTATTGGCAGTCTTACTAGCCAGTTACCGTAAACAGCGAAAAGTGGTTGCCATGTACAAATGGGATCCCATGCGCGCGGTTGAGCTGGTTGAACGCGAGAAAATAATCAGCTTTGTCGGCACTCCGGCCATGACGGGAGATATCATGCTGGCTGCCCAAGACACTGGTCATGATGTCGGAAGTTTGTTGGCCGTTGGCGGGGGGCGGTGCTGCGCGCGCTGAATCGCAGGTCAAGGGCCTTGATGACACATTCAAAAATGCTAAGCCTGGTACCGCCTGGGGTATGACCGAGACCAATTCCATCGGCACATCTATCGTAGGCGATGATTATCTGAGCAGGCCATCGAGTTCCGGTCGCGTCAGCGCGGTTCTTGAATTGGGGGTGGTTGATGATGGCGGAAATTTTCTTCCATCAGGAGAGCGCGGAGAATTATTGATCCGAGGCACTCAGTTATTCACAAATATTGGGAACGCCCAGACTCCATTGATGATTTTCTAGAAGATGGTTGGTTCCGAACTGGAGATATCGCATATATTGATAAAGAGGGCTTCTTGTATGTCGTCGACCGACTGAAACAGATCATAATTCGCGGTGGCGAAAACATTGGTTGTAGCGAAGTAGAGTCAGCTTTGGCAGGTTATCCGTCTATCATTGAAGCGTGTGTTTATGGTGTGCCTGATGAGAGGCTCGGCGAAGAAGTTGCGGCCACGATATACGCTGACAATCAGGTAGATGTTGCGGCATTGCAAGAAAGTTTGAAAAGCAAGCTCGCCAATTTCAAGATCCCGAAATATGTCCGGATTTCGGAGACCCCTCTGGCCAGAATTGCATCTGGAAAATCGACAAGAAATCGATCCAGAAAGAGCATGTTCTCGAATTGGATACCAAAAAGACTTAGGACAATACCAGAGCTCTCAACACGAAAGCGGAAATCTGGCACCATACTCTATTGCACTTGACAGCGCACTAAACCTTTCTGCGATAATGAGGCGTATGGCACCCAGTTATTATGGCTGCACAATATGCTGCCTATTGTCGGTGCTCGGTTATTGTTCTGTCTTGAAGTCTGCGCAAATTTTCTTCGAAGTCCTCTTTGCTCAAGGTCGCGTCCGTCAAGGTGGTGTAATTTCGGCTGTGGCCGTGGGCCATCGTCAGGCGGCTTTGGCGGTGATGTGTAGGGGCTGATTTTCCTCCTCGATCATGGGTTGGTTGAGTTCGGCCATGCCTTCGATCTGCATGTATCGGTGCTGGAGCTGCCACTCGTCGTTCTGCTCCATCAGCACAGCCCCGACGAGGCGGATGATGCTGTCTTCGTTCGGGAAGATTCCGACGACGTCGGCGCGGCGCTTGACCTCCTTGTTGAGCCGCTCGAGCGGATTGGTTGAGTGTA
The DNA here is from genome assembly GCA_016704425.1 of Sphingomonadales bacterium. Classification (GTDB taxonomy): domain Bacteria; phylum Pseudomonadota; class Alphaproteobacteria; order Sphingomonadales; family Sphingomonadaceae; genus Aquisediminimonas. The sequence continues at coordinate 1,285,833 of JADJAC010000011.1, forward strand.
ACTTCGTGCGGTGCTGGGTGGGAAAGCCGGTGTAGGCGAGCACGTCGGTTTCGGCCTCGTCCATGCAGGCGCCGAGCTTGGGCCAACGGGTGCGCAACTGGTCGGCGACCTGTCGCCAGACCTGCGTTGCGCTTTTCTGATCGGGCTGCAGGAAGACCTGGCGGATCGCGGCGGCGACGACAGTGTTCTGGCCCTTGGGCACATAGGACAGGGCATTGCGCATGAAGTGCACCCGGCAGCGCTGCCAGGTGGCGCCCATGACGCGGGTGATCGCGCCCTTGAGGCCCTCGTGAGCATCGGAGATGACCAGCTTCACGCCGGTAAGACCGCGCCGAACAAGGTCCTTCAGGAAGTCGGACCAGAAGACCTCCGCTTCCGAGGGGCCGATATGCAGGCCGACGATCTCGCGCCGGCCCTCGGTGTTGACGGCCATGGCGATTATTGCGGCAACGCTGATGATCCGCCCGCCTTCGCGTACCTTGAGATAGGTGGCATCGAGCCAGAGATACGGCCATTCGCCGGTGAGCGGGCGTTTCAGAAAGGCATGGACGCGCTCGTCAATGTCCTTGCAAAGCTTGGAGACGGTGGACTTGGAGATGCCGGTCATGCCCATGGCCTGGACGAGTTCATCGACCCGCCGGGTGCTGACCCCGCCGATCCACGCTTCCTGGATCACCGCAACCAGCGCTTTCTCGACCATCTTGCGGGGCTCAAGGAAGCCCGGAAAGTAGGACCCAGCACGCAGCTTGGGGATTTTCAGGTTCAGCGTGCCTACCCGGGTATCCAGCGAACGGTCGCGATAGCCGTTGCGCCAGGTCGCGCGCTCGCTGCTGCGTTCGTGGCGACCCGCGCCGATCAGGCCATCAACGTCGGCCTCCAAGCCGCCGGCCTCGGTCTCGGCGATGGTGCGCAAAAATCCGGTTGGCCGCCCTTCGCAGCCAAGCTCCGATCAGGTAATCTGTCCTCGGTCATCGGGAACTCCTCTTCGTCACGGTTGAAGTGTGCAAACTCCACCATAACGATGAACCCGGTGGCCACCATGTTGATTGTCACTGAGAGTTGACCCGGGATTTTCACTGAGAAGTGACCCGTCTCGGATATATGTTTCGATTAATTCCTGTGGGTCAAGATGATGTTTTCTCCTTTCCGGGTTTTGCCTGCTGGGCAGAGCTGTTTTTGAAGCGGAAGCTGTCGTTTCCGGTTTCCAGGATATGGCAGTGATGGGTGAGCCGATCGAGGAGCGCGGTGGTCATCTTGGCATCGCCGAACACGCTCGCCCATTCACTGAAGCTGAGGTTGGTGGTGATGACGACGCTGGTGCGCTCATAGAGTTTGCTGAGCAGATGGAACAGCAATGCGCCGCCCGAAGCGCTGAACGGTAGATAGCCCAGCTCATCGAGGATCACGAGATCGGAGTGGACAAGCCGGTTGGCGATCTGTCCGGTTCTGCCTTGCGCCTTTTCCTGTTCGAGGGCGTTTACCAGCTCCACGGTGGAGAAGAAGCGCACCCGCTTCCTGTGATGTTCGATGGCCTGCACACCGAGCGCGGTGGCGACATGGGTCTTCCCGGTGCCCGGACCGCCAACCAGCACGACATTGTCGGCAACATCAATAAAATCGCAGCGGTGAAGCTGGCGAACCAGCGCCTCGTTGATCTCGCTGCTGGCAAAGTCGAAGCCGGCAAGATCACGATAGGCCGGGAACCGCGCGACCTTGAGTTGATAGGCAACAGAGCGCACCTCCCGTTCGGCCGTCTCGGCCTTGAGTAGCTGGGAGAGCATGGGCACGGCGGCTTCGAACGCCGGCGATCCCTGTGCCATGAGATCGGTAACGGCCTGTGCCATACCGTGCATCTTCAGGCTTCGAAGCATCACGACGATAGCGCCACTGGCAGGATCATGACGCATGGCGTGTCTCCCGACGCAGCGCATCATAGCGTTCGACATTGGCCATTGGTTCACTGACCAGCCTCAGGGCCTGCGGTGCCGTCACCGGCGGCGTAGCGGTGGGCTTTCCGTCAAGCAGCCGATGCAGCAGGTTGAGGATATGGGTCTTGGTCGGAACGCCAGCCTCCAGTGCCCGTTCGACCGCAGTCAGTACGGCCTGTTCGTCATGATGGAGAACCAGTGACAGGATCTCGACCATCTCCCGGTCACCCCCAGGGGTACGCAGTAGATGCGCCTGCAACCGCCGGAAGGCATCGGGCATCTCCAGGAACGGCGCACCGTTACGCAACGCTCCGGGCTTGCGCTGGACGACGGCGAGATAATGGCGCCAGTCGTAGACAGTGTGGCCCGGCAGATGATGCGATCGATCGATGATGCGGGGATGCTCGCATATTACCTGCCCCTCGGCGGCGACCAGGATGCGATCGGGGTAAATCCGCAAGGACACGGGCCGATTGGCGAAGGATGCCGGTACGCTGTAGCGGTTCCGGTCCAGATGGACGAGGCAGGTCGGCGAGACGCGCTTGCCAAGTTCCACAAAGCCATCGAACGGCCTGCCCATCGGCATCAGGCTTTGCACTTCGTCGGCCCATGCGTCCGCGACCGAGCCCGGCTCGATCCCGTGCGGTATCTGCTGCCACAAGGCCCTGCAGCGCTGTTCGAGCCACAGGTTGAGCGCATCAAGGCTCTCCGCCTGAGGGACAGGTTGCCACAGGCGATGACGAGCGTCCTGAACGTTCTTCTCGACCTGGCCTTTCTCCCATCCTGCTGCCGGGTTGCAGAACTCGGCCTCGAACAGATAATGACTGACCATCGCCAGAAAGCGGGCATTGACGGTCCTCTCCTTGCCGCGCCCGACCTTGTCGACGGCGGTGCGCATATTGTCATAGATGCCCCGGCGCGGGACGCCGCCCAGCACGCGGAACGCATGATTATGGGCATCGAACAGCATCTCGTGCGTCTGCAACAAATAGGCCCGCACCAGAAAGGCCCGGCTGTGGCTGAGCTTGAAGTGCGCCACCTGCAGCTTGGTGCGCACCCCGTCAATGATCGCCCAGTCTTCGCTCCAGTCGAACTGGAACGCTTCTCCCGGCGCAAACGCCAAGGGCACATAGGTGCCGCGACCGCTCATCTGCTGCGCTTGCCGGTAATCGTCGCGCCAGGCCCGTGCAAAGGCGGCAACCCGGCCATAGGAACCGTCATAACCCAGCGTGACGAGATCGGCGTGCAACTGCTTCACCGTACGCTTCTGCTTGCGCGGCCGTCCCATCTCCCGCTTCAGCCATGCCGATAATCGTTCGGCAAACGGATCCAGCTTGCTCGGTCGCTCCGGTACCTTGAACCGGGGTTCTACAGTCCCCGCACGCAAATATTTACGGATGGTATTACGGGATAGTCCCGTACGGCGGGCAATCTCCCGGATCGGTAAATGATCGCGCAAATGCCAGCGCCGAATAATGCTCAATAACGCCATGTCCAACACTCCATGATCCCTCGCTCATCAAAGCCAGGGATGAGTTCAACATGGGTCAAATCTCAGTGGAAATTTATAACCCTCCCGGGTCAACTCTCAGCGACAATCAACAGTCCAGGGGCTGGTCGCCGTGGATCTTCTGGTAGCCGAGGGTCAGGGTGTGGGCACCGATGCTGTAGGCAGCGGCCAGTGACCAGGCAGTGACGTCTATGTTCCCGGCCAGGGCCTGGCCCTGCTCTGTGGTGCGGTAGATGTTGGCATCCAGGTTCAGTGCGCGCTGCTCTCCCAGTGGCAGGGTGTAGTTGCCGTTGAGGTAGTGCTGACGCCACAGGTCTTCGTAGCGGGAGGTGTAAAGCGTCACGCTGGTGTTATCGTCAATGCCGTAGGAGCCGCCGAGATAGTCGACATTGCCTCCTTTTACTCCGGCGTAACCGGCAAAGAAATCACCATCGCCGTGGGTCTGGTTGTAATCCTTGCCCGAGGTAAAGTGGCCTGCGTCGATATACAGATCATCTATTTCGCTGCTGGTAAACATGAAGCCCGTGGCCGTGGCGGGGAACATGCGGGTATCGGCCAGGGCGAATACCGGGTTATAGGGGCGCAGATCCCCGTACTTGAGTTCGCTCCTGGAAATACGCATTTTCACGGCCGCGCGGGCGGAAGTGGACTCATCACGCGAGGCGCCATTGCTTTTCATGGGGAACATGTCCGAGCGATTGCGTCCGCGACCGGAGTCCAGTTTCAGTGCCAGATAGGCATGGGCATCCAGGCCAAAACCGACTGTACCGGAGGTATATCCCGAGGTGAATGCGGACAGGATACTATGGCCCCATTCCCGTCCATCCTTCCCGCCACTGTGATTGTCACTGTTGTAATAGTAGTTGCGGTTCAATACCGACAGTTGACTGCCTTCGATGAATCCAGTGCCCGGTTGCTGTTCGGCACTCACTGCCTGAACAGCGGTGGCAAGCAAGGTCATAACTGTAAGGCTGATGATATTGTTCTTGTTCATATGTCATCTTCTGCAATTGTTGGGTAGTGTCCTCATGAGTGGTGTAAATCTTCACGGTAGGGTGGCGGCCACCGTGGGTCTCCGTAAACTGGAGGTTACGACACCTTCACCAATCACGGAGAGACACCACGATGACCGAGGACAGGATGGCATTGATTGAGCTGGCTGAAAAGCATGCGGACGGTGATTTACTGAGGGAGCTGGGCGAACTGGTCCTGCAGCGACTGATGGATGCAGAGGCGGAGCAGCGTTGCGGCGCCGGCCGACATGAACGCAGTGAGGGCCGGGTCAACCAGCGCAACGGCTATCGCGAGCGCACACTGGAGACACGATTGGGAACGATGGACCTGCGAATTCCGAAGCTGCGCACGGGCAGTTACCTGCCGAGCTTCCTGGAGCCCCGGAAGGCCTCGGAGCAGGCGTTGGTGGCTGTTGTGCAGGAGGCGTATGTGAAGGGGATATCGACCCGCAAGGTCGATGATCTGGTGCAGGCGATGGGTATGAGCGGCATCTCCAAGAGCCAGGTATCGCGACTGTGCGAGGAACTGGACGAGCGCGTCGAGGCTTTCCTGAATCGCCCGCTGGAGGGCCCATGGGCCTACGTCTGGCTGGATGCGACCTATCTAAAATCGCGCGAGCGTGGCGCTGTCAGCAGCCAAGCGGTGGTTGTTGCCGTTGGCGTCAGCAGCGAAGGTCGCCGGGAAACCTTGGGCATGGCTGTGGGTCCGGCCGAGACTGAAGCCTTCTGGACCGAGTTCCTACGCAGCCTGGTGCGCCGTGGCCTGTCAGGCGTGCGACTGGTGGTCTCGGATGCCCACGAGGGCCTGAAGCAGGCGATTGCCAAGGTCATAGGAGCTACCTGGCAACGCTGCCGGGTGCACTTCATGCGCAATGCGCTGGCCCATGTCCCGCGCAAGCAGCACTCCATGGTGGCCGCCGTGATCCGCACGGCCTTCGTGCAGGAGAACCAGCAGGAGGCACGCCAGCAGTGGCGAGAAACCGCTGACAAGCTGCGAGAGCGCTTCGCCAAGGTAGCGGAGCTCATGGACAGCGCCGAGGACGACGTGCTTGCCTTCATGAGCTTCCCGAAAGAGCACTGGCCTCAGCTGGCATCGACGAATTCCCTGGAGCGATTGAACAAGGAAATCAAACGCCGCTCGCGGGTGGTGGGTATCTTCCCGAACAACGCTGCCATCATGCGGCTCGTGGGAACGCTACTCGCTGAGCAAACAGATGAATGGCAGGTGACACGCCGCTACATGAGCCAAGAGACGTTGGCGCGCGTGCTGAGCAAGGAAGACCAGGCCAACCTACTGCCACAGTCTGAGGCCGCCTGAAGCAATGAAACTGGAGACCGGAATTACACCACTTGACGGGACACTACCACTCCTTGTACTCTCCATAGTATGTGCTTCGTTTAAGACGGGGCGACATGTAAAGCAACCGCTGAGACGCGAGGTGAAATATGAATGCAATTACTAATGTCGTTGGTCAGTCACTGGAAGATGGTGCTCGAGTCGCTCGCCTGAAGAAAGCTGTCGACGAGGCTACCTACGGTGGCTGCATCGAGCGCGCAGTGCTTTGGTCAGAGTATTACATGGATGAGGCCAACGATGGGGAAATCTACGGCCGTTCAGATAGCTGAAGCGACACGCCACGTCCTGGCCAACAAAACGGTGAAAATCTATCCTGACGAGCTGATTGTTGGCAACTTCACCGCCAAACGGGTCGCCGGCATCTGTTATCCGGAGTTGGGCGGTCTGGGCATAATGATTGGTGTCGACAAACTACCCACCCGCAAGGTCAATCCTCTCGAGATCAGCGAAGACGAGCAGGCAAAACTCCAGTCATATATTCCGTTCTGGATGGACTGGATGGACAAGAATATGGTTTATCTTGCCTTTGGCGGGCAGGAAGAGCAGATGCGCTTTGTTAAGGAGCAGATTGAAGCACTGCAGTACCAATTGTATGAGGCTGGTGGTATTGCTCACCTGGCACCCGGCTACGAGAAAGTGATCAAACTGGGTGCCGAGGGCATCATCGCCGAGGTGGAGGCCTTCGAGGCACAAACCAACGATCCCTCCAAGCTGGACTTCTACCAGTCTGTGAAAATCTCAATGAATGCGCTGGCAGAGTTTGGTGACCGCTATGCGACCGAGGCGCGTAGGCTGGCAGAGGCTGAAGCGGACCCTCAGCGGAAACTTGATCTAGAGCGGATTGCGGAGGTCTGCGCTCGCGTACCACGTTATGGCGCAACCAGTTTCTATGAAGCGGTCCAATCAATGACCCTCACCCACATCGCCATTTTCCAGGAGACAATAGGTGAAACCACCTGTCCGGGCCGCGTGGACCAATTCCTGAATTCCTACTATGAAGAGGATTTGGCGGCTGGACGTATTTCAAGACAAGAGGCGAAAGATATTCTGGGAGCTTTCTGCGTAAAGCTATGCGAAACCATCCCCATGTACTCCGACGAGCTGACCAGCATGCTCGGTGGATTGACCAGCTGGAGGTAGTGACCATCGGTGGTCAGGACTCCGAGGGCAACGATGCGACCAATGAACTGAGTTTCATTTGTTGGAGCTCGCCGATGAGTTGCGCATGCGCCAGCCCAACTTCCACGTCCGTCTCCACGAGAACACACCCAAGGCATTCTACGATGAGGTCATCCGGGTGAACTTCGGCCCGGGTTCGGCGCCCGCCATGTATAACGACGAGACCATCATCGAGTCCATGATGAATGTCGGTTATTCCCTGGAGGATGCCAGGGACTATGTCGCCATCGGCTGTGTTGAGCCCACGGCGCCGGGCAAGACCCTGGGTTCCACCGACGCCGGGATGTACAACATGGCCCTGGCCCTGGAAATGGCGCTCAACGAGGGGTGCCAGTTTGGTTCTGACCGACAGATCGGTGTCAAGACACCCCCGGTCTCCAGCATGAAGAGCATGGATGACGTATTGGACGCCTACAAGGTGCAGGTGAAGCATCAGCTGGGCAAGCTGCACGCGGATTTGCAGAAGTGTGAACAGTTGAGCGCCAAGTACCACCCCACCCCGATCACCAGCGCTACGCTGGAAGGCTGTCTCGAGCAGGGTGTTTGCTCTACACAGGGTGGCGCGAAGTACAATTTCTCCGGTATCCAGGGCACCGGCATGGCGGTCGTGGCCGATTCCTGGGGCCATTGAGAGTGCTGTGTTCGAGGACAAGTGGCTCACCCTTGAGGAGCTGGTCGCTCACCTGAAAGACAATCTCTCGGATGAGGTTGTGCGGACCAGGCTGAAAGGCATCGATAAATTTGGCAACGATATTCCCAAGGCGGATGCCTGGATGAAGTGGGTCGGGGATCACTACTCCGATTCCATTCACGCCCTGGGCAAGAATACCCGCGGTGGCCAGTACCTGGCGGGCGTGTACTCCAACACTTCCCACACCCACTTCGGCGGGCTGATCAATGCCACACCAAATGGCCGTCGTGCCGGCGAGACCTTCGCCTCGGGTTTTGCGCCGGAAAACGGTGCAGACAAGCGTGGCTCCACCGCCTTGATCAATTCGATGAACCGGATCGATTTCAAGAAGTTTGCCAATGGCATCAACTTCAATATCAAGCTGGATGCCTCCAGTTACGACTGTGACGATGGTAAGAGTGCACTGGGTAGCATGTACAAGGTGTACTTCAAACGGCACGGTATGCAGGTGCAGGCCAATATGCTGGATCCGAAAATCCTGATTGAGGCACGGGACAACCCGGAGTTGCACCCCAACCTGCTGATTCGGGTATCTGGCTACTCGGCGTACTTCAACGATCTATCACCTGAAATGCAGGATGAGGTGATATCCCGGAGCAGTAATGGGGCGGAGCAGTAATGGGGCCTGATGCAAGCCTGATTGATGCGATAGCAGTTACCGAGCCAAGGAAGGCTTCGCTGTACTTCGACATCAAGAGAAACACCCTGGACGACGGGCCGGGTATTCGCAGCGTGGTGTTCTTCAAGGGCTGCCCGCTGTCTTGTACCTGGTGCCAGAATCCGGAAAGCATCAACACCGGTTACGAACTCTCCTATGATGCAGAGAAGTGCATCAGCTGTCACGACTGTGCTGACGCCTGCCCCGAGCAGGCGATCGACCTGAGTTCGCCCGACAAAATCATCCGCGACAAATGCACCCAGTGCTTCAAGTGCGTTGATGTCTGCCCATCCGGTGCTCTGGAGCGCTGTGGCAATGACATCGACATGGATCATCTGTGGAGAAGGTGCGAAGACGAGGCCTTCAGGCCTCCGGCGGCGGGGTTACTGTCTCCGGCGGCGAGGCGCTGATGCAGATGGATCTCGGTCGGCGAACTGTTCTAGCGGCTGAAGAAGCGGAATGTTCACACGCTGATACAGACAGCGGGACTATGCAATTACAAGGTAGTTGAAAATCTGGTATTGCCCTACACCGACACCAGCTACTTTGATCTCAAGTTGATGGACAGCGATGCGCACAAGTAGTACTGCGGCGTTCCCAACCATTCTATTCATGAGAACTTCAGGAAGGTCCAGGCCCTGGCACGGATTCGGTGATCGAGGTTCTGCCGCGGGTCCTGTTGGTGCCCTTTATCACCGACACGGATGAAAACCCTCAGTGCCATTGCTGACTTTATGCTCGAGAACGGCGTAAAGAACATGCAGATCTTGCCGTACAACCCGATTTGGTCGACAAGCTGCCACGCTTCGGCAGTGTCCAGCGTCGGATCCCGGGTGAAGGGACAGGTAAGTTCATGCCGGACGCGGAGCTTGA